>CAWECM010000006.1:72500-985813 GCA_963807755.1 uncultured bacterium | reverse complement strand
CCTCGGCGCCGACGGGACCGAGGAGTTCGATGCTCTCCAGAATCGCCTGCACCCGGCGGAGTCGCGGGTGCAGATGCTGGCCGGGCAAACGCCGGCCGTGTTCCGCTCGTTCGACGTCCTCGCCGTGGGCCGCAAGTCCCAGCTGAAGGTCCCGCTGCGCGAGCGCCGCGCGGCGCTCGAGAAGCTGATCGACTCCTGGAAGGACCCGGGCAGCGTCGAGCTGACGCCGTTCAGCGACGATCCAGCCGAGGCCGAGCCCTGGCTCAAGGGCGGCGAGGGCGTCATCGCCAAGGAGCTCGACTCGACCTACCGCCCCGGCGAGCGGAAGGGGATGGTCAAGGTGAAGCGCGTCCGGACCGCCGACTGCGTGGTCGTCGGCTGGCGCCACGGCAAGGAGGAGGGCACCGTCGGCTCGCTGATCCTGGGGATGTACGACGGCGACGAGCTGCGCGTGATCGGCCATACGTCCGGCCTGCGCGCCAAGCAGAAGCGCGAGCTGGTCGAGACCCTCGCGCCCTACGCGACCGGCGAGACGGGCTCCGCGGACCCCTCGCGCTGGGCCGCCGACCGCGACCTCGAATGGGTCGGCCTGCGCCCGGAGCTGGTCATCGAGGTCACCTTCGACCACGTATCCGGCGACCGGATCCGCCACGGCGCCAAGATCGTTCGCTGGCGCGAGGACAAGGACCCGAAGGACTGCACCTTCGACCAGCTCGACCAGTAGGAGATGCCGCAGCCATCGGCGTTGAAGCCACCTGACGGATGGAGCGTCTTCTTTCTCGGCCGGTTCGAGGCGCACCACGACGGGCACGCGTGGGTCGTGGACGTCGACTTCCTCGACTTCGGTCAGAAGCTGAGCCTGTATCGCGATGGGATCAAGGTGGAGGTGAAGAAGTCACCCGCGACCTTCGAGCTGGGTCCTGGAGCCACGATCGAGGCCGGGATGGGCATGTTCGGCATGCGCCGGATCGATCTCGTCGTCGACGGCGAGGCCAAGGTGATGACGCCGGTGGACGGGACGCTGGAGGCATGGCGGCTCCGGCTCCACCGCGACCGGCCGCAGGTCAGCCATGCGATCGGGGCGATCTCGTGGACGGTGCTCGTGATCGCCTTGTTGGCCGGGATCGGCGAGCTTCTCGCCTTGGCCGGCGTCGACAACCCGACCGCGCTCGGGCAGCCGTTCGCCACAGTCCTCGGCCTCGCGGCGCTGCTGGCGGCGCTCGAACGGGCCCTCCGGTTCAAGAGCAACCGCTGGCTGGATTAGACCAGCGCGTACCTCAAGGGCTGCTACTCACGAATCCTTCTTCGCGCGGCTTGGCTGAACGCGCTTCGGCTCGCCGGGCATCTTCGGGTAGTCCGGCGGATACGGCATGTCGCCCTCGCCCTCGCCCTCGTCGCGTTCGTACATCTCCAGCAGGCGCGCGAGCGAGTGGTGGGTGTCGTCGATCTTCTCGAACCGGTCGCCGACGTCGGCAAACCGGCGCGGCATTGTCTCCACGGTGAAGTCCTCGGGTTGGACCTCGCTCACCTCGTCCCAATCGAGCGGCGCGGACACGGGGGCCCCGGGCTTCGGGCGGACGCTGTAGGGCGAGGCGATCGTGCGGTCGCGGGCGTTCTGGTTGTAGTCGACGAAGACGCGCTCGCCGCGCTCTTCCTTCCACCACTTGGTCGTCACCCGGCCGGGCATCCGGCGCTCGAGCTCGCGACCGAAGGCGATGGCCGCGTGGCGGACGTCGGTGAACGTCCAGCGCGGCTCGATCCGCACGTAGATGTGGATACCGCGCCCGCCCGATGTCTTGGGGAACCCGGCGAGGTCGAGGTCCTCGAGGAGCGCCCGGGCCTCACCGGCGACCTCCACCGCATCGGCGAAGTCGGTGCCCGGCTGAGGGTCGAGGTCGATCCGAAGCTCGTCGGGGTGATCGACGTCGGCGCGCCGCACGGGCCACGGGTGGAAGGTGAGCGTTCCCATGTGCGCGCACCACGCGACGACGGCGAGCTCGGTGGGGCAGACCTCGTCGGCGTGGCGGCCGGACGGGAACTCGATCCGCGCGGTCTCGACGTATCCGGGCGCACCCTTCGGCACCCGCTTCTGGTAGAAGGCGTCGCCCTTGTGGCCATCGCGGGTGGAGATGGTCATCCCCTCGTGAACGCCCTTCGGCCACCGCTCGAGGGTGGTGGGCCGCTCGCTCAGCGCACGCATGATCCCGTCGCCGACCGCGACGTAGTACTCGGCGATCTGCAGCTTCGTGACCTCTCCCGTGCCCGCTCGTCGCCGGGAAGATGACCCGGTCGGCACTCGACACGCGTACCTCGCGCCCGCCGACCTCAAGCGTCGCGTCCTTCTTCGCCATCGTCGCCATCATCCCAACCGACCGCCGGCGCACGGGGTTCTCATCGGACTTGGCACTACAAAGTGATCTGCGCGAGCTGATCTCGCGCGTCGACGGCAAGCCTTAGCCTCTCGCCCAGTGGACCTCCGGACGCTTACCTACGAGACCGACGGGCGGATCGCACGCATCACGCTCGACCGGCCCGAACGCGGGAACGGCATCACGCTCGAGATGCCCCGCGAGCTCGCCGCGTGCGTCGAGCGCGCGAACCTCGACCCCGAAGTGCACGTGATCGCGCTTGCGGGCAGCGGCTCGGGGTTCTGCGGTGGATACGACCTGGTGGAGAGTGCGGAGGGCGTGGGAGCCGGTGAGACGGGCGACGAGGCCGCGCCCGATGGCGCGGCCACCCAGCCGGCGACCATCGCCCGGAACCACGACCCCGCCGGCCAGTGGGACCCGGTCACCGATTTCCAGATGATGTGGCGGAACCTGCGCGGGTTCATGAGCCTGTTCCACTCGGAGAAGCCGACGGTCTGCAAGGTCCACGGCTACTGCGTCGCCGGCGGCACGGACATGGCGCTCTGCTCGGATCTGCTGGTGATCGAGGACAACGCCAAGATCGGCTACCCGCCGGCGCGCGTGTGGGGGGTGCCGACGACGGCGCTCTGGGCCCACCGGGTCGGGCCGGCACGCGCCAAGCGCTTGCTGTTGACGGGCGATTCATTGACGGGGACCGAGGCCGCGGAATGGGGCTTGGCGTCCGAGGCCGCGCCCGCGGCCGAGCTGGACGAGCGCTTCGAGTCCCTGCTGGAGCGCATCGCCCGCGTGCCGGTCAACCAGCTGGTGATGCACAAGCTCCTGGTGAACCAGGCGCTCTACGCGCAGGGCCTCCACGCGACGCAGGTGCTCGGCACGTTCTTCGACGGCATCGCCCGCCACACGCCGGAGGGCTTCGCGTTCCAGCAGCGCGCCGCCGACGCCGGCTTCAAGGAGGCCGTGCGCGAGCGTGACGAGCCGTTCGGCGACTTCGGGCTGCCCGCCCAATGAACAAGTGATCCGGGTCCACCGCATCGCGTACTCGACCAACGTCGAACGCGTGGCGCTCGCGGCCGGGATCAAGGGGATCGACGTGGAATGGGTCGATCACGACCCGGCTGACCGGAGCGCCGTCGCCGCTCTCAGCGGGCAGGAGCTGGTGCCTGTCGCGGAGTTCGAGGGCGAGGTGGTGGCGGACTCGATGCGGATCGTCGAGCGGCTGGAGCAGCTCCGCCCCGAGCCCGCGCTCTACCCGGCGCACCCCGCCTCCCGCGCGATGGTCGCGATCTTCATCGACTGGTTCAACGAGGTCTGGAAGGGCCCGCCGAACGCGATCGACGCCGAGCGTGCCGGCCAAGCGCCGGACCAGGCCCGGATCGAGACGCTGCTCCTCAGGGCGCGGAAGCTCACTCCTCGATTCGAGGGCATGCTCTCCGCGCACCGGTACCTGATGACCTCCGAGGCGCCCTCCGCCGCGGACGTCTGCGCGTTCCCGTTCCTCAAGTACGCCCTCGCCGAGACGCCGGCCGACGACGTCGAGCCGTTCCATCCCATCCTCGAGGAATGCCTGAAACCCGCCGACGACCTTCCGCAGCTGCTCGAGTGGATACGGCGCGTGGACGCGCTTCCCCGCGCCTGATCCGCGGCTACGCGGTCGGGCTGGCGACGTAGAGCACGCGTCCGTCACCCGGCAGCTGCTCGCGCTGCCCGATCGAGAAGCGCTCGGACAGGAGCGACTCGAAGGTCTCCAGGTCGTAGTCCGGATTCGCGTCGGGGCCCTTGCCGGAGAGGAGTCGCGCGACCATCGGGTCGGTCCGGGGCGGGAACTCCACCACCACCACGGCGTCGAGCGACCGCATCCAGGCGACCACCTCGCGTAATGGCAGGTTGCCGGTGATCGCCAGGTGGTGGACGACGGCGAGGCAGAGCGCCAGGTCCGGCCTGCCTCGTTCCTCGAGCGGCGCCCGCTCCGAGCCGCGCCAGCCGAGGCCGGGGGAGGGGTCGGTGATGTCGGCGACCAACGGCAGGACCGATTCGGAGCCCTCGGCGGCGAGCGCACGGTAGAGCGCGTCGACCGTGGCGTGGTCGCTGTCGAGCGCAACGACACGCGCGCCGGCTGCCGCCGCGATTCGTGAGTACGCACCGTCGTTTGCGCCGACGTCCCAGACCAGTCCGGGCCCCACCGAGCGCACCGCAGCGGCGACGAACTCCTCCTTGGCTCGGGCGGTGTCGTCGCTGTACGTGTTCGCATCCCGGTAGCCGCTCCATGCGGACGACCCCGGGCTCCAGTCGAGCCGCTCCACGAGCTTTCGCAGCCGGCGCACGTTGGCGCGGATCAGCTCGCTCTTGAAGCCCGCCTCGCGCACCTCGCGCTGCGCTTCGCCGCCCGCGCGCGCGGCGTTTCGCGCCTCGAGCCGGGAGTGGAGGTGGACGTGGGTCAGGATCCCCCGGCGCAGATGGTCGCGGGCCGAGAAGTAGCGATCGGCCTCGGCCGGCGAGATGCCGTCGATCGAGCCGCGCAACAGGCCCTGGAACGGGATCCCGCGGTAGGCCTGGAGCAGCAGGGGATTCAGATACAGCGAGCAGAACTGCCGGTATCCCGCCCATGGCTCGCCCTCGCGCAGCCGCTCGAACGAGCCGACGTCGACGAACACGGGACGCGCGCCGCGCCACTGGACGTTGTACGGCGACCCGTCCTTCAGGATCAGCCCGTCGTCGAGGGCCGACAGCATCAAGTCGAGCTGCAGCAGCGCCGCGTCCCGGAGCATCGCGAAGCTCCACTCGTACGGATACGAGACGAAGGGCACCCGCTCGTGGCGCAGGACGCCCGCGACGCCCCCGGTGAGCGCGGCGCCGACGCCGTTCGCGCCGTCCGCGAGCGGAGCCGGCAGGTCGGCCACGCCGCACTCTTCCGTCCCGATCAGGCCGCCCGAGGCGCTGAAGCGCTCGAAGGTGGTGGACTCAGCCAGCGCCCGCCAGTCCTCGAGCCCGGTGGCGCTGAGCGCCCGGAAGACGCCCTCGGAGCCGACGAACACGCGGCTCGCGGGGTCGCGGAACGATCCCGGATCGGCGACGACCGGCTGTGTCGTCCGGCTCACGGTCGTCGCAGCACCGGCCCTAGGGGCTCAGTTGACCTCGCTCTCGCGGGCGGCCGGCGGGGTCGCCTCGGAGGGCGGGCGCCGGCGGAAGAACGACAGAATGCGGCGGCCGAACAGCTTGAGCGTCAGGGCCACGCCGGCGATGCCACCCAGCAGTGCCTGCAGGATCACGCTTCCGGTGCCGGGGTCCAGGTAGGCGAGTACGGGGTCCATCAAGTTCCTCTCTCGTCGTGTAGGGCGACCCTGCCCGGCCGCACAGATCGTCAGGGTAACGGCTCAATGTTCGCCGCAGAGCCCGAGCTTCCGCCCTGGTGGTGGCGTGGTGCCCACCTTGCCGTCCTCTGGGCGTTCGCCGTCATGCAGCCGCTGCTCGACCTGCTCGGCGGCAACGCGGAGTTCTTCGTCGCCCGCGGCAACGGCGCCGGGGACGTGATCGTCTTCAGCGTCGCGGTGACGTTCGTGCCGCCGCTCGCCCTGCTCGCCGTCGAGGCGCTCGCGGGCCTGGCCTCGAACCGGGTCGCGGCGTACCTGCACTGGCTGTTCGTCGGCCTGCTCGTCGCGATGTTCGCCCTCCAGATCCTTGACGGATTGTTCGACGTCGCGGCCGGGGGGCTGCTCGCCGGAGCGCTCGTCGCCGGGCTCGCTGCCACCGTGGCTTACGCCCGCTCGGCCGAGGCGCGCTCGCTGCTGAGCTTCCTGGCGCCGGCGCCCATCGTGTTCCTGGGCCTCTTCCTTTTCTTCTCGGATGCGGCGAAGATCGTGCTTCCCGACGACGACGCCGATGCGCTGGCCGCCGGCTCCGAGCGAAGCCCGCTGGTGGTCGTGCTCTTCGACGAGCTGGCCACCTCGTCGCTGATGGACGGCGAAGGCCGGATCGATGGCAGGCGATTCCCGGCCTTCGCCGAACTCGCGCGCCACGCGACCTGGTACCGGAACGCGACCACGGTCGCCGACCACACCGACGATGCGGTGCCTGCGATCCTGACCGGCCGGCGGCCCGACACGGCGCTCGACCCACTCGCCTCCGACTACCCGGAGAATTTGTTCACTCTGTTTGCGGGCGAGCGGCGCCTCCACGTCTACGAGCGGACGGCGCGGATGTGTCCCCAGTCGTTCTGCGAGACCGAGGCCGGGTCGTTCACGGAGCGGATGCGAGACCTGGTCTCGGACCTGAGCGTCGTCTCCGGTCATCTGCTCCTGCCGGCCGGGCTCGCGACCGGGCTACCGTCGGTAAGCGAGGGCTTCTCGGGCTTCGGCGACCAGGCGACCGACGAGGTCGAGGATCGGTCGCACGAGGGCGTCGACCAGGGCGCGATCACCTCGTTCCTCGAGGGCCTCGACGACGATCCCCGCTCGCTCCATTTCATCCACCTGCTGCTCCCGCACGTGCCCTGGCGGTACCTGCCGAACGGGCAGGACTACGTCCGCGGCGAGGTGTGGCGGGAGTTCGACGAGGATCGCGAGGTCTGGGCCGAGGACAAGCGCTGGCCGCCACTTCAGGCGCAGCGCGCGCATCTGCTCCAGACCGGCTACGCCGACACGATCCTCCGTCGCGTGATCGAGCGGCTCCGCTCGGCCGGTGCCTGGGACGACGCGCTGATTGTCGTGCTCGCCGACCACGGGGTTGCCTTCACCCCCGGTTCCTCGCGGCGCTACTCCGATGGGGCCAACATCGGGGAAGTCGCGCCGATGCCGCTGTTCGTCAAGGCGCCGGGCCAGCAGCGCGGAGAGGTGGACGGAAGCGCGGTGACGACCTTGGACGTCCTGCCGACGATCGCGGAGATCCTGGGAGTCGAGATCCCGTTCGAGATCGACGGCCGGCCCGCGTCGCAGGCGCGGGAGACCGACACCCTCAGCATCCTGCCGGGCGACGCGGAGGAGCCGCTGACCTTCGACATCCGCGACGCGCTGGCGCAGCGCGACCGCGCCGCCGCCCGACAGGATCGGCTCTTCGGCGCAGGCTGGAGGGGCGTTTGGGAGATGGGGCCACATCACGAACTGATCGGGCGCCAGGCGACATCGCTCCGCGAGCTGGAGCCCGACCCCGCCGCCGCGTTTGTCCTGACCGGGGCGGAGGACTACGAGGAAGTGGACTCCGAGGGTGCGTTCCTTCCGGCGCTGATCTCGGGCCAGCTCGAAGGGGTCGACGCCGGCGCGCCCTTGGCGGTCGCGCTCAACGGCACGATCGCGGGTGTCGGCGAGGCCTACGAATCGGTCTTCGGCGGCGTGCGCACAGCTCTCCTGGCGCCGCCGGAGCGATTTCGCGACGGCGCGAACTCCGTCGCGCTCTACGAGGTGGTGGAGAGCGGCGGGGCGACGGCCCTGCGGCACATACGGGACGGCTGATGGTCAGCGGCGCGTCCGCCGGGCGAGCACCATTGCGGCTGCGATCCCGGCGCAATCCGTGAGCACATCCAGCGGGTCGGAGTCCCGGCCATCGACGAAGCTCTGGTGATACTCGTCGGAGATCGCGTAGATGAGCGAGATCGCGCCGGCGGCGGGGATCGCCCCCGCGCCCAGCGAGGGCGACAACGCCCAGAGCCACAGAGTTGCGAGCACGAAGTACTCGGTGAAGTGGGCGACGATCCTCGTCCACGCGGGCAGCTCCGGGCCGATGCTCGGCTGGGCGGAGAGGTAGAAGATCAAGCCCATCAGGGCCAGCGGCGCCAGGACCCGCGGCCAGGCCCGCGGGAGCCTCATTAAGCCGGCTCAACAACGCCGGGGCTCGGCTTCGGGCTTCGCCCCTCCGACTCACGGAACGCGGTGGATCTCGAACAGGTTGGTGCCGAGCTCCTGCCGCGGCAGCCCGGCGGTGATGCCGATCAGGTCGCCCGACTTGGCCACGCCCGCCTCGCGGGCGAGAGTCGAGCACTCGTCGAGCAGCGCACCGATGCCGGCCCACTCGTCGGCCATCACGCACTGGACGCCGAACAGCAGGTTCAGCCGCCGCACCGTTTCGATGCGGGGGGAGACCGCGAGCACCGGCACCTTCGGGCGGTGTGCGGAGACGAGCCGCGCGGTTCGCCCCGAGCGGGTGGGCACGATCAGGGCGGAGAGGCCGAGCGTGTAGGTCGATCCCACGGCCGCGCGCGCGACGGACGCGGCCACGTCGCCCTCGGAGTCGGCCCGGCTGAAGACCCAGTCGCCATAGGGCAGCTCGGGCTCCGTGGCCCGCGCGATGCGGTCCATGACGCGCACTGCCTCGACCGGATGCTCGCCGACCGCGGTCTCCTCGGACAGCATCACGGCGTCCGTGCCCTGATAGATCGCGTTGGCGACATCCGAGACCTCGGCTCGAGTGGGGCGCGGCGAGGAGACCATCGAGGCCAGCATCTGCGTCGCGGTGATCGAGGGGCGTGAGTGCTTGCCCGACAGGGCGATCAGGCGTCGCTGCACGCTCGGCACCTGCTCCAAGGGCAGCTCGATCCCCAGGTCCCCGCGCGCGACCATGACCCCCGAGGTCGTCGCCTTGATGATCGCCTCGGCGTGCTCAGCCGCCTGGGGCTTCTCGATCTTGGCGATCAAGGGGATGTCGGCGCCCCCGGTGCGGATCCGGCGCTCGACCGGCTCCAGGTCCTCGGCCCGCCGGACGAACGAGACCGCGAGGAGGTCGATGCCGTGCTCGACCGCGAAGTCGACCCAGGCGAGGTCGCTCCTCCCGGCCGACGGCAGGGTCACGTCCGCCCCCGGCAGGTTCAGGCCCTGGTGGGAGGACACGGAGCCCCCGACCTCGACGCGGCAGGTGGCCGAGGTCGCGTCCTTGCCCTCGACGCGCAGCCTGATCCGGCCGTCGGCCAGGAAGACCTCGCCGCCCTCGCGCACTGCGCCCGGCAGCCCCTCCCAGGACACCGGCAGGCGGGTCGGGTCGCCGACGACCTCCTCCGTGGTCAGCTCCACCTCGCCGTCGGGCGGCAGGTCGATCAGACCGCCCTGCACGTTGCCCAGGCGCAGTTTCGGGCCGGGGAGGTCGCCCAGGATTCCCACCTGCTTTTCGCAGATCCTCGGCCGCCTCGCGGGTCATGGCCACGTTCTCCGTGTGCTCCTCGGCGGTGCCGTGCGAGAAATTCAGTCGGAACACGTCGGCGCCGGCGCGGATCAGGTCGGACATCCGCTCGACCGACCGCGTGGCCGGGCCGATCGTGCAGACGATCTTCGTACGCCGGATCGGGCTGGGCTCGTTCATTGCAAGTTCTTCCTTACCCGCGGGCAAACATGCTCTCCGCTCACTCCTGGAGCTTTGCGAAGTCCTCGGTGCGTGGAGTATGCGTCGGCGACGGGACGTCGTGGTCAGGCTCCGCGCCGCCCTCCAGCGACTCGAGCTGCTCGATGTAGGGAAGCCGCCACGCGGCGGCGGCGACCAGCAGCCCGATGGCGACGCAGAGCAGGGCCAGGAACCACTGTCCCGCGGCGAGCATCTCGAGCTCGAAGAAGTCCCGCACGGGCTCGGCCGCAAGGATCAGCGCGAACAGCGCGCCGAGGCCCGCGATCATCGCGAGCATGTAGCTCTGGATCGTGATGTGCTCGCGCCCAGGCCCCCGTTCGAGCAGCAGGATGAAGCAGAGGCCGAGGACGATCAGCGTGGTCGTCGCCGCGGTTCTGCCCTCCTCGACCGTGCCGCCTGCGAGTGAGTCGACGAAGAAGAACGAGAGCATCGAGCCGACCGCGATCCCGACCCCGGCGGGCACCGCGAACGCGGCGAGCGAGCGGAGCAGGCGACCCCGGTAGAGCGGCCCCTCGCTGGGCGCGAGGGCGAGCACGAACGAGGGGATCCCGATCGTGAGGAGGGCGGCGATCGTCAGGTGCCGGGGAGGAACGGGAAGGTGAAGCCGAGCACCGAGGTGAGCGCGATCAGCACGGCGGCGTAGACCGACTTCGTCAGATAGAGGCGGCCCGAGCCGGTGGATGTTGCGGGCGATCCGCCGGCCCTCGCCGACCGCCCGGGGCAGCATCGAGAACTGGTCCTTGAGCAGCACGATGTCCGCGACGCCCTTGGTGATCTGGCTGCCGGAGCCCATCGCCACGGCCATCCGGGCCTGCTTCAGCGCCGGGCACGTCGTTCACGCCGTCGCCGATCATCGCCGTGAAGCGCCCGCGATCGCCGAGCGCCGAGACCAGCGCCTTCTTCTGCTCGGGCGTGATCCGGCAGAAGATCGTGTTTTCCTCGGCCGCCTCGGCCCAGCCCGGCGCGGTCGTCGGGGAGCTGCGGGCCCTCGATCACGCCGGCGTCCGCGGTCGACCCCGATCGCGTACGCCACGGCGGTCACCGTCGAGCGGGCGTCGCCCGAGATCAGCTTCAGGTCAACCTGCTGCTCGCGCATGAACTCGATCGTCTCGGCGGCGTCGGCGCGCAGGCGCTCCTCGAGCACGACGAGCGCGCGCGGCGTCAGGTGTGGCGGCGGCTGGCTCGCCGGGTCGGTCGGCAGCGCGCCGGTGGCCTCGCCGAATGCGACGACCCGGCGTCCTGCCGGCGGTGTGCTCCTCGAGGTCGCCTGTAGTTCGGGCGTGAGCTCGAGCGCCCCGGCGCCGACCAGTATGTCGGGCGCGCCCATCACGTAGCTCGTCGACTCGACCGCCGCCGTTCAGGGTCACGCCGCTCCACTTCCAGGCGGAGGAGAACGGCACCTCGGCGATCACCGGCTCCGGCGAGGCGCGGTAGCGGTCGGCGATCACCTGGAGGGTGCGGTTGCGCTCGCCCGGCCGAGTTCGCGAACCGGGCGAGCGCGCGCTCCGAGGCGGCGACCTGGGCGCCGTCGGCGGGGGCCACCGCGACCAGCTCGAGCTCGCCGTCGGTCAGGGTGCCCGGTCTTGTCGACGCAGATCGTGTCGACGGCCGCCAGCGCCTCGGTCGCGGCCATCTGCTGGACCAGCGTGTTCTGCTTGCCAGCCGGACCGCGGCGACCGCAAGGGTCACGCTCATCAGCAGCACGAGGCCCTCGGGGATCAGCGTCACCAGCCCGGCGGTCGCGGTTTGCGCGGCCTCCTGGAACGGGGTGTTGCGCGCGCCCAGCGCGACCAGCACAGGATGCCCGAGGGCACCAGGACCACCGTGGTCGCCCAGATCACGCGATTCACCTCCTCCTGGAGGGGCGAGGGTGGGTGGCGGAACGTCCGCGCCTCGCCGGCGACCTTCTCGGCGTAGCTCTCCTCGCGAACCGCGTCCACCTCGTAGTAGCCCGACCCGCTCAGGCAGAACGAGCCGGAGAGCACGCGATCGCGTGCCTGCTTGCGGATCCCGTCGGACTCGCCGGTCAGCATCGACTCGTCGACGGTCAGGCCGCGCGACTGGATCACCTCGCCGTCGGCGACGAGCTGGTCGCCCGGCTCGATGCGGACCACGTCGCCCGGCACGACCTCGTCGGCCCGCAGTTCGACCGGGGCGCCGTCGCGGATCGCCTGCGCGCGGGGCGCGACCAGCAGGGCGAGCTGGTCGAGGGTCTCCTTCGCCTTCAGCTCCTGGCGGATGCCGATGTAGGAGTTCACCGCGGCGATCAAGCCGAAGATCGCGTCCGCCCAGAGCCCCAGCGAGAGGATCAGGATGAAGAAGACGCCGATGATCGCGTTGAACAGGGTCAGCGTGTTCGCGGCGACGATCGACGCCACCGAACGGCTTGACGCCGGCTCGGGCTCGCCGAGCTGGTCGAGGCGGCGGGCCGCCTCGGCACTCGAGAGTCCTCTGGGGTGGGCGGCCTCCATCGGATGATTCTTAGCAGCGCGCGAATGGGCCGTCGGGCGGCCGGGTATACGATCGCGCGACGGTGGCGGCCGAGACCAGCCAGCAGGGCGGTGCCGAGGCGCTCTCGGTCACCTACCGGGAGGCGACCAAGGTGTATCCCGGCGCGGAGCGCCCGCGGTCGACTCGCCTGTCGCTCGAGGTGCCGGCCGGCGAGATCTGCGTCCTCGTCGGCCCGTCGGGCTGCGGCAAGACGACCGCGATGCGGATGGTCAACCGCATGGTCGAGATCACCGCTGGCGACATCCTCGTCGGCGACCGTCGGTCCGCGACCGCACGCCCGCCGAGCTGCGGCGCGAGATCGGCTACGTGATCCAGCAGATCGGCCTCTTCCCGCATCGCACGATCGGCGAGAACATCGCCACCGTCCCGCGACTGCTCGGCTGGGACAAAGATCGAATCGCCGGCGCGCGTGGACGAGCTCGTTGGGCCTGATCGGCCTCGACCCCGAGCTTCGGGACCGCTATCCCTCGCAGCTCTCGGGCGGGCAGCAGCAGCGGGTCGGGGTCGCGCGCGCGCTCGCCGCGAACCCCGGCGTGATGCTGATGGACGAGCCGTTCGGTGCGGTCGACCCGATCAACCGCGAGCGCCTGCAGAACGAGTTCCTCCGGCTTCAGGCCGAGGTTCGCAAGACGATCCTCTTCGTCACCCACGACATCGACGAGGCGATCAAGATGGGCGACCGCATCGCGGTCCTGCGCGAGGGTGGGCACCTGGCGCAGTACGCGACCCCGGCCGAGCTACTGATGGTGCCCGGCGATCCGTTCGTCGAGGACTTCGTCGGCGCCGACCGTGCGCTGAAGCGCCTCTCGCTTCTGCGGGTCGGCGACATCGACCTGTGGAAGGCGCCGCTGGCGTTCGTGGGCCAGGCCAGCGACGAGGTCCTCGCCAAGATCGACGGCGCCGAGGTCCCGCACGCGCTCCTGGTCGACTCCGATCGCCGCCCACTCGGCTGGCTGTCTGAGAAGGATCTGTCGAACGAGGTGGTCCCGCCCGTGGCCGACAGCTCGCCCGACCCGGTGCTCGACGTCTCCGACGTCCTCCGTGACGCTCTGTCCGACGTGCTCCAGGCCGAGAGCCGCTACGCGCCGGTCGTCGACGGGACCGGCCGGATCGCCGGCGTCCTCTCGGTCGAGATCATTTCCGAATTCCTCACCTCCGACGAGGCGCTCACCGACGAACACGCGGCAGCCGAGCGCCCCCTGGTGACATGACCTGGCTCGCTCAGCTGCCGTTCGCCCAGATCGACGAGAGCTTTTTCCGGGACCGGACGGATTCCGACTGCATCGCCGACAACGGGGCGTTCTGCTTCGGCTGGGCCGTTGACAACTTCGGCGACCGCTACGTGACGCCGACACTCGAGCATCTCTTCCTCGTGTTCGTCTCGGTCGTCCTCGGCTTTGCGATTGCGTTCGGGATGTCGCTGCTCTCCCACCGCCGGCGGTGGCTGGTGCCCCCGTTCATCGGAGCGACGGGGATCCTCTACACGATCCCGAGCCTCGCGCTCTTCTTCCTCCTGTTGCCGATCACCGGTCGGGGGACCGATACGGCGATCATCGCGCTCACTGCCTACAACCTGCAGATCATCTACCGCAACATCGTCGCCGGCCTCGCGAACGTGCCGGCGGAGGCCAAGGACGCGGGCCGGGGCATGGGGATGACGGATCGGCAGCTGCTGTGGCGGGTCGAGTTGCCCCTGTGCGTTCCCGAGATCGTGGCCGGCCTCCGGATCGCAACGGTGTCCACCGTTGCGATCGCCACCCTCGCGGTGTTCGCCGGGGGCGGAGGCCTGGGCGAGCAGCTCGTCGGCTCGAACCTGACCTTCAAGACGAACGTCCTGGTGGTCGCGGTCCTCGCGATCGGGATGGCCGTCATCTTCGACCTTCTTCTGATGCTGGCGCAACGGCGGTTGACACGCTGGCAGCGCCGGGACGCGCCCGCCGCCCGTCGGGGGTTCGTCTTCCGCCGCGGTGAGGCCTGGAGCGCGGGATGATGGAGCTTCCCCTTGCGTTCCTGGGCCCGGTGGGCGATGCGCTCGAGCTGATCTTCAACGGGGTCGAATCACCGCTCGCGCGCGGCGAGGTGGGCGGCCTCTCCGAAGTCGGGGAGTTCACCCTCAGGCACATCGAGTTGAGCGCGGCCGCGCTGGCCGCCGGTCTCCTCATCGCCCTCCCGCTCGGCGTGACGCTTGGTCACCGGGGCCGGGGCGAGCTGTTTGCGGTCGCGGCCGGTAACGCTGGGCGCGCCCTCCCGGAGCTGGTGCTGATCGCGTTCATGGTCGCGTTTATCGGGACCGGTTTCCTGAACGTGGCGATCGCGCTCATGGTTCTCGCAATCCCCCCGATCCTCACGAACACGTACGTCGGGATCAGCCAGGTGGACCGGACGGCCGTCGAGGCGGCGCGGGGGATGGGCATGAGCGAGGCCGCGATCGCGCTCAGGGTCGAGCTACCGCTCGCCGCTCCCACGATCATGACCGGGATCAGGACCAGCGCGGTCAACGTGATCGCGACCGCGACCATCGCGCCCCTCGCCAGCGTCGAGACCCTGGGCCAGTTCATCCTGGCGCCAAACGTCTACGGGGACACCGCGGGGCCGTTGGCGGGCGCCATCCTGGTCGCGCTGCTGGCGATTCTCGTGGAGCTGGGCCTGGCCGGCGTGCAGTGGCTGGTGACGCCCAAGGGCATCAAGCTCCAGCGGGCAGCCGCCTGACCGCATAGGCTTTCACCAGCCCGTCGTTACGGGTCTTTTCTTTGTGGCAACGAGAGGGAGTGGTTTCGCGATGAGCTTCGATTTCCGATTTCGGGGTCTGTTCGCCCTGCTGGCCGCATTGGTGCTCGCGATCGGAGTCGCGGCGTGCGGCGACGATGACGATGACGACAGCGGTGACGATACGGGTGGGGACGAGAGCGCCCTGATCGAGTCGAACCCGGACAACGAGGGCATCGAGCTCACCGTCGGCTCGAAGAACTTCGACGAGCAGTTCATCCTCGGCGAGATCTACGCGCAGGCGCTCGAGGCGGCCGGGTACGACGTCAGCACGGAGCTCAACCTGGGCTCGGAGGTGATCGCGAAGAGGGCGCTCGAGTCCGGCGAGATCGACGCCTATCCCGAGTACACCTCGACGACGCTCACCAGCCTCTACAAGGTCGCTCCCGAGGACGTCCCCGGCGACGCGAACGAGGCGTACGAGCTGGCCAATGCGGAGCTCGAGGCTGACGGCCTCGTTGCGTTCCCGCCGACGCCGTTCACGAGCGCCAACGCCGTGGGTCTGCTGACCGAGACAGCCGACGAGCTCGGGGTCGCGACGATCTCCGATCTCGAGGGCGCCTCGGAGGATCTGGTGCTGTACGGGACCACGGAGTGCCGCCAGCGCATCGATTGCCTGCTCGGGCTGGAGGAGAACTACGGGCTCCAGTTCAAGGATTTCAAGTCCGTCGATCCCGAGCTCCGCTACGAGGTGCTCGACAACGGCGACGCGGACCTGTCGATTCTGTTCACGACCGACGGCCAGCTCTTCGTCGACCCCGAGACGTACACGATTCTCGAGGACGACCAGAAGCTGCTGCCCGCGGGCAACGTGATCGTCACGGCGAGCCAGGACGCGGTCGACGAGGCCGGCCCGGACTTCGCCGCGACCATCGAAAAGGTTCAGGAGAACCTGACGCTGGAGGTCATGCAGGAGCTGAACGCCCGCGTCTCGCTCGACCGCGAGGACCCGGCGGACGTGGCGGCGGCGTACCTGACCGAGTCCGGCTACACGCAGTAGCCGCGGGGTCACATCCACGTACCGAAACGGCCGCCCTCGGGCGGCCGTTTCACGCCCGTGATTTGTGAAGGCGGACGAGGAGGCGGCTGACCCTGCTTGACGCGCAGGGCGAAAGCTAGGTTTCGAGCTCCGCCGGCACTCCCGCGAAGGCGCCGAACCGCTCGACTGCTTCCTCGACCGCGCGTATCTCGGCAGCTCCGAGGCGGGCGAAAAGGGAGGCCTCCACCGTCACCCGATCCTTCGCTGCGACCCGCTTCCAGCTTCCGAACGTGACGCCGTCGATCACGAGCGGTCGTTGCAGGAGGCCGGCCCGCGGCGGCTCGGCCGCGAGCACCACCCGATGCTCCTTGAACGCGATCGTCGACTCGTCGTAGGTCGGGATCAGGAACGCGCCGCCCTGGCCGGGATCGCCGGAGGCGGCGTCCGGGGTGCCGAGGTACCCGTCGTCGATCTCCTGGACGCCCGCCAGCCCGATGCCAGCGCGCGCGTCGGCGAGCGTCAGCCCGGACCACCAGGCGTAGTCGCGCACGGTCGCCGGGCCATGGCCGGCGAAATAGCGGTGGGTGAGCTCTGCGAGCGCCTCGTCGCCGTCGAGCTCGACCGCGTCGGGTGCCCGCTGCTCGACGAGCAGGTAGGTGTGCTGGGCGCCGCGCCGCGGACCGCTGCAGATCACCGCCTCGAGCTCGGCGTGCATGACGATGTATGCGAGCCGGAAGCCGCTCGCGTCCGGGATCCCGGCGTCGGCCAGGGCGCGCGCCGAGCTCCTTGCGGGTGCGCGGCTGGCCGTCGGCGAGCGTCTCTTGGAGGAGGTGGTCCGTGCGCGCGAGGAGCGCCTCGTCGAGCTCGAACCGCCGGTACGGGTAGCCGTTCGCCGCGTGCACACGCGGCGCGGTGAGCGACAGGATCCAACGGATGTCCTCGGCCGCGACGAAATGCCACGTCGGGCGCAGGACATGGGTGCGGAGGATCTCGCCGCCGGCGAACGCGCGCTCCACCGCCGCGTCGTCGTGGCCGCGGACGCGCTCGCCCAGCGACCACTTCGCCTCGGCGAACTCCTGGGCCTGGACCGCGCCGAGCGAGCGGACGACGTCCACCGGCTTCGCGAACGGTTTGTCGGTCAGGCCCTGAACCCGCATCCGCCGCCTCACCAGATCGAGCCCGTCCATGTGGCGGGCGACTCTAGCCGCGGTTCGGCTCGGGCGGGCGCGAACGGCGCCGTTCGTACACAGGCTCTCACCGCGCACGCGCGGTAGCGGCCGTCGGGTCTATAAATGCCACATGGCGGAGCTGCCCGAAGGCACCGTCTTCGCCGGCCACCGCATCGACGGGGTCGCCGGTCGGGGAGGGATGGGAGTCGTCTACAGGGCGACGCACCTGGCGCTCGACCATGTCGTCGCCCTGAAGGTGATCGCGCCCGAGCTGGCCGGCGACCCGCGGTTCCGCGAGCGGTTCGTCCGCGAGTCGCGGATGGCAGCCGCGATCCGGCACCCGAACGTCGTGCAGGTCCGCGACGCGGGCGAGGAGGACGGGGTCCTGTTCGTGACCATGGACTACATCGAGGGCTCGGATCTGCGGGCGCCTGATCAACGCCGAGCGCCGGATCGAGCCCGTGCGCGCCGCGCTGATCATCGCGCAGGTCGCCGCCGCGCTCGACGCGGCCCATGAGCGCGGCCTCGTTCATCGCGACGTGAAGCCCGGCAACTCCTGATCGAGGTCAGCGACGGTGACGAGCACGTCTATCTCACCGACTTCGGCGCTGACCGAAGCGCATGAGCGGCGCCACCGAGCTGACCGCCTCCGGCGCGTTCATCGGCACGCTCGAGTACATGGCTCCAGAGCAGATCCGCGGCGGCGAGCGTCGACGCCCGCACCGACGTCTACGCCCTGGGGGGCGTCGCCTTCGCGACGTTGACCGGCGAGCCCCCGTTCGGCCGGGTCGACGGCGACGTCGCGAAGCTCTACGCCCACCTGAACGACCCGGTGCCGCGCGCGAGCGAGCGCTGGCCCGGGTTGCCGGTCGCGGTCGACCCGGTGCTCCGAACGGGCAATGGCGAAGAAGCCGGAGGAACGCTACGCGTCGGCGGGTGAGTTCGCGCGGGCTCTCGAGGAGGTCGCGATCGGGCCGTCCCCGGCGGCGGAGCCGACCGAGACCTCGCCGGTCGCCGTCCCCTTCGAGCCGGCCACACCGGTCACCGAGGAGACGGAGCCGGCCGAGCCGCCGACGGTCGTGGAGCCTCCCGCGGCTCAGCCCTCGCAGAGCCGCAGGCGTGCACTCGGAGCGCTCGCCGGCCTGGCGGTCGTTGGCGGAGTCGTCGCGGTCGTGGCGCTGGCCGGCGGCGGCGACGGGGATGGCGGTAGCGGCGGTGACGCCACACGCGACACCGAGGGCACGACTGGGCCCGGGCCCACAGAGGAGTTCGGAAAGGATGCCGGAGATTTTCCGGTTGGCGTGACGGCCTATGAGACCGAGGGCCGCACCCTGATCCTCACCGCGAGCCGCGACGATGGCGTGCTCACCGCGATCAACACCGACGGCGACCGGATCGCAAAGAGCCAGGTCCCAGGCGGTGAAACGGACTTCCTGGTGCCGGGTTTCGACTTCCTCTGGACCGCCGACGGGACCAACGACATGCTGCTGCAAATCGATCCCGACACGCTCGAGCCCACAGACGTCTCGTACGGAACCGGGCTCTTTCCGCGAGACGTCGTGGTCACCGATGACTCCATCTGGGTTGCGAACCGCGACAGCGACGACCTCACGCGTGTGGATCCGGAAGCGGAGACCACTGAGCGGATCCCGACAGACGGGAACTTTCCCAGGCGTCTCGCCTACGACGGCGAGCGGGTCTGGGTCGCGTTCAAGTCCTCCCAGACGGTGCAGGCGTTCGACGCCGCCACGGCCGAGGCGGAAGCGCCGATCCAGGTTGGCGGCGAGCCGCACGGGCTCTTTGTGGACGGCAAGTCACTGTGGATCGCAAACACGGGGAGCAACCAGGTCCAGAAGCTCGATGTCGACAACCCGAGTGCGCTGCGTGGCTTTCCCGACGTCTGCGACGAGCCCAGGGACGTCGAGGTCGCGTTCGACTCGGTCTGGGTGACCTGCGGCATCGACCAGGCCGTGAAGCAGCTCGACCCCCAGAACGGGGCCGAGCTCGGCGAGGTCCCCCTCGACACCCAGCTCGAGGCGATCACCTCCACCGAGAACCCGGACACGGTCTGGGTCGGGGGCGGCGGGAGCGGCAAGGTGTTCGCGATCAGCCCGAGCGGCTGAGCGGTCGCCCGGTATAGGCTCACCGCGATGCCGAAGCTAGGCCTCAACCTCGGCTACTGGGGGATCGGGCCCCAGGGCGACGAGGCGGTCGAGATCGTCCAGGCCGCCGAGGCGGCCGGGTTCGACTCGGTCTGGGCGGCGGAGTCCTATGGATCCGACGTCGTCTCGATCCTCGCTTGGCTCGCGCCGCAGACGACGAAGATCAAGCTCGGCGCGGCGATCATGCAGGTGCCCGCGCGCCCACCGGCGGCCGCGGCGATGGCGGGCGCGACGATCGACGCGCTGTCCGGTGGCCGGTTCATGTTCGGCTTCGGCCCATCCGGCCCCCAGGTCTCCGAGGGTTGGTACGGCGTGCCGTACGCGAAGCCCTGGGGCCGCACGCGCGAATACATCGAGATCGTCCGCGAGATCGTCGCCCGCGAGGGCCGGCTCGAGTACAGCGGCGAGCACTACAAGCTGCCGATCGAGGGCGGCACCGGCCAGGGCAAGGCGCTGAAGCTGAACTTCCACCCGATCCGCAACGAGATCCCCGTGTTCGTCGGAGCGATCGGCCGCAAGTCCGTCGAGATGGCGGCCGAGATCTGCGATGGCTGGATCCCGATCTTCTTCTCGCCCGACGCGTTCGACGAGACGTGGGGCGAGCACCTGGAAGCGGGCTTTGCAAAGGCGGGCCGGAGCCGCGAGGACCTCGAGGTCTCGCCCTCGATCCAGGTCGCGATCGACGGCGACCTCGACGCTGCCCGGGCCGTCGTACGGGCCGGCCTCTTGCTCTACCTCGGCGGCATGGGCAGCCGCGAGACGAACTTCTATGTCGACCTGACGCACCGCTTCGGCTTCGGCGAGGTCGCGGATGAGGTGCAGTCCCTCTACCTGGACGGCAAGCGCGACGACGCCTACAAGGCGATCCCCGACGAGCTGGTCGCCGCGACCTCGCTGATCGGCAGCGAGGACGAGGTGGCCGAGCGCCTCACCAGCTTCGGCAGGATCGGGGTCGACCGCCTGATCTGCTCGCCGGTACAGCTCGACAAGCAGCAGCGCCTGCACACGATCGAGCGCCTGGCAGCGCTGGTCGGAGAGCCCGCGCCGGCCTAGCCATCCGGATGACCGAGCAGAACCCGCCCTCCGGTCGCATCGTCCTGTTCGGCGCCACGGGCTACACGGGGGAGCTTGCGGCCCGGGCGATGGCCAAGCGCGGGATGCAGCCGGTCCTCGCCGGCCGGCGGCGCGAGGCGGTCGAGGCGCTCGCGTCCGAGCTGGGGGGTCTCGAGGCGACCACGGCCGACGTGGCCGACACCGCGACCGTTCGCGCGCTCGTGGAGCGAGGCGACGTCCTCGTCAGCACCGTCGGCCCGTTCGCGCGCTGGGGCGATGCCGCTCTGGACGCCGCGATCGACGCCGGGGCTCACTACGTGGACTCCACCGGCGAGCCGCCGTTCGTGCGCAAGGTCTTCGAGCGGGGTGGGCCGCGTGCGGAGGGGGCCGGCGCGCTGCTCCTCACCGCAATGGGCTACGACTGGCTGCCGGGGAATCTGACGGGCGGGCTCGCCCTGAACGACGCCGGAGACGCCGCTACCGCCGTGCGGATCGGCTACTTCACGAAGGGCGGCGGCCTGGGCGGGATGAGCGGCGGCACGCGGGCGTCGGGGGTCGGTGCGCTGATCGAGCCGAACTTCCACTTCCGCGGTGGGCGGATCGTCACGGAACGCGGCGCGCGCAGCGTCCACGAGTTCGACTTCGGCGGACGGACCAAGCCGGGCATCTCGGTCGGGACGTCGGAGGCGTTCTCGCTGCCGCGCGCCTTTCCGAACGTTCGCGACGTCGAGGTCTATCTGGGGTGGTTCGGCGGCGCCAGCAGGCCGTTGCAGGCCTTTTCGCTCGTCGGCGCCGGGGCCGCGAAGGTCCCCGGCGTCACGACGCTTATGAACGCCGCCGCGGAGCGTTTCGTGAAGACGTCGACCGGCGGCCCCGACGAGGCCGCCCGCGCGGCCACCGGCTCCCGGTTCGTCGCCGAGGCGCTGGGGGCGTCCGGCGAGGCGCTCGCCACCGTCCGGACCGAGGGCGTCAACGGCTACACCTTCACCGGCGAGGCGCTGGCGTGGGCCGCTCAGCGCATCGCCGCCGGCAACTCCAAGGGAGCCGGCGCCCTCGGCCCGGTGGAGGCATTCGGTTTGGACGCGCTCGAGGCCGGCGTCGCCGAGTGCGGGATCTCCCGCGTCGGCTAAGCCGGCCTCGATTCAGGCGTCAGGAGGTGGAGCCCGCCCTGATCGTCCTGCTGTTGTCGGCCTTGCAGCCCGGGATCTTCCCCGCGCGAGCGTAGATCTTCTTGCCGCTCACGCCCGGCTGGCCGATGTTCCACTCGTAGCCGTTGTTGTTGGCCTGAGCGATGTCGGTCCCGATCTTGATGTCGTCGCCCCCGCCCTGGTCGCCGCCCTTCTGGCGGTAGACCTTGACCTTGCGCTCGCTGGCGCACTTGCTCGGCTTCGAGCTCTTGACCTTGCCGTAGACGTCGCCGCCCGGGGCCTTGATCGTGACCTTCGTGTCGGCTCCGCCGCCCCCGGCGCTCGCCGCACCGGTCACGACCAGTCCCGCGGCCGCGGCCAGCGCAGCGATCGCCATGAATGTCTTCCCCTTCACAGACATCTCCTCCCGAATAGTTGGACCGGCGGCTCTCCGCCGCCGCGCTGGGACGGTACCACCCCCCGATCGGGGTGTTGTGAGTCTCGTCACCGATTCGGCCCTGGCCGGTTTGGATATTCTCCCGCGGCGCTCGTGACCTGATCGCGAGTGAAAGGACCTTCACTTGAAGATCGGTGTCCCCAAAGAGACCGCCGAGGGCGAGCGCCGCGTCGCCCTGATCCCCGATGTCGTCAAGTCGCTTACGAGCAGGGACCTCGACGTCGTCGTCGAGGCCGGCGCAGGCGCCGAGGCGGGGCATCCCGACTCCGAGTACGAGGAGGCAGGCGCGGAGATCGGGGATCCCTGGGGCGCTGAGGTTATGGTGCGCGTCGCCGTTCCCACCACGGAGGAGATCGGCAAGCTCAGCTCCGGGCAGGTCCTCATCGGCCATCTTGCCCCGCTGACCTCCGCGGAGACGAACAAGGCCCTGGCGTCGGGCGGGATCACGAGTTTCGCGATGGAGGCGATCCCGCGGATCACGCGGGCACAGGCGATGGACGCGCTCTCGTCGCAGGCGAACGTCGCGGGCTATGCCGCGACCTTGCTCGCCGCGCGTGAGGCAGGCCGTTTCTTCCCGATGATGACCACGGCGGCGGGCACGGTTGCGCCCGCGAAGGTGATGGTGCTGGGCGCCGGGGTGGCCGGGCTACAGGCGATCGCGACGGCCAAGCGCCTCGGCGCGGTCGTCTCCGGGTTCGACATCCGCCGGGCGGCGTGGGAGCAGATCGCGTCGCTCGGCGGCCGTCCTCTCGAGCTCGACTTCATCCCGGACGCCGAAGACGAAGGGGGCTACGCGAGGCCCCTGACCGATGAGGAGAACGAGCAGGTCCGAGAGGCGCTCGCCGAGAACGCGGGCAAGCAGGACGTGATCATCACCACGGCGCTGATCCCGGGCCGCCCGGCGCCGATCCTCCTCACCGGGCAGGCGGTCGACAACATGGCGCCCGGGTCCGTGATCATCGACCTGGCCGGCGACAGCGGCGGCAACTGCGAGCTCACCGAGCCACGTTCCACGGTGGTCTCCGAGAACGGCGTCAAGGTCATCGCGCCCGCCAACCTCCCCAGCGACATGGCTGCGCACGCGTCGCAGCTCTACGCGAAGAACGTCGAGAATCTGCTCGGCCTGCTGATCTCCGAGGAGGGCCAGCTCAGCATCGACCTCTCCGACGAGGTGGTTGCGGGCGCCTGCCTGACCCACGAGGGCGAGATCAAGAACGAGCGAGCGGCAGGTATCTCATGAGCGACGCAAGGCGCGAAAGCATGTTTGCCCGCCTGGCAAGGCAGGTGTCCTGATGGACCTGGTCACCGAACTGACCATCTTCGTCCTGGCCGCCTTCGTCGGGTTCGCGGTGATCTCAAAGGTGCCGACCACCCTGCACACGCCCCTGATGAGCCAGACCAACGCGATCCACGGGATCGTGATGCTCGGCGGCCTGATCGTCGCGGGCTTCGCCGACGGCGCGCTCGAGCTGACGATCGCCTTCATCGCGATCGCCTTCGGCACGATCAACATCGTCGGCGGCTTCCTGGTCACCGACCGGATGCTCGGCATGTTCGTCCGAAAGCCAAAGCCGTCCGCCCGCGAACGTCCGGGGGCGGACGGGTCTGATGAGGGTTCCGACTCGTGATCCGGGGCGTCATCGAAGCCGGCGGCGACCTCTCGACGATCCTCTACATCGTCTCGTTCTCGCTCTTCATCTTCGGGCTGATGCAGGGCACGCACCCGACGACCGCCAAGACGGGCAACCTGATGGCGGCCGTCGGTATGGCGGTCGCGGTCGCGACCACGCTGCTGCTCGACGGGGTCGGCAATTGGGGCGTGATCATCGGCGGCCTTGCGGTCGGCACCGCCGTGGGCGTGATCGCCTCGCTTCGCGTCCAGATGACCCAGATGCCACAGATGGTGGCGCTCTACAACGGCGTCGGGGGCGGCGCCGTCGCGCTGATCGCGTGGTCGGAGTTCCGTCACGCGCCGGTCGACTTTCCGCTCGACGAGTTCGTCCCCGTCCTGTTCGCAGCCGTGATCGGCTCGGTCTCGTTCTGGGGCTCGAACATCGCCTTCGCGAAGCTGCAGGACCTGATCCCGACCAAGCCGCTCGCGGTGCCGGGCCAGCAGGTGATCAACGCGCTGCTGCTGGTCGGCCTGGTCGTCGCGTGCGTGATCCTTGCCTCCTCCGACGACCCGCCGGAGGAGCTCTTCATCGCGGTCCTGGTCGGCGCGGCGATCCTCGGCAACCTGGTGGTGCTGCCGATCGGCGGCGCCGACATGCCGGTCGTCATCTCGCTGCTGAACGCCTTCACCGGGCTCTCCGCGGCGGCGGCGGGCTTCGCGCTCGACAACGTGGCGCTGATAGTGGCCGGGACGCTGGTGGGTTCCTCGGGAACGATCCTCACCATGGAGATGGCGACGGCGATGAACCGCTCGGTCGCCAACATCCTGTTCGCCGGGTTCGGCGGCGCGCCCGCGGCCGGGGCGGGGACCGGCGAGGAGCGCCCGCATACCTCGATCGGCGCCCAGGACGCCGCGATCAAGCTTGCCTACGCCGACTCGGTCGTGATCGTTCCCGGCTACGGCCTCGCGGTCGCACAGGCGCAGCACGCCGTCAAGGAGATGGCCGACGAGCTCGAGAAGCGGGGTGTGGGCGTCAACTACGCGATCCATCCGGTCGCGGGGCGGATGCCCGGGCACATGAACGTCCTGCTCGCGGAGGCCGACGTGCCCTACGAGAAGCTCCGCGAGATGGAGGACATCAACCCGGAGTTGCCGCGCACCGACGTCGCGGTCGTGATCGGGGCCAACGACGTGACCAACCCGGCCGCCAAGAACGACCCCGATTCGCCGATCGCCGGCATGCCGATCATCGAGGTCCACGAGGCTCGTCAGGTCATCGTGATCAAGCGCTCGATGAGCCCCGGCTTCGCCGGCATCGACAACGACCTCTTTTACCTCGACAACACGGACATGCTGTTCGGCGACGCCAAGCAGGCGGCCGGCGACATCGCGAGCGAGATCGGGAACCTGTAGCCAACCCCCAGTTACGTTGCGGTGGCCGAGTCGGTGTCGCGGAGCCCGTGGGCGCCCTCGGCCACGAGCCCGGCGAGCTCCGTGCGCGACCGGATCCCGAGCTTTCGGTAGATGCTGCTGAGATGGAACTCGATCGTCTTGGGGCTCAGGAAGAGCTCGGCGGCGACCTCCTTGTTGGTCGCTCCGGAGGCGACGGCGCGAGCGATGCGTGCTTCCTGCGAGGTCAGGTCCTCCGGATCGGAGTGCGCTCGGCGCGGGGTCGCCCCGGCAGCGCGCAGCTCGGCTCGAGCCAGCTCCGCCCAGGGCCGCGCTGCCAGTCGCTCGAAGATCTCGAGCGCGGCGCCCAGGCGCTCGCGCGCATCGACCCGGCGGCGCGAGCGATGCAGCCACGATCCGTAGGCAACCAGGGTGCGCCCGTGTTCGAATGGCTGCGAGGCGCGCGCGTGCTGCTCCAGCGCTGCCTCGAAGCGCTCCCCCTCCGAGCGGGCCAGCCCGAGGCATCGCTCGCTGACGGCCAGCGCCAGCGACGTCCCGTTGCCCTCGGTGCCCGCCGACACCAGATCGGCGGTCCGGTTCGCCTCCTCCTCGAGACTCGCCCGGGTACAGGCCTCGACCAGGTCCGCTGCCCATGGGATCAGCAGGTGGTCCTCCAGAGCGGCCTCGTCCGCCATTTTCTTCGCGTCTTCCAGCGCCGCGATTGCCGCGCTCACTCGCCCGGCTGAGAGTTCGAGAAAGCCGAGCGCCCCCTGCGCCCAGACGGCGGTTCCGCCGATGCCTCGCTTTCGGGCCATGTCGCCGGCCCGCATGAGATCTGCGCGGGCCGCCGCCTCGTCGCCGCGGGCGGCAAGGTGTCGCCCGCGCACCGCGAGGGCGAACGAGAGCGGCCCGAGCGAGCCCGAGTCCTCGGCGATCACGACGGCCTCGTCGGCCTCGGCCGCCGCGCGCTCCCAGTGGCCGAGGCGAAAGGCGGCGTCAGCCGCTACCAGCAGGTAGTAGGGCAGCATGCCCACGGTGCCTGCCTCGCGCCCACGCGCGATCAGGGCGAGCATGCCGTCGCGAAGCGAGCGCTCATGTCCGGTTGCGAGCCGCCCGTGCAGCGCGAGGGAGATCGATTGCGCGCCGGGTGAGACGGGGTCGACGCTGTCGAGCAGGCTCGCCGCCAGCTCGAGCTCATGGCTGCCCTCGTTCGCCCGCCCGCGGATGGTCAGCGCCATTCCGTGCATCGAATGGACCTGACATCGGACCGGATCGGTCGCATCTCGCGGGAGCACCGCGCTGGCGCCTGCAGCCGCCTCGAGCGCCGCGTCGCACCGACCGGCGACGACTGCGGAGACCCCCGCATCGGCGAGCATCGTGGCCGCGAGGAGGCGGTCGTGGGCCTCGACCTCCGCTGCTCCGGCGAGAAGGAGGGAACGGTTCTCGTTCGGATCACGGACCGCGCCCGCGAGCGTCAGCATCGCCAGCAGGTGGCGGATCCGCGCCCTCATCACCGGGTCCTCGACGGTTCCGACCGGCTCCAGCATCGTCGCCGCCCGTGGGTAGGCCCCGCCCAGCCCGGCCGCCAGAGCGGCGGTCAGCAATCTTCGCGCGCGTCCGTCAGGCTCGGTGCTCGCCGCCGCGGCCCGTTCAAGCGCGTCCGCGGCGGCACCGTGGGCCCCACGGCTCGCGGCCCGGTAGGCGGCCTGCTCGAGGGCGTCCGCCACGGCCTCATCGGGTTCGGTCGCTGCAGCGGCGAGATGCCAGGCCGCAGCGTCTGGCTCGCTGTGCCGGGCGAGCGCCGCATGCGCCCGGCGGCGTTCGGACGCGGGCGGCAGCTGGAGCGCGATGCCGCGGAGCAACGGGTGCGTGAAGGTTGCGCGATCGGGCGAGAGCGCGAGGATCCCCGCCCGCTCGCACTGCTCGAGCCCGTCGCCATCCACGCCGAGTTCGCTGCACGCAGCATGTATCGCCGCCGTGGCACCGTCAACCGAGGCGGCCACAACCAGGGCCGCCGTCTGTGCCGCCGGCGCGAGCCCCGTGATCCGGGCCTCGAGCGCACGCCACAACGTGGTGCCCGGCTCGGGTGCGGGTTCCACGATCGCCTCTCCCCGGCGCTGCTTCTCGCTGAGCGAGCCGGGGAGTTCGCGGAGCGCGAGCGGATTGCCGAGCGCGGCATCGAGCAGCGCCTCCTCCGTCTCCGGCGCAAGGTCCCCGGCCGCTGCGCGGATCACGGCGCGAGCGTCGTCGCGATCGAGGCCTGTGAGCGGCAGGCGACCCCCCAAGGCCTCCCCCAGCACGGTTTGCCCGGTCCCCTCGCGAGCCGTGGCGATCAGGCCGATCGACGATCCGTCCAGCCGCCGGGCGAGATACGCGAGACATTCCGCCGAGGGCGTGTCGAGCCACTGCGCGTCGTCGATCGTCAGCAGGATCGGTTGTTCGGTGGCGCCCAGCGCAACCAGTCCGGAGAATCCCGCGAAAACCGCGAGGCGGTCACCACCGGTTCGTGGCTGCGCCATCGCGAGGGCCACCTCCAGCGCGTGAGCCTGGGGCGGGGGGAGCCGATCGAGCCGGTCCAGGAGCGGTGCGGCAAGACCCGCGAGCGCTGCGAACGGCAGGTCGGCCTCGGACTCGAAGCCGGACGTGTGGATCGAGAGCATTTCCGCTGAGCGCCCCCGCGCGGCGGTGAGCAGCGCCGTCTTGCCGATTCCGGGCTCGCCGACGATCAGCAGCGCCCCGCCGTCGCCCTCCGTGGCGCGGTGCAGCAGATTGGCTATCTCCGCCAGCTCGGCGTCCCGGCCCAGCAGCACCCGTCCAATCTACGTGACATTGA
This sequence comes from uncultured bacterium, assembly GCA_963807755.1. Taxonomy (GTDB): domain Bacteria; phylum Actinomycetota; class Thermoleophilia; order Solirubrobacterales; family 70-9; genus JALZKA01. Next base: position 958,069 of record CAWECM010000006.1, on the reverse strand, counting down.
TCACTTGAGCCTGGAGGCCCAGGCACTGACCAGGGATTTCCCTGGTGACAGCCGCAGTTCGGAGGTCTACGGTCGGAGCTGTCGGGCAAGGGGGCCCGGCGAGTACCAGGAAGCGAGGTCGGCCAGATGCGATGGATCGGACAGCTGGCAGTGGCGGTGAACAGGACCCACCAGAAGGGGGCGAAGCGACAGGAGCCGGCACCCGGCACCAGTTCCCCCGGAGCGCGGCGGAGGCACCGCGGCGCCCGGCGGGTTCGATGAACGCGGCGCGGGCGTCACTTGCTCTCTCGGCGCTCGCGCTGTTTCTTGCTTTGGGGGGCGGCGCGCTCGCCCTCCAGGGCAAGAATTCCGTCAACTCGGGCGACATCAAGAACAGTGCCGTCAAGGGCGAGGACGTGAAGTCGGACGCGCTGCGCAGCTCAGACATCGACAACGGAGCGCTTCGCGGCGTCGATGTCGAGGACGACAGCCTCGGCGGTGATGAGATCGATGAGGCGTCGCTTCAGGGCCTCGGCACCGGCGAGGTCGATCTGGCCAGCGGGCAGGCCGATCTGTTCGAGACTGTGACCCTCGCCGAGACGCCGGCCGGTGCGGTCGAGCTCACGTGCGCCCCGGCGCCGGCGCTGGAATTCACGAACGACACCGGGTCGGACGTCGTCGTGATCCAGACATCTCGAGGGATCGTTTTCGAGGACGACGGAGTCGCCGGGAACGGCGAGTTGGGGATGAGCCGGGCTGAGCTCGCGCCGGGCGACACGCACGCCGTCAACCTGGCAGGCGCGGGAGGAATCGGGGCCGGCGAGGTGGCGGTCGTCGCCGATGACGCCTCGGTCCTCGCGGTCGCCCGCGTGTTCGCCGGACTCAACGGCTGCGAGTATCTGGGACGCGTCGAGCACGCCCCCGCCGTCGGCGGCTGAACCTCCGCGGCCGGATCAGTCCGGCCCGCCGCGCCGGACTCGCGGGGCCGCCCAGCCGATCAGCGCGCCGAGGGCGCCCGCGATCAGCAGCGCGAAGATCAGCGGGATCGTGGTGTTGATGAAGAGGAACTTCACCTCGACCTCCTGGGAGTTCTGCAGGATCAGGATCGCCAGCAGCAACCCCGCGACGCCAAGCGCGTAGGCCTTCCATCCGCGCCCCTCCTTGCGAGTGGTGATCGGCTCGTCCGCCATGCGTGAACCGTACCCGCACACGGAGCGTGGAATCCGTGACGGCTCGCGGGCTTTGAGTCCGAGTGCGAAACGTGGACGAGCGCGGACAGGCGACACCCGAGTGGGTCGCCCTCGTGCTGCTGGTCGCGCTGGCGTTCACGGCAGTCGCCGCCGCCGGATCGCCGCTTCCCGGCACGGGCCTCGCCCGGTCCATCGCCTCGAGGCTGGCCTGCTCCGCGGGGCTGGGCGACGGATGCGACACGCAGCGGGGCGCCCTGGCCCTCGCGTACGGGCTGGAGGTGGCCGCCCTGGTGACCGAGCACACGCCGGCCCTTGACTACGAGGACGGCATGAGCGCGCTCCCGGTGGACTATCGCGCGTGCCGGGAGGACGCCTGTGCGGAGGGAGCCGAGAGCGGGCCGGTCAGCGAGTCGCTCGAAGGCGAGCCGGTGACCGCGTTCGTCCACGTGGTCGACTGCCGGGACGCCGCCGCGGCCGCGCTCGAGGGCTACGACTGCACCGGCGACCGCGGGGGCCGGCTCTACCTCCAGTACTGGCTCTACTACCCGGGAAGCGCGACCGCCCGCGCCATCCTCGGCGACGCGGGCGCCCATCCCGACGATTGGGAGTCGTTCCAGCTGCGGATTGGCCCTGACGGCGAGGTCGAGGCGCGCGCCAGCTCCCATCACGGCTACAACGGCGACTCGGGCGACTGGCTCTCGGACTCGGGGCTGGTCGAGAAGGCGGGCTGGACGGAATCGAATGGCCGCTACCTGATCTCGGGCGGCAGCCACGCCGGGCGGGTCGGCAGGGCCACCCCGCCGACCTCCCGCGGCCGCTTCAGTCCTCCGCCCGCAGGCTCGCAGCGTCCACACCGCTGGACGGAGCCGGGCGACATCCGGATCCTCCCGATCGAGCCCATCGCCGGCGATGGCAGACGCCGGCGCTTCGCGGTTTCGCCGCCGTGGGCGAAGCGCGTCTACCGCGACCCCGAATACCAGGGAACGGACTGAGAGCCGACTCAGCCGTCGAGGCCGAGGCGGTCGAGCAGCCACTCGGCGTGCGAGAGCAGGCGCTCGATCGGGTAGCGCTCCGGATCATTGAGGAGCAGCCGGGCCGCGTCCTCGGCGACGGCCTGCATCGTGAGCGCCGCGAGCTCGGCGTCGGGCGGGGGCTCGCCACCTGCCGTGCTCATCACCTGTGGCGCCAGCGCGGCGAGCTGGTCGGTTACGCCGCGCCGGATCGAGACCGCGCGCTCGCGCAGGATGTCGGGCGTGCCCTCGGGAGGCATCAGCACCAGCCGCCAGGTCACCGGCTCGTCGCGGACCGCCTCGAGGAAGGCACGCAGGCCGCCGAGCAGGATCTCGCGCGGCGGCTGCTGCGCGTCGGGGCGGGGGAGCAGCTTCACCAGCTGCCCGACGGCGTGAGCGCCCTCGCGCTCGACCAGGGCCTGGAGGAGGCCCGCCTTGTTGTCGAAGTGCCCGTAGACCACCGGGCGCGTGATGCCGGCCCGGCGAGCGACCGCGTCGATCGAGACGCTGTGGAAGCCGCGCTCGCCGACCATCGCCTTGGTCACGTCCAGGATCTGCTCGCGGCGCTGCGGGCCGGTCAGGCGTGTGGGCTTGGTCACGGTGGTGGTCATGGCGTGCTCGCCGGGGCGTCCTCTCCTGTGCTAGGCTACAGCAGTGTAACTTACAGCAGTGTAAGTTATGGCTCGGCAAGACGACGTTAGCCACCCGAAAGGACCGATGGACGCCACCGCCGAACTCGCCGCCGCCGCACAGACGCCGATCGAGGACCCGGACCACGAGGTCGTGATCGTCGGCACCGGATTCTCCGGGCTCGGCATGGCGATCAAGCTGAAGGAGACGGGGATCGACGACTTCGTCCTGATCGAGAAGGCCGACTCCCTTGCCGGAACGTGGCGGGAGAACACCTATCCCGGCTGCGCCTGCGACGTGCCCTCGCACATGTACTCGTTCTCGTTCGAGCCGAATCCGGACTGGAGCGAAATGTACGCGCCACAGGCGGAGATCCGCGAATACCTCGAGCGCTGCGCGGACAGGTATGACCTCCGCCGCCACATCCGGTTCGGCGCCCGCGCGATCAGCGCCACCTGGGACGCCGAGGCGGCGCTCTGGCGCTGCATCGGCGAGGGGCCCGACGGACGCGAGGAGCGCACCGCCCGGTTCATCGTTTCCGGGATCGGCGGACTGCACGTGCCGGCCGAGCCCGCATTCCCGGGCATCGAGAACTTCGACGGGGACACGTTCCACTCCGCGAAGTGGAACCACGACGTGGATCTCCGGGGCAAGCGGGTGGCCGTCGTTGGGACGGGCGCCAGCGCGATCCAGTTCGTGCCCGAGATCGCCGGCCAGGTCGCACAGCTCGACCTCTACCAGCGGACCGCGCCGTGGGTGCTGCCCAAGCTCGACCGCCACATCCCCCCGTTCGAGCGCAGGCTCTACAGGCGATTCCCGGCGCTTCAGCGCGCGTACCGCCGGGGGATCTACTGGTACCTCGAACTCGTGATCCTGCGCGGCGTGCAGTCGAGGCGCTTCGGCCGGCTGTTCGAGTGGATGGGCCGCCGCAACCTCGAGCGTCAGGTGAGCGACCCCGAGAAGCGCCGTCGGCTGATGCCGAGTTACGAGTTCGGCTGCAAGCGCATCCTGATGTCGAACACCTACTACCGGGCGCTCGACCGTCCGAATGCGGACGTCGTCACCGACGGCATCGCCGAGATCCGCGCCAACTCGATCGTCGGCGGCGACGGGGTCGAGCGCGAGGCGGACGTGATCATCCTCGGCACCGGCTTCGACACGCAGGCGATGGCCAGCGCGGTCGCGCTGCGCGGCGAGGGCGGCCGGGTGCTCGCCGACGAGTGGGCCGAGACAGGGATCCAGGCCCATCGCGGCACGATGATCGCCGGCTATCCGAACCTGTTCTTCCTGCTCGGCCCGAACACCGGGCTCGGGCACAACTCGGTGGTGTTCATGATCGAGTGCCAGATTCGCCTGGCGCTCCAGGCGATGCAGCGGGTCCGGGGCAATGGTGCCGCCGCGATCGCACCGCGCGGCGAATCGCAGGCCGCGTACAACGGCTGGCTCCAGGACGAGCTGCGCGACGCGGTCTGGTCGCGGAGCTGTAAGAGCTGGTACGTCGACGCCCACGGGCGCAACATCACGCTCTGGCCGTACGAGACGTGGCGGTTTCGCAACGAGCTGTTGACGCTGAAGCCAAGTGAATACCGGCTGTTGGAGCGCGAATCAAAGGACGATGCGCCAGCTCAGCCGGCCCGCGAGCTGGCGGAGGTCGCGTGATGGCCCGCCGCAGCTTCGATGTCGCCGGGCGAACCGCGTTCATCACGGGCGCGGCGCGCGGCATCGGGGCTGCCACGGCGGAGCGGCTGCACGCGAAGGGCGCCAACGTCGCGCTCGTCGGGCTCGAGCCCGAGCTGCTCGAGCAGCGCGCGGCGAAGCTGGAGGACCGCGCCGGCGCGTTCGAGGCCGACGTCACCGATGCCGCTGCACTCGAGCGCGCGGTCGCCGGAGTCGTCGAGCGCTTCGGCGGCATCGACGTCGCGGTCGCCAACGCCGGCATCCACACCGTGGGCTCCCTCCTCACGGCTCCGCCCGAGCAGGTAGAGCGCACGCTCGAGGTCAACCTGTTGGGCGTCTGGCGTACCGACCGCGCGGTGCTGCCTCAGATCGTCGCCCGCAAGGGCTACCTGCTGAACATCGCGTCGCTGGCCGCCGCCAGTCATGCGCCGCTGATGGGCCCGTACGCCGCCTCGAAGGCCGGCGTCGAGGCTCTGACCGACTCACTGCGGGTCGAACTTCGGCCGACCGGCGCGCGGGCCGGCTGCGCGTACTTCGGGTTCATCGACACGGACCTGGTGCGCGGCAGCTTCGAGCATCCGTCGACCAAGGCGATGGAGGGCATGATGCCCGGCTTCATCCGCAAATCGGTTCCGATTTCCGTCGCCGCCGACACGATCGACCGCGCCATCGAGCGCCGCTCGGGTCGCGCCTGGGCGCCCCGCTTCGTCGGCGGCGTGCTCGCGTTCCGCGGCATGGTCCAGCCGCTGACCGAGCTCCGCGCGATGCGAAGCCGCAACTTGACCGAGGCACTCCGCCTCGCCGACCCGGCCCACGGAGGCCTCGACGGCCAGGATCCGCTGCTCGGGGTGGCGGCATCGGTGGCGGAGTCGGAGCGGGTCGAGGTCTAGCTACTTCGGCGGCATTCGCAGCGCGCCGTCGAGACGGATCGTCTCGCCGTTGAGCATCGGGTTCTCGACGATCTGCTGGGCGAGTTGGGCGTACTCGGCCGGCGTGCCAAGGCGCGACGGGAACGGGATGCCGGCGCCGAGGGCCTCGCGCGCTTCTTCGGGCAGGCCGGCGAGCAGCGGGGTGTCGAACAGGCCCGGGGCGACCGTGACCACTCGGATCCCGCGGCCCGCGAGGTCGCGGGCCGCCGGCAGGGTCATGCCGACGATGCCGCCTTTCGATGCGGCGTACGCGACCTGGCCGATCTGCCCGTCGAACGCCGCAATCGACGCCGTGTTGACGCAGACCCCGCGCTCGCCCTCGTCGCCGGGCTCGTTGGTGGACATCGCCGTCGCCGCCAGGCGGAGCACGTTGAAGCTGCCGACCAGGTTCACCCTGATCACGTTGCTGAAGACCTCGAGGTCGTGTGGCCCCTGCTTCGAGCTCGTGCGCTGCGCCCAGCCGATTCCGGCACAGCAGACCGAGATCCGGAGCCCGCCGTCGAGCGCGGCCGTCGCGTCCACGGCTGCCTGGACCTGGTCCGCCTCGAACACGTTCGCCTCCACGAAGGACGCGCCGTCGCCCAGTTCGGCCGCCAGCGCCGCGCCCTTCTCGGCGTTCAGATCGGAGATGACGACACGCGCGCCGGCCCCGTGGAGCCGCCTGGCAGTCGCCTCGCCGAGACCGGACGCTCCGCCGCTGATCAGCGCTGCCGCGCCCTCGACGTTCATCGCGGCGGGAGGCTACCCAAACCAGGGTGTAACGAAATCGAGCCGGGGTACGTCTAACGTTCAACCATCGCGACGTCGCCGGCTCCCACCGATACCAAGGACGCGATCGCGGACCGCCTCGAGGAGGCGCGCCGGCGCACGCTGCTCCTCGTCGAGCCGCTGACCGACGAGCAGCTCAACACCGTCTACAGCGAGATTCTCAGCCCGCTCGCCTGGGACCTCGGGCACATCGCGAACTTCGAGGAGCTCTGGCTCGTGCAGAGGATCTCGGGCCGCGAGCCGATGCGCGGGGAGCTGGGCCGGTTCTACGACGCGATCGAGAACCCGCGCGCCACCCGCAACGAGCTTCCGATCCTGCGCGGCGACGACCTCCGCTCCTACATGTCCGAGGTCCGCGAGCGGACACTGGACGTGCTCGACGAGATCGACCTCTCGAGCGGCGATCCCGTCCTGGACAACGGGTTCGTATACGACCTGATCCTCGCCCACGAGTATCAGCACAACGAGACGATGCTGCAGCTCCTGCAGATGGTCCCGGAGTACGAGCCGGCCGAGCGGGACGCCGCGCCCGCGGCCGAGCCGGTTGCCGACGGACCCGAGATGGTGCGGGTCGAGGGCGGCGAGCACGAGATCGGCGACGCGGGCGAGGGGTTCGCCTATGACAACGAGCGGCCGCGGCACACCGTCGAGCTCGCGGCGTTCGAGATCGACCGCACACCGGTGACCAACGCGGCCTACATGCGGTTCGTCGAGGAGACGGGCGCCGAGCCGCCGCTCTACTGGGAGCGCGACGGTGAGGGTGGCTGGGTTCGATCGGCGATGGGGGAGTCCCGCGCTGTCGACCCGGCACATCCGGTGGTCCACATCGACTACGAGGGCGCCGCGGCGTTCGCGGCGTGGGCGGGCAAGCGGCTGCCCTCCGAGCTCGAGTGGGAGGCCGCTGCGCTTGGCGCCGACCCGAGCCGGGCGAATCTCGACCACCTCGCGTTCGGAACCGCGCCGGCCGGCGCATACGCGGGCGCGGCTTCGGATTGCGGCGCCGTCCAGATGGTGGGCGACGTCTGGGAGTGGACCAGCTCGGACTTCACCGGCTACCCGGGGTTCGAGGCCTTCCCGTACGACGAGTACTCGAAGGTCTTCTTCGGCCCCGAGCACAAGGTGCTGCGCGGCGGCGCCTGGGCGACGCGCCGTGCCGTGATCCGGACGACGTTCCGCAATTGGGACCTGCCGATCCGGCGACAGATCTTCTCGGGCGTGCGCTGCGCACGAGATATTTGATGAGCGGCGCAAGGCGCGAAACAGACTGGGTCCCCCAGGCAGGGGACGATGTGTAGTGCGGCCGCCGACCGAGATCACGCCCGGAACGGTTCAGGTCGATGTCCACCTGCCGCCGGAGGGGCCGCTGTCGGGCATGGCGGCCGACGTGCGGATCGGCCTCACCAAGCCGTTCAAGGAGCTCTCGCCCCGGTACTTCTACGACGAGCGCGGGTCGGAGCTGTTCGAGCGGATCACCGCGACTCCCGAGTACTACCCGACCCGCGCGGAACGGGCGATCCTCGAGGAGCACTCGCGGGCGATCGTCAGCGCCGCCGGAGGGCCGGCAACGCTGATCGAACTCGGCTCGGGCTCGGCCGCGAAGACGCGGGTGCTGCTGGACGCGATGCGCGACTCCGGCTGCCTGCGCGCCTACGCGCCCGTGGACATCTCCGAGGAGATCACGCGCGACACGGCCGGGCGGATCGCCGAGGAGTACGGCATCTCCGTGCACGGACTGGTCGTCGACTTCGAGCGCGATCTCGAGCGCATCCCGCTGGCCGGGCCGCGCCTGATCGCGTTCCTGGGCGGCACGATCGGCAATTTCGAGCCGCAGCAGCGCGCCAGCTTCTTGTCCCGGGTGGCGAACCTGCTGGAGGACGACGACCGCTTCCTGCTGGGCACCGACCTCGTCAAGGACAGCGCGACGCTCGAGGCCGCCTACAACGACGCCGCGGGCGTGACGGCAGAGTTCAACAAGAACGCACTGGCGGTTCTGAACGCCCGCCTCGGCGCCGACTTCGACCTCGATGCCTTCGAGCATGTCGCCTTCTTCGACGAGGAGAACCTGTTCGTGGACATCCGGCTCCGCTCGCTGCGCCGCCAGATGGTGACCTTCCGCGACCTCGGGATGACGGTGGCCTTCGAGCGTGGCGAGGAGATGCGCACCGAGATCTCGACCAAGTTCGCGCGTCCGGGCCTGGAGGGCATCTATGCGGAGGCGGGACTGGTCCTGACGGATTGGTGGACGGACCCGGAAGGCCTGTTCGGACTCTCGCTCGCGCGGGCGAGCCATTGACGGCTCAAGCCGGCTTGACGGTGGTCGTGACCTCGATTCCGCCGCGCAGAGTGTCGTGATTCACGCAGTACCGCTCGGCTGCGACGACGAGGGCATCGAGGCGCTTCCGATCGGTTCCCTCGACGGCGGCCAGTCGCACGTTGCACGCCAGCGCATCGAAGCCGACCCGAACGCCGGCGTCCGCGGCGAGGCACCCGCGGACATCGAGCTCGCCATTGACCTCGACCTCGAGCCCGACGAGCTCGACGCCGAGGAGGTTGGCGATCATCCGGATCGTTCCGTCCTCGCAGGCGGCGAGCGCCGCGCAGAGTAGATCGCCGGGGTTCGGCGCATCGTGCAGGCCGCCGACTGAGCGATCGAGCCCGAACCGAAGCGACGCGCCGTGGCCGTCCCCGATCTCGACCTCGCCGTGGAAGGGATCCCCAGCCGGGATCCTTGCCGCCGAGGTACGCGCCGTCTTTCGCGTGAGCGCCTCCTCCGGGAATCTCGCGTAGAGACCACGGAGCGGCGCCTGTCGCGCGGCGACGATCGAGTCGTGTCCCCGCCTGTCCATGGGAGTTGCTGCGCTCACCGCATCCGAGCCGCTGCTAGGCGGCCGTCCCTGCAGCCAGCCCCTTGACGTCCTCGGTCGAGAGCGCGTTGCCGCCGATGGCCCAGTCGCCGCTCTTGACTTCCTCGAGAACGACCCAAGTCACCTCGCGCAGATTCTCGCCCTCGATTCCGACCATCGTGTCGGTGAGGCGCTTGACGATCTCGCGCTTCTGGTCGGCGTCGAAGACGCCCTCGATCACCTTGACGTTGACGAACGGCATGTCCTTCTCCTTCTCCCGCGCTGAAAAGCACGATCGTTCTATTACGACGCGGCAGAATAGCACACTCGTTCCTTTATGATCGGGAGCGTGGAATCAGGCACGGCAGAGTGGACGAAGGGCCAGCGAACCAGGGCGGCGATCCTCGACGAAGCGGCGCGCCTGGCGACCGTTGAGGGCCTCGAGCGCCTTTCGATCGGTGGCCTTGCGGACGCCACCGGGATGAGCAAGAGCGGCCTGTATGCCCACTTCGGCTCGAAGCGCGAGTTGCAGCTGGCGACGATCGAAGCTGCACGCGAGACCTTCATGGCCGAGGTATTGCGACCGGCGCTCGCCGCCCCGAAGGGAATCGAGCGGCTCCTGGCGGCCTGCGAAGCGTTCCTCTCGCACGTCGAGCGCCGCGTCTTTCCCGGAGGTTGCTTCTTCGCCGCAGCCGCGGCGGAAGTTGGTACCCGGACCGGCCCCGTGCGCGACGCGGTCGCCGCTCAGCAGCACGACTGGATCACGCTGCTCGAGCGCCTTGCCCGCGAGGCGGAGGAGCGCGGCGAGCTCGGGCCCGGCGTCGATCCGGCTCAGCTCGCCTTCGAGCTGAACGCCGTGTTGGTCGCGGCCAACACCTCGTTCATCCTCCAGGCGGACTCAGCCGGGCTGAGGCGGGCACGCGACGCAGTTCGCCGACGGTTGTCGATCAGCTAGCGCGGTCAAGCGGGCCCCAGCGCCTCGATCAGGTCGCTCAACCCGTCGGGCGTCGTGATCGGGGTCAGGATCGGCAGCGTGATCCCGCCCGCCGTGAACTCGCCGAGGCGCTCCTTCATCGCCGCCGCGTCGCCGAAGATGAACATGTCCTCGATCAGGTCCCACGGGGCCGCGGCGGCCGCTGCGTGACGGTCGCCCCGCTTCCAGGCGGCGACCATCGGGTCGATTGCCTCTCCGTGGCCGAGCCAGCGGTAGAAGGCCTCGTAGACCGGGACCGTCACGTAGGACGAGAACATGAACCGGGCCACGGGCTCGACCTGCTCGCGGTCGCCGGGGAGGCAGAAGAAGCGGCAGAGCAACTCGAAACCGTCCGGCGCGCCCTTGATCCCGTCGACCACCTGCGGGAGCCCCGACAGCGGCAGGAAGTTCGTGAAGGCACCGTCGGCCTTCTCAACCGCCAGGCGAAGCATGCGGCCGCGCAGCGCCGCCAGCACGATCGGGATCGGCTCGGCGGGCTTCGACTCGAGCTTGAAGCCGCCCTCGGTGCGCTCGCCAGCGAGGGCGACCTTCAGGAACTCGACCGTCTCGGCGACCTTCGAATAGGGCCTTTCGAACGGGATGCCGTTCCAGCCCTTCACGATCCGGTCCGACGAAGCGCCGATGCCGAGCACGAAGCGGCCGCCGCTGCCGTCGGCCATCGCGGCGGTCTGCTGGGCGAGCAGAGCCGGGCCGCGCTGGAAGACGCCGACGACACCGGTCCCCAGCCGGGCGCGATCCGTCCAGGCGGCGGCCAGAGCCAGCGGCGTGAAGCCGTCCGGACCGTTGGTCTCGCCCGACCAGAGATCGGTGTAGCCGGCGGCCTCGGCGCTCTTTACGAGGTCCTCGTGCGCCGCCAGCGGCAGCATCGGGAGCGGTACCGTCAGGCCCCAGCGAGTCACCCGGGGAACGTATAGGCTCGCCGCGGGTATGGACCTCTCGCGCCTGGACCGGAACCGGACGCTGCTGGGCGCTGCCGCTTCGATCCTGCTGATCGCCAGCATCCTCTTCTTCCCGTGGTTCACACTCGATGAGTCGGCCCAGCGTGTCGAGCAGGGGGCGTGGCTGTGCGGCGAGGGCGACACCTCGTGCACCGGCTTCGAGACGTTCCCGATCTTGCGCTGGCTCCTGCTCCTGGCGGCGCTCGCTCCGGCGATCCTCGGCTACATCCTCGCGCGCGGGCACAAGCTCTCCTATCCGCCCGGTGAGATGACGATGATCGCCGGCGCGGCGGCCTTCGTCCTGATTCTCTACAACGGCGTCATCGACCGGCCGTCGCCCGATCAGGGACTCGAGTTCGGGATCGGCCTCGCGTGGGGATACTGGCTGGCGCTGATCAGCTCGCTGGCCATCGCGGTCGTGGGCTTCCTGCGCTCGCAGGCTTCGGGCGGCAAGCAGCAGCGCAAGGCGCCCGGCACGGTTTAGATAACTCCGCCGGGTGCTCCGCTTCGTAGGCGCAGGGACCGGGACTTCGTCCCTGGCCCAGGCGGCGATATAGCCTGACGATGATGGGTGTCATTTCCCACGACGTCCGGGATCCGAGCCATCCGGACCGGAACCTCGCGCTCGAGCTCGTACGGGTGACCGAGGCCGCGGCGCTTGCCGCCGCCCGCTGGGTCGGGCGAGGCGACAAGGAGGCGGCCGACCAGGCAGCGGTGGACGCCATGCGTCTGCTGCTCGAGACGGTGCCGATGGACGGGATCGTCGTCATCGGCGAGGGCGAGAAGGACGAGGCCCCGATGCTGTACAACGGCGAGCGGATCGGCGACGGCAGCCCGCCCGAGGTCGACATCGCGGTCGACCCGTTGGAGGGCACCCGGCTCTGCGCGCGCGGGATGCCGGCGGCGCTGGCTGTGATCGCGCTCGCCGAGCGGGACACGATGTTCGACCCCGGCCCCTGCGTGTACATGGAGAAGCTCGCGGGCGGCCCCGAGATCGCTGACCTGCTGACCCTGGACGAGTCGCTGACCACCGTGATCGAGCGGGTAGCCCAGCGCAAGGAGTCGAGCCCCGGCGAGGTGACCGTGATCATGCTCGACCGCCCGCGTCACGAGGGCGCGATGGCGGAGGTGCGTGAGGCCGGCGCCCGGATTCGCCTGATCACCGACGGCGATGTCTCCGCGGCCCTGTTCGCCGTCAGCCGCCAGACCGGGGTTGATCTGCTCTGGGGCATCGGCGGCACCCCGGAGGGGGTCATTTCGGCGGCGGCGATCAAGTGCCTTGGCGGCCAGATGCTGGGCCGGCTGTGGCCTCGCGATGACGACGAGCGCAGGACGGCCATCGATGCCGGCTATGACCTGGACGAGGTGCTCGACGTCGACCGCCTCGTCTCGGGGAACGACGTCTTCTTCGCCGCGACCGGCGTCACCGACGGCGAGCTGCTCCAGGGAGTCCGCTACCCCGCGACCGGCCAGGCGTCGACCGAGTCACTGGTCACCCGCTCGCGCTCGAGCACCGTGCGGACCGTGCAGGCGCGCCACGACCAGGCGAAGCTGCGCGAGATCACCGGCGGGCGCTACGGCTGAGCCGGGGGCTGCTCGTCCTGCCAGCCGGGCACGTCGAGGCTCCCTGTGTCGTGCAACTCGTGGCGTAACGCGTTGATCACCGCTCCGGCGAGGATCGCGAGCGAGATCAGGTAGAACCAGATGAGGGCGATCAGGATGAAGCCGAGCGCCCCGCCGATCCGGTCGAGGTCCGAGATCGAGGTCAGGTAGACGGGGAACGCGGCGTTGCCGATCGCGGTGGTTATCGTGACGAAGAGAGCCCCGGGCCAGACGCCGTGCCACGGGACGTGGCCCTTCGGCACGACGTAGTAGATGAGGCTCATCACCGCGAACGTGATCGTCAGGGCGGCGGCGAGCACCGCGAGGCTGCGAAGCCCCTGGACCTCGTCGAGGCCGAACGGGAGGTCGTCCGCGCTCGAGGTTGCGAGCCCCTCGGCCAACGGCACGATCGCGCTCGCGGCCAGGAACAGCGTCACGACCACGAGCATCACCAGGGCGAACCGCTTCTGCGATACCCAGCCTCGGCACTCCACGTGGTAGATCCGGCAGAAGGCGGTGTCCACCGCTCCCCAGAAAGACGCGCCGATCCAGATCGCGCCGATCGCGGCGGCGACGCCAATCGTGGTCGAGCTGCTGCGGATCCGCTCCACCGCGCGCTCGACCTCGCCGCCCTCGACGGCAGGGAAGATCGCCTGGAGGTCGGTGATGACCGTGTCCTGGAGATCGCCGGTGCCAACCACCCTTCCGAAGATGAACAGGACCAACAGCGCGAACGGGAACAGGGCGAGCGCCAGGTTGTAGGCGACCATCGCCGCCATGCCGGTGATGTTCTCGACGTAGGCGCGGTGCCAGAACGCGGACAGCCAGCCTCGAGCCTGCTCGGTGCGCGTGCCGTTGGCGGGAGTGGAGCGGTCGGCGGTCACGGGCGCGCTCTGGGTCGCCGCCACGAGGTCAGTCCCGATCGACTGACTTGCGCGCCGATTCGAGGGCGCGGCTCGCGAACCGGATCCCCACGGTCGCGGCTTGAGCGGCGACCGCGACCCCGGCCCACGCCAGATCCTCCACGCTCGCGATGCGCTGCTGGCCGGCGTCGGGCGTACCGGCCACGGGCGCCTCGCGCTCGGTCGGGGGCGGAGGATCGGCGGGGGGTGGCGGTGGCGGCGGTGGCGGGGCTGCTCGCGACTCGTCGCCGTGCGCCGTGGTCGATTCGCGGGCCGCGTTGCCGCGCCGCGGGCTGCGGCTTCCGGGCCGGGTGCCGGGCAGGTTCCCGAACACGCCCTCGGATTCGGGCTGCGGGTTCGTTTCGGGCGCTTCTTCGGCCATCGCGTCTATTCCATGGGTTCGCGGGGGGTGTGTGCGCCGTACCGGGTACCCGGAATCTAACCCCCGTCCCCGCTGCCACGTTTGGCTTGGCGCCGTGGCGGGCAAAAACCGACCGCAGCATTGCATGCAGAAAAGCGGACTTTTCCCCGCACAGAGGGGTAATCCGTTGACTTCAGAATGTATAGTGGCTACGCTTCGAACACACGTTTCTGGACCCGCGAGCGCTGGAACGCACCCGGTAGGGGTAGAGCGGATCGAGTTCATCGATCCGCCATTTCATCGTCGGCGACACCGGGCCTGAGACCCTCAAGAACAGCGTCCGATAACTAGAGACGCCAGCCCAAACACTTAGACCACGAACAAGGAAGGCGAGAGCAACCGGATGCTAGTCGCGGAACTCCAGGAGCTGGAAGAGGTCAAGAACCTCGTCACGAAGGGTCAGGCCGAGGGCGTGATCGCCTACGGCGACGTCGCCACCGCGCTCCGCGAGGTCGACGTCGACGAGGGCGACATCGAGGAGCTCTATGGGTTCATCGAGAGCCAGGGCGTCGAGCTGGTCGACGACGTGGACCCCGCCCAGAAGCCCGACCCGTCCGCGCAGCCCGCCGACGGGAAGCGCAAGCGCCGCAAGTCACCGGCTCTGGACCTGAAGCCGGACATGACCACGGACTCGCTCCAGCTGTTCCTGAAGGACATCGGCAAGGTCCGCCTGCTCACCGCCCAGGAGGAGGTCGACCTCGCGAAGCGCATCGAGCGCGGCGACCTCGACGCGAAGCAGAAGATGGTCGAGTCGAACCTCCGCCTCGTCGTCTCGATCGCGAAGAACTACCGGAACCAGGGGCTGCCCTTCCTCGACCTGATCCAGGAGGGCACGCTCGGCCTCGTCCGAGCCGCCGAGAAGTTCGACTACCGCAAGGGCTTCAAGTTCTCGACGTATGCGACCTGGTGGATCCGCCAGGCGATCGCCCGCGCCCTCGCCGACAAGGCGCGCACAATTCGCATCCCCGTCCACGTCGTCGAGAAGCTGAACAAGATCGGCCGCGCCGAGCGCAAGCTCGTGACCGAGCTTGGCCGCGAGCCCACGCCCGACGAGATCGCCGACGTCACCGGCATCGACCCCGAGGAGGTCGACCAGATCAAGCGCTCCGCCCAGGCCCCGGTCTCGCTCGAGAAGCCGGTCGGCGACGAGGAGGAGTCCGAGTTCGGCCAGTTCATCGCCGACGAGAAGGCAGAGTCACCGTTCGACCGCGCCGCCGACCTCCTGACCAAGGAGGCGCTGCGCGAGGCGCTCGAGAACCTCTCCTACCGCGAGCGCCGAGTGCTCGAGCTCCGCTACGGCCTCGGCGGCGAGCACCCCCGCACGCTCGACGAGGTGGGCCGCACCTTCAACGTCACCCGCGAGCGCATCCGCCAGATCGAGAACCAGTCGCTGAAGAAGCTGCAGTCGCTGGCGGAAGCCCAGAAGCTGCGCGACGTCGCCTGAGGTAGCTGCCGCTAAAACCTGGGGTGGTCGGCGGGGGCTACGTCGACATCGGCTCGTGTATGGCGATGATGTTGCCGGCCGGATCCGTGAACCACGCGCCGGGGGGAAAGCCGGAAAGCCGGACGATTCCCCTGTCATCCTGGTCGAAGCCCTCGTAGCGCTCCATCTCGACCCCGCGCGAGTTGAGCCCGTCGACCGTCGCCTCAACGTCAGGGACCTCGAAGTTCAGGATCGTGTACGTCGCCGGTTGGAAATCCGGCTTGCCGTAGATCAGCGTGTCGCGCCCGCCGGCGAAGGTCACCATTAACCCCGCCGGAGCCTCCGACGTCGGCAGCCCCAGGGTTTCTCCGTAGAACTCTCTCGCCTTCTCCACGTCATCGACGGCGAACCCGCTGTAGGCCTTGGTGCTCTCGAACATCAGCGCTCCCTCTCGCTTGGACTGCTCCGGGCGACCCTAACCCAACTGCCTTGAGGCCGTTTTCGGGTCAGGTCGTGGTGCGGGCGTGCCGATATACGTACGGTGTTCGAGCTTCTCCTAATCGGCGCGGCGTTTCTCACCGGGCTTGCGGTCGGCCATTGGTGGGCGCTCGTCGTCGCGCCGGCCGTCGGCGTGTGGTTGGCGTACGAGTTCTCCTTCGAGAACGTCTCACCCCCACACTGGGAGTTCGGAGCCGCGGTCGCCGTGCTTGCCGCGGTGTCGATCGCGATCGGTGTGGGAATCAGGAAATCCGCCGACCGGAGCGAGCCGCAGCGCGGCTAGCCGGTGGCCCGCGCCGAGCGCCTAGGTCATGGCGCTCAAGGGATTCGGGACTTCGCCCGATACGTCCCCTGATGGCCTTCGACATCGATGCTGCGCTGCGCTACGTGGTCGACCGCGACGGGTCGGACCTGCACGTCAAGGTGCCGGCGCCGCCGATGGCTCGCGTCCATGGCGTGCTCAGGCCGATCGATGGCGCCGAGGCGCTGACGTCCGAGGACACCGAGCGCGCGTTCGAGCACATCTGCACCGACCTCGAGCTGCGCGAGGAGTTCGCCCGGAATGGCGAGGCCGACTACTCCTATGAGGTCTCCGGCGTCTCCCGGTTCCGTGTCAACACCTTCCGCCAGCGCGGCCACATCTCGATCGTCTGCCGTGCGATCCCGTTCCAGGTCCGCACCATCGACGACCTGGGCCTGCCGCAGGTGATCCACGACCTGGCGGACGAGCAGCGCGGGATCATCCTGCTCACCGGCACGACCGGTTCGGGAAGTCGACGACGCTCGCGGCGATGATCGATCAGATCAACTCGACCAAGCCCGAGCACATCGTCACGCTCGAGGACCCGATCGAGTACCTGCACAGCGACAAGCGCTCGATCATCAACCAGCGCGAGGTCGGGCAGGATACGGAGAGCTTCGCTCGCGCGATGAAGCCGCGTTCTTCGCCAGGACCCCGACGTGATCCTGATCGGCGAGATGCGCGACGAGGAGACGGTGCGCACCGCGCTGTCGGCCGCCGAGACCGGCCACCTCGTCCTCTCCACGCTTCACACCCTGGACGCGACCGAGACGATCAACCGGATCATCGACTTCTTCCCGCCGCACCTGCAGCAGCAGGCGCGGGTGATGCTCGCTTCGACCCTGCGTGGCGTCGTCGGCCAGCGCCTGATGCCGCGCAAGGGAGGCGAGGGCCGGGTCGCCGTCTGCGAGGTCATGGTCGTCACCGGCCGGGTGCAGGACCTGATCCTCAACCCGAACGAGACCGGCAAGATCACCGAGGTGATCTCCGAGGGCGAGTACTACGGCATGCAGACCTTCGATCAGGCGCTGCTGAAGCACGTGATGGCCGGCACCGTGGAGGAGAGCGACGCGATGGAAGTTGCGTCGAGCCCGCACGATTTCAAACTGATGCTGGAGGCGCAGGGACAGCGCGCCTCGGGCATCGAGCAGGTCATGGCCGCAGCCGAGCCGGACGTCGCCGAAGTCGCTCGCTGAGCGGTTTCTCGCAGCCACGATTCCAAAGCTTCATTAGGTAAAGCTTTGGCTATACTCGGCCCGCAGACATGGACCGATCCTGTCCTGTTTGCAGAACCGCCGAGATCATCTCCGGCAAGTGGACCCTCCTCGTGATCCGCGACCTCGCCGAGGAGAACAAGCGCTTCTGCGAGCTCGAGCGCTCGCTCGAGGGAATCAGCCCGCGGACACTCTCGCTGCGGCTCCGTTGCCTCGAGGAGAACGGGATCGTCGCGCGCCACACCTACCCGGAGGTTCCGCCGCGCGTCGAGTACGCGCTGACGGACAAGGGCGAGGCGCTCGTGCCATTGATCGAGGACATGCGCTCCTACGGTCGCAACTGGCTCGACGAGCAAACGCCCGTAGCCGCGTAGCGTCGAGCTTCGGACGGCGACCACACCTGCAAGCGGGCTTGCACCGCAGGAACGCCGTGGGCAGGCAAGAAACGTGCCCCCATGCGTGACCTCGTCCTCCGCGACGCACTCAAGACCATGGCCGGCGATGCGGCGCTCACCCTGCGCGATCTGCTCGCGTCGGGCCAGGAGATTCCCTACGAGGTCCGTGAGTCCGGCAACGGCTCGCCGCTCGCGGAGTACGTGCCCCAGACCTCGCGCTTCATTCGCGATCACGTCGCAGACCTGATCGCCCTCGACTCTTTCGGGACCACCTGCGCCGCGCTCGAGTCGGCGGCGCTCGCGGGCATCTACCTGGAGGAGATGGGCGTCCCGGAGCCCGCCGAGGCACGCCCCCGCGGCGAGTTGGCCGGAGTCGTCTTCCTGTGCCGGCTCTGGCAGGGCTCCACCGACTTCACGCTCGACGACCAGCGCCTCGAGGCCGCGACGGACGAGTTGCTCGAGCTCGGCGAGACGGCCGAGGGCGAGATCGAGATCGCGGTCCCCCTCCGCGGCTTCCAGATGGACGCGGAGCGCGTCGAGCTTGCGGGCGCCACGCTCGTACGCGCCGACGTCGTCGAGGTTCCGGCCGAGGCACGGGGCGCGGAGGGCATGGGCGGCGCCGCCTGGCAGCCGACCTTCCTGGCGGTGGCGCGAGTCGGCGCGAGCCCCGACCCTGCCGTTCCCGGACGCGAAGGGGAGGAGCCGACGGCCACCGGGGACGATGTGGGACTGCGCGCCGTCGCTGCCTTCAAGCGCATCGTCACGACCCTGCAGCTCTTCAAGGCCGGTGGTGTGGCCCTGGGCCCCCACGCATGGATCCGCTCGTCGGGCGACCGCTGGCGGAGGATCGCCACCGGCGCCGGCAAGCCGCGCCCCGGCGGCTACCGCCTGGCCGACACCGAGCTGGCCGACCTCGCCGGGTTCTCGCGTGCGCTCGCGGCGCCGCAATCCCCCTTCAGCCGGCTCGAGACCGACGACCGGGGCTTCCCGGCGACCCTCGGCCGCGCGATCTCCCGCTTTCGAGGCGGGGCTCGACCGCCCGGTCACGCTCGAGGCGCTGAACGACTACCTCCTGACCCTCCGCTTCATGCTCGAGGGCGGAGGCCCGGCCTCGCTTGGCATGTCGATGCGGGTCGCCGCCCTCTGTGCCGAGCCCGATGACCGGACCGACGTGAAGGCGACGGTGGACCATGCCCTGGCGATCGAGCGCGAGCTTTGGAGCGGGGAGCCGACGGCGAGCGCCGAGCGGCGTCCGCCGGCCGAGATCGCGGCCGTGGTCGAGGACCTCACCCGGGCGATCCTGGGCGATGCCGCATCCGGCCATCTCGGCACCGAGCTGCGGACGACCGCCGACGAGATCCTGCTCGGCGAGGGGCTTCAGGTTGGCGAGGGCGCGCCCGACACCCGGGGCGAGACCGCCGAGTGGAACCCCAGCCTGCCGATCGAAGACGCCGAGGACTTCGGCGTCGAGACCCTCTCCGAGGAGCTGGAGGCGGCCGTCGCCCCGCCGGCGGACGAGATCTCAGAACCCGAGGAGGACCCGGTGCCCGAACACGGCTTCATCCGCGCCCAGAACCTGATCCACGACATGGAGCCGGCCGAGGCCGACTTCGAATGGCAGGAGCCGATTCCCAGCTCGCAGCGAGAGCGTGACCCCCACCCCGTCGGTCCCGGACGCGAAGCGGAGGAGCCGATGGACGATGTCTCCGTGGACCAGGCGCCCGGTGCGGAGATCAGGGTGCTGAGGCCCAGGCCCGTGGAAGGTCCGGTCGATGAGCTGATCGCCGACTCGGACCAGCACCGCCGGGAAGTCGCCAACCGCGTGTCGTTTCTCTTCCCGCCGCCGGAGACCACCGAATGGCAGGTGCGCGAGGTCGGGTACGACCGCAAGCGCCGCGCCGAGGTGGACGAGCCGAGCACCCACGCCTCGTAGCGCGTTCGAGACTTTCTTCCTCCGATCACCCACAGGAAGAGCGGGCCAGGCCACCGAGCAACACGCTCGGGGCCTTGGCCTGTCCGCACTCAGGCCGGCTGGAGCGCCGCGTATTCGACCCCGGTGAGCTCAGCCGAAATGTCCCAGAGGCGCGCCGCGACGTCCATGTCGCTCCCCGCGCCGGACGATCCGACCAGCGTCGGGTGGCCGCGCATCTGGTCGAAACCGGAGGGCCCACACAACGCGCCCCCGGGCACGCCGGGGGCCGTCGCCGCGTAGAGCTGGGGCAGGGTGCCCATCTCCTCGCTCTGCGCGTAGATCGCGTTGCCGACCGCCAGCAGCCCGGTCCAAACTCGCGCAGCCAGGCCGCCGCCGGCGCCGGGCCCGGTGGACTGCAGATGGGTCGCCGCGTAGCCGGGGTGTGCGGCCATGCTGGCCGCATCGGCGCCGGCGGCTGTGAGGCGCAGCTGCAGCTCGCGGGCGAACAGCAGGTTCGCGAGCTTCGACTGCCCGTATGCGAGCCAGCGGTTGTAGCCGCGCTCGCGTTGCAGGTTTCCGAAGTCGATCCGGCCGACCCGGTGCATCGGGCTCGTGACCGTGACGATCCGCGCTGCCGGCGCCGCGAGCAGCGGCACGAGCAGCCGGCCGGTGAGCGCAAAGTGACCAAGATGGTTGGTGCCGAGCTGGAGCTCGAAGCCGTCGGCGGTCTCGCCGTGCGGGGGCGCCATGACGCCCGCGTTGTTGATGAGCAGCTCGATCTGCGGCCGCTCGGCGGAGAGCTTCTCCGCCAGCTCGCGAACGGAAGCGAGGTCGGCCAGATCGAGCTCCTCGAGTGTGACCTCGGCGTCCGGCGCCGCCGCAGCCACGTCGGCGAGCGCTAGCTTGCCCCGCTCGCGGTTGCGGCACGCCATCACCACCGTTGCGCCTGCGCGGGCGAGCTCGCGCGCGGTGACGAGCCCCAGGCCGCTGTTCGCGCCCGTCACGACCGCCGTGCGACCCGTCTGATCCGGGACATCAGCCGCCGTCCAGCTCATTCGAGCGACTACGCCGAGGCCGCGAGCTCCGCGCGCTCGGCCGCCCCGGTCGCGAACAGGTAGCGGTTGACCTCCATCAGGCCGGCGAGGTCGTGCACGTCGAAGTCCAGGTAGGGCACCTGGATCACGGCCCGGGTGCGCATCTCGTTGGCCAGGTGCTCGACGTTGCGGCGGTCTCGCTCGGCCAGCGCCCGGTAGTCGCTGAAGTTGGCCGCCACCCGCTGGGGCAGGTCCCCGCCGCCCAGGCGGTCGGCGAGCTGGTCGTCCAGGTCGTCACCCACCTCCTCGGCGTAGTGGACCTTGTTGACGATCACCCCGCCGAACGGCAGTTGCGCCTCGACCAGCTTGCGGTGGAAGTACACGGCCTCGTCGATCGGCTCGCCCTGCGGGCCGCAGACCACGAGGAACATGCTCTGCGAATCTGCCAGCAGCTCGTTGACCCGCCTTGCGCGCTCGCGGAAGCCGCCGACCATCCCGCTCATCGCCTGGAAGAACTCCGCGAGGTCCTGGAGCAGGTCGACGCCTGTGATGCGCTTCAGGATCGAGAACACGGCGGAGGTGCCGCGGCCGGCGACCTTGGCCGCGATCCCGGTTGGCGCCATGAACACGCGCAGGGCGCGACCCTCGATGAACTGCGTGAGCCGCTTCGGCGCCTCCAGGAAGTCGAGCGCGTTGCGCGAGGGCGGCGTGTCGAGCACCAGCAGGTCGTAACGGTCCTCCGCCCAGATCTCGAACAGCTTCTCCATCGCCATGTACTCCTGGGAGCCGGCGAGCGCGTTCGAGAGCTGCTGGTAGATGCGGTTCGAGAGGATCCGCTCGCGCGTCTCCTCGTCGGGCGCGTGCTTGCGGACGACCTCGTCGAAGGTCGCCTTGGGGTCGAGCATCATCGCCCAGAGCTCACCGTCGCCGGGATCCACGCCCGCATCGGTGAACAGGCCGGGATCCACCCGGCGCTCCTCGTTGCCGAGCTCCGGCAGGCCCAGCGAATCGGCGAGCCGCTTCGCAGGGTCGATGGTCAGCACGGCGACCTTCTTCCCCCGAGCCGCCATGCCCGCCGCGATCGCCGCCGACGTGGTGGTCTTGCCGACGCCACCGGAGCCGGCGCAGATACACACCCGCTTGCCCTCGAGGAGATCGCCGACGGACGCCATCAGCTCTTCAAACCGTCGCCGCCAGCTCCCGCAGGTGCTCGGTCCCGAGCTCGGGCTCGAACACGAACGGCATCGTCGTGACGCTCGCCTCGGTGAGCTCCTCGAGCCGGGCGAGCTGCTCGCGCTGGGCGACCGCGCGGCGGCGCACGGAGAGGGCGGCCCGCAGCGCGGGGCGTGCGCCGTCCTCGGCACCCTCGAATGCCGACTCGATCCGCTGCTCGTCGTCCTCGGAGAAGCGCTCCGGGTAGAGGCCGTTGCAGAAGATCCGGTCGACGGCGACGCCGACCTCCGAGGTCAGGTCGCGCTCCAGCGTCGCGGTCTCGTTGACGGGCATCTCCTCCGGCAGCGCGACGATCGCCACGCCGGTGCGGCGTTGGTTGGTGAGGAAACGGTCCAGGGTCTCGGCCTGTGAGGCGATCGGCCCGACGCGGGCGACGTTCGCGAAGGTGCGCGGAGTCTGCAGGAAGCCGACGCCGTGCCCGGTCGCCGGCGCGTCGACGATCACCAGGTCGTAGTTGCTGGCCCTTCTTGACCTTGCGGTCATCCTGCGCCAGCTCCCAGATCTTTCCGATCGTGACCAGCTCGCGAAGGCCCGGGGTCGCCGCGGCGAGATAGGTGAAGATCTTCGACCGGAACAGCAGGTCGCGCATGGCACGGACCTTCAGCTGCAGCAGCACGTACTCGCGCATGGATTCGTCCGGGTCGATCGAGATCGCCCAGAGGTTGTCCGCCATCTCGACCTCGGAGAACCCGACCGAGGCGCGGTGAAACACGCGCGACAGGCGCTCCTGGGCCGACACCTCGCAGACGATCGTGCGCTTGCCGCGCTCGGCTCCGGCCAAGCCCAATGCCAGCGCCACGGTGGATTTGCCGACGCCGCCCTTCCCGGTGACGATCACCAGGCGCTTGTCGAGGAGGTCCCGCAACCCGTCGATCCTTTCACGGCAAGCCGCATTGCGGCCCGCCTCGCGGGGAGGAAACCTCCCGGCGCGTGCGAATAGTCGCGAGCGTATGGGTCTTTTCAGCCGTGGATCGAAAGATGACCGCCGGGAGGCAACCCGGGACGACAAGGGGGCGGAGCTGGCCGAGCTCGGCGAGGCCGCAACCGAGCCGACCCCGGAGCCTGTCCGGGAGGAGGTCGAGCCCGTGAACGAGGAACGCCCACAGGAGCCTGCGCCCGTTGAGGACGAGCTTCGTTCGGTCGAAGAGGCCGACGAGCAGCCCGAGGTCCATGTCGCACCCATCCCGGAGGCGCCGGAAAAGGCCGATGAGCCTGCCCCCGACCCCGTCGGCCCCGGACGCGACGCGGAGGAGGCTGGAGAGGACCTGGACGCAGAGGCCCGAGTCAGCTTCGAGGATGCCCTTTCCCCGCGCCGTCCGGCCGCGACCGGCGTCGCCGATACCGGTGTCGAGCGGAACGGAGACGGGAGCCACGCAAAGGTCATCTCGTTCGCGAATCAGAAGGGCGGCGTGGCCAAGACGACGACCACGCTGAACCTCGCGGTCGCGTTCGCCGAGTCGGGTCACCGGGTCCTGTGTGTCGACCTCGACCCGCAGGGCAACCTGACGATGAGCCAGGGCATCGACCCGGACAAGGTCGAGAAGTCCATGTACGACGTGCTCGTGCACCACATCCCGATCCGCGAGGTGATCCACGAGCGGGAGATCGATATCGCCGTTGCCTCGATCGACCTCGCCGGCGCCGAGATCGCGATGTCCACCCAGATCGGACGGGAGCGCTCGTTGGAGAAGGCGCTCTCAGCCGTGTCGTCCGACTACGACTTCGTCTGTGTCGACACGCCGCCGAGCCTCGGGCTCCTCACCGTGAACGCGCTGACCGCATCGGACAAGGTCATCGTCCCCGTCCAGTGCGAGTATCTGTCGATGCGCGGCCTGATGCAGCTCCAGGGAACGCTCGAGATGATCCGCGAGAATCTGAACCCCCGGGTCGAGATCGAGGGCATTCTGCCGACGATGCTCGACTCTCGGACCGTCCACGCCAAGGAGGCCGTGGAGATCCTCGAGGAGAACTTCGGTGAGCTCGTCTTCAAGTCCCGGATCAAGAAGGCGATCAAGTTCGCCGAGGCTCCGGTTCGCGGTTCGAGCGTCCTGAAGTACGATCCGAAGTCGAACGCGGCGGACTACTACCGGGAGCTGGCGAAGGAGGTTCTGACACATGGCGCGTCGTAAGCGGGCCAGCATGCGAGAGGGACCTCTCGCCGATCTCTTCCGCTCGACCGCCCAGCCCGACGACCCGCCCGAGGCGCCCGCCCCGCCGCCCCGCCGGGACCCCGACGAGCGCGAGGACGATCCCCCGGCCGCGCCGGAGCCGCCCGCCGCCCGGGAGGAGGAGCCTCCTCCGGCCGAACCCGAGCCCGAGCGATCGAGTGAGCGCGAGGCGATCTTCGACGTGGAGGAAGACGACGTCCAGGCCTACCGGGCGGAGACCACCACGCCCGCGCGCAAGGACCGTCTCACCAAGATCTTCGCCGAGGATCCCGAGCCCGCCGGCGCGACGTACGGCCGGGAGGATCCGGACTACACGCGCTCGTCCGAGCCCCCGCGGCCGCACTCCCCGGTGATCCGGGTGGTCGGCGTGGGCGGCGCCGGAGTGAACGCCGTCAACCGCATGGTCGAGGCCGGCATTCCGGGCGTCGAGTTCATGGCGATCAACACCGACCTGCAATCGCTCCAGCAGTCGCTGGCCGACGTGACCGTCCATCTGGGCACGGGCGCGCAGCGCGGCCTCGGCGCGGGCTCCAACCCCGAGTTGGGTTACCGCTCGGCGTTCGAGGAGCAGGACAAGATCAAGCGCCTTCTGAAGGGCTCCGACATGGTGTTCGTCACCGCCGGCGCCGGCGGCGGCACCGGCACGGGCGCGGCGCCCGTCGTCGCCAGGCTGGCGCGCGACGTGGGTTCGCTCACCGTTGGCATCATCACCAAGCCGTTCAAGTTCGAGGGCACCCGACGCGCGAAGCAGGCCGACGACGGCGTCGAGGCGCTCGCGACCGAGGTCGACACGCTGATCGTTGTCCCGAACGAGCGCCTGCTGTCCGTGCTTGCCACCAACACGACGATGATCGAGGCCTTCCAGGTCGCCGACGACGTCCTGCGCCAGGGCGTTCAGGGGATCTCCGAGCTGATCACGCTTCCGGGCCTGATCAACCTCGACTTCGCCGACGTCCGCACGACGATGCGCGATGCCGGTCAGGCGCTGCTCGGGATCGGCATGGGCGCGGGCGACAATCGCGCCACCGCAGCCGCCGAGCGCGCGGTGTCGTCGCCGCTCTTGGAGACGTCGGTCAACGGCGCGAAGTCGATCCTGCTGTCGATCACCTCCGGCGACGACCTGACTCTGATGGAGGTCTCCGACGCGGCGAAGATCGTCCAGGAGGCGGCGCACCCCGACGCGAACATCATCTTCGGCGCGAACATCGACGAGTCGCTGACGGACCAGGTCTGGGTGACGGTCATCGCCACCCGGTTCGACGGCCGCGGTCGTCGCGCCGACGGCTCGACGGGTGAGTCGCGTGCCGCGGGGACTTCCCGGGTTGCGACTCGGCGCCCGTCCGATCGCCGCGCCGGCACCGCGAAGGAGTTCGAGTCCCGGCCGAAGGACCTCGAGCTCGACGTGCCGGAGTTCGTCCCGGGCTCATAGACCCGAGCCCCGCTGCGTCCAGCCGCCCTCAAGAGGCTCCTCCGTGATCCGTTCGCGGTGGCGTCGTGCGCGCTGCTCGCGCTGGTCGTCGGCGCCGCCCTGGCGGCCCCGATCTACGCGGACCACGTAGCCGAGACCACGCCCTCGGACAACCACCTGAGCGAGCAGGTCGAGGTCGACGGCCAGCCGGAGGACGTCGTCTCGCTTACCGGCGAGCCGATCGGGCCGACCTGGCAGGACCGGTTCCTCCTCGGCGCCGACGAGAACGGCCGCGATCTCATGGTCCGGCTCCTCTACGGGATTCGGACGACCGTCGAGATCTCGCTCGGCGCCGTGCTCCTGACGCTCGCGCTCGCGGTCCCGCTGGCGCTCGGCTCCGGCTACTTCCGTGGTCGGACCGACGCGGTGATCAGCCGCATCCTGGATCTGATCTGGTCGTTCCCGGCGCTCCTGCTCGGCGTGATGCTCGGCACGGCTTTGACGCTGCGGGGAGCGAGCATCGGGCCCATCGAGATCGAGGCCGGCTCGCGAGCGATCCCGATCGCCGTGATCGGCCTCGTGTTCATCCCGTATGCCGCCAGGCCGCTGCGCGGCCAGGTGCTCGCACTGCGCGGGCGCGAGTTCGTCGAGGCCGCGCAGGTCACGGGCGTCGGCCACCTCCGGCTGATGGCATCCGAGCTCCTGCCGCATCTGGTCCCGACGGTGCTGATCCTGACCGGGCTGCTGTTCGCGAACTCCGTCGTCCTCGAGTCGGCGCTGTCGTTCCTCGGTGCCGGCGTGGATCCGCCCGAGCCGTCGCTCGGCTCGCTGATCGACGCCGGCATCGACACGGTGCGTCTGTCCCCGCACCTGCTGCTCGTCCCATGCGTGGCCCTGGTGCTCCTCGTACTGGGGATCGGTGGGCTGGCAGAGGGCCTCCGCCGCGCCCTGGACCCGCGCGGCGAGCTCCCGACCGATTTGGTGCGAGACCGGTGATCGGCTTCGCCCTGCGCCGCCTGGGGTGGGCTGTGGTCACGGTCGTGATCGCGTCCGTGATCGCATTCACGCTGTTCTGGACGATCCCGAACGTCGACCCGGCGTTCAACCTCGGCGGAGGGCAGCAGGGGACCGAGCTGACGCGGGAGCGGGCGTCCGAGCGTTACGGGCTCGACGAGCCACTGCCCACCCAGTACGTCAAGCTGATGCAGGGCATCTTCAACGGCGAGGTCGAGTGCTTCTACGGCTGCGGCAGCCTGCGGACGGCGTTCCTGGAGGCGCTCCCGGTGACGTTCTGGCTCGTGGCCGGCTCGGCCGCGCTCGCGATCGGCCTCGGGGTTGGTCTGGCGCTGATCTGCGTCCACAACCGTGGGTCCCGGTTGGACCGGGTGATCACGAGCCTCGCCACGGTGCTCTATTCGGTCCCCACGCTGGTCCTGGCCGCCGTCCTGTGGACGTATCTGGCACTTGAATGGCGGGTGTTCCCCGACGACGGCTACGTCCCGTTGACCGAGAACCCCCTCGACTGGTTCTGGCACCTCCTCCTGCCCTGGATCGCATCGGCGCTCCCGTTCGCGGGCGCCTACACACAGGTGGTCCGCGCCTCCCTCCTCGAGGCGGCCGACGAGAACTGGGTCCGGACCGCGCGCGCCAAGGGGCTCGCGGAACGCGAGGTCCTTCGCCGGCACGTGTTGCGCAACGGGTTGATCCCGCCGGTGAACCTATGGGGGCTCGACTTCTCGCACGCATTCGGCGGCTTCGTGCTCTATGTGGAGGTGATCTTCGGGCTGCCCGGAATCGGCAAGCTGACGGCGGACACGCTCGGCGGCCTGGATCTGCCCCCGATCGTCGGCCTCGCGGTCTTCCTCGCGATCGTGGTCGTGCTGGCGAACGCCATCGTCGACGTGATCGTCGCCTGGCTCGATCCGAGATTGCGCGGCAGAGAGTCCCCGATTGGGAGATCGGGCGTTCCGGGTGTACGGTCGGTGGGCGACTGAGCCACAACGAAAGGGGGGCTCATCCGTCAACCGAGCTTCAGCCGGGGCCAACTCGCCTTCATCGTCGGCGTGCCGGTGGCATGGGCGATCCTTTTGCTCTTCCACCCGACCGGAGGCGACCAGGACTTCTACCCGACGATCGACGGCAACGTCGTCGCTTGGCAGGCGGTCCACATCGGGATGGCGGTCTTCATCCCGATGTTCGCGGGCGCCGTCTACCTGCTCCTGAGGGGCGTGGAGGGGACGGCGGCGACCGTCGGCAGGGTCGCCCTTGTGGTGTTCGCGATCTTCTACGCGGCCTTCGAGATCACGCTCGGGGTCGGCACCGGCATCCTCACCGACCAGGTCAACGCGCTACCGCAGGCGGAGCAACCGGTCGGGATAGACGTCCTCGAGTCGTACGCCGAGAGCGGCGTCATCACGGCTTTCACGATCATCGGCAGCATCGGGCTCGCGACCGCGATGATCGCGGCGGCGGTGGCTTTGCGCAGCGCGTACGGCATGGGCTGGCCCCCGGTCGCGCTCATGCTGCTCTGCGTCCCGCTGATCGCGATCCACGAACCGCCGTTCGGCCCGATCGGGCTCGCCATGTTCATCCTGGCCGTCGTCCTGTTCGTGCGTCAGGGAGCGCCCGTCTCGGAGGGGACGGTTCCGCCGCTCGATCGGGCGGCGCCCGCGCAGCCCGCCTGATGCGAGACACCTCGCGACCTCCCTTGGGGAGCGGGCTCTCGACCTGACCCCGTCCTAAGCTCACAGCATGAGCGCTCGGGGAGTCGTGGCCGCGGGCCATCCGCTGACCGCGGAGGCCGGCGCCCGGGTGCTGCGCGACGGAGGGAACGCGGTGGATGCCGCGATCGCGGCGGTCGTCACCTCGTTCGTCGCCGAGAGCCCGCTGACCGGCCTCGGCGCCGGCGGCTACATGCTCGTCCACGAGAGCGACGAGACCGTGCTCCTCGACTTCTTCGTCGCCGTTCCGGGGCTCGACGGTGCCCAGCGCGAGTCCGAGCTGGTGCCGATACCGGTGCACTTCACGCCGGAATCGGTGCAGATCTTCAACATTGGCGCGGCGTCGTGCGGGGTGCCGGGCACGCCCGCTGGCCTCGTCGCTGCGTCCGAGCGGTTCGGCAGCGTCCCGCTCGCCGAGTTGACCGCGCCGGCCGCCGCGCTCGCCCGCGACGGCGTCGTGCAGAACGCCGAGCAGGCCTACTTCCTCGCGATCCTCGACCCGATCCTGACCCACTTCGACGAGGCGCGCGCGATCTACGCGCCCGAGGGGCGGATCCTGGGCGAGGGCGAGTCGTTCGTATTCCCGGAGCTGGGCGACGCGCTCGAACGCCTGGGGGCTGAGGGGGCCGAGCCGTTTTACCGCGGCGAGATCGCCGCGGCGATGGCGGACTGGGTGCGCGAGCGCGGCGGGACTCTGGGGGTCGAGGATCTCGCGTCGTACGAGCCGATCGCCCGCGATCCGGTCGAGGTGGCCTTTCACGGGCGCCGGGTCCTCACGAACCCGCCGCCCTCATCCGGCGGGATCCTGATCGCGTACGCGCTCGCCCTGCTGGAGCGGATGGGTGAATCAGGCACGGAGGCGGTCGTGGCCGCCAAAGAAGCGGCGCAAGCCGCGCGTAGCGAGGACTTCCTTGCCGGGCTGCTCGACGAGGGCTTCGCGGGCCGGTTCCTGGACCCCGCGCAGATTGCCGCGACAGCAAGCCGGCTTGGTTCCACGACCCACATCACCGCGGTCGACGCCGAGGGCCGGTGCGCCAGTGTCACCTGCTCGAATGGGACTGGATCGGGCGTGATCGTCCCCGGGACCGGGATCCACGTCAACAACATGCTCGGCGAGCAGGACCTGAACCCGCACGGCTTCCACCGCCACGCCCCCGGCGTCCGGATGCCGTCCATGATGTCGCCGACGGTCGTGCTCGACGGTGAGGAACTGCTGGCGGGGTTGGGAAGCGGGGGTTCGAACCGGATTCGCTCCGCCGTGCTTCAGACGATCCTCCGCCTCGTCGTGGACGGCGAGCCGGTGGCGGAAGCGGTGGTCGCTCCCAGGGTGCACTTCGAGGACGGAGTGATCCAGGCTGAGCCCGGGATCGACGAGGAGGTCCTGCGCCGGTTGGAGGCACGCGGCTACGAGGTCGTCCGCTGGCACGCGATGAACGTGTTCTTCGGCGGTGTGCATGCAGTGGCGCGGGACCCGGCGACGGGGGAGCTCAGCGGGGGTGGCGACCCTCGGCGCGGGGGCGCCGTCGCTCACGCGTAGGCGCTACTCGAAGACGACCTTGCCGTTCATCTTGGCCCGCTCCGCGATCTCTCGGGAGCGAGCCAGCGTCTCGATCAGCGCGTCCAGCGCCGCTCCGAGCGTGCGCATGCGCTCGTCCTCGGAGCGCAGCTCCAGCAGCCGCTGCTTGGTCTCGACCGGCAGCTCGACCCTGGAGGCGATCGCGTAGGCGTCGCTGCCCGCCAGCTCCTCCGAGGGGAGCTCGTTGCCCGAGACGCGCTCTACGAGGTCCGCGAACGTCTCGCGAACCGCCTCGGCCGCGACCTCGTCGTCGGCCTCCTCCTCCGCGGCGGCAACCGGCTCGATCTCGCCCGCCGGGTATTCGTCCCCGTCGAAGCGCTCGAGCACGCGGAACGGCTCGCCGCCGGTGACGACGATGTCCATGCGCCCGTCGTCGAACTGCTCGAGGACCTCCGTCACCCTCGCGGTGCAGCCGATTCGCTGAGCGCTTCCGTCGTCGTCGCGGAACACGACGCCAAAGGGCTCCTCCTCCTCGAGGCAGTGACCGATCATGCGCTTGTAGCGCTCCTCGAAGATGTGGAGCGGCATCAGCTCCCCGGGGAGCAGGACCGCGGGGAGTTCGAAGATCGGTAGCTCGCCCGCCACTAACGCCAATTCTAAGTGTGTCGTGGAGAATGCCCCGCGATGTCGGCCGATTTCGAGGCTGAGGGGCTCCTCGCGGGCACCGAGGGCGAGGCGCGCCAGGCACGGCTGGGCCTGCTCCGGGAGCTCGCCGACGACAACGTGCCGCTCGAGGAGCTGCGGCGGGCGGTGGCCGAGGATCGGCTGGTGTTGCTGCCCGTCGAGCGGGTCCTGGCCGGCTCCGGGCCGCCGATATACGCGCGAGGAGGTTGCCGAGCGCGCGGGGGTGGACGCCGACCTCCTCGCACGGCAGTGGCGAGCGCTGGGGATGCCGGACCCGGAGGAGGGAGAGAAGGCGTTCGGCGAGAGTGACGTCGAGGCCGCGAAGCGCGTTCGCATCCTGCGGGAGGATCTGGGAATTCCCGACGACGAGATGCTCCAGGTCTCCCGCGTGATCGGCATGAACATGTCGCAACTGGCCGCCGCCAGCCGCGGGCTGGGCCAGCGGGTCTTCAGCAACCCCGGCGACAGCGAGGCGGAGGTGGCGCGGCGCTTCGCCACGATCGTCGAGGGCCTGGGGCCACTTCTCACTCCGACGCTCGAGTACGTGCTCCAGCTCCACCTGCGCGAGCAGATCCGCCACGACGTCTTCGGCGACCGCGAGATCTCGGAGGGCGCTGAGTCGGGCCGCGAGATCGCGGTCGCGTTCGCGGACCTCGTCGGCTTCACGAAGCTGGGCGAGCGGCTCGACCCGGCCGAGCTCGGCGCGCTCACCGACCGCCTAGGCGAGCTCGCCGGCGACGTCGCTCGGGGCCCCGTGCGGCTTGTGAAGCTGATCGGCGACGCCGCGATGCTGAGCTCGACGACACCGAGGGAGCTGCTCGACGCGGCGCTGGCGCTCGTCGCCTCCTCCGAAGAGGAGGGGGAGGGGTTCCCGCTGCTGCGCGCGGGCGTCGCCTACGGCCGAGCGGTGGCGCGCGGCGGGCGACTACTACGGCCGCCCGGTGAACCTCGCGAGCCGGATCACCGCCGTGGCTCGTCCCGGCAGCGTGCTCTGCGACGAGGCGATGCACGACGCCGGCGAGGACGCCTATCGGTGGTCGTTCGCAGGCTCACGGCGGCTCAAGGGGATCAGCGGCGAGGCCAAGCTGTTCCGCGCACGTCACGCCGGCACTGAAACGGACTGATCGCTCGCGATACGTAGCTCGTTGGAAGGGCTGAAAGCCCGCTTCCACGCGGACAAACCATGGCATTGCTGATGATCTTCGCGCTCGTGGCCGGCGCCGGCACCGCGCTGTCCCCATGCGTGCTGCCGGTGCTGCCCGCCGTGCTCTCGGCCGGCGTCACCGGCGGGCGTCGCCGCCCGCTGGGCGTCGTGACCGGGATCGTCGCCTCATTCACCTTCGCGACGGTCGCGCTCGTCTACGTGATCGACGCCCTCGGCCTGCCCGACGACCTCGTGCGCTGGATCGCGATCGGCACGCTGGGCGTGTTCGGCGTCGTGCTCCTGGTGCCGAGCCTGGCGGATCGGGTCGAGGCCCTGGTCAGCAGGCTCGTGCCCGGTCCGCGCCGGGGCGCCGGGGACGGGTTCGGCTCGGGCTTCCTGCTGGGTCTCAGCCTCGGGCTCGTCTACGCGCCCTGCGCGGGGCCGATCCTCGCCGGCGTGATCACCGTCTCGGCGTCCCAGGATTTCACCGCGGGCAAGCTCGCGGTCGCGCTCTCGTACGCGGTCGGCTCGGGCCTGGTGCTCTATGGGCTGATCCTCGGCGGCAGGCGGCTGGTCGAACCGTTGGCGCCCGTGGCGCGCTCAGGTGCAGATGGCTATGGGAGCCCTGCTGGTGGCGACCGCGGTCGCCATGTCCGCCGACCTCGACACCCGGTTCCAGACCGCGATCGCGGACGAGCTTCCGTCGTTTCTGGTGAACCCGACCGGGGCCATCGAAGAGTCCGGCGCCGTGGCTGACGACCTGGCCGCGGTCCGCGGTGGCCACGGGACCGCCGAGGGCGGGGTGGAGGAGGCCGCAGCCGGCGCCGAGCTGCCGCGCCTCGGTGCGGCACCTGACTTCGTGGCCACGCAGGAGTGGTTCAACACTCCGGACGCGTCGCCGCTCTCGATCTCGGAGCTGAACTCCGACGGTCGTGTGGTGCTGATCGACTTCTGGACCTACACCTGCATCAACTGCATCCGGACGCTGCCCTACCTGAAGGCGTGGGACGAGGAGTACCGCAACGATGGGCTGACGATCGTCGGCGTGCATTCGCCCGAGTTCGCGTTCGAGAAGGACGCGGAGAACGTTGCCGATGCGATCGCCGACAACGGGATCGGCTACCCGGTCGTCCAGGACAACGAGCTCGGGACCTGGAGCGCCTTCGGCAACCAGTACTGGCCCGCCAAGTACCTCATCGGGGCCGACGGCCAGGTCCGCTTCGTCCACTTCGGCGAGGGGGCGTACGAGGAGACCGAGCAGGCGATCCGCTCGCTCCTGGCCGAGGCCGGCGACCCCGACCTCGGCCGCGAGGCGCGGGCCACGGCCGAGCGCATCGACCCTGAACTGCGCACGCCCGAGACGTACCTCGGGTTCGAGCGCGCGCAGGGCTGGGTGGTGCCCCCCAGGCCGGGAACGAGCGACTACGCGTCGGCGCCCGCGTCCCAGCTCGACCTGAACCAGTTCGCGTACGCCGGGCGCTGGGAGGTGGATGCCGAATCGGGCACGGCGGTCTCCGACGCGGCGATCGACCTGTCGTTCCAGGCCAGGAGGGTGTTCCTTGTGCTTGGCGCGGAGGACGGGCCTGCCGGCGTGCGGGTCGAGCTCGACGGCGATCCGATCTCGCCCGGTGACGCGGGAGCCGACGTCTCCGGTGGAGTCGCGCGGGTGGACGGCCAGCGGCTCTATCGGCTCGTGGACTTGCCGGAGGCCGGCCGCCACGCGCTGACCCTGCGTTTCGACCCGGGCGTGAGCGGCTACGCATTCACGTTCGGGTAGGCGGTAGCCATCCCCCGTGTTCTCAGCCCGGCTTTCGGGCGCTCAGGATCAGGTTGTAGAAGAGGGAGGCGGGGAGGCGGGGCTCGAGCAGGCTGACGTCGGCGCGCTGGAGCGCGATGTAGCTGCGAAACGCGAAGAGCTGCCAGCGGTCCGGCACCTCCTCGGGCACGGCGCTCGACTCGAGCGAGCGCAGCCACCAGCCGTAGACGTTCGCGAGGAGTTCCTCGCCGCGCACGCGGATCGCCTCGTAGCCGGCCGTCTGAAGGGCTCCGCCGAGGTCGCTGGGCACGAACGCGTGGACGTCGACCTCGCTCTCGAGGTCGTGGCCGCCGATGACGTCGTCATGTCCGTTCCGTGCCGACGCGCCAACCAGCCGGCGCCACGCGGGGGCGGTCAGCGCGCCGAGGCGCTTCGGCACCGCGGCGAGGCGGTCGCCGTAGCGCGACGGCTCGCCGCAGAAGACGATCGCTCCGCCGGGCCGCAGAACGCGCTTGAACTCGCAAAACGCGCGATCGAGGTCCGGTATGTGGTGCAGGATCGCGTGGCCGAGCACCAGGTCGAAGGTCTCAGCCTCGAACGGCAGCCGCTCGGCGTCGGTCCTGACAGTCTCGACGCGGGGCCTCAGGCCGAGATCCGACGCGGTGCCGGCAAGGGTGTCGAGCATCCCCGCGGAGATGTCGGTCGCGGTCAGGCGGTCGAACGCGCCCTCCTGCATCAGGTTGAGCGAGAAGTAGCCGGTCCCAGCCCCGATCTCGAGCGCGTGGCCGAACGGCTCCGCCGGCCACTCGCCCAGCGCCTTCACGAGCTTCCGGCTCGTCTGCTCGCGGCCCACGCCGGTGAAGTCGATGCCCCACTTGGCGTCGTATTCGCCGGCGGCGGCGTCGTGATAGCGCTGATTGACGTCCCGGATGTGCTCTGGGCTCGCTGTGGCAGCGGCAGGCATGACGCGGAGATAGTAGGGAGACTGCGGCGCCCGTGGCCCACCTGCAGCAAGACCAACCGCCCGGGGTGCCGCCCCTGGAGCTGACCGGTGAGCGCACCCTGCCCGATCTGCCGGCCGAGAACTACTGGTACCGCCGTCACCTCGCGGTCTACGACTGGATCGCCGCCTGCGTGCGCGGCCTTCGGGTCGCGGACCTGGCGTGCGGCGAGGGCTACGGAGCCGCGGTGCTCGCGGGCACGGCGGCGGACGTGATTGGCGTCGACGCCAACCCGGACGCCCACGAGCACGCTCGGCTGCGCTACCCGCTCGCGAACCTCCGTTTCGAGCGCGGCCTCGTCGAGGAGTTCTCGGAGCTCCGCGACGTGATCGTGTTTCTGCAGACGATCGAGCACATCCACGAGCCCGAGCGCCTGCTGAAAGGCATCGCAGCCGTCGCGCCCCTGGCCTACATCTCGACCCCGAACCGCCTGACCCTCGCGCCTGAGGGCGCGGAGAAATCCGACAACCCCTGGCACCTGCGCGAGTACACGGCGGCGGAGTACCGGGCCCTGCTCGAGCCTTGCTATTCGGACGTGCGCCTGTTCGGGCTGTTCCACGCGGGCAAGCTCCACCTGCACCAGCTGGCGCTCGATCTCGGCTGGGACCGAGTCCACAAGACCCTAAGGATCTCGAAGCCCTTCTACGACCGCTTCACACCCGCGATCTCGGCCTCCGACTTCACACTCCGCGACCAACGCGAGTGCGATCTCGATGCGGCCCTCGACTTCGTCGCCGTCTGCCGTGCCTGAGCGCCCCGCCGGGCAGCTGGCGTTGGTCGTTGCACAGCCACATGCCGTACGTCGAGGGCTTCGGCACGTATCCGTTCGGCGAGGAGTGGCTGTTCGACGCGGTCCTTCGCTCCTACCTGCCGGTGCTCGACGTCGCGGAGCGGTT
The DNA here is from genome assembly GCA_963807755.1 of uncultured bacterium. GTDB lineage: Bacteria > Actinomycetota > Thermoleophilia > Solirubrobacterales > 70-9 > JALZKA01. The sequence goes on along the minus strand of CAWECM010000006.1, from coordinate 922,883 downwards.
GACGATGACGGTCACCCCGGTCCTGGCGGACCAGCTCGAGGCGCCGGGGCTGGGGGAGAGGCTCGAGGCCTTCGGCCGCGAGTTCCGGCTCGACTCGGCCCTGGCGCGACGCCGACGAGCAGGACGGCGCGTTTCGCGCCCCCTGCCTGAACGAGGCCGATCGCTACCGCCGCGGGCTCGACCGGCTCGCCGAGCTCGGCCACGCCCCGCTCGAGATGTTTCGCCGAGCGAGCGCGGAGGGGCGCGTGGAGCTGGTCGCATCGGCCGCGACGCACGCCGTCCTCCCGCTCGTCGCCACCGACGCGGGCCGGCGGCTCCAGGTGGACACGGGCCTCCGCTCGCACCGCCGCCGGTTCGGCGCGCCCGCGGGCTTCTGGCTTCCCGAGTGCGCGTACGAGCCCGGCCTCGATCAGCTGCTTGCCGAGCACGGCATCGGCTTCTTCTGCACCGACCAAAGTGCCCACGAGCCCGACGCGGCGCTGCGCCCGATCGCGACCGACGGCGGGCCGGTGGCCCTGCCGATCGACTGGGGGGCGGTCTCGTGGCTCTGGTCGCTGGAGGGCTATCCGTCGGATCCCGCGCACACCGACTTCCACCGCGAGTCGCTGCGCGGCGCTCGGATCTGGTCGATCGGAGGCGGCATCCGCCGACCCGGAGGCCGCGTCGGCGCGAGCGCGAGAGCAGGGACGCGAGTTCCTGTCGGCGGTCGCCGATCGGCTGGGTGCTTACCGTAAGCGCGCCGGCGCCGATGGCCTCCTTGTGTTCGCGATCGACACCGAACTGCTCGGCCACTGGTGGTGGGAGGGCCCTGAGTGGCTGGCCGAGGTCGTTGCCGAGTCGGATCGCGCCGGGGTGGAGCTGGTGACGCTCTCCGAGGCCGTCGCCCGGAGCGAGCCGGAGCCGCGGACCCTGCGGCGCTCGACCTGGGGCGAGCACAAGGACCTCTCGACGTGGGACTCGCCTGACGTCGCCGACCTGGTGTGGGCAGCCCGGCGCCTCGAGCTGCGCCTGGCCGCGAGGCTGGGCGCCCGTGACCTGCCCGCGGCGGCGGCCGCGCGCGCGGCGCGCGAGCTCCTGGCCGTCCAGGCGAGCGACTGGGCGTTCCTCGACAAGCGCCGCCAGGCGGGCGACTACCCCTTCCAGCGAGTCACGGACCACGCCCGCGCACTCCTGGACGCCATACACTCCTCCGACGCCCAGGAGCCGCGCCTCCGCAACCTGGCGCCCGATCTGAGTCTCGCCCCGCTGCTTCGACCTTGAGCCCCGCACAACGCGTTAGAACCCGCTTCACGGCCCCTCGTGCGCGCGTGGCGGCGCCACGCGCGCGCGAACGCCCGTGAAGCGGGTTCTGATCCTCTCCTGGGAGTACCCGCCGCTGATCGAGGGCGGTCTCGCCCGCCACGTCCGCAAGCTCTCTGAGGGCCTGGTGGATCTCGACACCGAGGTCCACGTGCTGACCCGCGGCGGCGAGGAGTCACCGGCCGAGGAGGTCGTGGCGGGGGTCCGCGTGCACCGGGTCATCGAGCCGAAGCGCCCCACCGACCTCGGAGAGTTCGTGGCCTGGGTCGAGCGGATGAACGCCGACATGCTGGCCGCGGGCGTGGAGCTGGGCGACCGCTTCGAATTCGACCTGGTGCACGGTCACGACTGGCTCGTCGCCATGGCCTGCGACCACCTCGCCAATCGCTTCGACTGCCCGCTGATCACCACCATCCACGCGACCGAGTTCGGCCGGCATCAGGGCTGGGTGGACAAGCACCCTCAGTCCTACATCCACGGGGTCGAGCGCTGGATCACGAACCGCGCCGACCGCGTGATCGTCTGCTCGTTCTACATGCGGGAGCAGATCGCGGACATCTTCGGTGTCGATGACGATCGCGTCACCGTGATCCCGAACGGCATCGATCCTGACGATCTGCGCCCTCGGGACGAGCCCGAGCTGGCCCGGCTGCGTTCCCAGTTCGCCGCCCCCGACCAGAAGCTGGTCCTGCTGATCGGCCGGCTCGTCTACGAGAAGGGGTTCCAGCTCGCCCTCGAGGCCATGCCGAAGGTGCTGGCCGAGGCGCCGGACACCCGCTTCCTGGTCGCCGGCTCGGGTACGCACGAGACCGAGTTGAAGCGCCAGGCGGCCGAGCTCGGCCTTCTCGATCACGGCACGTTCCTCGGCTGGATCGGCGACGACGTGCTCCACTCCCTCTACTGCATCGCCGAGATCTGTGTGGTGCCGTCGATCTACGAGCCGTTCGGGCTCGTCGCCCTCGAGTCGATGGCCTCCGGCTGCCCCTGCATCGTCGCCGACACCGGCGGCCTGCGCGAGGTGGTGCCGGAGAACGGCGCCGGCCTTCGCTTCCGGCCGCGCGACCCCGACGCGCTGGCCGAGGTCGCGATCCGCGTCCTCCGCGACGAACAGCTCGGTAAGCGCCTCGTCGCACAGGGCCTCGAGCACATCCGGGGCTTCGACTGGGCCGACGTCGCGGCCTCGACCGCCGAGCTCTACGGCGACTTCGCGCGTTTGCGGTAGAGCGGCAGGTTGAGCTCGCGTCGCTGGGTGAGCTTGCGCAGCGGCGTGGGCACCCAGCCGACGGCCCGCCACAGGAACGCCTGGAGCGGCGGTACCGGGAGGCCCTTCTGGAGCTGCTTGGCGGTGCCGTCCCGGCCGCGGACCTCGAGCGTGATCGAGGCGTCGCGGTGGAGCAGGAACCCCTGTGGCGGCTCGACCGCGACCACGCGCACCGACTCCGGTCCGCTGGTGATCAACGCGAGCCATTCGCGGATGGAGTCGTGAACGCTCCGCGCGATGGCGAGCGCTCCAAGTGCCGCGCCGACAGCGAAGCCCAGGAGGATCAGGGCGATCCCCGGCAGCAGGCCGGCGCCTGACAGGGCCAGTACGAATCCGCCGACCACCGCAGCACCGGACAGGAACGTGAGGAGCTTGGTCACGAGGGTGGCCTCAGCGTGCGCTCGCCATCGCGATCCGGCTCCACCGGGTTGGGCCACTCGAGCTCTTGCGGCGCCTCCCGCATCCGGATCACACGCGCCGGGACTCCGCCGACGACTGCGTTTGCCGGAACGTCGCGCGCGACGACCGCGTTCGTTCCGATCACCGAGTTGTCTCCGACCGTCACCCCGCGCAGGAAGCATGCGGCGTAGCCGATCCACACGTTGGCGCCGACGACCACCTCCCGCTTGTAGATGCCCTGGTGGCGGATCGGACGTTCGACCTCGACGATCCCGTGGTCGAAGTCGATGAACATCGCCCGGTCGGCGACCACGCACTGCTCGCCGATCCGGATGTGCCGGTAAGCGGAGATCGTGCAGTCCTGGCCCATGACGGTCTTGGCGCCGACCTCGACGACCCCCTCGTGGCAGCGGATCTTCGTGCCGTCACCGATCCAGGCGAAGCGGCCGAACCGGATCGTGCCGCGCTTGCCGATCTGAAGCTGCAGGTCCCGTCCGAAGAACACCGGCCCGTCCGTCTCCCACCGCCAGCCGGCCCGGGTCAGGAAGCGCCGCCAGAGATACCGCCACAGGAGCCGGGCATAGCGCAGGTTGAGCATGCCGTTGCGGCGGGCGAAGGCGAGCGTCCGAAGCACGGGCGGGAGCGTAGTGCGCGCTACGCTGCGCCGCCGATGCCCGAAGCCGCCTCCAAGCCCGCCGGAACCCTCGGCGAGCGGCTGCTCGCCGGCGACCGGCGTGCGCTGGCCCGGGGGATCAGCCTGGTGGAGAACCGGGATCCCGAGGGCGACCGGCTGGTCGCCGAGCTCTTCCCGCATACCGGGGGCGCCAGGGTCGTCGGCATCACCGGCCCGCCGGGGGTGGGCAAGAGCACGCTGATCAGCACCATGACGGTCGAGCTCCGGAAGTCCGACCGCGAGGTGGGCGTGCTCTCGGTCGATCCGTCCAGCCCGTTCACGCGCGGCGCGGTTCTGGGCGACCGGATCCGGCTGTCGGACCACTTCCTGGATCCCGGCGTCTTCATCCGCTCGATGGCCTCCCGTGGCGCCCTTGGCGGCCTGGCTGAAGCTGCACTCCAGGCTGCGCTCCTGATGGACGCGGCCGGCAAGGACGACGTGCTGCTGGAGACCGTGGGCGTCGGCCAGGGCGAGATCGACGTCGTGGATCACGCCGACACGATCGTGCTGGCGCTGATGCCGGGCTCGGGCGACTCGATCCAGGCGCTCAAGGCAGGCGTCATGGAGATCCCCGACGTGATCGCCGTCAACAAGGCCGACCATCCGCTCGCTGACACGATGGTCCGCGAGGTGCGCGCCGTGCTTTCGCTCGGGCCCCAGCGCTCGTGGCGCGTCCCCGTGGTGCGGACCGAGGCAACGAACGGGAACGGGATCCCCGAGCTGGTCGCGACGATCGGCGAGCACCGCGCCCACATCGAGGAGGAGGGGACGCTGAACGAGCGCCGCGCCCGCAACCTCCGTGCCGAGGTGCTGGGGATCGCAGCCGCGCGGATGCGGCGCGAGCTCGAGGATCGCGCTGATAAAGATCCCGAGTGGACTGCCTTGCTCGACAGCGTGGTGCGCCGCGAGACGGACCCCGCCACGGCCGCGCGCAAGCTCCTGGAAGGATCGTTGGATGTCTGACCAAGACGAAGCGAAGGCCACGACCGACGTCTCCCCGGCCGGGGGAACGCTCAGTGCCGACGAGATTCAGAGCTGGAAGGGTTTCCGACTCGACGACATGAGCGGCTCCACGATCGGCAAGGTCGAGGGCGCGTACGTCGACCCGGACAGCGGGACCCCCGAGTGGCTCCTCGCCCGCATGGGCCGGTTCGGGCATCACTGCCTGATCCCCGCGCGCGACGCGGTCGCGGCCGCCGGCCACGTCTGGGTCCCTTACGGGCGCGACCAGATCCGCAAGGGCCCCCGCCAGGATCCCGGCACGCCGCTCGAACGCGAGGGCGAGCAGCAGTTGCTCGACCACTACGGCGTGGGCACCGGCGAGGCCGGCCGTGGCGCCGAGCTGGCGAAGCGCGAGCCCGGCGCGATCACCGCGCGGCCGGCTTAGCGAGCGCTACAGGCCCAGCTGTCCGGCGATCACCATCTGCTGCACCTCGTCGGTGCCCTCGCCGATGGTGAGGATCTTGGCGTCGCGGTAGAAACGGCAGACCGGGTACTCCTCGATGTAGCCGTAGCCGCCGTGAATCTGGACGGCTTCCTCGCACGCCCGCACTGCGAGCCGGCCGGTGATGAGCTTTGCCTGCGCGGCGGTGAGCGTGAACGACTCGCCCGCGTCCTTCTCCAGCGCCGCGCGGTAGACGAGCAGCCGCCCGGCCTCGAGCTGCGCCGAGATGTCGGCGACCTTGGCCTGGATCGCCTGGAACTTCCCAATCGGCTTGCCGAACGCCTGGCGTTCCTTGGCGTATGAGATCGCCTCGTCGAGCGCGCCCTGGGCGAGCCCGACGGCCATCGCCGAGACGCCGATGCGGCCGCCGTCGAGGATGTGCAGGAACTGCTTGAAGCCCTCGCCCCGGCGGCCGAGAAGGTTGCCCTCCGGCACCCGGCAGCCCTCGAACGTGAGCGGGCGGGTGTCCGACGCGTTCCAGCCCATCTTGCGGTACGGCTCGCCGGGCTCGTAGCCGGGCGTGCCGTTCGGGACGATCAGGTTCGAGATCTCCCTGCGGCCGTCCTCGTCGCCGGTGACGGCGGTGATCGACACGCAGCCCGAGATGTCCGTGCCGGCGTTGGTGATGAACTGCTTCGCGCCGTCGATCACCCATTCGCCGTCGTCGAGTGCCGCGCGGGTGCGGGTGGCGCCGGCGTCGGAGCCCGCCTCGGGCTCGGTCAGTCCGAACGCGGCGAGCCTGCGCCCGGCGCAGAGGTCGGGCAGCCAGTCGTCCTTCTGCTCGTCGGTCCCCCACAGGTGAATCGGCATCGTGCCGAGCGAAGTGTGGGCGGCCATCGTGATGCATACCGACGAGTCGACCCGCGCGAGCTCCTCGACCGCGAGAGCGTAGGAGAGGGTGTCGGCGCCGCCGCCGCCGTACTCCTCCGGGAACGGGATGCCCATCAGCCCGAGCTCGCCGAGCTTCGCGACTATTTCGTATGGGAACGCCTTCGTGCGGTCGAGCTCCTCGGCGACGGGCGCGACCTCCTGCCGCGCGAAGTCGCGGACGGTGTCGCGCAGCAGGCGCTGCTCGTCTGTGAGACCGAAGTCCACCGCGCGGAAGGTTAGGCGGCTAGGGCTACGCGGCCCGATCGAGGCTGCGCTCGGCTCCGGGCCCCGGCGCGCCGTACGCGTCCCGCACGCCGAGCTCGGCGCCGCATCGTTCGCAGATCCGGCGATCGTTGACGATCCCGTCGCAGCCCTTGTGGCGGATCACGACGGGCGGGCCGCCCTCGGACGCCGAGAGGTGCTTGTCGCCGAAGCCGATCAGGGCGACGAGGATGGGCCAGAGGTCGAGGCCCTTCCCGGTGAGGAAGTACTCGTAGCGCTCGGGCTTGTGCTGGTAGGCCCGTTTCTCGAGGATCCCCTCGTCGACCAGGAGCTGGAGTCTGGCGGAGAGGACGTTGCGGGCGACGCCGAGGCTGTCCTGGATCTGGTCGAACCGGCGCCGGCCGGAGAAGACGTCGCGGATCACGAGCATGGTCCAGCGCTCGCCGATCAGCTCCAGCGTTCGCGCCGCCGAGCAGTTCTGTCCGTATTCCCGGCCCAGCATCAGACCACTGTCGTTGCCACTCGGGCAAACACGCTTTCGCGCCTCGCGTCGCTCACAGAAATCCCTTCCCTCAGTGTGATGTTCGCACACTCAGTTGCATTACGCAACTCAGGTCGCTATAAGTCGGTTTCATCAAACTACCGAAGGAGGCACGGTGATGAAGGCTCGCGAGACACGAAAGCGGCGGCGCGCACTCCACCCCCTGGCGCGACTGGACCTCAGCAGCCTCGAGGTGAGCCAGGAGGACATCCTCGCCGACCTGAACTACCCGGCCCCGGCGCGCCGCACCAGGCGACGCCCGTGACCGAAGCCGGCAACGGCGACGCCGCCGACTCGGCGCTGGCCTTCGCGCGGCGGCGGCAGGCGACCGCCGAGGCGCGGCTGACGGACGTCGAGACCGCCAAGCTGCTGGCCCACGCGACCTCGACCTGCATGGTGATGGCGGGATAGCGAACACGCCTCCGTACGATGGCCTGCGATGGCCGTCGCCCCGCGAACGCCCGAGGTGAGGCTCGGGCAGACCGTCGCCAACGGCATCGCCCCGAGCGTGTTCGCCCTGCTCGACCGGGGCTTGCACTGCCGCCCAGGGGTCGCAGGGCAGCTTCAGGGGAAGGTGGTGATTCGGTTCCGCGACCAGATCGCTCCCGTGCGGATCAGCTTCGGCCGCCGAGTGATCCGCGTCGAGGACGGCGACCTCCGCGACCCCGACCTGGTCGTGACCGGCAGCCTGCCCCACGTCGTCCAGCTGACGGTCACGCCGATGGTCCGCTTCGGCATCCCCGATTTCCGCGACTCGCGCGGGCGCGCGGCGCTGCTGCGAGTGGCGTCCGGCCGCGTGCGGCTGGGCGGGGACCTCGGGATGGCGCGCCGGATGCTCGAGATGATGGCCGTCCCGGCCCCGGACGGCCCGCACCGCCGCGCTCCACGCCCGCCCCGCGCCGCCGGCGGCCGCCGTGACGCTGCCTGGATCGACGTCCTCACGTAGCCGCGCCCGACGGCGCTCGATCGCGGTGAGGCTAGGCGGCTGAGTCCTGGGCCAGCGTGATGAGGAGGCGTGTGCCGAAGCCCGTGGGCCCTTTGCCCACATACTCGCGACCGGTGTCCCAGGCGGTGCCGGCGATGTCGAGGTGGGCCCACGGGCGGTCGTCCACGAACTCCTCGAGAAATGAAGCGGCGTAGATAGCGCCGGCCTCCTGCTTCTTGCCGGTGTTCGTCAGGTCCGCGACCGTGCCCGTTGTCAGCTCCTTGTACTCCGGGTGGAGGGGCAGGCGCCACGCGAGCTCGCCCGTTCGCTTCGAAGCGTCCTCAACCTCGGCGGCGAGGACGTCGTCGTTCGAGACCAGCGCCGCGTAGGTGGAGCCGAGCGCGTAGAGGACCGCCCCCGTGAGCGTGGCGATGTCGACGACCCGGTTGGCTCCCATCTCACGCACGCACCAGGTGAGGGCGTCGGCAAGGATCAGGCGCCCCTCCGCATCGGTGTTGTTCACCTCGACGGTCTTGCCGTTCAGCTGGGTGATGATGTCTCCGGGGCGGGTGGCCGTGCCCGAGGGCATGTTCTCCGTTGAGGGGATGACCGCCACGACTTGAAGCTCCAGTCCGAGCTCGGCGATCGCCGCGACCGTCTCCAGGACCGCGGCCCCGCCGGACATGTCCATCTTCATCTCCTGCATGCCCTTCGAGGGCTTGATCGAGATGCCGCCACTGTCGAAGGTCACCGCCTTGCCGACGATGCCGAGGACGTCGCCCGAGCCGCGCCCGGCGTAGCGGAGGCAGATGAGCTTCGGTTCCTGCTCGCTCCCCGCGGCCACGGCGGCGAGACCGCCGAGGCGCTTCTCGACGATCTCCTCCCGACCCAGCACCTCGGTGGTCACCGCCTCGAACTCCGCGGAAATCTCCAAGGCACGGTCCGCCAGGAAGCTGGGGGTCACGACGTTCGCCGGCAGATCCTGAAGCTCGCGCACGCGGTTTGCCGCCTCGGCCCGGACCCGGGCGGCTCGGACGGGCCCGGCGAGCCCCTCGGCGTCGCCGGCGACCGCGAAGGCCAGGCTCTCCAGCGCGGGGCCGGGCGGGTCGTCGTCGTCGGGGGTCAGGTAGCGGTCGAACCGGTAGGCACCCATGATCACGCCCTCCGCAATCGCCGCCGCCCCGTCGACCGGGGCGATCGAGCCGAGCTCGCCGATGGCCCAGGCGATGCTCGACGCATCGAGCCGCCGCGCCTCCTTGGCGATGACGGCGCCGAGCACCCTGAGCTTCTCGGCGTCGAGCTCCCCGGCGTCACCGAGGCCTACAACCAGCAGCCGCTCCGGAGTGCCGGGATGGAGCAAGGCGACCTTGCGGTAGCCACCGCGGGCCTCACCCGCGCCGGGTACTGATGCCAGGTCCTCCGGAAGGTCGGCCCCGGCCGCGAGGGTGGTCACGTGAAGGTCGGCTTCGAGCTGCGAGAGCGGCGTTGAGGTGGCCTCGACCTGCACGGCGCGCGAGTCTAGTGAGGATTGAGCCGGCCTAGTGAGGCGGAGTTCCGCAGGAACGAAGCCGAGCCCCGGCGTTGTTGAGCCGGCTCATCTCCGGCGCGCCGGCCCGCTTTCCCTACGATTCGCCGTCCCCGGTCAGCTCGCGAAAGGCTTTGACATGTCCAGCACCGTGATTCTCGGAACCGCCCGCACCCCCTTCGGCAAGATGGGCGGTGGGCTCGCCTCGAAGCAGGCGACCGAGCTGGGCGGGGAGGCGATCTCAGCCGCGCTCGAGCGCTCCAGCGTGGAGCCGGAGCAGGTCCAGCAGGTGATCTACGGACAGGTACTCCAGGCCGGCCAGGGGCAGATCCCGTCGCGTCAGGCGCAGATCAAGGCCGGGATCCCAAAGGAGGTCCCCTCCGAGACGATCAACAAGGTCTGCGCGTCGGGCATGCGCGCGATCGGCGTCGCCGACCTCGCGGTCCGCGCCGGTGAGCTCGAGGTCGGCGTGGCCGGCGGGATGGAGTCGATGTCGAACGCTCCGTACCTCCTGCCGGGCGCCCGGTTCGGGTTCCGCATGGGCGACGTCACCGCGGTCGACGCAATGACCCACGACGGGCTCACCAACCCGTTCACGGACAAGCAGATGATCAACGAGGCGTCCGAGGTGTCGAACGAGCTCGAGATCACCCGGCCCGACATGGACCGCTGGGCGGCCCGCTCGCACCAGCTCGCCGCGAAGGCAACGGACGAGGGCAACATGGCCGAAGAGATCGTGCCGGTCACGGTCAAGGTCAAGAAGGAGGAGCGCGAGATCGCGGCCGACGAGGCGATTCGCCCGGATTCGACGCAGGAGTCGCTTGCCAAGCTCAAGGCGGTCGGCGGCCCGGACGCGACGCACACGGCCGGCAACGCGCCCGGAGTGAACGACGGCGCCGCGGCCGTGGTGGTGGCCTCCGACGAGTGGGCCCAGGCGAACGGCCGTGAGGTCCTGGCCAAGGTGCTCGCCTACGGCGCGATCGCCGACGACTTCCCGTATCTCGCGAGGACCCCGGCGAAGGCGTCTCAGCAGGCCCTGGGCAAGATCGGCAAGGAGCCCGGAGACGTCGATCTGTGGGAGATCAACGAGGCGTTCGCCTCGGTTGCCCTGAACTCCCTGCGCATGCTCGGCGTCGAGGAGGACAGGGTGAATGTCAACGGCGGCGCGATCGCCCTCGGGCATCCGATCGGCGCCTCGGGCGCGCGGATCGTCGGCGCGCTCGTCCACGAGCTCCGCCGTCGCGGCGGCGGCCTCGGTGTTGCCGCCATCTGCTCCGGCGGCGGCCAGGGCGACGCGATCGTGCTCGAAGTAGCGGGCTGAGCACATGCCGCGTGCCGCGGCCTTCTTCGACCTCGATCGCACGCTCATGGCCGGCAGCTCCGGCATGGCGTGGGTCCGGGCGTCGTATGACGCGAAGCTGATCTCGCGTGCGCAGATGTTGCGCTGGGCGCGTGACGGGCTGGTCTTCCGTCTGCGGGGATCGACCGACGAGAAGACGAAGGCCGCGATGGATCAGATCAGCGAGGTCCTGAAAGGGACGAGCGGACGCGATCTCCAGCGCCTCGGTCCGCAGGTGCTCGCCGGGGTCCTGCCGAGGATCTATCCGGAGATGCTGACCGAGGTCCACTCGCACCAAGACGCGAGCCGGCCGACGTTCATCGTCAGCGCGGCCGGCAACGACCTGGTCGCGATGGTCGCCCAGGTGCTCGGGATGGAGGGCGGCATCGGCACGCGCTACGAGCTGGACGGCGACGGGCTCTTCACCGGCGGGCTCGACGGCCCGTTCATGTACGGCGAGGGCAAGCTCGAGGGGATCGCCGGCTTCGCGGAGTCCCACGACATCGACCTTGCGCAGTCGTGGGCGTACTCGGACTCGGCCTCGGACCTCCCGATGCTGCGCGCCGTGGGCAACGCCGTAGTGGTGAACCCGGATGGCGCGCTCCTGGAGGTCGCCCGCGCCGAGGGCTGGCGCGTCATGCACTTCGAAAAGCTCGGTCGCCGCTTGGCGATCGCGGGAGCGACGCTGACCGCGGCCGCGGTAGGGGGCGGCTCGGCGCTGCTGGCGAGGCGGCGCGGGCGCCCTACGTCGCGAGGCCGGCCGCGCGGGCGCCGCGCATCCTGAACGCGAGGGCCGCGCACCCGAGCGTGTAGATCGCCTTCGACTCGGGCAGCCGGTAGCCCGCCTCGGTGTGCGGGGCGTAGGTGACCCGGCCCGCGCCGTCGCTCGAGACCCAACCCGTGTGGATCCGCTGCTCCTGGCCGATCATCCGCGGCGCGAACGCGTGCGAGGTGAGGCCGGCTCGCCGGCCGCCGGCGGGGACCGCGCCGGGCGAGACGCGCAGGCCGATCCCCTCCGACGTCGGGTCGAGCACGGTCGCCGGAACCATCTCCGGGATGTCGTCCGCGCCGCGCCAACCGAGCAGCGTGTGCCGCAGGCGTCTGGCCCGGGCGGCCGCCTTGTCGGTGTCGATGCGCGCGCCCGTCCCGCCCTTGGGAGCCTTCTGCGGCGGCGGCGTTCCCGCGAGCGGCGTGCCGAACACCTCAGGCTCGTCCTCCGCGCCGTCGTCCGGGTAGGCGACCACGCGCTCGACCTCGATCGTGATCGGCACCCGCTGCCAGTAGTAGACGTCGAGCATCCGTCCCACGATCCCGCCGCTGCGAGGCCCGAGGAACCGGTCCCATTCAGGCGTGATCGACTCGAGCCACGCTCGGTCGGGCGTGGTGGGGAAGGACGCCCGGCCCTGGACGAGGACGAAGCCGGGCCGGCCCGTAAGGCCATGCTCGCGCGCGTGATACGCGACGGCGACGCCCGGGTTCCGCCGAATCCGGTCCAGCTTCTTCCACAGGCCGAACGAGGTGGAAAGCGTGACCGTTCCCGCGTCGCGGTCCCGCAGGCCGAGCGGCGCCATCGGCGTGATCACGACGCCCTTCGCCGGTGTCAGGTAGGCGAATCCCGCCGCGAGGTCCGAGGCCAGGATCTCGTCGACATCGTCCGACCAGGAAACCGCCATGGACCGAAACCTACCGGCGAGGCGTACTAGCCTTCAGGCATGGCGATTGAGCCTGAAGCCCGCCGCCGCGCCCACCAGTGGCTCGACGAGGTCTACGCGAAGACCCCCGAGCGCGCGGCCCTCTTCGAGACCATCTCCGGCCACCCGGTCCGCCCGCTATACACCGACGAGGATCTCCAGGACTGGGACGCCGAGCGCGACCTCGGCCTGCCGGGCACCTACCCCTACACCCGCGGCCCGTACCCCTCGATGTACCGCGGGCGGCTCTGGACGATGCGGCAGTTCGCCGGGTTCGGCACTGTCGAGGAGACGAACGAGCGGTTCCGCTACCTCTTGGACCACGGCCAGACCGGGCTTTCGACGGCGTTCGACATGCCGACCCTGATGGGGCTCGACTCCGACCATGGCCGCTCGCTCGGCGAGGTTGGGGTCGAGGGCGTCGCGCTCGACACGGTCGACGACATGGAAACGCTGTTCGACCAGATCCCGCTGGACGAGGTCACGGTCTCGATGACGATCAACGCCCCGGCGGCGATCGTCCTCGCCTTCTACGTCGTCGCCGCCGAGGAGAAGGGCATCGCTCCCGCCAAGCTCGGCGGGACGATCCAGACCGACATCCTCAAGGAGTACATCGCCCAGAAGGAGTGGTGCTTCCCGATCGAGCCGGCGATGCGGCTCGTCACGGACATGGTCGAGTGGTGCGCGGCCGAGATGCCGCGCTGGCACCCGATCTCGATCTCGGGCTACCACATCCGAGAGGCCGGCTCGACCGCCGCCCAGGAGCTCGCTTTCACGCTCAAGGACGGCTTCACATACGTCGAGCGGGCGGTCGCGCGCGGCCTGGCGGTCGATGCGTTCGCGCCGCGCCTCTCGTTCTTCTTCAACGCCCACATCGACTTCTTCGAGGAGATCGCCAAGTACCGCGCTGCGCGCCGGATCTGGGCCCGCGAGATGCGGGAGACCTACGGCGCGACCGACGAGCGCTCGCTCCTGATGCGGTTCCACACTCAGACCGCGGGCGTCTCGCTGACCGCCCAGCAGCCCCTGAACAACATCGTGAGAACCGCCATCGAGGCGCTCGCCGGGGTCCTCGGCGGCACCCAGTCGCTCCACACCAACTCCTTCGACGAGGCGCTGGCGCTGCCGACCGAGGAGGCCGTCCGCGTCGCGCTTCGCACCCAGCAGGTGATCGCGCACGAGACCGGCGCCGCCAACACCGTCGACCCGCTCGGTGGCTCCTACTTCGTCGAGGCGCTGACCGACGAGATCGAGGCCAAGGCATACGAGTACTTCGCCCGGATCGACGAGCTCGGCGGCATGGTGGCGGCGATCGAGCGGGGCTTTCCCCAGCGCGAGATCGCCGACGCCGCGTTCGCGTACCAGTCAGAGGTCGAGCAGAAGCAGCGGATCGTGGTCGGCGTGAACGACTACGTCGCAGAGGGCGAGGCCGATCCCGCGCTTCACCGTCCCGATCCGGGGGCCGAGACCCGCCAGCGCGAGCGCCTCGAGCGCACCCGGGCCGCGCGCGACGAGGCCGCCGCTTCCGCCACGCTGCAGGAGCTGGAGGCCGCCGCCGCCGGCGACGAGAACCTCATGCCCAAGCTTCATCGCCTGCGCCCGCGCCCGGGTGAGCGAGGGCGAGATGGTCGCCGCGATGCAGGAGGTCTTCGGGACCTACACCGAGCACCCGCAGTTCTGAGACGCAATACGCTCCCAGGTAGATGAGCGAGGAGACCTCAACCCGCACGATCCGCGTCGTCGTCGCAAAGCCCGGCCTCGACGGCCACGACCGCGGCGCCAAGATCATCGCCCGCGCCCTGCGGGATGCCGGCATGGAGGTGATCTACACGGGCCTCCACCAGACGCCCGAGCAGATCGTCGCGACCGTGATCCAGGAGGACGCCGACGCGGTCGGCCTCTCGATCCTGTCGGGTGCCCATATGACGTTGGTGCCGAAGGTCGTGAACCTGCTCCGCGAGCAGGGCGTCGACGACGTCGTCATCACGCTCGGCGGCACGATCCCCGCCGACGACGTGCCCGAGCTCAAGAAGCTCGGCGTCGCTGAGGTCTTCACCCCCGGCGCCCCGACCGACGCGATCGTGGAGTTCATTCGCGGGGCGGTGGCTGAGCGAGCCCCGGCTTAGACGCGAACACGCGTTCCTACCCCGCGGTAGATTGACTGGTCAGTCAACCGGGTACCCAACCGCTAAGATGCGCGCCGCGCCTCACCCTCTCCCCCGAGGCGCGCCATTCCCAAGGAGGCTCCGACTTGAAGATCTGTTGTCTTGTCAAGGAGGTTCCCGACGCGGCGGTCCAGAAGCGGATCGATGAGAACACCAAGCGTCTGGACCGCTCCGGCGAGAAGAACCTCAACCCGTTCGACACGCACGGCATCGAAGCCGCCATGCAGATCCGCGAGGGCGGCGTGGCCGACGTCGACGAGATCGTCGCCGTCACGATGGGCCCGGACAGCGCCGTACGCGCGCTCCACAAGGCCGTCGCGCTTGGCGCCGATCGCTCGCTGCACCTCAGCGACTCGGCGCTCGAGGGCTCGGACGTGAACGCGACGGGCTACGCGCTGGCCAAGCTGCTCGAATCCGAGCAGCCCGACCTGGTCCTGCTGGGCCAGCAGTCGGACGACGGCGAGTGCTACACGATCGGCGCCGTCGTCGCCGACCACCTCAAGATGCCGTCGCTGACGCAGGTCATCAAGATCGACGTGGCCGACGGCAAGCTCACCTGCGAGCGCCAGGCCGAGTACGGCTACGACACGGTCGAGGTCGACCTGCCCGCCGTGATCTCGGTGGGCGACGCCATCAACGAGCCGCGCTATCCGTCGCTGAAGGCGATCATGGGCGCGAAGAAGAAGCCGCTCGAGGCGAAGGCCACCGGTGACGTCGGGATCGACACCGGCGAGGTCGGGGAGGGCGGATCGAAGACGCAGGTGCTGGCGATCAACCCGCCGCCCGAGAAGCAGGCCGGCGAGATCATCGAGGACGAGGACACGAACGAGACGGTCGAGAAGATCGTCGCGTGGCTGGACGAAAGGAAGCTGATCTAAGTGAGCGGCATTCTGGTTTACGCCCTCCACGACGACGAGGGCAACTTCAACAAGAACTCGCTGGGCGCCATTTCCGAGGCCGCCAAGCTGGCCTCCGAGATCGGCGGCGACGCCGGCGTCGTGGTGGTCGGCGACGTGTCCGACGACGCGGCAGCCGGCCTCGGCGCCTGGGGCGCGGCCAAGGTCTACCGCGCGAAGTCCGCGCCGGAGGGCCTCGCGCAGCCGATCGTCGACGTCATGACCAAGGTCATCGCCGACGAGGGCTACTCGTACGCCCTGTTCGGCGGGGGCCTGCTGGGATTCGAGATCGGCGCCGGCCTGACCGCGCGGCTGAACGCGGGCGTGACCATGGAGGTCACCGCCGTGAAGGCCCAGGACGGCAAGCTGGTCGCCGAGCGCCCGGTCCTCCAGGACTCGGCGATCGTCGACGTCGGCTACGTCTCCGAGCCCGGGATCATCATCGGTCGCCTGAACGCGTTCGACGCGAAAGAGACCGGCGGGACCGCCGAGGTCGTGGACGTCGACGTCGAGCTCTCCGAGTGGTCGACGAGGGCACGGATGGTCACGCGCGGCGAGCAGCGCGGCGCCGACGTCAACATCGAGGACGCCGAGATCCTGGTCGGCGGCGGCCGTGGGCTGGGCGCCAAGGAGGGCTTCGAGCTCGCCGAGAATCTCGCCGAGGCCATGGGCGGCGCCGTCGCGGCGACCCGCGCCGTCGTGGACGCCGGGTGGTACCCCTACGCCGCACAGATCGGCCAGACCGGCAAGACGGTCGCGCCGAAGCTGTACCTGGCGGCCGGGATCTCCGGCGCGATCCAGCACAAGGTCGGCATGCAGAACTCCGAGAACATCGTCGCGATCAACAAGGACCAGAACGCGCCGATCTTCGAGTTCTGCGACCTCGGGATCGTCGGCGACCTGAACAAGATCATGCCCAAGCTGACCGAGGCGATCCAGGCGAAGAAGGGCGGCTGAGCCCGAAACCATGGCCGTAGCGCCGGCAAAGTTCCCGCCGCCGTTCGACCCGGAGGACGTCGTCGGCCCGCCCACCGACCCCGAGGATGAGCGTCTCGAAGCCGGGATCGTGATCGTCGGCGGCGGGCCGGCCGGACTCGCGTGCGCGAACAAGCTCATGCAGCTGCTCGAGGACGAGCCCGAGCTCACCGAGACGCTGGGCGAGATCCCCGTGGCCGTGCTCGAGAAGGGCAAGGCCTGCGGCGCCCACAACGTCTCGGGCGCCAACATGCGGCCGTCGGCGATGCAGGAGCTGTTCCCTGATCTCGACCCGGAGGACTGGCCCGTCTACCAGAAGGTCGAGAAGGACGCGGTCTACCTCCTGACCAAGAAGCGGGCGATCCCGTTGAAGCCGCCGCCACCGAATTTCCGGAACCACGGCAACTACGTGACCTCGGTCTCGAAGCTCTCGAGGTTCCTGGCCGACAGGGCAGAGGAGGCCGGCGCCTACATCCTCACGGAGACCGCCGCCGACAAGCTCCTGGTCGAGGATCGGATCGTCCGCGGCGTCCGCTCGGGCGACAAGGGCCGCGACCGCGAGGGCAACGAGCGCTCCAACTTCGAGCCCGGGTCCGACCTGATCGCGAGGGCGACGGTGCTCGCCGAGGGAACGCTCGGCCACCTGACGGACGCGGCGATCAGCTACTACGACCTCGCCGTGGATCCCAAGCGCTGGGAGATCGGCGTCAAGGAGATCTGGGAGGTCCCGAAGCCGCTCGATCGCGTGATCCACACCATGAACTGGCCGCTGCGGCCCGGACCGAAGTACAACGAGTTCGGCGGGTCGTTCATCTATCCGATGGGCGAGGACAAGCTGTGCATCGGGATGGTCGCCGGCCTCGACACGACCGACGCGACGTTCTCGTGCCACGACCTGCTCCAGCAGCTGAAGACGCACCCATTCGTGCGTGATCTCCTCGAGGGCGGCAAGCGGGTCGGCTGGGGGGCGAAGACGATCCCCTCCGGCGGCTACTGGTCCATGCCGCGCAAGTTGGCGGTGCCGGGCATGGTCATGTGCGGAGACAACGTCTCCATGTGCAACATCCCCTACCTGAAGGGGATCCATTACGGCATGCACGCCGGCATCTACGCGGCGGAGGCGATCGTCGAGAGCCTGCGGAGGGACCCGGATTCCGTGAACTTCGACGGCTACGAGGAGCGCGTCCGCAAGTCGGACATCGAGAAGGACCTCTACAAGTCCCGGAACGTGCGCCAGCACGGAGACAAGGGGTTCGTCGCCTTCGGCGCGATCGCCAACGCCTGGCTGCTCTCCGGCGGAGCTCTGCCGCCGGGCCACAAGCGGACCGAGCCCGACTCGGAGGTCGAGATGTTCATCGGCGACGCCAAGGACCGCTATCCCGAGCCCGACGGCGAGTACATCTTCGACAAGCTCTCATCCGTTTTCCTCTCGGGCAACGCGACCCGCGACGACGCCCCGAACCACGTCCGGATCCAGTCGCACGTACCGCGCGAGATCGCCCAGACCTGGGTCTCGATGTGCCCGGCGCAGGTCTACGAGATCCCCGACGGACCAGCTCGAGTCGAACGCGCCCGAGGTCGACGTTCACGTCACCGCTTCGAACTGCGTGCAGTGCGGAGCGATCACCGCCAAGGGCGGGCGCCTGACGCTCCCCGAGGGTGGCGACGGGCCCCTCTACCAGGAGACCTGAGCACGCGGGCCGGGGTGTTTTCACCGGCCCTGGATTTGGGGTATCTTCTCTCCATGGAAGCCGGAGAGTCTCCGGTCAGGGCGCCCGGAGCGCAGCGAAAGGGCGAGCTGCTGGAGCAGATCTCGAACTCCATCGTCCACCTCTACAGCGAGAGCTTCGGGCGTGGTCCCACCGGCGCGAAGACGTACGTCATGGACGACCTGGTCTTCTGCGTCCTGCGCGACGGGCTGACCCCGGTCGAGCGAACGCTTCGCGACCAGGGCCAGGGCGAGTTCGTCCGGGAGATGCGGGTCAGGTTCCAGGACGCGGTCGAGGACCGGCTCCGGGGCATGGTCGAGGAGCTGACCGGTAGGCAAGTCGTGGCCTTCCTCAGCCAAGCCAATGTGGACCCGGAGCTGACCATCGAGGTCTTCTTCCTCGACGGCCCGACGGGAACGAACGGGTCGCACGAGACGGAGGAATAATCTGTTAAAAACTGCCTGAGCTGAGCTGAAGCGCGACGTCGGGGGGCGGAGCGCCGAGGAGCACGAAAAGCCAAAGAAGCAGGCCCGCAGGTTCCGAGAGAAAGTCTGTGGGCGGGTTTCGGAAGCGGCCGGAGCCGGTCCGCCGGCCCGGAAGGCGTTCCGACGTCTCCTCGACTCGATGATGCAAGGCGACAGCGACAACACGAACCGCCAGACGGATGATGGCGACGCCGGCTTCCAGCCCAGAGGCCAGGTTCTCGCCGGGATCTCGAATTCGATGGTCCGTCTCTACCGCGAGCACTTCGGCAAGGGCCCGACCGGCGCCAAGACCTATGTGCTCGACGACCTCGTCATCTGCGTCATGCGTGACGGGCTCACGACCGTTGAGAAAACCTTGTTCGAGCAGGGCCGCGGAGATGCCGTACGCGAAATGCGAGCGGCGTTTCAGGATGCTGTCTCCGACCGCTTCACGGGGGTTGTCGAGCAGCAAACGGGGCGCAAGGTCGTCGCGTTCATGAGCCAGGCGCACGTGGGACCGGACCTGGCGATCGAGGTGTTCTTCCTCGACGGCGCGGTGGCCGCGAACGGCTCACATGAGACCGAGGCGTCCGACGAGGAAGCCGTCGGCGGCGCTTAGGGTTCGGGGTTGCCTTACGGTCGGGTTGGCCGTATGATCACCGGCAGAACCCGCTGCACCGCGGAACGCGAGTTCCGCAGGGACGGCTGGGGCTAAACAATCTGACGGAGTACGGACCCGGGTTCCGAGAGAGGCTGGGGTTGGGCTCTGATGAAGCCAAGCTGCTGGCATTTTCCACGCGAGCGGCTCTCATCCGAGACCGACCCGCATGACCGACGCCCCATCCGCAAACAACGACGACGGCCCGGAGCTGACCGGCGAGAACCTGCGCCGGATCTCGAGCGCGATCGTCGGCCTCTACAGCGAGCACTTCGGCAAGGGCCCGACCGGCGCCAAGACCTACGTGTTGGACGACCTGGTCATCTGCGTGCTGCGCGACGGACTGACCACCGTGGAGAAGACCCTCTTCGAGCGCGGGAAGGGCGACGTCGTGCGCGAGATGCGCGCGGCGTTCCAGGACGCTGTCGCCGACCGCTTCACCTCCACGATCGAGCACCTCACCGACCGCAAGGTCGTCGCGTTCATGAGTCAGGCCCACGTGGGCCCGGATCTGGCGATCGAGGTGTTCTGCCTGGACGAGCCGGTCGGTCCGGTGGGAGCAGTCGAGGTGACAACTGCCGACACGGAGGACGAGGGGCTTGGCTGAGGCCGCTCGCAGATCGTCCAGGGAGGCTGCGACCGCAGTCCTCGAACACGTGCCCTCCGGGGGGAGGCGCGTGTTCGAGGAGGTCGCCGGCTCGCTTCCAAGCCGGCCGACCTGACTCCCGCTACCTTCGCCGGATGGAATCCGGCGCGCCGAGAACCTCCGAAGTCGAGCTGGGCGACGGGAGCTCCGTGCTCGTGGCGCCGCTACACGTCGATGATCGCGGCCGGTTCCTGAGTGGACTCCGGCAGGCGAGCGCGGAGTCGCTCTACAAGCGCTTCATGACGCCGATCGAGCGCTTCTCTGAGTCCCAGCTGCGCTATCTCCTGGAGATCGACCATCGCGACCACGAGGCGCTCCTGGCGGTTGACGAGGACGGAGGCGAGGCGGTCGGGGTGGCACGTTTCGTCCGTCTCCCCGACGACGCCGAGGTCGCCGAGGCCGCGGTGATCGTCGTCGACCGGTGGCAGGGTCGCGGGCTGGGCAAGGCGCTGAGCCTGCTGCTGGCCGATCGGGCGCGAGAGCTCGGGGTGAGGCGGTTCCACGCGATGCTGCTGGTCGACAACGAAGCGATGATGTCACTGCTCGAATCGCTCGGGCCCGTTCACACGGTCTCGCGCGAGGGCGCGGCGATCGCGGTCGAGGTCGAGCTCTCAGGCGACGGCTAAACTGAATGTGCCGATGAAGACCGGAATCCACCCCGAATACGGACTCGCGCACGTGCATTGCTCGTGCGGCAACGAGTTCTATACGCGCTCGACCAAGTCGGACCTCCACGTGGAGATCTGCTCCGAGTGCCACCCGTTCTACACGGGCAAGCAGAAGCTGGTCGATACCGGCGGCCGGGTGGAGCGCTTCCGCCGGCGCGCGGCGCGCAGCCAGAAGTAGCCCTGGTCAAGGGCTGCCGCCGAGCTGACGACGAGGGTTCGCCGCACGGACTCGATCGACGGTCGTGGCCCAGTGGCGCACAACCGCTGAGACCAGCGTCCGCGTTAGCCTCAGTCGAACCATGATCGAGCAGCTCGTCGAGCAGATCGAGAGCCGGTTCGCCGAGCTCGAAGGCCAGATGGCCGACCCCGAGGTGATCGCCGACCAGGGACGCTACGCCGACGTCGGGCGGGAGTACCAACGCCTCCAGTCCGCGCGCCGGCTCGCAGCTGAGTGGCGGACGCTCCGCGACGACCTGGAGGGCGCCCGCGAGCTCCTCGCCGAGGACGGCGACGACCCGGAGCTGCGGGCCGTCGTCGACGAGGCGCCGGAGCGGATCGAGGAGCTCGAGGAGGCGATCCGCCTGGCGATGGTCGAAACCGATCCCAACGACGAGAAGAACGTCATCGTCGAGCTGCGCGCCGGCACGGGCGGCGACGAGGCGGCGCTCTTTGCCGGCGACCTCTACAAGATGCTCACCCGCTACGCCGAGCAGCGGGGATTTACCACCGAGGACCTGTCGCTGTCGGCCGCGGACGTTGGCGGGTTCAAGGAGGCCACGTTCGCCGTCAAGGGCGATGGGGCGTACTCGGTCTTCAAGTTCGAGGGCGGGACGCACCGCGTGCAGCGCGTCCCCAAGACCGAGTCGCAGGGCCGGATTCACACCTCGACGGCAACCGTGGCCGTGCTGCCGGAGGCCGAGGAGGTCGAGGTGGACGTCGACCCCAACGACCTGCAGGTGGACGTCTACCGCTCGTCCGGACCCGGGGGGCAGTCGGTCAACACGACGGACTCGGCCGTGCGTCTCACGCACAAGCCAACGGGAATCGTGGTTTCCATGCAGGACGAGAAGTCCCAGCTCCAGAACCGGGAGAAGGCAATGCGGGTCATGCGCGCGCGGCTGTACGAGAGGAAGCTGGCCGAGCAGGCTGCGGAGATCGCGGCCGAGCGCCGGTCGCAGGTGGGCACCGGGGAGCGCTCGGAGAAGATCCGCACGTACAACTTTCCGCAGGGCCGTGTGACCGACCACCGGGTGAAGCTGACGGCGCACAATCTCGACGAGATCCTCGGCGGCGCCCTGGGCGAGTTCACGGACGCGCTCGAGGCCGAGGAGAAGCGGGCGCTGCTCGCGGCCCAGACTGACGGGAGCTGATGGCCCCGGCGGCGTCGCCCGGCTCGGTGGCCGACGCGCTGGGCGCGGCCGCCGACGCCCTCGGCGCGGCCGGGGTGGACTCGCCGCGCCTCGACGCCGAGCTGCTCCTGGCGGAGGCGACCGGCCGCACGCGCACGCAGCTCGCCGCGGGCGGGACCGAGCCGCTGGAAGCCGGCCCGGCCCGGGTGTTCGCCGAGCTTGTGCGCCGCCGGCTGCGCAGGGAGCCGGTCGCCTACATCACCGGGCGTCGCGGCTTCCGCAACATCGAGCTCGCGGTCGATCGCCGGGTTCTGATCCCGCGACCTGAGTCGGAGCTGCTCGTCGAGCTGGCGCTCGAGCTGCAGCCGGCAACCGTGCTGGACGTCGGTACCGGGTCGGGGGCGATCGCGCTGGCGGTCGCGGACGAGCTGCCCGGCGCATCCGTCCTGGCGACCGACATCTATCCCGAGGTGCTCGACGTGGCGAGAGCGAACGCGGAGCGCCTCGGACTGGCCGACCGCGTGAGCTTCGCCGCGGGGTCACTGCCGCGCGGGGGAGAATTCGACTTGGTGCTCGCGAACCTGCCGTACGTGAGCGCCCGAGAGTGGGCGTCTCTGGCGCCGGAGCTGCGCGACTTCGAGCCACGGGGGGCGCTCACACCGGGCCCTACGGGGCTCGAGGCGATCGAGGCCCTGCTGGGTGAGCTCTCGGTGTCGGATTTACGTGCGGATGCGGTCGGGCTCGAGGTGGGGGAGGGGCAATGGCGCACCGTCGCGGAGCTGGTGCGACGGGCGGGCTTCGAGCCGGACGACGTGCGCCACGACCTCGCAGGCATCGAACGAGCCGTCGTCGGCCGCAAACGGTGAGCCGGGACCTTTCGATCGAGCGCGACGGCGCGCCCGCGGCACGTCGCGCGCTGGAGGAAGCCGTGGCCGGCGGTGGCGTCACGGTGTTTCCTGCGGATGGGCTTTACGGATTGGCGTGCGACCCGCTCCGGGACGAGGCGATCGCGCGACTGCACGCGCTCAAGGGCAGGGACGACGGCAAGCCCTCGGCCGTCCTCTTCTTCTCCCCCCTGATCATCCGCGAGCTCGTGGGCAGCCTCGGCGAGCGAACCCGCGCGGCACTCGCAGCGCTGTTCCCCGGCCCGGTGACGCTGGTGGTGCACAACCCCGAGCGCCGGTATCCGCTCGCCTGCCGTGAGGACCCGGAGCGGCTCGGCGTGAGGCTGATCGAAGGACCGCTGACGGGGGTGGCCACGCCACTCTTCCAATCGTCGGCCAACCGGAGCGGCGAGCCCGCGCCCGCGCGGTTCGAGGATGTGCCCGGCGAGCTGATCCGGGGGTCCGACGTGGCGATCGACGGCGGCGAGCTGACCGGCGTCCCCTCGACGGTCGTCGACATCACGGGGCTCGAGCTCGGAGGCGGGTGGCGAATCCTGCGACCGGGTGCCTTGGGCGAGGCCGACGTATCGGCGCGGCTAAGCGGAATCCAGCCGGCTAGGCGCCGGAGGCGAGCGCCTCGTCGAGCGTGACGAAGAACTCGATCCGGTGCATCTGCCCGTCGCGGAGGTGGACGAGGAGGAAGGCCGGTTGCTCGACCTCGAGGCCGCTCGACTGGCCGGTCGCGCGCAGAATGGCGGCGATCACGACCTTGCCGGCGCCCGCGTCGTGAAACTCGTTGGGCACGACCTGCACCTCGTCCATCACCTCGTAGAAGGACTCCCACCAGCGGCGCATCCCCTCCGTGCCCCGGTACGTCTGGGGCTCGGCCGCGATCCCCGGCAGCGTGGTCATCTCGAACTCCGGGTGGACCAGCGGGAGCAGGGACTCGTAGCCCTCCTCCGCCAGCTGGGCAAACCCATCGCGCAGCAGCTCGACGTCGCGCTCGGACACGGCGCGAGCGTAGCGGTCGATCAATCGCCGCGATATCGTCGCCCGCGCGATGCGGATTGCGATTGGCGCGGACCACGCGGGCTTCCCGCTCAAGCAGCATCTCATCGGGGTGCTCGAGGCGGCGGGCCACGACGTGGACGATCGCGGGACTGACTCGACCGAGTCGGTGGACTACCCGCCCATCTGCGCAGGTGTTGCCAAGGAGGTCGTGGAGGGGCGGGCCGAGCGCGGCATCGTCATCGGCGGCAGCGGGCAGGGCGAGCAGATCGCCGCGAACAAGGTCGACGGCGCGCGGGCTGCGCTCTGCAACGACCTCTACACCGCCGAGTTCTCGCGCACCCACAACGACGCGAACGTGCTGTCGCTCGGGGCCCGAGTCGTCGGCCTCGGCCTGGCCGAGGAGATCCTGCGCGTCTGGCTCGAGACCGAGTTCGAGGGCGGGCGGCATCAGCGCCGGGTCGACCAGCTCGCGGCTATCGAGCGCGGCGAGCTTCCGTGAGGACGTGTCCTCCGCTCGGAGCCGGGCAGCGGTCGCGGCATTGGTCGCCGCTCTCGCCGCGGCGGGGATCATCATTCCGGGACTGGGCGGAGACGGCGAACCGTCGGAGCCGCCGCCTGCTTCGCAGACGAGCGAGGAGGCCGGCACTCCCCAGATTCCATCGGTCGAGGAATCGGCCGAGATCGGGCGGGTACTTGCCGCCGTCGAGTCCGGCCGGCCTCTTCCGTACGAGGAGGACGGCGGGACGTTCCAGAACCGCGAGGGGCTCCTGCCGGATCAACCGCTTGGCTACTACCGCGAGTACACGGTGGAGACCCCCGGCTCAGCCGATCGCGGCGCCCGCCGGCTCGTGATCGGCGAGGGTGGAGAGGTCTATTACACCGACGACCACTACGCCTCGTTCCGCGTGATCGACCCGGAGGGATACCGGTGAGCGACTTTGTCGCGAAAGCATGTTGGCCCCCCCTGGTAAGGGACTTGTTCCGGTGAGCGACTCCTTCCCCGTGGATCGCCTCAATCGCGTGGATTGGAGTTGCGTTCACTTCACCGGCGAGGGCCCGTCCGAGGACGACCTGACCGACCGCGGGCTCGGCCTCGTTCGCCTGCACGCGGGCGAGATCGCGGATGACGGCGAGCTTATGGATGCGCTGGCGGTCGGCTTCAGCTTCCCCGACTACTTCGGGCGCAACTGGGACGCGGTCGACGAGTGCCTGCGCGACCTCTCCTGGCTGCCGGCTGAGGGCTACGTGCTGGTGGTCGTCGGCGCGGAGCGGTTGTGGCGCCGGGACCCGCGGATGCCGGCCAGGCTCGTTCGCAGCTGGCTGTTCTGCGCCGAGCACTGGGCCCGGCGCGAGCGGCCGTTCCATCTGGTGTTCGAATGGTAAGCCCGACCCCGGCGTTGTTGAGCCGGCTAATTTCTTGCGAGCCCGGCGACGATCGAACGTACGAAGAGCTCGCGGGCGCGCCGCAGGTCCGCCGTGTCGCCACGTTCGATCCGCTCCAGGCAAAGGCCTTCGATCCCGGCGATGATGAGCACCGCGAGGGCGGGGGCGGCACGGGCGCTCACCGGGTCGTCGGCCTCGCGGAGCAGGCCCGTGAGCACGGTGCGGAATCCGCCCTTGACCTCGCGCATGACGTCGCGCACGCTGTCCTCGACGACCGAAACCGCGTTCAGGTCGAAGTAAACGCGCGGGAGGCGCTCGTCGCGCTCGAGCAACGCCCAGGTCCCGGCTACGGCGCCCCTGACGATCTCCTCCACCGTGCGCGCGCCCTCGACGCCGATGAGGATCTCCTCGGTGATCGAATGCCCGAGCTCGCTGCCCGCCGCCGCGACGAGCCCGTTCTTCGAGCCGAAGTGGTAGGCGATCAGCGCCTTCGACTCGCCCGAGGCAGCCGCCACCTTTGCCGTGCTGAGTCCGGCGTAGCCGTCGGACTTGAGCACCTCGAGACAGCCCGCGAGGATCCGCTCACGCGCGCCGGATGACGGCCGGCCGGGCCCGGCGCGTGGGGTCGCGACCGTCGCCATAACTACGCCGTCGCCCCGATCGGCTCCATGCCCATCGCGGCGAGCTTCTTGGAGAGCGACTTCATCGCGTACTCGAAGAGCTCGCCGGACGTGTAGCCGAACGGGGTCGTGAAGTTGTAGGGGTCGTCGACCATCGGCGGCGCCAGGGCGAGGGTGGCGACCGGCAGGGTGTCGCTCAGCGTGTCCTGGATCACCTGCTTGTTCTGCGGGTCCGCCTTGATCGCGTCGGACAGAAACTTGACCCCGTAGCCGACGTGGCGCGACTCGTCGCGGTTGACGGCCGTGAATCCCGCGCGGAAGCCGGGCAGCCAGTCCCGCTCCTTCATCGTCCGGATCATGAACCGCGCGCCGGTGAGGGCCAGCATGCCCTCGATCACGATCATGTAGACGGTGATTCCGCGGACCAGTGCCGCAAAGTCGGACGGGTCCTTGCGCAGGGTCTCCGCGCACTCGTGCAGGATGCCGTCGAACAGCTCGATGTAGTCCTTGTTCATCGCCGGGCGCTGGGCTTCGACGTTCTGCGCGAGCGTCAGCGCGTCGACTCCGAAGACCTCGCGGTAGAAGCGGTCGAAGAACACGGAGTGCTTGGCCTCGTCGGAGATCTGCGTGGCCAGGAACGCCCGCGCGCTGTAGTCGGGTGTCGCGATGGCGAACGGCAGCAGCTCCGTGGTCACGCGCTCCTCGCCGAGAAAGAACGCGGACATGCTCCATTTCATGAACGTCCGCTGCTCTTCGGTGAAAACCGAGTCGTCCGCCCACTGGCGAGCGTCCTCGGTGAAGTCGAAGTCCTCGGAATTCCAGTGCTGTCGTTGCCAGCGCGCGAAGAGCTTCTCGTAGCTCGGAGCGGCCTCGACGATCCGGTCGAGCCCCGACATCACCTTGTCGATGTCGGCGTCCAGCAATACCTGTAGGGCCTCGTCCTCCGTGTGCAGCTCGCCGTCGGGGTCCGGTCGCTGGCCGTTCTCGCTCACTCGGATTCCTCCTCGGTGGGGTGGTCGAGGAGATTATTTACCAAACGATCAAGAAATGTCAAGCGGGAGTTTAGAGCGCCGGCCGGGTCGGTCTGCCGCGGGCGTTCGCGGCGGCGCCGTCCGGGCTATCAATAATGGAGAGGGAGGCTGGAGGGGCGCCGCCCTGGTCCGCTGCCTTTGGGCCGGGGGTTGCGCAATTGCTTCCGCTATCCGGAAACAACTGCATTCACCCCCCACGTATCGAGGGGGTGGTCGACGTTCCTCTC
This sequence comes from uncultured bacterium, assembly GCA_963807755.1. GTDB lineage: Bacteria > Actinomycetota > Thermoleophilia > Solirubrobacterales > 70-9 > JALZKA01. The sequence continues at coordinate 896,008 of CAWECM010000006.1, read as the reverse complement.
GCATAGCGAGAACAAGGTCAACCACCCCGATACGAAATCCCCACGAGCAGCACCCACACAGCACTTACGCAGGCGTCATCGGCAACCGCCAACACCACACACGCCCTACCCAGCCAAACCCGGCCGGCGGAGGACCGGTCCACGCCCGAGCCCTCAGGCCCAAGCAGAGACCGACCACGCCCAGCCCATCCCGCCTCCGTCACACCCAGGCCGTAACGTGTCAACCTGCGCACGACCGACCGAGGAGAACCGCCTTGACCGAGCTTCCCGACGACTTCCAGACCGCGCCCCTCGCCGAGGTCGATCCCGACATCGCCCGTGTCCTCGAGCGTGAGCTCGCGCGTCAGCAGAACACGCTGGAGATGATCGCGTCGGAGAATTTCGTGCCCCAGGCGGTGCTGGACGCGGCGGGCTCGGTGCTGACCAACAAGTACGCCGAGGGCTACCCGGGCCGCCGCTACTACGGCGGGTGCGAGGAGGTCGATGTCGCCGAGCAGCTCGCGATCGACCGCGCCAAGGCGCTGTTCGGCGCGGAGCACGCCAACGTCCAGCCGCATGCCGGCGCGCAGGCGAACAACGCGGTCTACATGGCGCTGCTCGAGCCCGGCGACACGATCATGGGCATGGCGCTCGACCACGGCGGCCATCTCACGCATGGGATGAAGCTCAACGTCTCGGGGAAGCTCTACGAGGTCGTCGCCTACCACGTCAGCCGCGACGACTACCTCGTCGACATGGATGAGGTCGAGCGTCTCGCGCACGAGCACAAGCCCAAGGTGATCGTGGCCGGCTGGTCGGCGTACCCGCGCCACCTCGACTTCGCCGCGTTCCGCGAGATCGCCGACGCGGTCGACGCCAAGCTGATGGTGGACATGGCGCACTTCGCGGGGCTCGTCGCGGCAGGCGAACACCCGAACCCGGTCGAGCACGCCCATGTCACCACCACGACGATCCACAAGACGCTTTGCGGGCCGCGCAGCGGGATGATCCTCTGTGGCGAGGAGCTTCAGAAGGACATCGACCGGGCGATCTTTCCCGGCCAGCAGGGCGGCCCCCTGATGCACATCATCGCGGCGAAGGCGGTGGCGTTGGGGATCGCCGCGTCGGAGCCGTTCCGCGCGCGCCAACGCCAGACCGTCGCGAACGCGAGGGCGTTCGGCGAGGCGCTGATCGCCAACGGCGTGGAGGTCCTGACGGGCGGCACCGACGTCCATCTGGTGCTCGTCGACCTCGGCCCCACCGGGCTCGACGGAAAGACCGCCGAGACTCGGCTCGAGGAGGTCGGGATCACGGTCAACCGCAACGCGATCCCGTTCGACGAGCGGCCGCCGATGAACCCGTCCGGGCTGCGGATCGGCACGCCGGCGCTGACGACGCGCGGCCTGGTCGAGGACGACCTGCGCGAGATCGCCGAGGTGATCGCCGTCGCGCTCTCCGATCGCTTCGAAGAGGAGAAGGCAGGCCTGCGCGAGCGGAGCGAGGCGCTCATGGCGAGGTACCCGCTCTACCCCCAGCTCTCCCCGGCTCCGGCCTAGGGGCCCGAAGCGGACACTAGGCTCAGGCCATGCGGGTCTGGGTCGACTGCACCGCCGCGGCGCACCCGCTGGTCCTGCGGCCGATCGTCGAACGCCTGCGCGAGCGCGGCCATGAGGTCGAGATCACGGCGCGTGAGTACGGGCAGACCGTGGGGATCCTCGACCGTTTGGGGCTCGAGCACACCGTCGTCGGCGAGCACGGCGACTCGACGCTCGCGAAGGCCGGGGCGCTCGCCTCGCGCAGCGCGGGGCTGCGGCGTTGGGCGCGGCAGCGCGGTTTCGAGCTCGCGGTGGGGCACGGCTCGGTCGACCTGGCCGTGGTCGCCACGCTCCTGCGCATCCCCTCGGCGCAGATGCAGGATTACGAGCACGCGGGCGTGCAGCGCCAGCTCGCCTTTCGGGCCGCGCGGCGCGTGCTGGCGCCGGACGCGATCCCGGTGGAGGCGATGCGCAAGGCCGGCGCTGCGCCGGGCAAGCTCGTCCGCTACCCGGGCCTCAAGGAGGACTACTACCTCGCGGACTTCGAGCCCGACCGCGCCGTCCTGGGCGAGCTGGGCCTCGACGAGAGCCGCGTGCTGGTGGTGCTGCGGCCGCCGCCGGAGTCCTCCGCATACCATGCCGAGAATCCGCTGTACGACGGGGTCCTCGACCGCGTTGCCGCCCACGGCGAGGCGACGGCGATCGTGATCCCGCGGACCGAGGGGCAGCGCGAGGCCGCACGGGCGCGCGCCAACCGCGGCGAGCCCGTCGTCGTTCCCGAGCGTGCGATCGACGCGCAGAGCCTGATCGCATACGCGGACCTCGTCGTCAGCGCGGGCGGCACGATGAACCGCGAGGCGGTCGCCCTGGGCACTCCCGTCTACACGATCTTCAGCGGCAGAATGGGCGCCGTGGACGAGGATCTCATCGCGCGCGGCCTCCTGCTTCCGCTCCCGGGAGCCGCCGAACTGGACCTGCGAAAGCGCGAGCGGCCCGCGGGTGTTCAGAATCCCCGCGATGCCGGCCTCCTGGTCGACGGGATCCTGAAAGCGGTCACGTAGGTGCTCGTAGACGCGAGGCCCGAGACGATCGACGCGGTCTTCGCCTTCGGCGTGGCCGCGGTCCTAGCCCTCCTGCTCGTGCCGGCGGCCGAGTGGATCGCGCGACGGGTTGGGGCGATGGACGTTCCCAACGAGCGCAGCCTGCACATCGTCCCCACGCCGAAGCTCGGCGGGCTAGCGATCCTCGTGGGCGTCCTGGTCGCGGGGCTGCTCTTCCTCCCGAACGGGCCGGGAATCAACGGCGACGAAACGCGCGCGATCCTGATCGGCGCGGTCGCGATCGCCGCCGTCGGCGTGATCGACGACATCTTCGACCTCCACGCCGGGCTCAAGCTCCTGGGCCAGATCGGCGCGGCGATCATCCCGGTCTCGGCGGGCGTGACCGTCACCGCCTTCACGCTGCCGTTCGTCGGCGGCGTCGAGCCGAACACGGTGGAGATCGTGGGCGACATCGACCTCGGCGAGGTCCTGACCGTGCTCGGGATCGTCGCGATCGTGAACATCATCAACCTCACGGACGGCGTCGACGGTCTCGCCGCGGGCGTCTGCCTGATTTCGGCCGCTTCCCTGGCGATCATCGCCCTTTCCCTGGAGCGCAACGCCGCCGGCGTCCTCGCCGCCCTGACCGCGGGTGCCGCGCTTGGCTTCCTCCGTCACGGCTTTCCTCCGGCCTCCAGCTTCATGGGCGACACAGGCTCGAATCTGCTGGGTTACCTGCTCGGCTGCATCGCGATCCAGGGAGCGCTCAAGACAAGCGCCGTCGCGGCGCTCTTCTTCCCGCTCATCGTCCTCGCCGTCCCGATCTTCGACACCGGTTTCGTCGTCGCCAAGCGCCTCAAGTACCGCCGCCCGATCTACGAGGCCGACCGCTGGCACCTGCACCACCGCATGGCGAACCTCGGATTCTCACAGCGCAGGACGCTCGCCTACCTCTACGCGTGGGCCCTGATCATGGCCGGGCTCGGGCTGGCGTTCCGCTTCGTGCCGTACTCCGACGATCGCGGGAACTTCGACCCCGGCTGGACGATCGTGATCCTCATCTGCGTCGCGCTCGCCGTTGCGGCGAGCGTCTACCTCGTGGTGGTACTCGAGATCCTCAAGCTCCGCGGGGTGCGCTCGCGCCAGCTCGCGACCCTGGCTCCGGGAGAGGTCGACGAGGGCGTCGCGCGGGAGCTCGAGACCGGCACCTTCGAGGCACTCGACCCGGAAACCGGCGAGTTCCGCTCCATGGATCCTGAAACAGGCGAGTTCGACGCCGTGCCGCCGCCGGGCGGGACTTAGTCTCGGGCGTTACTAGCGCAGCGATTCGAGGGCGGTTTCCACTCGTTATTGGATATGCTCGGCTCGCCGCACGGGGCTGGCGACCACGCCACCCGGAGCGGCTATCTCTCCCTCTAGGCACTGATTCGAGCACCCGTTGTCAGGTTCCCATTCCGATGAGTTCTTCTCGCCCCACGAGGGCGGACGCCGCAAGCGCCGGCATCGGGCTGGTGGCAACGATGGTGGCGTTGGCTGCGGCCGGGTACGGACTCGGCTCACTGATCGATCTGGCCGTGCCTCTTGGGCTTCTGGGCCTGTTCGCGGGCGTCATCGTGGGTCTTGCACTTGTCCACGCTCGCTTTAGACGGATCTAGGCCCGCGCCTCGTGACACAGGCGAGGGCAGCTTGATCCGCTACGCGGATCTGGCGCTGCTCGTGCTCGCGCTCCCGGTCTTCCTGGTAGCCGGCCTCCCGATGCTGGGGTACGTGGTGGTGGCCGCGGCCTGGCTGATCCAGCGCGCCGTCCTCGACGTCGCCGAGCGGCGCGTGGCTTCGTCGCTTGCCGCGGGCGAGCGACGGACGGCGGTGGGCGTGAAGGCGGCCTCAGCCCTGGGCCGTGCCTGGTTCGTCGCCGCGTGCGTCCTCCTGGTAGGCCTCCTGGGCGACCGTGAGGATGGCCTGGCAGCGGCGGTTCTCGCCGCCGTGCTCTTCACGGCGCAGCTGGGCGGACTCGCCCTCGCGAGGATGCTTGCGGGGGAGGGCGCCCGATGAGCCGCATCGCCGGCATGAGCACCAAGGCCAAGGTCTTCCTGGCGCTGGGCCTCTATCTGGGGATCACCTTCCTCCTGATCCTGATCCTCGGCAACGAGGGCAAGAACGACTCGTTCCAGCCCCAGAACGAGTTCAAGCTCGAGCCCTGGGTCGACATCACGATCGCGGGCATCGACTTCTCGATCAACAAGGCAGTCCTCTACCTGGCGTTGGCCGCGGTCCTCACGATCGGGACGATGACCTTCGTCGCGAACCGTATGCAGCGCGAGCCCAACAAGGTGCAGATGGCGATGGAGCTGGCCTACGACCTGACTCGCAACAACATCACATATGGCAATCTCGGCGAGGGCACCAAGATGGCGAACCGCTGGTTCCCATTGCTCGCGAGCCTGTTCTTCTTCATCTGGTTCTCGAACATGATCGGCTTTCTGCCGCTGCCGATCAACACCGAGCACACCGTCGACATCTTCGGGCTCGAGGTGCCCTCGTTCGCGCTCTACGCCGCCACCGCGAACCTCTCGGTGCCGCTCGTGCTCACGCTGGTCGTATGGACCCTCTACCACGTGGAGGGGATCAGGGCGAAGGGCTTCTTCCCGTATTTCAAGAGCTGGCTTCCCGCGGGCCTCGAGGACATGAACCTGCCGTTCAAGATCTTCATCTTCGTGATCGAGGCGATCTCGCACTTCGCGCGCCTGATCTCGCTCTCGGTGCGGCTCTTCGCCAACATCCTCGCCGGGCATCTGCTGCTCCTCTTCATGGGCGGCGGCCTGGCTGTCCTGCTCGGTCTCGCCGCGCTCGGAGTGCTCACGTTCCCGCTCGCGTTCTTCTTCTTCATCCTGGAGGTCGGCCTGATCGCCACCCTTCAGGCCTTCATCTTCTCGACCCTTACTGCCATCTACATCGGCGGCGCGACCGTCGAATCTCACTAAGAAAAGGAGTAGTCCATGGACCTGTTGATCCCATTCGCCCAGGCCGCCGAGGGCGTCACCGACGACGGCTTGAAGGCGATCGCCCTGGGCGTCGGCGCGGGGCTCGGCTCGATCGGCGCCGGCATCGGCATCGGCATCATCTTCGGCAAGGAGATCGAGTCCGTCGCACGGCAGCCGGAGATGCGTGACGAGCTGCAGTCGATTCGCTGGCTCGGATTCGCGCTGACCGAGGCCGTCGCGTTCTACACGTTCATCTTCGGCCTGATCGCCTTCTTCCTCTAGGCACATGGACGCACTGGGCGACATCGGTCTCTTCCTGCTTGCGCAGGCCGAGACCCACGCGGAGGACGAGGGCGGCAGCTTCCTCGTCTCGCCGGGACTGGGCCTGATGCTCTGGACCCTGCTCCTGTTCGGGGTGACGATGTTCGTCCTCTCGAAGACGGCCTTCCCGAAGATTTCGGAAGCGCTCCAGAAGCGCGCCGACGCGATCCGGGACAACATCGAGGCGTCCGAGAAGACCCGGCAGGAGGCAGACGAGCTGCTGGACGAATATCGCGCCCGGCTCAAGGAGGCCCGCGAGCAGGCGGACGACATCAACGCCCGCGCTCGCAAGGCGGCAGACGCGGCTTTGGCCGAGGCCACGGCCGACGGCAAGTCGAAGCGCGAAGAGCTCGTTGCCGCCGCCCGCAAGGACATCGAGACCGAGACCCGCCGTTCGCTGGAGCAGATCCGCAAGGAGGTCGCGGACCTGACCGTGCTCGCCACCGAGACGCTCACCCGCAAGTCTCTGAGCGACTCCGATCACCAGAAGCTGGTCGAGGAAGCGCTCGCCGAGGTCGACTTCGGCGCACTGGCCGGGGACAAGAACGGAGGTACGAGCGCGTAGTGGAGGAGATCGCTCGCGTTTACGGCGACGCTCTGTTCGAGGTCGCCAACGAGGCCGGCACGCTCGACGAGGTGCATGAACAGCTCGGCCAGTTCGCCGATGCGCTCGCCGAGAACCGCGAGCTGCGGATCTTCCTGTTCAGCCCCTACTTCTCCTCGGAGGAGAAGCGGGACGGGATCGGGAAGGTCGTGTCTCAGGGCAACGACGAGCTCGTGAACTTCCTCGAGCTGCTCGCGGAGAAGCACCGCATGCCCGCGATCTTCCGCATCCGCCAACATCTCGACGAGCGCTGGGCGGAGGAGAACCGCCGGCTCGAGGTGCGGTTGACGAGCGCCGTGCCGCTGGACGAAAGCGTGGTCGAGCGCGTCGGCGGAGAGATCGAGCGCAAGACCAACATGCAGATCGACCTCGAGAGCGATGTCGACGAGGAGATCCTCGGCGGCCTCGTGCTTCGCGTGGGCAACATGGTGCTGGACGCCAGCCTGCGCTCGAAACTTGAACGATTGAGAAAAGAAGTCGCTTCCGCGGCTTGACCATTAGGAACGCTAGGAGCTGAAACGCAGTGGAGATTCGCCCAGACGAGATCGGCAACATCCTTCGGGATCGCATCAAGGGCCTGGAGACCGGCGAGGCCGAGCTCTCCGAGGTGGGGACCGTGCTGCAGATCGCGGACGGCATCGCCCGCGTGCACGGGCTCGAGAACTGCATGTCGCTCGAGATGCTCGAGCTGCCGCACGACGTCACCGGCCTCGCACTGAACCTGGAGCAGGACAACGTCGGGGCCGTGCTGTTCGGCGACTGGCCGGAGATCGTCGAGGGCGACACGGTGAAGCGAACCGGCAAGCTGCTCGAGATCCCCGTCGGCGAGGCGCTCCTGGGTCGCGTAGTCGACCCGCTCGGCAGGCCGCTCGACGACAAGGGCGAGATCAACACCAGCGAGACCCGTCCCGCGGAGTTCAAGGCGCCCGGCGTGGTCGAGCGCCAGCCGGTCAACACCCCGGTCCAGACGGGCCTCAAGGCGATCGACGGGATGATCCCGATCGGCCGCGGCCAGCGCGAGCTGATCATCGGCGACCGCCAGACGGGGAAGACGGCGATCGCCCTCGACACGATCATCAACAACAGGGACAAGGACCTGGTCTGCGTCTACGTCGCGATCGGCCAGCGCCTCTCGACCGTCGTCCAGGTCGCCGGGGTCCTCGAGGAAGCCGGCGCGATGGACAACACGATCATCGTCGTGGCTCCGGCCGACGAGGCCGCGCCGATCAAGTACATGGCGCCGTACGCAGGGTGCGCGATGGCCGAGCACTTCCTCTACTCGGGCCGCGACGCGCTGTGCGTCTATGACGACCTCACCAAGCACGCCTACGCCTACCGGCAGATGTCGCTGCTCCTGCGGCGCCCGCCCGGCCGCGAGGCGTACCCGGGCGACGTCTTCTATCTGCACTCGCGGCTCCTCGAGCGCGCGGTGCGCCTCAACGACGAGCTCGGCGGCGGCTCGCTGACCGCGCTGCCGATCATCGAAACCCAGGCGAACGACGTGTCCGCCTACATCCCGACCAACGTCATCTCGATCACGGACGGCCAGATCTTCCTGGAGTCCGACCTCTTCTACTCCGGCGTTCGTCCGGCGATCAACGTCGGCATCTCGGTCTCCCGAGTGGGCGGCAACGCGCAGGTCAAGGCGATGCGGAAGGTCGCCGGCAAGCTGAAGCTCGACCTGTCGCAGTACCGCGATCTGGAGGCGTTTGCCCAGTTCGGCTCCGAGCTCGACCCGGAGACGCAGAAGGCGCTGGGCCGCGGCGAGCGGCTGGTGGAGATGCTCAACCAGAACGAGCGCCATCCGCTGTCGGTCGCCGAGCAGGTCGCGTCGATCTACGCCGGCACCGGCGGCTACCTCGACCGCATCAAGACCGAGCGCGTGCATGACTTCCTGGAGAGCGCGCTGGGCCGCCTCAAGTCCGAGAACGGCGATCTGATGGGCGGGATCAACGACGGCGACCTCTCCGACGAGGACGAAGAGGCGCTGGGGAAGGCGCTCGCCGAGGCGATCGACGACTTCGGCCCCGACTTCGACGAGGACGGCCAGCCGCTCGAGGAGGGCGAGTCCGACCGGATCAAGTCCGAGGAGGAGCGCGAGACCCCCGCCCGAGCGGCCGACGGGAACGGTGCCGAGGCGACCGCGGAGCAGGAGAAGGAAGAGGTTCCCGCCTAGTCGATCATGGCCACCCAGAAGGAAGTCAAGAACCGCATTGCCAGCGTGCGGAACATCCACAAGATCACGCGCGCGATGGAGATGGTCGCGGCCGCCCGGCTGCGCCGGGCCGAGCAGCGGATCGACGCGATGCGCCCCTACGCACAGGCGATCCGCAAGATGACCCGCGAGGTCGCCGAGGCCGCCGAGGGCGTGTCGAGCCGGCTGTCGCTGCTTCAGCAGCGCGAGACGAAGCGGGTCACGATCGCGCTGGTGACGGGCGACCGGGGCCTCGCCGGCGGCTTCAACACGCAGATCGTGCGTGAGGGCGTTCGCCTGCGCAGGGAGTTCGAAGCCGAGGGCGCCGAGGTCTCGTTTGCGGTCGTCGGCCGGCGCGGCAACTCGACCATGACCTTCCGCGGCGAGGACGTGCGCGCCTCGTACGTCGGCTTCACGGACCGTCCCGGCTTCCTGAACGCACGCGAGATCTCCCACGACCTCGTTCGGTCCTACCGCGACGAAGAGGTCGACCGGGTGGACGTGATCTACAACCGCTATGTCTCGCCGCTCACGCAGTACGTGCGGCGGCAGACGCTCCTGCCCGTGCAGGAGGCAGAGGTCTTCGGAGAGGGAGTGCCCGAGGCCGAGGAGCCCGCCGACTCCGAGCTGGCCGAGGCGCACGCCAAGTCGGAGCTGATCTACGAGCCCGACGCGGAGACCCTCTTGCCGATGCTGTTCGAGGAGTACGTGGACCTGTCGGTCTATCGCGCGCTGCTCGAGTCCGCCGCGTCCGAGCACGGGGCGCGGATGACCGCGATGCGGAACGCGTCGGAGAACGCGGATTCGATGATCGACAACCTGACGTTGGAGATGAACCGCGTGCGGCAGGCGGAGATCACGCAGGAGATTCTTGAAGTAGTCGCAGGCGCGGAGGCGCTTGGATGAGTCATCGGCGATCAGCTTCAGTCGTCAGACGTAGATCCGACGAGTGACGACTGACGACCGACGACCTGAAGGAGACACATGGCTGAAACCAACGGAAACAATTCGAACACCGGAACCGTCGAGCAGGTGCTGGGCGTCGTCGTCGACGTCGCCTTCCCGGAGCACCTGCCGGAGATCTACTCGGCACTCAAGATCACCGTGCCCGAGGGCAACGGCCGGGCCGGAATGGATCTCGACGTGCGAGGTGCAGCAGCACCTGGGCGACGACAGGGTTCGGACCGTGGCGATGGACGCCACGGACGGCCTCCAGCGCGGCGACGAGGTGACCGACACCGGCGGCCCGATCACGGTGCCCGTGGGCGAGGGCACGCTGGGCCGCATCTTCAACCTGCTGGGCGAGCCGATCGACAACGCCGGCGACGTCACGTTCGACGAGCGCTGGCCGATCCACCGCCCGGCCCCGGAGGTCGAGGACCTCACTCCGACCCAGGAGATGCTGGAGACCGGGATCAAGGTCGTCGACCTGCTCGCCCCGTACGCCAAGGGCGGCAAGGTCGGGCTGTTCGGCGGCGCCGGCGTCGGCAAGACCGTCCTGATCCAGGAGCTGATCCGCAATATCGCGGAGGAGCACGAGGGCTTTTCGGCGTTCTGCGGCGTCGGCGAGCGCTCGCGCGAGGGCAACGACCTCTGGCTCGAGATGAAGGAGTCGGGCGTCATCGACCGGACGATGCTGGTCTTCGGCCAGATGAACGAGCCGCCGGGCGCCCGCCTCCGCGTCGCCCTCTCCGGCCTGACGATGGCGGAGTACTTCCGCGAGCAGGGCGGCAAGGACGTGCTGCTCTTCATCGACAACATCTTCCGGTTCGTGCAGGCGGGCTCCGAGGTGTCGGCGCTCCTCGGGCGCATGCCCTCGGCGGTCGGCTACCAGCCGACGCTGGAGACCGAGATGGGCGAGCTCCAGGAGCGGATCACCTCGACCCAGCAGGGCTCGGTGACCTCGATCCAGGCCGTGTACGTGCCGGCCGACGACCTCACCGATCCGGCACCCGCGTCGGTGTTCGCGCACCTGAACGCGACGACCACGCTGTCGCGCTCGATCTCGGAGAAGGGGATCTACCCCGCCGTCGACCCGCTCGACTCGACGTCGACGATCCTCAAGCCGGACATCCTCGGCGAGGACCACTACCGCACGGCCACGGAGGTCCAGGAGGTTCTGCAGCGCTACAAGGAGCTCCAGGACATCATCGCGATCCTCGGCATCGACGAGCTGTCGGACGACGACAAGCTTGCGGTGGGACGCGCGCGCAAGATCGAGCGCTTCCTGTCGCAGCCGTTCTTCGTTGCCGAGGCGTTCACGGGCCGGTCGGGCGAGTACGTCCCGGTCGCCGACACCGTTCGCGGATTCCGCGAGATCCTGGACGGCGAGCACGACGACCGGTCGGAGGGCGACTTCTACATGAAGGGCGGCATCGACCAGGTGACCGGCTCCGAGGAGAAGGCCGAAAAGGACGAAGGCGCCGAGCGCGAGAAGGCCGAGGCCGACGAGCGCAGCGAGCGTGAGGAGGAGACCGCGGAGGCCGGCGCGAGCTGATGGCCGACGAGCGCCGACTCGAAGCGGAGGTCCTCACCCCGGAGGGCGAGGTGTTCCGCGGGGAGCTCTTCCAGCTCTCGACCCGCACCTCGGTCGGCGAGGTCGGGATCCGGGCGCGCCACGCGCCCCTGGTCGCCCGGCTGGTGCCGAACGAGCTCCGCCTGTGGACGTCCGAATCAGAGTCCGATGTCGTGCGTTACGCCCAGGGCGAGGGCTGGCTGGAGGTGTTCGCGAACCGGGCCCGCGTGCTGGTCGCCGAGGCGATCCCCCGGACGAGCTCGACACCGGTGAGCTCAGGCAGAAGCTCGAGGAGGCCGAGCAGCGCCTCTCGGAGGCCGAGGAGGGCAGCGCGGCGGCCGAGGTCGCGGAACGCGAGAAGGCTCGGGCCGAGGCCTTCATCGAGCTCGCCGAGCGGTAGCCGACCACTATCGTCGTTCGCTCACGATGGATGAGCGGTTGCTGACCGAGAAGCTCGTGGGCTTCGATAGCTCGAACGCGCAGGGCGTCAAGCTCTGCGCTGGTTTCGTGCGCGGTTGGCTCGAAGCGCGCGACGTCCAGGTCCACGAGCTGGCGGTGCGGGAGCTCCCAGTCCTGGTCGCCGACGCGGGCCCGGAGGATGCGCCTCACACGGTTCTCCTCCATGGGCACCTCGACGTTGTCCCCGGGTACGAGGAGCAGTTCCAGCCGCACCTCGAGGGCGACCGCCTCTTCGGGCGCGGTGCGTACGACATGAAGGGCGCGCTCGCAGCCCTGATGCTCGCGATCGCGGACCTGCAGGGTTCGGAGGGCGTGCGCGTCCGCTTGGGGATCGTTCCGGACGAGGAGTCCGAGGAGGAGGTCGACCGCGGCTGCGACCTGCTGCTCGAGCAGGGATTCGTCGGCGACTTCGCGATCACGGGCGAGCCGACCGACATGCTCGTCGGCGTGGCCGCCAAGGGCGTGCTGGCGATGCGGATCCGGGTCGACGGCCGGGCCGCCCACGGGGCCACTCCTTGGCTCGGCCAAAACGCGATTCTGAGGGCGATCGAGGTATTCCACCTGATCGAGGCGCTACCGTTTGCGGCCGAGAGTTCCGAGCTCTACGACCGGCCTTCCATCAATCTCGGCCGGATCCTCGGAGGCGACGCTCTCAACAAGGTGCCCGACGCTTGTGTGATCGATGTGGACGTGCGGTACCTGCCTGAGCAGGAGCCCGAGGCGATCCTCGATCAGGTCAAGGGAGTGATGGGCGCCGAGGTGATCTCGACCTTCCGCCGGCCTCCCGCGCTGGTCGACCCCGCGTCGCCGTTCGTACGTGCCCTCTGCGACGCGGCGTCGCCGCATCATCCCGACCAGGTCACCTCGATCGGTCGGGACGGCGCCTCGGATGCGGTCTCGTTCCTTCGGGTCGGGATCCCGGCGGTCGAGTTCGGGCCGCTCGGCGCGGGCCACCACGGCCCCGAGGAATGGGTATCGATCCCGTCCCTGGCGAACTACCGCCGCACGATCACGGACTTCGTGGAGTCACTTCCCGTCGCGATTGAGCGAAGCCGGAGCCGAAGCGTGATCGACGAGCCGCGCGACGACGTGGCGGGCGACGACGAGGGCACCGAGGACGGCGGCGATGCCCCCGACGCCCCGCGCCCGCAGACCTGGGCCGGACGCGCCAGGGCCGAAGGGTCCGAGCCGGCCGACGAGGAGCCCGCCGCCGACGAGCAGGCCGAGGATGAGGCTCCAGAGGAGGCCGACGAGCGCGAGGAGCCGCCGGACGAGTTTGAGTTCTCCGAGGAGGACGAGGAGGACGATTCCGGCGAGGAGCCCGAGGCCGCCGAGGACGAGCCCGAAGCTGAGGCGGAGAAGCCCGAAGCCGAGGAGAAGTCCGAAGCTGAGGCGAGAAGCCCGAAGCTCGAGGCGGAGAAGCCCGAAGCTGAGGCGGAGAAGCCCGAAGCTGAGGCGGAGAAGCCCGGCCAGGAGACCGTCGAGGTGGACACGCTCGCGATCGCCGACCGCGAGGCAGAGCAGGAGGCCGCCCACGCGGGCCTCAAGGCCAGGGCGGAGAAGACCGCCGCGCATCGCGTGGCAACCTCCGGCGCCCAGGCGGCCGTGGCGGGCGCCGTCGCGTCTCTGCCCGACGAGGGCACGGGCGAGCCCCCGAGGCGGAACGTCTGGTGGCGCTTTCTCGCGGCGTCATTCGTGGTCGTCGCTTCGACCGCTGCCGCCACCGCGATCGCGTTCCTGCTCTACCTCACCGACATCGGCAACGACCTCAAGGGCGACGAGACGTTCGCCAACGCGGTCGAGCAGAAGCTGACCGAGGTCGAGGGCGGCGACCCGCAGACGATCCTGATTCTGGGCTCGGACAAGCGCACGACGGCGCCGGGCGATCCGGGGCGCTCCGACACGACGATGCTCCTACGGGTCGATCCGGAGAAGGAATTCCTGTCATTGCTCTCTTTGCCGCGTGACCTCCAGGTCGAGATCCCGGGTTACGGCACCGACAAGCTGAACGCCGCGTATTCCTACGGTGAGCAGTTCGAGGCGAAGCAGGGCGGGGGCCCGCAGCTCACCCTCGAGACCGTCAAGGAGCTGCTCGGCATCGACATCAACCACATCGTCAACGTGGACTTCGAGGGCTTCTACGATGCGATCAACGCGATCGGCTGCGTCTACATCGACGTCGATCGCCACTACTTCAATCCCGTCGGCGGCGAGTACGACGACATCGACATCGCGGCCGGCTACACGAAGCTCTGCGGGTACCGGGCGCTCGACTACGTCCGCTACCGGCACAACGACAACGACCTCGTCCGCGGCGCGCGCCAGCAGTCGTTCGTGCGCGAGGCCCGCCAGCAGGTCCCGCCGCGGAGCTCCTGCCGCCGCCGTTCGGCGATGCCGAGCTGATCGACATCTTCACCCAGTACACGCGATCGGATATCAACGACCCGCCCACGATCGTCGAGATGCTCAAATCGTTCGTCGATGTGCGAAACGCGCCGGTGCGCCAGGTGAGCCTCGGCGAGCTGACGGTCGACGGCGGCGTGGGAGCTTCGAACGACGACGTCCAGGTGGCCGTCAACCAGTTCCTCGGCAACGATCTCGAGGAGGAGCCCGCGGAGCCGGTTGCGCCCGAGGACCCCGATCCCAAGGACAAGCCAAAGGACAAGGAGCCGAGCAAGCCCGAGGAGCCGGCGATGGTCGATGTCACGGGCACCGCTCAGGAGTACGCGGCGCAGTTCCAGGATTTCCTGCGCGACAAGAAGGCCGGCCTCCCGGTGATGTATCCGACGGCTGTCGTTGAGAACATCAACGCGGGGATCAGCGAGGAGTCCCGGGCGCACATCATCGAGCCCCCCGACGGCGCGAAGAAGCCGTACTACGGCTACAAGTACGTCCTTCCCTACCAGGAGAGCTTCGGGACCTCGTACTACGGCGTGGCCGGGGTGAACTGGCTCGACCCGCCGATCCTCAACAACCCGAGCGAGGTGCGCAGGGTGGACGGGCGCGACTACCTGGTCTTCTACGAGAAGGATCGCATCCGCCTGCTGGGCTGGACCACCGACGACGGCGCCTACTGGGTCAGCAACACCCTCACGCGGACGCTGTCCGAGGACCAGATGTTCGCCGTGGCGACGTCCGTGCGGGAGTTCGAGGACTAGTCTCCCTCTCCCTCGCGGGGACGGATTCATGAACGACGAGAAGCAGGCAATAGGCGTCGTCGGCGTCGGCTGGGTCGGCCTGGTCACGGCCACCTGCTTCGCCGAGCTCGGTCACCCCGTGATCGCGCTCGACATCGACGAGGAGAAGGTCGAGGCGCTCTCGGGCGGCGAGGTGACGATCCACGAGCCCGGCCTCGCCGAGATCCTGACGCGGAACGCCGAGCGACTCAACTTCACCACGTCGGTGGAGGAGACGCTGGCGGGAGCCAGGCTGCTGTTCTGCTGCGTCGACACGCCGCCAACGTACTCCGGCGACGCCGACCTTTCCCGCGTTCGAGCGGTGGTCCAAAACCTCCCCGACGGCTCCGACCACGCGCTGGTGATGAAGAGCACGGTCCCGTCGGGCACCGGCGCGGCGATCCGCCGCGACAAGCCCGACCTGGCGTACGTGAGCTGCCCCGAGTTCCTCAAGGAGGGCACCGCGATCGACGACTTCATGAAGCCCGATCGCGTCGTGATCGGCGCCGACGCCGGCTCGGAATGGGCGGCAGACGCCGTCGAGGACCTCTACCGGCCGCTCGGCGGCGAGCTCGTGCGCACCGACGTCGCCTCGGCGGAGATGATCAAGCTTGCGTCGAACGCCTTCCTCGCCACCAAGATCTCGTTCATCAACGAGATCGCGAACGTCTGCGAGCAGACCGGGGCCGACGTCACCGAGGTCGCGCGGGGGATGGGCCTGGACCGGCGGATCGGCCCGAGCTTCCTGCGGGCGGGGGTTGGCTATGGGGGTTCGTGCTTCCCGAAGGACGTTTCCGCGCTGAAACAGCTCGCCGGCAACTCCGGTTACCACTTCCAGTTGCTGAACGCGGTGATCGAGGTCAACGAGCTCCAGAAGCGGCGGGTCATCGCCAAGCTCGAGAAGCATCTCGGCTCGCTGGTCGGGAAGCGGATCGCGCTGCTCGGCCTGGCCTTCAAGCCCGACACCGACGACATGCGCGAGGCCACGAGCCTGGTGCTGTCCGCACGGCTTCAGGGTGAGGGCGCCGTGGTCACGGCGTATGACCCGGTTGCAGAGAAGAGCGCCATGGGACTCCTGCCCAGCGTCGAGTTGGCGAACTCGGCTGCCGAGGCTCTCGACGGCGCCGATGCGGCCGTGCTGGTAACCGAGTGGAACGAGTTCGCGGAGCTCGACTGGCCGGCGCTCAGCGAGACCATGGCGCGGCCGCTGGTCGTCGACGGGCGCAACTTCCTGGACGAGGGAGCCCTCCGAAACGCCGGATTCACCTACGAGGGCATCGGTCGTCCCAACGGGGACTCCTGATGCAGGCTGTGGTGCTGGTCGGCGGCGAGGGCACGCGGCTGCGGCCGCTCACGTTGACCCGGCCCAAGCCCGCGATCACCCTGGTCGACCGGCCGTTCATCCAATACATGATCGACTGGCTCGCCCGGCATGGGATCGGGGAGGTGATCATGGCCTGCGGCTTCCGGCCGGATGACCTGCGCGACGCACTGGGGGAGGGGGAACCGGGCGGGCCGGCCATCCGCTGGATCGAGGAGCCGGAACCGCTCGGAACCGCAGGGCCGATCCGCTACGCGGCCGATCAGGGCCTGCTCGACGACCGTTTCCTGGCCGTGAACGGCGACCTGCTCACGGATCTCGATTTAACGGCCCATATCGCGACCCACGAGGCGCGAGGCGCCGTCGCATCGCTGGCTCTCTACCCGGTCGCCGACCCGACCTCGTATGGCTTGGTGCGCCGCGACGACGACGGCGCCGTCCGCGGCTTCCTCGAAAAGCCCGACCCGTCGGAGATCGATACCGACGAGGTGAACGCCGGCGCCTACGTCCTCGAGCGCTCCGTAGTCGACCTGATCCCGGCCGGGCGGGCGGTATCGATCGAGCGCGAGATCTTTCCGCAGCTCGTGGGCCACGGCCTCTACGGTCTGCGCCTCGACGGCTACTGGATGGACATCGGGACGCCCGAGCGCTATCTGCAGGCCACCTGGGACATCCTGACCGGTGAGGTCGAGACCGAGGTCGCCGGGCGCCTGGACGCCACCGGACTGGCGATCGATGAGCACGCTGAGGTGGACGGCGCCGCAGTGGTCGAAGGACCGGCCCTGATCGAGTCAGGAGCGCACGTCGCCGCCGCTGCGATCGGACCGCGGGCCGTGCTCGGGCCGCATTGCGAGATTGCGGACGGAGCGCGCATCAGCAGCTCCGTGCTCCACTCGCGCTGCCACGTCGGCGCCGACGCGGTCATCGAGGACTCGATCCTCGGCGGCGGCGTCGAGGTGGGGGAGGGAGCCGAGATCGGCCACGGCTCGGTACTGGGCGAGAACGCGAGGGTGGAGCCGGGCGCGGTCGTCGAGCACGATTCCCGCCTCGAGCCCGGAGGCATCGCAGCATGAGCCGGGTCGACGAGGCCCTCGACGCGATTCGAGCGGTTGATTCCGGGACCCAGCTCGACGACGTCCTGGCGCTGCCCGACCACCTGCCGGATGCTCTCTGGCGCGTCGAGTCGGCCCAGATCGAGCCGATGCAGTCGAACGGGCTGATCGTGTGCGGGATGGGCGGCTCCGGTGCCGGGGGCCTGCTGGCGCGCGCGGTACTGGGTGACAGGCTCTCGCTACCGCTGACGAGCGTCCGCGATTACGAGTTCGCTCCCTGGGCGTCGCCCGAGCGAGTCGTGCTCTGCGCGAGCTACTCCGGCAACACCGAGGAGACGCTCGCCTGCTTCGACGCGGCGGAGGCGGTCGGCTGCACCCGGATCGCGGCCACGACCGGGGGCGCCCTTGCCGAGGCCGCCCGGGCGGCCGGCGTCCCGGTGATTCCGTTCCCGGCCGCGCTTCAGCCACGAGCAGCGGTCGGGTACCTGTTCGTGGTTGCCGCCGAGGTCGCGGCTCTGGCCGGTGCGGCGGTCGCGATCCGCACCGAGATCGACGCGGCCGCGCAGACACTCGCCGAGGCCCGCGACGCGCTCGTCGAGCGGTCGGTGGACCTTGCCGACGCGATCGACGGGACCATCCCGGTGATCTACGGGAACGATCTGACCCGGCCCATCGCCTACCGCTGGAAGACGGAGGTGAACGAGAACGCCAAGCAACCGGCGTTCTGGAACGAGATGCCCGAGATGGGCCACAACGAGATCGCCGGTTGGGCGAAGAGCTCGGGGTCCGAGCGCTTCTCCGCGATCTTCCTGCTGGACTCCGACCAGCACCCCCGCCAACGCAGCCGGATGGAGGTGACCGCAGAGCTGATCACGGGCGATGTGGGCCACGTGGAGCTGGTCGAAATCGAGGGCGAGTCGCGGACGGCGCGGATGCTTCAGGCGCTGATGCTCGGTGATCTCGTCTCGCTGCACATGGCGGCGCGGCGCGGCGTCGATCCCACGCCGATTGCGGCGATCGACAAACTCAAGGAGCGGCTGGGCCCAACCTAGACCCTCGGGGAGGTGTGGGTTACCTAACCGTATGGGGAGGATCCGGAAGCGACCGCCTTCAGGGTGGGCCCGGCGACGACCGGGTGCTCGGTGGAGCCGGCAGCGACCAGGTCAAGAGTGCGGACGCGGACGATCGCTCGGGCGATGATTTCCTGTCCGGCGGCAAAGGCGACGACCGGCTCATCGGGGCGCGCGGCGACGACGTGCTGCGGGGGGGCCCGGGCCGGGATGTGTGCATCCCCAGAGGTGGCAAGGGTCGCCGTTGATTATCAGTCGTCCAACCCGGGCCTGCGCCGGTACCGCTTGCGCTCCGATCGCCGCTGCTTCGCCTGAAGCCGGCGCTCCCGAGCCGCCGCCCCGGGCTTCGTGGCTCGGCGCGGCCGCTGACGAGCGAGCCCGCGCTCTATGCGCTCCGCCAGGCGCGCCAGCGCCAGCTCGCGATTCCGGGCCTGCGAGCGCGCGTCCTGTGCCACCGCGACGACACGCCTGCCGAAGCGGTGGTGGAGCCGGTGCTTCTGCTCCTCGGTGAGCACGCTGGAGGCGTCGATCTCGAACACCGCCTCGATCCGCGACGCGGTGACGTTCGCGTGCTGACCACCGGGGCCGGAGGAGCGGCTCGCGCGCAGCTCGATCTCGGCCAGCGGGATCTCGACGGGCCCGGCGCGCAGGGTCGTCCGCGCCACGGACCGCGTCTCAGTAGCGGTAGTGGTCGGGCTTGTAGGGGCCGGCCACCGGGACGCCGATATACGCGGCCTGCTCGTCGGAGAGCTCGGTCAGGCTCACGCCAAGCGCATCGAGGTGCAGGCGCGCGACCTTCTCGTCGAGATGCTTGGGCAGCACGTAGACGCGCTTCTCGTATTCGTCGTTCTTCCCGAACAGCTCGATCTGGGCGATCGTCTGGTTCGTGAACGAGTTCGACATCACGAACGAGGGGTGGCCGGTCGCGTTGCCGAGGTTGAGCAGCCGGCCTTCGGAAAGCACGATCACCGAGTGGCCGTCGGCGAACGTCCACTCGTCGACCTGCGGCTTCACGTTCACCCTCTCGACGCCGGGCGTGCGCTCGAGGCCGGCCATGTCGATCTCGTTGTCGAAGTGGCCGATGTTGCCGACGATCGCCTGGTGCTTCATGCGGGCCATCTGCTCGGCCGTGATCACGTCCTTGTTCCCGGTCGCCGTGATGAAGATGTCGGCGGTCTCAAGGACTTCCTCGAGAGCGCGGACCTCGAAGCCCTCCATTGCAGCCTGCAGCGCGCAGATCGGGTCGATCTCGGTCACGATCACGCGAGCGCCCTGACCGCGCAGGGAGTCGGCACAGCCCTTCCCGACGTCGCCGAAGCCGCAGACGACCGCGACCTTGCCGCCGATCATCACGTCGGTGCCGCGGTTGATTCCGTCGATCAGCGAGTGGCGGCAGCCGTAGAGATTGTCGAACTTCGACTTCGTCACCGAGTCGTTCACGTTGATCGCGGGGAACAACAGGTCGCCCGTCTCGGCGAGCTGGTAGAGCCGGTGGACGCCGGTGGTGGTCTCCTCGGTGACTCCCATGATTCCCTCGGCGATCCGGGTCCAGCGCCCCGGGTCGGCCTCGAGTGAGCGCTGCAGCGTCTCGAGGATGATGCGGAACTCGTCCGAGTCGGCCGAGCCGGGATCGGGCACCGAGCCGGCCTTCTCGTACTCCGCACCCTTGTGGACGAGCAACGTCGCGTCGCCGCCGTCGTCGAGGATCATGTTCGGGCCGTCTGCATCCGGCCAGGCGAGCGCCTGCTCGGTGCACCACCAGTACTCCTCGAGCGTCTCGCCCTTCCAGGCGTACACCGGGATACCGGCTGAGGCGATCGCGGCGGCGGCGTGATCCTGGGTCGAGAAGATGTTGCATGAGGCCCACCGCACATCGGCGCCGAGCGCGACGAGCGTCTCGATCAGGACCGCCGTCTGGACGGTCATGTGGAGCGAGCCGGTGATCCGCGCGCCCTTCAGCGGCTGCGCCGCGGCGTACTCCTCGCGGGTCCTCATGAGGCCCGGCATCTCGTGCTCGGCCAGCGTGATCTCCTTGCGGCCGAACTCGGCCAGGCCCATGTCGGCGACCTTGTAGTCCTGGGCCGATGCAGCTGCGGTGGTCGTCATGCGTCTCCTGAGCTCGGTTGGTTCGCGGATCGCCGAGTTTAGAGCCCGGTCTCACCCCTGGGTGTCGGTCGAGCCACCCCGCAGGCGGTGCAGCTCCGATCCTGAGGTCCCTGGGCAGGCGCGGGGTTCCGCGCGATGGTGATGCCAGGGAGGTAAACGACGAAAGGAGCACTCCCATGGCAACTGAACGCAGGCCCAAGAACCGGATCCGACCGGCGAAGCGGATCACACCGGCGCTGGTCCTGAGCGCGGTGGCGCTGTTCACGGCGATCTCGGGCGCGGCGGTCGCGCTTCCGGGCGGCAACACGGTGAACTCGGGCGACATCGTCGACCAGAGCGTGAAGGCGCGGGACATGAAGACCGGGTCGGTGAAGGCCGACGAGCTGGGCGACGGGATCCAGCCGCGCTCGAACTCGGTCTCGGTCCCGGGTGGCGGCGCCGAGAACGGCGCGTACCTCGTGGAGCAGGTCTCGGCGAGCTGCGCGCCGGGCGAGGAGCTCATCTCGGGCTCCGGGCACTGGGGCAACAACGACGACGAGGAACTGTTCCTCCAGGAGGTCGTGCTCGACCACAACGCCGAGACAGTGACGGTGCGGGGCGGCAACGACTCGGGGGCGAACCGGTTCCTGTACGCGGTCGCGCACTGCATCCAGACCTGAGCCGATCAGGGAGGGATGCCGGTCGGAAGGGCCGGGGACGCTTCTGGGTCCCCGGTCCTTCTCGCGCTCGCGCCGGCGTTGAATACGCTCCGCCGCGATGAAGGCGATGGTCATGGCAGCGGGACTCGGTACGCGCCTGCGTCCGCTCACCTACGAGGTGCCGAAGCCGATGGTGCCCGTCGGCAACCGCCCCGTTCTCGAGCTGATCCTGCGCCTGCTCGCCGGACAGGGGTTCACCGAGGTGATCTCGAACCTGCACTGGTTCCCGGACACGATCCGCGACCGGATGGGCGACGGCTCCGCGCTCGGCGTCGAGCTGACCTACTCGTTCGAGGAGGCGTTGCTCGGGACCGCGGGCGGCGTGCGCAACGTTCGCGAGTACTTCGGGTCGGAACCGTTCGTCGTGATGGCCGGCGACGCGCTCACCGACGTGGACATGCGCGCGCTCGCCAGCGCTCACAAGGCCAACGACGGCCTCGCCACGCTGGCGGTGAAACGCGTTGCCGACACCAGTGAGTACGGCGTGATCGTGACCGGTTCCGACGGGCGGATCCAGGGCTTCCAGGAGAAGCCAGATTCCGCCGAGGCCCGTCCGACCTAGCGAACTGCATGATCTACGCGTTCAGCCCGGAGGTCTTCGACTACTTCCCCGACAAGCCTGTGGTTGACTTCGCGCTCGACGTCTTCCCGGCACTGCTTCAGCACGACGTGCCGTTCTACGTCCACGAGACGGACGCGTACTGGAACGACGTCGGCTCGCCGCCCGAGTACCTGCAGGGGAACCTCGATGTGGCGCTCGGGCTCGTCGGCGTCGAGCACGGGGGGGAGCTGGTCGAAGCCGAGGCCGATCCCGGCGCGCCGGGCGAGCACGCGCTCGGCACCGAGCGTGGCGGGCTGCCCGCCGACTGCGAGGTCGACGGCCGGGTGCTGGTGGGCTCGGACGTGCGTGTGGGCGAGGGCGTTCGAATCGACGGGCCAGCAGTGATCGGCGACCGTGCCGTGATCGGCCACGGCGCCCGGATCAAGGGTTCGGTCCTCCTTCCCGGCGCCGAGGTTCCCGCCGGCTGCTACCTGGTGGGCGCGATCGCGGGGCGCGGGGGCTCCCTCATCTAGATTCGGGGGCGGTGGATGCTCCGAGAATCGAATTCTTCTGGTGGGCGGAATGCCCGTCGTGGGAGCGGGCTCTGGCCCTCCTCCGGGACCGCGCGGTGGCCGCCGGGCTCGATCCGGAGTCGGTCGTGATCACCGAGATCACGAGCGACGAGCAGGCCAGGGCGGTCGGCTTTCCCGGCTCGCCGACGATCCGCGTGAACGGCGGCGACGTTCAGGAGCCGCTCGAGGATGCCACGGGCCTCAGCTGCCGCATCTACCGGTCGCGCGACGGACGCGTCTCGCCGCTGCCCGACCCGGCCGACATCGACGACGCGCTTGGGCGGTCCCGATGAGCCTCGCGATCGGCGATCAGGCGCCACCACTGGAGCTGCCGGACACAACCGGCGAGGTTCACGCGCTTCCGGCCCCGGGGGAGGCGCCCGCGACCGTACTCGTGTGGACGTGCAACCACTGCCCGTATGCACTCGCATGGCACGGGCGGATCCAGGCCCTCGCGCGCGATGTCGCCGAGCAGGGCGTGGTGTTCCTCCAGATGAACTCGAACGATGCGGGGCGATACCGGGCCGACTCGCCCGACGCGATGCGCGCGCGGGTCGAGGCCGGTGAGTTCGCGAGCCCCTACCTGCACGACGAGACCCAGGCCGCCGCGCGCGCGTACGGGGCGCTCAAGACGCCCGATGTCTTCGTGCTCGACGCCGGCCTCCGGCTTGCCTACCGGGGGGCGCCCGACGCCGACTACCAGGACGAATCCCTGCGCGGGGCCTGGTTGCGCGGTGCCCTGGACGCCGTCCTGGCGGGCCGGAGCCCGGATCCCGCCGAGACGGATCCCGTCGGGTGCGGCATCAAGTGGCGAGAATGAGCGAATGACGGCCCGCCGCCGCCTCGTCCGCGTGCCCGCCAGCTCGGCCAACCTGGGGCCGGGCTTCGACGTCCTGGCCGCCGCCCTGGTCCTTCACCTGGAGCTCGAGGTCTCGGAGAACGGTGAGTTCTCGGTCGATCCGGGCGGAGAGCCTGCCTGCGGACCGGACGAACCTCTGCGTGCGCGCGTTCGAGACCCTGCACCCCGCTGACGGGCTGGGGTTTCGGTACGCAGCCAGATCCCGCTGGCTCGCGGCCTCGGGTCCAGCGCCGCGGCGATCGTCGCCGGCCTGATGGCGGCCGACCATCTCTTCGAGCTCGGGCTCGGGCGCGAGGAGATATACGCCCGCGCAGCGAGCCTCGAGGGCCATCCGGACAACGCCGGCGCCGCGGTGTTCGGTGGCTTCGTGGCCTGCCCGCGGCCGGAGGCGGACGGGGCGCCCCTCCCGGTCCGCCTGGAGCCGCCCGAGGGCGTCGAGGGGATCCTCGTGGTCCCGGGCAGCGAGGTGCCGACCTCCGAGGCGCGGGCCGCGCTTCCCACCGACGTGCCGCTCGAGGCGGCGGTCGACAACGTGGCGGCCGTGACGCAGCTCGCGCTCGGGATCGAGCGCTCGGACCTGGCATTGATCCGCCGCGGCCTCGCGGACAGGTTGCATCAGCCGCACCGCCGCGAGCTCTACTCGCGCTCGATGCAGCTGGTCGCCGAGGCCGGCGAGCTGGGCGCGCTCGGCGCGACCATCTCCGGCGCCGGTCCCACGGTCCTCGTCTGGAGCTTCTGGCAGGACACGGGCAAGGTCACCTCGGCGCTCGCGGCGCGCGTCGGCGACTGGGCCGAGGTGAAACGCGTGCCGTTCTCGCCCCTCGGCGCCGACGTGCCCGAGCTCTGAGGCGGGCTCAGGCTCGGGCCCCGGCGGGCACGATCTCAACCGAAAGCTCGTCGAGCCGCTCGAGGAGATCGGGGTTCCCGAGCCGGCGCAGGATCTCACCGGCCAGCGACAGGTAGTCCTGGCCCCGGTCGGGCCGGTAGTCGAGGATCGGGATCGCGCGCTCGGCCGACTCCGCGTACGCGATCGACTGGCGGATCACGCTGCGGAACACCTTGTCGCCGAACCGCTCGCGGAGGGCGTCGAGCGTCTGCCGGGCATGCTTCGTGCGCATGTTCGCGATGTTGAGGACGACGCCGAGGAGGTCGAGGTCCGGATTCAGGCTGTCGCGCGCCAGGTCCACAACCTCCATGGCCTGCTCGACGCCCTGCAGCGAGAAGTACTGCGACTGGGTCGAGAGGAGCGCGTGGTCCGCTGCCACCAGCGCGTTGACGGTCAGGAGGCCCAGGGTCGGCGGGCAGTCGATCAGGATCACGTCCCTCTCGCGCTTCAGGTCGCGTAACGCGTTGCGCAGCGTCACCTCGCGGCCGATCTTGCCCGCGAGCGCCAGCTCCGCCTCGGCCAGCCGCAGGTTCGCCGGGATCACGGAGCCGTGGATTGCGTCTGCCGCGCGCGTCTGGGCCGTCAGCACCCCGGCCAGGGTGGGCTCGGCGTCGGGCTCGGTGTCGAAGTAGTCCGAGAGGTTTCCCTGCGGGTCCGCGTCAACCGCCAGGACATCGAGGCCGAGGCGCTCGAAGATGTCCGTGAGGGTTCGCACCATCGTCGTCTTGCCGGTGCCGCCCTTCTGGGAGAGGACCGCGATCGTCGTTGCCACGAGCGGACTATAAGTGCCCGCTCCGAGCGGGCGCGGGATTCAGGCGTTGATCACGTAGAGCCGGTAGCGTCCGATCTCGAGCTCGTCGCCATCCGAGAGCGGCGCCCATTCCACCCGCTCGCCATTCACGAAGAGGCCGTTCAGGCTGCGGTCGTCGAGCGCGCGCAGCTCGCCCTCGTCGGTCAGCACGACCAGCGCATGGCGCCGCGACACGGTTGGGTGGTCGAGCATGAGATCGGCAGCGCTCGAGCGCCCGATCTTGGCCCAGCCGGCGTTGATCGGCATCGTCTCGACCTTGCCGTCCTGCTCCCAGGCCAGGTGGGGTCCGGACCCGCCCAGGCGCTCGCGGGCGGCGGTAACGGTTGCGGGTTCGGCGTCGGCGACCTCGATCGCCTCGACGCCCACGGTGGTCTGGTCGAACATCCCGCCCCGGCGGAAGCTGCGGCCGCCGCAGGCCGGGCAGTGGGGGACGCGGTCGTCGGCGAGGAGGGAGAGCGCGTAACCGCATTCGACGCAGGCGAGACCGCCTGGCGTTGCTTCGGTTTGAGATTCCCCCGAGGTGTGGACCTCCGAGTCGTTCCCCCCGATGACCATCGTCA
Source organism: uncultured bacterium (assembly GCA_963807755.1). Taxonomy (GTDB): domain Bacteria; phylum Actinomycetota; class Thermoleophilia; order Solirubrobacterales; family 70-9; genus JALZKA01. The sequence goes on along the minus strand of CAWECM010000006.1, from coordinate 870,728 downwards.
TGGACGACCTCCTGTCAGCGGCGGCTGACGGTTTGCTCAGACCTGACTTGTAACGATCATAACCAGCGGGACGAGATGGCGAATTGAACGGCGCCGAGTTGTCCGCAAAGTCCGACTTTTCTCACGGGATTCGCGCCCGTCCCCCGCGGATAGAATCGCCGCCGATGCGCCCCGTCTCCGCCAGGATCTCGATCGACGCGTCTCGGGAGAGTGTCTTCGACCTCCTGCTCGACCTCGCCGCGCGGCCGGCGTTCATGGACCACTTGGCCGAGGGCTATCAGCTGCTCCGGGAGGAGCCCGTGGGCGTCGGGGCCGGGCGCCCGCTTCAAGCTTCGCCACGGCGGCGGCTGGATGGACACCGTGATCGCCGAGGCCGACGCGCCGCACAGGCTGCTCGAGCGCGGACACGGCGGCCGGTTGAACCGGGTCCCCACCGTCACCGAATGGACGCTGACCGACTCGCCTGGCCCGTCCGGATGCGAGGTCTCCGTGACGTTCTGGACCGAGCCGACCCGCTTCTTCGACCGGGTCAGCGATGTGCGCAGTTCCGAGCGGCGGCTGACCCGCGGGTTCCGGCACGCCCTCGAGCGGCTCCGTGCACTCGCCGAGGCCGGCGATGCCCCTGAGCGGGTCGACCGTGGCCGGGGGCGACCGGCTGGGTGCTTGAGCCCGACGGTATCCGTGCGTCATCCGGGTGCGCGGGGATTCGGGGTCAAGCGCCTAGGTCGATATAGACTCCCGCCCTCGCATGCGCGCCAAGGTCGCTTTCATCCTCGGGCTCGTGGCCCTGCTCGTCGCCGTGCCCGTCGCCGGTTGCGGCGAGAAGGAGGGAGAGCGAGGCGTTCGAGGCAGTTGAGGGCGAGCCGCTCCACCTCGGCGAGCTGATCTACAACGTCGCGATCACGCGCTTCCTGAACCCGAACGAGACGTCGGACGTGGAGTACCTGGTCGGCCAGCCGCCCGAGCCGCCCGACCAGTCATACCTCGGCGTCTTCCTGCTGATCACCAACGACAACGACGACGAGGCGTTCGAGATCGCCGGCGAGTTCGCCGTCACGGACGCCAGCGGCCGCGTCTACGAGCCGCTCGAGAGCGAGAGTCCCTACGCGCTCGAGCCCGGCGCGACCGTGGAGGCCGATGGGGCGATCCCAGAGCCCGACACGAGTGCAGCGGCGGGCCCGATCCAGGGCGCGATGCTCCTGTTCCTCGTCGACGACGACGTCTCCGAGGAGCGCCCGCTCGAGCTCGAGATCAGTGCCCCCGAGGGGACCGGCGTCGTCGAGCTCGACATCTAGCGGGCGCCGCGGTGGAGGGAAGCCTCTCGCAGTTCTCGCTGCGTTTGGCGCTGGTCGCCGCGGCGGCCGCTGCCGTGGCGGTGCTGACCGGCCTCTTCTCGGACCCCGTCCGTTACGGCTGCCTCGGGGTCATCGGACTGGCAACCCTGGCGACCGTAACGGAGCGCCGGCGCCAGGGCGGCGGCTGGTGGACCCTGCTCGCGGCGGGCGCGGCGATCTCGATCGCGGGAGCGGCACTGTCCGAGCTGGACGACACCGTCGGGGGGCTGTTCGGCGGTCGTCGGCGGCGCGCTCGTCGTGATCGCGGCGACGATCGGCTTTCCGGCCGGCGACGACTAGGCTCGTCAGCCGAGCTCGGCCGCCAGGATCTGCTGTACGATCGGCGCCGCCACCGCGCCACCGCCCCCGCCGCCCGTGGCGTCGAACACCGCCGCGGCGACGGCGAGCTTCGGGTCGTCCGCCGGCGCGAAGGCGGTAAACCATGCGTTCTCCTGCTGCGGCGGGTCCTCGCCCGGGCCCAGCTCCTGACCGGGCTCCAGCGCCGCCGGGCCAAGCTCGGCCGTGCCGGTCTTGCCCGCGACCGCCACGTCCGGCACCTGCGCGGCGACGCCGGTTCCGGAGCGCACGACCTCGATCATCAGGTCCTTCATGATGGCCGCGGTCTCGGGTGAGGCCACCTCCACCGGCTCGGCGTCGGGACGGAGCGCGGGCGTCTTCACCAGCGAGGTCGGCTCGCGCATGCCCTGGTTGGCGATGGCCTGGGATGCCGAAGCCATCTGCAGCGGCGTTGCCGTCACCCGGCCCTGGCCGATGGCGCTCTCACCGAGCTCGACGTCCGACTCGGGCCTGGGGTAGGAGCTCTCGGGAGGCGCCAGCGCCTCCAGGGCGCCCGGCGCGGCGAGTGTCGGCGGGGAGTTGAAGCCGAAGTCCTCGGCGGTCTCCAGCATCGCGTCGGCTCCGACCTCGACGCCGAGGGGGGCGAACACCGTGTTGCAGGACTGCGCGAAGGTTTGGACGAAGGTGCCGCCGCAGGGCGAATCGTGCGCGTTGGAGATCTCGCGTCCGATCAGGCTGTTCGAGGTTTCGACCGGGAAGGTGTCGGACGTCTTGACCTTGCCCTCCTCGAGTCCGGCTGTGGCGGTGAGGACCTTGAAGGTCGAACCCGGTGCCTGGGGGTCGAGAACGCGAGCCCGGCGACCCCGAGCACATCACCCTTTCGCGCATCGAGGACGGCGACGCCGCCGTACGTGCCGCCCAGCGCGCTGACCGCCGCCGACTGGATGTCGGGATCGATGGTGGTCTTGACCGGCTCGCCCCGCACGGGGTCGCCGCTGGCCAGGATCCGCTCGTCGCCACCGTCGCCGGATTCGGATACGGCGAGGAGCTGGCCGCTCGGCTGTCCGGTGAGTTCCAGGTTGAACGCCAGCTCGAGTCCGCTGGTCCCGGTGAGCGCGTTCGGCGAGTAGCCCAGCGCGTAGAGCTCGCGCCCCTGCTTCCGCGATGGCGATCCCAGCGAGCCTGCGATCGCCAGCGCGGAAGCGCCGAGCGGGGATGTTCGCGCCTCGGCGGGCCCCTCGGCCAGGGGTGTGCCGTCGCGGGCGAGCAGTGGCGCCCGCTCGCCGACCCGGGTGTTCCGGTCCAGGGTCTCGCCCGCGGCGAGGCCGGGGAAGGTCAGGTGCGGCACCCAGTCGACCATGCCCTCGTCGTCGAGCGGGATCTCCACGCGCCCGTCGACCTGGCCGAACGCCCGGGTGTCGACCGTCGTATCGAACGCCGCGGCGTCCTCGCCGTTCACCTCCGCCTCCTCGGTTTCGCCGGTCGCCACCCGGACCGCCGTGGCGGTTGCCTGGGCGTCCACGTAGAGCTTGGTGAACTCCTCGACGGGGTACTCGTCCTTGGCGGGGACTGAGAGTTCCCTGTGCATCGCCGCGAAGTCCTGACGTTCCCAGGCGTTCGCGAACCGCTCCGCAGCCTCCGACGTGCCGCCGGATCCGCCGACCACCGCGCCGATGAGGAACGATCCGGCTGAGAGCGCGACCACCGGCGCGGCCCGGGTGAGCAGCCGCCTGCGGCGCTCTTCCTCACTGCCACCGCCCGACCCGGATGCGGGGGTGCGGTAGCTTTGCTCGCCACGCGGGCCCGGGGTCGGCGGGGCGGCATCCATCGTCACAAAGGTAGTGACTCGTGTGTGCGGGGACGCCGGCCTCAAGACCCCTTGCAAGGCGCCCGGAAGTCAGAGCGATGAGCGCAATCGACATCGGGATCATCGTCTTTGCGCTCGCCCTTGCCGCGATCGGGTGGGAGCGCGGCTTGATCGGCTCCGCGATGCCCCTGGCGGGCTTCATCGGCGGCGTCGCAGCGGGCGCGCGGATCGGCCCGGCGTTGCTCGAAGGCGGGTCCGAATCCCCCTATGCGCCCGCGGTTGCCGCGGCCGGCGGAATCCTGTTGGGCGTCTTCCTTGCGATCGCCCTCGACGGTGTAGGGGCCGGGCTCCGGGCGCGCCTGGCGCACGGCAGCGCCGGCAGGCTGGTCGATTCGATCGCCGGTGCGCTGCTGCTCGCCACGCTGGCGTTCGCCGCCGCCTGGGTCTTCGGGGCGGTGGCGCTGAACGCCCCCGGCAACGACTCCCGTGGGCTGCGGGAGGCTGTCCAGCGCTCGTCGATCCTGGTCGCACTGAACGATGCGTTCCCGCCGTCCGGCCCGCTGCTGAACGCCCTACGGCGGATCAACCCGACGCCCGATGTCCGGGGGCCCGAGGCGAACGTGGAAGCGCCCGACGCCTCGGTCACGGACGATCCCGACATCGAGCGGGCCGCAGCATCGGTGCTGCGCGTACGCGGGAGCGCCTGCGGTCTCGGGGTGGAGGGCTCGGGCTGGATCGCCGCGCCCGAGATCGTCGTCACGAACGCGCATGTGGTCGCGGGGCAGGACGACACCACGGTGACGACCCCGGCCGGCGACGAGCTCGAGACGGAGGTCCTGCACTACGAGCCCCGGAACGATCTGGCGGTGCTGGCCGTCCCCGGCCTGACCGGCGCTCCGATCCCGATCGTGGACGGGCCGCGCCAGGGAACGGCCGGCGCTGCGGTGGGCTATCCGGAGGGAGGCCCGCTCACCTTCAACGCGGCGCGCCTGGGGCGCACGGGGACCGTCATCAGCGAGGACTCGTACGGACGCGGCCCGATCGAGCGGAGCATGACCCCCTTCCGCGGGCTGGTCCGCAACGGCAACTCCGGCGGCCCTGTCGTCGACGCGGACGGCCGCGTGATGACGACCGTGTTCGCGACCTCGCTCGAGTCCGGGCCGCCGAGCGGCCTCGGCATTCCCAACGGGGTTGTCGGCCAGGTGCTCAACGGCCCGCTGGACGGGGCGGATACCGGTGCGTGCACGGCGTAAGGCCGAGCTCGACCGTCCGTTACCCTGACCTCAGTGGAGGCTCGGTCCCGAACAGAGCGCTCTACGGGTACGGATTCCGGCCAGCCCGAGCCCGTCTGCCCCGATTTCCACGCGGCCGTCGAGTTGATCGGCAAGCGCTGGGCAGGCGCGATCCTCTGGACGCTGTCGCCCGGTCCTCTGTACTTCGCGGAGATCGCCCAGGCCGTTCCCGGCCTGTCGGACCGCCTGCTCTCGCGGCGCCTGCGCGAGCTCGAGGAGGTCGGGCTCGTCGAGCGGTCGGTCCACGAGGGCACCCCGCCGCGCGTCTCGTACGAGCTGACGGCGATGGGCTCGGAGCTGGAGCCCGCGATCCGTGAGCTCGGCGACTGGGCCAGGCGCTGGAACCTGAGCTGAGCGTCCGGTTCTGGCCGGCCGACCCGGGTAGCGGCAACGCCGTGGCTCCCCGCGGTCCCCGAAGAGGGCGCGTTCCCGTGTCCGCCGAGGCGGCGCTGGCACCTGATCCGGCGGACGAGGGCGGGCTCCGCCGGGCGATCACACCCAAGCTCCTACTGCTGTTCATCGTCGGCGACATCCTCGGCGGCGGCATCTATGCCCTGGTGGGTGAGGTCGGAGCCGAGACCGGAGGAGCGATCTGGGCGGCATTCATGCTCGCCCTCGTCATGGCGGCGTTCACCGCCGGCTCCTACGCCGAGCTGGTCTCCAAGTACCCGCATGCCGGCGGCGCCGGCCTCTACGTCCACCGCGCGTTCAAGAACCCGTTCTTCTCGTTCATCGTGGCCTTCGCGGTGGTGGTGTCCGGGATCACGTCCGCAAGCGCGCTCAGCCGCGCGTTCGGGGGCGACTACTTGAGCGCGTTCGTCGACATCAAGGTCACGGTCACGGCGCTGATCCTCCTCGGCCTGATCGCCCTCGTGAACTTCCGCGGCATCGCCGAGTCGGTGAAGCTGAACGTCGGCTTCACCGTGGTCGAGATCGGCGGCCTGCTCCTGATCGTCCTGATCGCGGTCGTCGCGGTCGGTCAGGGGGACGCCGACGTGGGGCGCGCGTTCGAGTTCAAGGAAGGCTCCTCCGTCCTCGCCGCATCCCTCGCCGGCGCCGCACTGGCCTTCTACGCGCTGATCGGCTTCGAGGACTCCGTGAACGTGGCCGAGGAGGCACAGGAGCCGCGCCGCACGTATCCCCGGGTTCTCTTCGGCGGGCTCGCGATCGCCGGAGTGCTCTACCTCCTGGTCACGATCGGCGCTTCGGTCGTCGTTCCGACCAACGACCTCGCGAGCTCGAGCGGGCCGCTGCTCGAGGTCGTCAAGCAGGGCCCGCTCGGGATCAACGAGAAGGTGTTCTCCGCGATCGGGCTGCTCGCGCTCGCAAACGGCGCGCTGATCAACATGATCATGGCCTCGCGCCTCATGTACGGGATGGCGGAGGAGGGCGTGGTGCCGCGTCCGCTCGCCACGATCCACGGCGGCAGGCGGACTCCGTGGGTGGCGATCCTCTTCACCACGGCGATCGCGGCCGTCCTCGTCCTCACCGCCGACCTCGAGAAGCTCGCCGATACGACGGTTGCCCTGCTGGTGATCGTCTTCGCGATCGTCAATGCCACCGTTCTCTATCTCCGGCGCGATCCAGTGAGCCACGACCACTTCCGCGTGCCCTCGGTGGTCCCGGTGATCGGGATCGGCGTCTCGATCGCGCTTCTCACGCAGATCGAGGGCGAGGTCTTCGCGCGCGCCGGCATCCTGGTCGGCGTCGGGGTGGCCCTCTGGGTCGTGAATGCCCTGTTGGTTCGAGCGCAGCGCGACTAGCCGCTACCAGGCTCGCGGATTGCCCTCCGGGATCTCGTCGCGGACGAGCCAGGCCTCCACGACGGGAACGGGCACCGGGTCCGTGCTGCGCCCGAACGCGACGAGCTCGTCCGGGCCCAGCTCCTCGAACGCCGTCTCGCACGCCCGCAGATAGGACGCGAGCACGACCGAGCGGGGCGGCGGATGGGGCGCGAAGTTCTCCGGCTTCGCCGTGTACGTGAACACCGCGTCGAAGGCATTGGCCTCCCGGGGGCGGACGTCGCCGGTCACCTCGACGCGGTCGTAGCGAAGCTCGCGCAGGTCGAGACGGTCGAGCTCTGCGGCCGTCATCTCGATCAGGCCGCCGTTCGGCCACTCGCCCCCCGGTGCTCCGGGCGCACGCTCGATGTTGAGGCCGAGGCAATAGTCGAACGGGTCGCCCTCGATCGGCTCGAACCCCTTCTCCGCGCGAGCGTTGTCGCGAACGAGCGACCACCGCCGCCGCCAGCCGGCGAGGCGGGCGGGGACCGGCGGCGCCGCGTCGTGCCCGAGCGTCTCGGCGACGCTCGCGCGGCTCACGAGTGAGCCGTAGCCGAACGTCGCCAGTCTGCTCACCGCACCGCCGCGGGCGCGTCACGCCGAGGCCGCCAGGCCGGGCGGGGGCAGAGCCGCGGCGCCGCCGGGCAGCCGAAGCAGAGCGCGGCGTAGGGCTCGTGTGCCGGCTCGAACGTCCCGGCGCGAATCTGGGTGATCAGCGTCTCGATCCGTGCCCGCGCAGCCTCGAGCCCACCCTGGTCGAAGACCTCGACGACCGGCTCGCCGGGTCGCTCGAGAAAGACATGCGCGGCGCGGATGGTCCGCGCCTCGCCGCTCGCCGCCGCGAGGGCGTAGACGGCCCGTTGGGCCGCGTACCGCTCGCCCAGGACAGCCGGCGGGTCGGTTCCGACCCGATCCGTCTTGTAGTCGATGACCACCGGCTCCGCGCCCCCGGCCAGCAGGTCCATGTTTCCCCGCAGGACCGTGTCCGCGACGGGCAGGACGAACGGCGCCTCGGCACGAAGCGGGGCGCCGTCGAGTGAGCGGCGCAGGTCGCTTGAGAGCCAGCCTTCGATCAGGGCCTGAGCACGTGCCAGCGTTTCGGCGTCCGCCACGCCCTCGCGGGCCAATAGCGCCTGTACGCGATCGGCCGGGGGCGCCTCCCAACGCGAGCGCGCGCTCCACTCCAGCGCAGCGTGGACGGCGTTGCCCAGCGCCTTCGCGGCCGACGGTGAGCGGGCGCCTGGACCGTCTCCGCTGGGGTCGACGACGTCCTCGTCCGCCGGCTCGTCGGCCTCGGCCTCCGGCTCGGAGTCGGTCGCGACAGTGACCACCGCCCCCCCGCGAACCCCCAGGACCCGCTCCACGTAGAACCTGTAGCCGCAGCGTTTGAAGGCGTCCAGCGCTGAGTAGGAAAGGTGGCCGAGCGGCACTGGGGAGGGCGCGTCGCCGAGGATCGGCGGCTTCCTGCCGCCGGGGTCCGCCGCGACCCGCCCGCGCGGCGGGAACGTCGCTCGGAGCTGGGCGGCGCGCTCGGCGCCGGGCTCGCTGACCGATACCCGCAGTCCGGCCGGCGGCGCCTTCTCGATCCCCGCGACCGCGGGCTCTGGAGCCGGGAGCTCGACGGAGCCCGGTGAGCCGTCCCAGCCGCGGGCGACGAGCCCGGGAAGGATCCGGCGCAGGGCGGTGTCGTTCGTCTTGCGCTCATCGGCGGGCTCCAGGTGCTCGGGCTTGAAGACGCCGCTCAGGATCAGACGCTCGCGGGCGCGAGTGGCCGCCACGTACACGAGGCGGCAGGACTCCTCGGCCTCGGCCTCCTTCTCCTCCTGGTCGAGCTCCGTCAGCTCCCAGACCCCGGTGGACTTCGCGGTCGGGAACGCCAGGCGCAGACCGAAGCGCGCCTGCTCACCCTCCGTGCCGAGGCGGCCGATCCAGATGTCGTCGGACCGATGCCCCGCATCCAGCGCGCGGTCGAGGTCCGGGACGGCGACGACGGGGAACTCGAGCCCCTTGGCCCCGTGCACGGTCATGATCCGGACCCCTGGGTAGTCCTCGGCCTGAACGGGCGCCTGCCCCTCACGCTCGTCGCGCCGGGTGCTCTCGTCGGCCTGCGCCAGGAAGGCGCGGAGGTCGCGTCCCTCGTTGCCCTCGAACTCCGCCGCCAGGCGCATCAGCTTCCGGACGTTCGCCATCCGGCCGGCCCCCTGCGGACGGGCGAGCAGCGCCAGGTCGTAAGAGAAGGCGTTCATGGTCCGCTCGACCAGGGCGTCCAGCGGTGTCACGGCCGCCTCCGCGCGGAGCGCTCCGATCGTCCGGCAGAAGGCCCGCAGCCGTTCTGCGTCCCCGTCCTCGATTGCCTCGAGCTGCTCGGGGTCGTCGAGCTCCCAGTCGTTCTCCTCCTCGCCGAACGCGGCCGCGATCGTGGGCCAGACGTGGCGCCGCTCCCCTGTCGCTCGCCGGAGCAGCCACAGGGCGTCGGGAGAGACTCCGCAGGCCGGGCTCGCCAGGGCGCCGAACAGGAGCTCGTCGTCGAGGGGGTTGGCGACCACGCCGAGCAGGCGCAGCAGGTCCTCGACCTGCTGCTGCGACCAGTAACCGCGGCCGCCGACCACGTACGGCTCCAGCCCAAAGCGCTGCAGCGCGTCCTCGTACGCGTCGACGTGTGTGAACGCCCGCAGCAGGACGACGATGTCCTCGGGTTCCGCCACCCCGGAGTCGACGAGCTCGCGCAGGCGCTCGGCCAGGGCACGGGACTGCGCGACGGTGGCCCAGTTCCCCTCGGATGGCGGCGGCTCGAGCTCGATCCCCTCGGCCTTCCACTTGCGGTGATCCTTCCCCTTGCCCTCCTCGAAGGTCAGCAGGAGCTCCGCCCGGGGTTCCTCGCCCTCGCTCTCCCGCCCGGCGGTGAGCGGAGCGAATCCCTCGAGCAGTGTCTGGCCCACGGCGTTCGCAGCCGCCAGGACCTCGGGTCGCGCGCGGAAGTTCCCGCGAAGTGGCAGCACCCTGGTGCCGGGCGAGTCCTCGGCCCGGGTGCGCTCGGCGCGGAATACCTCGAGGTCGGCGTTCCGGAACCGGTAGATCGACTGGTGCTCGTCGCCGACGGTGAACAGGCGCGTGTTTGGGCCGCGCAGCCGGTCGATCAGCTCGAGCTGGACGCGGTTCGTGTCCTGGAACTCGTCGACCATCAGGTGCCGGAAGCGGTCGCTCCAGGCCGCCGCAACCACCTCGGACGTACGCAGGAGCTCAACCGACCGCAGCTCCAGGTCCGCGAAGTCGAGGCCCGAGCGTCCGGTCTTCAGCTCCGCGTAGCGCCCGCCGACGGCCTCGAGCGCCTGCTGGAGGACCGCGCGTGCGTCCAGCGCGGCCTTGGCCTCGTCGGCCGTCAGCGGGCTCGAGTCCTTGCGGTGGGAGCGTTCGGGCAATCCAACCTCCGGCAGGCTCGGGCGGACCATGCCCTGGCTCCGCAGGCGTTCGTGGGCGGCCAGGACGATGTCGCTGATCCGCCATGTGCGATATGCCGCAACGACCCGCTCCAACCGCTCGTCGCCGTCCGCGACCAGGCGCTCGATCGCCTCTCGCGCCGCGCGCTCGCGCAGGCGCCCGGCCTCAGGGGCATCCAGGACCCGGAACCGCGGATCCAGCCCGGCCGCGACCGGATGCGTTCCCAGGAGCCGGCGGCAGAAGCCATGGATCGTGGTCACCCATGCGCGCTCCGTCTCGCGGGCGCGCGCCCGGAGCCAGGCGGCGCGAGCTTCGTCGCCCCCCTTCTTGGCGGCGTGCGAGCGCGCGCTCAGCTCGGCGCGGATTCGCTGACGGAGCTCGGCCGCCGCCCGCTCGGTGAAGGTGAACGCCAGGATCTGGTCGATCTCGACGCCGTCGTCACAGACGGCGTCGCAATACCGCCCGACCAGCACGCGCGTCTTGCCGCTGCCGGCTCCGGCCTCGCAAAAGACGTCCGTGTCCCGGGCCGCGATCGCCGCCGCCTGCTCCGGGGTGGGGAGGTCCGGGGCGGTCACTCGCCGTCCTTCGTCTCCTCGTCGAGCCCGAGCGCGCGCTCGAGCCGGCAGATCGGCTGGAAGGTGCAGTACTCGGAGCAGACGCCGCCGAGCGGATCGCGCTTGATGTCCCCGCTTCGCATCCGCTCGCCGTTCTGGATCGCGCGGGCACGAGCGTCGGAGAGCGCGTCCTCGAACTCCTCGTCGTCGAGGGCGTCGCCCTTCACCGAGATGTCGAGGCCGCGGAAGAGGCCGTCGTCGCCGCACTCGCTGCGCCGGACCATCCCCCGCGGGCGCTTGTCGTCGTACGCGCCGAGCGGCTGGTAGAGGCCGCCGATCGGATCGAGCCCGAGGCGCTCGCGGGCGACCAGCATGTACAGCTGCAGCTGGACCTTGCCTTCGTTGGCGATCGTCGTCACTCCCGGGACCGCCTTCGACGTCTTGTAGTCGCGCAGCACCGCCCGGTTCCCGCCGGGCTCGACGTCGATCCTGTCGATCCGCCCCCGCAGGGCGAACTCGCCCAGCCGGAGCTCCCCCGGGTCGTCAGCGTCCTCCTCTCCGAAACCGAAGCCGCGCTCCAGGAGGTCGGCCCGCGGGCGCAACACGGTCGTGCCCTCCGCCTCGGCGTCCAGGAACCCCTCGACCTGGATCCGGAGCCGCGCGAGCCCGAGCTTGCGATCCGGCGTCCGCGGCGACTCGCTTTCGTCGACCATCGCGTCGAGCAGCTCGTTGAAGCGCGCCTTCCACGCGCGCACGTCTTCCGGGCGCGGGATCGCGTCCTCGCCCGGTGGCTCCGCGTAGAGCCGGTCGAGCGCCGCATGGACCATGCTGCCGAGCCAGAGCGGATCGGCCTCCGGCTCGAGGCGCTGCGGTGTCAGCTCGTGATCGACGAACCACTGGTACGAGCACTGGATCCAGCCCTCGAGCGAGTTCGCGCTCAGCAGGCGCCGCTCCTTCATCGCCGCCAGCACGATCGGGTTCGAGAGCGGCCCCGGCTTGGCTTCGGGGTCGGGGATCCCGGAGGTGAGAGCGAGCACGTCGCCCGTGACGGCGAGGTCCACCCCCAGCGCGCTCAGCGCCTCGCGCCGACGCTCATCGTCGGGTCCAGCGCCGAGCGTCACCGCTCGCGCCAGCGCGCGGGGAGTCGTTGCCTCCCGAGCTGCCGGGACCGCCTGAGCGAGCGTCCTGGTCCGCTTCAGGGCGCGCTCAGCCGCCTCCGGGTCGCTCCCGATGAGATCCAGGACCTCGTCCACGAAGGGGGACCTTGCGGCGGGGTGACCGTCCTCGTCACTCGAGCGCCAGGAGAGGTACAGCCGGTCAACGGGCCGCGACGCACAGACATGAAACAGGTAGCGCTCCTCGTCGGACTGCTCCTGGCGGCGCAGCGCACTGATCCCGAGGCGGCTGCGGCTCTCCTCGCCGAGCAGCGGGTCGATCGCTCCACGACCAGGGAACACGCCCTCCTGCATGGCCGCGCAGAAGAGGTAGCGCGCCTGGCCGGCGCGGACCCGGTACGGGCTCAGGATCCGCACTCGCCCTTCCGATGATCCGCGCCAGGCACGCACGCCGGCGGCTTCGAGGGCTTCCTCCGCGTCGGTGAGGTCCGGCTCGGGGCAATCGGGCAGCGCGCCGACCAGCGCCAGCTCTTCGAGGAGCTCCGCGGCCGCGACTCCCGCCCGAAGCTCGACCGGAGCGAGCGGGGTGCCGTTCCGCCGTTCGCCCGCCAGCGGCGCGGCCTCGGCGTGCACCGCCTCCGCCAGGCGGCGCGCCGCGCCCGCGAGCGCGAGCACGCGCGCCGAGGGGCCATCGGCCGCCTGAATCCGGCTGAGGTGGACGGGCGCGGTCTCCCAGCGGCCGGCGAGCTCCTCGACGCTCCCGGCCTCGCGCCGCGCGACCGCGCGCTCGAGCCAGTCGACCGCGCCTGGCGCCACCGAGGGGTCGGCCCGCAGGTGCGCGAGCAGGTCCCCGGGCTGGCCGTCGTCGCCGGCGGCGCGGCAGAGTGCGATGAGGCTCCGCCCCACTGCCGTCGCGCTCAGCGGGAGCTCCGCTTCGAGGGCCGCCGGGACCCCCATCTCGCGCAGGACGGCGGCCAACAGCGGGCCGTCCACCGACGGGCGGCGGAGCGCGACGACGATGTCGTGCGGCTCCACGCCGGCGTCGAGGAGGCGTCCGATCTCCAGCCCGACCGCTTCCGCCTCGCCGCGCGACCCGGCGGACTCCAGGAGCCGCAGCCCGTCGTCCGGTGGCACGGTCTCCGCACCGGCCTCGAACAGCTCCCGGTCGATGTGGCGCAGGGAGCGCTGCCGGGTGTAGTCCGGGTCGAATCCGAGGTCGGCGACCGTGACCGCGCCGAACTCTTCCCGCAGGCGGGCCAGCAGGGTTGCCCGGGCGGCGAGCGCCTTGCGGTCCGCGTAGTTGACCGCGACCGTGACCTCAGCCCCCACGGCGAGCAGCCGCAGCAGCTCGAGCTGCGACTCGGTGAGGTCGTCGAAGCCGTAGACGAAAACCGGCCGGCGCCCCCACGCGTCCGGCGTCGCCCGGAGCGCGGCGGCCGCCCTGACGGCGGCGGAGCCGGCGTCCGATCGGCCGGCCCCGTCTCGCAGACCTTCGTAGGCGCCGTACAGCGCGGCGATCTCCAGCTCCAGCTCGCCTCCCTCGGCGGCCTCCACGGCCGCGCGCAGATCGGCGGGGGCGACGAGGGCGGCCTGCAGCTCGCCGATCAGGAGGTCGAGCGCCGAGGCGAACCCGGTCGAGCGCGCGGAGCGGCTGAGGAGCCGCAACGGCGTCGCCGCGGTGGCGGCGCGCACGAGTGCCAGTCGCTGGGGGGCGGTCAGCGGCGGCGGAACGTCGGCAGCCGTTGCCAGCGCGATCTCGTCGGTGAGGGAGCCGAAGGTACGGATGGTCGCGCCGATTGCCGCGTGGCCGTTGGCGCAGAGGTCCCGTTCGAAGCGGGCGATGTCGTCGCCGGTGGGAACGACCAAGAGGGGGTCGCGGTCGAGCGCAGCGCGAAGGCGGGTGAGGATCTCGCCGGCCCGGCCCGAGTTGGGCGGGCCCACGATCAGCTGCAGGCTCATGCGAATTCCAGCGACGGCATCTCCTCGATCCTAGGTCGGGGCGCGGCGCGCACGTCTGACATCTGCGGCCGGCTGGGAGGAGTGCCCATTACCAAGCCGGAAACAGCGACCTTCGGGCTGTCGCGGTGCCGTCCGCAGGGACATCTATCTTCGCCCACGGAAGCCAACCCCTCCCCGAGGTTTGCCAATGTCGCTCTGTTTCATCGATCCCGCCGACGCGATCCGCGCGATCGCCGACTCCGTCGGTCGCGAAGCCCGCCGCCAGCTGCTCGGCGAGGCGGTCCGCGCTTGGGTCGACGAGATCCCGGACGACGAGCTGGAGTCGCACTACGCGCGCGCGATCGCCGAGCTGGACGAACACGACATCTCCATGCTCGCCGCGTGGCACGCGTCGATGGACGCCGGCCACCCAGTGCCGAACCGAGACTTCCTGATGCACTCGTTCTCCGGGCTCGGCGAGCACCGCCGCGAGGCGCTGAAGCTCGCCGCCGGCTTCCGCGGCGAGGAGGCCGTCGACCGCGGCGTCACCGAAGAGCGCGCCCTCGACACAGTTCTCGACTGGCTCTCAGGGCCGCGCCTGATGGAGCTCGCGGTCGAAGCCGTCGAGCTCTACGTCTGGGACCGCGCAGGCTCGGACAACTAGCGCCGATCCGGGCCGGACGGCGATCCATCACGTCCGGGTCTAGATCGCCGGGCCGATGTGCGGGCCCAGGTTCTGCATCGCCGCCGTGCGGGGATCGTCCGGGGTCGGCGGGCGCTCGTCGGCCTGCTGCTCGGTGGTCGTATCGAGGGTCGGCGGGAGCCCGATGCGCACGACCGTCCAGGTCCCATCCGGCTGCTCCTGAGGGCGCCACTGCGCCACCTTGCGGTCGGGATGCTCGGCTGCGTTCCTGGCGCAGAGCGCCTTGGCGTCCTCGTGCGTCATACGACTCATTCTACGCCGGGATCAGCACCACGCTCAAGGCGTCAGGGCCCCGCGGATCTCGGGGATCGCCTGGTCGTTCGAGCGGAAGTGGACGACGTTCACGCCCAGCTCGCGCGCGGCCGTGCAGTTGACCTCCACGTCGTCGACGAACAGGCACTCCGAGAACTCGAGCTCGCCCAGCTCGCCCGGATCATGTTCGCGCAGGCGCTCGAGCGTGAGGCGGAAGATCTCGGGCTCGGGCTTCCGCATGCCCACGAACGCCGAGTCCACCACCAGCTCGAAGATCTCGTCCACCGGCAGCATCGAGCGCCAGAGCGGCTCCCACTCGCGCACGTTGTTGGTGAGCAGCGCCATCCTGCTGCCCCCCCGCTTGGCCTCACGCATCTCGTGGATCATCGGCGTGTTGGGCTCCAGAGCCTCGAAGTAGATCTCCTTGAAGCCGTGCATCTCGGGCTCGTGGCCGAGCTCGACCGCCAGCTCCGAGCGGATGCCGCCGAGGAACTCGTCCTCGGTCAGCCTCCCCTTCTCGAGCTCGTAGAGAGGGTGCGCGCCGTCGCGCTCGTAGATCCGCTGCATCGCCTGGCCGAGCGACTCGCCGGTGATGCCGGTCCGATCCTGAAACGCCATGAACGAGCCGATGAGCGGCGTCGTGAGCACGCCGCCGAAGTCGGAGATCACGACCCGGATCGCCATCTCGTCTCAGGCGGGGCGAACGATCTCGTAGAGGGCCGCTCCCGCGCTGCCGTCGAGGCGGAAGGCGAGCTCGGCCACGTCCCGGCGCTCGCCGTCGGCCTCGGCCCCGGTTGCGTCCCCAGCGCCACGCACCGGATAGTCGTCGCCTTCCTTGTAGAGCTCGAGGCCCAGCCGGCGAATCCCGCCGTCGGCCGCGTACTCGATGGAGACCAGCGCCTCCTCGACCGCCTCCGGCGCGCCCTCGGGCGAGATGAGGACCGCGGCGACGGCGTCCTCGTCGTGGTGGGCTGCCGCCTCGGGCCGGGCCGCACAAAGCAGCAACAGCGTGCCGTCCGAAGTGGCCCCGGAGACCACCCGCAGGGCGCTGAACTCCGGGGCGAGTGCGCCGTCCAGGCGCCACGCGGGCTGCTGCCGGGAGTCATCGTCCGCGAGGGCCCTGACGGCGTCGGTATCCCACTCCACGCTGATCCCCTCGGCGGGCGCGAGCTTCACCTGCTCAGCCATGCCGGTCACCCGTTTGCCCCGGGCCGCCCAGCTCGCCAGGGGGATCGTTCACCTCGCGGGCGCTGCCCTCGTAGTCGTAGCCCTGGCGCCGCGGCCGAGGGCCACCCGGGCGCGCCGAGCCGAAGGGGGTGACGCGCCACGCGAACCCGGCGCGCTTCGCGACGGTCCGGCTGAGAAACGCCCGCAGCGCGGCTCGGGTGGGCGGGAGGAGCAGGAGGATGCCGACGACGTCGGTGATGAACCCCGGGGTCAGGAGTAGAGCGCCGCCAAGGATGATCATCGCCCCGTTGAAGACCTCGCGCCCCGGGATCCGGCCCTCTGCCAGTGCGCGGTTGAAGCGCTCCCAGGCCGCGCGGCTCTGCGAGCGGGCTAGCGCGGCGCCGATCAGGCTGTCCGCGATCAGGATCGCGAGCGTGGGGAGGACTCCGATCGCCCCGCCGACCTGGATGATCACGTAGAGCTCCGCGATCGGGAGCACGATGAAGAGCAGGATCAGGAGCCACATCGGAGTACTCCAAGCCTAGAGGGAGTGGCGCGCTCGGCTACCTTGGCGGCGTGTGCCTTCGAGCGATCGAGATTCGGCCCGAGCCGTCCGATTCGGCCACAGCGAGCGCGTTGATCGAGGCGTTCATCGCCTGGGCGGAGGCGACGTATGGGCCTTACGACCGCAACGCTGCGCCGGCGCATCCCCACGAGCTCGTCCCGCCCGACGGCGTGTTCCTGATCGCCTGGGCCGGTTCGGATCCGGTGGGCTGTGCGGCACTCAAACGTCTCGACGCGCGGACGGGGGAGATCAAGCGGGTCCATGTTGCGGAGAGAGCGCGCCGACGCGGTGCGGGTCGGGCGCTGATGGTGCGCCTTGAAGACGAGGCGCGCGCTCGCGGCTACGAGCGACTGCGCCTCGACATCGGGGACCGCCAGCCGGCCGCGATGGCGCTCTACCGGCATCTGGGCTATGTCGAGATCCCCGACTACAACGGCAATCGCTACGCCTCGCACTGGCTCGAGAAGCGGATCTAGCCCCACGGGCCCCCGCCGCTACGATTTGTTGCATGGTCACCGAAGAGGACGTCTACGAGGCGCTCGAGGAAGTCATCGATCCCGAGCTCGGGCTCGACTTCGTCTCGCTCGGCCTCGTCTACGACGTCGACATCTCGGAGCAGGACGTGTTCGTCACCTTCACGCTGACGACCCCGGCCTGCCCCATCGGCCCCCAGGTCTCCGAGCAGATGCGCGAGTTCGTCGGCGACCTCGAGGGCGTCTCGACCGTCCACCCGAACATGGTGTTCGACCCCCCCTGGTCGCCCGAGATGATGACCGAGGACGCGAAGTTCGCGCTGGGGTTCTAGGCCGGCAGCCGACGCACTTCAAGAAATGGCAGGCCCGGCGCGCCCATCTCGGCCGCGTCGGTTGACTATCGATGCTCGCCGATCCGAAAGGCTCGACCGCGATGTCACGACAACTCATGATTCCTGCCGCAGACACTCGGCTCTACGGCGTCGACGCCCCCGGTGGCACGCCTGCCCTGCTCTTCCTCAGCGGCGGCTTCGGCACCATGCAGAACTGGAACCGCGTGATCGGCCGTCTCGACGGGAAGTACCGCACGGTGCGGTTCGACTCGCGGGCGCGCGGGAAGTCCGGCAGATCGGCCGACTACTCCGTACAGGCCGCCGTCGACGACATCGGACGGGTCATCGACGCGACCGGCATCGAACGCCCGATCCTCGTCGGGTGGTCTTACGGCGCCACGATCGCCGTGCGATACGCGGCTCAGCACTCCGGGCGGGTCGGCGGACTCGTGCTCGTCGACGGTGCCTACCCGATCGCCATGCTCGACGAGGCCGGAAAGCAGAAGGTCCGCACCCAGTTCCGTCGGTTGGGCTGGATCATGCGCATCCTGGCGGTGCTCGGCCGCTCGGCCCGGATGTCTCCCGGGGAGTCGGCCGACGTCGTGATCGAAATGGACGCCGTCAACGGCGACCTCGGACCCGAATTCGCGGCGCTGGAATGCCCGACCGTGTTCGTGGTTGGCACCGGAGCCCACTCGGGCGCCACCGAGGACGAGATGCGCACGGTGCGCGCTGCTGCCGCCGACGCCGAGGAGGGCAACGAGCGCGTGTCCGTGTTCGCAACGACTCCCCGCAAGCACACGCAGATCCTGAACAAGGCCCCCGACACCGTGGCCGCCGCGATCGAGGACGTCATCCACGAGTCTTCCTGACCAGCGTTCGACGGCTCGGCGCATCGTCCCGCCAGTCTCAACGAGCTTCGATCGTCTCCGCCGCGTGCACCGGCGCCGGGGTCAGAGCCGCAGCGCAGATGACGAGCGCGAAGGCTGCGAGCCGCACGACCACGCCGAGTGTGTCGTTGGGAAACGGCTCGGCGAACACGATCGGGCCGGCGGCGATCGTCAGCGCGTTCGCCGCGATGCTGGTGACGGCGATCACCGGCACGGCCTTGCCGACCTGAAGGCTACGTGCCGAGACCACGAGCCCGGCGATCGAGGCGACTGCGATCAGCACAGCGAGCGGGTGGATGAGAATCGCGGCGGCGCTTTCCTCGCCGAGGTTGCCGCTGAGCGCCTTGATGGAGGTATCGGACGCCGCCCAGAAGAGGCCGGCGGAAGCGCCGAACAGGACGCCCTCGCGGACGTTGCCGACGGCCAACCAGGCGACCACACACGCGGCAACCGAGAGAACGCAGAGATAGGTCACGAGGCGCGCGACCTCGTATTCGGAGTGGGCCTCGTCGCCCGTGTCGCCGATCGTCGCGGCGAGGAACGCCAGGCCCAGCGCGGCGAGCGCTACGCCGATCCATTCGCGCCTCGTCACCTCATGCGCGAACAGGCGATCGGCGGTCACCGTCAGGAGCACCAGCCCGCCGGCGATCGTGGCCTGGACCAATGAGATCGGCGCGAGAGCGAGCGCACCGACGTGGAAGCCCCAACCGGTCAGCGCGATCACGATCCCGAGCGAGTACCACGGGTTCCGAAAGAGGGCGAACGACGTTCTCAGCGGCCTGCTCATGTCGACCCGCGGCGACGCCACCGCGCCGCGGTGCTTGTAGAGGAACCCGAGGACCGACGCGAACGCGGTCGCGAGCGCCAGCAGGAGGCCGATCTGGACCGAGACGGACACGAGGGCCCGTCAGGCTAGAGAAGCGGGTTCGATTCCCTAGGCGGAAATCGGGTCGATTGGGTCGCCGCCGTCGGGCTCGGGCTCGGTCGAGAGCTCGACCACGTCGCCGCTCGATCCCTCGCCCCCGATCCGGATCGCCCGGATCGCGTGCTCGTCGGGGAGCTTCGCCAGCACCTCGTGGATCAGCGCCTGGATCCCCGCCTGCTCATGGCCGAAGTCGTCGAGCAGGCTCCGCAGCGCCGTGTGCGTGATCTTGAGCTGCTCGGGAGTCAGCTCCAAGTGGTAGCGAAACGGCCCTTCCTCCATCTCCATGTACCGAATGGTACGCGGGTCGGCGGGCGCTAAGGCTGATTCTCAGGCCTGGGCGGCCGACGGCTGCTCGGCCTGGGCACGGCCGGCCTCGCCCGCCGCGTCCCCGAGGTCGCTCAGCGCGCGCTCGATCCCATCGGCGATGACCTCGACGTCGTCCATCGAGTCGAAGTCCGCCAGGAGGCCGAAGTTGATGCCGCCGTTGTAGGACATGATCGCGACGAACAGCGCCTGGTGCGGGGGCAGGAACCCCACCGGGAAGATGTCTTCGAGCTCGCGCCCGAGCAGATAGATCGGCACCTGCGGCCCGGGGACGTTGGTGACCACCATGTTGAACAGGCGGGTCGAGAAGTTGATCCGTGCGGCCTGCGCCAGCAGGGTGGGCGGCGCGAAGTCGTTGAAGCGCGAGATCACCTCGGCCCCGAGCGCCTGCTTCGAGTCCTTCAGGTCGCTCATCTGCTCGCGCACCTTCCCCAGCCGCTGCACGGGATCCTCGATGTAGACCGGCATCGCCGCACGCATCGCTGCGATCTTGTTGCCGAGATGCCCCTGCTCGTCCTTCCCGCGGATCGAGACCGGGATCTGCGCACGCACCTCGAGCCCTTCGGTGCGGATGCCGCGCGCATGGAGCCATTCCCGCACCCCGCCGGCCACCACCGCCAGGACAACGTCGTTCACGGTGCCGCCGAGCACGTCCTTGATCCGCTTGAACTGGGCCAGGTCGCTCCGGACCCAGACGAAGCGACGGTGGGAGCCGATCTCGACGTTCAGCGGCACCTCCGGGGCCGGATCGGCGAATGTCCACGCGACTTCGCCGACGGCTTCGGCGAGCTCCCCGACCTGGGCCAGGGCCGTCCGCGGGCTCTCGATCGCGTGCTCGACGCGCCGCGCGAACCGCAACGGCATCTTGGCGAGACCCTCGACACCCTTGGCCGCAAGCCGGCGCGACGACGGCGCCGGGGCGGGCACCCACTCGTGATCCGCGCGGATCGGCTCGGGCACCGGCTTCAGGTCGAAAAGGACCGTGGCGATGTCGACGCCCGAGACCCCGTCCACGAGCGCGTGGTGGGTCTTCGAGATGATCGCGAAGCGCTTGCGCGTGAGCCCCTGGACGAGCCACAGCTCCCAGAGCGGTTTGGTGCGGTCGAGTTGCTGGGAGAAGACCCTGGCCGCGATGTTGCGCAGCTGCTCCTCGGACCCGGGTGAGGGCAACGCCGAGTGGCGCACGTGGTACTCGAGGTTGAAGGTCGCGTCGTCGATCCAGAACGGCCGGCCGGTCTCAACCGGCGGGTGGGCCAGCTTCTGGCGGAAGCGGGGGACCAGGTGGAGCCGCGAGTTGACGTGTTCCAGCAGGTCCTCGTACGCCGGCGGCGGGCCCTCGAAGATCATGATCGCGCCCACGTGCATGTGCGCCGACGACGATTCGTTGGTCAGGAACGAGACGTCGAGCGCACTCAGCCGGTCCATGTGCCCCTGGGCCATGGGGGAGAACCTACTGCGAAGTACTCTCGCATCCAATGCGGCGGGTGATCGTGGCCATCCTGGTGCTCGGGGCGCTCGTTGGCGCGTGCGGGGGCGACGACGAATCGCCCGGGCCTCCGCCGGCCGATGGCTTTGATGCCGAGCGCGCCTTCCAGGATCTGGAGGCTCAGGTCGAGATCGGCCCGCGGCCCGCGGGATCGCCGGCGCAGCCGCGAGGTAGTACGGCTGATCGAGGCCGCGGCTCCGCGAGGCGGGCGCCGAGGAGCGTCCGCGATCCAGCGTCCCTGGAGAAACGTCCTCGGCAACGATCCCGGGGACGAGCGACGGGGTCGTGGTCGTGGGCGCCCACCACGACACCAAGGACGACGTCGGCCCGGGCTTCGAGGGCGCCAACGACGGGGCATCCGGCGTCGCGGTCGTGCTGGAGCTGGCACGGGTGCTCGCTGCCCAGGCTCCGCTTGACGGTCCCGCGATCCAATTCGCGCTCTTCGACGCTGAGGAGGCGCGGGGGGATCGCGACTTCGCGCTGGACGGGACCCGCGGTAGCCGCCAGTACGTGGAGTACGCAGCGGCCGGCCGGCAGGGCTCGCCGCCGCTCGAGGAGATCGAGGCGATGGTCCTGTTCGACCTGGTCGGCGACTGCGACCTGCAGATCCCGCGCGAGGCAAACTCGGATCCCGGACCTCTACGCGGAGCTCGAGACAGCGGCCGACGAGGCCGGCGGAGCGGCGGCGCCGTTCGGCGGCGAAGCGCCGAGCGTGCTCGACGACCACGTCCCCTTCGCTCGAGGCCGGAATCCCGGCACGTCGACCTGATCGACTTCACCTACGGGCCCGGCCCGACGCCCGGGCGCTTACTGGCACACCACCGAGGACACCCTCGACAAGGTTTGCCCCGAGAGCCTCGACGCGGTCGGCGAGGCAGCGCTGATCGCGCTGCCTCGCCTTCCGTAGGCCCCTAGGAGGCGTTGCGCGAGCGCATCAGACTCGCGCCTCCAGTCAATAGCCCGAGGCCACCGACGACCAAGGCGGCGATCGCGAGACCGTTGCCGTCGTCATCCTCCGTGGGCTCGGTCGCCGCCGCGTCGGCCTCGGCTGACTCCTCGCCCTCGGCGTCGCTCATGCCGCCGTGCTCGTCGCCCTCCGGGGCGACCAACGGGAGTGCGGGCGCGGGCGACTCGAGCGACTCGGGGTCCTCGCCCTCCGCCGGGATCTGGATCCAGCGGGTCTCGCCCCGCTCGCACTCCTGGATCGTCGGGAAGTAGAGCGTCTCCCCTCGGTCGCCGGCAGCTTCGCCTCGGCGCCGAAGCGTCAGGAACTGCCGTCGGGGAGCGGCTCGCCAGTCGCCGTCCAGGTGACCTCGCTGACGCCCTTGGTGATCGTCTCACCGAAGAGCTCGACCTCGTCCTTGGGCCCCTCCTTCGTCGAGATCTCCCAGCCCGGCACCGCCTCGGGCGTCACCGAAGGAACCGACTTCGGGAACTGCACGGTGAGACTCGTCGTCGGCGAGCCGTCACATCCGTGCGGGACGACGAAATCGAGGATTGGATACCCGTCCGCGGGCTCCTCGGTCTGCTGCAGGAATACGTGTGCCTGGGTCGTGGCCGGAACGGCGAGCACTGAGAGCGCCACCGCGAGCGCGACCAGTCGCGATCGCTTCATCTTGTCCTCCTTGGTTGTTGTTGTCATCAACGATCTCGAACCTCCGCCGTGCCGCGCAGCTCCTCGAAACGCGAGAGCCGGCCGGAGACCTCGAGCGTCCATTCGCCAGGGACGCCGAGCGCGGCATCCGGCGCGTGTAGTGGCCCGGCCCGGCGCGCTGCGAGCTCGAGCTCGATTGGGCCGATGTCCTCGGAGGGCAGGGTCGCCTCAAGCTGGACGTTCTTCAGCCCGTCGAACGGCGTGCCGTCGGCGGCGTCGAACAGGTAGACGTGCACCTCGTTCGTGCCGGGGGCGCGGGATCGACGGTCAGCTCGGTCCGGATCCCGGCGCCTTCGATCACGGTGCTCTGCGGACCGTCCGACAGCGCTGTCGGCGGCGCGTAGGAGACGAGCGCGGCCGCGACCCCGAGCACGGCGACGAACAACGCCGCCTCGGCCGCGAGGACGCGGCGCAGCAGGCGGCCCGCCCGCCGGGGGGCTCGCCGGCGATGGCTGATCGCCTTGAGCTCCGGGATCGTCACGCTGGCGGTGGATCACGCCGAGCCCGACGAGAACCGCGAACAGGAGGATCTTGATGCGCACGGCGCGGCCGAACGCCGTGTCGAGAGGTCGGAGAACGACTCGAGATGGGCGATCGACTGGACCGTGCCGGTTGCGGCGAGGACGAGGACCGACGCGAGCGCAATTGGTGAGAAGCGAACCACCAGAGCGGCCAGGAGGCGGGTCCGGTCCGGGCGCGTCGAGGCCGGGGTAGCGGCGCGGGACGCCCGAGAGGAACGCGGCGATCCCGCCGACCCATGCGGACATCGCGACCACGTGGAGCGACGTCCGCCGGGGCGAGCAGCCAGACCGGCTCCTGGAGGTCGCGTGCCCCGCCAGCGCGGGGGAGAGCGCGAGGAACGCCACGGGATCGCCAGCGCGGCCAGGCGAGCAGGGCCGGGACTCCCGGTCGGGCGCTTCCGTGGCTCCGAGCTGCACGGGCTCGAGGCGCGCCGCGGGCGCGCCGCGCATGACGAGCAGCCCGGCGCCCAGCGCGAGCCACGCGATCTCGCGCAGGCCCCAGACCGTGCCGAAGCGCGTATCGAGAACCGTGCCGATCACGTCCGGGTCGAGAGCGTCCCAGAATCGAGACCGCCCGCGGCGGTGGCGCCCTGGAGGACGATCCCAGCCGCGCCGGCAACGAGGCCCACGATCACGGCTATCCAGAGCATCGCCGTGCAGTCTGCGCGCGAAGCGGTCAGCGGCCTCCGGCCATCGCGGGCCGCCATCCGCTACCGCGGGCGAGCGCCGGGCCGAAGCTCGTCAGGGCGAACAGGATCCCGCCGATGGAGAGCGCGATCGCTCGCGTAGCGACGCGCCGCGGGCGCCGCCGAACGCGACGTCGGTCACCGGGCCCGCTTCGATCGCCGAGAAGATCGGAAACGGCCGCGGCGCGCCCGGTTCCACCGGCGTGCCGACGTTGAACACGAACCCGCCCGAGATCGGGTGGGAGTCGGCCGAGACCACGCGGTAGGTGGCGGTGTAGCGTCCCGTCGCCAGGTCCTCGGGGAGCGCGACGCCGATTGCGGCCGATCGGCCGCCCGGGCGGATCGGGCTCGCCCGTCCTCGACCTCGGTCGCCTCGGCGAGTCGAAGACGCGGACCGCGCCGAAGCTGCCTCGACCGGCTCGTTGAAGTAGAGCTCGACGGCCTCGGGCGGCCTTGCGAGCTCGGCGCCGCGCTCGGGCACGCGTTCGCTCCAGGACGGCGTGAGCCGAGCGCCGCCGCGGGCGGCGGCCGCGAGCGGCCATCGCGGCAAGCGCGCAGGCACGAGCGGCGCCGAGCGCTCACCAGCCTCCGGTCTCGTCGCCGGTCTCGCCGGCGTCGGTCGCCGCCGCCGGCGGACGACGATGACGCGCGGCGCGCCGGCGATCGCGACGACGCCGAGCGCCGATGAACGGAGCCAGCGGGAAACCCGGAGTCCTCGCCGACCCAGGTGAGCGTGCCCTCGATCGCGCCGTGCTCGCCGTCCGACCTCGATCGGGATCTTGTAGTCGAAGACCTTCGTCTCGCCGCGACTCGTCGGTCGACCTGCGGCGGGACCGCGGTGGCCATGCAGTGCGTGCGGTGGTCGTGCCAGGTGAATCTCGCCCGAGCCGTCGACCCGCTCCCAGTCCGGCGGGGTCGCCGGGATCGACGCCCGACCGGGACCTCGGCCTCGGCGAAGCGGTCGTCGTTCAGGTAGTAGCGCGGTCGAGTTCCGGTTTACCTCGACCGTGCCGTCGGCCGCGATCCGCGCGTAGGGCTCGTCCTCGTAGCCTTCGATCGACGACGTCCTCGCCGGACTCGGTTGGTCAGGCGCAGGCTGTCGTCGAAGTTGAGGACCTCGACGGTGAGCCCGTCGCTGTCGGGCTGGATCCCGGTCGATCTCGGATCTGAAGTTCGGGTTCCCCTCGTGGGCGTGCGCCGGCGGCGCGCCGACGAGCAGGATCGCCGCGCATGGCGGCGAAAGCGCGCATAGCGCGCATGCTTCTCCTTCTCGTCTCGGCTTGGGCCTCCCGGCCCGCGCCGAGGCGAGTCGGCCCGCGGCTCAGGCGTCAGGAGGGAACGGGGGAGGCCGGGTAGCGAGCGAGCCCGCGCGAGGAGCTCGCCCGGCCGGGCGACGGATCGCGGCGCCGCGGCGGACCTGATCGGCCCGATCGGGCGCGCGTCGCGCGGCGGACGCGCTGTTCGGCGCTGAGGCGACCCGTCGATCGTGCGCTCGCCGGGGTAGCGCCCGACGACGAGCGCCGCGAACAGGAGCAGCGCGGGCACGAGCGCGAGCAGAATCTCCAGTGCGACGTCATCTCGTTACCAGGGAAGCCTACGCAACTCGCGGCGCTGGGTACCGGCGCGGGTACCCTTGGGTCCGTGACCGAAGCCAATGCCCACGCGCCCAAACGCGTCCTGCTCGCGGCGCCGCGCGGCTACTGCGCGGGCGTCGACCGCGCCGTCGAGACGGTCGAGAAGGCGCTCGACATGCACGGACCACCGGTCTACGTGCGCAAGGAGATCGTCCACAACAAGCACGTGGTCGAGCAGCTCGCCGAGCGCGGCGCGATCTTCGTCGAGGAGGAGACGGAGGTGCCCGAGGGCGAGCTGGTGGTCTTCTCCGCCCACGGCGTCGCCCCCGCCGTCCACGACAACGCGGAGCGCCGCAACCTCCGGACGATCGACGCCACCTGCCCGCTGGTCACCAAGGTCCACGTCTCGGCGCGCAAGTTCGCCGAGCAGGGCTACTCGATCATCCTGATCGGCCACGCCGGCCACGAGGAGGTCGAGGGCACGACCGGGCGAGGCACCGGACGCGATCACGCTGGTCGAGACCATCGAGGAGGCGGAGCGGGTCGAGGTCCCCGACCCGACCACGTCGCCTTCATCACCCAGACGACGCTCTCGGTGGACGAGACCGGCGAGATCATCGCCGTCCTCCGGCAGCGGTTCCCCAAGATCGTCAGCTCGAAGTCCGAGGACATCTGTTACGCGACCACGAATCGCCAGATCGCGGTCAAGCAGCTCGCCCACGAGTGCGACTTGGTGCTCGTGATCGGCTCGACAAACTCCTCGAACTCAAACCGCCTGGTCGAGGTCGCGCGCGATCACGGCGCGGACTCGCACCTGATCGACAACGCGTCCCAGGTCCGCGAGGAGTGGCTCGAGGGCGTGGAGACGCTCGGCATCACCTCCGGCGCCAGCGCGCCCGAGGAGCTCGTGAAGGAGCTGGTCGAGTCCTTCCGTGCCCGAGGCACCGACGACGTCTCGGAGCTCCGCACGGTCGACGAGGCGGTCCGCTTCATGCTGCCGAAGAAGATCCGCGTCGAGATGGCGGCGCGTCGCTAGCCGCTGCGCCGTACCAGCAGCTCGCAGCCCAGCCCCTCGAACGCCGCTCGCAGCTCGGCGAGGTGGTCCTCGTCGCGGTGAACAGGCCGACGATCGCGCCGCCCGATCCCGTGTAATTTGCGGGCGCGCCGAGGCGCCGGGCGGTCTCGATCAGCTCGATGTGCCGCGGGTCGAGGTCGTAGATACGGCTGCGCAGGTCGAAGCTCTCGTCCAGGAGGACCCCGAGGCCCGCGCTGTCGCCGAGCGTCAGCGGGGTCAGCGCGCGTTCGGCGAGCCGGCCGATCGCCGCCATCGCGTCAACGACCTCCGTGTCGCCGGCATCGAAGCGCTTGTGCGCCGCGCGGTGGGTCACGCCCGAGTCCGTCCCTGCCTCGGCCAGCCACGCGACGAACAGCGGCGGCAGCAGCGCGGGATCGAGTGCCTCCCAGCGGCCACCGTCCGGATTGGACGTGTCGAAGTCCATGAACAGCAACCCGCCGTAGGTCTGGATGACCTGGTCTTGGAGGCCCCCGCTCATCCCGAGCTCGTCCGTCTCGCATTCCCGCGCGAAGCGGGGAAGGACGCGATCCGGGATCGGCTCGCCGAACAGCCCTCCGAGGGCGCGGAGCGCGCCGATCACGATCGCGCCCGAGCCGGCCAGTCCCACCTGCGGCGGAATCGTGGTGCGAACCACCTCGAGCCGCAACCCCCGGTCGGACAGATCGGGATTCCGCTCCGCGAACCGTTTGGCCGCCGCCATCAGGAGCGCAATGGGGCCACCGGCCGGATAACCGCCTTCCCGGCCGGCGTCGACCAGCTCCGCGAGGCCTCCGAACTCCAAGCGCTCTTCCTTCGCCACGAGTTCGACCCCCAGGGCGGGTTCGGCCTGGACGACCGCCTCGAGCTCCTCGAGGGCGAACGCGATCGTCGCACCGCCGAAGCCGTCGGAGGGGTTGCCGACCAGCGCGGAGCGCCCCGGCACCCGCACGCGCGAGATGCCGCGCATGTATCTCATGAGCGACTCCTGTCGCGAAAGCAGGTTGTCCCCCCTGGTAAGGGAGTTCTTCTCATGGCATGCCAGGGGCGAAGCTGATCGCCCAGACCTTGGCGCCGGGCGACGCCTCGATCGTCAGGCGGTGGCGCTCGTGCTTGGGGTGCTCGGCGATCGTGATCAACCCGCTTCCGCCGACCGGCTCGAGGCTCGCGCCGTCGAGCCCGGCGCGAAGCGCGCCTCCCCGCTCGGCGACCACGTAGGCGCCGCCGGCCTCGTACTCGACGTCGATCCGGTCGCGCCCCTGGCCCGGCTCCCAGCCCTCGGCGGGCGATCCCCCCGGGAAGACCTCCTCGCTCGGCGGGGCGACGAGCGCGCCGGGCTGGTCCGTGGCTCGAAGGGGCTCCATCGGCGCGGGCAGCCGGACGGCCAGGTCGTCGCCCCGCAGCACCTCCTGGATCGCGTCCTCGGTCGCGCGGTACTCGCCCTCCCCGAAATGTGCCCAGGCGAGGGCGCCGCCGCGCGCCCAGAGGAAGAGGGACGGCCACCCCTTGCAGCCGTAGTCGTGCCAGATCGCGTAGTTCGCATCGAGCGCGACCGGATGCTCGATGCCCAGGGCCGCCACACCTTCCGAGGCGACATCACGCTCGCCGCTGAACCGGAACCGCGGGGAATGGACGCCCAGCACCGAGAGCCCCAGCTGCGCGTAACGGCGGTTCCACTCGAGCACGTACGGCAGCGCCCGGACGCTGTTCAGTTGCGTGAAGTCGAAGAAGTGGACCAGCACCGGGCCGGTCGCCGTGAGCTCGGCCATCCGGGGCGGCTCGTCGCGGTGAAGCCACTCGATCCGGCCCGGAAACTCGGGCGCGGCGATGTCGTCGCGGCTCGGTCGCACGCGCTGAGGCTATCCGTGGGGCCCGAACCCGTCGGTATGCTTGCCGCTCCCATGTGAGGCGGAGTCCGAAGGACGAAGCCGAGCCCCGCCGTTGTTGAGGCGGCTGAGATGAGGACCGAGGAGGAGAGATCTTGAACGCCACGATCTGGGAGCGAATCGAGAGCAGCCGGCAGCGGTGGAACGTGCTCGAGCACCCCTTCTACCAGCGCTGGTCCGACGGCGACCTGACGCGCGAGGAGCTCGCCCGCTACTCGGGCCAGTACCGCCACGCCGTCGAGGCCATCGCCACGCTCAGCGCGACTGCCGCGGACGCACTTCCGGATCACGACGAGCTGCGTCGGCACGCGGCTGAAGAACTGGGCCACGTCCGGCTCTGGGACGGCTTCGTCGACGCCGTCGGGGGCGAGACGAACGCGGCTCCGACCCCCGAGACCGCGTCCTGCGTGCAGGACTGGGCGGGGGAGGGCGACGCGCTCGAGCTGCTCGGCCGCCTGTACGCGGTGGAGGTCTCGCAGCCCGCGATCTCGCGCACCAAGCGCGAGGGCCTGATCGGGCGTTACGGCTTCGAGGACGGTCCCGGCACGTCCTACTTCAAGGTGCACGAGGGACGCGACGTGGAGCACGCAGCCGAGGTCCGGGAGCTGGTCTCAGAGCTGGCGACCGACGCCGACGCCGACCGCATCGTCGCGGCCGCGGAACAGGCGTACGAGGCCAACTGGCGCCTGCTCGACGGCGTCTAGGCCGAACCCGGGCCGATGTCCTGGGGAGACCGAACCATCGCAATCGTCCTCGGGCTGGCGCTCGGGATCGCGATCGTCGCAGTCTTCGTGTTCGTCTTCAGCGAGGACACGATCGACAACGCCGGGCTCGAGGGAACCGGCGGGACCCGGACGGAGCAGACGGGCGGCGGCGAGCCTTGATGCCGCGTTGAGCCGGCGTTCGTAGACTCGGGCTCATGGATTCGCGCAGGGTCCCAGCGCTGATCGCGCTCGTCGGCATCATCGTGGCCGTCGCCCTGTTCCTGCTGCTCAAGGACGACACGGCGGACGAGGACTCCACTGTGCCAACGACGACGTCAGCGGCGACCACCGACGAGGGCCCGACGGACGGCACGGGCAACGAGGAAAAGCCCGAAAAGAAGCCGAAGCCGGAGGAGCCCGAGGTGCCCGTCATCGAGATCAAGAACGGCCAACCGGCGGGCGGTGTCCAGGAGCTCGAAGTCGTCAAGGGCGACGAGATTCGTTTCGTCGTCGAGTCGGACGTCGACGAGGAGGTGCATCTCCACGGGTACGACGTCTCACAGGACGTCAGCGCCGGTGGCAAGGTTGAGTTCAAGGTGCCGGCGACCATCGAGGGCGTCTTCGAGGTCGAGCTCGAGCACTCCGTCGTGCCAATCGCCGAGATCTCCGTAGTCCCCGACTGAGTGTTGCTCCCGCTCGCGCACGCCCTCCAGGGCAAGCAGGACCTGCCGATCCCCGAATGGCTCTTCGCCTGGGGAGCCTCGGTCGTCTTGATCGTCTCGTTCGTGGCGCTGTCCGTCGCATGGCGCGAGCCCCGGTTCGAGGGGGACCGCTCGCGCCCGTTGGGCGAACGCCTCTCGGCGGTGCTGCTGAGTCGCCCGCTCGAGGTCGTATGCGGGGCGATCGGAGTCTTCCTGCTCGGCGTGACGGTGTGGGCCGGGCTCTACGGCACCGAGGCGCCCGATCGCAACTTCGCCGTGACCTTCGTCTTCGTCACCGTCTGGCTTGGCTTCGTGCTCTTCAGCGTCTTGCTCGGCGACGTGTTCCGCGCGTTCAACCCATGGCGCGCGATCGCCCGGGTCGCGTCGGGCGGCTTCCGCCTGATCGCGGGCCAGACGCCGCCCCCCGCGCTGCCCTACCCCGAGCGGCTCGGCCGCTGGCCGGCGGCGTTCGGCCTCCTGGCGTTCCTCTGGCTCGAGCTGGTGTTCGGCGCGAGCGGCGCGCAGACCGCGGGCTTGACTCCGCGCACGGTCGCGATCGCCACCCTCATCTACAGCGCCTGGACGTTCGTCGGAATGGCCCTCTTCGGGATCGAGAAGTGGTGCTCGCGCGGCGAGACGTTCTCCGTCTACTTCGGGATGTTCGCGCGCCTCGCGCCGCTCGAAGTCCGCGACGGGCGGCTGCGGCGGCGGCCGTGGCTGTCGGGCGCGACCGGGTGGGGCCTGGTTCCCGGCTCCGTGGCGGTGATCCTGATCACGATCGCGGGCACGACCTTCGACGGCGCCCAGGAGGGCCTCCTGAACGGGGCGATCGGCGACGTCTTCAACGCGCTCTTCGACGACGGGAACGGCCTCGAGCCGGTCTTCGCCCTGCGGATCACGAACACGCTGTTCATGGCGCTCACCCTCGCCGTCGTGACCGGCATCTACTGGGCGGGGGTGCGGGGCATGGGGATCCGGGGGAGCAAGGTCTCGAGGCTCCGAGACCTGGGCCGCGTGTTCGCCCACAGCTTCATCACGATCGGCCTCGCCTACCTCTTCGCCCACTACTTCAGCCTCTTCCTCTTTCAGGAGCAGGCCCAGTTCACGTACCTGCTCTCCGATCCCCTCGGCGAGGGCTCGGACTTCTTCGGCACGGCGGGCAGCGGCATCGACTACGGATTGATCGGGGCCGAGGCCGTTTGGTACGTGCAGGTAGCCGCGCTCGTGATCGGCCACGTCGCCGCGCTCGCCATGGGCCATGACAAGGCGCTGGCCGAGTACAAGGACCTGCGCCGGGCGACCCAGTCGCAGTACTGGATGCTGGCGCTGATGGTGAGCTTCACGGTCCTGGGCCTGATGCTGCTCTCGAGCGCCAATTCATAGCGGCGCCTCGGCCACGGCGCTGATTCACACTGGCGAGAGATGGCTGGCCCGCCCGTACCGCAACCTCGCCCGGTGCGCCCGCGTGCCGTGCTGCTCCTCCTGGCCGCCGCCGCCGCAATCGCGGGACTCGCCCCGCCGGCCACGGCCGACTCCGCGCGCAGGGCGATCGTCTACGTGGTCGTCATCGATGGCCTCGACGGCGACAGCGTCGAGGCCGGCAACGCCCCATTCATCTCGTCGCTCCTGGCGGGCCGGGGCGGCCGGGGGGCCTACTTCCCCGGTTCGTCGTCGGTCCTCCCTGCCGAGACGAACCCCAACCACACGGCGATGATGACCGGGGCCATGCCCGGGCGGTCCGGGATCGCCGCCAATGCGTTCGCGCTCTACGCGCCGCTCGCGAGCCCCGACACGTGCGAGTCCACGGGACCGTTCGACTACTCGGCGATGCCGGCCGTGACCAGCGGCGAGAGCCCCACCTGCCCGCGCGCGGAAACCGTCTTCGAGAGCGTCCGTAGGCAGGCGGGCAAGCACAGGCCTTCGACCGCGGTGATCATGGGCAAGCCGAAGTTGGGCCGCATCTTCGACGTCGACTTCCGCGGCCGCCGTGCCGCGGACCACCTGTGGGCGCCCTGTACGAGCGACACGCCGGAGGACGATTCCTACTGCGCGGACGTGCCGACCAATCCGATCACGGGATACGCGCAGGACGACGCGACCGTGATGAACGAGGTCCTGCGCACGGCCGAAGACGGCATCCGCTTCCGCGGGCGAACTCGCCGTCCGGCTTTCACCTTCGTGAACCTGCCCCAGGTCGACACGGCCGGCCACGTGCTCGGCCGCGGCTTGCTCTACGACGCCGCCGTGGGCCAGGCCGACGACCAGGTCGAGCGCCTCGTCGGGAGCCTCCGCTCACGCGGAGAGTGGAAGCGGACGACGCTGATCCTCGTTTCCGACCATTCGATGGACACCACGCTCCTGAAGGTGCACGCCACGTCCGCGTTGACGAATGCCGGCATCCCGGAGAGCGCGTTCCTGGCGGTCCAGAACGGGAGCGTCGACTTCGTCTACCTCGCCGACCGCCAGGCGCCAAATCGCGAGCGGAACCAACTCCTGAAGCGGATGCGCGCGGCGGCGCTCGAAACCCCCGGCGTCGCCGAAGCGCTCTACCGGCGACGCAACCCCCGGGACGGCGGCCGGCGCCACATCGCCGCCCGGTCAGATGCGTCCTGGACCGCCGGCAGCCGGACCGGAGACCTGATCCTGACCTCGGAGCCGGGTTGGGCGTTCACCGAGCCGGGGCCGCTCGACAACCCGCTGATCGGAAACCATGGGGCGCCTCAAACGGCCGACAACTTCATGGCCGTGACCGGCGGCTGGAGGCAGATCAGAACGCGGTCGGTCGGCGGCACCGAACCGCGCGCACGGCCGACGAACGCCGACGTCGCCGCGACCGTGATGCGGCTCCTCGGCCTCACGGCTCCGGCGGACAGCACCGGGCGAGCCCTCACCGCGGCGTTCCGCCCCGGTGCCTTGCGCACCCGCTGACGGGTGTAGCCTCGGTGTCGATGACCGGGGTACTGCTCGCGCACGCGGGCCACTACGCGCTTTATGTGCTCTACGCCGTGCCGGTCGTGGTCGTGCTCGGCTCGATCGTCCTCTCTGCCGTTCGCGAGCGGCGGGAGCGGCGCGCCGGCGTCAGTCCTCCAGCGCTCTGATCGCGGCGTCCACCTTTGCGATGTTCTCGTCGCCCGGGGCCGCGTCGAAGTAGACGACCACGTTCGCGGCCCGGTAGCACGTAAGCGTGACCGCGTTCTCGCAGCGCTCGAACTCTCCCGCCGCCGACTCGGAGTCGCCGGTGACGATGAGCGAGCCGCCGCCGTCGCCTCGATCGAACGAGATCGAGAAGACCTCGACGTCCTCGGTGATGCTCGTCAGCGAGTCGCCGAGGACGAGCCCGGCTCCCTCCTCGTTGGCGGCGTCGACGAACTCGCCGGGCTCGAACTCGCGCTCGCCGCAGCCGGGGGCGAGGAGGGCGATGAGGACGATCGCGAGCAGGGCCGCCGGCACGGCCCGGAGCCTATGCCGCCAGCAGCTGGGAGAGGCGTCGTTCGAGCGAGCCGGCCAGCGCTTCGCGGATCGGCCCCTTGGTCATGCGCTGGACCAGTTCCTGGAGGAAGCCGTCGATCACAAGCTTCTTCGCGTCGGCTTCGTCGAGGCCCCGCGAGCGCAGGTAGTAGAGCTGCTCGGCGTCGACCTGCGCGACGGCCGCGGCGTGAGTGCAGCGGACGTCGTCGGCTTCGATCTCCAGCCCCGGGATGGCGTCCGCGTGGGCGCGGTCGGAGAGCAGCAGGTTGCGGCTCTCCTGGAACGCATCGGTGCGCTGCGCCTCCGGGTCGACGCGGATCATCCCGCGCCAGACGGCGGTCGCCGAACCGCTCAGGACGCCGCGGAACGCCAGGTCCGAGACCGTGTCCGGGGCGGCGTGCTCCTGCGTGGTGTCGTAGTCGAGGTGCTGGGTGCCGAGTCCGGCAGTTGCGCCGGTGACCTTGGCCGACGAACCGCGCCCCGCGAGCTTCGTTTCCATCCGCACCTTGCCGCGCGCGGAGCCGAACCCGAGCGCCACCCAGTCGAGGTTCGCGTCGCGGCCGACCTCGGCGCGCTGGGTGGCGAACACCCAGCCCTCGTCCGAAAGCTCCTGCTCGCAGACGTATCGGAGATTCGCGCCGTCGCCGAGCACGATCTCGACGACGCCGTTGAAGAGGCCCTCGCCCTCGGATTCGTAGCGCTCCCACACCTCTGCCTCGGCGCCCTCCTCGAGCACGATCAGCGCCCGCCACTCGATTGCCTCGTCCGCGCTGCCGTGAACCGCCAGCTTGAGCGGCTCGGCCAGCCGCTCGCCGGCCGGCACGTGTACGAACACCCCGTTGCGCCAGCGCGCCTCGTTGCGTGCGGTGAATACGTCGTCGCCGGGCACGATCGTGCCGAGGCGCTCGCGGACCAGGTCGGCGTGCGCCTCCGCCGCCTCGGCGAGCGGCATCACAACCGGGCCGCCCGTGCCGTTGGTGGCGTCGAGACCCTCGACCATCGCGCCGGCCTCCGTGTACGAGTCGAGCTCGAGCCCGCTCAGGTCCGTGAACTCCCAGCCCTTCGCCTTCGGGCCCGGGAGATCCAGCCCCTCCGCGCGAGAGGCGCCGTCACGGCGCCTCTCGTCGAGCCAGGCGGGTTCGGTGGCCGCGTTAGCCAATCGAGCCCTCCATCTGCAGCTCGATCAGGCGGTTCATCTCCACCGAGTACTCCATCGGAAGCTCCTTGGCGATCGGCTCGATGAACCCGTTGACGATCATCTTCGAGGCCTCTTCCTCGTCCAGGCCCCGCGACTGCAGGTAGAAGAGCTGCTCCTCGCCGATCTTCGAGACCGAGGCCTCGTGGCCGACGTTCGCGTCCGACTCGTCGATGCGGATCGTCGGGTATGTGTCGGAGCGGGAGTCGGGGTCGAGCAGCAGCGCGTCGCAGACCACCTTCGACTTGGCCTCCGTCGCGCCCTTGGCGACCTCGAGCAGCCCGCGGTATGTGGCGCGCCCGCCGTCCTTGGAGATCGACTTCGAGAAGATCGACGAGGTCGTCCTCGGAGCCCCGTGGATGATCTTGCCGCCGGCGTCCTGGTGCTGTCCCTTGCCCGCGAACGCGATCGAGAGGATCTCGCCGTGCGCCCGCTCGCCGAGGAGGTAGATCGAGGGGTACTTCATCGTCAGCTTCGAGCCGAGGTTGCAGTCGACCCACTCCATCGTCGCGTCCTCCTGCGCGATCGCGCGTTTGGTGACGAGGTTGAAGACGTTCTGCGACCAGTTCTGGACCGTCGTGTAGCGGACACGGGAGCTCGGCTTGGCGATGATCTCGACGACGGCCGAGTGGAGCGAGTCGCTCGAGTAGACCGGCGCCGTGCAGCCCTCGATGTAGTGCACGTCCGACCCCTCCTCGGCGATGATCAGCGTCCGCTCGAACTGGCCCATGTTCTCCGTGTTGATCCGGAAGTAGGCCTGAAGCGGCATCGCGACCTTGACGCCCTTGGGCACGTAGACGAACGAGCCGCCCGACCAGACAGCGGAGTTGAGCGCCGCGAGCTTGTTGTCGTTGGGCGGGATCACCGTGGCCCAGTACTCGCGCACGAGGTCCTCGTGCTCGCGGAGGGCGGTGTCCATGTCCGTGAAGATCACGCCCTGCGCCTCGAGCTGCTCGTTGACCTGGTGATAGACGGACTCGCTCTCATACTGGGCGCCGACTCCCGAGAGGAACTTGCGCTCCGCCTCCGGGATGCCGAGGCGGTCGAAGGTGTTCTTGATGTCGTCCGGGACCTCGTCCCAGGAGCGGCCGGACTTCTCCGACGCCCGAACGAAGTAGTGGATGTCGTCGAAGTCGATCTGCCCGAGGTTGCCGCCCCAGGTTGGGGTGGGCCGCTTCTCGAAGTGGTCGAGCGCCTTGAGCCGGAAGTCGCGCATCCACGTCGGTTCGTTCTTGTACTCGGAGATCGATTCCACGAGCTCCCGCGAGAGACCCTTCGGTGCCTTGTAGGCGTAGCCGGTCTCCGGATCGTGGAAGCCGAACTTCTCGGCGTAGTCCGAACCGATGTTCTTGAGCCCGGCCTCCTGGTCGGTGAGCACCTTGGTGGATGGGGTTGCGGTCTCGGGTGGCGTGGTCATGGGCTTGGTCAAACCTCCAGCTTCACTTCGCCGTCGTCGATCTTCGCGGGAAACGTTTCCACCGGCTGAAAGGCCGGGAGCGACTTCGGGTGCCCCGTGCGCAGGTCGAACAGCGACCCGTGCCTGGGACATTCCACGGTACAGGACGCGGCGTCGAACTCACCCTCGGCGAGCGGACCGTCGTCGTGCGAGCACCGATCCTCGATTGCCAGGAGATCCCCGCCGCAGTTGAACACGCCGATCACGCGCCCGTCGTCGATCGTGACGAGGCGCATGCCCCCGTCGGGGAGCTCATCGGTTTTGCAGACGGTGAAATCAGACAAACGAGTATTCCTACTTCCGAGGTCGGATTTTAGCGATGGGCCCGGGCGTGGTGCGGGCTCGGCACGCCGGCTCAACAACGCCGGGGCTCGGCTTCGGCCTTCGGCCTCCGCTTCACAGCCGTTCGGCCATCGAGGGGTCGCCGCGCTCGCCCTCGTCCTCCCACTCGGCGATCTCGCCGAGTGAAGCGGACTTGACGACCTTGAGGCCCAGGAGCGCGCACTTCATGCGGGTCGCGGAGATGTCGATCCCGAGCAGGTCGAGGACGAACTCCTTCGGCAGCCGCAGCAGCTCCTCGGGCGTCTTGCCCTCGAGTTCCTCGGTCAGCATGGAGGTGGCGGCCGTCGAGATCGCGCAGCCCTTGCCCTCGAACGCGACCGCCTCGACTCGTCCGTCGCCGCCGAGCTTGATGTAGACGTGCTGCTCGTCGCCGCAGAACGGGTTGGTGTCCTCGAAGTCCATGTCGTAGGACTCCGGCCGTCCGAAGTTTCGGGGGCGCTTGTAGTGATCGAGGATGTTCTCGCGGTAGAGATCGTCCATTTGGATCGCTCCGCAACCTACGGTAGCCTGCGCCGTGATGAAGGCTTGGATCGCGGTGGGGATCGTGGCCGCCGGCGGCGCACTGGCCGGGTCGGCATCCGCGGGCGACGTCGCGACCTTCCCGACGAAGGTCACGATGTCCAAGCAGGCGCCGGCGTTTCACGGCAAGGTGAAGTCGGACGAGGACATGTGCATCGCGGGGCGCAAGGTGAAGCTCCTGCGGCGGACCCGCTCGGGTCGGCCGTACCGCCTGCTCGGCACGGACCGCGCGAACCGCAACGGCAAGTGGGCGGTCAAGGAGCCCCAGGAGTTCACGCTCAAGTCGGGCATCTACATCGCGCGCGCCCCGAAGTCGATCGTGCATACGCCCGTCGCCACGGTCTGCTCAAAGGACGCTTCTCGCAAGGTCGTCGTCGACTAGCGCCGTCGATCGGATCGACTCGACGCACGCTCGAGCGGTTACGCCGCGCGAACCTCGAACTCCTTCAGCGTCAAGGGGCCGAACGACGTGATCACGGCGACGTCGACCGCGTCGCGGCCGCGCCCTACGACCACCCGACCGACGCGGCGACGGTTGTTGCGGGCGTCGAACGTGTGCCATGCGCCATCGAGGTAGGCCTCGAACCAAGCGGCGAAGTCCATCGGTTCGGCCGGCGGCGGGATCTCGATGTCGGGGATGTAGCCACAGACGTAGCGGGCCGGGATGTTCAGCGCGCGGCAGAAGGTGATCGCAAGGTGGGCGAAATCACGGCAGACGCCCTGACCGGCGCGGTAGGCGTCGACGGCCGTGGTCCATGGGTTGGACGCGCCGGCCACCCACTCGAGATGGTTGTGAACGAAGTCGACGATCGCCTGAACGCGTTCCCATCCGGGCTCCAGGTCGCCGAAGCGCCGCCACGCCTCGTTGCCGAGCTCGTCGGGAAGGCAGAAGCGGCTCGGCATGACGAATCCGAGGTGCTCATCGGGCAGGGCCATGATCGGGGTCTCGGGCGTTCCCGGCGCGCTCGAATCGATCGGCGATGACAGGACGACCTCGGCGTCGTAGGCGATTCGCGAGGTGCCGGGGGCAATCGTGACTCGCTCGCACCGGTTTCCGTATCCGTCGACGTAGCCGTGATGCTCGGCGCCGGTGTCCCATCGTTCAGCTTGCACCACGAGGTCCTCTCCCGAGGGCGCGACCTGGACGACCGCCGAGATCGGCTGCGGCGTGTCGAAGCCGAGGGTGCATCCCACATCCAGGGCCAGCGCTCTGTCGTTGTCACCCGCGACGCCGCGCCTACTCGATCCGAGCCACCGCGTACTCGGCCAGGGCCATCACGGTCATCTGGGGGTTCACCGTGATCGCGGCCGGGAAGACGCTCGCGTCGCACGCGTAGACGCCGGGCGCGCCGCGGACCGCGAAGTCCGGGTCGACGACGCCGTTCGAATCCGCGCTGATCGCGTTGCCGCCCTGCGGATGGGACGTGTGGAGCTGGATGTCCGTGTTGTCGGCGATCTCCCCGTCGAGGTCGTCGAGCGCCGCCGGTGAGGAGTACGGCAGATAGCGGAAGGTCGTGGCCATGACCTTGGTGGCGCCAGCAGCGAGGTGGATGCGTCCCGCGAGCTTGAGCCCGGCGACCAGCCGCTTCAGGTCGTCCGGATGCGGGTCGTATTTGAGCTTCATCCGCCCGCGCCAGTCCAGCGAGACGGTCGCGCCGGGCCTGGTGCCGACCACGGATCCCGTGCAGGCCATCCGGTCATAGTGGCGCATGTTGCGGTAGTGGTCGCGGAACCAGCCCGGCATGAACAGCGACTGCGCGCCGACGGGGTTGAACCAGGTCTCCAGGACGAGCCCATCGTCGCCCGGCGGGCGCAGGTAGTGGGAGATCTGCAGGCCCGCGTAGGCGTCGAGCTTCTCGTCGAACTCGGCGGTGAGCGGCGCTCCGAGGTTCCACGACAGGCCGCGCCCGGCGTTGGGCCCGCCGACGTTCGAGCGCTGCAGGATCAGGCTCGACGCGAGGGCGCCCGCGGAGACGACCACGGTGTTCGCGCTCACGCGCAGAGGGCGCCCGTCGCCGAGCTTGCATTCGACCTCGGCGGGGCTCCCGTTCCGCGGCGTGACCTTCTCCACAGAGCATTCGCTGTAGATCCGAACGGCGTCCCCGAACTCGGCCTGCGCCTTGGGCAGCGCGTAGTCGAGCGCGGAGAGCTTGCGCCCGAACGGACAGCCGATGTTGCAGTACCCGCAGCCGAGGCAGTCCGAGATGTTCGCCTCGACCACGTCGAAGTGGCCGTCGCGGTCGAGGCCGAGCGCCTCGACGCCCTCGCGGAACTTCCGGGCTCCGCCCGCGAGGGTGCTGCGGGACGTCATCCGGTCGATCGGCACGAACTCCCGGAGACGCTCGAATGCCGTCGCCAGGCCGGTCTCGTCGAGTCCGGCGTTCAGCCCGTCGGGGTCGTTCCAGCGATCCAGCACGTGGTCGGGCAGCTCGAAGCAGACGGCGTTGTTGACGACGGTGCTGCCGCCCACGCACTTGCCCTGGAGGACCTGGAAGCGGGCGTCCGTGGACATCTGCATCCCGCCGTCGGCGTAGAGGCTCGCGAACTGCGCCCGCTCGTCCTCGGTGAACTCCGCCGGGTCGAGATGCCGGCCGCGCTCGAGCATGACCACCTCCCGCCCGCGCTCGGCCAGCCGGTTCGCGACGATCGCGCCGGCGGCCCCCGTGCCCACCACGACGACGTCCGCGTTGATGCGATCGGTGTCGACTGCGGCCGGCGGGCGGACTCGGAGCGGGGGATAGGGGCGGTTGGCCAGGTCGGATGCGATGCCGCCCTCGCGCCGGTCGGAGAATCGCACGTATCCGGTGGCCTCGGCGGTGCGCGGGTCCGCGTAGTAGCCGATGAACGTGAGCTGCTGGGCCGCGAACAGCATGGACTGGACGAGGCGCCGGAGGAATCCAGGGAGCCGCCGCTCCGCAACGTCCGCTATGAAGCAGCGCTCGACGAAGTCGATCCGCCGCTCCGGCGACATCGTCGGGAACGGCGGCCGCAGGCGGAGCATCGGGTAGATACACAGCGCGGTGAGCGCGAGCTTGGTCTTGCTCTTCTCCTCGGCGGGGAACGACCACAGGTACTCGTCGACGTTGGCGGCCACCTCCGCGGCGGTGATCTTCTCGTCCTCGCCCATCACGAGCACCTCGGCCAGGGCCATGAGGGTTCGGTGCTGATGAGGGGCTAGATAGCGGAGCGTGTACCGGGCGCGGGCAGCGGTGCGCTGGCACCACGCGAGCGTCGCGGTCACCCCGACGGCGAGGACGATCCAGATCCAGAACAGGGTCTCCGCGGGGGGAAGCTCCCAGCCGAACGGCGCCTGGAACGAGCCCGAGACGTCGCTGGTGTTCCCGACCAGCAGCGAGATCACGAGCGAGGCGATCAGCAGGACGTGCGCTCCGATCACCACCTGGACCGCCCAGGCGTGCCGGCGGACGTCCGCCGCCGCGACCACGCAGAGGACGGCGAAGGTGCCGTCCTTGGCGACCGAGTTGGCGACGAACGGGAACTCCGCCTTGGGATCGGCCAGCGTTCCCTGCAGCAGGTACGAGACCGCCAGTGCGAAGAAGACCGGCCCGAGGATCAGGAGGAGCTTGCGCAGCCGCTGCTCCTCCCTCGTCAGCACCTCGCCCTCGATTCGCCTGGCCACCGTCAACTCCGCTCCTCCCGATGCTCAGCTGGTGCGCCTGACCTCCGCCGGCGAGCCCGCGGCGCGCATCGCCGCCGCCCGGTCGTAGAACTCCTGGACCTTCACGCAGAGGTCACCCTCGAAGGTGAACACCTGGCAGACCTCGTCGGAAACGGCGAGACCGCTGTGGGCGCCGGTGCCCGAGCGCTTCGTGACGGCGAGCACGTGCGGGGGCGCCTCGATCAGCTCGAGGATGTCGAACTCCAGCTGCCCAACCGCCGAGCGCCACTGGTTCCAGAAGCCGATCACCGCGTCGTGCCCGCGATAGACGTCCGGATCCGGGTCGTCGGACGGCGCGATCCACTCGACGTCGGGCGAGAGGTGCTCGAGCACCCAGGAGCGATCGCCGGCGTTCCAGGCCTCATATCCCCGCCGGATCAGGTCGGCATAATATTCCGACACGGAAGGCATCCTACGCCTCTTTGAGCATCGAACAGGCGTAGACTCACAGATGCGATGAGCGGCATTCTTCTCATCGTCATCGGGGTTGCACTCGTGGTGATGGTCTTGGTTCTGACCGTCGGCCGTGGGCCGGGCGGACGCCCTCGACCGCCCCGGTCCGTTTCCGGCATGGCCGAGCGCGAGAACGCTGCCCAGACTCAGTTCGAGATCGAGGAGCACGACATCGAGGAGATGCTCGTCGCCCGCAACGCGCTGCGGGCGCGGATCGGAAAGCCGCCGCTGGGCGACGAGCTCGCCGAGGACGCGCGGCGCGAGCCGACCGACCCCGGCTAATTTCGGGAGGGGGTCCCGATGCGGCCCGGGGCGCGCTGATCGAGAATCCGAGCTCGCCAGGTCATCGGAACGAAGGGGAATCAGATGAGGGGATCTCGCGCCATGCTCGCGGCCGCCGCCGTCACCTGCGGCGCCGTGCTGCTGGCAGCAACATCGTCCTTGGGGGCGGAGGCGAAGCGGGTCAGCGCCGCCGCCAGTCACACCTGCGCCGTCAAGAAGAGCGGAAAGATCGTCTGCTGGGGCGAGAACAAGAGCGGCGAGGCGACGCCGGCGGGTGGCAAGTTCAGGTCGCTGGCCGCCGGGTACAACCACACCTGTGCGGTGAGGCTGACCGGCAGGGCTGCCTGTTGGGGGTCGGACGGCTACGGGGAGGCGGCGCCGCCGGAGGCGAAATTCCGGTCGGTGAGCGCCGGCGACGCCCACAGTTGCGGCGTCAAGCGGAGCGGCGGCGCCGCCTGCTGGGGATACGACCTGTTCGGTCAGGCCTCGCCGCTGGGCGGCAGCTTCAGGTCGCTCAGCGCCGGCCTCTACCACACTTGCGGCGTTCGACCGAGTGGTGCCGTTGCCTGCTGGGGCGACGATGACCAGGGGGAGTCCTCGCCCCTCGGGGGGCGCTTCAGGTCGGTGAGTGCCGGGTACGACCAAACCTGCGGCGTGCGCACCAGCGGCGCGATGGCCTGCTGGGGCCTCCCTGGCGACGGCTACCCGGTGAGCGGGAAGTTCCGATCGGTGAGCGCGGGGACCTTCCACACGTGCGCGGTCAAGATGAATCGCGCGCTTGCCTGCTGGGGCAACGACCTGTACGGCGGGGCCTCCCCCCCGGGCGGCAAGTTCAACTCGGTGGAGTCCGGGCTCTACTTTGCGTGCGGTGTGCGGATCAGCGGCAAGGTCGCCTGCTGGGGCCTCAACGACGAGGGGCAGACCGACGTGCCGCCGGGGCTCGGTTAGCCGTGGACCGGTGCATGGGGAAGCTCGTGTCGGGGGCGGCGGTTGCGGTCGCGTGTGGTCTCCTCCTGGCCGCCGCTCCGTTTGCGCTCGGGGCGGAGGCGAAGGGGGTCGCCGGCGGTACCAGGCATACCTGCGCGGTGAAGACGAGCGGCAAGGTCGTCTGCTGGGGTCGCAATCTCGAAGGCGAGTCGTCCCCACCGGGGGGCTCGTTCAAATCCCTCGCCGCCGGATCCAGCCACACGTGCGGGATCAAGAAGAGCGGCAAGGTCCGCTGCTGGGGCTCGGACAGCAACGGCCAGACCTCCCCGCCCGGGGCAAGGTTCAGGTCGATCAGCGCCGGGATCAGCCATACCTGCGGCGTCAAGGAGAGCGGCAAGGTCGCTTGCTGGGGATTGGACGGCGACGGCCAGTCCTCTCCTCCCAGCGCGAAGTTCAGGTCGATCGGCGCCGGGGCGTACCACACCTGCGCGGTGAAGCGCAGCGGCAAGGTGGCCTGCTGGGGCTACGACGGCTCAGGCGGGGCCTCCCCTCCCGGCGCCAGGTTCACGGCGGTCGGCGGTGGATTCAACTCCACCTGCGGCGTGAGGCGCAGCGGCAAGGTCGCATGCTGGGGCCTCGACGATGCCGGCCAGGCCTCGCCGCCCGAAGCCAAGTTCAGGTCGGTCGACAGCGGCAGCTCCTACACGTGCGGGATCAAGAAGAGCGGCAAGGTCCGCTGCTGGGGCTCGGACAGCAACGGCCAGACCTCCCCGCCCGGGGCAAGGTTCAGGTCGATCAGCGCGGGGAGCGGCCACGGATGCGGCGTGAAGCGCAACGGCAAGGTCGCCTGCTGGGGCCTCAACGACGAGGGGCAGACCGACGTGCCGCCGGGGCTCGGCTAGGCCCGGTCAGCCTCGTCGGCGATTAGACGCCGAAGACGCGTCGCGCGTCCACCAAGCCGTCGGCCAGGCGGTCGATCTCGTCAGTCGTCGTATAGACGCCGAACGAGGCGCGAGCGGTTGCGGCGACGCCCAGCCGGTCCATCAGCGGCTGGGCGCAGTGGTGGCCGGCGCGGACCGCAACGCCGTGGCGGTCCAGGATCTCGGACACGTCGTGGGCGTGCACGCCGTCGAGCTCGAACGAGACCGGGCCGATCCGCTCGGGCCCTGCGCCGGGGCCATAGATGGTGAGCCCCGGCACTTCGGCCAGGCGCTCCATCGCGTAGCCGGTGACCTCGCGTTCGTGGGCAGTGACGGCGTCCATCCCGACGCCGTCGAGCCACCGCAGGGCGGCCGCGAAGCCGATCGCCTGGGTGATCGCCGGCGTACCGGCCTCGAAGCGGGCGGGCGGGTCGGCGTAAGTCGTGCCCGTCTTCGTGACCTTGCGGATCATCGAGCCGCCGCCCAGGAACGGGGGCATCTCGCGGAGCAGGTCGAGCCGCGCCCAGAGCGCGCCGATTCCGGTTGGCCCATACGCCTTGTGGCCGGTTGCGGCGTAGAAATCGACGCCCAGCTCGGCGACGTCCACCGCCAGCTTCGGCGCCGCCTGGGCGCCGTCGGCCAAAACGAGGGCGCCCGCGTCGTGGGCGAGTCGTGCGATCTCCGCCAGCGGGTTCAGTGTGCCGAGCACGTTCGAGACGTGCGCGACGGCGACGAGCCTGGGGCTGCGCTCGAGCGCAGCCCGAAAGCCGTCCATGTCGAGGGAGCCGTCGTCCAGAACGCCGACCCAGTCGATCTCGGCGCCGGTCCGCTCGGCGAGCTGCTGCCAGGGGACGATGTTCGAGTGGTGCTCCATCTCGGTCAGCACGATGCGATCGCCGGAGCTCACGTTCGCGTCGCCCCACGCGCGGGCAACGAGGTTGATCGCCTCAGTCGCGTTGCGGACGAAGATCACCTCACGCAGGTCGACCGCGCCGAGGTGGTCGGCGACGGTGGCGCGGGCGCCCTCGAAGGCGGCCGTGGCCTCGGCCGACATCGTGTGCGAGCCGCGATGGACGTTCGAATGGTGTGAGCGCTCGTAGCGGTCCACCGCCTGGATCGAGGCGAGTACGCGCTGCGACGAAGCGCCCGAGTCGAGGTACGCGATCGGCTTGCCGTTGACCTCGCGAGCCAGCGCCGGGAAGGCCGCGCGGACCTTCTCGAGGGGGAAGCTGACCGTGGGGGTCGTGGCCATCAGTTAAGCCGCCTCAACAACGGCGGGGCTCCGCTTCGTCCTGTCGGACTCCGCGTCACGCCGCCGCCTCGACCTCCTGCGTGATCCAGCCGTAGCCCTTGTCCTCGAGCTCTGAGACCAGCTCCGGGCCGCCCTCCTTGACGATCCGGCCCTGGTAGATCACGTGCACCCTGTCCGGCTTGATCATGTGCAGGATCCGCTGGTAGTGGGTGATGATCAACGTGCCCATATCGGGGCCGGCGAAGCGGTTGACACCCTCGGCGACGATGCGGAGCGCGTCGATGTCGAGGCCCGAGTCGGTCTCGTCGAGGACCGCCAGCTCCGGCCGGAGCATCGCGAGCTGCAGCACCTCCATCCGCTTCTTCTCACCGCCTGAGAAGCCGTCGTTCACATAGCGGCTCGAGAACTCGCGCGGGATATTCATCAGCTCCATCGCCGCCTCGGTCTGCTTGCGGAAGTCCTTGAGCTTGATCTCGCTCTCGCCGCGGGCATCGCGGTGGGCGTTGAGAGCCATCCGCAGGTACTTGGCGACGGTCACGCCGGGGATCGCGACGGGGTACTGGAAGGCCATGAAGAGACCCATCCGCGACCGGTCCTCGGGAGCGGCCTCGGTGATGTCCTCGCCCTTGAAGTGGATCGAGCCCTCGGTGACTTCGAGTCCGGGGTGGCCCATGACCACGTTGGCGAGGGTCGACTTGCCGGAGCCGTTCGGACCCATCAGGGCGTGGATCTCGCCCTTGGAGACCTCGAGCTCGACTCCCTTCAGGATCTCCTTGTCC
This sequence comes from uncultured bacterium, assembly GCA_963807755.1. Lineage (GTDB taxonomy): Bacteria > Actinomycetota > Thermoleophilia > Solirubrobacterales > 70-9 > JALZKA01. The sequence goes on along the minus strand of CAWECM010000006.1, from coordinate 826,006 downwards.
TCGGCTGAGACGTGCAGGTTGCGAATTTCGAGGTCGGCCATAAGTGGTGTTGTCAGTCCTTCTCTTGGTATCGGAAGCGGTTAGGCGGGCTGGCCTGTCAGCGGGCGTTCGTCGCTCGCCTCGGAGAACTCGACCAGGTCGGCCAGGGTGGTTCCGGCCAGGGCTTTGGTGACTCCGCCGTGGACGCGGGTCCACAGGAACTTCGTCGCACAGGCGCGGTCGCCGTCGGTCTCGTGCGAGCAGAGCACGCGCCCTTCGCGGTCGGCGTGGAAGCACTCCATTGGCGCGATCGGACCCTCGAGCGCCTGGACGACGTCCAGCATCGCGATCTCGGCGGCCGGCATTGCCAGGCGGTAGCCGCCATGGGCGCCGCGCACCGAGCTCACGAGCCCGGCCTGGCGGAGCTTGGCGACCAGATGCTCGAGATACGAGAGCGGGAGTGCCTCGGCCTCGGCGACGGCCGTCAGCGAGACCGGGGTGGCGTCGGCGGGCTCGGCGCCGTCGGTTCGGCGTCCGAGCTCGACCATGAGACGCACTCCGTACTCCGCTTTGGTCGAGAACAGCATCACAAGAAATCCTAGCGAGTCAGTCGGTTATGGCCCGCGCCCATCGGAGCGCTTCAACGGACCAACCTCACAGTGCGAGCGATCTCGCGTGAGTATGTGTTGACCCCGAGAAAACGTGGAGGCACGGACATGGAGCTGGACGAGGCGAAGCAACGGGCGAAGGCGACCTGGGCGGCGGGAGACTACGACGGAATCGTCGACTACATCTGGGGAGTCGGCGGTGACCTGGTCGGACGGGTGGGCGTCACCGCCGACGACGAGATCCTCGACGTCGCGTGCGGGACCGGCAACGCGACGATCCCAGCCGCGCAGACGGGGGCTCGGACCACCGGGCTCGACCTGACGCCGGAGCTGCTCGAGGGGGCGAGGAAGCGCGCGGCGGACGCGGGTGTCGACGTCGAATGGGTCGAGGGTGACGCCGAGAGCCTGCCGTTCGAGGATGGGAGCTTCGACGTCGTGCTCTCGACGTTCGGCTGCATGTTCGCGCCGGACCACGAGCGCGCCGCGACGGAGATCGCCCGTGTGTTGCGCCCGGGCGGGCGCGTCGGCATCGCCGCCTGGACGCCGGAGGGCGGCATCGGCCGGTTCTTCCAGACGTTGAGCGCGTACGCGCCGCCACCGCCTCCGGGTTTTCTGCCCCCGCCGCTGTGGGGGACGAGAGAGCACGTCACCGGGCTGTTCGCCGGCACGGGCCTCGAGCCGCGATTCGAAGAATCCGCAGTTCACTTCGAATACGAGTCGGCTGAGGCGGCCGCCGAGGAGTACTCGACGAAGTTCCCGCCGATCGTGATGCTCCGCAACATGCTGGAGCCCGAGGGACGGTGGGAGGAGGCGCGCGCGGCGCTCCGCGACTACTACCGCGAGGGTGAGCGGACCGAGGGCGGCACGATCGCCCTGGACGGCGAGTACCTGATCACGCTGGGCACGAAGGGCGAGTAGGCCGCTACGGCTCGATGAGGCCCTTGCGGATCGCGTAGCGGACGAGCTCCACGCGGTCGCGCATGCCGAGCTTGCGCATCGCATTCGAGCGGTGGTTCTCGACCGTCTTCTCGGAGAGGTGGAGGATCTCCGCGATCTCCTTGTTGGTGTGCGCTTCGGCCACCAGCTTCACGACCTCCTGCTCGCGCGGGGTCAGGTCGTCGGAGCGCTCCGCGCCCTCGCCCAGGACGTCCTTGATCAGCGCTCGCTGAGCCGCCGGGGTGAGGAACGGCTCGCCCTTTTCGACCGCCCGGACCGCGGCCATCAGGTCGGCGTCGGCCTGCGTCTTCAGCACGTAGCCGGAGGCGCCGGCCTTGAGCGCCTCGAACAGGTACCGGTCGTCGTCGTACATCGAGAGGATCAGGACCGACACCTCGGGGACCTGTTCGCGGATCTCGCGGGTCGCCTGCAATCCGGTGAGCTTCGGCATCTTGACGTCCAGGATCGCCAGATCCGGCTTCTCACGGATCACCATGTCGCGGGCCTCGGCCCCGTCTGACGCCTCGCCGATCACCTGAATGTCGGATTGGCGCTCGAGCAGCATGCGCACGCCGGAGCGGACGATGCCGTGGTCGTCCGCGATGACCACGCGCATCGGCTCAGAACCCCGCGTTTCGAGGGTTGGCAAGGCCGTCTCGGTTAGTGCTGTCGGTTCCATCACCCTCCTCTATCGGCACGCGGAGCCGAACCCTTGTGCCCACATCGGGCCGCGACTCGATTCGCAGGTCGCCGCCCACCAGCAGGGCGCGCTCGCGCATGCCTCCCAACCCCAACCCGCGGCTCGTCTGATCGAACGTGAATCCACGTCCGTCGTCGGAGATGGTGAGCTCGGCGTGGCCGTTGTCGCGACTGAGGCGGACGAGCACGTTGTCGGCGCCGGCATGCTGCGCGGCGTTCGAGAGCGCCTCCTGTGCCACGCGGTAGAGCACGAGCTGCGCGTCCGCGGACAGGTCGCCGAAGTCCCCATCGGATTCGAATCCCGCCTGGATCCCGCTCGACTTGCTGAGCTCGTCGACGTTCCCCGCCAGGGCTGCTTTCAGGCCCAGGTCGTCGAGCGCGGTGGGACGGAGCTGGCGTGCCAGCGCTAGCAACTCCTCCATGGCCTGATTGGCCAGGGCCTTGGTCTCCTTCAGTTCCTTGGCCAGATCGTGCGGCGAGCCTCCCCGGATGGCCTCGAGGCGCAGCAGCAGCCCGGTCAGCGACTGGTTCACCTCGTCGTGCAGGTCGCGGGCGATCCGCGCGCGCTCCTCTTCCTGGGCGGCGAGCGCGGCGCTCGAGGTCCGCCGGCGCTCCGTCTCGAGACGCTCCAGCATGCGCCGGAACGCGTGGTGGATGCGCTCCACCTCCTCGGGGCCGCCGAACTCGCCCGGCTCGGCGAGGTTGGCGCCCGGCCGTGAGAGGTCGGCCCGTTCCATCTCGTCCACGAGGCGCTCCAGCGGACGGAACCGCCGCTGCAGGAGAAAGACGTTGACGAGCACGGTGAACGCGACGGCGAAGCCGAGTACCAGCGCGGCCTCGGGCTTGGTGGAGAGGTTGATCTCGGGATTGGCGGCGAGGCTGGCCGCGACCACCGCGGCGATGATCAGCAGCAGGTTCACGATCAGGACCTGCGTCATCAGGTTGTTGCTGCGCCGCATCACTGCTGATTATGCGGTGTGAGGCGGAGCCGTTAGGCGAAGCCGAGCCCCGGCGTCGTTGAGCCGGCTTATGTGAGGCGGAGCCGTTAGGCGAAGCCGAGCCCCGGCGTCGTTGAGCCGGCTTATTCGGAGCAGCCAGTTTGGACCCCAGACGAAATAGGGGCTGGCCCCTATGCCCTGGGAGCGGCCGCCTGCGATCATTTGTCCAGGCATCGGAGAACCGAAGGAGACCCTGAGCGAACATGACAACGACCCGTAGATCCAACTTCGCCGCAGCGTTCCGCACCACGCTCTTGATGGCGACGCTGACCGGCCTCCTGGTCGTGATCGGCGCGCTGATCGGCGGTGCGAACACCGCGCTGTTGTTCCTGTTCCTCGCCGCGCTGCTGAACCTCGGCGCCTGGTTCTTCTCGGACAAGCTCGCGCTCAAGATGAGCGGCGCGCAGCCGGTCACCGAGGAGCAGGCACCCGGGCTCTACCAGATGGTTCGTGAGCTCTGCACGCGCGCCGACCTGCCCATGCCCAGCCTGCACGTGATCCCGCAGGAGCAGCCGAACGCATTCGCGACCGGCCGCAGTCCGAAGAACTCGGCCGTGGCGGTCACCGCCGGCATCATGAAGCGCCTCTCCGAGGACGAGCTCCGCGGCGTCGTCGCCCACGAGCTCGCCCACATCCGCAACCGCGACGTACTGATCCAGTCGATCGCGGCGACGATCGGCGGCGCGATCACGTACCTGGCGTACATGCTGATGTGGTTCGGCGGCGACGACGAGTCCCCGCTCGGCCTGATCGGCTCGCTGGCGCTGGTCATCCTGGCGCCGATCGCCGCCTCGCTGATCCAGCTCGCGGTCTCGCGTCAGCGCGAGTACTCGGCCGACGCGACGGGCGCCCAGATCTGCGGCAACCCCGAGTCGCTGGCGAGCGCATTGCTGCGCCTCGAGGAGAGCGCCAAGGAGATCCCCATGCAGGTGAACCAGGCCGCGGAGCCGCTCTACATCGTGAAGCCCTTCTCGGGTGGCGGCATCGCGTCCCTGTTCTCGACCCACCCTCCGATCGAGGAGCGGGTCCGCCGGCTGCGCCAGATGCGCCCGGCCCTCGGCTGAGCAGGCACTCGGGCACGCGTTCTCGCAGTTCTGGATCACGGCCGCCCTCGCGATGTTCCTCGCCTCGTTCATCACCGGGGCTGGATTCCTCGGGCCCGAGAGCGGAGGATCGGGAAGCTTGGCGAGGAGCGCGGGCCGACCGATCCCGAGGTCCAGCGCCGGATCGGACGGATCCTCCTGGTCTCCCGAATCGAGTTCGTGTTGCTCGTCTTGATCGTGCTCGACATGGTGCTCAAGCCGGGGCTTTAGGCCCGGTCCGGCTCCGGAATCCGTGCGTGAGACGGCCCACGAGGGGGCGGGCCTGCGCTACACTTTCTGAAGTAATCCGGGAATCCCGATAGAGATTTGGAGTTTTACGCGGTGGCAACGGCTACGGAAGCGCTCGAGCGGATCAAGGAACGGGTCCACATGGTGCCGGTTCCGGAGGCTCGCGGCGAGATCGAATCCGGAGTGCGCCTGGTCGACGTCCGCGAGCAGAACGAGTGGGATGAGTCCCACCTCGAGAGCGCCGTCCACGTGCCGCAGGCCGAGGTCGTGGAGCGGATCGATGAGCTCCATCCCGACCGCTCGCAACGCCTCCTGCTCCATTGCCGCACCGACAACCGGTCCGCCCGCGTCGCTGACGACCTGCGCGAGCTCGGGTACGAGGACGTCGGCGTGATCCAGGGCGGCATCCTCGCCTGGGAGGACGCCGGGTATCCCGTGGTCAGCGCCGGCGGCCTGACGCCCGAGCAGCGCGACCGGTACTCGCGTCACACGCTGCTTCCCGAGATCGGCGTCGAGGGCCAGCTGAAGCTCCTCAACTCCAAGGTCCTCTTGCTCGGCGCCGGCGGGCTCGGCTCCCCGACGGCGCTCTACCTGGCCGCCGCCGGTGTCGGCACGATCGGCATCGTCGACGACGACGTGGTCGACGCCTCCAACCTCCAGCGCCAGGTGATCCACACGACCGACCGGGTCGGTGTTGCCAAGACGGCTTCGGCGCGGGTCGCAATCGAGGCTCTGAACCCGGACGTCGACGTGATCGAGCACAACCTTCGCCTCGACGCCTCGAACATCCTCGAGCTGATCGAGCCGTACGACATCGTCGTCGACGGGGCCGACAACTTCCCGACGCGGTACCTGCTGAACGACGCCTCGGTGCGGTTGCGAAAGCCGGTGGTCTCGGCATCGATCCTCGGCTTCGAGGGCCAGATCTCGACCTTCATCCCGTACGACGGCCCCTGCTACCGCTGCCTCTATCCGACTCCGCCGCCGCCCGAGCTGGCGCCGAGCTGCGGCGCCAACGGCGTCCTCGGCGTGATGGCGGGCCTCATGGGCCAGCTCCAGGCGAACGAGGTCGTGAAGCTCGCCGCCGACATCGGCGAGCCATTGAACGGCCGCCTACTGCTCTACGACTCGCTCGCCACCAGCTTCACGGAGCTCAAGGTCCGCCGCGATCCTCACTGCCCGATCTGCGGCGACGACGCGCCCGAGATCGCGGCTGAGGACATGGGCAAGTTCCCCGACTACGAGCTCTTCTGCGGAGCGGCGGCCCGCGAGCCGTCGCCCGAGCCCGTCGCCTGACCCGGTAGCTTCCCGCCCCGATGCCGAGCGCAACCGTGAAGATCCCGCCCGTCCTGCGTCCCCAGACCGGGGGCGAGGCGGCTCACGTCGCCGACGGGTCGACGGTCGGCGACGTCCTGAACGCCGTGGTCGAGGCGCATCCCGACACGCGCGAGCAGCTCTTCGCCGGCGACGGCGACCTGAACCGCTACGTCAACGTCTACCTGAACGACGAGGACGTCCGCGTTCTCGACGGTCTCGAGACCGCGATCGACGACGGCGACACCGTCGTCATCCTGCCGGCCATGGCCGGCGGCTCCTGAGGCGGAGCGCCGAAGGCGCGAAGGCGAAGCTCCGCCGTTGTTGAAGCGGCTTATCCAGGCTAGGTACCCAGGACGAGGCCCAGGAAGCGCTTCGTGCGCTCCTCCCGCGGGTTGGCAAGGACCTCGTGCGGCTCGCCGTGCTCGACGATCACACCGTCGTCCATGAAGATGACCTCGTCCGCGACGCCGCGCGCGAACCCCATCTCGTGGGTGACGACGAGCATCGTCATGCCCTCCTCGGCCAGCTCCTGCATCACGTCGAGCACCTCCTTGACCAGCTCCGGGTCCAGCGCCGAGGTGACCTCGTCGAACAGCATGACGTGCGGCTCCATCGCCAGGGCCCGCGCGATCGCGACCCGCTGCTGCTGGCCGCCCGAGAGCCGGTCCGGGTACTCGTGCAGCTTGTCGGCCAGGCCGACCCGCGCGAGCAGCGCCTCCGACTTCGCATCCGCCTCGTCGTCGGAGCGGTCCAGGACCTTCTCCTGCGCGATCGACACGTTCTCGATTGCCGACTTGTGCGGGAACAGGTTGAACTGCTGGAACACCATGCCGACGCGGCGGCGGACGAAATCCACCTCGTCGCGCGCCATGCTGCCCGTGATCTCCTTGCCCTCGAGGAGGATCTGCCCCCCGTTCGGGGGCTCGAGGAGGTTGATGCAGCGGAGCAGCGTCGACTTGCCCGAGCCGCTTGGCCCGATCACGCAGGTGACCGACCCGCGCTTCACCTCGAGGTCCACTCCGCGCAGGACCTCGAGGTTGCCGAAGCGCTTCTCGACGCCCACGAGCTTGAGGATCGAGCCACCCTCGTTGACGGCGTCGCCGCGCAGCGCTGTGGTTGGCTCGGTCATGGAGCGTGCGTCCTCATCCATCCTAGGCGCCCGCCATTCCCGTGGGCATCGGTGCAGGCTGTAGGTCCTCACCGCTGCCACCACCTCCGCCGCCTCCGGCTCCGCGCTCCGTCTTCGACGCCTGGCGCGAGATCAGCCAGTCCACCAAGCGCGCGAGCGGGATCGTGACCAGCAAGAAGAAGACCGCGCCGAGCGTCAGGGCGGAACCGTTGAAGGTCTGGGTCTGGATGTCCGCACCGGTTTGAACGACCTCCGTGAAGCCGAGGAAGGCCACCAGCGAAGTGTCCTTCATGAGGGCGATGAAGTCGTTCAAGAGCGGTGGGACCACCTTGCGGACGGCCTGGGGGACGATGATGTACCGCATCGCCTGTCCATGGCTCATTCCGACCGACCGGGCGGCCTCCATCTGCCCGCGTGGCACCGCTTCGATGCCGGCACGGTAGACCTCCGCCATATAGGCGCCGTAGGTGATCGTCAGGGCGATGATCCCGTACCAGAACGGTGACGGCTGCCCGAGCCAGTCAGGGAGGCCCAGGGACCGTGGGAGCACCTCGCCGCCGACCGGCGAGGCGGCCGAACTGAGGAAGCCCGAGACGAACAGGAGGACGAGTAGCAACGGGATTCCGCGAAAGATGTCGATGTATGCGATCACGAGCGAATCGCACGGGCGCGAGGGCTCTACCGGGGAGCTGGCGGAGGACGGCGAGGACGAGGCCCCAGATCAGCGACAGCCCCCCCGCGATGATCGACAGCTTCAGCGTCTCCCAGAAGCCTTTGAGCACCGTCGAGAACTCGTCGCCCATGAGCCCGAAGTCGAAGTAGTAATTGAAGAAGTAGTCCATCTCTCTCCTTGTCCGCTGAAACGAGGAAGGGCGCCCGCAGGCGCCCTTCCTTGATCACTCCTGGCGCGTCACGGCGCCGCGTCTTAGTCGTTGGTCAGCTGCTCGTTCGTGCTCCCGGCGGCAACCGACGGGGGCGGCGCAGTGGCGAAGTACTGCTCATACAGCCCCTCCATCGTTCCGTCCTCCTTCAGGGTCTCCAGGGCCTCGTCCATCGCCTCCCGCAGACCATCGTTGTCCGGCGCGACGGCCCAGCCGAAGAGCTCTCCGGTCTCGAGCTCCTCGACGATCTCCACGCCGCCCTGAGTCTCGACCGCATCAGCGGCGACCGGCTGCTCGATGATGACCGCGTCGACCTGGCCGGTGATCAGGGCCGAGATCGCGTCGGGGCCCTGCGGGAACCCGCGGACCTCGGAGGCGTCGGTCTCGTTGTTCGCGAACTTCTCCTGCGTGGTCCCGTCCTGGGTGCCGACGATCGCGCCGCTGAGATCGTCCACCGACGCGATGTCCGATCCCTCGGCCACGAGCAGCGCATTCGACGCCTCGTAGAAGGGAACAGTGAAGTCCACCACCTTCTCGCGTTCGGCGTCGATCGTCGAGGAGGCGACGGCCGTGTCGAACAGGCCGTTCGCGGTGTCGCGGAAGATCGTGTTGAAACCGGTGTTCGTATATGTGACCTCGTAGCCGAGGATCTCGGCGACCGCGTTGAACAGCTCGACCTCGTAGCCGCTGAAGTCGGGCTTGTCGGGCGTCGAGGTGAGGAACGGCGGGTACGGGGCATCGGTGCCGACCGAGAGCACGCCCTCCTCGATCGTTTCGAAGTCGCCCGCGGCGGTCGTCTCCTCGGTCGTCGTGTCGTCGTCATCATCGTCGTCGCCGCAGCCCGCGACGAGCGCGGTGGCGAACAGGGCCGCGATCATCGCGATCACGAGCCAGAGCCGGGTTCCTCTCATCCTGGTACTTCCTCCTGAGTCAGTGCGAGAGGGCCGGGGGGCTCTCCCGTGGGCCCCGACGATATCCGTTCAGGCCGCCGCGAGGGTGTCGCGAAGCGCGGCGACAAGCAACTCACGTGCGCGCTCGCGCTCCATCGCCCCCGCGAGCCAGCGGTTGCAGAGCCCGTCGACGAGCGTGATCAGGACCTCGGCCGCCTGCTTCGGATCGATGCCGGAGCGGATCGAACCGTCCTCCATCCCGCGGCTGATCGCGTCGGCCACGGTCGCGCTCCAGGCTTCGGTGACCCGCTTCACGTCCTCGCGCAGCTCGGCCTCGAAGACGGCCGTCGCCGAAACCTCGCCCCAGACGATCGCGTTGTCGCGGACGGTGCGGGCCTCGTCGAGCTCGGCCAGGAGCGCCGCCTCGACCGCCTCGTATCCGGACATCGCGCCGGAGTCGGCTCGGAGCGCGGCGGAGGGCGCCTTGTCGCTCGCGCGCTCCAGCGCGGCGCGGATCAGTCCCTGCCGGCTTGCGAAGTGGTAGTAGAGGAGCGGGGGAGAGACGCCGGCCTCGGACGCGACCTCCTCCACCCGCAGCCCGCGCACGCCGCTGCGGGCGATCACGCGGGCGGCGGCCGTCAGGATCGCCTCGCGGCGCTCGCCGCCGCCGCCGTTTTCCGCTGCCGTGCCGCTGCTTCCCTTCGCCATCGCCGGGCCGATACTTTCAAAGCGCGACCCCACACGCCCGCCCCGGCGTCGTAGATCAGGCGCCTCAACGACGGCGGGACTCGGCTTCGCCCTGACGGGCTCCGCCTTACTACACTTCCTGAAGTAATGGTGGAGCCGACGCTCAACCGGCCCTGCGGCGGCCGCTACGCCGATCTGGTCGAGGCCGTGGGGAACACCCCGCTGGTCGAGCTGCCGTCGCTTTCGCCCAAGCATCCGTGCGTGCGGATCTTCGCGAAGCTCGAGGGGCGTAACCCGACCGGTTCGGTCAAGGACCGCGTGGCCAAGGCGATGATCGAGGCCGCCGAGGCCGAGGGCGCGATCGCGCCCGGCCAGACCGTGCTGGAGCCGACGTCGGGCAACACCGGGATCTCGCTGGCGATGATCTGCCGGCGGAAGGGCTATCCGCTCCGGGTCGTGATGCCCGACAACGTCACCGAGGAGCGCACCCAGCTGCTCCGCATGTACGGAGCCGAGATCGTCTATTCCGAGGGCGCCAAGGGCTCGAACGGCGCGGTCGAGCTTGCGCTCGACATGGCCGAGCGGGACGCCTCGGTGTACATGCCCTACCAGTACGGGAATCCCGCCAACCCGGGCGCGCACTACGACGGCACCGCCGTCGAGATCCTGGAGGAGCTCGACGACGTGGCTGCGTTCGTCGGCGGGCTCGGCACCGGGGGGACGCTGATGGGCGTCGGCCGACGGCTCAAGGAGCACGATCCCGAGACGAAGAACGTCGCCGCGGAGCCGATGCAGGGCGAGCTGGTTCAGGGGCTCCGCTCGCTGGACGACGGGTTCATCCCGCCGATCATCGACCTCTCGCTGCTCGACCGCAAGATCATGGTCTCGAACCGCGACGCGGTGTCGTGGACCCAACGGCTTCTGCGGGAGGAGGGCCTGTTCGCGGGCGTCTCCGCGGGGGCGGTCGCTTCCGTGTGCGTGCGGATCGCGAGCGAGATCGACGAGGGCAACGTCGTCTTCCTCGTCCCCGACGACGGCTGGAAGTACCTCTCCTCGGGCATCTACACGACGCCGATCGACGAGCTCGAGGGCCTGGACTCCACCGTCTGGTGGTGACGGCCGAATCGGGGTAGCTTGAGCCCGTGGCTCAAGTACTCCCGGACACCTGGGTACGCGTGGTCGAGCGGGTCAGCGAACTCGCACGTGAGTACGAGCCTCCGGCCTTCTCCCATGTCCCCGACGCCGACGCGGCCCTCTTTCTCTGCGCCGTCGACCACAAGACCGGCTACGAGCGCGAGCACCGAGTCGACGGCGCTGGTCCGTACGCGGGCAGCGAACTGATGTGGGTCGTGGGCCTCCGGTCGGCCGATCGCGAGCCCGGGCTTCTGACGGCCGCCAGGCTCAAGGCCGCGGGAGCCGAGGATGTCGCGCGCTGGTTCTTCATCGCGGACGAAACCGTGGCCGACCCGCAGCGCCGGGCGGCCCTCTGGCGCGATCTCGCCGGGGGGCTCGAGCGGGACTACGCCGGCTCGGCCGAACGCATGCTGGCGGCATGCGGTGGTCGTCTCGGCGGCGACACGGGACTGATCGGGCTTCTGCGGCACTACGACGCCTACTCGGATCCGCTCGCCAAGAAGGCGTTCCTGTTCGCGAAGATCGCCGAGCGCCGGGGCTGGTTCGAGGTCGCCGACCCGGAGGCGTGGGAGGTCTCGGCCGACAATGTGCTGATGCGGATCGCGTTGCGCTCCGGGCTGGTCGAGGAGGGCCCGCTCGACGAGGTGCGGCCTGCCACTCGCGCCGCGTTCAAGGCGCTCGGAGCCGCTGCCGGGATCTCGCCGCCGATCCTCGACGACCTGCTCTGGGAGCTCGGCCGTGAGAACCCGGATCTCCTCGGCCGCGTCGCGGGCGACGTACACGAGCCGCCGCGCGATCTCGACTCTGCCTGGTACTGAAATCAGCCGGCTCAACAACGCCGGGGTTCGGCTTCGGGCTTGGCCCTCCGCCTCAGATAAGCCGGCTCAACAACGCCGGGGCTCGGCTTCGGGCTTGGCCCTCCGCCTCAGATAAGCCGGCTCAACAACGCCGGGGCTCGGCTTCGGGCTTCGCCCTCCGCCTCAGATAAGCCGGCTCAACAACGCCGGGGCTCGGCTTGTTCGGGCTTCGCCCTCCGCCTCAGATAAGCCGGCTCAACAACGCCGGGGCTCGGCTTCGGGCTTCGCCCTCCGCCTCACAAGCCGGGTACGCTCACGCGCCGATGGAGATCGCCCAGAGCCTGATCGACGAGATCGTCGCCCATGCGCGCGAGGAGGCTCCCAACGAGTGCTGCGGGCTCGTGGCGGGCAGGGGCGACGTTGCGACCCGGGTTTTCCGCGCGCGGAATGAGATGGCCAGCCCGCTCGCCTACAACGTCCACCCCCAGGACCTCCTGCGGATCACGAGCGAGATCGAGAATGCCGGCGACGAGCTGGCGGCGATCTATCACTCGCACACGAAGAGCCCCGCAGAGCCCTCTCAGACGGACATCAACCTGGCCGCCAACTGGCCCGATCCCGTCTACGTGATCTGTTCGATCGCCGCGTCCGATGCGCCCGTCGTCCGTGGCTGGTACCTGCGGGACGGGAGAGTGGCCGAGGTCGAGCTCTCCGTCGCCGCTTAGCCGGCTCGGCCTACCAATGCAGCTCCTCGAGATCCCCGGGTAGACCACCGGCGCGGGTCACGTCCTCGCGCAGGTAGCGGCGCCACTCCAGCTCTACCTCGCGCGCGCGCTCGCCGAAGGCGATCTCGATCGCCCGCTCCGCGCCCTCTCGCCGGAGCCTCGAGACCAGCAGAGCGCATGCCTCAGGGCCACGCCGGCGCTCGAGCATGTCGAAGATCGTCCCGCCGAGCGTGATCGCGTCGCGGGCGTTGGGCGGGAACTCCGGCTGCTTCGCATGGCGCATGCGGGTCTGGACGGCGCTGCGGAACAGCGGCACCTGGCCGGCGAAGTACTGCGAGCCCCCCTCGACCAGCCAGCCCCAGCGCAGGTAGCGCGAGAACCGCCGGGGTCCCCAGGGGGGCGGCAGGCTGGGATTGTTCGCTCCGATCACGATCTGCGCGTACAGGCGCTCGGCCGTCCCGCGCAACGCGGCGAGCGAGTCCTCGCCTGCGGCGCGCCGGTCCAGGTAGTCGTCGTTCAGGACATGCAGCTCGCTCGCCATCGCCCAGCCTGCGAGGTATCTCCGCCCCGCGGCTGCCGACGCGGCCCGCGCGACCGGCAGGAACGGGTGTGCTGCCGCGAGCCAGGCGGGTGTGGGGTGGACGACCACCGTGATGTCGCCCGGAGCGTGATCGAAGCGGTCCTCGAGTCTCAGGCGAAGATCCTCGAGCGCGTCGAGCGTGCGCTGAGCGGAATCCTCGTCCGCTTCCTCGTGCCGGGCGGTGAAGCTGAGCGATTCGGTTTCGACCCACATCCGGCTTCAAATGTATTGGGGGAGCCGGAACCCGCCTCGGCCTCCTATCCGCCGGCGGCGCGCCGCAGCTCGTAGTCGAGCTCGGTCGTGATGCCGAGCCGCGTCAACGCGTCGTGCGCCGCCGCGATGGAGTCCGTCCCGGCGACGGCGCGGGCCAGCGGCAGCTCGGCCAGCGCCGCCTCCAGGTCGAACAGGAAGCAGATCGCGCCGAGCGGCCCGGCCTCGACCGTCCTGCGACCGCCGCGGATCTCGACCTCGCCGACGGTGCCGCGCGCGCAGCGGGCGACCATCAGGCTCGCTTCCGTCACCGCCTCGCGGGCCGCGGCCTCGATCTCGGTCGCTGCGTCGGGACTGACACCGGTGGTGGCGATCCATGCTCCGCCGCGCGCCAGGGCGGCGACCCGGCGAAGCACCTCCGCCGGTCGCAGCTCGCCGTCGCAGCCCGCGCCGAGCACCCCGAGGACGCACGGCAGCTCCGGGCGGCAGGCTTCGGAGGCCGCGGCGATCATCACCGCGTCACACAAGGGGCTCGCGAGCCCGGGTTCGTCGCCGGCCGCGATTGCGTCGCCGCCGATGTCGATCAGCAGGACGAGATCGCATTCCAGATCGGACGCCGCCTGCGCGATCCCGGCACCGGCGCCGGCCGGTCCGCCGGTCACGTCGATCAGGACGGTGGGGGTGTCGAGGAAGCCCGCGAGCCGCGACTCACAGAAGTGCGCTCCGTCCGGGGTCGTCGCTCCGGTCGCGGGATCGACCAGGGCCGCGCCGCCACCCAGCGGCTTCGCTCCTCGAATGTCGGCCAGCGGCCGCGGACCCGGATGTGGGTCGATCGGGAACCGCTCCCAGGCGACGCCGCCGACGATCCACTCGAGCCCGCGGGACTCGAGCTCACGTGCCGGTGCCAGGCAGCCAACCGCATCCCCACCGCCGCCGATCCCCAGCACGAGCGCTCGCGTCGCGGCGGCGGCACGGGACTCGTACGAGGACGGGGTCAGGCTCGGAGCCTCGTCAGGCGAGGACCGCTTCGGCCTGGCCCGCGACCGAGCGGATGGTCTCCGCCGCCCGGTCGAACTCCTCATCGGCCATGACCGGGGTGCCCTCGAACGACAGGTCGCGGTCGATCTCGACCCAGGAGCGGCAGCCGTGGTACTCGTCCCGTACCCGGACGGTGACCGGGCGGGGAATCCGATGCACCCGCAGCAGCAGCACGTGGAGCGGGTGCCGGCGCTTCCACTTCAGGCGCTTGAGCGCGTAGTCGTGCGTCCAAACGTGGAACGGCGAGAGGCCATCGACGATGCGCGGGTCGTCGGTGGTCCAGTGGTTGGTCACCTCGGCCCACGCGCGGATTCGAACGCGGTCGGGCTGCGGGATCCCGCCGTCCTGCAGGAGGGCCCGCGGCGTCGGCTCCTCGTCGGGCCACACGCCTTCCTCCAGGGCCCGCCGGAGCTCGGGGTGGTGCGACTCGCGAACGAGGTCGTTCCGCTGATGATCGAAGGTGGGGTAGAGGAAGAACTGCTCGTGCTCGAGCTCGAAGTGCTTCTCCTCCTCGCGGATGCCGCCCTTGCGCAGCGTGATCAGCTGCTCGCCCTCCGCCAGCGCGCGCACAGTCACGGCCCATTCCTTGAAGGCAATCGGCATGTCGAAAATAGAGGTCGGGGAAAGGTTTTGTAGGGAATTAGGGGATTTCGGAGCCTTTGTCGCCGTGTTGGAGACCGGCACCGACCGAGATCACGCAGGATACGAGACGGAGGCCCATTTGCCAAGTTTGTGAGAGAAGTTGCGAGACCCGGGTTGGTGCCATACAGCGCATGTCCAAGCGGATCGGCGGATCACTCCGACGCTGGAGCCGGCTCGCCGTACGCACCGCCGCCAGGGGTTTCGATCCGCAGCCGGTCGCCGGCCCGGAGCTCTCCGGCGGCCTTCGGGGGGAGCTCGTCCCCGTTCAGCAGGTTCCGGCCCACTGCGCCGTCGCCGCCACCGGCCCGCCCGCGCGGCGGGTGGCGACGCCGCTCGGTGAGCATCGTGAACCGCATGGGTTCCAGGGCTTCCAGGTCGCGAACGACGCCGTCGCCGCCCGGGTGCCTGCCGGCGCCCCCGGAGCCGCGGCGCACGGACAGCTCGCGGACCCGGATCGGGAGCTCGGTTTCCAGCGCCTCGACGGGCGTGTTGAGCGTGTTCGACATCGCGACGTGGACGGCGTCGGGCCCGGCGGCGTCGGCGCACGCGCCCTGGCCACCGCCGGTGGTCTCGTAGTACGTGAACCGGTCGTTGGCGAGGGTCACGTTGTTCATGGTCCCCTGGCCCTGCGCCGGCCCGCCGGCCGCCTCGCCGAGCGCGCCCAGTACCAGGTCGGCAACCCGGCTCGACGTCTCGACGTTCCCAGCCGCCACGGCGGCGGGCGGGCGGGCGTTCAGGATGGAGCCCTCGGGCGCGATCACACGCACCGGCCTGTGTGCGCCCGCGGAGGCCGGCGCGTCGGGGTCCAGGAGCGCCCGCACGGCGAACAGCGCTGCCGACCTGGTGACCGGCAGCGGGCAGTTCAGGTTGCCCGCGACCTGCCCGGCGCTGTCGGAGAAGTCGAGCTCAAGCTCGTCGCCGGCGATCGCGGCCCTGACCTCGAGGCGGATGTCGTCCTCGCCCTGGTGCCCACCCTCGAGCACGTCGGACGCATGCCAGGCCCCGTCCGGTAGCTCCTCGAGCCTGGCCCGGGTCCGCCGCTCGGCGTAGTCGAGGAGGTCGTCCATCCCGGCGAGGGCGTCCACCTCGGAATCGGCGCCCTCGACCAACTCGAGCAGCCGTGTGCACCCCGTCTCGTTCGCGGCGAGCTGCGCCCGCAGGTCGGCGCGCCGTTGCTTGCGGTCGCGCATGCGCGCGATCAGCTCGTCCACGTCGTCGAGCGCATCGAGCGGCCGCGGTGCGATCACCACACCCTCGTCCTCCAGGCGCCGCGAGTCGGCGGGCATCGATCCCGGCGTCGGGCCGCCGACGTCGGCGTGATGAGCCCTGCTGGCGACGAACGCCACGGGCTCGCTGCCACCCGCGATCACCGGTGTCACCAGGGTGATGTCGGGCAGGTGCGTGCCCCCGGCGTACGGGTCGTTCAGGATCCACGACTGGCCGGCTCGCTGGGTCTCTCCGAGGATCGCCGCGACCGCGTCCGGCATCGAGCCGAGGTGGACCGGGATGTGCTCGGCCTGCATCACCAGCTCGCCCTTCGCATCGAACAGGGCGGTCGAGCAGTCACGGCGCTCCTTGATATTCGGCGAATGGGCCGAGCGGATCAGGACCGCTCCCATCTCGTCGCAGATCGACTTGAGGCGGCCGGAGAGGACCTGAAGGCTGATCGGGTCGAGCCTGCTCATCGGCGCTCCGCGATGAAGGTCCCGTGGCCGTCCACCTCTCCGGACCAACCCGGAGGCAGGACGAGGGTGCTGTCGGGAAGCTCGAGGACGGCGGGCCCCTCGATGCCGGTTCCGGCCCGGGGCTCGCCGCGGACGACGTCGGCCTCTTGCCATTCGCCCGCGAACCGCACCAGGCGACGGCTCCGCGCGACCGGTGCGTCCGATGCGGCCCGGGGCCTGGGCTCGGGCGCCGGTTCGCTCAGGGAGAGCCCGATCGCGACGAGCTCGACCGGGCTGCCCTCGTCCCGGAATCCGTAGCGGCGCTCGTGCTCGGCGGCAAAGTCTTCCAGGAGGTCCGCCGGATCCGGCCGCTCGCCGCCGGGCACCGACAATTCGAAGGACTGGCCCTCGTAGCGCAGCTCACAGGTGACCTCCGCGTGGGCGTCCTCCATCCCCGTCGCGATCGTGGCGCGCAGCGAGGCGACCTCC
Organism: uncultured bacterium; assembly: GCA_963807755.1. Classification (GTDB taxonomy): domain Bacteria; phylum Actinomycetota; class Thermoleophilia; order Solirubrobacterales; family 70-9; genus JALZKA01. The sequence continues at coordinate 809,272 of CAWECM010000006.1, read as the reverse complement.
TCCGCGAGGCGTTCGGCCGTGATCTCGCCGGCGCCCAGCATCACGGTCCGCGCCGTGTCGCGGCGGCGCGGGGACGCGAGCAGGCCGAGTGCGCTCAGGACGCCGCCGGAACGCGGACAGAGCAGCCGCTCGATCTGCAGCTCGTCGGCCAGCTCCGCTGCGTGCATCGGCCCAGCGCCCCCGAACGGCATCAGCGCGAAGCGTCGCGGGTCGACCCCCCGCTCGACGGTCACGACGCGCAGCGCCCTGGCCATCTCCTGGTTGGCGAGCCGGACGATTCCCTCGGCGGTCTCGAGCTCGTCGAGGCCAAGCTCGGCGGCGAGGTCGCCGATTGCGGCGCCCGCGGCTCCCGGGTCCAGCGCGACGCCGCCGGCCAGGGCGGAATCCGCCGCCAGACGGCCGAGCAGGAGGTTCGCGTCGGTCACGGTGGGCTCGGTGCCGCCCCGGCCGTAGCACGCGGGTCCGGGTTCGGCCCCCGCCGAACGAGGGCCGGTGCGCAGCGCTCCACCGTGATCGCGCCAGCCCACCGAGCCGCCGCCCGCGCCGACGGTGTGCACGTCGACCATCGGCAGCTGGATCACGCGCCCGGCGATCGTCCGCGACTCGGTTTGCCGAACCCGGCCACCCTCAACGACGCAGACGTCGCACGAGGTCCCGCCCATGTCCAGTCCGATCGCGTCGCCGTCATCGGAGATCCTGGCCAGGAGCCCGGCGCCCACCGCGCCGCCGGCCGGGCCCGACAGCACGCTCCAAGCGCCCTGCTGCGCCGCCTCCCGCCAGGGTGCGACTCCGCCCGAAGAGCGCATGATCTCCGGCTCGGGCAGGTCCCTGGACGCCGTCGCGTCGGCGAGCGCGCCGAGATAGCGCCCGAGGAGGGGGGAGAGGTAGGCGTCGATCACCGTCGTCGAGGTGCGCTCGTATTCGCGGAAGCGGGGAAGGACCTCGTGCGAGGCGGAGACGTGGACGGCGGGGAGACGGTCCCGGATCGCGTTGGCGACTCGCTGTTCGTGCTCGGGATCCACGTACGAGAACAGCAGGGAGATCGCCACGGACTCGGCTCCGGCGGCCTCGATCGCGGCGGCTATTCGCCCGGGCTCGGCCGCCGCGAGCTCCTCGAGAACGCCCGCGGGGCCGGTGCGTTCATGCGCACCGATCCGGTCATCCTCGGCGACCAGCGGCGCCGGCTTCGGCGCGCAGAGCCGATAGAGCGAAGGTCGGTCCTGGCGCCCGATCTCGAGGACGTCCTCGAAACCGTCGGTGGCGACCAGCGCGGTGCGCGCCCCGCGCTCTTCGAGTAGGGCATTCGTGCCAACGGTCATTCCGTGAACCAGGCGCTCCACCTTGTCCGGCTCGGCGTTGGCGGCGCCCAGAACCACGCCGATCGCGTCGATCACGCCACGCGCCTCGTCGCCCGGGGTGGTGGGTGCCTTTGCCGTGAACAGGTCGGCGCCGTCGAACGCCACGGCGTCCGTAAAGGTCCCACCGACGTCCACACCGAGCAACACGCTTGAAGACTATGTCTGTCGCACGCGAAGAGGCCCGGCCTCGAAAGGCCGGGCCTCCCGGCACCGGAGGCCGGTGCCCTGTCCCGATTCGCGACGCCGCCCGAAGGCGCCGCTACCCCAGAAGCAGTTAGGCCGCTGCGAGCTCCTCCTCGCGGCGTTCGGTATCGATCTCCGCCGCCTCGAAGGTCTCTTCCAGGTGCTTGTGCGAGGGGCAGTAGTCGCGTCCCGGGAGTGGCTCCCGCTGACACGGCGTCCCCTTGCGGGTGTGGGCGCGACATTCGCGCGGCACACCGTCGAGCTCCAGCAACTCGGGGGCACGCTCCAGGAGGTCGAGCGCGAGCGAGAGGTTGCTCTCGATCACGTTCCACACCCGGAGCTGGTCGCCCATCGTGAAGTGAATGCGCACCTCGTTGAACAACGAGCGCGCCGGCCTCGCGAAGTAGCGACCGTCGGTGCTCAACCTACGGACGGCGTTCTCGCAAGCCAGCAGCACCGCCTGACGATTGCGGCAGCCCGTCGGATCCTGCTCGTCCTCGATTACCCGAGGTGCCAGTTCCCTATAGATCGATCGACTGAAGCGGTACATGTCCGTTCGTACCCTCCTTGTTCCTACGCTGGCCCTCAGCCGCGGCTCCTTGCCGCTTGGGATTTCCGAGAAGCCGAGGCGATTGTTACACCTCGGTACGAAAAAGCAAGGATCGATCGTTAAGAACTGTATTAACCGATAGATGGACAAAGCTCTCGTTCGATCAGAGGAGAGAAAGCTTAGTCCGAGGGATCAGGACCAGGATTCACGGCGGATGGCACCGCCGGCCTCCACCACGAGGTGGACGGCGTCGAACTCCGGCACGGGCATCGGGTAGTCCGAGCGCCTGTGCGGCCCGCGCGACTCCCGCCGCTCGACAGCGGTCTTGCCGATCAGCGCCGCCAGTGCATAGGGATCCGCCGCGAGCTCGCGGAGCCCGGCTTCGTCGCGACTCGGGCCGGCGAGCCGCCACACCGCGGCACGCGTTGCCACGGTGGGCGGGCGGAAGCGGAACTCCGGCTGCTCCGGAGGCTCGGTCGTTCCGGCCGGGTCCAACGTCACCGCCCGCGCCGCAGCGCGGGCGCCGAACACGAAGCATTCACTCAGCGAGTTGGACGCGAGACGGTTCGCTCCATGGAGCCCGGTGCACGCACATTCGCCCACCGCGAACAGACCGGGGAGGGTGGAATGCCCGTCGAGGTCGGTGACGATCCCGCCCATCAGGTAGTGCGCGGCCGGCGCCACGGGCACCGGATCACGGGTCGGGTCGATGCCCGCCCGCTGGAGCGCCGCGAAGACGTTCGGGAAGCGTGACGGCTCCAGTTCCCGGAGGTCGATCCAGACGTGGTCCGCGTCATCGGCTCGCATCCGGTCGAGGATCGCCGCGGCCACCTGGTCGCGGGGAGCCAGCTCATCGGTGAAGCGGCGGCCATCGGCTCCGACGAGGGTCGCTCCCTCTCCGCGAACCGCCTCCGTGATCAAGGTGCCGTCGTGGTCGCCTGGCTGTGCGAGCGCGGTCGGATGGAACTGGCAGAACTCGAGGTCGGCGAGCTCGGCCCCCGCGGCGTTGGCCAAGACAGGCCCGGCGCCGATCGCGCCCCATGGGTTCGTGGTCCGCTGCCAGAGCGCGGCTCCGCCGCCGGTGGCGAGGATGGTCGCCGAGGCGCGGATCGGCCCCGCGTCGGTCAGAACGCCGGCGCAGCGCAAGCCGTCGCTCCAGAGCGCGAGGGCGGACGTGTTCTCACGGACGTCGATGCCGGGCTCCTCGGCGACGAGGGTCGCCAGCCGGTCGGTGAGGGCACGGCCCGTCTCGCTGCCCCCGGCGTGCACGATCCGCCGCGCGGTATGGCCGCCCTCCAGACCGAGTGAGAGCTCGCCGTCAGCCTCCGTATCGAACCGGACGCCGTGCGCCAGGAGCCACTCGACCGCCGCGGGGGCCTCCTCCACGAGCGCTCGTACCGCGGTGCCCCTGCAGAGCCCCCGCCCGGCGGCGAGCGTGTCGGCGGCGTGCCGATCCGGCGAGTCGTCCGGTGCAAGAGCCGCCGCCAGACCCCCCTGCGCCCAGTAGCTCGAGCTCTCCTGCAAGGGCTTGCGCGAAACGAGGACCACCTTCGCGCCCATCGCGGCAGCGCGCGCGGCGGCATGAAGGCCGGCGGCGCCGGCGCCGACTACCACGACCTGGGTCGACTCGGTCTCGCCGGGAGGGGTCACGGGCAGGCCGAGTACGGTACCCGCGCCACCACTTCCGCGCCGGTCGCACTTGACGCTCTATTACTCACACCCGTCGTCCCTCCGGCACGAGACCGGCGGTCATCCGGAGAACGCCGACCGGATTCGCGCGATCGAGGCCGCGCTCGGGAACGCCGCACTGGACCTCAAGCGGTGCGAGCCGCCCCGAGCCTCGCGTGAGCAGCTCGAGCGCGTCCACACCCCGGACCACGTGAGCGCCATCGAGGAGCTCAGCGCTTCGGGCGGGGGGATGATCGACATGGACACCATCGCCTCGGAGGGTTCCTGGGAGGCCGCCCTCCACACCGCCGGCGCCGCGACGGACGCCGTCGATCGCCTGCTGGCCGGAGAGAGCAGAGCCGCCTTCTGCGGCCTGCGGCCACCCGGGCATCACGCCGAGCGGGGGCAGGCGATGGGCTTCTGCCTCTTCAACAACATCGCCGTCGCAGCCGAGCAGGCGATGGCAGAGGGGGGTGCGGAACGCGTCCTGATCCTCGACTGGGACGTCCACCACGGCAACGGGACGGAGGAGATCTTCAGCGCGTCCGACCGGGTCCTCTACTCGAGCATCCACCAGTGGCCCCTATACCCCGGGACGGGGGCCGCGGACTACGAGGGCGACGGACCGGGAGAGGGCTACACGATCAATCTGCCGGTTGAGCCCGGAGCGGACTCGGAGCGGTTCCTGGCGCTCGTTCAGCACGTCGTGGCACCGGTCGCGCGCGCGTTCGAACCCGGGCTGATAGCGATCTCCGCCGGCTTCGACGCGCATCGGGCAGACCCGCTGGCATCGTGTCTGGTCGACGAGGACGGCTACCGGCAGATGTCGGCGACGGTCCGCGACGTCGCGGCCGAGCTGGATGTCCCGGTGCTGGTTTGCCTGGAGGGTGGCTACGACCCGGATGCGCTGGCGACCTCGGTGGTCGCCACGCTCGACGGGCTCGCCGGGTCGGACGCTCCGCCGGTCGCCGACCCGGATCTGGCCGAGCCGCATCGGGCCAGGGTGGCACGGCGCTGGCCTTCTGGCGCCGGCTGAATCCTCTAGGGAACGACCCGGCTCTTGACGTCGGCCAGGAAGGACTTGGGGAACCCGGGAACCTGATCGAGGGCGTCGACGGTTCTGAAGCCGCCGTGCTCGTCGCGGTGCCGGATCACCCGCTTCGCCTGAGTCACCGACATCCCGGTCTCGCGGAGCTCGTCGAATGAAGCCGACGAGAGGCTCAGCATGCCGTCGGGGGCCGGAGCGGCCTCCACCTCGGGTCCGGTGTCTGGCTCTGACTCTGGTTCGACCGCGGGCTCCGGGGGCGCTTCCATCACCCACTCCGGCGGCGAGATCTCGCCCGCGTCGGATTCAACTGCAGCCGGTGCGACGTCCGCGCCGCCGGCCCGCTCGGCGACCTGGCCGATCCTGCCCTCGATCTCCTGGAAGCGGCTCTCACGCTCGCGCTCGATCTCACGGCGCGATTCGATCTCGATCTCGGCCGCCCGGCGTTCGGCCGCGACCGCGCGCTCGTGCGCCTCGTCGAACCGGCGCCTCATGGCCGCGAGCTCACCTTCGATCGCGGCCCGCTCGCGGATCAACTCCTGCTCGCGCGAGCGCAGCGTCTCGCGCGCCTCCGTCTCGAAGGTGGCGAAGGCCGCGGCGACCTCGCGCTCGACCCTCTCGCCCGCTGCCTTTGTTGCCGCAATCCGCGCCTTCTCGGACTCCGCTTCGATCCGCTCCTCCGCATCGGCCCGGAGCCGATCCGCTTCATCAGCGAGCTCCCTCTCCGCGGCAGTCACCCGGTCGGTGGCGGCGAGCGCGCGCTGCTCGATCTCCTGCAAGCGGCGTTCGGCGCCCTCGATGATTCGAGTCTTGTCTTCCCGCTCCGCGTCGAGCTCACGCCGGAGATCGGCGGTCTCAGCCCGGACTCGCTGGTCGGCCTCCTGCCGCAGGCGGCGCTCCGTCTCGGCTTTGTGCTCGGAGTCCAGCTTCTCGCGGTCGCCACCGTCCTCGGCCGCCGCCTTGACTCGCTGGTCCGCGTTGCGCTCGATCTTGCGCACCTGAGCGCGGAGCCAGTTCGCGGCGCCGTTTCGAGCCTCCTCCTCGAGCGCCTGTGCGGCGCCCGGCGCGACGGTGCCCCGCTCCTCGGCCTCGCTCGCCCGGTCCTCCGCCTCGGTCAGCTTCGCCTCGAGCTCCTCGACCCGTGCCTCGCCTTCGCGCTTCGCGCGCTCGAGGTCCTCCTCGAGGGCGGTGATCTCCTCGAACGCCTGCTGCTCGACCGCCTGCACCGCTGCGAGCTCCGCATCGCGAATGCCCTCGTTCGTGTCCGTCGTAGGCACGGACGCGGCTGCCGCTGCTGGAGGTCCCGGGGGACGGGTCTGGACATGCTTGGTCTCGGGGGCACGCTCGCGCTCGACGTCAGGCGGTTCGGAGGCCGCCGGCCCGCTCGCCGGCACGAAGGCATCGGAATCGTCGTCGGAACCGTCGTCGACCTGCCATTCGTGCTTGGTGACGCGCTTCGTGGGCTCCTGCCCGTGCTCGGGGGGCGCGGTGGCCGGCGCGTTGGCCGTTCCCTCCTCGGGCGGCGCGGCAGGGCCGCTCACCACGATGCCTTCGGGCTTGAACTCGTCGGGTTCCGGCTCACTTCGTGGCGCGGCGAGGTCCGGCATCGCGAACTCGTTCGTGTCCGCCTCGCGGTCGAAGAACCCGGCCCGGGGATCCTCTGGAGACGTCGCCTGGACCTGGTTGGGCGGGTCGGAGCCCCGGTGTACGGCGCCGTTGGCGGAACTGCCGTTGCTCGAGGTCCCCGGATCCTCACCCGCGGTCGGGGTCGACTCCTCATCGTCGCGTCGGATCGTGCTGAATCGGCGCTTGGGCACGACGCCGCACCATACGGAATGTCGAGCGCGTTCGTTCCAGTTCCCTCTTGGCGCGAATTCGTCGCTGGTTCGCCTTGTTCGGAGCTCCCTCCCGATCGACCATCCCCGGACGCGAAATGCGAAGAAAGGAGACATCGTGCACGGCATCGAAACGCGGCGTTTGCAGGTGGTCGCCCGGTTGCGTGGCGAGCGCGGACAGGGCACGGTCGAGTACGTCGGCCTGATCCTGCTCGTCTCGCTCCTGATGGTCGGAATGGTTGCCGCGATGAAGGGCTTCCAGGGCGAGCAGGGCCTGGAGATCGCCGAGGTCATCGTCGCCAAGATCAAGTCCGCGGTGAACGCGATCACGTTCAAGTAGCGATCCACGCAGGGCCGGGGCGCGGGGCGGTCTGCGAGACTGGCGCGCGATGCCGTCTCGCAGCTACGACCGCTCCCCGGCCGACCCGCGTCCGGTCGAGATCGAACCCGGATTCGTTCGTACCGCGACGGGCTCCGCCCTTTATTCGCAAGGTGAGACCCGGGTGATTTGCACCGCCTCCGTGAGTGATTCGGTGCCGCGCTGGCTCATGGGCTCCGGCCGTGGCTGGGTGACCGCCGAGTACGCGATGCTTCCCGCCTCGACCGGTGAGCGGAAGGAGCGGGATTCGAAGCGCGGCAAGCAGGACGGGCGCGGCGTCGAGATCCAGCGCCTGATCGGTCGCTCGCTTCGGGCCGTGGTGGACCTCGAGGCCCTGGGTGAACGGAGCGTCTACGTGGACTGCGACGTCCTCCAGGCCGATGGAGGGACCCGATGCGCAGCGATCACCGGGGGCTGGGTCGCCCTTCGCCTGGCGCTCCAGCGATTGCGCGACGAGGGCGGCCTCGACGCCGACCCCCTGACCGGCTCGCTGGCTGCGATCAGTTGCGGCATCGTCGACGGCGACGCGCTCTGCGACCTCGACTACTCGGAGGACTCGCGGGCGGAGGTGGACGCGAACATCGTGATGGCCGGTGACGGCGGCCTCGTCGAGGTGCAGGCAACCGCCGAGCGGACGCCGGTCTCGAAGACGCGTTTGGACGATCTGCTGGCGCTTGCGGAGCCTGCGATCGCAACGCTTCGCGACTGCCCAGGCGGCCGCCTGCGGCTGAGCGGCACCCTCGTGATGCGACTCGTCGTCGCCACTCGCAACGAGCACAAGCTCCGGGAGCTCGGCGAGATCCTCTCCGGGTTCGACCTGGTGCCGCTGCCACCTGAGGTCGAGCTGCCCCCGAGGACGGGGAGACTTTCGCGGACAACGCCCTGATCAAGGCCCGTGCGGCCAGGGCCGCGTCGGGCGAGGCCGCCCTGGCCGACGACTCCGGGATCAGCGCGCGGGCGCTGGATGGGCGCCCCGGAGTCCGCTCCGCCCGATACGCGGGCGAGCACGCGACCGACGAGCAGAATCTCGCGCTCCTGATCGAGGAGCTGCGCGACCAGGAGGACCGCGCGGTGGCGTACATCTGCGCGCTTGCATACATCGACGCCGACGGCGCGGAGACCCTGGTGGAGGGCCGCTGCGAGGGTGAGCTGATCTCGGAGCCGCGCGGGGACGGCGGCTTCGGCTACGACCCCGCATTCGTGCCCGTTGACACGGGCCCCGGCGACGGGCGCACGATGGCCGAGCTGGGCCCCGCCGAGAAGCACGCGATCAGCCACCGCGGGCGGGCCGCCCGAGCGCTCGCGCAGGCGCTGGAGGTGGGGCCGTGATCCGCAGCAAGACCGGCGCGGCGATGCTGTCGGTGGTCTCGAACTCCATCCTGATCGCGCTCAAGCTGGCTGCGGGAGCGATCACGGGATCGATCGCGATCCTCACCGAGGCGATCCACTCGTCGATCGACCTGATGGCGTCCATCGTGGCGCTCGTCTCCGTCCGGCGAGCCGACGTGCCGCCGGACGAGGACCATCCCTACGGGCACGAGAAGGTCGAGAACCTCGCTGCGACGATCGAGGGGATGCTGATCCTCGTCGGTGCCGGGATCATCATCTTCGAGGCCACCCGGCGGCTGGCGAACGGCTCGGAGGTCGAGAGCCTCGGCGTGGGCATCGCGGTGATCGCGTTCTCGATCGTCGCGAACCTAGGTGTCTCGACGTTCCTGAGCCGCCGCGCCAGAGAACACGGCTCGCCGGCGCTCGAGGGCGACGCTGCCCATCTCCGGGCCGACGCCCTGACGTCGTTCGGCGTGCTCGCCGGCCTCACCCTCGTAGAGATCACCGGCGATCCGGCTTTTGACGCGATCGCGGCGCTGGTGGTAGCCGTGGCGATCGTGGTCTCCGGGGTGCGGATCATGCGCCGGTCGGGCCGCGTGCTGGTCGACGAAGCCCCCCCGCCCGAGGAGCTGGACCGGATCGAGGCAACGATCGCCGCAGCGGGGATCCCGGACATGGTCGGCTACCACAAGCTCCGGGCCCGGCGAGCCGGACGCCGCAGGTGGATCGACCTGCACGTTCAGTTTCGCCATGGGACCTCCCTCGAGCGCGCGCACGCGGCCGCGCATCAGCTTCGCGACGCGATCGGCACCGAGGTCCCGGGCGCAGACATCCTCATCCACGTCGAGCCCGAGAGCTCGAAGCGGGAGATGAGCGACAGCCCCCTGCGCTGGGGCGAGCCGGACAGCGGCTAGAGGTGGCTCAGGTCAGGTTGACGGCCGCGGCGACGCCGACCGCGACGAGGGTGATCGAGTAGCCGGTGTAGCCGTTCAGCGCGAGCAGGATCGCCGCGATGGCGCAGATGACGACGGTCGTCGTCCAGGAGACTCTTGCCGCATTCACGGTCTATATGTTCCAACACATGGCGGACCAACCGGGGGACGAGACCTCCACGGCGGAGCCCTCGGGGCCGACGGCATCGGAGGCGGAGTTCGCCGCGACGCGCTTTCGCGGCCTCTCGAACGAGATCCGCGGTTGCGCGATCCTGGGTCCCCGGGGCGTGCTGGCCGCCACCGGCGATCTCGACGCCTGGGCCGCGCCGGCGGCTGCGATGCTCGCCGCCGCGGACGCGGCCGCGGGAGGCAATTCGAGCCATGCCCACGTCGCGACCGAGGAGGGCGAGGCTTACACCGTCCGCGTGGCCGGCCTGGCGATGGTGGCCGTGACCGACCGGTTCACGCTCGCGTCGCTCGTCCTCGCCGACATGCGGGCGACCCTCCGCGAGCTCGCCCGGCCGGCGGACGAATCAATTGCGGACGCCGCCTGATGCCCCCGAAGCCACACCGCCTCGTGATGGACCGCGTGTCCGGCTACGCCGACGAGGCGGCCGCGTATCTGCGCCGGCGCCGGCTCACGCGGAAGCCGTTCGCGCGCGTCTACGCCGAGGGCGGCGGCGGCGCGATGCACCCGGCTGAGACGGAGACCGGCCGTGCGCTCTTCCTCGCAGCCGCTCGCCTGATCGACACCGCGCGCTGAGCGCCGCGCTACTCGGGCCAGAAGTCTTCCTGCTTCTCGAACGGGGCGTCGGCCAGCCGTGTCGACATGAGCACCAACTCGGCATCGTCGTCCGCGTCGTTGTGGACCGAGTAGAACTCCTCGCCGGTCAGCCGCACGGCCGACTTGGGGCCGGCCTCGAAGACCTCGTCACCCACCTTGAACGTCACCGTGCCCGACGCCACGAAGTAGATCTCCTCCTGCCCAGGGTGGCGGTGCCCGTAGCTTCCGCGGCCGCCGGTGCCGGCCGGCATCGACCGCCACGAGAACGAGACCTGCTCCGTGCCGAGCGCGTCCGAGTACCAGCGCATCTCGCCGAACCCCGGCCACTGGGCCATCCAGTCCGTCGCCTGCTCCCGCGTCGCGAGCGTGTAGCCGGAGGCCATCAGTCCTCGCGCCCCGGGTCCTGGCCGTCCTCGCCCTCGTCCTCCTCGTCGTCCGTCTGCTCGAGCGCCGTCGCCGAAACCGAGCCTCGCGAGCCGGGGTGGTAGTGCGTCTGGAACTCAACGAGCGTCTCGTCGAGAGCGTTCTCGTCGACGGGGACGTCCTCGGATATGCGCACCCAGTTGGCGCCCTCGTAGGCCTCCATGTTGAAGACCTCCTGGTCGATGGACGATGAGTCGTCCACGATCACGACGACCTCCGTCTGCGGATTGAAGTACGTGCCCGGCCGGACCACCAGGTCCTCCAGTTCGACGATCTCCTCACGCTGCTCCGGGCACATGGCCCTAGCGTAATTGTTCCTACTGGCCCAGGGACTCCAGTTCGTCCAGTTGGCGCTCGACCTCGGCGTCGACGTCGAGCGGGTCCCGGCCCATGCGGACGCGGCGGGCATTGGAGGCCTCGACGAGCTCGCGAACCTCGGCGACGAGCTGCGAGTCGGCCCGAAGGCCGGAGCCGACGCCGCGCTCGGCCGCCAGCAGGCGCTCGAGCTCGGTCTCAACGTCGAGCGGCTCCTCGCCGCGCTGATCCTGGCGGTAGGCCTTCGCCTCGAGGAGCTGGCGGATCTCGGCCTCCCGGAGCGCCGGGGAGGTCGGCGCCGGCGCGCCGGCTCCCTTCTGGGGCATGTCCTGGTCGATCGAGAGCGGGCCCTTGCCGATCTCCTTGAAGGCGGCCCCCGCGCCGGCGAAGCTCAGGGCCGCCACGGGGATCGCGACGAGCACGATGACCAGGATCGCCTCGCCGTTGGAAAGCGCGAGTTCGGCCACGTCCGGAAGGGTACGCCGGGTTGCCCACACCCCTCGGTAGGGGCCTCTGGTTTCGCTATCCTTCGCGCTTCCCGGAGATTGACTGACCAGTCAATCGATCCCGATAAAGGAGCTTGCAAAGCAGTGGTTGACTTCACGCTTACCGACGAGCAGAAGGACCTCCGAGAGCTGGCGCACAACTTCGCCGAGAAGGAGATCCGGCCCGTCGCCTGGGACTACGACAAGGACGGCACCTGGCCGCAGGAGATCGTTGAGAAGGCCTGGGAGGTTGGCCTGATGAACACCCACGTCCCCGAGGTGTACGGCGGCCCCGGGCTCGACTACCTGTCCGGCACCCTGATCGAGGAGGAGTTCGGTTGGGGTTGCTCCGGCATCGGCACCTCGCTGGCCGCCAACGGCCTTGCGATGACTCCGGTCGCCATCGGCGGCTCCGACGAGGTCAAGAAGGAGTACCTCGGGATGCTGTCCGAGGGTCCCAAGCTCGCCTCGTTCTGCCTGACCGAGCCGGATGCCGGCTCCGACGTGTCCGGCATGAAGACGACGGCGAAGAAGGTCGGCGACAAATACGTCATCAACGGCTCCAAGTGCTTCATCACGAACGGCAGCCACGCCGACTGGTACACGGTCTACGCCAAGACCGACAAGGACGCCGGCCACCGCGGGATCTCCGCGTTCGTCGTTCCCCGTGACGACACCGTCACGATCGACAAGAAGGAAGACAAGATGGGGCAGCGGGCGTCGAACACCGCGACCGTGGTGTTCAACGAGACCGAGATCCCCGCTGAGAACCTCCTCGGCGAGGAGAACAAGGGGTTCAAGCTCGCGATGATGACGCTCGACCGCACCCGTCCGGGCGTCGCGGCGATGGCCGTCGGTATCGGCCGCGCCGCGTTCGAGTTCGCCTGCGACTACTCCAAGGAGCGCGTCCAGTTCGGCGTCCCGATCGCGATGCACCAGGCCGTTTCGTTCATGATCGCCGACATGGCGACCAAGGTCGAGGCCGGGCGCCTGCTCACGTGGCAGTCGGCTGCCCTGCTCGACAACGGCATCCGCAACACGCTGGCCTGCTCGCACGCGAAGCGCTTCGCCGCCGACTCGGCGATGGAGATCACCGTCGACGCCGTCCAGGTCTACGGTGGCTACGGCTTCATCAAGGAGTACCCGGTCGAGAAGCTGATGCGCGACGCGAAGATCATGCAGCTGTACGAGGGCACGTCCCAGATCCAGCGCCTCGTGATCGCCAAGGAGGTGCTGATGGGCCGCAACGTCAACGAGCCCATCCCGGAGTCGGTCAAGACCCAGACCGATGCCGCGACGAAGGAATCCGAGACCGCAGCCGCGGCTGTCTAGGCGTGCGGAGAGGAGGCCCGAATCGGGCCCCCTCTCTGATTCCCCCGGTTCTCCTGGGATCCGCTCCCTGTACTCAGCCCCTACGGAGCGGGTCGATCGCGATCATCACGCTGACCGTCACGAGGACGATTCCCCCCAGCACGACGAGCTGCGACCAGTCGGAGATTCCAGTCACAGACGCGTAGAACAACGCTACGAGCAACCCCACCAGCACGATGGCGCCGGCGAAAAGGCCATCCCTGCGAAGCATTCCCCCGTTCGACCCGGCCTCGTCGGCCGACTCGTACAGCTTCCGGGATGTCGTGTTGCTGGCGTTCATCGCTGCTCTCCTGTGACGATTGCGACGTTATGCGGCAGGAAGCGGCGTGTCTGTGAGGCTGATCACTAGCGGCACATAAACTCCAAACAGTGCCCGAGAAGCTTTCGGCCCCGGTCTCGGAGGCCGTCGCGCGTGCCCGGCGCAAGGGCGAGGAGGAGTCCGCCCGGCCGGCCCGCGGCGGTCGCTCGATGGACGTCTTCGGCGGCGAGATCCGCCGGCGCGACGTGTTCCCGCTGCTCGTCCTCCACCTGATCAGCCGCGAGCCGGCGTACGGCAACCGCCTGATCGAGGAGATCGAAGGGATCACCGAGGGCGTCATCTCGGTCAACCCGAACACGATCTACCCGTTGTTGCGCGACCTCGAGGCGCGCGGGCTGATCGAGGGCGCCTGGGAACACCCGGACCGCCGAACGCGGCGCTTCTACTCGATCACCGCGGCGGGCCGCAAGGAGCACAAGCGCCTGCGCAAGGAGCTGGAGCCCTTTCTCGACTCCGTGATCCGGTCGGTCGGCCTGATCAAACGCGAGATCTACGGCAGATGACTCCATGGCGACGATCGAGGAAACCGTGCACATCGAAGCTTCGCTCGCCGAGACCTGGGATCACTTCTTCGATGTGCTGGGTTGGGGCTCGTGGGTGGATGGGTTCCAGGCCGCGATCGAAGCCGTCGGCTACCCGGCCGCCGGCGGCACGTTGCGCTGGCGCTCGATCCCCGCGGGGCGCGGCGAGGTTTCGGAGCACGTCCTCGAGCACGATCCCCGGCGCCGTCACCTGGTCGAGTTCGCGGACCCGGAGATGGCGGGTCGCCTAGAGACGCGCTTCGAGATCGCGGGGGAGGGCACGCGCGTGACTCAGGAGCTCACCTACAGCGTGCGGGGCAAGGGCCCCATCGCGTGGCTCGGCGCGCTCCTGTTCGTGAAGGCGCAGGTTCGAGCGTCCACGCAGCGCTCGCTGCTCGGCTTCAAGCGCGCGGTCGAGGAAGCCGCGACGTTGCCGGTGTAACGGCTCCGGGGTAGTCTCGGCGCACGCTCTGATCGGCCACGTAAACGAACGGGGAGGAACCATGAACGCGGACGCGCTTCGCGAAGGCTTCGACGGGACGGTGCTCGGCGAGGGCGAGGACGGCTACGAGGACGCGCGTTCGATCTTCAACTCGATGGTCGAGCGCCGGCCCTCGCTGATCGCGCAGTGCACTTCGGTGGCCGACGTGAAGGCCGCGATCGCCCATGCGCAGGCGAACGAACTCGAGATCGCGATCCGATCCGGCGGCCACAGCGTCGCGGGCGCGAGCCTGACCGACGGCGGCCTCGTGGTCGACATGCGCAACCTGAACGCCGTCGAGGTGGACCCGAAGGCACGCACCGCGACCGTCGCCGGCGGGGCGACCTGGTCGGACTTCGATCGCGCGACCCAGCCGCACGGGCTGATGGCCCCCGGCGGGCGCGTTTCGACGACCGGCGTGGCAGGCCTCACCCTCGGGGGCGGGTCGACGTGGCTCGAGCGCAAGTTCGGGTTCGCCTGCGACAGCCTGCTCTCGGTCGACCTGGTCACGGCCGACGGGCGCGAGGTCACCGCCTCCGAGGACGAGAACCCGGAGCTCTTCTGGGCGCTGCACGGGGCCGGCGGGAACTTCGGCGTCGCGACGAAGCTGGAGTTCAGGCTCCATGAACTGCCCGCGGTGACTCTGGCTCTCCTGCTGTGGCCCGCCGACGCGGGCCCCGAGATCGCGCGCGCCTACCGCGACCTGCTGGACGGCGGGGCGCCCGACGAGCTCGGCGGAGCGCTCGTGTACATCACAGGGCCGCCCGAGGATTTCGTGCCCGCGGAGCTGCAGGGGCAGCTGACGGCCGGCGCCGTCGTCGTCTACGCCGGTACCGAGGCCGAGATGCGCGAGACGCTGGCGCCGATCCTCGCTCTCGATCCCCCGGCGGCGCTGGTAGCCGAGATGCCCTATGCCGAGATCCAAAGCGCAATCGACGACCCACCCGGATATCGCAACTACTGGTCGGCCGAGCACCTGACCGGGTTCCCGGATGAGGCCGTGGAGGTCTTCTGCGCCCGCGCCCACGACATGGTCGTGCCCTCACCGTCGCAGCACGTCGCGTTCCCGTGGGGCGGAGCGGTGGCACGAGGCGCCGCCGACTGGCCGCTTCCGCACCGTGATGCGCGCTGGGTGATCCACCCGCTCGGGCTCTGGGAGGATCCTGCCGACGACGAGCAGGGGCTCGCGTGGGGCCGCGGCATCTGTGCCGACGTCCGGCCGTGGGCGACCGGCGCCGTGTATCTGAACTTCGTCGGCGACGAGGGCCAGGACCGGGTCCGCGCCGGCTACGGCGAGGCGAACTACGAGCGCCTGGCCGCCGTCAAGGCCGAGTTCGACCCGCATAACGTCTTCCACCTGCACCACAACATCAAGCCCGCGGCGCTGGCCGCCTGAGCTGACCCCGGGCGGGCCCGGGGTAAGTATCTTCCAGCCCTCTCTTCCGTCCCTCTACCGCTCAGATCGGAGCCCGATTCAGTGTTCGTATTCAAGGCCGGCGTGGTCGGCGCCGGAACGATGGGCGGCGAGATCGCCCAGGCGATCGCCGCCGCCGAGATCCCCGTAGTCCTCAAGGACATCGAGCAGGAGTTCGTCGACGCGGGCCTCGACAAGGCGCGCGAGGTGACCAAGGGACAGCTCGATCGCCTCGTGGCGAAGGAGAAGATGACCCAGCAGCAGGCCGACGCCCAGCTCGAGGCCGTCATGGGCCGCGTCGAGGGCGCCACCGACTACGAGAGCTTCGGCGACGTCGACTTCGTGATCGAGGCGGCGCCGGAGCGAATGGAGATCAAGCAGCAGGTCTTTGCCGAGCTCGACGCGGTGACCCCCGGCCACGCGATCCTGGCATCGAACACCTCCGCCCTCTCGATCGCGGAGATCGGCGACGCCACGCTCCGCAGCCACAAGGTGGTCGGCTTCCACTTCTTCTATCCGGCCTCGGTGATGCCCCTCGTCGAGATCGTCCGCGGCGTGGCCGACGAGGAGACCGTCGAGGCCGCGTTGAACTTCGCGCAGACGATCCGCAAGCAGCCGATCGTCTGCGAGGAGGTCCCCGGCTTCGTCGTCAACCGGATCCTCAACTCGGCCGTCGGCGAGATCTGGCGGGCGCAGGAGGAGCAGGGCCTCTCGATCAAGAAGATCGACGAGGCGGTCGGCGCGCAGAACGTCGCTCCGATGGGACCGTTCTTCCTCGTCGACCTGCTCGGCCTGGACACGGTGCTGCACGTAGCCGAGCACCTGAACGAGTCCTACGGCGACAGCTTCTACGTCCATCGGGGCATGAAGAAGCTGGTCTCGGAGGGCAAACTCGGCGCCAAGTCCGGCGGTTCCGGCTTCTACGAGAACGGCGAGCCGCGGATCGAGGGCGAGGGCGATCCCGACGGCGAGGCTCTGGCGGAGCTGATGTCGCTGAAGGCGCTCGTCGAGGCCTGCGCCGTACTCGAGGAGGACGTCTGCACGGTTCGCGAGATCGACCTCGGGATGATGGCCGGCGCCGGCATGGACCCGCGGCGCGGGATCTTCCCGCCGTTCATGAAGGCGGACCTGGTGGGACTTGACGTAGTGCTCGAGAAGCTCGACGCGGCCGAGGCGGAGCATGGCGAGCGGTTCGCGGCGCCCGTGACGCTGAAGCGGCTCGTGGCGCAGGGGCGGCTGGGCCAGAAGTCCGGCCAGGGCTTCTATCCCTACCCGCAGGCCGACGAGGGCGACCAGACGGAGACCGTGAAGCTCGAGACTCGCGGCGACGTCGCGATCGCCTGGCTGGCGAACGCGCCGATGAACGCGGTCTCGCCGCAGGTCATCAAGGACCTCGGCCAGGTCTGGGAGAAGGTCAAGGCGAACGACGAGATCGGAGCGATGGTCATTGCGTCGTCGATCCCGGTTGTGTTTTCCGCCGGCGCCGACCTCAAGGCGTTCACGCAGATGGACGAGTCGAGCGGCGCCGAGCTGATCGAGTCCGGCCACGCGCTGCTGCGCGACCTGGGCCAGGCGAAGGTCGCCACGATCGCTGCCGTCAACTCGATCGCGTTCGGCGGCGGCTGCGAGTTGGCGATGGCCTGCGACTTCCGGATCGCTGCCGATTCGGCGATCTTCGGCCAGCCGGAGATCAAGCTCGGCATCATCCCCGGCTTCGGGGGTACCCAGCGGCTGCCGCGGCTGGTGGGACCCCACAAGGCCCTCGAGATGAATCTCGTCGGTGACGCGATCACGGCCTCCGACGCATTCGAGTACGGCCTCGTCAACCGCATGGTCCCGGACCACGAACTGCTCGACACGGCGGTGGCGTGGGCCCGCAAGCTCGCGGGCCAGGCGCCGCTGGCGGTCGAGCAGGTCAAGCTCGTCTCACACAGGGGCGACCTCGACGAGGGGATCGAAGCGGAGATCGCCGGGTTCGCCACGGCATTCCAGACCGCTGACGCGAAGGAGGGCATCTCGGCCTTTCTGGGTAAGCGCAAGGCGGAGTGGAAAGGTGAGTAAGTCGTCAGTCGTCAGTCGTCGGTCCTCGGATGCCGAGCGGCTTGCCGGGCTCATTCGTGAGGCCGAGTCCGTTGTGGCGCTCACCGGCGCGGGCATCTCGGTGCCCTCCGGGATCCCCGACTTTCGCTCGCCGGGGACCGGGCTGTGGGAGAACGCCGATCCGATGGAGGTCGCGCACATCGACGCCTTCCACCGCGACACGGCGCGCTTCTGGCAGTTCTACCGGCCACGGTTCCAGGATCTGGGATCGAAGGAGCCGAATCCCGCACACGCCGTGCTCGCGGAGCTGGAGGCCCGCGGCCTGTTGAACGCGGTGATCACGCAGAACATCGACCGCCTGCACCGCAAGTCCGGCACCAGCCGGGTGATCGAGGTCCATGGTTCGATCGAGACGTCGAGCTGCACTACGTGCGGGTCGAGTTACGGCATCGATCGGGTCGACGCGCTGTTCGACGACGAGGGCGTCGCCACGTGCGGCTGCTGCATGGGCAAGGTGAAGCCGGACGTCGTCCTGTTCGGCGAGTTCCTCCCCGAGGAGCCGATGGCCGAGGCACAGGAGCTGTGCGAGGGCTGCGACCTCCTGATCTGCGTCGGGTCGTCGCTCGAGGTCTACCCGGTCGCCGGCCTGCCCTCCGTAGCGCTGAACAACGGCGCACGACTGGCGATCGTGACCCAGGGCCCGACCCCGTACGACCGCGACGCCACGGTGAAGCTCGAGGGGGACGTGGTCGAGGAGCTCGGGGCGGTCCTGGCGGCGCTCTAGGCGGGGCGAACGCCGTGCGCCGCCCGGCGGCGCAGCACGCGCTCGCAGACCGCGACCGTCTCGGCCACCTCAGCTGCGCGCGTCTCGGACAGCTCGCCCCGCAGGGCCTCGTTCGCCGCGTCCCCGGTGATCGCCCGGCGGCCGTCGAGCTCGGCGATGTCCTGGTCCTGGCCGGGGGCCTGCAGCGCCTCGCGCTCGGCCAGCATGGCCTCGAGGCCGACCCGTATCTGCATCGTCGCCTCCCGCACGCGGCCGCCGTCCAGGTCGGCCCGGGCCCGCAGGATCAGCTCCTCGCAGACCAGCGAGCGCTCGCGCGCGCCCAGCAGCGCTGCCATCCGCTCCTGTGGTCTCAGGGCGGCGGCGCGGCCTCGGCGTCCCACGTCGCGCGGGAGCTCCAGCGCGTCCTCATACCGGCCGTCGACGAGGGCGTCGCCCTCGCCGTAGCCGACCCGGATCGCCAACACCGCGTCGAGCGTGGGATCCGGGATCGCCGGGTCGGCGCTACCGACGCGGCGGGCCGCGAGCGCGCGGGCGACATGGACCAGCGCCGCCTCCACCAGCTCGTCACGCCGCTCCTCGTCGGCGCGCAGCGAGTCGAGCCAGGCCTCCGGGTCGTCCGGAACCCGCTCGGTATCGATCACGGTGAACTCGGTCACGGGAACGGTCGGCTCCGCCTCGGGGTCCGCCTGCTTCGCCTTCGCCTTCCGGCGCAACCGGCGGGGCGGGGCGGGCGCGCCGAACGTGCGGGCGACGAGCACGGCCTCCGTCGTATCGGGGTCGCCGGCGGGTCGTACCGGATAGCGGCCGTCGTCGATCCCGAACGAGCCGGCGAACTCGAACTGGACGAACGGAAAGCGGCTCAAGGCGGTGCCTGCCGAGCCAGCTCGCCCGGCAGCGGGCTTACTCGCCGACGTGGGCGTTTGATGCCCGGCCGTGGTCCTTGCCCGACTTCTTCTTCTTGGTCGGGATCGAATAGCGCGACGGCGAGGTCGGGACCTCGGGGTTGTCGATGTCCGCGATCCGGTCGATCAGGCGCTCCCACTGGTCGGGCTTCAGGATCTCGAGGAACTGCTTCTCGGTCGAGGAACCCGCGCCGTACTCGGGCTGGAACCCGACGTGCACGTGGTCCGCGTGGTCTGACATCGCGAAGCTCGGGCCCCCGAGGTTCATGAGCGAGATCACCTGGTCGGGCGTCATCGTGCCCTGCAGGGAGAGAACGTCCTTGACCAGCGCCTCGGTGATCGAGCCCGGGCCCTGGTTGCCGAGCACCGGAAGCCCGTTGATCTGGGCGATGTCGACCGCGTTGCCGGACGAGTGGTGCGAGATCCCGCCCGAGGTGGTGTAGACGGAGTGGCCGCACTTGAGCGAGGTGACCGTCAAGCGGTAGCCCCGCTGGGTCAGGTACTCGAGCGTGGCCAGCACGCGACGGTCGATCTGACCGGTCTGGATGTCCTCGCGGCCGCATGAGTAGACCTCGAGGCGGGGATCGGCGAGCGCCCGCTTCACCAGCTGTTCCTTCGACATCAGGAGGATCTGCCCGACCGAGGCACCGGTGCCGGCGAACGGGTTCTTGCCCGCGGCCCGGTAGATCGCCGTGGCCTCGAGCAGCTTCCAGCCGTCCAGGATCGGCTTCGGATCGATCTTCGGCGCGCCGCGGCCGGTGGGCGTGATCGCGAAGTGCAGGTGGGGCGCCAGCTCGTCGGTCTTGCCGACGCGGCCGAGCACGGTCCCGGCGACGACCTTGGAGCCCTCGTGGAGCGCCTCCATCTCCATCGTCTCGCGGTCGAACTCGAGGATGCCGGAGAAGGCGGCCTTGAAGCTGTCGTAGCCCGGGAAGCGCCGCGCGAGCAGCTCGTCGAGCTGGCCCGTCAGGTCGGCGCGGCCGAGGTTCGCCTCGCGCTCGGGGAACGCGTAGAGGCGCTCGCGGGAGTCCTCGGTGTTGACCGGCTCGTCGGCCTTCCGCTTGCCGGCCTTGGCCTTCTTCTTGTTGCTGCCCGCGGTTGCCGGCTCGGTGGGCTCGCCGTTGCGGTCGGGGGAGACCAGCTCGAAGTCCTCGGCCGAAAGGCGCTCGCGCTTCGGCACCGGGTAGACCTCGGCGACGGATCCGAGTTGGGCGTAGGTGAACCGGTTCCCGTACGCGTCCTCGAGGATTAGGTACTTGCCGAGCTTCTTCGAGCGGTCGATCTTCTTGATCACACCGTCGTTGACCGCGACCACCGGAGCGTCCTCGCGCGAGTAGATGTTGATCCCTCGACGTGTAGGTGAGGCTGAGACCACATCGGCGGCATTCCCGGCGACGCCCTTGCCTGGCTTGGCGCGCTGCGCGGCCTCGCGCTCGGAGATGTCGTCGGCGTAGCGCGCGTTGGCGGCCACCGGGAAGCGCGCGCCCTCGGTGAGGCCGGTCAGCGAGCCGACGAGGTCATCCGGGATGCGGCCGTATTGCTCGGCGTAGAGCAGGACCTCGTCGACGTACCAGTCGGCGTGGTTGTAGGCGAAGATCGCGCGGGGGAGATCCTCCTCGCCGCCGGCGGCCTTCAGGTAGTTCGCCGCGGCGCAGATCGCGTCGACCGGGTTGTAGGGGTCCTTGCGGTCGTCGTTGTTGGCGTCAACTCCATACGCCTCCCAGGAGGACGGGATGAATTGCATCCAGCCGAGGGCGCCGGCGGAGGAGACGTTCAAATTGGTGCCGAACGCGGTCTCGATCCGGTTGATCGATGCGAGGACCTCCCAGGGGATCCCGTATTCGGTCCCGCAGGCCTGGTAGATCGGCAGCAGGAATGGCGGGATCGTGAACTGGTCGATCACGAAGTTCGGGACGCCGATCGGGGCGGGGCCGAAGTCGGCGACGGTCACCGACGGGTTCGACTTGGTCGGCGTGCCGTCCGGCTTGCGGTCAGGCGGCGGCTCCATCGGCTCGCGGTCGTCGTCCATGCCGTCGCCGTCCTTGTCCGTGTTCCGGTCGGACTCGACCTCGCCCTTGCCGCGGCCGCCGCCGTTGCCGCCCTCGCCGGCGGTGCCGGAGCCGGGCCCCTCGCCGCCGGGGGTCCCTCCGTCGTCGGGCGGTTCCTCCCAATCGTCGGGGGTCTCCCCGCCGGGGGTCTCGCCGCCGTCATCGGGCGGGGTGACGTCCGGCACCTCGGGCACTTCGCCTCCGGGGTCGGTGCCGCCGGGCTGCTCCGGCGGGGTGCAGCCCGCCTCGAGCAGAGTGGCGACGCTGGCGCCCTGGCCGATCAGCTGGGTGCACAGGTCCTCGAGGCCGAGGCCGTCGGGCAGGTCGATCGAGACATCGCTGCCGCCGACGCCAAGCTTGATGCCGCCGGCCGCCGCGTTGGCAGCGGCAACGGACACGCCGAGAACGGCGAGGGCGACGACGACTTGCAGCTGCCTCTTCATCCCTGTTTACACCCGGATCCGATGCTCCGCCCGCAAAGCAAGCTGACTCCATGCCTGAACCTGCACCCGGGCACGGCGGACGCTACTTGTTCGCTATACGCATTGCAACGACCAACCGTGGGCATGAAACCTACCTGAGGGAGCGGGCGATTCGGCGCCGTTTTCGGCCGCCTTAACTAGATCTCCTCATCGGCAATTGCCCGCTCAGCCTTGATGTCAATCAGGACAACCGTCCTGCGTTAGGGTCACTGGCCGTGACGGCCTCGGAAAACACCCCGGCGGACACCCCGCATGACGGCTGAGCCAACCGACTCCGCCGGGATCCGGGCCCGCGGTGAGGAGGCGCTCGGCGAGCTCGCCCAGGCGCTGGTCGACAACCCCGTGTTCAGCGGCGCCCTGGCGCGCGCCCTGGGCGCCGGGGAACGCGCCGCGTCGGCACAGCGGCAGGCGATCGGCGCGCTCAACCTGGCCGCCAGCTCCGACGTCGAGCGGCTCGAGCAGCGGCTTCGCTCGTTCTCGGCTCGCCTCGAGGCGATCGAGGATCAGCTCGACGACCTCGCCAGGGACCTCGCGACGGTCCGCAGGGAGGCCGCCGCTCAGGGGGGCGAGGCGCCCTCCGAAACCGGGACCTGAGGCGCTGCGGCAAGCGCGCTTGCAGCGCAGGCGCCGAGGTCGAGGAGAGCGGCGTCAAGCGCATGGTCGGCGAGGCGCCGGCCGTCGGCCGACTCGCCGACCACCAGCCCACAGGCGACCGCGACTCCGCGCCGGCCGCCGACCGCCAGCAGCGCTGCCGCGCTGAGCTCGACCGCGACCGCTCCCGCCGTGCGCCACGCGTCACGGCGGGGACCATCGTGGTCGTAGTACAGGTCGGTCGAGGCGACGAGGCCGTGCTGCCCGTGTCGCGCCGCGGCGGCGAGCGCTGCCATCAGCGCGGGGTCCACGCGGAGCGGAGGCGCTCCGGGCGCCAGCGTTGAGCCGACGCCGTCGCCCGCGAGCGCGGCCTCGGCGACGATTACCTCGCCCGGCTCGAGTCCCGGATCGAGCGCCAAGCAGGTGCCGATCCGGATTGCCCTGCGCACGCCCAAATCTGCCAGCTCCGCGAGCACGACGGCAGCGCTCGGGCCGCCGATCCCGGTCGACTGCACGGTCAGCTCGCCACCCCCCGGCATCCGGCCGTGGTAGCCCCAGAGGCCGCGGCTCAGGTTGCTCATCAGCGGCTTCTCCAGGAGCGTGGTCGCGAGGTCCATCGCCCGTTTCGGATCGCCCGGGAGCAGGGCGTCGGGCGCGATTGGGGCCGTGGGGCGAAGATGCGTGGGCACGCGCTGAGAATACGGAGCCTGCGAATAAGATTTGGGCCATGACCCAGGGTCAGCCCACGCCAGAGGAGGGCGGCGTCACCGAGGCGCTCCGCGCCGCGATCGAGCGCACGCTCGCCGCGACGGCCCCTGCCGCCGCGCAGACCCGCGAGCGCGCGGGAGAGCTGGTCGACGAGCTCGCGCGACGCGGCCAGGAGGCGCGGGGGGAGATCTCCCGCCGCAGCCAGGAGGCCGGCGCCGAGATCGCCAAGCGTGGACAGGAGCTGACGCGCCGGGGCCAGGAGGCCCAGGCGGAGGTCGCGCGGCAGCTCGAGGCCCTCGAGCAGCGCATGGCATCGATCGAGGAGCTCCTGCGCCGGTCCGACCGGCCGGATCCGCGGCCGGGCTCCGAATCTAAGCCTAAAGCTGAGGGTTAGATGATACCCGGCGGGCGGCGGATCGCCATCACCGGGGTTTCGACTCATTGGGGGACCGAGTTGGCGCGCCGGCTCGAGCGCGACCCTCGGGCGGAGTACATCGCCGGGATCGACACCCAGCCCCCGCGGGCCGATCTCGAGCGCACCGACTTCATCGAGGCAGACGTCCGCAGCGCAGCGATCTCGCGGCTGCTGCCCGTGACGGAGGCCGACACCGTCGTCCACTGCGGGATCCTCTGGTACCCGCAGCCGGGCAAGCCGATCCGCTCCCTGCACGACATCAACGTCATCGGGACGCTGCAGCTGCTCGCCGCCTGTGAGCGGACCCCCACTCTGGAGCGCGTCGTGGTGCGCGGCTCGGCTGCGATCTACGGATGCGAGGGACCGGCGCCCCTGCTCTTCACCGAGGATCTGGCGCGGCGCCTCCCGCTGCGGACGCGTTTCCAGCGCGACGTGTCCGAGCTCGAGGTGTACTTCGACAATTTCGCGCGCCGCCATCCGGACATCGCGTGCTGCACCTTGCGCCATCAGCCGGAGATCTCGGCCGACCTCGACGCGCCGCTCGTCCGCTATCTGAGCCTGCCCGTGGTTCCGACACAGCTCGGATTCGACCCGCGGCTCCAGTTCATGCACGCCGACGATGCCACGGGCGCCCTCGAAGCCGCCGTCTGGAGCGATGTCCGGGGGGCCGTCAACGTCGCGCCCTCGGGAGCCGTCTCCCTCAGCCGCATCCTGCGCCTCGCGCGCCGCCTCTCGGTCCCCGTGCCGCATCCCCTGTTCGCGCCGGCGATCGAGCGCTTCGGCGGAGGGCTCGGGGTGGCCCCGCTCCTGGGCGACGCCGTCCGCCTCCTGCGCTTCGGTCGCGGCGTCGACAACCGCCGGATGCTCGACGAGCTCGGATTCCGTCCCCGGCACGACGCGCTCGCAGCGGTCAGCGACTTCGCGTCGAAGGCGGACGCGCGCCGGATCGTGCCCAGGCTCCATCCGGGGAGCTGGATCGGCCAGGCCGCGGGGATGGCGTGAGCGAGCAGTCGCAGCCGGCCGGTCGCCTTGGCACGCCGCCGCCGCGGGTTGAGAGCGATGCCCTGTCCGACTTCTTTCAGCAGGTGCGGCGCGGCGTGGAGGAGGGCCTCGACCCGCTCACGGCGGCCCAGTCGGCTGTCGGCGGCCTCCCTCGGGCCCTGGGGACGACTGCGGAGCGCCTCGTCCGGCGCATGCGAGGCGAATATCGGGAGGACGCGTGGGGCTTCGACGAGGACTTCGCCGAGGCCGTCTTCCCGCTGTTCCGGTTCCTCTATGAGGTCTGGTGGCGGGTGGATGCGGAGGGCGTGGCCAACATCCCGGCGCACGGGCGCGCTCTCCTGGTGGCGAACCATGCCGGGGCCCTGTTCCCGTTCGACGCTTCGATGATGACCATGGCGCTGATGAAGGGCCACCCCCTGCCGCGCTGGCCGCGCTTCATGGCCCTCGACTGGGCGTTCGAGCTGCCGTTTGTCTCCTCGTTCATGCGCAGGGTGGGCGGCGTCCCCGCCAGCCCCCACAACGCGAGGGCGATGCTCGAGCGGGACGAGCTCGTGATGGTGTTCCCGGAGGGCGTCAAGGGAACGGACAAGCCGTTCTCCGACCGCTACCGGCTGCAGCGCTTCGGACGCGGCGGCTTCGTCGAGGTTGCGCTTCGGACTCGCGCGCCGATCGTGCCGGTGGCCGTCGTCGGTTCCGAGGAGATCTATCCGAAGCTGGCCGATGCCCCCGGGCTCGCCCGTGTGCTCGGCGCCCCGTTCGTCCCGATCACGCCGACCTTCCCGCTGCTGGGGCCGCTCGGCCTGATCCCCCTGCCGTCGAAGTGGCGAATCGAGTTCGGGGAGCCGATCGACCTCTCCGACCACCCGCCCGAGGCCGCCGACGACCGCGCGACGCGTGTTCGACCTCTCCGAGCGCGTGCGCGAAACGATCCAGGCGAGCCTCTACGAGAATCTGGTCAAGCGGGGGTCGGCCTTTATCTAGGGGCGTGCCACGACGCGACCCACGTCGAACGTCCGGCAATACCCCGCCATCGGGGCACTCCGGGACGTTGGCGGTGGGGGGCGGGTGCGGACCGACCGTGCCGGTGGCAATAGAGTCGAGCGCGGGAGATGGCTGCCACCAAGGCCAAGGCGAACGCCGAGGAGTTTCGGGAGGTCCTCGATCGTGCCCTGCACGAGATCGACGGCGACGAGCGCTCCGGCCCGGTGCTGCGGGCGGCGGGTCTCTCGCTTCGCATCGAGCTGACCGACATCGACCTCGTGCTGCGGGTCGCCGCCGGGGATGCCGGCGACCATCACCTGCGCTGGTCGTTCGGTGACTCCGGCGGGCCGGCCAAGCTCGACCTCCGTATGGACTCGGAGACGGCCAACGCGTACCTCCAGGGCAAGGAGAGCCTGGCGGTGGCGATTGCCCGAGGCAAGGTCCGTTGGTCGGGGGAGTCGCGCGTCGCGCTGCTCTACCTCCCGGCGCTGAGGCTCGTCGTCGAGCCGTACCGCCATCAGGTTCGCGAGCGCTATCCGCATCTGGCGCTCGGTTGACGTCGATTCAGAATCCACATTGACTCGCGCGCCGCCCGGGCGTAGCCTCCGACTCGAGACACAGGCAAAAGGCCGCAGTGGGCCATGGCGCCTTCCGCCCTGAGGCGACTGGGGCGGTGGCGCGAGTCCCGCAAGGTGTTCCGCCGAGCGCCGCAGGCCGACCCAAGCGGGCCGGAGAGCCCGCGGACGACGGGGCATCGCGACCCCGTCGTCCTTATGTGAGGCGGAGGGCGAAGCCCGAAGCCGAGCCCGGCGTTGTGAGCCGGCGCATGTGAGGCGGAGGGCGAAGCCCGAAGCCGAGCCCGGCGTTGTTGAGCCGGCGCATGTGAGGCGGAGGGCGAAGCCCGAAGCCGAGCCCCCGGCGTTGTTGAGCCGGCGCATATGTTGAGGTCCGATGCCCGACGAGGAGATTTCACTCAGCGAGGCGGCGCGGATCTCCGGAGTCTCGCCCTCGACCCTGCAGCGGTGGGCGCGAGCCCGGATCCTGCCGATGCGGGGCGGCCGCTGGACCAGGGTCGTGGCCGCGCAGGCGCGCGTGATCGCGCGGATGCGCGAGCGCGGGCATTCCCTCAACGACCTGCGTCAGGCCGCGCGCGACGGCCGGCTTGCGTTCGGGTACGTCGAGGACCTGATCGAGCGCTCGGGCCGGACCTTCACGCGTGCCCAGGCGGCCGCCGAGTCCGGCCTCGAGCCGGAGCTGATCGAGCGGATCATGGGCCTGCTGGGGACGCCGACCGCCCTCGAGGGAACGCTCACCGAGGACGACGTCGAAGCGATGAAGCGGATCGCTGCCGTCCTCGACGCCGGCTTCCCGCTGGTCGCGGTCCTGCAGCTCGTTCGCGTCTACGCCCAGTCGATCCGCAAGATCGCGGAAGCCGAGGTCCGCCTGTTCCACCTCTACGTCCACGAGCCGATGATCCGCGACGGCGTCGACGCGCTGCAGATGGCGGAGGAGATGGAGGACCTCGCCGGAGGCCTCTTCCCGCTCGCCGCACCGTTGATGGACTACATCCACAACCGGTATCTGCGCTTCTACACCGAGCAGGACGTCGTCGGCCACATGGAAACGGAGCTGGTGGGTGCGCGCCAGCTCGGCCGGGTGCAGATGGCGTTCTGCTTCGTGGACCTCACCGGGTTCACCCGCTACACCGAGGAGGAGGGCGACGAGGAGGCCCTGGATCTGGTGGAGCGATTCGTCGAGACGGTCGAGGCCACCCTCCCCAACGAGGCGTTGATCGTGAAGACGATCGGGGACGAGGTGATGATCGTCTCGCCGGATCCGGTCTCGCTCACGGAGTGGTCGGTCGGGTTCCTGGCGCTGTTCGGCGAACGCCCGCAGCCCCGGGTGGGCGTCCACTACGGGCGCGCCGTGTACCGCGACGGCGACTACTTCGGCGGCGACGTCAACCTGACCCACCGGGTGGTTGCGCGCGCGCTCGGCGGCGAAATCCTCGTGACCAAACCCGTGGCGGACGCGATCGGCAGCTCGGAGTACCTGGGGTTCGACCCGATCGGCAAGGTGGGTCTCGAGGGGTTTCAGGAGCCGGTCGAGCTCTTCGGCATCCGGGCCCGCGACCCGGATTCCGGATAAACCCCTTGTTTGCGGCTTCTTCGGGGAGGAACCGACCTCCCGCGGCGTACGATCATTTCGTGGGGAGGCCCGACGCTCAGCAGACCCTGGTGAAGGTTGTCGAGGACTCAGGCCTGACCGAGTCCGGCACCGACGGCGTCGTGATGGTCTCGGGCGGCCCCGACTCGGCCTGCGCCGCCGCCGCGCTGGTCGGGGTGGTGGGCGCCGAGCACCTCCACGCGCTGCACGTGAACTACGGGCTTCGCGACGCCGCCGACGATGACGAGCGCATCGTCCGCCGCCTCTGCGCGGCGCTGCGCATCGACCTGCACGTCGAACGCCTCGGTCCGGCCCAGCTCGGGCCCGGCAACCTGCAGGCTGCAGCCCGTGCAGCGCGCTACATGGCGGCCGAGCGCCTCCGGATTCGCGCCGGCGCGGACTGGGTCGCCACCGGGCATACCCGCTCGGACGTCGCCGAGACGGTGGTCTACCGTCTCGCCGCCTCGCCCGGAAGCCGAGCGCCTGCTCGGCCTCGGGCCGCGCTCCGGCCGCGTGGTCCGCCCGCTCCTGACGCTGTCCCGCGATCAGACGCGGGCGCTCGCCACGGCCGCCGGCCTCCCGTTCTGCGACGACGAGTCGAACCAGGACACGAGCTTCGCTCGCAACCGCATCCGGGCGGATGTCCTGCCCGCGCTGGCCGAGCTGAGCCCGGAGGCGGAGCGCAACATCGCCGAGACGCGGGCCGAGCTCTCCGAGGAGGCTTCGCTCCTCGAGCGGCTGGCGCTCGAGACCCTGGAGGCCGCCGGTTCAGGCGCTGCGGATACCGCGGTCGAGGCCGGCGCCGTCGCCGGCTGGGAGCCGGCGCTCCAGCGGATCGCCCTGCGCACCCTGGCCGAGCGCGCGGCGGGCCGGCAGGTGCCGCTCGGTCGCCGCCGGGCAGCCGAGATCGCGCGGATCGCCGGGCGACCCGAGGGCGGCGAGGTCCAGATCGGGTGCGGCGTCAGCGCGATCTGCGAGGCGGGCACGGTGAGCTTCGCGGTGGCGCACGATCTCGACGCGGCCCCCGCCCCCGCGGCTGTCGCGCTCACTCTTCCCGGCCGCTGTCGCCTCGGCGACTGGGAGGTCAGGGCGGAGCTCCACCCGGCCCCGGTCCACCCGGCTGGGCCCGAGCTCGCCACCCTCGACTGCGCCGCCCTCGACGGGCCGCTGGAGGTTCGCACCTGGCGCCAGGGCGATCGGATCCGGCCCCTGGGGATGACCGGCTCGAAGACGCTCGGCGACCTCTTCACGGACCGCAAGGTGCCCCGCTCGCAGCGCAACCGCCTCCCGGTCGTGCTCGCCGGGGGGCGCGTCGCCTGGGTCGCGGGCGTGGCGGTCTCGGACGAGTTCCGGCTCACGCCGGATACCGATGCTGCGGCCGTATTGACGGCTCGCCCCGTTTAGTCTTTCGCGAGTGAATGATCCGGCCATCGGGGAGACGCTCGTTTCCAGCGAGGACTTGCAGCGCCGTATCGCCGAGCTCGGCGCGGAGATCAGCCGCGATTACGAGGGTCGGGACCTGTTCATGGTCGGCGTCCTCAAGGGCGCGGTCCTGTTCCTCGCGGACCTGATGCGCAGCCTGACGGTCCCGTGCGAGATCGATTTCATGGCGGTCTCGAGCTACGGATCGGAGACCGATTCGTCGGGGGTCGTCCGGATCCTCAAGGATCTCGACGCCCCGATCGAGGGGCGCGACGTCCTGATCGTCGAGGACATCATCGATTCAGGGCTCACCCTCCACTACCTGATGAAGAACCTGAACGCCCGCAACCCCCGCTCCCTCGAGGTCTGCTCGCTGCTCACGAAGCCGGAGCGCCGCCGGGTCGACCTGCCGATCCGGTACGTCGGTTTCGAGATCCCGAACCGGTTCGCGATCGGCTACGGCCTCGACCATGGACAGCGCTACCGCAACCTTGGCTTCGTGGCCGCGTTGGACGATCAGAGCCACTGAGCACGACTGGTACGCTGATCCAACCGGATGCGGGCCAACGAATCCCTTTCAAATGGCGAGTTTCGACATGGTTTTCACCGCCCGGCCCGCACGCACGGACCGCGGCACTAGGGGCGCTCGATGAGACGCTTCTTTCGCAGCGCCGCATTCCCGATCCTGATCGTCTTGGTGCTCGCGTTCTTCGTGAGCCGGCTCGTGAACCCCAGCGATCCCGAGGATCAGCCGAACTTCTTCGAGTTCCAGGCACAGGTCGAAGACCAGCCCGAGTCGATCTCAAGCATCGAGTTCGAGCAGAAGAACCAGACGATCAAGGTCGTCGAGGAGGACGGAAACGAGTACACGACCGGGTACCTGCCGGAGCAGGAGGACACCCTGGTCAACCAGCTCGAGCGGGCGGGGATCGAGGACGTCACGATCAAGGGCACCGGCGGATCGAGCATCCTCAACCTCCTGACGTACATCCTGCCGTTCCTCCTGTTCTTCGGCTTCTGGATCTTCCTGATGAACCAGATGCAGGGCGGCGGCTCCCGGGTGATGAGCTTCGGCAAGTCGAAGGCCAAGCGGATGTCCGTGGACGCCCCGAAGATCACCTTCCGCGACGTCGCCGGCGTCGACGAGGCCGTTCAGGAGCTGCACGAGATCAAGGAGTTCCTCGAGAACCCCAAGAAGTTCCAGGCACTGGGCGCGCGCATCCCCAAGGGTGTCCTGCTCTACGGGCCGCCCGGCACCGGTAAGACGCTGCTCGCTCGCGCCGTCGCGGGCGAGGCGGGGGTGCCGTTCTTCTCGATCTCCGGCTCCGACTTCGTCGAGATGTTCGTCGGCGTGGGCGCCAGCCGCGTGCGCGACCTGTTCGAGCAGGCCAAGCAGAATTCCCCCTGCATCATCTTCATGGACGAGATCGACGCCGTCGGCCGCCATCGCGGCGCCGGCATGGGCGGCGGCCACGACGAGCGGGAGCAGACCCTCAACCAGCTGCTCGTCGAGATGGACGGCTTCGAGATGAAGGACAACATCATCCTCATCGCCGCCACCAACCGCCCGGACATCCTCGACCCGGCGCTGCTCCGGCCGGGCCGCTTCGACCGCCAGGTCGTCGTCGACCGGCCGGACCGCAAGGGCCGTAAGCAGATCCTCGAGGTCCACACCCGCGGCAAGCCGCTCGCGAAGGAGATCGACCTCGATGCCCTGGCTGGCCAGACACCCGGCTTCACCGGAGCCGACCTCGCGAACCTGATCAACGAATCGGCGCTCCTGACCGCGCGCACCGGCAAGCGCGAGATCTCGATGCACGAGCTCGAGGAAGGGATCATGCGCGTCATCGCGGGCCCCGAGAAGAAGACCCGCGTCATGTCCGAGAAGGAACGCCTCGTCACGGCCTTCCACGAGATGGGCCACGCGATCGTCGGCCAGAAGCTGCCGAACTGCGACCCGGTCCACAAGATCTCGATCATCGGCCGCGGCCAGGCCCTGGGCTACACGATCGCCCTCCCGGGCGAGGACAAGTTCCTGACCACGCGTGCTGAGCTCGGCGACAACATGGCGATGACCCTGGGCGGACGCGCGGCCGAGGAGATCGTCTTCAGCGAGATCACCACCGGCGCCTCGAACGACCTCGAGAAGGTCACGGCGACGGCGAAGCAGATGGTGATGCGCTTTGGCATGTCCGAGCGCCTCGGGCCTCGGGTCTTCGGCCACGATCGGGGCCAGCCGTTCCTGGGCCGCGAGTTCTCCTCGGAGCCCGACTACTCGGACGAGATCGCGCGCGAGATCGACGACGAGATCCGCCGCATCGTCGAGGAGGCGCACCAGACCGCCAAGGACATCCTCACGGACAACCGCGAGCAGCTCGACCGGATCTCGAACATCCTGCTCGAGCGCGAGACCATCGACGCTAAGGAGTTCGTGGCTCTGCTCGAGGGCAAGTCCGCAGAGGACGTGTTCGGCACCTCCGACGCCGACGAGGACGAGCAGACGGCTCCCGAGTCGCCGCCCGAAGCTGAGCGCTCGGCCGGCCGCGAGGGTCCGCGGCCCGTCACCCGGCCCCGTCCCGGCTTCGCCGGCGGCTCGGCCGAGATGCGCGCCGACGACTAGCGGCCCTACTCCATCCCGCGTAACCGTTCGCATGAAGGGCGTTGCCGGTGTCCCTGGCGTCCGGTAGCTTCGAGCGTGGGGAATCGATCACTGATGGAGGTGCGTGATCGGAGTACGAACGCTGATCGGAGGGAGCCGCTTCGCTGCACGGCCGGAGCCGGCGGTCCCGCGCGGCGACACCGACGCCCATTCGAGGGTGTCGGCGCGCCTCGCCGACCTGCGGCGGTTGGAGGCCGACCTCGAGCGGGCACGGACCCGCTATGAGCGCGCGATCGCCGACTACGAGAGCAAGACGCGCGAACTCGAACGTCGCGGGCGCTCGCAGTCGGAC
Source organism: uncultured bacterium (assembly GCA_963807755.1). Taxonomy (GTDB): domain Bacteria; phylum Actinomycetota; class Thermoleophilia; order Solirubrobacterales; family 70-9; genus JALZKA01. The sequence continues at coordinate 777,388 of CAWECM010000006.1, read as the reverse complement.
GGGACGCGCACGAGGGAGGGAGTGACGAGTCGCAACGGCGGCAACGGCGCCACGCTCAGGCTGAGTGCGGCGACGTTCGACGACCTGCGCGCGCTCGGGCTCTCCGAGACGCAGAGCAACAGGGTGCTGCGCCACCGAAGCGACGGTAACGTCGACTCGGTCGCGGGCCTGGAGACCGTCCCGGGGATTCCCCGGGCGAAGCTCGTCGAGCTCCAGCAGCACCTGCGGGACTGACAACCCGAATACGTCCAGTCGGGGCTGTCCGCGAGCGGAAGTTCGCGGATACTTCGGCCATGCGCCGGCTGATGGGCATCGTCAACGTCACCCCCGACTCGTTCTCGGACGGAGGGCTGTATCTCGACGCGGAGGCGGCGGTTGCGCACGGCCGAGAGCTGCTCGGGGAGGGTGCAGACATCCTCGACGTCGGCGGCGAGTCCACCCGCCCCGGGGCGGCCGCGGTGGACGCGGCCGAGGAGCGCCGGCGCACCGAGCCGGTCGTGCAGGCGCTCGCTGCCGAGGGCGCCACGGTGTCGATTGACACCTCGAAGGCCGCCGTCGCCGAGGCCGCCCTGGACGCCGGGGCACGAATCGTCAACGACGTCACGGCGTTCGCCACCGAGCCCGAGCTGGCCGATCTGTGCGCCGCGCGCGGGTGCGGTGTCGTGCTGATGCACATGCAGGGCACCCCGAGGACGATGCAGGAGAACCCAACCTACGACGACGTGGTCGACGACGTCCGGGCCTTCCTGGCGGAGCGGGTCGAGTTCGCGACCGGGCGCGGGGTGGCTGAGGACTCGATCTGGGTCGATCCCGGGATCGGGTTCGGCAAGACCGCGGAGCACAACCTGGAGCTCCTGAGGCGGCTGGCGGAGCTGCGCGCGATCGGGCGCCCGATCCTGATCGGGACGTCGCGCAAGAGCTTTCTCGGCAAGCTCACCGGGCGCGACGTCTCGGGCCGGATGGGCGGCACCATCGCCTCGAACGTGATCGCCCTCGTCAACGGGGCCGAGATCTTCCGCGTTCACGACGTGGGCGCGGTCCGTGATGCGCTGATCCTCGCCGAGGCGATTGCCGGGCGCGCCGACTGGGGCGTCGACGAGCGCTTCGCCGGCGAGCCCGTCGAAGCGCCGGGCGGATAGGTTCCGGCCATGGAGGCCGGCCGCAACGGCCCCGACTCGACCGTCGAGGTCGAGCTCCGCGGGCTCTCGATCTATACCCACCACGGCGTGACCGAGGCCGAGCAGGAGGTGGGCCAGCGCCTCGAGATCGACGTGACGTTCGACGTCCCCGATCCCGACGCGGTCCTGACCGACCGGATCGAGGACACGGTCGACTACTCGGAGGTCTGCGACATCGTGGCGCTCGCCGCGACCGAGCGCAGCTATCGCACGCTCGAGCGCCTGGCCCACGTGATCGGCGAGCGCCTTGCCGAGCGGTTCGGCTGTGAGCGGGTCCGCGTTCGCGCCGCGAAGCCCGAGCCGCCACTGCCGCTCGCGATCGATGAGGTCGCCGTCGAGGTCGTCCACGAGCGGTTGGCGGACGAGGACGAAGACGGCTGAGCGCGTGCCCGAGCGCGTCGGCTATCTGGGGCTCGGCTCGAACGTCGGCGAGCGCGAGTGGAACATCGCCCGCGCGCTGGAGCTGCTTGCGGAGCACGGCGTGGGGGTGGAGGCCGTGTCGTCCCTGTATGAGACCGAGCCCGTCGGCGAGTTCCTCGACCAACCCGACTTCCTGAACGCGGCGGCGCGGATCCGCACCGACCTGGAGCCGATGGCGCTGCTCGACGTCTGCAAGGTGGTGGAGATCGAGCTCGGCCGCGCGTTCGGCGGCCCGCGCCACGGCCCGCGACCGATCGACGTGGACGTGCTGCTGCTGGGCGGCCTCGAGCTGGAGCACGAGCGCCTCACGCTCCCGCACGCGGAGGTCGCCTCGCGACGCTTCGTCCTCGATCCGCTCCTGGAGCTGGACCCCGACCTCGCCCTTCCGGACGGCCGCCCGCTTGCTGCCTTTCTGGAGGGGCTGGGTACGGACCAGCGGGCTGAGCGCGTGGGCAGCCTCGGACGATGGCCGCGGGAGTGACGAACGCGTGCTTCGCATGGAACGCGGAGCCCTTCGTGCGGCTGGAGTACAACGAACGTCCCGCAGGGCCTCGAATGGGGCATCGACGATCCGACAACGAGTTTGCGCGTCCGTGTGTCCTAGAGACACACCAGCGCGAAATCTCGACCGCCGGTGTTCAGATCAGGCGGCCGCGGTCGCTCGCAGCGGCTCGAGCCATTCCGACGGCAGGATCGGCGGTACATCGCCCGGGTAGTTCGGGACGAAGCGCTTCGAATGCTCGCCCGCGGGGCGGGCGGCGATCGCCGGGCGCAGGTCCTGGAACGTCATCGCGAGGCCGACGCCGGCCGCGACCTGGAAGTCGGCGGCATTCGGCTGGTCACTCCCCAGGAGGCCGTCGGCGATCCAGCCGTCGATCCGGTCCAGCCATGTGGGGAGCGCCGCGAGGTCGGCACGCACGGCGTCGTCGGTCACGCCGTTGATGCGGACCTCGGCGGCGATGATCGGCGCCGCCGTGGCGACGGCCAACCCGGGGGAACGCCGATGCGTGCGTCGCCGAGGTAGCTGCGCAGGGGCCCCTTGTCGCGCTGGATCGCGTTCCACAGGATCCGCCGGGTCGCGTCGGAGAGGATCTCCTCACCCCAGCGTTCGGCGTCCTCGACCGCCACCCGCTCCGGCGGGTCGGCCGGGAACAGCGGCGGCTCGGGCTGAATCTGCTCGAGGGCCTTCGAGATCTCGCGCGAGCCCGTGATCTTGCGCCCGTCGATCCGCAGCGACGGGACCGTGATCCCGGGAAATCGCATCGCCTTCAGCACGCCGCGGCTGATCACGGGCATCAGGTCGACCCGCTTGTAGTCGATCCCCTTGTGCTTGAACATCTCCCGGACGGCGATCGCCGGGTGCGAGCCCGGGATCACGTAGAGAGTGGCACGCGACATCGCGCTCATCCTAAGCGAGGCCCCCCGCGCGCCGAGCCGGCTGTCTTGGATACTTCCGGCGTGCTTCTCGCGGTAGACGTTGGCAACACCCAGACCCACCTCGGCGCATTCGACGGCGACGACCTCGTCGAGCATTGGCGCTTCCAGACCCGCGCCGGGATGACCGGCGACGAGATGGCGGTGCGGATCGCAGGCTTCATGGAGCTGAGCGGCCTCGAGCTCGACCGCGTCGAAGCGTTGGTCGTCTCGTCCGTGGTGCCGCCCCTCGGGGCGCAATACGAGCAGCTCGCCGGGCGCTATCTGGACGGGGTGGAGTGCCTCCTGGTCGGCCCCGGGATCAAGACCGGGATGGCGATCAGGATCGACAACCCCTACGAGGTTGGAGCGGACCGCCTGGTCAACGCGGTCGCGGCGTACGACCGGTTCGGCACCGCGTGCGTGGTCGTCGACTTCGGCACGGGCATCAACTTCGACGCGGTGTCGGCCGACGGCGACTACCTCGGCGGCGCGATCGCGCCGGGCGTCGAGATCTCGACTCACGGCGCTGACCGAGCGCGGCGCCCGCATCCCGCGGATCGACCTCGCCGAACCAGAGACGGCGGTGGGCAAGTCGACCCGCGGGGCGATCCAGTCCGGAGTCGTCTACGGCTTTGCCGGGCTGATCGACGGGGTTGCCCGGAGGATCACGGCCGAGCTGGGGGAGGGGACCCCGTTCATCGCGACGGGCGGGCTCGCCTCGGCGATCGTGCCGTTCTGCGAAACGATCGAAGAGGTCGACGACCTGTTGACTCTCAACGGCCTGCGCATCATCTATCGGCGAAACGCGTAGCCTGTTGGATGATGCCGACGACCGAGACGTTTCCAATGGAAAGCGATCGCGTCCTCGGCGACGGTGGAAACCTCACGATCTACGAGCGACCGGACAGCTCGCGCTACGCGCTCGACAAGCGCGGCCACGGCCACGAGTACGAGCTGGACGGGCCTGTCTTCGGGCGCGCTCGGTTCGACTCTCGCAAGCAGTCGTCCGGCGCCTGGGCGGGTTCGCGATCGGAGCCGCAGGTTGCTGTGCCCGTGGACACCGTGCTTGGCGCGGAGCGCCGCATGCGCCGGCGAGGCTGGTCGCGCTCGTAGACCCTGTCCGGCCCTAGTCTTGGGCCTGTGCAGCAATCGCTGACAAGCCCTTTCCGCATCGCCGGGATCGAGATCTCGAACCGGGTCCTGCTGGCGCCGCTGGCCGGAATCGGGAACTGGTTCGTGCGCTTGCAGGCGCGCCGGCACGGCGCCGGGCTGGCCGTTTCGGAGATGGTCTCGAGCTTCGCCCTGCACCACGGGAACGAACGGACGCGCAACGAGATGCTCCGGATCCACCCGGACGAGCACCCCGTCTCGATGCAGCTGTTCGGCCCGGAGCCGGAGGCGATGCGCTCGGCCGCGGCCACCGTCGCCGAGGCCGGCGCGGACCTGATCGACCTCAACATGGGCTGTCCTGTGAAGAAGGTCGTGAAGACCGGGGCAGGGGCGGCGCTGCTCGCGCAGCCCGAACGCGCCGTCGCCGTGGCGCGGGCTGCGGCGGAGGGCTCGGGACTGCCGGTGACCGTCAAGCTCCGCTCGGGCCTCGAGCCCGGCGATCGCGCCGGGTATGACCTGGCGTTGCGGCTGGTGGAGGAAGCGGGCGTCGCTGCGATCGGCTTCCACCCCCGGTCCGCGGCGGTCCACCACAGGGGCGACCCGGACTACCCGCTCGCCGCCGAGCTCGTCTCCGAGCTTCGGGCGCGCGGACTCGAGTGCCCGGTCGTGATCTCGGGCGGGCTCGGCGACGCGCAGCGGGCGCGTGCCGCCTACGGGCGCTCGGGGGCCGACGCCGTGATGGTGGCCCGGGGCGGGCTCGGCTACCCCTGGATCTTCGAGGAGTTGACGGGCAGCCGGTCGGAGGCTCCGTCCGACCTCGAGGTGGTCGCGGAGCTCCTCTGGGTGCTCGACCGGGCGGAGGAGCACTGGGGCACGGGCCGAGCGGCCCGGAACCTCAGGAAGTTCTACCCCTGGTATCTGGACCGCGTCGGGGTACACGGGCAGGATGCGGACGCATACCAGCGGACGACGTCGCTCGACGAGGTTCGGGCCCTGCTCGCGGGCGTCGAAACGCGCGATTTCGCGGCTGTTTGACGGCCGGTGCGCATCGCTATAATTCCGCGCCTGCCCGACTCCGTGTGCGCGTAATGCATGCGTAGCGGGCGGTTTTCGTGAATTGAGCCGCCGCCCTCCCCCGGGCGGCGTTCGTGCCTAGACGAAGAGAAGAGGTAGGACCGAACGTGGCGCGTGAGATCCCGATCACCAAGGAAGGGCTGAACAAGCTCCAGACCGACATCGAGCACCTCTCGACCGTGAAGCGGCGGGAGGTCGCCGAACGCATCAAGGACGCGCGCGAGTTCGGCGACATCATGGAGAACTCGGAGTACGACGACGCGAAGAACGAGCAGGCCCTGCTCGAGCAGCGGATCGCCCAGCTCGAGGAGCGGCTGCGGCGCTCGATCGTGATCGACGAGAAGCGCCTGGACACGGGCAGCGTCTCGGTCGGCGTCCTCGTGCACGTGAAGGACCAGAAGTCAGGCGAGTCCCGAAAGTTCCAGATCGTCGGCCCCGCCGAGGCGAACCCCACCGAGCAGAAGCTCTCGAACGAGTCACCGATCGGCAAGGCTCTCCTCGGGCACAAGCGCGGCGACGTCGTCACGATCGACGTCCCGCGCGGACCGAAGAAGAAGCTCAAGATCACGAAGATCGAGGTCGCCTAGCGTCCGCGTCTCATAGGCTCGCGCTCGTGAGCGACGAGTCCTCGCAGCCAGAGCCGGAGCGCGACGAGCCGGCGATCATCGCCGAGCGGCGCGAGAAGCTCGCGCGCCTGCGCGAGGCCGGCGTCGATCCGTTTCCGCATGAGTTCGACGACCGCTCGGAGATCGCGGCCGTCCGCGAGGCGCACGACGGGCTCGAGGCCGGCGCGGAAACAGACTCGTCATATCGGGTGGCGGGCCGCCTGACCTCCCGGAGGGACATGGGGAAGACGGCGTTCCTCGATCTCGTCGACGGCTCCGGCAAGCTCCAGCTCCAGTCCCGCGCCAACGATCTGCGTGACCGTCACGCGGAGCTGCTGACGCTCGACCTCGGCGACATCGTCGGGGTGGAGGGCGTGGCGTTCAAGTCGCGGACCGGCGAGCTCACCCTGCGCCTCACGGGCTGGGACTGCTCGCCAAGAGCCTGCGCCCGCCGGCGGACAAGTTCCACGGCCTCGAGGACGTCGATACGCGCTACCGGCACCGCGAGCGGGACCTGATCGCCAACCCGGAGGTCCGCGAGCTCTTCATGACCCGAGCACGGGTGGTTGCGGAGACCCGCCGCTGGCTCGACGAGCGCGGGTTCGTCGAGGTCGAGACCCCGGTGCTCCAGCCGATCTACGGCGGCGCGCTGGCGCGGCCGTTCACGACGCATCACAACGCGCTCGACCGCGACCTCTACCTGCGGATCGCGACCGAGCTCTACCTGAAGCGCTGCATCGTCGGGGGCATCGAGCGCGTGTACGAGCTGGGCAAGGATTTCCGCAACGAGGGCATCTCGTTCAAGCACAACCCCGAGTTCACGATGCTCGAGTGGTACGAGGCGTACGCCGACTATGAGGACGCGGCCGAGCGGCTCGAGCAGCTGGTCGCCCACGTCGCCGACGCCGTGCTCGGGACCACTGTCGTCGAGCGGGACGGTGCGAAGATCGACCTGGCCCCACCGTGGCGGCGACTGACCCTCCGTGACGCGATCCGCGAGCGGACCGGGATCGATGTGCTCGAGCACCCGACCCGGGAGCAGCTCGCTGAGGCGATGGACTCCGAGCCGAGCCCCGAGGAGGGCTGGGGCAAGCTGGTGGACGGCCTCCTGTCGAAGGAGGTCGAGCCGAACCTCGTGGAGCCGACGTTCATCCTCGACTACCCGATCGAGATGTCGCCGTTCGCCAAGGACCACCGCACCGAGGAAGGACTGGTCGAGCGCTGGGAGGCGTACGTCGGGGGATTCGAGATCGCGAACGCGTTCACGGAGCTGAACGATCCCGACGAGCAGCGTCGCCGCTTCCAGCAGCAGGCCGAGGAGCTGCGGCGCGGCGACGAGGAGGCGCAGCCAATGGACGAGAACTACGTTCAGGCCCTGGAGGCGGGGATGCCGCCGACCGGCGGCGTCGGTCTCGGCATCGATCGCCTGGTGATGCTGCTGACCGGGACCAAGAGCCTGCGCGAGGTGCTGCTGTTCCCCGCGATGCGAAGCTGAGGCTGCCCGCAGCGACGTTCGCCGCGGTCGTTCTCGTGGCGGGCTGCGGAGCCGACGAGGAAGGGAAGCGACGCGCTGCCGAGCCCGTGGGAGTGGAAGGCATCGAACGCGCGGATGGGGAGGACCCGGCGCGAGCCGAGCCGCCCCGGATCCGGCGCGCGCGGTGTCCCGCCGGGGCCGCGAACTGCGCAAGCGCGACGGGCACCATCCTGTACGTCGAGCGGATCGATCCGGACGGCGACGGGGATGCTCATTTCGTCCTCCTCGACCCGAACGGCGTCACCGGGCCCGGGATCTCGGTCGTGGACGTCGCCGCCGGCCTGCGGCCGCGACCTCTCCCCGGCCCCGGGGACGCGCTGAGCGCCGCCGGGCCGGTCGCCCGGGGCTCGTATGGGCAGCGCCAGATCGAAGCGAACGTGATCCACGTCACGCGCTGACCCGGAGAGGTTTAGGCGGCGCGGATCGCGGGGACGCGTCCGATTGGCAGTGGGCTTAGGACCGGGGGAGAAGGGACCGTTTGGGATTGCCGCTTTCGGACTGGAGCAGGGCACGATCTTTCCGTGAGGCGGGGGCGAAGCGCCGTGCCGGCACGATCACGCTGGCCCTCGCGATGTTCGTCGGCGTCATCGTCGTCTCGGCCTCGACCGCCGCGATCCCGGCCTGCGCCTGCGGGAGCACCGTGACGACCGAGCCCGTTGAGCCCGCGCCGGTCGAGCCGGCACCGGTTGAGCCCGCGCCGGTGGACCCGAAGCCGTTCGAGCACCAGGCGCTCGCGCCGGAGGGATTCGAGCCGGTTGAGCCGGTTGAGCCGGTCGTCCCGGAGCCCGCGCCCGAACCGGTGGAGGAGCCCGAGCCGGAACCCGCCCCGGTGCCCGAGCCCACCCCCGCGCCCGCGCCGACGCCCACCCCGGAGCCGACTCCCGAACCCGCCGCCACGCCCGAGCCTGTCCCGGAGCCCGAGCCCGCACCGGCCCCCGAGCCCGCGCCGGTGGACCCGAAGCCGTTCGAGCACCAGGCACTCGCGCCCGAGGGATTCGAGCCAGTTGAGCCGGTCGTCACGGAGGAGCCCGCGCCCGAGCCGGTGGCGGAGCCGACACCGGCTCCCGCGCCCACGCCGACTCCCGAGCCGGAGCCCACGCCCGAGCCCGATGATGAGACCGGGTCGTCCGGCCTCGACTCCCTACTCAATGAGCTGACGGGCGATGCGCCGCCCGAACCGCCGCCCGCGTCCTCGCTCGAGGAACTCCTGCTCGGTCCAGTCCAGGAGCCGGCGCCGGCGGAGCCCGTGGAGCCCGAACCCGTCGAGCCGGCGCCCGTGGAGCCCGAACCCGTTGAGCCGGCGCCCGTGGAGCCGGTGCCCGAACCGGAGCCCGCGCCCGCGCCGGAGCCCGAGTCGTCGGGCCTCGATCCGCTGCTCGAGGAGCTAATCAACCCCGAGCCCGCCCCACCGCCGGCGCAGTCGCTCGAGGATCTGCTGATCCGCCCGCTCTACGACGTGCCCCTCGAGCCGCCTCCCGAGGTGGCCGAGTACGACGATCCTGAGCCCGCGCCTCCAGCGGAGGAGCCGTCCGAGCCCGCACCGGCGCCGGAGAATCCGGAGCCCGCACCGCCGGAGAGCGGCTTCGAGAGTCTGTTTGAAGACCTCACGTCCGCCGGGCCGACGGATACCTCTACGACGCCCGCCACGTCGCTCGAGGACCTGCTCCTTGGCCCGCTCGACACCGAGCCTGAGCCGGCCGAGCCCCCGGCCCCGGATCCCTCGCCGGGCAACGGGACGACCTATGGGGTACCGACGCAGACCTACGTCCACCTGCCTCCGGAGGACCAGGCGGCGATCCGGGCGGAATGGGAGGCGGATCGGTTGCCGGAGGACAGCCTCCCGCCCGAGCCATTCACCGCGGACAGCGCCTACGGGATCGACCCCGCCGTGTACTTCCACCTGTCCGAGGAGGACAGGCTGGCCGTTCGCGAGGAGTGGGAGGCCGAGCACGAGCCCACCCTTCCCGAGGCGTATCCCGACGCACCGCCGGGCAGCATCGAGATCGTCGATCCCCCCGAGCCGCTCGACGAGGACCTCGTCGTGTTCCACCCCGCCGAGTACCTGGGAATGACGCAGGAGGAGTACGAGGACTTCGAGAACCAGATCAGGGACGAGGTCTGCCCGGGCGGCTGGCAGGAAGCGCTCGGGGGCTGTTCGTTCGCCGGACTGATGCTCGAGGACGGCGAGCTCAAGCCGATCGAGATCCAGCAGCTGGGAATCGGTAGCGGGCTCGCGCGGCTGCTCAGCGGCGCGGGCCGGGCCCTTCCCTCGGTCGGACAGGCGATCTCCAAAGTCACGACGAAGCTGCCGCTGGCGATGCGCACACGCCTCGTGCAGGCGGGGGTGCTGCGACCGCCGAGCCTCCCGACCTATGGGACGTTGGGAACCAAGACGTCTGGCGTGATCGACATCGGCGCGCGGCAGGTGTCGCAGGTCAGCGGCCGCGTTGGCCCGGCGGCGGACGTGCCGCTCGGCACTCCCGGTTTCAACGCCTACTTCCGCACGCACGTCGAGGGCCACGCCGTGGCGCTGATGCGCCAGAACGGGGTGCGCGAGGCGGTCGTGTACATCAACCGCGCGGCTCCCTGCGCGGGCACGTGCATGAAGATGATCCCGCGTGCGCTCCCGCAGGGCTCTACGCTGCGGGTGATCGGATCGGATGGCCGCGTGTTCGTTTTCCGCGGCACCGCGCCGCCGTGAGCATGGTGATGAGCGAAACGTTCGAATTGGTCTGGGGCCCCGCGGGTGGCACCGAGGCGCCGGCGACCGAGCGTCAGGAGGTTGCGTCCCGGGCCGAGCTCGAAGACCTCCTCGACCGGCTGGACGCAGCGGGCAGGGACGGCAAGCCGTTCATAGCAATGCTCGTTCATCCAATGCACGGCACGCTCGGCATCGGGCTCGGCAGCGATCGCTCGATCGCGACCTTCGAGCGCGCCGACGGCGAGCCTCCGTACCTGATCAGCCGGGGGCAGGGGAACGGCGGCCCGGATCCGGTCTTCTACCTCGAGGGCGAGTGGAGCGAATTCCCGGCGGACGCGGCGATTCCGGCGGCCGCGGCGCGCGACGCTATGGCTGGTTTTCTGGAGACGGGCTCTGCCCCTGCGAACCTGACCTGGACCGAGACTTAGCGGCGTTCCGCCGCTCGGTCGCCCGCTCCGCCTGCCGCTCCGCCTGCCGTTGGAGCGTCTCGATCTGGCGCACCGCGGCACTGAGCTGCGACTCGAGCTCGAACGACCGCGCGCGCTCCGCCTCCAGCTCCTGGGCGAGCTCGTCCTCGCTCGCGGAGGCGCCGTCTCCGCCCGCGAGCGCCGCGCCGATCAGCCCCGCGCCGACCAGGGCGACCGCGCCAAGGATGACCAGGAGGATCGTCACTCGAGGACGCTCGCCCGCGCGGCGGAGGCCGCTCATACGAGCTTTTGCGCCACGGTCCCGCCCATGCCCTTGATGGCAAGCCGGGTGCGCCGCGACAGCGAGTCGATCTCGTAGGTGGCCGAGTCCAGCATCACCCGCAGCCGGTCGTCGTAGGGGATCGCGACATGGTCGGGTACCCCGGCGTCGCGGAAGGCCGAGCCGATCTCCTCCAGGCCGCCGCTGTGGTTGGTAGCGCCGTTCAGGACGACGGTGAGCTTGCGGGCGTGCGCCGACGAGACCGGATCCTCGCCGCGCAGATAGCGGAGCGCGCCGAGAACCTTCTCGGCGGTCACGAACTCCGGCGTGGTGACGACCAGCGCCTGGTCCGCCCGCTCCAGCCCGAACTGCGCCAGCGGATCGATGATCCCCGTCCCGAGGTCGAGCAGGATCACGTCGTAGTACGCGCCGACGAACTCGAGGAGCTCGCCGTAGAGGTCCGGGGTCAGCTGGGCCATCACCTCGGGGCGCGCCGGGGCCGACATCACGTGGAGCCCGGTCGGGATCCGCGACACGTACGGAACGAGCGCGGTCGCGGACGAGATCCGCTCCAGGTTCGCGAGCAGGTCGGCAAGCGAGCGCTCGACCCGGTACGCGTCCGGGGCGAGGCTGGCGAGGGTGCCGAAGTCGCGGTTCGCGTCCATCGCGAGCACGCGCAGGCGGGGATGCGAGGCAAGCAGGTTCCCGGCCAGGAACGTGCAGGTCGTCTTGCCGACGCCGCCCTTGGGCGAAACCACGGCGATCCGATTGCAGCGGCTGACCCTGGCCGCCGTGATCTCGGCGTCCAGCTCCTGCTCGGCCCGCTCGCCGGCGCTGGTCGTGACGCGCTTGAGCCAGGCCGCGACTCGGGACCGCCCGCTGTCCCCGACCTCCCGGCCCTCGACCAGCGGGCGCTGGTAGACGTCACGGCGGCGCAACGAGACGCGCGAGGCCTGCTCGCGCTCGGGTTCGACCGGATGGTCGATCAAGCGGTCCCGCCCACCGTCCACGCTTCGGCGCTACCCCGTCCCCCGTAGCCGGAAACGCGCAGTTTGCGTCCGTGCGTGTCCAGGCACGTTGGAAGGCGCCGGGCACGGAATGGCCCCCGGATATACTCGTTCCTCGCTGTAGTCGACAACCGGAGGTTCTAATCCAACGGCAACCCGCGGCCGAAGAAGTGGATAGAGCCACCGGCGCCGTCGCGTCCCCCGAGACGATTAGAACTACGAGGAACAGATTTCAGAACTAGGCAGAGGGCGGTTTTTGACACGTGTTTGAGCGATTCACAGAGAGGGCCCGGCAGGTAGTCGTCCTCGCGCAGGAAGAAGCGCGGACGCTCAAGCACAACTACATCGGCACCGAGCACATCCTGCTCGGCCTGCTGCGCGAGGAGGAGGGCCTCGCGGCCCGCGTCCTCGAGTCGCTCGACATCACGGTCGAGCGGGTCCGCGCCCAGGTCGTCCGCATCGTCGGCTCGGGCGAGGAGGTCACCTCCGGCCAGATCCCGTTCACGCCCCGCGCCAAGAAGGTCCTCGAGCTGGCGCTCCGCGAGGCGCTGTCGCTCGGCCACAACTACATCGGCACAGAGCACATCCTGCTCGGCCTCGTGCGTGAGAACGAGGGTGTCGCCGCCCGCATCCTGCTCGACTTCGACGCCGACTCGGAGAAGATCCGCAACGAGGTCATCCGCATGCTCTCCGGCCCCGGCGGCCGCCGCCAGGGCCAGGGTTCGAGCGGCTCCGGTGAGGGCAAGAAGTCCTCGAAGCTGCTCGACCAGTTCGGCCGCAATCTCACCAAGCTGGCCGCCGACGGCAAGCTCGATCCGGTGATCGGCCGCGAGACCGAGATCGAGCGGATCATGCAGATCCTCTCGCGCCGTCAGAAGAACAACCCCGTCCTGCTCGGCGAGCCGGGCGTGGGCAAGACGGCGATCGTCGAGGGCCTGCGCATCCGCGGATCCACCAGGGCGAGGTGCCGGAGCTCCTCAAGGACAAGCAGATCTACACGCTCGACCTGGCCGCCCTGGTCGCCGGCTCGAAGTATCGCGGCGAATTCGAGGAACGTCTCGAAGAAGGTGATGAAGGAGATCACCCAGCGCGGCGACATCGTCCTCTTCATCGACGAGCTCCACAACCTGGTCGGCGCGGGCGCGGCCGAGGGCGCGATCGACGCGGCTTCGATCCTGAAGCCGGCGCTCGCCCGAGGTGAGTTGCAGACGATCGGGGCAACGACGCTCGACGAGTACCGCAAGTACCTGGAGCGCGATTCTGCCCTCGAGCGCCGCTTCCAGCAGATCAAGGTCGAGCAACCCACGATCGCCGACTCGGTGAAGATCCTCGAGGGCCTGCGCGAGCGCTATGAGGATCACCACCGCGTCGAGATCACCGACGATGCGCTGGCCGCCGCCGCTGAGCTCGCCGACCGCTACATCTCCGACCGGTTCCTTCCCGACAAGGCGATCGACCTGATCGACGAGGCCGCGTCCCGCATGCGGATCAAGTCGATGTCATCGCCGCCGGTCTACCGCGATCTCGAGGACGAGATCGAAGAGACGCGCCGCGCCAAGGAGTCGGCGATCGAAGCGCAGGAATTCGAGAAGGCCGCCAGCCTCCGCGACCAGGAGCGCCAGCTCACCAACCGCAAGCGCGAGATGCAGGACGAGTGGTCGGCCTCCGAGGAGGGCGATCGCCCGCAGGTCGGCGAGGAGGAGATCGCCGACATCGTCTCGATGTGGACCGGCATCCCAGTCTTCAAGCTGACCGAGGCCGAGACCAAGAAGCTCCTGCGGATGGAGGACGAGCTCCACAAGCGCGTCATCGGCCAGCAGGTCGCGATCGATGCCGTCTCGAAGGCGATCCGCCGTTCCCGCGCCGGCATCAAGGACCCGAAGCGGCCCGCCGGCTCGTTCATCTTCCTCGGCCCGTCGGGCGTCGGCAAGACCGAGCTCGCCCGCACGCTCGCCGAGTTCCTGTTCGGCGACGAGGACTCGATGGTCCGGATCGACATGTCCGAGTACATGGAGAAGCACGCGGTCTCGCGTCTCGTCGGCTCGCCGCCCGGCTACGTCGGCTACGACGAGGGCGGCCAGCTGACCGAGGCGGTCCGCCGCAAGCCGTACTCGGTGCTGCTCCTCGACGAGATCGAGAAGGCCCACCCGGACGTCTTCAACATCCTGCTCCAGATCCTCGAGGACGGGCGGCTGACCGATGCCCAGGGCCGGACCGTGGACTTCCGCAACACGATCGTGATCATGACCTCGAACATCGGGGCCCAGGACATCGCGAGCAACGTCTCCTTCGGTTTCGCGGCCATCCGACGACGAGGCCGGGACCTCCTACGAGGACATGAAGTCGAAGATCATGGGCGACCTGAAGAAGGTCTTCCGCCCGGAGTTCCTGAACCGGATCGACGAGGTCATCGTCTTCCACAAGCTCTCGCGCGAGGAGATCAAGGAGATCGTCGACCTGCTGATCACCCGGGTGAAGGCGCAGGTCGCCGAGCACGACCTGCAGCTCGAGCTGACCGACGAGGCCAAGGATCTCCTGGTCGACAAGGGCTGGGACCCGTCGATGGGCGCCCGGCCGCTGCGCCGCGCGATCCAGCGCTACATCGAGGACCCGCTCGCCGACGAGGTCTTGCGGGCCGGCGAGATCGTGCCCGGCACCACTGTCCTGGTCGACCGCGACGAGTCGGGCGACGATGAGGACCGCCCGCTCGGCCTGAAGCTCGTCAAGCCGCGCAAGAAGCCCGCGCGCAAGAAGGCAGCCGGCCGGCGTCGGGGGCCGCGGGGGCGACTCCTCCGAGACGCCGATCGACGACGACGCGCCCGATCCGGGCGACGCCGAAGCCGCCGCCGAGTCAGCCGGCAGATTCAGCGCGGCGCCCTCCGGGCAGGTCCGGGGGCGAAGCCGTCGGGCCCGGACCCTAGATTGGGTGCGTGGCGCGTCAGACCTCCTACTTCTGCAGCTCGTGCGGACACGAGTCCCTGCGCTGGGCCGGGCAATGCGCCGGCTGCGGCGAGTGGAACACGCTGGTCGAAGCGCCGAAGCCCGACGCCAAACCCGCCGCGGGCGGGCGAGGCGGCGGCCGTGCGAAACGCGGCAACGCGGCCAAGCCCGTCGCCCTTCGGGACGTCTCGGCGCCCGCCGTCGCACGCCTCGAGACCGGCATCGACGAGCTCGACCGCGTCCTCGGCGGCGGCCTCGTCCCGGGATCGATCGTGCTGCTCGGCGGCTCGCCCGGGATCGGCAAGTCCACCCTGACCGGGATGGCGCTCGGAAACCTGGTCGCGGCGGGTCGGCGGACGCTCTACGTCTCCGGCGAGGAATCCGCCGCGCAGGTGCGGATGCGCGCCGCGCGGCTCGGCGAGCGTGCGCTCGCGGTGCCGGCGATCGCCGAGACGTCGCTCGAGACGGTGCTCGCCACTCTCGAGGCCGAGCGTCCCGACGCGTGCGTGATCGACTCGATCCAGACCATGAACGCCGAGGGGATGACCGGCGCGCCCGGATCCGTCGGCCAGGTTCGGGAAGCCGCCGGCGCGATCCTCGAGGTCGCGAAGCGGATCGACTGTGCGGTGATTCTCGTCGGGCACGTGACCAAGGAAGGTGCCGTCGCCGGCCCACGCGTGCTGGAGCACCTCGTGGACTGCGTCCTGCTCTTCGAGGGAGAGCGCGAGCGGAGCTTCCGCACTCTCCGCGCCCTCAAGAACCGGTTCGGGGCGACAAGCGAGGTCGGCGTCTTCGAGATGAAGGGCGGCGGCCTGGTCGAAGTGGAGGACCCCTCGGCGCGCTTCGTCGGCGAGGCTTCCGGCGCGCCCGGTTCCTGCGTGCTCTGTTCGATGGAGGGGACGCGACCACTCTTGGTCGAGGTCCAGGCGCTGGTCGCGCCGACGGAGATCGTGCCGCCGCGCCGGGTCACGAACGGGGTCGACCGCAACCGCCTCGCGATGATCCTCGCGGTGTTGGCTCGTCACGGCGGGCCGGGACTCGCGAGCGCCGACGTCTTCGTGAACGTCGCGGGCGGGGTCCGAGTCGACGAGCCCGGTGCGGACCTGGCGGTGGCCCTCGCGATCGTCTCCGCGCACCGCGGCGAGCCGCTGGCCGACCCCGATGGAAAGCCGCTCGCCTGCTTCGGCGAGGTCGGGTTGACCGGCGAGCTCCGCACCGTCGGCCACCCCGACCGCCGTCTCGCCGAGGCCCTCAAGTTCGGCCTCGGCCCGATCCTCGGCCCGCCCGAGACGGAGCGGATGTCCGGCCTCGCCCCGCAGGTGACCCTGCGCAAGGCGCTGGGCGCCGGCTTCGCCCGGACGCCGAAGCGCGCGGCGGCGTAGCGGCGACTGCGGCCACGGTCACTCGTCGGTGTTCTCTCCGCCTGCGTCCTCGTTGCATTCGATCTGCGGTGGCTCCTCGCCCGGGAATGCGAGTAGGTCGAACTGCGGTCGGTCGAACCCGCGCATGTCCATCGCCAGGGCCGACCGGCGATCGGCGCCGAAGACGTACCCGACGTCGCCGCCGACCCGGCCGTATGAGCTCACCCCGACCGTGAACATGCACTGATCGAAGAGCTCGAACTCCTCCGCGGGCTCGAAGAGGTCCTCGACGTCCTCCGCAAGTGACCCCAGGTCCTGGGCAACGTCCTCCACGCGGTCACCCCGGCCGGCTCGTGCGAGCTGGCTCGCGCGAGGGACCACCCGGTCGACACCCTCGCCGGGCTCGTGCCCGCACTCCCTCTGCACGAACGGCCGGTCACGGCCGATGAAGGCGAGGAACTCGTAGTCGGGGTCATCCCATTCGCTGATGTCCACGGCGAGGGCCGGGCGGTAGCCGAGGGCCCCCGCCCCGCCGAACGCATAGCCGTACCTTCGCTCGGGATCGCCGTACTCGGTGACCGGGACCCAGGAGAGACACGACTCCCATTGATCGAAGCGCGCGGACCATCGCTCAACGCCGTCGGCGCGCTCCTCGAGCCGCTCGACCTTCCGCTCCAGAGCCTTCAGCCTGATCGCGGGCGAGCCGGCGCGCGCCGCACGCGCCCTGGCCACCGCCCGCGCCGGGTCCGCGGTGCCGCCCGGCACCGTCGCGGCGCTCTTGCATTTCGGGCGACGGGAGAGATTGAGAAACAGGAAATCGGGGCGGCCGCGCCCGTCGCGGGCGAGCGCCGGACGACGATCGAGCGGCCCTCCATCCAGCTCGTCGTACCTGAACCCGAAGCGGTGGTCCGGATCGCCGAACTCACTGACCCGAAGCGGCGTGATGCAGCCGAGCCAGCGGCGAAAACGTCTTCCCGATCGCTCCATCGGTTTCAGCGCCCGGCCGATGCGGGCGGCTCGCGCCTGCAGATCCTCGAGGCGCGACCCAGCCAACCGGCGCGCGGCGACTGCGCCGTCCGCGGGATCGGTGAGCTCGCTGGCGATCTCGTCCGGAACCGCGGCGACCTCCGGGACGTCGAGGGAAGGCGGGCCCGGCGGAGCGCTCGGAGCCATTCCCTGTTCGACCGCTCCGATCTCGCAACCCTGGCCGCTTGGGCGCACAGCGCCGCGCTGATCGGCCACGACGAGCGCCAGCGGATCGAGGGCGAACGCCGCCAAATGCTGCTCGCCTTCGAAGCTGTATCCGAATGGAGTGGGATGGCACGTCTCGATCGGTATCGCGTCGTTCACCGGGCTGGTCGCAGCGGGCATCCGCGTCTCGCCGGCGCCGCCGTTGTCGGCCAGCGCCGCGAGTTCGGGATCCGGAGCGTCCTCGATGTCCGAGGATCCTGCGAGGCCGCACGAGTGGTCGCTGGTGAAGTTGAAGCCAGCCGATTCAACGGCTCCGACGCGGCAGTTGATCTCGGTCGGTGGAACCTGACCGCCCAGGCTCCCCGTGTTCGTCGGGCCGATGATCGACCCGAAGCTCGTCAGGCCGTCTCCGGACGCGACGCTGCCGGCAACCGGGGCCGAGTTGTCGAGCACGGTCGAGTTAACGATGCCGAGCTCGCCCGCGGCGAACAGCCCACCGCCGACGCCCTCGGCGGAGTTGCGCGCGATCGTGGAGTTCGTGACGTAGAGGTCGTCACGGGCCCACACCCCCCCGCCAGGGTGGGCGATCGCGGCGTTCCGCGCGACCGTCGAACCGATCACGGATACGTCGGCCTCGCCCGAGATCGCGCCGCCGCGATCGTCCGCGCGGTTTCCATTGATTGTCGAGTTGATGATCGTCACGTCGCCCTCGAGCGTGAAGATCGCCCCGCCCGGGCCGTCCGCGGTGTTGCCGTCGACGGTCGAGTTGATGACCGTGATGTCTCCGTCCTCGTCGGTGTAGAGCGCACCCCCGTCCCCGTCGGTGATGTTCCCGTCCACGTGCGAGTTGACGACCAGGATGTCCCCGGTCGACCCGACCGCGCCTCCGGACCCGTCGACCAGATTCGCGCTCACGATCGAGTCGTAGACCTCGACCCCGCCTCGGCGCGCGTAGACTCCGCCGCCGTCGTCGTTGGCGAGGTTGCCGGTGATCACCGAGCGCACGATCGTCGCCCTGCGCATCGAGAATATGCCGCCGCCCGGCTCCTCGGCCAGGTTCTGGGTCACGTGCGAGTCGCCGATCCTCGATCTCACCGCGGGTGGTGACGGCGGCGCCCGGCCCGTCGTTTCCGCCCCGGGTCAGGGCGATGTCCTCGATCAGCACGAACCCGGTCCCGTCCTGGCGAAGAAGCCGCTTCTCGAAGCACGTCTGTCGCAGGGTGTGACCGTTGCCGTCCACGGTCATCGGCCAGGCCGACTCGCGGATCGGCTCACCGCTCGAGCAGGCCTGCAGGAAGATGTCGGCCTCGAGCTCGATCGCCGTCTGCCTCGCATCCGACCACGCGGCTCGCAGCTCGGCCTCGGTGTCGACCGCCACCGCCTCGGCCGTCGACGTCAACGGCCATGACGCCAGCGCGGCGAGCGTGAGCGCGAGCGCAAGCCCGGTGATGCGCAATCCCCGGAGCATGATCAATCGGTGATGTCCGCTCGGTTGGTTGCGAACGTGGGCACCGGCTGGCCGTCCTCGTCTTGCTGCCACTGGGCGGGCCGCTTGAGCTGGGCTCTGAGTGTGACGCTGTCGGCGCCGGCCAGAGCCGCGGTCGCAGCGGCGCCCTCGAGCTCCTTCCCCCCGGCGTCGAACACCCGGGTGGCGGCGCCGATGATCGCGACCCCCTCGCCGCCGACGAGCTGCGCTGCCTCGGTCGCCAATGGTGGGGGAACGTCGCACACCTCCTCGATCGAGATCGGAAGTCCGTTGCCGTCCAGACCGTCGGCGGATGCGTTCACGGTGATCGTGATCGCGTAGAAGGGGTCGCTGAAGACGGGCGGGACGTCACCGCGGAGCCTGGGCTCCTGGGGGGTGACGCAGTTCTGGCCGCCACCGGGGCCGCCGCCCTTGACCCTGGCCTTCTCGCAACCCCTCATCCGGGGCAGATCCGCCGCGTCGACCCTGCAGAAGTCCTTGCCCGCGCCGCCCCTGACGGCACGGTCCCGCTTGCCGTCGACCGCGTTCAGGCGGTCCGCGCCACGCCCTCCCAACAGGCGATCCTTGCCACCCCTGCCCTTGACACGGTCATCGCCGCGAAGCGATTTGATCTTGTCGGCCTTCGCGGTGCCCACGAGCCGGTCGGAGCCCTTGGTCCCGACTATCCGCTTCGCGTGCGCCGGTTCCGCGGGAACCATCGCCAGCGTCGCGAGGAGTCCGGCTCCCGCGATCGCGACCAGCAACCGCGTCCTGATGGTGCGTCGTCCTCCTGGTCCGAGTGCGATCGCCTTGACCGCCAAGGCGTTGGGTGCGTTCGTGCTCATGTGGCTCCCTCCGGCTGGGTTGCGTATCGGGCTGCGTGTGCCACCACCGAGGCGGCACGAAGCTCCAACTTGCTCAGCCCCCTCCGTGGGATGCGTCGGCACAACGTTCCCCTCGAATTTGGCGTTAGCAAATGCCCATACGCCCGAGACTTCCCTCCGAACTACCGGACTGCAGGCCTAGGGTAACCCCTACCCCGCGGCGGTCAACCACGCGCCAAGATTCACCGCATGCTTTCGGCTGTGCTCGTCGTCGACGACGACCCCGACTTCCTTGTGCTCGCGGCGCGGGTGCTCGGCGAGATGGGCGTCCAGGTGGTGCTGACGGCCAACGATGCGGCCGGGGCCGTCGGCGAAGTGAACGCGAAGCGCCCCGACGCGGCGCTCGTGGATGTCGGCCTCCCGGACCGCGACGGAATAGACCTCGCGCGAGAGCTCACCGAACTCCCCTGGGGGCCGCAGATTGTGCTCACCTCGACGGACCCGGACGCCGGCCGGGTGATCGACTTACTGGACGGCACCATCCCGTTCATCCCGAAGGAGGAGTTGGCGAGCGGGACGCTGCGACAACTGCTCACGGGCGAGTAGGACATGCTGGAACTCCGACCGGCGGACGGGTAGCGTGGCCTGGTGACCGCGGCCGTCCGGGTAGTGCTTGGCGAGGACGATGTGCTCTTCCGTGAGGGGATCGCCCGACTTCTGGCCGAGGTGGGTTTCGAGGTCGTGTCGCAGGCCGGGGACGCAGAGGACTTCCTGCGCAAGGCCCTCGCGCACAAGCCCGACGTCGCGGTGGTCGACATCCAGATGCCTCCGGACCGGGGTGACGACGGGCTGCGTGCGGCGCTCGAGTTGCGCGACCGTCTGCCAGAGACAGGTGTGCTGGTGCTTTCGCAGTACTACGACGACCAATACGCGGTCGACCTGATCGGCGACAGCGCCGAGGGCGTTGGCTACCTGCTCAAGGAGAGGGTCGGCGACGTCGAGGTTTTCACGGAAGCGGTGGCGCGCGTGGCCGCAGGCGGTAGCGCGCTCGATCCCGAGGTGGTCGGCCGAATGCTCGGGCGCCGCCGCCGCGGCGGGCCCCTCGACGACTTGAGCCCGCGCGAGCGCGAGGTGTTGGCGCAGCTTGCCGAAGGGAAGTCCAACCGGGGGATCGCGGAGGCGCTCGTCGTCACCAGCGCCGCCATCGAGAAGCACGTGACGGGCATCTTCCAGAAACTCGGCCTCGAGGCGAACCCGACCGGTCACCGCCGGGTACTCGCCGCCCTTGCGTTCCTGCGCGAGTCACGGGGCTAGGCAGAAAGGGACATTCCGCGGCCAAGGCATCACCCGAGCTCATCAGTCCACCCGCGGTTGCTGAAGCCGCGCGATTCGCGGGATCGGGAACTGCTCTACACCAGCGAGACGTTGTGGTTGCCGCTGATCAGGCCGTCGGGGTCGTAGCGGCGCTTCACGTCGCGCAGGCGCTCCAGCGTCTCGGGCGCGAACAGCGCCTCGAGAGTCGGTGGGCGGTCGGCGAAGTTGAAGTAGCAGCTGCCCGTCGACCACGGCTCGAGCGCGGCGCAGATCGCGTCGATCCGCTCGTTGATCGCCTCGCCCATCTCCGGGCTCATCGGCAGGCCGATGCCGCCGAAGACGTACTCGGCGTCCAGGTGCGAGAGCGCCCCGGCCCCCTCCGGCGGGGCGGCCAACAGCACCGCCGCACTGGCGCAACTCGGCGGCGAGCAACGGCGAGCCCGAACCCGGGCCCGCGGAATCGACGAACGCGTCGATCGCGTCCTGGGGCGCCTCCCGGAGCGAGGTCGTGTAGACCAGGCCCGGCACCGGCTCCTCGGGCTCCATGTGGACCGCCGGAAGGCCCGAAGGCGGCATCGCCTGAAACGTGTCCATCACCTGGCTCGCCCAGCTCGCGCATCGGCTGCACCAGCGGCGCGCCCTCGGCCTCCGGGCCCGGCGTAGCAGGCGCCGATCGTGATCAGGGGCTTGTCCTGGAGCGGCTCGGGAATCACGGGCAGCGGCGGCAGGTGCAGGAACCGGACGATCGAGGTCACCTCGTCGGGCACCGTGCGCCGCCCACTCGAAGTAGCTGTTGACGATCTCCTCGGTGCGCGCTCGTCCGCCGCGTAGATCAGCGCTGCCGGCGAACACCTCGGGCAGCTCGACAAGGTCGTACTCGATCGCGGTGACGACGCCGAAGCTCCCGCCGCCCGCCGCGCACGGCCCAGAACAGGTCCGGGATCGTTGTCCGCGTCGACCCGGCGCTGCTCGCCGTCGGCGGTCACCAGCTCGATCGCCCGCACGCTGTTGCACGCGAGGCCGTAGCGGCGGGCCAGCCAGCCGAAGCCGCCGCCGGTCGTGTAGCCGACGATCCCGATGTCGGGCGCCGAGCCGGAGAGGTTCGCGAGGCCGTGCTCGCCCGCGGCCGGGTTCGCCTCCATCCACAGCACGCCGGCCTCATAGCGGCCGATCCGGTTGTCGGCGTCGATCTCGATGCCCTTCATCGGTTCGGTCCGGATCAGGACCGAGCCGTCCAGCGGACCGCGCGAGCCCGCCCCGTGCCCGGTGCCCTGCGCGGCGACGCCCAGCCCGCTCTCACGCGCGGAGCGACGGCGGTGACGACGTCGCTCGCGCTCTCCACGTAGACGACGGCCGCCGGGTGCTGGTCGGCGGCAAGGTTCCACGCAGCGCGCGCCTGGTCCCAGTCCTCCTCGCCGGGCGCGACCACCGTCCCCATGACGTCGCGATCCAACGTCACCCTGTCCACCGTCTGCTCCATCGTTTCCTCCCGACTCGAACCGCCCCTACCCTACATCCCGCTTGACAAAGCGCTTTCCGACCTATCCACCAGGGATTCGGCAGACCGCGGTTTGCAGGGGCTATCTGTCACCCTGATAGGTGATGGCGCCGCCTACGGAGATGATCTAACCGAACTGGAGGCACGTCAGGACCCTCGGCTGCTGCGCGCCCTCGACATGGTCGCGCCCGGAACCGCCGCTCCGCGAGGGCATCGACAACATCGTCTATTCGCGGACCGGCGGCCTGATCGTGATCGGCGAGGCCGACGAGATCTCGTTCCTGTTCTCCGGCGGGATCAAGCTCGACGTCGACTACACGCCGGCGCTGCTCTACCAGCTGGCGAAGATGGACGGGGCGATCATTCTCGACCCGCGAGGCGAAGCGGATCTCCTGGGCGAACGTCCAGCTGATGCCCGATCCGACGATCCTCTCGATGGAGACGGGCACGCGCCACCGCACGGCCGAGCGCGTCTCCAAGCAGACCAAGGCGCTGGTGATCGCGATCTCCCAGCGCCGCGACGTCGTCTCGCTCTACGTCGAGGGGATCAAGTACATCCTCCAGGACATCCCGACGGTGCTCTCGAAGGCCAACCAGGGCCTGGCGACGCTCGAGAAGTACCGCGCCCGCCTCGACCAGGTCTCGGCCCGGCTCACCGCCGCTCGAGTTCGAGGGCGGCGCCGTCCTCTACGACGTGCTCTCGGTGCTGCAGCGCGCCGAGCTCGTCACCCGCATGGCCGCCGAGGTCGAGCGCTACATCATCGAGCTCGGCTCCGAGGGCCGCCTGATCGAGATGCAGCTCGAGGAGACTGGTCGTCGGCGTCATGGCCGAGCGCGCCGCGCTCGTGCGCGACTACATCGCCGTCGACACCGGAGCCGGCGTCGAGGGCGCCGCTCGCGCGAGCTCGCCCGCCTCGACCACCAGGACCTGCTCGACTTCGGCCGCCTCGCCGAGCTGCTCGGCTACGACCGCAAGACCAACACGCTCGACTTTCCCGTCACGCCGCGTGGCTACCGCGCGCTCTCGCGCGTCCCGCGGCTGCCGCGCCTGGTGGCTCAGAAGATCGTCGACCATTTCGGCGACCTCGAGGAGATCCTCGCCGCCGCCGACAGGAGCTTGGAGGCGGTCGAGGGGGTGGGGGAGACCCGTGCGAAGGACATCCGCGAGGGCCTTCGCCGACTTCAGGAGGTCGACGTCGTCGACCGTTACCCTGACCAACACCGCGGCCGCCCGGGCGGCCGTCACCAACGAAGGAGGACGCAAATTCCTGAACTAGCAACGGAGGAAGCGGTCGAGATCGGAGAAGACCTCGGCCCCGTCGAGTGCACGTTCGAGGCGGGAGACAACGTCGTCTATCCGCACCACGGGGCCGGAGTGGTTCAAGAAGGAGAGCGAAGGAGCTCCTCGGGGAGAAGCGCGGACTACCTGACGATCAAGATCCTTCACAACGACATGACCGTGATGGTTCCCTGCGAGAACGCGCATCGCGCCGGCCTGCGCCGGGTGATCGACGGCGAAGAGGTCGAGGAAGTGATCGACGTGCTGACCGGAGAGCTGTCTCCGAGATGCCGAAGAACTGGAACCGCCGGTTCAAGTACAACCGCGAGAAGATCAAGACCGGCGACGTCTTCGAGCTCGCCGAGGTCGTTCGCAACCTCGCCATCCGCGAGTGGGAGAAGGGCCTCTCGACGGGCGAGAAGCAGATGTACACGCGGGCGAAGAAGATCCTCGCCTCCGAGTTCATGTACGCGCTGGACAAGGACGAGGAGGGCGCCGAGGAGTACATCGACGGCCTGCTCGAGGAGCGCTTCGGCGCTCCCAAGGCGACTGCCTGAGACTGCCAGAGCAACGGCCGTGATCGCGGCCGCCGGCTCCGGAGACGCGTCTCGGAGCCGGCGGCCCGAAGGCTCTCGTCGAGGTCGCCGGCCGGCCGCTGGTGGCCTGGTCGCTCGACGCGCTCGCCGCCGCCGAGGCGATCGGCCGCCGTGGTGATCGCGGCCCGTCCGGATTCGAGGACGATCTCGAGGCCGTCGCCGGCGACGCCGCCGTGGTTGCCGGGGGCGAGCCTCGCGCTCGAGCTCGGTGGCCGAACGCCCTTGCCCGCGTGGAGACCGAGCTCGTCGCGGTCCACGACGCCGCGCGGCCGCTCGCGTCGCCGGCGCTCTTCGACGCCGTTGTCGAGGCGCTGGCGGACCGGACCCGGACGTGCGACGCCGTGATCGCCGCGGCGCCTGTCACCGGACACCCTCAAGCGGGCGTCGGGCGACCGCCTCGCGAGGTGAGCGAGACCGATGGACCGCGAGCCGGCACTCTGGGCGACCCAGACGCCTCAGGCATTCCGCAGCGGCGCTCTGCGCGGCGCGCTCGCGGTGGACCGGCCAGCCTCGAGGCCGCGACGCGACGACGCGATGCTCGTGGAGGACGGCGGGCGGCAGCGTGCGCCAGCATCGCCGTGGCCGAAGCCAACCTCAAGGTCACGACCGTCGCCGACCTGCGCGCTCGTCGAGGCTCTCGCTGCGCGCGGCGCGCGCTAGATCCCGCTTCGGGCTCGGCTTGTAGGTGACGCTGCCCTCCCGGCGGCTCCGGCCGAGCGGGAGCCCGGCCGCCTCGCGCGCCTTGTCCGAGAGGTGGGCTCGCCGGCGGCGCACGTAGAAGCGGCGCTGTATGAAAAGAACGGTGACGCCCGCAACGACGATCGCCCCGAGGTTGATCGCGAGCTGGGCCGCGGCGCCCCAGACCTCGCCGTCGCCGAGCGCCGCGGCGACCCCGATGTTCGCGGCGGCCGGGATCGTGGTCACCGAGATCAGTACGCCCACCAGCGCGCCCGACTTCGCGGACGTCAGCGAGAGGACACCCGCAATTCCCGCCAGTGCGGCCACGATCACGGTGAACTCATCGGGCCTGGAGATGAAGTCGGTGAAGGGGTGGCCGTCTTGGCGAGAAGGTCTCGGGGATCAGATCCGGTCGCGTCCAACACGAGCGTCACGAGGAAGCTCGCGGCGATCGCCGACCGGGAATCCCACCGCGAGCGCCGTCAGCGAGCGCCTCACCAGGTCGCCCCGCTTGTGGACCAGCGGCCACGCAGAGCCCGGCGAGCGGCCCGAACTCGGGCCCGACCACCATCGCACCGATGATCAGCACGATCTGCGTCGGTGAGGATCCCGACCGCGGCGATCAGCGTCGCCACGACCATGAACGCGAGGAAGCTGCCCGAGAGCTCGACGTTCTCCGAGGTGCGGGACTCGACCTCCTCCCAGACCACCGCATCCGTCGGCAGGCCGCTGCGCGGCCTTCTCGGCGTGCACGGCCGCCGCCGAGATCTGCGAGTCGATGTCCTCCATGGCGATCGAGCCCTCCCGGTCGATCTCGAGCTCACGCAGGTCGGAGACGATCACGCTGGCGTCCTCGCGAGCGACGTCGCAGAGGATCACGTCGCCCTCGGGCCGCTGCGCCGCGCGCTCGAGGAAGATCAGGTTGCACGACCGACGGCGTGTGTCTCGAGCAGGTCGAGCGCGTGACCGCGTCTGGTGGCTCGGGACGACGATCCGCAGGTGCACCATCGCCGGGCTAGCGTATACCGCGCGTGCTGACGGACTACCACGTGCACCTGCGCCCGGACGACGCTCGAGGCCACGCCCGCCGCAGCGCTTCTTCACCGAGGAGAACGTCGACCGCTACCGCGATGCGGCCGACGAGGCCGGGATCGAGGAGCTCGGCGTATCCGAGCACATCCACCGCTTCGCCGACGCGCTGGAGATCTGGGACCACCCGTTCTGGCGCGAGCACGCGCGCGACGACCTCGCCGCCTACTGCGAGTTCGTGCGCTCGACCGACCTGCGCCTCGGGATCGAGATGGACTTCGTGCCCGGGCACGAGGACCGGATCGCGAACCTGCTTGACGCCCACGATTTCGACTACGTGGTGGGCTCCGTCCACTTCGTCGGCATAACGCCGTCGACCACGCGGCTGGGACATCTGGGAGGAGGTCGGCGATCCCGACCAGGTCTGGGCCGCTACTTCGAGACGCCTGGCCGAGGCCGCGCGCAGCGGCCTGTTCGACATCCTCGCCCATCCCGACCTGGTCAAGGTCTGGGGGGGCGAGCGCCCGGCCCCGACCGCGATCCCCGGTTCCACTACGAGCCGACCGTCGAGGCGATCGCCGAGACCGGGGTGGCCGTCGAGGTCTCGACCGCCGGCCATCGCAAGCCGGTTCGCGAGATCTACCCGGCGCCCGCGTTCGCCGAGATGTGCGTGGAGGCGGGGGCGGTGTTCGCACTTTCGTCGGACGCGCACGAACCCGAGAACGTGGGGTATGAGTACGAGCGCGCCGTCGAGGAGATGCGCGGTTGGGGCGTCTCGGAGCTGGTGGTGTTCGAGCGGCGCGAGCGCGGCCTCGAGGAGCTCGGATGAGCACCCGAGTCGGCATCGGGTATGACAGCCACCGCTTCGCCGAGGGCCGCCGCCTGGTCCTGGGCGGAGTTGAGATCGAGCACGACCTGGGCCTCGAGGGCCACTCGGATGCCGACGTCGTCGCCCACGCGATCACCGACGCCGTGCTGGGCGCGGCCGGCCTGGGCGATCTCGGGACGCACTTCCCGCCGGACGACGACCGCTGGCGTGACGCCGACTCGCTCGACCTCCTGCGCACCGCGGTGGCGATGGTCCGCGGTCACGCGGTCAACGTCGACGCCACCGTGAGTCTGCGAGACGCCGCGCCTGGGCGAGCACCGGCCGGAGATGGAGCGCCTGCTCGGCGAGGCGCTGGGCGGCGCCTGTCAGCGTCAAGGCGGCCACCAACGAGGGCATGGGCTGGATCGGCCGCGGCGAGGGCGTCGCCGTGCATCGCCGTCGCCCTGCTCGAGTTCGACTGATTGCCCCTGGCGCTGAGTAGGGTTCGGGCGTGATCCGAGATCGCGCAAGCCGGGTCAAGGTGGGCTCGCTGGGGATGCTGCCCGACATCCCCTTCAACGTGAAGGTGCTCGTCGAGGCGGGCATCGTGCGCCCGACCCGGCCCGACAGGGCGCTTCGCGTCGCCCGGGAGCTCGTGCGCTGGGGCGCGTCTCCGGCGGCCGGCGTTGCGGCGGGGGCGATCCGCCACCCGGACGAGACGATGATCGTGGACGAGCTGGGCACGCTGACGTTCAGCGAGGTCCAGAGTCGCTCGAACCGGCTCGCCCGGGCGCTCGCCAAGCAGGGAGTGCGGGAGGGAGACGGCGTCGCGCTGATGGCACGCAACCATCGCGGGTTCGTCGAGGCGGTGCTCGCCATCTCGAAGCTGGGCGCGAACGCGCTGTTCATGAACACGATGTTCGCCGGGCCGCAGCTGGTCGGCGTGGTCGGGCGCGAGGATCCGAAGGCGTTGATCTACG
Organism: uncultured bacterium; assembly: GCA_963807755.1. Classification (GTDB taxonomy): domain Bacteria; phylum Actinomycetota; class Thermoleophilia; order Solirubrobacterales; family 70-9; genus JALZKA01. The sequence goes on along the minus strand of CAWECM010000006.1, from coordinate 749,693 downwards.
ACGAGGAGTTCGCCGAACTCCTCTCCGGCATCGACGTCGACCTGAGGCGCTTCGTGGCATGGGACGAGGAGGGCGGCACGGAGGACACGAGCCTCGAGTCTCTGATCGGCGCCGAGCCCGATGATTCGGATCTGGAGGCGCCCGAGTCGTCGAGCAGGTTCGTGGTGCTCACCTCCGGCACCACCGGGACGCCCAAGGGTGCGCAGCGCGGTCAGCCGGACACCCTGGGCCCGATCGCCGCCCTGCTCTCGGTCATTCCCCTGAAGGCACGCGATACGACGGTGATCGCTGCGCCGCTGTTCCACTCCTGGGGATTCGCCCACTTCTCGATCGGGCTCTCGCTGGGCTCGACCTACGTGCTGCAGCGCAGGTTCGATCCCGAGGGAACGCTGCAGGCGGTCGCCGAGAGCAGGGCGACTGCGTTGATCGTCGTCCCGGTGATGCTGCAGCGGATCCTGGAGCTGCCCGAGCAGACGATCGGGAAGTACGACCTGTCCTCGCTGAAGGCAACATGCGCGTCGGGGTCCGCGCTGCCGGGGCCGCTGGCGACGAGATGGATGGACGCCACCGGCGACAACCTCTACAACCTCTACGGATCGACCGAGGTGGCCTGGGCGACGATCGCCAGCCCAGCCGACCTGCGCGCCGCGCCGGGGACGGCCGGGCGGATCCCGCACGGCACCCACCTGAAGATCGTGGACGAAGAAGGGAACGAGCTGCCGCGCGGCGAGACCGGCCGCATCTTCGTCGGCAACGAGATGAAGTTCGAGGGGTACACGGGCGGCGGCCAGAAGGAAGTCATCGACGGCCTTCTCTCCTCCGGCGACGTCGGCCACCTCGACGAGGAGGAGCGGCTGTTCATCGATGGCCGAGACGACGAGATGATCGTCTCCGGGGGCGAGAACGTTTTCCCGCGCGAGGTCGAGGACCTCCTGGCCGGGCATGACGCCGTCAAGGAGGTTGCGGTGATCGGCGTCGACGACGAGCAGTTCGGGCAGCGGCTCAAGGCGTTCGTCGTCCTGACCGAGGACGAGGGGCTCGACGAGGGCGAGGCGAAGGCCTTCGTGAAGTCGAACCTGGCCGGCTACAAGACTCCGCGCGAGGTCGAATTCCTGGACGAGCTCCCGCGCAACGCCACGGGCAAGGTCCTGAAGCGCGAGCTGGAATAAGCGCACCGGCGTTGGGTAGCCGATCCACGAGCGACCAAGGAGGTACTTCATGCCACCCCGTGGCGTCAAGAAGGGCACCAAGCGGGCCCGCCAGTACGAGAAGGTCAAGAAGAGCCAGAAGCAGCAGGGCCGCTCCGAGTCCCGCGCTGAGGAGATTGCGGCGCGGACCGTGAACAAGGCGAAGGCCCGCACGGGCGAGTCGCGTACCCGCTCCCGCAGCTCGACCAAGGACATCTCGTCAGGCCGTCGTGGAGGGCAGCGATCGGGCACGAACCGGCAGAAGGGTCGGACCCGCGAGCAGCTCTACAACGAGGCGAAGAAGCTCGGCGTCGAAGGTCGCTCGTCGATGAACAAGCAGCAGCTTCAGCGCGCAGTCGCAGGCAAGAAGAGCTGACTACGCGCGCGCGGCGGCCTCGGCCCTGAGCTTCTCGTGCTCGACGAGACGCTTCAGCTGCTGGAGCGACGTGCGCAGATGGCCGGTGATGGTGCGCGCCGCGACGTGCTCGGAGATCCATCCGGCGAGGCCGGCGCCCGCCACGCCGTACTGATAGCGGAGCTCGACCCGGCTTGACCCAGCGCCCGTGTCGCGGAGGCGCAGCCGCCCGCGCTGGTCGACGCCGGTCACGGAGCTCCAGGCGAGGTCGTCGGGCTCGTCCCACTCCACGATCTCGATCAGGCCGCCCACCTCCGCCGATCCGACGCGAATCAGCATGCGGCGCCGGGCCCCGAGGCCGGAGCGGCGCTCGCCGTCGGCGTCCCACCGGGTGATGCCGGACATGAAGTGCGGGAAGTTGTCCAGATCCGAGACGTAGTCCCAGACCGCCTGTTTCGGCGCCGAGATCACCACGGACTCGTTGAGCCGCACGTCGGCTGACCTCTATCCGATCACCGGGAAGCGCCGCTCGGCCGCGAGGCCGTCGAGCGTTGCCTGCATCTGGCCCGTCACGTACTCGTAGACCTCGTCCGCGTCCGGTTCGGGTCCGAAGCGCTCGCGCACGTCGATCGCGGGGAGCACCTCGGTCGTCATCTTCGCCGGCAGCGGGATCCGTGGCAGGAAGTCTCCAATCGTGAGGCCCCAGGGCGGAGCCACGAGAATCGGCAGGACCTTCAGGCGAATCGTCTTGTCAAGGCGCAGCAGGCTGGCCAGCCAGGCGCCGCGATCGAGCCACAGCGCCGTCTCCTGGCCGCCGATCGTCACGACCGGAACGATCGGCGCGTCCTGCTCGAGCGCCAGTCGCACGAAGCCCTTGCGTCCCGCGAAGTCGATCCTGGAGCTCTGCCAGCTCGGCCGGTGGACCTCCCAGTCGCCACCCGGGAAGACCAGCACCGCTGCGTCCGCCTCGAGCGCCTTGCGGGCGTTCGAGTGCGATGCTGCGACGGTCCCGAACCGGCGGAGGAACGGGCCGAGCGGCGAGGCCAGGACCAGGCTGTGGGCGAGCTGGTGGTAGCGGCGCTCGACGCCGAAGTAGGTGGAGAACGCAAGCGTGAAGATGATCGTCTCGGGCGCGAGGTTCCCGCCCGTGTGGTTGCCCACCAGGAGCACCCGGCCGCGCTCAGGGATGTTCCCGAGGTTCCGGACCTCGGCGCGATACCAGAGGCTCGCCACGAGCCAGCTCAGGGACAGGTTCTCGCGGATGTAGTCGGGGTCGCGGTCGTCGAGGTTGGCGGTGAGACGCCGCTGGAGCGAGCGCCCCAGGCGCCCCGCGATGCCGCCCGCGACGTCCTGGGCGAGCCTGACCGCCTGTCCCGTTGCCTGGCCGACCCGATCGGCGAGGTCGTCGAACCGGATGCGCTCGGCCGTCGGCGGCGCGGCACCGTTCGCGGCGGCGTGCTCGCTGCCGCCGTTGACGCTTGCCTGGGCGAGGCTGCCCTCGTCGGCCATGCGGCCAGTCTAGGTGCCGGCCGGAGATTCGGGCGCTGTCCCGGGACGTATCGCTCGCGCGGGACGCGGGAATAGGCTGCACCGATGCGTGAGGTGAAGATCCGCGACACGCTCTCGGGCGAGCTGCGCGCGCTCGAGCCGCGTGATCCCGGCCGCGCCGGCATCTACGCCTGCGGACCGACCATCTACTCGCGCATCCACGTGGGCAACGCTCGCCCGTACGTGGTGTTCATGCTGCTGCGGCGGCTGCTCGCGTACGTGGGATACGACGCGACGCTCGTCGTCAACGTCACGGACGTAAACGACAAGATCTACGACGCGGCGCTGAAGGCCGGCGAGCCGTCGGACCGCTTCGCTGCCGAGATGACCCGGCGCTACGTCGAGGACACCGACCTGCTGGCCCTGGGTCGGCCGGACGCCGAGCCGCTCGCCACGGAGACGATGCCCGAGATCATCGCGATGATCGGGGCCCTGATCGAGCGCGGTCATGCGTACGAGTCGGGCGGCGACGTCTACTTCCGGGTCCGGAGCTTCGACGGGTACGGCAAGCTCTCGAACCGCGACCCCGACGAGATGGATCAGGGCGAGGAGGCCGGCACGCAGAGCCTCAAGGAGGAGGTCCTCGACTTCGCCCTGTGGAAGGCGACCAAGCCCGGCGAGGACACGACCTGGGATTCGCCCTGGGGCCCCGGCCGCCCGGGCTGGCACATCGAGTGCTCGGCGATGGCGGAGAAGCTCCTCGGAGCGGACTTCGAGATCCACGGCGGCGGCTCCGACCTGATCTTCCCGCACCACGAGAACGAGATCGCGCAATCGGAGGCCGCTCGGGACCTGCCGCTCGCCCGGATCTGGATGCACAACGGCATGATCCGCATCGCTGACGAGAAGATGTCCAAGTCGGTCGGCAACATCTTCCAGCTGTCCGAGGCGGTGGACCGGTTCGGGCCGCAGACGGTCGTGGCCTACCTGATCTCCGGCCACTACCGCCAGCCGCTCGAGTTCTCGGAAGCCGCGCTGGAGGAGTCGCGGGCGCGGCTCGAGCGGATCCGCAATTTCCTCCGCGAGGACGCGGTGGCGGGGAACGACGAGTTCGTGGCCGACCGGCGCGAGGCGTTCCTCGAGGCGCTGTGCGACGACTTCAACACGCCGCGCGCGTTGGCCGCCCTGTTCGAGCTGATCGCCGAGGGCAACCGGCGACCGCTACCGGGCGCCCGTGAGGCCGTGGTCGAGATGCTGCCGCTCCTTGGGCTGGAGGCGCTTGCGAGCGGGGAGGAGGGCGGCGACGAAGAGGCGGAGCGGCTCCTGACCGAGCGCGAGGAGGCACGCGCGGCGCGGGACTTCGAGCGCGCCGACCGCCTGCGCGATGAGCTCGCCGAGATGGGCTGGGAGGTCCGTGACGGGCCCGAGGGCGCGCGGCTGGTGCGGCGGCAATGAACGCTTCGGCCGGCGAGATCGTCTACGGGCGCCGTCCGGTCACGGAGGCCAAACGCGGGCGCCGGCAGGTGCGCCGCGTCTGGACCACCGGCGAGAAAAACGACGAGGAGCTGACCGCACTCGCGGGCTCGCCCGACCACCAGGGGGTCGTCGCCGAGGTCGATCCGTTCCCCTACGCGGACCCGAACGGCCTGCTCGACGACCCGGAGGCGCTGGTGGTGGCGCTCGACCAGATCCAGGACCCCCACAATCTCGGCGCGGTCTGCCGTTCAGCCGAGGCGGCGGGCGCCGCCGGCGTGGTGATCCCCGAGCGGCGCTCGGCGGCCGTCTCGCCCGCGGTCTGCAAGGCGTCGGCGGGCGCCGTCGAGCACCTGCAGGTCGCGCGGGTCCGGAACCTGACGGACTGGCTGATCGCCGCCAAGCGGACGGAGGGCGTGTGGGTGTACGGGTCGGACGTCGGTGCGGCCGGCTCCTACACGCAGGTGGATCTCACCGGCAGGGTGGTGCTCGTGATGGGCAGCGAGGGGGAGGGGATGCGCCGCCGGGTCGCGGATACCTGCGACGCCCTCGTCTCGATCCCGGTCCGGGGGAAGACCGCTTCGCTCAACGTCTCGGCAGCCGCTGCCGTGCTGCTGTTCGAGGCCGTGCGCCAGCGCGGGCGGATCTAGATAGCGCCGGCTCCGGACGGAAGCACGAAACTGCAACGAGACTTGCATCGGCGTGCGTGGGTTGACAGAACTATGCCCGCGCGCCTAGACTAGCGGTCACATAAGGGTGAACTAAAGGTCGAGCCTCAGCCGGCCGATGGTAAGCCAACAAGAGGAGAGGGCGCCCAGGGGAGGCAGCGGCGCCACCGATTCCCATAGGAAGGATCGCGTGGCCATGTCCACCCAGCAATTCCAGGCAGTCGCGCCCGCCTCGGCGGTCGCACCAAGCCGTCGATCTGAGGCTCAACCCGAGCTTGATGATCACTACCTCGTCGCCCTCGCCAAGCGGGGCAGCGCCGACGCGTACGACCGCATCATCCGCCGTTATCGCGGGTTCGTGCGGCTCAAGTCCTCGTCCTACTTCCTCCTCGGAGGCGACTCCGAAGACCTGATCCAGGAGGGGATGGTCGGGCTCTACAAGGCGATCCGCGACTACCGCACGGATCGCGAGTCCAGCTTCCGCAACTTCGCGGAGCTGTGCATCACGCGGCAGATCATCACCGCGGTCAAGACCGCCAGCCGAAACAAGCACGCACCGCTCAACCAGTACGTCTCGTTCGCTCAGACGCCGGCGGCCGCGGGCGATTCCGAGACCACGCTCGAGGAGGTGCTCCCGGGGCCGATCTCCGACGACCCTGCGGACCGGGTGATCGCGAGCGAGGAGCTCCGGAGCCTCGTCTCGTGCCTGGGCGACGTCCTCTCCGAGCTCGAGAGCCGCGTCCTCTCGCTGTACCTCGACGGGTACAGCTACGAGGTCGTGGCCGAGCGGCTCGAGTGCGACACCAAGACCGTGGACAACGCGCTCCAGCGCGTCAAGCGCAAGGTCGCCGCGCACCTCTCCGAGCGCGAGGTGTTGCTCTAGGGCATCCGCACGCAGATCCTTCCGCGTACCGAGCGCCCCGGATTCCGGGGCGCTCGCCGTTTCGGTGCCTATCCTGGACATCGCGCCCGGGTAGCTCAACTGGTGGAGCAGCGCATTTGTAATGCGCAGGCTGCGGGTTCGAGTCCCGCCCCGGGCTCTTGGCGCAGGAGGAGTTCACCTGGCGTGACGGCGAGCGCACGATCGTCTTCAAGGAGGACGCGCAGGCGGAGGTCGTCGAGACGCTTCGGTGGCACGGCTGGGACCGCTACGAGCTGCTGACCACGCCACGAGCTTTGAACGACGCGCCGCTCCAGCTCCCGGGGCATGCGGCCGTCGTCCACGAGGTGCCGCACGGCGCCGTGAACGAGGTCTCGGCGACGCTGCTGAACGAGGTCGATTCGCCCGCACTCGTGGCGCTGGGAGGCGGCCGGGTGATCGACACCGCCAAGGCCATCGCCGCGGTCCGGGGTGGCCGCGTCACGGCGCTGCCGACGACGCTCTCCGGCGCCGAGATGACCGCGATCCACAAGCTCCCCGACGGCCACTCGGCACCGCACACCGTGCGCCCGCAGCTGGTGTTCGCGCAACCGGACGCTATGACCGGACTGGACCAGGCGCCGCTCCGCGCCAGCGCGATGAACGCCCTCGCCCACGGCGCGGATTCCCTCTACACGCCCCTTGCCAACCCGGTGTCGGAACTGGCGGCGCTGCGCGGCGCGAAGCTCATCGGCACGTCGCTCGACGGCGATCTGGACAAGGATGGGCGCTGGGACCTGGCGCTCGGTTCGATCCTCTGTGCCTACGCGATCGACTCGGCGAGATTCTCGCTCCACCACGTGATCTGCCAGAGCCTGGTCCGCGTGATGCGGATCCCCCACGCCGAGACGAACGCGGCGATCCTGCCGCATGCGCTCGAGGCGCTCGTACCGCGTGCCGGCAAGCAGATGACTTCGCTCGCGCGGGCGCTCGGCACGAAGCGAGGTGCGCTCGCCGAGCGGGTCGAGGAGCTCTCGGGCGGCCGGCGGGCGCTGTCCGCCGTGGGCGCTGACCGCTCCAAGCTGGAGCTGGCAATCGACACGATCCTCGACCGCGCGGAGCTCCAGATGACCCCCGACCCGCCCGATCGGGACGAGCTCAGGGACCTGATCGACCGCGCCTGGTAGCGCCCGCGCGGTAACCCCGCGCGCGTGCGCGTGTAGCCCTTGGCATGGAGGATCGCCCCCGAGCCTCGGCACCGCCGCGCGCCGATGACGTGATCTCGGAGGAGCGCTACCGGCGTTACCACGAGTTCGCGCGCGAGCACGGGGTCAACCGGGTCGTCTACACGATCATCCGCGCCCTCGTCCTGCCCTGCTTCTTCGTCTGGTTCCGCCTCGACCGCCAGGGGCGCGAGCACGCCCGGATGCGGGGCGGCCTGATCGTCGCCTCCAACCACCGCAGCTTCCTCGACCCGTTCGTGATCGGCGCGCTCCTGCCGTGGCGCCGCCAGATCCAGTTCGTCGCGAAGGTCGAGCTCTTCGAGAACAAATGGCAGGGTTGGATCCTCAGCCGCCTTGGCGCGTTCCCCATTCGCCGCGGCCGGTCCGACGAGACCGCCATGGAGACCGCCGCGTTGGCGGTCGAGCGCGGTGGGACGGTGGTGATCTTCCCGGAGGGCACGCGGATCCGGAAGGGCTCCCTTGCGCTCCCCAAGCGGGGGGTCGGGCGCCTCGCGCTCGAGACGGGCGCTCCCGTGCTCCCGGTCGCCGTGACGGGCAGCGAGCACGTGCGCCGGGGCTGGCGCGTCCGTCCCCGAAAGGTCCGTCTCCGCGCCGGGACCCCGATGACGTTCCCCCGGACCGAGAAGCCCTCGCCGAGCCTCGCCGCGACCGTCACGGAGCGAATCTGGCCGAACATCGAGCTGCAGTGGGAATACCTCGGCGGCCTGCCGCCACTGCGCAAGGCGGCGGTGATCGGCGCCGGCAGCTGGGGCACCGCGGTCGCCGTCCTTCTGGCGCGCGGAGGGCTCGAGGTCCAGCTCGGGACGCGGCTGGACGCGAAGGCCGACGAGATCGAGCGCAAGCGCGAGAACGAGGTCTACCTGCCCGGCGTCCAGCTCCCCGAGGGCGTCGCCGTCAAGCGGGCCGCGGACATCGAGCTGGCCGGCTGCGACCTGGTGGTGCTCGCCGTGCCCTCCAAGGCGATGCCGCAGGCGGTCGGCACCTACGCCGACCGGATCGGCTCCCGGGCCGCCGTGCTGCTGCTTTCGAAGGGCCTGATCCAGCCGCTCGGCCTGCTGCCGACCGAGTACGTGTCCGAGCGCGTGCGCGCGCGGGCGATCGCATGCCTTGGCGGCCCGGCGCACGCGCGCGAGGCCGCGGCGGGGATGGCGGCGTTGGTCCTCGGCAGCGCCGACGAGGACCTGCGCGTGCAGCTCGGCGAGGTTTTCGACCGGGCCGGGCTCGTATGCGAGCGGACCGACGACGTCACCGGCGTCGAGATGGCCGGCGTCGCCAAGAACGCCGCCGCCCTCGCAGCCGCGGCGGCAGAGCCACACGGGATGAACGCCGCGGGCATCGCCGCCGCCGGCATCTGGGACGAGTGCATCGACTACGCGCTCGCCAAGGGTGGGCGGATCGAGACGTTCGCCGGCCTCGCGGGGGTCGGCGACCTGACCGCCACGATCCTGGCGCCGAACAGCCGCAACCGCCGGGCCGGCGAGCTCCTCGGAAAGGGAGTTGCGGCCGATCAGATCCCGGGCCGGATCGGGCAGGCGTCGGAGGGCCTGGACTCCGTGCCGTTGATCGCCGAGACCGTGATCCGGGCGGGGATCCACGCGCCGCGCCTGGAAGGCCTCGCCGCGCTGATCGCAGGCGAGATCGAGGCAACCGAATGGGTTGCGGGCCTCCGTCGCGCAGAGCGCGCACGAAAGGCGGCGTAGCGCATGGCAGCACTACTCTTGGCACATGACGGAGGGAGAGTCCGAGCAGGCGGCGACGCTGTCCAAGGCCGAGCTCGATCGCGAGTTCGAGGCGCTCTACAAGGCGCACCTGCGCGACGTCTACTCGTACTCGTACTACCGCGTCGGCAACCATCACGACGCCGAGGACCTGACCGAGCAGGCTTTCCTCCAGGCCTACAGGCACTTCGAGCGCGCGCGCCGCGAGTCCGACGGGCGCCCGATGCGGCCGTGGCTGATCCGCATCGCCCACAACCTCGCCTCGAACTATCACCGCGACCGTTCGCGCAAGCCGGTCTCGAACATCGAGGCGGTGGAGCCGCCCGCGCACCCGCACTCGACCGAGCGGGTCGTCGAGGGCCGCGAGGAGCTGCGGCTGGTGATGCGCAAGCTCGACGGGCTCCCGGAGGACCGCCGCGAGGCGCTGATCATGCGGTTCACCCTGGGCATGTCGAACCGCGAGATCGCGCGTGCCCTGGGCCGCACCGAGGGCGCGACGAAAGTGTTGATCCATCGCGCGCTGAAACAGCTCGAGGAGCGGATGGCCGCCGAGGACGAGCCACCGGCCGAGGAGGAGGCAGATGACTGAGGCAGCGGGACGCATGAACGTGGAGGCGCTCTTGGCCGACGCTCTCCGCCCGATCGATCCGCCCGAGAGCCTGGTCGGCCGCGTCGAGACGACGCTGAGCGCGATCACGGAGCAGGCGGCACAGGCGCTCGGCGAGTGGGCCGACGAGCTCTCCGAGGGTGAGCTGGAAGCCCTGCGCGACCCGCGGAACTGGATGCGCCCCGTTGCCGCGATGGCGGTCGGGGGCGCCGCGGCGGGCGCGCTGGTGGTGGTCGGCGCGCGGCGGCGCCGCCGGCCGACCGGGTTTCGCGCTCAGGCCGAGCGCATCATCGACGACGTTGCTTCCGAGCTCCGGCGCTAGCGTCGGCCGGTGGCCGGCCGCCGACGCGGGATGGCCGGCTCCCTTGGCGTCGCGGCGCCGGCCGCCAGGCCCGTGAGCCCGATGATCAGATGGAGGAAGTTGTCCTCGGTGTTGACCGGGAGGACGTCGAGGATCGCACCGAACCCGTTGTCCGTCTCGAGAAAGCCCCAGATCGCGATCAGGACGTAAAACAGGCCAAGCGCGAGCGCGTAGGTCCGGGCCGCGTACCCCGCTGCCGCGAGGCCGAGCAGGCCGGTCGCGATGTGGAAGAGGTTGTGCCAGCCGTTCACGTCGAGGACCCCGAGGATCGCGTCGGCCCGGAGATCGCTGCCCGTTTCGAAGCTGGCGTCGTAGAAGAAGCCGATGATCCCGGCGATCACGAGTGCGCCGCCCACGAGCGCCGCGTACAGGCGTGCTGGGCTCGACCCGGTCATGGAAGGACTATCTTCGCGGCTCCGGACGTGATCCGGTCGCACCACCGCTGCGTAGGTAGATAGACCGATGAATCGGGACGCGATGCAGAAGCTCGCCGACGAGGACCTGATGAGCCTCGTCGAGCGCAAGGACCCCGGGGCGTTCGAGATCCTCTATGACCGCCACGGTGGCGCCGCCTACTCGCTCGCGCACCGCATCGTGGGCGACCCGGGCGCGGCGGAGGACGTGACGCAAGAAGCGTTCCTGTCGATCTGGCGGAGCGGCGCCCGCTTCGACCCGGCTCGCGGCAGCGTCCGTTCCTGGACCCTGGGCGTCGTTCGCAACCGCTCGATCGACGCGCTGCGCCGGCAGGCCGGCAAAGCGCCGAAGCTGGACTTCGACGACGATGCCGTGCTCGCCGCTCAGCCTGCGGGCGAGCTCACCGACTCGGAGGCGATTCGCCGCGAGACCGCCCGCCGGGTGCGCGGCGCGATGCAGGAGCTTCCGGAGGAGCAATCGGAGGTCATCGGGCTGGCGTACTTCGGCGGCTTCACCCATTCCGAGATCGCGCAGATGCTGAGCATGCCGCTCGGTACGGTCAAGGGACGCATGCGCCTGGGGCTGGAGAAGATCCGCCTCTCGCTGGCCGAGGGGCTCGGCATCTCGGACTCGACCGAGGCGCTGCCGTGAGCGCGGAGCATCACGCCTACCGTGACGAGCTGGCGGCGTACGCGCTGGGCGCGCTGGAGCCGGGAGAGTCCGTGGAGCTGGAACGCCACGTTGCCGACTGCCCCGAGTGCCGCGAGTACCTGTTCTGGCTCGATCCCGCGGTCGGCCTGCTGCCGGCCTCGGTCGAGCAGCGGCCGGCGCCCAAGCGCCTGAAGCGCGCGCTGATGGCCGAGGTGAACGCGGACCTCAAGGCGGCACACCGGGCCAAGCGCGAACGCGAGCGCGCGGATCGCGGCCTGTGGGGAACGATCTGGCGACCCGTGACCGCGGCCGCCGCGGCCGCCGTGCTGATCGCGGGGGTGGTCGGCGGGTACGTGCTGCGCGGCGACGAGGCTCCCGAGCGCACGCTGATCGAAGCGACGCCGCTGGAGGACGGCGTAGGCGCCCGCATGGCCGTGTCGCTCGAGCGCGTTGGCGATCGCGGAACCCTGCACGTCGAGGAGCTGCCGGGGCTGCCCATGAACCGCGTCTATCAGGCCTGGATTCAGCGCGACGGCGTGATGGAGCCCTCGACGACCTTCGTGGTCGACCGCAACGGGGGCACCGAGGTCGCGGTCGAGGGCGCCCTCGACGGCGCCTCCGGCGTCTACATCACCCGTGAACCGGAGGGCGGCAGCGAGGAGCCGACCCCCCCGGTGCTGATGAAAGCGCTGCTGACCTGAGCGCCCGGGCCCACGCGGCCCTCCAGATAGATTCTTCCGCCTGATGGCCACCTGCTACCGGCACCCGGGTCGGGAGACGAACGTCAGCTGCTCGAACTGCGGGCGACCGATCTGCCCGGACTGCATGACCTCGACGCCCGTCGGGATGCGCTGCCCCGAGTGTGCGCGCCAGCGGACCACCGTCCACCGCTCGCCGTCCGGGATCGGCGCGGGCGCGGCGCCCGTGACCGTCGCCCTGATCGTGATCAACGTGCTCGCCTACCTCGCCGAGATGGCGGGCGGCGGGGCGAACCCGGTCGAGGGCGGGGGCTCCGTGATCGTCGACTTCGGCCTCTTCGGCCCGGCTGTGGACGACGGGGAGTGGTACCGCATCGTGACCGGCGGCTTCCTCCACGCCGGCCTGATCCACCTGGGGTTCAACATGCTCGCCCTGTATTTCCTCGGGTATCTGCTCGAGCCGGCGATCGGTCCCCGGCGCTTCATCGCGGTCTACTTCGTGTCACTGCTCGGCGGGGCGTTCGGCGCCCTGCTGCTCGACCCGCTCGAGCTCACGGTGGGCGCGTCGGGCGCCGTCTTCGGGCTGATGGCCGCGGCGTTCATCGTCGCCCGGAACCGAGGCCTCAACGAGCTCGCGTCCCAGATCGGGTTCTTCGTGATCATCAACCTCGTTTTCACCTTCAGCATCTCGAACATCAGCATCGGCGGCCACATCGGCGGGCTGATCGCCGGCGGGCTGGCCGCGATGGCGATTGCGGTCGGCGAGCGCCGCGGCCGCGACGGCCGGCTACTGGAGTGGGGCGGGCTGGTCGCGCTCGGGATCGTGGCCGTGGTCGGCTGCATGATCGCGGCCGCGGAGAGCGTGCCCGCCGGCTTCGGCTAGATCGAGCTCCCGCCACGCGAGGCCCTCCGGCGCCGGGACGGCATCCGGGTGCAGCAGGTGGCCGAGCAGCTCGACCCCGTCGGCGAGCCTCGGCCCGGGTCGCGAGAACGAGGATGCCGCGTCGACGGCGATCGCCCGCGACGCGCCGAGCGACCCCAGCTCGACCGCGAACGCCTGCGCCTGGTCCGCCGCCTCGTCCGCGTAGAGGCCGCAGGGCATCGCGATCACGACATCCGGCCGGGCGGCTCGCAGCTCATCCCATGAGGCTGTGCGGGACTTGGCGCCCGCGGCGCCGAGCGTGTCGGCGCCGCCGCCGGCGTCGATCATCTCCGGCACCCAGTGGCCGCCGATGTACGGCGGATCCAGCCACTCCAGGGCCAGCACGCGCGGGCGCGGCCGGTTCGCGACCGCAAGCCGGACGTGCTCGATGCGGCCGCGGAGCTCGTGCTCGAGCCGCGCGCCGGGGTCGGGTCGCCCGCATGCCACGGCGAGGCGCGGAAGGTCGGCGAGAACCTCGTCGAGCGTCGCCGGGTCGAGCGAGATCACGTCGGGTCCGCCCGGGAGCCGTCCCGCAACCGCGCAGACGTCGTCGTAGGAAACGGCGCAGACCGCGCAGACCGCCTGGGTGACGATCAGGTCGGGCGCGAGCCGCTCGAGGACGCGCTCGTCGAGCGCGTAGATCGCCGCGCCTGCGCCGGTGAGCTCGCGGACGGCAGCATCGATCTCGGCCGGCGCCAAGCCCGGCTCGATCATGCTGCTGGTCAGCCGGGGCAGCTCGTTCGCGGCCTCGGGCCAGTCGCATTCGTGCGTGACGGCGACGACGTCGTCGCCGAACCCGAGCGCGAAGAGCGCCTCGGTCGCCGAGGGGACCAGGCTCGCGATCCTCATTTACTCCCCCACCGGGAGGGCCAACGTCGTTTCGCGCCTCACGTCGCTCATCGGACGCGCTTGACGATAGCCCCCGCGGGTAGGCTCCCGGCGATGGCACTTCTCGAAGACACCGAGATCGAGAGTCGGCTCTCCGACCTCGAAGGTTGGGAGCGCGCCGGCGACGCGATCCGCAAGGAGTTCAAGCGGGACGATTTCGTCGGTTCGGTCAAGTTCGTCGACGCGCTCGTCGAGCCGGCCGAGGACATGGGGCACCACCCCGACCTCGAGATCTCCTGGGACACGGTCACGGTCACGATCTCGACCCACTCCGAGGGCGGGTTGACGGCCAACGACTTCGAGCTGGCCGCCCGCCTCGATGCCCTCGGCTGACGCGACGTCGACCCGCGACGAGGTCCGGTTCCGGTCGGGCGACGCCGAGTGCGCCGCGGTCCTGGTGCGCCCGGCCACGGACGAGGCGGCGGCGTGCGTCGTCCTCGGTCACGGCTTCGGGGGCCTCAAGGAGGGCGGGCCGATACGGGTCGCCGAGCGGTACGCGGCCGCCGGCTATGCGGGACTCGCCTTCGATTACCGGCATTTCGGCGAGAGCGCGGGCGAGCCGCGGCAGCTGCTGGACATCCGCCGCCAGCTCGACGACTGGCGCGCCGCGGTCGACCACGCTCGCCGGCTCGATGGAATCGACGCCGAACGGATCGCGCTCTGGGGCTCGTCGTTCGCGGGCGGCCATGTGCTGGAGATCGCGGCAGGTGACCCGCGGGTGGCGGCCGTTGTTTCGCAGGTGCCCTACGTCGACGGCATCCCGACGATCCGCGCGCTGAGGCCGCGCGCTGCCCTCAAGCTGACGTTGGCCGGGTTGCGCGACCAGGCCGGAGCGCTGCTCGAGCGCGAACCCAGCTGCATCCCGCTGGTCGGCCCGCCCGGCTCGACCGCGGCGATGACGACTCCCGATTCCGAAGCGGGGTACCGGGCGATCTACGACGAGGGCTTCCAGTGGCGCAACGAGTTCGCCCCGCGGGCGGTGCTGCGCCTCCCGCTCTACCGCCCCGGGCGCCGAGCCGCCGACGTGCGCTGCCCAGTGCTGGTCCAGGTCGCGGCCGACGATGCGATCACGCCGCCCTCGCCGGCGATCGAGACGGCGCGCCGGGCTCCGCGCGGAGAGCTCGTGATCTACGCGGGCCTCAGCCACTTCGAGGTCTACCGCGGCGACGCGTACGAGCAGGTCATCGGAGACCAAGTCGACTTCCTCACCCGCCACCTGGGCTGAGCCACCAGCTATCGGCACTCAGCCCATGCGCCTCCTACACGTCGTCGGCACCCGCCCCAACTTCGTGAAGATGGCCCCGGTGATCGCGGCCGCGCGCGACCGGTTCGGCGACGATGCGAACGTCGTGGTCCACACCGGCCAGCACTACGACCGGGGGATGTCGGACGTGTTCTTCGAGGAGCTCGGGGTCGGAGAGCCCGAGCACCTGCTGGGGGTCGGCTCCGGGTCGCACGGCGAGCAGGCGGCGCGGGTGCTCGAGCGCCTCGAGCCGGTGCTGCGCGACGAGCGCCCCGACCTCGTGCTCGTCCCGGGCGACGTGAACTCGACGCTCGCCGCGGGCCTCTGCGCGGCCCGCTGCGGCATCCCGGTCGGCCACGTCGAATCCGGGCTGCGCAGCTTCGACCGTGAGATGCCCGAGGAGATCAACCGGATCGCCACGGACCACCTGTCGACGCTCTGCTTCCTGCACTCCGAGGAGGCGATCGAGAACCTGCGGAACGAGGGCGTCCCGGACGACCGCGCCCGGTTCGTCGGCAACACCATGATCGACACGCTGGTCGCCCTCGAGGACCGGTTCCAGGCCCGGAACGCGGCAGCTTCGCTCCAGCTCGAGCCGGGTTCGTACCTGCTGGTCACCCTGCACCGGCCCGCCCTGGTGGACGGCACGCTTCTCGGCGACGCGATGGGGCGGCTCGCAGAGGTGGCGGGCGAGCTGCCGGTCGTGTTCCCCGTCCATCCGCGGACCCGCAAGCGCCTGGGCGAGCTGGGCTGGAGCGGAGAGGAGCCGGGGATCCACCTCTCCGAGCCGGTCGGGTACCTCGACTTCCTGTCGCTCGAGGCCGACGCGGCGGCCGTGCTGACCGATTCGGGCGGCATCCAGGAGGAGACGACGTACCTCGGGGTGCCGTGCTTCACGCTCCGGGACAACACGGAACGGCCGGTCACGGTGCGCGTGGGCACCAACACCCTGCTGGGGCTCGATCCGGCGCGGATCGCGGAGATTCCGGGTCTCCTGGCCACGGCGTCCGCGAGCCCGCAACGTCCGAGGTTTTGGGATGGCCATGCGGCGGAGCGCGTCACCGACGCGGTCGCCGGTTGGTAGCGTGAGCCGCGATGCCGCTGCCCTCGCTCGTCCCGCGTGACACGGTCTTCTTCGACCTGTTCAACCAGGCCGGCCAGAACACGCTGCGCGCCGCGCGGCAGCTCCTCGAGATGCTCGAGAACTGGCCGGACGAGAACGGCCTGGCGCGTGAGATCCTGCTCGCGGAGCAGGAGGGCGATCGGATCACCCACGAGCTGATCCAGCGGCTGAACTCGACCTTCGTGACCCCGCTCGACGGCGAGGACATCTATGGGCTGGCGACGAAGCTCGACGACATCGTCGATTACATCGAGGAGACCGCGGACTTCATGGTCCTCTACCAGATCGAGGCGCCCATGGAGCAGTCGATCAAGATGGCCGACGTGCTCGTGAAGTCGTGCGAGCAGCTCGCCGAGGCGCTCGAGCGGCTCCGCGGGTTCAAGGACCTCGAGCAGTACTGGATCGAGATCCACCGCCTCGAGAACGACGGCGACCGGCTCTACCGGGACGCCGTGGCGTCGCTGTTCGCGAACGGGATCGACCCGATGGTCGTGATCCGCTGGAAGGACCTGTTCGGGGTGCTGGAGCGGGCGGTGGACGCGACCGAGACGGCCGCCCACATCCTCGAAGGCATAGTGATCAAGAACGCGTAGGGGGTCTCTTGTCCGAGGCCGACCTGATCCTCTACATCGTCGTCGCGACGGCGCTGGCGTTCGACTTCACCAACGGCTTCCACGACACGGCGAACGTCGTCGCCACGTCGATCTCGACCCGGGCGATGTCGCCGCGGATCGCCGTGACCTACGCGGCGATCCTCAACTTCGCCGGCGCGTTCATCTCGCTCGAAGTCGCGGCCACGGTCGCCGACGACGTCGTCGTCGCCAACGTGATCACGCCGACGATCGTTTTCGCGGGCCTCGTCGGGGCGATCGCCTGGAACCTGGCGACCTGGTACTTCGGGCTGCCGTCGAGCTCGTCGCATGCCCTGATCGGGGGCGTCGTCGGGTCCGCGTTCGCCGCCGTCGGATCCGAGGCGGTGCTGTCCGACGGCGTCATCGGCAAGGTCCTGGTGCCCGCGCTGATCGCGCCGGTGCTGGCGTTCGTGGTCGGAGGGATCGCGATCGTGGTCTGCTACCGGGTGCTCGGGCGCCAGCGGCCCGGGCCGGTCACCCGGGGCTTCAAGCTCGGCCAGGTCGCTTCGGGCGGTTTGCTCGCGCTCGCGCACGGCACCAACGACGCCCAGAAGACGATGGGTGTGATCGCCCTGGCGCTGATCGCGAACGGAAACCTCCCGGAGGGCGCCGATCCGCCGACCTGGGTGATCGTCTCGGCGGCGACCGCGATCGCGCTGGGCACGTACATTGGCGGCTGGCGGATCATCAAGACGATGGGCACCCGGATCATCAAGATGGACACCGCCCAGGGCTTCTCGGCGCAGGGCGCAGGCTCCGCAGTGATCCTTGCGTCCACGCATTTCGGCTACCCGCTCTCGACGACCCACGTGATCTCTGGAGCGGTGATGGGGGCCGGCGCCGGGAAGCGGGTCTCGGCGGTGCGCTGGGGGGTCGCCGGCAACATCGTCACCGCCTGGCTCTTGACGTTCCCGGCGGCGGCGGCGATCGGCGCCGTGACCTACGGAATCACCCAGATCTTCGGCGACGGCGCGCTCGGCCCGCTGGTCATCGTCGCGGCGGGCGCAGCGCTGACCGTCCTGGCATTCGCGCGCCGGATCCGGCAGGGAACGCCGGTGCCCGCGGGGTGATGGCTTGATTCCGCCGGCCGAGATCGTGGACTGGGAGGCGCTGCTCGACACTGGCATCGCGGCGCTGATCGCCGGCGTCGGGGTCGCGTTCACGTTTTCGCTGGCGATCCTCGGAGCCAGCCGTTTCATCGAGGCGTCGCGCGACCAGAGAACGATCGAAGCCGGAGCTTTCGCGCTGCTCGGCGTCGTCGGCCTGATCGCCACGGCAGCCGCGATCGCGGGCGGGATCATCGTCATCGCCTGAGCCTCCCCGGCGTCTAGGATCGGTGCGTGCGCGCGGCGCGGAACATCGCGATCATCGCCCTGCTGGCCCTCGTGGTCGCTGCCGTGCCGGGTGGTGGCAACCTGGCCGACGGGATCCTCGCGGCGCTGACGATCGCGTTCCTGGTGATCATCGGCGTGATGGGATTCCTCCTCTATCGCCAGAACCGGCTCGCGTACGTGACGCTCGACGATCGCCAGCGAATGATCCTGATCGGCGCCATCGGTGCGATCGTCCTGATGATCGCGGGGACGGACGAGTTGCTCGATACCGGGGCGGGCGTGATCGTCTGGATCGCGGTCCTGGGCCTCGCGGTGTTCGGCATCGCCCGGGTCGTCGCCGACTCGCGCAGCCTCTGACGCACTCCCGGCGCTGACCCCGCGCGCGCGGCCTCCCTTCCGCGCGCCGGTCGCACCTAGCGTCGCCGGGCATGACTCCGCGGTTCGACCAGCGTGCGCAGGCCTCGGCCGAACTGGTCGCCGTCGTCCCCCTCGTCCTGCTCGCGGCGCTCGCGATCGCGCAGCTCGCGGTGGCCGGCTGGGCACTCGTCACCGCGGGCGAGGCGGCCCGTGCGGGCGCCCGTGCGGCCGAGGTCGGGGCCAACGCGCAAGCCGCCGCGCGCGGGGCCCTGCCGCAGACGTTCGAGCCGGCGGATGTGGACACCGACGGGACGGAGGTGACGGTCCGCGTGGCCGCGCCGGCGCTCGTTCCCGGGCTGCCGCCGATTCCAGTCTCGGCTGCCACCGCGCTCGACCCCTCGGCGGGAGCGCCGTGAGGGGGCAGCGGGGCCAGGCCTCACTCGAGCTCCTCGCCGGGATCCCGGCGCTGCTGCTCGCGGGGCTCGTCGCCCTCCAGTTGCTGGCCACCGCCTACACCCTCCACCTCGCCGACGGCGCCGCGGAGGCCGCCGCCCTGGCGCTCGCCGCCGGTGCCTCGCCGGCGCCGGCGGCACGCGCGGCGCTGCCGCACTGGGCAGCGGAGCGCGTGCGGGTGACGGCCACGGGCGGACGGGTCGCGGTCGCCGTTCGCCCGCCGGCGCCGCTGCCCGGGATCTCCGAGGCGCTCGAGGTGGAGTCGAGCGCCTGGGCCCGGCACGCCGATGGCTGAGCCGGGCCCACGTGCGGGGCTGATTGCCGTAACCGCGCTCCCGGGCGCGACCGGCGGGGTCGCGGTGGCGGCCGCCCTGGCCGTTGCGGCGGCACGCCGGGGCACGACGCCGGATGGGGTTGTCCTATGCGAGGTGGGCCGCACGGTACGGCGACCGACCCTCGTGTCGTCCACTGCCGCGCGCGGGCTCGAATCGCGCCTGCGCGGCGACGTGCGGGCGGCCGCGCGCGGAACGGTCTGCTGGGTCGGCCTCGGCGCCGACGCATGGCGCGACGAGCTGGAGCTCTGCCGGGACGCCGGTGCTTCGCTGGTGGTGGCGTTCCTGGAACCCGGCCGCTGGCGCGAACTCATCGGCGATCCCGATTCGGGCGCCCGGGGCGCGGTCGTGCGGGCCGAGCTTCCCGGCGGGCGGGCGCTGGCAGGCCTGGTGGCGGCCGACCTGCGCCGGTCGGGCATTCCTGCCGGCGTGGTCGTCCGCGGGCCCGGGCTGGTGGCAACCCGGCGTGCCCTGGCCGGCATCGAGCCGGGCGGCCCGCTCGGGGGCCGCGCGCGGCGGCTCGCCGCGCGGCTGCTCGGCGACGAGACCGGCCAGGCGCTGCCGCTGGTGCTCGGGCTGGCGCTGGCGGTGGTTCTGGCCGGCCTCTTCCTCGCGCTGCTCGGCAGCGCGGCCACAGGTGGCGCGCGGCTCCAGCGCGCGGCCGACCTGGCGGCGGTGTCGGCTGCCCGCTCGATGCGCGACGACCACGATCGGCTGTTCCTGCCCGCGCGACTGCCATCGGGCCGGCCGAACCCCGCGCACCTGTCCGAGGCCGAGTACCGGGAGCGCGCTCGGTCCGCCGCCGCGGCCGCACTCCGCGCCAACGGCGTGGAGGGCGTTGAGAGCAGCGTGTCCTTCGCCGGCGCGGCCTTTGCCGCGAACCGCGTGCGGGTCGCGGTAAACGCGAGGGTTGAGCTGGATGGGGCACGGCCGGACTCGGTACGCACGGCGGCGGTCGCCGAGGCCCGCCCGCCCGCCGTGGCCGGACCGCCCGCCGGCTCGGAAGTCGCCACCGGCGGCGGCTACTCCGGGCCGCTCTCCTACCGCCAGGGCAAGCCGATGCGGCCGGACGTGGCGGCGGCGTTCGACCGGCTCGCTGCGGCCGCCGGCCGCCACGGCCACACGCTGCTGGTCAACTCGGCCTTCCGGTCCGACGCCGAGCAGGCCGCGCTTTACGCCGCGAATCCCGATCCACGCTGGGTCGCCCCGCCCGGCACCTCCCTGCACCGGTGCGCAACCGAGCTCGACCTCGGCCCCGCCTCTGCCTACGGCTGGCTCGCGGCCAACGCGCCCGGGTTCGGGTTCGAGCGGCGCTACTCATGGGAGGCGTGGCATTTCGGGTTCATAGCCGGTCCCGAACCCTGCTCCGCCGCGGGTGACCGGGTCGGCCGGGAGGGGGACGGGGCGGGAGCGGCGACCGCCCTGCCCGCGTTCGTGCCTGCTCGGTTCCGAGCGCCGCTCGCGCGCGCGGCGTCGCGCTGGGACGTGCCGGCCGGCCTTCTCGCGGCCCAGCTGATGGCTGAGTCGGGATTCAACCCCTTGGCCGTGTCTCCCGCCGGTGCCGGCGGGATCGCGCAGTTCATGCCCGGCACGGCGGCCGCGTACGGCCTGAAGGACCCGTTCGACGCGGCCGAGGCCATCGATGCGCAGGCGCACCTGATGTCCGACCTGCTCCGGCAGTTCGGCCAGATCCCGCTGGCCCTCGCGGCCTACAACGCCGGCCCGGCGCCGGTTAGCGCGTGCGGCTGCGTGCCGCCCTATCCCGAGACGCAGGCTTACGTGACCAGGATCCTCGGATTGCTGGGCGGCGTCGGCGAGATCGCCCCGCCCGCCCTGGAGGTCCGCCTGGTGCGCTGAGGGACGAGCCGCGCTCGGCGGCCCGTCCCATCGCGGGCGGTTACTCGACCGTCAGCGGGCCCTCCATGCCGGCCTCGCGGTGGCCGGGGACGGAGCAGTAGAAGGTGTACTCGCCCGATTCGAGCTCGACCTCGCCGGTGCACACTCCCGCCGGTCGTCTCGTCGGTGCCGCCGATGTTGCCGTCCGGCCCCTCGATCTGGACGTCGTGGGGCACCTCGGACTCGTTCGTCAGTTCGACGGTCACGGCGCCCGCGGTTGCGGTCGCCGAGTCCTCCTCGTAGGCGAGGTCTCCGTTGGGATCCGCCGTGAACGAGACGGTGGATCCGGCCCCGCCCGCGTCACCGCCCGTGTCGGTCTCCTCGGTGGTCGTGGCCTCCGTCGCTGCCTCATCGTCGTCATCGTCACCGCAGGCGGCGAGCGCGAACGGTACGAGCGCCAGCAACGCGAACATGACGGCAAGCTTCGTTTTCACTCAGATCCCTTTCGTGGTTCCATCGGCGGGTCTACGTTCAACCTTTCCCTTCGGACGCTCCGCCTAACCTTGAAGTTGTGGCTGAAATCGAGATCATCGCGGAGCTCGAGCCCGCCGAGGGGCGGAGCGTCGCCGAGCAGCGGCGGTCGCTTCCGGACGAGCCCGGCGTGTACATGTTCCGCGACCGCGAGGGCGAGGTCCTCTACGTTGGAAAGGCCCGCTCGATCCGCAAGCGGGTCGGAGGACATTTCTCGGGAAGACGCGCACCCGGGCGATGACCGAGCAGGTCGCCGCGATCGAGTTCTTCGTGACCGAGACCGAGGCGGATGCGCTGCTGGCCGAGCAGCAGTTCATCAAACGCCACCGTCCGCGCTTCAACATCCGGCTGCGCGACGACAAGTCGTACCCGTACATCGGGATCAGCCTCGACGAGGAGTTCCCGCGCGTGTATTTCACGCGCGAGCGACACCGCTCGGCGCGGCTCTACTTCGGCCCGTACTCGAACGCCAAACGCACGCGCGAGACCCTGGAGCTGCTCGGCAAGCTCTTCCAATATCGAACGTGCGACGGGCCGGAGCCGGGCCGCCGCTCGGGCGTCCCGTGCCTCGACTACTACATCAAGCGGTGCCAGGCGCCGTGCGTCGGATACATCGATCGCGAGGAGTACCGGCGGAACATCGACGCGATCGCGGGGTTTCTCTCCGGCCGCTACCGGGACGTGGAGCGCGACCTCGAGCGCAAGATGGACGAGGCCGCCGCGGCCGAGGAGTTCGAGCGCGCCGCGGTCTACCGCGACCGGCTCGACGCCGTTCGATCCCTGATGCAGAAACGCAGCGTTGCCGGCGAGTCGCTCGAGAACGCGGACGTGATCGCGGTCGCGGCCGAGGAGGAGACCGGCGAACGCCCAGGTCTTCCAGGTCCGCGACGGGATCCTGGCCGAGCGCCAGAGCTTCTACATGGCGAACGGCGGCGAGCGCGACGAGGCGGAGGTCACCGAGGAGTTCCTCGCCCAGTATTACTCCGCGGCGCCCGCGGTGCCCCGGCTGATCGTCGCGGGGGCCGCGATCCGCGAGCGGGCGCACCTGCTGGCCGAGGCGCTCGCGACGCGCAGGGGCGGCCCGGTCGAGGTGCGTGTCGCCGAGCGCGGCGATCTGCGTCGCCTGCGCGAGCTCGCGGAGCGAAACGCGCGGCTGGCGCTCGCCCAGGACCGCCTGCGCCGCGAGCGCCGCCGGCAGACGCGCGTCGACACGGTCGCCGCCCTCCAGGACGCCCTGCGGATGGAGAGCCTGCCGATCCGCATCGAGGGCTTTGACATCTCGAACATCGGCGGCGAGCACACGGTCGCCTCGATGGTCGTGTTCGAGGGCGGTGCGCCGAAGAAGTCCGACTACCGGCGGTTCCGGGTCCGGGGCGACCGCTCGCGTGGCCCCGACGACTATCGGTCAATCGAGGAGGTCCTGTCGCGGCGCCTCGCGCAGCTGGCCGAGCAGAGCGACCGATCCCCGCACGACGCTGAGCGCGACGAGAGCTTCGCCAGCCTCCCGGACCTGATCGTGATCGACGGCGGCAAGGGGCAGCTCAGCGCCGGGATGAAGGCCGTCGGGAGCCTGGTCGACCGTGGCGTGACGGTCATCAGCCTGGCCAAGCGCCTCGAGGAGATCTACGTCCCGGGTCGCTCGGTGCCGCTCGAGGTCGAGCCGGATTCGCACGCGTCGCGGCTGTTGCAACGGGTACGCGACGAGGCGCACCGCTTCGCGATCGACTTCCACCGTTCGCGGCGCGACAAGGCGATGACGCATTCACTCCTGGACGAGCTCCGCGGTGTCGGCCCGGTCCGCAAGCGAGCCCTGCTCAGCCACTTCGGTTCGCCCGAACGGGTCGTGGGCGCGACCCGGGAGGAGATCGCGGCCGTCCCGGGCATTCCCGGCAAGCTCGCCCGCGACATCCATCACCAGCTGCACAAGGCGGGCTGATGCCGAGGCCCCAGCCAGAGCTGTTCGCCGAGCCGGTCGAGCTGTTCGTGATCACCGGCTACTCCGGGGCCGGGAAGTCCGAGGCGATCGCCGCGTTCGAGGACTCGGGCTTCTTCTGTGTCGACAACCTGCCGCCACGGATGATCGGCTCGCTGGGCGAGCTCTTCCGCCACGAGGGCAGCACCGTCAAGCGCGCCGCCGTGGTCACCGACGTGCGCGGCGGCGACTATTTCGAGGAGCTCCACGCAGTGCTCGGTGAGCTCGACCACGACGGCCTCGAGCTCAAGGTCCTGTTCCTGGAGGCCGGCGAGGAGACCCTCGTGGACCGGTTCAAGGAGACTCGCCGGCGACACCCGATGGCGCCCGACGGCCGCGTCGTCGAGGGCATCCGTGCCGAGCGCGAGGTACTCGGCCGGCTGCGCGAGCAGGCCGACGTTGTGATGGACACCTCCGACCTCACGGGAGCGATGCTGCGGCGGCGCATCACGACGGAGCTGTTGGGCCCGCGTGACACCCATCGGCGGCTTGCCCTGACCCTGCTCACCTTCGGCTTCAAGAACGGGCCGCCGCGCGACGCCGACCTCATGTTCGACGTCCGCTTCCTGCCCAACCCGCACTACCGTGAGGACCTGCGGCCGCTGACCGGCCTCGACAAGGCGGTCGTCGAGCACGTCGAGGCGGGCGACCTCGCGGCCGAGTTCTACGCCCGGGTCTTCGCCCTGCTCGACTTCCTGCTCCCCGCGTACGTCGCCGAGGGCAAGAGCCACCTGACGATCGCGATTGGCTGTACGGGCGGGCGGCACCGCTCGGTCACCGTCGCGAACCGGATCGCTCATCACCTCGCCGACCGTGAGGAGATCGCGGTCCGCGTGGTCCATCGCGACGTCGACCTGGACTGACCGACCCACGGACCGCCCGGCCGCTCACTCGATCTCTACGGTGGCCGGGCAGCTCGCGTTGGCGTTTTCGAGTCGCCGGAATGCGCAAACGATCGGCTTCGCGCGTACCTGGCCCCCGGCGGGCGCCGCAAACCATCCGAACCCCGGTCCGCCGGGAACGTCCGGACCCGGATCCAGCAGCGTGTGAAAGAGGACGGCCGCGGTGTTGGGGTCCGCTTCGAGCGCCTCGTAGGCGGCGACCATCTGCGATGCCTGCTCCTGCTCGGAGACGGCCGGCGCGAAGCCTCCCTCGGCGGTGGGCATCCCGACCTCGGTGACCCACAGGGGAAGCTCGCGATCCGGGGCAGCGGCGGCGGCGAGGCGACGCGCCTCGGCGACCTGCGGCGTGAAGAGATCCCCATCGGTCCCGAGCAGCCCGATCGGATAGGCATGGATGCTGAGCGCGTTCATGTGCTCGGCGGCGCCCGCCGCGAAGATCTCGGAGAGGAAGGTCGAGAGGGACAGGTTGCCGGTCTCGGGATCGTCGCTCGGGTTGTTGGTCACCACGCCCCCCAGCACGATCGTCGCCGGCGCGCCGTCCTTCACGCCGGTGTAGATCGCCGCGAGCAATTCGGCGTACCGGGCAGGGTCGGGGTCCGGCCAGAACGAGCGGAAGTTGGGCTCGTTCCACGCCTCGATCGCCGCCACCTCCGGGTACCTGATCGCTGCCAGCTCGGCGAACCGGCGCAGGGCGTCGTCGTGCTCCGGCGCGGGCGGTTGCACGCACGGTGCCTCCGAGCATGGGCGCGCGTCGTCGTTCAGCGCCCACGGCGGGACCCCCGTCAGGTGGAACAGCGGCTTGATCCCCTGCTCGAGCGCGGCGCAGTAGGCGTCGTCGCTCGCGGAGAAGTCGAATTCGTCGGGCTCCGCCTCGACGGCTCCCCAGTCCAGCGCAAGGCGCCAAAATGACGATCCCGCGACGCGCTGAAGCTTCAGGTCCTGCTCGACGGTGACCGCCCCGACCAGCGGGGCGGCGTCGTTGAATCCGTACGGCAGCTTCGCCTGGGCCGGGCGCGTGGGTGCAGACGGCGTGACGGCCCGGTTCCCGGGGTTGGCGTCCCGGCCACCGGCCTCACCGCAGGGCGGCGGTGGCACCTCGCAGGCGTCGGGGCCTCCCACGGAGCAGGGTGTGAAGTCCCCGACGCGCTCGTCCTGGAGTTCCCGGACGATGAGCGCGGCCGCAATGAGCGCCACAGCCGCCGCGATCGCGAGTCGGACGGCCCTGCTCACCCCGCCGATCATAATGGGGCGCCGGATGACTGAGGCAGTGATCACGGTTGCGGGCCTGCGGCGCTCGTACGGGGACCACGAGGCGGTGCGCGGGATCGACCTCGACGTCCGCCGGGGCGAGGTCTTCGCGTTCCTCGGTCCGAACGGGGCGGGGAAGACCACGACCGTCGAGATCATGGAGGGCTATCGGGAGCGTGACGCCGGCGCGGTGACGGTGCTGGGCGAGGACCCGGCGCGGGGAGACCGGTCGTGGCGCGGGCGGATCGGAATCGTCCTGCAGGAGTGCCGGATGGAGCCGGTGCTCACCGTGCGCGAGACGCTCAGCCTCTATGCCGGCTACTACGAGATGCCGCGAGACGTCGCCGAGACCATCGACCTCGTCGGTCTGGCGTCGAGCGCGCACGTGCGGGCCGGGAACCTCTCCGGCGGGCAACAGCGCCGCCTCGACGTGGCGCTCGCCCTGATCGGGGATCCGGAGCTCCTGTTCCTGGACGAGCCGACGACGGGCTTCGACCCGTCCGCGCGCCGGCAGGCATGGGAGGTCATCGCGAGCCTCCGCGACCTGGGGAAGACCGTCTTCCTGACGACGCACTACATGGAGGAGGCCCAGTTTCTCGCGGACCGTGTCGCGATCATCCGCGCGGGCCTGATCGTCGCTGAGGGCGTACCCGACCAGCTCGGGGGACGCGCCGACGCCGCGACCACGATCCGCTTCGAGGCGCCGGCCGGCCTCGATCCGGGGGACCTGCCCGCCCGAGCGGGGTCGGCCGCCCTCCGAGTGAGCGGGAATGGTAGCCCCGTGACGGTCGAGATCGCAACGGGCGAGCCCGTGGTGGCGCTGAACGCGCTGACCGGCTGGGCGCTCGAGCGCGGGGTGGCGCTCCAGGGCCTCGAGGTCTCGCGGCCGAGCCTCGAGGACGTGTACTTGGAGCTCACGCGGGAGACGGCCGAATGACGGGCGGAGTCCTGGCTTGGCACCAGTTCACGTTCGACGCTCGGGTCTTCTGGCGCAGCCCGGCGTCCGTGTTCTTCACGGTGATGCTGCCCCTCATCTTCCTGTTCCTCTTCACCGGCCTCTTCGGCAGCGAGACGATCGACGAGTACGGCGGGATCAAGGTCTCGACCTATTACGTGCCGGGCATCATCACCCTGTCGGTGGCGTCCGCCACGCTGCAGAGCCTGGCGATCAACCTCACCGAAGCCCGGGAGAGCGGGAGGCTGAAGCGGATCCGGGCTACCCCGCTGCCGCCGTGGGCATTCGTGGCGGGGCGCGTCGGGAACGCGTTCGTGATCTCGATCCTGATGACCGTGCTGGTCACCCTGATCGGCCACTTCTTCTTCGACGTGGCGATCCCGACTCGGACCATCCCGGCGCTGCTGGTGACCCTGGTGGTCGGCGCGTTCACCTTCTCCTGCCTCGGGTTCGCCCTCACGGCGGCGATCCCGTCCCAGGATGCCGCGCCCCCGATCGCGAATGTCACCCTGCTGCCTCTCTACTTCCTCTCGGGCGTCTTCATTCCCGACAGCGAGATCCCGGACGGGGTCCTGCACATCGCGGACATCTTCCCGATCCGCCACTTCTTCCTCGCGTTCTTCGAGGGCTTCGACCCGGCCACCGTCGGCGCCGGATTCGCGTGGGGCCACCTCGCGGTCCTGGCGCTCTGGGGACTTCTCGGCCTGGGGCTCGCGGCGCGGTACTTCCGCTGGACGCCGCGCAGGTAGATTCAGCAGCGTGATCCACCACGTCAGCCTGGAGGTCTCCGACCTCGAGCGCGCGGGCGACTTCTACGACTCCGTGGTCGGGGCACTGGGATGGCGGCGGCACGTCGAGAAGGACGACCTCATCGGCTGGGGGATCGTCCGGCCGCTGTTCTTCGCCTCGACCCGGCACCCGGTGGCGCCCGGCGGCGGCCACGTTTGCTTCGCGGCGACTGGCATCCCGGCGGTAAAGGGGGCGTGGGAGGCGGGCGTGGCCGCGGGCGGCGCCGACGACGGCAAGCCCGGGCAGCGGCCTGAGTACGGCGCTACGTACTATTCGGCGTACCTGCTCGACCCGGACGGCAACAGGGTCGAGATCGCCGTCGGCGCTTCCTAGGCGTCAGAGACTCCCCCGGAAACGAGAAGCAGCACAGGAGGAACGAACCCATGGCTCCAATCAAGGTCGGCATCAACGGCTTCGGGCGCATCGGCCGCAATCTGTTCCGCGCCGCGCACGAGTCGGGCGCGGACATCGAGATCGTTGCGGTCAACGACATCGCCGACCTGCGAACGCTCGCCCATCTACTGAAGTACGACTCCATCCTCGGCCGCTTCCCGGGTGAGGTCGCCGAGGGCGACGGGTCGCTCGTGGTCGACGGGAACGAGATCAAGGTCCTCGCGGAGCGCGACCCCGCGGCACTGCCGTGGAGCGAGCTCGGTGTCGAGGTCGCGATCGAGTCCACCGGGCTGTTCACGAAGCGCGAGGACGCATCGAAGCACCTCGACGCGGGCGCTCGCAAGGTCATCATCTCCGCTCCGGCTACCGACCCCGACGTGACCGTGGCGCTGGGGGTGAACTTCGAGCGCGACTACGACCCGGAGCGCCACAACATCATCTCGAACGCATCGTGCACGACGAACTGCGTCGCCCCGCTGGCCAAGGTCCTGCACGAGTCGGTCGGCATCGAGCACGGGCTGATGACCACGATCCACGCCTACACGGCCGACCAGCGCCTTCAGGACATGCCGCACAAGGACCTGCGTCGGGCTCGCGCCGCGGCGCTCAACCTGATCCCGACGACCACGGGCGCCGCCAAGGCGGTCGGCCTGGTGCTTCCGGAGCTCGAGGGCAGGCTGAACGGCTTCTCGATGCGCGCCCCGGTCCCGACCGGCTCGGTGGTGGACCTCGTCTGCGTCATGTCGCGAGAGACGAGCGCCGACGAGATCAACGCGGCCGCCAGAGAGGCCGCCGAGGGGCCGCTGGCCGGGATCATGTCGTACACCGAAGACCCGATCGTCTCGACGGACATCGTCCAGGATCCGCATTCGTCGATCGTCGACGCGGAACAGACGATGGTGATGGAGGGCACGATGGTCAAGGCGGTTGCCTGGTACGACAACGAGTGGGGCTACTCGAACCGCTGCGTCGAGCTGGCCGCAAAGGTGCTCGAGCGCCAGCCCGCCGCGGCTTGACGCTCGCCGACGTCAGCGTCCGCCACGCGCCGGCCGACGGCCGGCGCGTGCTGGTCCGGGCCGACCTGAACGTGCCGCTCGACGGCGGCGCCGTCGCCGACGATACGCGGATCCGCGCCGCTCTGCCCACGCTCGAGCTGCTGCTCCAGCGTGGGGCGGCGATCGTGCTGGTGTCCCACCTCGGGCGGCCCGAGCACAGGGACCCGTCGCTGTCGATGGCACCGGTCCGCGACCGGCTGGCAGAACTGCTCGGCGTCCCGGTCGAGCTGGCGCCGGGGGTGGTGGGCGACGACGTGCGTGCGCTCGCCGAGGCCACGGCGCCGGGCTCGGTTCTGTTGCTCGAAAACAGCCGGTACGAGGCGGGGGAGACGAAGAACGACCCCGAGCTTGCGGCCGGCCTCGCCGAGCTCGCCGACCTCTACGTGAACGACGCATTCGGCGCGGCGCACAGGGCGCACGCGACCACCGAGGCCGTCGCGAGGCTGCTCCCCGCCTATGCAGGGCTCCTGCTCGAGCGCGAGGTCGAGGAGCTGACCCGGGTTCGCGACGATCCCGGGCGGCCCCTCGTGGTCGTGCTCGGGGGCGCCAAGGTCACAGACAAGATCGGGGTTCTCGAGCACTTCCTGGAAATCGCCGACGAGGTCCTGATCGGCGGGGCAATGTGCTTCGCGTTCTTCCGCGCGCAGGGGATCGGGACCGGAGACTCGCTGGTGGACGACGATGGGATCGAGATGGCGAAGGACCTCCTGCAGGACCCGCGCGGTCTCAGGCTGCCGACGGATCTAGTGCTGGGCGACTCGTTCAGCGCCGACGCCGAGCGGCGCCTGAACGACGGGGTAGAGGTCCCCGACGGGTGGATGGGCCTGGACGTCGGGCCCGAGACCGTCGCCGCATATGCCAGGGCGGTCACCGGTGCCGGCACCGTGCTCTGGAACGGCCCGATGGGCGCCTTCGAGCTGGAGCCGTTCGCGGCGGGCACCAGGGCCGTGGCCGAGGCGGTTGCCGACGCCCCCGGACACACGGTCGTGGGCGGCGGCGACTCCGCGGCGGCGCTCGCGGAATTCGGGTTGGCCGATCGCGTCGACTGGTTGTCGACGGGCGGTGGCGCCTCGCTGGAGCTGCTCGAGGGCAAGGAGCTGCCCGGGGTCTCCGTTCTGCTCGAGATGGCGGGCAACCGTCAGCGCGAGGGCGTCCGATGAGCAGGCGGCCGTATCTCGCGGCGAACTGGAAGATGAACAAGACCGTCGCCGAGGCGGACGACTTCCTGGATCGCTTCCTGGGCGACGTGGGCGAGCTCGAGGACCGCGACATCGTGGTGTGCCCGCCATACACGGCGCTCGCCGGCTCGGCCGAGCGCTGCCGTCGCTCGCCGGTGCGGGTCGCGGCGCAGAACATGCACGAGGAGGCGAGCGGCGCATTCACGGGCGAGGTTTCGGCCGAGATGCTGACGTCCCTCGGCGTGGAGGCGGTGGTCCTCGGCCATTCCGAGCGCCGGGCGCTCTTCAACGAGACCGACGAGGCGCTTGCACGCAAGCTCCCCGCGGCGCTGGCCGCGGGCCTCGAGCCGATCCTCTGCGTCGGCGAGAGCGAGACCCAGCGTGAGGAGGGCGCGACCGAGGCGGTGCTGACCCGTCAGATCGAGGCCGGCCTCGCTCCGATCGAGGACGGCCGGCTGGCCGACGTCGTGATCGCATACGAGCCGATCTGGGCGATCGGCACCGGGAAGACCGCCACGCCCGAGCAGGCCGAGGAGGCGATCGCGTTCATCCGCTCCCTGGTCGCCGCCCGCGCCGCGGCCGCGGGCGAGGCCGCGCGGATCCTCTACGGGGGGTCGGTGAAGCCCGACAACGCGGCGGATCTCCTCGGCCGGGAGCAGATCGACGGGGCGCTGGTGGGCGGAGCGAGCCTGGATCCCGCCGACTTCCTCGCGATCTGCCAAGCGGCGTGAGCCTGCCGGCCGGACCCGCGGCGATCCCGGTTCCGTCGCTGGCCCTGGTGATCCTTGACGGATGGGGGCTCGCTCCCGCCGGCCCGGGGAACGCGGTCTCGCTGGCGGACACTCCCATCTTCGACGAGCTGTGGGCGGGCTACCCGCACACCCAGCTGTCCGCAAGCGGGCGGGACGTCGGCCTGCCCGACGGCCAGATGGGGAACTCCGAGGTCGGGCACCTGAACCTCGGGGCGGGCGCGGTGGTCAAGCAGGACCTCGCCCGGATCGACGAGTCCATCGCCGACGGTTCCTTCTTCGAGAACCCGGCCCTGCTCGCCGCCTGCGACGCTGCCCGGCGCTCGCCGCGCGGGCGCCTGCACCTGATGGGGCTCGTCTCCGACGGCGGAGTCCACTCCGGCTGGGAGCACCTGGAGGCGTGCATCGAGCTGGCAGCCCAGGAGGGCGTTCCCGACCTCGTGCTGCACGCGTTCACGGACGGCCGCGACACGCTGCCCCGTTCGTCGCCGGGATACCTGGAGGAGGTCGAGCGCTGGCTCCGGCAGGCGGGCAGGATCGGCACCGTCAGCGGCCGCTACTACGCCATGGACCGCGACCGGCGCTGGGAGCGCACGAAGCTGGCCTATGACGCAATCGTTCATGCACGGGGCGTCACGGCCCCCACCGCGGCCGAGGCGGTCGCCTCCTCGCACGAGGCGGGCGAGACCGACGAGTTCGTCCGGCCGACGGTGATCGGCGCGTACGACGGCATCGCCGACGGCGACGTCGCGATCCACTTCAACTTCCGTCCTGACCGTGCGCGGCAGCTCGTCCGGGCACTGGCCGAGCCCGGCTTCGACGAGTTTCCGCGCGGGCCGGTGTTGGCGATCCAGCTGACGACGCTCGCCGAGTACCGGGAGGGCTGGCCATATCCGGTGGCCTTCCCTCCCAAGTTGCCGGCCACCACTCTGGCCGAGGTCCTGGCCGGCGCCGGGGCTCGCCAGCTCCACGTCGCGGAGACCGAGAAGTACGCGCACGTGACCTACTTCTTCAACGGAGGCCGCGAGCAGGAGTGGGAGGGGGAGGAGCGCCGTCTGGTGGATTCGCCCCGGGACGTGCCAACGTACGACCACAGGCCCGAGATGAGCGCCCGCGCCGCGGCCGACGAGTTCGCCGGCCGCTGGCGGGAGGGCGGCTATCGCTTCGGGATCCTCAACTTCGCCAACCCCGACATGGTCGGTCACACCGGCGTGATCCCGGCCGCCGTTGCCGCAATCGAGGCGGCGGACGAGTGCCTCGGGCGGGTGGTCGCGGCGGTCCACGAATCGGGCGGCGCCTGCCTGGTCACCGCCGATCATGGCAACGCTGACAACATGCTCGAGCCCGACGGCTCGCCGAACACGGCGCACTCCACCAATCCGGTGCCGCTGATCGTGACCGCGAACGGCATCGGGCTGGCCGGGCCCGGCATCCTCGCGGACGTCGCGCCCACGGCCCTGAGCCTGCTGGGGATCGACCAGCCGACCGGGATGACCGGGCGCTCGTTGCTGCCGCCGTCCCTGGATGGCTGAGGTCGAGGTGAGGCACGATCCCACCCGCCTCCGGTTCGTGACCGGCGCCCGGGAAGGCGCGGCACGCACCGGCACCCTGTTCACGCCGCACGGCGAGGTCCGGACCCCGGCCTTCATCCCGTTGGCGACCACCGCGGCGGTTCGCGGGCTCGACACCGACGAGGTGGGCGCCCTGGGCTACGAGATGGTTCTCGGCAACACGTTCCACCTGTTCCTGCGTCCCGGCTCGGAGCGGATCGCGAGGCTCGGCGGGCTCCACGGGTTCATGAACTGGGATCGGGCGATCATCACGGACTCCGGGGGCTTCCAGGTGTTCTCGCTTGCGCACGGGAACGTTGCCGACGAGATCAAGGGCCGTCGGGGCGGAGCCGGCAACCACGGCGCGATCATCGAGATCGCCGAGGAGGGCGTGCGCTTCCGCTCGTACCTCGATGGGACCGAGAAGTTCATGGGGCCCGAGGAGTCGATGACCGTTCAGGCCGCGCTCGGCTCCGACATCGCGCTGGTGTTCGACGAATGCACGCCCTACCACGCCGATTACGACTACACGGCGCGTTCCACGGAGCGCACGCACCGCTGGCTGGACCGGTGCACGAGTTGGCACCAGAAGCACGCGCCCGCGACCCAGGCGCTGTTCGGCATCGTCCAGGGCGGAGTACACGAGGAGCTCCGCCGAGCTTCCGCGGACCGCGTCGCCGGCGCCGACGTCGACGGGATCTCGATCGGAGGCACGTTGGGGCATGACAAGGAGGAGATGCGCGGCGTCCTCGGGCTGACGGTTCCGCTGCTCCCGCCCGATGCTCCCAAGCACCTGCTGGGGATCGGCGAGCCCGACGACCTGCTCGACGGCATCGCGCTCGGGATCGACGTCTTTGACTGCGCCGTGCCGACCCGGCTCGGGCGCCACGGGGTGGCGCTGGTACCGCTGCCCGGCGAGCGCTTTCGCCTGAACGTGCGCTCGCGTGAGCTCGAGGACGACCTGGACCGGCTCGTCGAGGGGTGCCCGTGCCCCGCTTGCTCGCGGCATACCCGCGCCTATCTGCACTACCTGGCGCGGGCCGAAGAGCTGACCGCCGTACGGCTGCTCACCCTGCACAACCTGACCTACCTGGAGCGACTCGTCAGCGGGGCACGCGACGCGATCGAGGCCGGCCGGTTCGGCGCCTACCGCGACGCGTCTTTCGCGGGGGCCGCGCCCTGGGACGCCTGAGGTCCCCTACTACTGCAGATTCTCCCGGATGACGTTCTTCAGGTTGTCGATCTGCTGATCGATCTCGTCCGAGATGAGCTCCCCGATGCCCGTGTCCTGGCCGGCGTCGGTCACCAGCAGGACTACGCCTGCGATCACGGCCGCGAGGACCGCGATCAGGAGCAGCACGCCGAGGCCCCGCATGAACCGGCTGCCGGCCGATCGCTTCTTGGGGCCGGCGGCGGGTTGGGCGGTGGGCTGCCGGGCACGGGGCGGGGGCGCGTAGACCGGCTGGGGAGCGACCGGGGTCGCGATGTCCGGCGAGTCGGCCATCGCGGCGGTCGCGGCGGTCGCGGCCGCCCCGGCGGCCATGGCCCTCGTCGGCATCGTGTCCGCGGCCTCCGGGGGCTCGCGACCGGAGATGCCGGCGCGCAGCGCGGCCGAGAGCTCCTTGGCGGTCGCGTAACGACTGTTCACATCGCCCTCGAGGGCGCGCAGGACGGCGGTCGAAAGCGTCTCGGGCACCGTGTCGTCGTAGGAGGTGGGTGGCAGCGGGCTCTCGCTCTCGCGCCGAATCGCCAGCTCGGCGAGCGTCGAGCCCTCCCAGGGCAGGCGTGCCGTGAGCATCTGATAGACGACGACGCCCAGGGCGTACACGTCGGCCGCGGGAGTCGTTTCCGCGCCTCGTGACTGCTCGGGCGAGAGGTACGCGGCGGTGCCCACGACCGAGCCGACCTGGGTCAGGCGGGTCTGCTCGGCAGCGCGCGCGATGCCGAAATCCGTCAGCTTCACCGTCATCTCGTCGGTTGGGGGCTCGTGCGCGGAGCCGCCGCGCGACGGCCGACCCGCCGGACCGCCGATCACCATCAGGTTCCCCGGCTTCACGTCGCGGTGGATGATTCCCTGGCGGTGCGCGTACTCCAGCCCCGCGCACGCCTGGACGCCGACCGCGACCGCGACCTCGGAGCCCAGCCGCCCCCGGCGCTGCAGG
Organism: uncultured bacterium; assembly: GCA_963807755.1. GTDB lineage: Bacteria > Actinomycetota > Thermoleophilia > Solirubrobacterales > 70-9 > JALZKA01. The sequence continues at coordinate 715,366 of CAWECM010000006.1, read as the reverse complement.
AGCTGCGCGACCGAGCGGCCCTCGACGTATTCCATGACGATGTAATGGCGCCCCTGGTCGACGCCCGTGTCGTAGACCTGCACGATGTTCGGGTGGATCAACCGCGCGACCGCCAGCGCCTCGCGGCGAAAGCGCGCCACGAACTTGTCGTCGTCCGACAGATGTTCGGCCAGGATCTTCACGGCGACGGTCCGCTCCAGGACGCCGTCGGTCGCCATGTAGACCGTGGACATGCCGCCCGAGCCCAGGCGGTCGCCCAGCTCGTAGCGGTCGGAGATCAGCCCCCCGGCCATCAACCGTCGCTCCCGATGCCGCCGTTGCTCTCGTCGCCGCCGACGGCGCCGCCGCCCTCGTTGCCGCCTCCGGGGTCGCCGTTCCCCGGCGTGTCCGCGGGCGGCGCGCCGCCGTCGTCCTCCTCGGGCGGCGGCTCCTCCTCCTCGGTGGGCGCGGGCTCCACGGGCTCTTCCGGAATGGGCTCTTCCGTGGTCTCCGGCGGTACCTCGCCGGTCTCGCCGGTCGCGCCCGTGGCGGCGGTGCACTGGTCCGTGGTGAGTGATTCGAGGTTGCTGCTGGCATCGACGAGCCGGTTGCGCAGCTCGCCGCCGACCTCCTCGGGAAGCTCGTTCACACCTGTTGCGAAGGAAACCGCAGCCTGCTGCGCCTCGTCGCAGAGGCCATCGTTGACGAGGGTCTGGATCTGGTCGAGCTGGTCGATCAGCTGGTCGCCTGCCTCCTGCGGGATCGGCCCACCCTCGTCGTCCCCGCCGCAGGCGGCCAGAGCCGCTGCGCAGGCCACGACGGCCAGCGCGCTCGAACTTGCGCGGATCCCCGGCATCGAGGCGAGTCTAGAGGCGCCCCACATCGTCATTGACCCACGAACAGCCGCTTGCCGAGGTGCTCGGGCAGGCCGGCGGCCACGATCGATTCGGCCGCGCGCTCGACCTCGTACTCCGTCCGGCGGTAGGTGGCCGTCCACGCCTCCGTATCCAGTTCGAACCAGGCGGCGCGGGGGTCGCCGTCGCGAGGCTGGCCGATGCTCCCGGGGTTCAGCAGCCAGCGGCCGTCGCCGATGTCGAGCTTCGTGCCGCCGCTCACCTGGGCGCCCTCGGTGGCGTCGGTGTCGCCGTCGTCGGCGGCGCGGAAGCAGAGCGCGATATGCGAGTGGCCGATCAGCGCCACGCGTTCCGCCTGCTTCGCGATGCACTCCCCGGCCTGCTCCGGCCAGAGCACGTACTCCCAGACATGATCGCGCGGGGAGGCGTGGTAGAGCGCGACCTCGCGCGACTCGTCGGCGGCGTGCAGGCCGGCGAGGAACTCGCGAGCGGTGTCGTCCAGCTTGGCTCGGGTCCACTGCGCAGCCTCCGCCGCGGCCGGCGAGAACGTCGAGATGTCGATCGCGTCCAGGACGGCGAGGTCGTGGTTCCCGGCCAGGCACACCGTGCAGCGCTCCCGGACGAGCTCGACGCACTCATTCGGCTCGGCGCCGTAGCCCACGACGTCGCCCAGGCACCAAACCTCCTCGGGCTCGGCGGCGTCGATCTCGGCAAGTGCCGCCTCGAGGGCGGGCAGGTTGCCGTGGATGTCGCTGATAACGGCGATGTTCATAAAAAGCCGCCTCAACAACGGCGGGCTCGGCGTCGCCCCTCGGGCTCCGCCTCGCATGCGGTCTATCGTAGGCACCGTGAAGCTCACCGGCGCGCGGGACCTATGGCGCCGCTCGCCGGCGGCGCGCGCGAGCGTGTTCGCGGTCGTGCTGATCGTGGTCGCCGAGGGGGCCGTCTTCCTGCTGTCCCCGAGCGAGGAAGGGATCCCCCCGGTCGAGGTCGAGGAGGGCGACTTCCTCGACCCGGCGGAGGTTGCACGCGCGGTGGACTATCGCGACGGGCAGCGCAACCTGCTGCTGGCGGGCCTCGGCCTTCAGGTCGTGGCCGTGGGAGCCCTCGCCATCGGCCGGCCGAGCACCGCCCGGAGGCTCCTGGCGCGGGCGTCACGGCGTCCGGTTCTCGGCGCGGCGATCGTGGGCATTGCGGTCGTGACGGTGGCCGAGCTCGCCGCCCTGCCCACCCAGCTGGCCGCCCACGAACGCGCGGTCGACGCCGGGATCTCCACCCAGTCGCTCGGCCCGTGGCTGGGCGATCAGGCGCGCGGACTCGCGATCAGCGCCGTGATCGCGGGCGGCGGCGCGATCGTGCTGTCCGCTCTGATCCGCCGCTCGCCGAAGCGGTGGTGGATCCCCGGCAGCATCGCCGTGGTCGGCTTCGGGGCGGCGATGGCACTGCTGTCGCCGATCCTGATCGCGCCTCGCTTCAACGACTTCGAGGAGCTGCCGGAGGGCAGCGCGCTGCGCGAGGACGTGCTCGACCTGGCACGCCGGGCCGAGGTCGACGTCGGCGAGGTGTACCGGGTCGACGCCAGCCGCCGTTCGACGTCGCTGAACGCGTACGTGGCCGGCCTCGGGCCCACGAAGCGCGTCGTCCTATACGACACGTTGATTGACGATGCCGAGCGCCCGGAGCTGGAGTCGGTGGTGGCGCACGAGCTCGGGCACGCCGCGCACTCGGACATCCCGCGCGGGATCACGTTCGCCGCGCTGGTCACCCCGCTCGGCCTGCTCCTGGTCCGGGAGCTCTCAGGAGGCCTCGGTCGCCGCTCCGGGGCCGAGCCCGGCTCGCCGGCGGCGATCCCGGCGCTGTTCTTGGCGATCGGGGTGGTCAGCTTCGCGATCAACGTTGCGGGCAACCAGCTCTCGCGCAAGGTCGAGGCCAGCGCGGATGCCTTCGCGCTGCGCATCACCGACGACCCCCAGGCTCTGATCGGCCTGCAGACGCGGCTCGCGGAGCGCAACCTCTCGGATCCCGACCCGCCCGCCCTCTCCCGGATCCTCTTCGGAACTCACCCCACCACGCTCGAGCGGATCGGCTCGGCGGTCGCGTGGGAACGGGGGGAACGCTAGCCCCGGGAGTCAGCGATCGCCGCGCGCCCAGCGGGCGGTGCGGGCGAGGCCGTCCTCCAGCCCGATCTCGGCTCGCCAGCCCAGCTCCTGCGCGGCGCGGCCCGAGTCGATCGCGATCCGCTGTACCTCGCCCGGCCGGGCCGGTGCCATCTCGGGGGTGAACTCGGCGTCGTAAGCGGCGGCGATCGCGTGGCCGACCGCGAGCACGTCGGCCTCGCGGCCCGTGCCGATGTTGAAGGCGCCGCTCGCCTCGGACTCGGCGGCGCTCAGGAACGCGGCGACGACGTCGTCCACGTGAATGTAGTCGCGGGTCTGCTTCCCGTCTCCGAACACCTTCGGCGCGGTGCCGTCGAGCAATGCGCCGCAGAAGATCGCGACCACGCCCGCCTCGCCGTGCGGGTCCTGGCGCGGGCCGTACACGTTTCCGAGCCGCAGCGCCACCGCAGACAGGCCGTGGAGTCGCGAGTAGAGGCCGACGTACCCTTCCGCGGCCAGCTTCGACTGGCCGTAGGGGGCGTCGGGCCGCCGCTCGGCATCCTCTTCGAGTGGCAGGTCGCGGCCCTCGCCCTCGCCGTAGATCGCGCCGCCGGTGGAGGTGAACAGGAACCTCTTGACCTCGCCGCGAACCGCGGCCTCCAGCAGGTTGATCGTGCCGCCGACGTTCAGGCCGAGGTCGAAGACCGGGTCCGATATCGACCTGCGGACGTCGATCTGCGCGGCAAGGTGGAAGACCAGTTCCGGGGAGGCGTCCGCGAACGCGGCGTCGACCGCCGCCGGATCGGCGATGTCGCCCTCGACGAGGGTCGCGCCTGCGGCCAGGGCCGCGTCCAGGTTCGCGGCTCGGCCCGACGAGAGGTCGTCGAGCACGACCACCTCGTCCCCGCGCGCGAGCAGGGCGTCGACGAGGTTCGACCCGATGAACCCTGCGCCTCCCGTGACCAGCGACCGCATCCGGGCGCAAGATAGCCCCTTGACCGCGTCGTAGACTCGCGCCTCATGCCGACCGACCCCATTTCCGAGCTGCGCGTCGCGGTCGGAGCCGCGATCTCCGCCGTCGGCGGGGACTTCGGCGGGGAGGAGCCGAGCCTGGAACGCCCGCCGGACGCGGATCTCGGCCACTACTCGACCAACGCAGCGATGCGCCTTGCGTCACAGCTGCGGGACGCGCCCAGGTCGATCGCCGAGCGTCTCGGGGCGGAGCTCGAGAGCGGGCTGGGGACGGTCGATCACGTGGAGGTTGCAGGGCCGGGCTTCCTGAACCTGTTCTTCGGCGACGCCTGGCACCGCGAGGCGGTGATCCGGATCCTGGCCGCCGAGCGTTTCGGCGCCCGCGGGCCGAGCTCGCCGAACGTGCTCCTCGAGTTCGTATCCGCGAATCCCACGGGGCCGCTGACCGCCGCCGGCGGCCGGGGCGCCGCCTACGGCGACTCCCTGGCCCGCGTGCTGGACGCCGCGGGCCACGAGGTGGCCCGCGAGTACTACCTGAACGACGGCGGCACCCAGATCCGCAACTTCGCGGCCTCGATCGCCGCACGCATGCGCGGGGAGGAGCCGCCCGAGGACGGGTATTCCGGCGAGTACGTGTCCGAGCTCGCCGATGAGCTCGCGGGCGCCGGGGCTGCCGCCGACGATCTCGACGACCTCGCGCGGCGGGGCGCCGAGGCGATGCGCCTGCGGATCGAGGCGACGCTCGAGCGGTTCGGCGTGCACTACGACATCTGGTCCTCGGAGCGGGAGTTGCTCGAGCGCGGTGCGCTCGAGGCGGCGCTCGCCGAGCTCGGTGACGCGGGCCACACGTACCGGAGCGAGGGCGCCCTATGGCTGCGGACCACCACCTTCGGCGACGACAAGGATCGAGTCCTGCTCCGCTCTGACGGCGAGCCGACCTACTTCGCGTTCGACATCGCCTACCACCGCGACAAGCTCCAGCGAGGGGCCGGGCTGATGATCGACCCGCTCGGCGCCGACCACCACGGGTACGTCCCGCGGATGAAAGCCGCGATCGCGGCGCTCGGTGCCGACCCGGACCGCTACGAGGCGCCGATCATGCAGCTCGTCAACTTCGTCGAGGGCGGTGAGCGCGCCCGGATGTCGAAGCGCAAGGGCGAGTTCGTGACGCTGGACGAGCTGCTCGACGACATCGGCCGCGACGCGGCCCGCTTCTTCCTGATGCAGCGCAGCCACGACACGGCGCTCGACCTGGACCTCGACCTCGCGCGAAGCCAGTCCCAGGAGAACCCGGTCTACTACGTGCAGTACGCGCATGCGCGGATCGCCAGCATCCTGCGCAAGGCACAGGCCGAGAGCGGGGTTGCGGACGAGCACGCACTCGTCGCGGCCGCGGGCGATCGGGCGGCGCTGGCCACGGCCTGCGAGCCGGCCGAGCGCGAGCTGGTGCGCAGGCTGCTCGAGCTGCCGGAGGAGATCTCGCTCGCAGCCGAGAAGCGCTCTCCGCACCGCCTGACCGCCTACGCGATGGCGGTCGCGGCCGACTTCCACGCGTTCTACCGTGACTGCCGGGTGGTCGGCGCGGACGCCGAGTCCGGGATCGAAGGCCTCGAAGGCGCGCGCCTGGGCGTCTGCCTGGCAACGAAGCGCGTCATCGCAGGCACCCTTGACCTGCTGGGGATAAGCGCCCCGGAAAGCATGTAGCGCGGGCCGGTCCGCGGCGCGCCACCCACCACCAACGTCCCGCAGTACCCCGATAGCGGGGGACTCCGGGACGTTCGACATGGAATGGCGAGAGGACGGCGCTATCGCGCGCGAATCGCGACCAACCACTCGCGGACGACCGACGCCGGTAGCGCCGCCCCTACACCTCACCCCTCACCGCCTGACCCGGGTGGCGCCACCACCAACCGTTCGCGGCCGACCGACCAGCACGGGCACCACGACCCCAGCGTCACAGGGACCACGGCCGCCGACACCGGCGGCCCGCGGGGGACCGGTAGCTATTGCCCGCGTCGCCTTGCGACGTGGGCAATGGTGAGCAGCAGGATCCGGATGTCGTTCCAGAGTGACCAGTCGGCGACGTACTGGTAGTCGAGCTTGACCATCTCGCGGACCGGGATCCGGGCGGAGCCGAGGATCTGCCACGGGCCCGTGATCCCGGGGCTGAGATCGAGCCGGCGCCGGTGCCATCCCTCGATCCGGCGATCCTCGTCGAGCGGTAGCGGCCGTGGGCCGACCAGGCTCATCTCACCGCGCAGCACGTTGATGAGTTGCGGCAGCTCATCGAGGTGGAGGACCCGGATCCAGGCGCCGATGCGGGTGATCCGCGGGTCCCCGGCGATCTTGAAGACCCCGTCGGCCTGGTTGAGGTGGCGGAGGTCCTCCTTCAGCTCGTCGGCGCCCTCGACCATGCTCCGGAACTTGACCATCTCGAACGATTTCCCGTGCCGGCCCGCGCGTCGTTGACGGAACAGCAGCGGCCCGCGCGAGTCCACCTTGATCGCGACGGCGGTCGCGGCCAGTAGCGGGAACAGCAACACGAGAGCCAGGGACGAGCCGACCAGGTCGAACGTCCGCTTGATCATGCGCGAGGAGAAGGTGATCTCGAAGCGGGGGACGCCGAGCAGGGTGATCCCGTTGAGCCGGTCGAGCTCGACCGACGTGTTCACGAGGCGTGCCACGTTCGGCATCACACTGACCTTGATCGCGTTGTCCTTGATCTGGCGCACCGAGTCGAGCAGCTCGTTGCTGCTCGCTCCGGGCCCCAGGACGATGCGATGGACGTCACGCTCGGAGACCAGCGACCGGATCCGTTCCGGCATCGACAGCTGGTCGTCGCGGGGATCGGTCTCGCGCTTGCCGGTGGCCGGCAGCCAGCCGACGAGCTCCGCGCGGACCGAATGGCTCATCGCGAGCTTCTCGCGGAGCTCCTCGGCGCTCGCGGCGTCGCCGACGAACAGACAGCGCTCGGTCGGCGTCGTGTGCACCGCGACCGCTCGTGCGGCACTGCGCAGGACGATCATCCCGATCAGCAGGATCCCCCAGGACGCGATCACCTGCCCGCGACCGATCGCGCCCTGGATGAGCGCGCCGTCCGCGAGCCAGATCAGGAGCGTGGTCACGGTCGCGAGCCCGAGGAGCTTCGGGACCTCGTCGAGCGTCGTCTTGTGGAGGAGCTCGGCGTCGCGGTCATACAGACCCATCGCCTTGGCGATGAGGACGAATGCCGGGGGGACGGCCAGCGCGCCGTAGGTGAGTTCGTCGGCCCCGACGGCAATCGCGCTCACGATGAGGGCCAAGCTGACGGCGAACGCGTCGGCGACGCCCAGCAGGCGGCGGAAGGTCGTCTCGCGGCTCAGGATCGCGTCGGCGGAAGGCTCCTGGGCGACCGCGGTTTCCGGTGACGGCAGGGCCGGCGAGTCGGGCGCAGCGAGGCCGGTCTCAGGCACGCCGAGGGTGGTCCCTGCTCGGTTTATCGCTCGGTCGTCCAACCCCGGCTACCACTCCTAACCCCCCTCACGCAGCCCCGGGCGGGATGCCCCGGATCGGCTGCGCGGGCAACCCTAGTAGACGTGTGAAAGGGAGGCAAACGACAACCGACGGCGCACTCTGAGCCTCGATTCGGGGGGCGGAAGCCGGCGCGCCGGCCGCGATCGACAGCCCTCGGAGTGCCCCCGGGTAACTGGGGTGCCGCCGGTGAAAGCGGGTGTAATCTTCGCGGCCGCTTAGGGGTGGGCGCCGGCGCAGCGTGATGGTCCAGTCGTCTGGCGCGCCCGCAGAAATGACAGAACGAGAACCCCGCTATTCGACCCTGCGCGACTATCTCGCGCTTCTTCGCCGCCAGCGCCTGGTGGTTCTGGCCGTGACCCTGGTCTTCGGGGGCGCTGCGTTCGCGCTCTCCGCCTCCCAGGAGAAGAGCTACGAGGCCCTGGCGTCGGCGCAGTTCAACGACATCGCCCGTGACGCCCAGCTACTCGGGGCGCGCGAGCTCCCCGCGGACACGAACCCGCTCGTGAACGCGGCGGTCAAGGCCGAGGAGGTCGGCTCGCTGGAGACGGCGAAGCGCGTGAAGCGCGAGCTGAAGACGAAGGTTCCCCCCAACCGCCTCCAGGACGCGATCACAACCAAGGTCGGGTCGCAGACGATCTTCGTGGAGATCACCGCGGAGTGGGGCGATCCGGAGTTCGCCGCTCGCGTCGCCAACGCGTTCGCACAGGTCATCGTGGACAAGGAGAACAAGCGCCTCGAGGATCAACTCGACACCACGGTGGCGGACCTGAGGGCCGAGGCCAAGGCTCCGCTTACGGATGACGCCGGCGCCCTGAACATCGACGCCTTCAACGCCCGTCAGAGCCTCGTGGCGATCTCCAACTTGCAGAACGCGGTCGAGGAGGGCACGGTCCTGCCCGCCGAGGTCGCCCGGCGAGCTGAGGTGCCGAGTGCCCCGTCGTCGCCCAAGACGGCGCGCAACACGGTCCTCGGCGTGATCATCGGGCTCGCCCTGGGCCTGATCGCCGCCTTCGTCCGCGACTCCCTCGATCGGAAGATCCGCACGAGCAAGGACGCGCACGAGGAGTTCGGCTGGCCGGTCCTCGGCCGGGTCGACAAGTCGGCGCTGGGAACGACCGGCGCCGTGCGGAGCTCGAACGGTGGCGGGACGGCGTCGCCCGGGGACATCGAGGCGTTCCGGATCCTGCGCGCCAACATGTCGTCGCTCGCCCCGGGGGGAACGCCGCGATCGGTCCTCGTCACCAGTGGCATCGCCCAGGAGGGCAAGTCGACAGTCGCCGCCTCGCTCGCAGCGGCCTCCGCCGCCTCGGGCCAGAGCACGCTGCTCGTCGACGGCGACCTGCGCCGCCCCGTGCTCGCCAAGCGACTCGGCTTCAACGAGACCCCGGGCCTCGCCGAGTATCTCGCGGGGAAGGCCGAGCCGAAGGACATCCTGCACAGGGTGTCCACCAACGTGCCGCAGAGCGCCACGAACGGCGACCGGGTCTACGACCGGCCGTTGGTGTTCATCCCCGCCGGAAACCCAGAGGGCGAGCCCGCGGAGCTGCTCGCCTCGGAGCGCTGCCGCAGCTTCCTCACCAAGGTTTCGCGCGCCTACGACCTCGTGGTCATCGATTCCAGCCCCTTGCTCGCCACCGCGGACCCCCTGGAGCTGATGCCGCACGTCGAGAGCGTCCTGATCTGCGTACGGCTGCCGAACAGCACGGGGCACGAGGCGCGGGCCGTGCAGGAGGCCGTTCGTCTGCTGCCCGAGCGGCCCACCGGGCTCGTGGTGACGGGCGCCGGCGTCTCGGACGGCTACTACGGCTATTACGGCTACTGATTCCGGCTCGTCCATGAGCGCCGGTCACGTGGAGGTGTTGATCCCGCATCACGATCGTGCGGTCGGCCTCGCGCGCACGCTGGCGTCGCTGCGCGAGCAGACGGTGTCGGCCGACGTCTGCGTGGTTGACAACGCGTCGGGCGACGGCAGCCGCGAGATGCTCCACGCGCGGTTCCCGGAGGCCCGTTTGGTCGCGCTCGATCGCAACGTCGGGTTCGGCGCGGCATTGAACCTGGGAGTCGAGTCGAGCTGTGCCCAGTTGGTCGTGTTCGTGAACAACGACGCCGTGCTCGAACCGCGGTTCGTCGAGCGGTTGCTCGGCGCCGCGGAGGAGAGCGGGGCCGCCATGGTGGCCGGCTGCCTGCGCTCGCCGGCCGGCCCGGTCGAGTCGCTGGGCGTCGTGGTCGATCGCTCGCTGACGACCTACGATCTCGGCCACGGCCTGGCGGCGCCCGAGCTCTATGAGGGCCCGCCACCGCTGGGGCCGAGCGGCGGCGCCGCGCTGTTCGACGCGGCCGCGTTCCGGCGCGTCGGCGGCTTCGACGAGGGGTTCTTCGCGTACCTTGAAGACGTCGACCTCGCGATCCGCATGCGCTTCGCGGGCGCCAGCTGCGCGCTCGCCAGGGACGCGGTGGCGTGGCATGAGCATTCGGCGACGCTCGGCGCCCGCAGCGATGCTAAGAACGAGCTGCTGGGGTTCTCGCGCGGACGACTGGTTTGGAAGCACGGAGGCAGCCTCACCGCCCCGGAGCGGCTCCGCGGGCATCTCACGGACGCGATCGTCTACTCGGGGAAGACGGTCATCGACGGCAACCTCGGTGCCATCCGCGGACGTCTCCGCGCCCGCCGCGGCCATCGGCTCCACCCCCGTCCGGAACCGGATCCGCGGCTGCGTGAGCTGCCGCTCGCCGACCTCGGGTTTCGCGAGTCACTGGCTCGGCGGCTCGCGCGGCGACGGTAGCGTGCTGCGATGCCCGCCGTCGATGTGGTCATCGTGACCCGGGACACCCGCGAGATGACCCTGCGCTGCGTGCGCTCGGCCCTTGCCGAGGCCGGGGACGCGCTCGACGTCCGCTGCATCGTCGTCGACAACGCGTCGAGCGACGGGACGGCGGCGGCAATCGAGGCGGAGCCCGGTCCGGTCGAGCTGATTGCGAACGACGACAACGCCGCCTACGGGCGAGCTTGCAACCAGGGAGCTGACGCCGGCACGGGCGAGTACGTCCTGATCCTGAACAGCGATATCACCGTGCGGCCGGGCGCGATCGGCGCCCTGATCGGATTCCTGGAGGCGAGCCCGCGGCACGTCGCATGCGGCGGCCGCGTCGTCGATCCCGGAACCGACCTGGTTCAGGTGGGCCATGCGGTGCGGGCGTTTCCCCGCCTGCCGTCGCAGGTCGCGCAGATGCTGGGGCTCGAGCGGCACTGGCCGTCGAACCCGCTCTCGCGGCGGGCGCTCGGGCTCGACCTGGACTACGAGCGCACCCAGGACGTGGACCAGCCGCCGGGGTCGTGCATCGCGATCCGCCGCCCGGACTTCGAGGCCGTTGGCGGGTTCGACGAGGGCTTCTTCTACTGGTACGAGGACGTCGACCTCTGCCGGCGGCTGGTCGGGCGGGGCCGGATCGCGTACGTCCACGATGCGCCGTTCGAGCACGTCGGCAGTGCCACGTTCGCCGGCTGGGGCAGCCCGCAACGCGTGCGCAGCTGGTACGGAGGCGTGTTCCGGTACTTCGCGAAGCACCGGCCCCGCCACGAGCAGCTCGCGATCCGCGGCGTCGCGGGCCTGCTCGCCACCGCGCGCGCGCTCGTATGGCTGCCTCGGGACCGCGACCAGGCGCGGGCGCTGCTCGACGTCGCGCGGCTCGCCGCGCGCCCGCCCCTCTAAGAGCGGGCGGGCAGAGGCGGGGTCGGCGGGACGGCGGCGGGGTCCGACACGGCGAGCCGCGCCAGCGAGCGGCCGATCCGTGGGGCGGGGGTTGTCGTCGAGCCCGTCTCCCCAGTACGCCTCGCGAAGGGCCTCGTCGCAGAGGAAGCGCCACGCGGCCTCCCGCGCCGGGCGGCGTCCCGGCAGCATCGCGAGCGTGAGCGCCGCCGCCTTGACCCGGTGCCTCGGGCCCGGGCGCGTCGGCTCGACGGCTTCGGGCGCGAGCTCGTGCAGACGGCGGTAGGCGACCCCGATCGTCTGCATGCGGCGCAGCACCCGCGGAAGGTCCGTCGGATGGAAGTGCTCCGCCAAAGCGCGCGGGTCGTACCGGAGGGTCATCCCGACGCGGGAGAGCCGGAACCCGAGCTCTGCGTCCTCGCAGGCGGCTCCCGGAAAGCCCTCGTCGAATCCGCCCACCTGGCGCAGCAGGGCGCGCTTGACCGAGACGTTGGACGTCCAGAAGCTCGACGGCGGCGCCGTCTCGCCGGGCACGAGCGCGGCGTAGCTGAACTGCGCTCCCTCCTCGTGCAGCCACCATTGGAGGGTTGAGGCGTCGAGGGGCGGAGCGGGGACGACAAGGCCGAGCAGCGCCTCGGTCCCCTCCGGATGGGCGCGGTGGAACTCCACGTGACGGTCGATGAGCTCCTCGGTGGGCAGTGAGTCGTCGCCGATGAACAGGCAGGCCGGGGCGGTCGCCTCGGCGATGCCCCGGTTCCGCGCCGCCGCCGGGCCCCGCGCGTCCTGACGCAGCACGGCCAGACGCCACGGCACCGGTAGGGATTCGGCCGCCACGGCGCCCCCGTCGCGCGAGCCGTCGTCGACCACGATGACCTCGATCGGCGCCGAAGGTGCGTGCGCGATCAGCCGGTGCAGGGTCTCCACCAGCACCGCGCGGCGATCCCGCGTGGGGATGATCACCGAGAGCTCGGGTCCCGGCCCAGCCTGCGGCGCGCCGCTCATTCGGAGATGAGGTTGGCGCCCACCGGCTGGGCGCGGAACCGCCTGCGAAGGGTCCGGGGCGCCGGCGCGAGCTCCTCTTGCGGCCGCTCCCGCGCGACGAAATGGGACAGCCCAAGCCCGACGATCAACCAGGCCGAGGCGATGGGGATCACCTCGATGTAGAGGCCCGTGTAGCAGGAGATCAAGACCGAGATCAGCGTCCCGCAGGCGCCCATTCCGAAGGCGGCAGCCTCGCGCGACCGGGTTCGGATCGACGCCACCGCGAGGCTCACCAGCAGCGCCAGCACCATCGCGACGAACACCGCCATCACGATGAAGCCCTGCTCGTAGGCGATCATCAGGTACGAGTTGTCGATGTTCAGCTCCGAGAGCTGAACGGTGCTGCCCACGCTCTCCTGCCCGCTGCCGCCGGTGCCGAGCCCGTGGCCGAACGGTCGCTCCTCGATCGCCGGCAGGACCTGCTCCCACTTGAGCTGCCGCTGGATGAACGTCGGGTCGTCCTCCGGGTCGAGGATGTTGGCGTAGCGGTCGAGCCGTTCCGGGTCGGTCTCGCCGAGCACGAACACGGTGCCCCCGACGGCGGCGACGGTCGTCAGCGCGAGGACGGCGACGCCCGCCTTGAAGCCCGGGTACGCGCGTGAGAACTGGTAGATGCCGAGCACCACAACGGTGCCGATCACGAAGCCCGGCAGCGGGCCGCGCGCCTCGGACGCGATCATCGCGAGGACGCAGAGGGCGGTCGCGCCGATCGCCAGGAGGCGCCGCCAGCCTCGGGCCCAGAGCACGATCGCCACGCAGAAGGGGGCCATGAACGCGCACCAGAAGGCCAGCTGGTGGCCGGTGAGGAACGAGCCGACCGTGCGCAGATGCTTGTCGATCGGGTGGATGTTGATGCCGCCGCCGGAGAACTCGGCAAGGGCGCGCTCCGGGCCCGCCGGGCCGATGACCCAGCGAACCGTTGCGTAAGCCGCGACGATTGCGGCGACCCCGACGAAGCCGATCGCGATTCGCCTGTACGTCTCGCGCGGCCACCCGACGTATGCGAGCGCGAACATCGCGAGCATGTACCAAACCGTTGTCCGGAACCCGAACCAGGCGAGCCCCAGATCGTCCGCCGTGACCATGTCGAACACGGTCACGGCCGCGTAGAACGCGCAGCCGATGATCGCCGGCCAGACGACGAAGTCGTACGGTCGGCCGACGACGGTCCGTCCGAGCAGCACGAGCCAGATCCCGACGAGGAGCACGTCGACCAGGGGACCGGGCCCGATGCCGATGAACGCCTGGACGGTGCCCAGGATCGCGCTGACGAACGCTGCGAGCACGGTCGCCGCGGCCGGGTACTTCGCGGTCAGCACGGCGACCACGATCGCGAACGGGATCCCGGCCGCCACGAGCGCGGACGAGAGGATGAACGGCAGCAGCTCGAACGCGACCAGGACGAGCAGTGACCACGCCGCCGCGCCCCGGAGCTCCCCCTGAAGCAGGCTGTGCGGGCGGAGTGAGTCGGCCGCCACCAGGGCGAGCGGGTACAGCGCCAGCGCCGCGACCCCGCCCTGCAGATCGAGCTCGTTGGTGGCGACCGCTGCCGCGACCAGCGTGAAGATCGCCGTCGCGGTGAAGACCGCGAAGCGGTCCAATTGGTGGCGCAGCGCCAGCAGTGACTTGAGTCGACCGGATTCGCTCATCGGATTGGTAGTGCGGCACACGCCTCGGACCGCCGCCTACAGTTCCGCCCCCGGCCATGATGACGAAACAACCAGGACCAATGCGCAGGTTGGAAACGGTGAGCGTGGTGGTCCCGTTCTTCGGCGATGCCGAGGCGGCCGGGGCTGTCGTATCCCGGCTCCGGGCCCTGCGGACCGGCCCGGGCGACGAGCTGATCGTGGCCGACAACACACCCGGTGGGACGTTCGCGGCCCTCGCCTCGGACGGGCTCGAGATCGTGCGTGCGGACGCGGAGCGCTCGTCGTACCACGCGCGCAACGTGGGCGCCGCCCGAGCGAGCGGCGATTGGCTGCTGTTCCTCGATGCCGATTGCATTCCCCGCGCGGATCTGATCGATCGGTACCTCGATCCGCCTCCGGCCACGGACGTTGCGATCCTCGCGGGCTCGATCGTGCCCGCGCCCGGTCAGGCCGGCCTGCTGCCCGAGTGGGCGGCCACACGCGAGATCCTGAGCCAGGAGCGGAGCGTCGAGCGCGATCCGCCCGGAGCGGCGACGGCGAACCTGATGGTGCGCCGCGCAGCCTGGGCCGCGGTCGGGGGATTCCTGGAGGGCATCCGGTCGGGCGGGGACTACGAGTTCTGCTGGCGCGTCGGCGACCAGGGCGGCAGGCTTGAGGCGCGGCCGGTGGCCAGCGTCAAACACCTGCATCGCACGACGCTCCCGGGCATCGTGCGGCAGATGGCGCGCTACGCGGCCGGCAACTCGTGGCAGCGACGCCGGCGGCCGGGATCCTCTCCCCGTCTGCGGACCGCGACGGCGATGGTCAGGGCGGTGGCCGGCTCTGGATTCTTCGCCCTGACGCTGCGGCCACGACGCGCGGCGCTGAAGCTGGTCGACGGGGTCGCGGCGGGCGCGCAGGCGACCGGCGGGGTGCTGCAGAACACCGTCGCACCGCCGCTCGAGCCTGCACCGGGACGGATCGTCATCGCCACCGATCGCTTCCCGGTCCTTTCCGAGACGTTCGTGCGCGGCGAGATCGCCGCGCTGCGAGCGCTCGGCCAGGAGGCCCGCGTCGAAGCCGTCGAGCGGCCGTCCGCGCCCGCGAGGGACGCCGTCCACGGCATCGACGTGCGCTACCTGGAGGACGAGAACGCCGGGGCACGGGCACTCGCCCTGCTCTGGGTGCTCGCCCGGCATCCGCTGCGATCCCTCCGCGACCTCGCGGAGCGGCGCCGGTTCGACCCGGCCGAGCGCATGCCGCTCTCGGCGATCGCACCAATGGCCCGCCGGCTCGCGCGCGGTCGCGAGCGTCATGTCCACGTCCACTTCGCCGCCCTGGCGGCGGTCAACGCGCTCCGGGCCGGTGCGATCGTCGGCGTCCCGGTGAGCATCGCGGCCCACGGGCACGAGGTCTTCGCGACCCCGCGCGCTCTCCGCGAGAAGCTGCGCCGCGCGACGTTCGTCGTGGCGCCGTGCGAGTACACGGCCCGGCATCTGCGGGGGCTCCTCGATGACCCGGCGCGGATCGAGGTCGTCGTGATGGGCGTCGACGCGGGTCGCTTCCGGCGCCGGCTGCCGGCGCGGGACGCCCGGGGAGTGCTCGCCGTTGGACGCCTGGTCGAGAAAAAGGGCTTTACCGACCTGGTCGAGGCCGTGGCCGCGCTGCCGGCGCGTCTCGGCGCCTCCCTGTCGATCGTGGGCGACGGACCGCTCCGAGAGACGCTGGCGGGCCTGGCCGAGGCGCTCGGGGCAGGCAACAGGGTCACGTTGCTGGGCTCTCGGACCCCCGATGAGGTGCGCGAGCTGCTCGAGTCCGCCGCGGTGTTCGCGATGCCCTGCGTCGTCGCCCCGGACGGCGACCGGGACGCCATGCCGGTCGTGGTCAAGGAGGCGCTGGCGATGGAGGTCCCCGTGGTGGGCACCGACGAGGTCGGACTCCCCGAGGTCGTGCGGGAGGGATGGGGGCGCCTGGTCCCGCCGGGTAATCCCCCGGCGCTCGCGGAGGCGCTCGCCGAGCTCCTCGAGCTGGCGCCTGCCGAGCGTGCCCGGATGGGCGCTGCGGGGCGTGAATTCGTGGCGTCTCGCTTTGATCTCTCAGCGCAGGCAGCCGGGCTGCTGTCCGCGATCCGCGCGGCGCGAACCCGAGGCTAGATGGTCGAATTCGAATCCGCGGGTGCCCGGGGGCGCACGGGACCGAGCTGGGCGTGGTCAGAGGGCGAAGCCTGTACCGGTTGGTACAGGCGAGTCCCGATGACCGCGATCCAGCGACGGTATCCGTGCGTCATCCGGGTGCGCGGGGATTTGGAATCGATCATCTCGGGGCGCCCGGAATGACGTGAGGCTCACGCCTTGCGCAGCAGGGCGCGGCAAAGGAGCTGCTGCTCGCCGGCAACGGTGACGAGGTCCATCCCGGACTCCGACGCCACCCGGCGGAGAACGTCGATCTCGATTGCGGATCCGAGCCACGCCTCGTGCGTTTGGCCCCCGGGCCCGCGCCGCAGGAGCGCCTTGAGCCTCGACCGGGTTCGCTCGCGCAGTGGCGGCTTGCGGTGGATCTCCGGCGCGTTGGAGAACTGAAACATCGCGATCCCGCCGGGCCGGAGGACCCGCCCCATCTCGCGTACGTAGCCGAGCGTGATCCGCGGGTCGGGGATGTGCTGGAACACGAGGTCCGAGTGCACCACGTCGGCCGATCGGTCCTCGGCGGGGGCCAGTGAAACGCCGTCACCCAGGAGGAATTCGACGTTCTCGAGGTGGGCGTTGAGCTCCCGCGCGCGCGCGACCATCTCCTCGGAAACGTCGAAGGCCCGGACCGTCCGGGCGCGGCCGCTCAGCGCCCGCGTGATCCGGCCGGGGCCGCAGCCGATCTCGATCACGTCCTGGTCCGGCTCGATCCGCGCGCTCGTCTCCCGCTCCATCAGCTCCAGCTGCTCGGGCCCCTTGCGCCAGAATCGGTCGGCGTCGGGGTCGAAATAGGGCAGGCTGTTGTCCACGAAGTAGAACGCGTTCTCACGCGCCCGCGCGTCCCAGAATCGCCGCATTCGGACCCCACTCATCGGCGGCACCCTAGCCGGAGGAACCCGGCTCGGCGCCACTTCCCGTCTGGGATACTCCCGCGCTTGCTCGAGGCCAGCGCCAACCGGATCAACGACATGCTCGCGGACGACGACCTGGTCCTCGACGTCGGGGGTTGGGGCAAGCCGTTTCCTCGGGCGGACTTCGTGCTGGACCTGATGCCCTATGAGACCCGCGGCATGTACGGCAACTACGTTCGCGAGAGCGAGCGGTTCAGCGCCGAGACCTGGATCACCCGCGACATCTGTGCGCGCGAGCCCTGGCCGTTTCCTGACGGGAAGTTCGACTTCGTCATCTGCTCGCACACCCTCGAAGACGTGCGCGACCCGGTCTGGGTCTGTTCGGAGCTGATGCGAATCGCCCGGGCCGGCTACATCGAGGTCCCGTCCCGGCTCGAGGAGCAGACCTGGGGTCTCGCGGACCCATGCGTCGGGTGGTCTCACCACCACTGGCTGATCGACGTCCGGGACGGGGCCGTGCAATTCGTGTTCAAGCCACACGTCCTGAACGGGCGCCCGGACTTCTTCTTCCCGGGCGCCGTCAACGGCGTTCTCACCACGGAGGAACGGGTTCAGGCCCTGTTTTGGGACGGGGAGTTCGACGTCCGGGAGAAGATCTTCTTCGAGCTCGAGGAGTTCGAGCGCTATCTCGGGGGCTTCGTGGACGAGCATCGCGGCGCGCTCGTCGCGCGGATCCCGCGGCGGCCGCTGCGGCGACGGATCGCCGGGCGGGCGCGAGGCCTCGCCGGGCGGGCTTAGAACCCTGAGGCCTTGTGGGCGTGAAGGGAGACGTGCCGGACCGAGAAGCCGTGCCGGGAGGGCATCGCGAAGCGCGAGCGCTGCTCGACCCGGTCGAACCCGGCGGTCCAGAGCATGCGTTTCCAGGTCCGGATCGACGGTAGCCAGAACACGACCGCGCTGTCCCGGTCCGCCAGATACCGCGAGGCGGGGAAGGGAAGGAGGTTCATCCGCCGGTCGTACTCCTCGGCCGAGATGAACGTCCCGGCGCACAGCCCGGCGATCCGCTCGAGCGCCAGCAGCTGGTCGCGGAGGTGAATGAGGACGCTTCCGCAGAAAACGACGTCGAAGGTCCCGAGGTCCTCGGGGCGCGCGTCATAGACGCTGCAGATCACGCGTTCGACCTTCGAGCCGAGCAGCCTCCGGGCCAGTTCGAACCCCGCGCCGCGAACACGCTGCTTCGGGTTCTCCGGGCGACGCCGAGGGGGCCAGTCGAGGTCGCCGTCATCCTCGAGGTCGAGCGCCGTAACCTCGGCGCCGCGGCGCTCCATCTCGAACGCCCAGAATCCATCCCAGGTTCCCACGTCGAGCGCCCTCATGCCCGTCATGTCCTCGGGCAGCCCATAGTGCGGGACCAGAGGCCGCAGATCGAACCAACCGTTGGTCTCGTGACCGGTCGGCAGCTCGAACGTGTGGTACCAGTCGATCGCCTCGATCTCGCGCTCGAGCTGGAGGTTTTCGTCGGTAATCGTCGCCAAGGAAGCGGGCAGCTTAGTGCCTGCGTTCCGGCGTGGTCGCAGTGGCGCCGGGGCGGTCCGTCATCGACACAATCCCCCGCGTGACCGAGGTCAGCGTGATCGTTCCGGCCCACAACGCCGCCGCCACCATCGGCGCGACGCTCGACGCCTTGAGGGCGCAGGATGTCGGCCTCGAGTGGGAGGCGATCGTGGTCGATGACGGCTCCTCGGACGAGACCGCCGATATCGTCCGGCGGGCGGGCGGGCGGTTCAGCCTGGTGTCGCAGGCGCAGGCGGGCCCGGGACCTGCGCGCAACCGCGGGGTCGAGACATCGAGCGCCGAGGTGCTGGCGTTCACAGACGCCGACTGCGCCCCGACCCGCAGCTGGCTGCGGGAGGGGCTGGCCGCGCTCGGCCAGACGGACCTCGTCCAGGGCGCGGTTCGCCCCGACCCGTCAGCGACGCGGCGGCCCTTCGACCGGACGATCTGGGTCAACGGGCGGGGCGGCCTGTACGAGACGGCGAACCTGTTCATCCGGCGGGAGACCTTCGAGCGGATCGGCGGCTTCGAGGACCGGCTCCGGGCCAGGATCGGCAAGCCGCTCGGCGAGGACGTCTGGCTTGGGTGGCGCGCCCGGCGAGCGGGCGCTCGGATCGCCTACTGCGAGCGGGCCATGGTGCACCACGCGGTCTTCCCCCGAGGGCCGCTCGAGTACGCCGGCGAGCGGTCGCGCCTGGTGTACCTCCCGGCCATCGTCGAGCTGATCCCCGAGCTGCGTGACGAGCTGCTCGTGGGGGGCGTTTTCCTCAACAGGCGGACGCGCGTCTTCGATGCGGCGGCGGCCGGCGCTGTCCTGGCGCTGCTCCGGCGCTCGCCGCTGCCGCTTGTGCTCGCGGCGCCGTACGCGGCGGCCGCGGCGCGGGATGCGCGGAGGTGGGGACCCGCCGCGGCGCCGCGTGCGCTCCTGGGTGAGGTGGCGGCGGACGTCGTGGGTTGCCTTGCGCTGCTCGCAGGCAGCGTGTGGCGGCGGACACCGGTGCTCTAGGAACGGCGACCGTCATGGGCTGACCGGTGGGCCGCGGGGAACCGGGTTCGAAGGGCCCTGCTCGCATCTAGACTCGCCGGGCTTTGAGCGCCGCCGACTACCTCGCGGGGGCGGGAATCTTCGCCGCGATGTTCATCGCCACCCTGGCTGGAGCGTGGCTGCTGTTGCAGCGGCGCTATCGGCATCTGCGCGGGGCGGAGGCGGTCGTCGCGTTTGCTGCGCTCGCGGCCCTGGGAATCCTGGCCGTGCATCTGCTGCCGGCCGCCGCCGGGATCCTTGGTCGCGGCTCGGTCCTGGCGGCCGCCATCCTCTGGCTGCTCGCCTGCCGGCTCGTGCCCGCCGGCCCGCCGGTGGCGGCGGAAGACCCGCCGGAGGTCGACGACCGGTACGCCCCGGCATCGCGGCCGCTCGCGGCGCTCGCCTGCGGGCTCGCCGCGGTCTTCGTGGTCACCTTCGCGCTCGACCAGGTCGTGCGGCCCGCGGTGTCCGTGGACCTCCTGAACTTTCACCTTCCGAGCGCGATCGGCTGGATCCAGAGCGGCAGCCTCTGGCAGGTCGACAACTTCCTCCCCATGGTCGCGCCGGGGAACTATCCGAACAACGGCGACGTGATGCTGCTCGCCGCGATCCTCCCGTGGCACAACGACTTCCTGGCCCATCTTGCGATCTGGCCGTTCTTCGTGCTCACCGGCGTGGCCACGTACGCGGGCTCGATGCGCCTGGGCGCCGCGCGCTCGGCGGCGCTCGTCGCGGGCTGCCTGGCGCTCGCCATCCCGGTCGTCGCCGTGGCGGCGATGGCGGCCAGCATCACGGACTCCGTCATGTACTTCGGGCTCACGACGGGCCTCCTCTTCCTGCTGCGCCACCACCGGACGTCGGCGACCTCGGACCTGGTGCTCGCAGGTCTTGCGCTGGGCCTGGCGCTCGGGACGAAGTGGTACGGGGTCTCGGCGGTCGCGATCGTGGTCGTGGTCTGGCTCGGGGCGGGGTTCGTGAGCGATCGACCGGCGCGCGCCGTGGTCCGTGGCGGGGCCCAACTCGTGGGGCTCGTCGCCCTGGCGGGAGGCATCTGGATGCTTCGCAACTGGATCATCTCAGGTAACCCCGTCTTCCCGGTGAGGGTGGCGCCGCTCGGGATCACGCTCTTCGACGCTCCGGCGGACGTGGTGCGCGAGCAGGCGGGTTTCACGATCCTGGACTACCTGGGTGACTGGGATGTCTGGTGGAAGCTCGAGGGCAACCCGGAGCTCGGCGGGGCGGAGGTTGACGGGATCCTGTTGCAGTGGTGGCACGCGCTGGCCGCGCCGGCCCTCCTGGCCGTCGGGGGCGCCGTCACAGCCGCGGTGTTGGTGGTCCGCCGCACGACGAGAGCGGTCCGCGGCCCGGTGATCGCGGGGCTCCTGATGGCCGGGCTGATCGTGCTCGCCTACTCCGCCACGCCCTACACGGCCGGCGGCCCGGAGGGCCTGCCCATCCTGGTCGGCGCGGACTCCCGGTACGTCGTGCCGGCGCTCCTGATCGCGATTGGCCTGACGGCCTGGGGCCTCAGCCGCGTAGTCGCCGGCACCGTCGCCCTGGGCATCGCGGGCGTCGCCGCGATGGCTCACGGCATGCAGTGGGCCGGCAACGGCGAGCTGTCGCCGGCTGAGCTCACCGCGGGCAACTGGATCGCGGGCGTCATCGTGGTGGGCGGCGTGGGCCTCGCGTGGTGGGCGGTCGAGCCGTGGGTGGAGCGCCTGCGGCCGGTTCCCCGGCTCGCTCGGGTCGCCGCGGTCATTGCCGCGGGCGGCGTCATCGTGATCGCGGGGTACGCGGCACAGCGCGGGTTCAACGACGATCGCTACCTCGGCGCCGACCCCGTCGTCGACCGGGTGCTGGCGAACGAGGCCGAGGAGAGAGTGGGGCTTGCCGGAGTCTGGACCGACGCGGGAATCGCCCCCGTGCTGCCCGCGTTCGGGGAGCGCTTCGAGAACTCGGTCGACTACCTTGGCCCCGTCGAGCGCGAGCTCCAGCAGCGCTACGGAGCTCGCGACGAGTTCCTGAGGGCACTCGAGGAGCAGCGGCTCGACTATCTCCTGGTCGGGCGCGGGCGCCCCGAGCTGCCGGCCGTCGAGGAGGGGGAATGGGCGCGCAGCGCGGGCTGGCGGCTGATCGAAAGCAGCGACCGCCTCGAGCTCTACGCGCCTCCCGCCTGAGGGATACGAGATGAGAGGTCCTAATGCCCGAGCATCCGGGAACAGCCACTTCGCATGGAAGCGCTAGAAACCGCCCGCGCTCGTGCTTCTCGCGCAATGCGGAAGCGGGGCGACGATGAAATCGGCGACACTCGCCGCTCGGGTCACAAACTGGGATGATGGCCTCCTGGACGACGTCGCGACAGCGCACGAGGCGAAGCTGCTGGCCGCGCCTCGCCTCGATCTACAGGGTGGGCGGTGATGCTTGCAGTCCGTCTTCATTCGGAGGGCCTCAGGATCGACGAGATCGAGCCCCCATCGCCCGGCGCCGGGGAGGTGCTCGTCCGTGTCCACGCCGCTGGGATCACTCGCGGCGAGCTGGAATGGCCATCCGACCGGCTGCCCGCGATCGTGTCCTACGAGCTGTCGGGCGTCGTCGCCGACACGGGTGAGGAGGTGTTCGCGCTGACGCCCTTCGACCTGGACGGCGTCGCTGCCGAGTTTGCCGCGGTCCCCGCCTCGATGCTCGCGCCAAAGCCTGCGAGCTTGAGTCACGTCGAGACCGCCGCGCTACCGATAGGCGGGCTGAGCGCCTGGCAAGGGTTGTTCGAGCACGGGCACCTCCGGCGCGGCGAACGGGTGATCGTGACCGGTGCACGCGGCGGGGTCGGCCATCTCGCCGTGCAGCTCGCTCGACATGCGGGCGCCGACGTCGTCGAGGACGGGCCGGCAGCTCTCGTCTTCGACACCGTGGGCCGGAGCTTGCCGGCCGCTCACCGGGTCGTCACGATCGCAGCCGAGGCGCCCGGCGCCGACTACTTCGTCGTCGGGCCCAACCGCGAACAGCTCAGCGAGCTCGCGCGCCTCGCCGACGACGGCGCGCTGCGGCCCGCGGTGGATTCGACGTTCCCGCTCGAGCGCGCGCGAGCGGCCTTCCAGCGGGTCGCGGCCCGGGGCAAGCGTGGCAAGGTTGTCTTCACTGTCGCCGGGAGCCAGCCAGGCCGAGAAGGCGGCGGCGTTGCTGGTCCTCGCGCGAAGCAGAAGTCCCGATCGTGAGCGAGGTCCTCGGCGCCGACGCGCGGGACACGTCCCCAGACGCTTCAGCTCTCGCGTGAGAGCGGAAGTCTCGGCTGCTGGCACGGGGACTCCCGGAATAGTCGTTTACGGACCGCCCCGGTACCCAACGCTGGAGCGATGGCCGCCCTTCGTCCGAAATGCCGGGGTTCACCGAGCGTCGAGAAACGGCCCGCTATGGGCCGTTAGGCGACGTTCGCCGCGCGGCGGGCCCGCGCGGCACTTGATCGCTTTCCTGCGAAGCGACTGTTCCCGGAGCGTTCGGTATGTGACCCGGTCATCGCCTATCCCGCCTCCCGCCTGAGGCACCACGCCGGCCTCGGCCGAACCGGCGAACTTAGGCGCGCCCCGATCTAGACTGGCTCGCGTGCTACGGGAAGGGTCCGGCCCGGGCTGGCGCCGTCGCGCGGTCGCCCGCGGATCGGTGATCAATTCGGCGTTCCTGGTCGCCGTCGGCGGCCTCAACGTCCTCAAGGCCCTGATTGCCGCCGCGTTTCTGACGCAGGCGGAATTCGGCATCTGGAGCATCCTGTTCCTCGGCGTCTCTTTGCTGATCGGCCTGAAGGCGGCCGCGGTCGCCGACAAGTACATCCAGCAGGACGAGGCGGACCAGGAGCTGGCATTCCAGAAGTCGTTCACGCTCGAGCTCATCTCGGCCGGTGTTCTGGTGGTGCTGTCGCTGGTGGTGGCCCCGCTGCTCGCGCTCCTCTACGAGCGCACCGAGCTGATCGTGCCGACGATCGTCCTCAGCCTGATGCTGCCGGGCCTGGCGATGCAGTCCCCGGTCTGGGTCTTCCACCGCCGCCTGGACTTCCTGCGCCAACGCATCTACCTGTCGGTCGATCCCGTCGTCTCCTTCGGTGTGACGATCGCGCTCGCCATCGCGGGGTACGGCTACTGGTCGCTGGTGATCGGCACCGTCGCGGGAGCGCTGCTGGGTGGCGTCGTCGCGCTGATCGCCTCTCCGTATCCGCTACGGCTCCGCTACGACGCGGCGACGACGCGCGAGTACGTCGGGTTCTCATGGCCGCTCGTGGTTGCGATCGGCAGCGCGCTGCTGATCGCCCACATCTCGGTCTTCGTGGGGAACGAGGCCATCGGGCTCGCCGCGTCCGGCGCGATCGGGCTCGCGGCCATCTTCGCCGCCTATGCCGATCGCATCGATGCGGTGATCACCCAGGCGATGTACCCGGCGATCTGCCGGGTGGCGGACGAGCGCGGGACGCTCCTCGAGGCGTTCTGGAAGTCGAATCGCCTCGCGCTGATGTGGGCGGTCCCGTTCGGGGTCGCCCTGTCGCTGTTCGCCCAGGACGTCGTGACGCACCTGCTGGGGCCGGAGTGGGACGACGCGGTGATCCTGTTGCAGGTCTTCGGCCTGACCGCGGCCATCAGCCACATCGGCTTCAACTGGAACGCGTTCTACCGTGCGATCGGCGACACGCGGCCGGTGGCCGTGGTGACCGTGGTCGCGCTGGTGGCCTTCCTCGCGGCGCCGGTGCCGTTGATCTTCGTGGCCGAGCTCGACGGGTTCGCTGCCGGGATGGCGATCATGACCCTCGCCCAGCTCGTCGCCCGCTGGCGCTACATCCGAAAGCTGTTCCCGGGCTTCGCGGTGGCCCGGCACATGGTTCGCGCGATCGCTCCCACCGTGCCGGCGGCGGCGGCCGTTCTGCTCATGCGCACGTTCGTGGACGGTGACCGGGACGGCCTGGTGATCGCCACCGAGGCCGGCCTCTATCTCGCCCTGACGGTCGTCGCCACGCTGATGATCGAGCGCTCGCTGCTGCGCGAGATGCTCGGCTACCTGCGGCGCGGCAAGCCGGTCCCCGTCGCATGAGCCCCCGGATCTCGGTGGTGATTCCCACCCACGCGCGCGAGACGCGGCTGGCCTTCGCGCTGGACGCGCTCGCGGCACAGACGCTCCCCGGCCGCGAGTTCGAGGTGATCGTCGTCCGTGCCAAGGGCGCCCCCGGTCCCTTCGCCCGGGCGCCGGCCGGCCTGGACGTGCGTTTCCTGGAGTCCGATGAGCGAGGCCCCGTGCCGCAGCGAAACACGGGCTGGCGGGCGGCCGAGGCGCCGCTGGTCGCGTTCGTCGACGATGACTGCCGTGCCGCGCCGGACTGGCTCGAGGTCCTGCTGGCCGTCGCCGAGCGGGAGGGCATGGAGTCGGCCGACCTGATCGTCCAGGGCCGTACGGAGCCCGACCCGAGCGAGCTCCACCTGCTGTTCGGCCTTGCCCGTTCGATCGAGGTGACCCGGCCCACCGGCCTGTACGAGACCTGCAACCTGCTCTACCCGCGCGCCCTCCTCGAGCGGCTCGGCGGGTTCGACCCCGCCTTCATGTTGCCGCACTGGGGCGAGGACACGGACCTGGGGCTGCGGGCCGCGGAGGCCGGCGCGCGGCTGGTTTACACCGACGACGCCTGCGCTTGGCACGCCGTGCATCCCAATGCGCTGCCGCGGGCTCTGCTCGAGGCGCGCCGCCGGCTCCGCTTCGCCCGCCTGCTCAGACGCCATCCCCAGCTGCGCGGCATGATGCCGCAGGGGCTGTTCGTGAACGACTCGCATCGCGGGATCGCGATCGCGTTCTGCGGAGCTGCGGCGGCCCTGCTGGGCGTGCGCGGGGGCCGCACGCTCGCCGCGCTCGCCACGGCCCCGTACCTGGCGGGCGCCGCCCGGGAGTTCGCTGGGTCCGGGCCGATCACGCCGCGGCGCGGCGCGCGGTTTCTCGTCCACCTCCCGTCGCGAGCGGTGGTCGACGCCGCGGAGGTCGCCTACACGGTCCGCGGCGCAATCGAGGACCGCACTCCGGTCGTCTAGATATGAGGGTCGCGCTCCTCACCCCGACGTACTGGCCCGAGGTCAGGCGTGGCACGGAGCGCGTGGTCCACGATCTCGGCGTCGCGCTGGCGGAGCGCGGTCATGAGGTGACCGTGCTGACCACGCACCCCCGGGCCCAAGAGGAGTCCGGGGAGGACGGGATGCGCGTGGTCCGCTCGCGCCGTCCGCCCCAGCCGCCGGGGCTCGCCGCCCACGAGTATCACCTCGCCGGGATCCCGATTGCCTGGCTGCGACTCGTCCGCGGGGAGTTCGACGTGGCGCAGGCGTTCTTCCCGACCGACGCGTGGGCGGCCGTCAGGGCTCGCCGCCGCGGAGGCCCGCCGGTGGTGGCGACGATCCACGGCATCCCGGTCCGCGAGTACCTCGTCGCCCGCCGTTATCGGCTCGACATGCATGTCGAGATCGCGCGCTCCGCCGAGGAATGCACGGTCCTCTCTCGCGCCGCCGCGCGGCCGTTTGCCCGGTATCTCCTGCGCGAGCCCGTGATCCTGCCGGGCGGGGTGGTGGGCGAGAGGCTGCGATCGACCGTCTCGCGCGCCGAGCTGCCGACTCTGTTCTGCGCCTCGAGCCTGGGCGATCCGCGCAAGCGGGCAGGTCTCCTGTTCGGTGCGTTCGAGCGGCTGCGCGCGCGGATGCCGGGGGCGCGGCTTCGCATTGCCAGGCCCCGTGATCCGTTCATGAGCTCGGCGCCCCCGGAGCTGCCCGAAGGCGCGACCTGGGTGGACGTGAACTCGGGCCCTCAGATGGCCGACGAGTACGCGAGCGCCTGGGCGAGCGTGAACCCGGCCGTCGGTGAGGCGTTCGGGCTCGTGACGGTCGAGTCGCTCGCGGCCGGCACGCCGGCGGTGGGCGACGACTCCGGCGCGACGGCCGAGATCGTCGACGACGGTGTGGGCAGGGTCTTCGCCGCGGGCGACGCGGGCGACCTCGAGCGCGCACTGGACGAGGCGCTGGAGCTGGGCCGGCGGGACGATGTCCGGGCCGCGTGCAGGGCCCGCGCCGAGCGCTACGAGTGGTCCGAGATCGTCAAGGAGTACGAGTCGGTCTACCGGCGGGCTTGCGCGCGATCATGAGCATCCGATCGCGGAAATCCGGCGTCCACATGCGCTCGGCGACGCCGACGCCCTCGGCCGCCGGGACCAGTGCCTTGGAGAGCCGGGGCAGGTAGCCGCCGCCCTTGTCGAGGTAGTAGCGGACCGTGAACGACTTCGGGTCGGTGGCGACGTAGAGGGGCTCGTAGCCGTGGCGGCGGAGCATCGTCGCGGCGCTCTCGCGGGTGAAGTAGTGGATGTGGGTGGGGATCACGGACCACCAGCGCGGGCCGAGCATCCGGGCGACGCGGCTGCCGGCGTCGGGCAGCTCGAGCGCCAGCAGCGCCGCCGGGCCGCAGCAGCTCGGCGACCCGGTCGAGCGCCGCGTTCGCGCGGGTCAGGTGCTCGAGCACGTCGCCCATGACGACGACGTCGAAGTGCGCCGCTCGGCAGGTCGGCGGTGAACAGCTCCTCGGTGCGGACGTCGAGCCCGAGGCGCTCGCGCGCGTACTCGGAGGCGAACGCGCGACGGCTCGATTCCGATCGCGCTCGCGCCAGCCGCGCTCCGGCCGCCTCGGCGAGCAGGAACCCGACCCAGCAGCCGACGTCCAGGATCGCGCCGCGCTCCGGCGCGTAGCGCTCGATCCGCTCGAGCACCGAGGCGAAGCTGTAGCGCTGGCCCGCCTCCTCCTCGACGTAGGCGTCGGACTCGGCGTCCTCGTAGGCGGCGTCGAGCTCCGCGTCGCGAGGGAAGCGGTCGAGCTGCATGTGGGCGCACTCCGCGCAGCGGACGATGTCGCCGAGCGCGGTGCCGAACTCCTTCGTCGTCGGGATCAGGCCCTCTGCGCCCATCTCGCCCGCGACGTCGATGTGCGGCCGCAGGTCCGCGCGAGCCGCAGGCGTCGCAGTGCTGGCGAGTCCAGCGCCGGCGTGGTCTCAGGCGTGGTGGACATCGTCACTCCCATCGAGGGAGCGCGGCCGGGGTCGCGTTCGCCGCGCTCCAGTCGGCCGTCGATGTTGTGCCGCTCGCTGACCAGGTAGAGCGGCCGGCGCTTCACCTCGTCGTAGATGCGGCTGATGTACTCGCCGATGATCCCGAGGGTGATCAGCTGGATGCCGCCGAGGAACAGGATCGCGAACAGCAGCGTCGAGACGCCCTCGACGTAGAAGCCGAGGAGCCGGTTGACGATCACGTACGGGATCCCGAGGAAGGCGATGAACGAGACGACGAACCCGACCAGGGTCGCGATCTGCAGCGGCACGTGCGAGAACGACGAGATGCCGTCGAGCGCGATCCGCAGCAGCGTGCGCCACCGGTAGCGGGTGCTCGCCCGCGTAGCGCGGCTCGCGGTCGTAGGGCACCGAGCTCTGGCGTGAAGCCGACCCAGACCGTCATCCCGCGCATGAACCGGCTGCGCTCGCGGCATGCGCACGGAGCGCGTCGACCGCGCGCCGGTAGAGCAGGCGGAAGTCGCCCGCGTTCGTCGGGATGTCGAGCTCGGCGAGCCGCCGGAAGATCGCCGAGAACCAGCGCGCGGTGAGCGAGCTTCAGCCGGCTCTCGCCGACGCGCTCGCGGCGGACCGCGTAGACGACGTCCGAGCCGCGTCGCCACGCGTCGATCAGCTCCTCGATCAGCTCGGGCGGGTCCTGGAGGTCGGCGTCGATCGTGACCACGGCGTCGCCGCGGCGTGGTCGATGTCCGGCGGTGACCGCGGCCTGGTAGCCGAAGTTCCGGGCCAGGTCGACCACCTTGACGCGCGGTCCCGCTCGGCCAGATCGTCCGAGGATCTCCGGGGTCGCGTCGGTGGAGCCGTCGTCGACGAGGACGAGCTCGAACTCGTGCTCCTCCGAGGGCGGCGCGGACGCGCTCGTAGAACGCCTCGAGCACGTCCTCCTCGTTCAGGACCGGGGCGCGTGACGCTGATCAGCTCGCGGCTCGCCGCCGCTCGATCATGCGGGTCCCGCACCGTTTTGGGCTGCTTGACCGCGACACGCCCGGTGTAGTCGATCCGGTTCAGGAGCACGCGCTCGCCGGTCTCGGCGAAGTACTCGTCGACGGCCTGGCGGGCGCCCTCGTAGTGGCCGTAGTCGTCGACGATCAGCACGCCGCCGTTGACGAGCCGGGGGTAGAGCGTCTCGAGCTCGTGCTTGGTCGACGCGTACCAGTCGGTGTCGAGGCGCAGGAGCGCGATCCGCTCGGGCGCCTCGGCCGGGATCGTCTCCTCGACCATGCCCACGACGCACGTGGATCCGCTCCGCCGGGTAGCCGGTGGACAGCACGTTGGCGCGCACGGTCTCGACCGGGATCGCCGGCCCACTCCTTCTCGGCCTTGTCGTGACGTCGCCAGCGCTTGTGCAGGGAGTAGCCGTCGTACGGGGAGCTCACGTCCTCGGCGCCGGGCTCCGGCATGCCCGTGAAGGTGTCGAACAGGTAGAGGTCGCGGTCGCGGTCCCCGAGCCGATCAGGGTCAGCGCGGCGGCCATCATGCTGCCGCCCCTCCAGACGCCGCACTCGACGAAGTCGCCGTCGACGCCCTCGTCGACCACGTAGGTCACCGCGTCGACCAGGGCGGCGATCCGCGCCGGGCCGGTCAGCGTGTGCCGGCGAACCGTCTTCATCGTCGCTGCGAGATCGTCGTCGTACTCGGCCGGAATCGGCGTTCCGAGGATCACCCCGGCACGCCAGCGCCAGCCTGCCGCCAGGCGGCGCGTGTCGCGGCTGATGCTCTTCAGCGAAGCCATCGTGTCGTCTCTTGGTGAAGTAGTCGGCCGCGAGCTTCGGACGCTCGGGACCCGCACCGCACCCCAGGGCGGCGGCGGCGACTGTACCAAGGGGTTTGGGACGTCGGCGCCGGTTCGGCGGCGCCGATTCGCTCATCTAGGATCGCCGGAACGTGGGCGCGAGGGAGTGCATCATCTGCGGGGCCGGCCCGCCGTTCACCGCGCTCTATCGACGCGACGGATACACCCTGGTGCGTTGCGAATGCGGGCTCGTCTTCCAGGAGCCGCAGCCGACCCCGGAGGTGCTCAGGACGGCCTATTACCACGACGAGGACTTCGCGGCGTCGCTGCTCGGCCGGCTGCGGGAGCAGACGCTCGCGAACGCTCGCGACAAGCTCGAGCTGCTGCGCGCAGGGGGCCACGACGTCGCGGGTTGGCGGGTGCTCGACGTGGGTGCGTCATCGGGCGCGTGGGTCGAGGTCGCGTCCGAGGCGGGAGCGGCGTCTGCCGTTGGAGTCGAGATCGGGGAGGCAACGTCCGCGAGCGCCCGTGAGCGGGGACTGGACGTGAGGACCGGCACGCTGGAGCAGGTGGCCCCGGATCTGGTGGGCACGGGGTTCGACCTGATCAGCTTCTGGGACGTGCTCGAGCACCTGCACGATCCGCGTCGTGAGCTCGGGCTCGCGCGCGACCTGCTGGCCCCGGGCGGCCGGATCGCAGCAACGTTCCCGAACGTCGACGGGCTCTACCCGCAGCTCACCTACCGTCTGTTCGCACGGCGGACGGGAGTCTGGGAGTACCCCGAGCTGCCGGTACACCTCTACGACTTCGCGCCGGGCACGTCACGCGAGCTGTTCCGGGGGGCCGGGTACGAGGTCGAAGTCGTGCGCACGTTCGCGATCCCCTACGGGTTCTACCGCGCCACGACGCTGGCGCCGGCACGCATCGGGACCGGCTTCAGGGCACGGTTGCTGCGGGCGGCGTTCTCAGCCGTGCGCCTCGGTGCCTATCCGCTTGCCAGGGTCAGCGACCGCGGCAACGCGATGTTCGTGGTCGCGGCGGCGGCCTGAGCGCTTCCGGGGTCACGAGGCCCGCTGAGCAGCGCGAACCGCTCGCTTCGCATGACCTCCGTGTACCCGGCGCTTTCGGCCCAACCGAGCTCGGCGGGGGCGCCGGCCGGGCTGGCGCGCAGCGCCTCCGGATCCTCGGGGGTCGCCTCCGCGAGCCCGACGAGGAGCACGTCCGGCGGCGGATGGCCGAGCGCGGCCAGGAACTCCTGCCGCGACGATGCGCGTCTCAACAGGCCGTCCTCCGTCACCCCGACAAAGGACACCTCGTTCTGCACTCGCCGGCCGAACGCGGGATAGATCGGGCCGGGCTCCTCGGGCGTCCAGTTGCCCGCGATCCCGACCCGGTGGCTTTCGTCGGACGCCAGGGCGGACAGGGCCTCGTCCTGGCCCATGTAGCGACTGTCGTTGTACGTCTCCTGAAGGCGCGAACCGACGACCGCGACGAGGATGAGGAGGGCGGCCGCACCGCCGACGGCCAGCCGGGGGCCGATTCGGGGGAGCGACGGCCGCTCGATGGCCCGCCGCCGCACGAGCCATGCTGCGCCGACGCATACGGCGGCCAGCCCGAATGCGGCGTAGACCGTGGATCGCGGGGCGAGCGTCCCCACGCGGAGCGCGTCAAAGGTACCCACCAATGCGACAACGCAGGCACCCGTCAGCGCTGCCCGGCCGAGGCGGCCGCACAGCCAGGCGGCGACCGCGGCGGCCACGATCAGCGCCGGGACCCCATAGCGGACGTTGGCCGCCGCCAAGAACGGATCACCGGGGCCCCCGGTCGCGGAGTACGGGGTCAACGCGTAAGACGCCGCAAGCGCCACCGCCAGGATCACGCCCACCAACGCCGGGCCGTCGCTGTCGTCGTCCTCGCGCAGCCCGCGACGCCGGACCAAGAACGCGCCGGCGACGACGACCGCGACCGCCAGGATCGCAATCGGCAGCCCGATCGCGACGCGGAACTGCTCTCGGAGCTCGTTGCCCCACACGGATGGCTCGTCGACGTAGTCGGCGAGCGTCGTGCCGAGCCGCTCGCGCAGCGGGTCGACAGGGGCATCGAACACCTCGAGCCCGAACGCGTTGATCGCGACTGGATACGCGGGGTTGCCCGTCTCGATCCAGTTGCGTGCGATCCAGAGGCCGCCGAACAGGATGATCGGTGCCAGCAGGACCAGCGCCTGCCTCGCGAGGCGCGAGGCGCTCGGGCGGCTCCAGAGGCTTGCGGCGACCCAGGCGAGCACGACGATCGGCACCGCCGTGAACCCGTAGAACTTCGCGCCGAACGCGATGCCCAGGCCGAGCCCGGCGAGCGCGAGGTCGGATTGGTCCCCGGTTCGCCGATGGCGAACCAGGAACAGCAGGCCGGACGAGAACGCGGAGTAGAGGACCGGGTCGAGCAGCGCATCCCGGAGCGCCGGGAACACGATCACCGGGGCCGCGGTGAGCATCACGCCGATGAGGGCGGCCGCCGGCCGCGGCGCCTGAGCCTCCCTGGCCAGCGCGTAGAGCGACAGCGCGGTCAGAACGACGAACGGGTAGATCGCCAGGTGCGCCACGAAGTCGTTTTCCCAGGGGAGTGTCGCGGCGAGCAGCACGACGGTGCCGTTGCCCGGCGTGGCGCCGAAGAAGAAGCCCGGAAGCCAATCCTGAATGCCCCAGATCGAACCTTCCTGGATCCAGTTTGCAGCGGTCGGCAGGTAGGCGTTGACGGCGTCGAACCCCAGGGGCTCGGCATGGAGCTGGCGGAGCGCTATGAGTGCCAACCAGATCCCGAAGGCGAGTACCCCGAGCCGGGCGAGCCGGCAGTCCAGCTCGGTCGGCTCGCGAGCCGAAGGGGGAAACGCGATCGCGCGTGCGGGGCTGCGGCGTGCGGAGCCGGCTCGCACCCAGGGCGAGGACCATCGCGGCGAGCGCCGCCGCCTCACGTGAGAGGACCGTGAGCGCCGCGGGCAGCAGATGGGCGATGAGCAGCGCGCCGGTCGCGAGCAGCGCCCAGCCGAGCACCCTCATCGACCCGGCGAGGCCCGGCGCCAGGCGCGTGACGGCGAACCAACCCGCCGCGGCGCACCCGCCCCAGGTGACGAGGAAGAACGCGAGCCCGACCCAGTAGTCGCCCGCGGGCACGGGGGCTGCTAGCGCTTGACCCCGACGCCGAGGACGTCGTTGCCCATGAACAGGCGGACCGGCCGCAGTGGCCGCGACCCGCTTCGCAAGCTTCACGACCGGGCCCTCGAAGCCGCTCGAGCAGGTGGAACTGGCCGCCGCGCAGGACGTCGGGGTCGATCCAGACGTGCGGGTCGGCGAAGCCGGCCTCGCGCAGGTTGCGGCGCATCGTGAACACCGCCTGCTCGTTGACGTGGTAGTCCTTGGCGATCTCGAACCAGTCGGTCGACCTTGTCGGCGATCTCGCCGTGGCCGGCGAGCTCCACGAACGGGCGGGCCAGCGGCCACCCGTAGTTCATGAACAGGAGGTTCGGCGCGGTGTGGACGAGCACGTAGCCGCCGGGCTTCAGCACGCGGCGGAACTCGCGCCAGCGCGGGCACCGTCTGCGGCGGGTCGAGGTGCTCGATCACGTCCGAGAACTGGATCCGGTCGAACGTGTCGTCGGGCCAGGGCAGACTCGGTGACGCTGCCGACCCGGATGTCGGCGTCCGGGTGCACCTCGGCGAGCATCTCGCGGGTCAGCTCGACGGCGGCCTCGGAGTAGTCGATGCCGGCGACCTCGGCCCCGGCCTCGGCGCAGCGCGAGGGCCGTCTCGCCGCGGCCGCAGCCGGCATCGAGGATGCTGCATGCCGGGCCGCGGCCCGAGGATGCCGGACCTGCTTCGCCTTGTTGAACGAGACCTCGCCCTGCTGGGCCTCCTCGAAGCCCTCGCAGATCTCGGAGAGGAAGTACTCGCGGTCGTAGACGTCGGGCGGGATCGACTGGTGCTCGATCGGCGGAGCAAGTAGAACGCGACCTGTGCCGATGTGTTCACTCGCTCCCGCGCCGCATGAGGGTCGCGGTTCTCGGAGCGGGGCAGGCGGGGCTTGTCGGCCGCCCATCGGCTTGCGAAGCTCGGGCACGACACCGACGTCTATGAGCGCTGGCCGGGCCTCGGCGGGCAGGCGGCGACGATCGACGTCGGCGACGGCGTTCTGCTCGAGCGCTACTACCACCACCTCTTCACGCAGCGACCGCGAGATGCACGACCTCTGCGCCGAGATCGGCTGCGAGCTCGAGACCTGGCCCTCGTCGCGTCGCGATCTTCCGCAACGGGAAGCTCTACCCGTTCAACGACCCCCGTCGACCTGCTGCGCTACAAGCCGATGTCGCCGCTCTCGCGCATCCGGATGGGGGTCGGCGCCCTCTGGCTGCAGAAGCGCGCCAACTACGGTCGAGCCGTACGAGCCGATCACGATCCGCGACTGGGTCGAGCGGGTGATGGGCAAGCCGGCCTGGGAGCACGTCTGGGGCCCGCTGCTCTGCGGCAAGTTCCGCGACCAGGCCGACGACATCTCGATGTCGTGGCTCTGGGCGAAGCTCCGCAACCGCCGCCAGGTCACCGGCGAGGAGGCGAAGGGCGAGCTGCTCGTCTACCCGAAGGGCAGCTTCGAGTCGATCTTCGTCCGCCTGCGCGACCTGATCGAGCAGCACGGCGGCCGCGTGCTGATCGACCGCCCGGCGGCGCAGCTCGCGCGCGACGCCGACGGCAAGTTCCTCGTCACCGGCGCGGCGCCGCGACTCGTTCCGGCGCGGGCCACGACCCGCGCGAGTTCGAGCCCGACGGCGAGCCCGGAGCGCTACGACGCGGTGATCGCCGCGCTGCCCTCCGACATCTTCGAGCAGCTGCTCGACCCGGACCTCGCGGCGGAGATCGGCGACGCCTACCTCGAGCGGACCCGCGACGATCGAGTACTTCGCCGCGCTCTGCCTGCTGTGCGAGATGGACCGGCAGTTCCATCCCTTCTACTGGACCAACGTCGCCGACACCGACCTCGGCTTCATCGGCCTGATCGAGCAGACCAACCTCGTCCCGCTCGAGCGCTACGGCGGCCGCCACTTCGCTCTACGTCGCCAACTACCTGCCCGCGCGACCACGAGCTGCTCGACCAAGAACATGGACGAGCTGATCGACTTCTACGAGCCCGGCCTGCGCAAGGTGAACCCCGCAGTTCACGCGCGACTGGATCAAGCAGAGCTGGATGTTCCGCGAGCCCGCGGGGCAGCCCGTCGTGCTGCCCAACTACCGCGACCGGATGCCTCGCGTACCGCGACCGGGGTCCCGGGCCTCTACTCGCCAACACGACGCAGGTCTATCCCGACGACCGCGGCACCAACTACGCGGTGCGCGAGGCCGAGGAGGTCGTCGCTCAGCTTCTCGCCGAGAACGGCCACGAGGCGCCGAGCGTGCGCGAGCGCTTCGGCGTGCCGGCACTGGCTTGAAGCCGACCGGCGGCCCGGCCATCGCGGTCGTCGTCGCGACCCGGAACCGGGCGGAGCGTCTCGCGCGGGCACTCGATGCGATCGCAGCGCAGCGGATTCGAGGGGGCTTCGAACTGGTCGTGGTCGATGATGCCTCGACCGACGCCACCGCACGGCTGCTCGAGCAGCGCAGCGGTCACGGGGATCACGGCGCTTTCCGGGTGGTCAGACGGGATGCGCCCGGCGGGCCGGCGGGGGCCCGCAACGCCGGGTGGCGCGCGGCGACCGCGCCGCTCGTGGCGTTCACCGACGATGACTGCGAGCCGGTGCCCGGCTGGCTCGCGGCCGTCGCCCGGTCCGCCCGCACGGCTGCGGACGGCTTCGTGCACGGGCCCACGCATCCGCATCCCGAGGAGGTCGCGGGACGAGGGCCGTTTTCGCGGACGATCGACGTGCGTGAGCCCGGCCCCTGGTTTCCGGCCTGCAACGTTGCCTATCCCCGCGCGTTGCTGGAGCGGCTCGACGGCTTCGACGAGCGACTGCCCCGGGGTGAGGACACCGACCTGGCGTGGCGTGCGAAGGAGCTGGGAGCGAGACCGGTCTGGGCGCCCGACGCGCTCGTTCATCACGCGGTCATGGAGATTGGCGCGGTCGGCCGCCTCGAGGTGGCCGCGGGGTGGCATCCGGCCTTCGTGAACTTCGTGCGCCACCCGCAGTTGAGGGAACAGCTCGCGTTCGGCCTCTTTTGGAAGCGCAGCCACGCGCTCCTGATGCTCGCCGCGGTGGGGGTGGCGCTCGCACGGAGGCTCCCGCCGGCGCTCCTCCTGGCGGCACCCTACGCCCGCGACGTCAGAGCTCGCATGGCGGCCGAGCGGGCCGCTCTCTCGCTGGCCGCGTACTACCCGGTGCACGACGCCGTCGAGACGGCGACCGCGGTGGCCGGCTCGCTGCGTCACGGAACACTGGTCGTCTAGCGCCGGGGCTCAGGCCGCGGGGGCCCCGCGCCGGTCGACCACCTTCGCCGGAATCCCGGCGAGCAGCGACCCCGGCGCGTAGTTCCCGCCACGCACGACGGCGTTGGCAGCGACGAATGAGTTCTCCCCCAGGCGGGTCCCGCGGAGGATCACCGCCCCAGCCGCGGCGAAGCTGTTCGCCCCGATCTCGGTCGGTTCGACCTGTAGCGGCTGGTCGCGGAAATGAACGTTGCTGCCGTCGAAGCCGTGGTCGGAGTCCAACACCGTCACCCGCTCGGCCAGTCCGACCCAATCGCCGAGCTCGAGCCGACGGTCGCAGTGAAGCGCGTCGTACTGGCTGATCTGGACGTGGTCGCCGAGCTTGAGCTCGCCGTCCGACTTGAGCCAGGCTCCGTCGCGGAGGCTGGTATGCCGCCCGACCTCGATCGAGCCACCCCGCAGGATCAGCCGTACGGAGTTCTGAATCACGCTCCCCGTGCCGAGCGTGAGCCGGTTGTCGCCGCGCGCGAACAGCTCGATCACCAGCAGGCTGCCGATCCGCACGTCCGCGCCGATCCGGAGCCGGAACACACCGCCGCCTTCGCCGAGCGGGTAGGCCTTCACGATCGGCTTCGACTCCAGGACCGCTCCGCGCGGGGCATCGAGCTCCAATCTGGCCCCGGCGGTGCGCAGGCGCAGGCGCAGCTCCACCACCCACATCCGGAACCGGATGCGGCGCCACCTCGCAGTGATCGTGCGCAGGACTCGCATCGCCGCCATCCTAGGTACGGAGCCCGGTTCGCGAGCCGATCGCACGCATGGGCGTCCCGCTGCGCTGTTATCTTGCGCGCCGTTCCGACTAGGAGGAGGATTTCACGTGACCAAGGCTGATTTCGTTGAGCGGATCGCAGGGAACTTTGATTCGAAGAAGGCGGCAGCTGATGCCGTCGACGCCGTGCTCGACGGCATCCAGGACACGCTAGGAGGTGGCGGCGAGGTCAACTTCACCGGCTTCGGCAAGTTCAGCGTCGCCGAGCGCGGGCCACGCCAGGGCGTCAACCCGCGCACGGGCGAGCGGATCACGATCGCCGGCGGCCGGGTGCCGAAGTTCTCGGCCGGCGCCGGGCTGAAGTCCCGGGTCAAGGGCGGCTGACGCCCGCACGGCTCTTCACGGACCGGCTCGCGGCGCTCGTCGAGGAGCGCCGCAGCCAGGTCTGTGTCGGCCTCGATCCCGATCCCGCAGTCGCGGGCGAGGCCTTTCCCGACGCCGCCGGCGACTCGCCCGCCGAGCGCGCGGCGGACGCTGTCGCGCGCTGGTGCGAGCGGGTCGTCGAGCGGGCCGGGCCGGCGTGCGTCGCGGCCAAGCCGCAGCTCGCGTGCTTCGAGCGGCTGGGGGCGCCCGGCTGGGCGGCCCTCGAACGGGCGATCGCCGCGGCGCGCGCGGCGGGCCTGCTGGTCATCGCGGACGGCAAGCGAGGCGACGTCCCGGTCAGCGCGGCCGCCTACGCGCAGGCCCTGCTCGGCTCGACCCCGACGCCGTGGGGCGACGCCGAGGGACTAGGCGCCGACGCCGCGACCGTCAACGCCCTGCTCGGTGCCGACTCCCTCGAGCCGCTGATCGAGGTCGCCGCGGAGCGTGGAGCGGGGCTCTTCGTGCTCGTCCGGACTTCCAACCCGGGTGCGGCCGACGTGCTCGACCTGCCCGTCGCCGGCGCTCCGGTGCACGAACGGATCGCCGAGCTGGTGGCATCGCTCGGCCCGCGCCTGCAGGGGGAGGGAGGCCTCACCGGGCTTGGCGCCGTCGTCGGCGCGACCGAGCCGGGGCACATCGCGCGCCTCCGGGCCCTGATGCCGCGATCGGTCTTCCTGTTACCCGGAGTGGGAGCCCAGGGAGGGGAGGCGGGGCAGCTCGGCGCCGCCTTCGCGGCACATCCCGCGGGGGCCCTGGTGGCGGCTTCGCGCTCGATCGCGGGGTCCGGCGACCCCGCCGCAGCCGCCGAGGCGCTTCGCAGGCAGGTTTGGGACGTAGCTTGCGCGGCATCGACAGGTGTCTAAAACCCAGTGATTCGCGGCTACCATCGCCTGGATACCGGTTTTCAGGTAGTCAATGGCGAGAGCGCTCACAGAGATCCCGGACGTGGAGCCACCACGCAGCATCGTCGCGCGCGTTCTCGCACCGCTGGCGCTGGTCGCCTGCGGGCTGGCGCTGTTCCTGCTCGTCTCCGAGACGCTTTCGGGCGGCGGCGACGACGCCGGGACCGGGAACGAGCGCGATCGGCCGCGGAAGGAGCAGACGCGCAACGAGCCGACGGTCGAGGGCGACACATACGTCGTCGTCCCCGGCGACACCTTCACCGGGATCGCGCAGAAAACCGGGATTCCCCTCGCCAAGCTCGAGCGGCTGAACCCGGACCTCGACACCGCGACCCTGAACGCCGGGCAACAGATCAAGCTGCAGCGCTGAGAGCGGGCGTTGCGGCGGTTGCCGCGTGCGCCGCGCTGTTCGCCGCGCCGGCTCCCAGCGAGGCGCGCGCCGAAGCCGCCCGACGACCTGCCGGCCGGCAATTGGTTGCTGGTCGACGAGAAGTCCGGTGACGTCCTGGCCGAGCGCGAAGCGGACAGCGCCCGCCCGATCGCCAGCGCGACGAAGCTGATGACAGCGTTCATCGTGCTCCGCGACCTCGAGCTGTCGGACGAGGTGACCGCGCCCGAGTACGCGGCGGCGGCGGGCGAATCGCTGATGGGGTTGCGCGCCGGCGAGGTCGTGAGCGTGCGGGATCTGCTCTACGGCCTGCTGATCGCGTCCGGGAACGACGCGGCGGCGGCGCTTGCGCTCCGCGTCTCCGGTTCGATCCCGGACTTCGTCGCCGAGATGAACAGGACGGCGCAGCGCCTCGGGCTCTCCGAGACCGCGTACGCCGATCCGATCGGGCTCGACGGGGGGAACGTGTCCAGCGCCCGCGACCTCGCGAGCCTCGCGATCCGCCTGCGCCAGGAGCCGCTGTTCCGCAGGATCGTGGACACGCCGCA
Source organism: uncultured bacterium (assembly GCA_963807755.1). Lineage (GTDB taxonomy): Bacteria > Actinomycetota > Thermoleophilia > Solirubrobacterales > 70-9 > JALZKA01. The sequence goes on along the minus strand of CAWECM010000006.1, from coordinate 676,684 downwards.
GATCACCGTGGGGGCCGGTGAGGACGAGCACCGTCTCGTCAACCGGAACACGCTGGTCCTCGACGTGCCGTTCGTGGACGGCGTCAAGACCGGCACCACGCTGGCGGCGGGCTACGTCCTCGTGGCGTCCGGGCAACGCCGCGGGGTCGAGCTCGTCTCGGCGGTGCTGGGCGCTCCCGGGGAGGCCGAGCGCGACGCGGCCACCCTGGAGCTCCTGGACTACGGGTTCTCGCTGTATGAGAAGCGCAACCTCGTCGCGCGCGGCGAGCGGATCGGCACCGTTACGCTGAGTGAGGATCGCGGCCCGCTGCCGCTGCTGGCCGCCGCGCCGTTGACCGCGATCGCCCGCGCCGACCAGCGCGTCGAGGTCGAGTACCGGCGGCCGGCGCCCCCGGCGGGCGCCGTCTCACGCGGCCAGGAGTTCGGCGTTGCCACCGTCACGCTCGACGGGGAGGAGGTGGGCGAGGTTGCCGTGATCGCCGGCCGCACCGTCGCCGCCCCGCCGGAGACCGGGCTCCCGTCCTGGGCGTGGGGGGTGTTCGCCGGCGCCGGGGTCATCGCCCTGGGCCTCGCGACAACTGCGGTCGTCGTTGCCAGGCGCCCGCCCAGGTAGAGTCCGCCCCCGGCAGTGATCCTCACCGTCACCCTCAACACCGCCGTCGACCGCACGGTGGCCGTTCCCAACTTCCGGCTCTCGCAGCGTCACCGCGCGGTCGAGTCGCAGACGATGGCGGGCGGCAAGGGCGTCAACGTCGCGCGCGCACTGAAGCTGCTCGGGCGTCCGGTGATCGCGACCGGACTGGCCGGCGGGGCGACCGGAACGAGGGTCCTCGAGCGCCTCGCCGAGGAGTCCATCCTGAACGACTTCACCCGGATCGAGGGCGAGTCGCGGACCAACCTCTCGGTCGTAGATCCGACGACCGGCGAGCAGACCGAGATCAACGAGCGCGGCCCGCGGGTGACACCCGAGGAGGTCGACCTCTTCGTGGAGAAGCTGCTCTACCTCGCGCAGGGCGCGACGGTCTGCGTGCTCGCCGGGTCCACCCCGCCCGGCACCGAACCCGATGTCTATGCGCGACTCGTCACCGAGCTGAAGACCCTCGATGTGATCTCCGTGCTGGACACGGACGGCGAGCCGATGCGCGCCGGGTTGCGAGCCGAGCCCGCCGTGGTCGCGCCGAACATCGGCGAGGCCGAGGAGGTCGTCGGGCACGAGTTCAACGACCCGGACGACAAGGCGATGGGGCTCACGGGCCTGATCGAGATGGGCGCGGGCGACGCGATCATCACCAACCCCGGAGGATGCTCGGCGATCGTCGGCCGGGGGAGCGATCGCCGGCGGTTCGAGGTCCAGATCGAACAGCTCGAGCCGATCGCAGCGGTGGGCTCGGGCGATGCGTTCCTGGCCGGCTACGTCGCCGCGCGGTACGAGGGCGCCTCGCCCCGGGACTGCCTCGCCTACGGCGTGGCCTGCGGGGCACAGTCCACGCAGCACTTCGGGGCCGGAACCCTCGACCCGGGCGAGGTCGAGCGGCTCCTGCAGCGGGTCCAGGTCGACGAAACCGAGGTGCCCGCCAGGGTCGCCTAGCGCGCGGTTTACCGCTGTTATCATCGCCAGGACCTTGGATACCCGGGTCCCCGCCTCGCAAATTGCGGATTCGCAGCCCCTTTCCGAGGGGCTTTTTTCGTCCGTGAACCGACGTAGCCTGGACCCTCCAGAACGAAGGAGCTGAATCGGGTGGAAGTCGAGATCGGTCGAGGCAAGAAGGGCAGGCGGGCCTACGGGTTCGACGACATCGCGATCGTGCCGTCGCGCAGGACCCGCGACCCCGACGATGTGGACATCTCCTGGAACCTCGGGCCGTATCGCTTCGAGCTGCCGCTCCTCGCCTCGGCGATGGACGGCGTCGTCAGCCCGGCCACCGCAATCGAACTCGGTCGCATCGGCGGCCTCGGCGTCCTCAACCTCGAGGGCATGTGGTCGCGCTACGAGGACGCGGACGAGCAGCTCGACCGCATCGCCGGCGCGCCGGCCGAGCTGGCCACCCGCACGATGCAGGAGGTCTACGAGCGCCCGGTTGACCCCGACCTGATCGCCAAGCGGGTCGAGGAGATCAAGGCGGCCGGGATGGTCGCCGCCGGGTCGCTGACGCCGCAGCGCGTGACGGACTTCTACGAGATTGCGCTCGAGGCCGGGCTCGACATCTTGGTGATCCAGGGCACCGTGATCTCGGCCGAGCACGTTTCGACCAAATCCGAGCCGCTCAACCTGAAGGAGTTCATCGCCGAGGTGCCGGTGCCGGTCGTGGCCGGCGGATGCGCCTCGTATTCGACCGGCCTGCACCTGATGCGGACCGGGGCGGTCGGCGTCCTGGTCGGCGTCGGCCCGGGGGCAGCGTGCACCACCCGAGGCGTCCTCGGTCTCGGCGTGCCGCAGGCGACCGCGATCGCCGACGTGGCGGCCGCGCGCTCGCAGCACATGCTCGAGACCGGCGAGTACTGCAACGTGATCGGCGACGGCGGCATGCGCACCGGCGGTGACGTCTCGAAGGCGATCGCCTGCGGCGCCGACGCCGTGATGATCGGCTCGCCGCTGGCGCGGGCCAAGGAGGCTCCGGGGCGCGGCTTCCACTGGGGCATGGCGACGTTCCACCCCTCGCTGCCGCGCGGGACGCGCGTCGCGACCCTGCAGGACGGAACCCTCGAGGAGATCCTCCTCGGCCCCGCGCACGAGAACGACGGGACGTTCAACCTGATGGGAGCGCTGCGGACGTCGATGGCCACCTGCGGCTACGAGGACATCCGCGACTTCCAGCGGGCGGAGGTCATGGTCGCCCCGTCGCTGCAGACCGAGGGCAAGCAGCTGCAGCGCTCGCAGTCGGTCGGCATGGGGTCGAACGGACGGGCCGCCGTCGCGGCGGGGGTCGCCGTCTCGGATGACTGAAACCTCGGCCGAGGTCCCCGGTTCGGCCACCGCGGCGCGCGAGATCCTGGAGGGCGAGCCCGCCTCGCCCGAGACGCTCGAGATCGCACCGCCTCGCTCCGCACGCGAGGAGGTGCTGGTCCTCGACTACGGCGGCCAGTACTCGCAGCTGATCGCGCGGCGGATCCGCGAGTGCGGGGTCTTCGCCGAGCTCCTGCCCAGCGACACCTCCCTGGAGGCGATTCGCGAGCGTGCGCCCAGGGCGCTGGTCCTGTCCGGCGGACCCGCGTCGGTCTATGCCGACGGCGCCCCGCCGCTCCGGACCGAGCTCCTCGAGCTCGGGATCCCCGTGCTCGGCATCTGCTACGGCATGCAGGCGATGGCGCTGGCGCTCGGCGGGCGCGTCGAGGGCGCCGAGTCGGGCGAGTTCGGCCGGACCGCGCTGAACCTCTCCGGGTCCGGCGGCCGGCTTCTGGCCGGGCTCCCGGCCGAGCAGCAGTGCTGGATGAGCCACCGCGACTGCGTGCTCGAGGCGCCCGAGGGGTTCGAGCCGCTCGCCGCCAGCCCCGGCTCGCCGGTCGCCGCGTTCGAATCGGTCGATCGAGGTCTGTACGGCATCCAGTTCCACCCCGAGGTGGTGCACACCCCGTACGGCACCCAGGTCCTGGATCGCTTCCTACGCGAGATCACCGGCTGCGAGCAGCGCTGGTCGCCGGCGTCGGTGATCGACGAGCAGGTCGAGAAGATCCGCGCCAAGGTCGGCAATGCCGAGGTCATCTGCGGCCTGTCGGGGGGCGTCGACTCCGCGACCGCCGCGGTTCTCGTCCACCGGGCGATCGGCGATCAGCTCACCTGCGTCCTCGTGGATCACGGCCTGATGCGCCTGAACGAGGCGGACCAGGTCGTCGCACGCCTTCCGCGACGAACTTGGCGTGAAGCTCGTCCACGTCGACGCCGAGCAGCGCTTCCTCGACCGCCTGGCGGGCGAGGACGAGCCGGAGCGCAAGCGCAAGATCATCGGCGAGGAGTTCATCCGGGTCTTCGAGGACGAGGCGCGCAAGCTGGAAGGGGCTCGCTTCCTGGTCCAGGGCACGCTCTACTCGGACGTGATCGAGTCCGGCGGCGAAGGCCACGGCGCCGCCACCATCAAGTCCCACCACAACGTCGGCGGCCTGCCCGAGGACCTCGACTTCGAGCTGGTCGAGCCGCTGCGGATGCTGTTCAAGGACGAGGTCCGCGCGGTCGCCACCGAACTCGGCCTGCCCGACAAGTTCGTCTGGCGCCAGCCGTTCCCCGGTCCGGGCCTGGGCATTCGGGTCGTCGGCGGGGAGGTCACCCGCGAGCGGCTCGACATCCTGCGCGACGCCGACGCGATCCTCCAGGAGGAGATCCGCGCCGCCGGCCTCTACCGCGAGCTCTGGCAGTCGTTTTGCGTGCTGCCGGTCGTGCGCTCGGTGGGGGTCCAGGGCGACGGGCGCACCTACGCGTATCCGATCGTGATCCGCGCGGTCACCTCCGAGGACGCGATGACCGCCGATTGGGCGCGGCTTCCCTACGACCTGCTCGAGCGGGTCTCGAACCGGATCATCAACGAGGTATCGGGAGTGAACCGGGTGGCCCTCGACATCTCGTCGAAGCCGCCTGCGACGATCGAGTGGGAATAGCCGTAGCGTTCCGCGCGCGGTGATCTCGGTCGTAATCCCAGTCCTGAACGGCGGCGAGCGCATGCGCCGCTGCCTGGAGGCGATCCGAGGCCAGGAGGTCTCGGACGACGTGGAGATCGTCACGGTCGACTCGGGCTCGACCGACGGGACGCAGGACCTCGTGCGCTCGTTCGACGGCCGGGTCCACCAGATCGCCCCGGAGGACTTCAACCACGGTGAGACGAGGAACCTGGGGGCCCGGCTGGCCGCGGGCGAGATCGTCGTGTTCACCGTCGACGACGCTCTCGCGGTCGACGAGCGGTGGCTCGAGCGGCTGACGGACCCGCTGCGGGCCGAGAACCGGCTCGCCGGCACCTACGCGCGCCAGATCGCGTACGAGGCAGCGCCGCCGCACCAGAGCTATTACATCGAGCACCGCTACGGGCCCCGGCCGCGGGTCCAGCGCGCGACGGGCCCCGGCGACCTGACCGTCGCGAACGTGCTGTTCTCGAACGTCTCGTCCGCGATCCGCAAGCCGCTCCTCGAGGAGTTCCCGTTCGCGAGCGACATCGTGATCGCCGAGGACCTGGAGTGGTGCACCCGGGTCCTTCTGGCGGGCCACGAGATCGCGTACGTCCCCGACGCCGTCGTCCGCCACTCGCACGACTACACGCTCGGCGACACGTTGAAGCGCTACTTCGATCAGGGCGCGGCCGCCGAGCGGAGCTTCATGGCCGGCGGGCGGAGCTCGCCCGGGATGGTGCGCGGGGACGGCCTCAGGTTCGTGCGCGACGAGCTGGCCTGGCTCTGGAAGGCGGGCAGGCGCAGCGCGATCCCGTCGACGCTGGCCCACGAGGCCACGCGGTACGCCGGATTCCAGCTCGGCGTCCACCACCGGCGCGTGCCGCGCCGGCTTCGCGCGCGGATCTCGCGAACATCCGTCTACTGGTCCTAGCCTGAGCATCCGCCGCCTACTCCCGACATTGATTCTGCTGTCGGCCTCAGTCGGCTTCCCTCCGGGGGCCGACGCGCAGTCGCCGGAGCCGCAGGTCGTGGTCAGGAACCCCTACTACCTGAGCCTCCACGAGGCCGAGGGTCAGGGGCGGGGCACGGTGCTCCTTCTCCACGGCGGCGGCTGGCGCGGCGATCTCGGAGCGGCGGCCGACGAGCTGATGAGCGCCACGATCGAGACCCTGGTCGAGTGGGGCTACGACGTCGCGAACCTCGGCTACCGAAGCGGCGGCCGCAGCCTGGACGACGCGACAGCCGCCTTCGACGAGCTCCGGCGTCGCGCGGCTCCCGGCGAGCCGCTCTGCATGTACGGCACGTCAGCCGGGGCGCAGCTCGCGTTGATCACGGCGGCGCGCCGCGGAAGCGAGGTGGGCTGCGTGGTCAGCCTGCTCGGCCCGCCCGACCTCGAGGACTTCGGGTCCAAGCCCAACTCGCACAGCGGGGAGGCCCAGGCCCGCAACGCGTTCGGCGCCGCGAACCTCGCCGAGCTCAGCCCGCTGAACAACGCCGAGCGGATCGAGGCGCCCGTCCTGGTGGGCGCAGCGCCATGCGACCTCCTTATCGAGCTGGACGACCAGCGCGAGCTCGTCCGCCGCCTGAACGCCGCGGGCACCGACGCCCAGCTCGGGGTGATCGCGCCCGGAGACGACGTCGATCTCGAGCATTGCGTGGTCGACGGCGAGTCGTTCGACCGCTTCCAGGAACGGACACGCGACTTCCTGAACGCGGTCGCCCCTGCGCCCGAGACGGCCGACCCGGCCCCGGACGGCAATGGCTCCTCGTTCCCGTTCGGGCTGTTCCTTGGCGGCGCGGTGGCCCTCGCCGGCCTGCTGCTGCTCGTGCGGTCCCTCCGGCGCTAGCCGTCGACCCAGCTCGGCGGGAGGTTCCGGGCGACCTCGATCTCGCCCTGGAAGCGCACAGGATCCCGTGACCCATGGATCTGGACCCACTCGGTCATGCGGGCGATGCCGTCGGAGACCGGGATCGGATCGCCCAGGTCGAGCGCCTCGCGGACCTTGGTGTGGTCGGAGAAGGCGTGAACGACCTCGTTCCGCGCCGGCAGGTGCTCCACCCGCCGTTCGACCTCGAACGCGTCCGCGATGACCTTCGCCAGGTCGAGCACGGATACGGGCTGGTCGGCGCCGATGTTGTAGATCTCGTTCACGGTCGCCTCCACCAGCGGGCTCCGCGCGATCGCCGGCGCGACGTCGTCGATGTGCGAGAACGCCCGGGTCTGGAGCCCGTCGCCGAAGACCGGCATCGGCTCCTCACGGAGGATCGAGTTCATGAAGATCCCGACGACGTTGCGGTAGCGATCGGAGATGTTCTGCCGCTCGCCGTAGACGTTGTGGGGACGGAAGACCGTGTACTCGAGCCCGAACATGCTGTGCGCGGCGGCGAGGTCCATCTCGACGGCGTACTTGGAGATGCCGTAGGGGTCCTCGGGCTCCGGTGTGAGGTCCTCGGTCATGGGCAGCTGGTGCGCCCCGTACACGGCGATCGAGGAGGTGAACACGAACCGCTTCGCGTCGCCCAAAATCGACTGGTTGATCAGGTTCGCGCTGGCCTCTAGGTTCGTCCGGTAGTTGAAGGCCCGGATGAAGTGCGAGAGTCCCTCCGCCGCGTAGGCCGCGAGGTGGTAAACGAAGTCGAACGGGCCGTATTCGCTCCAGAGCGACCTGACGAACTCGGCATCCCGCACGTCGCCGTCAACCCAGACTGCGGCTTCGGGGACGTTCTCGCGGAACCCGCCGGACAGATCGTCGGTGGCCACGACCTCCATCCCCAACTCGAGACACGCGTCCGCCACGTGCGAGCCGATGAAGCCCGCGCTGCCTGTTACAAGCACCCTCACAGGGGCGGCGAGTATAGGGACGCCCACCCCGCGCCGCGCGGGTTCACACCGCTTCGTCGGCGGCCGCCAAACGCGCCTCCATCTCAAGCGGGGAGCCGGGCTCGATCCGGTTGCCCGCCTCGGGACGGGGCCGCGCATAGACGAGGTAGAGCAGCAGGCAGAGCACCGCTGCGGCGCCGGCGAAGCCCACCTCGATCCGCCTGAAGACGTCGAGCGCCGGGACCGCGTACCAGGCGATCAGCCCAGCGGCGCACGCCGCCCAGCAGAGCGCGGCCCGGCGCGCCTGGCCTTGCGCCAGGACCGCCTGGTTGAGGGTGGTCGCAGCGAGGTAGAAGCCCATGCCCGCGGCGACGATCACGAGGCCGGCCCGGTCATAGGAGAACTTGTCCCCGAACGCGGCCTGCATCAGGTCCGGCCCCGCCGCGAGGACCGCGAGCATCGTCAGCGCCGCGAAGCCCGCGATCGCGCCGAGCGTGATGCGCACGGAGAGCCGGAACGCCTCCTCGCTCGACTCGTCGCCGGTGGAGCGGAGCCGGGTGAGGTGGGGGAGGAGGCTGGTCGCGGCCGCCTGGAACAGCACCACGGGCGCCCGGGCGATCATCAGCACGTTGAAGATGAAGCCGGCTGCCGCGGCGCCGTCCTCGGCGCGGGCGAACAGCGGGCCGCTGTTCAGGAACACCTGCTCGCTCACCATCACCAGCAGGATCGCCGCCGCGAAGCCGCCGCCCTCGGCCAGCGTGAACTCGACCCCGGGGTCCGGCCCGGCGGTCTCCGTCGCGGGCGGCTTCCCGCCCGCCTCGCGGCCGGCCAGCGGCAGGACGAGCACGCTCAGCGCGGGCGCGACCGCGATCCCGAGCGCGATCGGATCCGCACCCTCGGCGATTCCGACCGCGACTGCGAGCGCGAACGCGGTGCGCGAGACCGCGTCGATCAACAGCAACCAGGAGAACAGCCCGAACCGGCCGCTGCCGGCGAGATAGCCACGCGCGAAGAAGCTGGCGGCGAACCCCAGCACCGACGCGATCAGCGCCCAGAAGAACAGCTCGTCGCCATCGAACAGGCGATCGGTGAGCTCGTTCCGGAAGACAAGCGCGAGGACGGTGAACGCGAGCGCGATCCCGATCTGGATCTGCGCCGCGACCCGTACCGCGTGGGCGATCGGGCGGTCCTGCGTCTCGCGTTCCGCGATCGTGCGCGAGAGCAGCTGCTCGACCGGCCTGAACAGCACCGAGATCGCGATGAACATCACCGACCAGAGGACGACGATGCGCCCGTATTCCTCCCGGTCGAGAGCGTGGGACGCCAGGGCGAAGAAAACGTACGTGAGCAGTCCGGAGGCCCCGACCGCAACGGTCAGGAGCGCCGCCGAGCGCCCGTACTCGCGAGTGCCTGCGCTCGCCCCGTCGTGCATCGGGCGGACGCTAACGCGCGCCCGCCGTGCCGTGCGCTAGCTGTATCTATCCCACTTCTTGAGCTTGCGGGTGACGTCGGGGCGACCGTTCCAGTCGCCGCGCCACAGCTCGAAGTGGAGGTGGCAGCCCGAGGCGTTGCCGGTGTCCCCGACCTTGCCGATCTGGTCGCCCTTGCTGACGCGCTCCCCCCTGCGGAGCCGGGGCTTGCGCTTCATGTGCGCGTACATGTAGTCGCGCTTCGTGCCCTTGCCGTTGATGACGATGTAGTTCCCGGCGCCGCCGTCGAAGTCGTTGTACTTCACCTTGCCGGTGCGGGCGGAGATGATCGGCTTGCCACATCGGGCGAACACGTCCTGGCCCTGGTGCCCCCGGCCGGCGCCGTAGCCGTCGCCGTACTCGTGTTTGACGGGCAACGGGAAGACGTTCCCGCCCTTGTCGCCACCGCCGGTGCCACCGCCGCCGGTACCGCCGCCACCGACCCCGACGCCGCCGTCTCCGGCAATGGCGGTGGCCGCCAGCGCGCACAGGGTGGCGAGAACGGCGACCGGGGGGAGAAGTCGGCCCAACAAGAGCGGCGGCAGTATAACGAAACGTGAGGCGGCAATTAGCGAGCGCTCACATGCACTCACAAACCGGGCCTGCTCGGAACGTCCCGTGGGCGCTCGTCTATCATCATCGACCCGCGCCGAGGCGAGATGTCTGGCGCGGTTTTCGCGCGGTTGGCGCCGCCTTCCGCTTGAACACATGAAGACGTACGTAGCGACACCCGAGAACCGCCAGCGCGACTGGTACGTGGTCGACGCCGAGGGACAGAACCTCGGCCGACTCGCGACCCGGATCGCCGACACGCTGCGAGGCAAGCGCAAGCCCGAGTACACGCCGCACTGCGACACCGGCGACTTCGTCGTCGTTGTGAACGCGGAGAAGGTCACGGTCACGGGCCGCAAGCTCGAGCAGAAGACCTACTTCCGCCATTCCGGCTATCCGGGCGGGCTGCGCTCGCGCACCCTGGCCGAGATGCTTGACCGGAATCCCGAGGACGTGATCCGCAAGGCGGTCAAGGGCATGCTCCCCCGCAACCGGCTGGCCCGGGCGCAGCTCACGAAGCTCAAGGTCTATGCCGGCCTCGAGCACCCCCACCAGGCACAACAACCGAAGCCGCTGGAGATCGAGACTTGATGCAGGACGAACCACAGGACGAGAACGTGACCCCCGACGAGCCGACGCCGGACGAGCCCCAGGCTCCGTCGGGCGACGAGCAGGCCGCGCCGGCCGAGTCCCCCACCGACGAGGAGACGCCCGCCGAGGAGGCCGCCCCCGAGCCCGCTGAGGAGGCACCGGCCCCGGCCGACGAGGCTCCCGCTGCGGAGGACGCCGAGCCCGCGGACGCGCCCGCGCCCGACGAGGGCGGCGAGGCAGCCGGCGGTGCGCCGGAGTCGAAGCCCGAGGGCAAGGCGAAGTCCGAGGACGCAGCCCCCGGCGCGGATTTGGAGCCGATCAGGCTCGAGGAGGAGCGCGAGCTCAGCGCCGAGGAGCGCGCCCGCGTGGAGGCCGAGCGGGAGGAGCAGGAGCGCCTCCAGGCCGAGGCGGTGGCCGAAGGCGCGGACGAGCCCGTGCGCGAGGGGGCCAAGCTCGACCTGCCCGCCGACGCCAAGGTCCAGGCGACCGGCAAGCGCAAGACCTCCGTGGCCCGCGTCGTCCTTACCCGCGGCGGCGGCGGCTTCAAGGTCAACAACCGCACGCTGGACGAATACTTCCCGCGCAGCTTTCACCAGACCGTCGCCCGCCAGTCGCTCGCCACATCCGGTTACGAGAGCCAGGTGGACGTGAGCGTCCGGGTCCACGGCGGCGGCATCTCCGGTCAGGCCGATGCAGTGCGCCACGGGATCGCGCGCGCGCTGGTCGAGATCGACCCCGAGCTCCGAGGCGAGCTCAAGCGCCGCGGCATGCTCACGCGTGATGCCCGCGCCAAGGAGCGCCGCAAGGCCGGGCTCAAGAAGGCCCGCAAGCGGCCGCAATTCAGTAAGCGTTAGCTTCGGGGCCGTATGGCCAAGAAGCTGTTCGGAACCGACGGCGTCCGGGGCGTCGCGGGGGAGAAGCTGACCGCCGAGCTCGCGGTCGCGCTCGGGCGCGCAGCGGCGGACGAGGCGCGGGCGGAGCGTCCGCAGGTGCTGATCGTCCGCGACACGCGCGAGTCGGGGCCGATGCTCGAGTCCGCCCTCGCCGCCGGCATCTCGCAGGGCGGCGGCGACGCGCTGATCGCCGGCGTCGTCCCGACCCCGGCCGCGTCGATCCTGGTCCGCCGGCTCGGGCTGGACCTGGCGGTGGTGGTCTCCGCGTCGCACAACCCCTGGCGCGACAACGGCATCAAGTTCTTCGGCCGCGACGGCACCAAGCTCCCAGACGCCTCCGAGGAGCGCGTGGAGGCCTCGGTCACATCCGTCCCAGGGCCGCCGAGGACGATGGGCGCGATCCGCGACCTCCACGGTGCATTCGACGACTATCTGCGGGAGCTCGAGGGCGCGTTCCGGTTCGACCTGTCCGGAGTTCGCGTCGTGCTCGACTGCGCAAACGGATCCACCCACCGCGCCGCGCCAGCCGTCTTCGAGCAACTTGGAGCGGAGGTCGAGGTGCTCTGCGCCGACCCGGACGGCCGCAACATCAACGAGGGCTGCGGCTCGACGCATCCCGAGGGCCTCGCCGAGCGGGTCGTCGCGTCGGGTTCCGACCTCGGTTTCGCCTACGACGGCGACGGCGACCGCGTGATCGCGGTCGACGCCGGCGGAACGGTGCGCGACGGCGACGAGATGATCGCCCTGATCGCCACGCACCTGCGGAAGGGGGACGCACTCGGTGGCGGCGTCGCCGTGACCGTGATGTCGAACTACGGCTTCCACTCCGCGATGGAGGAGGCCGGCATCGCGGTCGCGACGACGCCGGTTGGCGACCGCCACGTGTCGTTCGAGCTCGACCGGCGCGGGTGGGCGCTGGGCGGCGAGCAGTCAGGGCACGTGATCTGGACCGGCTTCGCCCCCACCGGCGACGGCATCGCGGCCTCGCTCCTCGTGGCGCGGGCCCTCGGTGGCCGCCCGCTCGCGGACGCCATCCCGATGACGAAGCTCCCCCAGACGCTGGTGAATGTCGAGGTCGCGGACCAAGACTCGGTTGAGGACGCCGCGGAGCTCTGGTCCGAGGTCGAGCGCGAGGGCGCCGGCCTCGAGGGCCGCGGCCGCGTGCTGGTGCGTCCGTCGGGCACCGAGCCGCTCGTGCGGGTGATGGTCGAGGCGCCCGAGCAGTCCGAAGCCGACGAGGTAGCCGGCCGGCTGGTCGCGGTCGTGAAGCGCGAGCTGAGCTAACACCACGTCCCGTACCCTTAACTGCCTTCTATGTGCGGAATCGTGGGATATGTGGGGAAGCAGGCCGTGCCGTGATCTGCTGATCAACGGCCTCCAGAAGCTCGAGTACCGCGGCTACGACTCGGCCGGGATCTCGCTGCTCGCGGACGGCGAGATCGACACGGTCCGAGCCGTCGGCAACCTGGCGAACCTCCGCGAGGCGGTCGGCATGGGCACGAACGGCAGCGGGGACGCCGCCGTGGCGCTCGCGGCGCCGCCGGCGACGATCGGCCTCGCCCACACGCGCTGGGCGACCCACGGCCGCGTCACCGAGGAGAACGCCCACCCGCACGGCGACTGCTCCGACTCGGTGCACATCGTCCTCAACGGGATCGTCGAGAACCACTCGGAGCTCCGCCAGCAGCTTCGCGAAGAGGGCCATGTCTTCAGCTCCGAGACCGACGCCGAGATCGTCGCCCACCTGATCGAGAAGCACTACGAGGGCGACCTGACCGCGGCGGTCCGCGCGGCGTTCGGCGATCTCCGCGGGCACTACGCGTTCGCCGCGATGCACGCCGAGCACCCCGACACGCTCGTGGCCGCCCGCCAGGAATGCCCGCTGATCGTCGGCGCGGGCGACGGCGAGACGTTCATCGCGTCCGCGATTCCGGCCTTCCTTGCCGAGACCAGGCAGGCGCTCCCGGTCGAGAACGGCGAGCTCGTGACCGTCACGCCGGAGGGGGCGACGATCACGGACGCGGCCGGGGAGCCGATCCAGCGCGAGCTGGAGGAGGTCCTCTGGGACCAGGACGCCGCCGAGAAGGGCGGCTACGCGACCTTCATGCGCAAGGAGATCGACGAGCAGCCGGACTCGGTCGCGGAGACGATCGCCGACCGCCTTCCCTCCCAGGGCAGGGTGGACCTGTCGGAGCTCGAGCTCGATCCCGAGTTCGTCAGGAACATGCGCCGGATCGTGATCGTCGCGTGCGGCACCAGCTACCACGCAGGGCTGGTGGGCCGGTACGCGATCGAGCAGTGGGCACGGGTTCCCGTCGAGATGGACATCGCCTCGGAATACCGCTATCGCGAGCCCGTCGTGTCCTCCCAGGACCTGGTCATCGGGATCACGCAGTCCGGCGAGACCGCCGACACCCTTGCCGCGATGCGCCTCGCGCGCGAGAACGGGGCGACCGTGCTCGCGCTCACCAACATCATGGGCAGCCAGGCGACCCGCGACGCGGACTCGGTTCTCTACACCCGCGCCGGGATCGAGATCGGCGTCGCCGCCACCAAGACCTTCGTCAGCCAGGTGGCAGCGATGTACCTGCTCGGCCTCTGGGTCGCCCAGCAGCGCGGCACGCTCGAGCACGACCGGATCGCCGATCTGATCGCCGAGCTCAAGCACCTGCCGCGCAAGATGCAGGAGACGCTGGACGCGGTCGAGGACCGCGTGAAGGCCATCGCGCGGGCCGAGAAGGACGGCACGTTCTTCCTGTACCTCGGGCGCAACATCGGCCTGCCCGTCTGCCTCGAGGGAGCGCTGAAGATGAAGGAGATCTCCTACATCCCCTCCGACGCATACGCGGCGGGCGAGATGAAGCACGGGCCGATCGCACTGCTCGACGAGTCCACGCCGGTCGTGTGCGTCGCCACCGACAGCCCGATCCTGGACAAGATGCTCTCGAACGTGGAGGAGGTCCGCGCTCGCGGAGCCGACGTGATCGCGATCGCCACCGAGGGCACCCCGCGCGTGCGCGAGATCTCCGATCTCGTGATCGAGGTGCCGCGCACGGATTGGCTCCTCCAGCCGATGGTCGCGATCATCCCGCTGCAGCTGCTCGCCTACCACGTCGCGCGCATGCGCGGCCTGAACGTGGATCAGCCCCGCAACCTCGCGAAGACCGTCACCGTCGAGTAGCCGTAGATGAGCCGCCTCAACAACGGCGGGACTCGGCTCCGTCCTTCGGACTCCTCCTCACTATGCCTCGCCCTCACGGCAATCGCCGCCGCACTCGCCGTGCTCGCGGCCGGATGCGGGGACTCCGATGAGCGGGCGTCCGGCGCCGGCGCCGCGATTCCGCCGGACGCGGCCGTCTACCTCGAGGCTGACATCTCGGGCGATGGCGACCAGCACGCGAAACTCAACTCCCTGCTGAGTGAGCTCGGCGAGATCCCGCTGCTCGGGACGCCGGTCGAGCCGAAGGAGCTGATCGCGCAGGCGCTCGAGGACAGCGCGGCCGATTCGGGAGTGGATTTCTCGTTTACGGAGGATGTCGAGCCCTGGCTCGGGGACACGGCCGCGATCGGCGTTCGCTCGCTCGACGAGTCGGAGCCCGGCATCGTGCTCTCGATCGCGGTGGATGACGAGGAGATCGCTCGCGATGCGCTCGAGCGGATCACTGCCCAAGATGATGGCTCGAAGGCGACGGCTGAAGAGTACGAGGGGGTCTCGTATCTGCTCAGCGAGGCAGACGACTTCGCCGTCGGGGTCTTCGACGAAATGCTGGTGCTCAGCACCGCGGGCGAGTTCGAGGCCGCGGTCGACGCCTCCCGGGGCGACTCGCTGGCCGATGACGACGCCGTCGGCGAAGCCTTCGACGCCCTGCCCGAGGAGCGCCTGGCCAGCGTCTTCGTGGACGTGGAGGGGGCGGTTTCCTCAAAGGTGGACACCGAGGCCGAGCAGGTGCGGCTCGACGCCGTCCGCGAGGCGGTTCCCGAGCTGCTCGAGCCCGTGGCGGCCGGCGCCGTCGCCGGTGAGCGCTCGCTGGCGCTCGACGTCGCGGTACCGCACGGCGAGGACACACCGGATTTCTCGGGCACGTCCAAGCTGGCGGAGGCGCCGGCCGACGCCTTCGCGGCGTTGGGGTTCGCGGCACTGGGCGAGCAGCTCGCCGCGACCGTGGAGCGAATCGAGCCGCTCGCCGACGAGGACACGGACGTCGGGACGCTCACGGAGGACTTCGAAGCGGCCTTCGGCGTCCCGCTCGACGAGGCCCTGGCGAGCATCGGCGACTCCGTCGCCTACGTTCGCGGAGAGCTCCCGGAGGAGTTCGTCGCCACGATCGATGCGAGCCTGGCCGGCGAGAGCGATGTGCTCGGACGGGTGCTCGCTGCCGGTGAGGCACTCGCCGCGCAGGACGACGACACCGTGCTCGGTCCGGCGATCGGCGGCGGGACGGGGTTCTCCGCCGAGCCGACGCCGAACGTCGCCGAAACCTCGCCGGTGAAGTTCATCAATGCCGAGCTCGACGACGAGCTCCAGGTCCTCGCCGCAAGCGACAGGGAGCTCGCCGAACAGGCGCCCCCGGCCGAGACGCTGGGCGACACCGACCGGTTCCAGGCGGCCGACGACGCCCTCTCCGACGACTTCGAGATGGTCGGCTTCGCCGACCTCGAGCCGATTCTGGACGCGGCCGTGCCGGGCGGGTCGATCCTCGACCTCGCCGTCGGCGACGTGCCACCGGAGCAGGCGGCCGTCGGGTTCCTGGCGGGCAAGCTGGGGTTCGCCGCCGCAGGGATCCGCGAGGACGGCGACTACTCGGTCCAGCGGCTGCTGGTGGGCCTGCGCTAGATGGTGGGCATCGACCTGATCGAGATCGAGCGCCTGGAGCGGGCCATCGAGCGCCGCCCGGCTCTGGCCGAGCGGATCTTCTCGGCGGCCGAGCTCGCGTTCGCCCGCGCGCGGTCGCATCCCGCGCAGCACCTCGCCACGCGCTTCGCCGCCAAGGAGGCGGCGCTGAAGGCGCTCGGCCTTGGCGGCCTGCGGCTCCACGAGGTGGAGGTGGTCGGCGGGGGTGACGAGCCGCCGCAGCTGGAGCTGCACGGTCACGCCGCCGCGGTCGCCGCCGAGCGCGGAGTCGCGCTCGACGTCTCGCTCACGCACGCCCGCGAGGTCGCGGGCGCGGTCGTGATCGCCCGGCCGGCCGGCTAGGCCCCGGGCGGCCTTGCGGGCGCGGCTACGCTCCGCCCATGCAGGACTGGCTGCGCCCGCTTCACGACGCCGAGGGGATGCGCGCCGTCGACTCCTGGGCGATCGCCGAGCGCGGGATCCCCTCCCTCGAGCTCATGGAGGCCGCCGGCGGCGCCGTCGCCCAGGCGGTGCGCGAGCTGGCCCCAGTGGGGCCGATCCGGGTGGTCTGCGGCAAGGGCAACAATGGCGGCGACGGCCTGGTCGCAGCCCGGCTGCTCGCCCAGACCGGCTTCGAGGTCGACGTGCTGCTGCTCGGGACCGCCGACGAGCTGTCACCGGACGCCGGCGCCAATCTCGAGCGCCTCGCCGAGCCGGCCAGGGAGGTCGGCCCCGACGAGGTTGCCGGCGCCCTCGCCGACTCGGGCGCGATCGTCGACGCGATCTTCGGCACGGGTTTCAGCGGGGCCCCGCGATCGCCGGCGGCGGATGCCATCGAGGCGATCAACGGCTCCGGCGCCCCGGCGGTGGCGGCAGACGTAGCCTCGGGCGTCGACGCCGCGACGGGCGAGGTCGAGGGCCCGGCCGTCGAGGCCGCCGTGACCGTCGCCTTCCACGCCGCCAAGCTGGGGCATCGGATCGCGCCCGGCAAGCGGCACGCGGGCGAGCTTCGCGTCGCCGACATCGGCATCCCCCCGGGCGATCCCGTCGAACCCGCCGGCGGGGAGATCGGCCCGGGCGTCCTGAAGCTGCCCCCGAAGCGCGGGCCGGATTCCACGAAGTTCACCTCCGGGCAGGTGCTGGTGGCCGGTGGCTCCCGGGGCCTGACCGGGGCGGTGGCGTTGTCGGCCACGGCGGCCATCCGGGCTGGGGCGGGATACGCCACCGCAGTGGTCCCGGCCGAGGTCGAGGACATCCTCGAGATCAAGCTGACCGAGGTGATGACACGCGGATGTCCCTCGGACGAGGGGTCGTTTGCCGAGGGCGCGGCCGATGACGTGCTGGACGCGGCCGAGCGGGCCGCCGCGGTCGTTCTCGGGCCCGGTATCGGGCGCGCCGACTCCGCGCTCGAAGTGGCGCGCGAGGTCGCGCGAGGGGTGGACGCGCCGCTCGTGCTCGACGCGGACGGGCTTAACGCACACGCGGGCGCCCTCCCGGCGCTCGCGGAGCGCACCCGACCGACGGTGATCACGCCGCACGCCGGCGAGCTCGGCCGGCTGCTCGCGCGCTCGTCCGAGGAGATCGGGGAGCACCGCCTGGCCGCGGTCCGCGAGGCGGCCGCCGAGGCCCGCTGCGTGGTCGTCCTGAAGGGAAATGACACCCTCGTCGTCGACGGCGCGAGCGCGGGCCTCTTCGTGGCGGTAAACGTCGTTGACGCGCCCGCCCTGGCCACCGCCGGCACCGGTGACGTCCTCGCGGGCACGATTGGCGGGCTCCTGGCCCGGGGCCTGCCGGCGTTCGAGGCGGCATGCTGCGCGGTGCGGGCGAACACGACGGCGGGGGTACTCGCGGCCGAGCGCGTGGGGGCGGCGGAATCCGTGGTGGCGGGCGACGTGATCGCCTCCCTGCCCGGGGCGCTCAAGGTGTGACGTGAGGCGGGCCGAGGCAACGGTCGACCTCGGTGCGGTCGAGCGAAACTGCGCGCGCCTGGCGGGCTCGCTGACCGGCGGCGCTCGCCTCTGCGCGGTCGTCAAGGCGGACGGATACGGGCACGGTGCCGTGGCATGCGGGCGGTCCGCGCTGCGCGGCGGCGCCGGAATGCTGGCGGTCGCGGCGGCCGGGGAGGCGACCGAGGTGCGGGCCGGGATCCCGGACGCCCCGCTGCTGACGATGGGAGCTCTGTCGCCCTCGGAGCTCGACGAGGTCCTCGCCGCCGGCTCCGAGCTGGCGGTGTGGCGCGAGGGGTTCCGTGCGCTGGTCGCCGAGCGCGGTGGGGCGCTGGGCGTCCGCCCGCGCGTCCACGTGAAGTACGACTCGGGGATGGGACGCTTGGGCGAGCGGGACCCGGAGGCGGTCCTGGCGCTCTGCGACGCTGTGGCCGCCGATCCCGGCCTGGAGCTCACGGCGCTCTGGACCCACTTCGCGACGGCGGACGAGGACGACGACTCGTTCCTGCGCGACCAGCTCGCGCGGTTTCAGGAGGTGGCCACGGTCGCGCGCGAGCGGCACCCGGGGATCGTGCTGCACGCGGCGAACAGCGCCGCGACGCTCCGGAACCCGGCGTCCCACTTCGACCTGGTCCGCTGCGGGGTCGCGGTCTACGGGCTCGACCCGTTCGGCCGTGATCCTGCCGGGCAGGGGCTCGAGCCGGCGCTGGAGCTGCGCTCGTACGTTGCCGACGTGAAGCTGTTCGAGGCGGGCGCCAGCGCGGGCTACGGGCGGCAGTGGCGAGCGGAGGAGGAGACGTGGGTCGGCGTGCTCCCGATCGGATACGGCGACGGCGTGCGCCGCGGTCTCGCCAACAACGCCGACGTCCTGATCGACGGCCGCCGGTATCCGCTGGTCGGGGCCGTCTCGATGGACAACATCACCGTCGACCTCGGCGCCGCCGCCGAGGTCGAGCCGGGGACCGAGGCGGTCTTGATCGGCGCTCAGGGTGGCGAGCGGATCCTGGCCGAAGAGATCGCAGCCGCGCTCGGCACGATCAACTACGAGGTCGCGACCGGCATCTCGCCTCGGGTGCCCCGTGAGTACCGGGAGGAGGCTGCGTGAGCGCGATCGGCGACGCACTGCGCGGCTCGGCGGCCGTGATCGCCGCGCAGACGGCGCTCGACCACCCCGCCTGGGTCGTCGGGGGCGCGGTTCGCGACGCGGCGCTCGGCAGGCCGGTGGTTGACGCGGATCTCGCCGTGAACGCCGGCGACGAGGACGCGGCGGCCCGCGCGATCGCTCGCGGCGGCGGCGGTGCCGCCTTCCAGTTGTCGGAGGAGTTCGGCACCTGGCGCGCCACCTCGGCGGACGGCACCTGGCACGTGGACGTCACGAGGCTGCGCGGCGACGACATCGAGGCGGATCTGGCTGGACGCGACTTCACGGTCAATGCCATAGCGGTGGCGCTGGCTGATCTGAACGGAGAGCCGCTGGATCCGTCGAACGGGCTGCGGGACCTGGAGGACCGCACCCTGCGGGCGGTCTCACCGCAAACGTTCGCGGACGACCCGCTGCGGCTGTTGCGTGCGGCCCGAATCGCCGCCGCGCTCGGGCTCGAGATCGAGCCGGACACCGCGGATCTCGCGCGTGCCGAGGCTCCGCGCGCGGCCGAGCCGGCGGGGGAGAGGCGCCTGGCCGAGCTGCGGCTGCTGGTGGCGGGCGACGACCCCATCCGTGCGTTTGAGCTGCTCCACGAGCTCGGAGCCGTGGACGGCGTGCTTCCGGAGCTCGAGGCACTTCGCGGGGTCGAGCAGAACCCGAACCACCACCTCGACGTCCACGGGCACACGGTCGAGGTGCTGCGCCAGCTGCTCGTGATCGAGTCCGACCTGGACACCTACGCCGGCGACAGCGCCGACCGCGTCAGGGCGCTGCTGGCGGAGACCCTGGGGGACGGATTTTCGCGGCGCGAGGGGCTGCGCCTGGGCGCCCTGATGCACGACATCGGCAAGCCCGCGACGAAGGGGGAGCACTCGGGCTATGTGACGTTCATCGGCCACGACTCCGTGGGAGCCGACCTGGTCGTCGAGTCGCTCGGGCGGCTGAAGGCGAGCCGGGCGCTCACGCGCTACGTCGAGGGCCTGACCCGCAACCACCTGCATCTCGGCTTCATGGTCCACGAGCGTCCACTCGAGCGCCGGCGGATCTACGACTACGTCTCCCGGTGCGGGGACGTCGCGCCGGACGTGACGCTCCTGACCGCAGCCGACCGCATGTCCGCCCGCGGCTCGGGGCCGGTCGCCGCGCCGGAGATGATCGCCGCGCACCTGGACCTGGTGCGCGAGGTGCTGCCCGCTGCCCTCGAGTGGCAGCGAACGGGACCGCCGCCAGTCCCGATCCCCGGCGACGATCTGGCCCGCGAGCTGGGGATCGACGAGGGGCCGCGTCTCGGGGAGCTGATCGCGGAGCTCCGTGCGGCCGTGTTCGCGGGCGAGGTTTCCGACCGCGAGGGGGCCGTGGAGCACGCGCGGCGCACCCTGGCCTCGGCTTCCAGGGATTAGTGTCCGCGCCCGATGGCGGACGACTGCATCTTCTGCAAGATCATCGCGGGCGACCTGCCGGGCGAGATCGTCGAATCGGACGAGCTGACGGTGGCCTTCATGGACATCAACCCGGCGACGCCCGGCCACTCGCTGGTCGTGCCCCGGGCCCACTCGGCCGACCTGATGGCGATCGCGGACGAGGACCTCGTGGCCACCAACGTCGCGGCGCGCAGGCTGGCCGCCCGCATGGACGAAACGCTCGAGCCGGACGGCTTCAACATCCTCAACTGCTGCCGGCCGGCGGCCTGGCAGACGGTCTTCCATTTCCACGTGCACGTGATCCCGCGCTACGACGACGACCCGCTGAAGCTGCCCTGGATCCCCCGTGGCGCGGAGCCGGAACAGATCGCGTCGGTCGCGCAGCGGATTCGGGGAGAGTCCTGATGCCGTCGGTCACGGTCACGCACGAGGGCGACGTCGCGCTGATCACGCTCTCGAACCCACCGCTCAACCTGTTCGGGCCGGACGCCTTCGACGAGCTCGGCGAATGCATCGACGAGGTCGCCGCCTCCGACGCCCGCGCGGCGGTGTGGCGCGCGGATGGCGACATCTTCACCGGCGGCGTCGACGTGCAGGTCTTCGCCGACGCCGTCGCGAGCGGCGAGGGCGAGGACTTCCCCTCCCTCGTCGGCCCGATCAAGCGGCTGGAGGCGCTTGAGATGCCCACGCTCGCCCTCTGCCACGGACTCTGCCTCACCGCCGGGCTGGAGGTCGCCCTGGGCTGCGACATGATCTGGGCGGGCGAGTCGGCCCGGTTCGGGCTGGTCGAGCGCGTCGTCGGCCTGACCCCCGGCGCGGGCGGCACCCAGCGAATGGCCGAGCGCGCCGGCCCCGCGCGAGCCCGCGAGTTCGTGATGTCCGGTCGCCTCTACGACGCGACCACCCTCGAGCGCTGGAACGTGGTCAACCGGGTCGTGGCGGACGACCAGCTCGAGGAGAAGGGCATGGCGTTCGCCCGCGACCTCGCGGCCGGGCCCACGCGTGCGCACACCATGACCAAGCGCATCGTCCGCGCGTATGTCGATCGCGGGATGGAGTACGCGGACGAGGTCACGCCGGACGTGTTCGGCGAGCTGTTCGCCACGGAGGACCTGAAAAACGGGGTCGAGTCGTTCCTGCGCGAAGGGCCCGGCAAGGCCACGTTCAAGGGCAATTAGCGACGCCGCGACGCGCTACCCTCTCGGCGCCGATGGCCAAAGAGGAAAAGATCGAGATGGAGGGTGAGGTCACCGAGGCCCTGCCCAACACCATGTTCAAGGTCAAGCTCGACAACGACCACGAGGTCCTCGGGCACATCTCGGGCAAGATGCGCCGCCACTACATCCGCATCCTCCCCGGCGACCGCGTGAAGATCGAGCTCTCGCCGTACGACCTCGACCGCGGCCGCATCACCTACCGCTACAAGTAGCCGGCCGGGCGTCGCAACGCCGCCGCACACTCGGCACAAACCGCGCACCACGCACGCGCCGCGCGGCACCACCATCCCCCCATGCCCGCCGAACGTCGCCTCCCGGCGCATAGTGCGCCGAAATCCGTCGCTCGGCGAGGGGGAGGGGTTCGTGGGGGGTTGTGGCTGCGCGTCCTGGAGGTTGCCGCAGTGCAGCACGGTGTGGTCGCGTTGGTCCAGTTGGTGGCTGCCGGGTTCAGCGACCGTGGTGTGCGTAGCGGCGTTGCGGCTGGGCGGCTTCATCGGATCCATCGGGGCGTATACGCCGTTGGCCGCGCCGATCTCACCGTCAGAGGCCGCTGGATGGCGGCGGTGCTGGCGTGCGGGGACGGCGCGGTGCTGTCGCACGCGTCGGGCGCGGCGCTCCGCGGCCTGCGGCAGACCGCGGCGGCCGCGATCGACGTCACCGTGCCGCGCCCGTCACCGATCTCACGTCCCGGCATCCGGGTCCATCGCCACCCGGACCTGACGCGGGACGACGTCACGGAGTTCGACGGCATTCCCGTCACCAGCGTTTCCGCCACTCTGCTCGGGCTTGCCACCTTCCTCCGTGAGCCGCAGCTCGAGTGGGCCTGCGACCAGGCCGTGATTCTCGACCGGTTCGACATGCGCGAGATGGGGGACCTGCTGAGCCGCTCCCACGGCCGGCGCGGCGTCGCGCGCCTGCGCAACGTGCTGGCACGCGGCCACCTCGGCTCGGACGTGCCCGCGAGCGGGCTCGAGGTCCGCTACCGCAACCTCTGCGCCAGCGCCGGCCTGCCGAAGCCGGAGATCAACCGCCACATTCTCCTGGGCGACGAGTACCACCAGGTCGACTTCCTCTGGCGAGCAGAGCGGGTCGTGATCGAGACCGACGGCAACCGCTACCACTCAACCGGCTGGCAGCGAGCCCATGACGAACGCCGCGACGACCTCCTCACGCACCACGGCTACCGCCACGCCCGCATCACCGAGGACACGATCACGGACGACCCAAGCAGGGCCGTGGCCACGGCAAGCTTCCTCGTCCGTCATTGACACGAGCCCGGCAAGCGGTCGGCGCCCTCGCCTCATGCCGCTGACGGCAGATAGCTGCGGATGGCGCCCTCATCGGGCTCCGCCATCTCCGCGATCAGGCTCGTCCACGCGAACTCGCGCGCGCCGAGGCCCTCGCCGGTCCGCGGGTCGTAGTACTCGCGCAGGCCCTCGCGCTCGATCATCGGCGCCAGCCGCGTCACCATCTCGTGTGCCTCGGTCTCATAGCCCAGTCGCAGCATCCCGATCCAGAGCATCCAGGCCGCGTTGATCCAGGTCGGCCCACGCCAGTAGCGGAGCTTCCATCCCGGCCCGCGGTTCGGCTCGAAAGAGGGCTCCGCCGCCGAGACCGACGGCGGCGGATAGCGAAGCCAGTAGCGCTCGGGGTCCAGGACCCGCTCAACGAGACGGTGACCGATCTCCTCCGGCAGGTCGGGCAGAGCGAGCGGGGCGAGGCCGGCCCAGGTGTCGACCAGCGGCCGCCCGCCGCCCGGCTGCGCCTCGTCGAGGAACAGGCCGCTGCCCGGATCCCAGAGGCGGTCGACCAGGGCCGGCGTGATCGACGGCTCGCCCATCGCCAGCCGCGAGAGGCCCCAGAGCACGTTCGTCATCACCTCGCAGAGAACCGGATGCCCCTTCGCCCGGATCCGTCGCGCGTCCCAGCCGAGCCGGCGCGACCTCGCGACCAGGAGCGGAAAGCCCCAGCGCGCGTGCGAGCGCCAGCCCCACACCGGGTCGTACTTGGGCGACGAGTCGAGTCCCGACTCGTCCGGTTGGATCAGCCACAGGAGCCCGTCACCCTCGAGGTCGCGGTTCGCGACGAGCCACTCGTGATGGCGGGCGATCCGCGGCTCGGCTCCCGGGTCCCCGACCGCGATCCGCCACGCCCACGCGAGCAGCGGCGGCTGGATCGTCGAGGTCATCGGCGACGAGCGGCTATCGACGTTGTAGTAGACGCGCCGCTTGAGCGAGATCGGATGGTCCCAGAACGTCACGTGCCCGATGAAGCCGTCGTCGCGGGCGGCGCGCAGGAGCGACTCCAGCTCCGACCGCGAGCGGGCGGGATCGAACCGCCGCCAGACGATCGCCGCGAAGCACGAGTCCCAGTACCACTGCCACGGATACCGAGTCGGGCTGGGCCGGGTGTAGCCGTAGGGAACCCCGTCGCGCTCACCCTCGGCCCACGAAGCCTCGAGCACCCGGTGGCAGAGTTCTCCAAGCCCCTCGTTCGCGCTAGCGACGAAGTCGCGGTTCATGCGCTTACGACCTGCCGGGAGCAGCCATCGGATCTGAATTGTTCAATCCGCCATCTTCCGCATGCCGCGGAGTGCGAAGAACGCCATCAGCGCGATGAGCCCCGCGAGAGCCACCAGGCCGGGCCAGGTCTCCGCCCAGGTCACCCCGCCCGTTACGAACCCCTGGCGCGCCATCTCGAGTACCTGCGTGACCGGGTTGACCTCGGAGACGGTCTGCAGCCACGGCTGGAGCAGCGCCTTGGGCGCGTAAGAGGTCGTGAACAGGACGAGCACGAACATCCCGGCCTGCATCAGCGGCGCGGCCGACTGCGTGCGGAATCGCAAGCGCGAGCATCGAGCCCCAGCAGCGCTGCGACGGTGCCCATCGCCATCACGCCGAGCAGCGCGATCAGCAGCCCGGGGATGCCCGGCCAGTTCGCCCCGATCGCGAGGGCCGACCGCAAGCAGCACCGTCGCCGGCACCAGCGACCGGATCGCCGCCGAGAGCACGAGGCCGCGACAGGATCGCCGGGCGCGGGGCGGGGGAGGCGAGCAGGCGGTCGAACCAGCCCTGCTCGATGTCGCGGGCGAGGTTGACCCCGGTCGCGGCGCCGGTGAACCCGGCGCCCTGGAGCATCGAGACCGGGATCAGGAAGCTCTGGTAGCTGTCGGTGTCGAAGCCGCGCAGCTCGGTGAGGTTGCCGAACACCGAGGTCAGCCCGAGGAAGAAGATCGTCGGCGCCAGGACGCCGGGGATCGCCGCGCCGGGAACGCGGACGAGCTCGTTGGCCGACCGGCGGACCAGGGCGCGTCACGGTCGGCCAGCTCACCTGCCGAGCGCCGCCGTCATCCGCCCGTCCTCAGCCGGTGCCGGAGCGCGAGCCCGCTGAGCCCGAGGCTCACGCCGACGATGCCCACGATCGAGCGCGAACGCCTTCCAGCGCGTCCTCGCCGGTCAGCGTCGAGACCACCGGGTCGCGGATGCCCTCGACGATGAACGAGACCGGGTTGTACTCGGCGACCGTCGCCGCCGGTTCGAGCATCAGCGTCGTACGGGAAGAACGCCGAGCACAGGAACAGGATCACGAACACCAGGGGGAACAGGCCCTGCACCACGGATGCGCTTCCGGTGCGCAGCGCGATCGCCGCGCCGATGCCGCCGAACGCGATCGCCGCCAGCGTCACGAACACGATCATCAGGACGACGCCGAGCACGCCCTCCTCGATCCGGGCGCCGAAGACGAGCCCGATCACCACGTAGAAGACGGCCGAGAACGCCCCCAGCGCCGCCGTGCCCGCGAGCCGTCCGATCACGATCGCGAACCGCGAGATCGGCGCGGCAGAAGCCGGTCCGTGAAGCCCATCTCGATGTCGACGGCCAGCGCGATCCCGCCGCTGTTTCCGGCGAGGAGGGCCGACTGGATCATCGCCCCGGCGAGCATGAAGTCCAGAAAGCCGTTGACCTGGGGAAACCCGGGCAGGTCCACCGCGCGACCCGGCGCCGCCCGTCTGCACCGCGAGCAGCAGCGACGGGAAGATGACGATCGGCGCCATCAGCTGCGGGCGCCGGAATGTCTGCCTGATCGACCGCCGCCCGAGCGCCGACGACGCACGCGGGCGTTGTCGGCGAGGTGCCTCACGCCGGCTCGGGCGCGGGAGCGTCCTGGCCTTCGACCTCGAGATGGCGGCCGGTCTTGGCGACGAACACGTCGTCGAGCGTCGGCTCGACCAGGTCGAGCGACTCCACCGCGAGCCCAGCCTCGTCGAGCGCCCGCACGACCGGTGCGACCTCGGTCGCGCCCCCGGCGAGCTCCACGAGCACGTGGCCGTCCTTCGGCGGCATCGGCTTGCCGAGCGTGGCCACGACCTCCCGGGCCCGCTCCACCTCGCCCTCGCAGATGGCGATCTCCAGGTGCGGGCGGCCCACCTGCGCCTTCAGCTCATCGGGCGTGCCCTCGGCGACGATCAGCCCGCCGGCGATGATCCCGACGCGGTCGGCGAGCTGATCCGCCTCCTCCAGGTACTGGGTGGTGAGGAATACCGTCGCGCCCTCCCGGCGGTTCAGCTTCTGGACCTCTTCCCAGATGCCCTTCCGGCTGACGGGGTCGAGCCCGGTGGTCGGCTCGTCGAGGAACAGCACCCGCGGCTCATGCACCAGCGCCGAGGCGAGGTCGAGCCGGCGGCGCATCCCGCCCGAGTAGGTGCCGACACGTCGGTCGGCGGCCTCGACGAGCCCCACGCGCTCGAGCAGGGCCTCGGCGCGCCGCTCGCCCTCGGCCCTGGGGAGGCGGTGGAGCGTGGCCTGGAGGCGGATCAGCTCCCGCCCCGTCATCAGCGGGTCGAGCGCGGCCTCCTGGAGGGCGACGCCGATCGCCTCGCGCACGGCGCCCGCCTCGGCGACCACGTCGTGGCCCGCCACGCTGGCGCTGCCGCCGGTCGGCCGCAGCAGGGTGGTGAGCATCCGGACGGTGGTCGTCTTGCCGGCGCCGTTCGGCCCGAGGAAGGCGTAGATCTCGCCCTCGGCGACCTCGAGGTCCACGCCGCACACGGCCCTGACGCCGCCCTCGAACTCCCGCTCGAGCCCCCGTACTTCGATCGCCGCCATCGCGGCGGGATTGTAGGGAGGAGGGTCCCGCTAGTTGCCGGGCTTGAAATACGCGTGGTACAGCAGCCGCGCCTGGTTGTACGTGCATGCGTACTTGCGATGGTGCCGACGTTTCGGTGCGGCTTCGTGTGCGCGAAGAAGTAGATTGCAGCCGCTCGTTCTCGGGAACGCTTGCCGGGATCTCGCAGTTCTTCTTGGTGCGGCTCGCGACCCACACGTCGTCGCGGCTCTGGCCCTTGAATGCGAACGCCGGCAGCCACGTCGCGGTGGTCAGGGCGACGATGCTGCCCTTGGATACCCGCAGCGGCTCGCGCAGGGTGAAGATCGGCTGCTCCCCGTAATACGACTGGACCTTGATGATCGGGGAAGCCGCGCTGCAGCCGGAACTTGCGCTTGCCCTTCTTCCGCAGGATTGAGATGCCCGCGGTCGGTGCCTCGCCGAACTCGCTGGTTCGCGCCGCCTTTCCGAAGACGTTTCGCTCGTTCTTCGACGGCTTTGCGAGGTTCACGCTCCAGGCGACGATCTTGCCCTTGCCGGGCGCCTTGAAGAGGTTGGCCTTGCCATCGACGCTCCGCTGATACCCGGTCACCTGGCCGGTGATCTGGCATTCGGACGCCGATTTCTGAGAACAGGCCGGCTTCGGGTTGTCCCGGCTCTTGCCGAGCACCTTCGCGCGCTCGGCCCCGGCCACGCCGGAAAGCCCGACCGCGACCACGGCTGCGAGGACGGCGGCAGCACCGAGCATCGCGCGCAGGCGGGCCGGGTGGCCCTCGGGTGGCTTGGAGCTCGGGGAAGTCACTGGACTCGTAGAACACGGCCAACCATGCGATGTTGCGGCTGGCCGTGAGGCCATCGTAGCCAGGGGTGCAGGGGATTCCGGCCGCCCCGGACGCCCGCTTGGGCAGTCCCTTGCGCGCCGCTAGGCGGGCTCGCCGAGCGGTTCCTGGCGCTTGCCGCAGTACGGGCAGTCGGCCGACGTCCAGGCCGATCAACTGGTCGCAGCGGGGGCACAGGCGCAGGTTCTCGGGCGTGCGCAGGAGCGCCGACTCCGAGGGCGCGAGCGGCAGGGTGCGCGTCACGGGCTCCATCTCCTCGCCGCTCACGCTGTCGACGTAGACGCCGTTCTCGTCGACCATCGCGATCGTTTCACGGCCCGATGCCGGGGCGCGCAGCCGGTAGGTCTGCCGGTCGTTCACGGCGCGAACTGTACTCCAGCCTTAGGCTGTGCCGATCCGCGTCCTGATCTTCCACGGATATCTGCTCGGGGGCACCGGCTCGAACGTCTACAACGCGAGCCTCGCCGCCGCCATGCGCCGGATGGGCCACGACGTCCATCTGGTCTGCGAGGACCGCGGGGCCGACCGGCTGGAGTTCGTCGACGCCGTCGGCGACTGGGACTCGGGCGAGCTGCAGGTCCGCGAGACCGGCATCCCATCGGTCGACGGCTCGGTGACCGTCTATACGCCGGACATCGGCGGCCTGCTGCCGACCTTCGTGCGCGACCGCTACACGGGCTTCGAGGTCAAGGAGTTCCAGGAGCTGACCGACGCGGAGCTCGCGAACTACATCGACACCAACGTCGCCGCGGTGCGTGAGGTCGCCGAGCGCGCCGGCGGTTTCGACGCCGCGCTCGCGAACCACATCGTGACCGCGCCGGTCATCCTCCACCGCGCGGGGCTTCGGTTCGCGCTGGCAGTCCATGGGTCGGACCTCTCGTACACGGTGCTGCCGAACCTCGAGCGGTTCGGG
The DNA here is from genome assembly GCA_963807755.1 of uncultured bacterium. Taxonomy (GTDB): domain Bacteria; phylum Actinomycetota; class Thermoleophilia; order Solirubrobacterales; family 70-9; genus JALZKA01. Next base: position 648,354 of record CAWECM010000006.1, on the reverse strand, counting down.
CCCCTCGCCGTCGAGGGCGCCCGCGCGGCGGCCGGGATCCTGGTCGGCTCCGGACACATCGCGGAGCGCCTGCGCCTCGCGGTCGACGAGCCGGAGGTGAACGCGAAGGTGGCGCTGGGGCCGCCCGGTGTGGACACCGAGGCGTTCGCGCCGGTGCCCGAGGCGGACAGGGACGGGAGGCTGCGCGACCTCGCGCGCACGCTCGCCGCGATCGAGCCCATCCCCGACCGCGATGCGCACGAGCGGAGCTCGTGGGACCGTGACCCCGCCGAGGCCGCGAGCGCGGTCGAGTGGTTCGCGGGCGCCGAGGGCCCCAGGGTGGTCTTCGTCGGCAAGTTGATCGTGTCCAAGGGAGTGGATCTGCTGCTCGCGGCCTGGCCGCTCGTCCACGCCCGGAATCCCGGCGCGCGGCTCATGATTGCCGGCTTCGGAGCATTCCGGGAAACACTCGAGGATCTGTGGCGCGGCGTGACGGAGGGCGGCGTGGAGGCCGTCGCCGAGATCGCCCGCCGCGGCCGCGGCCTGGAGGGCGGGGAGGACGCGCCGTTGAGCCACCTGGCGGCGTTCCTCGACGCGCGGCCGGACGGCTACGACGATGCGGCCCGCGACGCGGCAGGCAGCGTCGGCTTCTCCGGACGCCTCGAGCACGACGAGGTTGCCCGCCTGGTGCCGGCCTGCGACTCCCTGGTCTTCCCGAGCACCTTTCCCGAGGCGTTCGGCATGGTCGCCGCCGAGGCGGCTGCCGGAGGCGTCCTGCCAGTGTCCGCCGGGCACTCGGGCGCGCTCGAGGTCAGCCGCGAGCTGGCCGCCGACCTGCCCGACGCGGCGGCGCCGCTGGTTTCATTCCAGGTCGGCGACGGCTCGGTCGCCGAGATCGCGGCCCACCTGAACGACTGGCTCGCACTGGACCCCGAAACCAGGGCGCAAGCGCGCGCCGCGCTTCGCGAAACGGCGGTCCGGCTGTGGAGCTGGGAGGGCGTCGCGCGGGGCGTGATCGAGGCGTCGAGCTAGTGGCAATCGTCGCCTGAACGGCCCTGCCACCGCCGCTGTTCGTCAATAGAATGCGGCGCGATGACGCGAGGGACATACGCGCGCCTCCTCGGAGCGATGATCCTGCTGACGATCGTCTCCTCCGTGCTCATGCTGATCCCCGACTGGAACGGTCAGGCAGCGTCCGCCGAGGCCGGCGACATCGACACGCTGCTGGACGTGATGATCGTCCTGTCGTGCTTCGTGTTCTCAGTCGTGGTCGTGATGCTCGGCTACTGCCTGATCAAGTTCCGCGCGAAGCCGGGCGACGAGTCGGACGGCAAGCCCGTCCACGGCAACACCAAGCTCGAGATCGCCTGGACCGTGATCCCCACGATCATCGTCCTGTTCGGTGCCGGCTACTCCTGGCTCGTCCTCGACGACATCGAAACCGAGGCCGCAGACCAGCTGCCGATCACGGTCACCGCGCAGCAGTTCAAGTGGACGTTCGAGTACCCGGACGAGGGCGTCACCGCCGACGAGCTCCACGTCCCGGTCGATCAGCAGCTCGAGCTCAACCTGGTCGCGCTCGACGTCCTGCACTCGTTCTGGGTGCCCGAGTGGCGGCTCAAGCGCGACCTGGTGCCGATCGCCGACGGGAACCCGACGGACGTGGACAACGTCATGCGCGTGACCCCCGACGAGGAGGGGTCGTTCCAGCTCATCTGCACCGAGCTCTGCGGCCTGGGACACGCGACGATGCGCGCCCCGGTGGTCGTCGAGTCCGAGGCCGACTTCCAGGCGTGGATCGCGGAGCAGCAGGCGGCGCAGGAAGAGACGGGCGGCGAGGAAGAGCCCGGCGAAGAGCAGGCCCCGGCGGGCGAAGCCGAGGCCGGTGCGTAGATAGGTTTCGTGGTCAGGAGTCATTGACTTGCCAGCGGCACTGAAGAACCCCGGAATGACGAGAGCCCTGTTCGGCTTCCTCGTCGGCGGCGCCCTTGGATTCGGCCTGGTCGTTGCCCTCCGCGCGATCTCCGGGCTCGAGATCATCCAGACCGAGCAGACCGGCTACCCACACGTGATCGTGCCCGCGATCACCGCCCCGCTCGGCTTCCTGGTCGGACTCGGCTGCTTCTCGTACTGGTTCCGCTGGGCCGGCGGCGCGCCCACCGTTCCCGACGACCACTCCCAGCACGGCGCGCACAGCTGGAAGGACTACTTCCGGTTCAACACCGATCACAAGGTGATCGGCATCCAGTACATCGTCACCACGTTCTTCTTCTTCCTCGTCGGCGGCATGGCGGCGATGGCCGTCCGCGCCGAGCTCGCGCAGCCGGGCACGCAGGTGGTCGATCCGAGCTTCTTCAACGGCCTGTTCTCCACGCACGCCGCGTTCATGATCTTCCTGTTCATCATCCCGATTTTCGCCGGGATCGCGAACTACGTCCTGCCGCTGATGATCGGCGCGCCGGACATGGCGTTCCCGCGCCTGAACGCCCTGTCGTTCTGGATGCTGCCGATGGCCGGGATCCTCTTCCTGTCCTCGTACTTCGCCCCCGGCGGCGCGTTCGACGCGGGCTGGACGGGCTACGCGCCGCTCTCGACCGGAGCCCCCTTGGGCCAGTCGTTCTTCAACCTCGGAGTCCAGTTCGCCGGGGCGTCTTCGATAGCGACAGCCCTCAACTTCCTCGTGACCATCATCACCATGCGTGCGCCCGGAATGACGTTCTGGCGCATGCCCCTGCTGGTCTGGGCGAACCTCTCGACCTCGCTGCTGGTCGTCGCCGCGACGCCGTTCATCGCCGGTGCCCAGTTCATGGTGCTGTTCGACCGCGCCCTCAACACCAACTTCTTCCAGGAGGCGATGGGCGGCGACGTGCTGAGCTACCAGCACATCTTCTGGTTCTACTCGCACCCGGCCGTCTACATCATGATGCTGCCCGGGTTCGGGATCATCTCCGAGGTCCTTTCGACCCATGCCCGGAAGCCGATCTTCGGCTATCGCCTGATGGCGCTGGCGCTGATCGGGATCGTGGTCCTCTCCTACACGGTGTGGGCGCACCACATGTTCGTCTCCGGCATGTTCAGCTGGCTGCGGGTGCCGATGATGATCACGACGCTGCTGATCGCGGTCCCGACCGGGATCAAGATCTTCTCCTGGCTGGCGACGCTGTTCGACTCGGTCTTACACGTGAAATCGACCGCCATGCTGTTCTCGCTGGGGTTCATCGTGACCTTCGTGATCGGCGGCATCTCCGGCGTGATGCTGGGGATGGTGCCGCTCGACATCCACATGTCGGACACGTACTTCATCGTGGCCCACATCCACTTCGTGCTCTTCGGCGGTTCCGTGTTCACGATCTTCGCCGGGCTCTACCACTGGTTCCCGAAGATGACCGGGCGGATGTACGACGAGCGCCTCGGCCGGATGCACTTCTGGCTCACGCTGGTCGGGATGCTCGGCACCTTCATACCGATGCACTGGGTCGGCCTCGAGGGCATGCCCCGCCGCGTGGCCGACTACTCAGCCCAGTTCGGCGACTGGAACCTCGTGATCTCGATCTTCTCGTTCATCCTCGGCGCCGCGCAGCTGATCTTCGTCTACAACGTGATCGTCAGCTGGAGGTGGGGGCCGAAGGCGGGCGACAATCCGTGGCGCGCGAAGACGATCGAATGGCTCGTCTCCTCGCCGCCGCCCGTGTTCAACTTCGACGAGATCCCGCGCGTGGTGGGCGGCCCGTACGAGTTCGGGGTCCCCGGCGCGCGGCACGCCATTCTGGGCGGCGAGGAGCCGGCGGAGGTGAAGCCGCCGGCGCCCGCGGTGGCCGGCACCACCTCGGGGAGCAGCCCGTGACGCTCCTGTGCTTCCTGAACGAGGTCGCGGGCGGCCGCAAGCTGCTCGAGGCGGTGCGCGAGCGGGTCGACGCGGGCGAGACGATGGTCGCGATCACGGCGCCCCAGAACCAGCCGATGGCGGGGCAGATCGTCGACCGCGACGAGCTGGCCGACGCAGCACGCAGCCGGGTCGAAGTGACCCAGGCCGTGTTCGCGGACTTCGGGATCGAGGCCGAGGGCGCGGTGATGGACCCCAGTCCGCTGCTGGCGCTCGATGACGCGATCCGCGCGTATGAGCCCGCGGAGGTACTGCTCTCCTGCCTCACCGAGTCGCGCTACGGCTGGATGCGGCGCGACCTGGTCGAGTGGGCGACCGGCAACTTCGAGGACACGAAGATCACCCATATCCCGGTGCGGATCGACGACGACGCGGTTCGCTGGGACGTGACCCACACGCTGGTGGTCGCGACCCAGACGGTCGCCAGCGCGGACCTCGTCGGCCGCCTCAAGTCCCGTGCGGAGGAGCGGCCCCACCGCTACACCTTCATCTCCCCGCGCTCGGGCCAGCTCACGCGCGAGCAGGTCTGCGACCGCCTGGCCCGGACGCTCGCCGAGATGTACCGCTCCGAGATCGACGCCACCGGCCAGCCGATGAGCCCCGCTCCGTTCGCGGCCGTGCAGAACGCGATCGAGCACTACCGCGTGGACGAGATCCTGATCTCGACCCTCGCGGGCGAGCAGTCGGTCTGGCTCGAGGAGGGCCTGATCGACCGCGTCCACGAGATCACCGACAAGCCGGTCGAGCACGTCGAGGCGGGCGGCGACGTCGCGCCGACGGCCGTGCCGGCCGCGGGAGCCAGGGTCTGATGGAGAGCGCCTCGATCGCCGCCGGGCAGGCCACCGCCCACGACGACCACCACGGTCCGCCGGAGGCCAACCAGAGCTCGCGGATCGACCGCCAGACGCTCGGGATCCTGCTGTTCATCATCTCCGAGGTGATGCTGTTCGGGGCGTTCTTCGCCTCGTACTTCTTCATCCGGGTGGTCGCGAACGAGGGGGCCGTGGCCGCCGGAGCCCTACGAGCTGCCCGTGCTGGTCGCCGGCGTGAACACGGCGATCCTGATCTCGTCGAGCTTCACGATGCACTGGGCGCTGGAGGGGGCGCGCGGGGGCAATCGCCGGGCGATGCAGATGGGGCTGGCGGCGACATGGCTTCTGGGCGCGACGTTCCTCTTCATCCAGATGAACGAGTACGTCCACATCGGATTCTCGGCCCGCGACGGCGCGTTCGGATCGATCTTCTACGGCCTCACCGGCCTCCACGGCGCGCACGTCTTCGTCGGTTTGTTGCTCCTGACGTTCGCAAACGTCCGCGCCTGGCGCGGCCACTTCGGGCCGAAGGCCGAGGACCACCTGGGCGTCGAGGTGCCCGGCATCTACTGGCACTTCGTCGACGTCATGTGGATCATCGTCTTCACGACTGTCTACATCTTGTAGCTGCGTGAACAGCTTGCCTCGCGCCGCCGTCAAGGCGTAGCTTTAGGTTCATGCACAACCCGCTCAGGTCCGAGGCTGAGATGTTCCGGGTTGTCGTGATCGTCGGGATCGCGGTGGCGCCGGTGATCCTGCTGGCGCTGCTGGTCGATCCGCTGGTGGGGGCGATCCTGTTCGGGGTCGAGATCGGCGTGGCGATCGGGTTCCTCCTGCAGCGCTCGCGCGGGACGGAGCCGCGCACGGCCGATGTGGCGAGTGCAGACGACGGGGTGCACCGGGTCCTGGTCGTCGCCAACCAGACGGTCGGCGGCCGCGCGCTGCTGGACGAGATCAAGCGCCGGGTGGCGGGCGAGCAGCGCAGCGAGATCCTGGTGGTCGCGCCGCCGCTCACGAGCTCGGCCGCCGAACACTGGTCGTCGGACGTCGACGAGGGCATCAGGGACGCCCGTGAACGCCTGGAGGCGTCCCTGGCGAGGATGCGCGAGGCGGGCCTCGAGGTCACCGGCCGGGTGGGCGACCATCACGACCCGAATCAGGATGCGGAGGACGCACTGCGGACGTTCGCGGCCGACGAGGTGATCATCTCCACGCACACTCCCGAGCGCTCGCGCTGGCTCGAGTCGGGCGTCGTCGAGAAGGCGCGCGCCGAGCTGCCCCAGCCGGTCACGCACGTCGTGGTGGACCTGGAGGCGGAGGCTGCGGGAACCGGCGAGGCGGCCTAGCCGCCGCCGTTGCCGCCCGCGGGCTGCCCCGCCGGCTCCGGCGAATCGGCCTCTGTCTGCTCGGCGGCCGCGGTGCAGTCCTCGCCCGACGGATCGTCGGTGCAGGCGAGCAGGTACTGGACGAGTGCGTTCAGGTTCGGCTCGGGAATCCGTGTCTCGTCGAAGACCGGCATCACTCCCGCCGCGAAGCCGGACGCGATCGTCGCCTCCGGATCTCGGATCGAGTCCATGACCCCGTCGGCGTTCTGGCCGGGCAGGACGTCGTCGAGCACGGGCCCGGTCGTCCCGGCGGTGCCCGCCGCCTCGAGCGTGTGGCAGCTCCCGCACTGCTCCGTGAAGATCTCCTGCGCCGAGCCCAAGGGCGGCGGCTCGATCCCGGGCACCCCGACGACGCTCGCGACATATGCGGCAACGTCCTCGGCATCCCGCCCGGTGACGATGTTGGCCGGCATGTAGGTCTGGTCGTAGCGCGGGTTGTCCGGATTGATCTCACGGGGGTTCTCGATCTGCGAGGTGACGACGCCCTCGAACGTGTCCTGGTCCATTCCGGTTTCCCGGGCGGCGGCGAACGAAGCATCGAGGTCCGGCCCGATCGTGGCCGCGGTTCCGGCCTCGGCCAGCGTGTGACACGTTCCGCAGTTCGTCTGGAACAGCTGGCGCCCACGCTCGAGGTCGGCGTCCTCCTGGAGGTCGCAGCCGGCCATGAGTCCGCCCATGAGGAGGGCGGCGCTCGAAAGCGCGATCGCCCTCCCGCGGGCGACTGTCATACGGCTCGGCACGGGCGGATCCTATCTGTCACAGGCGGCGGCCGACGCCTGTGAGTTGTCTCCGTCCGAGGCTTTTAGGTAGGGTTAGAGCCAATCCGCACTAGTCGCTTTCGGAGGCCGCGCGGGTGGTCCTTGGGAGCGGCACCAACGAAAGGAAGAGTCAGGGATGGAGGTCAGGGACGGAATGTCGGGCGTGGTGCTCGCGGTGGGACCGGGACACACCCTGCGCGAAGCCGCCCGGATGATGACCGAACGCGGCGTCGGCGCCGCCGTGGTGATCGACGAGGAGATGCCGGGCCCGGGCGTGGTCTCGGAACGGGATGTCATCAACTCGCTGGGGCGCGGGGAGGACCCCGACAAGGAGCCGGTGGGCGCGCACTGCACGGACTCGGTGATCTCCGCGGCACCCGACTGGAGCCTCGAGCGCGCGGCGGTCGAGATGTCGCGCCGCCACATCCGCCACCTGGTCGTTGTCGAGCGCGGCGAGCTGGTGGGCGTGCTCTCGATGCGCGACATCATGCGCGTATGGACCTCGGAGGGGGCTACGTCCAGCATGACGTCCCCGGAGTCCGAGGCGGCCTCGGTCTAGCTCGCGCTACGCCGGAGGGCTTGCGCGGCGGGACGGCCGGAAGCACGGTCGTGGTCAGCTTCTGCCGCCGCGGCAGGCGGTCGACGTCGCCACGGGTCCGACGCAGCATCACGATCAAGCCGACGAGCGCGAGGACGCCGCCGATCACGCCGTAGGGCCACCAGACGAACACGCCCGTGAGCACACCGAGAAGCCCGAGGGCCGCGATCGCGGGCAGCCAAGAGGGTTCGGGCACGTAGACGAGCTCGCTTGCCTCCGGGGTCCCGTTGTCGCTCATCAGCCGATGTAGAAGATCGCCACGATGAAGGCCAGAGCGAACACGCCGACCGCGATCGACGCGGCCGCAAGGCCGCTGCGCAGGTTCTTCTCGGCGAGTCGTCGGTCCATGCGCCGCCGATCCTATAGCGAGGCGGAGTCCGAAGGACGAAGACGAGCCCCGCCGTTGTTGAGGCGGCTCATACGGCCCTGTCGATGGCCATCGCGCAGAACAGGAGGGCCAGGTAGGCCAGCGACGAGAGGTAGAGGCGCAGCGCAGCCGGCCGCGAGGGGTGGCGCGCCAGGTGGACCGCGAGGCCCAGGAAGCCGGCACCCAGCAGCGACGGCGGCGGCCAGGTAGATGCCGCCGAAGAGTCCGGTGGCCACCGGGGCGATCGTGAACAGCGCGAGGATCGCGGCGTAGACGACGATTTGGCGGCGCGTGACCTGGTCGCCGCGGACGACGGGGAGCATCGGCACGCCAGTCCGGGCGTAGTCGTCCTTGATCAACAGCGACAGCGCCCAGAAGTGCGGCGGCGTCCAGAGGAACACGATCGCGAACGGGTAGAGCGCGTCCCAGGCGAGGGCGCCGGTCGCGGCCGCCCAGCCAACGAGCGGCGGCACAGCGCCCGCCGCGCCGCCGATCACGATGTTCTGCGGGGTCAGCGGCTTGAGCCACATCGTGTAGACGAAGACGTAGCCGAGCAGGCCGGCCATCGCGAGGACGGCGGAGAGCAGGTTGACCGTGATCGCCAGCTGGACGAACGCGAGGACGCCCAGCGCGATTCCGAAGTAGAGGCCGTGGAGCGGCTCGATCCGGCCCGCAACGAGGGGACGGCCCCGCGTGCGGGCCATCCGGGCGTCGCGCTCGCGGTCGAGGTAATGGTTGATCGCGCCGGCGCCCCCGGCGGCCAGGTACCCGCCGAGCATCGTCCACAGCACCGTCGAAAGCGCGAGCCCCTCGGGGGCGGCGACGACCATCGTGGCCACCGTGGTCACCAAGAGCAGAGAGATGATGCGCGGCTTGGTCAGCGCGATGTAGTCGCGGACGTGCGCGAGGAACGTGCCAGCCGCCGCGCCGCTCGCGGGCCGGACCAGGTTCGGGGCCTTGGCGGTCGTGCTCTCCATCAGGCGTGCACAGGCCCTGTGGTCGCCTCGGCGCGGTGGACGGATTGGGAGCGGGGGGCGGGAACGGGCATCAGGGTGGTCCAAGCGTAAACAGCGGTCCCCCAGACGATCGTCCCGAGCGTGAGGTGGGCCAGGATCAGCCCGGCGTGCTTGCCCAGCCACACGTTCGCGGCGCCGAGCGCGATCTGGGCGAGGAGCAGGCCGCCGAGCGCCGGGAAGGCGCGGCTACGCGCCCGCTGGCGGACCGCGACGATCACGAGCGCGAGCACGGCGATCGCCGCCAGGTACATGAACGCGCGATGGGTCAGCTGGATGTCGATCAGCCGGTCCTCGCCGAACGGCATGAAGCGGTCGACGCAGGCCGGGAACTGCTCGCCGCAGGCGGTGTGCGCGCCCAGCACCGGCTCGGTGGGCGTGCCCTCGCCCTCGGTCCCCGCCACCAGGCCGCCGGCGACGATCGTGCCGAGGATCAGAGTTGCGGCCACGATCGTCAGCGCGCGGAGCCCCCGGCTGCCGCTCGCTTCAACCGGCTGGGGCTCGGACCCCTGGCGCCGGAGCGCGAGCAGCACGCCGAGGAACAGCATCGCGAGGCCGAGGTGCGCGGCCACGAGGTACTCGTGCAGCCCCTCCTCGACCGTCAGGCCCCCAAGCGCCGCCTGCGCCAGTACGAGGACGCCTCCGGCGATCGAGCCGCCGACGATCCAACGGTGCTCGCGGAGGTGGCGCCAGGCGTGCCAGGCGGTCATCAGCATCAGCACCCCGACGATCCCGGCCGTGATCCGGTGGCTGTACTCGATCACCGACTCGGCCGACGCGGCGGGGAGGACGCCGCCCTCGCAGAGCGGCCACCCGTGCGTGCCCGAGCCCTCCGGGCCGCAGCCCAGGCCGGAATCGCTGACGCGGACGATGCCGCCGATCAGGATCAGCACGAACGTGGCGACGAGCGTGGCGGTGACGAGGCGACGGAACCGGCTCAGATCGGCGGCTCCGCCGCCGCGAGGCGCGACGGGATCCATCGGCCTCAGGATATTGACGAGTCGTCGCCGTCCGCCTCGGCGCGCGGCTCGGCTTCGGGCGCCGCGGCGGGGACCGGCGGCTCCGGGCGTGGCGGCGCGCTCCGCTCGAGCGGCGCCGGGGCGACGTACGCCGCCTCGCGCTCGCGGATCGCCTCGCGGATGTCGCGCAGCGGTTCCGGGCTGCGGACGTCCGGGACGGCGTCGAAGTTGTGGGGCGGGGGCGGTGACAGGGCGAACCACTCGAGGGTCGAGCCGCCCCACGGGTCGTGGCCGGCGGGGCGGCCTCCGTGGAACGAGTGGGCGAGGTTGCCGAGCTCGACCAGCACTCCGATCGCCAGGATGAACGCGCCGATCGAGGCAATCAGGTTGAGCGTGGAGACGCCCTCGTCCTCGTAGTAGCGGAAGACGTCCACCGGCTGGCCGTCGAGGCCGGCGAAGAACATGGCGAACGCGTAAACGATCGCTCCGGCGAGAACGAGCCCCGAGGCGAACTTGGCGGGGCCCTCGGCGACCAGGCGGCCGCCGACCTTCGGCAACCAGTAATGGAGCGCCGCGAACACGGCGAGCGTGAAGCCCACGACGACCATGACCGTGTCCTGCTGGGCTGCGGTGGTGTTCTCGAGCTGGAGACCGACGGGAATCACCGAGGTCATCAGCTGACCGCCGAGCCCGGCCGCCAGCGCGATCGCCGCCGCCAGCGAGAGCCCGAGCGGGGCTCGCATCGAAACGGAGCCGTTCCACATCGTCGCGGCCCAGTTGAAGAAGAGCAGCCCGACGGGTACCAGCAGCCCGACCGCGGCCGCCATCGCCATGAAGGCGAAGCCCTCGGGGATCGGCGCGGCGTACATGTTCTGCATCCACGCCAGGACGCCGAGCACGGCGATCGCGACCACCGAGCCGGCGGCCGCCGCGTGGCTGAAGAGCGGCTTGCGGGCGAACGTCGGGACGATCTCCGAGATGACCCCCACGGCTCCGACCACCAGAATCGTGTGGCAGCCCGTGAAGAAGAGCCAGCTCAGATGCGAGAAGAGCAGAGGCTCGCCGTCCTCGCCCGGGTCGAAGAAGACGCCGTCGAAGTGGCGATCCACGGTCAGCATCGTGAGCGCGGCGAGCATCGCCGGGCCGACCACGAGCAGGATGTAGCCGATCGCCCGCGCTGCCCAGGTCAGGATCGGGGCGCGGCGCCAGGCCAAGCCGGGCGCTCGCATGTTGCGCAGGGTCGCCACCAGGTTGATGGCGAAGCAGATGAAGCCGAGCGTCGCGAGTCCCACGCCTCCGACCCACGCGTCCACGCCGTTCGACGGAGAGAAGACGTCATCCGAGAGCGGCGGGAGCGGCGACAGGATCGTCTCCGGCACGGTGTAGAGGAAGCTCGCGTAGATCATGAACGCGCCGGCCGCGTAGAGCCAGTAGCCGAGCTGGTTGAGACGGGGGAGGGCGACGCCGCGAGCGCCGATCTGCAGTGGCACGATGTAGCCGAGCAGCCCGATCACGAACGGGACCGCGAAGAGGACGATGGCGGTCACGCTGGTCGCCGTGAGTATCCGGTTGAAGACCTCCGGGACGATGATCGTCGAGTCGGGAACGATCAGCTGGACGCGCGTGAGCGCGAACAGCACCGCGGTCACCGCGAGGAACGTCAGCGATGTCCCGATCCAGAGCTTTGCGACGGTCTTGTGATCGGCGCTCGTTGCCGCTTCGATCCAGCCGGCGCGCCTGGCGGGAACCCCGCGGGTCACGACCTCCGGATGGCGCCCGGCGAGCGTCGGCGGAGTCATTCGGCGGCCTCCGTGGGCGCGGAAGCCTCGGCCTCGGTCTCCGCGGCGGCCTGCCGCGCGACCTCCTCCTGCGCCGCGTCCAGGTTCTCGGCGAGGTCCGCGACGTACTGCTCGTACTCATCCTGGGAGACGACCCTCACCCAGGCGCGCATCGCCGGGTAGGAGGTGCCGGAGAACTGCGTGGACTGTCCCGCGTACACGCCCTCCTCGTCGGCGCGGAACGAGGTCTCCGCGACCTCGCCGGGGACGGCCTCGACCTGGCCGCCGAGCTCGGGGATGAACCAGCGGTGGATCACGTCGGTGGAGTCGATCGACAGGTTGACCGTGGTGTCGACCGGGACCACGAGCTCGTTGTACGAGAAGACGGTGGCGATCGTCTCGCTCTGGGAGTCCGGGTACTCGAAGCGCCAGAGCCACTGCTGGCCGAACACGTCGATGTCCAGTGACTCGGCCGACTCGTCGGCTTCGGCCTCCCGCGCGTCGCCGGTCATGACGACGCCCAGCACGAAGATCGCGACTGCGATCGCCGCGAGAACGGCCCCGACCCGTCCGATGACCCCGCGCCCCGCGGTCAGCCGGCGGGGCTCGGGATCGGACTCGCCCCGCGCGCGGAACCTGCGGGCCGCAACCAGGAGCCCGGCGAGCAGTGCGACGGCGACCACGGTCGCGACGATCAGCATCACCCAGTAGCTCGTGCGGATGTCCTCGGCGTTCGGGGAGTGCGCGGCATCCGGGGCGATGCGCGGCGCTCGCGGGAGCCGCGAAGAGCACGAGGGCAAGAGTCGCGACCGCGAGGGCGCGGCCGAGCATGGGCAGACGGGACTTCGGAGGCCTCACGGCGGCGCCATTCTATGGGCCTCCCCGGTTGCGTGGCGCGCCGGGGGCCACGATCTGCCGCGGGTTGTCGACGCGGGCGGTGTTCGGCATGACCGCCCTTGGGTAAGAGGCGAAACGTGCCGATGGTAAGCGTGTCGGTTGGACGCCAGGGAAGGCGCCCTCGTTCGGTGCGGAGCACCTGAATCCCCTCGAGCGGGAGGTTTCGTGGTCCGGCGCGTCCAGCGGCCGATTATCGGCTTGATCGTGGGGGTTGTGGCCGCGCTTGCCGTGGTTGCGCCGGCGCAGGCGTATGAGCCGCGCGTGCCCGAGAGCTTCTTCGGAGTCAGCGCCACCGAGCTCTGGTCCCTGACCGAGAGCAACCGCGACGCGGAGCGGAACGCTCAGCTGGACGCGATGAAGGCCGCGGGGATCGACTGGGCCCGGGTGGAAGTCGGCTGGCCCGAGATCGAGCGGAACGCGCCCGTCGGCGGGGAGCACTCGTACACCTGGGGGCCGGCGGACCGGCTCGTTGCGGCGTTCGCCGGCCGCGGGATGGAGCTGATGGCGCTGCCGATGGCGACGCCGGCCTGGGCGGGAACCGATGCCGAGTCGTGCGGCCGGCGGAGCGAGGTCGAGGCGGGGCATGTGGGCGACTACGTTGCGTTCGTCGAGGCGTTCGTTGCGCGCTACGGTGCCCACGGCAGCTTCTGGAACGCGCATCCCGAATTACCGCGCGTGCCTGTGTCGAGGTACGAGATCTGGAACGAGCAGAACTGGAGCGGCTTCTGGTGCGACGAGCCCAACCCGGAGCGCTACGCCGAAATGCTCGCCGGCGCCGCTGACGCGATCCACGTCCTCCAGCCGGACGCCGAGGTGATCCTCGGCGGCCTTGCCGCCTTCAGGACCTCGGCTGCCGAGAACGGAGTCGTCCGCGCGATCGCGGCCGACCGGTTCCTGGCCCGGGCGATCGCACACGAGCCCCGCCTCGCCGGCTCGGTCGACGCGGTCGGGTTCCATCCCTACGACAACGATCCGGCGATGAACCTCTCGCTGATCTCCTGGTTCCGGGACCGGATGAACGGGCTCGGGATGTCCGGCGCCGAGATCGTGCTGACCGAGTTCGGCTGGCGCTCCGGCGGCCTGGCCGGGGCCGTCTCCGAGCTGCTTCGCGCGACCAACTACACGCGGATGACCGGTGAGATCGCGCGCACGGACTGCGGCATCGGCGCCGTCGCGGCGCACACCTGGCAGTCGTCCGAGCTCGATCCCGACAACCCGAACCACTGGTACGGCATCGCGTCGCCGGTCACCGGCCGACTCCACCCGTCGGGTCTCGCGTATCGGGACCAGGTCGCTCTGTTCGAGGGCCGCGGGCCTGCCCCGGCCCCGCGTGCGACGATCCGTGCCTGCGGCGCGAGCGAGCTTCCGGACCAGGACGCGGACGGAACCCCGGACTCGCACGACGACTTCCCGCTCGACCCCGAGCGGCAGACCGGCAATCCGGACGAGCGTCCACCGGACGGCCGCGCTCCGCCCCCGGCGCACGAGCCCCGCGCCGAGGCCACGTTCTTCGGCGTGAATGTGGTGCAGCTGCCGGCCGACTTCATGCGGCTGGGCGCCGAGTACGAGGCCATGCACGGCGCCGGGATCGGGATCGCGCGGCAGCGGATCGACTGGGCGCAGATCGAGCCCGTGCCGCCGAGCGATCCGGCGTACCCGCAGCGGGCGCAATGGTTCTGGCTCGACCGCATCATGGTGAACATGGCGCGCGCCGGACTGTCGCTGCGCCCGTCATTCGGGCGGGCGCCGGCATGGGCGACGGGGACCGGGTTCGGTGGTGAGTACGCAGCGTTCCTCGCCAGGTTCGCCGAGCGCTACGGCGATGGGGGCTCGTTCTGGGCCGAGAACCGGAACCTGGACGAGAGCCGCTTCGCGGTCCGCGACTACGAGATCTGGCAGTACGGAAACCGTGACGCCGACGCGCCCGGGGGTGAGACCTCGCCGGACTGGTACGCGGCGACGTACCTCGAGGCACGGGCCGCCCTCGGAGCGGCGGCGCCCGGCGCCCGGGCTCTGGTGAGCCTCGGGGAGGTGGGCCAGGGCGGTCGCGCCGGAGCGTTCCTGCGCACGATGGTCGCCGCTCGCCCGGAGCTCGCCGGCGCGATCGACGGCGTGATGCTGATGGCCGACTACTCGCGCTCCGTGGATCTGATCGAGGGGGCGGTACGAGAGCTCCGCTACGCGCTGGACGACGCCGGTGGCTCCGACGCCCCCATCTTCCTCGGCTTCGGTGCCCCGACCGCAGGCACCGGGGCGATCACCGAGGATCAGCGGGCGCAGCTCTTCGCCGACGTCGCCGGGCGCGCGGTGCGGGGCGACTGCGGCGTGGCCGGCGTCTTCCCGCACGCTTGGACGACCCCTGAGTCGAACGGCGAGAGTCAATGGCACTGGTTCGGGATCGCCGACAAGGACGACGCGACCCTCTCGCCCACGGCGGAGGCGTACCGCGACGTTTCCGCTACATACCGGGGCTACGGCTCCGCTCCGGCCCCAACCACGGGTGTCCATCCATGCGGGGCAGCCGAGCCACCGCCCGCGACCGACACGACCGGGCCGGCTCTGAATGTCCGCGTGGCCAGAAAAAGGGCGTCGGCGCGAGCCGCGACCGTGTGGGTGAGCGCCAGCGATCCCTCGGGGGTGGACTCGATCGAGTGCCGGCTGAACAGCCGGTCGTGGGCACCGTGCGCCCCCAGGCAGCGCCTGCGCAAGCTCGCGCGTGGCGTCCACCGTCTGACGGTCCGCGCAACCGACGAGCTCGGCAACCATGCCGCGAAGAACGAATCGTGGCGGGTTGCGCGAGCCCGCAAGCGCCGCTGACGCCACGCCTCCACCGGTTCCTATACTCGCCGCGCGTGCGCCGGCTTCGAAGACCATCCCGCCCGTCGCCCGCCCTGCGCGCGGCGATCCGGGTGGGAGCGGCCGCGGCGGTGGCGGCGTCGATCGCCCTCCCACCGCTGCGCAAGCGGCTCGGGATGCGCCCGGCGACGACGATCGCGATCGCGGCCGCAGGCCCTCCGGCCCTCGCGATCCTCAAGCCGCGGACCCGCGCCCGCGACGTCGCTCTCTACGCGCTGCAGATGTGGGGATTCACGATGGCGCATGAGATCCCGTACGACGATCCCGAGGCGCTGCGCCGGCGCCTTCGCATCCACTACCCGATCCGCCTGGACCGCGTGCTCGGCGGCGGTGAGCTGCCCAACGCCAGGCTGCAACGAGCGCTGGCCGATCCCCAGGAGCCGAACGCCCTGGATCGCTTTCTCTCGCTGGTGCACTGGGCCTGGTTCTTCGTGCCTCACGCGACGCTCGTCTACGTGCTCGTGCGCGACGACGAGCTGGAGCCGTCCAAGCGCCGGTTCCCACGTGCCGCCCGCCAGATGGCGGCCACGTACGACCTGGGGTGCGCGGGCTACTTCGCGGTCCCGACCGCACCGCCGTGGTGGGCGGCCGAGAACGGCTACACCGACGAGCCGGTCCGGCGCCTGATGGTGGACGTAGGCGAGCGCGTCTGGGGGCCGGCCTGGCCACGGCTTTACGACTCGCTCGGCGGCAACCCCTGGGCGGCGATGCCGTCGCTGCATTTCGGCAGCTCGCTGATGGCCGCGGAGCTCCTGCGCGAGACCGGCCCGGTCGCGGGCCGACTGGGCTGGGCCTACGCGCTGACACTCGGGTTCGCGCTCGTCTACCTCGGCGAGCACTACGTCACCGACCTCGCCGCCGGCGCCGCGCTGGTCGCCGCCGTCCGCGGCGGCGAGCCCGTTGCCGACCCGATCGTGTCGCGCGTGAGCGCCGCCATCCAGCGCCTCGAGCGAGTCGCGAACGGCTGACGCTGGGTCGCCTGCCAGTATCAGGACCCATGTCGCGTCCGGACGCAGACGGTCCGCTGTATGAAGAGGGGGAGGAGGACGAGAATCAGGATCCGTCCTTCTTCCAGGACCCCAAGAGGATTGCTCAGACCGTAGTTGCGGTCCTGTTGGTCGTTGCTGCGATCTACTTCCTGTTCCCGAAGCTGGTCGGCGTCGAGGACGGGATCAAGAAGCTGGGGAACGGCGATCCGCTGTGGATCGGCGTCGCGCTCGCCTTCAGCGTGCTCATGTTCTTCTCCTACGTCGCCCTGTTCAAGGGTGTCGTGGGTGAGCACCTGGAGCTCCGCTGGAACGAGAGCTACCAGATCACGATGGCAGGGCTTGCCGCGACGCGCCTGTTCTCGGCGGGCGGCGCCGGCGGCATCGTCCTGACGTACTGGGCGCTGCGCAAGGCCGGGATGCCGCGCCGGCAGTCGGCGGCGCGGATGGTCGCCTTCCTCGTCCTCCTCTACGCCGTCTACATGTTCACGCTCGTGATCAACGGGGCACTGCTCGAGACGGGGGTCTTCACGGGCCCCGACCCGGCCGGGCTGACGATCGTGCCGGCGGCGATCGCGGCTGGGGTGATCCTGGTCTTCCTGCTGATCGCGCTGATCCCGGGCGATTTCCAACGGCGGCTCGCAGAGTCCTCGCCCGACACCCGCTGGGGCCGGATCGCGGTGCGGGTCGCGAGCGTGCCCGAGACCATGGCCGCGGGCACCCGCCTGGCCATGGCCATCGTGCGCAACCCGTCCAAAGGCGGGCTGGCGCTGGCGGGTGCCGTCGGCTTCTGGGCGTCCAACATCGCGATCCTCTGGGCCAGCTTCAAGGCCTTTGACGTCTCCGTGGGCGGCGCCGTGATCGTCCAGGGCTTCTTCGTCGGCATGGCGGCCAACCTGTTCCCGTTCGCGCCGGGCGGGGTGGGCGCCGTCGACGCGGGGATGATCGGGACCTTCGTCCTGTTCGGCCTTCCGGGCGCGGCGGTGTTCGCGGCGGTCCTCGTCTACCGCGTAATCGCGTTCTGGTTGCCGCTCCCTCCGGGAATCGTCGCGTTCTTCCAGCTGCGCAAAACGGTCCAGCGATGGGAGGATGAGCGCGCCCACCTACCCGTGGGGACCGACCTCGCTGAAACGCTGCCGGGGGCAACTGTTACTTCAGAAAGTAAAGTATCCTGAGTGAGGAACGACTGTGAACGAAATCAAGACTGAGAACCTGATCATCGTCGGCGGCGGCCCGGCCGGCTACACGGCGGCGCTGTATGCCTCGCGCGCGAACCTCGACCCGCTCGTGATCGAGGGCTTCCAATGGGGCGGTCAGCTGCAGAACACGACCGACGTGGAGAACTATCCGGGCTATCCGGACGGGATCATGGGCCCCGAGATGATGAACGAGTTCCGGGCCCAGGCCGAGCGCTTCGGCACCCGCTTCGTCACTGACGACGCGAGCCGGGTCGAGCTGTCCGACGGCGGCCTCCAGCGTGTGTTCCTGGGCGACGAGGAGCACGTCGCCAAGACCGTGATCCTCGCCATGGGCGCCGAGCCCCGGCGCCTTGGCATCCCCGGCGAGCTCGAGCTCGGCGGCCGCGGCGTCTCCACCTGCGGCGTCTGCGACGGCGCCTTTTTCAAGGGCCAGGAGGTCCTGGTGGTCGGCGGCGGCGACTCCGCGATGGAGGACGCCATGTTCATCGCCAAGTACGCGTCGAAGCTGACGATCGTCCACCGCCGGGACGAGTTCCGCGCCTCGAAGATCATGCTCGAGCGCGCACAGGCCACGGAGAACATCGAGTTCAAGACCCCGTACGTGCCGGAGGAGTTCATCGCCGGCGAGGACGGCAAGCTGCGCGCGGTCCGCCTCCGCCACGCGGACTCGGGCGCGACCGAGGAGATGGAGGTGGGCGGCGCGTTCGTGGCGATCGGCCACATCCCGCGCTCCGAGCTGGTCGCCGAGCAGGTCGAGGTCGATGCGAACGGCTACGTGATCACCGAGGGCGGGTCGACGCGGACGAATCTCGCGGGCGTGTTCGCGATCGGCGATCTGGTCGACCACACCTACCGCCAGGCGGTCACCGCCGCCGGCACCGGCTGCATGGGCGCGCTCGACGCCGAGTGGTACCTGCGCGACACGCCCCCATCGCCCGAGGCGCACTGGTACGGCAAGGCGGGCGCGGCCGAGGCCGGCGGGGTCGCCGAGGTCGCCGAGGCGACCGCCTCGGGCTAGTCGCTAGAAGCTCTTGCAGTTCGGGCCGAGGCGGTTCACGACGCCCTTCTGGGGGCGCATGCGCATGCGAATCGAGCGCGTGTTGTTGCCCTCGTCCTGCTCCAGCAGCACACCGTCATTGTCGGACGGGCCGGTCACGGGGTCGGTTTCGATCCTCAGGCAGTAGGCCCCACGGCGCAGGCCGGTCACCGTGATGCCCTGACCGGGCAGGCTCGCCCCGTAGGTGTCCTCCCACCCGATCGAGAGGCCGTCGACGCTGGTCTCCGAGCAGGTGGGGAACTTCGGGTGTTCGGGATCCTGCGGGTAGTAGCTCTGGTCGGGTGAGCCGGGCAGGCCCGGGAGCGGCTGCCCCGTGTCGATCACGCAGAACGAGACCTTGCGCGACCCGCCGACACGCGCGCCCGTTCCGTCGTCGAACAGGGTGTAGCGGGCGAAGTTGTCGAAGTGCCAGTGGTCGTGCGACGGGTGGAAGCGGGAGCATCCGGCCTCGAGCTGGTCGTCCGGCTCGCCCCCTTCTTCCTCGCGGTCGAAGAAGCCCTCGGACTCCGGGTCGGCGGTGTCCTCGTAGACGTTCTGGAGGGTGTGACGGCCGAGCGGCTTGCCCGGCACGTTGCAGCTCTCGTCGGATCCGCCGCCCTCGATCTCGAGCGGCCCGGTGCCCTGGTTCGCGATGGTGTTGGAGACGCGCAGCCGAATCTGCCTGCCGCCCTCGGCCAGGTACAGCTCCGAGGGCCGCTGCACGACGAGATCCGCCAGGAGGTCGTCCCCGGGTGCCCGCGAGGACGCCGAGTCCGCGGACACCGCCAGGCCCGTCGCGAGCATCGCCGCGCACGCAGCCACCAGCGCCGCCAGCCCCAGCCTCCCCGATGTGCCCCCCGCGTCCATGCCGGGCGGAGCCTACAACACGGTCGGCGGGCTAGACGCCCTTGCAGCGCCCGTCGATGCGCTTCACCAAGCCCTTGCCGGGCCGGAGCGCGATCCGCAGACGCCGCACGTTGTTGGCCGCGTTCCCCTGCTCGTCCAAGCGGTCGTCCGGGTCGGCCTTGGCGACCAGGCAGTAACGGCCACGGCGTTTCCCGGTTACGTTCAGCTCCTGGCCCGGAGTGTGGGAGGTGTAGACGTCGGCCCACCCGACGGAGATCCCGTGGGTCCCATCGCTCCGGTCGCAATTGGTTCCGGAGTAGAACTGCTCCGCCCCGGGGAGGTCGCCGTTGTACTCCTGGAGGTCGAAGACGCAGAACGACACCTTGTCGGAGGTGGCCACGCGGTTCCCGGTCCGTTCGCGGTAGAGCTCGTAGAGGGCGAAATCCCGAAAGTGGTAGTGGTCGTGTGGCTCGTGGAAGTACATGCAGCCGACGTTTCTCTTCTCAGGGGGACCGTCCAGGCCACGTTCGAACTTTCCCGATTCGTCCGTGTCCCGGTACACGTATTGGTCGGCGTCGAACCACAGCTCGTTGTGACTCGCGCAGTTATCAGCCTCGAGGTCGGGCGAGATCTCCAGCGGGCCGCTCCCGATGTTCGCGGTGGTGTGTGAGAACCGGAGGATTCGCTGCTTGCCGAGCTTGTCCACGAAGAGCTCCGTCGGCTTCGGCACGATCAGGTCGGGGAGCAGAGCGATCGCCTGACCGCCCGCGCCGGCCGAGCGCGCGCCGAGGGACAGGGCGGTCGCCGTGAACAATCCCAGGACGAGGACCGCGCCCGCGATCTTGAGCCGACCTGCACTGCCCGCCTCCATGCCCCCGGTGAGGCTACCGAAGGCCATCAGCGTCCTGAATCGCGGCGATCAGCAATTCCGATGGGGTCCCGGGTCGCCGCCACTACCCTCGGATGATGGATCGAAGATCGTGGATGCTGCTGCTCTGCCTCGCCGCGATCTGGGGCGCCAGCTACATGTTCATCAAGATCGGCGTTCGCGACCTGTCGCCGTCGATGCTGTCCTGGGGCCGGGTTGCGCTCGCGGCGGCGGTGCTGGTGCCCATCGCCGCGTTGCGTGGCCAGCTGCGGCTACCGAACGCCCGCGTCTGGGTGGTCGCCGTGCTGGCGGCCGTCCAGGTCGCCGGGCCCTTCTTCCTGATCGCCGAGGGCGAGGAGGAGATCTCCTCGGGGTTGGCCGGGATCCTGGTTGCCTCGACGCCGCTCTTCACCGCGCTCCTGGCGATCCGGCTCGACCACGCGGAGCGCTC
Source organism: uncultured bacterium (assembly GCA_963807755.1). Lineage (GTDB taxonomy): Bacteria > Actinomycetota > Thermoleophilia > Solirubrobacterales > 70-9 > JALZKA01. The sequence continues at coordinate 627,683 of CAWECM010000006.1, read as the reverse complement.
GCACGGCGCCCGGATGTGGGGGATCGTCGCGGGGCTGGTCGGCGTCGGGGTCCTCCTCGGGGTCGATCTGGGCGGGACGTCCGCCGAGCTCCTCGGCGGCGCGGCGATCCTGCTTGCGAGCCTCGGATACGCGGTTGGCGCGTTCATCGCGAAGCACGGCCTGGCCGGCGCTCCGCCCACCGGGATCGCGGCGTGGGTGATGATTGCCTCCACTGTGCTGCTGGCGCCGGCGGCGATCCTGACCGCGCCGTCCGAAGCTCCAGGGGCGGGGCCGGTGGCGGCGGTCGTAGCGCTGGGCGTGCTGGGCACCGGTGTGGCGTTCGCGATCTTCTATGACCTGATGGCGCGGGTCGGCCCGGCGCGCACGTTCGTCGTGACCTATCTCGCACCGGCCTTCGCGGTCGTCTACGGAGCGACCCTGCTGGACGAGACCATCACCGTCTCGACCATCGCCGGCCTGGCGTTGATCGTCGGTGGCTCATATCTCGCGGCCGAGGGCCGGCTGCCCGGCTCGCGCCGGAAGAAGGCGGCCGACGGCCCGACTCAGCCGTCGTCGGAGCCCGTGGTGGCGGCCAGCAGCCGCGCGGCGACCCGGTAGCGCTGCGGCTCGCCGAGCGAATCGGAAAGGTCCTCGAGCACCTCCACCAGAAGGTCCGCGCCCAGCTCCCGCTGCCACTCGAACGGTCCACGCGGATGATTCAGCCCCAGCCGCATCGCCGTGTCGATGTCGTCGGGCTTCGCGACTTCCTCCTCGACCGCGAAGTTCGCCTCGTTCACGAGCTGGGCGACGATCCGCTCGACGATCGCGTCGGGATCGGCCGGCCGGTGCCCCGGCCTGGGCTCGGTCTCGATCGGCCGCCCCGCCCGGTACTCGTAGAAGCCGGCGCCCGTCTTCCGGCCCAGCCGACCGGCCTCGACCATCTCCTCCTGGATCGGATGCGGCTCCCATCGCGGCTCGGCGCGCTGCCGGTAGAACGAGCGCGCCACCTCGAGGTTCACGTCGACGCCGATCAGGTCCATCAGCTCGAACGGGCCCATGCGGTAGCCACCGCGCTCGCGCATCGCGGCGTCGATCTCGGCGTGGGTGGCGAAGCGCTCGCCCAGCATCCGCAGCGCCTCGAGCGAGAACGGGCGGTTGCACCGGTTCACGATGAAGCCGGGCGAGTCGCTGGCACGGACGGGCTCGCGCCTCATGTCGCGCGCCACCGCGGTCGCGCGGCGCAGCGTGTACTCGGAGGTGTACTCGCCGGCCACGATCTCGACCAGCCGCATCAGGGGTGGCGGGTTGAAGAAGTGCATGCCGCAGACCCGCTCGGGAGCCTCGACCGCGGCGGCGACCTCGGTGACCGGCAGCGAGGACGTGTTGGTGGCGAGGATCGCGTCGGTCCCACAGGCCGCGGCTAGGCGGTCGAAGAGCGCGCGCTTGAGCTCCAGGTCCTCGGGCGCGGCCTCGATCACCAGCTCCGAGCCGGCGAGCGCTTCGACGCTCAGGGTCGTGCTGAGCCTGCCGGCAGCCGCGGCGGCGTCGCCGGCGCTCCAGAGACCGCGCCCGGCTCCCTTGGCCAGCGCTGCCTGGAGCCGGTCCGCCCCGGTGGCGAGCGCCTGCGGATCGGAATCGTGGAGCGTGACGTCGAAGCCGCCCAGGCAGCCCAGCTGCGCGATCCCGGCGCCCATCGTGCCGGCGCCCACGACCCCAAGGCGGCCCCCGTTCAACCCCTACCTGCCCCGGAAGTCCGGCTTGCGCTTGTCCAGGAACGCGCTCATGCCCTCGACCCGGTCCTCGGTCGCCATCGCCAGTTCATAGAGCCGCCGCTCCTGCTCGAGCCCGGCGCTCAACCCCGACTCGTCGGCCGCCAGCACCGCCTGCTTGGCGAGCTTCGCTGCGACCGGGGGTCCCGAGGCGACCACGCGTCCGAGGTCGATCGCCTCGTTCAGCCAGGCGCCGCCCTTCGAGATCCGGTTGACGATCCCCCATTCGAGCGCCTCCTGGGCCGAGAACCGCCGCCCCGTCAGCACCAGCTCCATCGCGCGTTGCTTGCCCAGGACCCGCACGAGCCTCTGCGTGCCGCCGCCCCCCGGGATGATCCCCAGCGTGATCTCCGGCTGGCCGAATTCGGCCGTTTCCGAGGCGACGATCATGTCGCAGGCCAGCGCCAGCTCGCACCCGCCGCCCAGCGCGAACCCGGAAACCCCGGCGATCAGCGGCGTCCGGCAGCCGGCCACGCGCTTCCAGAAGGCGGCCGTGGGGTGGAAGAGCGCCTCGCCGAACGTGCGGTCGCGGAGGGCGCGGATGTCGGCGCCGGCGGCGAACACGTCGTCGCTTCCGGCCACGACTATCGCCCGCACCTCGGGCTCGTGGTCGACCCGCTCGAGCGCGCCCCCCAGCTCGCCCATCATCTCCGGCGACAGCGCGTTCCGGGCGTCTGGACGGTCGAGCCGCAGGAGGGCGACGGCGCCGTGGCGCTCCTCCCTCACGAGGCTCAGTCATACGGTAGAAACGCCGAGATTCCCGTCGCGTCGCGGCCGATGATCAGTTTCTGGATCTGGGACGTTCCCTCGTACAGGGTTGTGACCCGTGCGTCCCGCAGGTAGCGCTCGACCGGGTGGTCGTCCACGTAGCCGGCCCCGCCGTGCACCTGGATCGCCGCGTTCGCGCACTCCACCGCAGACTCGGTCGCGTGGAGCTTGGCGATCGAGGTCTCGATCGTCGAGGGCTTGCCCTGGTCCTTGAGCATGCCCGCGCGCCACACCAGGAGCCGGGCGGCATCGCGCTTGACGATCATGTCGGCGATCAGCTCCTGCACGAGCTGGAAGCGCGCGAGCGGCACGCCGAACTGCTTGCGCTCCGTGGCGTACGCAACGGAGGAGTCCACGCACCCGTCGCAGATGCCGACGCACCCCGCCGCGACCGAGTAGCGGCCCGAGTCGAGGGCCGACATCGCGACCTTGAAGCCCTCGCCGACCTCGCCGAGCATCGCGTCGTCCGGCACCTCCACGCCGTCGAGCGCCAGCGACGCCGTGTCCGACGCGCGCAGTCCGAGCTTGCCGTGGATCTCCTGGGTGGAGAAGCCGTCGCTCGCGGTCGGGACCAGGAAGCACGCGAGGCCCTTCGGCCCGGAACCCGCCTCCGTCTGGGCGAAGATCAGGGCGACCTCGGCGAAGTTCCCGAGCGAGATCCACATCTTCTGGCCCGACAAGCGCCAGCCGCCATCCACCTTCTCCGCGCGCGTGCGCAGGCTGGCGGCGTCGGAGCCGGTGTCGGGCTCGGTCAGGCCGAAGCAGCCCAGCGCTTCGCCGGAGCACAGGCGCGGCAACCATCGCTGCTTCTGCTCCTCGGTCCCCCAGCGCTCGATCGACCCGCAGACCAGCGATGTCTGTACCGAGACCACGGTACGGGCGGCCGAATCGCCCCGGCCGATCTGCTCGACGATCAGGCCGTAGGAGACGTAGTCCAGACCGCGCCCGCCGTACGCCTCGGCGACCGGCGCCCCCAGATAGCCCATCTCGCCGATCATCGAAGCGAGCTCCCGGTCGAACCGTTCGGCCCGGTCGTTCTCGCGTGCACGCGAGACGACCTCGCGGTCCACGAAGTCGCGCGCCGTTTCCGAAATCAGGCGCTGTTCGTCCGTCAGGTCCAGGTTCACGCCGGCTCGCCCGCGGTCGTGCTCACCTCGGCGCTCACCGCGCGCTCGAAAGCGGCCCTCGCCTCCTCGGTCCGCGGCCCCGGCCATTCGAGCTCCCGCCCGTCGATGGCCCCGATTGGCTGGACCTCGCGCGTGGTCGAGGCCAGGAACGCCTCGGTGGCGGCCGCGAGTTCCGCGGAGTCGTAGGTGCCCTCGGCGACGTCCAACTCCGCGACCAGCCGGTCACGGGTGATCGAGTCGAGAATCGGGTTGTCGAGCGACGGCGTCTTGAGGACGCCGTCGGCGCCGGCCCAGAAGATCGTCGACGTCGGCGGTTCGAGGACCGTTCCGTCGGGTGTCACGAACACCGCCTCGTCGGCCCCGCGCTCCTTGGCGATCCTCGTCGCGTGCATGTTCGCGCCGTAGGAGAGCGACTTCACGCGGTCGAGGATCACGGTCGGCTGGTAGGTCACCGTGGCGACCCTTACGTTCTCGGCGTGCGGCGCGACGGGTTCGATCAGCAGGATGCGCCGGCCGCCGCGGGTGGCGATGAGGCGGAGCTGAGCCTCGCCCTCGCCGTGCTCGGCCAGCAGCGGCTCCAGGTCGCGCTCGAACCCCTCCCGGTCGAGGGGGAGGTCGATCGCCGCGGCCGACCGGCCGAGGCGGTCGAGATGGTCGGCGAGCGCGAACGGGCGCCCTGCGTAGAGGCGGATCACCTCGAAGACGCCGTCACCGCGATAGAGGCCGTCGTCCGGCAGGGGAAGGACCGCTTCCCCGGTGGCGGTCACCTTGCCATCGACGCTTGCCAGTTCACGTACAGCCACGGCGCGACCTTAGTACACGCGACCGCGAGGGCGCGGCCGTTCAGGCGGCCGGGTTCTCGACCACGGTCGCCAGCCCCTGGCCGACGCCGATGCAGAGCGAGGCGACGCCGTAGCGCTCGCCCCGCCGCCGGAGTTCCCGCACCAGCGTGGTCACGAGCCTCGCGCCGGAGCAGCCCAGCGGGTGGCCGATCGAGATCGCGCCTCCATTCACGTTCAGACGCTCCTCGTCGATCCCCAGTTCGCGCGCGCACGCGAGGGTCTGTGCGGCGAATGCCTCATTGATCTCGACCAGCAAAGACGCCATCCGGCCCGCGTTCCGGTTGTCCTCGCCCGCCTGGTTCGCGGCGCCCCAGAAGACATCCGCGAGGTCGGCGGGGTCGAGTCCGGCGCGCTCGACCGCGGCCCCGATCGCGTGCGCGCCGAGGTCGTCCGGCCGCATGCCGGCAAGCGCGCCGCGGTAGCGGCCGATCGGGGTTCGCATGGCGTCGATAATGAGCGCTTCGGGCACGGGGCGGAGACTCTAAGGTAGGTCGCAGGCCATGGATTTCATCCTCATCTCGTTCGGGGTGGTCGCGCTGCTCGTCGTCGTCCTGGTGCTGATCGCGCGCGCCTATCCGGGCAGCGGCGCGGATCTCGTCGACTGGAAGCCGACGCGCTCATACCAGGACGAGGCGATGCTCGAGATGGAGGACGTCCAGCAGATGATCGATGCCCAGAACGTGTACCGGCGACGGCGCGGTGCCCCGGAACTGACGCAGGAGGACGCCCGCCGCATGGCGCGCGAGGACGAGGAGCTGCGCGAGCGCGCACGGGCCTCGCACGACCGCCGCCGGTCAGAGCTCGAGGACGAGTTCGGGGCCTAGGGAGCGTTCTTGGCGCGGGCGCTCATCGTCGGCTGCGGCTGCCGCGGCAGGCTGCTGGGAAAGCACCTGCTGCGGCGCGGCTGGCAGGTGCGCGGCACCTCGCGCTCGCCGGCCGGGCTCGAGGCGATCACCGCTGCGGGCATCGAGGCGGCGGAGGCGGATCCCGATCGCGCCGGAACCGTGCTCGACCTGGTGGACGACGTGGCGGTCGTGGTCTGGGCGCTCGGCTCGGCCACCGGCTCGCGCGAGCAGGTCGGGGCCTCCCATGGGCCCCGGCTCGAGCGGGTGCTCGAACGCCTCGTGGACACGCCGGTGCGGGGCTTCGTCTACGAGAAAGCGGGCTCGGCGCCGGGCGAGGCGCTGGCGGCGGGGGCCGGGCTGGTCGCAGCGGCGGGCGAGCGCTGGCGGATCCCGGTGGCGGTGGTCGATACTCCGCCGGAGCCGTACGAGGCGTGGGTGCGGGACGCCTGTGCCGCGGCGCGCGGCGTGCTCGGCCTCGATTGAGGCGCCGGCTAGGGGGTGACGCTGGGCGGGAAGTCGAGGTCGGAGGGCGGACGCTGCTCCGCGTCGTCCTGCGCCCACGGGGCCCTGTCGTCGTTCACAGCCGGGCCCTTGTCGAGCTCATCGATGGCGAGCTTGCCGCCGATCACGAGGGCGACGACCACGGCGATGAACACGCCGTAGACGGTCGCCTGCTTTGCGAAGCCGGCGCCGTACTTCTCCCCGACGACACCCCGGCGCTTGTCGAGGCCCATCGCGTCCACATCGCTCTGCTCGTGGTTGGCGAGGCGCTCCTCGGGCGGCCGCTTCTCGATCACCGTTTTGGGGCCGATCGACGGCGCGGTGATCTCGCTCGCGGGTTTCTCGCCGTCGCCGGCCGAATCGTCCGGTGCCGACTCGGGCGCCTCGTCGTCCTTGGGCTGCCACTCGGCCGTGTCGTCCGAGTCGTCGCGCACGTCCCTCTGTGGGTCATCCGCCATGCGACGGACTGTAGCCCTCGCCTCCGGTGGGCGCGCCGCTTGCGCGCCGTGCCGGTTCAGGCCGGCACCCGGGCGAGCAGCTCGCCCAGGATCCGGGCGGTGGCGCCCCAGATCAGGTGCTCGGCGACGACGTAGGTCGGGGTTCGGATCGGGATGCCGCGGCGGACGAGGCGCCGCATCGCGAAGCCCTTACGGAGCTCGTCGAGGTCGAATGCGAGGACGGTCTCGACCTCGGCCGGATTCGGCTCGAAGTCCAGATCGCGCTCGATCAGGCCGACGATTGGATGGACCTCGTAGTTGGTGACGAACGTGCCGATCGGCGGCAGCGCTCCGACCACGTCGACGCGCTCGCGCTCGAGCCCGATCTCCTCGTGCGCCTCGCGCAGGGCGGCGTCCTCATAGGTCTCTCCGTCGTCACGCCGCCCGCCCGGAAACGAGATCTCGCCGGCGTGGCGGCGTAGGTCGTGGCGGCGCTCGGTGAAGACCAGCCCGGGGTCGGCCGGCCACCCGAACAGCGGAACCAGAACGGCGGCGTCGACCGATCCCGCCGCGTCCATCGCTGCCGCTCGGTCGAGCGGCAGCAACGAGGCGGCCAGGGGCTCGGAATCGCTCATTCAGATAATCAGCTGCACCGTGCCGCCGTCGACGCTCCAAGCCGCGCCCGCCACGTACGAGGCTTGCTCCGAACACAGGAACGTGATCACGGCTCCGATCTCGGCCGGCTCGGCCAGCCGCCCGATTGGCCGCCTTGCGCCCGTCGCCGCGAGCGCCTCGGCGCGCGATTCTGCGTTCGAGGCAGCCCGCGACTGGTCGAGGAGCCCGCCCTCCGCCATCCACATCTCGGACTTCGTCGGCCCCGGGCAGACGGCGTTCACGAGGACGCCCTCGGCTGCGTTCGCATCCGCGTAGAGCCGCGACAGCGCCAGCTGCGCCGCCTTGGCCACCGAGTACTCGGGCATCATCGCTGACGGCCGTTTCCCGGCCGTGGACGAGACGTTCACGATCCGGCCCCACCCGCGCTCGCGCATGCCCGGCACGACGGCGCGCATCAGGCGCATCGGCGCCATCACGTTCAACTCCCAGGCACCCTGCCAGTCCTCGTCGGGAACCTCCTCCAGCCGCCGCCAGCGCGCGGTACCGGCGTTGTTGACGAGCACGTCGACCGGACCCAGGCGCTGCTCCGCAGCTGCGGCGATGCGCTCGGCCGCGTCGACGCCGGTGATGTCGATCGCCAGCGCCTCCGCGCGCCCGCCCGCGGCGACCGCGGCCTGGGCGGCGGCCTCCAGCTCATCCGCGCCGCGGGCGACGAGCAACACCGACGCGTCCTCCGCGCACAACCGCTCGGCGACGTCGCGGCCGATCCCGCGGCTCGCCCCCGTCACGACGCAGGTACGACCCGCGAGGCCCAGATCCATCAGTCGCGGACGATGTGGTCGGTGACCGTGACCGTGGTCTCCCGCGACAGCGCGCGGTGTACGGGGCACTTGCCGGCGATGGTGACCAGGCGCTCCAACTGCTCGTCCTCGAGTGGGCCCGGGCAGTGCAGTGTGACCTCGAACGCGGTCGGCGACGACCCGTCGTACGTGATGTCGACCTCGACCTGGAGCGCGCCGAGCTCCCAGCCCTTGCGCTCCGCGTACATCTCCGTCGTGATGGCGGTGCAGGCGGCGAGCGCTGCGCCCAGCGTGCGCGTTGGGGAGGGTCCCTCGTTGGCGCCGCCGGAGTCCAGCGGTTCGTCGATCACGAGCTTGTGCCCGCCCTCGATCTCGACGTCGTGCGTGTAGCCGCTGCGGCGACGGGCGAGGACCCTGACGCCCATCAGTCGCGGCTTCGCCCGGCGAAGAGCTCCGGGTCGTCGACGTCGGCGTAGCGGGCCATCGCGAACACGAGATCCGACGCGCGATTCAGGAACCGCAGGAGGTCGGGCGACGAGAGCTCGCCGGCCTCGCTGAGGGTGACCACGCGGCGTTCGGCGCGACGGATGACCGTCCGCGCGACGTCGAGGTGGGCGGAGAGGGTCGTCCCACCGGGAAGCACGAACTTCGGCGGCAGGTCCACGCGGCCGATGTACTTGTCGATCAACGGCTCGAGCTCGCCGGCCATCTCCGGCGTGATCCGGCTCACCCCGTCCTCGAGGCGATCGGCGGCCTCGGGCGCGGTCGCCAGCTCAGCGCCGGCGATGAACAGCTCGTCCTGGATGCGCAGGATGTCGTCCGCGAGCTCGGGCTCGTCTCCGCACAGCGAGCGCGCGACCCCGAGCAGGGAGTTGGCCTCGTCGAGCGATCCGTAGGCGTCGGTACGGCCGTCGTCCTTTGGCACCCGTCCGCCGTACCACAGTGAGGTCGATCCGTCGTCGCCCTTGCCGGTGTAGATCTTGACCACGGGGCCGAGACTAGCTCAGGGGGTTGAACACCAGGCCCGTCAACAGCTTGGGGAAGAAGTACGTGGATTTGGGCGGCATCGTCTCGCCCGCGGCCGCCACGGCCCGCACCTGCTCGACCGGGGTCGGGCGCATCAGGAACAGCGCGTCGGTGCCCTCGCCGAGGGATTCGATCGCGTTCTCGGTCGAGGCCGTATACGCGATCCCGCGCTTCGCCTCCACGTCCGCCTCGCTCATGCCGAGGGCACCGCCCAGGATCAGCGTCTCGAGGATCGCGGCGTCGAGCTCGCGATAGGCGTCCGAGTGCCCGGGCAGCTCCGCCTCGACCGCGGCGGGGTTCTTCAGGCGAAGGCGGAAGCCGCGCCTGAAATGCGCGTCGGCATAGCCGAAGACGCCGGTGCCGTCCTCGCCCGCGGGGTCGAGGCGGTCGAGCGGGACCTCCTCCACCTCGAAGTGCTCGCGGATCGCGGTCGCCAGGGCCTCGGGCTTGCCGGTGCCGGCAAGCCCGGTCAGGAGCCGGTGATAGCCGAAGACCGTCAGCCCGGGGTCCTCGAGCGAGACCAGCGCCATCAGCGTGAACCGGTGCGGGCCCTCGCCGCCGATCTCCTCGGCGTAGGCCCGCGCGGTCTCGTAACGGTGGTGTCCGTCGGCGATCAGGAGCTCGGACCTGGCCAGCTCGGCGGTAACCGCGGCGAGGTCCTCGGGGTCGGGGACTCGCCAGATGCGGTGAACCGTGCCGTCGAGGTCCGTCACCTCGCCCCAGGGCTCGCCGCCCAGAGACGGCTCGAGGATCGGCCACGCGTTGCCCTCGTGGAGGGAGAAGATGGGAGAGAGGTTGTGTCGCGTCGCGCGGGTCAGGCGCAGGCGGTCCTCCTTCGGCCCGGGCTGGGTGCGCTCGTGGGGGCGCACCAGGCCGGGTCCGTAATCGGTGACCGCGACCCGGCACAGAAAACCTCGCCGGGTGTGCCGCCCGCCGTCCGGGCCCTCGTACTCCTGTTCGAGGGCCCAGAGGGCCTCGTCGCGGTCCGCGGCCAGGATGCCCTGGAGCGTCCATTCCTCGAGCGTCTCGGCCGCGTGCTCGTATGGATCGGCGCCCTCGGGCGCCACCGGCAGGTCGAGCTCGACGACGTTGAACGGCGAGCGGGCCAGGAGCGCGGCGCGCGCATCGGCGTCGATCACGTCGTACGGGGGCGCTGTGACATCGCCCAGGGACGAGACCGCGGGCAGGTCGTAGTGCAGGGCGCGCAGGGGCCGGACGTCCGCCATCGGCGCGGGAGCCTACGGCTTTCCCGGGTGTACCCTCGTCGCGGTCCGATGAGCGCGATGAACGCACGCGGTGCGAGGCACTCCCCGACCATCGCGACGTCTCGCGGTCGAACACGGCGCGCTCGCTTGATCCGGAGGCCGCGGGGTAATCTCCCCGCATGCCCGCGGCGCAGGACGCACCGGCCGATGGCTCCGGCCACGGCGAGGAGTCTCACTCGCAGCGGGTCAACCGCGAGCTGATCGAGCTCCTGAACGAGCTGCGCGTCGCACTCCCCGGCGTGCAGGTCCTGTTCGCGTTCCTGCTGGCGGTTCCGTTCGCCCAGGGGTTCGCCCAGACCAACGACTTCCAGCGCGACCTGTTCTTCGGGACGCTGCTCGCCACCGCGATCTCCTCGGCGCTCCTGATCGCGCCGTCCGCCTACCACCGGATGAACTTCCGCGAGCGCGACAAGGAGCGGATGCTCCTGACCTCGAACACGCTCACGCTCGCCGGCCTCTTCTTCCTCGCGCTGGCGATCGTCGGCGCGGTCGCGCTGATCGCCGACTTCATCTACGGGCCGGCGGTGCCGATCCTCTGCGCCGGATTGGGCGCCGTCCTGTTCGCCGGGCTCTGGCTCGTGTTGCCGATCGTCCGGCGCAACCCGGAGCACACGCCCGACTGACGCGCCGCATCCGGTGTGATGCTGTCGTGCCTGCTGCGTAGAGCGGGTACAACGAGCGAGACCGAGGAGGTCAGATGCGGCAGGTCAAGCTGGGGATATGTGCGGTGGCGATCAGCACCCTCGCGTTCGGAGTGGGGGCGAACGCGGTCACCGGCGCGACCAAGCAGCGCCCCCGGTCGGTGGCGGCGGTCGCGAACGGCGAGCAGGTTCGGTCGAGCCAGGGGAGCTGGTGCTACAGCGGCCGGAAATCTGCCATGTGCGCCGATTACGCGTATCCGTTGCGGATCAAGCACAGACTCAGGGTCGAGCCCGGCGATCGTGTCGTCCTCCGCACGCACGATGCGTCGATCGGGTCCCTGTCCGCGTCGCTGCTCAGTGTGAAGGGACGGCGGATCCGGGATCGCGGCGAGCTCGAGGAAGTCCAGCGCGTACCGTCGAACGCGCGCGTCTGGCGCGCGACGATCCCGGCCGATGCGGGGAACGCGAACGTCATCGACCTGTTCGCCCGCTACAAGCAGGGCCGTGGCGACTCGAACTGGTGGGCAGGGATTCGCCTGGAGAAGTAGTCGGGGCGCCCGGATTTGAACCGGGGACCTCTGCCACCCAAAGGCAGCGCGCTACCAGGCTGCGCCACGCCCCGAGTAGCCGAGTGTATTCGCGGGTACAGTCGAACTCAGCGATCCCTAGGAGCGAGGCATGGTGGACTTCAAGAAGCTCGGCGACAAGGCGAGGGACCTGATCGACAAGCGCGGCGGGACGGACTCGCTCAAGGAGGACGCGGCCGAGCTCAAGGACATCGCGACCCGCAAGGGCAGTCTCTCCGACAAGGCGAAGGCGGCCGCGGAGGCGCTGAAGGAACCGGGCGCGAAGGGCGAGGAGGCGACCGAGCCCAAGGCCGCTCCGGAGGAGGCGCCCGAGCCCAGCGCTGCCCCGGCGGCGCCGGACTCGCCCGCGGACGCCACCGGCGAGCGCGCCGAGCGCAAGGAACGCCGCGCCGACCGCCGCGCCGACCGCCGCAAGGAGCGCGCCGAGCGCCCTCGGGGCGGGGGAGAGGCCGCCTAGCTTGCGGCTACGCTGGCCACAGGCCCCCGTAGCTCAGTGGATAGAGCGGCTGCCTTCTAAGCAGCGGGTCGGAGGTTCGACTCCTCCCGGGGGCGTATGACGGGCGAGTTGAGCTTTTTCGAGCTGGGCACCGCCGATACCGACCGCGCCCGGGCCTTCTACTCGGAGCTGTTCGGCTGGGAGTTCTCGGAGACCGACGGCGGGGCCAGGATCGCGACGCCTACCGTTCCCGGCGGCATCCACCCGAACGACGCCGGAGCCGGCCCGTACGTGTTCTTCGCCGTGGACGACCTCGACGCGGCGGTCGCCAAGGTGAATGACCTGGGTGGATCGGGCGAGGCCATGGACGAGACGCCGGACACGGTCGCCGAATTCGGCCGGTTCGCACTCTGCAAGGACGACCAGGGCTCGAGCTTCGGCATGCACCAGCGCCCCTCCTAGCCCCGGTCCGGCCGCTACATTGAAGGCCCGCGGTGGGCGTAGCTCAGTTGGTAGAGCTCCTGGTTGTGGTCCAGGCGGTCGGGGGTTCGAGTCCCCTCGCTCACCCCTCACGAAGGCCCTACAAATCGCGCCAATCCAACCGCGCATGATCGGGGCTGCGAGCGCCCGCGTATTCCGCTTTGCATGGGAAGCGGCACAAATTGTCAGGCGCTCCGGTTGTTGCGCGAAGGAGGAGTCGCGTGGGCAGCGATGCCGCTTAGCGGGAACCCGCTCCCGCGGCAGCCACCGCCGGGGACGCCGTCGCTTGGCTGCGCAGGAAGAGCAAGACGGCGACGATGAAGAGAACTAGGCCTATGGGTCCGTACGGCGGGGGGTGGGCGCTGATCAGGAACGGGGAGATGCCGAGCAAGACGGCCACAGAAAGGGGTGCTCCAGCGCGACTGCGCAGGGCGACCCCGGCGGCGATCATCGACGTCACCAGCGCGACGTTCCCGATGCTGACGAAGACCCCAAAATCGCGAAAGAGGATGTTCTCCGCGAAGTCCTGGGTCACGTCCTCCCGTGTCGCCTGATCTATTTCCGATTGCCCGTTCAGATCGTCAACGAGAGTGCCGACCCCGATTCCCTGCAACGTCTCGAAGGCGCCGTAGAAGATGACGAATGGAATCAGCGCAATCCGGCTGACCCGCGCCGCAGTCCCCTCAACATCGCGCATGAGCACATAGACCGCAGCGGCAAACAGCGGGATGAAGATCAGCATCCCGATGTGGACCACGAGGAATCGATCCACCACGTCTTGCAAATTAAGATAAATCGTGTCGGGCTCGCCGCCGGGATGGAAGAGGAGGAGGATCGCCCACGCCGCTGGCACGCCAAGGACGAAGGCAACTTCACCGCGGCTCAGAGGTTGGCGCGACATGGCCGAGGAACACCCTATCCCCGTAGTTGACCACTTGCCTGTGTGAGCGTGCGGCTCTCGCTTTCGCGTGAATGCGGAAGTCTCGGCCGCTAGGGACGAGGACTCCCGGAATGGCCGCTTTGGACGAGAAGCGGCTATTTCGCTCTGCATGGGAAGCGATACTCCCGTAATGGTCGCTGAGAGCTCTTTCGTGCTGCTTTTGACGGGCGCTCCTGGCGCCGGGAAGAGCGAGGCGCTGACGCGCGTGCAAGACAATCTCGGGGCCGACGGCATCGGCAGCGCCGCAATGGACACCGACGAGCTCGCGCGCAGCGATCCACCAATCGACTTCGACCGCCACCTCGCACATCTCAAGGCACTCGCACGATCGTTCCGGCAGGCAGGACACGATCTGCTCCTCGTCGCTGCCACCGCTGAAAGCGACGAGCAACTCCGTGCCTGGCTGGACGCCGCGGGTGTCGAGCGCAGCTGCGTAGTGCACTTGATTGCGGGTCCCGCCACCTTGGAGGAGCGGTTGCGCGGGCGGGAGCCAGCGGATTGGTTCGGCCTGCCCGAGCTATTGGAGTCGGCTAAGCGACTGGCGTCGATCCGCTTCGTTGAAACAGACTTTGAGCTCGACACGGAGAAGCATGGACCCGACGAGACCGCGACGTCGATCGGAGCAGAGCTTCGAACCCGGTTTGGGACTAGCGCTTAGGACGAGACGCGGTAGAAGCGGGCGCGCCCTTGCCCCCTGTGCCGGCCGTCCGCGCCCGCTAGCGCGGGGTCCAAACGGCCTCGATCGCCTCCGCGCGCGGCCAGCCGAGCCGTGCGTTGGCGATGTACAAGCTGTAAGAGAAGAGGGCATTGATCAACGGGAGCGGATCGGGCTCATCCGATACCTCCAGCGCGACCCGAGTCCGCCCACTCGGCAGATCCTCGGCGACGGCGGTCAGGCTGTGGGCGCTCGCGTGCGCGAAGACGCCGTGGTGGCGATACATGAGCGCGTAGAACCCGCGAAAGGAGTGCAGCTCCAAGCCTTGTTGCTCTAGATGAAGGCCCGGCACTCGTCCGGCTCAAGGACGTGGTGGCGAGCTCCTCTGGTGACGCGTCTCCGAGTGCGAATCGCCTCGTTCGAGTCCCCTCGCTCACCCTTCGTGAAAGCCCGCTCAGCGAGGGGAGCAGCCGTGATAGACAACGGCGGCCGATGGCTTCCCACTACCTCGCCCTGCTCCGCGGAATCAACGTCGGCGGCAAGAACCTCGTGAAGATGGCCGACCTTCGCGCCGCCTTCGAGTCGATGGGGTTTGCCGACGTCGCGACCTACATCGCAAGCGGGAACGTGCTGTTCCGGGCTCCGAGGCAGAGGCGCGACGAGCTGGCGGCCCGGATCGAGGCGGAGCTGACCCGCGGCTTCGACACCGAGCTGAAGGTCGTGCTGCTCACCGAGGCGCAGTTGAAGGGCGTGGTCGAGGGCGCTCCCCGCGGGTTCGGTGGGGACTCCCACCTGTGGGACGTGGTCTTCGTGCGGAAGCCGCTGACGGTGAAGAAGGCGATTGGCGCGGTTGAGATCCGGGAGGGCGTCGACCGTGCCTGGCCGGGGAAGGGCGTTCTCTACTTCTCGCGGCTCGCCGCGAAGGCAACGAGCAGCCGGCTCAACAAGGTCGCCTCGCTACCCGAGTACAAGAACATGACGCTCCGCAGCTGGAGCACAACGACGAAGCTGCTGGCGCAGATGGAGTCGAGAGTCGAGAGTCGAGACTGAGGCGCGGAGACCGCCCGCGGCCGGACGAGACCCACACCTGACGCCCCGTGTCCCCGACGAACAGGCTGGACTTCTACGACGCCGAGCTGCGCGCTCACCACGAGCACCTTCGCGCCGCCTACGGGATCAGGCCCGGTGACGATGTCGTCGACATCGGGTGCGGAACCGGGCTGACTACTCGCGAGGCGGCGCGTGCCGCGACGCCGGGCCGCGTTGTGGGCGTCGACGTCTCCGAGCGCATGCTCGAGCGCGCTCGTCAGGTAACGACGGACGAACGGCTCGACAACGTCCGGTACGAGCTGGGCGATGCCCAGGTGCATCGCTTCGACCCCGCCGGCTTCGACGTGGCGATCAGCCGCTTCGGAACGATGTTCTTCTCCGATCCGCCGGCCGCGTTCGCCAACATCGCCGCCGCTCTCCGGCCGGAGGCGCGCCTGGTGCTGCTCGTCTGGCAACGACGCTCACGCAACGAATGGGCGCTGGCGATCGACGCCGCGCTGGGCGCTGCGGCGCAGCCACCGCAGCCGTCCGCGGACCCGTTCTCGCTCGGCGATGTCGAAGCCACCGCAGCCATCCTCGGGGGCGCCGGCTTCAACGGCGATGCGCTTCGAGGACGTCCAAGAGCCGGTCCTTTACGGACACGACCTCGACGCCGCGCTCGCGTTCGTCCGGGGGTTTCAAGACACGAGCGCCGCACTCGCAAGCCTCAGCGAACGCGAGGCGGCTCGTACGATCGAGCGCCTGCGCGACATGCTTGCGGTGCACCGAAGCCACGAGCGCGGCATTGCCCTCGATTCGCGTTCCTGGTTGATCACGGCCCGGCGACGCCGCTAGTGGCATGATCTCGCAGTGACCAGCAAGGCTGCCGCGACCCAGCAACTGCGCGATCTCGCGCTGCTGCGCCGCGTCCGCGACCGGATCGACCGGGAGTACGCGCAGCCGCTGGACGTCGAGGCGCTCGCCCGCGGCGCGCACATGTCGGCCGGGCACTTCAGCCGCCAGTTCCGGCTCGCCTACGGCGAGTCGCCGTACGGCTACCTGATGACGCGGCGCATCGAGCGCGCGATGGCGCTGCTGCGGCGTGGCGACCTCAGCGTCACCGAGGTCTGCTTCGAGGTCGGCTGCTCGTCGCTGGGCACCTTCAGCACTCGCTTCACCGAGCTGGTCGGCGTGCCGCCCAGCGCCTACCGGCGCCAGCGCGGCGCGCGCGACCGTGGGGATGCCGCCGTGCGTGGCGAAGCAGGTGACCAGACCGATCAGGAATCGAGAAGCGCCGGTCGCAAGCCGCAGCTAGCGTGACCGCCATGGACATCACCATTCACACGAGCTTCCTCCCGCACGACGACCCGGACGACGTCCCTGGCCTTCTACCGCGACACCCTCGGCTTCGAGGTCCGCAGCGACGTCGGATACGGCGAGATGCGCTGGATCACGGTCGGCCCCGCCGACCAGCCCGACACGTCCATCGTCCTGGCGCCGCCGGCCGCCGACCCCGGCATCACCGACGACGAGCGCCGCATGATCGCCGAGATGATGGCCAAGGGCACGTACGGCGGATCCTGCTGGCCACGCCCGACCTCGACGGCACCTTCGAGCAGGCTGCAGGCCGGCGACGCCGAGGTCGTCCAGGAGCCGACCGAGCAGCCGTACGGCGTTCGCGACTGCGCCTTCCGCGATCCCGCGGGCAACCTGATCCGCATCCAGGAGCTGCGCTGAGCATGGCCAAGAAGAAAGGCACGCGGTCGCCTGCGCTCCACGGTGCCGACAGCCACGACCTGATCCGCGTGCACGGCGCGCGCGTGAACAACCTCAAGGACGTCAGCGTCGAGCTCCCGAAGCGCCGGCTGACGGTGTTCACCGGCGTCTCCGGCTCGGGCAAGAGCTCGCTGGTGTTCGGCACGATCGCCGCGGAGTCGCAGCGGCTGATCAACGAGACCTACAGCGCCTTCGTGCAGGGCTTCATGCCGACGCTGGCGCGGCCCGAGGTCGACGTGCTCGACGGGCTGACGACCGCGATCAGCGTCGACCAGGAGCGGATGGGCGCCGACCCCCGCTCCACGGTCGGCACCGCCACCGACGCCAACGCGATGCTGCGCATCCTCTTCAGCCGGCTCGGGAAGCCGCACATCGGCTCGCCCAGCGCGTTCGCCTTCAACGTCGCGTCGGTCCGAGCCAGCGGCGGGATCACGGTCGAACGCGGCAACAAGACCACGACCAAGAAGGCGACGTTCACCCGCACCGGCGGCATGTGCCCGCGCTGCGAGGGCCGGGGCTCGGTCACCGACTTCGACCTTTCCGCGCTGTACGACGACCAGCAAGTCGCTCAACGAGGGTGCGCTCACGATCCCCGGCTACAGCATGGACGGCTGGTACGGCCGCATCTTCAGCGGCTGCGGCTTCTTCGACCCGGACAAGCCGATCCGCAAGTTCAACAAGCGGGAGCTCCACGACCTGCTCTACAAGGAGCCGACCAAGATCAAGGTCGACGGGATCAACCTGACCTACGCGGGGCTGATCCCGCAGATCCAGAAGTCGTTCCTGTCCAAGGACCGGCGAGGCGATGCAGCCGCACATCCGGGCGTTCGTGGACCGAGCGGTGACGTTCACCACCTGCCCCGAGTGCGACGGCACCCGGCTCAGCGAGGAGGCCCGGTCGTCGAAGATCAAGCGGAAGAACATCGCCGACGCTCTGCGCGATGCAGATCAGCGACCTCGCCGAGTGGGTCCGCGGAGCTCGACGAGCCGTCGGTCGCGCCGCTGCTGGAGGCGCTCCGGGACACGCTCGACTCGTTCGTCGAGATCGGGCTCGGCTACCTCTCGCTCGACCGGCCGTCGGGCACGCTGTCGGGCGGCGAGGCGCAGCGCACCAAGATGATCCGCCACCTCGGCTCCTCGCTCACCGACGTCACCTACGTGTTCGACGAGCCGACCATCGGCCTGCACCCCCATGACGTCGAGCGGATGAACGACCTGCTGCTGCAGCTGCGGGACAAGGGCAACACGGTGCTCGTCGTCGAGCACGAGCCCGAGACGATCGCGATCGCCGACCACGTCGTCGACCTCGGCCCCGGCGCCGGCACGGCGGGTGGCACCGTCTGCTTCGAGGGCACCGTCGAGGGGCTGCGGGCCAGCGACACGGTCACCGGCCGCCACCTCGACGACCGGGCCGCGCTCAAGGAGGCGGTGCGACGCACCCACCGGCGACGCTGGAGATCCGTGGCGCGACCACCCACAACCTGCAGAAGGTCGACGTCGACATCCCGCTCGGGGTGCTCTGCGTGGTCACCGGCGTCGCCGGCTCCGGCAAGAGCTCGCTCGTCCACGGGTCGGTCCCGGCCGGCGAGGGCGTGGTGTCGGTCGACCAGGCCGCGATCCGCGGCTCGCGACGGAGCAACCCGGCGACGTACACCAAGCTGCTCGACCCGATCCGCAAGGCGTTCGCGAAGGCCAACGGCGTGAAGCCGGCGCTGTTCAGCGCCAACTCCGACGGCGCCTGCCCCAGCTGCAACGGCGCCGGCGTCATCTACACCGACCTGGCGATGATGGCCGGCGTCGCCACCACCTGCGAGGAGTGCGAGGGAAAGCGGTTCCAGGCCGAGGTGCTCGAGTACGAGTTCGGCGGCAAGGACATCAGCGAGGTGCTCGCGATGCCGGTGACCGAAGCCGAGGAGTTCTTCGCGCGACGGCGAGGCGAAGCATCGCCGGCGGCGCACAGGATCCTCGACCGCCTCGCCGACGTCGGGCTCGGCTACCTCAGCCTCGGCCAGCCGCTGACCACGCTGTCCGGCGGCGAGCGCCAGCGGCTCAAGCTGGCCACGCACATGGCCGAGAAGGGTGGCGTCTACGTCCTCGACGAGCCGACCACCGGCCTCCACCTCGCCGACGTCGAGCAGCTGCTCGGCCTGCTCGACCGGCTCGTCGACTCCGGCAAGTCGGTCATCGTCGTCGAGCACCACCAGGGGGTCATGGCGCACGCCGACTGGATCATCGACCTCGGTCCCGGCGCCGGCCACGACGGCGGCCGAATCGTCTTCGAGGGGACACCCGCCGACCTCGTCGCCGCCCGCGCTACCCTCACCGGCGAGCACCTCGCGGCCTACGTCGGCGCCTGACCGCCGGGGCCGCTCCTCTCTACGGTCAGGGTAGAAGCGCTCCTTCGTCCCCTACCCGAGGAGGCCCCTTGAACCCCCCGCGTCCCGAGACCGTGTGCGTCGAGGCCGGCGGCAACCGCACGGCAGGCGAGCCCGTCAGCCCAGCACTTCACCTGTCGACGACTTATCACCACGGCGGCGACTACGAATACATCCGCGAGGCCTCGCCGACGATCGAGGCTTTCGAGCGGGTGCTCGGCTCGCTGGAGGGCGGCCACGCGGTCGCGTTCTCGTCCGGGATGGCGGCCTCGGCGGCGGTGCTCGACGGGCTCGCGCCCGGCGCGCGGGTGCTGGCGCCGACGGTCAGCTACAAGGGTGTGCGCCGGCTGCTCGCCGAGCGCGCGTCGCTCGGAGCACTCGAGGTCTCGCTGACCGACCAGACCGAGACCGAGGCGGCGATCGAGGCGATCGGCGACGCGGAGCTGGTGTGGGCCGAGACGCCGAACAACCCACTGCTCGGAATCACCGACCTCTCGGCGCTCGCGGCCGCCGCTCACGAGCGCGGCGCCCGGCTCGCGGTCGACGCCACCCTCGCCACCCCGCTGCTCCAGCGCTCGCTCGAGCTCGGCGCCGACTTCGTCGTCCACTCGGCCACGAAGTACCTCTCCGGCCACTCGGACTCGCTGCTGGGGGTCGTCGTCACCGCCGACGAGGCCGCCGCCCGGAGCCTCGTCGAACGGCGGGCGATGACCGGCGCCGTGCCCGGCCCGTTCGAGGTCTTCCTCGGCCTGCGTGGCATCCGCACTCTGGCGCTCCGGGTCGAGCGCAGCCAGGAGAACGCGGGCGAACTCGCCCGTCGGCTCGCCGAGCATCCGGCCGTCTCACGGGTCCGCTACCCGGGCCTCGCCGGCGATCCCGGCCACGAGCTCGCCGCCAGACAGATGAGCGGCTTCGGCGCGATGATCGCGTTCGAGGTCGCCGCGGGCGCTGACGCCGCCGAGGCCGTCTGCGCCGGAGTGACGCGGATCTCGAACGCGACCAGCCTCGGTGGGGTCGAGTCCCTCCTCGAGCGCCGCGGACGCTACTCCGGCGAGCGGGGCGTCCCCGCCGGCCTGATCCGGTTCTCGGTCGGCTGCGAGCACGTAGACGACCTCTGGGCGGACCTCGAGCAGGCGCTCGACGCGACCGGGAGCGATTGAGGACAGGCACCGCCCTAGTTACGGGATACGGTGGGCACGCCTGCCAACGATCCGAAGGAGCGCAGTCAATGCCCGAGCGCGACGGATACATGCCCGGCGTCCCCTGCTGGGTTGACACGAGCCAACCAGACCCCGTTGCCGTTCTCGACTTCTACGGCGGCCTCTTCGGCTGGGAGTTCGAGGACGTGATGCCGGCCGAGTCGGACGGGAACTACTTCATCGGGCGGATTCGTGGCGGCGATGTGGCCGCCGTGGGATCGATCCCCGAAGGCCTCCCATCCGTGGCGACGTGGAACACGTACGTGGCGGTCGCGAGCGCGGACGAAACCGCCGGGAAGGTTCGCGATGCAGGCGGCGCCGTCGTGATGGAGCCGTTCGACGTCCCGGGCTCCGGCCGGATGGCGGTGTTCGCGGACCCGGAGGGCGCGGCGTTCGGCGTCTGGGAGGCGAAGGAGTTCAACGGGGCAGGGATCGTCAACGAGCACGGCTCCCTGAACTTCAACGGCCTCAACACCCGCGACGCGGAGGGAGCGAAAGCGTTCTACGGCTCAGTGTTCGGCTGGACCACGCTGGCCCTGCCCGCGGGGGAGATGTGGACGCTGCCCGGCTACGGCGACGACCTCGAGCGCGACAACCCCGGCCTGCGTGAGCAGGTGGCCGAGATGGGCGGGCCCGAGGGCTTCGTGGACGTCGTCGCCTCCCTCAGCCCGATCGCCGACGACCAGCCCGATACGCCGGCGCATTGGAACGTCACATTCGCGGTCGACGACGCCGACGCCGCCGCCGCCAAGGCGGCCGAGCTCGGGGGCACGGTCGTGGTTCCGCCGTTCGACGCGCCCTGGGTCCGGATGACGATCCTCAACGACCCTCAGGGCGCAACCTTCGTCGCAGCCCAGTTCGTGGCGGAGAACAAGGACCTGAACGGCTAGGCCCCGCCGGGTCAGCCGCGCATCGCCGCAAGTCCCAGCTCGCGCCCCACCTCGCCGATCGCGGTCGCCGCGCGCTCCAGCTGCGAGGGCTCGAGGGCGGCCGAGACCTGGACCCGCACCCGGGCCGTGCCCTCCGGAACGACGGGGTAGCCGAAGCCCGTGGCATAGACCCCGCGCTCGAGCAGCAGCTCGCTGGCCCGGATCGCATGGGGGGTGGCGCCCACGATGATCGGCACGATCGCGCTCTCGCCGTCCAGCGGGTCGAGGCCGGTCGCGGCGATCGCATCGCGCATGGCGGCGACGTTGGACCGTAGCCGCAGGACGAGCTCGGGACGCTCGCGAAGTTCGGCCAGGGCTCGCCGGGCGCTGCAGGCAACCGACGGGGGGAGCCCGTTGGAGAACAGCTGAGCGCGTGAGCGCTGCTCCAGCACCTCGCACAGCGCGGCGCTCCCCGCGATGAAGCCGCCCGCGGCGCCGCCGAGCGCCTTGCCGAGCGTGCCTGTGATGACGATGTCGTCGCGGCCCAGCAGTCCGAAACGCTCCAGTACGCCGCGGCCCGTGTCACCGACCACCCCGATCCCGTGCGAGTCGTCGACGACCAGAGTCGCGTCGTGCTCCGCGGCGATCTCGGCCAGCTCGGGGATCGGCGCGAGGTCGCCCTCCATGCTGAATACCCCATCGGTGACGATCAGGCGGCGCGCGACGGACGGGCGCCTCGCGAAGCGCCCGGCGCAGGTCGTCCGGGTCGGAGTGCTCGTAGACGTCCTTGTGGGCGGGGCGCGCGAGCCGCATCCCGTCGATGATCGACGCGTGGTTCAGCCGATCGGAGAAGATCGCGGCCGGCTGGTCGCAGAGCGCGTCGAGCAACGCGGCGTTGGCGTTCCAGCAGGAGACGTAGGTGAGCGCGGCGGGCGTCCCGCAGAACTCCGCGAGGTCGCGCTCGAGCTCGACGTGGGGCGTGAACTTGCCGCAGATGAAGCGCACCGAGGCGGTCCCGGCCCCGTAGCGGGCAAGACCGTCAGCGGCCGCGGCGACGACTTCGGGGTGGTTGGCGAGGCCGAGGTAGTCGTTCGAGCACAGGCAGATGACCTCGCCGCGGCCCTCGATTTCGACCACGGGCCCCTGGGGCGAGCGCAGGACCGGGATCCGCTTGCGCGTGCCCGGCCTCCTCCATGGCTCGCCGAGCTCGGCTGGCGAGCTCCGCCTCGAGGCTCATCGCGAGGAACCCGCCAAGGCCGCCTCGATCGACTCGCTGAACGATCGCGTAGACGTGATCGAGCGTCGCGGCCGGCATCACCAGGGACGGCTGGATGTTGATCGACGTGGTCGAGGAGTCCGCGAGAACGCCCCGACGGAGCATCTCGGCCGCCACCGCGTCCTGGAGCTCGGAGTCGAGATCGGCGGTCTCGCGGTCGCGGCACGAACTCGATCGCCTGGAAGCACGCCGACCGCGCGCACGTCGCCGATGCGGTCGAAGTGCTCATGCAGCTCGGCGAGGCGGGCGCCGCCGCGGGCCTCGAGTTCGGCGACGTTCTCGAGGACCGGCTCGGATGCGTAGAGGTCGAGCGTCGCGAGCGCCGCGGCGCAGGCGCCGGGGAGCCACGCCCAGGTGCTCCCGGTCGGGACGTCGCCGAAGCTCGCCGAGCACGCGCTCGGACCCCAGCAACGCGCCGATCGGCATCACGCCGCCGCCGAGCGCCTTGCCGAGGCACATCAGATCCGGCTCGACTCCCCAGCGCTCGACGGCGAACAGGTGTCCGGCACGCCCCATGCCGGTCTTGACCTCGTCGGCGCAGAGGAGCCACCCGTGCTCGCTGCAGAGCTCGGTCAACGCGGGCCAGAACGAGTCCGGCGGCGCCACGCATCCGCCCGAGCCGAGGACCGGCTCGATCACGACGCCGGCGACGTCGGCCGCGTCCAGCGCGTGGAACAGAACGTGGTCGCGGATGAAGTCGACGGTCGCGTCGCCCGTGCCGCCCGGGCGCGGGCTCCCGGAACGGCGTGCGATACGGGTGGGGATAGGGCACGTGGACGAAGCCGGGTACGAGTCCGCGCAATCCGCTCGAGATC
The DNA here is from genome assembly GCA_963807755.1 of uncultured bacterium. Taxonomy (GTDB): domain Bacteria; phylum Actinomycetota; class Thermoleophilia; order Solirubrobacterales; family 70-9; genus JALZKA01. The sequence continues at coordinate 604,630 of CAWECM010000006.1, read as the reverse complement.
TCCGACGCCTCGGCGCCGAGCGCGGCGGTCATGGTCGACTCGCCGTGGTAGGAGCCGTGGAACGCCGATGATCACGGCCGCCCGTGGCGCGGCGCATCATCTTGATCGCGATTTCGACTGCCTCGGTGCCGTTGAGGGCTATGTCGTAGCGGGTGAGGCTCGCCGGCGTGACCCCGAGCAGCCGCTCACCGAGCTCCGCCGTGAGCTCCGAGGCGAGGGCGTGGCTGTCCTCGTTACCGAACCTCTTTACCGCCGCGATCGCCGGCTCCAGCAGCTCCGGGCGCCCGGCGCCGAGCGGCACGGAGGCCGAGGCCGAGGCGCAATCGAGGTAGACGTTGCCGTCCAGATCGGTGACGGTCCAACCCACCTTCTCGGCCAGCGCGAGCGGCGCCAGGCCCTCGGCGGCGCCGGGATACGCGGTGCGCTCGATCCGGTCCAGGATCTCGCGGCTGCGGGGGCCGGGCGGCTCGGCGACGATCCTGCGGCGCCTTGATCTCGTCCCACTCGGCGGGGTAGAGGGGGCTCATCCACGCCCCCCTGATCCGTGCCCGCAGCCCGCGTGCTCTCGCGCAGGACCTCGCGGGCGCAGTTGCGGCCGTTGGCGCCGGTCACGCCACCGCCCGGATGGGTGCCCGCCCCGCAGAGCCACAGGTCGCGGATCGGGCGTCCGGTACTCGCCCCAGCCGCGCACGGGCCTCAGGTTGAAGAGCTGGTCGAAGGCCATCTCCCCATGCAGCGCGTGGCCGCCCCAGATTCCCAGAACGCGCTCCAGGTCCGGCGGGGCGAGGACCTGGCGGTCGATGATCGAGTCCGGCAGGTTGGGGAAGTACTCACCGAGCTTCGCGACCGCCCGGTCAGCCACCTCGTCCCGGATCTCGTCCCATGAGCCCTCGGCGAGGGTGTAGGGCTGAGAGTTCACGTCGATCGTGACCACGTGCTTGCCCTCCGGCGCGAGGGACGGATCGTGCACCGTGGGCACGCAGAGCTCGATGTGCGGGTCGGCGGCGGGGCGGCCCGCCCGGGCCTCCGCCTGCGCCGCGTCCATCTGCGCGATGGTGGGGTTGATCTCGGCGATCCCGCGGTGGTACGGCTGCTCGCCGTGGCCGTCGAGCGCTGCGGCCACGGGCAGGCTGATCGACCGCGAGGTTGATCTTCACGCTGGTTCCTTCGCAGCGGTACGCGCGCAGTGCGGCTGCGAAGCCGCTCCGGAAGGAGGCCGTCCTCGACCAGGCGCAGCAGCGTTGTCTTCGGGTCGGCGTTCGAGAGCACCCGCCGCGCCTGGATCTGCTCGCCCTCCGGCAAGCATGCACGCCGGTCGCGCGCCCGCCCTCGACGACGATGCGCTCGACCGGCGCCTCGGTCCGGATCTCTGCTCCGGCCTCCCGCGCGGCCTCCGCCATCGCCTCGGGCAAGCGGCCGATCCCGCCGCGCACGAAGCCCCACTGGCGGATCCCGCCACCGGCCTGCTCGGACGCGTGGTCGTGGAGCAGCACGTAGGCGGTGCCCGGGGTGGACGGGCCGGCGGTCGAGTCGTTGATCGCATGCCAGCCGAGCGTCGCCAGTACCTGCTCGGAGGAGAACCACTCCCGCAGGTACTGCGTCGCCGAGGTGCCGAAGAGGAAGGTGGCGTCCGCGATCAGCGAGCCGGTGGCTGGCCGCCATCCCACCCAGGCGCGCCAGACGGGCGAGCTCGCGCGGGCGCAGGTTCCGCGGGTCGGGCGGGGTGGTGTCGATCAGCGGCGTGATCAGCCCGGCGATGCGGCCCAGCTCGGCCTCGAACGCCGGAAGTGCTCGCGCGTCCGCCGTCGAGAACTGGGCGAACTCGCCTCGCGTGCGCGCGAGATCGTCGTCAAGCAGCAGCGCCGAGCCGTCGGCGCCCAGATTGAGCGCCGGCCCGGCCGGATCGACGGTGACGCCGCGCTCCACGAGCCGCAGGTCCCGCCAGACCGGCTCGCGCAGCATGCTGAGCACGTAGGCGCCGGTGGAGGCGCGGAAGCCCGGGCGCGAACTCCTCCGTCACCGCGCAGCCGCCGACGATCTCGCGCCGCTCCAGGACCAGGGTTCGGAGCCCGGCCGACGCGAGATAGAACGCGGCGACGAGCCCGTTGTGACCGCCGCCGACGATCACGACGTCCCAGTCGGGCGGGGGCTGGCGCCGTTTACGCTCACGATTCGAGCTGCCGGATCTTGGTCAGGCGGTAGGCGACGATCGGCGAACAACGCCGACGCGCCGAGCATCAGCATGCTCATCGCCGCCCCTCCGTTCAGGTCGCCACTCTCGAGCACAAGGTCGTTCACCACGTTGCCAAGCATGTAGCCCTCGGTGCCCCCGACGAGCGCCGGGCTCGCGAAGTCGGTGAACAGCGGGATGTAGACGAGCAGCAGGGCGACGAAGATGCCGGGCGCGATGAGGGGGAGCAGCACCCTGCGCGCCGTCGTGAACCAGCCCGCCCCGAGGTCGCAGAGCGGCCTCGAACATGTTGCGGTCGATCGCCTTCATCGCGGCGTAGATCGGGATCACCGTGTAGGTCAGGTAGCTCGTCGAGAACACCACGATGACCGCGAACTTGCTGAACAGAAGGGCGTCGATCGGAGCGTCGATCAGCCCGATCTTCATGAGTGCCGTGTTGATCAAGCCCTCGCGGCCGAGCAGCATCCGCCACGCGTAGATCCGGACCATCGGGTTGAGCTCGTCGGCGAGCACCAGGAAGAGCAGCAGCCCGAGCTCGAACTTGCCCGCCTTGTAGGCGAGGATGTAGGCGAGCGGGATCGCGATCGCGAGCTGGATCAGCATCGCGATGCGTCGCGATCTGGAACGTCGTCAGGGCGACATCGCGGTAGAGCGGATCGCCGAGCACGTCGCCGAAGTTCGTGAGCGTCCAGCCCTCCATGCCGCTCAGCACGCCGTACTGGAGGGCGATGCACCAGCATCACCACCATCGGCGCCAGGAAGAAGACGGCGAGCAGCGCCGCCGGCGGGCCGAGGAAGCCAACGGGCGCAGGCGGGCCGCGCATCAGCGCACCGCCCCGGCGACCAGGTCCGTGAGCTCGCCCTGCTCGTCGCCCCGGCGCCGGCTGAGCAGCTTGATCAGCTGCCAGGCACCGAACACGGCGACGATCTGGGCGACCGCGATCACGGTCGAGACCGCGTTTACGAGAGGCAGGTTCTCGGATTGGCGCAGGATCGAGAACACCCAGACGGGGAACGTCTGCTCAAAGCCGCCGGTGAAGAACGAGATCTCGAAGTTGTTGAACGACCACGCGAACGCGAAGATCCCGGCGGCCGCCAGCGAGGGGGCGATCTGCGGAAGCACCACGTAGCGCAGCATCTGCAAGCTGCGACGCCCCGAGGTCGATCGCCGCCTCCTCGAGCGAGCGCTGGAACCGCACCAGCCCGGCGGAGACGATCGCGACGACGAGCGGGAAGGTGACGACCAGGTGCATCAGCGCGATCGTCTCCAGCGAGAGCGCCACCCCGAGCTCGCTGAAGAAGATCAGCCCGGCGACGCCGATGATCAGCCACGGCACGACGAGCACCGACGCCGTGCAGGCCCGCGAGCCCACCGCGTCCGGGGAAGCGCAGCCGGGTCAGGCCCCAGGCCGCCGCCGTGCCGAAAACGAGCGAGACGACCGTGACGACGGAGGCGACGACCAGCGAGTTGACGATCGCGTCACGTGGCCTGCTCGTTGGCCCATGCCTCCTCGTACCAGTGGGTGGTGAAGCCCTCCCAGGGCAGCGAGATGATCGACGAGTCGTTGAACGAGAACAGGGCCAGGATCAGGACCGGCCCGAACAGGATCACGAGCACGACGGCGACCAGGGCGGCGCTTGCCGACCCCGGGCGCCCCGCGGCGCAGTTGCCGATTCCTACTGGGCGAGCACTTCCTGCCATGCGCGCTCGTAGACGTCGGCGTTCTCGGGCTCGGTCTGGGCGATGGCCGTCTCGAGGTTGCTGCGGGTCGGCCGTGTCCTTGAACTGCTTCGCCGACCATCGGCAGCGCGTCGGGGTTCATCGCCACGAACCCCATCTCGGCCGAGATCGCCTGCGCCTCGGGAGAGGCGTAGTAGTCGATCAGCTTGTAGGCGGCGTCGATGTTCTGGGCCTTCGAGCTGATCGCGAGGCCGCAGACCCACGAGAGCGCGCCCTCCGTCGGAGCCACCCACTCGACCGGGAAGGCCGTCGTCGGCCATCGCCTCGGTCGTCCCGCGGCCGCCGTCCGCCAGCACGACCTCGCCCGACTTGAACAGGTTGACCATGGAGGAGTCCGACTCGGCGAAGGCGCGGAAGTTGTCGCGGTTGTCGAGCAGGTGCTGCTTCGCCTGCTCCACCTCCTCGTCGGTCAGGTTCATCGGATCGTCGAGGCCGATCGCGAGCGCCGCCGCGCCGATCGCGGTCAGCGGCGTCGCCTCGAGCGCCACTTCGCCGGCGTTGGCCGGGTCGAAGAGCGCCTGGTAGGAGTCGATCGCCGCTGCCGAGCTCGTCGGTGTTGACGATCAGGCCGTGCGGGCCGGCGGAAGCCGGGACGAAGAGGACCTCGCCGGCGGCGTTGCGGACCTCGTCCGCGTCGGAGAACGCGAGCTTGTCGAACTCGTCGATCGCCTTCGGGTCGAGTGGGCGGATCAGGTCGCGCGCCAGGAGCGGCTCCATCTCGTCGGTGCAGACCTCGACGACGTCGGCCTCGAAGCCGCCGGCGAGCTTCGCCGCCGCGGCCTTGTTCGAGTCGAACGTCGCCACCTTGAGATCGACGTCCGGGTTCGCCTCGCGGAACGGGTCGAGCATCTCGTCCGGAACCGTGTCCCCGTAGGCGAAGACGCGGAGCGTGCCCGTGGCCGGGGCGTCCATGTCCTCGGGCGGCGGCGCCACGCCCGGAACCGCCTCCGCTCCCTCCGCAGCCGCGCCGCGACCAGCGGCCGCAACGAGGGCCGTCGCCTGGGTAATCCGCTTCATCTCAACTCGTCCTTTCATCCCTGCTTGGAACTCCCTGAAAGCCCGGACCCATTCGTCATAGTCGGGCGGCTCGGTCTCGGCGATCGCGTCCTCGATCGAGGCCGGGTCGGCGGTCTCGCCGGTCCTCGCGGCCCCGACGAGCTCGATCGCCTCGAGGTTCGTCACCACGTAGCCCCCCTCGGCTCGGATCGCCTGTGCTTCCGCCGACGCCTGCCAGTTGATCAGCCGGTAGGCCGCGTCGATGTTCTCCGCATCGAGTCGTGATCGCCAGGCCGCAGACCCACGAGAGCGGCCGCTCCTTCGGGCGCGACCCACCGCGCATCCACCCCCGTGTCGCGAATGCGCTGCGTCAGCCCGGGGCCGCCGTCCGCGAGCACGATCTCGCCCGAGCGGAAGAGGTTGACCACGTCGGCGTCCGAATGCCACAGCGCGCGAAACTGCTCGCGGTTTGTCGATCAGGTGCTGCTTGACCCGCTCGAGCTCCTCTCCGCGTCGAGGTTCATCGGATCGTCGATTCCGAGCGCCAGCGCCGTCTCGGCGATCGCCGGCAGCGGATAGTCCGCCTCCAGCGCGACCCGGTCGGCGAACTGCGGGATCGAACAGGTCCGCGAAGGAGTCGACCTCGCCGGGCTCGACCTCGGCCGGCGTCGTAGATCAGCCCCTGGGGCCCGGCCGAGAGCGGAACCATCAGCACGTCGCCGCCCTCGACGACGCCCGGGCGAGTCGCGGAAAACGAGGTCGTCCCAGTCGCTGATCGCCCGCCGTGTCGAGGGGCCGCAGCAGGTTGCGCGCCGTCAGCGGGCTCATCTCGTCCAGGCAGACCTCGACCACGTCGGCTTCGAAGCCGCCGGCGAGCTTCGTCGCGGCCTCCTGATTGGAGCCGAATGTGGCGGTTCGCACCTCCAGGTCCGGATTGGCCTCGCGGAACGGATCGAGCAGGGCGTCGGTCACCGTGTCCTGGTAGGCGAAGACGCTCAGCGTCCCCGTTGCGGGCGCCTCGGGGTCGGCCGGTGCCTCGGCGACCCCGGCCTGCTCTCCGCCGGTGCCCCCGCACGCGGTCAGCGCACCGGCCAGTAGGAGGGCGAGCGCGCGGACGGGAAGCCTCATTCGCGGGGTGTCCCCGTCGACGACCAGGCTGTGGCGCGCGGCCCAGCTGAGCTCGATCTGGTCGCCGGCCTCGGCGTTGGAGACGTGGTCGTCGTTCAGCTCGTGGACCATGAGCTGCTCGCCGCTTGGCAGCTCGACCAGCACCTGGGAGAGGGACCCGAGATAGATGCGCTCGATGACCGTGCCGACTCGACGCGCGACCGGGTCGCGTCGTCGTCGGCGCCGATCCGGATCTTCTCCGGGCGGACGGTGATCCTGCACCGACTCCCCGGCCGCCTGCGGCGCAGTCCACGCAGATCCGGGCGCCGTTCGCCGGCGTCCATCACCGCGAGGTCCCGCTCGCGGCTCGGTGATCTCGACCTGGAGCGCGTTCGAGGTGCCGATGAAGTCGGCGACGAACGACGTCTCGGGGCGCTCGTAGAGCGAGCGCGGGTCGGCCAGCTGCTGGACCTGACCGGAGTCCATGATCGCGATCCGGTCCGACATCGTCAGCGCCTCCTCCTGGTCGTGCGTCACGTAGACGAACGTGGTCCCGGTGGACTTCTGGATCCGCTTGAGCTCGAGCTGCATCTCGCGGCGCAGCTTCAGGTCGAGGGCGCCGAGCGGCTCGTCCAGCAGAAGCGCCGCGGGCCGGTTGACGAGGGCGCGAGCCAAGGCGACACGCTGGCGCTGGCCGCCCGAGAGCTCGCCGGGACGACGGTCGGCGAGGCCTTCCAGACGGACGATGCCCAGCATCTCGTTGGTTCGAGTGGCGATCTCCTCGCGGCCGACTGCTTCAGGCGGAGCCCGAAGCCGACGTTGTCGGCCACGCTCATGTGCGGGAACAGGGCGTAGTCCTGGAAGACCATGTTGACGTTCCGCTGCTTGGGCGAAACCGTCGTCACGTCCTCGCCGTCGAGCTGGATCCGGCCCTCGTCCGGCTCCTCGAAGCCGGCGATCATCCGCAGCGTCGTCGTCTTGCCGCAGCCGCTCGGGCCGAGCAGCGAGAAGAACTCGCCCGCGGCGATCTCGAGCGAGACCCCGTCCACCGCCACGAGCTCTCCGAACCTGCGGCTGACCCCATCGAGCGTGATCATCGCCTCGCTCACGCCGTCGGCTCCCCGGCCCCGACAGCGACCACGAACATGTCGTTGACGTTGGTCTGTGTGGGACCGGTCACGATCACGGTCGCCCAACCCGCCAAGCGCCTCGCCCGAACGGTGGCCGCTGACGGCGGCGCCGAGGTCGATCCCGGCGTCGAGAGCGCGCGCTCGCACTGTGCCCGTCGACGATCGCCCCCGCCGCCTCGGTGCCCCCGTCGGAGCCGTCGGTGTCGAGGAAGCAGGCGGAGATCGGCCGGGCCGTTCGCCAGCGCCAGAGCGGCGGCGGCCGCGGCCTCCTGATTCGGCCCTCCGGCGCCGAACGATGCCCCCGGCGCCGTTCGTCCTGCAGGGTCACGGTCGCCTCGCCGCCGCAGCCGACCAGCACGCAGGGCGGCGCGACGGGAACGCCATCGCGCGCGCACGCCAGGGCAAGCTCCGCGAGCTGGAGCCCGACCATCTGCGCTTCGCCCTCGAGCTCGGTCGAGACGACGTGGGCGGCGACGCCGGCCGCGCGCGCCTCGGCGGCCATCGCCTCGCAGGCCCCCGCACCGTTCACCAGCAACACCGTGTGCGGCTCGTCTTCGAGCTGCGGTGAGCGTGCGGCTTCGCTTGCCAGGTGATCGCGGACGCTCACGGGGAGCTTGTCCCAGAGCCCGCGACCCTCGAGGATCGCGATCGCGTCGGCGACCGTGGAGGTGTCCTGCACCGTCGGGTCCGTGATGGCGTCGAGCACGTCGCCGGCGACGTCGGAGACGGTCAGATTCACCAGTCGAGCGGGCGCTATCCGCGCCGCCAGGCGCCCGCCCTTCACGGCCGAGACGTGCTTGCGCACACCGTTGACCTCGATGATCGGAGCGCCGGATCCCAGGAGCAGCTCGTGCAGCCGCCGCTTCTCGGACTGGCTGACGCCGGCGGGCGGCAGGCTGGTGAGCGCGGAGCTGCCCCCGGTGAACGATGCGAGCACGAGATCGTCCGGCCCCAGCCCGTCCGCGAGCTCGATCAGGCGGCGGGCGGCGGCGGCGGAACGCTCGGTGGGGAGGGGGTGGTCCGCGACGACGACCTCGATGCGATCGAGCGCGATCGTGTCCTCGCCCGTGCGGACGACGACGGCGCCGGCGTCGACGCGGTCGGCGAGGACTCGCTCGAGCGCGGCGGCGATCGCGAGCGTGGCCTTCCCGGAGCCGACCACGATCACCCGCGCGTCCGCGTTCAGCGGATACTCGCGGCCGGCGACCGTGATCCCCGAGTCCGAGAGGGCCGACGGCACGCTCGGTCGCACGGCCGACGTCGCACGCCTCGAGCCCCGCCATCGCCACCCGGAGGGCCAGAGCGCGCTGCTCGGCCATGCCGGTGGCGGCGAGCTCCACCGAGTTTGCGATCACGCGGCGACCGCCGCCTTGAACGTGTCACCCGGGTAGGACGCCGTGGCGCCGAGCTCCTCCTCGATCCGGATCAGCCGGTTGTACTTGGCGGTGCGCTCGCCGCGCACCGGCGCCCCGGTCTTGATCTGGCCGGCACCGAGGGCAACGGCGAGGTCGGCGATGATCGGATCCTCGGTTTCGCCGGAGCGCTCGGACACGACCACCGTGTAGCCGCCGCGGTGCGCGAGGTCGGCGGCGTCGAGAGCCTCCGAGAGGGTGCCGATCTGGTTGACCTTCCAGAGCAGCGAGTTGGCGGCGCCGGAGTCGAGCCCGGTTCGCAACCGCTCGGGGTTGGTGACGAAGAGGTCGTCCCCGACGATCTGGATCCCGCTCTCGGCGGTGAGCCGCGCGAAACCCTCGAAGTCCTCCTCGTCGAGCGGGTCCTCGATCGTGACCACGTCGAACTCACGGATCAGCTCCTGGTAGAGCTCGATCATGGCGTCGGTGTCGCGGCTCTCGCCCGCCACGTGGTAGGTCCCCGCGTCGCGGTCGTAGTAGTGCGTCGCCGCGCAGTCGAGGCCGTAGCGAAACCGGCCCTCGTGACCCGCGTTGGCGACCGCCTCGTGCAGCAGTCCAAGCGCCTCCTGCGGACTGGAGATCGCGGGAGCGTAGCCGCCCTCGTCGCCCGTGTTGAGGGCGCTCTTGCCGTAGCGATCGAGCAGGATCTCGGCCAGCGCGAGGTTGACCTCGGTCGAGATCTGCAGGGCCTCGAGGATCGATTCGGCGCCGACCGGGATGACGATGAACTCCTGGAAGTCGAGGTCGTTCGACGCGTGCTTGCCGCCGTTGATGAGGTTCACCAGGGGCACCGGCAGCACGTGAGCGTTGGCGTTCAGCGCCCGGTACAGCGGGGCTCCGGCCGACGCGGCGCGAGCCCGGGCGGCGGCGAGCGAGACGCCGAGGATCGCGTTCGCGCCGAGGCGCGACTTGCGCTCGGTGCCGTCGAGCGCGATCAACGCCGAGTCGAGCTCGCGCTGACCCGGCAACGGCTCGCCGACCAGCGCGTCGCTGATCTCGCCGTTCACCGCGCCGACCGCGCCGAGCACGCCGAAGCCGCCGAAACGCGAGCCGCCGTCGCGCAGCTCCGCGGCCTCGTTCGAGCCGGTGGAGCGGCCCGATGGAACGTCGGCTGTCGCGATCGTGCCGTCGTCGAGCGCGAGGTCGACCTGCACCGTGGGCAGGCCACGGCAGTCGAGCACCTCGCGCGCGCTCAGGTTCGTGATGGCCGGACTCAAACGATCACCTTCTCTCCGGTCTGCTGTTGCCAGGCTTTGGTCAGGTTGTCGGCGGCCTCGGCGAGGTGAACCCGAAAGAGCTCCTCGGCGCGCTGCACGTCGCCGGCGCGGATCGCCGCGATCAGCTCCTCGTGCTCGGCGGCGACCTCGGCCGGCCGGTGGTAGTACGGGCGGAGCTGGACGAGGCAGAGCAGGATCTCCGACTGCACGGAGGAGTACGCGCGCGCCAGGCGCTCCGACCCCGCCGCATCGATGATCGCCTGATGGAAGCGCATGTCGGGCTCGACCACCGCGCGCCACGGCGCGTCGTCGCCGACCCCGGAGAGCTCGCGTACGGATTCCTCGGCCGCCGCCGGGACCTCGCCGGTTGCGAGTACCAGCCGCACGGCCTCGACCTCGAGTGCGATGCGAAGCCGGAAGACGTCGATCAGGTCGTCGGGGTCGAAGACCGGCACGTGAACGCCGCGGTTCGGCTCGCGCAGCAGGAGGCCCTCGGCTGATCAGGATCTGCGCCGCGGCACGGAACGAATGCCGGGCGATCCCGAGGCGCTCGGCGAACTCGGTTTCGCGCAGGCGCGCTCCGGGCTCGATGTGTCCGTCGAGGATCTGCTCGCGCAGCGCGTTGGCAGCGGCCTGGACCGTGGACACGGTGGCGAGCTGGACGTTGGGGGCTCGCCGGCTGCGGCTCATCCTGCGGGGTGGCCTCGGCATCAGTCTTGACCATATGTCACATCATTCCACAATTTGACAAGATGTGCGGAGAAGGCACGAACGCGCGTCAACCGAGGAGGCACCTTTGACCGAGATCGACCGAGGCCTGATCGCCCAGTTGATGAAGCGAGAGCAAGCCCGATTCGCCGCCTCGCATCCCCAGTCCCGCCGGCTGCACGAACGCGCCGGCGCATCGCTGCTCTCCGGGGTCCCGATGAACTGGATGACCCGCTGGCCCGGCGAGTTCCCGGTCTTCCTGGCGTCTGCGGAGGGCGCCGAGGTCACGGATGTGGACGGGAACGTCTACGCCGACCTCTGCCTTGGCGACACGGGGGCGATGACCGGTCACTCACCTCCCGCCACGGTCGAAGCGGTCCAGAGCCGCTCGGCGCGGGGGATCACCGCGATGCTGCCGACCGAGGACGCCCTGGTGGTCGGTGAGGAGATGAAGCGCCGCTTTGGGCTGCCCGACTGGCAGTTCACCCTGTCGGCCACCGACGCGAACCGGTTCGTGATCCGGCTCGCCCGCGAGATCACCGGCCGGCCCAAGATCCTCGTTCACAACCACTGCTACCACGGCAGCGCCGATGAAACGGTGGCCGGCCTTGTTGACGGCGAGGTGAGGCCGCGCGAGGGCAACGTCGGGCCACCGGTCGACCCGGCCGAGACCACCAGGATCGTCGAGATCAACGACCTCGAGGGCCTGGAGCGGGAGCTTCGCCACGGCGACGTGGCCTGCGTGCTGGTCGAACCGGCGCTGACCAACATCGGCATCGTCCTGGCCGACGACGGATATCACCAGCGCCTGCGCGAACTCACCCGCGAGACCGACACCCTCCTGGTGATCGACGAGACCCACACGCTGTGCTGTGGCCCGGGCGGCTACACCGGCGTGGCGGGGCTCGAGCCCGACCTCCTCACGATCGGCAAGCCGATCGGCGGCGGGGTGCCGATCGGCGCCTACGGCTTCACCGCCGAGGTCGCCGAGGGCATCCTCGCGCACACGGTCGCGGGCGCGGCCGACGTGGGCGGCGTCGGGGGGACGCTGGCGGGCAACGCCCTCTCGCTCGCCGCGGCCAGGGCGACCCTGACCGAGGTGCTGACCGACGAGGCCTTCGAGCACATGATCGCGCTCGGCGAGCGCTTCGAGGCCGGGGTGGCGGAGGCGATCACCGAACACGGCCTGCCCTGGTCGGTGACCCGGCTGGGATGTCGCGCGGAGTACATGTTCAGCCCGCGCCCCCCGCACACGGGAGCCGAGGCGGCCGCGGCGATGGACCCGGAGCTCGACGCCCTGCTGCACCTCTACATGCTGAACCGCGGGATCCTGCTGACGCCGTTCCACATGATGGCCCTGATGTCGCCGGCCACCACCGACGCGCACGTCGATCACCACACCGAGGCCTTCGCCGAGGCGGCAGGCGAGTTGACCGGTGGCTGAGGTTGCCCGAGTCGCGGCCCGCGAGGCTCGGCTCGTCGCCGAGCCGCTCGACCGCGTCCAGGTGCTGGAGGGAGATCCGCATCCCTCGTCGTTCGTGATCGCCACGCTCCCGGATGGCGCCGAGAGCGGGGTGTGGCGCTGCACTCCCGGTCGGTTCCGCGACGTCGAGGTCGACGAGACCTTCGTCGTGATCGAGGGCCGGGCGACGATCGAGTTCGAGGGCGGGAAGGTGGACGTCGGCCCCGGCGACGTCTGTGTGCTGAGCGCCGGCGCCGAGACGGTCTGGACCGTCCACGAAACGCTGCTCAAGGGCTACGCACTTGGCAAGACCTCCTAGTTGTGGCATAGTGGATTTGTTCAACAATTCTCATCGGAGGGGAAATCAGAGAGATGGAACTCACGTCGTTGTCCAAACGCCGCCTGTTCACGGGGGTGATGGTTGGCGGGCTCGCCACGCTGATCGCGATGATCGGCCTCGACAGCCGTGGCGACGCCCAGGGACCGTCAAACGCGCAGAGCGTCGTGATCATCAGCGGCGACGGGATGGGGATCCAGCAGCGCACGGCGATCCAGTACGCGACTTACGGAGTGAAGAAGCGCCAGCCCATGGACGCGCTGCCGGTGACGGGCTTCCTCGACACGATCCCGCGCGGCCGGTCGGTCAGCGACTCCGCGGCCGGCGCGACGGCCTGGGCGATCGGCCATGAAGACCAGAAACGGCCTGGTCGGGCTGCCGCCATCGAAGCAACGGGTCCCGACGCTGCTCGAGATCGCCAAGGAACAGGGCAAGTCGACCGGATTGGTGAACGACCACGACATCACCAACGCGACGCTCGCCGCGTTCGGCGCCCCGATCGACAACCGGGACCGGAAGCGCGCGATCGCGCGCCGCCTCCTGCGCGGCACCGGCCCGGACGTGATGATGGGTGGGACCGAGAGGTACTGGTACCCCGTGGGACACCCCGGCAAGATCCCGAACGAGTCCCACAGCGAGGATCGCAGCATCGGCAACAGCGAGAACCTGGTCGCCGAGGCGAAGGGTCTCGGCTATCAGTACGCCTGGAACCGCAAGACGGTCTCCGAGCTGACGGGGCCGAAGGCGCTGGCGCTGGTCCAGGACAGCGGCATCCAGCGCTGGAAGGAGGTTCGCGGCTACAAGCCGAAGGACGATCCCTACTACGTCCGCGAGGCGGTGTTGCTCGAGAAGGCGCTGGAGATCCTGGGCCACAACCCGAACGGGTTCTTCCTGGCCGCCGAAAGCGACGACATGGACTCGGCCGCGCACGAGCACGACGGCAAGAACGTGATCCGCGCCGGCCAGACCATCAACGCGATGGTCGAGGTCGTGGAGGAGTTCAGGGAGACGCACCCGAACGTGCTCCTGATCGTCACCGCCGACCACGAGACGGGCGGGATGACGATCGAGCCGAAGAACGAGACCAACACCAACTCGGACGGCGACGACCCGGTGCCGTACTACGGCGACGGCTCGCTGAACAACGCGGGGCCGGGCGGCGAGGTCCCGCCGCGGAGCGGCCCGTTTCCGATCAAGGGCACCGACCGCGTGTTCAAGGTGGACTGGACGACGCCGGAGCACACGGGCGGCATGGTCCCGGTGACCGCGGTGGGTCCGTTGTCCGAGATGTTGATGGGCGTGCACCACAACACGCACGTGTTCGACGTCGCCCAGCAGGTTCTGACCGACTAGCGATCGCGAACGGAGTGGTCCGGCTTCCGCTGCGGCGGGCCGGGCCGCTTCAGCTGCTTGACCGGAGGCGTAGGATCGGGTCATGGCGGGGACCTCAGTTGCCGTCGCGCTTCTGATCGGGGCGTTGATCGCAGCCCCCAGCGCGATGGCCGCGGACGACGGGCCGCTCGAACGCGGGCCGCTCGAGCGCCGCATGGAGCGCTCGCTCCGGCATGTCGTCAACGGCCCCGGCGGACCCCCGGGCGCCTCGGCGGTGTTCCGTCACCGCGGCAAGGAGAACTTCATTACGGCCGGGGTCGCCGACGTTGAGACCGGCGCGCCGCTGCGGCGCGGCAAGTACATGCGGATCGCGAGCGTCTCAAAGGCGTACAGCGGTGCCGTGGGCCTCGCCCTGGTCGACGACGGGATCCTCGCGCTTGACGACACGATCGCGGAGCGGCTGCCATGGCTCCCGGCGGAGTGGGGCTCGGTGACCCTCGGCCAGGCGATGAGCCACACCGGCGGGCTGCCGAGCTTCACGAAGGACCCCGGGTATCTCCAGTACTTCGCCGACCACCTCCAGGACACCGATATCACGCTCGAGGATCTGGTCGGCTTCGTCGCCGACCCGCCGCCCGATCCACTCCGGTTTCCGCCGGGCACTGCCTACGAGTACTCGAATACGGACAACCTGGTGATCGCATTGATGGCCGAGGCCGCGACGGGCAGGACCTATCACCAGCTGCTGGTCGACGAGGTGTTCGAGCCGCTCGGCCTGCAGCAGACCGATCTGCGCAACGACTCCGTGCTGCCTGGACCGAGGATCCACGGGTACCAGACACGGCCGCTCGAGGATCTGACGGAGTGCTGCAGCATGGCGTTCGTCGCGGCGTCGGGCGGGATCTACTCGACGCCGCACGAGCTGACGCGGTTCGTGCGGGGGTACGTGCGCGGCGACCTGTTCGGCGGGGCTACGCGCAGAGCGCAGTTCGACTTCGTCCCGGACGGTGGGTCCGAACCCCCGGCCCGGGGAGGAACTCGGCGGGCCTCGGGCTCTTCCGCTACAGGACCAATTGCGGCACGGTCTTCGGGCACACGGGGAACTTCCCCGGCTACACGCAGTTCACGGCGGCAACGAAGAACGGGAAGCGGGCGGTGACGGTCTCGGTCAACCGCCAGCTCGCCCCCGACGCCCCCGGGATCGACGCGTCGCGGGCGTTCGTGCGCCTGCGCCGCACCTACCGTGTCGCGGTCTGCGCCCTGCTCGGCGGCTGAGGGTGTCGGTTCGGGTCTTGCCCTAGCCGTAGTCGGGAAGCTGCTGCACCGCCCAGCCGTTCCCGTCCGGGTCGCTGAAGAACACGAACCGGCCCCAGGGGAAGTCCTGGATCTCGGAGACGTCGACGCCGCGGCCGGCGAGCTCCTCGCGAGCTGCGTCGGCGTCCTCGACCACCATCTGCAGGCCCTCGAGCGAGCCGGGCTCCATCTCAGTGATCCCGGACCCGATCGAGATCGAGCAGTTGGACCCGGGCGGTGTGAGCTGGACGAAGCGCAGCTCCTCGTTGACCTTGTGGTCGTGGTCGGCGTTGAATCCGGCCTTCTCGTAGAAGGCCTTCGCGCGGTCGACGTCGGTGACGGGGACGGCGATCAGCTCGAGCTTGAAGTCCATCGGGCGGGGCACTCTACCGAGAGCGCAACGGGCCGGTCGCCACGAGAACCACGGCGGCGGCGCCGAGGAGCGCGGCCATGGCGACGGCGCCTGCCCGCGGATCGCGCTCGCCCATGACGGAGCCCCGCTCGGCGGCGGACATCACCGATCCGAAGGAAGCCGCCGAGAGCGCCGAGCCGAACGATGCGGCGGAGCCCACCGAGAGCGCGGACGCTGCCGAGCCCACCGAGCCGATCGAGAGCACCGACCCCACCGATCCGATCGACAGCAGTGAGCCCTTCGACGCGATCGAGAGCGCGGAGTCCTCGGACCAGAGCGACAGTGACGAGCCGTCGGTGTGCACGCCCTCAGTCTTCCAGGCCATCGATCTCACGTTTCGGCCCCCTGGAGCGTCACAACATACGAAGATGGAATCCGTGCCATCGCGCGATCCCTTCCAGAGATTCCTGGACGAGCACCGAGCCCCGGTGCTCGCGTTCCTGCGAGCGCTGGTGGGGCCGGTCGATGCGGACGACTGTTTTCAGGAGACCTTCATGGCAGCCCTGCGCAACTACGAGAGCCTCGACGGCGCCAACCCGCGCGCCTGGGTGATGACGATCGCGCGCAACAAGGCGATCGACCACCACCGCGCCCGGGCCCGGCGCGCAATCCCGAACGCCGAGGTGCCCGAGGTGGCGGCCCCGGCCCCCGCGGAGCCCGACCCGGACCTGTGGGCCGCGGTCGGCGAGCTCCCTGAAAAGCAGCGGACGGCGGTCGCTCTGCGCTTCGCCGCGGACCTGCGCTACCGCGAGGTCGCGGCCGCGATGGACACCAGCGAGGAGGCGGCGCGCCGCAACGTGCACGAGGGCCTGCGCAAGCTGCGCGGAACCGTCTCGAGAGAGGAGCGGGCGGCATGAGCCCACGCGACGAGATCGAGCGACTCCTGTCCCTTTCCCAACAGGGCGTGGATGACGACGCCGCCGACGCGGCGCGGCGCTTCGCCGAGCGGGCGGCGTCCCAGGGCGCGGCCGAGATCTCGTACGCCACGGTCGACACTCCGGTCGGGATCGCCAGCGTGGCGGCGACCTCGAGCGGGGTGCTGTCGGTGGGCCTGCCGAGCGAAGCGGTGGACGACTTCCTGGACGGCCTCGCCGAGCGGGTCTCGCCCAGCATCGTCGAGGCGCCCGTGACCCTTGATGTCGCCCGCCGCGAGCTGGACGAATACTTCAGCGGCAAACGGGAGACGTTCGACCTGCCGCTCGACTGGCGGCTGGTGCCGGGCGGCTTCTACCGCAGGGTCCTGAACGCGACCTCGAAGCTTCCGTTCGGGATCACGATGACCTACGGCGAGATCGCGGCGAAGGCCGGCAACGCCCGCGCCCACCGCGCCGCGGGCACGGCGCTGGGCTCGAACCCGCTCCCGATCGTCGTTCCCTGCCACCGCATCATCAGAAGCGGGGGGGACCCCGGGAACTACGGCGGCGGGCCCGAGCTGAAGAGGTGGCTGCTCCGCCTCGAGGGCTCGCTCGAGGACTGAGCCCGGGCTACCGGCAGTATGCGATCGCGGTCAGCTGGGCGGGGTCGCCGAACTCCCAGCTCGTCGCCTTCCACGTGCGGGGCGAGGTCCGCTTCAGCGCACGGAGGTACGGTCCGCCGCCGTTGAACCGTGACTGCTTGAAGCCGCCCATCGCGACCTTGTCGCCCGAGTGGCACTTCGCCTTGACCGAGGTGCGATTGCCGCCGCCCTCGATCGTCTTGGTCTTCTTCACCTCGTCCGGCGCGCTCTGGCTCGAGCAGCCGGCGAACGCTGTGAGCTTGGCCCCGGGCTGCGCCATGCCCCGAACCTGCCAGGTACGTGCGGAGGTGGCCAGCATCGCGGAGGGCAGGAAGCTCGACTGCGCGCCGCCGCCGCGCGATGGGACGGCCGGGTCGCGCACCTTGAAGCCGCCGAGCTGGACGGTCTTACCCTGCGGGCACTTGGCCTTGGCCTTCAGGACGATGGCGGCGCCCATCCCCCGGTAGGTCTGCCGGGCCGCGCGTGACGTGCCCGGGGCGACGTCGCTCCCGGTGCGTTTCGTGAGCTTGGGAGTGTCGGCGCAGTAGGCGATCGACGCTGCGGGCGCCGACTCGCCAAGGCCGTCGAACGAGGCTCTCCACTTGCGCCCCCCCTTGAAGCTCAGATCCTCGATCAGGATCCCGGACGGCACGTTTACGGTGCTCCGGAAGCCGCCCACGTCCACCCGCTCGCCCTTCGGGCACTTCGCCGTGAACGCCTTGCTCGTCCCCGCGTTGACCGTCCCCGACTTCGTCTTCGTGGTTGCGCCGGCCAGCGCAACGGCGCCCAGCATGACGCACGCCAGGAGCAAGCCCCCGGTCGCGCGCGTCAGCTTGACTTTGTCCCCCACGGGCCTCTTATACACCAGCGCACCGGCCGTCTGGGATAAATGTCCAAGCCCTCCAACTTGACAGACAACTTGACAGCCAACTATGCTGTCAAGCATGATCGACGAGAGCCTCACCAAGCGCCAGCACGAGATCCTCGAGCGCCTCGAGCAGGACATGGCGGTCAAGCAGATCGCAACCGACCTCGGGATCTCGCGGAACGCGATCTACCTGCAGATCGAGCGGCTCCGAAACCGGGGCGTCCTTCCGCAGGGCTACACGCCCAGCGGCCAGCCGCCGCGCACGGTCGCGCCCACGCCGATGCCGGGCCTTGAGCTCGGCGCGGCTGTGCCCGCGCCGGGATTCGGCGGCGGGCCGCTGCCGGGATACCGCTCCGAGCTCGCCGAGCTTCGGCGCCCTGCCGCGGACGCGACCCCGGTCGGGGAGTACGCGCGGGTGATCGAGGCTGCCGTCGCCCGGGGCGACGCCGTCGCGCTGGCCTACGAGCTCGGCCGGCTCGACGCGACCGAGGCCGAGGAGCTCACGACCGCGATCGTCGAGTCCGCGCTCGAGCGGCTCGGACTTCTCCCCGTCGATGATGGATAATCGCCCAGTTCCGACCAGCGAAGGAGACCCAGGGGAATGACCGTAGTCCTGATCTTGATCGGCGTCGCCGTCCTACTGGCGCTGTACTTCATCCTGACCCGCAACTCGATCATCGGTTCGCGCAACCGGGTCGACGAGGCATGGTCGGGGATCGACGTCCAGTTGAAGCGCCGTCACGACCTGGTCCCGAACCTGGTCGAGACCGTGAAGGGCTACGCGCAGCACGAACGGGAGACCTTCGAGAAGGTCACCCAGGCGCGCGCGGCGGCCATGCAGGCCTCCGGCCCGGCCGAGGCGGGCGCCGCCGAGGGGATCCTGAGCCAGGCGCTCGGCGGACTCCGGGTCGTCGCCGAGCAGTATCCCGAGCTCCGCGCGACCGAGAACTTCCAGCAGCTCTCGCGCAACCTCAGCGAGCTGGAGGACGAGATCCAGGCCTCGCGCCGGATCTACAACTCGAACGTGCAGTCCTACAACACCAAGATCCAGGTCTTCCCGAACTCGGTGGTGGCCTCGTCGGGCGGGTTCACCGAGCGCGAGTTCTTCGAGATCACCGACGCCGCCGAGCGCGAGCCCGCTCAGGTCTCGTTCACCCAGTAACTATGAGTCGATTCGAGCCCGAGCCCGCCGGTGGGGAACCCAGACCCTGAGTTCCTTGCCGGTGGGGGGCTCGCGCGCGACGCGTACGAGTTCGCCGTCGCGGCACACGCCGGGCAGCGACGCAAGGGCGGCGACTCCCCCTACATCGCACATCCGACCGAGGTCGCCAGGCTCCTGGAGGCCGAGGGCGTGGCGGACGACGAACTGATCGCCGCGACCTTCCTCCACGACGTCGTCGAGGACACGGACCACAGCATTGAGGAGATCCAGGAGCGCTTTGGCCCCGAGGTCGGCGTGATGGTGGCGGCGATGACCGAGGACGAGTCGGTCGAGCCGTACGAGGCCCGCAAGGAGCACCACCGCGACCAGGTGGAGGCGGCCGGAAGGCGCCCGGCGATGATCTACGCGGCCGACAAGCTCGCCAACCTGCGCGACATGCGCACGCGCTACGCCGCCGAGGGGGAGGCCGTGGCGGCCAAGTTCAATGCGCCGATCGACGTGCGGGTCCGCCTCTGGCGGGGCGACGCCGAAATGGTGGCGCGCCTTGCGCCCGAGCTCGACATCCTCACCGCGCTCCGCTCCGAGCTCGACGCGTTCGACGCCGAGCGGACCACGACGGCGTGATCGTCGACTGCGCCCACTACCGCGACGGGAAGCGCCAGAACGAGGGCCCGCTGCCGCTGGAGGAGGCGGCGGACTATTGCGTCGGCGGCGGCGAGTTCGTCTGGCTGGGCCTGAAGGAGCCGAGCGACGAGGAGCTTGAGCGGGTCGGCGAGATGTTCGGCCTGCACGCGCTCGCGCTCGAGGACGCCGCCAACGCGCATCAGCGCCCCAAGCTCGAGGACTACGAGGGCTCACTGTTCGTCGTGCTGCGGACCGCCCGCTACGACGACGCCGAGGAGGAGGTCGAGTTCGGCGAGATCCACCTCTTCGTCGGCTCGGGCTACGTGATCGCGGTCCGGCACGGCGAGGCGAGCGAGCTTGCGCCCGCACGCCGGCGGCTCGAGGATCAGCCCGAGCTCTTGGAGGGTGGCCCGGCAGCGGTCGTCTGGGCGATCGTCGACAAGGTGGTGGACGACTACGCGCCGGTGGTCGCCGGGATCGAGAACGACATCGAGGAGGTGGAGGGGGAGATCTTCCAGGAGCGGGCCGACGCCACCCAGCGGATCTACTTCCTGAAGCGTGAGGTGATCGAGTTCCACCGGGCCGTGGCGCCGCTTCTGGGCCCGCTCGAGGGACTCGAGTACGGGGCCCGAATCGAGGTGACGGACGAGCTGCGCCGCTACTTCCGCGACGTCCACGACCACGCCCGCCGGGTCGACGACCAGGTGCTCGGGCAACGCGAGCTCCTGACTTCGATCCTCGAGGCCAACCTGGCGCTACTGGGCGTCCAGCAGAACGCCGTCGTCCGGGCGATCTCGGCCTGGGCGGCGATCATCGCGGTCCCCACCTTCCTCGCCTCGATCTGGGGCATGAACTTCGAGCACATGCCCGAGTTGGCGCAAGACTGGGGGTACCCGGCCGCCCTTGCGCTGATGGTCGTTGCGGTGGTCGTGCTCTACCGCTTCTTCAAGCGGATCGAGTGGTTGTGAGGCGGAGGGCGAAGCCCAAAGCCGAGCCCCGGCGTCGTTGAGCCGGCTGTCTGTGAGGCGGAGGGCGAAGCCCAAAGCCGAGCCCCGGCGTCGTTGAGCCGGCTGTCTCTGAGCGCTTCGGCCGGGGTCTCCGCGTCGCTACGCTGAGGCCAAGCATGGGCCTCTTCGCGCACGTCGGCTCGGGCGTATTCGAGCCCCTCCAGGTGATCGGCGTGACCGCCTTCGGCGCCGCCTACGCACTGCGCGCAGCCACGCTGGCGAGGGAGGGGCGGCCGGTGCCGATGTGGCGGCTCACCTGCTACTTCAGCGGGCTCGTCCTGATCCTCGTCGCGTTCGTCTCGCCGGTCGCCCACCTCGGCGGCGAGCTGGTGATGGCGCACATGGTCCAGCACCTGATCATCGGCGACATCGCCGCGCTCCTGCTCGTCCTCGGCCTGACCCGATCGATCCTGCAGCCGGTGATGGCGCTGAAGTGGTTCGACGGGCTCCGCGTCCTGATCCTGCCGATGATCGCGCTGCCGCTGTGGATCGTGAACTTCTACGTCTGGCACATCCCCGCGCTTTACGACGCCACCGTCACCAACGAATTCCTCCACTCCCTCCAGCACGCGTGCTTCATCGGCTTCGGCGTCCTGATGTGGATGCCGATCGCGGGCCCGCTGCCGGTGCCGAGTTGGTTCGGCGGCGGTGCCCAGGTGGGCTACACGGCGGTCGCGAGGCTGGCGATGGCCGGGCTGGGCAACATCCTCATGTGGTCCGGGGCGGTGCTCTACACCGCCTACGCCGCCGGCGAGGAGTACTGGGGCATCTCACCGCTGACCGACCAGGGCACGGCCGGCGTGATCATGATGATCGAGGGCGCGCTGATCACCCTCGGCGTGCTCGCCTGGACCCTCCTGCGCTGGGCGGCTCGCGACACCGAGAAGCAACATCTGCTGGATCTCGCCGCCGAGCGCGGCGTCGCGCTGGAGCCCGAGCGCGCCGAGCGCGCCGTCCGGGCCGGGCACGGCGCCCTTCTCGAGGAACGGCTGAGGCGGAGTTGAGCCAGAACCGGTTCCTCTACGTCCTCGTCTTCACGGTGGGGATCGCGACGCTTGGCGCCGAGATCGCGGCGGCCCGGCTGCTGGCCCCGTTCTTCGGCGCGTCCACGATCGTCTGGGCGAACACGATCGGCGTCGTCCTGGTCGCTCTCTCGGTCGGCTACTGGTGGGGCGGGCGGCTCGGCGACCGCCACCCCGACCGGCGGTATCTCCTCCTGGTGGTCCTCGGCGCCTCCGGCCTGGTCGCGCTGATCCCGTTCGTCGCCCAGCCGTTCTTCGAGCTCTCGATCGACGCGCTGGACGAGATCGAGGCCGGCGCGTTCGTCGGCTCGCTGTTCGCGGTCCTCTTCCTGATCGCGATCCCGGTCGCGGTCCTGGGTACGGTCTCGCCCTGGGCGATCCGGCTTGCGGTCCCCGACGTCGAGCACGCGGGCCGAGTCGCCGGTCGCCTCTACGCGATCTCGACGGTCGGGTCGCTGCTGGGGACGATGCTCGCGGCGCTGGTCCTGATCCCGTTCGCCGGCACCCAGCGCACGTTCGTCATCTTCGCGGTGTTGCTCGCGCTCGTCGCCGCGGCGGGCCTCGGATGGCGCTACATGGCGGCGCCGATCGCGGCCGCCGCGATCCTCGCGATCCCGGTGGGAACGGTCAAGTCCTCCGACGAGGGCGAAATCCTGTTCGAGACGGACTCCGAGCACCAGTACATCCGGGTGATCGAGGAGGACGACGGCGACCGCCTGCTGGAGCTGAACGAGGGGCAGGCGGTCCATTCGCTCATGCGCGCCGGGTCGTACCTGACGGGCGACGTCTGGGACGGGTATCTCGTGCTGCCGTTCGCGGGCCTCGGCGAGCCGCCCGAGCGGATCGCGATCCTCGGCAACGCCGCCGGCACGACGGCGCGCGCCTACGGCCACTACTTCCCGGACACGCAGGTCGACGGGGTCGAGATCGACTCCGAGCTGAGGAGGTCGGCAACCGCTTCTTCGACATGGGCTCGAACGAGAACCTGACGGTCCACAACGAGGACGCTCGGCCCTGGCTGCGCCGGTCCGAGGGCGGCTACGACGTGATCTTCGTCGACGCCTACCGCCAGCCCTACATCCCCTTCTACCTGGCGACCGAGGAGTTCTTCGAGCTCGTCCGCGACCGGCTCGCCCCCGGCGGCGTCGTCATCGTGAACGCCGGCCACCCGGAGGGCAACGACGACCTCGAGAAGGTGCTCGGGCGGACGATGGCCGAGGTCTTCCCGACGGTGCTGCGCGACCCGATCGAGCCGACCAACACGCTGCTGGTGGCGAGCGAGGCGCCGCTCTCGGCGGAGCGGATGTCGTCCGCGGCCCGCGGCCTGCCGAGCGAGATCCGCAACCTCGCGGCGACCGAGGCGGCGCGCCTGGGGCCGCGACTGGACGGCGGCGAGGTCTACACCGACGACCGCGCCCCGGTCGAGTGGCTGATCGACCGCTCGATCCTCGGGTACGCAGGTGACCAGTGAACGGTCGCCCGTCATCGGTCATCAGTCGTCAGACCGATCGGCCGGGACCTGGGTGGTCACCGGGCCGGTGGGACGGGTCGTTGCGTTCGCCGGCGATTTGGGGGCAGCGCTGGTTGACACCGTGTTACGGCGTGTGGGTCTCCGGCGGGACGCTCGCTGAGTCACCTGCTCGTGCCGGTCACAGCATCGAGCGTGGACTTGACGTCCCATACGGGCCTGATCCCACGCTCGATCCCCCGGAGGCACGACCAGCTCCCGCACGCCGGCGAGCCGCTGAGCCCCAAGCGCCGCCCAATAAGCTCAACCACGATGAAGACCGAGGTCACAGAGCTCCCCGAATCGCGCGCCCGGCTGGAGGTCGGGATCGAGCCCGAGTGTCGCGCAGCGCGTCGACCGCGCCGCCAAGCAGATGGCGGGCGAGATGAAGCATGCCCGGCTTCCGCAAGGGCAAGGTCCCGCCGCAGCTCGTGATCCAGCGGGTCGGCCGCGAGGCCGTGCTCGAGCAGGCGCTCCGCGACTCGCTGCCCGAGTGGTACGAGCGGGCGATCGTCGAGGCCGGGCCTGCCGACCGTCGGCGACCCGAAGCTCGACGTCGACCAGCTCCCCGCCGAGGGCGAGGAGCTGGTCTTCCGATCGAGATCGGCGTGCGCCCACCGCCACGCTGGGCGACTACCGGGGGCTCGAGGTCGGCCGAGCCGAGTCGAGGTGCCCGACGAGGCGGTCGAGGCGGAGCTCGACCGCCTGCGCGAGGGCTTCGCCAGCCTGAACCCCGTCGAGCGCGCGGCCGCCGAGGGCGACGTCGTCCTGATGGACTTCGAGGGCACGATCGACGGCGAGCCGTTCGAGGGCGGCGAGGGCACGGACTTCACGATCGAGCTCGGATCCGACGGCCTGATGCCCGAGTTCGAGGCCGGGCTCGCCGGCAAGTCGGCCGGCGACGAGGCGCAGCTCGACGTCACCTTCCCCGGACGACCACCAGCCGGAGGACCTCGCGGGCAAGACGGCGGCCTTCGAGGTCAAGGTCGAGCGAGGTCCGCGAGAAGGAGCTGCCCGAGCTCGACGACGACTTCGCGCAGTCCGCGTCCGAGTTCGACACCCTGGACGAGCTGCGCGACGAGATCCGCACGCGGACTCGAATCGGCGCTCGAAGCCGCGTGCCGACGCCGAGTTCCGCGAGGCCGCGGTCGAGGCCGCGGCCGACGCGGCCACGATCGAGCTGCCGGACGAGCTGGTCGACGCCCGGGCGGACGAGATGTGGGACGCTTCGAGCGTCCGCTCGCGCAGCGGGGGATCGACCCGCAGATGTACGCGCAGATGCAGGGCAAGGACCGCCACGAGCTGATCGACGAGGGGGAGGAGTCGGCCGAGAAGCCCTGCGCCGCGAGGCGACGCTGGCGGCGGTGGCCGAGGCCGAGGGCATCGAGGTCTCCGACGACGACCTGCTCGAGGCCCTTGGCCCCGGGCGACGGCAAGGATGCGCCCGAGAAGATGCCTGAAGCGGCTCCGCGAGGGCGGGCCGCGACGCGCTGCTGCGCGAGGAGATTCGGCTGCGCAAGGCGGCCGAGCTGTCGCCGAGCAGGCGAAGCCGATCCCGATGGAGCAGGCCGAGGCGCGCGAGGCGATCTGGACGCCCGGAGAAGGAGCCCGAGGGAGAGGCCGGGAAGGCCGACGAGAAGCCCGGCGAGCTCTGGACGCCGGGCAGCTGACGCCTGCGACGACCGACCGGCTTCTATAGACTCAGCCGCCGATGAGCCCCTGGTCCCGATGGTGGTCGAGCAGACGTCGCGCGGCGAGCGCGCGTTCGACATCTACTCGCGCCTGCTGAACGAGCGGATCATCTTCCTCGGCACGCCGGTCAACGAGGACATCGCGAACCTGATCGTCGCCCAGCTGATCCACCTCGAGTCCGAGGACCCGGACAAGGACATCTCGATCTACGTCAACTCGCCCGGGCGGCTCGGTCTACGCGGGGCTCGCGATCTACGACACGATGCAGTTCATCAAGCCCGACGTCCAGACGATCTGCGTCGGCGTCGCGATGAGCATGGGCGCGCTGCTGCTCGCCGGCGGCGCCGAGGGAAGCGGATGGCGCTGCCCAACTCGAAGATCCTGATCCACCAGGTCTCGGGCGGCTTCCAGGGCCAGGCGACGGACATCGAGATCCACGCCAAGGAGATCATCGACGTCCGCCGCCGCCTCGACGAGATCATCGCCAACCACACCGGCCAGCCGCTCGAGAAGGTCGCGAAGGACACCGAGCGCGACTACTTCATGAGCGCCGAGGAGGCGAAGGAGTACCACATCGTCGACCGGGTGATCGAGCACCGCTAGACGCCGGCGCGACAGTCGCGACGCTTGTCTCCGCAGGCGCCTTCGCCCTGCGTCGCGTCCGCCGCGACGGCGGGCCAGTCCGGTGAATTCAAGGTCACGCGCGCCTCGGTGGCGCCGAAGGACGCCTACTTCGCCGGTCGCAAGCCGGCGACACTCCGTTACATGTTCCGTGCCGCGGGCCGGCGCCGGCCGATAACGGTGAGCGTCGTCCGCGCCGGCAGCGGCCAGGTGGCGGCTCGCTGGAAGCGGCCGGCGGTCGGCGCCCGGCGTTTCACGCAAACGGCCGTGGCGCGGCTCTCGGCGAGGTGGCGAGCCCGCGCCCGATGGGCGCTATGCGTTCCGGATCGCCTCGCCGGGCGAGCCGGTCGTACCGGCCGGCCGGTTCCGCCTGCACGGCCATCGCTTCCCGGTCAATGGCGGCCACGGCGATCGCGGCCCGATCGGCGACTTCGGCGCTCCGCGGGCCGGAGGCCGGGTGCACGAGGGCTTCGACGTCACGGCGCCGTGCGGGACACCGCTCCTCGCCGTGCGCGCCGGGCGCGTCAAGCGGGCGGGCTATGACCCGCAGCTCTACGGACATTTCATTCAGGTCAACGCCCGGAATTCGCCCCTCACCTACTTCTACGCGCACCTGCTCCGGCCGGCCGAGGCCCGATCGGGCGACGCCGTCAAGACCAGCGAGCGCCTCGGCAAGATCGGGCTCACCGGCAACGCCGCCGGGACCCCCTGCCACCTCCACGTCGAGCTGCGCCGCTCAGGCCACCTGCTGGATCCCGAGCCGAGGCTCGCCCGCTGGGATCGCTACGGCTGAACCAGAACGGCCGCCCCGGCGGTTGCCCGAGACGGCCGTCCACGAATTCTCTGCAATGCCGGCTAGCGCGCCACCCACTTCACCTTGCCGCTGTCGCAGTTCCGTGCGGTCGGGCTGAATCGCCCCTGCGCCCGGATCGTGCCGCGGACGACGTCGAGGTCGCCGCTGACCTTGCCCTTGACCCGGACCTTCCTGCCGGCTCGGCGCAGCGAGTCGGAGAACCGGTTGCGGTCGTTGACGTCGATGAACGGAAGCCTCCCGCGCGCCTGGATCAGCTGACCGGTCGCGCACGGAGTGTCCAGCTTGCTGAACTTGAACCGCTTGAGCGCCGTGGGCTCGCCGCCCCGCGACTTGAGGGTGAACCTGATCTGGAAGTCGTCGGAGCCCTGAGCGCGAAGCGCGTCCCCCGAGGCCGCGACCGGAAGCGCCAGCAGGGCAGAAGCCATGGCCAGCGCGAGAATCCCCTTCTTCATCCTTCTCCTTTTAGTTGAGTGACCCCGACCAGCGGGTCAGGGTAACGACCCTGCAATCGCTCGGGCGCCGGAAGGGACGCGGGCCTCGGTCGAGTAACAAGCAGGCGTCCAGCCGAGGCCTCGCGTGTCGTAACCTGAAGCGGAAGCGGCCGGCGAACCCCGAGCGGAAGGAGAGAACCGCTGGCACGCCCGACCGACTCCAACGAGCAGCTCCTCTGCAGCTTCTGCGGGAAGTCGCAGCGCCAGGTCAAGAAGCTGATCGCCGGCCCCGGCGTCTACATCTGCGACGAGTGCATCGACCTCTGCAACGAGATCATCGACGAGGAGCTCACGGCGCCGCCGACCTTCGAGCTCGAGAACCTGCCCGAAGCCGGAGGAGATCAACGACGTCCTGAAGGAGTACGTGGTCGGCCAGGAGGGCGCCAAGCGGGCGCTCTCCGTCGCCGTCTACAACCACTACAAGCGCGTCCAGATGATCGCAGACCGCGGGCGACGGCGAGATCGAGCTGCAGAAGTCGAACATCCTGCTGCTCGGCCCGACCGGCTGCGGCAAGACGCTGCTCGCCCAGACCCTGGCACGGATCCTGAACGTCCCCTTCGCGATCGCCGACGCCACGGCGCTGACCGAGGCCGGCTACGTCGGCGAGGACGTCGAGAACATCCTGCTGAAGCTGATCCAGGCCGCCGACTTCGACGTCAAGAAGGCCGAGACCGGGATCATCTACATCGACGAGATCGACAAGATCGCCCGCAAGGCCGACAACCCGTCGATCACGCGCGACGTCTCCGGCGAGGGCGTCCAGCAGGCGCTCCTGAAGATCCTCGAGGGCACCACCGCCTCGGTCCCGCCGCAGGGCGGGCGCAAGCACCCCCACCAGGAGTTCCTGACGATCGACACGACGAACATCCTCTTCGTCTGCGGCGGCTCCTTCGCCCACCTCGACAAGGTGATCGAGAAGCGGATCGGCAACAAGGGCGTCGGCTTCGGCGCCGAGGTCGACTCGCAAGCGACCAGAAGGACACTCGGCGAGATGTTCGAGCAGGTGCTGCCCGAGGACCTCATGGAGTACGGCCTGATCCCCGAGTTCATCGGCCGCCTGCCGGTGATCGTCGGCGATCCACCAGCTCAGCCGCGACGACCTGATCACGATCCTGACCGAGCCGCAGAACGCGCTGACCAAGCAGTTCCAGCGCTTCTTCGAGTTCGACGACATCGAGCTGGTCTTCGCCGACGACTCGCTCGGCGGCGATCGCCGACCGCGCGCTCGAGCGCGAGACCGGCGCGCGCGGCCTGCGCTCGATCCTCGAGGAGACCCTGCTCGACGTCCAGTTCGAGCTGCCCTCGCGCCGCGACGTCACGCAAGTGCGTCGTCACCAAGGAGACGATCGAGGAGGGCCGGCGCCCGACGCTGGTCACCGAGGCGGTCGCCGAAGAGGCGGATTCTGAGTACGACGAGCTCGGCGAGGAGAGCGCCTAGCAGTCGTCATCCGGTCCGGGCTCGGTCGTGAGCCGCCAGCCGACCGCGCCCTTGATCGCTCGCCCGTTGACCTTGCCCGAGAACTTGAGGGTTACCGGGCCGCCCAGGGTCACCCCGCTGGGTGACGGAGAACCGGTCGTTGTGGCGGATCCGGACGCGCTTCCCGGTGCCGAAGAGGATGTGGCCCTGACCCCCGTCGACGCAGGTGTAGGGGCCGGCCCCGAATCCGTCGACGATGAACCGCTTCCCGTTCTTGCGGTCGATGTTCAAGCCCAGGTAGGTCCCGGGGTCCTTCTCGATGAAGCCCTCCAACTGGTCGTCGTCGCCGCCCATCGCGGGTGTGGCCAGGGCCGCCGTCAGCGCGAGCGCCACGGCGATCGTGATCGGTCGCCTCATCCGGAATCCTCCCGTCCGTCGTAGAGAGGCCGGTCTACGGCTTGGCGAGGACACCCGCCACGCGACCGGTTGACCCGCGCACCCCCGTGTGGGAGGGTGCCCCCCGTGAAGCGTGGGGGACTGCTGATCGCGGGGATGTTCGCCTTGATGGTCGCCGTGCCGGGCGCGGAGGCGAAGACGTTCGAGGTCACCCGCACCGCCGACAGCGCTCCGAACGGCTGCAACCAGGGCGGCTGCACGCTGCGCGAGGCGGCGATCGCGGCCAATGTGCGCAGCGGGAAGGATGTCATCGTCCTCCGCTCGAACCAGCTTTACCGGATCGAGATCTTGGGGGCCGGCGAGGATGCGGCCGCTACGGGTGACTTTGACCTCACCGGCCCGACGGCGCTGAGGACTACGGGGCGCCGGCCCGCAACCGTGCACGCCGACGGGGCCGATCGGCAATTCGATGCCTTCGCCAGGGCCCAGTTCCGGAACCTGAAGCTGACCGACGGGACCGCGAACGACGGCGGCGCGATCAGGGCGCGCGGCGGAGACATCGCCCTGACCGGGATGGAGCTCACCGGCTCCGCAGCCGTCGCGATCTACAGCGACGGCAGGGGCGGGGTGGAGCTGAATCGCTCGCGGATCAGCGGCACCGCCCTCTATTCGGTCCTGGACGCGAATGGCGGCGGGGTGCGCGTCACACGCAGCAACCTCTCGGGCAACGCGAACCGCGCCGTGCTGGTCGAGGACGGCGGCGGGATCGTCTTCGACCGCTCGCGGGCGAGCGACATCCCCAATATCGCCCTCCAGGACGACGGGCCGGGAGGCATCAGGGTCAGCCGGGCCACGTTCGGGGACCTCGCGGGCGAGGCGGTCCTCGACTTCGGGCCGGGAGGGATCTCGGTTTCGAGGACCCGGATCCAGGACGTGCAGGTCGACGCCATCAATGACTTCGATGCGGG
This sequence comes from uncultured bacterium, assembly GCA_963807755.1. GTDB lineage: Bacteria > Actinomycetota > Thermoleophilia > Solirubrobacterales > 70-9 > JALZKA01. The sequence goes on along the minus strand of CAWECM010000006.1, from coordinate 575,207 downwards.
CGCGGTCAGGGTCTCGCGGACCCGGATCCGAACACAGGCGGCGAGGCGGTGCTCGAGTTCGGCGATGGCGGCATCGCGCTCGACCGGATCCGGATCCAGAACACCCTGATCGACGCCGTCAACGAGTTCGACTCGGGCGGCGTCCGAGCCAACCGCGTGCGGATCACGAACACGGGCGCCGAGGGCATCCTCGAGTTCAGCCAGGGCGACATCGCGGCCACCGGACGCGGATCGCGAAACGCGGCCGACGTCGGCGCCGAGGAGTTCGACGCGGGCGACCTGCGCCTGACCCGGACGCAGATCGTGGGCAGCGGCAGCCGAGGCGCGGGCGAGCTGGGTCCGGGCGGCCTGCGGCTCTCGTCTTCGGTGATCAAGGGCAATGGGGGCGGCGTCTCCCTCGGCGAGCCCGGCACGAGCCGGATCAACGGGACCAGCATCGTTGGCAACATCGCTCCGCTCAGCTCCGGCGGCGGGGTTTCGGTCGCGGCCGGCACTCGGATGACGATCGCCGCCAGCACGGTGGCCCGGACCAGTCCAGCGTCGACGGAGGCGGCATCCACGCGTCGGGCCTGCTCGGCCTGGTGAACTCGACCGTCGCCAACAACACGTCCGGCGACAGCGGCGCGGGGATCTTTGCCGCCACCGGATCGAACGTCCGGCTGAACGCGGTCACGGTTTTCGCAACAACGCCGGCAACGACGGAGGCGGGCTCTACCTCGAGGGCCCGGACGGTGCGCTACGAGCCGACAACTCGCTGATCGCGCTCAACACAGTGCCCGGCGGCGGGTTCGTCGGCGCCGACTGCTTCGACGAACAGGACCCCTTCGCGTCGGGCGGGCACAATCTGCTCTCGACCGACGACGACTGCTCGGGGTTCGACGGCCAGGGCGACCTCGAGCGCGCGAACCCGAGACTCGGCCCGCTCAACCGCAACGGCGGCTCGACTGAGACCGTTGCCCTGAAGCAGGGTAGCCCGGCGATTGGCAGGGCCGGAATGACGCCCCGGCCCGCGACCAGCGCGGCCGAGGCGCGACCGCAACCCGGACGTCGGCGCGTTCGAGCGGTGATCAGGCGGCTGCGAGGAGCGTCGCGCGGAGGTCGCGCTCGGGCTCGACGCCGTATTGCGCCCCGGTGGCGACGAGGCTCTCGCTGAGCCCCCAGCGATCCGGCGCGTCGGCGCCCTGGTGCTCGGGTTCGCGCCTTCAGCCGCATCGAGCCGCGGTTGTCGCCGATCGCGGCGATCGCAGCGACCTGGTCGCGTTCGCAGCCGCTCCGCGGGCAGCCCGGCGAGCTCACGGCGCTTGTCCTCGACTGGCCGTGCGCCCGGGCCCGCCTCCTGGATCAGGGTCGGCACGACGCATTCGACCGCGGGGTGCGCGAGGTTCCACTGGCACGCGAGCTGCATCGGGGTCAGGCCGGTCTCGGCGCGAACCGGCTGCATGCGCTCGATCCGCTGCAGCCCCGCCTCGATCCAGCCCTCCGGCCGGAAGCGGCGATGGTCGTGCTCGCCGATCGGCGTTCCGCGGTCCAGGTCCCCCCAGAACAGCCCGCCGTAGTCGACGACGCGCGTGATCACCCGCACGCTCGTTGGCCGCCGCCGCGTCCAGGACCAGCTCGCCGGGCCACGGCTCGAGCGGGTTGAGGATCACCATCGCCCAGTCGATCCGCTCCCGAAACGCTCGAGGCACGCGATCAGGTCGAGCGTGAATCCGTTGGCCGGGCCCGGGGGCGATACCGATCTCGTCGGTGAGCCCCGCCTCGCGAGCGCGGCCATGCCGCCCCAGACCTCGGCGGACTCGTAGCCCCTGCGGTCCGGGTTGTGCAGGAGCAGCAAGTCGAACCGGGAGACGCCGATCGCGTCCAGGCTCCGCTCGGCGGCGCGCCGCAGGTACGCCGCGTAGTGGTCGGGGCCGCGCAGCCCGGGGTCGGTGAAGCGCGGGAACCCCTCGGGCCCTTGCCGTTCGCCCAGGTGGAAGTCGTGCCCGATCGCGCCAACCAGCGCGTACGAGTCGCGATCCACGCCGGCCAGCGACCGGCCAAGCAACCGGTCGGCCTCGCCCTCGCCGTAGACATCGGCTGTAAGAACCGTGTGGATCCCGTGCCCGGGGCGCAACAGCGCCTCGAGGCGCTCGCCGTCGAGCTCCTCGCCGAAATGCATGAAGCGCCCGCCGCTCCACGTTCCGATTGCCGTCCTGCCCGGGATCATCGCCCGGGCAACGTTAGGGGACGCCGGTCAGGCGGGCGGCTCGACGATCCTGACTTCCTTGCCCCGCTTGGCGCGCCAGTTGAGCTTCTGGGAGCTGCAGCGAGTCGTTCCTCGGGCGGCATCGTCATCCGGCCGGGCAACGAACTTGAACTCGCCCGTCGCGCGCCCGCGCTTCTTCAGCTGACCCTCGAACTTGACCCGGATGGGTACTCCGCGGAACTCGAACCGGACGCGGTCTCCGAACGTGCCGTTCTCGTCCACCTTGAATCGTCCGCGGACCGGGAACTGCTCGAAACCCGAATTGCCCGCGGCGCAGCTGAACGGTGTGCTGACGGCCACCTTCCTGACGACCGGCTTGGCGCCGCGTTCCAGGTTGAACCCGACGTAGGTCGCGCGATCACCGCGATCCAGTCGGCCCTCGTACTGGTTCTCCGGGATCTCGAACCCGCCCTTGCCGCCGGCGAATGCGGGCGCGGCGCCGAGCGCCAACAGCGCGCAAGCCGCGGAGATCACTCTGCCTCTGCACATCGTCCCTGCCTTTCTCTAGGGCGCGACGGGTGCATCCGCGCCGCGCCTTGCCCTCCAGTCGAGCTCGCCCGTGTAGCAGCGAACCCGCTCGCCGCCACGAAGGGTCGGCGTGAACGTCAGCGTAGCGTCGATCGTGCCCCTCGCCTTGCCCTTCTTGAGCAGCGTGCCCCGGACGCGGTACTTGATCCGCGACGGAGCCGGACCACGAAACGACGCTGCGCGGAACGGCAGTGGATTCCCCCGCAGCGTTCCGGCGAACGCGCCGTCCTCGACCCGCAGCTTGCCCCTGACCCGCCCGGCGGCGTCGCCGCCGTCGCCGTTCGAGCAGTTGTAGTGAAGCAAGGCGCTCACCCTCGCGATCTTCTTGACGCCGCCCTTGACGACGTCGAACCCGAGGTACGTGTTCGGAGTGCGCTCGACGCGCCCCTCGTACCGGTTGTCGAAGACGGTGCCGGGAGGCCCGGCGGCCGCAGTCGCGGCGAGCGCCAAGCCGATCAGCGCGGCGGCAGCTGCCGCTCGCCGGATCACGACCCGCTCCTCATTGGGATCCCGGGCTCCACGTCAGCGCCGCGCTTCGCCTTCCAGTCAACCTCGCCGGTGTAGCAGCGGACGAAGGGCACACCGCGCATCTCCGGAGCGCGAAACCGGAGCTCCGCGTCGACCCTGCCCTTGGCCTTGCGATTTGACGTGAGCTTTCCGCGGATTCGGTACTTGATCGTCCCCGGGCCGCCGCGACTCGCGCCGAAGTTGGCCCTGCGCCGCAACGTGCCCGCAAACCTGTCGTCTTCGACCCGAAGCTTGCCCTTGACCCTGGCCGAAGCGGCCCCGGCCTCGCCGTCGGTGCACGTGTAGCGCAGGTGAGCCTTGACCTTCGCAACCTTGCGGTTGTCTCCCACGCCCTTCACGTTGAAGCCGAAGTAGGTCGTCCTGTCGCCCTCGACCCGGCCCTCGAACTCGTTGTCGAGCGGCCCGGTCCCCGCGAAGCCCGCTATCGCCGGGACGGCGATAGCCAGCGCTATGAAGGGACCCGCCGCAGCCCATACGGCCCGCCTCATCGTTCCTCCCGTGTGCTCGCTGAACCTCGTGCGGGCCGAGACTAACATCGGCTGCTCGATGGACGAAGCCCGGAGAGCCAAGCTCGAGGCCGCGACCCGCTGGGAGCCGGCGGAGGCGGAGGCGCGCGTGTTCGACCGCTGGCTCGAGGGCGGGTGGTTCTCGCCGCCCGCCGCGGGTGAGGCGAAGGACGACTACTCGATCGCGATCCCACCGCCGAACGTGACCGGCGCGCTGCACATGGGGCACGCGCTGAACGACTCGATCCAGGACGCCCTGATCCGTCTCCAGCGGATGCGGGGTGTGCCGACGCGCTGGATCCTGGGCACGGACCACGCCGGGATCGCCACCCAGGCGGTGGTCGAGAAGGAACTCGAGGCCGAGGGGACGTCGCGCCTCGATCTCGGGCGGGCCGAGTTCGTCAGGCGCGTGTGGGAATGGCGGGAGCAGTACGGCTCGCAGATCATCGGCCAGCTCAAACGGCTCGGCGCGTCGGCCGACTATTCGAACGAGCGCTTCACGATGGACGACGCCTACGCCCGCGCGGTCATCAAGGTCTTCGTCGAGTTACACGCTCGTGGCCACGTCTATCGCGACAACTACATGGTCAACTGGGATCCGGGGCTGCGCTCGGCGATCTCCGACCTCGAGGTCGAGCAACGGACCATCAGCGACACGCTCTATTCGATCGACTACCCGTTGGCCGACGGGTCGGGCTCGGTCACGGTCGCCACGGTGCGGCCGGAGACGATGCTGGCGGACACCGCCGTCGCCGTCCATCCCGACGACGAGCGATACCGGAACCTGATCGGCAGCGAGGCCCTCCTGCCGCTGGTCGGCCGCCGCCTGCCGGTGATCGCGGACGAGCACGTTGACCCGGAGTTCGGGACCGGCTGCCTCAAGATCACCCCCGGCCATGACCCCAACGACTTCGAGATCGGGCGCCGCCACGGGCTCGAGGAGATCTCGGTCATCGGCGAGGACGGGCGGATGGCCGACGCGGCGGGGGAGCGCTTCGCGGGCCTGGACGTCGACGTGGCGCGCGACGCCGTGGTGGCCGCGCTCCGCGACGAAGACGCGATCTCCGGCGAGGAGCCGTACACCCACGACGTCCCGCACTCACACCGTTCCGGCCGGCGCATCGAGCCGCTGATCTCGCTCCAGTGGTTCTGCGACATGACCGCGCTGGCGAAGCCGGCCATGGAGGTCGTGCGCTCGGGGGGCATCCGGTTCCATCCCGAGAAGCCCTGGACCAAGGTCTACCTCGACTGGCTGGAGCAGATCCGGCCGTGGTGCGTGTCGCGGCAGCTCTGGTGGGGCCACCGGCTCCCCGTCTACTACTGCGATCCCTGCGAGGAGACGATCGTGGCGGTCGAGCCGCCGGAGCGCTGCGGCAGGTGCGGCGGCGAGCTCCGCCAGGACGAGGACGTGCTCGACACCTGGTTCAGCTCGGCGCTGTGGCCGTTTGCGACCCTGGGCTGGCCCGAGGAGACCCCGGAGCTGCGCGCGTGGTACCCGACCGACGCTCTCTCGACCGCGCGGGACATCATCTTCCTCTGGGTCGCCCGGATGGTGATGATGGGCCTCGAGTTCACCGACGAGGTGCCCTTCACGGACGTGAACATCCACTCCGTGATCCAGGCGCCGGACGGGCGCCGGATGTCGAAGAGCCTCGGGACCGGCATCGACCCGCTGGACGAGATCGAGGTCCACGGGGCGGATGCGCTGCGCTTCGGCCTGCTCGCGATGTCCTCGACCCAGGACGTCCGCTACTCGGACGCGAAGGTCCGGCAGGGGCGGGACCTGGCGAACAAGCTCTGGAACGCCTCGCGGCTGATCCTGCTGAACGCGGACGGGGACCCGGCGGCGACGCCGGCGAATGTCGAGGACCGATGGATCCTCTCGCGCCTGCAGCGGTCCATCGAGGTCGTCACCGAACACCTCGACGCCTTCGACTTCGCCCACGCCGTCCTCGAGCTCTACCGCTTCTTCTGGTCCGAGTTCTGCGACTGGTATCTCGAGATCGTCAAGCCGCGCCTCTACGAGGGGGAGCCCGAGGTCGCCGCCAATCTCCTGCACGTCCTCGAGCGATTCCTCGCCCTGGCGCACCCCGTGACCCCGTTCGTCACCGAGGAGGTGTGGGGCTATCTCCCGGGCCGCGCCGACTCGCCGCTGATCGTCGCTTCCTACCCGGTGGCCGACCCTGCGCTGCGGGACCCCACGGCGGAGAAGGAGATCGAGGCATCGATCGAGCTGACCCGCGGCGTGCGGCGCTGGCGGGACCTCGCGGGCGTGCCGGTCGCGAGCGTGTTGCCGGCCCGGGTGGCGGGGGACGCGCCGCACGAGCTGGTCGCCCGTCTCGCCCGTCTCGACGTCGACGGCGCGGGGGGCGAGGCGCTCGCCAGCATCGGGCCGCTCGAGCTGCTGGCGAACGACGATGTCGATCCGCAACAGGTGCGCGAACGGATCGAGGCGCGCGCCGCGGAGCTGCGCTCCGAGGTCGAGCGGGCCGAGCGCAAGCTCGGCAACGACGGCTTCGTCGCCAAGGCTCCCGCGGAGGTGGTCGAGGCCGAGCGCGAGAAGCTCGAGGCATACCGCACGGAGCTCGGGGAGCTTGAACGCTGAGGGGTGGCTCCGGTCGCTTGACCCGATCGGCTGGCGCTTCGGGCTCGAGCGGATAACCGCGCTGCTCGCCGAGCTCGGCGATCCGCAGCATGAGTTCGACTCGGTCCACGTCGTGGGCACGAACGGGAAATCGTCCGTGAGCGTGATGTGTGCGGCACTCGTCGAGGCGGGAGGGCGAACGACGGGCTGCTACCTCTCGCCCCACTCGGAGCGCTGGTCGCAGCGGATCCGGGTGCGCGGCCGGGAGATCGACGCGGGAACGTTCGCTGCCGCCGCCGAGCGCGTGGCGGCCGCTGTCCCGGCGGCCGAGCGGACGTTCCCCGAGCGGGAGCGGATCACGCAGTTCGAGGCGGCGACCGCCGTGGCCTTCGTCGCGCTCGCCGATGCCGGGATCGAGGTGGGGATCATCGAGGCCGGCCTGGGCGGGCGGCTCGACGCGACCAACGTCCTGCGCTCGCGGGCGACGGTGCTCACGTCGATCGGGCTCGATCACACCGCCTGGCTGGGGGAGACCGAGCTGGAGATCGCGGGGGAAAAGCTCGCGGTGCTGCGCGACGACTCGACGCTGGTGCTGGGCGATGTGTCCGAGCCCGTGGCCGAGCTGTCGCGGCGCACCGCCGCGGAGCGGCGCTGCAGGGTGGTCGAGCCGGCCGAGCTGCCGGAGGGCGTCAGGCTCGAGGCGCCGTACCTGCGGCGGAATCTCCAGGTGGCGCTGGCCGCAGCGGACGTCGTCACCGGTCCGATTCCGCGCGCGGCGCTCGACGCCGCGCTCGGCTCGCTCGAGCTCGCGGGCCGGTTCCAGGTGGTCCCGGGCGACCCGCCGTTTGTGCTCGACGCGGCCCACAACCTCGACGGTGCCCGGGCGCTGGCCGAGGCGCTTGCGGAGCGCCTCGCGGGCCAGCCCGTCGTGGCCTGCATGGCGATCCTGGCCGACAAGGACGCCGCCGGGATCGTGGGCGCTCTGGCGCCGGCCCTGACGGCGGTGGTTTGCACCGAGATCCCGGTGGCGCGGCTCGAGGGCTCCGGCCGCCCCGGCACGAGCGCGGTCCCCGCGGCCGAGCTGGTCAGGCTCTGCGAGGCGGCATCCGTGCCCGCGACGGCGCACACGGACCCGGCGGGCGCAGTCGCGCTCGCCGGCGCGATGGCACGCGAGCGCGGCGGGGTGACGCTGATCGCCGGCTCGCACTACCTTCTTGGGTACGGATGGACCGCGAGGCCCGCTCAGAGCTCCTACAGATGATGGGACTGGTCGCCGCCGTGGTGGCCGTCGTCATCCTGGTGTTCTTCGGGCTCGGGTACCTGTTCGGGCGTCTGTTCCTCTAAGTACACTTCCCGCCTTACATGCCGCTCCTCGCGATCTTCGGCATCGAGAACGATGGCGTAAACCTCGCCATCAATCTCCTCATCCTGTTCCTCGTGGTCGTTACCTGGCGCTCATCGCCTGGACCTACCTCGACGCGAAGCGCAGGCTCGAGGACCCCGTGCTGATCGGGTGTGCGACCGTCGCGTCGCTGTTCCCGTTCCTGGGGACGATCGTCTACACGATCCTGCGCCCGCCCGAGTTCGTCGAGGACAAACGCGAGCGCGAGCTCGAGATCCGCGCCTCGCAGCTGCGGGTGCGCCAGCTCGAGGAAGCTTCGTGCCCGAACTGCGAGCACCCCGTGGACCGCAGCTACCTGCGCTGCCCGAACTGCCGGGCGCGGATCAAGGACCCGTGCGAGTCGTGCGGGAAGCCGATCGACCCGCGCTGGACGATCTGCCCCTACTGCGAGACGCCCACGCGGGCGGCCGCGGCCTCGCCGCAGCGGCGCGCTTCGTCGAAGTCACCGCCCGAGGCCTCATCGACGAAGACCCGATCGGGTTCCTCGCGCTCGGCCTCGCGGCCCGTCGCGGGCGAAGCGCCCGTGTCTCGGACGTCCGAGCAGCGCGCCGCGAAGGAGCGCTCGAAGTCCAAGGCGCCGGTCCGGCGCAGCACGACCAAGAAGCCGTCACGCCGCACCGAGCCCGGTGACGGCACCGCGCCGGCTTCCTGACCCGCTCACACTTCGAAGAAAGCGAGACGACGCGTGTCCCGAACGCTGATCCTGGTCAAGCCCGACGCCTTCGAGCGCGCTCTCACCGGCGAGGTCCTCGCCCGGTTCGAGCGCAAGGGCCTGCGCATCAAGGCGCTGAAGCTGATGACGGCCGACGAGCCGATCGCCAACGAGCACTACGCCGAGCACACGGAGAAGCCGTTCTTCGGCGAGCTGGTCTCGTTCATCACCGGCGGCCCGCTCGTGGCGGCGGTGCTCGAGGGCCACGAGGCGGTGGCGGCCGCGCGCCAGGTGATCGGCGCCACGAACCCGGTCGAGGCCGCGCCGGCTCGATCCGCGGCGACTACGGCGCTCGAGGTCACCTTCAACATGGTCCACGGCTCGGACTCCGACGAGTCGGCCGAGCGCGAGATCGGGATCTGGTTCCCGGAGCTGTAGGACCTCCGCTCCGACCGCGAGAAGCCGTCAGTCCGCCGGGCGGAAGCCCGAGCAGAGGACGCGAAGCCAGGTGATGCGACCGTCGTCGGCCTCGTAGTAGGCCTGCTGCTCGACGATGAAGGGGCCGTCGCCGTTGTGGCCGTGGAACAGGTAGCCCATGCGCTCGCGGTCGGCCACCGACGCGGTGTCGAGCATCTGCAGCTCGTCGATGTGGTCGTTCTTCTCGAACCAAACCGGCAGGACATCGGTGACGAACCCGTCTGCCGTGGAGACTTCCCAGGCGCGATTCGGGGTGAGGGCGCGGAAGTCGAGGTCGGGCGCGAGAACCTGGGTGAGGCGAGCGGCATCCTTGGCGGCGAGCGCCTCCGCGAACTCCTGGCCGGCCCGTGCTGGTTCCATCGGAGCGGAGGCTACTCCTCGCGCGCCGGTACGCTCGCGCGATGCGGCTCGTGCTCGCGTCCAAATCGCCTCGCCGGCGGGAGATCCTGGGTTGGCTCGGGGTGGAGTTCGACGTCGTCGAACCCGACGTCGACGAGCTGAAGGCCGGCGCCGATCCGGAGGGCCTCGTGCTCGAGAACGCCCGGCTCAAGGCGCTCGCGGGGCTCGAGGCCCTGGGGGAAGGAGTGCAGGACACCGTGGTCCTCGGCGTCGACACGGACGTGTTCGTCGACGAGGAGATGCTGGGCCAACCCGCCGGCCTCGCGGCTGCCGAGGAGCGCCTCCGCCGACTCTCCGGCCGCGAGCACGAGGTCCTGAGCGGCGTCTGCATGCTCGGCCCCCGGGCCGAGGGGATCCCGGGTGCGCCGGACCGGGAGCGCTCGGGTGTCGCGCGTTCGGTGGTGGCGTTCCGCGTGCTCGACGACGCGACGATCGGCCGCTATCTGGCCTCCGGCGAGTGGCGGGGGCGGGCCGGCGGCTACGCGATCCAGGGCCTCGGGTCGATCCTTGTGGATCGGGTCGAGGGTGATTTCTCGAACGTCGTCGGATTGCCGATCAGACTGCTGCTGGAGCTCGATCCCGCATTGCCAGTCTCGAAGCGGGAAAACCCTAAGGCGAGCATTTAGCCTTAGGGTTCAGGGGCAGCCTCAAGTCCGCCTTGCGGCTTGGATTTCAGTCGCTACACTCGGCCTCGCGGCACGGTCGCGGAGGCGGCACCGGACGCCCCCCTCAGAGTCTCGGGCAAGAGCCCTTGCGGCGCTATCGCAGGTGGCGACTCCGACGTACCGCGACCGCCAACCTGGAACCGTCAGCTCCGCATCGCGGCGCCCCCCGCGCACCCAAACCAAGCTTCGACCAGCCCAATGCTCGATTCGGGAGATTTCCTCAGCCCACGGCCCGGCCCGCACCGAGGCCGCTAGCCCATGTACCGCAAGCAGATCCGCCGGCGTCGCGCGATTCTGGTGGCGCTGATCGTCACCTCGCTCGTGCTCCTCTCGGCTCACTTCTCCGAGGCCGAGTCGGGCCGCTCCACGCGATCCAGCGCGGCGTGGCGACGGTGCTCTCGCCGCTCGAATCGGTGGCGAGCGAGGCTCTCAAGCCCGCCCGCGACCTGGTCGACTGGTTCGACGAGACGTTCGAGGCGCGTGGGCGAGAACGACGAGCTCCGAGAGGATCTCGCGGCGGCGCGCGCCGAGCTCGCCGAGGCACAGGATGCGCTCGGCCGAGAACGAGGAGCTCCGAAGACTGCTCGACCTCGACGACAAGATCGAGCGGCCGGCTTCGCCCCGCGTACAAGCCCGTCACCGCGCGGATCATCAACCGCTCGCCGAGCGTCGGTCAACGCGACGGTCGGGATCAACGCGGGCTCGGGCGACGGCGTCGAGGTGAACGACCCGGTGGTCAACGGCGACGGGCTCGTCGGCCGCGTGACCGAGACGACGGCGGCGACCGCCCAGGTGCAGCTGATCACCGACCCCCGCAACGCCGTATCCGCCCGGCTTCTCCCCGAGGGGCCCGAAGGGGTCGTCGAGCCGGAGGCCGGCGATCCGGACGACCTCCGGCTCGACTTCATCGCCAACGACGAGGAGGTCCAGGAGGGCCAGATCCTCGTCACCGCCGGCTGGTCGAACGGCGCGATCTCGTCCGCCTATCCATTCGGCATCGCGATCGGTGAGTCACCGAGGCCACGCGGGGGAACAGGACTTCCAGCAGGTGCCCGTCGAGCCGTTCGCCGACATGCGTGAGCTCAGGACGTCCAGGTCCTGACCGGCGGCCCGGAGCGCCCCGGGGTGAGCGGATGATCGTCACCGCCAGATCGGCCTGCGCCTCGCCCTGATCGTCCTCGCTGGCGGCGTCCTCCAGGTCTCGTTCTTCTCCTATCTCTCGCTCCTCGGCGCGACTCCCGACGTGCTGCCGGTGGTGATCACGTGCTCGGCCTGCTCGGCGGCGTCGTCGACCGGCGCCGTCGCGGGCTTCGCGGCCGGGCCTCCTGCTCGACTCCTCGCTGCTCCAGACGCTGGGCGTCATCGTCGCTCGTGCTGCTCTCGGCCGGCTACCTGGCCGGCCGCTACCGCGAGAGCTTCGACATCACGGCCCGGTTGGCGCCGCCGCTCCTCGCCGGCGCCCTGACCGCTGTGGCAGCGCTGGGCTTCAGCGCGCTCCAGCTCATGCTGGGGTCGAGACCGACGTGAGCCTGCTGGTGCTGCGCGAGATCGTCGTCAAGGGCTCCTCGCGTTCCTCTTCGCGATGCCGGTCTATCCCGCTGCTTCGCCGCATTCTGCGTCCGGCCCTCGTGGACGAGGCAGCGCCCGCCCGCCGTCGCTCCGTCTCCCGCCTGCGCCGGCGCGCCCGCCGCCGCGGCGGAGCATCGCGGATGGGCGGGGCTCCTCCGTCGCGTCCGTGGAGGCACGGCCTGATGTTCGGCCGCGGCGACTGGCGCGGCGGGCTCAGCCCGGCGCAGTTCCACCTCCGGGTCGCGATCCTGGGCGCGCTTCGGCGTCTGATCTTCTTCGCGTATCTTCTTCCGCCTCTGGTACCTAGGTGCTCTCGGGCGACCGCTACCTGGCCGAGGCCAACGACAACCAGGTGCGCGAGATCACCGTCCAGGCGCCGCGCGGCGAGATCCTCGACCGCGACGGCAAGACGCTGGTCCGCAACCGCACCGCGCTCGCGCTCCAGGTGCGACCCGACCGAGCTGCCCGGAGTCGCGCGAAGCGGCGCGCGCGAGGTGATCGCCGCGCCTCGCCGAGGTGCCGGGCATGAGCGCCGAGGGGATCGACAAGGAGATCCGCCAGCAGACCAAGGAGCTCGCCGGCCAGCCCGGTGACCCTGCAGCGCGACGTCGCCTACGAGCTCGTCTACTTCCTGCGCGAGAACCAGGCGCCGCTTCCCCGGCGTCACGCGTCGACCGCGTCTACGTGCGCGAGCTACCCGCAGGGCACGCTGGCCGCCCACCTCTTCGGCTACGTGCGCGAGGTGAATGCGGACCAGCTCGAGCAGCCGCGCTACCGGACGCTCGAGCCGGGCGACGAGATCGGCCAGGCCGGCATCGAGTCCACTACGACACGCTCCTGCGCGGCGATGCAACGGCGCGACCCGTGTCCAGGTCGACGCCTCCGGCACCGCCCACAGGGCGGGCGGCTCAGCATCCAGGAGCCCGACCGGGCAACAACCTCCGCTCACCATCGACTCGGACCTCCAGGCAGACGGGCGAGGCCGCGCTCTCGAGCCGTTCGGGCCTCCCGGGCGCGTTCGTCGCGATGAACGTCGACAACGGGCGAGATCCTGGCGATGGGCTCGTGCGCCGACCTTCGACCCCGAGTCTTCACGCAGGCCCGTGATCCCGAGCGCAGTCGACCGACTCGATCCTCGACGGCGAGCGAGGCACCGAGGCCCCGATCTTCAACCGCGCGATCCAGGGCGGCTATCCGACCGGCTCGACCTTCAAGCTGATCACCGCGATCGGCGGCGCTGAGGAGGGGCTCATCACGCCCGACGAGATCGTCAACGACGACGGGGCTCGTCGAGGTCGGCGGTGAGACCTTCAAGAACGCCGGCGACGCGATCAACGGGCCGATCGACCTGCGCACGCGCCCTCCAGGTCTCCTCCGACGTCTACTTCTACACGCTGGGCGGCGCTCCAGGACGGCGACGAGGACGGGCGAGCACGATCCAGGACTGGGCGGACAAGCTCGGCCTGGGCAACCTGACCGGCATCGACCTCCCGGCCGAGGGCGAGGGCCTGGTGCCGACGCCCGACTGGCGCAACGACCTCTACCGCGAGGACCTCACCGACCGCCCCTGGTCGGTCGGCGACAACATCAACCTCGCCGTCGGGCCAGGGCGACCTGCAGGCCGACCCGCTGCAGCTGGCGGTCGCCTACGCGGCGCTCGCCAACGGCGGCACGGTCGTCACCCCGCACGTCGGCCTAGCGCGTCGAGGATCCCGGCGGGCGCGCGTGATCCAGGAGATCGACCCGCCGCCGCAGCGCCAGGTCGATATCGAGCCGGAGGACGCGCGAGCCGATCATGGACGGCCTCACGCGGCCGCCATGGAGCCCGAGCGGCACCTCCTACCCGGTCTTCGGGGAGCTTCCCGATCGACATCGCCGGCAAGACCGGAACCGCCGAGCGCGCCGACGCAGCTCTCGAGCGACCAGTCCTGGTACGCGGCGCTCGCGCCCTACGACGACCCGAAGATCGTCGTCGCGTCACGATCGAGCGCGGCGGCTTCGGCGCCGACTCGGCCGCGCCCGCCGCAAGCGCGATCCTGACGAGTACGGGACGTACTTCGGTGAAGCCGGGTCAGATCGACGAGGCAGCGGCGACTCGGCTGGCCAAGCAGGTACGGTGTGACCGAATGATCGGCGCGTAGTACGCGGACCAAGGCCGCGCGTCCAGCCCCGGCCTCGGCCCCTCGGCGAGCCGCGCGACGAGCCTGCTCGAGCGCGCGGGGGTGATGAGGCATCGGACCTCGCCCTGCTCGCCGGGCGCCATCGGCCTGATCGCCTTCAGCGATCTTCACGCTCGGCGAGGCGACCGCGCGAGGACATCCCCGGCGACCCGCTACTACTACGTGATCCGCCAGGCGATCTACGCGGTCGTCGGGATCGCCCTGATGTTCGCCGTCGCGCGCGTCGACTACTCGCGCTTCCGCGAGCTGCGCGTCGGCATCTACTCGGCGATGATCGCCTCGATCTGCCTCGTGCTCGTCTTCGGCGAGGCGACGCGCGGCTCGCGCCGCTGGATCGAGCTCCCGTTCTTCCGCTTCCAGCCCTCCGAGCTGGGCAAGGTGCTGCTGATCGTGGCCCTCGCGGCGTTCGTGCTCGAGCGCGCCAGCGCATCGGCGGCGAGGCGCGCCGGACGGTCAGCTGCTGGCCTCGGGATCGATCCCGGCGGCGATCGTCTTCCTCGCAACCCGACCTCGGCACCGGCGTGGTGCTACGGGGTCATCACGCTCGCGGTTCTGTTCATCGCCGGCATCGCCTGGAAGCACTTCGCCGCGCATCGGCGCTGCGTGGCCGCGCACGTGGTCGCGATCGTCCTTGTCGTCGCCCCGGCCGCTCGGTACCCCGATCCTGCAGCCGTACCAGGAGGAACGACTCACCGCCTTCCTCAATCCCAGCGAGGACCCAGGCGGACTCGAGCTATCAGATCAATCAGTGCGCTGATCGCCATCGGATCCGGCGGAAAGACCGGCCGCGGCGATGAGGCGACTCAAGACGCGGGCCGGCTTCCTGCCCGAGCGCCACACGGACTTCATCTTCGCCGTCGGTCGGGGAGCGCTTCGGATTCCTCGGGGCCGCGTTCGTACTGTCCCTTTACGCCCTGCTCATCTGGCGGGCGCTGCGCATCATGACGCTCTCGAAGAACTTGTACGGGAGCCATGATCGCCGGCGGCATCGCCGCGATGCTGATGTTCCAGGTCTTCGTCAACGTCGGCATGAACTCGGGATCGCACCCGTCACGGGGATCCCCTTGCCGCTGATGAGCTACGGAGGTTCATCCGTGATCGTCACCTTCATGGCGATCGGGCTCTTCAGAGCATCCACGTCCAGTCGCAGCTCGCCTCCAGGAGCAGGGCCACCCCATGTTCGCGCTGCTAGGCCCCCACACTCAACCCTCGAGGTGAGCTGACTTGAAGAAGAAGCTATCGTCTCGGTCGACGCGGAGGACCGACGCGACGTCTCGAATCGAAGGGAGCCCGGCGGTCGCGAGGGCTGCTTCGAGCGGCAAGGGCAAGCGCCAAGACCGCACGCAGGCTGGGGTCGCGAGCTCTACGTCGAGCGCCGCGGCTCGCGCTCGATCGTCGGCAACATCTACAAGGGCGTCGTCGACAACGTCCTGCCCGGCATGGAGGCCGCGTTCGTCGACATCGGCCTCGAGCGAAACGGCTTCCTGCACGTCGACGAGATCGTCCTGCCGGACGGCAAGAAGGTGCCGCGCCGCGGCCACGGCAAGGGCCGCCGCATCGCCGAGCTGATCAAGCCCAAGCAGGAGATCCTCGTCCAGGTCGTCAAGGACCCGCTGAAGACGAAGGGCGCCCGCCTGTCGATGCAGCTCTCGATCGCCGGGCCGCTACCTGGTCTACATGCCGCAGGGCGGCGGGCGTCGGCGCCAGCCGGCGGCTCCCCGACGAGGAGCGCGACCGCCAGCGCAAGCTGCTCCAGAAGCTGCACAAGGGCGACGGCGGCGTCATCGTGCGCACCGCCGCGCAGGGCGCGCAGATAGGACGACTTCGAGCGCGACCTCGACTACCTCCACAAGCTGAACGAGGTCGTCGCAGCGCCGCGCCGAGGAGGTGGAGGCTCCCGGACCTGGTCTTCCAGGAGGCCGACCTCTCGATCCGCGTCCTGCGCGACGTGCTCTCGAAGGAGTTCGAGCGGCGCCGATCATCGACGACCCCAAGCAGCACCAGCGTGTGACGAGCTTCTTCCAGCGCACCGCGCCGGAGCTCGTCGACAAGGTCGAGCTCTACGAGGGCAAGGAGCCGCTGTTCGAGCGAGAGGGCGCCGAGGAGGCGTTCCGCTCGGCGCTCTCGCGCCGGGTGGACCTGCCCTCGGGCGGCTACCTGATGATCGACTACGCCGAGGCGCTGACCGTGATCGACATCAACACGGGCAGCTTCACCGGGCGCGGCAAGGGCCGGCTCGAGGACACGATCACCAAGGTGAACGTCGAGGCCGCCGAGGAGGTCGTGCGCCAGCTCCGCCTGCGCGACATCGGCGGGATCATCGTCATCGACTTCATCGACATGGCGCGGGCGCGCAACCGCGACCAGGTGCTGAAGACGATGCGCGCAGGCGCTCGACGAGGACAAGACCAAGACCTACGTGGTCGAGGTCTCGCCGCTGGGCCTGGTCGAGATGACCCGCCAGAACGTCACCGACGGCGTGCGCGAGATCCTCACCAAGCGTGCCCGACGTGCGAGGGCGAGGGCGTGGTCCTCTCCGAGGAGACGGTCGCGATCGACGTCCTGCGCAAGCTGCGCGAGCTGGTCGCCGACCGGCCCGAACCGGAGGCGTTCCTGATCCGCGTCAACCCGAAGGTGGCGGCGCAAGCTGCTCGAGGACGGCAGCGGCCTGCTCGAGCTCGAGGAGGAGACCGGCAAGCACTTCCACTTCGAGGGCGGCGACGCGCTCGCCGCTCGACCTTCGAGGTCGCCGAGACGGGCAGCGCGCGACGAGATCGAGCAGCGGGCGCTGCCGTTCGCGCGTCGGCGAGGAGGTGCTGGTCACGATCGAGGAGCCGCACATGTACAACGTGGACGACGCGATCGCCCGCGTCGACTCCTACATCGTGTCAGCGTCACGGGCGGCGGTCCTCACGTCGGCGAGCGCCGCCTGGTCCGGATCGATGAGGTCGGCGCGCTCGCTCGGCGAGCGCCTCGCTGCTCGACAACGGCGACGGCGGACGAGCGCCGAGGCCGACGGCGAGGACCAGCAGCTAGAATCGTCCGCCTCCGGGCGGTCGCCGAGGCCGTCGAGGCGGCCGCGGGCGTTCGCGCGCCAGCAACGACTGAGCAACGAAGCACGACCCATGGCTGAGACACTTACGCAATAGTCGAAACAGGCGGGAAGCAGTACCGGGCCGAGAAGGGCACGGCCCTTCTCGTCGACCGCCTGACCGCGGACGAGGGCGACAAGGTCGCCCTGCGGCCGGTCATGTTCCGCGGCGACGACAACGTCGTCGCGGGCGGCTCCGACCTCGAGAAGGTCAAGGTCGAGGCGGTCGTCTCCGAGCACCTGCGCGGCGAGAAGATCCGCGTCTTCAAGTACAAGGCCAAGAAGGGCTACCGCAAGCGCCAGGGGCATCGCTCGGAGCTGACCAAGCTCGAGGTCACCGACGTGAAGATGCTCACGCGCAGGAAGCCGCAGCGGCCAGAGAAGTCGACGGCCAAGGAGCCGGCTGCCAAGACGACGGCCGCGAAGCAGCGACGGCCGCGAAGAAGCCCGCGGCCAAGAAACCTGCAGCGAAGAAGCCCGCGGCGAAGAAGCCGCGCAGCCGAAGAAGGAGGGCGACGCCTGATGGCTCACAAGAAGGGACTCGGCTCGAGCCGGAACGGCCGCGACTCCAACCCGAAGTTGCTCGGCGTCAAGATCTTCGCCGGCCAGCAGGTGTCAGGCGGCGAGATCATCGTGCGCCAGCGCGGCACCCGCTTCTACCCCGGCGACGGCGCCGGCATCGGCACGCGACCACACGATCTTCGCCACCCGCGCGGGTACGGTGGAGTTCAAGCCCGCCCGCAAGGGCCGCGTCGTCTCGGTCGCCGAAGCGGAGTAGCGCCCAGCGGTAGCCTGCGCTCGTGGCTGTGGAGCGCGGGGGAGTACATGCGTCGGATGAGGAGCTTGTCGAGGCGCTTCGCCGCGGCGACCAGGACGCGTATGCCGGACTGGTCGAGGAGCTGACGCCGCCCCTGACCCGGCTGGCGATGGCGCACGTCCCCAGCCGCGCGGTCGCGGAGGAGGTCGTACAGGACACGTGGCTCGGCGTGATCAACGGCATCGACCGCTTTCAGGGCCGCTCGGCGCTCCGCACGTGGATCTTCCAGATCCTGCTGAACATCGCGCGCACACGCGGCAAGCGCGAGAAGCGCACCCTCCCGTTCGCATCGCTTCGTCGCCGGGCCGAGGAGGGCCGCGACGAGCCGGCGGTGGATGCGGACCGCTTCCAGGGTCGCCGCGGCGAAAATCCGGGGAGCTGGGCGAGGCCGCCCGTGGAGTGGCAGTCACCGGACGTGCGGCTCGCCGAGGATGAGGCACGACGGGTGCTGCTCGAGGCGATCGCGGGGCTGCCGCCGCGGCAGCGTGAGGTGATCACGCTCCGAGACGTGCACGGGTACTCGGCCGAGGAGGTCCGTAACGCACTCGACCTCACCGAGACGAACCAACGAGTGCTCCTCCACCGCGCGCGGTCGAAGGTTCGCGCGGCGCTGGAAGAGCTCTTCGACGAAGAGGAATCCGTTCAATGACCCCAGTTGCCACAGATCCGCTTGGCGCGATGAGCTGCCGGCAGTTCGTCGAGATCGTCACGGACTATCTCGAACAGCAGCTCGACGAGGCCAGGCGCCTCTGGACCGACGAGCACCTGGCCGGATGCGACGCGTGCCGCAACTACCTCGAGCAGATGCGGACGACGATCCGCGCGCTCAGGAGCCTGGGTGACGAGAGCCTGGACGTGGCGGAGCGCGACCAGATCCTCGCCGTGATGCGTGCGGCTCGCCCTTCGTCGCACTGATCTCGTCCGTCGTCCTGCGACACTCGCGCCGTGTTCCACGACAGGGCCAGGATCTGGGTCGAGGGCGGGCGCGGCGGCAATGGCGTGGTCAGCTTCCGGCGTGAGGCGCACGTGCCCCGAGGCGGGCCCGACGGCGGCGACGGCGGCCGCGGTGGCGACGTCGTGCTGGTCTGCGACGCGTCGCGCCGCGACCTCGCCGAGCTGCGAATCGCGCGCCACCTTCGCGCCGGGCGAGGCGCGACACGGCCGCGGGAAGCAGCAGCACGGGGCGCGGGGCGAGGACCTCGAGATGCTCGTGCCGCCGGGAACGTCGGTCGAGGGGCGTCGACGGCTCGTCGTACGACCTGACCGAGCCCGGGCAGCGGGCGGTGGTCGCGGCCGGAGGCGAGGGCGGCCACGGAAACAAGCGCTTCACGACCTCCACTCGCCAGGCGCCCCGCTTCGCGAGCAGGGGCTGCCCGGCGACGAGGGCTGGATCGAGCTGCGGTTGCGACTGCTTGCAGACGCCGGACTGGTCGGGCTGCCGAACGCCGGCAAGTCCTCGCTGCTCGCGGCGCTCACCCGAGCCCGGCCGAAGGTCGCCGACTATCCGTTCACGACGATCGAGCCGGTGCTCGGCACGCATCGACGACGGCGAGCGCCAGCTCGTGCTGGCCGACATCCCCGGGCTGATCGAGGGCGCCGCCGAGGGCGCCGGTCTCGGCCACGAGTTCCTCGCCCACGTCGAGCGCTGCCGGGCGCTGGTCCACCTGGTCGCCGTCGATCCGCTCGCCGGAGGCCGACCCCGCGGAGGCGTACGAGACGGTCCGCCGGCGAGCTTGCGGCCCACGGCGGCGGTCTGGCCGCCCTGCCCGAGCTGGTCGTGCTCTCGAAGGCGCGACCTGCTGCCGGACGAGCGAGGGGCGGCGGAGCTCGCCGAGGCGCTCGGGGAGCGCGCTCGGGCGGCCGGTGATGCTCGGATCTCGTCGGCGACCGGCGCCGGCCTCGACGAGCTGACGACGGCGCATCTTCCGGAGCGTGCCGGCCCGGAGCGCGCCGCCGCGCGGCGGCCGACGCCGGCGAGTTCGAGGCGGAGCACGTCACGTACCGGCCGGCGGGCGAGCAGGGGTTCGACGTCGTGCGCGAGGACGAGGCCTTCCGCGTCCACGGACGCGGGATCGAGCTGCTCGTCGCGCGCCACGACCTGCCAACCTGGAGGCGCTCGCCTACCTGGAGGCAGCGGCTACGCGAGATCGGCGTGATCGCGGCGCTCGAGCGGGCGGGCTTCGAGCCGGGGGACGAGGTGCGGATCGGCGACGAGGATTTCGAGCTGGATCCGGGCTGATCACATCGAACGTCCCGGGCCACGCCGCATAACGCACACCGCGGGACTTCGATGCGTGGGCCGGAGCGTTCCTACACTGATCGGCGATGACCGTCGTCGCCAAGCTGGGCTCTTCGATCGTCGCCGACGCGATGGCGACGTGCGCGGCGACGTGCTCGATCGGCGTCTGCGAGCAGGTTGCGGCGCTGCACGCCGCCGGCGAGGACGTGGTCATGGTCACCTCGGGCGCGATCGCGCTTGGGATGCGGCTCATGGGCTTCGAGCGCGCGGCCGCGGGCCGTCGACGAGCTCCAGGCGGCGTCGGCGGTCGGCCAGGGGTCGCTGTTCCGCGCCTACGAGACAGCGGCTCGCCGCGGCACGACGTGCACGCCGCGCAGGTGCTTCTGAACTCGTCCGACGTCTCGACCCGGGTGAACTATCTGAACGCGCGGCCAGACTCTGCGGCGCTTGTTGGTGTGGCGCGCGGTGCCGGTGATCAACGAGAACGACACGACCGCCACCGACGAGATCACCTTCGGCGACAACGACTTCCTCGCGGCCCAGGTCGCGCTGCTGCTGGATGCCCGCGCGCTCGTGCTGCTCACCGACACGGCCGGGCCTGCACACCGCCGACCCCGCGTCGCGACCCCGACGCGCGAGCTGATCGAGCGGGTCGACGACTTCTCGGAGCTCGCCGGGCTACGAGATCGGCGACCGGACGTCGCTCTTCGGCTCGGGCGGGATGCGCAGCAAGGTGGCCGCGGCGGAGATGGCGACGCCGCGGGCATCGAGGTGGTGGTCTGCGACGGCACGCGGAGGGACGCTGCTGCGCGGCGGCGCGGGCGAGGCCGTGGGCACGCGTTTCCCGCCCACCCCGGGCGAGCGCCCAGCTTCAAGCTCTGGCTTCGCTACGCGAAGCCGAGCCGGGGACGGTGGCGGTCGATGCCGGGCGCGGCCCGGGTGCTGCGCGAGCGCGGATCGAGTCTGCTCCCGGTCGGCATCGTCGGCGGTCGAGGGCGACTTCGAGGCCGGCGACGCCGTCGACGTCGTCTGCGGCTCAGACTGGTCGGCAAGGGGATCGTGAACTACTCCGCCGGCGAGCTGGCGCGGATCAAGGGCATGAAGTCGGCCGAGGTCCTCGAGCTGATGCCGCACGCCTCCGAGGAGGCGGTGCACCGGGACTTCTTCGTGCTCGCCTAGCACCTGCGGACCCGATCCGGCCGCCGGTACCCTTTCCTCACGATGGCGATCGCGACGACCGCGAACCGTCACCGAGGCGTGCGCAGAGCGCGCGTGAGGCGTCGCGCGTCTTGGCCCGGACGTCGACCGGCGACGAAGGACGCGGCTCTGACCCGCCTCGCCGCGCTGCTCCGCGAGCGCACGGACGACGTGCTCGCCGCCAACGCCGCGGACCTGGCGGACGAGCGGGCCGAGGCGCTGACCGAGGCGCTTCGCGACCGGCTGACGCTCACGCCGGAGCGGGTCGAAGCGATGGCCGCCGGCGTCGACGCGATCGTGGCGCTGCCCGATCCGGTCGGAGAGGAGATCGACGCAGCGCACTTCGCAGCGGCCTCGAGATGCGCAAGCTGCGGGTGCCGCTCGGCGTTGTCGCCGTGATCTATGAAGCACGGCCGAACGTCACGATCGACTGCGCCGCGCTGTGCCTGAAATCGGGCAACGCGATCGTCCTGCGCGGGTCGAGCTACGCCGAGCGCTCGAACGGCGCGCTCGCCGCGCTCGTGCGCGAGGCGCTGGCCGCCGCCGACTTGCCGGAGGGTGCTTGGAGCTGCTCTCGGGCGGACGCGAGGAGCTTGCCGAGCTGGCGACTGCGGACGGCTTGGTCGACCTGGTGATCCCGCGCGGCGGCGGCGGGCTGAAGGCCGCGCTCAAGGAGGTGGCGACGGTGCCCGTCATGTACGCCGCGGCAGGCAATTGCCACGTGTACGTGCACGCGGATGCCGACCTCGAGATGGCGCGGAGAATCGCTTACAACGCCAAGGTTCAGCGTCCCGGCGTTTGCAACTCGGCCGAGACGCTGTTGGTGCATGCCGCGGTGGCCGACCGGCTGCTTCCCGGGCTGGCGCGCGACCTCGGTGACGCGAGCGTCGAGCTCGTCGGCGACGAGCGCGCGCGCGCTGCCGCCGCCGGGGCGCCGATCGGCGCGGCGAGCGACCAGGACTGGGAGACCGAGTACCTCGACCTCAAGATGGCGATCGCGGTCGTGGACTCGCTGCCACGAGGCGATCGACCACGTCAACCGGCACGGCACGGGGCACTCGGAGGCGATCGTGACGTCGTCCGACGATTCGGCGGATGCGCTTCACGAGCGGCGTGGACGCAGCGTGCGTCTACGTGAACGCCTCGACCCGGTTCACCGACGGATTGAGTTCGGGATGGGCGCCGAGATCGGGAACTCGACACAGAAGCTGCACGCGCGCGGCCCGATCGGACTGCGTGAGCTGACGACGTTCAAGTACGTCCTGCACGGCACGGGCCAGATCCGCGAGTAGGAGCAGGCTCGTCGCGGCGATCGGAGTTCTCGGCGGGGCCTTCAACCCGCCGCACATCGGCCACCTGGTCCTCGCCCATGAGGCGGCGTCCCAGCTGGGGCTCGAGCGGGTGCTGCTGGTGCCGGCGGGCGAGGCGCCGCACCGCCGGATCGAACCCGAGCCAGGGCCGGAGATCAGGCTCGAGATGGTGAAGCTGGCGGCGGCCGGCGACGAGCTGCTCGAGGCTTCGGACCTGGAGGTGGGGCGCGAGGGCCCGTCCTACACGTTCCGTACCCTCGAGGTATTGCATGAAGAGCGGCCAGGGGATGAGCTGACCTTCCTGATGGGAGCCGACGTGGCGGCGTCGCTTGAATCGTGGCGTCGGCCGGAACGGGTGCTCGAGCTGGCGCGGGTCGGCGTGGCCGTCCGTCCGGGGACCGAGCTGGATGAGGCGGAGGCTGCGCTCGAGCGGCTCGACGCGGACGCGGAGATCATCCGGATGCCGGAACTCGGCGTCTCCTCGACCCGGGTGCGGCGCAGGGTCGCGCGGCGCCGGCCGATCCGTTATCTGGTGCCGGATCCGATCGCAGAGCTGATCGAGGCCCGAGGTCTCTACGCGTGAGCGCCGAGCTCAAGCGCGAAGACGCGGTCGCCGCGAAGCGGGAGGACGCGCCCGAGGCGTCGGAGGCGCTGGCGCGGCGGATCGCTGCGATCGTCGGACGACAAGCTGGGCGAGGAGATCGTGGTTCTCGACATGCGCAACCTCGTCAGCTACACGGACTTCCTGGTCCTCGCGACTGCCCGCAACGAGCGTCTGGCGAAGGCGATTCACGACGACGTCTACCACCAGCTCAAGCGCGAGGGACTGCTGCCGGGCAGGGCCGAGGGCGTCCAGGAGGCGCGCTGGGTGCTGCTCGACTACCTGGACTGCGTGCTCCACGTGTTCGTGCCGGAGGCGCGCGAGCATTACCGGCTCGAGCAGCTCTGGGGCGAGGCGCCGCACCTCGATTTGGAGTAATCGCCGCCCAAACAGTTGAGTTCCGTCCGCCGCCACGCCTAGCCTGCGGTCCATCGGGAGGCGTGCGTTCAAGAGAACGTTCCTGGGCTACAAGCCGGCGGCGGTCGACGAGGCGGTTTCCCAACGCGATTTCGCGATCGCGGAGCGAGACGTCGAGATCGAGTCGCAGTGGCGCGAGCTGAGCGATTCGCGGCGGCGGATCGACGAGCTGGAACAGGTGGCGACCATGCTCTCGGACCGGGTCGTCGAGCGCGAGCGGGAGCTCCGGCTCGTGAAGGCGGAGTTCGCACGGATCTACGGCGAGTCCGACCGGGCGGTCCAGGCGCTGACGGCGGTGGCGGACGAGCTGGCGGTCGTTCGCGGCCAGGCTCGGGGCCAGGCCACGCGCATCAGGCTGAGGGCGCTTCGCGACGCCGCCGAGGTGACCGATCGGATCGCGGACTTGGCAAAACGGCCGGCCGAGGCGCGGGAGCGCCTGCTCGACGCCCTCGGCGAGGCCATCGCACGGCTCGGCGGCGAGGAGAACGAGCCGGCGGCGGCCGCGTCCAACGGGCATCACCCGGAGGTCGAGGCCGACAGCATCTTCGAGGGCCTGATCGAGGTCGAGGTGGGGCCACTCTCGGACTTCTCGCAGCTGGTCGGGTTCGAGGACGCGGCGAGCGGGATCGGCGCGACCTCGGAGATCTCGGTCAAGCGGTTCGCGAAGGGGCGAGCGACGCTGGAGATGAACCTCTGCGAGCCGGTCGAGCTGCTGCGTGAGCTCGAGGACCGCGCGCCGTTCGATTTCCAGGTGCGCGACACCCGCGAGGACCGCGTCGTCCTCGACCTCGACGGCGAGTAGCACCAGCGAAGAACAAGCAGCGCCCCTCGATAAACTGGGCGGCCGAGCACGGACTATCCGGGGCTGTAGCTCAGTTGGGAGAGCGTTCGGCTGGCAGCCGAAAGGTCGTGGGTTCGAATCCCATCAGCTCCACTTGATCCCGTCGGGAGGGCTAGTCTCCCCGCCGATGAAGCAGCTCGCCGACGGCGTCTGGCAGCTCTCCGGCTTCCCGCCCAACGCCATCAACGTCTACCTGCTCGAGGACGTCCTCGTCGACGCGTCCACCAAGTACGCGACGCGCCGCATCGTCCGCCAGCTCAACGGCCACAAGCTCGCGGCCCACGCGCTCACCCACGCCCACCCCGATCACCAGGGCGCGAGCCACGCCGTCTGCGAGCGCTACGGCGTCCCGTTCTGGGTGGGGGAGAAGGACGCCGACGCCGCCGAGGACCCCTCGCTGATCGGCAAGCGGCAGCCGGACAGCTTCATGGCCCGGTTCTTCGTCAACACGATGACCGGCCCCGGCCACCGGGTCGACCGCAAGCTGCATGAGGGGGATGAGATCGCGGGATTCAGGGTGCTCGACGTCCCGGGCCACTCCGCCGGGCACGTCGCCTACTGGCGCCAGTCCGACGGGGTCCTCGTCCTCGGCGACGTCCTCAACAACATGGACGTGATCACCGCCATCCCGGGGCTCACCACGCCCAAGGACTACCTGACGCCCGACCCGGCCGAGAACCGCCGGTCGGCGAAGAAGCTCGCGCCGCTCGAGCCGAAGCTCGTCCTGTTCGGGCACGGCGCGCCGCTGCGAGACACGCGGAAGTTCGTCGAGTACGTAACCGGCCTGCCGGACTAGCCGTCCGACTCGGTCTCCCGCGCGGCGTCGCACGACTGCGCGACCGCGTCGAGCGTCTCGCGCACCTCGGACCAGCTGGACCCGAGGGCGAATCGAGTCAGGCGTTGAGGAGTTCGTTGCGG
The DNA here is from genome assembly GCA_963807755.1 of uncultured bacterium. Lineage (GTDB taxonomy): Bacteria > Actinomycetota > Thermoleophilia > Solirubrobacterales > 70-9 > JALZKA01. The sequence goes on along the minus strand of CAWECM010000006.1, from coordinate 550,041 downwards.
AGGGCGTTTCGGGCTGGTACCCCGAGGTGCCGGAGGACCCGCCACCGCGCCCCCGAGAACGCCAGGTTCGCGATCGTTGCGAACCCCGTCTCGTCCTCGCGGAGCGCCAGCAACAGGTGCGCGACCCGGTCGCCGGCCGGCAGTCCGCTTGGATCTCCCACCCGCACGCACCAGCAGTACACCCGACGCCCGCGCAGCCATCCCGCCGGGCGCACGAGGAACGCCCCCTGCTCGCCCACCAGCCACGTGCCGAGGCGCCCGCGCTGCAGCACCACGCCGGTCGCGGTAAGCAGGCGCCGCTCGCGGTGGCCGACCAGATCGCCCAGCAGGCCCAGCGCGACGCGCCCTGCACCGCCGTCGTCGCTGCCCGCCGCGCTGCGCTCGCTCCCGATGGGAACCACCGAGCGGGCACCGCGGCGGGCCTGCAGGCTCGGCACGGCCCACGCATGGGCGAAGCAGAGGGCCGCGACCGGGAAGGTCCACGGCTCGATCCAGAGTAGGACGATCCCGGGCGCCGTGAACAGCGCCGCGACCCAGCACGTCCACACGGTCCAGCGCCGCCCGTCGCGGCGCAGCGTCCGCTCGCTGGCCGGCTCGCGCCGCCAACCCAGCGCCGCCGCCTCGGGCAGGCCGGCAGCCGGCGCGAGCGTGTCGGCGTCGGTCACGACCGGACCGGAAGGCTCAGCCGCCCGCGATCGGCCGCCGCAGGACGACCAGCTCGGCGTCGAGCGGCAGCGCGCGCACGACCTCGGCGGTGCCGTCACCCGAGTCCACGGACGCGATCATCCCGCGGTCAAGTTCGCCGGCGAACAGCGTCGTCGCCAGGTCGGCCTCGGCCGAATCACCGGCGCTCCACTCCGCGACGGTCGTATGCCCCGTCCTGTCGAGCCTGATCAAACGTCCCATCACGCCTCCTCGCGTCGCCTGAGCCCCAGCATACGCCCGTAAACTCACGCACCCCATGGACGAGCCCGCCCGATACGACCCGCACGCGATCGAGGCCCGCTGGCAGGCGGTCTGGGACGACGAGCGGACGTGGGAGGTCCCGAATCCGGGCGAGCCCGGCTTCGACCCGTCGATGCCCAAGGCGTACGTCCTCGAGATGCTTCCGTACCCCTCGGGGGAGCCCCACGTGGGCCACCTCAAGAACTACGCGATCGGCGACGCGCTGGCGCACGTACGGCGCCGCCAGGGCTTTCAGGTGGTCCACCCGATGGGCTACGACGCCTTCGGCCTGCCGGCCGAGAACAACGCGATCAAGACCGGGCAGCACCCGCGCGACGCAACCTGGGCCTCGATCGACGCGTTCCGCCGCGACCTTCGCCGCTGGGGAGTCTCGATCGACTGGACCCGCGAGTTCGCCACGTGCGACCCCGCCTACTACCGGTGGACCCAATGGATCTTCCTGCGGATGTTCGAGCGCGAGCTCGCCTACCGCGCCGAGGCGCCGGTCCAATGGTGCCCCGTCGACCAGACCGTGCTCGCGAACGAGCAGGTGATCGACGGGCACTGCGAGCGCTGCGGATCGCTGGTCGAGCAGCGCAACCTCGAGCAGTGGTTCTTCCGGATCACCGAATACGCGGACCGGCTGCTCGACGACTTCGCGACGCTCGAGTCCTGGCCCGAGCACGTGCTGACGATGCAGCGGAACTGGATCGGCCGCTCGGAGGGCGCCGAGGTCACCTTCAGCTGTGAGGACCTGCGCATCGATTTCCCTGTCTTCACGACCCGCCCGGACACGCTGTTCGGCGCGACCTTCTTCGTGCTCGCGCCCGAGCACCCCGACGTCGAGCGCCTGGCCGCCGGGACGGGCAACGAACGGACCGTCCGCGACTACGTGAACGAGGTGGGGCGTGAGACCGTCGAGGAGCGAGCGGCGGAGGACCGGCCCAAGACCGGCGTCGCGCTGGGCCGGACGGTGACCAACCCCGTCAACGGCGAGCAGATTCCGATGTTCGTCGCCGACTACGTGCTGATGGAGTACGGCACCGGAGCCCTGATGGCGGTTCCCGCCCACGACGGGCGCGACTTCGCCTTCGCCAAGGCTTTTGATCTGCCGATCGTCCAGGTTGTCGAGCCGGGGCATCCCGCCGCAGACCCGTCCGTCCCCGGACGCGAAGCGGAGGACTCGGACGGCCTGGATTCGCCGTTCGTCGCGCACACCGACGACGAGGTCTTGGTGAACTCGGGCGAGTTCACCGGCATGAGCGCGCCCGAGGCGAAGCGCGCGATCGTCGAGTGGCTGGGCAAGGACGGCCGTGGCCAGCCGGCGGTCAACTATCGCCTGCGCGATTGGCTGCTCTCGCGCCAGCGCTACTGGGGCTGCCCGATCCCGGTCGTCCACTGTGGTTCATGCGGCATCGTGGCCGTGCCCGACGACCAGCTCCCGGTCGAGTTGCCCGACACCGATGAATACGCGCCGAAGGGCAAGAGCCCGCTCGCGGCCGTCGAGGACTGGGTGAACACCACCTGTCCCGGCTGCGGCGGCGCGGCGCGGCGCGAGACCGACACGATGGACACCTTCGTCGACTCGTCCTGGTACTTCATCCGTTACCTCGACGCCCACAACGAGGAAGCTCCCTGGGGCCGCGAGGCCGCGGACTACTGGATGCCGGTCGACCAGTACATCGGCGGCGTCGAGCACGCGATCCTGCACCTGATGTACGCCCGCTTCTTCGTGAAGGCGCTGGCGGACATGGATCTGCTGGGGGTACAGGAGCCGTTCGCCAACCTCTTCACGCAGGGAATGATCACCCGCCACGGCGCAAAGATGTCCAAGTCGAAGGGCAACACCGTGAGCCCCTCCGAGTTGATCGAACGCTACGGCGCCGACGCGATGCGGGCCTATATCTGCTTCATCGGCCCGCCCGAGCGCGATGCCGACTGGCTCGACAACGGCGTCGACGGCGTGTTCCGGTTCCTCTCGCGGCTCTGGCGGCTGGGGCAGGAGGTGGTCGAGCGGACCTCGGGCGGCGGCCCGGGAGCCGGGGGACTCACCCCTCGTGCGAAAGGCCCATTGGGCCATCGCCAAGGTCAGCCGCGACATCGAGGACGGCTTCCAGATGCACACGGCGATCGCGGCCGTGATGGAGCTCGTGAACGACGCCTACCGCTTGAAGGACGGCCTCTACGGGAACCCGGACGGCGAGTCCGACCTGCGCTTCGCGACGGCGACCGCGGCGTCGCTGATCTTCCCGTTCGCGCCACACCTGGGGAGTGAGGTCTACGAAGCGCTCGAGGGCGCCCGGGTCTGGGAGACGCCCTGGCCGACCGCCGACCCCGCCCTGCTCACCAGCGACACGATCACGATGGTCGTCCAGGTGAACGGCAAGCGCCGGGATGAGATCGAGGCCGCCGTGGACGCCCCGGAGGAGGAATTGCTGCGCCTCGCGCGCGAGAGCGAGCTCGTCCAGCGCCAGATCGACGGCAAGGAGGTCGTCAAGGAGATAGTGGTCCCGGGCCGGCTGATCAACCTCGTCGTCAGGTAGCTCAGGCGTCCGTTCACGGCCCCGCTCAACCGGCTCCTTCCCGGTCTGCTACAACCATCGCGTGCTGGTCAGGAAGTTCGGGGACGCGGCGACGATCGATGTCCATCGCCTCCGCTCTCACATCCTCATGGATGCGGGCGAGCTCGGTTCGCGGAACCTCTCGGTGAACTGGATCGAGGTGCCGCCCGGGGCATCCGAGGAGTTGCGCTCGCACGAGGAAGCCGAGCAGGCGTATGTGGTGGTCCGCGGTTCCGGAACCATGTCGGCGACCGGCGACACACAGCAGCTGGCGCCCGGCGACCTGGTCCTGATCCCGCCCGCCACCGACCATTCCGTCGGCAACGACGGGGCGGAGCCGCTGGCCCTCGTGTCGGTGCAATCACCCGGCGTCTCGGCCGACGAGCTGTTCAGCATCCGGCTGGCGAGCCAAGCGGTCGGATACGACGGCGATTACGAAGACGAGTGACCGTGACGGGCACCTCGTCTCCGCTGCGCCGGCGGCGGGTGATCATCCACGGCCGCGTCCAGGGCGTCTTCTTCCGCGACACACTGCGACGCCGCGCGGAGTCGCGCGGCGTCGCCGGCTGGGTCAGCAACCGCGGCGACGGCACCGTCGAAGCCGTTTTCGAGGGTCGCGAGGCCGACATCGAGGCGCTGCTGGGCTTCTGCCGCCAGGGCCCCGCGCGGGCGGAGGTCGAGCGCGTCGACGTCCGTCCGGAGCCGCCCGAGGGGCTCACCGGCTTCAAGATCGAGTGACGGCGCCCGCGCGGCTCTAGTCACAGCTCCTCGGCCTGGCGCGCCTCACCCGCGTGCCGCGTGCGGGCACGCTCGGCGGCGTGCCCGAACTCAGCCGAGCCCAACTCGCCGTGTACGCAGCGATCGCGGTCGTCGCCCTGCTGCTCGGCACCCGGTGGATCCGCTCCGGCGAGCCCGCCCCCACCGAGTCCGTTGCCTACGGGGCGTCCGAGGAGCCGGCACCGCGCGACGCCGGAGAGCGTCGAGTTCGGCGAGACCGGGGAGGACCTCGTGGTCCACGTCGCCGGGGCCGTGCGCGAGCCCGGGGTCTACCGGCTGCCCGAGGGGTCGCGCGTGACCGACGCGATCGAGCGCGCAGGCGGCGCTACGGGTGACGCCGACGCGAACGCGATCAACCTGGCCGCCCGCCTGGCCGACGGCCAACAGATACAACTACCCGCCAGGAGTCAGGCCCCTGTCGGGGTGGGGGGCTCGCAGGCCGGCGTCGGGGAGACCGATGGCCCCATCAGCCTCGGCTCGGCCACGGTCGAGCAGCTCGATTCGATCGAGGGGATCGGGCCGGTCACGGCTGCCGCGATCCTCCAGTTCCGCGACGAACGGCGGCGGTGTGTCGTCCGTCGACGAGCTCGACGAGATCAGCGGCATCGGTCCAGCGACGATGGAGGCCCTGCGGGCGCGCCTGCAGCCGTGACCGCCCGGATCGGCGTCGCGTGGCGGTACGCGGCGCTCGCCGGCCTCGCCGCCGGCCTTGCGATCGCCCCCGTCGCCGCCCACGCGCCGGTCGATCCGCCGCTGCTCCTCGCCCTGGCCTGCCTGCTGGTAATCGCCCGGCCCCGTGGTGAGGGCGTTGCGCTCTGGCTCGTCCTGATCGTCGGTGTGGCGCTCCTCGCCGGGCTGACTCTCGGCGACGCGCGGCTTGCGGCGATCGATGCGGGCGCGCTCACGCCCGACGACGGCGAACGTCTCCGGGCGCGCGGGACCGTGGCATCGACCCCGCGCGTGGCGAACGGAGTCACCGGGTTCGTGCTCGAGGTCGACGGACGACGCGTCGCGGTCGAGAGCCGCGCGAGCCTTTCCGGCGTCGACGAGGGCCGCGTCGTGGTCGTCCACGGGACCGCCCGCCCCCCTGCGCCGTGGCTGGCCGGAACGCTCGCGCGCGACGGCGCCGCCATGGTCGTCGATGCCGACGCGGTGCGTGCCACCGACGCTGTGCGCGGAGGCCTTCGAGGAGCCCTCGACGGCGTGAGGCGCCGCGCCGAGGCGTCGTTGGAGCGCGGGACTCCCGAGGCCTCCGCGGCGCTCCTTCGCGGTTTCGTGCTCGGCCAGGACGACCGGATACCCGAGTCCGTGCGCGACGAGTTCCGTCGTTCCGGCCTGGCACACGTGCTGGCGGTGAGCGGCCAGAACGTCATGCTGCTCGCGCTCCTGGCAACCCCCATCCTCGGCCTCACGGGCACGTCGCTGCGCCTGCGGCTCGTTTGCCTGATGGCACTGATCGCGATCTACGTCCCGGTTGCCGGAGCCGGCCCCTCGATCCAGCGGGCGGGCGTGATGGGCGCCGCGGGATTGGTCGCTGCGCTGGCGGGAAGGCCGGGCGCGCGCTGGTACGCGCTGCTCCTCGCCGCCGTGGCCACCCTCGCCCTCGACCCGCGCTCCACCGGCGACATCGGCTGGCAGCTCAGCTTCGCCGCGGTGGCGGGCCTGCTCGTACTGGTTGCGCCGCTCGTGCGGGTGCTTGGCGGCGGATACCGGACGCTCGCCCGGCGCGCGCTCGCCGAGGGCGCAGCGATGACGCTGGCCGCCACCCTTGCGACGGCACCCCTCGCCGCGCATCACTTCGGCACTGTCTCGCTGACCGCGATCCCGGCGAACCTGGTGGCGCTGCCGGCGATCGCGCCGGCGATGTGGCTCGGGATGCTCGCCGGAGCCATGGGGCAGATTCCCGGCGCCCCGGTCGAGCCGCTGACTTCCCTGGGTGGGCTCTGCGCCGCGTTCATCGGGTGGACGGCTCGCGCTTTCGGCGGCGACTGGGCCCAGATCGAGTTCGCCGAGCCGGCCCTGGGGACGGCGATCGCGCTCACGGCGGCACTGCTGCTCGGCGCGCGCCTGGCTTGCGCGGCGCTCGAGCGCCGCTCGGAGCTGCGGCCGGGGTGGGGCGGCCGGTTCGGCTCCCGCCGGACCGCGGCCGCCGCGCTGGCGACCGCGCTCGCGACGGCGCTCGTGGTCGTTCTCCCCGGAGAGCCGCGGCCGGCCGGTCCGCCTCCGGATCTCACGATGCGGGTGCTGGACGTGGGCCAGGGCGATGCGATCCTCCTCGAGCCGCGGGACGCCCTGCCGATCCTGGTGGACACCGGGCCGCCGGGCGGCGGTGCGGCCGAGCGGCTCGACGACCTTGGGATCGACCGCCTGGGAGCGCTCGCGCTCACCCACGACGAGCTCGATCACTCGGCGCGCTCTGGGCGAGGTGCTGGCTCGGGTCGAGGCCGAGCGCATCGTCCACGCCCCGCGCGCCCGCCCGCGGTACTGCGCGAGCGGCGTCTGTCCTGACATCAGAGCGCTTGGCGCCGGGCAGTCACTCCGCGCGGGGCGCCTTCGTCTCGATGTCCTCTGGCCGCGCGACGCAGCCGGGGGCGAGGATCCGAACGCGAGCTCGCTCGTCTTCTGCGCCCGCCTCGGTGGGTTCGAAGCGCTCCTCACCGGGGACGCCGAGGCCGAGGTGGCTCCGATCGACCCTGGTCCGGTGGACGTGCTCAAGGTCGCCCACCACGGCAGCGCCGATGCCGGGCTGCCGGGTCTCCTGGAGCGCGCGACGCCCCGGCTTGCGGTGATCTCGGTGGGGGAGGACAACTCCTACGGCCACCCGGCGCCGGAGACGCTGGCCGCCCTGGCCGACGGGGGCGTGTCCGCGCGCCGCACGGACGCGGAGGGGGAGGTGGTCATCGAGGTCCGCGGTGACGGCTGGACCGTTGGGTAGGGTGCCGCCGAACTCTCGTCCGAGAAGGAGCCCGATGACCAGCGACGCACCCGACCCTCAGCCGGCCTCACCGCCCCCGCCCCCGCCCCCGCCGCCCGCGCCGCCTGGCACGGGCGATTCCGGGAAGGCCAGCGGGGGCATGCGCGCCCTCGGCGTAGTGATCGCGCTGGTGTTGGCGTTTGGCGCGGCGGTGATGATCGCCGTCGCGATCGACATCGGCGATACCTCGACGTGCGACCAGTTCTTCGAGGACGTGGAGTCGGGCCAGGTCGTCCCCGACCTGGACGACGAGTGCTTCGATGGCTCCTCGGCCCAGAAGTCGATCAGCGTCGTGCTGGCGTGGGGGAGCGGGATCATCGGCGCGATCGCCGTCATCGTCGCGCTGATGTTCGCGGCAACCGGAAACCGCGGCCCGTTGCTCGCCCGCGTTGCGGGTGCGGCGGTCGTGCTGGGAATCCTCTCGATTCTGATCGGCAGCATCTAGTCAGATGGCCGAGCTGGCGCCCGCGTATCTTCTGGCGGGTGACGATGCCGCGAAGCTCGACGCGGCGCTGACCGCGCTCCGCGCGCGTGCCGAGCGCGAGGGCGGTCCCGGGGCGTTGGAGTCGTTCAGCGGCGACGGCCCGCCCGATGCGGAAGGGCTGCTGGCCGCGATCCCCGCGCTGTCGCTCACCGCCAGCCGGCGCTATCTGCTTGCCGACGGCGTCGAGCGTTGGTCCGCCAATCAGGCCAAGCCCGTGATCGCCGCCCTCGGCGCGCTGCCGCCCGACCTGACGGTCGTGCTCGTCGCGCGTGAGGCTCTCCCCAAGGTCAGGTCTCCCAAGGGTATGGCCGAAGCCGTGGAAGCGGCCGGGGGAGACGTGCGTCGCTACGAGGCACCGCGCGCCCGCGACCTGCCGGGGCGCCTCGTGTCGGAGGCGGGGCGGCGCGGGTTCACCCTGGAGGCGGAGGCCGCGCGGATGCTGGTCGACCGCCTCGGAGATTCGACCCTGCGCCTCTTGACGGAGCTCGACCGTCTCGCGCTGTGGGCCGGCGAGGGCGGCAGCGTTTCGGCCGACGATCTCGATGAGATGGTGGCGGATACCTCCGAGGAGATGGTCTGGGCGCTTTCGGACGCGCTCGTCGACCGTGACCGCGCGGCCGCGGCCCGGGCGGCCGCGCGGCTGACCGCGCAGGGCGAATCGGTCACGCCGCTCGTCTACCAGGCTGCGAAACGACTGCGGGAGGCAAGGCTGGCGATCGCCGGCGTCGAGGCAGGCCGGTCGGGGAAGGAGCTCGAATCGTCGCTTCCGATGCACCCGTATGCGGCGAAGATGCTGGTGCGCAGGGTGCGAAACACCAGTCCCGCCGCGCTGCGAGCGGCGACGTGCGCGGTCGCCGACCTCGAGTGGTGGACACGGGGGGGCTCCGACTATCCCGACGACGTTGCGCTCGCCCTGGCGGTGGCTCGCGCCGGCGGCACACGCGCCGGGTGAGTCGAAGCCGAGGGAAGCCTAGGAAGACGCGCGAATTCGCGCCGCGCGGGCCTTCTTGCGGGCGCCGCTCCGGCGGTGCAGGGCACCTTTCTGAACGGCCTTGTCGATCCTCGAGATCAGCTCGCGGTGCTCGCTGTCGACCGCGCTCTCGTCGCCTCCGGCGACCGCCGCCTCGAGGCGCCTGAAGTGCGTCCTCACGGCGCTCTTGAAGAGGCGATTCTCGTCGTGCTCGCGCAGCGACCGGGCGTTGCGCTTTCTTTGTGAGGCGATATTGGCCATTTCGCGAGCGCGGATGATAGCGGCGCGTATCTGAATGAGAATGAACCAGAGGCCGGAAACACCCCGGGAAATCGAGGCAGACGCCGTTGCGGCGGCCGAGACCACCCCGAGCGAGGAAGTCGATCTGGCGCGCCCGCGCTCGGGCCGGCTCGCGCGTTCCACGGCGCTGTTCTCGCTGGCAACCGCCGCCTCCCGCGTGGCGGGCCTGGTCCGCGAGATCGTCGCTGCGTCCTACTTCGGGACGCTTGGCCCCATGTCCGCGTTCACGATCGCGTTCCAGGTTCCCAACCTCGTGCGCAGCCTCTTTGCCGACGCCGCCATTCAGGCCGCGTTCGTCCCAGTCTTCACCGAGCTGCTGGAGAACGGGCAGCGCCGCGAGGCGTTCCGGCTCGCCTCCACGATGCTCTTCCTGGTCACGCTGATCCTCGGGGCGATCACCGCGCTGTTCATCCTGCTGGCGCCGGTCGTGATGCCCCTCTTCATCCCGGATCAGTACGAGGCGGTCAAGGACCTCACGATCGTCCTCTCCCAACTCCTGTTCCCGATCGTGCTCCTTCTGGGTGTGACGGGGATGGTCGTCGGGGTCCTGAACAGCTACGACCGCTTCGGCGCCTATGCGATCTCGCCGTTCTTCTGGAACGTCGCGATCATCGCCGTCCTGGTCGCGCTCGTCCCGGCGTTCCCGGAGGAGGACGAGATCTACGCGTACGCGATCGGCGTCCTCGTCGGCACGGTGATCCAGTTGCTGATTCCGGCGTGGGACCTGCGCAACACGCCCTACGGCCTGCGCCGCGCCCTGTTCGCCCCGTTCAGCTTCAAGCGCGAGGACTGGCGCGACTCACGCGTCCGCCGGGTGTTGCTCCTGATGCTGCCGGTGACGATCAGCCTCGGCCTGATCAACGTCAACCTGCTGATCAACAGCACCGTCGGCTTCCTCGTCTCCGACCAGGCGCCGGCGGCGATCGACAAGGCGTTTCGCATCTACATGCTCCCGCAGGGCATCTTCTCGGTCGCGATCGCAACGGTCCTGTTCCCGACGCTCGCCCGGTTCGCGGCCCGCGCCGACCGTGACGGGCTGCGGGCCGACGATGGCCAACGGGATGCGCCTGATCCTGCTGCTCCTGATTCCGGCCACCGCGGCGATCCTGGTGCTCTCCGAGCCCATGACCAGGCTGATCTACGAACGCGGCGTGTTCGACGATACGTCCACCGAACTGGTCTCCGAAGCGCTGTTCTGGTTCGCGTTTTCGCTCCCCTTCAACGGGCTGTTCCTGCTGCTGACCCGCACGTTCTTCAGCCTCCAGCGGCCGTGGCTCCCCACCGCGATCTCCGTCGCCAACCTGGCGATCACGGCGGGGGCAGCCCTCCTGCTCTACGAGCCGTACGGCGTTGGCGGCATCGTCGCGGCGACCGGGATCGCCACGATCGCGAGCGTCGTCGCGCAGGCCTGGGTGCTGCGCGGCGAGCTCGGGCGCCTCGAACTCGGGCGCCTCTTCTCCAGCGGGATGCGGATCGTGCTCGCAGCCGCGGCGCTCGCCGCTGTCTCGTACGGGGTGTGGGAGCTCTTGGACGCCGAGCTTGGCCGGGGGACGGTGGCCCAGATCGCTTCGCTCGGAGCGGCCCTCGGCGCCGGCGGACTCGCCTACCTCGCGGTGGTCGTGGCGCTCCGGGTTCCCGAGGCGGATCAGGCGCTGCGGGTCATTCGCCGCGGGTAGGCACGCGCAAGGAGAATTGCAAGCAAACGATGTGTGACACCGGTCACACATCCCCTAACTTCGGCCGTTCACCCTGTAAGCCGTCCTGACCGCCCGCGCCGAGGGCCCGGCCAAGCCGGGACGCGCGGGCCCTTTGAGGCGCGATGCCTCGCGCCGGCGCTCCGTTACCGCCGCGCCCACCCCGACTGAGAGGACCTGAGCAGTCATGTCGCACCCGCGTTCGAGAGCCCGAATCCTTGCCACCGCCGCGGCGGCGATCACCGTCGGCGCCGGCCTCGCGATCCCGGCCCTGGCGGCCGAGCCGGAGGCGGAGGCAACGCCGAGCGCCGCCCTTCGCATCCTGCCCCGACCTCGCCCGCCGCGCTCGAGGCGGTCGATGCCGGCGAGGCCCGCGACCGCCGGTTCGCGATCGCCGAGCGCAAGCGGCGGATGCGGCCGGACGGTCCGTTCGTCCCGATCGTCGGCCAGGTGGATTACGGCACTCCCGAGAATGCCTTCGGCGCCGCTCGCTCGGGCCACACGCACGCGGGCCAGGACATGTTCGCGCCGGCCGGCACGCCGCTGGTCGCGGCCGCCGACGGCGTGGTGGTGGACGCGGGCAGCGACGGCGGACAGGGCAACTACGTTCACGTCTACGACACCGAGCGCGAACAGACCTACATCTACATGCACATGGTCGCGCCGGCCAAGGTCGCCAAGGGCGACGAGGTCAAGGCGGGCGAGCTTCTGGGCGGGCTCGGCTGTACCGGCTCCTGCTACGGGGAACACCTGCATTTCGAGATCCGCGACGGCAAGGGCTTCACCGCCGAGGCCCGCGACCCGCTGCCCGACCTCAAGGACTGGGAGACGCTCGACAAACCCCTGTGAGTCGGTGAGCGTGTGGGGGGACGGGGGAAGGCCGGTCCCCGCCTCGCCGCTCTCTCCTGAAATGAAAATCGCCGCCGCGAGAGGCATCCTGAAGCTGGCCGTCCCTGCGGCGGCGATTTTCATTTCAGGAGGGCGCGGCGGGGCGGGGACCGGCCTTCCCCCGTCCACTCGCCACGGCGGTCGCTCGCCATACTCAGCGGCCGCATGGAGGAGATCCGCAACTTTTCGATCATCGCCCACATCGACCATGGGAAGTCGACGCTGGCCGATCGGATCCTCGAGATCACCGAATGCCGTCGATGCGCGCCAGCACGTGCCGCAGATGCTGGATTCGATGGACCTCGAGCGGGAGCGCGGGATCACGATCAAGGCGCAGGCCGTGCGCGTGGAGTACGCCGCGGACGACGGCTCGAGCTATCACCTGCACCTGATCGACACACCGGGGCATGTCGATTTCGCGTACGAGGTCTCCCGCTCGCTCGCCGCGTGCGAGGGCGCGTTGCTCGTGGTCGATGCCGCGCAGGGCGTCGAGGCGCAGACCGTGGCGAACACCTACGCGGCGATCGAGGCCGGCCTCGAGCTGATCCCGGTGCTCAACAAGGTGGATCTGCCCGGCGCCGAGCCCGAGCGCGTCACCGGCGAGATCGTCGACCTGATCGGCTGTTCGGCCGACGAGGTGCTCCACATCTCCGCCAAGACCGGCGAGGGTGTGCGCGACGTCCTGGAGGCGATCGTCAAGCGAATCCCGCCGCCCGCCGGGGACCCGGGCGCGCCGCCCCGGGCGCTGATCTTCGACTCCGAGTTCGACCCGTACCGCGGCGTGGTTGCGTACGTGCGCGCCGTCGATGGCGTCTTTCGCACCGACGAGGCGATCCGCGCGATGCAGACCGGGACCCAGGCCGAGATCGACGAGATCGGATTCTTCAAGCCCGCGATGACCCCGGCGCCGGTGATGGAGGCGGGCGAGGTGGGATACGTGATCACCGGCTTGAAGGACGTGACCAAGTTGCGAGTCGGCGACACGCTCACGACGACCGCGACCCCGGCGTCCGAGGCGCTGCCCGGCTACCGCGAGGTGAAGCCCATGGTGTTCTGCGGCCTGTTCCCGATCGACACGGACCGCTACGAGGACCTCCGCGAGGCGCTCGACAGGCTCTCGCTGAACGACGCAGCGCTGTCCTGGGAGCCCGAGACCTCGCAGGCTCTCGGCTTCGGCTTCCGCTGCGGCTTCCTGGGGCTACTGCACATGGACATCGTGCGCGAGCGACTGGAGCGCGAGTACGACCTCGACCTCCTGGCGACGACCCCGAACGTCAGCTACGAGGTCGAGTTGCTCGATGGCGAGCGCGTCGAGGTGCACTCGCCCGTCGACCTGCCGGACCCGGGTTCGATCGCCGAGATCCGCGAGCCGTACATCCGGGCCAGCGTGATCTGCCCGGCCGACCGGGTCGGCGCGGTCATGGAGCTCTGTCAGGAACGGCGCGGCACGCACGTGGACATGCACTACCTCTCCCCGGAGCGGGTCCAGCTGCGCTACGACCTCCCGCTGGCCGAGATCGTCCTCGACTTCTTCGACCAGCTCAAGTCGCGGACCGCCGGCTACGCCTCGCTCGACTACGAGCCGACCGGGCTGCAGCCGTCCGACCTCGTCAAGCTCGACGTGCTGCTGGCGGGCGACCCGGTGGACGCCCTCTCCGTGATCGTCCACCGCGACAAGGCCTACGTCGCCGGCAAGGCGATGGTCGAGCGGCTGCGCAAGACGATCCCCCGCCAGCTCTTCGACGTGCCGGTTCAGGCTGCCATCGGTTCCCGGGTGCTTGCGCGCGAAACCGTCAAGGCGCTGCGCAAGGATGTGACCGCGAAGCTCTACGGTGGCGACGTCACGCGCAAGAGGAAGCTGCTCGAGAAGCAGAAGAAGGGCAAGAAGCGGATGAAGCAGGTCGGGCAGGTCGAGGTGCCGCAGGAGGCGTTCCTGGCCGTGCTGGAGCTCGATCGATGACCGATCCGAGGGAGGGCCTGATCCGCGACGCGTTCGATGCCTTCGAGGCACGCGACGTCGCCGGCCTGGCCAACTTCCTTCACCCGGATGTGGTGTGTCGGGTCGCCCCGCCGCTCCTGAACATGGGTACCTGGAACGGCTACGCGGGGTTCACACAGATGACGGCCGCCTGGGAGGAGGCGTTCGGGGAGATCACCTACGAAATCACCGGGTTCGAGCCCCTAGGCGATCGCAACATCCTCGTCGCGGTCCACCAGGCGGCGACCGGTGCCGGCAGCGGCGTCCCGGTGGTCCTCGACGTCTACTTCCTCGTCGAGTTCGAGGGCGACCAGGCGACCAGGTTCCAGATCCACGCCGATCGCGGGTCGGCGCTGGCGGCGGTCTGACCGATGGCCGGCGAGGCGACCGCCGCGCAGCGCGAGAACATGAGTCTCGCCCAGCGAGCCCTCCAGCTCTACGTCGGCCGAGATATCGAGGGCCTGCTCGCCCTGTACCACCCCGACGTGGTGGTGACCGCCTCGGACTTCATGAACGCCGGGCCGTTTCACGGCCACGAGGGCTACATGGAGTGGATCTCGCGCTGGAATGAGGCCTGGGACGACTTCGGCTTCGACCTCACGGCGATCGAGCCCGTTGGCGAGCACCACGTCGTCCTGAGCATCCTGGTCAGCGGGCGGGGCGCCGGCAGCGGGGTGGAGGTCGAGCAGATGTCCTACTGGGTCGCGGAGATCCGCAACATGCTCGGTACCTACCTCGAGGTCCTCCTCTCCGAGGACGACGCCTTCGACGTTGCCCGCCGCCGGGAGGCGGAGTCTTCATAGACTCCCGCGCCGATGACGCTCAAGACCGACGCCGCCGGCAAGACCTGGGATCCCGTCTCGTTCACCGTCGAGAGTGCGCGGATCACCCAGTACGCGGACGCGATCGGCGCCGAGAGCGCCCTGCACCGCGACGCCGACGCCGCTCGCGCGGCCGGCTTTCGCGACGTCGTCGCGCCACCGATGTTCTGCGTCGTCTACTCGAGCCCCGCGATGGGCCCCGCGATCCTCGATCCGGAGGTCGAGATGAACTTCGCCGCGATGGTCCACGGCGGGCAGCAGTTCGAGTGGGCAGAGCCCGTCTGCGCCGGCGACGAGATCACGACCACGGTCAGCTGCAGCTCGATCGAGGAACGTGACGGCAAGGGCTTCTACGTGTTCCAGTCGGTCTCGACCAACCAGGACGGCGCCGAGACCGTGACGGGCACCTGGACGAACATCGTGAGGGGGGTGGGTGCCTGATGAGCGAGTTCTCGGTCGGCGATTCCCTTCCGGAGCTCCGGGTCACCCCCGACGCGGGCCTGACGAAGCGCTACGCCGACGCTTCCGGGGACATGAACCCGATCCACATCGACGAGGAATTCGCGCAGAAGGTCGGCCTACCCGGCTGCATCCTGCACGGCCTTTGGTCGATGGCCCAGGTCGCCCGCGCGCAATCCGCCGTGGCCGGCGGCGACCCGCGCGCCCTGAAGCGCCTCACCGTCCAATTCCGCGGGATGGGCTTCCCCGAGCAGGAGATCGTGGTGACTTCGAGGGTCACCGAGGTGCACGACGGCCGCATCGTCACCGACACGGTCGCCGCCCAGGGCGAGAACCGGATCATCCGCAACGCCAGCGCCACCCTCGAGCTGTAGCACCGGGCTGACCCTAAAATCAGCTCCGTGCTTCTGAGCGAGCGCCAACAGCGGATCCTGCTGCTCGTCGCGGAGGAATATCTCCGCACCGGCAAGCCCGTGGGATCGAAGGCGATCTCCGAGCGCGGCGACGTCGAGTGGGGCGCGTCGACCGTCCGCAACGAGCTGGCGGCGCTTGAGCGCGACGGATACCTCACGCACCCGCACACGTCCGCCGGGCGCGTGCCGACCGACCGCGGCTACCGCTTCTACGCCGACTCCCTGCTTGCGACGGCGCCAACTCGGCCGGCCGCGGACTCGGCCACCCCGGAGCTCGATCTGACGCGGATGCGCCGGGAGGTCGAGGACGCGATGCGCGAGACGACGCACGCCCTCTCGCAGATGACCGATCTGCTGGCGGTCGCAACCGCGCCGCCTCCGAGCGCGGCGCGCGTCCACCGGATCGAGGTGCTGCCGCTGCAGCCGAACGTCGCGATGGTGGTCGTGATCGCAACGAACGGCGCCGTCGCCAAGCGCGTGTTCAACTTCGACCGCAAGCTCGACGCCGGCATGCTGGAGTGGGCCTCCAGCTACCTGAACGAGCGCCTGACCGGGCTCGCGCTGGGGGCGCGGATGACGGGCGACCGGCTCACCGATCCGGAGCTCTCGAGCTCCGAGGCCAGCTTCCTGGCCGACATCGGCGCCGCCTTCACCGACCTCGAGCGCCGCGCCGGCGAGGACCTCTACGTGGACGGCGCGGCTCGCCTCCTTTCCGAGGAGCATGCGCCGGATCTGCCCGAGGCGGAGTCCCTGATGGGCGTCCTCGAGGGCCGCGCGAATCTCCTCCGCGTGCTGCGCTCGGCCCTCGACGAGCGTTCCGTTTTCGTTTGGATCGGCGAGGAGAACCCCGCGCCCGAGCTGCGAACCGTCAGCGTCGTGGGCGCCAACTACGGTCTCGGCTACCGCAACCTCGGCACCGTCGGCGTTCTCGGCCCGACCCGGATGGACTACGCGACCGCGATCGCCTCCGTGCGGGACGCCGCCGGGGAGCTCTCGCGCTTCTTCGAGTCCGTCTACGAGCCGCGCTAGTGCCGCGCGACTACTACGAGGTCCTCGGCGTCGACCGGGGTGCCGCCGACGCGGACATCAAGAAGGCGTTCAGGCGGCTCGCCCGTGAGCTCCACCCCGACGTGAACAAGCACGATCCGGCCGCCGAGGAGAAGTTCAAGGAGGCCGCCGAGGCCTACGAGGCCCTCTCCGATCCCGAGCGCCGCCGGACATACGACACGTTTGGCCACGAGGGCCTGCGCTCGGGCGGGTTCTCGTCGAGAGCATCTGCGGGCGCCGGCTTCGAGGACATCCTGGGCGCGTTCTTCGGTCAGGGCGATCCGTTGTTCTCGGAGCTGTTTGGATTCGGCCGCCGGGGCCCGGCGCCGGGAGGCGACATCGGGGTCGCGGTGGAGATCGAGCTTGGGGACGTGCTCGAGGGCGTCAGCCGCGAGGTCTCGTTCGAGGCGGTCTCGCGCTGCGAGCACTGCAACGGCAACGGCGCCGAGCCGGGCACGCCTATCCAGACCTGCGAGACCTGCGGCGGCCAGGGCGTCGTGCAGCAGGTCTCTCGCACGGCGTTCGGGCAGATGGTGCGCTCGGCGGCCTGCCCGACCTGCAACGGCGAGGGCAAGATCCCCGACGAGCCATGTGGCGAGTGCGACGGGCTCGGGCGCGTACGGAGGCGGCGCACCTGGGACGTTGACGTTCCCGCGGGGATCGAGGACGGGCAGCGCATCCGGATCTCGGGCGCCGGCCATTCCGGCGAGCACGGAGCGCCGGCCGGCGACCTCTACGTCGAGGTCCGGGTTCGCGCGGACGAGCGCTTCGAGCGCCACGGCGAACACCTGGTCACTCCGGCCCGGATCGGCGTCACGCGCGCCATGCTCGGGGGCACGATCCAGGTACCGACGCTCAACGGGCCCCGCGAGGTCGAGGTTCCCAAGGGCGCCCAGCCGGGCCAGCGCATCGTCGTCAAGGGGGAGGGGCTGCCACGGCTTCAGGGCCGTCGCCGCGGCGACCAGCACGTGGTCCTGGAGGTCGTGGTTCCCAACCGGCTCAGCCGCAAGCAGCGGGCTGCGGCTCAGGAGCTCGACGACCTTCTGGACGATGTGAGTTGATGAGCGACGCGAGGCGCGAGAGCATGCTTGCCCCCCTGGCGTGGGCGAGTTTGTGATCCGGCTCGCGGTTCGCTGCCGCCCCGAACAGGCCGAGGTGGTCCTCGCGGAGCTGGTGCAACTGGCTCCCGGCGGTGTCGAGGAGGAATCCGGCCCGGGGTGGGTCGAATACGCGATCTATGGGGCCGAGGGCGAGCTTCCCGATCTTGGCGGCGTCGAAGCGGTCGCCGGCGAGGGGCTCGTGGACGTTCGCTCGGAGGAGATCCCCGACGACTGGGCCGACCGCTGGCGCGACTTCCACGAGCCGACCTCGATCGCCGGGGGCCGGGTGGTGATCCGGCCCTCGTGGCGAGATGAGCCGGCCGGCGACTCGATCGACGTCGTCATCGACCCCGGCCAGGCGTTCGGCACTGGCGCTCACCCGACCACGCGGCTCTGCGTCGAGTTGCTCGTCCAGCTCGCGGACGAGCGGCCGGCCGCCGGACCCCTGCTGGATCTCGGCACCGGCTCGGCCGTGCTGGCGATCGTCGCCGCCAAGCTCGGCTTCGCGCCGGTGACGGGCGTCGATCTCGAGCTCCCGGCCCTCGATGCCGCGCGCGAGAACGCCGCCGCCAACCAGGTCGAGCTCGGGCTCGATCGCCTGAATCTCCGGGAGGCGCCACCGCCGGCAGCCCCCACCGTTGTTGCGAACCTCACCGCGCCGATCCTGCGCGACGTGGCGCCCCGGCTCCCGGCCGCATGCGAGCGGCTGATCTGCTCCGGGCTCCTCGCGCGCGAGGTGCAGGACGTGGAGGCGGCGTTCGCCGAGGCCGGGCTCCAGCGGCGAGAGCGCCGGGACTCGGGCGACTGGTCCGCGTTGCGGCTCGAACGCTCGTAGCCGCCGCTCGGGGTATGTTGCCCGCATGATCGCGCCAGCCGTCCAGTTCTACGACGTAGTCGTCTTCCTCCACATCCTGGCCGTCGTGCTCGCCTTTGGGCCGACCTTCGCGTATGGAGCGTTCTTCGCGACGGCCGGCAGGACCAACCCGGCGGCGCTGCCGACCATCGGGCGCGTCGTGGTCATGTGGAGCCGCATCGCAACCCGGCTGGGGCTGCTCGTGATCCTGATCACCGGCCTCTACCTGGTCGACGATCGCTGGGACTTCGCCGACTTCTTCTCCTCCTGGGGGATCGTGGCGGTCTTGGTCCTGTTCGCGCTGTCGCAGTGGTACTTCATCCCTTCGACGCAGAAGTTCGTCGATGCCGCGGAGGCCGGGAGACAGGACGAGGTCCAGGCCCTCGCAGCCAGTCAGCAGAAGGTGGGCCCGATCGCAGGGATCATCGTGATCCTCACGATCTACGTGATGACCGCCAAGCCCTTCCTCTAGGTCGAGCGGCCTGTGTCCCCGACCCCCGCCCGCGAGGCGCCGATCGGCGTCTTCGACTCCGGCGTCGGCGGCCTCACCGTCCTGCACGAGTGCCTGGTCTCACTGCCGGAGGAGGACTACCTCTACCTGGGCGACGACGCCCGGTTTCCGTACGGGGCGAAGTCGCTGGAGGAGCTGCGCGAGTGCTCCGCCCGGAACACCCGCTTCCTCCTGGAGCGCGGCGCCAAGCTCATCGTGATCGCCTGCAACTCGGCTGCGACGGCGGGCATCGAGACCTCCCGCGATATCGCGGCCGAGCAGGGCGTCGAGGTGGTGGCGGTGGTTCAGCCCGAGTCCGAGATCGCGGCGGCGATCACCGACTCCGGGCGGGTCGGCGTGCTGGCGACGCGGGCGACCGTGGAGGGCGGCGCCTATCTCAACTCGCTCGCGAGCCAGCATCGCGAGCTGATGGTCACCCAGGTCGCGGCGCCCGACCTCGCCGCGATCATCCAGCGCGGCTTCCCGTTCTCCGAGGCCGTCGTCCAGCAGGTCCGTGCCTATTGCACGCCGCTCCACCGCGCGGACGTCGACACCGTGATCCTCGGGTGCACGCATTATCCGCTGGTCCGGCCCCTGCTGCAGCGAATCCTCGGCCGCGACGTGCGCCTGGTCACCGCCGGCCACGCGGTCGCCGCCACCGTCGAGCGAATTCTTGAGAACCGGGGACTCGCGACCACCCGTCACGGGGAGGGAAGCTACGACTTCGTTTGCACCGGTGACCCGATCGCCTTTCGCGAACTCGGCACTCGTTTCCTGCAGCTCCCCCTCGGCGAGGTCGAGCTGGTCGAGCTCTAGATGATCTAGGACAAGCTCGTACCCTTAGCGCCGATGACCGAGACCACGCTCGAGCGGATCCAGGCCGACACCCGGACGGCGATGAAGGCGCGCCAGCGCGACCGCGTCGGTGCTCTGCGCCTGATCGCCGACGCGCTCCAGAAGAACCTCAAGGAGGGCGGCGACGACGAGGTCGCGGTGCTGCGCCGCGAGCGCAAGCGGCGCCTCGAGGCCGCCGACGCATACCGGAACGGCGGCGACGAGCAGCGGGCGACGGCCGAGGACGCCGAGGCCGAACTGATTTCGGAGTACCTGCCCGCCGAACTCTCGGATGACGAGCTTGCGGCGATCGCCGAAGAGGCGGTCGCCGAGTCCGAAGCGTCCGGAATGGGGGACGTGGGAAAGGCGATGGGCGTCGCGATGGGCAAGGTCGGCGGCCGGGCCGACGGCAAGCGGGTCAGCGCGGCGATCCGCGAGCGCCTGGCGGGAGATTGAGATGGCCCGCCGCCAGCTCACCCTGGACAACGAGGTCGCCGCGGAGCTGGCCGGCTCGGAGGACTCGGTGCTCCGCGAGCTGGAGGAGCGCCTCGGCTGCGACGTCTTCCTGCGCGGCAACGTCCTGACCCTGGACGGCGACGAGGGCGATGTCGGCGCCGCGGCGAGCGTTGTAGACGAGCTCGTCGGGCTCGTCGAGCGGGGACACGACCTGGCGCCCGCCACGATCGACACCGTCGCCGGAGCACTCGACGCCGGCGAGTCCTCCTCGGCGATCGTCGAGGATGTGATCTGGGCGCACCGGAACATCCGGGTGGCGCCCAAGACGATCAACCAGAAGCGCTACCTGGATTCGATTCGTCGCCACACCATCACCTTCGGGATCGGGCCCGCGGGAACCGGCAAGACGTTCCTCGCAGTCGCCGCGGCCGTCGCGGCGCTCGAGGGCAAGGACGTGAACCGGATCATCCTGACGCGCCCCGCCGTCGAGGCCGGCGAGCGCCTCGGCTTCCTGCCCGGCGACATCCAGGCCAAGGTCGACCCGTACCTGCGCCCGCTGTTCGACGCGCTCTACGACATGCTCGATCCCGAGCGCGTCGCCACCTATCTCGACCGCGGCGTGATCGAGGTCGCGCCACTGGCCTTCATGCGGGGGCGCTCGCTGAATGACTCGTTCGTGATCCTCGACGAGGCGCAGAACACGAGCCCCGAGCAGATGAAGATGTTCCTGACGCGGCTCGGATTCGGCTCGCGCATGGTCGTCACCGGCGACATCACCCAGGTGGACCTTCCGCGCGACCAACGCTCGGGCCTGATCGTCGTCTCCGACATCCTCGACGAGGTAAAGGACATCACGTTCACCCGCTTCGGCGGCGAGGACGTCGTCCGGCACCAGCTCGTCCAGCGGATCGTCGCCGCCTACGACGACCACGCGGAGCGCACCCGCGATTGATCGGATGAGGGACTCTGTCGCGAAAGCTTCCGGGCCACCCCGGTAAGGGCTTGGTTGATTGATCGACCACTCCGACGTGCCGGACGAACTCGTTTCCGCCGCGCTGGCGGCGCTCGCAGCCGCGGGGGTTGAGGACGGCCACCTCTCGGTCGGCCTCGTCGACGAGGGGCGGATCCGCGAGCTGAACCGCGAGCACCGCGGGAGGGACGAGCCCACCGACGTCCTATCGTTCCCGATCGACGGCGTCGCCGCGGTTCCAGGACCGCGCGAGCTCGGCGACGTGGTCATCTGCCCGCGGCACACGGCCGACCTGAACGCTGCCACGGTCCACGGCGTGCTCCATCTCTGTGGCTACGACCACGAGGCCGACGACGGGGAGATGCTGGCGCTGCAGGCCGAGGTGCTCGAGGGGCTTCGGTGACGCGGAGCGGCTTCGTGGGGCTGGCCGGGCGGCCGAACGTCGGCAAGTCGACGCTTGTCAACGCGATCGTCGGGGAGAAGGTCGCGATCATCTCGGACCGGCCGCAGACCACCCGCCGGGCGGCACGGGGCATCGCGACCGACACGGCTGCCGGCTGGCAGATGGTGCTGGTCGACCTCCCGGGGGTCCAACGGCCACGCGACTCGCTGACCGAGCGGATGCAGCGCCGCGTGGAGCGTGAGCTGGCGGATGCCGACTGCGTCCTGTGCGTCGTGAACGGAGAGCAGGGTCTCGGTCCCGGCGACCGGTTCATCGCCGAGACCCTTCTGGCGGCGGGCGAGCGCCGGCCGGTGATCTGCGCCGTCAACAAGGTCGACCGCCTGAACACGCCGCGGACCGCCGAGGTGCTCGCAGCGGTCGGCGAGTTAAAGATCGTTGATGAGGTCTTCCCCGTCAGCGCCCGGACCGGAAGCGGCCTGGATCCGCTGATCACCCGGCTCGCCGAGCTGATGCCCGACGGCCCGTACCTGTACCCGCCCGAGGAGCACACCGACTCCGCCAGCGAGACCCATCTGGCCGAGCTGATCCGCGAGCAGATCCTGCGCCGCACTCGTGCGGAGATCCCGCACGCGGTCGAGGTGATCGTCGAGGGGGCGGAGCTGCGCGACGACGGCCTGTTCGAGGTGCGGGCCCAGGTCTGGGTGGAGGCCGAATCACAGAAGGCGATCCTGATTGGGCGCGGCGGTCGAATGATCCGCGACATCGGCACGGCGGCCAGGCGTGAGCTCGAGCGCGAGCTGGGCGGGCAGGTCTACCTTGACCTCCGGGTCCGCGTGCGGGGGCGGTGGCGACGCGACGACGGCCTGTTGGACAGACTGGGTATTGAGTGATGGTTCCCGAGGTTCGAACAACCCGCCGCACCGCGATCATCCTCACCGTTCTGGCGTTGGCGTCCTTCGCCGTGGCCGCCACGATCGGCCACCAGCTCGAGGACCCGTTGAACTCGAGCACGGCGTCGCTTGTCGTGCTGATCGTCTGGTGCGTCCTCGGCGCCGGCGCCGCGATCACGGCCATCGTCGACGCCTACATCAAGCCAGAGGGCGAGGTCCTCGGCCTGATCACAACGATCGCAGCCACGGTTTTCGGGCTCATCAGCCTGCTCGTGGTGATCGGCGTCGTGGTGGGCGCCACCGGGGTGATGGACGAGGAGGAGCCGGCCGAGCTGCAGGACGATCCCCCGGCGCGCTCCGTCTCGAGCTAGCTCCGGGTCTCGTCCCGGTCCTCGGTGAGGAACTCCGGGCTCGCGATCGCGCGGACTCCGAGGGCGATCGCCGTGAAGAGAAGCACGATCGAAACGAGCCGGACGACGCCGTTCTCCACGAAGAACAGGAGCGCAGCGCCCACGGCGAAGCAGAGGGCGGCGATCCTGCCGTGGCTCATCGTGGACCCTCCTCGGCGCCGATCGGCTTCAGCTCCTGGTCGAGACGTCCCTTGAGCACGAGCCGGAAGAGGTAGGCGAGGGAGGGCAGGATCAGGCTGAGGCCCACGACGACGCTGATCAGCGTGGCGATCAGTGTCGGGTCGCCCGCGGCCGCGTCGTCGAGCGAGAGCTCACCTGGAAGGAAGTCGGGTTCGATGGCGAGCGCCATACCAACGAGGATGGATCCGACCGCGATCGCCGAGCCGAGCCGACCCGGGTCGAACCTCCCCGTCCAGATCATCGCCAGCGTCGCCACCCCCGCGATTCCCGACAGGAGCACGAACGCCAGGCCGGCGCCCGAGGTGAGCCCGTCGTAGAGGTCGGGGGCGTCGGAGTTGACGATCGCGATCCCGGCGATCGCCAGGGCTCCCGTGGCGATCCCGGCGCCGAGCGCCCGGCGGCGGAACGCCTCCGCGAGGTCGTCGAAGCCCGACCGCGCGGCGTCGGCGGCGAGGAAGACGGCCGCCAGGTACGCGCCGTTGAGGACCGCCAGGGCTCCCGCGAGGAGCGACGTGGCGTTCGTCCAGCTCGAGATCGCGCCGGCCGAACCGTCCAGCGGCACCTGGCCCGAGGCGACCGCGCCCACGGCAGCACCGAGGAAGAACGGCGTCAGCACGGACGACAAGGCGAAGGTCGCGCCCAGCGCCCGTGCCTCCGAGATCGTGGCGGCCTCGCCTCGTAACGCGAACGCCGCACCGCGCAGGATGATCCCTACGGCGGCGAGGAAAAGCGGGACGTAGAGCGTCTCCATCACCGGGCCAAAGGCCCGTGGGAAGCACGTCCACATGATCACCAGCACGAAGATCAGCCAGACGTGGTTGGCCTCCCACACGGGCCCCATGGAGCGCTTGATCATCCCGCGCACCCGCGCGCCCCGCTCGGCGCCGCCCGCCGTCAGGTCCCAGAAGCCGGCGCCGAAGTCCGCGCCGCCGAGGACGGCGTAGGCCGTGAGCCCGATCAGGAGAACCGCCGCGGCGAGGTCGGGCAGCATCAGGCGGCCGTCTCGATCGATTCGGGTCCCTGCCGCGCCAGGCGGCGGAGCAGGAACAGGACCACGACGATCAAGCCCGTGTAGACGACCGCCAGGGTCGCGTAACCGACCGGGATCCCCTCGGCGCCGGTGACAGCCTCCTCGGTGCGCATCAGCTCATACACGATCCACGGCTGTCGCCCGACCTCGGTCACGATCCACCCGGCGATCAGCGCGACGATCCCCGCCGGCCCCGCTAAAACGACCGCGCGGTAGAACCACTTCGATCCGGGCAAAGTCCCGCGCCTCCATCGCGACCACAGGAACCAGACCGCGATCAGGGCGAGCAGCGTCCCGATGCCCACCATCACCTGGAACGCGTTCCGCACCCAGGCAACCGGCGGGCGATCGTCGGCGGGAACCGTGTCGAGACCCTCGATCTCCGCGTTCGGATTGTGGAACGCGAGCAGCGAGAGCAGGTCCGGAATCGCGACGCCGCCATACACCTTCCCGCTCAGGTAGATCCCGCCGATGGTCAGCGGCGCTCCCTTCGCGGACTCGTCGAGGCCCTCCATCGAGGCGAGCTTCACCGGCTGGTTCTCGGCCACGGTCCGGGCCGCCCAGTCCCCGACCAGGAGCTGTGTGGGCGCCACGATCGCGACCACGGCGAGCGGCACTATCAGCCCCGCGCGGTGGTAGCGGTCCCGGCGCCCGCGCAGCCAGGCGTACGCGTAGACGCCCGCGACCAGGAACCCGGCCACCAGGAAGCCGGCGAGATACATGTGCACGAGCTCGTGCCAGAGGTTGTCGTTGAAGAGGGCCTCCAGCGGCCGCACGTTCGTGACCTCGCCGTTCGATCCGAGGTCGAACCCCGTGGGGTTGTTCATCCAGCCGTTCACGGCGATCACGAACGTCGCCCCCGCGATTCCCGACGCCACGATCGGGAACCCGGCGAGGAAATGGGCGCGCGCCGGTAAGCGGTCCCACCCGTAGACGTAGATCGTGATGAAGATCGCCTCGATGAAGAACGCGACCCCCTCGAGCGCGAAGGCGAAGCCGAACACCTCGCCCCACTGCTCCATGAACCGCGGCCACAGCAGTCCGAGCTCGAACGAGAGGATCGTCCCCGTCACGACGCCGACCGCGAACAGGATCAGCATCACCTTCGACCAGCGCTTGGCGAGCGCCCGGTAGGTCTCGTCCCCCGTGCGCAGCCAGAGTCCCTCGAGGAACAGGACCATCGCCGGGAACGAGATGCCGAAGCAGACCAGCGGGATATGGACCCCCAGCGAGAGCGCCTGCATCTGCCGGGCCTCGAGGAGGTACGGCTGAGAGACCTGATCTCCCGCCGCCGCACTCAGCAGATCCAGCATCTCGGCGGAAGCATATGCACGGGAGCGGCGCGCCTACACTCCCACGATGCCCGACGAGCAGGCGATTCGGTTCGACGAGAACGGCCTCGTGCCCTGCGTGGCGCAGGATTGGCGGAGTGGCGAGGTGCTCTCGCTCGCGTACATGAGCCCTGAATCGCTGGACCTCACCCGGGAGTCCGGCGAGGTCCATTTCTGGAGCCGCTCGCGCGAGGAGATCTGGCGCAAGGGGCAGACGTCCGGGAACGTGCTGCGACTTCGGCAGCTCCGCTTCGACTGCGACGCCGACGCCGTCGTGGCGCTGGTGGAGCCGACCGGACCCGCCTGCCACACGGGCGAGCGCTCGTGTTTTTACCGCGATCTGGCGGGCGGCGGGCCTGCGCCCGCCGCTCACGAGGCCCTCGCGGTCCTCGAGCGCACGCTCGAGGACCGGCGGCGCGAGCAGCCCGAGGGCTCCTACACGGCCGAATTATTGGCGGACCCGCCGCGGATCGGCGCCAAGGTGCGGGAGGAGGCGGACGAGGTCGCCCGCGCCGCCGAGGGCGAGACCGACGAGCGCGTGGCCGAGGAGGCCGCGGATTTGCTCTACCACCTCGCGGTGCTGCTGCGTTCGCGCGACGTGCCCATCGGTCAAGTCATGGAGATCCTCAATGACCGTCGCCGCTGAGCCCAGCCGGGTCGTCCCCGTCGTCGAGCGCTTTGTCGACGACGTGGAGACGCCGGTCTCCGCCTTCCTGAAGCTGCGCGCCGCCTTCCCGGGGCCCGCGTACCTGCTGGAGTCGGCCGAACAGGGCCGTCTCGGCCGCTACTCGTTCCTCGGCTTCAAGCCCCACCGGACGCTCGAGTGGTCCCTGGGCGACGAGGGCGATCCCTACGCGCTGGCGGCCGGGTTCGTCGCGGGCTTCGGCGTGACCACTCCGGACGAGATGCCGCCGTTCCCAGGCGGCGCCGTCGGGTTCTTCGGCTATGACCTGGTGCGGACGGTCGAGCCGCTCGGCGCTCCCAATCCCGATCCGCTGGGGTTGCCCGACATGAAGCTGATGGTCTGCGAGCTGATGCTGGTTTTCGACCACCAGAAGCACGAGGTGAGCGTCATCGCGTTCCCGTTCACGGATGCGAGCCGCGACGCGGACCGGCTGATTGCGGACGCCCGTGCAGCGCTGCGCGACCCCGTGCCTCGCCCCGCCGGCGACCCTGTCGGCCCAGGACGCGAAGCGGGGGAGCCGACGGGCGTTTCCTTCGAATCGAACATGACGCGGGAGCAGTTCGAGGCGAACGTCGCGCGCATCGTCGAGTACGTCCATGCCGGCGACGCGTTTCAGGTGGTCCCCTCGCAGCGCTTCTCCGCC
Source organism: uncultured bacterium (assembly GCA_963807755.1). Classification (GTDB taxonomy): domain Bacteria; phylum Actinomycetota; class Thermoleophilia; order Solirubrobacterales; family 70-9; genus JALZKA01. The sequence goes on along the minus strand of CAWECM010000006.1, from coordinate 523,455 downwards.
GAGGTCCCGGTCGAGGCGTTCTCGATCTACCGGGGCCTGCGGGCGATCAACCCATCGCCCTACATGTACTTCCTGGACTTCGAGGAGTTCCAGATCGCGGGCGCATCGCCGGAGCCGCTGGTCAAGGTGAACGGCCGCCGGGTCGAGGCGCGGCCGATCGCGGGCACCTACCCACGCGGGGCGAACGAGGACGAGGACCGCCGGAACGCCGAGGAGCTGCTCGCCGACCCCAAGGAGCGGGCCGAGCACGTGATGCTGGTGGATCTTGGACGGAACGACCTCGGGCGGGTCTGCGAGTACGGCACCGTCACCGTCGACGAACTGATGGTCGTGGAGACGTACTCGCACGTGCTCCACATCGTGAGCCAGGTCTCGGGGACGCTGCGCGAGGGGATGTCGGCGATGGACGTGCTGCGGGCGACCCTCCCGGCCGGGACCCTGTCCGGCGCCCCGAAGGTTCGCGCGATGCAGATCATCGACGAGCTGGAACCGCACAAGCGCTGCTCGTACGGCGGCGCCATCGGCTATCTGGGCTTCGACGGCGACCTCGACACCGCGATCCACATCCGCACGGTCGTCGTGAAGGGCGGGGTGGCGCACGTCCAGGCCGGGGGCGGCACCGTCGCGGACGCGAAGCCGGACTACGAGTACCGCGAGTCCGTCAACAAGGCGACCGCCGTGTTCCGCGCGGTCGAGCTCGCCGCGAGCCAGGACGAGTGGCCGTGATGCGCGTGCTCGTGATCGACAACTACGACTCGTTCACCTACAACCTCGTCCAGTACCTGGGCGAGCTTGGGAGTGACGTGGACGTGGTGCGCAACGACCACGCGACGGTTGCCAATCTGCTCGAGCGCGGGGCGGAACGCCTGGTGATCTCGCCCGGTCCCTGCAGGCCGGTGGACGCGGGGATCTCGATCGAGGCTTCGCGCGAGTTCCCGGAGGCCGGGGTGCCCACACTCGGCGTCTGCCTCGGCCACCAGGCGTTGGTCGAGGCGTTCGGCGGGCGCGTGATCCGCGGCGAGCCCGTCCACGGCAAGGACGCCGAGGTCGAGCACGACGGCACCGGGATCTTCGCGGGCATGCCGACCCCGTTCCGCGCCGGCCGCTACCACTCGCTGGTGGCCGACCCCGACCTGCCGGGCTCGTTCACCGTCACGGCCACCTACGGCGAAGTCGTCATGGGCGTCCGCCACAACGAGCTGCCGGCGGTGGGGGTCCAATTCCACCCCGAGTCGATCCTGACGCCCGATGGCAAGGACCTCCTGGCGAACTTCCTGGGCGAGCCCTGATGCCGAACGAGCTAGTCACCCGCGCAATCGACGCCGTCTGTTCCGGAACCCACCTGACGGCCGACCACGCCTCGGCCGTTCTCGACGAGGTGATGGAGGGGCGGGCGAGCGAAGTCCAGACCGCTGCGTTCCTGGTCGGCCTGCGGTCCAAGGGGGAGACGGTTGCGGAGCTCACCGGGCTGGCGCGGACGATGCGCCGCTTGGCGTCGTCGGTCGACGCGCCGCGCGACGACCTCGTCGACACCGCCGGAACCGGCGGGGGCCCGTCGAGCTTCAACATCTCGACCGCGGCGGCGCTCGTTGCGGCCGGGGCGGGCTGTGCCGTCGCCAAGCACGGGAACCGTTCGAACACCAGCCGGTCGGGCTCCGCCGACCTCCTCGAAGCCTTGGGCGTCCGGATCGACCTCGACCCGGACGACGTCGCCCGCTGCATCGACGAGGTCGGCTTCGGCTTCATGTTCGCCCCGCGCCACCACGCGGCGATGAAGCACGTCGTACCGGTGCGCAAGGAGCTCGGCGTACGGACGATCTTCAACTTCCTCGGGCCGCTCACGAATCCCGCCGGCGCCAGCCGCCAGCTCCTGGGAGTGGCTGACCGCCGCTACCAGGAGACGATCGCCGAGGCGCTCATCGGGCTCGGATGCGAGCGCGCGCTCGTGGTGTCCGCCGACGACGGGCTCGACGAGGTGTCGGTGAGCGGCCCGACTCGCGTGATCGAGGTCCGCGACGGCGCGACCGAGGAGTGGTTCACGACGCCGGCGGGGCTGGGGTTCACCGAGGCCCCCCTCGAGCTGATCTCGGGCGGTGAGCCCGACGAGAACGCGGCGGTGGTGCGTTCGGTGTTCGACGGCTCCGAGCAGGGCCCGGGACGGGACGTCGTGCTGGCCAACGCGGGCGCCGCGATCCTCGCGGCCGGCGGCGCCGACGACCTGACTGCCGGCATCGAGCGTGCGCGCGAGACCGTGGACTCGGGCGCGGCGGGCGACGTGCTGCAGCGCCTCGTTGCCCTGACCGGACAGCTAGCCTCAACGGCCGAATGAGCAGGCTCGACGAGTTGGTCGAAGCGGCCCGCCGCACTGCGCGGCGCCGCGAGCAGGACGTCTCGCTGGACGAGCTGCGCGCGCAGCTGACCTCCCGTGGCGACGACCGTCCCTTCAAGGAGGCGCTCGTCCGGCCCGGCCTTTCCCTGATCGCGGAGTTCAAGCGGCGCTCACCCAGCGCCGGTGAGATCCGCCCAGGGGCCGAGATCGAGGACCTGGTGCCGGCTTACGAGCGCGGCGGCGCGGCGGCGCTCTCGATTCTCACCGAGGACGGCGGCTTCGGCGGGTCGCTCGACGACCTGCGCGCCGCCCGGTCGGCCTCGGACCTGCCCCTGCTCCGCAAGGACTTCGTCGTCGACTCCTACCAGCTGGTCGAGTCGGCGGTGCAGGGCGCCGACGCGGCGCTGCTGATCGTCGCGGCGCTCGACGACGACGAGCTGGCGAGTCTCTACGACGAGGCCCAGTCGCTCGACCTCGACACCGTGGTCGAGGTCCACGATGAGGAAGACCTCGAGATCGCGCTGGAGCTGGGCGCCGACGTGCTCGGCCTCAACAACCGCGATCTGCATGACTTCCGTGTGGACGTGGCAACGACCGAGCGAGCTGATCACCGACGTGCCCGCCGGAAAGACCGTCGTCGCCGAATCCGGGTACTCGACGCGCGAGCAGCTCGAGGAGCTGGAAAGGATCGGCGTCGACGCCGTCCTGATCGGTGAGGCGCTGATGCGGGCGGAAGATCCCGAACAGGCCGTGCGCGACCTCACGGGCGACGAGCACGCCACGCGCGAGCACGAGTTGCCGAGCCAGTAACCGCAGTTCTTACGTTCGCTGAAGGTCCGCGTTAGCGCGGGTTGAGCGTTCCCGCGCATCCTGCCCGGGATGCAACGAATCTCGAATATCGCCCGCAGCCCCTTCGGATCGGCCGCGATTGGCGGCCTGCTGGTCGGAGGGCTCTGCTGGATCGCGATCGCGGCCGGTTGGATCGCTTCGCCGGATTCCGAGGCGGCCTCGGCGCCCACGCTGCCGCCCCGGTCAGCGATTCGGGGGGAACGGGCCGTGGCACCAGCGTGAACGAGATCTACGACCGGTCTTCCCAGGGCGTGGCGTTCATCGAGTCCACGGGCTCGGCTCCGACCGAGCTTCAGACGCCGTTCGGCCAGCCCTCGCCGGCGCCCCAGCAGAGCGCGACCGGCTCCGGCTTCGTGATCGACGACGACGGGCACGTAATGACCAACGCCCACGTGGTCGACGGCGCCGAGCAGATCGAGGTCACTCTCGGCGACGACGAGGAGAGCTACGAGGCGGAGCTGGTCGGGCAGGACGTCTCGACCGATATCGCCATTCTCAAGGTCGACGCGCCGGCCGACGAGCTCGAGCCCCTTCCGCTGGGAGACTCCGGAGCGCTCGACGTCGGCGATCCGGTGGTCGCGATCGGCAACCCCTTCGGCCTCGACCGGACCGTCACCGCGGGCATCGTGTCGGCGCTCCAGCGCCAGATCTCCGCGCCGGACGGCTTCACGATCTCGAACGTGATCCAGACCGACGCTCCGATCAACCCCGGCAACTCCGGCGGCCCGCTTCTGGACGCCTCCGGCGAGGTGATCGGCGTGAACTCGCAGATCGAGTCGAACAGTCAGGGCAACGTCGGAATCGGCTTCGCGGTCCCGATCGACACGGCCCGTGAGATCGCGCAGCAGCTGATCGCCAACGGCGAGGTGAAGCACGCCTTCCTCGGCATCAGCGGTGCCGATCTGGATTCGGAGATCGCGGACGTCCTGAACCTCGACGCCGGGTCCGGTGCCCTGGTGCAGTCGGTGGTGCCGGACTCACCGGCCGCCGACGCCGGCATCGAGGCCGGCGACGCGGCGGTCACCGTCGACGGGCAGCAGATCCGCGCCGGCGGCGATGTGATCGTTGCGGTCGACGGCGAGCCCGTGGCCGGGATCGAAGAGGTCATTGCCGCAGTGGATTCCCACCAGCCGGGCGACGAGGTCGAGCTGACGTTGCTCCGGGGCGGCGACGAGCGCACCGAGACGGTGACGCTCGACGAGCGCCCCGCGAACGCAAGCGGCTGACCCCGGAGAGGCGTCCCGCGCGGCACTTGCCATCCTGTTTCCAGGATGCGAGTCAAGTTCTGCGGCATTACGAGGCTCGACGACGCCGAGCACGCGGCGCGGCTCGGCGCGTGGGCGATCGGCCTCAACCACTGGGAGGGCAGCCCGCGGCGCTGCGACGACGACGTCGCGGCCGAGATCGGCGCCGCGCTCCAGCGAAGCCTGGAGCTCGTCGGCGTCTTCGTCAACGCCTCGCTCGACGACATCGGCCGCCACGCCGAAAACGAGCGGCTCTCCATGGTCCAGCTCCACGGCGACGAGGGGCTTTCGTTCTGCCGCGAGGTTTCGCGGCGCACCGGGTGCAAGGTGATCAAGGCGATCCGGGTCCGCACCGCGGCTGACCTGGACCTCGCACGCTCCTACCGCACGGACTTCCATCTGCTCGACGCGCACCGCGACGGCCTACCCGGCGGCACGGGTGAGTCGTTCGACTGGGACCTGATCCGCGGCCGCCGCTCGCGTGTTCCGGCAATTCTGGCCGGTGGCCTCGTCCCCGGGAACGTGGGCGATGCGATCGCGGCGGCGAAGCCGTTCGCCGTCGATGTCGCGAGCGGGGTCGAGTCGGCGCCCGGGATCAAGGACCACGCGCTGATGAGCGACTTCGCCGCCCGCGCCGACGAGGCGGGCGGTCCCCACCGCGGCAAGCCCGTCGCCGAGCCCGAGTACTTCACCGAGTCCCGCGAGCGGGATGCCGAACGCCGCGCCCGCGAGCGGGAGGAAGCCGAGGCCGAGGCATGAGCGCCGTCGAGGAGCGGTTCGGGGTCTACGGCGGACGGTTCGTCCCCGAGGTCCTGATGGAGGCGTTGGACGAGCTCTCCGCGGCCTGGGTCGTCGCGCGCGACGACGCCCCGTTCCGCGCGGACCTCGATCGGCTCCTGCATGACTACGTCGGCCGCCCGACCCCCCTGTACCTGGCCGAGCGCCTCTCCGAGCGCGCGGGCCGCCGTGTCTACCTGAAGCGTGAGGACCTCGCGCACACCGGGCGCCCACAAGATCAACAACGCCGTCGGCCAGGCGCTGCTGGCGAAGCGCATGGGCAAGGAGCGGATCATCGCGGAAACGGGCGCCGGCCAGCACGGCGTCGCGAGCGCCACGGCCTGCGCGCTGCTGGGCCTCGAGTGCGTCGTCTACATGGGCACCGAGGACATGCGCCGCCAGGCGCCGAACGTCGAGCGCATGCGGCTGCTCGGAGCCGCGGTCGAGCCCGTTGAGGCCGGCGCGCGCACGCTGAAGGAGGCGGTGAGCGCCGCGATCCGCGATTGGGTCACGAACGTGGCTACGACGCACTACGTCATCGGCTCGGCCGTCGGCCCGGCCCCGTACCCCGCCCTCGTGCGCGATCTCCAGCGCGTGATCGGCGACGAGGCGCGCGAACAGTCGCTCGCGGCGGAGGGCGGGCTGCCGGCCCGGGTAATCGCCTGCGTCGGTGGCGGCTCGAACGCGATCGGGACCTTCGCGGGGTTCATCGACGACCACACGGTCGAGCTGATCGGCGTCGAGGCCGCGGGAGAAGGCATCGAATCCGGCCGCCACGGAGCGTCGCTGGTCGCCGGCACCCAGGGCGTCCTCCACGGAGCGTTCTCCTCGGTGCTCGCCGACGATGAGGGGCAGATCCTGGAGGCGCACTCGGTCTCGGCCGGGCTCGACTACCCGGGCGTCGGGCCGGAGCACGCGCACCTCCGCGACACCGGCAGGGCGCGCTACTTCGCGGTCACCGACGAGGCCGCACTGCACGCGTTCCGCGAGCTGACCCTGCTCGAAGGGATCCTCCCCGCGCTCGAGCCCGCGCACGCGATCGCCTGGCTCCTCGCCGACGACTCGGCCGTCGAGGGGTACGACGTCCTGACCCTGAGTGGCCGTGGCGACAAGGATCTCGCCGAGGTCACCGAGCGGCTGAAACTGCTCGACGGCTGATGTCCGGTGCTGAGCGCATCGGGGCGGCGTTCGCCGCTGCGCGGGCCGAGGGCCGGGCCGCGCTGATGCCGTACCTGATGGGCGGATTCCCCGACGACGAAACGTCCGCCGCGGTGGCGAGCGCCTACGCGGACGCCGGCGCGGACCTGGTCGAGCTCGGGGTGCCGTTCTCCGACCCGCTCGCCGACGGGCCCGTGATCCACACCGCCGCGACCGAGGCGCTGGCGGCGGGCGCCACGCTCGACTCCGTGCTCGACATCGGCGCGGCGATCGCGGACCGCATACCCGTGGTGGCGATGGCCTACGCGAACATGGTCCTGGTTCGCGGCGTCGCCGAGTTCGCTGCCCGCGCGGACGAGGCCGGCCTCGCGGGCGTGATCGTGCCCGACCTCCCGCCCGAGGAGGCGGACGACGCCCGTGCCGCCTTCAACGAGCGCGGGCTCGGGCTGGTTCCGCTGATCGCGCCGACCACGCCGCCGGAGCGGCGGCGCGCGATCTGCGCGGACGCGCAGGGCTTCGTGTATCTCGTCTCCGACACCCGCACGACCGGCGAGCGCGATGACCTGCCGCCGGCGCTGTCCGACCTGATCAATGCGACGAAGCGGAACTCCCCGGTACCGGTGGCAGTGGGGTTCGGAATCGGTACCCCCGAGCAGGCGGCCGCGGTGGGAGCCGTCGCCGATGGCGTGATCGTGGGCTCGCGGCTGGTTCGCGCAGTCGCCGAAGCGGGGGACCGAACCGGCGCACAGGTCGCGGTGGCCGACTTCATCGCCGGCGCCCGCGCGGCGATGAGCCGCAGTGGGCTTTAGCTGAGCCGGCTCAACAGCGCCGGGGCCCTCGTCTTCGCCCTGACGGGCTCCGCCTCGGCTAGAGTGCCGCCCGTGCGACTGATGGTCTTCAACGTCGTCGGCATCATCCTCGCGGTGATCGCGTACGCGTTCTCGCTCGGGGGAACGATGGCGGCCCTGATCTACCTCTTCGTGATGTTCAATGGCGTCCTCGACCGCTGGGCGCAGCCGATCTTCGAGCGACTCCGCGCGTAACGGGCCGGCGGCCCCGTACCGCCGATCTCCGACTCTCTAGGATGCGCGCCGGTGCGACTCGGAGTGCTCACCGGAGGCGGCGACTGCCCAGGCCTGAACGCGGTCATCCGTGCCGTGGTCCGCAAGGGCGTGGGCGAGTACGGCCATGACTTCGTCGGCTATCGCGACGGCTGGCGCGGCCCGCTCGAGGGCGAGAGCCGACCCCTGGGCGTGCCTGAGGTACGGGGGATCCTGCCGCGGGGCGGGACGGTCCTGGGCTCGTCGCGGACCAATCCGATCAAGGAGGAAGGCGGCGTCGAGCGCATCGTCGCGACCCTCGAACGCGACGGAGTCGACGGCCTGATCGCGATCGGTGGCGAGGACACCCTGGGCGTGGCTTCGAAGCTGCACGAGGAGGGCGTTCACGTGGTGGGCGTCCCGAAGACGATCGACAACGACCTGGGCGCCACGGACTACACCTTCGGCTTCGACACCGCGGTGAACATCGCCATGGGCTCGATCGACCGGCTGCACACGACCGCCGAGAGCCACAAGCGCACCCTGATCGTCGAGGTCATGGGTCGCCACGCCGGGTGGATCGCGCTGCACGCCGGCCTGGCGGGCGGCGCGAACGTGATCCTGATCCCCGAGCACCCGTTCGACCTCGACCGCGTCTGCCAGCACATCGAGACCAGGTTCGAGAGCCAGTACGCGCCGATCGTGGTCGTCTCCGAGGGCGCGGAGCCGAAGGGCGGTATGCCGCTGGCCGAGGAGGCGCCGACGGACGCGTTCGGCCACGTCCGCCTCGGCGGCATCGGGCAGTGGCTCGAGCACGAGATCGAGCAGCGCACCGGGCATGAGGCCCGTGCGACCGTGCTGGGGCACGTGCAGCGCGGCGGCACGCCGAGCGCGTTCGACCGAGTGCTCGCGACCCGCTTCGGCCTGCACGCGATCGACGCCGCGCACGAAGGCTCCTGGGGGAAGATGACGGCCCTCCGCGCGACCGACATCGCGCTGGTGGAGCTCTCCGAGGCCACCGCCGAGCTGAAGCGCGTGCCGGAGTCGCTCTACCGCGAGGCCGAGGTCTTTTTCGGCTAGTGCGTGCGAGGAGGGCCCTTGCGGCCCTGCTGCTGCTCGTCGCCGGCGTTGCCGGCTGCGGGTCCGAGACGAGCGCCGAGGAGGGCGAGGCAACGCTGGCGATCTACGTCAGCGCGGCGCTGTCGGGGCCGGGCCGAGCCGACGGGCAGGCCGTCGCGGACGGCGCGGAGCAGGCCCTCGCCGACGCCGGCGCCGAGGCGGGCGGCTTCGACGTCGTCGCCGAGTACCTGGACGTGGCTGGGCGGAACGAGACCCGCTTCGACCCGGTGACCGCGGGCGTCAACGCGCGGATCGCGACCGAGGACTCGACCACGATCGCGTACATCGGCGAGGTGGACTCGGGCGCCAGCCGCACGTCGGTGCCGATCACGAACTCGGCGGGAATCCTCCAGGTAGCGCCGGGCAGTGGCGCCAGCGACCTGGTGCGCGACGAGACCTACAACGATGACGTGCCGACCGAGGTGCAGGGGACGGGGGAGAGGACGTTCGCTCAGCTCGTCCCGACCTACGAGCCCGGCGGGCAGCCGGCGCCCGCGGACCCCGCCGACCTGGGGTACGAGGCGATGGCTTCGGTGCTGGCCGCCATCGACCGTGCCGCCAACCCCGCCGACCGGGGCTCGGTGGTGGATGCGTACTTCGACGGGACCGAGCGGGACTCGCGGCTCGGCCGCTACCGGATCGAGGACACGGGCGAGTTCGAGCCCGTCGGCTAGCGGCCGAGCAGGTCGCGCAGCGCCGGCTCGATCTCCGGGAAGCGGAAGCTGAAGCCCGCGTCGAGCGGGCGTCGCGGCATGACCCTGATGCTGCCGAGAATCTGCCCGGCGAGCTCCTCGCCGCGCAGCGCGACCAGCGCAGCGCGCGGGACGGGGGCGATCGCCGGGCGTCGGAGCACCGATCCGAGCGTCTTCGAGAACTCCCGGTTGGTCGTGGGGTCCGGGGTGCTCGCGTTCAGGGGGCCGCTGATCCCGTCGGTGTCGAGCGCCCAGAGGAACAGCGAGACCTCGTCGTCACGGTGGATCCAGGGCATGTACTGGTGGCCGCCGGCCAGGGGTCCGCCGACGCCCAGCTTGAACGGCAGCAGCAGTTGCTTCAACAGGCCGCCGGCGGGATCGAGCACCGGTGCGCTGCGCAGTACGGCGACCCGGATGCCGGCGCTTCCGGCCGCCAACCCCGCCGCCTCCCAGTCGGCGCAGAGCTGTCCGGTCCAGTCGCCGGCGGCAGGTGTCGATTCGTCGACGATGGCCTCGCCGTGGTCGCCGTAGTAGCCGACCGCGCACTGGCTCACGAGGACGCCCGGCGTCCGCTCGGCAGCGACCATGCCGTCGACCAGGTTCTTGGTCGCGCGGACCCGGCTGTCGCGGATGCGCTCCTTCGCGGCGGGCGTCAGCCGCTGGTCGATGTTCTCGCCGATCAGGTTGAGCACGGCGTCGACGCCGTCGAACGCAGGCGCCGGCGGCCGCTCCGTGGCGGGGTGCCACGCGTGCCAGTTCACGGTCGGGTTCGTGGCACGGGCGCGCGCCGGATCGCGCGTCAGCCCGACGACCTCGTCGCCGCGCGCGAGCAGTGCGTCGCAGATCGCGGATCCGATCATGCCGCTCGCTCCAGTGATGAGAACCCGCATCTACTGCCTGTGCTGTTGCCCGATTGCCCCGGCGCTTACCGCCACGGACTACTTGGTCCGCACCGCCGAGCGGAGCTCGTCCTCGGAGAACGTCGCGGACGCGGTCCCGGTGCTCGCGTAGCGGTAGAGCGCGACGCCGAACACGCTGCGCATCGCCTGCGAGATCAGCGCTCCCACGGCGAACAGGATCGCTCCGACCGCGACGAGGATCGCCCCGCCGGCGAGTCCGGCCTGGCCCTCGTCCCCGGCCCAGAGGTACACGCCGAGCGCGACCATGAGGATCGAGGGGAGGATCACGAGGAAGCCAACGATCGCGCCGACCGCGATGTTCCCCGTGACCTGACCGACCCAGCGCTCCTTGAAGAGGGTCGCCGAGCGCTTCAACGTTTCCCAAGGGCCGTGGCCCTCGAAGGCCAGCACGGGCACCGCCATGAACGACACGAGCGACCATGCGGTCCCGACGATCGCCGCGGCGATCGTCGCGCCGATCCCGCCCAGGCGCTGCAGGGCGGAGATCAGGACGCCGACGAGGACCGACAGTGCCGCCCACCCCGCGATCGCGCCCGAGCGGCTGCGCGCGGCGGCCAGGCCCTCGGAGAACATGACGGCCTGGCCGTCGAAAACCCGGCCGGCCGCCGCCGCAAGCGCGACGCTGAAGAAGATGCCGACGAACGTTGCCGCGTAGATCCCGATCGCGGCGAGGATCGCGCCCGGGATCGTGTTGTCGTTGTCGATCAGGAGGAGCGCCGGCACCCCGAAGACGAGCAACAGGAGCACCACGACGGCGGCGCCGACGATCGGATACCTGAAGAGCTGGGGATTGCTGCGGAGGAGTGCCCAGCTCTTCTTGGTCAGCTCCCACCCTTGACGCATGCGGCCCATTGAGTCCCCTCCTTGGTGTCTATTCCAACGTGGTAAAGGTGCCGGTCTCCTCGGACACCCTCGCGATGCCCTCGCGCCGGGCCTCGTCGGTGACCGCCTTGGCCACCGCCGGAGCGACGTCGCGGTCAAACACCGAAGGAATGATGTAGTCCTCCGACAGGTCCTCGGGCGCGACCACCTCGGCGATCCCCTTGGCCGCTGCGAGCTTCATCGGCTCCGTGATGCGGGCGGCGCCGGCGTCGAGCGCGCCGCGGAACACCCCCGGAAAGCAGAGCACGTTGTTGATCTGGTTCGGGTAGTCGGAGCGGCCCGTCGCCATGATGCGCACGTACGGCTCCGCCTCCTCCGGCATCACCTCGGGGGTGGGGTTGGCCATCGCGAAGACGATCGCGTCCTCGCTCATCCGGCCGAGCGCGTCGGCCTCGATGATCCCGGGCCCTGAGAGGCCGATCAGCACGTCGCAGCCGTCGATCACGTCGTTCGGCCCGCCGAGGAGTCCCTCGGGGTTGGAGTTCTCCGCGTACCAGCGCTTGATGTCGGTCATCTCGCCCGACTGGTAGTCCAGGCGCTGCGTCGACAGCGCTCCGATCCGATCGCACCCGATCACGTGCTCCACTCCCGAGGCCAGCATCATCTTGGTGACCGCGACGCCCGCCGCGCCGAGGCCGACGACCAGGACGCGCAGGCTCTCGATCGGCTTGGCGACGATCTTGAGCGCGTTGAACAGGGCGGCCATCGTCACGACGGCGGTCCCGTGCTGGTCGTCGTGGAACACCGGGATGTCGAGCTCGTCCTTGAGCCGTTCCTCGATCTCGAAGCAACGCGGGGCGGAGATGTCCTCGAGATTGATCCCGCCGAACGTGGGAGCCATGAGGCGGACGGCCTCGACGATGCGATCGGGGTCATTGGTGTCGAGGCAGATCGGAAACGCGTCGACGCCCGCGAACTCCTTGAAGAGCATCGCCTTTCCCTCCATCACCGGCATCGCCGCTTCCGGGCCGATGTCGCCGAGGCCGAGGACGGCCGACCCGTCGGAGACGACCGCGACCGTGTTCCTCTTGATCGTGAAGTCGAAGGCCTTCTGGCGGTCCGCGTGGATCTCCCGGCAGACGCGGGCGACCCCGGGCGTATACGCCATCGAGAGGTCGTCGCGCGTCTTCAGCGGGTACTTGTTGTGCTGCTCGATCTTGCCGCCGCGGTGCATCGCCATCGTTCGGTCTATGTAGTCGAGGACGCGTGCGCCGCGGGTCGAGCCGATCGCCCGCAGGATCTGCTCCCAGTGGGCCTGGTCGCGGGCGTCGATCGTGAACTCGCGCACGCGTTTGCCCTCGGTGCCGGCACCGGGCACGAGGTCGACGCCCTGAAGAGCGCCGCCGGCCTCGGCGATCTGCGCCGTGAGCTTGCCCAGCGGCTCCTGCCGCGCGTCGAGCTCGACGCGAACGGTCACCGAGAACTGCGCGGAGACTGAGCCGGAGGCCATGGGCGGGGGAATATATGGACATGAAGCCCTCGCCCAACGATCGCGCGGTCGTCCTCTACGACCAGGATTGCGGGTTCTGCCGCTGGAGCCTGGACAAGATCCTGGCCTGGGACAGCCGCGAGCGGTTGCGCCCGGTCGCGATTCAGAGCGAGGAGGGAGCCCGGCTGCTCGCGCGCGTGCCGGAGGACCGTCGCCTCGATTCCTGGCACCTGGTGGAGCCGTCGGGATCGCTCCGGTCCGCCGGCGCCGGCGCGGCCCCGCTGGTCGAGCTGCTTCCGGCCGGCCGGCCGGTCGCCGCGCTCTTCAGGGCGTTCCCCGGGCTGACCGATCGCGCCTACCGGTGGGTGGCCGCGAACCGGGACCGGCTGGCGCGCCTGCTCCGCATCGACTCGAGTTGCCGGGTCCGGCGTACATAAGATCAATCCGTGGCCGAAACGAAGCCGAAGCCCGTCGACGGAGAGGTCTTCCTGATCGACGGCAACTCGCTCGCCTACAGGGCGTTCTTCGCGCTGCCCGAGTCGATCGCTACGGCCGACGGGCGGCCGACCAACGCCATCTACGGGTTTGCGTCGATGATGGCCAAGCTCCTGATCGACTACCGGCCTGGTCCCGTGATCGTGGCGTGGGACCGCGGGATGTCTGGCCGCGACACGGAGTACGCCGAGTACAAGGCGGGCCGGCGCTCGCGCCCGGACCTCCTGCGCGAGCAGTGGCCGCACCTGGCGCCGCTCGCCGAGGCGTTCGGCTTCACCAACGTCGACGTCGAGGGATTCGAGGCGGATGACGTGATCGCGACCCTGACGCGGCAGGCCCGTGAGGCCGGCACGCCGGTGATGATCGTCTCCGGCGATCGCGACGTGTACCAGCTGGTTCGCGACGGGGTTCGGGTGATGACGACGTCGCGCGGCGTCACGGACACCAAGGTCTACGACTCCGAGGGCGTCGTCGAGCGCTACGGCGTGGCTCCGGAGCTGGTCCCCGACCTGATCGGGCTCAAGGGCGACACGTCGGACAACATCCCCGGCGTTCCGGGCATCGGCGACAAAACCGCTGCCCAGCTGCTGCAGAAGTTCGGCTCGCTCGAGAAGGTGCTCGACTCGGTCGACGAGATCTCGGGCGCCAAACGGAAGGAGAACCTGACCGAACACGCCGACGATGCCCGGATCTCGAAGCAGCTCGCGACGATGAAGCTGGACGTCGACGTACCGGACGAGGTGCTGGGCGCCGAGGCGACCGGCCCCGACCTCTCGCGGCTGCGGGACTTCGCGGCGGAGTTCGAGCTGCGGGCCGTGATCCAGCGGCTGGAGGACGAGTACGAGGGCGAGGTTCCCCGCCGGTCGGTTGATGAAACCATCGAAGTGGCGGCCACCCCGGGGGCCCCGAGCGATCTGGCCGACGGCCCGGTCGCGCTCTCCATCGAGGGCGGGAGCTGGTCGGCCACCGACGGTGACCGCGCGGTTACCGGCGACGCGGCGGATCTCGCCGCTCTGGCCGGCGACCTGAGGGGCAGGCCGCTGGTCGCCCACGACGCGAAGTCGCTTGGAGGCCGCGGGCGCCATGGTCTGCTGGCCACCGCCGGTGCGGGCGCCCTCGATATCGACCACGACACGATGATCGGCGCCTACCTCGTCGACCCCGCGCGGCGCACCTACGTGCTCGAGGAGCTGGCGGCGGACGCCGGAATCGCAGTTCGGTCGGGCGCCGAGGACTCTTCGGACGACGGCCAGCTCGAGCTTGGTGAGGAGGCTGAGCCGCCGGATCCCGCGGCGACTGCGCGTCTGGCGTGGGAGCTGGCTGAGCGGCAGCGCGAGCAGCTCGCGGAGTTCGGCCTCGAGCGCGTGATGCGCGAGGTCGAGCTGCCGCTCGTGGACGTCCTCGTCGCGATGGAGAACGAGGGGCTGGGCCTCGACACGGACCGCCTGGCGGCGATCGGGGAGGGGATGGGGGAGCGGATCGACGAGCTCGAGGCGGAGATCTACGAGGCCGCCGGGCACGAGTTCACGATCGGCTCCCCGCAGCAGCTCGGCGAGGTCCTGTTCGTCGAGCTCGGGCTGACGCGCAAGCGCCGGGGCAAGACCGGGTTCTCGACCGACGCGCGCGTCCTCTCCCAGATCCGGGACGAGCATCCGATCGTCCCGGCGGTGGAGCAGTGGCGCGAGCTGACCAAGCTCAAGAACACCTATCTGGACACGTTGCCCGAGTACATCGATCCGGAGACCGGGCGGATCCACACGGAGTTCAACCAGGTGACCGCCGCGACCGGCCGCCTCTCGAGCACCAACCCGAACCTCCAGAACATCCCGATCCGCTCGGAGGTGGGGCGGCCGGTCCGGGCGTGTTTCGTGGCCGCCGACGGCAACCGGCTGCTCTCCGCCGACTACAACCAGGTCGAGCTTCGCGTGCTTGCCCACATCGCCGGCGAGGATGTGCTTCGCGAGATCTTCGAGTCGGGCGAGGACGTCCACAGCGCCACCGCGGCGGGGATCATCGGCGCCGACCCCGACGCGATCACGCCCGCCGAGCGCTCGAAGGCGAAGATGGTCAACTACGGGATCGCCTACGGCCTGACGGACTTCGGGCTGGCCGACCGGCTCCAGATCACGCGCGAGGAGGCCCGCCTCTACATCGAGCGCTACTTCGAGCGCTTCCCGGCGGTTCGGCGGTTCATCGACGAGACGATCGCCAAGGCGGAGGACGAGGGCTTCGTCACGACGTTGATGGGACGGAGGCGGCGGATCCCCGAGCTGCGCTCGAACCAGCGCCAGCGGCGGTCATTGGGCGAGCGGTTGGCCGTGAACACGGTGATCCAGGGCACGGCGGCCGACATCATCAAGCTGGCGATGGTGCGCTGCTACTCGGCCCTCGCGGACGCCGGGATGGAGACCCGCCTGATCCTCCAGATCCACGATGAGCTGCTCTTCGAGGGACCGGAGTCCGAGATGGAGGCGGCGACCGAGCTGGTCACGCGCGAGATGTGCCAGGCGTTCGAGCTCGACCCGCCGCTGGCTGTGGATGCCGGCGTGGGCCGGGACTGGCTCGGGGTCAAGTAGACCGGGGTTTAACGAACGAGCGCGCGCAGCACCGGCACGTTCAGCGCCACGCCGTCGGCCGATCCCAGCTGGGATCGGGACGCGGCGGGCGGACGCAGCTCGAGGCCCCCGACCGTGACCTCGATGAGGCCCGCGACCAGACGCCAGCGGCCGAGCACCTCGCCGCGCGACGTGACCCGGCCGCTCAGCCCTCGCCCGTGCTCCGCGGACCGGATCGTCAGGTTTCGGAAGCCCGCGGCTCGAAGGGTGCGCACAAGCGCCAGCGCGATGTCTGCGCCAAGTGCCTCGGACCGCCAATTCGGCACGCGGGCTGCGATCCGTAAGCCCGGACCACAGGCGAGTACCGCCGGCGGCGGGCAGCTGCGCTCGAGTGAGATCTCCACCTGGCTCGAGATTCCGGCACGCAGCGCGACGTTGTCATCCAGCCCGGCCTCCGAGGCGCTTGGCTCTACGCCGGCGCCAGGACCAGCGAGGACCAAGACGATTCCCAGGGCGGCAAGGATCGCGAGTGGAGCGGACGTGCCGGTCATCGCGTCACCTGGAGTTTCCCTTAGGGCGAGAGGACGACCTTGCTCGCCTCGCGCCGGTCGAACATCTCGTACGCGCGAGGTGCCTCGTCGAGGCCCAGCTGGTGGCTGATCAGCTCCGCAGGGCGCAACTCGCCCGCCGCGATCATCGCAAGCAACAGCTCGCGGTCGTTGATCGGGTCGCCCATCGCGAACCGCAGGGTCAGCTCGGCTTCGAACATGCGCCCGTCGTCGAGCGGATAGTCGGGCTCGAAATGGGCGCCCACCACGACCACCGAGCCGCGGCCCCGCGCGAGCCCGAAGGCGGCGTCGAGGGCCGGCTTTGCGCCCGCGGCCTCGATCACGACGTCCGCACCCAGTCCTCCGGTGGCGTCGGCGACGGCGTCCGCGGCGCCGTCGGGATCCACCACCTCGGCCCCGAGCCCAGCCGCGATCTCGCGCCGGTTTTCGATCCCGTCGACGGCGATGACCGTCCGCGCCGTCCGCGCGGCGATCGCCACGGCGCATCAGCCCGACGGTACCGCAGCCGAGGACCACGACGACGTCGCCCACTCCCGACCCCGCCGCGGCGCACGGCCGAGAGCCCGGTGGGCAGCATGTCGGCCACGAACACCGCGTCCTCGTCGCGTCACCTCGTCGGGGATCGGCCACAGGCACCGGTCGGCGTTCGGCACCCGGACGAAGCTCGGCCTGGCCGCCGTCGAGCCGCGGGTACACGCCGGAGTAACCGAACAGCGCCCGGTGTTCGCACTGCATGGGACGCCCGGCCCGGCAGTGCGCGACAGGTGCCGTCCGAGATCATGCTCGTGTTGACGACGCGCTGGCCGGGGCGCAGGCTCGTCACCCCTGACCCGGCCTCGCGCACGACCCCGACCCACTCGTGACCCGGGATCGTCCCGGCCTCGAACCCGGGGGTGTAGCCCGTGGTAGGGGAACAGGTCGGCGCCGCAGATCGCGGTCTTCTTGATCTGCGACGATCGCGTCGCCCGGGCTGGCGAGCTCGGGCTCGGGCGCCTCGTCGAGCCGAGCCGCTGCGGCCCCTGGATCCGTACCGCCCTCATGCCGGCTGCTCCATCTCGACCAGGTAGCCGTCCGGGTCGACTGCGAAGCAGCGGCGCCGCCCCACGGGGGCGAATACGGCTCGGCGAGGAACTCGACCCCGTTCTCGCGCAGGTCCGCGTAGGCGCTGCGCGCAGTCGGCCACCTCGAGCGACGAGCACGACCGGTAGGCGCGCGCGGTCCTCGGGGGCGACGAGCTCGACTCCGGGTCGGTCCTCGGCATCGTGTCCCTGCTCGGCCAGTGAGAGGCGCGCGCCGGCGCTCGTGAGCGTGGCGTAGGGCGGGTCGTCGTAGCTCGGCCTCGACCTCGAACCCGAGCTGGTCGCGGTAGAACGCGAGCGAGCGGCCCACGTCCGCGACCGCCAGGATCGCGCCAGCCCGGGTAACCGTCGGCGCCGCCATCAGTTGCGCGTGTGGCCGCCGTCGGCCGCGACGAGCTGCCCGGTCACCCAGCCGGCCTCCTCCGAGGCAAGGAAGGCCACGGCCGGCGCGATGTCTGCGCGGCTCGCCGCGCCGCGGGATCGCCTGGAGCCTCTGGACGAAGTCGAACGCCTCGGCGTGCGGGCTCGCCATGACGCCCTCGGTCTCGGTCAGCCCGGGCGCCACGGAGTTCACGGTGATCCCGTGCTTGCCGAGCTCGGTGGCGAGCGCGCGCGTGAAGCCGAAGACGCCGCCCTTCGATGCCACGTAGGCGGCCATATTGGGCGTGCCCGCCAGGATCGTGTTCGAGGCGATGTTGACGATGCGCCCGTAGCCCGCCTTGCGCATCGGCTCCGTCTGCCGCCCGGCAGCACAGGAATACGCCGTCGAGGTTCACCGCCATGATCCGGCGCCACTGGTCGAGGTCGACGTCCTCCCAGGCCGTGAACGGCACGATCGCGGCGTTGTTGACGAGCACGTCGAGCCTCCCGTAGCGCGTCGACCGTCTCGTCGACCATCGCCTCGACCGACCCCTGCTCGGAAACGTCGACCTCGACGGCGCTTCCGTGCTCGAGCTTGGCGGCCGCCTCCTCGGCGCCGGATCCGTTCATGTCGGCGACGACGACGGTCGCACCCTCCGAATCGAGCTTCTCGGCGATCGCCCGGCCGATCCCCTGCGCGGCTCCGGTGACGATCGCGACCCGGTCCTTCAGCTTCATGAATCCCTTCCTCCTCAGTAGTAGTCCGGGGCGTGCCTGTACGAGTTCCACGCGTCCATGTCGTGGGTGAAGAGCATCTCGGCGCCGTGCGCTTGGCCAGCTGCTTGAGTTTGCGCAGCGACGCCACGTTCGCGGTCGGGTCGTTGTGGAAGCCGGAGATCAGCTCCTTCTCCCACGTCGCCCGGGTGTAGGCGACGTCGCGCGCAGAACATGAGCGGGATCCGCCGCCTCCTTCTCGATCAGCAGCGAGTAGTGGCCGACCGTGTGGCCGGGGGTGTCGAGGAGCGGATCCCCTCCGCGAAGTCGACGTCGGGGCCCTCGAGCCATCGAACCTGCGTTCCGGTCCGTGGAAGACCGTGTCGGAGTAGCCGAGGCGCTCGAACGGCTCGGGCACCAGCGCCTGGCGGAGCTCCTCCTTGCCGACCACGTCGTCCGCGTCGGGCAGGTGCTGTTGCCCGCCGACGTGGTCGAAGTGCAGGTGCGAGTTGACGACGGTGCCGACGTCGCTCGGCGCAAACCCGCACAGCTCGAGCTGCGCCGGGAGCGCTGCTCGTCGGTCTGCTCGGGCAGCTCGAACGGCAGGACGCCTCGACGTGCTCCAGGTCGAAGCCGGTGTCGAAAAGGAAGAGCCCGTCGTCGTGCTCGACCAGCACGCTGTAGACCGGGAACCGGACCGGGTTGCCCGCGTCGATATTCCAGATCACCTGCGAGTGGTCGATGACGAGCGAGCCCGTATCGAGCAGCCAGATCCTTGGACGGCCATTTCTTCCCCGTTTCCGGACGCGCTAGACGTCCTGCTGATCGAGCGCCTTGCGCACCGCGACGAGCGCCGCGGCCCGCTTCTTCGGCAGCTCGGCGAGCTCGGGCTCGGTGTAGTCGAACAGGCCGCCGCCCGTCTTCATGCCCAGCTTCCCGTCGCCGGTCCGGTCGGTGATCGTCTTCGAGACCCCGGACTCGGTCGAGAGGTCCGAGTTCAGGTAGCTCGCGACGCTCTTGTAGATGTCGAGCCCCGCCATGTCGAGCAGCTCCATCGGGGGGATGACGGCGAGCTTGTAGCCGATGCCCCACTTGACGTTCAGGTCGAGCGCCTCGGCGTCGATGACGCCCTCGTCCACGAGGGCGAGGCACTCGCGCATGATCGCGTAGAGGACGCGGTTCTCGACGAACCCCGGCACCTCCTTCTTGAGCAGGCAGGGGTAGTAGCCGATCCCCTCGATGATCGCGATCGTGTCGCTCACCGCCCCGTCGCTCGTCTGCTCGCCGGGGATCACCTCGATCATCGGGATCAGGTGCGGCGGGTTCGACCAGTGCATGCCGATGACGCGCTCGGGGTGCTCGAGCCCCTCGGCGATCTTCGTGATCGGGATGCCGGAGGTGTTGGAGGCGAGGATCGCGTCCGGCGCGGACGTGCTGCTCGAACTCCGCGAAGACCTGCTGCTTCAGCTCGAGCTTCTCGGGCACGGCCTCGACCACGAAGTCCGCGCCCTCGAGCGCGGCGGCGAGGTCGTCGTCGAAGCGGAGCCGAGCCGCCCCCGTTGTCGCTGTCTCGAGCCGGTCGAGCACGCCGCCGGCGAGCTCGACGCCGGGCTTCGCGCGCTCGAGCGCTTCCTGCGCTGACGTCGTACAGCGCGACCGTCGATGCCGGCGCGCGCGAGCACCGCGCCCATGCCGGGGCCCATCGTGCCGGTTCCGATCACGGCTGCGCGTCTGACGTCGCTCATCGTTTGCCTCCTCCTTGAGTCGCTCGGATGCGCCGCCAGACGCGCTCGGGCGTCAGCGGAAGCTCGGTCATCGGGACGCCGGCGTCGGCGAGCGCGGTCACGATCGCCGCCGGCATCGCGGCCTGGCGCTCCCTCGCCGCAGCCCTTCGCGCCGAACGGCCCGGGGCCGTCGCCGTTCTCGACGACGACGCGTCATCTCGCGCGGCAGGTCCTCGACGTGCGGCACGCGGTAGTCGAGCAGCGTGTCGTTGACGAGCACGCCGTCCTCGAAGATCATCTCCTCGAACAGCGCGTTGCCGATGCCCTGCATCGCGCCGCCCTCGTCCTGGCGCTCGACGAGCTGCGGGTTGATCGCCCTGCCGACGTCGGCGCACGGTCGCCGTGCGACGTCACCTCGACGAGGCCGGTGTCGCGCTCGACCGCGACCTCGGCGGCCGCGACGCAGACCTCCCAGAAGACCGGGCCCTCGGCGTACGAGCCGCTGCGCCCTCGCCGGGTCGGACCTCGCCCTCACCGATCAGCTCGCCGCCGGCGAACCCGAAGCGCGCTCGCGATCAGCTCGGGGTAGGTCGCGCTCCGGCTCGGCCCGCTCACGCCGCCCGTCGCGCACTCCAGCGCTTCGTGCTCGACGCCCCACGCCTCGAGCTGCCGTCGCGAGCAGGCGCTCGCGCATGTCCGCGGCGGCGCGCTGCACGGCGAGGCCGGCGAGCGTGGTCGAGCGGCTCGCGCCGGTCGAGCGGTCGTACGGGGTGAAGCGCGTGTCGGCGCCCTGCACCGTGACGCGCTCGGCGTCGATGCGCGAGCTCCTCGGCGGCGATCTGCGCGAACACCGTGCGCGCGCCCTGGCCCATCTCGGTCGTGCCGACGATCACCTCGACGCTGCCGTCGGCCTCCATCCGCACGACTGGCGCGCGAGACCGGGTGCGCGCCGGCGGCGAGCAGCCCGACCGACACGCCCGCGGCCCGTCCACGGCGGCCTTGGCTCGCCCCAGCCGATCGCCGCGGCGACCTTCTCGACGTCGCCCGACGAGGTCGGCGTCGAGCGGCTTGCCGCCGGGCCGGACCTGCTCGCCCGGGCTGCAGCAGGTTCCGGCGGCGCAGCTCGAGCGGGTCGATGCCGACGCGCCGCGCGACCTCGTCGACCTGGAGCTCGCCGATCCACTGCAGGTGGGTCGCGCCGAAGGCGCGGTAGGAGCCGGAGGGCGCGGTGTTCGTGTAGACGCAGCTGCGCGTCGACGCGGACCGCCTCCCAGCGGTACGGGCCCGGCGCGGCGTCGCCGGCCGGTGGCGCAGACGCGCGGCCCGTTGTCGGCGTAGGCGCCGGTGTCGAGCCAGAGCTCGACGCTCGCGCGAGCAGGCGCGCCGTCCGGGCCGTGCCGCCGTCCGCATCCGGCGCTGCATGCCGTGGCGGCGCGTCGTCACCATCGACTCCTCGACGCGGTTCTGGATCCGCACCGGCCGCCCCGCCTTGCGGGCGAGCGCCACCGTGATCGGCTCCATCTTCGTGTACGACTTCGAGCCGAAGCCGCCGCCGAGGTAGGGCACGATCACGCGCACCGGCCGAGCGGCACGTCGAACAGGTCGGCGATCTCGGCCCGCACGAGGAACGGGTGCTGGCAGGTCGCCCACAGCGTGATCTCGCCGCCGCCGAAGTCGGCGACCACCGTGTGCGTCTCCATCGCGTACTGGTAGACGGCCGGGAAACTCGTACTCGCCCTCGACCACGATGCTCGGCCTCGGCGCACGGCCGCCTCCGACGCCGCCGCGTCGAGCCGGTAGCGGTAGCAGACGTTGCCGCTCGCGCTCCGGCAGCTCGCCGAGGCCGTGGAAGAGGCCCGGCCGCAGCGGGCCCTCGTGGACGAGCGGCGCGTCGGCGGCGAGCGCGTCCGTCGACGCGTGCCGACGACGGGCAGCTCGTCGTACTCGACGATCGATCGCGCGCAGCGCCGCCTCGGCCGTCGCCTCGTCCTCGGCCGCGACGGCGGCGACCGGCTCCCCGGCGAAGCGCACCCGGTCGATCGCGAGGATCGGCCGGTCCTTGATCGCGTGGCCCCAGTAGGGGTCGATGCCGCAGCAGGTCGGCGCCGGTCAGGACGCAGACGACGCCCGGCATCGCCTCGGCCTGCCGAGGTGTCGATCGAGACGATGCGCGCGTGCGGCAGCTCGGAGCGCAGCGACCTTGCCGTGCAGCATCCGCGGCACACCGATGTCGCCCACGAACTCGGCCTCGCCGCGCAGCTTCTCGCGCCGCGTCCGCGCGCTGTCATCGAGCGGCCGACCTGCGGCGCCAGAGGCGCGTCGACGTCGGGCGTCGTCGATGCGCTCACGCCGCGGGCAGTCCGGCGAGCGTCGCGCGCCGCCTCGACGATCGACTTGTAGCCGGTGCAGCGGCACATGTTGCCGGTCGAGCGCGCGGCGATCACGTCGTCCTCGCTGTCGAGCTCGCCCGCGTCGCGCAGCGCCTTCAGCGTGAGCAGGAATGCCGCGGCGTGCAGAAGCCGCACTGCAGCGCGGCGTGGCGCGATGAACGCCTCCTCGAACTCGGCGAACTCGGGCTGCTCGCGCGAACCCCTCGATCGTCAGGACCTCGCGGCCCTCGGCCTCGCAGGCGAGCATGCAGCACGCGCTCACCGGCTCGCCGTCGACGAGCACCGTGCAGGCGCCGCAGACCTGGACGTCGCACGAGCGCTTGGCCCCTGTCAGGCCGAGCCGGTCGCGCAGGAAGTCGAGCAGCAGCTCCTGCGGCTCGGCATCGACCAGCTCTCGCCGGGTGCCGTTGACGCGCAGCTCGAGGCGCTTCCGCCACGTCAAGTCCGCCATGCCGGCCGTCGAGCCCGCGCGCGGCGCAGCTCGCGCACCCAGGCGTGCCCAGTACTCCTCGAGGAACGCGTCGCTGGTACTTGTCGCGTGCAGCGGCTCGTCGACCTCGCCGTCGTCGATCGGCCGCAGCGCGCCGAGAGTGGCCGCGATCGACTGGAGCCTGCACCGCGCGCTCGAGCGTCACCGCGGCGAGCACGGCCCAGGGACGTCCTTGCCCGCGACGAGCACGCCGTGGTTGCGCAGCAGGACGCACGGGGCGCTCGCCGAGCGCCGTCGGCCACCGCCGCGCCCTGCTCGCGGCTCGATGATCAGCTCCGGGCGCGCCCGTCGAAGCGGCGAGCCCGTCCGCGAAGAGCACCGCGTCGTGGGTGAGCAGCGCGAGCTTCGCGTCGGTGGCGCCGAGCGCCGTGGCGTAGGGCGGGTGCCCGTGGACGACCGCGCCGACGTCGGGCGCGCGCCCGGTAGACCTCGGTGTGCAGCACCGCCTCGAGGTGCATGTCGTCCGGCGCGTACGCGCAGGTCGGCGTCGATCGACGAACTCGATGACGTCGTCGGGCTCGACCTCGTCCAGCGCCACGCCCTTGCGCTTGATCCACATGCACTGCGGCTCGCCGGGATCGCGGGCGCTCACGTGGCCCGAGCGTGAGGTCCTGCGTAGCCCTCGCTGGCGAGGATGCGGCAGGCCCAGGCGACCTGCTCGGACTGCAGCGCCCTGTGCCGTCATCCGTCATCCGGCGTCAGCGACGCTCGGTCGGCGGGTAGTCCGGGTGCGGGAAGCCGAAGACCATCACCACGTCCTCGTCGCCGGTGTTCGACGACCGCGTGCCAGACCCCGGCGCGGGATGTGGAGCGCGTCGCCGCTGCGCGAACGCGACCTCGCCGTCGTCGAGTCGCAGGCGGCCCCGGCCGCTGACGACGTAGGCGACCTCCTCCGTCTCGTGCGACACGCTGCGATGTCCGGTGCCCGGCGTGAAGACCGAGTAGCCGAGCGAGGCCGCGGTGCCGCCCACGCGGTCGCCGGTCACGAGCATCCGGCTCCAGCTGCCGTTCGGGCAGCTCGATCGGGTCGACGCTCTCGAGCGGGACGCACCGACGCCGCCGCGTCACAGCGCCCACTCGCCGTCCTTCACGATGTACGTGCCGTCGTCGACGATCTGCAGGGTCGCGTTCAGGATCACGCCGTCGAGGTGCAGCGCGCAGACGTTCTGGCCGCCCGGGTAGGCGTTGTGGTTGTCGCCGAGCGCGAAGTGGACGGTGCCGACGCGGCCCTTCTCCGACGGCGTGCCGAAGGGCGCGACCTCGGCTCGTCGCCGAACGCGAACTCGCCGACGACGTCGGCGTTCTCGACGCCCTCGATCACCTCGCGCAGCCGCTCGGCCTCCTCGCCGCCCTCGATCGCCGACGGCCTTGCCGCCCTCCATCGTCCAGGTGATCGGCTCGTTGACCTGGCCCGGCAGGCCGATGCCGAGCATGACGCCGTCGACGACGACCGTGCCCTCGGTGCGGTCCTCGACCGCGGCGAAGGCGACCTCGGCCCAGAGCGGCAGCGGGCCCATCATCTGGCCGCGCTTCTTGATCGGCGTCACCTCG
The DNA here is from genome assembly GCA_963807755.1 of uncultured bacterium. Lineage (GTDB taxonomy): Bacteria > Actinomycetota > Thermoleophilia > Solirubrobacterales > 70-9 > JALZKA01. The sequence continues at coordinate 499,089 of CAWECM010000006.1, read as the reverse complement.
AGCGCCGGGCGGCCCTCGATCGAGACCGCGAACGTCGGTTCCGGGCGCGGACGTCACGCGCACTCGCGTCTTGCCCTCGAGCGCCGCCATCGCGTCCGCGCGCGCGCTGGGTGGCGGCGTGGATCTCCTCGACGGTCAGGTCCCACTCGCCCATGCCGCCCTCGACCGAGCGATCTTGGCGTTCGCGGCGCACGACTCCTTGACGGCCGAGACGTGCGCGAAGCGGTTGGCCCACTCGAGGTTGGTGATGATGATGATCTCGTCCGAGGCCGTCATCGCCTGGTGCAGGTTGCGCGGCGGCACCATCGGGAAGCGCATGTCCGCGCGGCCGCGCCGCACCTGGGTCTCGTTGTTCATGATCACCGGCCAGGCGCCGCGCTCGAGCGCGACCTCGCGCGAGCGCGTCGGCCTCGCTCGCGTGGTCGTCGTCGCAGATGATCGTGACGACGTCGTCCTTCTCGACGACATGCAGACGTCGACGACGAGCTCCGCGTCCTTGCGCAGCTTCCTCCGGGGTCGGCCATCTCGATCACCTCACGGTCGCTCGGTCTGGAACTGCGGGCAGCACTTCGCTGGCGAAGCGCTCGACCTGGCGAACTGGTCGAGCGCGCCGAAGCGGCAGATGAAGTGGTCGACGCCGCGCTCGGCGAACTCGCGCAGCCAGGCGACGATCTCATCCGGCGTCCCGACCGGCCCCCAGTTCGAGAGGTCCATCGCCTGCGAGAGCTCCGGGTAGTACTGCGAGATGTAGCTCGTCGAAGGCGTCGCGGGCCGCCTCCTCCGAGTCGCCGATGTTCATCGTCACCTGGTAGGAGATCACGTAGTCGGTCGAAGTCGCGCGCCGAGCTCGCCCGCGGCCTCGTCGAGGTAGCCGATCTGCTCGATCGAGCTCCTCGGGATGCTCGGCGCGGCAGCAGGTCATCCAGCCGTCGCCGTAGCTCGACGATGCGCCGGCAGGCGGCGCTGCATGATCGCGCACCATCTCGCTCGTCGGCGACGTCGCCCATCAGGCGCGGGTTGGAGACGACCCAGATCGGCGGCGGCTTCTGCAGCGGCACGAGCGGGCCCATCTCGGTGCCGGAGAAGAACGAGACCTCGTCGTAGTCGAAGTGCTCGCCGTGGAAGTCGACGCTGCCCTCGGTCCACAGCTCGCGCATGACCTCGAGGCCCTCTTCGAAGATCGTCGCCCGGTCCTTGAACGGCAGCCCGAGCGCCTCGTACTCGCGGCGCACGCCCTTCTCGGGGTTGCCCATGCCGGGCCCGAAGATCGTGCGGCCGTCCGGAAGATCGATCGAGCGTCGCCCATTCGAGCGCCAGGTAGAGCGGGTTGCGCGTCGCCGAGACCATGCACGCGGTGCCGAGCTTGACGCGCCTGCGTGCGCTGCGAGATCGCCGAGAGCAGCGTCATCGCCTCGTAGCGCGGCTTCGAGAAGAGGCTGTCGCCGACCCACACCGAGTCGAAGCCCAGCTCCTCCACGCGCTCCGACAGGTCGAGCAGCGCCGCGAGGTCGTAGTCGGGCGCGATCAGCGGCTCGCGGTTGTTCAGGTTGACCCCGAACTGGGGCCCCGGCTTGGCGTCGGTCACGTTGTGCCCTCTCCTCCTTGGGTCGTCGTCGGCGCCTCCCCGGCCTCGCGTGCGTCTGCTGCGCCACCGCCCGCCGCGTCGTGCACGCCGGTCTCCTCCTCCACGCGCTGCGGGACCTCGATGTGGTCGGCGAGCAGGCGCGCCGCGCGGTTCGCGTCGCCGGCGTCAACCGCCTCGAGGATCGCGGCGTGCTCGGTGATCGACTTCTCGAGCGTTCCGCGCAGGGCAAGCGAGCGGGCGAGGTAGCGGGCCATTTGGTCCATGAGGCTCTGGTACATCTCCTGGAGTTTGCGGTTGCCCGACGCCCGGCTGAAGATCAGGTGGAAGGCAGCGTTCGCCTCGAAGAAGGCAGTGACCTCGCCGCGCCGCGCGCACTCGACCATCTCCTCGTGTAACTCGCGCAGCCGCCCCCGGGTGGCGCCGTCGAGGCGGGGGACCGCGAGTCGGATCGCGAGGGTCTCGAGCGCCTCGCGCACCTGGTAGGCCTCGACGAACTCCTCGGGGGAGAGCCCGGCGATGATCGCGCCGCGCCGCGGCGTGATGGTCACCAGGCCCTCGGCGGCCAGCCGCCCCAGCGCCTCGCGCACCGGCCCGCGGCTGACGCCGAACGATTCTGCGAGGGCCGTTTCGGTCAACACGTGTGCGGGCTCGAGCTCCCCCGCGAGGATGTCCTCGCGCAGGCGCTCATGGACCTGCTGCCAGAGGGTTCGATTATCGAGTCGTCGCTCACCGTCGCGGGCGTCCTGCCGATTCCGTGTTTCAAGGGTGTCGTTCATCCGACGAGCGTCCCAGCCGAAGACGCTGGCTAACTGTCAGTTGTCAACAGTTAGCATTTACTCTATCATCGCCCGTGGGTGATCGGCAAGTCGGTTCAAAAGAACCTTGGAAACGGCCTGCGGCCCGGCGCGCCCGGACCCTCTCTCGCCGGGCGCGCCGACGCCGTGGCGGGTCGCTTTCGGCGCCGCTGGAGGTGGCGGGCGGAGTGACGGCGTCCGCACGCGCACAGGAGGCCCCGCGGCCCGCATCCGCGAATGGCGCACACGCCGGACGCGTTGAGTCCCGCTCGGTCTCGATGGCCTTCGCGGACGGCGACGGCGCGCACCTGGTGCTCGACGACATCGATCTGCGGGTCGAGCCCGGCAGCTTCGAGTCAATCATCGGCCCGTCGGGCTGCGGCAAGAGCACCCTCCTCAAGATCCTCAGCGGCCTGCTCGAGCCGACCGGCGGCCAGGCCCGCATCGCGGGACAGCCCGCCAAGGAGGCGATGCGCCGCCGCGAGGTCGGGGTCGTCTTTCAACAGGCGACGCTCCTGCCCTGGCGCCGGGCCGTTGCCAACGCCGTACTCCTGCGCGAGATCGGTGAGGGCAAGGGCAGCGAGAGCCGGCGTGTCGCCGAGGAGATGCTGGAGTTGGTCGGCCTCGACGGCGCGGAGGAGAAGCTCCCGTCCGAGCTCTCGGGTGGCATGGCCCAGCGGGTCGCGATCGCGCGCGCCCTGGCCCTCGACCCGGCGATCCTGTTGATGGACGAGCCTTTTGGTGCGCTCGACGCGATCACGCGCGAGCGGATGAATCGAAGCTTGCTTGGCATCTGGGAGCGCACGGCGAAGACCGTCCTGCTGGTTACGCACGGCATCTCCGAGGCGGTCTTCATGTCCGACCGCATCCACGTGATGGGCACCGAGCCGGGGCGGATCGTCGAGACGATCGAGATCGAGCTGTCTCGCCCGCGCGGCGACGAGACGATCGTCGACCCGCGCTTTCCCGAGTACGAGCGCCACCTACGGTCGCTCCTGATCGGCGACCCGGAGACTGCGAGATGACCGCGACCGCCGGCACCGCGGTAATCGCGCCGATGCCGGTCGCCGGCACGCGGCGCTGCCGGCGCGCCCGGGCGTCTTGCGCACCGTCGCCGCCCAGGTACTGCCGCCGCTGGCCGTCACCATCCTCGTGCTGGTCGGCTGGGAGCTCGCGATCGGGATCTTCGACGTCTCCGAGTTCGTGCTCTCGAAGCCGACCGAGATCGTCGCCGAGCTCAGCGCCTCGCGCGAGCTGCTCATCGACGCCTCGTGGTACACGCTGCGCGAGATCCTCTTCGGCTTCCTGCTGAGCGCAGCCGTGGGGATCCTGATCGCTGTGCTGCTCGCGGTCTCGCGCATCGCCGACCGCGCCCTGTACCCGCTGGTCGTCGCGTTTCAGACCGTGCCGAAAGTCGCGCTCGCGCCGATCTTCGTGCTCTGGTTCGGCTACGGGATCTTCCCGAAGATGCTCCTGATCGCGACGATCGCGTTCTTCCCGGTCGCGCTCAACATGCGCACCGGGCTGAACGCGGTGGACCGCGACCTGATGCTTCTGATGCGCTCGGTGGGTGCCTCCCGCTGGCAGATCCTGGGCAAAGTCCAGCTGCCAAACTCGCTGCCCTACCTGTTCGCGGGGCTCAAGATCGCGATCACGTTCAGCGTGATCGGCGCCGTCGTTGCCGAGTTCGCCGGCTCATCGCAGGGACTCGGTTACCTGATCGAGTACGCCTCGACCCAGCTCGACACGCGGCTCGTCTTCGCGAGCCTGCTCGTGATCTCGGTCCTCGGCCTCGCCCTCTACTACGCGGTCGCGCTGCTCGAGCACCTCATCGGCCGCCGGTTCCCGCAGCCCCAGGCCCTGACGGTGGTCTGACGATGGAGCTTCTCGCAAGAAACCTGACCGGGGGTCAAGTCAACGGAGGTAGAGGTAGAAGTGACTGACACCAAGAACCGGTTCAGCCGGGCGCTGCTCGCGCTTGGCGGAGTGCTCGCCGCCAGCGCGTTCGCCGCCGGCTGCGGCGATGACGACGACGGCGCGTCGGAGGCTGACGGCACTGACGAGGTCAGCGTCCAGCTCGACTACGTGATCCGCGGCAACCACGCGCCGTTCTTCGTCGCCGACGAGAACGGCTATTTCGAGGAAGAGGGCATCACGGTTTCCAACATCCAGGAGGGGACCGGTTCCTCCGACGCCATGCGGATCGTGGGCGACGGTGGCGCCGACTTCGGCTTCGGTGATCTGCCGACGCTGGCGACAGCGCGCTCGCAGGGGGTACCGGTGAAGGCGCTCGCGGCGGTGAACCAGCACAGCCCACTGGGCTTCTGCGCCAAGGCCGATCGGTTCCAGCTCGAGGAGCCGTCGGATCTCGAGGGTACGACGCTCGCGGTCCATCCGGGCCAGTCCACGGACATCTTCACGAGGGCGTTCATCGCGGCAAACGCCGTCGACACGGGCACGATCGAGGAGCGCACGGTCGAGCCGCCGTACGAGAACTTCCTCCTCCAGGACCGCGTCGACGTGGTCCCGTGTTACATCGACGCCGAGGTTCCAATCCTCGAGCAGGCCACTGGAGGCGAGGGATCGCTCTCGATCATGCTCGGCGCCGACCACGGCTACGAGGCGCTGGGCTCAGGCGTGTTCACGAACGAGGAGCTGATCGAGTCCGACCCGGATCTGGTGCAGCGGTTCATGAACGCATACCTGCGCGGCCTCCAGTGGGTCATTGACAACCCCGAGGAGGCGGCTCAGATGCTCACCGAGGCGCGGCCGCAGCTGGCCGAGAACGCCGAGCTGTTCACCGCCCAGCTCCAGGCGGACATCGAGGAGACGTTCACGAGCGAGGTCACCGAGAAGAACGGCCTCGGCTACATGGATCCCAAGGCTTGGGATGCGACCGTTGCGACCCTCGAGGATCAGGACGTGCTCGAGGACGAGGTGCCGCCCGCCGACGCCTTCGACAACACGTTCGTCGAGAAGTCAGAGGGAGCCGGACCGGGTTCGTGATCGTCGACCCGCACATGCACGTCGGCGACTTCCCGCTTTTTGACGTGGGCATGGACGCGACGGCCTCGTGCGCTCTGTTCTCGGAGTGGGACTACGAGGCCGGCATCGTCTTCCATCCCGACAACGGGCTCGTACGCGGGATCGTCGAGCGGGTACCCGAACGCCTGGGCGCTCTATTGGGCGAACCCGCGTGAGCCCGACTGCGCCGAGCGAGGCGGCGAGTTCCTCGACCATCCGAAGTTCCTCGGCGTGAAGATGCACCCACTGCTCGACGGCTTACCACCCGAACGACCCGGTCGTGCATCCGGTCGCGCGACTGCTGATCGAGCGAGGGATGCCCGCGCTGATCCACTGCGGGCATCCGATCTTCTCGCTGCCCTGGTCATCGAGGAGCTGGCCGTCGAGTTCCCCGACCTGCGCGTCGTGCTGGGCCACATGGGCCACGGCAACATCGTCTACATCAACGCGTCGATCGACGTCGCGATGCGTCGCCCCAACGTCTACCTGGAGACGTCGGGGATGCCGATGCACACGAAGATCAAGCACCGCTTACGAGCGAGTCGGCGAGGACCGGGTCATGTACGGCTCGGACGCGCCGTTCCACGATCCGGGGGTGGAGATTCGCAAGGTCGAGGCCAGCGGGCTCGACGACGAGCACCGGCGGCGCGTTCTGGGGTTGAACGCCCGCCGGCTGTTCTTCGGCGGAGACGACGCACCGGTTTCGGTGCCGATCGGAGGAGGCGACGGCGATGCCTGAGTCGTCTTCCGGTCGGGACCGCGCCTGCGCTGGTCGCCGGGGGTTCCCGAAAACGCAGTACCTACGACAGGAGAGGTTCTCATGAAGGATCACCAAGCTCAATTTGAGCGCGGCCGTGGCGGTCGCGGGGGGAGGACGCCCAGACGACTGCTGGCCGTCCTGTCCGCGGCGCTGCTGTCGGCTGGGATCGCCGCCTGTGGCGACGATGACGATGATGGCGGGGATGGCGGAGGTGGCGGCGAAGCCTCGATCTCGAGCTTCGCGATCGTCACGCCGGAGGAGGGCAATGACTACGGCTGGAACCAGCAGGCGGTAGAGGCATCCGAGACGGTGGCGTCCGACATGGGCATCGATGTCGAGGTGGCTGACAACTCCGGCTACGAGGACATCTCGCCGATCCTCCGCGAGCTGGCGACGGGCGGCGCCGAGCTGGTGATTGCGCAGGCGTCCGGTTACAACACCACGGCCCCCGAGGTCGCCGCGCAGACCGGCGTGCCGATGGTCGTCTGGGACAACCCCGAGGCAACCGAGGCCGGCCTGGTGGCTGACGCCGGCACCGCGAGCCAGGAGGGCGCGTACCTCGCGGGCGTGCTCGCAGCGGAAACGACGAAGGCGAACAAGCTCGGCATCGTCATCTCGGCCGACGACGTCAACTGGAACAAGCAGGCTGGCGGCTTCGTGGCAGGCGCACGCTCCGTATCGCCCGACATTGAGATCGAGCTCGCCCAGATCGGCCAGGCCGGCTACGCCGACACGGCCGGCGGCAAGCGGGTCACCGAGGCCGTCATAGCGAACGGCGCCGACGTGATCTTCGGCATGGGCGACGGCTCGTCGTTTGGGATGATCCAGGCCGTCGAGAACGCCGATGGCGTTCAGTTCATCGACGTGATCGGCGACAAGACCGAGGTCGACGATCAGGGCATCCTGCTCTCGTCGGTCCTGTGGAACTTCGAGGGAGTCATCGAGGGCGCCATCGAGGACATCGGAGCCGGCACGTTCGGCGAGGAGCCGTACGAGCTCGACCTCGAGAACGGTGGCATCTCGCTGCTCCAGACCGATCAGATCGACGATCAGACCTGGAGCACGATCGAGGATACGCGCAAGCAGATCATCGACGGCGAAATCGATGTGCCCCTCACGGAGGAGAAGTCGGAGGTCCAAGACCTGATCGAGGGCTAGGCCCTACGAAATCGGCGGAACCGCCGGGCCCAGGACGGGCCCGGCGGTGCCCGCTACAACCAGATGACCGAAGAAGCGGAGAGAGACACACGCGCGACGCCGGGCCCGCTCATGGAGTTGCGCGGGATTACGAAGGGATTCCCAGGCGTACTCGCGAACGACCGGATCGACCTCGTCCTCTACCCCGGCGAGGTCCACGCCCTGCTGGGCGAGAACGGGGCCGGCAAGTCGACGCTGATCAACATCATCGCCGGGATGTACACGCCCGACGCTGGGACGATCGCGATGAACGGCGAGCGGCTGGCGGTCGAGTCGCCGCGCAGCGCGATCGAGCGCGGGATCGGCACCGTCTACCAGCACCTGACGCTTGTCCCCACGCTGAGCGTGATCGAGAACCTGATGCTGGGTTCCGAGGGCGGGGTCGGCACCCTCGACCTGGAGGCCTCGCGTGCGCGCTTCGACCAGCTCGCGAAGCTCCTGGACGTGGACTTCGGCCCCGACGCCCGGGCCGGCGCGCTGGCGTTGGGCCAGCAGCAGAAGGTCGAGATCCTGAAGGCGCTCTGGCGCCCAGGCTCGAAGGTCCTGATCCTCGATGAGCCGACCTCGATGCTCACTCCGCAGGACTACAACGAGCTGCGCGGCGAGCTCCAGCGCCTGAAGGGCGAGAGCCTCGCGATCGTCCTGATCACCCACAAGCTGCACGAGGCGACCGAGCTCGGCGACCGGGTGACCGTCCTGCGCAGAGGACGCGTCGTCGGAGCGCTCGCCCCCGAGGACATGCACGAGCGCTCGGATTCGGACCTGTCGGAGCGGATCGTCCGGATGATGTTCGGCGAGGAGGCGGAGGAGCTCGCAGGCGCGGTTGAGGTCAGTACCGACCTCGGGGCGACCGAGGTCGCCGAGCTCGTCCCCACCGCCACGTGGGCGAAGTCGCGCTCGAGGCGCGTGGCCTGGAGCTGGAGGCCGATGCGGATACCGCCGCGCTGCGCGCGGTCTCCCTGGCGGTCCGCTCGGGCGAGGTCGTCGGCATCGCGGGAGTAGACGGCAACGGTCAGCGCGAGCTCGCCGAGGTGATCGCCGGGCAGCGCCGAGCAAGGTCCGGAACCGTGGAGCTTCTCGGGCAGGACGTGACCTCGCTCGGCAGCCGCGCGCGCGAGCAGCGCGGGCTGCGCTACGTCACCGACGACCGGCTCGGCGAGGGCACGGTGGGCGACCTCGACGTCGGCATCAACGCCGTCCTGAAGCGCATCGGGATGGCCCCTTTCTGGCGCGCCGGCGCCGAGCGCCGCGACGAGATCGACCGGTTCGCCGAGGAGCTGGTCGAGCGCTTCAACGTGCACACCCCGGACGTGCGCACCCGGATCGCGACGCTCTCCGGCGGCAACGTGCAGAAGCTGCTGCTCGCGCGCGAGTTCGCCGGCGAGCCGAAGGTCGTCGTCTTCAACAAGCCGACGCACGGGCTCGACGTGCGCACAGCCGAGTTCGTGCGGGAGCAGGTTGCCGAGGCGGCGGCCACCGGGCTCGCGGCGCTCCTCATCTCGACCGAGATCGAAGAGCTCGTTGGGCTCTGTGACCGGATCGTCGTGATGTCGCGCGGCAAGGTCACGGGCGAGGTCGAGCCCGGACCAGGCGCCGAGGAGCGGATCGGCGCGTTGATGGTGGCGCGGACCGGAACGGGCGCATGACCGAGCGGGTGAAGCGGTTCGGGAGTTCCGCGGCGATCGCCTTGATCCCGGTCCTGCTCGCGTTCGTCGTCAACGGGATCCTGCTCGCAGCGCTTGGGCGCGATCCGTTCACGTTCTACTCAGACATGTTCGAGCGCGGCCTGATCGAGTGGCAGGGATTCCAAGAGAGCATCATCCGCTCGGCGCCGCTGCTCCTGATCGCCGCCGGCCTGATCGTCGCGTTCCGGGCGAACCTCTGGAACCTCGGCGCCGACGGGCAGTTCCTGCTCGGCGCCGCCCTTTGCGCCGGCTTCGCCCCACCGCTCTTCGAGTCATTCGGCGTATGGCCGATGCTGATCGGAACGATGGCCGCGGCGATGCTGATCGGCGCCCTGTGGACTTTGATCCCGGCGATTCTGCGGGCGAAGTACGGGGTCAACGAGATCATCACGACGTTGATGATGTCGTTCATCGGCATCGGCGTCGCCAACGTGCTGGTGAAGGGGCCGTTTCGCACCGACGTCGGCGGCGTCGCACGGACCGATGTCGTCCCCTTCGACGACCGCTTCCCGCTGCTGTTCGGGACCCGCATCCACCTTGGCTTCGCGATCGCGGTCGTCGCGATCCTGCTCGTGCACGTCCTTATGACCCGGACCTCGCTCGGCCTGCGCCTGCGCGTGCTGGGCGCCAACCCCCGCGCGGCACTCCACGCTGGGCTCAACCCGGTCGGCCTGACGGTCATCGCCTTCGCTATTTCTGGCGCCCTGATCGGCCTGTCCGGCTCGGTCGAGATCCTCGGAGTGCAGGGTTCGTTCCGCGCCGACTTCGACCCCGCCTACGGCCTTCTGGTGATCCCGCTCGTCTTCCTGGCGCGTCTCAACGCGCTCGGCTCGCTCTTCCTCGTGATCGCCTTCTCGGTGATTCAGATCGGCGGCGAGTCCGCGGCCCGCCAGGCGGAGGTCACGAGCGATGTGCTCTACGTGCTGGTCGGCCTGATCCTCTTGTTCATGGCAGTGATCGAGTACCTGCGCGCGCGGCGGGGGGTGGCCACCGCCTACGTGCCCCCCGAGATGATGGACCGGCTGAAGGCCGAGCCGCGGGCCCCCGAAGAGCGACGCGCTCCGGCGCTCGGAACGAAGGAGGTGGGCTCGCCGTGAGTGATCTGCTCAGTGAGGAGTTCCTGACGGCCCTGATCTCGGGCGGGTTGATCGCCGCGATCCCGCTGCTCTACGCGAGCCTCGGCGAACTCGTCTCCGAGCAGGCCGGGGTCCTCAACGTCGGCCTCGAGGGCTACATGCTGTCGGGCGCCTTCCTCGCTTTCGTCATCTCCTACAACACGGGCTCGGAGTGGCTTGGCATGCTCGCCGGGATCGTGGCCGGCGCGGGTATGGCGGTGATTATGGCCGTCCTCTGCGTGCGACTGAACCTCGACCAGATCGTGATCGGCATCGCGATCATCCTGCTCGCGGAGGGGGCGACCAGTCTCATTCACGGGGCCGCGTACGCGGAGTCGCGCCCCAGTCTTGGATCGCCGTCTGAGGTCGAGATCCCGCTGCTCAAGGAGATCCCGATCATCGGGGAGAGTGTCTTCAGCCAGCACCCGATCGTCTACATCGGGATCGCCGTGGCCTTCGTCGTCGCCTGGGTCCTGCGCCGCACCTCGGCCGGGCTCAGCGTGCGCGCGGCGGGCGAGCGACCCGAGGCGCTCGATGCGGCGGGCGTCAGCGTCGTCGCGACGCGGACCTGGGCCACGCTGTTCGCGGGCGCCATGGCCGGCCTCGGCGGCGCGTTCCTCGTGATCGTCGGCGCCGGCTCGTTCACCCCGTTCATCACCCAGGGCGCGGGGTTCATCGCGATCGTGATCGCGATGCTCGCCCGCGGCAAGGCGCCCTGGACGATCGTCGGCGCGATCCTCTTCGGAATGTCGCTTTCGATCGCGACCGCCCTGCAGCTGATCGGGGTCGAGATCCAGACCGACTATGTGCAGATGCTGCCGTTTATCGCCGTGATCGTGGTCCTCGTCCTGTTCGCGCGGCGCTCATACCTGCCCGCCGCGCTTGCCCTGCCCTACGTGAGAGGAGAGCGATAGGGATGAAGATCGAGCAGCGGTTCGAGGTCCCGGCCCAGCCGGCCGACACCTACGCGTTGCTCGTGGACCTTGAACGGGTGGCGCCCTGTATCCCGGGAGGCGAGGTCGGACCGATCGAGCCGGACGGGTCGCACCAGGCCAGCATCGCCGTGCGGCTCGGACCGATGCGGATGACCTACCGCGGCACGGTCCGGATCGCCGAGTCCGACGACGCTGCCCACCGCGCGGTGCTCGCAGCCGATGTGCGCGAGCAGCGCGGCCAGGGCTCGGCCAAGGCGACGATGCGGATGGCGGTCGAGCCCGGCGGCGCGGGCTCGCTGGTCGCGACCGAGACCGACGTGAAGCTCACCGGCCGCGCGGCGCGGATGGGTCGCGGCGTCATCGAGGACGTAGCCGGCAAGCTCGTAGAGGACCTCTCGCGCTGTGTCGCCTCACGCTTCGAGGCACCTCCAGGGAACGGAAACCCAGCCGCGCCCGCCCCCGAGCCCGCCAAGCCCGTCTCCGGATTCCGACTGATGGCGCGAGTCCTCTGGGAGCGGATCAAGCGCATCTTCAACCGCAAAGGAGAGAACCGATGAGGGAGCCAGACTTCACGCTCAGCGCCGGGCCGACGATGTCCTCGGTCCGGGTTCAGCAGGCGCAGGGACAGCCGATGATCTTCGACTACGACCCGGTCTTCCAGGAGCGCTTCCGTGAGACCGAGCGACTCGCAGCGCAGTTGATGCGCACGGAGAAGGACGTGATCCTCATGCAGGGCGAGGCCGTGCTCGGGATCGAGGCCGCGGCGCGCGGCCTCGTCGCTCCCGGCATGAAGTGCCTCAATCTCGTCTCCGGCGTCTACGCAAAGTGGTTCGGCGATTGGCTTCGCTCCTATGGAGCCGAGGTCGTCGAGCTCGAGGTTCCCTACGACGAGGCCCTCGACCCGACCGCCGTGAAGGACGAGCTGGAGCGCCACGGCGACTTCGAGCTGGTGGCCCTCGTCCACTCCGAGACCCCCTCGGCCATCGAGAACCCGCTCGTCGAGATCGGCCCGGTGGCCAAGGAGGCGGGCGCGCTGGTCTTCGCCGACGTCGTCTCCGCGGTTGGCGGCACCGACGTGCGCGTCGACGACTGGGGCGTCGACATCTGCGTCGGCGGCCCGCAGAAGTGCCTGGCGGGACCGCCCGGGATGTCGCTCGTCGCGATCGGCGACGACGCCTGGGCCGCGATCGAGCGCAACCCGAACGCGCCGCGCGGGTCATTCCTGTCGCTCACTCGACTGGCGGGACACTTGGATCGGGAGCGATCGCACGAAGTTCCCGTACACGCCGTCGGTCTCCGACGTGAACGGCGTGCACGCGGCGCTTGCCGAGTGTCTCGACGAGGGCCTCGACGCGGTGATCGCTCGCCACGCCGCCGCCGCGCAAGCCTGCCGCCGCGGCGCGGTGGCGCATGGGGCTCGAGCTATGGCCGCGCAGCGAGGAGTACGCGGCCAACTGCGTGACCGGGATCCGCTGCCCCGAAGGGGTCGAGGTGAAGGCGGTGGTCGCTCACACCCGCGAGCGCTACGGAGTGATGCTCTCGGGCGGCTACGGCGAGTTGACCGACAAGCTCTTCCGCCTCGGCCACATGGGCCCGGGCGCTCGCTCGCTCTACCCGTACGTCGCGGTGTCCGCGCTCGCACGCGGCCTGGCCGACCTGGGCGTGGACGTCGACGTCGCGGCCGGCGCCGAGGCCGCGCTCGCCTCCCTTTCGGAGACGCCCGCAGGAGTGACGGCTTGACCGACCCGCCGGAGCGCGCGTGACCGTACTGCCCCCGTTCGAGCGCCACCAGCCGGCGAGCGTGGAGCAGGCCGGCGAGCTGTTCGACCGCTTCGGAGACGACGCGGTCGCCTACGCGGGAGGCACGGAGCTGTTCCTGCTGTTCAAGTTCGGGTTCGCCGAGTACCCGCATGTCATCGACCTCAAGGGCATCGCCGGAGCTGCGCGGGATCGCCGGCGAGAACGGGAGCCTCAGGATCGGCGCTGTCGAAACGCACCGCGCGATCGAGCGCGACCCGGTCGTGCGCGATGGCTGGCCCGCCCTGGCGGCGATGGAGCGCACGGTGGGCAACCTGCGGGTGCGCACGATGGGTTCGCTCGGCGGCAACCTCTGTTTCGCCGATCCGCACTCCGACCCCTCGACGTTCCTACAGGCGATGGACGCCGAGGTCGAGGCGCGCAGGGGCGGCCGCGCGGCGCGGCGTATCCCGCTCACGGAGTTCGTAACCGGCCCGTACGAGAACGCCCTGGAACCGGGCGAGCTGCTGACCGCGGTGCTCGTCCCCCGGTCTGGCCCCCGGGGCGGCGATCGCCCACCACAAATTCGTGTTGCACGAGCGCCCGGCGATCACGGTCGCCTGTCGCGCGCGGCTGGCAGGCGACAGTGTCGAGGACCTCGCACTGGCTGTCGGCTCGGCCGGGGTGGTGGCGGTACGCGTGCCGGCGGCCGAGGAGCTCGTTACCGGCGGCAGCCCTGGAGGGATCGAGTTCGGCCGACTTGCCGAGCTCGCGGCCGATGCCGCCGACCCCGTCGAGGACGGCAACGGATCGGTCGAGTACAAGCGCCACATGGTCGGCGTCATGGCCAAGCGCGCGATCGAGGATGCGCTCGCCCAGGCGCGCGCGTCGCATGGCTAACGCGACACAAGCCGATCGCGCCGCAGCGCTGGCTCCACGGGTAGCTCAGGCGGCCGCGGAGCGTCGCGACGCCCTCTTCGCTCGGCTGGCCGAGCTGACGTCGCTCGACGCGCCGAGCGGCGACGCCGCCGCGCTCGAGCGGGTTGCGGCGCTGATCGAGCCGTGGCTCGTCGAGCTGGGCGCGCGCGTCACCCGCCACGAGGGCCCGGCAGGTCCGCATCTCGAGGCCGAGCTCGGGCCTGGAGGTGGCGAGGCCGAGACGCTCGTCCTCTGCCACTACGACACGGTCTGGCCCAGCGGCACGGTCGCCGCTCGGCCGCTCCGGGTCGAGGCCGACGTCGCCCACGGCCCCGGCGTGCTCGACATGCGCGGCGGGATCGTCGCCACTCTCGGCGCGCTCGCGATCCTGCGCGATCTCGGCGCGCTCGAGGTCCCGGTACGCGTCCTGATTACGGCTGACGAGGAGACCGGCAGCCGCACCTCGCGCGAGCTGATCGAGGGCCGCGCCCGCGACGCCGGATGGTGCTGGTCCCCGAGCCTGCGCTCGCAGGGGGCGACATCAAGACCCGGCGCAAGGGCTGGATCTCCTACCGCCTCGCCGTGCGGGGCCGCGCCGCCCACGCCGGGCTCGAGCCAGAGGCGGGAGTGAGCGCGATCCACGAACTCGTCGACCGCCTGGCCGCGATCCGCGACCTCGCCAACCCGCGGTCCGGCGCGACGGTCAACGTCGGGCGCATTCGTGGTGGCAGCGGGGTGAACGTCGTTGCCGACAGCGCCGAAGCCGAGATCGATGTGCGCGTCCCCGACGCTCTCGAGGAGCGCCGTGTCCGTGCAGCGCTTGCGGACTTGCGCGCCGGGCTCCCCGGAGCCGAACTGACTTTGGAGGAAACGCACTCCAGGCCACCCCTCGAACGTACGCCCGCGGTCGCCGCCGCCGCGAACCGGGCGCGAGAGTTGGGCGGGCTCTTGGGCCTCGAGTTCGGCGAGGGCGAAGCGGGCGGCGTGAGCGACGGCAACATCGCCGCCACCCAAGGCGTGCCGGTGCTCGACGGGCTCGGCCCCGAGGGCGGTGGGGCGCATGCGATCTCAGAGCACGTCAACCTCTCCTCGCTGGTCGGGCGCACGGCGCTGATCGGCCTATTGATCGCGGAGCTTTGAACGGACGTGCCTGGGGTCACGTGTCGCGGCTGATCGCGCAGGACGGGACTGGCTCTCAAGTAAGGGCTTAGGATCGGGCGCCGTGCAGGATCCCGATCCCACCTTCGACCGCATGCCCCGGGGAATGCGCGGCGCGCTCGAGGAAGCGCTCGAGCCCGGGGAGGAGATCCTCCAGGCCTGGAGTACACGGGGCCTTGGCGCGAACGCCCTGGTGTGCGCGGCCACGAGGGCGCTGATCTCGAAGCGCACGGACCTCGTCCATTGGACGGTGGCGGCCTTCCGCTACTCCGACCTGGGATCGGTGGAGATCCTCGACGGGCGGCCGCTGTCCGCGGTTCAGGTGGAGCTCGCCCCGCGTGATCCGGTGCCGGAACCTGGCCCGTTCGACGACTTTCCGGACGCGTACTACCAGGAGTCGCGCCGGCTGGTGGCCCCGAACACGGTCATGTTTCGCAACCGCAAGCGTGCGCGCGAAGCGGTCGCGATCCTGGAGGACCTGGTCGCGCGGCACCGCGCGGGTTAGCCGACGCCCGGGCGTCCGCCTACGCGCTCGTCCCGCGCCCGAGGACGACCAGCGACAGCATCTCGAAGATCGCGTTCGCCGCGAACAGCGCCGTCGGTTGGCCGGGCCCGTCGTAGGCCGGGGCGACCTCGACGACGTCGTAGCCGACGAAGTTGAGGCCGGTGAGCGCGCGCAGGTATGACATCGCCTCGAAGCTCGTCGGGCCGGCGACCTCGGGCGTGCCGGTGCCGGGGCAGAAGGCGACGTCGACGAAGTCGACGTCGAGCGAAAGGAACGCCGGGGCCCCACCGAGCCGCTCGCGCGCCTTCTGGCCGAGCTCGGCGGGGAGAGCTCCCGCAGCTCGATCCATGGGATCGTCTCGACCCCCAGGGTCTCCGGGATCGCCTCGTCGGCCGCCGAATAGAGCGGTCCCCGCATCCCGGCCTGGAGCACGCGGGCCGGGTCAAGGATGCCCTCCTCGATCGCCCGCTTGAACATCGTCCCGTGGCTCAGGGGCAGGTCGTTGTAGCTGTCCCACAGATCGGTGTGCGCGTCCAGGTGGACCAGCCCGAGAGCCCCGTGGACGCTCGCGTAGGCCCGCAGCTCGGCCAGGGCGATCGAGTGGTCGCCACCCATGCCGATCCCGGTCACCCCGGCCTTGGCGATCGGGCTGACGAAGGCCTCGGCCCGCTCGAGGGTCGGCTCGATGTAGCCCGGTGCCGTGGGACTGTCCCCGTAGTCGATCGTGGACAGGCTGCCGAGCACCTGCACCTTCTGCACCGGGTTGTAGGTGCGGATCATGCCGGAGGCCGAGCGGATCGCTTCGGGGCCGAACCGCGCCCCGCCGCGGAAGGACGCGCCGCCGTCCCACGGGACGCCGAACACCGCGGCCTCGGCACCGTCGAGCGAGCTCAGGTGCGGGAGGCGGGCGTACGTGCGGGGGCCGGTGAAGCGCGGCGCGCTGAGCGCGTCCCAGGGCTGATGAACGTCGGCCATGCTTGCGGCGCCCTCCCCCGGCGGCCCTCGATCAGGGGACGATCTGCTCGAGGATCTCGAGGTTGCGGGCGCCGTCCTCGCCGGTGGCGTAGGGGACGTCCTCGCCCGAGAACGCCCGGGTGACCGTCCTCGAGCTGGGCGACCCAGGCGTTCGGGCGGTCGCCGGTGATGTCCTCGGGTTCCTCGTCCGGCTTCAAGCAGCAGTCGCCTTGCCCTGGCCGATCGGGTTCGTGTCCTCGGCGACGAGCGCGCCCTCGGTGCCATGCACCTCGACGCGCGTGAACTGCACCCACGCGTTGGTGCTGATCGTCAGCGTCGCGGCCGCGCCCGACTTCGATCTCGCAGCGCGGCGGCCGCCGCGTCGTCGGTCTCGAAGGCCGGCTGGCGCTCGAAGTAGCCCGTGGCCTCGGAGATCTCGCCGAGCAGCATCCGCAGCAGGTCGATGTGGTGCGTGCCGACGTCGGACAGCGCGCCCCAGCGAGCGGTCTCGCGCTTCTGGCGCCACTCGGGCGGGGGGCCCGGGCCGGTGGATCCCGTAGTAGGTCCTGGCCACCGTGACGTCACCGATGGCGCCCTCGGCGATCAGGCGCTTCATCGTCAAATGCCCCGGCACGTAGCGACCCTGGTACCCCGTTGCGAGCACGACGCCGGCGTCCTTCGCCGCCGACACCAGGTCCCAGCCGCTTCTCGGCGTCGATCGCCAGCGGCTTTTCGAGGAGGACGTGCTTGCCGGCCTCGATCGCGGCTCATGCCCTGCTCGTGATGGAGCCACGTCGGCGACGCGATCCAGACCGCCTCGAGCCCGGGGGCGGCCAGGAACTCGCTCAGGTCCGCGGTCGCGTCTCGAGGTCGTGCTCGGCGCCGAACTCCTTGGCGCGCTCGGCGTCGCTGCTCAGGGCCGCGACGAACTCGGCGTTCTCCACCTCCCGGAACGCGTTCAAGCCGCCCTTGTCTACCAGTCCATGGGTCCCGATCATTCCCCAGCGCATCAGCTCTCAGTCCTCTCGCTCAATGCTCTTACCTCCCGGTTTGCCGCGGACAATGAGGGCTCTCAGGCACGGAACGTTAGCAACACTTACCGAGGCCCGCGTTTTGAGGCGCCGACGCTCAACCAACGCCTAAAAAACTTGTCTTGACTTCCCGAGAACGCCGGGATACAGTAGCGCCGCTGTTGCTCGTGTAAGCAAAGCTTCCGAGTTGCAGCGCTGTTTCGCTCGGAATTCGGACGGTCGTCGGGCCGTTCGAAAACCCCACAGGCTCGGGTGCCGAAGTGATAGTCAGGCACCGGGGGCGAGAGGAGAGGACTCATGGGAACGACACTCAGGACGGTGGTTCCGACTGCTTCTGGGCGGCTTGCGCTCGTCGGCGTGCTCGCGCTGGCGGCGTGCGGCGGCGATGATGATGACGACGACGGAGGGAGAGCACGCGGCGACATCGAGGCGCAGAGCGTCATCCGCTTCGCGTTCGCGCCGGACCCGGTCTTCAACTACATCGTCGGACAGCGGCATCCTCGAGGAGAAGGGCGTGCGAGGCCGGCATCGACGATCAACGCCTTCCAGTCGTTCGACGAGTTCGGGCTGTTCGCCGGCGGTAACGCCGACATCCTCTCGACCGGCAGCTACGAGACCCCGCTGCTCGACGAGCAGGGGATCGAGACGGTCACGTTCGGCAAGTACAACGCCAACAAGGACATCTTCGCGGCCCCGGCCGACGAGGACTGGGAGACCGCAGGCGACCTGCCCGAGGGCTGCAAGGTCGCGGCCGAGTCGACGACCGGCAACCTCGTGATCTGGCAGTCGCTGATCGATCAGATCGACGGCCGCGAGATCGCCGAGGGCTCAGACGACCTCGAGCTCGTCACGGCCGACTACCAGATCATGCCCCAGCTGCTCGAGGACGGCGAGATCTGCGGCGCGGTCATCGACCCGGTGCAGGCGCACCGAGGCCCTGCGGACCGACCAGATCAAGACCGCTGTACGACGGCAAGTCCGCGTCGCAGCTCTACGCGGAGGAGTTCGCGGACGACCCGAACCACCTGGGGGTCGACTCGAACAACTTCGTCGCCCGCAAGGAGTGGTTCGACGAGCATCCCGACGAGGTCGCATTCTTCCTGGACGTCTGGCAGGAGGGCATGGACGAGTGGACCAAGAACTACGGACCAGATCATCGAGGACTACCCGGAGGACTTCGCGGTCCAGAGTCCCGAGGACGAGAAGTTCATGCAGGACTACGTGAAGAACGTCTTCGACTGGCAGCAGGAGTCGGTGTACCTGACGCCGGAGTGGATCGAGAACGAAGAGGGCGTCTTCGACCTGATCCAGGCCGCCGGCGTGATCGAGGAGGACCAGTCCTTCCCCGAGCATGCAGTGGTCGATCCGAAGACCGGGGAGGTCACGGAGACGATCGGCGGGGACGAGTAGCGTCCGCCAGCCGGTAGCGATCCGAGGTAGTCGAGAGGACGCGTTGGCGGCGAGCGCCAAGCACGATGCGGCCCCCGACCCTAAAGGTCGGCGGGCACTTCGCAGTCGGGCGGTGGCCAGGGTCGTCCTCTCGATCCTCGGAATGCTGTCGTTCCTCGGCCTCTGGGCGGCGCTCTCCGAGTGGGAGTTCGAGCCGTTCGTCCTGCCGTCGCCGTTCGCGGTCGTCGACAACATGGGCGTGCTCCTCGGCGAGGGTCTCGTCACCGAGGCCTTCCTGAAGAGCCTGCAGAAGACCCTGATGGGCTGGGCCGCGGCGATGGTGATCGGGATCCCGATCGGGCTGCTGATGGGCCGCTACCGGTACGCGCGCGCGTTCTTCCACGACTTCGTCTACGTGCTGTCGAACGTGCCGCTGGTCGTCTACGCGGTGATCTCGCTGGTGGTCTTCGGGATCAGCGACATCGGCCCGGCGTTCGTGGTCATGCTCCTGGTGCTGCCCGCCGTCTCGATCAACGTCGCCGCCGGCGTGGCGTCGGCCGACCAGGGGCTGCTGGCGATGAGCCGGGCGTTCGGGCGCAGCGGGCCCGACCGTGACCCGGTGCGTGATCGTTCCCGGCGGTGCTGCCGTTCCTGCTCGCGGCGGCGCGCGTCTCGTTCGCCGATTCGTGGAAGCTCGAGGCCCTGACCGAGACGTTCGGAAGCGCGAGCGGCGTCGGCTTCCAGATCCACAAGGCGTTCACCACGTTCTCCGTGCTGGACGCGCTCTCGTGGATGATGTTCTTCGTCATCTTCGTGATCGTGATCGAGCGGGTCCTACTGGCCCCGGCCGAGCGCGGATCTTCGCGTGGCGCAACCCGGGGCAGGCAAGGCCGAACGAGGGCTGATGATGCGCGAGCACTCCAGGAGGCACGAGGGTCCGCTGACGCTCCCGAACTGCCGGGGTTCGATCCTCGGGACGCCGGATATCGCCGAGGCATCGAATCGGTCCGACCCGCTCGAGGGCGGGCGGGCGACATGGCATCTGGCGAGCGCTGACCGTCGATCTCGCCGCGGTGTGGACGGCGCGGATCCTGTCGGTCGTGCTCTGGGCGTTGGCCGGCGCGGCGATCGACCGGATCCCGGGGCCGGTCGAGGTCGTCGAGTTCCTCGGCGACCACAGCGACCTGCTCTGGCCGAACATCTGGGTCAGCGTCCAGTCGGCTCTCTGGGCGATCTCGATCATCCTCGTGGTCGGCGTCCTTCTCGGCTTCGCGATGGGCCGCTGGTGGCAGATCCGCTACTTCTTCACCGACCTCGTGATGGTCGGGATCGCGCTTCCCGCATTCATCTGGGCGCTGCTCGCCGTCATGTGGTGGGGCTTCAGCGACATCGGGCCGATCTTCGTCGCGTGTGTCTCGGCGACGCCGATGCTGATCGTGAGCACGCGACAGGGGGCGCAGTCCGTCGACGGGGATCTCCAGAAGATGTCGAGCGCCTACCGGGTGCCGGTGCATCCGCCAGTTCCGCCAGCTCGTCCTGCCGACGATGAGCGAGTACATCATCGCCGGGTTCCGCTTCGCGACCCTGGCCGCGTGGGGCGCGATCCTGCTCGTCGAGTTCTTCGGGAGCGAGGAGGGAGTCGGCTTCCAGGCCGCCTACTGGTACGACGCCGGAAGCTTCACCGGAATGATCGCCTGGGGCGTTCGTGATGCTGCTGATCATCGTCGCCGTCGACAAGCTGCTCATGGAGCCCGCGCTCAAGCCGGACGCGGCGCTGGCGCGCCGACAGCACGGCCTGGACGCTGTAGGCACATGCGGCGCGTCGTTGGTCGCCGCCTTGGCCCTCGTCGTTGCTGCGTGGCCGGTTGCTCTGACACCGACGAGGGCCGGAGCGTTCGGCGTTCGTCCAGCGAGCGGACAGCCGGCTGATCAAGGTCCAGAGCGTCGGCCTGGCGGCGTTCGGGCCCATCAACCCCCACACCGCACCGTGCCCGCGGTACGGGACGCGGCTTCGGCGAGCCGACTCCGAGGCCGCCGCGCGGCGACGAGTGCCGGCGCGGCTGGGCCTCTCTCGGGCTCGAGATCCGGTTCGAGGCCGACGGCGAGGATGCCTGCGCCGACGATGGCCGGATCGCGGTGGGCGGCATCGCGACGCGGGGCGCCCGGCCGCGAGGGCGGGCTGGAGCACGGCCGAGGGGATTCGCCCGTTGCAGCCGGTCGAAGCCGTCGAGCGGATCTATCCCGAGGTGGAGCCGGATGGTGCGGGCACCGTGGCGCTGGTTACGCGGCCGAGCGAGCTTCCGGGCCCGCCCGGTCCTCCTGGCGAAGATCGCGGAGGGCAAGGTCCAAGAGCATGCTGTTTCCGATCGACGCGGACTAGATGAGCAATTCCATCTAGGCGACGCGGACTTCGATCAGGGACGGCTGCGGTGAGGCCAGCGCCTCGTCCAGCAGCGCCGGTCAGCTCACGCGGAGTCGTTGGTGCTCACACCGCGCGCCCCGAACGCGGTCGCTGCCGCCGGCGAAGTCCGGGCCCCGTATGTCCACGGCAATCGGCGGCTGCCCTTGTCGAGCATCTCGCGGCGGATCTCCCCGTAGCCGCCGTCGTTCACCACGACCACGACGATCCCCAGGCCCAGCTCGGCGGCCGCGGCCAGCTCGGGGAGGGTGAACATTGCGCCGCCGTCGCCCACGAGCGCGACGACTCCGCGGTCCGGATGGGCGAGCTTGGCCCCGATTGCCGCGGGTATCGCGTAGCCCGAGGGGGGCGAAACCGGTGGGATAGAGGAAGCGGCGCGGCGCGGCCCGCGAGATCAGGTGGACCGCTCCGTAGTAGCACGCCATGGTCGAGTCGCCGGCGAGGATCGTCTCGTCGGCGAGCCCGTAGCCGAGCGCGGACACCACCCGGCCAGCGCCGCCGTCACGTCGGCGAGCGCCTCGTCGCGCAGGGTCGTCCGGACCGCCTCGGTCGCGGCTGCGCCCCTGTCGCGGCCGTCCCCGTCTCCGACGGCCGCCGCCAGCGCCTCGAGACAGGCGGCGGCGTCTGCCGAGATCGCCACGGTCGGCACGGCGTTCTTGTGGCGCTGGGCCGGGTCGATGTCGATCCGGACGAGGTCTGCCGTCGAGTACGAGCGGCGGGTCGCGCCAGAGGTCCGACTCGGCGAGCTCGGTTCCGACCGCCACACGGCGTCGCACTCGGCGAGCAGACGCTGCGCCGACCGCAGCCGGATCGACGCCCCGAGCGAAAGCGGGTCGCGCTCGGAGACCGCACCCTTGCCGTTCGCGGTCGTGATCACCGGCGCGCCCAGCGCCCGCGCGAGCCTCGAGCGCCCGGCGTCCGGCGCCCGCGGCACCGCCCCCGAGGACGATCGCCGCCCGTCCGGCGTCGCGAAGGAGCTTGGCCGCTCGGCCACGCGGCTCGGGTCCGGCACGGGCGGTGGCGCTGGCGTCGAGGCGGGGCCGGAGCATCGCCTGTGGTCTCCATCGCGTCGAGCGGAATCTCCATGTACGCCGGCCGGGGCGCCCGCATGCGAAGCGGCGAACGCCGATGTCGATGGCCGCGGCCGCTGCAGCGGCCGGGTCCCGGCCCGGACCGCGGAGGCCGCCACGCCCTGCATGGCCGCGAGTCTGGTCTCGGGCCTCGTGGAGATGGCCCGTGTCCCGGCCGGCGACCGACGTCGCCATTCCGGGTGCGAGGACCAGCATCGGCACGGAGTCGGCATGGGCGGTGCCGACCGCGCTGGCCAGGTTCAGAACCCCAGGCCCGCTGGTCACGATGCAGACGCCGGGGCCGCCGCCGCTCCGGGCATACCCGTCGGCCGCGTACCCGGCGCCCTGCTCGTGGCGGGGGAGGACGTGCTCGATCGACGAGTCGGCGAGGTGCCGGTAGAGCGGCAGGTTGTGGGTGCCCGGGATCCCGAAGACGTGCCGTACCCCGTGGGCCTCGAGACGTGCGACTACCGCCTCGGCCGTCGTCGGGGTTCGGCATCGCCGGGCACGGCGCTCAGGCCGCGGGCGCCGGCGCCCCGTAGAGCGCGTCGATGTTCGTCTCCGCCACCTCGCAGCGCATCGCCTCGCCGGCCACCGCGACCAGCTCGTTCCACGGCGCCGGAGTCGCCATGTCGCAGGGCAGGTCCGTGCCCATCAGCGACGTTGTCGAGGCCGACCTCGCCAGCAGGAACTCCAGCGCCTGGCGGTCGTGGGTCAGGCAGTCGAAGCTTGACCTGCCCGAAGTAGGCGGCCGGGTCCTCGGGCGCCGAGTCGTCGAAGGTTCGGACGCTGCGCGCGTGGCGCAGCCGTCCCGCTGGTAGGCGACGTAGCCGCCCGAATGGACGATCACGATCCGAGGTCGGGATGCCGGTCGAGCACGCCGGCCATGATCAGCCGCTCGATCGCGATCGTCGTCTCGAGCATGTTCCCGATTAGGTTCGTCAGGTGGTAGTCGCTGAACCCGGGATGCGGGTGCTGGTAGGCGGGGTGGAGCATCACCGGCAGGCCGAGCGCCTCCGCCTCCTCCCAGAACGGCTCGATCACCGGGTCGTCGAGGCGCCGCTCGCCGGTGCTGGTGCCGATCTCCACGCCGGCGCAGCCCGGCTGCCTTCGCCTCGCGCAGCATCGCCGCCGCCCGCGTCCGGGTCCTGTAGCGGCACCGTCGCCATCCACCGGAGCCGGTCGGGCTGTTCGGCGGCCATGTCGCGGAGCCCCTCGTTGATGAGCGTCGGCGAGCTTCGCGCGCCGATCCCCGGGTCGACGTCGTAGTAGAAGAACGGCGGATCGACCGAGATGATCGCGGCCTCGAGCCCGTGCGCCTCCAGGTTCGCGACCTTGGACTTCGGCGTCGAAGAACGCCGGTTCGAGCGTGTACTCGCCCTCGGGGCCGCCGCTCAGGTGGCGGTCCCCGGTAACGGTGACCCGAACGCGGGCTCGCGCTCGAAGAACTCGACGACGCTCTCGGGGACGGCGTGGTTGTGGATGTCGGTCTTCATGGCTCCGTTCTCTGTGGTCACTCCGGCATAGTGACGCTAACGATGTATATGCTCGGCGGTATAGCGAGACTACATGGAGTGAACCAGAATGCTTCGACATTCGGTGCTCTGGATCATGCGCGACCCGCTCTCGGAGGACGCACGCACTGCGATGCTCCAGCGGCTGGCGTTCCTCGGCACGGAGTGCTCCGAGCGTCAGCTCCGGCGACTACGGCGCCGATCTCTTCGGCGGATCGGAGATCCTCCACCGGGTCAGGCCCTCGGCAGCGCGTCCCGACCTGGCGGCGCGAGGCGGAGGGTCCGGTCTGCAACTACGACATGGCGCTGCACCTCGACTTCGCGGACTGGGACGCCTTTCAGGACTACGGCGTCGAGATCCGACCCATGACCACGCCTCGCGCGCGAACGAAGCCGACAACTGGGACGAGCTCACGGCCCGCTGCGATTGGTACTACGACGGCGAGGCGCCGCCTACGCACGCGGGCCTGGTCAAGCACGTCGCGATGTTCATCTGGGACGAGCGGGCCCCCGACGCCGCCAAGGAGGAGGCGCTCGCGGCCGTCGAGGCGCCTCGCCGGGGCAGACGACGTCGGCGCGGTCATGACGGGGGAGAACGTCGGCAAGTCGACGACCGCCTACGACTGGATCCTGGACCTTCAGATCCGCGACGCCGATGCGGCCAAGCGGCTGCTGGAGGGCGCGGAGTACGCACGCGCGATGGCGCGGGTCGCGGCCGCCACGCGGTTCGAGTGGACCGCACGCATGACCCACGTGATGCATCGGCCCTGAGCGGCGTCCACGTCGCGCCGCTCAAGCGCGGTGTTGTTCTTAACGCTCGATCGCTTTGACTCCGTCACTAACCATGCTACGGTAGCGGCGCTTTAGCTCTTTAGCAACGCTATCGGCACGGAGGAGGGCCCAGGCGTCGGAGGATGCGAGCGATCGACGTACACACGCACGTGACCCCGCAGCGGTTCCGGGACGCCGTCGCCGGCGGCGGCGAGTGGCACGGGTTGACCTCGGCGACGGGTGAGCTGGAGATCCCCAAGTTCTCGCTGGGAGCCGCCGACCGCGTGGATGAGATGGACGAGATGGGCGTCGCGGTCCAGATCCTCACTCCGAACACGGGGTTCTACTGCTACGACCGGGCGCCCGACGATGCGCGGACGATCGCCCGCGAATGCCTGGACGAGCTGGCGGAGATGCGGGACGAGTTCCCGGAACGGTTCGAGATCGCCGGGACCGTGCCGATGCAGGACGTCTCCGTCGCGATCGGGGAGCTCGAGCACGCGATGCGCGAGCGCGGCGCCTGCGGCGTCATGGTCGACGACCACGTCAACGGCCAAACCTGGGACGAGCCGCAGTTCCGCCCTTTCTGGAAGGCCGCGGAGGAGCTCGGCGCCGTCGTCCTCTTCCACCAGGCCGGGTCCACCATGGTCGACCAGCGGACGGATCGCTACGCGCTCTCGAACTCGATCGGCAACCTGGTCGAGCGGGCGATGTCGTTCGGCACCCTCGTGTTCGGCGGCGTCATCGACGAGTTCCCCGGGCCTCCGGCTCTGCCTCTGCCACGCGGGCGGCTACGTCGCCTTCGGCATCGCGCGGATGGACAAGGCCTGGAGGGCCGGCAAGGACGGCATCCCGGGATTCGAGGACGCCTGCGTCAACCTCGACCGGCCGCCCAGCGACTACCTCGCGAGCTTCTACTACGACTGCTGCACCCACAGCCCCGAAACGCTTCGGTTCCTGATCGACACCGTCGGCATCGACCAGGTCGTCTTCGGCACCGACTACCCGGCCAAGATGATCCTCGACGACACGGTCGACTGGATCAACGGCCTGGATGCTTTGGACTCGCGGGAGAAGGCCGCGATCCTTTCCGAGAACCCGGCGCGAATGCTCGGCCGCGCCACGCAGTCCAGCGAGTCCGAGCCTCGGGTCGGCGCGGCGACAGGGTCGCCGGCGTCGCGGGGAGAACCAGACCCGGAGCCGTCGGCTCCGTAAACGAGGAGAGGAACTGTGAGCAGAAGCGCAGCAAGCTCAGGAACGCCGTCGTGATCGCGACCCTGGTCGTGGGCCTGGGCGTCGCGGTCGCCGCGTGCGGCAGTGGCGGCGACGACGACAGCGAGTCGGGCGACCAGACGATCAGGTTCGCCTTCTCTCCCGATCCCGCCTGGAACTGGATCGAGGATCAGGGGATCCTGGCCGAAATGGAGGAGGAGTCGGGCATCACCATCAAGCGGTTCGAGACCGAGGATGAGTACGCGGCGTTCGCCGGCGGGCACGCCGACATCGTCTCGACGGGTACGTACGAGACTCCGGTCCTCGAGGACGAGACCGGCGTCAGACCGTGACGATCGGCAAGTTCAACCGTGCCCAGGACATCGCCGTCTCGGACCCGGCGAACAACTACGAGACCTTCGACGACCTGCCCGAGGGCTGCAAGGTCGGGGTCGAGTCGTTCGAGGGCTCGAGCCTCGTCTGGCAGGCCCTCATCGACGACATGCATGGCCGCGAGCTGGCCCAGGGATCGGACGACCTCCAGATGGCCGTTACCGACTTCGAGGTCACTCCCGAGCTCGTGGTGAAGGGCGACCTGTGCGCGGGCCTCACGGCGATGACGACCTCGATCCCCTACCTGATGGACGAGAGCGTCAACGTGATGTATGAGGGCAAGAACGCGTCGATCCTCTACGAGGAGCAGTACGAGCCCGGCCACGAGGGGATGAACAGCAACAACTTCGTCACCCTCGAGAGCTGGTACTCCGAGCATCCGGAGGAGGTCGCGTTCTTCCTCGAGGTCTGGGACGTCGCGATGAAGGAGTGGAAGGAGCATCGCGACGAGATCATCGAGGGTGATCCCGAGAACTTCGGCTACACGAGCGACGAGGAGCTGAAGTTCGTCCAGGACTACTACGAGAACACGTACGACAACTTCCTGGACACCGTGTACCTCGATCCGAAGTGGATCGAGGGGGAGATGGGCGTGAACCAGATCCTCCGCGACGCGGAGATCATTCCCGCCGACGCACCCGATCCGATCTACGTGTGCATCGATCCCGAGACCGGTGAGGAGAGCTGTCGTCTCCCCGAGTCCTGATCAACGACGCGTCTCCCGTAGCGAAGCTCGATGGCGGTAGACACCCAGCTCGAGAAACAGCTACGGGAGACGCAGCCCGAGCCGGGCCCGTCGGCGCTCGGGACCGAGAAGCAGGCGGCGTCGAGGCGGCGCCAGGCCATGTTCCTCTCGATCGCGGGCGCCGTCGGGCTGCTCGCGGCGTGGTCGATCGCGAGCGTCGTGACCGAGACCGAGTTCCAGCTCCTGCCGCCCCCCTGGGAGGTGGCCGACCGGATGTGGGGGTTCATCGTCGGCGACCCCTCGCGGAACGTCGAGGCCGGCACCGTGTTCGTCAACTTCTGGGACACGTTCCGGAAGACGATCTACGGCTTCATCGGGGCGGTGGTCATCGGGATCCCGATCGGGGTCCTGATGGGCCGCTACCGCTACGCGAAGAACTACTTCTTCGACTTCGTCTACCTCTCCGCGAACGTCCCGCTGATCGTCTACTCGATCCTCGCGGTGGTCCTGTTCGGACTCGGGCGACCTCGGCCCGGCAGTGGTCGTCGGCCTGCTCGTGCTGCCGGACATCGCGCTGAACGTCGCGGCGGGCGTCGAGGGCGTCGACCGGAGGCTCCTGTCGATGAGCCGCGTCTACGGGCAGCCGGCCGCGCCCGCCCTGCGCAACATCGTGTGGCCGTCGTTCCTGCCGTTCCTGTTCTCCGCGTCGCGCGCGTCGTTCGCCGCGTCGTGGAAGCTCGCGACGCTCGCGGAGACCTTCGGCGGCACGACCGGCGTCGGGGTCCAGATCCGGAAGGCCTTCCAGGGCTTCGCCGTGGCGGACATGCTCGCCTGGATGATGTTCTTCGTGATCTTCGTGGTCATCGTCGAGCGGGTCGTCCTGATCCGGCTCGAGCGCCACGCGTTCCGCTACCGGCTGCAGAGGGATGAGGATGTCCTCCGGTTCTGACGTCGCGCAGGCACCTCACGAGCAGCTGGGTGACAAGGCGCCGACCCCGAGGACGGCGGCCGCGATGGGCCGGCTGAAGGCGATCCTGCTCTCCGATCGCGCCGCCCGGTGGACCGCGAGGCTGACCCTGATCGTGATCTGGCAGCTCGTCGGCGAGCTCAGCGACCGGATGCCGACGCCCGTCGACACGATCAACTTCATCATCGACGAGTTCCAGCGCCCGTTCGAGGGCACCGAGGCCACCTGGTGGAACAACCAGGTCGTCCAGAACACCTATCTGACCATCGAGCGGACGGTCCTGGGCATGTTCTGGGTGATCCTGATCGGGATCCCGCTCGGCTATGCGATGGGCACGTGGTGGCGAGCCCAGGCGACGTTCACGGACGTCGTCATGGTGGGCCTCGCGCTTCCGGGCTACATCTGGGCGCTGCTGTCCCTCATGTGGTTCGGGTTCAGCGTCACCGCCCCGGTGTTCACCGTCGCGGTCTCGGCCACCCCGGCGCTCGTCGTCTTCGTGATGCGCGGCACGCTGGCGATCCCGCGCGAGTTGCTCGACATGTCGAAGTCGTACGGGGTGCCCTTCTTGGACCGGTTCCGCCACCTCGTGCTGCCCTCCATGGCCGGCGCCGTGATCGCCGGCGTTCGCCTCGCGATCCTGGCGGGTTGGGGACTCGTCCTGGTGACCGAATGGTTCGGGCTGACCGATGGCGCGGGCCAGCAGTCCCGCAGCTGGTACGACGCCGCGAACTTCGACGGCCTGATGGGCTGGGCGCTGATCATCATCGTGATCATCATCGTCTTCGACCGCGGCGTGATCGAGCGGATCGACCGGCGGGCGCACAAGTGGCGCGGGAACATCGAGGGCTTCGGCACGATGCGCGGGGCCCGGCTGAGCGATGCGAGCTTTGGACATGGACACCAACACGACGATCATCAGGAGGTAGGGACTTGGCGTCGCTGAAGGCCGTGAAGGTGGTGAAGGAGTTCCCGCCGCCGACGAAGGACCAGCCGGTGGTGCGGGCCCTGGACGGCATCGACTTCGAGATGAGCGGGAAGAGCTTCGTCTCGATGGTCGGACCGTCGGGCTGCGGGAAGAGCACCTTCCTGAACATCGTGTCGGGCGTCGAGACGCCGAGCTCAGGCACCATCGAGGTCAAGGCCGACGACGGCGGCCGGGCGAAGCTCGGCTACGTGTTCCAGGAGGCGCGGCTGCTGCCCGTGGCGGACGGTGCTCGACAACCTCATCTACGTCCAGCCGAAGGCGAACAAGACAAGTCGAGTACGTCCAGCCGTACCTCGACCTCGTCGGGCCTGCGGGGCTTCGAGCAGATGTATCCGGCCCACCTCTCCGGCGGCATGCAGCAGCGGGTCGGCATCGCGCGCGCGTTCTCCGTCGAGCCCGACCTGCTGTTGATGGACGAGCCGTTCAGCCACCTCGACGCGATCACGGCGCGCACGATGCGCGAGGAGCTCCAGGACATCTGGGAGAAGAAGAAGCGGACCGTCCTGTTCGTCACGCACGACGTCCTCGAGGCGGTCCAGCTCTCGGACCGCATCATCATCCTGGAGTACGGCGGGCGCAACTTCGCCGACATCCCGGTCGACCTTCCCTACCCGCGCCTGCAGACCGACACCGCCGTCTCGACGATGCAGTCGGAGATCCTCGCGGTGTTCGAGGAGATGGAGAGCCGGCGTGCCGAGCTCGACCCGCGCATCGTCGAGGCTGCCGAGAGCGCGTCCTAGCCGCTAGACGGCTAGAGCATGATCCGGCCGCCGGCGACGTCGAGCGTGACGCCGGTCAGCCAGCCCGCCGAGTCGGAGACGAGGAACAGCGTCGCCAGCGCGCAGTCCTCGGGCGTGCCGATCCGCCCCAGCGGCGACATCTCCGCCACCTTGCAGTAGCGCCTCGTCGTCCATGATCCGCTCGACGCGCTCGGAGGCCACGGTGGCCGGGGCGATCGCGTTGACGCGGATCCCGTGCTGGCCCGAGCTCCATGGCGACGTGCCGGGTGAACTGGACGACGCCGGCCTTGGCGGCGGCGTAGGAGGCGGTGAGCAGCTTGTCGAGGTAGCGGCCCGCCGTTCGACGACATCGTCACGATCGCGCCGCCTTCGCGCTCGATCATCGCCGGGAACGATCGCCCGCACGGCGAGGAAGGTCGAGGTCAGGTTCCAGTCGATGACCTCGCGCCACTCGCGCCTCGGAGGTCTCCTCGATCGGCGTGAACGCTCCGAATCCGCCGGCGAAGGGAAGGAGGATGTCGATCGGGCCGAGCTCGGCCTCGACCTGGTCGCGCACCCGCTCGACCTCGGCCAGCTCGGCGGCGTCGCCGCTGATGCCGATCGCCTCGGCGCCCGCTGCCCGGAGCTCCTCGACGATCGCGTCGATCCCGGCCTGCGAGCGGGCGTTGACCGCGACCTTGACCCCGTTCGCGGCCAGCATCCGCGCGGTGGCCGCGCCGATTCCCTTCGAGCCGCCGGTGACCAGCGCGACCTGGCCCGCGAGGTCGGGTAGGCGGGGATCGGGCCGCGGCTCGCCGGACACGCCGATCAGGAACGGGCCGCGAGGACCTCGGGGTTCACCGGGCGGTCGGGCGGCTCTCCCTTGAGCGCCCGCGCGACCTCCTCGGCCGCGCGGCGCTGCAGCTCCGCCTGCGCCTCGACCGAGTAGAACGCCATGTGCGGTGTGAGGACCGCGCGCGGGTGAGTGCGCAGCGGGTGATCGGCCGGCGGGCGGCTCCTCCTCGGTCACATCCAGCGCGACGCCCCCGAGCTGCCCGGCGTCGAGCGCCGCCACCGCGGCGTCCGCGTCCACCAGCGGCCCGCGCGCCGTGTTGACGACGATCGGCGCCCGGCGCATGCCGGCGATCGAGTCCGCGTTCGACAGGTGGTGGCTCTCTTCCGTGAGCGGCACGTGGAGCGAGATGAAGTCCGCCTCGGCGACCGCGTCCTCGAAGCTCTCGGCCGGCTCGGCCGGGATCGTCGACCAGTCCTCGACGTAGGGATCGAATCCGACGGTCTCGATCCCGAACGCCTGCGCGCGCTCGGCCACCCGGACGCCGACTCCGCCGACGCCGATCACTGCGAGCCGGCGCCCGCGGAGTCGATGGACCGCGCCCTGCGGCACGGTCCAGTCGCCCTCGCGGACGGCGAGGCCCGCGTGGTGCACGCCCGCGGGCGAGCGCCAGCAGGAGCGCAAGCGAGTGGTCGGCGACCTCGTCGAGGCAGTAGTCGGGGACGTATGTGACGAGGAGCCCTCGCTCGGTCGCGGCTGCGATGTCGATGTTGTCGTAGCCGATCCCGTAACGGGAGATGATGCTGACAGCCGCCGTCGGCCGCGGCGGCGACCACGGACTCGGGGACCTTCGCGAAGCAGACGAGCATCGCGTCGCGCCCCGCCGCCGCCTCGACCAGCTCAGCCTCGCTCGGTGCCCTCGGCCAGCACCACCTCGGCGCCGTGCGGCTCGAGGATCGAGCGCTCCGTCTCGAGGTCGGCGAAGACGTGGTCGGTGACGAGGACCTTGGCCGCCATCGCGGGGACTGCTCAGCCGAGCGCGTAGTCGTAGAACGGGTGCCGCGTGAACAGCACCGGCCCGTCCTTGGTGACCAGCAGGTTCTCCTCGAGGCGCACCGTCTGCTCGAGACCCGGATGGCCGGCGAACGTCTCGGGGCGAAGTACATGCCCTCCTGGAGCTCGACCGGGTAGTCGAGCGAGTAGGCGCGCGAAATCCACATGCCCTCGTACAGCGAGAGCCCGATCGAGTGCGCGAACTGCTGCAGGGTCACGGTCCCGTACTCGTCGTCCGCGTACTTGGGGAACTTCGAGGCGACGTCGGCGGTCGTGTTGCCCGCCTTCATCTGCTCGATGGCCGCGTACATCGACTCGTAGCACTCCTTGTAGAGGTCCTGCTCCTTCTGGCGTCATCTCGCCGTCGACCTTGAAGCGTGCGCACGAAGTCGACGAAGTAGCCGCCCGGGCCGACGGCGTTCTGGTCGACGATCACCAGGTCGCCCTGGCGGATCACCTTGTCGGTGTGCCAGCGCCGGTAGGGGCTGGTGTTCCCGCCCGAGGCGACGATGATGTCGTAGACGAAGTCGAAGCCGCTGCTCGTAGAGGTACTCGTTCACCTTCGCGGTGATGTAGCTCTCCTTGACGCCCGGCTTGAGCCACTCGTTCTCGATCTTCCAGAACGAGGTGTCGCCGATCGCGCTCGAGATCTTCAGGCACTCGATCTCGTCGGGAGTCTTGATCACGCGGGCGCCCGACATCGCCGGCCAGGCGCTGGTCGTCTTCATGCCGCTTGCGCTCGAACGCGGCGGCCGCCGACGGGTCGTAGATGTCGATCCCGATCGGCTCCTTCTCGACCCCGTTCTCCTTCAGCACCTCGATGATCGAGTCGGCCATCCGGTCGACCATCATCTCCTCGGCGGTCTCGGCCCACTTCCAGGTGATCGCCGGGCGGATGTTTCCGTTCAGCCACGGCGCGTCGATCTTCGCGCACTCGAGGTCGGATCCGGCGGTCTCGAACAGGACCGGCTCGCCGTCGCGGGGGAGGACGCAGTAGCGGATGAAGATGTTGTTCTTCCAGTTGCCCTGGAAGACGCCGGTGATGTACCGCACGTTCTCGCCGACGAAGCACACGAGCGCGCCGAGGTCGTGCTTCTCCATCATCATCGCGGGCGCGGGCGAGGCGATCGCGGCGCATGCGGTCGAAGTCGACGCGGCCCTGCCAGTCGGTTGCAGTGGTGCTGTAGACCCGTCGCGGCTCGAACTCGTGCGGCTTGCCGAGGAAGCCGAGGTCCATGCCCTTGCCGAACTCGGTCAATCCGTTGCCCCCTGCTGTGCCTGACTCGTGAGTCCGCGTGCTCGAGCATTCCTTCGTTCCCTTCCTTGTAGACGTTGGTACTGGTCCGACGCGGCAGGCTCCTGCGCGGATTTACCTAAGCGCTAGTAATGACTCTGGCCTAAATCGTGTAGCGATACTACACGAACGGTCAGATGACTGTCCACTCTGGCCCCGGCAGTCAAGCCGCTCAGTCGAGCAGGACGCTCGATCGAACGCGGTCCGGGTGAGCGAGACGCCGCCGCCCTCGGCGACCACGATCGTGTCCTCGAGCCGCACGCCGGCGCCCCCCGGCACGCCGGGCACCCAGATCAGTGGCTCGATCGCCATCGTCATCCCGGCCTCGAGCTCGACCGTCTCGGCCCCGGCAGCGCCTCGCCGACGTAGGGCGGCTCGTTCGCGCCGACCCCGACCCCGTGGCCGATGAACAGGGAGAGGAAGTCGTCGCCGAACCCGCGCTTTGCGCCCTCGTCGCGCACGGCGGCGGCGACGTCGTCGTTCGTGTTCCCGGGCCGCATCGCGTCGGTCGCCGCCGCGAGGGCGTGCATGAACGGCGGTGTAGACCTCCTGCTGGCGCGCGCTCGGCTCGCCGCAGATCACCGTCCGCCCCATGTCGGCGTAGTAGCCGTTCCACATCGCGCCGATGTCGATGAAGACGAGGTCGCCCTCGCGGATCGACCTTGTCGGACGCGAAACCGGTTCGGGCGGGCTCATGTGCTCGCCGGAGGCGACGAACGGCGTCGCGAGGTGCGCCATCTCCCCGCCGAGCCGGTAGAGCGTGTGCATCGCGTCGGCGACGACGTCGTACTCGCGCACGCCGGGCGCGACCGCGGCGATCGCCGACTCCGTCACGGCCTCGGCGATCGCGCACGCCTCCTGCATCACGGCCAGCTCGAGGTCCGACTTGACCAGCCGGGCCTGCTGCATCACCGCGTCGCCGTCGCCCAGCTCGACACCGGGAACAGCGCGCGCCCAGCTCCTGGACCTGGGCGTAGGCGAGTCTCGTCGAGCCCGATCGCGGCGACGTCCAGGCCCAGCCGTCCGACCACGGGCGCGATCACCTCCTCGACCGCGCCGGCGATCAGCCCGCGCGCCTCCATGATCGGCACGGTCTCCACCTGCTCGATCCAGGGCATCACGTTTCGCACGCGGTCCACCTCGCCGCCGGAGCAGAAGCAGGACCAGGGAGTCCGTCGGCCTTCAGCAGGCACCCGTTCAGCAGCGCGCTCTTTCCCTGGATGATCTGCGGCCGAAGCCCGGTGAGGAACCGGACGTTCTCGTCCTTCCACAGGAGCAGGGCGTCAAGCTCCGACTCCTTGAGCCGTGCGGTCGCGCGCGCCAGCCGCTGCTCGCGCAGGGCGGCGAAGTCGATCCGCCCCTCGTAGTCGACGCCGAAAGCGCCGTGTGCGTAGGCGCCCAGGTCGTGCCGCTGATGGATCCGCTCCACGTCTCTCCTTCCGCTGGCTCGGACGCCGCCGGCGCACGAGTTGGGCCGAACGCGGCGACACAGTAACACTAACGCTGGGCCTCGCGAAGCGACGGAAGAGTGCCCGGTGGCGGTGGTCTCAGACCCCTTGACTTCGCCCGGGGGACGGGATACTGTAGCGTTGCTGTCGCCTGCTTAGTGAAACTGTTGCTGAACGGGTCGGATCCGCCCCGGGGAGGAGCCCCATAAATGGCCAGCTTGGTCGCCAAGAACATCAAAAAGGTCTTTCCGCCGCGGGTGTCGGGCCAAGACCCGGTCACCGCGATCACGAACATCAGCTTCGAGATGGAGGGCCACACGTTCGTTTCGCTGGTCGGCCCCTCCGGCTGCGGCAAGAGCACCTTCCTGAACCTTGTCTCGCGGGTCGACCTTCCCACCTCGGGCACCCTGGAGCTGGTCGGCGACGAGTCAACCGACGTCCGGATCGGCTACGTGTTCCAGGACCCGCGGCTGCTCCCGTGGCGATCCGTGCTCGACAACATGCTCTACGTCCAGGATCACGGCGACCGGGCGCAGCGCAAGGCACGGGCGCTGGAGTTCCTCAGGCTGGTCGGCCTGGAAGCGGAGGCCGCCCAGTATCCGGGGCAGCTCAGTGGCGGCATGCAGCAGCGCGTCGGCATCGCCCGGGCGCTCTCCGTCGACCCCGGCCTGCTCCTGATGGACGAGCCGTTCAGCCACCTGGACGCGATCACGGCCCGGTCGATGCGCGAGGAGCTCCAGCGCCTGTGGCAGACGACGGGCGCGGGCGTGCTGTTCGTGACCCACGACGTCCTCGAGGCGGTGCTGCTCTCGAATCGCGTGCTGATGATGAACAGCATCGGCGAGATCTATCGGGACATCGAGATCAAGCTGCCCTACCCACGCGTACAGACCGACCACGAGGTCGTGACCCTGCAGGCCGACATCCTGGAGCTGTTCGAGCTGATGGAGGCGGAGTCGGGACGTCGCAACGGCGGGTCCCCCGAGACCGAACAGCAGGCGCCCGAGCTCGAAGCCCCGAGCTAGCTCGCGCCGTCCAAATCGTCAATCGCCCGCATCTACCCAGGAGGTTCCCGCGCCCGTGTTCAGGCATACCGCTTTCTTTCTCTTCCGAGACGACATCACGCCCGAGAAACACCTTGCGATGCTGAAGGGGCTCGCGTACATGCGCTACGAATGCTCGAGCGTGGTCGCTATCGACTACGGCACCGACCTGTTCGGGGGTTCAGAGGTCCTGCGCACGGTCAAACCGTGGGACCGCACACCCCGCTGGCGCGCCCGCACCGAGGGGCCGCCGTGCAATTACGACGTCGCGCTGCAGCTCGACTTCGCCGATGCCGCGGGCAACGCCGAATACAACGACGACGACGTCCACCACGAGGTCGGTGAGTACAACGCCTCGATCTGCCGCTCGGAACTGACCGCCCGGGTTGATTGGGAGTACGAGGGCGACACGCCGCTGAACGCTCCCGGGCAGGTGCGGCACTCCTCGATGTTCGTCTGGGCCGACGACGCCGACGACGATGCGAAGCGCGCCGCTCAGGAGGCCTTCAGGGCGCTCGAGTCGGCACCCGACGTTGGCGCCGTGACGATCGGCCAGAACGTCGGCGACCACAGCACCGATTACGACTGGATCGTGGACGTGCAGGTTGCGAGCCCCGAGGCGACCAAGGCTCTGACCGAGGGCGAGGCCTACGCGGAAGCGATGCGCTCAGTGGTGCCCGCGACCAAGCACGAATGGACCGCGAGGCTTTCGCACACGATGCACGGCATCTGATCCGTGACAGGGACGAGCAGGAGAGAACGGTAGATGGCCGCCGGCGGCAAGGTGATCGACGTGCACGCGCACGTCACGCCGCAGCGATTTCAGGAGGTCGTCCTTGCCGGCGACCACTGGCACGGGATGACGGCCGACGACGGCGAGCTCGACAACCTGGTCAACCGCTGGAAACCGGATCGCCGGATCGAGGAGATGGACCGGCTCGGCGTCGACGCCCAGGTCGTCTCGCCGACCGACGTCTTCTACCAGTACGACCGCGACGCCGCGCAGACTGCCCTGATCGCGGCCGACGCCAACGAGGAGGTCGCCGAGATGGTCCGCGACCACCCCGACCGCTTCATGGGCCTGGGGACCCTTCCCATGCAGGACATCGAGCGCGCCAAGGCCGAGATGCACCGGGGCATGAAGGAGCTCGGGCTCGTCGGCTTCATGATCAACGACCACGTCAACAACCTCACCTACGACCACGAGGTGTTCGACGAGTTCTGGGCGGG
Organism: uncultured bacterium; assembly: GCA_963807755.1. Classification (GTDB taxonomy): domain Bacteria; phylum Actinomycetota; class Thermoleophilia; order Solirubrobacterales; family 70-9; genus JALZKA01. The sequence goes on along the minus strand of CAWECM010000006.1, from coordinate 462,706 downwards.
GATCCACGAGCTCGGCGCATTCATCCTGATCCACCAGTTCGACCCCACGGTCGTCACCTATCGAACCAGGGATTACTTCCTCTTGAATTCGATCGGGAACCTGGTCGACCGCGCGCTCAGCTTCGCGACCCTCATCTACGGCGGCGTGATGGACAAGTACCCGGGGCTCAAGATCTGCCTCGCGCACGCCGGTGGCTACGTCCCGTACGCGCTCGACCGGCTCGATCGCGGCTGGGAGGTGTGGCCCGAGGACCGGGGCCGCTCCAAGGACAAGCCGAGCACCTACGTCGACCGATTCTACTACGACACCGTCACCTTCACGGAGCGGAACCTGCGTTTCATGCTCGACGTTCTCGGTTCAGAGCGCGTCGTGTTCGGGACGGACTGGCCGGCGCCGATGCAGGTCTACGACGCCGTCGACCATTACCGGAAGGTCGAGTGCCTGAGCGATTCGGAGCGCGACGACCTCCTCTGGAGGACGGCCGCCGGCATCTTCGAGACCAAATGACGCCCTGAAGGAGGAACCCACGGTGGCAAAACCCAAGGTCTTCGTCGTCCAGCCGATCATGGATGTCGGTCGCCGCGCCCTGGAGGAGTTCGCGGAGGTGGAGGTGTTCGAATCGGATCGCATGATCGGCAAGCGGGAGCTTCTGGAGCGGTCCGGTGACTGCGACTACATCTGGATGCTCGGCGACACCCCGATCGACGAGGAGGTGATCGCGGCGAACGAGAACCTCAAGGGGATCGCGACCATGGCCCTCTTCCCCAACGTCGTCGACGTCGACGCCGCAACCGCGAGGGAGATCCCCGTGACCGTCGTCCCGCACGTGATCACCAAGACGACCTGCGACCTGACCTGCGCGCTGGTGATCGGCCTCGCCTGGCGGCTGGTCGAAGCGGACGCGTTCGTCCGCGCGGGCCGGTTCCACCAAGAGCAGTCGACCGCCTTCCTCACGCACGAGCTCGCGGGCAAGGTCGTCGGGATGATCGGCCTCGGTGCGATCGGCTCGGAGATCGTCAAGCGCCTGCGCGCCTTCGAGATGGAGATCATCTACACGAAGCGCAACCGGCTCCCGGAGGAGGAGGAGGCCGCGCTCGGAGTCGCCTGGGAGGAGGATCGCGACGAGCTTCTGCGCCGGTCGGACTTCGTGGTCCTGATGACGACCTACAACGAGTCCACCCACAAGCTGATGGGCGAGCGCGAATTCGGGTTGATGAAGCCGTCCGCGTTCTTCGTGAACGCGGCCCGCGGCCGGATCGTGGACGAGCCCGCCCTGGTTGCAGCGCTCCGCGACGGGCAGATCGCCGGCGCCGGGCTCGACGTCTATTGGAACGAGCCCCCGATCTCGGAACCGGCCCCCAGCCCTGCGCTGTTCGAATTCGACAACGTGATCCTCACCCCCCACATGGGCAGCGCGACGCACGAGGCGCGCGAGAAGATGGCGATGGCCGTCGTCGAGAACCTGCGCGCGATGATCGACGGGGAGCGGCCACCTGGGGTCGTGAACCCCGAGGTGTACGGCGAGGCACCCGCCTTGCAGCCCGACCGGCTGGGCTAGGCGGCGCCGGAGACCCCGGCGACGTCGAGGACGACGCGGCCCACGACGTCCCCGGCCTCGAGCGCCTCGAGCGCCGCGTTCGCCTCGGCGAGGGGCAGGACCCGGTCGATGACCACCTGGACACTGCCGTCGGCGACCAGGGCGATCGCCCGCTCGAGCTCGTCCAGCGCCACGTAGCGCGAGCCGACCAGCTCCACCTCCTCGAGGACGAATCGGGCCGTGGGCAGGACGATGTTCGAGTCGACCGCGTACCCGACGCCGACGATCCGGCCGCCGGCGCGCACGAGCCGGAACGCCTGCGCGAGCGTCGCTTCGCTACCGACGGTGTCGATCACGACGTCGACGCCGCCGCCGTCGCCCGCAAGCTCCGACATCCGCTCCTCGCCCGCCTCCTCACCGGCCGCCAGCGCTTCGAGGCCGAGCTCGCCCGCGACCGCGCGTGTCCGCGGCGAGACATCGAGCCCGGTCACGCGCGCGCCCGCCGCGTGGGCGATCTGGAGCGCGTGGATGCCCACGCCGCCCAGCCCGATCACGACGACCCGGCTTCCCGGGGCGACCCCCCCGCGGGTCGTCACCGCCCGGTAGGCGGTCCCGACGGCGCACGTCAGCGGCGCCGCGTGGACCGGATCGATCTCCTTCGGAACCCTGGTCAACCGGTCGATCGGCACCACGAGCCGCTGCTCGAAGCCCCCGGGCGTCATGAACCCCGTCCAGCCCTGCGGGTTCGTGCACTGCTGCTCGATTCCCGCTCGGCAGCGGGCGCAGAGGCGGCACGGCCACAGGTGGTTGGCGACGACGGTGGTTCCGGGCTCGATGACGGCCGGATCGCTGCGGACGACACGGGCACAGACCTCGTGGCCCGGTACGTGCGGGAGCGACAGTCGGTCGCTGAACGGCATCCGCCCCCGGGAGGTCTTGACGTCGGAGAAGCAGACCCCGCAGGTCAGCACCTCGAGCAGGGCGTACCCGGGCTTCAGCTCCGGGTCCGGTAGCTCGATTCGCTCGAGAGGAGCGCCGTACTCGCGAACCGCCATCGCGATCATCGGTGGATCCTAGGCCGCAGGTGTGCGGCCAGGGCCTCCGAGCGACTCTGTTCCCCGTCCTCGCCGCCTGTCCGGCGTAGGCCGGCGCGAACGCCGGCCTCGTGCAGGATCACTTTGACCATGCGCGCGACCGCGTCGCTCGTGTTGACGTAGCGGTGGGGGAGCGCGGACGGGAAGTACATGCTGTCGCCCGCGGCGAGCTCGTAGCGCTCGAACCCGACGTAGATGTCGAGCTCCCCGGTGAGGACCAGCACCATCTCGGTCCCGGGATGACGGTAGAGCTCGCGGTTGGACTCGGCGCCCGGCTGAAAGGACAGCTCGAGGAAGTCGACGTGGGGCAGGTTGTCGGGGGTCAGGCGCTCCCACACCACTCCGCCGTCGATGCTGATCGCCGAACGTGCGTCACCGCGGACGACGTAGCGTTGGGAGAGCGGTGATTCCTCGCCGAGGACCTCGAGCCCGGCGGGCACCGAGGGCTTTCGCTTTGGCTCCGGACGGTGCTCGAGCGGGTCGTCCCTGACGAAGAAGGCATCGACCGGGACGTTCAGTGACTCGGCGAGCGCAAACAGCGTCGCCACCGAGGGCTGCGACTGCCCACGTTCGATCTGTCCGATGAGGCTCGGCGAAACCTCGGCCATCCGGGCGAGCTCCGAGATCTTGAGCTCCCGGTGCTTGCGGTGGGCAGCCAGCCTCTCTCCGACTCGGTCGGCTGCGGATCGGCCCCTGCGCCTGCGCCCGGGTTCCGTGGTGGTCACCGGAGGGACCCCGGACCCCGCGGCCGCGGGGCGGCTACCGTCCGGCAACGGACGCATCGACCCTCGTCGGTGTCGTCGGTGTGGTGCCGTCGGACGGCGAGTCTGCCTTTGCCCTGCTCGCGCCGGCCCGCGTCTGAATCTGCTCGAACTCACCGAGGATCTTGGCTTGGAGCGCAGCCACCTCGGGGTCCGCGGCGTTGCGGGGGTGGGGGAGGTCGATCGAGAAGTCCGCATGGATCCGCCCGTCGTGCGTCATCACGATGATGTTCTCCGAGAGCTGGACCGCCTCCATGACGTCGTGGGTCACGAAGAGGACGGTCTTCTGGGTCTGGTTCCAGATCTCCTGGAGCTGGTCGCGGAGGGACCGCGCCGTGATCGCATCGAGGTGGCTGAAGGGCTCGTCCATCAGGAGCAGATCGGGGTCGACGGAGAACGCGCGTGCGATTCCCACGCGCTGCTGCATGCCGCCCGAGAGCTGCGCGGGGTACATGTCCACGGTGTGCTCGAGCCCGACCATCTCGAGGTAGTCGCGAGCCCGGTCGCGCGTCGTGTCCCCGCGGTCGCGATGGACGAAGAGCATGTTCTGCATCACCGTGCGCCATGGAAGCAGCCGCGGGTCCTGAAAGACGTAGCCGAAGCGGGCCGCGCCGCCGTCCTCGCCGGTGACGGTGATCTTCCCGCCGGAGGGCTCCTCGACTCCGGAGAGGATGTTGAGGAACGTGCTCTTGCCGCAGCCGGACGGGCCGACGAGCGAAACGAAGGTGTTGCCCGCGAGCTCGAGGTCGATCCCGTCCAGTGCCCGCGTCGGCGCCGCACCCTTCTCCGCGGGTGGAAACGCCTTTGTGAGGTTCTCGACCTTCAGGACTGCCATTACCAGCCTCCTTTCGAATTACTACCGCTTCGCAACCGACGTGCGCCAGCGGAAGACGCGGTTCTGGATAGGTGCCAGGACGAGCCGGTCGAAGGCCACGATGAACGCGACGAACAGGAGGATCCAGGCGACGAAACCGTCGAAGTCGTTGGCGTCGTACCAGTAGCGCGTGCGCCAGCCGACCCCATTCGTCGACGCAAACCACTCCGAGAGCAGCACGGCATTCCAGCCCACGATGATTCCGAAGCGCAGCCCGGTGAAGACATAGTCCATGACGAACGGGAGAACGAGTTCACGCACCCGTCGCCGGACCGACGTGTCGAAGGCTTTCGCCATCCGGATCAGGTCGCGCGGAGTCCCCTGGACGCCCTGGAGCACGTTGATCGCCACGAACGGAGTCGCTGAAAACGCGACCGTCAGGACGGGGGCCTTCCAGGAGAACCCGAACCAGAGCGCCGTCAGGAATGCCCAGATGATCGCGGGGATTGCCAGCCCGACCGTCAGGGTGTCCTTCAGCAGCGCCCGGGCGATCGGCATCATGCCCATCACGAGACCGAGCAACACCCCCGCGACGAGCGCTATCCCGAGCCCGATGAAGAAGCGCTCCGCGGTCACCGAGAAGGCGTCCCACACCCCGCCGCGTTCGACCTCGTCGGCAAGGAATCTGACTACCTCCGCCGGTCCCGGGACGCGGTCGTATGCCCTCGCCAGGAGCTCCCAACCGATCAGTCCGCAGATGTACGCGGTGATCCGTGCCCCGGCGTCCGAAAGCGCGGCGGCCCGCAGTCGCTGAAGCGGCGACATCCCGCGACGCTCCCGCGGCGTTTCGACCCTCGAGACCGCCTCCGTGTTCATGCCGGGGCTTCCTGGGGTCGCCACCTGAAGAGGCGACGCTCGAGTCGCAGCAGCACGAAGCGCTCCAGCAGCAGCATGAAGATCACGAAGAGCGCCGTCCAGGCGAGCACGTCGACGATCGAGAACTGCTGATAGGAGTGCCGGATCTCAAATCCGATCCCGCTCGACGAGCCGAACACTTCCGTCAGCGCCTCGACTTTCCAGGCGAGCGCGAAGGAGAGCCGCACGCCGGCGAAGACAAACGGGGTGATGGTCGGAACGAGTACGTGTCGCACGATGTCCCGCTGCCTGGCCCCAAAGGCCTGGGCCATGGTGAGGAGGTTGTTGTCGATGCCCTCGAGACCCGCGGCCACGTTCAACGCGATGTAGGGCATCGACACCAGCGCGACCGAGGCGATCGGGCCGACCAGCCCGATGCCGAAGACCACCAGGGCCAGTACCGCGTAGGTGATCGCCGGCACGCTTCCGACGACGATCACCGGATCGTGAAAGAACGCCTTCCAGTATCGCGAGCGTCCCATGAGGTAGCCGATGGGGAGGCCCAGCGCGACTCCCACCCCGAAGCCAAGGAAGATCTTCCCGAGGCTTGCCTTGAAGGCCTCCCACGCCGCGCCGCTGGCGACGATGCCCTCCATCGCATCGAGGACGTCGAGAGGGCCGGGGAGACGGTACGGATTGAAGAGGACCTGCGACGCGAATTCCCAAACGCCGAAGAAGACCGCCCAGCCCAGGACCACGGCCCCCGCCTGGCGCAAGCGACGCGCCGACAGGCGGGGTGTCCGTGCTGCAGGACCCTCGAGAGCGACCTCGGACATGCCCTGCGGCCCTCTCGATCAGTTCGACTTCGACGGTGGCTGGATATCGGCGAACTCCGGATCCGGTGCGTCCTCAGGCATGAACCCGGTGTCGCGCAGCAGCTGGAAGACCTCCTTCTCCTCCTCGATCCACTTCTCGTCCATGTAGACCGACTCGGTGAACCAGTCGTTCTCGTCGAGGAAGTCCTTGATCCACTCGAGGTCCTCGTCGCTCTGCGCCGCGAAGTCCTGCGGATAGGCCTCGATGATCTCTTCCTTGTGCTTCTGCCACTCGTCCAACCCGCGCTGCCAGAGCTCGAGGAAGAACTCGATCTCCTCCGGGTTGTTCTCGTAGAAGTCCTTGCGCGCGAGGAAGATGTTGATCATCGGCCCCTCGTGCCCGGGCAGGATCTCCTCCTGGAACATCTGCGCGTCGGACTTGCCGTCATACAGCATCCGCAGCTCACCGGTGCGGAACTGCTCGATCGCAAAGTCCGGCAAGCAGATGCAGGCGTCGGCCTGGCCCGAGGCCGCTAGCGGCCCCATGTTCTGCACGTCCGCGACCACCATCTCGATGTCACTGTCGTCCGGGTTCAGGTCGACATCCTCGAGTTGCTTGCCGAGCGCACCCCACAGAAGTGCGTCCGAGACCGTCGTGAACGTCGTGATCTTGCCGCCCTCGAGGTCCGAGAGGGTCTGTGCGTCGCTGTCGTCCGGCACCCCGATCACCGCGCGGGCGACGTTGTACTTGCCGATGATCGTCGACTCGACGCCGCTCTTCTCGACGATGTCGGGCACCTCGAAGGATCCGACCGACACGATGTCGGCGTTGCCTCCGGCGTAGATCCCGAACTCATCCCAGGTCGCGGAGTCGAGGATCTGGATCCCCGCCTCCTGCTCCATCTCCTCCCTGATTCCCTGATCCGTGAGCCAGCGCCACACCGGATCGGGGGCGAAGGTGAACCGGATCACCCCGTCGGAGGATTCCCCGCCCGCGCCAGCGTCATCGTCGTCTGCGCACGCGCCCAGGACGAGCGCCGTCAGCAGCGTGGTGAGTACAGCGATCAGCGCGGCCGTGCGCTTGTGCCTTCCGATACCCATTGCGAGTCTCCTCCGCTCGTGATGCACCCCGTGCACCGTGTACTGTATACAGATCGAAGGCGTGGGGCAAGAACTCGAAACGAGGACGCTCGCGGAGCAGGTCGCGGACCGGCTTCGCGAACACCTACTGTCCGGCAGGCGCCCCGCCGGACAGCGCCTCAGCCAGGAGGCGCTGGCCGAGGAGTTTCAAGTGAGCCGGGTTCCGATCCGTGATGCGCTGCGAGAGCTACAGGCGGAAGGTCTGGTGGTGAGCAGCCCGCGGACGGGAATGAGCGTGGCGTCCCTGTCGGAGGCCGATCTCGAGGAGCTCTACGACATGCGGCTCGCGCTCGAGCCGGCGGTTTCGCGGCTGGCGACGCCGCGGTTGCGCCCGACCGATCTTGCCGAGATGCGCGAGCACCTCGACGTCATGCGCTCGGCGGGCGAGCTGAGCGACGAGTGGTTCTCCGCGCACGCTCAGTTCCACCACGCGCTCAACGACAGATCGGGACGCGAGCGGATGTGGCGGCTCTGTGACAGCCTGCGCCAGCAGACCGAACGCTACGTCCGCGTGTTCCGGTTCGCGATCGAGAAGGCGGACGAGCTCGGCGCCGAACACGAGCTGATCTACGAGGCGGCGAGCAACGGCGATGCCGACGCCGTGGCCACCGAGGTGTACGACCACCTCGCGCTGGTTCGCGACCGTGTCCTCCCGTATCTGCGTGCCCATCGGCCCGAGCACGCTGAGTCGGATGGGACCCACTCCGACGGGGACGCCGGGGGCGATGCCGTTCCGCCGCCGGCGGAGACGTCGTGACGGTCGTCGACGCGCACGCGCACTTCATCCCGGCATCGCTGGGCGCCGAGGCTTCTCACCGTCCTGAGTGGGGAGTGGAGCTCGGGCAGCGCGACGGCCAGCCGTGGGTGAGTCACGAACAGGGCTTCGCCTACCCGCTCGATGAGACGTTCTTCGGAGGCGAGGCCAAGCTCGCCGACATGGACGCGCGCGGGATCGACTTCTCGGTGATGTCGATCTCGCCGACCCTGTTCTTCTACTGGATCGGTTCCGCCGACGCCGCCAGCTTCGCCCGGTATGCCAACGACGCGCTGGCCGAGACGGTCCGCCGTTCCGATGGAAGACTCGCGGGCGTCGCGACGCTACCCATGCAGGATCCCGTTGCGGCCGCAGCGGAGCTGCGCCGCGCGGTCGAGGAACTGTCGCTCAGCGGTGCTCACATCGGGACGACCGTCGAGGGCGGATATCTCGACGAAGCGCGTTTCGCCCCGGTGCTCGAGGCCGCCGACGCCCTCGCCGTACCGCTCATCCTTCACCCCTACTACGTCGGCCCCCTGCCGCGGTTCGAGGAGTTCTACCTCACCAACCTTCTGGGCAACCCGCTCGACACGACGCTCTGCGCCTCGCGCCTGATCTTCTCCGGGACCCTCGAGCAGTTCCTTGATCTGCACGTGATGCTGGTTCACGCGGGAGGGTTTCTCCCGTACCAGATCGGGCGCCTCGACCATGGCTGGGCCGTGCGCCCCGAGCCGAAGGAGCGGCTCCAGCGCAAGCCGAGCGAGTACCTGGACCGGTTCTTCTACGACACGGTCTCCCATCATGATTCCGCGCTCGGATGGTTGGTGGATTTGGTCGGCGACGAGCGTGTGGTGCTCGGCACCGACCTCCCGTACGACATGGCCGACCCTGACCCGGTGGGCCGGCTCGAGCGCCTCGAGCTGGCACCGGAGGCGCGCGAACGGGTCGCCGGCGCCAACGCTGCGCGCCTCTTTGGCGTCCCGGAGGTGCCGTTCCCGAGCGCGACGGCAGATGTTCAGGCAGCTGGCGAAGGAGGATGACGATGGCGACGACGGAGGTGGCACCGGCGGCGATGCGCATTAGCGGTGTGGCGGCCGACGCTGCGACCGGCGAAACCCTCGAGATCCTCAACCCAGCGACCGGCGAGGTCCTCACCACGACGCCGGCGGGTGGCGCGGAGGACGTCGATCGCGCCGTCCGCGCCGCGCGGCGAGCGTTCGACGACGGACCGTGGCCGCGCATGGAGCGGTCGGAGCGAGCGAAGCTCCTGCACCGCCTAGCCGACCACATCGAGGAGCGCATGGAGACGCTGTTCAGACTCGAGACCCTCAACAACGGTCGGCCCGTTCGCGAGACGCGCGCGCAGGTCGGACGCCTGCCGGAGTGGTTCCGCTACAACGCTGCGCTGCTGCTGGCGGAGCGCACGGAGGTGATCCCGATGCCGGGTCCCTACCTCAACTACCTGCTGCGCGATGCGATCGGTGTCTGCGGATTGCTGACGCCGTTCAACCACCCGCTGATGATTCTGGCCAAGAGCCTCGCGCCGGCGATCGCAACAGGCAACACGGTGGTCATCAAGCCGTCCGAGCTGACGCCGCTGACGACGCTGGAGCTCGCCGACATCGCGACCGAGGCGGGCATTCCCGACGGTGTCATCAATGTGGTGACGGGCCTGGGAGGTGAAGCCGGGAAGGCGCTCGCCGAGCACCCCGACGTGGTCAAGGTGACGTTCACCGGCGGAACCGAGGTGGGTCGGTCGATCGGGGTCGCCGCGGCCCGGCGCTTCGCGCGTGCGACGACGGAGCTCGGTGGGAAGTCGCCCGTTCTGATCTTCGATGACGCCGGCGTCGAGCGGGCGGTCAAGGGCGCGGCGTTCGGCGCCTTCATCGCGGCCGGTCAGACCTGCATCTGCGGCTCGCGGATCATCGCCCAGGAGGGGATCTATGACCAGGTCGTGGAGGGACTTACCGCCGCGGCCCGCGCGATCCGCCTCGGTGATCCGTCCGACGACGACACCCAGATGGGTCCGCTGATCTCCGAGCGCCAGCGGCAACGGGTGCTGGGCTACGCGAAGCTCGGCGCCGAGGAGGGTGGCCGAATCACCACGGGCGGAGGCACGCCCCGGATCGCGCCCCCCCTCGATACGGGCTTCTTTGTCGAGCCGACGGTGATCGCGGACGTCGAGAACGAGATGCGCATCGCCCAGGAGGAGATCTTCGGGCCGGTCGCGGTGGTGGTCCCGTTCACAGACGAAGCGGACGGCCTCCGCAAGGCCAACGACGTCCGCTACGGGCTCGGTTCCGCACTTTGGACGCGCGACATCGCGCGCGGTCACCGCGTCGCCGCACAGATCGAGGCCGGCATGGTTTGGGTCAACGACCATCACCGCCTGGACCCCGCGTCGCCATGGGGCGGTCTCAAGGACTCCGGCGTCGGCCGTGAGGGAGGCTGGGAGTCGTTCCACGAATTCACCGAAATTCGGAGCGTCACCGTCAGGGTCGCCGAGGACGATGTCGATTGGTACGGCGACGATCCCGCCGTGCGACTCAACTGATGGCCACCGACGGGCTGGCGATCGAGCGGCGCGACGCCACGCTGTCGGCCACCATCGATCATGGTGATGACAACCTGTTCAGCCCCGGGATGGTCGTCGAGCTCTTGGGCCAGGTGCGGGCCGCCGGTGACGATCCCGCGCTGCGCTTCGTTCGTCTGCAGGCCCGGGGCAACGTCTTTTGCCTGGGACGTGAGGGCGCACGACGGGGAGGGCCCGCCGCCCTCGCCCCGCGGCATCCGAACCGTTGCGACATCGGTCGTGGCGCTCAACGAGCTGTTGCAGACGACCCCGCTGGTCGTGGTCGCCGAGGTCCAGGGAGACGCCGCCGGCTTGGGCGCCGGGCTGGTCGGCTGTGCCGATGTCGCGATTGCCGCGGAGGACGCGCGGCTCAGCGTCCCCGAGATCCTGAGCGGCTTTGCGCCGACCGTCGTTATCGGGTGGCTCGCGCGGACGGTTCCTCGGAAGCGCGCGTTCGAGATGGTCACCACGGGTGGGTGGGTCTCGGCCGAGACCGCGTTGCGTGACGGCTTGCTGACCGAGGTCGTGCCCCGCGATCGTCTTGCCGCTCGCGTCGACGAGCGCATCGCGGAGCTCGCCGCACTCGACGCGACCGCGCTGCGCGACGCCAAGACCTTCATGTCGCACGCACGCGCCATGGACCCTGCCAGCGCAGCCGCAGCATCGATCGACGCGCTGGCGGTCTCCATCGCAGGGGGCAACGCGTGAGCTCCGCCGGCGGGCCGGGCGACACGGGACCCGGCGACTTTCGCGACGAGGTCGAGATCGATCTCCTGGGCCGGCGCGTTCGGATCCTCGAGATCTCGCGCGAGGTGAGCAGTGAGATGCCGATCTACCCCGGACACGTCGGCGTCGCCTACTGGCCGCACGTGACGCACGAGCAGACCCGTCAGCGGCTGCCCCGGGACTCGGGCTTCAGGGGGTACGCGGTGCGTGGGATCGTCGCATCCGAGCACGTCTCGACCCATGTCGACGCGATCTGGCATTTCAACCCGGATCGCCCGGACCTGACGATCGACCGCGTTCCCCTGGAGCACCTGATCACGCCCGCCGGGTGGATCGACGTCAGCGACGTCGAGCCGCGGACGCACATCACCCGCGACCGCGTGGCCCGAGCCCTCGATGACGCCGGGGTCGAGTTGCGGCCCGGGATGACCTTGCTCTACCACACCGGCGCCGGCGAGTTGTGGGAGGAGCCGTTGCGGTTCGTGGCCGAGTATCCGGGCCTGGATCGCGAGGCAAGTGAATGGCTGCTCGACCAGGGGATCGTCAACCTCGGGACCGACGCGATCAGCACGGACAACCCGGCCGACCTGCATTACCCGAACCACCAGACCCACGCCGAGCGGCTGGTGATCCACACCGAGATGGTCGCCAACATCACCCGCATCCCACGCCACTCCGGGTTCTGGGTCGCGTTCTTCCCGCTGCGGCTGGTCGGAGGCACCGGCTCGCCCGCGCGTGCCCTCGCCCTCTGGGAAGCCGACGATGCCTGAGTACCTGAAACGCCCGGAGGGCCGCGCGCAGGGAGTCGACGACGAGGTCAAGCGCACCGTCGAGGAGATCATCCGCCGAATCGAGCGGGAGGGAGTCGAGGCCGTCCACGATCTCTCGCGGAAGCTGGACGACTGGGATCCGCCGTCGTTCCGAGTCGGCGAGGAGGAGATCGAAGCCGCGACGGCACAGGTGTCGCCCGAGCTGCGCGACCACATCGCGTTCGCGCAGGACCAGGTGCGCGGGTTCGCCGAGCGCCAGCGCGAGACCCTGAGCGACCTCGAGGTGGAGATGCAGCCCGGCGTCGTCCTCGGGCATCGGCACATTCCCGTCGGCGCTGTCGGCGCGTACGTCCCGGGCGGGCGATACCCGATGCTCGCCTCCTCGTTCATGACCGTGCTCGTCGCCAAGGTGGCCGGGGTGGAGCGGGTGGTGGCCTGCGCGCCGCCGTGGCAGGGGATGGGCATCCACCCGGCGATGCTCCATGCAATCTCCACCGCCGGCGCCGACGAGATCATCTGCGTCGGCGGGGTTCAGGCGCTCGCCTCGATGGCTTTCGGCGTCGGCGACCTCGAACCGGTGGACATGCTGGTCGGCGCGGGCAACGCCTACGTCGCCGAGGCGAAGAGGCAGCTCTTCGGCCGCGTCGGCATCGACCTGCTCGCCGGTCCCACGGAGATCCTCGTGATCGCCGACGCCACCGCCGACGCCGAGCTCGTCGCGGTGGATCTGCTCGGCCAGGCCGAGCACGGGCCGACCTCGCCCGCGATTCTGATCTCGACGTCGCGTGAGCTCGCCGAGCGGGTCATGGCGGAGGTGGATCGCCTCCTCGAGTCCCCATCGACCGCGGAGGTCGCGGGCCAGGCCTGGAGTGGACACGGGACCGTGGCCGTCGTTGAGAGCCATGATGAGGCGATTCGGCTGGCGGATGAATATGCGCCGGAGCATCTCGAGGTCCAGGTCGACGAGGCGGAGCTCGACGGTTACCTCAGCGGGCTGCGCAACTACGGCTCGCTGTTCTTGGGTCGCGAGGCGACGGTGGCCTACGGCGACAAGGCGGTGGGAACGAATCACGTCCTGCCCACGGCGCGCGCCGCGCGCTACACCGGCGGCCTGTGGGTCGGAAAGTTCCTCAAGACGGTCACCTACCAGCGGCTGACCGCAGAGGGCACGCGGAGGGTGGCCCCCGCCGTTGTTGCGATCTGCGACGCGGAACTGTTCGCGGGGCATGCGCTCACCGCGCGTATCCGACTCGATCGGCTCTCCGACGGTGCCCGCCGAGAGGACGTCCACGCGGTGCCGGGTGAGTGAGGCTCGGTGCTCGACTCCTTCGACCTCAGCGACAGGCGCGCGCTCATCACGGGCGCCGGACGCGGGATCGGTGCGGGTTGTGCCCTAGGGCTGGCACGCGCGGGCGCCGACGTGGTTCTGGTCAGCCGTACGCCCGGCGAGCTGGAGCAGGTGGCGGAGCGGGTGGAGGCGATCGGTCGGCGTGCGGTCGTCGCGCCGTGCGACGTCACCAGCTCCGACGACGTCCACGCGCTCGCCGAGGGGATGCGCGGGGTGGACATCCTCGTCAACAGCGCCGGGGCCAACGTCCCGGAGCCATTCCTCGACCTCTCAGAGCGCACGTTCGACGCGATGATCGCTGTCAATCTCAAGGGGACGTTTCTCGTGAGCCAGGCGATCGCGCGCTCGATGGCGGCCAAGGGTGAGGGCTCGATCGTCAACGTCTCCTCGCAAATGGGCCACGTGGGAGGGCCGAACCGAGCCGCGTACTGCGCCGGCAAGCACGGTGTTGAGGGGCTGACGAAGGCGATCGCGATCGAGCTTGCGCCGCGCGGAGTCCGGGTCAACTCGGTTGCGCCGACCTACATCGAAACGCCGCTGACCGAGCCCTTCTTCGCCGATCCCGAGTTTCGGGCGGACACGGTCCGCCGTATCCCGCTGGGGCGGATCGGGGAGATCGACGATGTCGTCGGCGCCGTCGTCTACCTCGCATCGCCCGCAGCGTCACTGGTGACGGGAACCAGCCTGCTCGTCGACGGCGGCTACACGGCGCAGTAGTGTGAACGAGTCGCCGCAGACCTTCGAACTCGGGATCGAGAACGGCACGCTGGTGCGCTCGGGCGGGCGGACCGTGAGTCATGTCTACCTCTCGGGCGGGCGAATCGCCGCGATCAGCTCCACTGTCCTGCCGGCGGCCGAGACGGTCGACGCGCGCGGCCTGCTCGTCATGCCGGGGATGGTGGACGTGCACGTGCACTTCATGGATCCGGGTGACCCGACCCGGGAGGACTTTCCGACCGGGAGCGCCGCGGCGGCGCGCGCCGGGGTTACGACCGTGATCGAGCACACGCACGCGCGACCGGTACGTAGCGCCGAGGAGCTTGATGCGAAGCGAGAGCACCTGGGGAACCGCTCGGTCGTCGACTACGGTCTCGCCGCCCACGCGTGGCCCGACCAGATCGACTCAATTGATGGCGTGATCGGTGCGGGTGCCGCCTTCATCAAGGTGTTCACCTGCTCAACTCACGGTTTGCCCGGCCTACGCGCGGCGGATCTCCAGGCCCTCCTGACCGAACTGGCGGATTCGCCCGTCCCATGCCTCGTCCACGCCGAGGACGAGTCGCTCACGGAGGAGGCCGAGCGCAGACTCCGCGCGGAGGGACGCGAGGACCCGGCCATCCTCCCGCAGTGGCGCAGCCGGGAGGCCGAGGCGGTCGCGATCGCCGTCGTCGGCCAGCTCGCAAGCCGCCACGCCGCGCGGGTGAACATCGCCCACGTGAGCGGTCCGGACGCGCTGGCGGCGGTCGAGCGAGCGCGCGAAGCCGGTGCGCCACTGCGAGCCGAGACCTGCCCGCAGTACCTGACCCTGCTCGAGAGCGAGGTGCTCGAGCACGCGGCCTTTCGCAAGTTCACGCCTCCGGCCCGGGCAGGCGACAGCACCGACCTGGACGAGATGTGGGACGCGGTGGCAAGCGGCCGGGTCGACTACGTCGCCACCGACCACGCCCCGGCGACCCGGGATCAGAAGCTGGGCTCGATCTGGGAAGCTCACTTCGGCCTGCCCGGAATCGACACCACGCTGTCCGTGTTGCTGGACGGCGCACATTCCGGGCGCCTGAGCTATGAGCGCGTCGTGGAGCTCTACTCGCAATGCCCGGCGCAGATCTACGGGCTCCACCCGCGGAAGGGAAGTCTGGACGTCGGCACGGACGCGGATCTCGTCCTGGTCGACCCGAAGCAGGAGTGGCAGGTCCGCGACGAGGAGATTATCTCCCGCGCCGGGTGGTCGCCCCTGGCCGGGCGCACGCTCGTCGGGCGCGCGGTACGGACCTACGTTCGTGGGCGACTGGTCGCGGCCGACGGCGAGGTTGTCGGGGCGCCTGGAACCGGCCGCTTCGTGCCGGGCGCGGGCGCAGAGGGACGGTGACCGTGAAGCACGCGTGCTGTGTAGGCAAAGACAACGGAGGTGCTGGCCATGGGTGAGACCTACGAGCTCGGCGAGGTGGAGTGGAACGAAGTCGACCGTGAAGGCACGCAAGGAGTCGCGCTTCACGTCGTGGTGCCACTCGAGGAGGGCGGGCGCACGCAGGTGTCCCTGACGCGCATTGCCGAGGGCGGCAGCTATGCAATTCACGTCGACGAGTACGCGCAGGTCTTCTGCGTGCTCGACGGAGAGGGCGAGGGCGAGGTCGCCGGCGAGCGGACCCGGCTCAAGCCCGGGGTGATCATGCGAACCGACGCAGGAGACCCGCACGGACTTTGGGCTGCCGCCGACCGTCCGCTCGTCGTCCTGACGGCGAACACCTATCCGGAGCGATGACGCTGTAGGCGGTCGGGGCCGGGGTCAGCCTCGAGGCGGGTCGCCTTCGGGCGGAGCCTGCCGCTCCCCGTCGTGCAGGATGACCGTGACCGCTCGCGCCACCTCGTCGGTGGGGTTCACGTAGCGGTGCGGGAACGACGACGGAAAGTGGATGCTGTCGCCGGCGCCGAGTTCGTAGCGCTCGAAACCGACATGGATGTCGAAACGGCCGCTGAGCACGAGGACCATCTCGGTCCCAGGATGCCGGTAGAGCTCAGGGTTCGACTCGGCGCCTGGCTGGTAGATCAGCTCGAGGAAGTCGACGTGAGGAAGGGTCTCGGGCGTCAGCCGCTCCCAGAGGACCCCGCCCTCGATGCTGATCGCCGAACGGGCGTCGCGGCGGACCACGTAGCGCTGGGGCGACGTTGCCGCCCTCGGGGAGACGGGGGGCTCGGCGAGGACGACGGGCGCCGCCGGCGCCTCGGGTGCGGGACCCGCGGCAGGGGCGTCCTTCACGAAGAAGGCGTCCACAGGAACCTCCAGGGATTCGGCGAGCGCGAACAGGGTCGCCACCGAGGGCTGCGACTGCCCCCGCTCGATCTGGCTGATCAAGCTCGGCGATACGCCGACCATCCGCGCGAGCTCCGAAACCTTCAGGTGCCGGTCCTTGCGATGAGTCGCGACCCGCTCGCCGACCCGGTCGGCCGCGGACTGGCCCTTGCGCTTGCGCTTGCGCTCGGTTGGGGATGGAGGGGCGATCTCGCTCATCGCGGATTGAGTCCATTCGCACTAACGGGCTTCGAAGTAGCGGTTAGCAATGCTATCCGATGCCACGTCACGGTCCGCCGGTTCGCGCCGGGCTGGGCGCACGGTTGCGTCCCACCGCGTCCCGTCCGCCCTTCCAATAGCATCACTAACGCCGCGTCCCGGCCCGGGAGCCCGAGAATCAGGATCGACGTCCACAACCACGCGATGCCGGAGCGGGCGCTCGACCTGCTGCGCGCCGAGCCCGCCTACGGTGTCCGTCTCGAGGGACGCCGCTGGAGCGGTGGCCTCCACGTGGACTTCGAGATCGTCCCTTCGTTCGTCGAGCCTGACGCGAAGCTGGCCGAGCTCGAGTCGAAGGGGCTCGACGCGGCCGTGGTCTCGGTGGCGCCGCCGCTCTTCTACTACCACCTCGACGCCGAGGAGGCGGGTGAGGCCATGTCGCGGGCGACGAACGAGGGGCTGGCGGAGTTCTGCGAATCCGATCCCGAGCGGCTGCGCTGGCTCGCCACCGTGCCGATGCAGGCGCCGGATCGCGCCGTCGCCGTTCTCTCCGAAGCGGTGGCGGCCGGGGCGGTCGGGGTCGAGATCGGGACGGCGGTGGCCGGCCGACGCCTCGATGAGCCTGATTTCGAGCCCTTCTGGTCCGCGGCCGAGCGGCTCGGGATCCCGGTGACGCTGCATCCCGGCATACGGCGAGCACAACCCTGCGCTCGACGCCTACTACTTCGAGAACGTCCTCGGCTTCCTGTTCGAGACCACGATCACGATCGAGCGGCTGATCGTCGCCGGCGTCCTCGACCGTCACCCGGACCTCCGGCTGGTCCTCGCTCCACGGCGGCGGATACTTCCCCTACCAGGTCGGTCGCCTTCGCCACGCCCGCACGGTCCGGCCCGAACTCGAGGACGCGCCGGCCGACCCCTGGGCCTATCGCGACCGCCTCTCACTTCGACATCATCACCCACGATCCGAGTGCGCTGGCCTACCTGATCGAGCGGGCCGGAGCCGATCGCGTCGTGATGGGGACCGACCTGCCGTTCGACATGGCGACCCCGATCCGATCGGGCTTGCTCGAGGCCGCGGCCGGCGATGACGCGGCGCGGCGATCGCCGAGCGCAACCCGCGCGGCGCTCTACGGCTTCCCGACGCCGGCCTAGTGCCGGTACGCCCCTGCGTAAGCACGCACGAACGATTCGCCGTCGAGCCTTTACTCTTGCTTACGCCTTGGCAGCGGACGAAGATCCAGCTCGGCAGCCGCCGCAGACGGAGCGGCTGGTCATCTCCGTGCTCGCCGTCGCGATGGCGCTCGGAATCCTGCCGATGGTCTCGATCGGGATCCTCGCGCCCTACCTGATCGACGATCTCGACATCTCACGCGGCGACGTCGGGCTGCTCGTCTCGGTGCCGCCGGCGTCTCGGCCGTGCTCTCGCCGATGGCGGGAAGCATCATCGACCGGATCGGCGACCGGACCGGCATTCTGGCCGTGCTGGGTTCGGGGCGGTCAGCCTGGCGCTGATGGCCGCGGCCTCGACGTTCGCGGCGATGGCGTTCGCCGCTGGCGATCGCCGGGCTCTGCCGCGCCGGCGCCAATCCGGCGACGAACCGTCTGATCACCGATCGGATCCCGCGCGGAGGCGGGGCTGGGTAACCGGCATCAAGCAGTCGGGGGAGACGACCGCGATCGTCCTGTCGGCGGGCGCGCTCCCTGCCGCCGCCGTGCTCTGGGGATGGCGCGAGGCGCTGCGTCGCGCTGGGCGCCGTGGCGGCCGTGGCGCTGCTCGCCGCCGCGCTCACGATCCAGCGGCCCCGGCGGTGAGCGACGGCCGGCGCAGGCGGCCGGCCCCGGGCGAGCGCGGCGTCGATTCACCGGCTCAACGCCTACAACATGGTCATGGGGGCGGGCACCGGCGCGATCACCGCGTACCTGCCCCTCTACGCGCACGAGGACGGAGCGCTGAGCGCCGCCGCAGCCGGCTCGGTGATGGTCGCCGCGGGCTCTGTCGGGGGCGTCGCGCGGCTCGTCGCCGAGCCGCCGGAGCGAGACGCACTGGGGATACCCGGACTCGATGGCAGGCTCGCCACGGTGGCGCTTTGGCGTGCGGCCTGCTTGCTGGCCGCACCGCACCTCGGGCCGCGCGGCGTTCTGGGTCGAGCGCGGCGCTGTGGGGGGTCGGAGGCCTCGGCTTCGGCGCGGTCTCGATGCTGGCGGTGATGGCCGAGGCCGACGAGGCGAAGACCGGGCATGGCGTCCGGGATGGTCGTGTTCTGGTTCAGCCTCGGCTTCAGCGTCGCTCCGCCCCTGTTCGGGTGGTCGGTCGAACTGACCGGACGCCTACCAGCCGGCGATCGGCTGATCGCCGGCCTCTACGTGGCTCGCGGCGGTCGCTGATGATCTTCTCTCGCGCCACCTTCAGGCCGGTTGCGGCGTCGACCGAGGGGGTGGCCGGATCCCGTCGGGCGCGGATCCGGGCACGCTTGCGAGACGCTTATACTTTCAGCGACACAACGATTCTTTCAGCGTACTTCAGCGAACGGACCGACCAGCGCTGCTGCGACCAGGAGGGCCAGATTGACCGCCGAGACACCGTGGCAGGCAGAGGGCCGCTACTTCACCAGCCCGTGGAACCACCAGGAGGAGTCCCGCGCGGGACTCGGGTTCCCGTCGCGGGTCAAGTTCCACGACATCACCCTGCGTGACGGAGAGCAGCAGGCGGGGATCGCGCTCACGCCCGACGACAAGCTGCGATCGCGAAGCGGCTCGCGCCGGCCGGCGTCGACCGGATCGAGGCCGGGATGCCGATCGCCTCGCCACAGGACGAGGCCGCCGTGAAGTCGATCGTCGAGGCGGACCTGGGCCCAGATCTTCTCCTTCGCCCGGTGCATGGTCGACGACATCCAGAAGGCGAAGGAATGCGGCGTCGACGGGGTCGTGATCGAGATCCCCTCCTCGGGCCACATCATCGAGCGCGCCTACGGCTGGCCGCTCGAGCGGGCGATCGACCTCTCGATCGAGGCCACCCTGGCGGCCAAGGAGGCGGGCCTCTACACGGTGTTCTTCACGATCGACTCCTCGCGAGCGGAGTTCGACTGGTACCTCGACCTCGTCGAGAAGGTCGCGACCGAGGGCCACATGGACGCGCTTGCGCTCGTCGACACCTTCGGCGGCGTAACCCGCACGCGATCCCGGTCTGGGTGGAGAAGGTCCGCGAGCGGCTCCCGGACACGCCGCTCGAGGCGCACTTCCATGACGACTTCGGGCTCGCGGTCGCGAACTCGATCGCGGCCATCTCCGCCGGCGTCGACATCGTCCACACGACGGTCACGGGCGTCGGCGAGCGCGCGGGCAACACGCCGATGGAGGAGCTGGCGCTGGCCCTGACGATGCTCTACGACGTCCCGCACGGGCTCGACACGAAGAACTTCTACCCGCTCTCACGCCTGGTCCGGAGCGCGCCGACGCACACGATTCCCTCGAATCGCTCCGTCGTCGGCGAGCGCCTTTTCGAGGTCGAGTCGGGGATCATCGTCGGCTGGTTCCACGAGTGCATCGACGAGTATCCGACCGAGCTCTTCCCGTACCACTGGGACGAGGTCGGACAACCCCCGGCGCGCGTCGTGAACGGCAAGGGGAGCGGCCTGCCCTCGGTCATGGTCGCCCTCGAGGCGCTCGGAATCGAGGCGGACGAGGACCAGATGCGCGAGATCGTCGCGGCGATCAAGCAGCGAGCGCTGCGAGACGAAGGCCCTGCTCCCACTGGAGGAGGTCGCGCGTCTCGCCCACGAGGTGCTCGGCACAGAGCCGGCCCCGGCGCTCGTGGGGAACCAGAGCTGAGCTGACGGTGCACACACGGGAGGCAGAGCCTCCTCTCTCAACGGGTGGGCGGCGCCGCCCATGGCGCCGCCCACCCGCTCCCTTCCGTCGCCCTCCGCGCGGACCGCGTCCCTAGGATGCCGACGATGATCTACTACGAAAAAGACGCAGACCTCTCCCCCCTCGAAGGCAAGAAGGTCGCGGTGCTGGGCTACGGATCCCAGGGCCGCGCCCACGCGCTGAACCTCCACGACTCCGGCGTCGACGTCGTCGTCGGCCTGCGAGAGGGCTCGAAGTCGATCGAGACAGGCGACCGAGGACGGCCTCGAGGTCAAGGGCGTCGCCGACGCCGCGAGCGACGGCGACGTGGTGATGGTGCTGCTGCCCGACGAGAGCAGGGAGCAGGCGTGGGAGGACGGCGATCCGCGACGGCATCGCGCCCGGCAACCTCCTGATGTTCGCGCACGGCTTCTCGATCCACTACGACGAGATCGATCCCGACCCCGGCGTCGACGTGGGCATGGTCGCGCCGAAGAGCCCTGGCCACCTCGTCCGCCGCACTTCGAGCAGGGCCGCGGCGTGCCCGGCCTGATGGCGATCCACCAGGACGCCAGCGGCGCGACGCCAAGCGACCTCGTGCTCGCCTATGCGCATGGCATCGGCTGCACCCGAGCGGGCGTGATCGAGACGACCTTCAAGGACGAGACCGAGACCGACCTCTTCGGCGAGCAGGCCGTGCTCTGCGGAGGGCTCACGGAGCTGGTCCGCGCGGGGTACGAGACGCTCGTCGAGGCGGGCTACGACCCGGAGCTCGCCTACTTCGAGTGCCTGCACGAGCTGAAGCTGATCGTCGACCTGATCTATGAGGGCGGGATCTCGACCATGCGCGACTCGATCTCGAACACTGCGGAGTACGGCGACCTGACGCGCGGCAAGAAGATCATCGGCGAGGCCAGCCGCCAGGCGATGAAGAAGGTCCTCGGCGACATCCAGTCGGGCGACTTCGCCCGCGAGTGGATCGCCGAGAACCGCGCCGGGCAGGAGAACTTCCAGCGGATGCGCGACGAGCAGCGGGAGCACTCGATCGAGACCGAGGGCGCGAGCTCCGCAAGATGATGGCCTGGCTCGGAGACAAGGAGCTGACGTGGACAAGGTCGGCTTCGCGGCGGTCGCGACGGTCGCCGCCGGCGGCCTGATCGCGCTGCAGCCGCCGATCGTCGCCCGGCTCGCCGACGCCACGGGCACGCTGCCCGCGGCCGCGCATCAACTTCATCGTCGGCTCGGCCTCCTGGTCGTGCTCGCGCTGATTCTCGGCGACGCCGCCGGGTTCGGTCGGTGCCGGCGACGTGTCGTGGTACTACGTGATCGGCGGCGGCGTCGTCGGAGCCATCTACGTGACCACGGTGATCCTCACGGTCGGGAGCCTCGGCGCGGCGGGGGTCGTCGCGGCGACGATCGCCGGCCAGCTGACGATCTCGGTCGTCATCGATCGCCTCGGCGTGCTCGGCCTCCAGGAGACGCCGATCACGCTCGAGCGGGTCGCTCGGCGTCGCGCTGCTCGCTGGTCGGGACATACCTGATCGTTCGATAGCCGCCAGCCGTAGTAGTCCAATGAACGTCAGCCTTGGGCGACCGTTTGAACCAGATTCAGTGCATCGCTACGGCTCGCATTTCGGATGAGGGGGACCCGTCCTCGTCCAACGGCGATAACTTGGCTCGGGCTCGTGGGGATCGTTCTGGTGGCGGTCAACCTGAGACCGGCCATCACAGCGGTAGGACCTCTCGTGGACGAGCTTCGGCACGACACGGGTGCTTCGGCGGGCGTGCTGGGTCTGCTCACGACGCTTCCGGTCGTGGCCTTTGCATCTGTTTCGAGCTGGGCCGCTCGCGTTGGCGGCAGGCTCGGACTCGAGACCGCGATCGCTGTTGCCACGCTTGTCCTGGGGCTGGGCATCGCGGCCCGACTTCCCGGATCGCTACCCAGCATGTTCGCCGGGACACTCCTTATCGGAGCAGGCGTCGGCGTACTGAACGTTCTGCTGCCGTCCCTGGTCAAGCGCGACCATGAGCGCCACTATGCATCGGTCACCGCGGGGTACTCGAGCGTGCTCGTCGCTTTCGCTGCGCTGGGCGCGGGGCTGAGCGTTCCGCTCACGAACCTCCTCGGTGACTGGCGGCTGGCGCTCGCAGTTTGGGCGCTACCGGCGCTGGCGGCAGTGTTTTTCTGGGTCCCGCGAGCATCCGGCGTTCGAGCCGTCGCCGCGGCTAGCCACATCGTCACCCCAGCTGTGCGCTCGCTTCGGCATTCCCGGCTTGCATGGGCGGTCACTGGATTCTTCGGGTTCCAGGCCTTTGGCTTCTATGCCGCGGTCGCTTGGTTCCCGGCCATGGTGACGGACTACGGAGTTTCGGCCGAGACAGCGGGATGGCTGTTCGCGTTCGTGCAGATGGTCGGGGTCGGCGCCACGTTTCTCGCGCCGGCCGTTTGTGGCTGGATTGGGGCGGAGCGGGGGGCGGTCTACGTCACCGGGCTGGCGCTGACCGCAGGATGGCTTGGCCTCGCGGTCGCCGGATCGGATGGGTTGATCATCTGGGCGGCTCTGATCGGGGCTGGTCAAGGGGCGGGTTTCGGCCTCGGACTTCTCTTCATCGGGCTGCGCGCGAGCGACTCCCGCGCCTCCGCTGCTCTTTCGGGAATGGCGCAGGGATACGGCTACTTAATCGCCGCAACGGCCCCGTTCTTGGTGGGCACGCTCCACGACCTGACCGAGGACTGGGACACATCGATCATCGTCGTAGTCGCGCGCGGGCGTCGTGCAAACCGGACTCGGGCGCATTGCAGGGCACAAGCGGCGCCGGGCGGCTCCGGCGTTCGAGTGATGGATGGGTGGCCGCCGGCGCCATCGCTGAACGCACTACCGCCGGCCGGCGGTCTGTTCAGGCCGCCGAGCGAAGCGCCGGCGTGCTGGCTGGAGTCGACTCCAGCGCGAACGACGGATGGGCGATGTTCAGGTAGTGCGTGAACGACCAGCGCACGAAGGCGTCGCTCGAGAGCGGAAAGCGGAGGGCGGCCGCCAGCAGGCGGGGCGGGACCCTGGGGACCGCCTTCTGCGTTCGGAGTATCCACCTGAACTGCCACTCGTGGTCGGCGGAGAACGCCGAGTAGCGGCGCAACGCCGTGTCGCGGGTCGCGCGACCCTCGGCCACCCGCCGCAGCTCCCGCCCGCAGGCGATCCCGAAATAGAGCGCGGTGCGGATGCCCTCCGCCGTGAGCGGCAGGCAGTGCCCGGCCGAGTCGCCGGCGAAGAACACGTCGGACTCGGTCGCGGGACGGAGCTGGTGCGGGATCCAGTTGCCCTGGTAGCGCACGGCGTCGCGCTCGAGGTCGGCGGCGAGGCGGACGGTCGGCTCCTTGACGCGGTGACGGGGGTCGAACGAGCCGACTCCCACCCGCACCTCGTCGCGGGCCGGGAAGCTCCAGCCGTAGCCGGCGGGAACGTAGTTGCGGTCGATCCAGATCTCGAGTTCGTCCGAGGCGCCCCACGGATGCACCTCGAGCCCGCGCGAAAGCGGCGCGTCCGGAGGCTGGAACGCGTTGCCGGCGAGTACCCGCTTCCAGCCGAGGGCGTCGACGACGAGCGGGGCGGTTACGTCCCCACGATCGGTCGCCACGATGTGGGCGCCGTCCGGACCACCGCGGCGGCCCTCCACCTTGGCGGTTTCGAACTCCGCATCGCACTGTTCCCAGAGCAGCCGGCAGAGCTCGCGATAGTCGAACGTGGAGAAGGTCCAGGGAAGCTCCATCCGCACGGTGGTGTGCGGGGTGTGGACCACGAGCTCGCGGAACGTCTGGCGTATCGCGTCCGCGAGCCCGAGGTTCTCGAGCCACTCGGTCGGAGCGGCGCACGCGGACGTCTGCCGTTCGCCGATCTCGTAGCGGTCCACGACCAGCACCCGTGCGTCGCTCCCGGCGAGCTCGCGGGCGACGGCCAGGCCGGCGAAGCTCGCGCCGCAGATCAGGACGTCGTAATCGCCTGCGAGCGGCGTACGCTCATGACCGCGCTTGGTGGCACGAACGGGCACGGGGGCGAGGGTACCCGAGCCCGGCGCCCGAGCCCATGTGTCGAGGCCCAGTTGTCATACTGAGCGGCCGTGCCCGCGACGGAGACATTGACCGAGCCTGCGACCGAGGCGCCGCAGGCGCCGCCCACGAACGACCTCATGATCGAGGTCGACGGCAAGCTCGTCCCGAACTACGCCGCGACCATCAAGCCCTTCGAGGAGGGCGAGGTCGTGAGCGGCGAGGTCGTCCGGATCGACAAGGACGAGGTCCTGGTCGACATCGGGTACAAGTCGGAGGGCGTCATCCCCTCCCACGAGCTTTCGATCCGCCGCTCGGTGGATCCCGCCGAGGAGGTCTCGCTCGGCGAGCAGGTGGACGCGCTGGTGCTCACCAAGGAGGACCAGGAGGGTCGCCTGATCCTCTCCAAGAAGCGAGCGCGCTTCGAGAAGGCGTGGCGCAAGATCGAGGCCGCGGCCGAGACGGGCGATCCCGTCGAGGGCAGCGTGATCGAGGTCGTCAAGGGCGGCCTGATCCTGGACCTCGGCGTCCGCGGCTTCCTCCCTGCGTCGCTGGTCGACATCCGCCGGGTCCACAACCTGGACGAGTTCAAGGGCCAAACGCTCGAGTGCAAGGTGATCGAGCTCAACCGCAGCCGCAACAACGTCGTGCTCTCCCGCCGCGCCGTCCTCGAGGAGGAGCGCAAGGAAGTCCGCGAGCAGATCCTGGAGCGCCTGCAGCCCGGCCAGATCGTCGAGGGCAAGATCTCGAACATCGTCGACTTCGGCGCGTTCGTCGACCTCGAGGGCATCGACGGCCTGATCCACATCTCGGAGCTCTCCTGGAGCCACGTGAACCATCCGTCCGAGGTGCTCGAGATCGGCCAGGACGTGCGGGTCAAGGTGCTCGACATCGACCGCGACCGCCAGCGGATCTCGCTCGGCCTCAAGCAGACTCAGGAGGACCCGTGGCAGAAGGTCCTGAACGAGTACAAGCAGGGCGATGTCCTGGAGGGGAAGGTCACCAAGGTCGTCGCGTTCGGAGCCTTCATCGAGATCGTGCCCGGCGTCGAGGGCCTCGTGCACATCTCCGAGCTTGCCGAGCATCACGTGGAGACCCCGGGCGAGGTCGTCACCCCCGGCGAGGAGAAGTGGGTGCGGATCCTCGAGATCGACGAGGAGCGCCGCCGGATCTCGCTCTCGATCAAGCGCGCGGAAACCGGCAATACCGCGTTCAGCGACCTGATTCCGGACGAGCTCAAGCAGCAGGCGCAGGCCGCGCGCGAGGAGGACGCCGCAGCCGCCGGGCAGGCCGAGCAGCCGGCCGTAGCCGGCGGCGCCGATGTCCCGGATCTCGGCCTTTCCGAGGAGGTCTTCGCCGACGTCCCGCCCGCCGAGGCTCCGGACGAGGCACCGCCCGCGGACGAGCCTTCCCCCGCGGACGAGGCCGCACCCGCAGAAGCTGCGCCTGCGGACGAGGCCCCGCCGGCCGACGAAGAGGCTTGACGGGGGCGCCGTGACGGCGCCGAAGCCCGTCTTCATCGGACTCTCCGGGGCGATGGCCTCGGGCAAGTCCGAGGCGCTCGCCGCGCTTGGACGACTGGGAGCGGCCACGCTCTCGACCGACGCGGTCACGCACCAGATCCTCGACGAGCCCGCGACGCTCGAGCGCCTGGTCGAGCGCTGGGGCCCGGAGGTGGGTCCCAGGGGGCGGGTCGACCGGGCGAAGGTAGGGGAGATCGTCTTCGAGCGGCCCGACGAGCTGCGCTGGCTCGAGTCCGTGCTGCACCCGCTGGTCGGCGAGCGGGTCGTGGCGTGGCGCGAGAAGTTAGGTGGGTCGGCCGAGCTCGCGGTCGCTGAGGTGCCGCTCCTGTTCGAGGCGGGCATGGAGCCGTTCTTCGACGCCACTCTCGTGATCGTCGCGGGCGACGAACGCCGAGCCCGCTGGGCCGGGGAGCGGGGGACCGGGGCGATCGAGGGGCGCTCCGCGCGCCAGCTGACCGAGGCCGAGAAGGCCGAGCGCGCGACGTTCGCCGTCGCCAACGACGGCGATCTCGCCGACTTGGAGGCGGCGCTGCGCGAGCTCTGGCCGCGCCTCCTGGCGGTTCGGGAGGAGGCGTGACGGGGCGGCGCCTGCTCCTCGGGCTCTTCGTCGCGGGGGCGATCGCGTTCGTGGTCAGCCGGATCGACTTCGGCGAGGCTATTCGCGAGGTGACGCTGCCGCTGCGGCACGAGGACGTGATCACGCAGCAGGCCGAGCGGTTCGACATCGACCCCGCCCTGATCGCGGCGATCATCAAGCAGGAATCGAACTTCCGCGATCAGACCTCGTCCGCCGGCGCCCGCGGGCTGATGCAGATCACGCCGGAGACCGCGGAAACGATCGAGACCCTCTCCGGCGGCGAGACGTTCGTGTTCGAGGACCTCGCCAACTACGAGCTGAACATCCGCTACGGGACCTTCTACCTGAACCATCTGCTCGATCGCTTCGCGGGCAACGAGATGGCCGCTCTGGCTGGTTACAACGGCGGGCCCGAGAATGCCGAGGCGTGGGGCGGAAGCGGGCTCGAGTTCGAGAACATCCCCTTCCCGGAGACGCGCGACTACGTGAAGAACGTGCTCGAGTTGCGCCAGCAGTACCGCGACAACTACGCGGACGAGCTCGGGCTGTAGGCCGGCGCAGCCTCCGCCGAGGCCTGGGAGCGTTTCGCCGCGATGGAGCTGCTGCTGAGCTGGGTCGCGTTCCCGGTCGTCCTGATGGTCATCTACTCGGGCTGCGGGTTGGCCGTCGAGGCGCTCGTGGGCACGCGCCTGCCGGGCGCGCTGCTGCCGGCGGTGGGCTTCGCGGCGATCGTGGTCGCGGGCCAATTCCTGACACTCGTCGAATCGACGGCCGGTCTCACGACCCCGCTCGTCGTCGTCCTCGCCCTGGCTGGTCTGTGCCTGGCGGTGATCGGGAGGCGGCCCCTGCGGCCCCCCGCGTATCTGGTTGCGGGGCTGGCTCTCGTGTTCGCGGTCTACGCGGCTCCGATCGTGCTCTCGGGCGAGGCGACCCTGGCGGGGTTCATCAGGCTCGACGACACCGCCACCTGGCTCGCCTTGACGGACCAGGTGATGGCGAACGGGCGCGACCTGGACGGGCTCGCGCCCTCCAGCTACGAGGCGACGCTTCAAGTCAACATCGGAGACGGCTATCCGGTCGGCGTCTTCATCCCGCTGGGCATCGGCTCCGAGCTCGTCGCGGAGGACCCGGCCTGGCTGATCCAGCCCTACATGGCGACGCTCGCCGTGCTCCTCGGGCTCGCTGCCTGGTCGCTCGCCGGCGCCGTGCTCGGCTCACGGCCTGCCCGCGCGGCACTGATGGTCGTGGCGGCGCAGCCGGCGCTGCTCTTCGGGTACTACCTCTGGGGCGGCGTCAAGGAGCTGGCGGCGGCGGCCCTGATCGCGACCACCGCCGCGCTCGCCGGGTTCGTCCTGGCGCGCCCGGCGGAGGCCCGGCGCTTGGTGCCGCTCGGGGTCTGCACCGCCGCCATGGTTGGCGTGCTGAGCGGGGGCGGGGCGTTCTGGCTGGTGCCGATCCTGCTCCTGGCGCTGGTCGGCCTCGGCCGAAGGCTGCCGCCCGCAACCCTCGCAGCGCGCGCGGGCGGTTTCGCGCTGGGCGTCGGGC
Source organism: uncultured bacterium (assembly GCA_963807755.1). GTDB lineage: Bacteria > Actinomycetota > Thermoleophilia > Solirubrobacterales > 70-9 > JALZKA01. The sequence continues at coordinate 434,757 of CAWECM010000006.1, read as the reverse complement.
TCCTCAGCCTGCCGGTGCTCATCCCCGGTGGCCTGCTGCCACCCACGTCGTCTCCGCTCAGCGACGACGCCGCGAAGGGGAACCTGTTCGAACCGCTCGATCCGCTCCAGGCTTCGGGCATCTGGCCGGCCGGGGACTTCCGGCTGGACACGGTTGGCGACGCGCTGTCGTATCCCCTGATCGCCCTCGCGCTGGGGCTCGCCGCGATCGGCGTCGCCTGGGCCTGGCGGCGCCGCGCCCGCGGCCTCCTGTGCGCGATCGCCGGCGCCGGCCTCGGGTGCGCGGCCCTGCTCGCCTTCGGTTCGCCCTGGGTGGATGGCAAGGCGCTGGCGACCGCGGCGCCGATCGTGCTGCTCGCCGCGCTGGTGGGCGCGGTCGGGTTGGGAGCGATGACCCGTCCGTGGGCCGGCGTGGCCGCGGTCGCGCTCGTGGCGGCGGGCGTTATCTGGTCGAACGTCCTGGCCTACCGCGACGTCAGCCTTGCGCCGCGCGATCAGCTGGCCGAGCTCGAGGAGATCGGCACGGAGATCGCGGACTCGGGCCCGACCCTGATGACCGAATATTCGCCGTACGGCGTCCGGCACTTCCTGCGCGCCGCGGATCCGGAGGGCGTGTCGGAGCTCCGCCGCCGCGAGATCCCGAAGCGAAACGGCGAGGTGGTCCCGAAGGGGCTGGCCGCGGACACGGACATGCTCGACCCGGAGGCCCTCGGCGCATACCGGACGCTGGTCCTCAGGCGATCGCCCGCCCAGAGCCGCCCGCCGTCGCCGTATCGCCTGGTCTGGCGGGGGGAGTTCTACGAAGCGTGGCAGCGACCGACGGCCGCCCCGGTGCCGACCGATCGCCTGCCGCTCGGGTCGCGGTTCGACCCGGTCGCGCAGCCCGCGTGCGCGGATGTTCGGGCGCTCGCGCGCGCCGCGGAAGGAGTGGTCGCTGCGACCGGCGCCAGCCCGGTGGTGGTTCAGCTGCGGGCCGCGCGCTACCCGGCCGCGTGGCGGGTGGGCGAGGACGTTGTCCTGCCGGAGGGCGGCGGATCGATCTCAGCCGAGGCGCGCGTTGGGCGGGCGGGCGACTACGAGGTCTGGCTGGGTGGCTCGGTCCGGCCGGAGGTCATCCTGATGGTCGACGGCGAGCCCGTCGGTGAGGTGCGCCACCAGCTGAACAACTCCGGGCAGTTCGTCCGCTTCGGCAGCGTGGCCCTGGCGCCCGGCCGGCACCGGATCGAGTTCGAGTTCGCGGGTCCCGACCTGCATCCGGGCAGCGGCGGTCGCGGAAGCGCGATCGGGCCCATCGTTCTGAGTAGTCGAGAGGCGGCCGACTCCAGGCTCGTTCGCGTCCCGGCTTCCGGCTTCAGGACGCTCTGCGGGCGCGAGTGGGACTGGATCGAGGCGGTGTAGCGGCTACCGGGCGGTGGCGCGCCAGACCCACCAGACCATCAGCGGCTGGAGCGGCAGCCGCGCCCAGAGTGCCCAGCGCGGCATCCGGTCGAGATCGAGGCCCCTGACCTGCTCCGGGCTCACCGCCATGTGGACGTTGGCCGGGAAGACCGCCACGAGCAAGGCGATCAGCCACCACCGCGCGAAGCTGCGCGTGGCCGGTGGGATCACCGCCAGGGCCCCGGCGAGCTCGGCGTAGCCGGAGTAGACGACAGCGTTCCGCGGGGAGATCGGTACGTACTCGGGCACCGTTGCCTCGTAGCTTCTCGGGATCACGAAATGCATCACGCCCGCGAACGTGAAGAAGGCAGCCAGAGCCCGCTGCGAGGTGCTCATCGCCCCACCCTAACCCCGGAATCTTGCCGCCGCGCCGGGCATGGGTTAGGGTCGGAGGCGCAAGCAGCACCTACAAAGAGCGGGGGGACCGTGAGCAGAGGCAGGAAGCTGGCGATCGGAGCGATGTGTGCGGTGCTGGTGGCGACTCTGCCCGCCACCGCCCAGGCGGTCTTCCCGGGGAACAACGGGAAGATCCTGTTTGTAAGCGGCCGCGACGGCGGCGACGCCCAGGCCGACACCTACATCATCGACGGCCCTTCTGACACGACGCTGGACGGTCCGACTGACCTGATCGCGGGCCAGCACCGGCACCCCGTCTGGTCCGCCGATGGCCGGTTCATCGTCTACGCGATCCGCGTCGCCGACGCCGGCTGCACCCCGGCCACCGACGAGGATCTCTACATCCACGACACGCTCGGCATCGGCGGCACGGTGATCTTCCACCCGTCGGCGAACTGCATCCTCGAGGACCATCCCGCGTTCTCGCCCGACGGCAGCAAGGTGGCGTACGAGAGCGAGGTCGGGACCCAGTCCGACATCATGATCGCCAACGCCGACGGCAGCGGCACACCGCAGAACCTGACGAACTCCACGGGCGTCCTCGAGTTCACCCCCGCGTGGTCGCCCAACGGGCGTTTCATCTACTACGCGCGCCGGTTCACGGCTCAGACCGAGCTCGACATCTACCGGCAGCGAGCCGACGGCACCGGCACGCCGTCGTTCATCACGATCTCGGCCACCAACGAGTTCCAGCCCGAGCTCTCTCCAGACGGGGCGAAGGTCTGTTACACGGCGGGCCCGTTCGGCTCACCGGAGGCCGACATCCTCGTCGAGAACGTGGACGGCTCCGGTAGCCCCGTGGAGATCTCGCCGCCGGATTCCACCACGCCGCCGGTGGCGGTGGACGCGGACTACGACTGCGGCTGGTCGCCGGAGGGGAAGACGATCGCCTTCACCCGCGGCACGTTCGGCAACGGCCAACTCCAGTTCGCCCCGTCAAACGACTCGGGCCCCGTGACGCCCTATGGCAACAACTCCGCCTTCTTCGAAGGGAATGTCGATTGGGCGCCGATCCCCGGTGACTGCAACGGCAAGCCCGCGACGATCGCCGGCGATGACGGCAACGACCAGATCGCCGGCACCTCCGGAAAGGACATCATCGTCACCTTCAAGGGCAACGACAGGGTGAACGGCCGCGGCGGGAACGACCAGATCTGCGGCGGCAAGGGCGGCGACACGCTCTCCGGCGCCAAGGGCAGGGACAAGCTGTTCGGCCAGAAGGGCGGCGACAAGCTGAACGGCGGCCCGGACCGGGACCGCTGCGACGGCGGGCCGGGCAACGACGCCGCCAGCCGCTGTGAGCGGCGCGACAAGGTCGAGTCCTAGAAGCCACCGGAAAGCTCGCGCGCGACTTCCGGCCCGGGCGCGAGTCCAAGGCCGACGCGGTCACCGGCCGCCGTGAGCGCCGCCCACCCGCTGTCGAGCCGCCAGAGACCGCGCCCGTCCGACTCGCCGCCGAGACCGTCCCCGACGTAAATCTCGAGCTGCCGGGCGAGCTCGCGAGCGTGGGCCGGGTCGTCGCTCCGCCAGGCGAGCCCCAGCGCGTGGGTCGAGCGGCAGTCCCCCTCGCATGCCTGCGTGTCGTCCGCGCGGACGAACAGGCGGTAGCGGTCGCCGCCCCAGCCGTCGGCGCCCAGCGCGGCGCCCAACCCGGGCTCGCCCTCGGCCAGGACCTCGCGCGTGCCGAACTCCCCGAGCGTGCCGGTATCGATCGCCCGCCATCGGGATCCGGGGGTGGCGGGTGCTGCCACGGGGAGCGGCCGCTCGTCCGCGACGTACTTCTCGGGATGAAGGATCTGCTCCGTCGTGGCCGGCAGACGGCGCTCGTACGCGAAATCCACGAGCGTCCAACCCGCCCCCAGGTCGATCAGGTCCTCGACGAAGCGAGAGCCGTCGAGGTAGCTGAACGTCACCTCCGCCTCGGCGAACCGCGGCAGCTCCTCACCGGCGCCGGAGTCGAGCGTCTCCGCTTCGGCCGCAAGGGCGAACAGGTCCAGGTGGCGCTGCGCGTAGCGGTTCATCACGGTGGTCGCCGTTCCCTCCACGAGCGCGGTTTCGGCCAGCGTCCGGTCGTCGGAGAGCCCCACCTCCACGGGGAGGCCGAAGCGCTGATCCTCGAGCGCGTGCGTCAGCTCGTGGGCGAGGACGAACTCGGCGAGCTGGGGCCCGGCCGGGACTGCGTCGCCGACCAGGACCAGCGCCTCCCGGCGGGGGTCGTAATACGCGACGGCGAGCCCGCTGACGTCCCCGGCCACCTCGCCGAGCGACTGCTCGGGATCGAGCAGGCCCAGCAGCCGGAGCTCGGCCTCGCCGATCGCGAGCTGGCGCTGCACGCGGGGCTTGGCGACCTGGCGCTCGGTCATCCGGCGCAGGCGCGCCGTATTGCTGATCTCTGGCTCGGGCACCTCGCGGAACTCGAGGCTGCGAATCGCCTCGACCCCGCGCGCGGCGCGCGGCGTGCCCTCGACCCCGAGCTCGAGCAGCCGGTCGGCGTCGAGCGATGATGCGGCCGGGGCGTCGGCCGCGGGCGCCGGCGCGGAGCTGGTCCGCTGCTCCGCGAGAGCGAGCGCGAACAGGGCAGCGACGGTCGCCGCCAACAGCGCCAACGTCCCGATCAGCGCCGGTCGCGAATCCTGCACGCGGGGATCAAAGCAGCCCCGGCCCCGCCCGAACCACCCACTACATTCAATCGAGTGCCTGACTTCAAGCTCAACCCCGCGTACACGCCGACCGCGGACCAGCCGAAGGCGATCGCCTCCCTGGCCGAGGGGCTGGACGCGGAGGAGCGCTACCTGACGCTTCTCGGCGCGACGGGCACCGGCAAGACGTTCACGATGGCCGCCACGATCGAGCGGATCCAGCGCCCGGCCCTGGTCATCGCGCACAACAAGACGCTGGCGGCGCAGCTCTGCAACGAGTTCCGCGAGTTCTTCCCCGACAACGCCGTCGAGTACTTCGTCTCCTACTACGACTACTACCAGCCCGAGGCGTACGTCCCCGCGCAGGACCTGTACATCGAGAAGGACTCCTCGATCAACGACGAGATCGACCGGCTGCGCCATGCCGCCACCGCCGCGCTCCTCGCGCGCCGCGACGTCGTGATCGTCGCGTCCGTCTCGTGCATCTACGGCATCGGCTCGCCCGAGCTCTACGCGCGCATGATGCAGCTCTTCAAGGTCGGCGACGAGATCGACCGCGACGAGCTGTTCTCCAAGCTCGTGAACATGCAGTACACGCGCAACGACACCGTGCTCAGCCGCGGCTCATTCCGGGCGAAGGGCGAGGTCCTCGAGGTCTGGAACGCGTACATGGAGTCGGCGTACCGCGTGAACCTGTTCGGGGACGAGATCGAGTCGATCCACCACTTCGACCCGCTCACGGGCGAGATCTTCGACGAGATCGACCATGTCGCCGTCTGGCCCGCCACCCACTACGTCACCGAGAAGGAGTCCATGGAGCGTGGCATCCAGGAGATCAAGGAGGAGCTCCACGAGCGGGTCTCCTGGTTCGAGGAGCGCGGCAAGCTGCTGGAGGCGCACCGCCTCCAGCAGCGCACCGAGTACGACCTGGAGATGTTGCGGGAGCTGGGGTTCGCGTCGGGAATCGAGAACTACTCGCGGATCTTCGACGGGCGCGAGCCCGGGTCGCCCCCGCACACCCTGATGGACTATTTCCCCGACGACTTCGTCTGTTTCGTCGACGAGTCGCACCAGACGATCCCGCAGATCGGCGGTATGTACGAGGGCGACCACTCGCGCAAGAAGACGCTGATCGACCACGGCTTCCGGCTGCCGTCGGCGGCCGACAACCGCCCGCTCAAGTTCGGCGAGTTCGTCGACCGGATCAACCAGCTCGTGATGGTGTCCGCCACGCCGGGCGAGTACGAGCGCTCCGAGTCCTCGCGGATCGCCGAGCAGATTGTGCGGCCGACCGGGATCGTGGACCCGGAGGTGGAGGTCCGTGAGACGCGCAACCAGGTGGACGACCTGATGAACGAGGTGAAGCGCCGGGCCGATGACGGCGAGCGCACCCTTGTCACCACCCTGACCAAGAAGATGGCCGAGGACCTCACGGGCTATCTGCTCGAGCACGGGTTCCGGGTCCGCTACCTGCACTCCGAGGTGGACACGCTCGAGCGGATCCAGATCATCCGCGACCTGCGCCTCGGCGAGTACGACGTGCTGGTGGGGGTGAACCTGCTGCGCGAGGGCCTCGACCTGCCGGAGGTCTCGCTGGTCGCGATCCTGGATGCCGACAAGGAGGGCTTCCTCCGGGGCGAGACGAGCTTGATCCAGACGATCGGCCGGGCGGCCCGGAACGTGAAGGGCCGCGTCCTGATGTACGCGGACAAGGAGACCCAGGCGATGCGGGTCGCGATCGCCGAGACCGATCGCCGGCGCGAGATCCAGCTCGCCTACAACCGCGAGCACGGGATCACGCCGGAGACCGTCCAGAAGGGCATCTCCGAGATTTCCGAGTTCCTCTCGATGGAGTCGAAGTCGTCGCCGCGCACCAGGCGCCGTGTGCGCGCCGATCAGGAGGTCGCGAGCCCGGAGGACCTGGAGAAGTTGATCGTCGAGCTCGAGGAGGAGATGCTCGCGTCCGCGGACGAGCTGCGCTTCGAGGAGGCGGCGCGGATCCGCGACGAGCTCAAGGAGCTGCGGCGGGACCTGGAGAGTCTGCGCGCGTAGGCACCTCGGATGCGGCGACCACCCCGTCGCGCGCCTCGAGCGGCTTCACCCAGAGCTCGTCAACCAGGATCACGAACATCGAGAGGATCGGCACGGCCACGAACAGGCCCACGAAGCCGAACAGCTGTCCGACCAGGACGACCCCGATCGCGATCAGCGCAGGGTGGAGCTTGACGCGCTGGGACATGACCACCGGGATGATCAGGTTGCTCTCGACCTGCTGGACGACGAGGTAGACGATCAGCGCGGCGAGGGCCGTTCCCGGTCCGTCGGCCAGGGCGAACAGCACCACGGGAATCGCGCCGAGGATCGCTCCGAAGTACGGGATCACAACCAGGAGCGCCGAGAAGACCGCGAAGAAGATCGCGAAGTCGAGGCCGATCAGGGTGAGACCGACGTAGAGCAGGACACCGGTCACGAGCATGTCGACCAGCACCCCCTCGAGCCAGCCCACCCAGGCGTCGCGCAGGCGGCCGAGAAGGTGACGCACCGCCTCGCGACGGGGCGGCGGGAACGAACGCGACGAGGCCGTCCACGAGCGGTTGAGGCCGCACCGCGATGAAGAACGCCGTCAGGAGCATGAAAGTGAGCGCGCCGAGGACGCCGACGACGCTGAGACCGATCGAGGTGATCGGGTCGATCAGCGCCTCGGGCTCATCCACATAGCGCTCCAGGAAGTCCTGGACGCTGTTGCCGACCTCCGTGGGGTTGGCGCCGATCAGGTCGCCGACCAGCTCCTCCAGGTCCTCGACCGTGGCCGGGACCTCTTCCACGAACTCCTCAGCCTGGTCGATGAACGGCGGGATGATCAGCGCGATCACCGCCGCCAGGCCACCGAGGAAGGCCAGCACCGCGGCGAACGCTCCGAGCGGTCGTGGGACCCCGCGCCGCTCGAGCCGGTCGGCGATCAGCGAGAGCGGGATCGAACACGATCACGGTGACCAGGATCGCCACCAGCAGGGTGATCAGCTGCTGGAACAGCAGGCCGAAGATGATCAGTGCCGCCGCGAGGAAGACCGCGCGGTAGGCGACCGGGACGTGTCCGTAGAGGGGCATGGCCTCCCTGCTACCCCGGAAGCGGCTCCGTCGTCAAGCGTCCAGGAATCGCAGTACGGCGAGCACCCGCCGGTGATCGTCGGGCGTGGGCGGCAGGTCGAGCTTCGAGAAGATCGAGGTGACGTGCTTCTCCACGGCGCGCTCGGTCACGACCATGCTCTCGGCGACCGCGGCGTTGGAGCGTCCCTGGGCCATGAGCTCGAGGACCTCGCGCTCGCGCTCGGTCAGGCCTTCGAGCGGATCGCTGCCGTCGGCGCGGCCGAGCATGGCTGACACGACCTGGGGGTCGAGCGCGGAGCCGCCGCCCGCCACGCGCCTCACGGCCTCGACGAACCCCTCGACGTCGGCGACGCGGTCCTTCAAGAGGTAGCCCAGGCCGGCCGCGTCATCGGCCAGGAGCTCGCGCGCGTACGCCTCCTCGACGTCCTGCGAGAGCACCAGCACGCCGGTCGTCGGAAGCTCGCTTCGGATCTGCTGGGCGGCACGGAGGCCCTCGTCGGTGTGATCCGGAGGCATCCGGACGTCGACGATCGCGACGTCGGGCTTGTGCGCCCGGGTCTTGCGCAGGAGCTCCTCGCCGTCGCCGGCCTGGCCGACGACCTCCATCTCGTTTTCGGCGAGCAGGCGAGCCAGTCCCTCGCGGAGGAGCACTGAGTCTTCGGCGATCACCACGCGCATCGCCCCGCAAGGTAGCGCGCGGGGCCTAGACGAGCGGGATCCGTGCGTGGACCGCGGTCCCGGTGCCGGGGTGCGTCTCGACCTCGAGCTCGCCGTCCAGGGCCTGGACACGGTCCGTCAGGCCTCGCAGTCCCGAGCCTTCCGGGTCGGCGCCGCCCTCGCCCGAATCGCTGACCTCGACATGCAGGGCCCCGCTTCGTTGCGCGACGCTCACCTCCGCCTCGGTGGCGCCGGAATGCCGCACCACGTTCGTGAGCGCCTCGGCCACGACGAAGTAGGCGGCCGACTCCACCGGCGGCGGGATCTCGCCGTTCAGCGAGTGGCGGAGCGCGACGTCGACCGGCGCGCGCTTCGCAAGCGCGTCCAGCGCGGCGCCCAGGCCGCGGTCGGTGAGGATCGCCGGGTGGATTCCCCGCGCCAGCTCGCGGAGCTCGTCGGTGGCGAGCGCGAGCTCCTCCGACGCCTCGTCGAGCAGCGCGGCCGCCTGCGCGGGGTCCTGTTCGAGCCGATCGCGCGCCAGCCGGAGGGATAGCGAGAGGCTCACGAGCCGCTGTTGGGCCCCGTCGTGGAGGTCGCGCTCGAGTTGCTGCCGCGCATCGTCGGCGGCGCTGACGATCCGCGCGCGCGAGGCGCGCAGCTCCTCGTAGCGCGCCTGGAGCTCGGCGTCGAGGCGAACGTTCTCCTCCGCGACCTCCTCGGCCGCGGACAGCTTCGAGCGCAGGAGGCCGTAGAGGAAGGCGTACGGCACCGAGGCGAGCGGGAAGACGGCCAGGAAGTAGATCGCCTCCTGCAGCGACTCCTTCCCGACGAGCCCGGTGAAGACAAGCGAGAGGAAGAAAACCAGCGTCACGACCGCGGCCCAGAGCGTGGGGCCCAGGGTCCGGCGGGTCTCGCGATCGGCTCGCCGCCAACGTCCGACGGCAAGCTTCACCGTCCACGCCAGGATGACCACGCCGGCCGCGTTGGCGACCCCGAACAGCAGGTTCGACAGGCTCTCGTTGTCCGCGATGAGGATCGGGTTGGCGGGGCAGCCGTCGGTGCAGACGCTCTCGTTCGTCGTGTCCGCGAAGAGCCAGGGAATGGGCATGTAGACGACGGTCACAACGTAGGTGGCGACCACCAGCCACATCGCGAGCCGTCCCTCGATCCGGCCGCTCGGGAACGACAGCACCATGTGGATCAGGATCCCGATCGGGAGCGAGCCCAGGATGGCGCCCGCGATGAACAGGCCGGGCAGGTTCGCGAACGAGAGCGAGCTCAGGAACCAGGTGAATCCGACCGCGGTCATCAGGGCGCCGATGCGGTTCGAGGGGCGTCGGTACCAGGCGAACAGGCCGGTTCCGATGAACGACCAGCCGATCAGCAGGACCAGCGCGCCGTTCACTCCCTTGTTCCCCGCGTGGTCGCTGGAGGCGACGGCGGCAAGGCTCAGGAGACCGAGGACGAGGCCGGCGATCCCCAGCCCGATCAGGGCCGCGCGCAGCGACTTCAAGGCAGGAGCTCCGTGATGGCTCGGCCGGAGAGCCGGTCCTTGGGGATGAACCCGAGCGCCTCCCCGCCGCTCTCGACGTCGTCGCGGCTGGAGATCAGCAGAACGGCCAGCTTGCGCTCATTGCCCAAGCGCTCGGCCAGGTCCCGGCCGTCGCAGTCGGGCAGCCCCACGTCCACCAGGACGAGGTCGGGCCTCAGCTCGCGCACCGCGCTCAGAGCCTCGGCGCCGTCGGCGGCCTCACCGACGACCTCGAAGCCGTCGCATTCGAGCATGCGCCGCGCGCTGGCCCGGAAGCCGGCGTGGTCATCGACGATCAAGACTCGCTGCCCCACACATGGATTGTCGCCGCAACGGGACGAATGTTCCAATACGGGTACCGCCTTCCGCCGGTGTGGGTACCGCACCGGCAAACACAGGAAAACACCCTTGGTCCGGGGCTGCTCGCCGCTGAGAATGGCTGGGATGACTACGGAATCCGAAGGAGGGGCGATGCGGCCCAAGGGAATCGCGGCTCGTGCGGGTCGCTGGAGCTCGGAGCACCGGTTCAAGGCGATCGCGATCTGGCTGGCCTTCGTCGCGCTCGCCGTGTTCGCCGGGGGCGCCGTCGGCACCGAGACGCTCTCGGACGAGGAATACGGCGTCGGCGAATCGCAGCAGGCCGACAAGGCCCTCGCGGATGGCTTCAGCGATGCGGCCGACGAGACCGTCCTGATCCAGGGCGACAGCGCCGAGAGCCCGGAGTTCCGCGCCGCTGTCGATCAGCTGATCTCCGAGCTCGAGACGACCGAGAACGTCGAGAACGTCGTCAGCCCCTACGACCAGCGCGGGTCGATTTCCGGGAACGGTCAGGCCGCCCTTCTCACCTACGAGATTCCCGAGCCCCCGGAGGACGGCGAGGAGACCGTCGAGGACCTGGTGGAGGCCCCCGAGGCCACGATCGAGCGCGTTGCGGGTGAGAACCCGGACGTCGAGATCGGCTTCTTCGGCGACGCGAGCGCCTCGAAGGCGCTCTCCGAGTCGTTCGAGGAGGATTTCCAGCGCGCCGAGGTCACCTCGCTGCCGATCACGCTGATCATCCTCGTGCTCGCGTTCGGCGCGCTCGTTGCCGCGCTCGTTCCGCTGCTGCTGGCCGCGACCGCCGTCGCCGCCGCGATCGGCCTGCTCGGACCGTGAGCCAGATCTGGCCGGTCGACGAGGCCGCGTCCTCGGTGGTCCTGCTGATCGGGCTGGCCGTCGGCGTGGACTACTGCGCTGTTCTACCTGCGGCGCGAGCGCGAGGAGCGTGCGCGCGGCCGCGGCTCAAAGGCGGCGCTGGAAGCCGCGGCGGCCACCTCCGGCCGCGCCGTGCTCGTCTCCGGAGTCACCGTGGTGATCGCGATGGCGGGCATGTACTTCGCCGGCGACGCCACGTTCGAGTCGTTCGCGAGCGGCACCATCCTGGTCGTCGCCATCGCCGTGCTCGGATCGCTCACCGTGCTGCCGGCGGTGCTGTCGAAGCTGGGCGACCGCGTCAACAAGGGGCGGGTGCCGTTCCTGACCAGGCCGGAGGAGCGCGCGGCGCGCGAGTCCCGGTTCTGGGGCGCGATTCTCGATCGGGTCCTGCGGAGGCCGTGGATCGCCGGCGGGTTGGCCGTGACGGCCCTCCTCGTGATGGCGATTCCCGTCACGGGCCTGAAGATGCAGGTGCCGGGCATCGACACCCTGCCCCGCGACCTGGAGGTTATGCAGACCTACGACGACATCCAGGCCTCGTTCCCGGGCGATCAGATTCCGGCGACGGTCGTGATCGAGACCGGCGATGCGAGCCGGGCCGAGATCACCGCCGGCATCGAGGAGCTGGAGCAGGCGGTCGCGCGCCGATCCCGAGCTGTTCGTCGGTGAGCCGACCGTCGAAGTGAGCGACGACCGCAGCGTCGTCCAGGTCGACGTCCCGGTGGCCGGCGACGGGGCCGACGACGCGTCGTACGCGGCGCTCGCGGAGCTCCGCGACAACGTGATCCCGGCGACGATCGGGACGGTCGACGGCGCCGAGACGAACGTCACCGGCATCACCGCCGGATCCGAGGACTTCAACCAGATCATGGAGGAGCGCATCCCGATCGTGTTCGCCTTCGTCCTCGGGATGGCGTTCCTGCTCCTGCTGGGGACCTTCCGGTCGCTCGTGATCCCGATCAAGGCGATCTTGCTCAACCTGCTGTCGGTTGGCGCCGCCTACGGGCTCGTCGTTTGGATCTTCCAGGACGGCCACTTCGAGTCGCTGCTGGGCTTCGAGTCCACGGGCGCCGTGACGTCATGGCTGCCGCTGTTCCTGTTCGTGATCCTGTTCGGCCTCTCGATGGACTACCACGTGTTCATCCTGAGCCGGATCCGGGAGGCGTACGACCGCGGCCTGGCCACCGGCGACGCCGTCGGCGCGGGAATCAAGAGCACGGCATCGGTCGTGACCGCGGCGGCGGTGGTGATGATCGCCGTGTTCGCGATCTTCGCGACGCTGTCCTCGATTGAGTTCAAGCAGTTCGGGGTCGGCCTGGCCGCGGCGATCCTGATCGACGCGACGATCATCCGCGGCGTCCTGCTCCCGGCGACGATGAAGTTGCTGGGCGACTGGAACTGGTACCTGCCGAAGTGGCTCGAGTGGCTGCCGGAGTCCAGGTTCGAGGGTGCGCCGGAGCCGATGCCGGCGGATCCCGAGTACGACGGCGCCCGCTCGAACGGCGGCGACACGGACGAGCACCAGCTACCCCGCGAAACCGTCCGGTCCTAGACCCCCCGGGGACTGGGCGGAAAGCGCGGCGCCGCGAATCGCGGCGCCGCGCTTTCGTTCGCGCGGTATTGCGGAGCGTGTCCGGCCTGCCGCGGAGCCGGGTCGCGCCGCGAAGCGGATCGAGTCAGTGAAGGTTCCCCACGCGCGCGGAGGGCGCGACCGCGAGCCGACGCTCTCCCGAACGATCGGGGGAGCCGAAGCACCGCTACGGTGCGGTTGCCGGCGAGGCCCCGGACCACGCCAACCTCCCCACCCCCTTACCCGGCCAAACCCCCAACGGCCCCACGGACGACCGACCCGGCGAAGCGCGGGGCCGGCGGACGACCGCAGCGGCGGCGCAGCGCCACCCGTCGCCCAAGCGCCACCGCCACCAGCCTCGGCGCGGTACCGTCTGAGGCATGGATGCCGACAAGCTGGTTCAGGATCTGAGCGAACGGGTGCGCGATGCGCTGGCGCACGCCGATGCGCGCGCGAAGGACATCGTGGGCGAGGCGGAGGAACGGGCGCGGAAGCTCGTGGCCGACGCCGAGTCCGAGGCGAGGCGGATCCGCGACCGCGCCGAGGCGGAGGCCGAAGAGCGGCTCGCGAAGGTGCGCGATGCGCTGAGCGGCCTCGAGGGTGCGCTGGGCGCCGATGCGCCGAAGGGCGAGGTCGATCCCCGGCCTCCGCAGGTGCCGGAGCCCACTCCGCAGCCGATGCCCGAGCCGACCCCGCCCGCGGAGCCCGAGCCGATGCCGCCCGCGGAGCCCGAGCCGATGCCGCCCGAGCCCGAGATCCAACCCCCGGCACCGGCGCAGCCCGACCGCGACGCCCCCGCCGCCGCGCCGACCGGCATGGCGCTGAACGGCGGCGCCGGCAGGGGCGACGAGATCGGGGCCAGGATCGTCGCCACGAAGATGGCGCTCGACGGTTCGTCGCGCGACGAGATCGCCGCGCACGTCGCCGAGCACTACGAGGTTGCGGCACCCGAGGACCTCCTCGACTTCGTGATGTCGCGCGCCAAGCGTTAGGCGCGTACGGCGACAAACCAGTCGCCCTCGAACACGATCGTTCCGCCCAGCTCCGACGCCAGCTCCGGTGCGGTGAAGAATCGCTTGTACACGCGGTGGCGCGAGCCATCGTTCAAGGTCCGCTCCTGCCACTCCTCGGCTTTGCCGCCCGGGCGGCGGGCGGCGTCGACGACGATGACCTCCCGAGCGACACGGCGCGCTTCCGCGACTACTCCCGCTCTCTCCGCGTTCAGGAGGTGGCCGTAGAGGTGGCTCATGAAGACCCGGTCGAACCGACCGTCCGCGAACGGCAGGGCAGCGGCATCGCCCTCGACGACCGTGGCGTCAGGCAGGCGCGCGGCGGCGATCTCAACCATCCGTGCGCTCTGGTCGAGAGCGGTGATCGGACCGGGCAGATGGCGCGTGAGAAACCCGGTTCCGCAGGCGACATCCAGGTTGCCGGCCGGCGGCAGGCTCTCGACCCGTGCGATCAGCGCCTCGACCTCCGCTGACCAATCGGGGCGTTCACGTGCCGCGAATAGACCGGTTCCGAGCCACCAATCGTCGTACTCGGATGCACGGTCGTCGTAGTACGTCCGCATTTCATCGTCGACCACGCGTGCCATCCGCTCGCCCCTTTCGGAAAGTTGCGCTACTACGTCGTATGGACATACCAGCGCGAAAAACCGAGCCCTCGCGCGCAAGGGTCCACGGGAACGCCCGTTCGTACCCCTACACTGATTCGGGAGTGGCACGGTCGGACAAAATCGTTATCTCAGGGGCGCGCGCACACAACCTCAAGGGCATCGACCTCGAGCTCCCGCGCGACGCTCTGATCGTGATCACCGGCCTCTCCGGGTCGGGCAAGTCGAGCCTTGCGTTCGACACCCTCTATGCCGAGGGTCAGCGGCGCTACGTCGAGTCGCTCTCGTCGTACGCGCGTCAGTTCCTCGGGCTGATGGAGAAGCCGGACGTGGACTCGATCGAGGGGCTCTCGCCCGCGATCTCGATCGACCAGAAGACGACCTCGCGCAACCCGCGCTCGACGGTCGGCACCGTGACCGAGATCTACGACTACCTGCGCCTGCTCTGGGCGCGGATCGGCCGGCCGCATTGCTTCAACTGCGGCGAGCCGATCCAGGGCCAGTCGCTGGAGCAGATCACCGACCGGGTGCTCGCTCAGGACGAGGGCACCAGGTTCATGGTGTTGGCTCCAGTCGTCCGCGGCCGCAAGGGCGAGTACGGGCGGCTCTTGGCCGAGATGCGCTCGCAGGGTTACGCCCGAGCCGTGGTCGACGGCGAGCTGCGCCGGCTCGACGAGGAGATCGAGCTGGACAAGAAGTACAAGCACGACATCTCGATCGTGGTCGACCGCCTGGTGATGAAGGAAGGCGTCCGCAAGCGACTCGCGGAGTCGATCGAGGCGGCCTCGCAACTGGCCGACGGCCTCATCGAGATCGAGGACGCGGAATCGGGCGAGCGCCAGATCTTCTCGGAGCGGTTCGCCTGCCTCAACTGCGGCGCGTCGATGCCCGAGATCGAGCCGCGGATCTTCTCGTTCAACTCGCCGCACGGAGCGTGCGAGCGCTGCCACGGGCTCGGCTTCCAGCGCGTGATCGACCCGGAGCTCATCGTGCCCGATCCGACGCTGTCGATCTCCGAGGGCGCGCTCGACCCGTGGACCAAGGCCGCGTCGATGTACCACCGGCGCCTGCTCGAGGCGGTCGCCGAGTCGAGCGGCATCGACGTGAGCGTGCCTTGGCAGGACCTGACCGATGCCGACCGCGGCCTGCTGCTCCAGGGGACGGGCGACGAGAAGCACACCGTTACGTACAAGAACCGGTTCGGCCGGCGCCGCACCTACACCGTGCGGTTCCCGGGGATGCTCTCGAGCCTCGAGCGCCGATACGAGACGACCGACTCGGAGAACACGCGCGACCGGGTCGAGGAGCTGATGGCGATGCAGCCCTGCCCAGCCTGCAAGGGCGCGCGGCTGCGACCCGAATCCCTCGCCGTGACCGTCGGTGGGCTCAACGTCTCCCAGTTCACTCGTTTCTCGGCGCGCGCCGCGCTGGAGTGGGTGGAGAAGCTCGAGCTGAACGAGACTGAGCGTGCGATCGCGCACCTCGTCCTGCGCGAGGTCGCCGAGCGCCTGCACTTCCTCGACAGCGTAGGGATCGGGTACCTGTCGCTGGAGCGCGCCGCCGCGACCCTGTCGGGCGGCGAGGCGCAGCGGATCAGGCTGGCCACACAGATCGGCTCGAGCCTCGTCGGCGTGATGTACATCCTCGACGAGCCCTCGATCGGCCTGCATCAGCGCGACAACGAAAAGCTGATCGACACCCTGGCCCGGCTTCGGGACCTGGGCAACACCGTGATCGTGGTCGAGCACGACGAGGGAACGATGCGTTCGGCGGATCACCTGGTGGATCTCGGCCCGGGCGCCGGCGAGCACGGGGGCGAGGTGATCGCTGAGGGCACCCCGGCGGACGTCCAGGGAGTCGCCGCCTCGCTCACGGGTCAGTACCTCGCGGGCAAGCGCTCGATCGCGGTGCCGGCCGAGCGTCGCTCGCCGCAGGGAGAGCTCCGGGTACGCGGCGCGCGCCAGCACAACCTGAAGGGCGTCGACGCGGCCTTCCCGCTCAGGACGTTCACCTGCGTCACCGGCGTCTCCGGCTCGGGCAAGTCCACGCTGGTCAACGAGATCCTCTACCGCGCGGCCGCCAACCGCCTGCACCGGGCGAGGATGCGGCCCGGAGCCCACGACGGGATCGATGGGATCGACCAGATCGACAAGATCATCAACATCGACCAGTCGCCGATCGGGCGCACGCCGCGCTCCAACCCGGCGACCTACACGGGGATCTTCGACCACATCCGCGAGCTGTTCTCGAAGACGAAGGAGTCGCGGGCGCGCGGCTACAAGCCGGGCCGGTTCTCGTTCAACGTCAAGGGTGGTCGCTGCGAGGTCTGCCGCGGCGACGGTCAGATCAAGATCGAGATGCACTTCCTGCCGGACGTCTACGTGCCCTGCGAGCAGTGCCACGGCCGCCGCTACAACCGTGAGACGCTCGAGGTCCGGTACAAGGGCAGGTCGATCGCCGACGTGCTCGACATGCCGGTCTCCGAGGCGCTCGAGTTCTTCGACGCGATCCCCAAGCTGAAGCGCCGGCTGCAGACGCTCCACGACGTGGGGCTCGACTACATCCGGCTCGGACAGCCCGCAACGACCCTTTCAGGAGGGGAGGCGCAACGCGTCAAGCTGGCGACCGAGCTGTCGAAGATCGCGACGGGGAAGACGCTCTACATCCTCGACGAGCCGACCACAGGCCTCCACTTCGCGGACGTCGAGCGGCTTCTGGAGGTCCTCGGGCGCCTCGTCGACCAAGGCAACACGGTCCTGGTGATCGAGCACAACCTCGACGTGATCAAGTCCGCGGACCGCATCCTGGACCTCGGTCCCGAGGGCGGCGAGGCCGGCGGCGAGATCATCGCCACCGGCACGCCCGAGCAGATCGCAGGCCACCCCGACTCGTACACCGGCCGCTTCCTGGCCGACCTGGTGGAGCCCGACTCGCCGACGGTCCGCAAGGCGTCGCGCTCCCGGAAGCGCGAGCCCGTAGCGGCCTGATCGTGGCCGACGCAACCGGATGGCGCCTCTGGTGGATGAAGCGGCGCTGGTACGAGCGCAACTCCCGGCTGCGGCGGCGCTGGCGCATCAACCGGCACGCCGCGCTCGGCGGCTTCTTCGTGCGCCATCCCGTCGAGGGTGAGCTGCTGGAGGCGCTCGACGAGGGGCGGCTCAGCGTGGGGGAGGGGACCCTCCTGGAACCCGGCTGTTGGATCACGATGTCGCGCGCCGCGCGGATCGAGATCGGCGCCGGCTGCTTCCTCAACCGCGGCGTGATGCTGGCGGCCAACGAGCGGATCGAGATCGGCGACCATGTGATGTTCGCCAACGGCTGCTTCGTCGGCGACGCGGACCACCGCTACGACGATCCGGACGTGCCGATCACCTGGCAAGGTTTCGTCTCCCGGGGTCCCGTGTCGGTCGGGTCGAACTGCTGGTTCGGGGCAAACTGCGTCGTGACCGGCGGGGTGACGATCGGGGACCGGGCGGTGGTCGGGGCGAACTCGGTGGTCACTCGCGACATCCCGGCGGGGACGATCGCGGCCGGGGCTCCGGCGCGGCCAGTCCGGGAGATCGAGTTTCGCAAGCACGATCAGGGCTGAGCAAGCCTTTGCCGGGGATCCGGCCCATGTATTAGGATCGCGTGAGCGTGTCCTTGGCAAGTGTTGATACCGCCCGGGCCAGGGCGCGGGCGGCTCTGCTCGTCCTGGTCGCGGCGCTGGCGCTGCACGCCTGCGGCGAGGACGACGAGCCCATGCAGACCACGGCGCCGGCGGTCACCGGTGCCGGTGAGACCACCGACGCCGATAAGGCGCCCGGTACGGAGGCGCCCGAGGACGAGCCGTCGGACGACCCGGTGAGCGACCGGACCGCGATCTCGATCACCCTCGAGGCGGTGCTGACCGGGGACGATCCGCGCCAGGTCTGCGGCGAACTGGTGACCGAGCAGTATCTGCGCGAGGCGTACGGGGGGACGGAAGGCTGCGAGGGAGCGCAGACCAACGCAAAGCCGGCGAAGAAGGTCCGGATAAGCGCCGTGGTGGTGCAGCCGGATTCGCTGGCCCAGGCGTCGGCGAAGCCGGATGGCGGGATCTATGACGGCGAGCGCCTGAGGGCGGCGCTGGTGCTGGACAACGGCTTCTGGAAGCTGGACTCGCTGCGTTCGAACGTCCCGGTCGGTCCCTAGCGAAAGGTCTAGGCTCGCGGGCATGCGCCGCGGCACGTACTCGATCGTCGCCCGCGATCCGGCCACCGGGGAGCTCGGCGGGGCGGTCCAGTCGCACTGGTTCTCGGTGGGGTCGATCGTGTTGTGGGCGCGTCCCGGGGTGGGCGCGATCGCGACGCAGTCGGTTGCCGAACCCTCCTACGGCCCCCACGGGCTCGACCTGATCGCCGCCGGAAGCTCGCCCTCCGAGGCGCTCGATGCGCTGCTCGCGAGCGACGCACAGGGGCGCTTCCGTCAGCTCGGCGCGATCGCGTTGTCGGGCGAGCCGGCATCGCGGACCGGTGACGGGTGCATGCCGCACGCCGGCGACGCTCGGGGCGAGCACCACAGCGCCCAGGCGAACCTGATGGCCTCACCTGAGGTGTGGGGCGCGATGTCGGCCGCGTTCGAGTCGGCCGAGGGCCCGCTGGCCCGGCGGCTCCTCGCCGCCCTGCGCGCGGCCGAGGTTGCCGGGGGCGACATCCGGGGGCGCCAGTCCTCGGCGCTCGTCGTCGTGCCGGCGAGCGGCGAGCCATGGGAGCGGACCGTCGAGCTACGGGTCGAGGATCACGGGGAACCGCTCGCTGAACTCGGCCGCCTGCTGGACGTGGCTGATGCCTACGGGCTTGCCGACGAGGGTGACGCGCTTGCGGCCGCGGGGCACCACGAAGAGGCCTCGCGCCGCTACGAGGAGGCGGCGGCGATGCAGCCCGGCAACCACGAGCTCCTCTTCTGGTCGGGCCTGGGCATCGCCCAGGCCGGCGACGTCGCGGCGGGCGCCGAGCGGGTTGCAAGGGCGGTCGAGCTGCAGCCGGGCTGGCGCGAGGTGATGGCCGGCTTGTCCGAGGAGATCGCCCCGTCCGCGCCGGTTGTCCGGGCTGCACTCCGGATCGACGAGGGCTCCCCGACATAGGACGAGCCGGGCGTGCGCCCGGCTCGTCGGTCTTGCCTTTGTCCCTGCGGTCAGACGCCGTGCGGATGCGGGCCCCGGCCGAGGTGGAATGCCTCCAGAAGCCTCGGCACCCACATGAGGGCGGCGACGCCGATGACGACATAGACGATGTCGGTCAGCGTTCCCGTGCCGAAGATCTCAGCGAGCACGTTGGTCTCGCCGTCGGTGATTCCGAGGATGCCCCAGTTGAGGGCGCCGATGAACATCAGCATGAGCGCGAACGGCTCGAACCTCTTGAGCATCTCCATGAGTCGTACCTCAATTCTTCTCGTGTCCCGCACCATCCAAGTGCGGAAGCGCACAAGAGATACCCCTGCAAATGCGCCGGGTTACGCCCTACGGACCCCAATCCCAATCCGCGTGCGAGAAGGTCCCGCCCGGGAGCGTCTCCTGGTCGAGGTAGGCACGGAATTCCGCCAGCTCGCCGGGCTCGATCGAGTAGATGTGCTCAGGGCCCGGGAACGAACCCGAGCGGACCTCGTCGGCGTACGCTGCGACGCCGGCGACCATCTCGCGACGGACCTCGCCGTACCGCTTCACGAACTTCGGCGAGTGGCCGCCGAAGATGCCGAGGAGGTCGTGGAAGACCAGGACCTGGCCGTCGGTGTCGGCGCCGGCACCGATCCCGATCACCGGGATCTCCATCCGGGGCATCAGCGCTTCGGTCACCGCCGCGGGGACCGCCTCGAAAACGATCGAGAAGCAGCCCGCCGCTTGGAGCGCCAGCGCCTCCTCGGCGATCTGCGACGCGCGGCCCGCGGTGCGGCCCTGCGCCTTGTAGCCGCCGAGCGCGGTGGCCGTTTGGGGCGTCAGGCCCACGTGGCCCATGACCGGGATACCGGCGCGGACGATGGCCCTGGCGCGGTCCACGGAAGCGCCGCCACGCTCCAGCTTGACCGCGTCGCAGCCGGCCTCCTTGACGAAGCGCTGCGCGTTCGCGACCGCCTGCTCGTTTGACTGCTCGTACGAGCCGAACGGCATGTCGCCGATCAGGAACGGCGTCCGAAGCCCGCGGCGGACCGCGGCGGCGAGCATCAGCATCTCGTCCATCCCGACGGGGACGGTGGAGTCGTAGCCCAGCACCGTCATGGCGGCCGAGTCGCCGACCAGGACCACGTCGACCCCGGCCTCCTCCGCGACCTGGGCCGAGGGGTGGTCGTACGCGGTGACCACCACGATCGGCTCGCCCGCGGCCTTCATCTCGGCGAGCTGCGGAAGCGAGACCGGCTTGCGGTGGTCTCCGGTGGGCTTGTCCTGCGGGTGGGCGCTCATCAAATACCTGCCTCCGATGCGATTGGTGAGTCGAGGGGCACCTCGGGGTGCCAGTCCACCTCGACGATGTCGATTTCTTGGTTCACCTGTTCCTCTCTGAGCCGGCGTCGCCGACCACCACGTTGTCGATCAGACGGGCCCGGCCGATCTGCGCCGCGACGGCCACGAGCACAGGCCTTCCGTTGAAGTTCTCCGCCGGGGTGAGATCGTCCGCGTGGCGTGCCTCCAGGTACTCGGGCTCGATCCCGGCCTCGGCCAGCACCCGTTGCCCGGCCGCGATCGCATCGTCGACCGACGCGCCGCCGGACGCGGCGTCACGGACCGTCTCGAGCGCGAGCCACAAGCCTGGCGCGCGCTCGCGCGCGCCAGGCGTCAGATACGAATTGCGCGAGCTCAGCGCAAGGCCGTCGGGCTCGCGAACCGTCGGCACCACGGCGATCTCGGACGGGAAGTCGAGGTCGCGGGCCATCCGCCGGAGCACGATCGCCTGTTGGGCGTCCTTCTGTCCGAAAAACGCGACGTCCGGCGCGACGATGTTGAGCAGCTTCGCGACGATCGTCGTGACGCCGCGGAAATGACTCGCGCCGCGCCGGGCGGGATCGCCGTCGAGGACGTCGGTGAGGCCCTCGACCGTCACGTAGGTCGCGAATCCGGCCGGATAGATCTCGTCGACCTCGGGCGCGAACACGATGTCGACGCCGGACTCGCCCGCGAGCTCGAGGTCGCGCTCCTCGTCGCGCGGGTAGTCGTCGAGATCCTCGCCCTCGCCGAACTGGGCCGGGTTGACGAACAGGCTCATGACGACCACGTCGCAGCGTTCGCGAGCCGCGCGGAGGAGGCTCAGGTGGCCGTCGTGAAGCGATCCCATGGTCGGCATCAGGCCAACCGTCCGGCCGCGATCGCGAGCCGCCGCGAGCAGAGTGCGCAGCTCCGCCTTGGTCCGGGCGACCTTGGGCGTGGTCATCGGGCGTCCGCCTCCCGGCGCGCGATGGCGCGGGTGCATTCGGCCAGCGCCTCGTAGAGAGGGGCGAGCTCGGGCATCCGCTCCGCGAGGGCATCCAGATGGGCGTTCACGACGTGGTCGTCGCCGCGCGCGATCGGCCCGGTCAGGGCCTCGGGGCCCCGGTCGGCCCAATTCGTGGCGGTTCGCAGCACGATCGGCGCGAGGACCTCGCGCGGATTCCTGACGCCCGCGGCGCCCAGCAGCTCCGCCGCGGACTCCTCGAGCGCGACCAGGAAGTTCGAGGCCATGGAGGCGGCGGCGTGGTAGGCGGCCCGGTGTTCCTCGGGAACGTCGAACGGCCGCATGCCCAGGGCGGAGGCGAGGGCATGCGCGCGGCCGAGCACGACTTGGTCGGAGCCAGAGACCGCGCACGGCGCGTCGGCGAGGTTCGTGTCCGGTTCGGGGATCGTCTGCAGCGGATGCACCGAGAACGTGGGGCACTCACGGGCCGTCGCGGCGGCCAGGGCGGCGAGCGGCGTCGCACCGCTCGAGTGCCCGACCGCCGTGCCGGGCGGGACCTCGGCGGCGACGCGCTCGCATGCGCCCGGGATCGCGGCGTCCGGCACACACAGCAGCACCATCACGGACGCGGCATCGAGGCGAGGCACTTCGTCCTCGCGCCCAAGCACCGAAACCTTGATCCCGGCGGCGTCCGCAGCGGCAGCGATCGAGCGCCCGGCGCGGCCGGGGCCGACGATCACGAGGTTGCCGGGCGCGGCCGGCGCGTCGCGCGTGGCGCTTTCGGGGATGGCGGGAAGGTCCCGTTCCAGTTCTCTCATGAGATACCAGACGGCGTCGGAAGCTTGCACTGGTCGGGCTGGTGCCCAGTCCACGCCCGGCGGAGCCGGGTCGCGGCTTGGCCAATTATGCCCGATACCGATGGCGGCACCCCCACCTGGCCCTGTTTAGGCAGAGGCTCTGAGGGCTACGATCCGCATGACGATGCCGATCTACGAGTTCAGGTGCGAGCGGTGCGACACCCGCTTCGAGGGCCTGGTGCCCGTCGGGACGGACTCCACCGCATGTCCGGAGTGCGGGTCACCGGAAACCGTTCGCGTGTTCTCGGCTCCCGGCGCTCCGATGAGCCTGGTCAAGAGCGCCGGCGCCCGGCGCGCCCAGGAACGGCGCAACGCCAAGCTGCATTCGGACACGAAGGCGCGCTTTAAGGAGGCCCGGCGCCGTGCTCGCGAGGGTGGCTCCGGTGGCACGCCGCCGGGGGCGGCGTGAACGAGGACCTCGCCGCCTCGGCCGCCGGCAACGCCGTCGATGCTCGGCGTGAACGGCTGGTCGAGCTCTATCGAGAGGTCTCGACGTGCGCCAAATGTCCGCTGGCCGAGACCCGGACCAAGGCCGTGTTTGGCGCCGGGAACTCGAACGCCGACCTGATGTTCGTCGGCGAGGCGCCCGGCGCCGAGGAGGATCGTCAGGGGCTGCCCTTCGTGGGCCGCGCGGGGCAGCTCCTCGAGCAGCTGCTGAACGAGATCGGGATGACCCGCGAGGACGTCTTCATCGCGAACGTCCTGAAGAGCCGGCCGCCCGGGAACCGCGATCCACTGCCCGCGGAGATCGAGGCGTGCCAGCCCTACCTGTGGCGGCAGATCGAGCTGATCGAGCCGCGGGTGATCGCCACGTTGGGCAACTTCGCGACCAAGCTGCTGAGCGGCAACCCCACCGGGATCACGCGCGTGCGCGGGACGCCGCAGGTGCACGAACTCGGCGGGCGGACGGTGTTCCTGTTCCCGCTGCTTCACCCGGCCGCCGCGCTGCGGACCCCCGCGATGAAGGAGACGCTCTCGGCGACTTCGCGAAGCTGCCGCCCCTGTTGAGCGAGCTGCTCCCCGAGCCCGAGCCGCACCCGGCTCCTCTGGATGCCGCGCAGGCGCCCGCCGACGATCAGCTCGACCTGTTCTCTTGAGCCGCAGA
Organism: uncultured bacterium; assembly: GCA_963807755.1. Classification (GTDB taxonomy): domain Bacteria; phylum Actinomycetota; class Thermoleophilia; order Solirubrobacterales; family 70-9; genus JALZKA01. The sequence continues at coordinate 411,270 of CAWECM010000006.1, read as the reverse complement.
AGCTCCGGACCGGCCGACACCGAGGCGCTGGCGGCGGAGCTCGCCGCGCGGCTCGAGCCCGGCGACGTGGTTCTGGTCGCCGGCGAGCTTGGCTCGGGGAAGACCACCTTCGTGCGCGGTGCCAGCCGCGCGCTGGGCGTGACGGACCCGGTGGTTTCGCCGACGTTCACGATCGGCCGCCGTTACAGGGGCCGGGTGCCCGTGTCGCACCTCGACCTCTACCGCCTCGAGGACCCGGCCGCCGAAGACCCGGGCCTGCTGGACGACTACCTGACAGCCGACGCCATCGTGTTCGTGGAGTGGCCGGGAAGACTCGCGGAGCCCTGGGAGAACGTGGCCGCCCGCGTGACGATCAGTCACGCGGGCGGCGACGAACGCTTGATCTCGGTCGAAGGCTAGTAGCCCTGGTCCTCGAGCTCCTGCTGAAGCTCCTCGGCCTGATCCTGGGCGTCCTGGCCCAGATCCTCGGCCTCCTGCTGTGCCTGGTCGATCTCGTCTTGCAGCTCCTCGGGGATGTCCCCCTCCTGCACCTGGTCGATCGCGTCCTGCGCTTCTTCGGGCACGTCCTCCTGGAGCTGATCCAGCTCCTCCTGGGCCTGATCGATGGCGTCCTGGGCCTCGTCCTCCGCGTCGTCACCGCAGCCGGCCCAGCCGATGCCGGCAACCGCGATGCTCACGGAGGCGGCGATCGCCGCCGCGCGCCGGCGCCTCGCGCCGCTCTGATTTGTCATCCGGGGATACCCCTCTGTCGATCGTGATTTGAGACGGGCTCATCGTACGCAAGCTGCCCTACGCTGGTTGCGGTGGACGCAGTACTCGGATTCGACACCTCGACGCCGGAGCTCACAGTGGCACTGGTGGCGGGCGGCGATGTGATCGCGGAGCGGGCGGCCGGCCCCGACTCGCGCGGTCGTCCCCGGCACGCGACGGCGCTGCTCGCGGCGGTCGAGGAGGTACTCGCGCAGGGCGGTGGCTGGGATGCGGTCGCGCGGATCGCCGTCGGTATCGGCCCCGGCACGTTCACCGGCCTCCGGATCGGCATCTCCACGGCGCGTGCCTTGACGCAGTCGCGGGGGCTTGGCCTCGCCGGCGTCTCGTCCCTGGCCTCGCTCGCGGCCGGTGTCGATTCCGCGCAGGCCCGCCTGGCCGTGTTGGACGCGAAACGGGGCGAGGCGTTCGCCGGGCTTTACGACGCAGTGGGGACGGAGCTCTGGCCCGCCTGGGTGGGTCCGCCCGACGAGCTCGCCGAGAGGGTCCTGTCGCTTGATGCCACCCCGGTTGCGGTCGGCGATGGCTCGGTACGCTTTCGCGACCAGCTCGAAGGCGCTGGGGCGCTGGTCCCGGCGGACGGCGAAGAGGTGCACCGCCCCCGGGCGCGGCACCTCTGCCGCCTGGCGGATGGCGTCCCGGATTCGCGGGAGATCGAGCCGGACTACCTGAGACGACCTGACGCGGAGCTTTGGCGTGAGCGAGATCACCGACCCCCGAACGGCTGACGCGCCCACCGCCGTATCGATTCGGAAGCTGGTCTACGGCGACCTGCCGAGCGTGCTGGCGATCGAGCGGCGGTCCTTCGGGACGCCATGGTCGCTCGCGATGTTCGTGCTGGAGCTCTCGAAGCCGTCCGGGATCTGCCTGGCCGCGGAGGGCCATGATGGCCTGGTCGGCTACCTGGTGTGCTCGCGCTACGCCGACGTGTGGCACCTGATGAATGTTGCGGTCGACCCGGACCGCCGCCGGGCCGGCATCGCCTCCGGCCTGATCGGGCGGCTGTTCGAGGAGGTCGGTTCGGGCGCGCGTCTGACGCTCGAAGTCCGCACCTCGAACTCGGGCGCGATCAGGATGTACGAGCGCTTCGGATTCGAGACCTCGGGCCACCGGCGCCGCTACTACCAGGACAACGGCGAGGACGCCCTCATCATGTGGCTGGACCCAGTGCCCTGATGAGCGACGCAAGTCGCGAAACCAACTTCGCCCCCCTGGTAAGGGAATATCCCTGATGAGCGTCCTCGCGATCGAGACGTCGTGCGACGACACCTGTGCCGCCGTGGTCGACGGGGCCCGGGTCCGCTCGAACGTGATCTCCTCGCAGGCCGCCGCCCACGCCCGCTACGGCGGCGTCGTCCCCGAGGTGGCGTCGCGCCACCACCTGGAGCTGATCAACCCCGTCGTCGACGCCGCGCTGGCCGAGGCCGGCGCCTCGTTCGATGACGTGGACGCGATCGCGGTCACCCGGGGGCCGGGCCTGATCGGTGCGCTCTTGGTTGGGATCAGCTCGGCCAAGGGCCTTGCCGCGGCCCGCGCGCTGCCAATGGTCGGCGTCGATCACCTGCATGGCCACGTCGCGGCCAATTTCCTGGAGCCTGAGCCGCTCGAGCCGCCGTTCCTGTGCCTGATCGCGAGCGGCGGACACACGATTCTTGCGGCCGTGCGCGAGCGGACCGGGTTCGAGCCGCTCGGGCAGACTCTGGACGATGCGGCCGGCGAGGCGCTCGACAAGGGAGCCCGGCTGCTGGGCCTTGGCTATCCCGGCGGCCCCGCCATCCAGCGGCTGGCGGCGGAGGGCGATCCGCAGGCGTTCCCGTTCCCGGTCGCCATGGCCCGCGACCCGGGCCTCGATTTCAGCTTCAGCGGTCTGAAGACGGCGCTCCTCTACGCCGTCCGCGAACTCGAGGAGGCGGAGCTGGAGGCGCGCAAGGCCGACCTGGCGGCGAGCTTTCAGGCGGCAGTGGTCGGCCAGCTGCTGGCGAAGCTGGAACGCGCGCTCGAGGCGGAGGAGTGGCCGGCGGTCGCGCTCGGCGGTGGTGTGGCGGCAAACTCGCTGCTGCGCGAACGGGTGGCCGAGCTATGCGCGGAGCGCTCTCTGCACCTGAAGCTCGTGGCGCCAGAGCTCTGCACCGACAACGCCGCGATGATCGGGGCGGCGGCGCTGGAGCTCGAGCCGACGCCGCACCCCGCGTACCTGGGATGGGACGCCAGGGCGTGAGGCGCCTGGTGCTCTACGGGCGGCCTGAGTGCCACCTCTGCGACGAGGCTCGGGAACTGGTGTTGCCGCTGGTCGCCGAGGCGGGGGACGTGTGTTGGAGGAGGTCGATATCGAGGAGCGACGATGCACTCCTCGCCCGGTTCCTGGAACGGATCCCGGTGCTGGAGCTGGACGGCAGCATCGTGAGCGAGCTCGCGCCTGATGCGTCGAGACTAAGTGCGGTCCTGCTACAAACATCTGCGCGATGAATGAGGGGAATCACGGCATCGGCAGTGCCGCGGAAACCGGGCTGGGCGACGGCGAGCGGCTCTCGCTTGGCGTGGCCGCCCGGCTGTCGCGTTACCTCCAGGTCCTGACGCAGGCGCGCAAGATGGGCAAGGAGACGATCTCCTCGCAGGAGCTCGCCGAGTACACGCACATCAACTCCACGCAGATCCGCCGTGACCTCTCCGGCTTCGGGAAGTTTGGAAAGCGCGGGGTGGGCTACCGAGTCGAGTCCCTGGTCTCGGAGATCCGCAAGATCCTGCGGACGGCGGGCCAGCACAACATCGCGCTGTTCGGGGCGGGCAACCTCGGCCAGGCAATCGCCAGCTCGGACATCTTCGCCGACCACGGCTTCCAGATCGTCGCGGTGTTCGACGTTGACAAGGAGCGGGTCGGAACCGACGTGAGCGGGGTCCCGGTTCGCGACTTCGACGACCTGGAGCGTGTCGTCGCCGACGAGGACGTCGTGGTCGGGGTGCTTGCCGTTCCCGCCGCAGCCGCCCAGGAGGTGGCAGACCGCCTCGTGGAGGCCGGCGTGAAGATCATCTTCAACTACTCCGAGCAGCTCCTGCAGGTGCCGCCGGAGGTGACCGTCCATACCTCGAGTCCCGCCGTCGACCTCCTCTACGCGCTGTACTTCTACCTCGCCTGAGGGGGGCTTGTGGGCGAGGACGCGACGCTCGACCTCGGATTGGTCCGCGAGCGGTTCGCCGCCTCGCAGGACTTCACGATCGGCCTCGAGGAGGAGTTCGCGATCGTCGATCCCGAAAGCCTCGAGCTGGTGCACCGCTTCGAGGAGCTGTACGCGGCCTGCCAGGACGACGAGCTCTTGGCCGTTGCGGCGGCCGGGGAGCTGATCGACACCGAGATCGAGATCCGGTCGGGCCGGGGTGATGGCTTCGCCGACGCGGTGGCGATGCAGCGCGAGCACCGCACGCGACTGTTCGCGCTCGCCGACGGCCTCGGGCTCGGGCTCGCCGCCATGGGGACGCATCCGTGGGCGAACTACCTGGACCAGCGCATCATCGACACCGTTCACTACAGCCGGCTGCGACAGGAGCTGCAGTGGGTGGCACAGCGCAACAACACCTGGAGCCTCCACGTGCACGTGGGCGTCCGCGACGCCGACCGGGCCATCGCCGTGTGCGATCACCTGCGCGAGTTGCTGCCGCCGCTGCTGGCGGTCTCCGCGAACTCGCCGTTTCTCGACGCTCGCGACACGGGCCTGCACTCCATCCGGACCCAGATCTTCACCCGCACGTTCCCGCGTTGCGGTGTCCACGAGCCGTTCGGGACGTGGGACCGCTATGCGAGCTTCATCGACCGGCTCACCGCCACCGGCACGATCGTCGAGGCGACGCAGCTGTGGTGGAGCATTCGGCCGCACCACTCGTTCGGGACGGTGGAGCTGCGGATCTGCGACGCGCAGACGCGCGGCGAGGAGTCGTTCGCCCTGGCGGGGCTGATCGCGGCCTGCATCGCCCAGTCGGCGCTCGACTACGACGAGGGCACGCTCGCCAGACCCGCTCCCCGGCCGCGAGATCGAGGAGAACATGTGGCGGGCGATCCGCCACGGAATGGACGGCGAGATGATCGACTGGCGCGGCTCGGGGGACCTCGTCGCGACGACGGCGGTCATCGAGCGGCTGGTCGAGTGGACGGCGCCGGCCCGAGCGGCCATCGGTGCGGAGGGGACGCCGACCGGGCCGAACGGCGCCCAGCGCGCCCGCGAGGCACACGCGGACGGAGCCTCGCTCGCGGACATCTATCGCCGGTCGGTCTCGGAGACCCGCAGGACGTACGCGCCTGAACCGGCGCCGGCCGGGTAGCGTGGTGTGTCCGATGAGCGACGAAGCAACCCCAGGACTCAACCCCCGAGCGGTGAGCAGCCCTCCGAAGAGGAGCTTCGGGCTCGCATCGAAGACCAGCTGCGGCAGGTCCGCGTTCAGGACCTTCTGGTCGAGAGCGCGGCCTCGATCGTCAACCTGACCGCCCGGCGGATCGCGAAGCCCGACGAGCAGGACCTCGAGCAGGCCCGGATCGGCATCGAGGCGGTGCGGGCCCTCGTGGACCTCATCGACGGCGAGGTCGAAGGGCAGATCCGTGGCGCCCTCTCGGAGCTCCAACTGCTCTACGCCCGCGCCTCGAAGGGCGAGCCGCTGGAGGGGGAGCCGGAGGCGCAGCAGCCTCCGCCGCCGCCGCCGGAGCAGCCACAGCCGGAGAAGCCGCCGTCGAAGCTCTGGACGCCCGGCCCCGACTGATATCGGCCGCGGTCGATAGACTGCGCGCCGCTCTTCGGCCGTCCGCGTGCGGGCGGCCTTTCCACGCAGTCACACATAAAGCGAACCGGAGGACCCTCAGTTGACCGACTTTCTGACCGACTACGGCGTCGTGATCGCGCTTGTCTGCGCGGGCGCCGCCGTGATCTACGGTGCGCTGATCACGCAGCGCCTGCTTCGCCTCTCACCGGGCAACGAGCGCATGCAGGAGATCTCGAACGCCGTGCAGGAAGGCGCTAAGGCCTACCTGAACCGCCAGTACCTGATCATCGCCGTGGTGGCCGTGCCCCTGACGATCGTGATCGCCCTGATCCAGGACGTCAGCGTCGCGGTCGGCTTCGTGATCGGCGGCGTGCTCTCCGGCGCGGCGGGGTTCATCGGGATGAACCTCTCGGTGCGGGCCAACGCTCGCGTCGCCGAGGCGGCGCGCGGCGGGGTTCCCCCGGCGCTCGACGTCGCCTTCAAGGGCGGCTCGGTCACCGGGCTGCTCGTGGTCGGCCTGGCGCTGCTCGGCGTGGCCGGCTACTTCGGCATCCTCGTCCTTGGCGACAAGACCGACGAGGAGGCCGTCGACGCGCTGATCGGCCTTGGGTTCGGCGGTTCGCTGATCTCCGTCTTCGCACGACTGGGCGGCGGCATCTTCACGAAGGCGGCCGACGTCGGCGCGGACCTGGTGGGCAAGGTCGAGGCCGGGATCCCCGAGGACGATCCACGCAACCCCGCGGTGATCGCCGACAACGTGGGCGACAACGTGGGCGACTGTGCGGGCATGGCGGCCGACCTGTTCGAGACCTATGCGGTCACCTCGGTCGCGGTGATGCTGCTGGGCGTCCTCACGTTCGCCGAGGACTTCGCTCGTGAGGTCGCGCTCTATCCGCTCGTGATGGGTGCAGTCGCGATCATCGCCTCGATCATCGGCGCGCTGTCCGTCCGGACCAAGACCGACCGGGTCGAGGGCGCGCTCTATCGCGGCCTGATCATCTCGGGCCTGATTTCGGCGGCAGCGTTCTACCCGGTCACCGAGTGGCTGATGGACGAGCCGCTTCGCTTGGGCTTCGCCGAGGCGGGCGCGGCCGCCATCAGCGTCACGGACCTGTGGCTCTGCGGCCTGATCGGCATCGCCGTCACCGCCGGCCTGTTCGTGATCACCGACTACTACACGTCCACGCGCTTCCGCCCCGTGCGCACGATCAGCCAGGCATCGGTCACCGGCCACGCCACGAACATCATCCAGGGGCTGGCGCAGGGCTTCCAGGCAACCGCGGCTCCGGCGCTCGTGATCGCACTCGCGATCCTCGGCGCCAACGAGCTGGCGGGCATCTACGGCATCGGCATCGCCGTGATGGCGCAGCTTTCGCTGACCGGCCTGATCGTCGCGCTCGACGCCTTCGGGCCGATCACCGACAACGCGGGCGGGATCGCCGAGATGGCCGACCTGCCCGAGGAGGTCCGCAATGTCACCGATCCGCTCGACGCGGTCGGCAACACGACGAAGGCGGTCACCAAGGGCTATGCGATCGGCTCCGCCGCGCTCGCCGCGCTGGTCTTGTTCAAGGCGTTCGAGATCGAGCTCGGCCGCGAGGAGGGAGGCGAGGGCTTCGTGTTCTCGATCTCCGACCCGGCCGTCCTGATCGGGCTCCTGATCGGCGGCATGATGGTCTACCTCTTCGCGGCGTTCGCGATCGAGGCGGTCGGACGCGCCGGGGGACAGGTGGTCGAGCAGGTGCGAACGCAGTTCCGCGAACGTCCCGGGATCATGGAGGGGACCGAGAAGCCCGACTACGCGGACACCGTCAGCATCGTGACCGCGGCCGCGCAACGGGAGATGATTCTGCCATCGCTGATCCCGATCGTCATCCCGGTGATCGTGGGGATCATCAGCATCGAGGCGCTCGGCGGCCTCCTGATCGGAGTGATCGTCGTCGGCCTGTTCATGGCGCTGGCGATGACCGCCGGCGGCGGCGCGTGGGACAACGCCAAGAAGCTGATCGAGGACGGCGGGTTCGGCGGCAAGGGCTCGGAGGCCCACGCCGCATCCGTCACGGGAGACACCGTCGGCGACCCGTACAAGGACACCGCGGGCCCCGCGATCAACCCGATGATCAAGGTCGCCAACATCGTCGCGATCCTGATCATCCCGATCATCGTCTGAACCGGAGCGAGGCGGTGATCAACGTCGCCGACTTCGAGCAGGCTGCGGATGGTCTGCTCGAAGCCGGTGCCGCTCGGGTACTTTGCGGGCGGGGCGGGCGACGAGCGGACGCTTCGGCGGAACATCGAGGCGTTCGCCGATTGGGAGCTGCTGCCGCGCGTGCTCGTCGACGTCGCCGAGGTGGACCCGTCGATCGAGCTGTTCGGCTCGCGGCTGTCCATGCCGCTCCTCGTGGCGCCGGTCGCGTTCCAGCGGCTCGCACATCCCGATGGGGAGGAGGCGATGGCGAGGGCCGCCGGGGCCGTGGGTACGGCGATGTGCCTGTCGACGATCGCATCCGCAACCCCGGCCGGCGTCGCCGCGGCCGCGCCCGACGCGACGCGCTGGTTCCAGCTCTACTGCTTCCGCGACAGGGCCGTGACCGAGGCGCTCCTGGCGGAAGCCGTCGAGAGCGGCTACGAGGCGATCGCCCTGACCGTGGACGCACCGTTCGCCGGTCGTCGCGAGCGCGACTTCCGCACCGGATTCGCCGCCGATGTCCCTGCGCCCGCCGTCCAGGCGGCGATCGGCTCGGATCGGCCGGTCACGACGCAGGAGCTGTTCTCGCTCGTGGACGCGTCGCTCGATTGGGACTCACTGGCCGCGCTCTGCCAGGGCTGCGAACTGCCGATCCTGCCGAAGGGACTCCTGGCTCCCGCCGACGCGGAGCTTGCGATCGAGGCCGGCGCGGGCGGTGTCGTCGTCTCGAACCATGGCGGCCGACAACTCGATGGCGTCCCCGCCGCGGTCGACGCGCTCCCGGCCGTGGCCGACGCGGTGGCGGGGCGGGTGCCGGTGCTGATGGACGGCGGGGTGCGGCGGGGCACCGACGCGCTGGTCGCGCTTGCGCTCGGCGCCGATGCCGTGCTGGTCGGGCGGCCCGCGTTGTGGGGCCTTGCCGTGGACGGCGAAGCGGGGGCGACGGCCGTCCTCGAACTGCTGCGCGAGGAGATCAAGCTTGCGCTGGCGCTGCTCGGGTGCAGGAATCCTGCCGACGTGACGCGCGCCCATGTGCGGCGCGCGCTTTCGGCCTGAGGTTTCGGGTAGAGGGGGAGCCGTGTTTCTGATCCCCGCCGCCGAGCGCGGATTCGCCGCGGGGGATGCCTATGTGATCGGCGTGCTCTTCTGCGGGATTGCCGTGATCGCCGCGATCGGCGCCCTGTCGCACGAGCGCGAGCGGGCGTTCTCGGCCAGCCTCGTCTATCTCGCATTGGGCGCGGGCGCGGCCCTGGTGATCGACGCCGCGGACATCGCGTGGGTGGATCCCCTCGAGAACGCGCAGCTGGTCGAGCGGATCGCGGAGCTCGCGGTCATCATCGCCCTGTTCGGCACCGGGCTGAAGCTTGATCGGCCGCTGACCTGGAACGCATGGTCGGGCGTACTCCGGCTGCTGGCGATCGCGATGCCGCTGACGATCGCCGGCGTCGTTGCGCTCGGGACCGGGTTGCTGGGGCTCTCGTTCGGGGCAGCGGTCGTACTGGGGGCGATCCTGGCGCCGACGGACCCGGTCCTGGCGGGCGATATCGGTGTCGGGCCCCCGGGCGACGAGGACGAGCACGAGCCCAACTTCTCAGTTACGGGCGAGGCCGGACTGAACGACGGGCTGGCATTGCCGTTTCTTTTCCTCGGGCTCTTCGCGCTCGACCCGGGCGGCACGAGCTGGCTGGGCGAGTGGCTGTTCGCCGACGTGCTGTACGCGGTCGTCGCTGGGGGAGCGATCGGGGCGGCGCTCGGCTCGGGGATGGCCGCGGGAGCGATCCGCCTGAAAGAGCGGCAGTACCTGGCGCCGGTCTTTGACGGCTGGCTGGCGATCCCGGTTGTCCTCATCATCTACGGGACGACCGAGCTGGTGGGTGCTTACGGGTTCATCGCGGCATTCGCCGGCGGGCTCGCCTTCCGGCGTTACGAGCGGACCCACGAGCACAACGCCGCCGTGCACGACGGCGCCGAGGTGGTGGAGAAGTTCGGCGAGCTCGCGGCCATTCTGCTGCTCGGCAGCATGCTGACGTTCGCGGGCCTGGGCGAGGTGGGGCTCGAGGGCTGGATCCTGATCATTCTGCTGCTCTGCCTGGTGCGGCCGCTGGCGGTGGGAGTGTCGCTCCTGGCGTCGGGCCTGCCGCGGGAGGAGCGCGCGTTTGTTGCCTGGTTCGGGGTGCGGGGAATCGGCTCGCTCTATTACGTCGCGGTGGCACTTGGGTCCGGCTACCTGGCCGCCGGCGACGCGAGGCTGATCACGTGGATCGTGCTCGCCGCCGTGTCGGTGTCCATCGTGACCCACGGGGTGACGGCCGCGCCGCTGTCGCGGCGGCTGCTGCCACCCGAGGCGCAGACGCCCGGCATCGCGCAGCGCGGTGATTGACGCTCTCGGTTCGGCGCCGGCGCTCAGCCGCCGCCGATCCCGGCTTCGGTGAGAGCCTGCTCGCGGGCCAGGAACAGCCGGTACTCGCTGATCCGCCCGTTGCGGAAGCGGAACACGTTGAAGACCTCGTAGCGCATCGGGATCCCGCTCGCCGTCGCCTCGCCGTGGACGTCGATCGCCGCCATCGTCGCCTGCGGTGCGTGGACGAACTCGGTGATGTTCACACGGAAGTGGCCGAGGGGTTCGGTCCAGTCCTTGAATCGCCTGGTGTAGGCGTCGCGGCCTCGGTACGTGTCGCTGTCGGGCAGTTCCGGCGGATCGACGAGCAGGACGTCCGGGTCGACATGGCGGGCCACCCAGTTCTCCCAGCCCCCGTGTTCCACGAACGAAAGCCCTCGATGATCAGCCGTTCCTCTGCACTCCCGGGCACCGGGCGATTATGAACCCGCCGCCCCCGAGCGCACGTCCACCGCCAGCGATCGACCGAAACTAAGATCAGAGCCGTGGACCTCTTCGCGGGAATCGGTGTTCGCGACTACGAGGCGGCGAAGCCGTGGTACGGGCGGCTCTTCGGCTCGGAACCGGCCTTCGTTGCGCACGAGACCGAGTGCGTGTGGGAGCTCGGGGAGCATCGCTTCGTCGCGGTCAACGAGGACGAGGAGCGGGCCGGATACGCCGCACACACGATCTTCGTGGACGACCACGAGGCGACGGTGGAGGACATCGCGGCTCGGGGGATCGAGCCGGCGAAGCATGAGACGTACGGCAACGGGGTCCGCAAGGCGACCTACCGCGACCCGGACGGGAACGAGATCGGCTTCGGCGGCGCGCCGCTCGAGGGCCCAGCCGGCTAGGCGGAGTGGCCGAGTTCGTCATCGAGCGCCGGGTCCAAGCCTCGCCGGGGGTCGTCTTCGACACGGCGAGCGACCTGCCCCGCTATCCGGAGTTCACGCCGATACGACGCGCCGAGCTCGAGCGTCCGGGAGACACCGAGGAGATGGGTCCGGGTGCGATCCGGGCTTTGTACTTCCTGGGGCCGCCCCTCCGTGAGCGCGTCATCACCTTCGAGCGTCCGCGCTTGATCGTCTACGAGGTGCTCTCGGGCCTCCCGGTTCGGGACCATGTCGGAACGGTCACGATCGAGGCGGACGGCTCGGGCTCGGTCGTCAGGTGGCGGATCGTGACGACGCCGACGATCCCGGTCGGGGGTCCGGTTGTGGTGGCCGGGATCCGGCTACTGGTCGGCCGGGTGATGACCGCGATACGAAAAGAGGCGGAGACCCGAAGCGCGGTTCGGACCGTCGCCTGACCGCGGCAGTTCAGACGCCCTTCTCGATTATTTCGATTCTGTAGCCGTCCGGGTCGCGGACGAAGCACAGGCGGGAACCGCCCTCGCGGACGGTGTAGGGGGGCTTCTCCGGCTCGATCCCGATCGAGGCCAGGCGCTCGAGCGTGGCGTCGAGGTCCTCGGCAGTGATCGCGATGTGGCCGTATCCGGTGCCGATCTCGTACGCCTCGTCCTGGTCGTGGTTGTAAGTGAGCTCGAGGCGCTCGCCGTCTCCGGGGAGGCCCATGAAGACGTTGATCGCCTCGTCGCGGATCGGCATCCGGCGCGTCTCTTCGAAGCCGAGCTTCGTGTAGAACTCGACCGACCGGTCGACGTCGGTGATGCGGTAGCAGGTGTGGATCAGCTCGGCTGCCATCGCATGAGGCTATACCCGTCGCACCCCGCTCGTACACTCGCATCCTGATTGGCTGAGCGAATACCGAGAGAGGCCGCGCTAAGGCGGGTTCACGGCACGGGGGCGCTGTTCTCGGCGGCGTACGGCAACGTCGGCTCGTCGATCTACTACGCGCTCGGCCTGGTCGCGCTCTACGCGCTCGGGCTGACCCCGGTCACGTTCATGATCGCGGGGCTGATCTTCGCGTTCACGGCGGCGACGTACGTGGAGGCGACGGTCCTGTATCCCGAGGCCGGGGGCTCGTCGAGCTTCGCGCGCCACGCCTTCAACGAGGCTGCGAGCTTCTTCGCGGCGTGGGCTCAGATGCTCACCTACATCGTGACGGTCGCGATCTCGGCGTTCTTCGTGCCGCACTACCTCGCCGTGTTCTGGGAGCCGCTAGGGCACGGTCCCGGCGACGTGATCTTCGGGATCGGCTTGGTCGCCGCGCTCGCGCTGCTCAACATCAAAGGCACCGAGGAGTCGGCGAAGCTCAACCTGGTTCTGGCGATCGCGGACCTGCTGACGCAGGTGGTGCTCGTGGTGATCGGCCTGGCGTTGGTCTTCGACGGAGACCTGCTGGTCACGCAGATCGATCTGGGCACCGCGCCGAGCTGGGGCGACTTCGCGCTCGGCATCGCGGTCGGGATGGTCGCCTACACGGGGATCGAGACGATCTCGAACATGGCCGAGGAGGCACGTCGGCCGAACCGGACGATCCCGCAGGGAACGGGATTGGTCGTGATCGCGGTCGTGGTCCTCTACGCGCTGCTGCCGGCGATCGCGCTTTCGGCGATGCCGGTCGAGCGGGTGAACGGCGAATTCACGACCGAGCTGGGCACCACCTACGCGGATGACCCGGTACTGGGCATCGTCGAGAACCTCGGCCTGAGCGTGGCATTGACGGACGTGCTCGAGGTATACGTCGGGATCCTCGCTGCGGTGATCCTGCTGATCGCCACCAACGCCGCCCTGATCGGTCTGTCACGGCTCACGTTCTCGATGGGTCAGCACCGGCAGCTGCCCGAGGCGATTCGCCAGATCCACCCGCGATTCAAGACGCCGTACGTGGCGATCCTGGTGTTCTCCGGCGTTGCGGCGCTGGTGATGGCGCCCGGGCAGACGACGTTCCTCGGGACGATCTACGCGTTCGGCGCGACACTGTCGTTCACCGTCGCGCATTTATCGGTCGTCCGCCTGCGTAAGCTCCGGCCGCTCGCGGACCGGCCCGTCGCCAAGGACGGCACCCGCATGTGGCGCGCGCCGGGCAACGTGAGCATCCGCGGGGTTCCCATCCCGATGACGGCGATCCTGGGCGGGATCGGCACGTTCGGAGCGTTCGTCGTGGCGATGGTCCTCGACCCGGTCGTGCTGGCCACGGGCGGAGGCTGGATGATCGCGGGCTCGCTCCTCTACTACCTCTACCGCCGTCACCAGGAGCTGCCGCTCATGGAGACGGTGAAGGTGGCGTCGCTGGCGCCGCTCGGGGTCGAAGAGGTCGAGTACCAGAGCGTGCTGGTCGCATTCGAGAACGACGACCCGTTCAACGAAGAGATGGTGGCCACCGCGATGGCGCTCGCCGCGCGCAAGAGGCGCGCCATCCACGTCGTCTCCATCCTGATCGTGCCGAGCAATCTGCCGCTCGACGCGCGGCTGGACGCCGAGGAGCGCGCGTGCCCAGTCGAAGATCGAGCGGGCCAAGCTGAGTGCGGCCAGCGGGTGACGGGCGAAGTCGTGCGCGTGCGGCCGGGACAGTCGGCGGGAGCGATCGTCGACGCGGCGCGGGAGATCGGCGCCGCGGCGATCGTGATGCAGCTTCGCTACCGGGCCGGCGAGCCGGTCTATTCGAAGACGCTGCAGACCGTGTTGGCCAAGCGCCCCTGCAGGGTGATCATCGCGGCCAGCCCGGAGATGGCTCGTGCGGGAATCGTGGCGACGGCGCCCGCCTAGGATGGGACTCGTGCCTGCGCCCGCCCCCGATGAGGTCTACCGCGGCGTCACCCGAGTCTTCGCCACCGTCATCATGGGGTTCGGCGTCGCGATCGTGGTGATCACGCTGGCGAACGGCGGCGGGATCGCGGCCACGGGCCTGTGGATAGGCCTGATCTTCACCGGGCTCGGCGCCGGGCGGCTCTACCTGTCGTTGAGACAATGAGGCGGAGTCCTCTGGGACGAAGCCGAATCCCGCCGTTGTTGAGGCGGCTTGCATGAGCGGCGGCGGCGCCCGCCGCGCGGGCCTGTCCCAGCGGACGCTCGGCGCGCCGCTCCTGTTCGCGGTCGCATACTCGGCGGTCGGGTTCTCCCTCTACTTCTCGCTCGGGGTGGTGGCCGACCGCGGGCTGGGTCTGACGCCGCTCCTGTTCCTGGGCGCGGGTCTTCTGTTCGTTCTCGCGACCCTGAGCTTCGCCGAGGGCGGGGCGATGTTCCTCGATCGCGGCGGCTCCTCGAACCTGGCGCGTCACGCGTTCAACGAGCTCGTCAGCTTCATCGCCGCCTGGGCGCTCCTGATCGACTTCATCCTGGTCATCGCGCTCGCGGCAGTCTCCGCGCCCCATTACCTGGCCCCGATCTGGAACGAGTTCGCCACAGGGTCCGGCGAGGTGGTGACCGCGGTGGGCATCGTGGTCGCCGTCGCGCTGGTCAACATCGCCGGCTGGCTGGGCCTGCGGAGGCAAGGGCTGCTGGTCGCGCTCGCGATCGGCGACCTGGCGGTGCAGGTGCTCCTGATCGTCGTCGGGGTGGCGGTCGCGTTTGAGCCGTCGCTCCTGACCGAGAACCTGGACCTGTTCACCTCGCCCTCACTGGAGGACGCGATCTACGCGCTCGTGATCGCGACGGTGGCCTTTGCCGGGATCGAGGCGGCGGCGGATCTGGCGCCCGACCTGGAATGGGACGCGCCGGCGCTTCGCCGCTCGGTCACCGCCGGGGCCGCGCTGCTGCCGTTCCTGTACGCGGGCGTGGCGGCGGTGGCGCTGATGGCGGTGCCGGTTGTGATCGGAGAAAATGGGCCACGGACGAAGCTGGGAGGCGACTTCATCGACGATCCCATCCTCGGTGTCGCGCAGAGCTTCGAGCCGGCCTGGGTGTCGGACGTGATGCAGGTCGCCGTGGTGGCGGTGGCGCCCGCGGTGCTGGTGTGGGCTGCTTCGACGGCGATGCTCGGGTTGTCGCGGCACGTCTACGTGCTGGCGACCAACCGGCAGATCCCGAGCTGGTTGGGCAAGCTCGGAAAGCGCAAGGGAACGCCGCACGTTGCGATCATCGCAGCGGCCGTGATCGCGATCGGGCTCGTGATCCCGGGCGACATCGAGATCCTTGCGGGGATTTACGCGTTCGGGGCGACGCTCTCGATCGCGATCGCGCATGCGGCGGTGCTGCGGATGCGGGCGACGCGTCCGCATGACCCGCGTCCGTTCCGGGTCCCGTGGGACGTGCGGATTCGCGGCGTGGCCCTGCCGGTGCCCGCGCTGGTCGGGTTCGTGCTGACGGGGCTTGCCTGGCTGAGCGTGCTGGCGTTCCACGACGAGGCGCGCTGGGTCGGCGGCGGCTGGATGGTGTTCGGACTCGTCGCCTACGTGATCTACCGGAAGGGCTTCGAGTCGACGACCCTCACCAAGCGAGTCGAGGTGCCGGCGGCGGCGTTGACGAAGCCGTCGGTTGGGGCGGAGTACGACGACATCCTCGTGCCGATCTTCGGCACCGAGCTGGACGACGACATCGTCAGCACGGCGGGCAGGCTGGCCGATGCCGCGCTGACCCCGGGCAAACGACAGCCGCGGCTGCGGATCGTCTACGTGATCGACCTGCCGCTCACGGTGCCGCTGACGTCGAAGCCGCCGACGCAGAGCATCGAGGACGCGAACTCGGCGATCGCGAGGGCGAACCTGGTGGCCGGCGAGTACGAGACCGTCGAGGTTCAGGAGATGGTGGTGAAGGCGCGGAGCGTGGGCGCCGGGATCGTCGAGGCGGCGCGCGACACGGACGCGGAGATGATCGTGATGGGCGCGGAGCCGCCGACGCGCATCCGCGGAGGCGCGATCCTCGGTGGCATCGGGGGCGCCCGGCCGGCCGAGATCGGCCCCGTGACGGAGTACGTGCTCTACAAGGCGCCGTGTCGAGTTCTGGTGACGGCGCCGGCGGACGACGGGGATCTACCGGACCACGTGGACGAAGCGCTTGAGACGCTCGGTGAGCCGCTCCCAGCCGAGGAGCGGGACGGCTAGAGTCTCGGCCGCATGTTCATCCTGATCGTCGGATGCGGACGGGTGGGTTCGTCGCTTGCGCGCACGATGCTGCGCGAGGGGCACGAGATCTCGTGCCTGGACGAGGATCCCGAGTCGCACGCCCGCCTGGAGATCGGGCTCGAGAAGCCGTGGGAGGACATGGGCGGGCAGTTCACGGTCGGCACCGGGCTCGAGATCGAGGCGCTGCGCGCTGGGGGGATCGAACGAGCGGACGCGTTCGTCGCCTCGACCGACGGCGACAACACGAACATCGTGATCGCGCAGATCGCGAAGCGGCAGTTCAACGTACCCACGGTGATCGCGCGCGTGCTGGACCCGCTGCGCGCCGAGTGGTACGAGCGCCAAGGGGTCCACACCATCTGCCCGACGCGAGTGGCCATCGAGATGCTCGAGGGCGAAGTGCGGGATGCCGCCAAGCGGGCGTCCAGCGGAGCGCCGCCGTCCGGCCCGGCCGATCATGAGGACGACGAGATATGAGGCGGAGCGCGAAGCGCGAAGACGAATCTCTGCCGTTGTTGAGGCAGCTGATATGACCGGTCGGGGTAGCTGATGGCGGACCCGATGTACGTGATCGTGGTCGGGGCCGGCAAGGTGGGCTGGAACCTGACCCGGGAGCTCCTCGAGAAGGGTCACGAGGTGACTCTGATCGAGAACGACCGCGAGCGCTACGTGACCGTCGAACAGGAGCTGGAGCACAACATCCAGTACGGCGACGCGTCCGAGCTGTGGGTGCTGGAGCGGGCGGGCATCCAGCGGTCGGACATGGTGATCGCGGTCACCGGCGACGACGAGGACAACATGCTGATCTGCCAGGTCGCGAAGGAGAAGTATCTGGTGGACCGGATCATCGCCCGGGTCAACAACCCGCGGAACCTGCAGCATTTCGAGCTCCTGGGCATCAAGCCGGTGGTGTCGGCGACGGACCTGATCCTGCGGCTGATCGAGCACGAGGTGCCGGAATACGGGCTGGTGCATCTGCTCGACCTGCCGGAGCAGCGGCTGGAGATCATCGAGCTGCTGCTGCCGGAGGACTCGCGCGCGGCCGGGCAGCGGGTGGGGGATCTGCGGATGCCGGATGGTTCGTTGCTTATCTCGGTGCTGCGCGGGGATGAGGGTTTCGTGCCCACCGCAGACACAGTGCTCGAGGCGGGCGACGAGATCCTCG
Source organism: uncultured bacterium (assembly GCA_963807755.1). Lineage (GTDB taxonomy): Bacteria > Actinomycetota > Thermoleophilia > Solirubrobacterales > 70-9 > JALZKA01. The sequence goes on along the minus strand of CAWECM010000006.1, from coordinate 394,061 downwards.
CCGTCCTCGACCCCAACCTCGAAGAGGACCTGACCGCCTTCTTCGGGCCGGCCTCCGAATCGTGAGAGACGTCGACTTCCTGCTGATCGGCGGCGGGCTGGGGTCGGCGTACTGCGCATCGGAGCTCCGGCGGCGCGGGGCGGAGGGCTCGGTGCTGCTCGTCGGCCGCGAGCAGGATCCGCCCTACGAGCGGCCCCCGCTCTCGAAGGAGTACCTGCGCGGGGAGGCGAAGCGCGAGGACGCGATCGTCAACCCGCGGGAGTGGTACGAGGAAAACGAGATCGAGCTCCTGACGGGGAAGAACGTGATGAGCCTGGACGCCGGCGAGCGGGTGGCGAAGATCCAGGGCGGGGAGGAGGTCCGGTTCGGAAAGGCGCTGCTGGCGACGGGCGCGGTCGTGAACATCCTTCGCGTCGACGGCTGTGCGCTCGACGGGATCCACTACCTGCGCGCGTTCGGCAACTCGGACTCGATCCGCGACGACACCGACTCGGCGGAGCACGTGGTGATGATCGGCGGCAGCTACATCGGTTGCGAGGTGGCGGCTTCGCTGGTGACCCGCGGCAAGCGCTGCACGGTCGTGATGATGGAGGACGTGGCGTTGTCCAACGGCTTCGGGGAGGAGGCGGGGCGCTACTTCCAAGACGTGATGGAGGCCAAGGGCGTCGAGTTCGTCGGAGGCGATTCGCTGGGCGTGTTCGAGGGCGATGAACGCGTCGAGCGAGTGGTGACGGAGAGCGGGCGCGAGATCGACTGCGACGCGGTCGTGGTGGGCGCGGGGGTGAAGCCGGACGTGATGTTGGCCGAGAAGGCGGGCATCGAGGTCGGCAACGGAATCGTGTGTGATTCTCGCCTGCAGTCCTCGGTCGAGGGGATCTTCGCGGCGGGCGACGTCTGCTCGTACGACAGCGTGGTGCATGGTCGCCGGCTGCGGGTGGAGCACTGGGACGTGGCCCTCCAGCAGGGACGGTACGCCGGCGCGGCCATGCTGGGGGAGAACGAGCCGTTCAGGGTGATCCCGTATTTCTTCAGCGATCTCGCCGACTGGGCGAGCCTCGAGTACGTGGGGCCCGCGGAGGATTGGGACGAGGTCGTGTTCCGCGGCGAGCGCGACTCGGGCGAGTTCTCCGCCTGGTACCTCAAGGACGGGAGGGTCGGCGGCGCGCTGTCGGTCGAGCGCTCCGAGGACCTGATCCACGCCCGCACGCTGATCGAAACGGGCGCCGACATCTCGTCCCAACGCGACGCCCTGGCCGACCCGGATTCGGGCCTGGAAGCGATCGGCGCCTAGCGTTTCTCTGCGGCGTCTCGCCCTCGTTATCTTCTAGGTCGCACCGATGGGGATTGGTGTAATTGGCAGCACGCGAGTTTCTGGTATTCGAAGTCGGGGTTCAAGTCCCTGATCCCCAGTGTCCAAGTCGGCGCCGTAGCCGCATGGCTGACCGCCTCGTGCGAATCGCCACAGGTTTCCCGCAGGAAATAGCGCGGTAGCGGGGAAAGACCCCTTGTTAGCTTGGGCCGCTAGATGGAAATGGACATCTACATGCGCCGGCGCCTTGTGGCGCTTGGAGGCCTCGTCGCCTTTTTCATCATCTTCGTGCTCCTCGTCAAGAGCTGCGGCGGTGACGACGAGACCGCCCCGCCTCAGGAGCCGGTCGGGGCCACCGGCGAGGGCGGCGCGGTCCCGCTGACGACCCAGGACTTCATCGCCCAGGCCGACCAGATCTGCGGCCCTGCCAACGCCGCCGTCGGCGCCATCGATCCCGAGTCTCCCACCGCCGTGCGGGAGGAGTACGTGGCCACCTCCGACGAGCTCGCCGCGCTCCAGCAGCTTCAGGTGGATGACTCGAGCCGCGTGCTGCAGCAGTTCTTCACGGAACTGGAGAACGTGGTCGCGGCCCTGCGCGACAAGCAGCGCGCCGTCCAGTCGGGCGACACCGTCGCGGACGGCGAGGCGCAGGCTGCGCTCGACACCGCGGAGGCCGAGGCTCGCGAGCTCGGCAGCCGCTACGGCTTCCGCGAATGCGGCCAGTTCCTCGACGCCGGCGAGCAGCCCGGCGGAGGCGGCGCAGGCAGCGACCGGTGCCGAGACCGCGCCTCCGACCGACACGGGCGCGGTTGCGCCGCCGACCGAAACGGGGGAGGTCGCGCCGCCGACCGATACCGGCACGGTCACGCCGCCCGACGACTCCGGCACGGTGCCACCGGAGGACTCCGGCGGCGGCATCAGCCCCTAGCGCCTAGGCCGCGAGCTCGGCCCAGGCCCCGTAGAGCCGCGCGTACGCGCCGTCCGCCGCGATCAGCTCGTCGTGCGTGCCCTCCTCGACGATCTCCCCGTGCTCCAGCACCACGATCTTGCCCGCCCGCCGGATCGTCGACAGCCGGTGCGCGATCACGATCGCCGTCCGCCCGTGGAGCAGCCGCCCAGCGCCTCCTCGATCACCCGCTCCGTTCGTACGTCCACGTTCGATGTCGCCTCGTCGAGGATCAGGATCCGCGGCTCCGCCAGCAGCGCTCGCGCGAACGAGACCAGCTGACGCTGCCCCGCCGAGAGCTGAATCCCCGCGCTCGCCGATCTCCGTGTCGATCCCCTCGGGCAGGCGGGCGATGAAGGGGTCCGCGCCGACCGCGTGCACCGCCGCCTCGATCTCCTCGTCGCTCGCGTCCGGCCGCCCGAACGCCATGTTTTCCCGAATCGGTCCCCGAGAACAGGAACCCCTCCTGTGGGACGATCCCGAGCTGACTGCGCAAGCGCGCGCGAGTCCAGGTCGCGCAGGTCGTGCCCGTCGACCAGCAACCGTCCGCCCTGCGGGTCGTAGAACCGCGCCACCAGCTTCGCGAGCGTTGACTTGCCAGCGCCGGTCTCGCCGACCAGCGCCACCGTCTGCCCCGCCGGGATCGTCGAGGTCGATCCCCTCCATCGCCCAGCTGTCATCAGCGGTCACCTCCCGCGCATCGCCGCCGCCGGCATACGAGAACCACACGTCGTCGAGCACGATCTCGCCCCTGATCTCGCCGGGGTCGACCGCGCCCGGCTTGTCGACCATGTCCGGGCGCGTGTCGAGCAGGTCGAAGATCTTGTCCAGCGCCGCCATGCCCTGCTGGTAGGTCGTGTAGAGCTGCGAGATCTGCTGGATCGGGTCGAAGAAGGCGTTCAGGTAGCCGACGAACGCCACGAGGATCCCCACCTCGATGTCGCCGTCGATCGCCCTGTAACCGCCATAGAGCAGGATCGCCGCCGTGCCGATCGCAGACAACAACTCGACGGCGGGGAAGTACGCCGCGTTCAGGTAGACCGTCCGCATGTTCGCCTCCCGGTTCTCCTCGTTCAGCTCCGTCATCCGATCCACGTGCCGCTCCTCCTGGCCGAAGGTCCGCACGATCCGCACCCCGGAAAGCGTCTCCTGCAGGTAGGCCGTGATGTTCGCGATCTTCTCCCGCGTCGCCCGGTAGGCGCCCGCCGAGGCGAGCCGGAAGATCAAGCTGGCGACGAACAGCAGCGGGAAGGTGAGGAAGACGACCAGCGCCAGCGGCACGTCCAGGAGCAGCAGGATCACGACCACCCCGACCAGCGTCAGCGTCGACTGGAACAGCGTCACGATCCCGTCCGTGACGAGCGAGTCGAGCGCCTGTACGTCGTTCGTCAGCCGCGAGATCAGGACCCCCGGCTTCCGTCGCGTGAAGAAGCCGATCGACATCGACTGCAGGTGCTGGTAGATCCGCGTCCGCAGGTCCTGCAGCGCCCGCTGGCCGACCCAGCCCACCAGATATGTCTGCGCGTAGCTCGCGCCCCAGTAGAGGAGCGCGGAGACCAGGAAGCACGACGACGATCACCGTCAGGGCGCCCGTGTCGTCCTGCGTTGATCCCGTCGTCGATCGCCGCTCCGGCGAGATACGGCGGCGCAAGCCCCGCCGCGGTCGCTACGACCAGCGCGCCCATCATCAGCCACACCTGCTTGCGGTACGGCCGAAGCAGGCCGAGCATCCAGCGCACCTTCCGCGCGCGCTGGTCCTCGCCACGCAGCAGCCGCCAGATGTCCCGGAGCATCAAGAGCGTGCCGGCCAGCCGACCCGGCTGGTTCGCCTGGTCCTCCGTCTCCTCCGCGACGTCGGACCCCTGCGTCTCGGGATCCCCTTCCGTGATCGGATCCTGCGCGTCTTCAGCCGAAGGCGTTCGTCCCTCGCGCTGACGACTGGCGTCTGACGACCGACGACTCACAGCCGCGCCACCTCCTCGCGCTCCTCGAGGTCGCGCTGGAGGAAGACCGAGTCCTCGCAGCCGTGCTCGGCGATCTCGCGGTAGAGCTCGCACCGCTCCAGCAGCTCGTCGTGCGTCCCGCGGTCGACCATCCGGCCCTCGTCCATGACCACGATCTCGTCCGCGAGCGAGATCGTCGACAGCCGGTGAGCGACGACGAACGTCGTCCGCCCGGCCATCACCTCCTGGAGCCCCCGCTTGATCTCGGCCTCCGTGCGGGCGTCCACCGACGACGTCGCATCGTCCAGGATCAGGATCCGCGGATCGGCGACCAGCGCCCGCGCGATCGCCACCCGCTGGCGCTGCCCGCCCGACAGGGTCAGGCCGCGGTCGCCCACCAACGTTTCGTAGCCGTCGGGCAGCCGCTCGATGAAACCGTGCGCCTGCGCAAGCCGGGCCGCCCGCTCGATCTCCTCACGTGTCGCCTCCGGCCGCGCGTAGGCGATGTTCTCGGCGACCGAGGCCGAGAAGAGGAAGCTCTCGTCGGCGACGAACGCCACCTCGCCGCGCAGCGACTCGACGTCAACCTCGCGCACGTCCGCGCCGTCGATCGACACCGCGCCCGACGCTCGGGTCATAAAGCCGCGCGAGCAGCGCCACCAGGCTCGTCTTGCCCGACCCGGTCGGCCCGACCAGCGCGACGGTCGTCCCAGGCTCGACCGCCAGCGATACCCCCTTCAGCGCCGGCTCCTCGGCGCCCGCGTAGAGCGAGGCGTCACGTCGTGGAACTCGACCGCGCCGGGCCCGGCCGGCAGCGGCGGCGCGTCCGGCTCGCTCTGCGATCCGCGGCTCACGGTCGAGGATCTCGAACAGCCGGTTGCCCGATGCCACGGCTCGCTGCGCCATGCCCAGCGACATGCCGAGCATGCGCATCGGGCCCTGGAGCATCAGGAGGTAGGTGTAGAAGGCGGTGAACTCGCCGATGCGTGAGACCGCCGTCGATCACCGCGCGACCGCCGACGAACAGCACGACCGCCAGCCCGATGCTGGGGAGGAAGCCCAGGAACGGGCGAGTAGAACGCCCGCAGGCGGGTCGAGTACACGTTCTGGTCGAACACCCGTCGACACGGAGTGTCGGAACCGGCCGAGCATGTGCTCCTCCCGCGCGAACGCCTTCACGACGCGAATCCCGGAGACGCTCTCCTCGGCCTCGGCCGTCAGCTCGGCAAGCCGCTGCTGGACCTCCTGCAGCGCCGGGCGCGAGCAGCCGGCTGAACCGCATGGCCGTCAGCACCACGAACGGAACCGGGAGCAGGGCCAGCGCCGCCAGCCACGGGTTGATCACGAACATCACCGCGCTCGCCAGCACGATCGTCAGCGCGTTCTGGGTGAGGAAGATCAGGCCGTAGCCGAGGAAGAAGCGGATCGACTGGAGGTCCACGGTCGCCCGCGACATCAGCTGACCGGTCTGCTGCGAGTCGAAGAACCCCAGCTCCAGCTCCTGCAGCCGGCCGTAGATCCGCTCGCGCAGGTCGAACTCGACCGCCACGCGAGACCTTGCCGGCGATCAGCCGCCGCACCACGGTCAGGCCGAGACGCAGCACTCCCGCCCCCAGGATCACCAGAACGAGCGGCAGGATCGCGTCGCGATCGACCCCCGGCGGCTCGATCGCATCGACCGTCTCGCCGACCAGCCACGGGATCAGGACCGTCATCCCCATCGCCAGCCAGGCGAACGCCAGGGAGCCCAGCACAGCTCGCCGATACGGGCGTAGGAAGCCGAGCAGACGCTTGAAGGTGGGCATCGGCGCCTGACTATACAAAGTGAAGTAGTGGCGGCCCCGGCGATACTCCGTGCGTGACCGAGCCCGCCGCCGGCCTCTGCGACCGCTGCGTGCACCAGCAGTTGGTGCGCAACACCCGCGGCTCCACCTTCTCGCTGTGCGGGCGCTCGAAGACCGACCGCTCGTTCCCCAAGTACCCACGACTGCCCGTCACGGAATGCCGCGGCTACGAGCCGCGCGACTCAGGCCTCGGCCGCCCTGGGGGTGCCGACCGCGTGTAGCGCGCCCAGGCTCGCCGCCACCACAAGTCCGATCGCGACGACCTCGCGCGCAGCCAGGCCCTGGTCGAGCCCCACGAAGCCGACCGTCGCGGCAGCGGCCGGCTCGAGGCTCATCAGGACCCCGAAGGTGCTTTCCGGAAGGTGCCGCAGCGCCTCCAGCTCCAGCGAGTAGGGAAGCGCCGAGCTCAGCACCGCCACCGCCAACCCGATCGCGAGCAGCTCCCCATCCAAGAGCGCTTCGCCGCCGTCGGCGAGTCCTACCGGGATCACCGCGACGGCCGCGACCGTCATCGCGATCGCCAGCCCCCCGCCGCCCGGAAGCGCCCTGCCCACCCGCGCGGTCAGCAGGATGTAGCCGGCCCAGAAGCAGCCCGCGATGACCGCCATCACCACGCCAAGCGCGTCGAGGCCCGAGCCGGGGACCGGGGAGAGGAGCAGGATCCCCGCGGCCGCCAGGCCGACCCACAGCAGGTCGAGCCTGCGTCGCGATCCCGCGATCGCCACGCCCAGGGGGCCGACGAACTCGAGGGTGACCGCGATCCCAAGCGGGATCCGGTCCAGCGCCACGTAGAAGCTCAGGTTCATCCCCGCCAGGACCAGCCCGAGGAGGACGACGTCCCGTCGGGCCACGCCCTCGCCGAGGCGCAGCGGCGGGCGCCAGATCGCCAGCAGCAGCACCGCCGCGAACGCGATCCGCAGGAACACCGTTCCGCCTGGCCCAAGCTCGTCGAACAGGGTCGTCGCGAACGCGGCGCCGACCTGGACGGAGACGATGCCGCCGAGGACCAGCCCCGTAGCGGCACCGCGCGAGCCTTCCCTCACCACGGGGGAAGGATTACTTGACGACGGTGCGGCGGTACTTTGCGGTCGAGATCAGCGCGAACGCGATCGTGATCCCGATCGTCCAGACGAACGCGGCCCACACGTCGGTGCCCGCGGGCGTCCCCTGCCAGAGCGCGCGCAGCGCGTCGACGAACGTGGTGAACGGGTTCACCTCGGCGAACGCCTCGAGCACACTGGGCATCGTCTCCGGCGGCACGAACGCGGAGGAGATGAACGTCAGCGGGAAGATCGCCATGAATCCGAAGGCGTTCGCAGCCTCCGGCGACGACGAGACCAGCCCGATGTACGCGAACACCCACGAGAACGCGTAGCCGATCATCACCACGAGGACGAACCCGAGCACGATCGACGCAAGGGACTCGTTGAAGCTGAAGCCCACGATCAGGCCGACGACGACGACGATCACCAGCGACAGCAGGTTGGTCGCGATGTCGGCGATCGTCCGGCCGGCCAGGACCGCCGCTCGCGCCATCGGCAGCGAGCGGAAGCGGTCGATGAGCCCGCGGTTGAGGTCGTCGGCCAGCCCCAGCGCCGTGGCGAAGCCGCCGAAGGCGATGTTCTGGATCACGATGCCGGGGATCAGGAAGTCGGCATAGTTGTTGAACGCGGGCGGCACCGCGATCGCGCCGCCGAACACGTAGACAAACAGCAGCACGAACATGATCGGCTGAACCGTGAACGCCGTCAGCAGATCGGGTGCGCGGACGATTCGGATCAGATTGCGCTGAGCGAGCACCAGCGAGTCGCCGACGCCCTGCGAGAGCCGGTTCACCGGGCCACCTCCTCGGTCTCCTCAGCGGCGCGGTCGCCGTTCTCGTGCTCGGCCGCATGTCCGGTGAGCGAGATGAAGACGTCGTCCAGCGTCGGCTGGCGCACCGCGAGGTCGTCGACCGAGATCCCGGCCCCGTCGAGGCGGCGCACGGCCTCGGCGATCGAGCCGTCGCGCTGTTCGATCGGCAGCCGCACGACGACGCCGTCGTCGCAACTCGGCTTGCCCGACGCGATGTCGGTCAGCGCCTCGATCGCGCCGCTCACCTGGTTCGGGTGCTCCAGCGTCACCTCGATCCACTCGCCGCCGACGTTCCGCTTCAGCTCGTTCGACGTGCCCTCGGCGATCAGCGTCCCGTGGTCGAGCACCGCGATCCGGTCGGCGAGCCGGTCGGCCTCGTCCAGGTACTGCGTGGTGAGCAGGACCGTTGTGCCCTCCGACACCATCGCCTCGATCGTTTCCCACAGCCGTACGCGGCTGCGCGGATCCAGGCCGGTCGTCGGCTCGTCCAGGAAGATCACCGGCGGATCGGCGACCAGTGCGGCCGCCAAATCGAGGCGGCGTCGCATGCCGCCGGAGTAGGTCTTCACCAACCGGTCGCCCGCCTCGTCGAGCTCGAAGCGCTCGAGCAACGCGGTCGCCCGCTCCTTCGCCTTCGGGCGGCCCAGGTGGTAGAGGCGGCCGACCATCTCCAGGTTCTCGAACCCGGTCAGGTTCTCGTCAACCGCCGCGTACTGCCCCGCCAGCCCGATCCGGGCGCGGAGCTCGTCGGCCTGGTCGACGACGTCGAGCCCCATCACCTTCGCCGTGCCGCCGGTGGGCGGCAGCAGCGTCGTCAGGATGCGGACGGCCGTGGTCTTGCCCGCGCCGTTCGGCCCGAGCACGCCGAGAACCGTCCCACGTGGGACGGTGAGGTCGATGCCGGCGAGGGCCTCGACGTCCTTGTACTGCTTGCGCAGCTCATGTGCCTCGATCGCGAGCTCGGACATACCGGCATCACGTTAGCCGCCCGGGTGATCGGGAACGGTGCGGCTAACCCGACTCTTCCCGTTCGGCCACCAGCCGTGTCCCACGCTCGCCCTGATCGAGCAACGGGCACGATGAGCACTTCGGCTCTCCGGGCACGCAATGCCAGAGACAGCAGCTATTGCGCAGGAGCAGCGGCTCGACCTGCCCGTCGATCACCAGCTGTTCGATTCGCAGCCGACCGGCCAGCGGCCCCGCCGCCGAGAGGGCACGCCCGGCCGCCTCCCGGCCGCGCGCCGGGTCACCCGCATCCTCGCCCGCGAGCACCAGCGCCTGGGCCACCCTGTCGCCGGCGCCCCGCCAGAGGGCGGACCGCGGGCGGCGCGACAACTCGTTGACCCGCTCCACGAGGGGCCCGAGCTCCTCTACGACGCGCGCGACCAGGGCCACCTCGTCGCCCTCGGCAAGGATCTCGGGCGCTGCGTCGGCCGCGAGCTCCCAGGCGCGGAGCTCGCAGACCCGCTGGCCGCAGACGTCCAGCCGATCCGTGCCCAATTCCTGCGCGGTGGCGGCGATTGCATCGGCGACCTCGGACCGGCTCGGAACGGGCGGCTCGGCGGTGTCCATTAGGGCACCCTAACTATTTCCGGCGCGAGTCTCGAGCGGGTGGGCGCCATAGAATCGCGGCGATCCGATGGAGGGCACGAGTCCCGCTCAACCGCCGGGCGTGGAGGCGTCCGAGCAGATCACGCCGGCCGAGCTCCGGCTGGCGACCCGCAATCACGGGCTGCCGCTCGAGGCCCTCGAGCACGACCTCACGCCGGCGGGCCTCCACTACCTGCTGATCCACTACGACATCCCGGCGGCGGACGCGGGCACCTGGCGGCTGGAGGTGGACGGCCGGGTCGAAACCGAACTGTCCCTCGCGCTCGGCGACCTGCTCGCCCTGGCCGCCCGCACCGAGGCGGTCACCCTCGAGTGCGCCGGGAACGGGCGCGCGCAGCTGAGCCCGCGCCCGGTCAGCCAGCCCTGGCTGCTCGAAGCCGTGGGTACCGCGGAGTGGACCGGGGTGTCGCTGCGGACGGTGCTTGAGCGGGCGGGGCTGGCGGACGGTGCCGTCGAGGTGCTCTTCCGTGGTCTCGACCGCGGCGTCGAGGGCGGGGAGGAGCAGGCCTACGAGCGGAGCCTGCCCGTTGCCGAGGCCCTCCGGGACGAGGTGCTGCTCGCGTACGACATGAACGGCCAGCCGCTGCCGCCCCAACACGGCTTTCCGCTCCGCCTCGTCGTGCCGGGCTGGTACGGCATGACGAGCGTCAAGTGGCTCGACCGGATCACGGTGCTCGACCACCCGTTCGACGGATACCAGCAGCGCCAGAGCTATCGCATGCGGCAGCGCTCCGAGGAGGAGGGCGAGCCCGTGACGCGGATGCTCCCGCGCTCGTTGATGATTCCTCCCGGCATCCCGGACTTCGCGACGCGCGATCGGCGGATCGCCGCCGGCACCTGGCTGGTGCGCGGCCGGGCGTGGTCGGGGTTCGGGGGGATCGCCCGCGTCGAGGCCAGCTCCGACGGAGGGGAGACCTGGAGCGACGCCGAGCTCGGACCGCAGCCGTCGCGCTGGGCGTGGCGGGCATGGGAGTGGGAGTGGCCCGCGGAGCACCCCGGCGCGTTCGAGCTCTGCTGCCGGGCGACCGACGAGGCGGGCAACGTGCAGCCGCTCGCTGCTCCCTGGAACCTCGGCGGCTACGCCAACAACGAGGTCCATAGAGTCCGTGTCGAGGTCCACGAGCCGGGCGATTCCGTCTGAGATGAAGGTCGACGCCGGGCAGTACGCCCCGTCCGTGGACGCGGCGGCGAGCGCCGCGGTCGCAGCCGAGCGCGAAGGCTACGACGGCTGGTGGGCGTTCGAGACCCAGATCGACCCGTTCCTCGCCTGCGCCGTTGCGGCGGAGCGGACCGAACGTGTGGACCTCGGGACCTCGATCGTCGTGGCCTTCGCGCGCAATCCGATGACGGTGGCGCTGCAGGCCAACGATGTGCAGTCCCTTTCGGGCGGGCGCTTCACCCTCGGCCTCGGATCACAGATCAAGCCCCACATCAAGCGGCGCTACTCGATGCCCTGGTCGCACCCCGCTCCCCGGATGCGCGAGTTCATCCTCGCCATCCGCGCGATCTGGGAGTGCTGGGCCACCGACGGGAAGCTCGACTTCCGCGGCGACTTCTACAGCCACACGCTCATGGCTCCGTTCTTCAACCCGGGCCCCAACCGCCACGGCAACCCGCAGGATCATGCTCGCCGCGGTCGGTCCGCTGATGACCCGGACCGCGGGCGAGGTCGCCGACGGCGTCCTCTGCCACGCGTTCTCGACCGAGCGCTACATGCGCGAGGCGACCCTGCCCGCCCTGGAGAAGGGGTTTGCGAAGGCCGGCCGCACAATCGAGGGATTCGAGATCACCGCGCCCGCGTTCGTCGTCGCCCGCGACACCGAGGAGGAGATCGCAGAGGGCGTCGAGTTCGTGAAGCAGCAGATCGCGTTCTACGGCTCGACGCCGTCGTACCGGCCGGTGCTCGAGCTCCACGGCTGGGGCGAGCTGCAGGACGAACTTCAGGCGATGACCAAGCGCGGCGAGTGGGACCGGATGGGCGCGCTGATCGACGATGAGATCCTCCATGAGTTCGCCGTCGTCGGCACGCCCGAGGACGCCGTCGCCGAGGTCCGCACGCGCTACGGCGACATCTGCACCCGGATCACGCTGACCCTCCCCGAGGAGCGGGACGACGCCCGTTGGCAGGGGCTCTTCGACTCGCTTCGCGCTGCCTGACGCCGCGCTACAGTCGGTCTCATGAGGAGGGTCATGCCGCGCCTCGCGGTTGCGCTGGCGGCCGGGACGGCGGCCGCTCTGGTGGCCATCGTCGTTGCGAACGGCGAGCCCAACCGCGGGGAGCGGCGCGGGGGCGGCAGCTGGGACTCGACCCTCGCGCAGAGCCCGTTCGAGCGCAGCGAGGTCGGTGCCGCGCGGGTGGGCGACCGGATCTACGTGGTCGGCGGGTTTTTCGCGGACGGCCGGACGACCGGCCGCATGGCGGCCTACGACATCTCCGAGGACGAGTGGCAGACGCGACGCTCGCTGCCGAAGCCCGCGAACCACCCGGGCGTCACCTCGTTCAAAGGCAAGCTCTATGTACTTGGCGGACAGCGGGGCCTCGACAAGACGCGCAGCAACACGCTCTGGCGCTACTCCCCGGGCACCAACCGCTGGAAGAGGCTGCCCGCCGCGCCGACCGCCCGCGCCGCGATGGGCTTCGCGGCGCACGGCGGGAAGCTCTACGCCGCGGGCGGGCAGACGAAGGGCAACTTCGAGCTCCGCCGCCTCGAGGTCTACGACATCTCCCAACGCAGGTGGCGGCGCCGTGCGGGGATGCCGACGGGTCGCAACCACCTGACCGCGGTGTTCACCCAGGGGACGCTCTGGGCGATCGGCGGACGCCACACGGGCGGCCAGAACCTGAAGACGATCGAGCGCTACGACCCGGCCACGAACGAGTGGGACCCGGCCCCCGCGTTGAACGTCGGCCGGAGCGGCATCGCATCGGTCGTCGCGGCAAACTCGATCATCGTCTTCGGCGGGGAGGACCTCGGTCCCGGGGGCAGCACCATCCCGGAGGTCGAGCGCCTCCCGTTCGCGGACCTCGCCGGCCCCTGGCAGCTGATCGAGTCGATGCCCGCACCTCGGCACGGGCTTGGCGGCGCGGCGAAGGACGGCTTCGTCTACGCCCTCGAGGGCGGTCCGCAGCCGCGCCTCACTGTGTCGAACCTGGTCGAGCGGCTGGACGTCGCAGGGTTCTGAGCAAGCCACGAGGCGGTCCAACCCGGCTCGGCCCCACAGGAGTACCCTGGTTTGCAGGTCTGACGCCGGTTCGTCAGACGCGAGGGGAGAGCCGTGAAATCCGACGCCGCGCGCGTACCGACGCTTCGCGTGGTGTTGGTGATCGCGCTCGGCGGCGTTGCGGCCGGCGTGGGGGCAGTGGTGCTGAGGATCACGAGCGACCATGGCGGGGCCGACCCCGGGCTCCATGCGGCGCTGCTCGACTGGATCATCGTGTCGTACATCTTCAGTGGCCTCGTTGCCTGGTGGCGCCGCCCTGAGAGTCGCCTCGGGCCGCTGATGATGGCGGCCGGAACGCTGACCTTCATCTCGACCCTGTCCTCGCTGAGCACGCCGCTTCCCTACACGATCGGACAGGCGTTGGATCTCGTCCCAATCGCCGTGTTCCTCCATGTCTTCCTCGCCTTCCCGACGGGGCGGCTTCGAGGACGCCTGGACCGGTCGCTGGTCGCCGCCGCGTACCTCGCCGCCGTCGGCCTGCAGCTCGTCGCGCTGATGCTGGGCGGCTTCAGCCCCGAGAACGTGCTGGCGCTCGTCAACGAACCTGCCGCTGCCGCGACGCTGTTCGACGTCCAGCTCCTGGCCCTCGCCGGAATCGCGCTCGCGGGCATCGGCGTGCTCGTGGCTCGACGCCGGGCCGAAGGGCCGCCGCTCCGCCGTTCCGGGGCGCTAATGGTCGACTCCTTCGCGCTGGCCCTGGTGATGATCGCAATCCTCGGGGCGACCGCCGCTCTTACGCCGGACTGGAGCGGCTTCATCACCGTCCAGCGCGTCACGTTCTTCGCGATCGGCCTGGCGCCACTCGTCTTCCTGGTCGCGCTCCTCGATGCGCGGCTGGCCCGCTCCGCGATCGGCGACCTCCTGATCGAGCTACGAGCGCGACCGGGATCCGAGAATCTGGCCCAGTCGCTGGGCCGGGCGCTCCATGATCCATCGCTGCAGCTCGCCTACTGGCTGCCGCAATTCGGGAGCTGGGCGAACGAGGGCGGGCAGGCGGTCCAGGTGCCGCCGGCGGAGGCCGGGCGAGCGTGGACGCCGATCGAGCGTGACGGTGAGCGCATCGCGGCGCTGATCCACGATCCCGCCCTCGTCGACGAACCCGAGCTGCTGGATGCGGTCAGCGCGGCCGCCGGGATCGAGCTCGAAAACGGACGGCTTCACGCGGAGCTGAAGGCGGGCTTGGACGAGCTTCGAGGGTCGCGCGGCAGGGTGATCGAGGCGGGACGCCAGGAGCGAAAGCGACTCGAGCGCAACCTTCACGACGGTGCGCAGCAGCGGCTGATCGCGCTCTCCCTGGAGCTGGCGCGAGTGGGCGGCAGCCTCAAGGACGATCCCGCGACGGCCGCCAGGATCGCCACGGCGCGTGCGGAGATCGCCGTCTCGCTCGACGAGCTGCGTGACGTCGCGCGAGGCCTGCATCCAGCGGTGCTCACGGGCCATGGACTCGGCGTGGCTTTGGAGTCCCTCGCCGCGACCTCCGCCGTCCCGGTGCGCCTCACGGTCAGTCTGGAGGACCGTTTGGAGGAGCCGGTCGAGGTGACCGCGTACTACGTCGTGAGCGAGAGCCTGGCCAACGTGGGCAAGCACGCGCAGGCGCTAAACGCGACCGTCGACGTCAATCGCTCAAACGGCAGTCTCGTGGTCGAGGTCGTCGATGACGGGGTCGGAGGGGCGGACTCCGAGGACGGCTCGGGGCTGCGGGGCCTCGCCGATCGGGTCGAGGCGCTGGGTGGCCGACTGCGAGTGTGGACCCCGCGCGGCGGCGGGACGCGCGTCCGAGCGGAGATGCCGTGCGCGTAGCGCTCGCCGAGGACAGCGTCCTGCTGCGCGAGGGGCTGGTCCACCTCCTGGAGGATGCTGGGTTCGAGGTCGCGGGTCAGTGCGGGACCGCGGACGACCTGATGGTGAAGGTCCGAAGCTACGACCTGGACGTCGTCATCGTCGACATCCGCCTGCCGCCGACCCACAGCGACGAGGGCCTGAGGGCGGCTCTCGAGATCCGCGCATCCCATCCCGCCGTCGGCGTCCTCGTCCTCTCGCAGTACGTCGAGGTCGGGCTCGCGATGAAACTGCTCGCGGATTCGGCCGAGGGTGTCGGGTACCTGCTCAAGGACCGGATCAGCGATGTCGCAGAGTTCCTCGAGGCCGTTCGCCGCGTTGCCGCCGGCGGCACCGCCCTCGACCCGACGATCGTCTCCACGCTGGTCGCGAAACGGCGCAGCGACGACCCGCTGCAACAGCTGACCCCCCGCGAGCGCGAGGTGCTGGAGCTGATGGCCACCGGGAACTCGAACCAGGGGATCGCCGACAGGCTCGTGATCTCGCTCCGGGGTGTCGAGAAATACGTCTCCTCGATCTTCGGCAAGCTCGATCTGCCGTCCACGGGCAGCGAGTCGCGCCGCGTCCTCGCGGTGCTCCTGTTCCTCGGGTCCTGAGGCGCGACAGGCGCGAAACCGCCAGAAACCCGTCCCCCAAGCGGCAAGTCTCCCGTCTTCTCGCTCGACCGCAGCGCTGCGAGTGTGGACCGGTCACCGATGAGGGAGTGGGCATGAGGACGCGCGTCATCCAGGACGACTCGGATCCCGGCAACGGACACAGGCCGGAGAACCGACCGGATGAGCCGGTCGAAGCTCCCCGCGGCATCGCCTCGCGCGCTGCACATTGGAGCGCGGCCCATCGCAAGAAGGCGATCTTCGGCTGGCTCGCCTTCGCGCTCGTCGCCTTCTTCGTGGGGAACAGCCTCCTGGGAGGGCCCAAGCAGCTCACCGACATCGACCAGTTCACCGGCGAGGCGCGCGACGCCGAACAGGCCCTTGACGACGCCGGCCTGAGGCCGATCACGGAGGTCGTCTTCTTCCAGAGCGAAGAGCTCACGATCGACGATCCCGAGTTCCAGGCCGCGGTCAACGACGTGACCGACCGCGTCTCCCAGATCCAGTACGTCGAGAACGTGCGCTCGCCGCTGGACGGCGAGGGCGACGTCACGGACGACGGCCACACCGCGCTGGCCAACTTCGACGTCGCCGGCGAGTCGACCGAGGTTGGCGAGCGGGTCGATCCGGCTCTCGCGGCGGTCGCCGCGGTGCAGGCGGACAACCCGGACATGACGATCGAGGAATTCGGCGGCGCAAGCGCCGAGGAGGCGATCGACAAGGTCATCCAGGACGATCTCGGTAAGGCCGGGATGCTCTCGCTTCCGGTCACGCTGATCATCCTCACGCTCACGTTCGGCACCCTCGTGGCCGCCGGCGTGCCGCTCCTGATCGGTCTCACCTCGGTGTTGGCCGCCATGGGCCTGATCGCGATCCTCAGCCAGATCTCGCCGGTCGACGGCAACGTCAACGCCGTCATCCTGCTGATCGGCCTCGCTGTGGGCGTGGACTATTCGCTCTTCTACCTGCGCCGCGAGCGCGAGGAACGCGCCGCCGGGCGCAGCGAGGGCGCCGCCCTGGCGGCGGCCGCCGCGACCTCCGGCCGGGCCGTGCTGATCTCCGGACTGACGGTGATCGTGGCGATGGCCGGCATGTTCATCAGCGGCGACAAGGCGTTCATCTCCTACGCCCTGGGAACGATCCTGGTCGTGGCGATCGCGATGTTCGGCTCGCTCACCGTGTTGCCGGCGATGCTGTCCTGGCTCGGTGACCGGGTCGAGAAGGGCCGGGTGTTCGGACGCAACCGCCGTCCCGCCGGCCAGTCGCGCTTCTGGACCGCGATCACCGAGCGCGTGATGCGGCGTCCAGTGCTGTCGATCGTCCTCGCGGGCGGCTTCCTCGTGGCGCTCTCAATCCCGGCGCTTCAGATGAAGAGCGTCACCAGCGGCATCGACGAGCTGCCGGCGGACCTGGCCGTCATCCAGACCTACAACAAGGTCAAGGCGGAGTTCCCGATCGAGGGCGTGACCGCCACGGTGGTCGTCGAGGCCGAGGACACAACCTCGGGCGCCGTCGCGGAAGGCATCACGGCGATGACCGACGACATCAAGGCCTCAGATGCCTTCCTGCCGGGGATCGAGACCACCTACAGCGAGGACGGGACCGTCGCCCAGATCGACATCCCGACGCCGGGGAACGGAACCGACGCCGCCTCGAACAACGCGCTCAACGAGCTCCGCAACGAGATCATCCCGGCGACCATCGGCGGCGTCGATGGTGCGACCGTCAATGTCGGGGGCGACGCCGCCGGCTCCACGGACTTCGCCAACAAGCTGAACGAGCGGCTGCCGCTGATCTTCGCGTTCGTCTTCATCCTCGCGTTCCTCCTGCTCCTGGTCACCTTCCGCTCGATCGTGATCCCGATCAAGGCGATCGTGCTGAACCTGCTGTCGGTGGGAGCCGCATTCGGGGTGCTGGTCCTCGTGTTCCAGGACGGTCACGGCGAGTCGATCCTCGGGTTCACCTCGAACGGGGGCGTCGCGAACTGGCTGCCGCTCTTCCTGTTCGTGGTCCTGTTCGGGCTCTCGATGGACTACCACGTGTTCATCCTGTCCCGCGTCAAGGAGCTCTATGACCGCGGCATGGGCAATGACCGCGCCGTCCAGCAGGGGATCTCCACGACCGCCGGGACGGTCACCAGCGCCGCGCTGGTGATGGTCGGCGTGTTCCTGGTCTTCGCCACCCTCGCGTTCCTCGACTTCAAGCAACTGGGGATCGGCCTGGCGGCGGCGGTCCTGATCGACGCCACGATCATCCGTGGCGTGCTCCTGCCCGCCACGATGAAGGTGCTGGGCGATTGGAACTGGTACCTGCCGTCCTGGCTCGAATGGCTGCCGCGGATCGGGCATGAGGACGACGCACCCAAGCCCCCAGAGGGGCCGACGGGCGACGACCCGGAGGCCGAAGGCCCGGAGGCCGAGCCCAAGCCCGCTCCCGTGCCGGCCTGATCCGCGGGACGCTTGACAATTTCTGCATACTGAGCCTGAGATGGCCGGTTGCACACACCTCGACCACGTGAAGATCACGGAGCTGCCCGAGTCCGTCGAGGGTTGCGAGGACTGCCTGGCAACCGGCGAGAAGTGGCTGCACCTCCGGATCTGCCTCGAATGCGGGCACGTCGGCTGTTGCGACGACTCTCCCAACCATCACGCGACCGCCCACGCCCGCGAGAGGGGCCATCCGATCATCCGCTCGCTTCAGCCAAGCGAGGACTGGGCGTGGTGCTTCGAGGACGAGATCGCCTTCGTCGTCCCGAACGTGCACGGCGAGACCCGTATCCCGCCCTCGCCGTTGGCCTGAGCATGGCCGGGGGCTTCGTCTCGCGCGGGTTCGGTGGCGGCCGCCGCGCGCCTGAGGAGTTCGCGGACCGGCTGCCGCCCGGCCAGTACTACGAGCGCGGGTTCCCGGTTCTCACCGCCGGACCGACCCCCGACGTCGCGCGCGAGGAGTGGGGCCTGCGAATCGACGGCATGGTCGCCGAGGAGCGTGAGTGGACCTGGAGCGAGTTCGGCGCAGCTTGAGTTCGAGGAGATCCCTTGCGACATCCACTGCGTTACGAAGTGGTCGAAGCTCGGCACGAGCTTCCGCGGCGTCTCGCTCGACACCCTGCTCGAGGCGGCCGAGCCGCTCGGGGCCTACGCGATGGCCTACTCGTACGGCGGCTACACGACCAACCTCGCGATCGAGGACCTGACCGACGGCAAGGCGTGGGTCGTGACCGAGCACGAGGGCGAGCCGTTGCCGCGCGAGCACGGCGGCCCTGCCCGGCTGCTGGTGCCGCACCTCTACTTCTGGAAGAGCGCGAAGTGGGTCGCGGGCCTGCGGGTCATGGACCACGACGAGCCCGGGCTTCTGGGAGGCGAACGGCTACCACAACCGCGGCGACCCCTGGAAGGAGGAGCGCTATTGGACGGACTGACGCCCGCTGCCATGCCGGTGGCGCCGAAGGCCCCCGGGCAGCTGGCAGATCGCGACGGTCAGCGCGATCAGAGCGGAGACGCCGCGAGTCAAGTCGTTCCGGCTGCGAGCTGCCGATGTGGATGCCGCACCTGCCCGGCCAGCACTACGACGTGCGGCTGACGGCGCCCGACGGCTACCAGGCGCAGCGCTCCTACTCGGTCGCGTCCTCACCGCTCGACGAGGGCGAGATCGAGCTGACGATCGACCGGCTCGCCGACGGCGAGGTCTCGCCCTACTTCCACGACGTCGTCGTGGAGGGCGACCAGGTCGAGGTGCGCGGCCCGTTCGCCTCGTACTTCGTCTGGCGCGGCGAGTCGCCCGCGCTGCTCGTCGGCGGCGGCTCGGGCGTCGTGCCCGCTGATGGCGATGCTGCGCCACCGGCGGCGCACGATGCCCGAGCTGCCGATGCGGCTCGTCTACTCGGTGCGCAGCGCCGAGGACGTGATCTACGCCGACGAGCTCGGCGACGACGACGCGTGCTCACCTACACGCGCGAGGCGCCCGCCGGACTGGACGGGTCACACGGGCAGCATCGACGCCGATCTGATCGCCGATGCGCGGCCTCGACCGGCGAGATCGCGTTCGTCTGCGGCTCGAACGGCTTCGTCGAGGCGGCGCGCAGCTCCTGATCGAACCGGGCTGCGACCCGGCGCGGATCCGCACCGAGCGCTTCGGCCCCACCGGCTGATGCCCGGATCCAGCAACGATCGTCACGCTGTTGCCCGGTTCTCTGCCCGTCTGCCGGGTAGCGGCAGGTGACCCAGGAAACGACGAACGGAGAGAACGCAAAAATGGGCATTACCGACAAGGTCACCGGTCGCGTGAAGCAGGCCATCGGCGATCTGACCAATGACGAGAAGACCCACCGCGAGGGCCGCCGCGAGGAGCGCAAGGGCGAGGCCAAGGACGAAGCCCAGCGTGCCGAGGAGGAGGCCTCACGGAAGCGCGCGGAGGCGGCTGACCTCGAGCGCAAGACCTGAACTTCCGACAAGCGGACCCGTCCTGACACGAGACGGGAAGTCCAAGACGCCGGCCCAAGCGGCCGGCGTCTTGTAGACGGGGGTTAACCGCACTGATCCAGTCCGGCTCGCGGGCTAGGGTGCCGTCGCTCTTGAACTCGCTAGCGAGATTCGTATCCGGGAAGCGCGGGAAGTTCATCGTCCTGGCCGTCTGGATCGTGGCGTTCGCCGCGCTGACGCCCCTCGGCGCGAAGCTCGCCGACGAGACCCAGGACGACACCGCGTCCTTCCTGCCCGAGAGCGCCGAGTCGACCGAGGTCGTCGAGATCCTCGATGCCGAGTTCGACTCCGGAGAGACCACCCAGGGGTTGATCGTCTACCAGCGCGACGGCGGGCTCACCGCCGCCGACAAGCAGAAGATCGCCGACGACGCCGAGGCCGTGGAGGCGCTCCCCGAGGACGAGCTGCCGCTGGTTCGGCCGCCGGTGACGCCGTTCGGTGACGACGCTGCCTCCGGGCCCCCCGCGGACGAAGCCGCTGCGGCCGATGCCCCAACGGCCGTCTCCGCCGACGGCAGTCTCGCGTTCACCACGCTCATCGTCCCCACCGACTTCGAGAACGCGGCCGACTGGGGCAAGGCGGTCCGCGAAACGACCGGCGACGAGGCCGACGGGATGCGGATCATCCTCACCGGCGACCTCGGGTTCTCGGTCGACGCCGAGGAGGTCTTCGGCGAGCTGGACGTAAGGCTCCTGGTGGTGACGGCGCTGCTGGTGCTGTTCCTGCTCGGGGCGATCTACCGCGCCGTGTTGGTCGCACTGACCCCCCTCGTCGTCGTCTTCTTCGCCTACACGGTCGCGACCGCGTTCGTCTACCTGTACGCCGACTCGGGCGCGACGGTCTCCTCCAACGGCACCTCGATCCTGATCGTCCTGATGTTCGGGATCACGACCGACTACTGCCTGCTCCTGGTGTCCCGCTACCGCGAGGAGCTGCATCGCATAGAGGACAAGCACGACGCGATGGCGCGCGCCGTCAGCCGCACCGGCCCGACGATCCTCGCCTCGGGGCTGACCGTTTCGCTGGCGATGCTGACCCTCACTCTCGCCGACGCCCAGCTCACGGCCACGCTGGGCCCGGTGGCGGCGATCGGCGTCTTCGCCGGGATGCTCGCCGGGCTCACGCTGCTGCCGGCGCTGCTCACCATCTTCGGCCGGAAGGGGTTCTGGCCCCGCTCCGGGACGGTGGAATACGACCCCGACGGCGCCTGGATCACCCGCCAGGGCGTGTGGAGGCGGCTCGGCGACAAGGTCCTGGAGCGTCCCGGGCCGACGCTCGTTCTCACGATGGTCGTGTTCATTGCGGGCGCGTTCGGGCTGCTCGCGTGGAAGGTGGACTACTCGACCACGAACTTCTTCAAGAAGTCCGTCGAGTCGGTCGAGGGCTTCGAATTGATGGAGGAGGCGTTCCCGGCCGGCACGCTGGCCCCGACCACCATCCTCGTGATCCGCGATGACGGCGAGGCGACCGAGGCCGACGCCCAGGCGGCTGCGGACGCCGTCACCGGCATCGAGCGGGTGGCCTCGGCGACCCCCACGCCGAACGTCTCGACCGACGGAACCATCCGAACCGTCGACGTCGTCTTCAAGGGCGACCCCTTCACCCCAGAGGCGTTCGACGCCGTTCCCGAGATGCGTTCGAGCCTCGACGACCTCGGACCGGGCCTGACCGCCCTCGTCGGCGGCGGGTCGGCGATCCAGTACGACTTCGACCAGGCGATCGAGTCCGACCTGAAGCTGATCGTCCCGCTCGCCCTGCTGGTGATCGCGATCATCCTCGCGATCCTGCTTCGGGCGCTCGTCGCGCCACTTGTGCTGATCGCGAGCGTGGTCCTCTCGTTCCTGTGCACGCTCGGGCTCTCGATCCTCTTCATCCGCTTCGTCGTCGGTGACGCCGGCCTCGACGCCTCGATCCCGACCTTCGCCTTCATCTTCCTCGTCGCGCTCGGGATCGACTACACGATCTTCCTGATGGCCCGCGTCCGCGAGGAAGCGCGCGCACATGGAACGCGCGAGGGCATGCTGCGAGCGATCACGGCGACCGGCCCGGTGATCACCAGCGCCGGCGTGATCCTGGCGGGCACCTTCTCCGTGCTGATGACGCTTCCGGTCACGTTCACATTCGACCTCGGATTCATGGTCGCCCTCGGGATCCTGCTGGACACGTTCATCGTCCGGACGATCATGGTGCCGGCCGCCGTCGAGCTGCTCGGCGACAAGATCTGGTGGCCCTCGACGGCCACCGGGGGCGCCGTGCTCCATGAGGACACGGGCGAGCATGAGGCGATCCCGCCATCCCCGGGGGGAAGTTAGGCTCACCTAACGCGATAGGCCCAATCCTGATATTTTCCGTCGGAATTGTTAGGGCGCCCTAACCACCCGCTCCGACTTCGAGAAAGGGCCGAATCGAATCTTGTTGACGCTACGAGGCGCCGCGACCGCCGCCGCCGCGCGCTCCTGACCGCCACGACGTTCGCCGCCTGCGGATCCGACTCCACCGGCGCACAAGGCGACTCCGGCGGAGACCCCTGGAAGTTCACGGATGGATCCGGCGAGACGGTCGAGCTGGAATCCACGCCGGCCAGGATCATCGCCCATTCGCACGCGGCTGCGGCGCTGATGTCGTACGGCATCCGGCCCGTCGGCATCTACGCCGACACGCCGGTCGACGAGGATCCGGGCCTCAAGGGCCTCGACCTCGAGGGCATCGAGATCCTGGGGGAGACGTGGGGCGAGATCGACGTCGAGAAGGCGGCGACGCTCAACCCGGATCTGATCGTCGCCGACTGGTGGCCGGTCGAGAAGGCTTACAGCGGGATCGAGGGAGGCGTCAAGGAGGAGAGCAAGAAGATCGCCGAGCTCGCGCCGATCGTCGGCTCGGCCCAGGGCGACTCGATCGTGAAGCTGATCGAGGGTTATGAGGATCTGGCCGAGACGCTCGGCGCGGACCCTCCGAGGTGGGCGCGGCGGAGGCGAAGCAGCGGTTCGAGGACGCCGTGGCAGGGTTTGAGGCGGCGACCGAGGCCAAGCCAGGCCTGACCGCGCTGGCGGTCTCGCCCGACCGACGAGCTGCTGTATGTCGCCGTGCCCGAGTACGCGCCGGAGCTCTTCGACTTCCGCCGCTGGGGCCTCGACGTGATCGTCCCCGACGACCCCGACCAGGCGTTCCCCTATTGGGAGAACGCTGAGCTGGGAGAACGCCGACAAGTACCAGCCCGACCTGCTCCTGGTCGACGACCGCACCTACCCGGGAACCTCGCACAGGCGCGAGAAGCAGCCCACCTGGAACACGCATCAAGGCGGCAGCGGCCGGCGCGTACACGCCGTGGCCGGGTACTGGATGCACAGCTACGCGGACTACGCCGAGCAGCTCGAGCCGCTGACCGCGGCGATCGAGGAGGCCGACCCGAAGCTCGGTGACTGCGTACGCTGGCAGCCGCGGCCGCCGGAGCGAGCAGGGATCGGCGCGCTCGACGCGCGGGCTGGCGCGGGTTGGCTGCTCTGCCGTCGCGTGCTGGTCGCCATGTGCGTGCTCAGCGTCGCGCTTGGCTCGCGCGCGATCGACCGCTCGCGACGGTCGTGGCACGCGCTCGCCGGCTACGACCCAGGCTCGACCGACGCAGACGGTCGTGCGCGACATCCGCGTGCCTCGCACGCTGCTCGGGCCTGCTCGTCGGCGCCGCGCTGGGGCTCAGCGGGGCGCTGCTCCAGGGCGTGACCCGAAACCCGCTGGCCGACCCCGGGATCATGGGCATCAACGCCGGCGCGGCGGCGTTCGTGGTCGCTCGGCATCTCGGTCCTCGGCGTCCGCGACTCTCGGGCGTACGTCTGGCTCGGCGTTCCTCGGGGCGGCCGCGGCGACGGTGCTGGTCTACGGCGTCGCCTCGCTGGGGCGCGAGGGCGCGACGCCGGTGAAGCTGGCGCTGGCCGGCGCCGCGGTCGACCGCGGGGCTCAGCGTCGCTCACCACGGCGTCGTGCTCACCGACGTCGACGCGCTCGACAGCTCCGCTTCTGGCAGGTCGGCTCGCTGGCCGGGCGCTACATGCCGGTGTTGTGGCAGGTGGCGCCGTTCCTCGCCGTCGGCTGCGTGCTGGCGCTCGCCTGCGGCCGGGCGCTGAACGGCCTCGCGCTGGGCGAAGACGTCGCCCGGGCGCTCGGCCTGCGGGTCGAGGCCGACCCGCGCCGTGATCTTCGTCGCGGTCACCGTGCTCTGCGGCGCGGCGACCGCCGCGTGCGGCCCGATCGTCTTCCTCGGCCTCGCCGTGCCGCATCTCGCGCGCGCGATCTGCGGCCCCGACTACCGCTGGATCCTCCGCTACTCGCTGCGTGCTCGCGCCCGGATCGTCCTGCTGCTGTGCCGACGTCGCTCGGGCGCCTCGTGCTCGCCGCCGGGCGAGCTGCAGGTCGGCGTCGTCCTCGGCGTGCTCGGCGCGCCGTTCTTCATCGCGCTCGTCCGCTACCGGAACCTGGCGGAGCTGTGAGCGG
This sequence comes from uncultured bacterium, assembly GCA_963807755.1. Lineage (GTDB taxonomy): Bacteria > Actinomycetota > Thermoleophilia > Solirubrobacterales > 70-9 > JALZKA01. The sequence continues at coordinate 369,937 of CAWECM010000006.1, read as the reverse complement.
ACGCGACCACGCTCGCCGAGCGCCCGCGTCGGCGTCCGCGCCCATCGCGCTGCGGCTGCGCCGGCGCGCGAGCCGCTGGCTCTCACGGCCGCGCTGGCGATCGCTGGCGTTCGCGCTGTTCGTCGTCACCATGATGGTCGGCAGCTTCGCGCTCCCGCCGCCGACGTCGTCGGCGTCGGTCCTCGGGCTGCGCGACGACCCGGCGGTCGACTTCATCGTGCCGGAGCTCCGCCTCCCGACGGCGGCCGCCGCGCTCGCGGTCGGCGCTCGCGCTCGGGATCTCCGGCCTCGTCTTCCAGAAGCTGCTGGCAACCCGCTCGCCTCGCCGGACTTCGTCGGGCTTCTCCGCCGGGCGCCAGCCTGCGCCGTCTCGCGATCGTGCTGTTCGACCTCGGCAGCGCCGGGATCTCGCTCGGCGCGCTCGGTGGTGCGCTCGTGAGCGGCGGCCCTGATCTACGCGCTCGCCTGGCGCGGCGGCATCACCGGCTACCGCTTCATCCTGATCGGCATCGGCATCACGGAGTGCATGCTGTCGCTCGATCACCTACCTGATCGCGCGGGCGCAGCATCTACGACGCCCGGGAGGCGATGACGCTGGCTGATCGGCGTCGATCGGGCAGTCGGGCGCGGGCGAGCTCGCGGCGCTCCTCCTCGCGCTCGCTGGTCCTCGGGCCGCTCGCGCTGGTGCTCGAACCGTCCGCTGCGAGCCCTGCAGCTCGGCGACGACGCGGCCAGCGGCGCTCGGGGCGCGCGTGGAGCCGCGCGGCTCGGTCTGATCGCGCTCGCCGTCGTGCTGGTCGCGTTCGCCACCGCGGTGGCCGGACCGATCGCCTTCGTCGCGCTTGTGGCCGGCCCGATCGCCCACCGGCTCCTCGGCCCGCCTCGCGGAGCAGCATCCTCGCGGCCGGCGTTCGTCGGGCGCGAGCATCGTCCTCGTGGTCGGACCTCGTCGCGCAGCACGCCCTGCCGGTCGCCCTTCCGACCGGCGTCGTCACCGGCGCGTCGGCGCGCCGTATCTGCTCTGGGTCCTGGTCGACGCCAACCGCGAAGGGCGCGGCGGATGAGCGCGCCGACGCGGGCGCCGCGGCCATGAGCTGCGAGCCGAGGACCTGTCGCTCGGCTACGGCTCGCACGACGTCGTCGGCCGAGCTCGACCTCGAGGTCCCCGCCGGGCGGATCACCGCGATCATCGGCGCCAACGCCTGCGGCAAGTCGACCCTGCTGCGCGGCCTCGCGCGGCTGCTGCACGCCGCGGACCGGCGCCGTCTACCTTGACGGCAAGGCGGTCCACCGGATGCAGACGCTCGACGTGGCGCGTGGTGCTCGGGCTGCTGCCGCAGTCGCCGACCGCGCCGGACGGCATCACGGTCGGCGATCTCGTCGGCCGCGGCCGCTACCCGCACCAGGGCTGGTTCCGCCGCTGGAACGCCGGCGACGAGGCGGCCGTCGCCGACGCGCTGGAGGCGACCGGCACCGCCGACCTCGCGACCGCGCCGGTCCAGGAGCTCTCGGGCGGCCAGCGCCAGCGGGTCTGGGTCGCGATGGCGCTGGCGCAGGAGACCGATCTCCTGCTGCTCGACGAGCCAACGACGTTCCTCGACATCAACCACCAGATCGAGCTGCTCGACCTGCTGAGCGACCTCAACCGGGCGTCGGGCAAGACGATCGTGATCGTCCTCCACGACCTCAACATGGCCTGCCGCTACGCGGACCACATCGTCGCGATGAAGGACGGCCGGATCTTCGTCGAGGGCAGGCCGGGCGACGTGATCGACGCCGCGTGCGTCTCCGCCGTCTTCGGGGTCGAATGCGAGGTGATCCCCGATCCGGTGTCGGGCGCACCACTGGTCGTGCCGCGCGGCCGGCACCACGCCGCCGCCGATCGAGGTGTCACGGGCGAGCGCGCTGTCTCGTCAAGGGGGTAAGACAGCAAAGGAGGCATCCGATGAAGGTGTTCGTAGCGGGCGCGACTGGCGCCCTGGGAAGCAAGCTCGTGCCGAAACTCGTCGCCAACGGCCACGAGGTCGTCGGAACGACCCGCTCGCAGGCCAAGACGGGCCTGATCGAGCAGATGGGTGCGACGCCCGCCGTCGCCGACGGCCTCGACGCCGACGCGGTCGGCCGGGCCGTGGGCGAGGCCGAGCCCGAGGTCATCGTCCACGAGCTGACCGCGCTTTCGGACTCGCTCGACCTCCGGCACTTCGAGCGCAGCTTCGCGCTCACCAACCGGCTGCGGACCGAGGGCACCGACCACCTGCTCGCGGCCGCTCGCGGCGCGGGCGTCAAGCGGTTCGTCGCCCAGAGCTATACGGGCTGGACCGACAGGTGGGTTGGCGGGCCGGCAAAGACCGAGGACGAGCCGCTCGACCAGGATCCGGTGCCGGCGATGCGCACCACGCTCGATGCGATCCGCTACCTCGAGGCCGCCGTCACCGGTGCCGACTGGACCGAGGGCCTGGTGCTGCGCTACGGCGGCTTCTACGGTCCAGACACCTCGATCAGCCTCGACCCGGTGGGCGAACACGTCGAGATGATTCGCAAGCGGAAGTTCCCGCTCGTCGGGAACGGCGCCGGGGTCTGGCCGCTGATCCAGATCGACGATGCGGCCGCGGCGACGGTTGCGGCGGTCGAACGCGGCGCGCCGGGCATCTACAACGTGGTCGACGACGAGCCGGCACCGGCCGCGGACTGGCTGCCCGGCCTCGCGACGGCCGTCGGCGCCAAGTCGCCGATGCGGGTCCCGCGCTGGCTTGCGAGGATCATGGCCGGTGAGATGGCGGTGGTGATGATGACCGAGATGCGAGGCGCGTCGAACGCGAAGGCCAAGCGCGACCTGGACTGGGCGCCGCGGTATCCGACCTGGCGCGACGGGTTCGCGCACGGCCTGGTGTGAGATGGCGGAGATCGACGAGCTCTACGGCCAGCTGCGCCCGCGAGCGTTCGCGATCGCCTACCGGATGCTCGGCAGCGTCAGCGAGGCGGAGGATGTAGTGCAGGAGGCGATGATCCGCCTGCACCGCGTCCTCGACTCGGGCGAGGCGATCGACTCGCCGGCTGCCTACGTCTCGACGATCACGACCCGGCTCGCGATCGATGAGCTGCGCTCGGCCCGGGTTCGCCGCGAACGCTACGTGGGCGAGTGGCTCCCGGAGCCGTTGGTGACCGCCGACGAGAACGAGCCGGCGCGACACGCCGAGATGGCCGACTCGCTCTCGCTCGCGTTCCTCGTGCTGCTCGAGGACCTCTCGCCGGAGCAGCGCGCCGTGTTTCTCCTGCACGAGGTCTTCGATTACCCGTACAGCGAGATCGCCGAGATCGTCGGCAAATCCGAGCCCGCGGCGCGCCAACTGGCGGTGCGTGCCCGCGGCCACGTGGGCGAGGGCCGGCAGCGCTTCACGGCCTCGCGCGACGAACGCGACGAGCTCGCCCGGCGGTTCTTCGCGGCGACCCAGGAGGGCGATCTGGAGTCGCTCGAGGAGCTCCTCGCCGAGGACGTCGTCCTGCACGGGGACGGAGGCGGCAAGGCCCCAGCGCTAGGGCACGCGGTGCACGGCAGGGTGCGCGCCGCACGGACGCTCGGCGCCTGGGCCCGCCTCGGCGAGCGCCTCGGCGGGATCGAGCTGCGCCCGACCGAGATCAACGGCCAGCCCGGGGCGCTCGCGCTCACTCCCGAGGGCCTCGTAATCAGCACGCTGTCGCTCGACATCGCCGAGGGCCGGATCCAGGCGATCCGGGGGGTCGTCAACCCCGATAAGCTGCGCCACCTCGGCCCGCTCGCCGACGTCAACGCCCTGTTCCGCGGGGGTAGCTAAGCGGCCGCCGCCGAGCGGGGCGGCGGGAACTTCGAGGGCAGGCCGACCACGTCGACTTGGAACAGCTCGATCGGGTCGGGCAGGCCCTGGAAGCGCCAGGGCCCGAGGCTCCGCAGGCCGGATCGGTCGGGGAGCGAATCGACCACCGCCGAGCGCACAGCGGCCGACGCAAGTGTCTGGCCACCGTGTCCAGCGAAGCAGATCCGCGCGGCAGCGTGGACCGAGAGGCCGACGTAGCCGGTTTCGGTGAGAGTCGGGCGCCCCCGGTGCAGGCCGATCCGCAGCCGCACGTCGTTGCCTCCCGGCCACTTCGCCGAACGCATCCTCCGCTGGATAGCGACCGCGGCCTCGAGCGCCGCAGGCGCGCGCTCGAACACGGCGAGGAGGTCGTCCCCGCGGGCATCGACCTCGTGGCCGGCGGCGTCGCGCACCTCTGAGCGCACAAGGCGGCGAACGTCTGCGAGCAGCGGGCCGTACTCCTCGCCGAGCCGGGCGAGCAGGTCGGTTGAGCCTTCGAGATCCGTCAGCAGGAAGGTGACGTCGCCGGTGGGGAGCTTCCGCTTGCGCTGCAGCTGTGCGTTGACGAAGCCGATCGGCATGATCCCGTGCTTCTTGGCGGCTCTCAGGAGCCGGGTGCGCGCCAAATCGCGCGCGGCGTCGTCTTCGAACGGCACCTGGCCGAACCGAGCCAGCGCGGCCCGAACGTGTGCGGCGTCATGGATCGGAAGGCGCCGCTTGCCCTCCGAATCGATGTACGCGAAGGCGCGGTCGGGAAGCCGCGCTCGCTCCCTGGCGCTCAGCCGTGCCATCACCCGATGATCGCAGCGCCAGAGGACTAGATTTCCCGTATGGACGACTCCACGCTGCGCGACCAGATCGAAAGGCTCGTCGAAGAGGAGCAGGAGCTACTCCGCCACGGCGAGGGCCACGGGCCCGACGAGGCCCGCCACGAGCGGCTGGCCGACCTCAAGGTCGAACTCGACCGCTGCTGGGACCTGCTGCGCCAGCGCGAGGCGCGCGAGGAGTTCAAGCTCGACCCCGACGACGCATCAGTCCGCGACGCGGACACGGTCGAGGGCTACGAGGGATAGCCAGCAGAGGAGGCGAGATGATCGAGCGCATCGCGGACATGCCCAACGGGACGATCGGATTCCGTGCGACCGGGCATGTGACCGGAGACGAATACCGGGAGACGCTGTTGCCGCCGATGCGCGAGGCGGCGGAGGCGGGCGACGTGCGGATGGTCTTCGTCGCCGGTCCGGACTTCGAGAAATTCGAGCCCGGGGCGCTCCTTCAGGACACGAAGACCGGGATCACCCTCGGTCTTGGCCACCTCTCGGCCTGGAAGCGCACCGCGCTGGTGACGGACGTCGAGTGGATCCGCAAGGCGCTTCAGATGTTCGCCTGGATGACACCCGGCGAGGTCCGCCTCTTCGAGCTCGACGAGCTCGACGCAGCCAAGGAGTGGGTCGCGGGCTGAGCCTTGCGCCGGTCTGTCGCTAGGTTGGCGGGATGAGCGAGCCGACGTTTCGGGACTTCGAACCCGAGCGCGACCGGGCGGCGCTGATCGACCTGATCACGGGCGAGGAGTGGACGCATCGGACTCGTCCGGTGATCAGCGAATCGGACGTCGTGACGGAGCTCGAGAGCGGCTATTACACGGGCGACGACGTGATCACCCTGCTGATCGAGCTCGACGGCGAGGTGGTCGGACTGGCACGCGCGGACGGACTGGGCAGCGGGCATGAGGACCCGCAGCTCGACTTTCGCCTGCGCTCGCGGGTGCGCGGACGCGGGATCGGCCTGGCGGCGCTGCGGCAGATCACCGATGCGGTCTTCACCCGCCACCCCGGCAAGCACCGGATCGAGGGGCAGACGCGCGAGGACAATGCCGCGATGCGCACGGTGTTCGTCCGTGGCGGCTACGCCCAGGAGGCGGTCTACCGCCGCGCCTGGCCGGCGGCCGGCGGCGAAATGCTGGACGGGATTGGCTACGCGATCCTTCGCGGCGACTGGGAGTCCGGGATAACGACCCCGGTGCGGTGGGAGCGGACAAGCTCGCCCGCCTGAGACGAGGGGGTGGGGGTTCGGCATCTACCTCGCCTCCGTCCCGTTCGCAGACCCGGGTTACAAACTCTTCACACCCCCGTCTATTCTGGAGCGGTGACGTCCCCCGAAGCTGCTCCACGGACTGTGGAGGCTCTTCCGCGCAGCGATCCGCCGCGGTGGATCGAGGGCTCGCCTCTCTTGATGCACGCTTACGCGTTGGCCGAATCCGCCCACCGCTCACAACAACGCGCGTCCGATGGCAGGCCTTTCCTCGATCACGTCACCGAGGTCGGCACGCTCCTCTACGAGGCCGGGTTTGACGTGGAGCTAATGGCGACCGGCCTCTTGCACGATGCCGTCGAGCGCGGAACCCTCAGCGAGCGCACACTGCGGGACGAGATGCCCGCGAGTATCGGCGAGCTGGTCCTCACGCTCTCCGAGGATCCGACGATCGAATCATTCAGCGAGCGAAAGGCGGCGCTACGGATGCAGGTCACAGCGGCCGGCGGCCGGGCCCTGACCGTATTCGCGGCCGACAAGCTCTCCGACATCATCGGTCTGCGCCGGGGCCTCGAGACGTTCGGCGCCGCCGTGGAGGAACGAATCGGCACCAGCGTCAGCAGCATGGCCGGGCACTATCGAGAGTCCGTCGAGTTGATCGAGTCGGGAGATCCCGGGTCCGCCTTCGCCTCGGAGTTGCGTGTCGAGATCGGCCGCCTCACCGACGACATCACCCCAGCGGTCGAAGGCGCCGCAAGGGCCTGAGCCGGTCGCCGGCTGTCGCATCCGGTGATAGGCTGCCCCCGCTCAGGGAGGCCCGCACAACGGACCCATGGAAAGGGAAGTTATGCGTCGACGCCTCGCGAGTCTGGTTCTTTCCTCGACTGCCCTGCTGTTGGCAGGGCTCACCTTCTCGGCGGCGCCCGCCGCCGCGGAGATCGGGCCACCGTGGTGCGGCACTCCCGAGCCGGATGCGGCCGAAGCACTTCCGAGCGACCCGCCGCTGAACTTTCCGCACATCCCCTACTACGCGATCGGCTGCACCCTCGAGCGGATCCAGGCGGAGAGCGACGGGCGGATGAGCATCGACGTGATCGGCCCGTCGGCCACCGGCCGCGACATGTTCCTGGTCACGATCAACGACCTGGACTCGAAGTACCAGCGCAAGGCATTCGCCAACTGGAAGAAGATCCGGCGCCACGCGCTCACGAAGCCCGCCAAGGCCCAGAAGTTCCTGAGAAAGTCCGACGGCCGGGTCAAGGTCCCGCTCTTCATCCAGGGCGGGATCCACGGCGACGAGTACGAGGGCGTCGACGCAAACATGCGGACGATCGAGACGCTCGCCACCACGCCCAACGGGGAGGACCCGGTGGTCGACGAGATCCTCGACAACTCGGTCGTGCTCTTCAACGTGATCCAGAACCCCGACGGTCGCGTCGCGGGAATGCGGGCGAACGGCAACGGGTTCGATCTGAACCGAGACTTCCTGACGCAGTCCCAGTCGGAGACGAAAGCGTCGGTGAGCATCATGCAGGAGTGGATCCCGCCGGAGACGATCGATCTCCACGGCTACGCCACGCCGACCCTGATCGAGGCCACGACCAAGCCGCACAACCCCAGCATCGAGTACGACCTGTGGCTCAAGTGGAACCAGGGCCGGGTCGACGCCAACGAGGCCGCGCTGACCGACGCGGGCCACGAGCTCCAGCGCCCGATCAACGACTGGTGCGAGGACGCCGACCTGCCGCCGGCGAGCGGAATCTGCCCCGGCGGGACGCCGCCCGGGCCCGCCGTTGCCGAGGGTTGGGACGACTGGGGGCCCTTCTACACCCCGATGTACTCCCAGCACATCGGCCTCAACGGCTCCACGGTCGAGATGTGCCGGAGCGACACTGACTGCGCGGGCCGCGCCGGCGCGCTCGAGATCTCGGAGATCGCGACCTGGTCCACCCTTGAGTACGACGTGACCAACCGGGTGGACCTCCTCCACGACGAGCTCGAGATCTACGAACGCGGCGTCACCGACGCGGCTCGCCCCGAATGCTGTCCGCCCCCGTTCGACGTCGACAACAACTGGATGACCGAGTACCCGGACGGTTACGTCATCCCCTTCGGCAAGGGGCAGCGCAGCGACCCGGAGGCAAACCGCCTGGTGGAGTGGCTGCTGTTCAACGGGGTCGAGGTCGAAGCGCTGAAGAAGGATGCGCGGTTCGACGGTCAGCGGTTCGAGCGCGGCTCGTACGTCGTGCCCATGGATCAGGCGCGCCGGGGCCTCGCGGACACCGCGCTCTCGATCGGAGTCGACATCTCCGACCGGATCTCGACGCTCTACGCGCCGCCCGGGGCCTGGAGCCACGGGTACCTGTGGGGCGCCGACGTCGTGACGATTCCCGAGGGCTCCAGGTTCAGGCCGCACGCCAAGCAGATCTCGCGGCCGAACCGGCTCGACGGTGGCATCGACCGCGGGCGCGCCGACGGCTACGCGCTTGAGGTCGACTCCCCCACGGCGGTTCGAACCCTGAACCAGCTCGTCGGGAACGGCGCCTCCGCCGAGTTCGCATTGGAGGCGTTCGACTCAGCCGACGGTGAGGACCTTGCCGCGGGAAGCGTGATTTTCGCCGCGAGCGAGAAGTCCGAGCTCGACGAAGCGGGTGAGGAAAACGGCGTGCGGTTCCACCGGGTCGACGACCTCCCCGAGGTGGATCCGGTGGAGGGCGTGCCGCGGATCGCCGTCCTGGCCGGTGGGGTCAACCAGGACATCTGGTCGCTGCGGGAGCTCGGCTTCCCGGCCGATCCGATCTCCACGTCCGCCACTGGCGCGCTCAACAACCCGGCGGGGCCGAACCCGCTCGACGGCTACGACGTCGTCTTCAACACCGCCGGGTGGCCAGGCGAGGCCAGCGGCACCGCCCGGGCACGATTGGACGCGTTCTTCGACGCCGGCGGTGGCTACATCGGAGCCGGCGCGAACGGCGCGAACTTCCTGAGCGCGGTGAACTCCGGCCAGCTGCCCGGACTGACGCCGGGTTCAGCTACCCCCACCGGTGTGGGTCAGAGCGGCATCTTCCACTGGACGAACACAGGCGGCCTGGACAGCGTGATCGTCGGGACCTATCCCGAGCAGGACACGCTGATCATGGATCCGCCGACGTGGTTCAGCGCGGTGCCGGCCGAGGCGGCGATCGACGGTCGCCTGCTCGGTGACACCACCTCCACGTTCGCGTCGGGTCTCTGGCTGCTCCCGCGTCCAAGCGAGGCCGCGGATGCACCGATTGCGGTCCACGCCGAGAGCTCGGCCGCGGACAGCTCCGCTCGGATCACCGCGTTCGCGATGAACCCGCTCTACCGCGCGGATCCGGAGCGCGAGTGGCCGATGGTCGGGGAAGCTGCATACTGGTCGAGCCAGTCCGGCGCTTCAACGGCTGAGGCCACCGCATTCGGCTCGCGCGCTCGCGCGCCCGAGCCCGTCCAGGAGGTCGCGGTCGACGGCCGGCCATAGCCGGCGTGACAGGGGCTGAGCAGCCCGAGCCTCGGTCTGAGCCCGCCGCGGGGATCACCCGGCGGTCCCTGCTCGCGGCGGGTGCGGCGACGGGAGCCGCGCTCCTCGGGCGCTCGCGCCCGGTGGCGGCGGCCGCCGGCGGAGCGCAGGGAAACCGCACGAACCGTGCGCACTGGCCCATGGCGCACCATGACATCCGTGCCTGGCGCTGCGGCTCAAGCGGCCCCCGCGGTCTCGCCGAACGCTGGCGCGTCTCGCTCGCCGGCGGAGTCCCGGGCGCGCCGGCGATCGTCGGGCGCCGTGCGTACGCCGCGTCCTACGGCGGCGAGGTGGTGGCCTGCCGCATCGAGTCGGGCGCGGAGCTGTGGAGGCGAGCGTTGCCGGTCCCGGTCTACGGCGAGGGCGTGCCGATGGCGTTCTTCGGCGGCCCCGCGGTGACCGGCGGGCGCGTGCTCGTCGCTTCCGACCGGGTTATCTGTCTCGACCGGCGAAGCGGTGCCACGCTGTGGGAGTCAGAGCCGCTTCGCTCAGCAGCCTCCGACGACTATTTCTGGGCTCCGCCCGTGACGATCGGAGGCCTGGTGCTGGTCGGCTCCGGTTCCGGCAGCGAGGCTGCGGCCCGCGGGCGCATCACCGCCTATGACCTGCACCGCGGCGACCTCCGCTGGTCGACCCCAACGGTGCCAAGCGGCGGGAACGGCGGCGGGATCATCGCCCCCTGCACGGTGGATCGCCGGCGGGCGCTCGTCTACGTTGGCACCGGCGCCCCCTACCGGGTGGTACCCGGTCCCAACCCGGGGACCTGTTCAGTCGTGGCGCTGCGGCTTCGCGACGGCGCCATCGTCTGGAGCGACCAGGTTCACGCTCACGAGGAGCTGGGTCGCGACCTCGCGAACGCCGTGCTGATCGGCGATCGGCTGCTCGTGGCCGCGGCGAAGGACGGCTTCTACGCGTGGGACCGCGTGACCCGGCGCCGCCTCTGGCACCGGGAGCTGACACCGTGGCAGTCGGAGCCCGGCGCGCCCTCCGGGCCCACGAACGGGCCGGAGTGGGGGGCGATCGCCTTCGACGGACGGCGCCTCTACGTGCTCTCGAATGACGACCAAAACGGGCGGCATGCGGCCGCGGCGCTCGATCCCAGGACGGGCGCGCTGCTCTGGCTCACGTGGCTGAGTGGGTTCTCGTTCGCGCCCCCCGCCGTCGGGTCGGGACACCTCTACGCCAGTTCGAGCGAGGGCCAGCTCACGGCGCTCCGGGCCGAGGACGGCGCGATCGTCGCGAGCGGCTCCCTCGGCGGGCCAAGCGCGGGGTCGGTCTCCCTTGCCAATCGCCTCGCGTTCGTCGGCACCGGCGCGGGCGAGAGCCTGCCCGGCGAGGACCTGGTGTGCTTCGGTCCGGCCTGAAGCGGCTGTCCTCACGCGCGACCATCAACCGATGAGCATCGGACGATCTGACTCGGTCATCCGTATCTTGATCGCCACCGCGGTGATCGCGGCGCTCGCCGCCGTGCTGATCGTGGCCGTCGGCGGCGACGAGGACGGGCTGGACGCGCCGGCCGAGCGAGGCACCGCGACGGCGACGTGGGGCACGCTGGAGCCCAGCCCGCTCACCCGCACCGAGGTCGGCGCCGCTCGTATCGACGATCGGATCTACGTCTTGGGCGGTTACCTCCCGGACGGGACCACGACCGGCCGCATGGCCGTCTACGACATCTCCGCCGGCGAGTGGGAGGAGGGCCCGGCCCTGCCGGTCGCGGTGAACCACGCCGGCGTCGCCGCGCTCGGCGGCGACCTCTACGTGCTGGGCGGCAACCTCGAGACGGACGCGGGGCGGGAGCCGAAGTCGCGCCGCCTGTTCCGCTACCACCCGGGTGCGCAGGAATGGATCGAGCTGCCGTCCGCGCCGACCGCTCGGGCCGCGCTCGGGCTGGTCGCGATCGATGACAGGCTCTACGCCGCGGGTGGCACGGCGGAGGGAAGTGATCGACTGCGCACCCTCGAGGTCTACGACGTCGGCAGTGAGCGTTGGAGTGCCGGCGCCCCGATGCCCACCGGGCGCAACCACGTCGGAGCCGCCGTGCTCGACGGCGGCATGGTGGTCACCGGGGGTCGTCCTGGGCCAGAGCAGGGCGGGCTGGACACCGTCGAGCGCTACGACCCGGACCGGGATCGCTGGCGCGAGATGCCTCCGCTTGGGACCGCCCGGAGCGGGCACGCGACCGTCGCGGCCGCTGGAGGCTTGGTCGCGTTCGGTGGCGAGGAGCTCGACGATGGGACAACGATCGCGGCGGTCGAGTTGTTCGATGCGTCCGAGGGATCTTGGGAGCGCCTGCCGGACATGGTCACGCCGCGCCACGGCCTGGGCGCGGCGGCGCTCGGCAGCCGGATCTTTGCGATCGAGGGCGGGCCGCGACCTGGCCTCGCGTTCTCCGGCGCGCTCGAGTTTCTCGACCTGCCGCCGGACAGCGGACCCTCCTGAATATCGGTTTACCCGTCCGGTTTTCTGGACATAGACGAAAAGACCAGCAAAGCGCCGACCGTTTGCGGCCCTGGCCATGAGGAGGAGCAGTTGGCATGCGCGTCCGAGAGGGTCTTCGGAGTCTGTTCTCGCCCGGTCTGAAGATGCTGCTCGGCGTCCTGGCGCTGATCGCGGGTGCGGCGGTGATCGCCGGGTGCGGCGGGGACGATGACGACGAGGGCGAGGTGCTGGCGAGCGCGGGCTGGGAATATCCGAACGCCGACCTCCGGAATACCCGCCGGGTTGAAGGGGAGATCGACAGCTCGAACGTCACCGCGCTGGGGGAGGCCTGGTCGGTCCCCATCAAGGCGGCTGGTTACGCGGCGACGCCGGTGATCGTGGACGGGGTCGTCTACACCCAGGACCTGGAGTCGAACGTCTACGCGATCGACCTCGTGAGTGGGGAGCTCGAGTGGACGAAGGAGTACGACTCGGCCAACGTCGGTCCGAACGGCGTCAACGTGGTCGACGGGCGCGTGTACGGGGCGACCACAACCGATGCCTTCGCGCTCGACGCGGAGACTGGCGAGGAGCTCTGGAGCCAGAAACTGGTCCGTAACGACAACGAGGGAATCGACATGGCTCCCGGCTACGACGACGGCACCGTCTACGTGTCCACCGTTCCCGGCAACACCCAGGGCTTCTACGAGGGCGACGGCCAGGCGATCCTCTGGGCGATGGACGCCGAGACCGGCGAGGAGAAATGGAAGTGGGAGGAGGTGCCGGACGACCTGTGGGGGAACCCGAAGGTCAACTCCGGTGGCGGGCAGTGGCACCCGCCGGCGTTCGACGAGGAGGGGGATGTGTACGTCGCGGTCGCCAACCCCGCGCCCTTCCCGGGCCTGCCGGAGAATCAACCTCGCTCCTGGGCATGGGGCCAGACCCGGCCCGGCGAGAACCTCTACACGAACTCGTGCGTGAAGCTTGACGCTGCGACCGGCGAGGTCGAGTGGCACTTCCAGGCCCTTCCGCATGACGTCTACGACTGGGACCTGCAGATCGGCCCGATCCTGGCGGAGACCGAGGACGGCGACCGGGTCGTCCTGTGCGCGGGCAAGATGGGCAAGGTCTACGCGATCGACCAGGAGGACGGGGAGCTGCTCTGGGAGAGGGCGGTCGGCGAGCACAGCGGTCACGACGACGACAATCTCCTCGCCCTGGAGGAGCGCTACGACGAGCTGCCGAAGGCGCCGTTCGAGCTGCTCCCGGGAATCCTCGGCGGGGTCGAGACGCAGATGGCGGTCGACGACTCGAACGTCTACGCGCCGACGAACAACCTCGCGTACACAGTCACCGACGGCGCCGTGGGAATGTCCGAAGCCGACCCGGCGGAGGGCACCGGCGAGATGGTGGCGCTCGACATCGCGACCGGCGAGGTCGAATGGGAGCACCCGTTCGACTCCTCGCCCTACGGTGGGGCGAGCGTCGTGAACGACCTCGTGTTCACGACGACCTACGACGGCACGCTCTGGGCGCTCAACACGGGGTCCGGTGAGGTCGAGTGGGAGCAGGACCTGCCCGCCGGGTCCAACACCACCGTGGCCATCGAGAGCGGGACGGTGATCACGGCCGGGAGCGTCACGCTCGAGGACGACGACACGATGGAGATCGTCGCCTACAGGCTCGGGGCGGAAGCCGAGGAGGAGCCGGAGGAGACCGAGGAACCGGAAGAGGGCGAGCAGGCCGGTGGCGGTGGCGGCGGTGGCGAGGCCGCCGACGGCGAGCAGGTGTTCACGGACAACTGCGGGGTCTGCCACGCGCTGGCGGCGGTCGGGTCGGGAGGCCCGGGAGCCGTGGGCCCGGACCTCGACGAGTTGCAACCGAGCATGGAGACCCTCGTCGAGCAGGTCACCAACGGCGGCGGCGGGATGCCGGCGTTCGGCGACCGCCTGTCGGAGGCGGAGATCCAGGCGGTGGCCGAATTCGTTTCCTCGGTCGCGGGCCAGGACGGAGGCGGAGGCCCCTAGGCCTCACGCGCGACGCCATGAAGCTCGTCGACCCTCACCTGACCGGGCAAACGGCCGCGTCCGAGGAGATCTTGGTCGGTCCGCGGCTGCGGACGATCAGAGAAGCCCGTGGCCTGTCGCTCGCGAACGTCGCGGCGGCAACCGGGGTGTCGCGCTCGTTCCTCTCACTGGTCGAGACGGGCGAGAGCGACATCGCCTTCGGCCGCCTGCACAAGCTCGTCAACTACTACGGCATCCACCTCAGCGATCTGGTCCCGGCCCCGCCCCAGGACGTTCAGGGCCTCGTCCGCGCCGGCTTCGAGCGGCATCTGTACTCGCGCGGGGAGGGGATCGAGCTCCGCCTGCTCGCGCCGGACACGGAGCGCGAGATCATGCCGCTGCTCTCGATTCTCGCGCCCGGCGCCGAAACGAGCGAATGGGAGGGCCACGACGGCGAGGAATTCATGCACGTGATCGAGGGATCGGTCGAGATGAGCCTGAACGGCAACGAGCCGGTAACCCTGCGCGAAGGCGACAGCCTCCACTACCGGGGGCGTGACGGCGACGCCATCCGCAACCCAACCGGCCACGTTGCGCGACTGTTCGTCGTCATCCGGCCCCCGCTCTGACCGGACGGGGAATGGGGGCCGACCCCGGTCGGAACCGAGGCCGCCCCTCCGGACGCATTTCCGGGGCATGGGACATGCGTCGTGTCGTCCCCGCCGCCCAGGATGGAAGGGACGACGCCGGGCGGTTACCCGCCGGGTCTGGAGCTAAGCGGGCTACTCGCTCGGCGTTCGCCCATTCCCGTTTCTTTGCTTCGCCGCAGCAAGAGCGACGCCGAGCAGCGCTTTGGCCTCTTGGAGGTTCTGGTCGTCCACTGCCGCCAACGCCTCCTCGAGAGCGCCCTCCAGCGACAGCGCGTGTTCGCTCAGCGAGCGGTGCTCCGCCTGCAACGCCTCCTGTCGCTCATTCAGGTGGCGCAGCTCCGAGCGCATCCGAACCTGGCGTTCGCGAGTCGCGCGGAGGTCGTCGCGAAGGCTCTCGTCGGCGCTCACGACGGCACCCCAGGCTCACCGAACTCCAGGCTCCCTGGAACGGTCCTGAACCCGCACTCCCCACATTGCAGGAACAACAGCGTAGGCCTCCTCATCTGCCGAGCCGAGGAGTGAGGCCTGGGCCCCCTTCCTTGGCTATGCCGACTTAAAAACAGCGAGTTGCGCTCACCGCAGCGCCTCTCAGCGTCGAGAATCTAACCCGGGCTTTCGGGCTCGTCAAGGGCGCGGGACGGGGGTTGGCTCGGAGCCGGTTCCCTTGCAGAGGGGGCATGGCACAGGTGGCCCGCCCGTCTCCTCCACTCGGCGCTTCCCGCTCCCTCCGCACGCGGCGCACAGGGGGCCCGGGGGAATGCGCCGCATCACGTGCGGCTCATCGTGGCTCGCTACAAGGAGCCTCAGCCAGGCCGGTCGATTCTCGGCCCGGTCGCGGGTCTCGTCGCTTCGTGCGGGTGCGGCCATGAGCCCTCCTAGCTCGCGCAGTTCTCGTCCCATACCCGCATGCCGGCGGCATTATCCGTGCGAGTCGCGCCCTTCGCACCTACTCCGGCAGCCCGGCGGCTTCCAGGGCCTCGTGTTCGTCGTAAAACTCGCGGAAGCGCAGGATCAGGCCGTCCTTGATCGTCAGCAGCTCGTAGTTCACCGAACGCACCTCGGCCCCGCTTGCCGCCCCTCTGGCTACTTCGAGTCCGACCACCAGCACATCGTCGCTACCGCAGTCGACGATCCGCTGGATCTCGTACCTGTAGTCGTCGAAGCTTTCGAGGAAGCGTTCGAGTTCCTCTCTGACCCCGTCGCGCCCCCGGTAGGTCACCCCGTCCTCGCGAGCCGTCCACTCGACGTCTGGATGGCAGAGCGCCATCGTCCTCGGAAGTCGGCGCAAGAGATCCGACTTGCTCGTCGCGGGCTCGTAGAAGCGAGCCACAACCTCCACGTTCTCCTGCGACATCGCCCGCCCAGTATCGCGCGAATCAGGGAGCGGCACCTTGACTTCGCCATCTGCGGGCATAGGGTCGTGATGTTCAGCACGAACGTGCTGAGGGCCGCGGACCGTGAAATTCCCGGCCGGAACGGGAGGACTCGATGACGAAGCCGCCGGCACCGGTCGCGGCGATTCGAGAGTGCCTTCACGGACCCGCAAATTTGCAAGTCAGGAGCCGCAGATGGATGCCTCAGCCTCGACCCCAGCGGCCGCCGCCGATCAGGCGAAGGCCGAAAACGGCGCGATCCGCCCCTATGACGTAGATATTCCGCAAGAGGACCTGGACGACCTCCGCAGCCGGATTGCCGCGACGCGGTGGCCCAGCAAGGAGCTCGTCGCAGATCGGTCGCAGGGCGTGCAGCTGGCGACGATGCAGGAGCTCGCCCGCTACTGGACGAGCGACTACGACTGGCGCAAGTGCGAGACGAAGCTGAACGCGCTCCCGCAGTTCACGACCGAGATCGACGGGGTCGAGATCCACTTCATCCACGTGCGGTCACAGCACGAGGACGCGATGCCGCTGGTCATGACGCACGGCTGGCCCGGCTCGGTGATCGAGCTGCTCGAGACCATCGGCCCGCTCACCGACCCGACCGCGCACGGCGGGCAGGCCGGGGACGCGTTCCACCTGGTGCTGCCGTCCTTGCCCGGCTATGGGTTCTCCGGCGAGCCGGCCGAGCTCGGCTGGGACGCCGCCCGCACCGGACGCGCGTGGGCGGAGCTGATGGACCGCCTCGGCTACACCCGGTATGTCGCCCAGGGCGGCGACGTGGGCGCCCTCGTCACGGACCTGATGGGCCGCCAGGCGGTCGAGGGTTTGGCCGGCTACCACCTGAACCTGCTGACGGCGGTGCTCGCGATCGGCGATCACCTGCCGAGGGAATCCGAACAGGAACGCGCAGCGGCCGAGGCGGTCGCGACGTTCAGGGAGGACGGCTTCGGCTACTTCCTCGAGATGGCCACCCGGCCGCAGACGATCGGCTACTCCTTGCTGGATTCACCCGTCGCGCTGGCGGCCTGGATGCTCGACCACGACACGGACAGCTACTACAAGGTCTCGCGCGCGTTCGTCGACGGCGAGCCGGTGGGCCATCTCACCCGGGAGAGCATCGTCGACAACATCACGCTGTACTGGCTGACCGGCACCGGAGCGTCGACGGCCCGGTCTTACTGGGAGGACGCACGAGCGCTGGCCGCATCGCTTGCGAGCGGCCAGCCTCCTCCGGCGGTCACAGTGCCGGTCGGCTTCACCGCGTTCCCCGGCGAGATCTGGGCGTCGCCCCGGAGCTGGGTCGAGGCGGTCTACCCGGACCTCGCCTACTTCAACGAGGCCGAGAGGGGCGGCCACTTCGCCGCCTGGGAGGAGCCGGAGCTGTTCTCGGAAGAGCTCCGAGCAGCGTTCAGGCTGGTGCGATGACCGCTGGTCGGCTCGAACTGTGACATAGCCAGGCCCCACCTTTGCCGGCCGCCCTGTAGACGGCCGCTACCTGTTCGAGGTGCTCCGTCAGTCAGCGGGCCTATGACGCAGCTCCTCCTCGAATCCGGTCATTCGGAACAGTCGGCTCACCGCAGGTGAAGCCTTCCCGATGGAGCAGCCGTTCCTCGTCGCCCGCAGCAGCAGTGTCAGACCCATGCTGTCGATGAAGCTGACCTTGCTCAGGTCGAGGACGACCGGCCCTGACAGCCGTCCCAACGCCGCTTCCAGCTTGTCGACGGTGGCGAGATCGACCTCGCCGCTTACCGCCACGGCCCAGTGCCCATCCTGTCGGGTGGTCTCGATTCCAAATCGCTCGGGAAATATCCCGTGCCTTCGATCCTCAGCAGCCATGGGCCCCGCAGTCCCAGCACCGAACATAGGTCATGAGGTCACTCCTCTCTGCCGAGTTCGGGGTACCGGATAAGCCGGCCACCCGTCCTGTGCCGAGTCGCGTCTGCGGATGCGCTCCTCCCGAGCGTTCCGCAAGCCTGAATCTACGTCAGCATCGGCGCGTGTCAAGGGTGCCTCTGATTTCAGCTTCGGGAACCGGGTAGGTGCTCGCTGCGGCGCGGATAGTCCCGATTAACCCCAGGATTCCCTCCGCCCGTACGGGGTCCGCGTTTGAAGGCAGCTTCGCGCGGGCCTCGTCTATTGGTTCCAATCCCGATTTTGCTTTCAGCCCACGAACGGGCCGCCCGCGCTCGGTTTTGCGACGAAACACGCTTGGGCTCGTGTCTGTTCAGGCGTAGCCTTCAAAGGGCCGGGGAAAGCGGGAGCTCCCCTCCCGCTCCAACGCAACGGCGGCCCGAACTCCACTCCGCACGGGGGCCGCCGTTGGCTTCTCGGTGCTTTCACTCCGGAGCGGAGAAAGCTTCGAGGCGCAATGGGGCCGAGGAGTTGCCACTTTGAACGAAAGCGGCCCCTGAAGGGGCTGCATCCCGCTTGTTTAAGCCATGCCGGAGGAGGGACTCGAACCCCCGACACGCGGATTATGATTCCGCTGCTCTAACCAGCTGAGCTACTCCGGCCGGGACGGGAATCGTAGCGTTGGTTTGCCGGTGCTAGGGGCTCCTCCGAGCCGTGCGATCCCGCGAATCTAGAGCGCCGCCATGGATCGCATCGTGTCCTCGACGCTCTCTTCCTCGAAGCCCAGGTGCTCGAGCAGATGCTCGGCCAGCTTGTCGAGCGCCGCTGCGAGGCTCGACCGGGATGCGGATTTCTCGCTGCCGCCCAGCCCCCTGCACGCAGCCTCGACCTCGTCGAGCAGGACCGCGACCTCGCGGTGGTCGGCCTCGAGCCGGTCGACCACGGGGGCCAGGTCCGGGTTCGCGGCGCGGAGCGCGGGGAAGAGCATGGCGTCTTCGGCTCCATGGTGGGAGTGGACGAACCGGCAGTAGTGGAGGCAGTTGACCTTGAGCTTCCAGAGCGGGCCGTTGGTCTTGAGGTCGTCGAGCGCGCCCCTGACCTCGTCCGCCGGGGCGCCGTTCGTGACGGCGCCGGCGAGGCCGCGGACGGTCTCCAGGTCGCGGCGGATCATGCCGTGGACCCAGAGCAGCTCGTCGTAGAGGGAGGCGCCCGCGGTGCCATTCATTGCGGGCGCAACGATAGTGGGGGCGCGGCAATCCGCCGATGAATCTCGCCCCGTCGCGCGGTCTAACACAGCGATACAGTTCATTCAGGCGCGGTCCCGCGCCCGACCTCCAATCCGGCGCTCACGCCGCCGGCGCGCGGAGGTAAAGGTGGCCTCGAGCCATCGGGATGCCGGTCATTGAAGCCCCTTTCGGTGGGGCATCGGGAGCGTGAGTCCCGGCGCCGTCGCCGAGAAGGAGCACCGAGATGACGAGGCAGAAGACGTTCAAGCGCCGAGTGCGCGAGCGGATGTCGAAGACGGGGGAGAGCTACACGGCCGCACGCCGCATGCTGATCGCCAACGGCGACCGGCCCGACGCGGCCGTTGGGGAGTTCGCGCCGCCCGTCGCCGACGAGCGCGTCGTGGAGGCCACCGGGCGCGGCTGGCAGGCGTGGTTCGCGGCGCTCGATGATTGGGGAGCGCCCACGCACACGCACACCGAGATCGCCCGCTGGCTGCGCGAGGAACACGGGGTCGACGGCTGGTACTCGCAGTCGCTCACGGTCGGCTACGAACGGGCCCGCGGGCTCCGCGCGCCGGGCGAGCACGCCGACGGCTTCGCGATCACCGCGTCGCGGACGATTGCCGTCCCGGTCGAGCGGCTGTTCGCCAGGTTCGACGATCCGAGCCGGCGCCGGCGCTGGCTGCCGGGCGCGGACCTGCGGACCCGGACGGCGACGGCTCCGAGGTCGGCGCGGTACGACTGGGAGGACGGCTCGACGCGGGTCATCGTCGGGTTCGAGGACCTGGGCACGTCGAAGAGCCGGGTCGCCCTGTCCCACGAGCGTCTCCCCGACGCGGAGACGGCCGAGGAGATGAAGTCCTGGTGGCGCGAGCGCCTGACCGAGCTCAAGGCCCAGCTCGAGGGAGGTGGGGTCTGATGCCCGACGTCGAGGTCCTCGGAGTCGTGGCCGCCGCGGTCGCGGCGTTCGCGATCGGCGGCACCTATTACGCGGTGTTCGGCGAGCGCCTGGCCGCGGCGAGTGACATGGCCGTCGCCGGCGAGCAGCTGCCACCCTGGGTGGTGGCGGCCGAGTTGGGCCGCTGCGTGGTGTTGGCGCTGGTCGTCGCCGGCCTCGCCGCGCAGGGCGAGATCGACGAGCCGGGCGGCGGGCTGGCGCTCGGGCTGGCCCTCTGGATCGGGTTTCCGCTCGTGCTCTGGACGGGGGCGGTACTCCACGAGAACACGCCGTGGAGGCCCGCGGCGATCCACGCCGGCGACTGGCTGTTGAAGCTGCTCGTAGTGGGCGTGCTCGTGAGCGTCTGGCAGTGAGCCGCGCGGGGCGCGGGCCGGCTCGCGGCCGCGCGCCCCGCGTCAGGGTGCTACCGTCGTGTCAGCCGCGCAACTCGTCGCGGTGTAGCACGTGCCAGCGTTCGCAGTCGTTGCCTCACCGCACCCTCCGCGCCCGCCCGCACCAACCCGTGGAGGAACATCACATGGCAGAAGGAACCGTGAAGTGGTTCAACGACGACAAGGGCTTCGGCTTCATCTCACCCGATGACGGCTCGAAGGACCTGTTCGTACATCACAGCGCCCTGGCCGCCGAGGGCTACGGCACCTTGGCCGAAGGCGCCAAGGTCACCTACGAATCGGAGCCGAGCGAGAAGGGCCCGCGCGCCGTCAACGTTCGAGTGAGCAGCTAGCCCAGCGCCGACGGGATCGGGCTGCCGGTCCCGGCCGTGCGAGCGGCCATCGACAAGCTGCGCTCCGCGTGGCGCCGCCACCCGACCGTCGTAACGGTCGCGGGGGCGGTCGTCGTGGCGGCCGGGCTATGCGTCGCCCTGGCCGGCGACCGGGCCGAGTTCGCGGCGGCGATGGGGGCCGCGCCGATCTGGATCCTCCTGGTCGCCGGGGTCCTGCAGGTCATCTGGCTGGGCGTTCGCAGCGAGACGTGGCAGGTGTGCGTCGCCGGCGCCGGCGGGAGCGTCACCCGGCGGCGTCTCTATCCAGCGGCCGGCGTCGGCTACCTGGGAAACCTGTTGAACGGTCAGTTCGGCCTCGCCGTGCGGATCGCCGCCCTCCGCCGCTCGTCCCCGAAGGAGAGCCCTCCGGCGTCGGTGCTGCTCGTGACCGAGGTCCCGATCGTGATCGTCGAGGTCGCGCTCGCGGCTCTCATGTCGTTCACGCTGGTCGGCCCGCTCGGCCTCGAGTGGTGGGTGCCGCCCGTGGCGCTGATCGGCACCTTCGCGGGCATGGCAGGGCTGCGCAAGCTGGCGCGGAGGCACCAGGACGGCCTGTGGCGCGGAATCGCGGTGCTCCGCGGCATGCGTGGCCGCAACCGCGTGGTGTTGCTCGTGGTGCTGGCGGTCTGCCTGCAGATCGCGCGCAACTGGTTCGTCCTGAACGGGGTCGGAGTCGACGCCTCGGTGCTCGACTCGGTCGCGCTCCTGATCGGGATGGCGGCGGTCGGCGTCCTGCCGGTGGGCCCCAGCGTCGGAGCGGCATCGGCCGTGATCATCTTCGGATCCGACGCCGGCGCGGCCGCGGCGGCCGGCGCGCTGCTGACCGCGACGGCCGCGGTCGCCGCGCTCGTCTTCGCGGCCACCGCCCTCCTGGGATCGATCCGGCGCTCGCCGGCCCCGGCGGCCGTCGGGGCCTGACGCGCCTCGATTAGCCTGCGGCTCGATGTCAGATCTCGAACGCGCCGTTTCGGCGGTGATCAACCAATGCCTTGGCGTGCGCGACGGCGAGTCCGCGCTGGTGGTCGCCAACCCCTCGAGCCTCGGCATCGGCGAGCGTCTGAGGGGCGAGGCGGGTCGGGCCGGGGCCGACGCGATGCTGGTCCTCATGGCGGATCGCCAGGTGGACGGCGAGGAGCCGCCCGACGCGGTCGCCGCCGCTATGGCCAAGGCCGACGTCGTGCTCTGCCCCACGGTCCGCTCGCTTTCACACACCGAGGCCCGCCGGAACGCCTGCGCGGCGGGCGCCCGGATCGGAACCCTGCCCGGCGTAACGGAGGACACCCTGGCGCGTGTGATGACGGCGGACACCGAGGGCCTGCGCCGCAAGGGCGCCGCCGTCGCCTCCCTGCTTGAGGCCGGCTCCGAAGCGCGCATCACCTGTCCGAACGGATCGGACCTGCGGCTCAACATCGCCGGGCGACACGCGATCTCCGACGACGGTGACCTGCGCGAACGCGGCGCGTTCGGGAACCTGCCCTGCGGCGAGGGCTTCATCCCGCCGATCGAGACGGAGGGCGACGGGACGCTGATCGTGGACGGCACGATCTCCGGCGTCCCCAAGGACGAGGTCGTGGAGTTGCGGGTCGAGGGCGGGAGCCTGGTCTCGGCGAGCGGCGAACCCGGAGCGCGGCTGCTCGAGATGCTGCGCGGCGCCGGCCCCGGCGGCACGGGCGTCGCCGAGCTCGGGATCGGCACCAACGAGAAGGCGATCCTGACCGGGAACCTGATCGAGGACGAGAAGATCCTCGGCTCGTGCCATGTGGCCTTCGGCGCCTCGGCTGGGATGGGGGGCGACGTCCAGGTGCCCGTCCACATCGACTGCGTGGTGATGAGGCCGACGGTTGAGATCGACGGCGAAGCGCTGGTGCGCGACGGCCAGCTCCTGGTGGCGTGAGCCCGGCCCCAGGGCTGCTGACGGTCCCGAACGTCTCCGAGGGGCGCGACGAGGCCCTGATCGGCCGCCTGGCCGGCGCGTTCGCGGTGGACGCGGTCCTGCTCGACGCCCACTCCGACGAGGTCCACAACCGAACCGTTTTCACCCTGGCTCCCACTGCCGGGGACCTCGTGCCGGCGCTGGCCGCCGGGGCACGCACGGCGGTGGAGGCGCTGAGCCTCTCCGAGCACCTCGGCGAGCATCCGCGGATCGGCGCGCTCGACGTCGCGCCCGTCGTGTGGCTTGCGCCCGATGCCCGCGACACGGCGCGCGATCAGGCACTGCGGGCGGCGGGGGCGATCGGCGCGCTGGGGGTTCCGGTGTTCCTCTACGGCGATCTCGCGACCGATCCCGGGCGGCGCGAGCGGGCGTTCTTCCGCAGCGGGGGACTCGACGCTCTCGCGACCCGGATGCAGTCAGGCGAGCTGCGCCCCGATCGCGGTCCCGGCGCGCCGCATCCCACGGCGGGCGCGACGCTCGTCACGGCGCGCCCGCCGCTCGCCGCGTTCAACCTCGAGTTGGAGGGCGCCTCGCTTGCCACGGCGCGCGAAATCGCCGCGGAGCTGCGCGAGTCCGGCGGCGGCATCACGGGCGTGCGGGCGATCGGCCTCGAGTTCAGGGAGCGCACGCAGGTCTCGACCAACGTGCACGATCCGGTCTCGGTGCCGCTCGCCGAGGTGGTCGCCCGAACCGCCGCGCTTGCCGCCCGCCACGGTGCCAGGGTGGTGGAGGCGGAGATCGTGGGCTTGGTCCCGAGGGCGGCGCTCGACGGCTTCCCGGCGGACGTGCCGCTCGGCGAGTTCGATCCGAAGCGCGGTGTGATCGAGGAGCGCCTCCGCGCGGGCGGGACCCATTAGATTTCAACGCCATGGCGCAGACGAAGAAGAAGCGCAGGCGCAAGCACCGCGGCACCCAGGGCGGGTCGGTCGACCGCCGTCGCCGCAGCCGTCCACGGACACGCGAGGAGGCCAAGGCCCAGGCCCGCCGCGGGTCCGGCCCGCGGCGGGACAAGCCGCCGACCTGGCAGAGCGCGTTCAACCGCGCCCTGTTGATGGCTGCGATCCTGTTCGGGCTGATGGTCGTGCCCTTCGGCCGCGAGATCGCCCCGTCGCTGTTCCTCTCGGTAACGATGCTCGTCTTCTACGTCCCGGCCGGCTACTACCTGGAGCGGTTTCTCTACAACCGCCGCCGGGCGTCGGCGCAGAAGGCACGCCAGCAGCGCGACTAGCTGCCCGGCTCCTCGCTCGCCAGGTCCGAGCTGGCCACGGACGGCGGCTCGTACGAGCAGCGCTCCGCGCCCGAGCAGACCGAGTCGATGACGACCCTCGACGCCTGAGCCGCGCCGCTGAACGGTTCGACCAGGATGAAGTCGACCGAGCGCAACGTCGGTGCGAACGGGTCGAAGTGGAGCTCGGCCAGGCCGATCGGCTCGCTACCGGCGTCGAAGATTCCACCGCCGCCGATCGACCCCCCGTTCACGAGCACCACCGAGCCGTACACCTCGAGTTGCTGGCGGTGCGTGTGGCCGGTCAGGATCACCAGCCGGCGCGGGTAATCGCGCGCGTGGAGCTCCTCGGCCAACGCCCGGCCGAGGGCGTCCTGGTGGACCATGAGGATGTCAGGGGCCGGATCGAGGGCATCGAACGAGTCGATCAACGCCGCGCTTGCGGACTCGGCCGCCGTGCCCGGGTCGTCGAGGTCGTCGAAGGTGATCGGCCTCTCCTGCGGGTCGCCGCTTCCATCCCATTCGAGCGGGTCGGGGAATCCGGCGACCTCGAGTCCAAGGATCCGCGTGGTTCCGGTGGCGTCCGTCGCCCCGTCGCCGAGCACCTGAACGCCGTTCGCCTCCAGCGCGTCCATCAGCCCGGCGGTGTCGTGGTTGCCGGATGTGGCGTACACCTCACTGCCCAGCGCGCCGACGCGCGGAGCGAGCAGGCGGGCCTCGGCCACGCCGCCGCGCTGGCCGAAGTCGCCGTTCAGGAGAAACGGATCGTTCCCGACGAGGCCTGACAGCGGTTCGATCACGAGGGCGTTCGCATGCAGGTCGGAGCCGACATAGAGGTCGCGGCTGTCCGTTGTCGGGCCCGGCGCTTCGGCGAGCACGGTGCTGACGCTTCTCAGGATGCTCGCGAACGTCGACCCGTACTCGCTGGTGACGCGCTCGTCCTCCGCGACTTCCAGGATCCGAGCCAGCTCCGCGCCGTTGGCGAAGTAGGTCGGCTGTTCGAACGCCTCCATGTCGAAGCTTGCGCGCGCCAGCGCCAACGAGGCGCCGCCCAGCGCGACCGTCGCCGCACCGCCGACGACCAGCAGCAGCACCCGGGTCCGGGCGTCTCGCAATACCAGCGCGGCCAGCCCAAGCAGCACGACGGTGACTGCCGCGCCCCATGCGAACGCCTCGAGCACGGTTGTGCGGGCGCCCGACTCGAGTTCGCTCTCGGTGCTCTCGAGGACCGAGACATCCCCCTCGGCGGCGCGGACCAGAGCCGAGCGCTCGAGCGAGCGGAGCTCTGCTTCGAGCTCGAACGGGCCGTCGAACGCGTCGGCGCGAAACCCCCAGTCCGCCACCGGGATCACGGCGGTCGCCTCGCCCTGGAGCGAGGGCGAGACGTTCAGCGAGACCCGCCCGATCGCGGTATCGACGGTGTTGACCGGCGCGAGGCGCCAACCCAGCGCGAACCCGGCGGGAACGAGCGCGAGCGCGAGAATCACGGTGAGCGCGGTCTTGACCCATTGCGGCCGCCGGCGCAGGAAGGACATCGCTCCAGCGTAGGCGCGCGCTCTGCGGGCGGCGGTCAGCCGCTACCCTCGCCGAGGATGGACGTTCGCAGCTTCACCGTCGGCCAGGTCGCCGAGAACTGCTTCATCCTCCGGCGCGACGGCTCGGAAACGGGCCTCATCGTGGACCCCGGCGACGAGGCGAACCGCCTCCTGGGGGCTCTGGACGACCTCGGGATCACGAAGCTCGAGGCGATCCTGCTGACCCACACCCATTTCGACCACGTCGGCGCCGTCGCACCCGTTGCGAGAGCGACCGGCGCCCCGGTCTACTGCCCGGAGATCGAGGTCCCGGTGTTGGCCGACATCATGTCCTTCGTCCCCTGGCCCGGCTTCGGCCCGTTCGAGAGCTGGGAGGCCGAGGAGACCGTGAAGGGCGGCGAGCGCCTGGACCTCGCCGGGTTCGAGATCGACGTGCTCTTCACCCCGGGCCACAGCCCCGGGCACGTGACGTACGCGATCGCCGACGAGCCGGCGCTGTTTTCCGGCGACGTCCTGTTCCGCAACTCGATCGGCCGCACGGACCTGCCCGGCGGCGACGCGCCGACGTTGTTCGACAGCCTGCGCAAGCTCGTCGACTCGTTCCCGGAGGAGACGGTCGTCTACCCCGGGCACATGGAGATCACGACGCTCGGCGCCGAACGCGCCTCGAACCCGTTCCTGGCCGAGCTCGCCCGGTAGCGATGCCCGACTTCGGCGTCTTCATCCTGCCGGACGGCGAGGACCCGGACCGCGCGGTCGCGCAGGCCGTGGCGGCCGACGAGGCGGGTTTGGCCTACGTCGGCATCCAGGACCACCCGTACCAGCGCCGGTACCTGGACACCTGGACGTTGCTCTCGTACCTGGCGGCCCGCACCGAGCGTGTGAAGCTCCTGCCCGACGTCATCAACCTGCCGCTGCGCCAGCCGGCGGTGCTGGCGAAGTCCGTCGCGTCGCTCGACGTGCTCAGCGGCGGCCGGGTCGAGCTCGGCATCGGCGCCGGCGCGTTCTGGGACGCGGTCGCTGCGATGGGCGGGCCGAGGCGGACGCCCGGCGAGTCGGTCGAGGCGCTCGAGGAGGCGATGCAGATCATCCGCGCGTTCCTCGACATGGAATCGCCGTCGGTTCGCTTCAAGGGCGACCACTACGCGGTCACGGGCGCCAAGCCCGGTCCCGCGCCCGCCCACCGGGTCGGGCTCTGGGTCGGCGCCTACGGGCCGCGGATGCTGCGCCTGACCGGGCGCCGCGGCGACGGCTGGCTGCCCAGCGTCGGCGATCACTATCTGAGCGTTGAGGACATCGCCCCGCGCCAGGCGGCGATCGACGAGGCGGCTCGCAGGGCGGACCGCGATCCGGCCGAGATCGTGCGCGCGGCGAACGTCGGCCTCGACGGCCCGGGCGAATGGCTCGACGGTAACCGGCTGCGCGACTTCGCCGACGAGCACGGCTTCGATGTCGTCCTGGTCTCGCCTCCGTCCGAGGAGCCGGTCGAGTTCATCCGCGGGCTCGGCCGCGCGGTGTCCCGTTAGTCTCGCCCGCGCATGAGCGCTCGCTTCAAGGCCCCACGCGGCACGTTCGACGTCCTGCCTGCCGACTCGGCGGCGCGGGCTCGCGTGTTCGTCGCCGCGGCCAACGCCTTCACCCGCGCCGGCTACTCGCGCATCGAGACGCCCGTGTTCGAGGACACCGAGCTCTTCGCCCGCGGCGTGGGGGAGTCGACGGACATCGTCCAGAAGGAGATGTTCACGTTCGCCGACCAGGGCGGGCGCGAGCTGACCCTCCGCCCGGAGGCCACCGCCCCGATCTGCCGCGCCTACGTCGAGCACGGCATGCACAAGCTGCCGCAGCCGGTGAAGCTCTGGGCCTGGGGGCCGTTCTTCCGCCACGAGCGCCCGCAGGCGGGCCGCTTCCGGCAGTTCCACCAGTTCGACCTCGAGGCGATCGGCACCGACTCCCCCCTGGCCGACGCCGAGGCGATCATCCTGCTCGACGAGATCCTGCGCGAGCTCCGGGTGCCGGACCTGCGGTTGCGCCTCGGGAGCCTCGGCTCGTTCGACGCGCGAGCCGCGTATCGAGAGGAGCTCCGCGCCCATCTGCGCGCGAACGAGGACGACCTCGCCGGCGACGTTCGCGAGCGGATCGACGCCAACCCGCTCCGCGCCTTCGATTCCGACCACGAGGGCACCCGCGAGGTGATGGCGGACGCACCCACAATGCTCGACCGCCTCGAGGGCGACGACGCCGAGCACTTCGACGCCGTCAAGCGCCTGCTCGACAGCGCCGGAGTCGGATACGAGCTCGACGGCACGCTGGTGCGCGGGCTCGACTACTACACGCGCACCGTGTTCGAGTTCGAATCCGACGCGCTCGGCGCGCAGTCCGCGCTGGGTGGCGGCGGCCGCTACGACGGGCTCGTGGAGGAGCTTGGAGGGCCGCCCACGCCCGCCGTGGGATGGGCCGCGGGGATCGAGCGGATCCTGCTGGCGCTCGGCGAGACGCCGCCCCCGGAGCCGATCGACGTCTTCATCGTGGCGCCCGAAGGTCAGCGCGAGCGCGCCCTCGAGCTCGCGACGACCGCGCGCCGCGCCGGGGTGTGCGTCGACCTCGACCTGGCCGGCCGCTCGCACAAGGGCCAGATGAAGCAGGCCGATCGGTCCGGCGCCCGGCGGGCGGTGATCCTGGGAGAGGACGGCTCGGCGACGCTCCGGCACATGGAGACCGGCGAGCAGCGCGAGCTCGACCTGGCCGACATCGAAGGGGAGATCGAGCGCGAGCGGGCAGAAGGGGAGGCAGGTTCCTGATGAGCGATTTCCCCGCGCTGCGCGAGAACTCCTACCGCGACACGTGGTGCGGCCAGGTCCTGGCCGAACGCGTCGACGCGCAGGTTCGCGTGGCCGGCTGGGTCCACCGGCGCCGCGACCACGGCGGGCTGGTGTTCGTCGACCTGCGTGACCGGACGGGCCTGGTGCAGCTCGTCTTCAACCCCGACGAGGCGGGAGAGGCCTTCGCGATGGGCCACGAGCTCAGGGCCGAGGACGTGATCTCGGTGAGCGGCCCGGTCGTCCGCCGGTCGGCCGAGACCGTCAACCCGGAGATGGCGACCGGTGAGTTCGAGGTGCGCGTGTCCGAGGCGAAGATGTTGTCCGACGCCGACACCCCGCCGTTCGAGATCGAGAGCTTCTCCGGCGAGGTGGGGGAGGAGCTCCGCCTCCGCCATCGCTACCTCGACCTGCGCCGGCAGCCGATGCAGGACGCGATCGCGGCCCGCGCGCTGGTTACTCGGGCGATCCGCGAGTTCTTCGACGGGGAGGGGTTCCTCGAGATCGAGACGCCGATGCTCTCGCGCTCGACCCCGGAGGGCGCCCGTGACTTCCTGGTGCCGGCGCGCCGCGAGCCGGGCACGTTCTACGCGCTGCCACAGTCGCCGCAGCTCTTCAAGCAGCTCCTCATGGTGGCGGGACTGGAGCGCTACTACCAGATCGTCCGCTGCTTCCGCGACGAGGACCAGCGCGCCGACCGCCAGCCCGACTTCACCCAGCTCGACGTCGAGCTCTCGTTCGTGGAGGTCGAGGACGTGATCGACTTGAACGAGCGGATGATGGCCCACGTCTGCGAACGGGCGGGAGGCCCGGAGGTGCCCGTGCCGATCCCGCGCCTCCCCTACGACGAGGCTCTGGCGAGGTACGGGACCGACCGGCCAGACCTGCGCTTCGGCCTCGAGCTCGTGGACCTCTCCGACGCGCTCGCCGGGACCGAGTTCAAGGTGTTCCGGGGCGCGATCGAGGGCGGCGGGCTGGTCAAGGGCGTGAACGCGGGTGCCCGTGACCTGCCGCGCTCCGCACTCGACGGGCTGATCGAGCGCGCGCAGGAACTGGGGGCGAAGGGCCTCGTCTGGGCGTTCCGCGAGGGGAACGGATGGCGCTCGCCGACCGCCAAGTTCCTCTCCGACGCGGAGCTGCGCGCCCTCAACGAGCGCCTCGAGGCCAATGAGGGAGATCTGCTCCTGGTCGTGGCCGACAAGGCGGCCACCGCGAATGCGGTCCTCGGGCAGCTCCGCCTCGACCTCGGCAAGCGCTTCGAGCTGATCGACGAGGACGCCAACTCGTTCTGCTGGATCGTGGACTGGCCCCTGTTCGAGTGGAACGAGGGGGAGGGCCGCTGGGACCCGCTGCACCACCCGTTCACATCGCCGGACGGGGATCTCGATCCTGACGACCCGGGCGCCGCCCGGGCGAAGGCCTACGACCTGGTCTGGAACGGCCAGGAGATGGGCGGCGGCTCGATCCGTATCTCCGACGCCGCCGTCCAGCGCGACGCGCTGGCCGCGATCGGGATCGGGCCGGAGGAGGCGCAATCGCGGTTCGGCTTTCTGCTCGAGGCGCTCCGCTACGGTGCGCCGCCGCACGGCGGGATCGCCTACGGCGTCGACCGCATCGTCCAGCGCCTGGTCGGCGCGGACTCGATCCGGGACGTGATCGCGTTCCCGAAGGCTGCGTCCGGGGCGGACCCGCTGACGGGCGCGCCGGCGCCGGTGGACGAGGCGCAGCTGCGCGAGCTGGGCCTGGCGTTGCGCGCTGCCCGGCCCGCGCCTCGCCAGGGCAGCTAGCCGGCAACGGGACCGCGAGGGGCCGTCCTGCGGCGTCGTTACCGTGCCCGCCGGGGAAAGGTCGAGAAGGAGGGTTGGGATGGAGTACCTGCGGACGATCCAGGCCAATGACGACGACGCGCGTCAGGGTCTGCGAGCGCTGGGCGCCCTGCTGCTGGGCGTCGGCGCCCTCGTCCTCGCGTACCGGCGGAGCAACTTCGCGGACCCATGGGGTGACTTCGCCCTCCTGCTCGTCGCCCTCCTCCCGGCCGTCTTCCTCTACGGCGGGGGCCTGCTCGCCGCGCTGAGCAGCCGCGAGCGAAGCGCCTGGCACGGAGTGTTCCTGATCTTCGGACTGATCTTCGCCCTGTTCACGTTCTTCCAGTTCCTGGAGCTGATCGACGGCGATACCGGCGCCGCGCTGAACGTGGCATGGATCTTCGGCGCCGTGGCGGCCCTCGGCGTCGCGGCCGCGCTCCTCGCCGACGTTCGCTTCGCCATGCTGGCGGCCGGGATCGCGTTCATCGTCGCCT
The DNA here is from genome assembly GCA_963807755.1 of uncultured bacterium. Lineage (GTDB taxonomy): Bacteria > Actinomycetota > Thermoleophilia > Solirubrobacterales > 70-9 > JALZKA01. The sequence continues at coordinate 339,479 of CAWECM010000006.1, read as the reverse complement.
GGTTCGCGGTGTGGGACGCGATCCTCGGCGAGGACTTCTCAACCGACGCAGGCACCATCCGTGGCTTCTCGATGCTGGCCGCGGGCGTGCTCTTGGTCGCGGCACTGGGGCTGCATTGGCACCGCCGCGGCCGCCACCTGAATCCGCCGTTCGATGACGAGCACGGCGCGCTTCCCGGCCGAGCTCCTGACCGCGTCCGGCCTCGTCTTCCTGTTTGGTGCCGGGATCTTGAGCGCGACGGGTGCGATCGTTCAAAGCTTGTTCGGCCTGTTCGCGCCCTTCGGCGAGGTCGGCGGCGGAGTCGCCGAGCCCTCCCTTTTCTGGGACATCGTGCTCCTGGTCGGCTCCCTCGCGCTCGTCGTGTTGGGGGTGTTCTTCCGCGTACGCGGTCCCGCGTATGTGGGTGCGATCGGCCTCACGATCTTCATCGCGATCGTCGGCCTCGATCTGGACGACTCGAGCCCGTCGGGCTCCGTCCTCGGCTGGCCGTTCGTGCTGCTGCTCCTCGCCGCCGCGGCGCTGGTCGCCAGCGTGCTGCTGCCGCGACGCGACGGACCCGCGTCGACCGAGGCCACGCAAGCGGCCGACTGAGGGCCTGCGCCTCACACCGGCGGCTCAAGCGAATCGGCGAATGAGCCGATTAGCTCCTCGACCTGTAAGTTCTTTGGAGGCTCGAGCTTGTTCGACAGCCGCTCTCATTGTGAGCCAACACATTCGGCTTGGGAGCTGATCTCGGATGTTGCGCATGCGTCTCATCCGGTAGGCACCCACCTGTTCAGTCAGGTTCTCAGGCCGAGCGGCACCGGCAAGCTGGGGCCTCTTCTTTCCGGGGGCCGGTCCGAGCGTGCGTAAGGCGCTGAACGAGAACCCCATCGTCCAGGTGGTGATGCTCGGTGCCCTCGGCATCGTCGTCGCGTTTCTGTTCATGACCCGCGTCATGAGCCAGGAGGAGTCGGGCGGATCCGCCACCTCCGCGGACGCGACGGCAACCCCGACGGCAACCGGCGCCGCACCCGTGGCGCCTGAGGCGACCGTTCCCACCGAGGTTCCCGCCGCGCCGGATGCCGGCGCCGTGCCGGGGACCGCTCCTGCGCCCGCGCCCGCGGCCGGCGAGTTCAAGGCCGGAGCCGGCCTGCCCGAGAGCGTCGTGAGCGCACACGAGTCCGGTGACGTCGTGGTGCTGCTGGTGGTCAACCGGAAGGCGACCGAGGACCGCCGCCTGGAGGCCGAGGTCAACACGCTGAGCGGCCGTTCGGACACCACCGTGTTCGTCGCCGAAGCAAAGGACGTGACGCGCTACTCGCGGATCGCCGAGGGCGTCAACCTCGACGCCGTCCCGGCACTCGTCGTCGTCGAGCCGAAGCGGCAGGTCGAGGGCGCGCTGCCGGTCGCGACGGTCAGCTACGGCTACCGTGGTCCCGAGAGCGTCCAGCAGGCCGTGCGCGACGTCCTCTACGACGGCAAGGAGCTCTCCTTCGCGCCGAACTGAGCCGCGGGTGCTCGGTACCTTCAACGGGTGAGCCACGAGGAGCTTCTCGCGTACGCCGGCGACGCCAGCCGGCGAGGGCCGAGTCCCGACGGCGCCCACTCAGGCAGCGCCGGCGGTTCCGTTTGCGGTGATCTCGTGCGCATCTCGTTGCACGTGCGTGACGGTTCCGTAACAGCGGCGACGTTCGACGCGGAGGGTTGTGCGGCGCTCACCGCCTGCGCTGCCGCCGCCTGCGAGGCGGTCGAGGGCGAGTCGGTGCTGGGCGCCGCGTCGCTCGGGGCGGACGAGATCGCCGGCCTGGTTGGCGGGCTCTCGCCGCAGGGCCGGCATGCCGCGGAGCTGGCGGGCGACGCGCTCGGGCGCGCCCTCGCGCCTCGGCGGCTTCGGGTGATCCGGTCGTGCCCGCGCCCGCAGTCGGCGATCGCGTACTGGTCGCCGTGTCGCGGCGGGGTCGACTCCGCCGTCGCGGCGCTGCTGGAGCGCGAGCGGGGGGCGGAAGTGGTCGCGGTGACCCTGAAGCTCTGGGCCGACGAGCGCACCGACGGCGACGCAGGCCTGCTGCTCGCCCGAGGCGGTCCGTCGGCGCCCGCGCGCTAGCGCATGGGCTCGGGCATCCCGCACCTGACGCTGGACCTCGAGGAGGCGTTCCGCCGCGAGGTCGTCGGCGCGTTCGTGGACGGCTACCGGGCGGGGAGCACGCCGAACCCCTGCGTGAGTCTGCAACGGCGACCTGCGGATCGACGCGATGGTCGCGCTCGCCGACCGCGTCGGCGCCTCGCACCTTGCGACCGGGCCACTACGCGCGGATCGCCGACGACGGCGACGGGCCCGCTGCTGGCCGCAGCCGCCGACGCCGGCGAAGGACCAGACCTACATGCTCTCCGGCCTGCGCGCCGGCGACCCTGCGCGCGGCTTCGTTTCCCGCTGGCCGAGCTCACCAAGCCGCGCGGTCCGCGAGATCGCGGCGCGCGGCGGGCCTGGCCGTGGCCTCCAAGCGCGAGAGCCAGGACCTCTGCTTCCTGGCCGGCGAGGGCAAGCGCTCGTTCCTCGCAGCGCCACGGCGGCGTCGCGAGACCGCCCGGGCGAGATCGTGGACGCCGGCGGCGCGCGTGCTGGGCGAGCACCGCGGGCCACCACCACTTCACGGTCGGCCAGCGCCGCGGCCTCGGCGTCGCCGCCGGCGAGCCGCTCTACGTGCTCGGCGACCGACGCGGCGCGCGAACCGCGTGGTCGTCGGCCGCCGCGAGGACCTGGCGACACGACCGTGTCGCGCTCCGGCGCCGTGCCTGCACCGCGACTCGGCCCGCGCCGACCGCGTCAAGCTGCGCTACCGCTCCCGCTCGATCGCATGCCGGCTGTCCGCGGCGCCGCGCGGGCGAGCACGCGGAGCTCGAACTGGAGCTCGCCGAGCCCGCCTACGGCGTCGCGCCCGGCCAGACCGCCTGCCTGATGGACGGCGAGCTGCGTCGTCGGCCACGCCACGATCGCGGCGCATAGACTCACCGGGTCGCATCGCTGCGTCGTCAGCGAGATCCGCGAGACATTCCTGTCGTTCTTCGAGGAGCGCGAGCACCTGCGCGTGCCCTCGGCGTCGCTGATCCCGTCGCCCGATGACCCCTCGGTGCTGCTCACGACCGCCGGGCATGCAGCCGTTCAAGCCGTACTTCCGGGGACGTGAGCAGCCGCCGCGCCGCCCGGCTCACGTCGTGCCAGCGATGCTTCCGCACGCCCGACATCGAGGAGGTCGGCAACACGCACCGTCACCTCACGTTCTTCGAGATGCTCGGCAACTTCAGCTTCGGCGACTACTTCAAGCGCGAGGCGATCGAGTTCGGATGGGAGCTGTCGCTGAAGGGCTTCGGGTTCGACCCCGAGCTGATCTGGGCGACGGTTTTCGGCGGGGACGAAGAGCTCGGCCTCGGCCCCGACGAGGAGGCGATCGAGCTCTGGCGGGCAGATCGGGCGTGCCCGAGGAGCGGATCGTCCTGCTGCCGCGTGGAGAACTTCTGGCAGGCCGGCGACGACCGGCCCCTGCGGGCCGTGCTCGGAGATGTACGTCGACCGCGGGCCCGAGTTCGGCGACGACGCCGTCCGCCCGGGCGACGACACCGAGCGGTACCTCGAGTACTGGAACCTCGTCTTCATGTCGTACGAGCTGCACGAGGACGGCTCGGTGACGGATCTGCCCAAGCGCAACATCGACACCGGCCTCGGCCTCGAGCGCATGGCGACGATCCAGCAGGGGGTGACCTCGGTCTTCGAGACCGACCTGTTCCGCCCGCTCGTCGAGCTGGCCGAGGAGCTCTGCGGGCGCGGCTACGGCCGACGACGCGAAGACCGACCGGGCGATGCGGATCCTCGCCGACCACTCGCCGCGGCATGGTCAACCTGATCGCCGACGGCGTCGTGCCGTCGAACGAGGACCGTGGCTACGTCCTGCGGCGGATCATGCGCCGCGCGATCCTGCAGGGCCGGGTGCTCGGCGCTCGAGCCCCCCTACCTCGGACGGTTCGCCGAGACGCGCGATCGAGCTGTTGCGCCGACGTCTCCCCGCACCTGACCGCCGAGCACGACACGGTGCTGCGCTGGGTCAACGACGAGGAGGAGAGCTTCGGCCGCACGCTCGACCGCGGCACGGAGCTGCTCGCGCGGCTGATCGACCGGGCGAAGGCAGGAGGGCACCTCGTGGGTGTCGGCCGACGACGCCTTCCAGCTGCACGACACCTACGGCTTTCCCTACGAGATGACCCGGGAGCTGCTCGCCGAGGAGGGCCTCTCGGTCGACGACCAGGGCTTCGAGGCGCTCATGGAGCAGCAGCGCGAGCGCGCGCGCACGCGGCGTCCGGCGCGGCAGCACCCGACACCCACGAGGCCGTAATCGAGTTCGCGGGCGCCGCGCCGGCGACGCGGTTCGTCGGCTACGAGCGCTCGCGGGCGGAGACCAGCGTCGCCGCCGCCGCGGCCGCTGGGCGACGACGGCGCCGTGCTCGTGAAGCTCGAGGAGAGCCCGTTCTATCCCGAGGGCGGCGGTCAGGTCTCCGACTCGGGTGTCGTCGCTTGGGACGGGGGCGAGGCGACGGTCGACGACGTCTATCGGCTCGGCGACGACCAGGTCGTCCGCGTCTCGGGCGACGCGCTGGACTCCGGGGCCAGGGTGGATGCCCGGGTCGACCACGAGGCCCGGCACGCGACCATGCGCAACCACACCGCCACGCATCTGCTCCACGCGGCGCTGCGCCGGCGTCTCGGCACCCACGTGCGCCAGGCCGGGTCCGCCGTCCGCCCGGACAAGCTGCGCTTCGACTTCACCCACGGGCATCCGCTCGCGCCCGACGAGCTTCGCGACATCGAGGATGTCGTGAACGACTGGGTCAAGGCCAGCCGACCGGTGCGCGCGCTGGAGATGACGCGCCCGGAGGCCGAGGCGCTCGGGGCGATGGCGCTGTTCGGGGAGAAATACGGCGACTGGGTCCGGATGGTCGAGGTCGACGAGGTCTCGCGCGAGCTCTGCGGAGGGACGCACGTCGCGACCACGGCCGAGTGCGGCATCTTCGCGATCGTCGCCGAGGGCTCGAGCGCCGCGAACGTCCGGCGGATCGAGGCGCTGACCGGACCGGCCGCGATCGACTGGTTTCGCCGCCGCAGCGACGAGCTTCAGACCGTCGGCCGCCTGCTCGGCCGGCCCGACGACCCGGTCTCGGCCGCCCAGCACGCCGAAGAACGGCTCGTCGAGTACGAGCGCCGCGCCGAAGCGGCCGGCCGCGAGGCCGCGGGCCAGGAGGCCGAAAAGTTGGTCTCCGCGGCCGAGAACGTCGGCGGGGTCAAGGTCGTCACCGCCCGCAGCGTTCTGGCCGACCAGCGCGCGCTGATGGACCTCGGCGCGCAGGTCCGGGACCGCCTGGGCGAGGCCGCGGTTGTGCTCGGCGGCTCGGGCGACGGCAAGGTGGCGCTGGTCGCGCTGCTCAGCAAGGGCGCGATCGAGAAGGGGCTCTCGGCCCAGGACGTGGTCCGGGAGGCCGCCGAGATCGTCGGCGGCGGGGGAGGGGGGCGCGACGACGCCGCGCAAGCAGGGGGTCGCGACCCGTCCAAGCTCGACCCCGCGCTCGACGCGGCCCGGGCGGCGATCGTCGCCGGCCTCGGCGGCTGACCGCCTTCGATGCGAATCCTCGCCCTGGACCATGGTGCGGCGCGTGTTGGCGCGGCGATCTGCGACCCCACGGAGACCCTCGCGCGGCCCCTCGGAGTGGTCGAGCCGCCGGACACGGACGACGTCGCCGAGCTGGTTTCCGAGCACGAGGCGGAGCTGGTCATCGTGGGCCTGCCCGTCTCGCTGAGTGGTGAGGAGGGGTCGCAGGCCGCGGCTGCCCGGGCGTTTGCGGCTGAGCTCGCCGGGAAACTCGAGGTCCCGGTGGAGCAGTACGACGAGCGGCTGACGACACGCCTCGCCGAGTCGAGTGCCCGCGCCGGAGCGGGCGCGCCGCCTGACGCGTTGGCCGCCGCGCATCTGCTTGAGTCCTACCTGCAGCGTCGTTCAGGGGCGGCGCCCGAAGCCCGATGAGCGACTCCGACTGGCGCGACCCATTCGCCGACGACCAGGCTGCCCGCGAACGCGAGGCACGTCGCGCCGAGCGCGCGGCACGCCGCCGCGAGGAGGCGCAGCAGAGCCTCGGCGAGCGGGTGCGCGAGACCGAGCAGCCCGCGGCGACCCCACCGCCACCGTCGCAGCCGCCGGCACCGCCGCGACGGCCTCCAACCAGCGACCAGGCCCGCCACCGCCGCACGATCGGCCTCCTGGCGCTCGGCGCGCTGATCGTCCTGGTCGCCGGCGTCGGGGTCGTCCTGAGCCGCTCCGGCGACGACGCAACCGCTCCCGCGGCGCCGAAGGAGCGCAAGACGGAGGAGGTGGTGATCCCCGAGGGCTACGACCGCTCGCAGATCGCCCAGGTCGCGAAGAAGGCGGGGATCAAGGGCGACTACGAGAAGGCCACGGTGTCCTCGCGGGCCATCGACCTCAAGGAGTACGGGGCCCAGGATGCGGAGAGCCTCGAGGGATTCCTGTTCCCGGCCACCTACGAGATCTTCAAGGGCGACGACGTGGATGCGCTGGTCGACCGGCAGCTCGAGGCGTTCGAGTCCAACATCGCCGAAATCGACCTGACCTGGGCCGAGCGCAACGGCTACAGCGTGTACGACGTCGTGAACGTCGCTTCGATGATCGAGCGCGAGATCGCTGTGCCCGAGGAGCGGAAGCTCGCGGCCTCGGTCATCTACAACCGCCTCGACGCCGGCAACCCACTGGGCATCGACTCGACGATCCGCTTCGAGGATCAGAACTACACCGAGCCCCTGGTCGAGTCCCGCCTGAACGAGCCCACGCCGTACAACACGCGGATCAACCCGGGTCTGCCGCCCGGGCCGATCGGCAATCCGGGCAGGGCATCGCTCGATGCCGCCGCGGAGCCGGCCGAGACGGACTACTTCTACTTCGTGATCAAGCCGGGTACCTGCAACGAGCACGCCTTCGTCGAGACCGAGGAGGAGTTCGCAGCGGCCGAGGCCTCTTATCAGGCCGCCTTGCAAGCCGAGGGCGGCTCTCCCACGGATTGCTAGATATCCGCGCCGGCTGCTCCGCTTCGCGTCCGCTACCGGCGGGCGTGGGCTCGTTACCTGACCCGCCAGGGCCGTAAGGCCCTGCACCGCGACTTCGTCGCTAGTTTGAGCGCATGCCGAAGCTGGCCGTCCTCGGTCAACCCGTCTCGCACTCCCGCTCGCCCGCGATGCAGAACGCGGCACTGGCCGAGCTCGGCCTCGCCCCAGAGTGGTCATACGAGGCGATCGAGGTTGCTCCCGAGGGGTTCGCGGCGCTGGTGGCCGAGCTGGCGAGCGGCGGCTACGCGGGGGTCAACGTGACGGTCCCGCACAAGCTGGCGGCCCTCGCGGCCTCCGACCAGGCCGGCGACACAGCCCGGGCGATCGGGGCCGCCAACACGCTCACGTTCGGAGACGACGGCATCGTGGCGGAGAACACCGACGGGGTCGGGATCATCGATGCGCTCCCGGCCTCGCCCGCGGGCAAGCGCGCGCTGGTGATGGGCGCCGGCGGCTCGGCCCGGGCGGCGATCTGGGCTCTGCGCGAGGCGGGAGCGGACGTGCACGTCTGGAACCGCACCGAGGCCAACGCAGGCGCACTCGCCCGGGAGTTCGCCGTCACCCACGAGCCGGCGCCAGGATCCGACTTCGAACTGCTCGTCAACACCACGACGGTCGGCCTCGGAGCCGCGAATGAGGGCCAGCCCCTAGGCGAGAGGGGGTTTGGCGACCTCAAGGCCCTGCCGATCGCGGCCGATGCGATCAAGGCAGAGGTGGTGCTTGACTTGGTCTACGGCTCGCATGAAACAGAACTGATCGCGGCCGCCCGCGTGGCCGGAGCGGTCACGATCGACGGGCTCGACGTGTTGGTACACCAGGGCGCCGCCTCGCTGCGCATCTGGACGGGCCTCGAGCCGCCGATCGCCACGATGCGAGCCGCCGCGCGAGAGGGTGAGGTGTCTGAATGAGCGACGTAAGGCGCGAAACCATGTTTGCCCGCCTGGTAAGGAAGGTCTCGTGACCCCCGACTACCTTCGTCCGGTACCTGCAGGGGGCAGCGCGGCCCCGGCCAAGCAGGTCGATCCCAGCGCTTCCGAGACGCCCGGGCTCACCCGGCCCCTCGGCCGTGGCAACTCGTCGATGTTCATCACCGACGTGATCGTCGAGCTGGGCTACGCGAGCCGCGAGATGTCGACGACGCGATCGACAAGGCGCGGATGGCCGGCCGCTCGCCGGAGGCCGTGCTGCTCGACGACAAGGTGCTCGACTCCGACCAGCTCTCGCGGGCGATGGCCGAGCGCTACGGCCTGCGCCACGTGGACCTGAACGCCTACCACGTCGACATGGGCGCCGCGAACATGCTCTCGTCCGGCGCCGCCCGCCGCTACAAAGCCGTGCCGGTCGGCTACCTGGACAAGGACACCCTGCTGCTCGCGATGGCCGACCCGGCAAACGTGATCGCGATCGACGACGTTGCAGATGATCACCGGCCTCGCGTGCGAGGTCGCGGTCGCCGCCGAGGAGGACATCGATGCCCTTGTCGCTGCGCCTCAACACGCTCGAGACTGCGGTCTCGGAGGCGATCGAGGAGGACGAGGAGGAGGCCGAGGCGCCGGTCACGGAGCTGCGGGAGTCGGCCGAGCGACGCCCCGGTCATCAAGCTCGTCTACTCGATCCTCGGCCAGGCTGTGACGGAAGGCGCCTCGGACATCCACTTCGAGACCGGCGACGGCGAGATGCGAGTCCGCTTCCGTGTCGACGGCGTGCTGCACGAGGCGGCCAAGGTGCCGAAGCGGATGATCTCCGGCGTCGTCAGCCGCGTGAAGATCATGAGCGACATGGACATCGCCGAGAAGCGCGTGCCGCAGGACGGCCGCGTCTCGGCTGAACGTCGAGAACCGCAAGGTCGACCTGCGAATCACGACGCTGCCGACGCAGCGCGGCGAGGGCTGCACGATCCGCATTCTCGACAAGGACCAGGCCCTGCGCACGCTTGACGAGCTCGGCATGGACGGCGATCGCCCGCTCGCAGTACGAGGCCTCGTTCCGCAAGCCGTATGGCGCGATCCTCGTAACCGGCCCGACCGGATCCGGCAAGTCGACGTCGCTCTACGCGACGCTCAAGGAGATCAACGCGGTCGAGCGCAACATCATCACGATCGAGGACCCGGTCGAGTACCGGCTCGACGGGATCAACCAGATCGGCGTCAACCGCCAGCGCCGGCCTGACCTTCGCCGCGGGCCTTCGCTCGATCCTGCGCGCCGACCCCGACGTGATCATGGTCGGCGAGATCCGCGACGCCGAGACCGCGCGGATCGCGATCGAGTCCGCGCTGACGGGGCACATGGTGCTGACGACCCTGCACACCAACGACGCGCCGGGCGCGATCGTGCGCCTGCAGAAGATGGGGATCGAATCCTTCCTCACGGCGTCCGCCGTCGACTGCGTGGTCGCCCAGCGGCTCGCACGCAAGCTCTGCTCGCACTGCAAGAAGCGCGCCATGGTGCCGGAGAGGGCGCTGGTCGACGCGGGCTTCAAGGTGGGAGGCGACCTGGAGGCCTACGAGCCGGTGGGCTGCGGGCGCTGTTCCGGGTCCGGCTACCGGGGGCGGATCGGCCTGTTCTCGGTGATGGCGATGAGCGAGGGGATCAAGGAGATGACCGTCGCCGGGGCGCCCGAAGCCGACCTGACGCAGGTCGCGCGCGAGGAGGGCATGCTCACCCTGCGCGAGGCCGGCCTCGATCAAGGTGCGCGCCGGCGTCACCTCGATCGAGGAAGTCGCGCGCGTCTCACGCTAAAGGCCGCGCCTGAACGCTGCCGAAAGAGATGTTCGATGAGCATCGACTTCGCAGCCGTCCTGAGCAAGATGGTGAGATCGGCGCCTCGGACGTCCACCTGAGCCCAGGCTTCCCGCCCGCCATGCGCGTTCGCGGCGAGATCGTGCCGCTCGACGGCTACCCGACCAGCTGCAGCCGCAGGACACCCGGGAGATCGTGTACTCGATCCTCAACGACTCCCAGCGCAAGATGTTCGAGAACAACCTGCAGCTCGACTTCGCCTACGCGATCCCGGGCATGGCCCGCTTCCGCGTCAACTGCTTCTTCCAGCGCGGGTCGATCTCGGCCGCGTTCCGCCACATCCCGAGCGAGATCAAGAGCCTCGATTCGCTCGGGCTGCCGCACCGTGCTCGAGGAGTTCTGCCGCAAGCCGCGCGGGTTCGTGCTGGTCACCGGCCCGACCGGCTCGGGCAAGTCGACGTCGCTGGCGTCGATGGTCGACCTGATCAACGAGGAGCGCGAGGAGCACATCCTCACGATCGAGGACCCGATCGAGTTCCTCCACCAGCACAAGAAGTGCGTCGTCAACCAGCGCGAGGTCGGCTCCGACGCGACCGACTTCTCCAGCGCGCTGAAGTCCGCGCTGCGCGAGGACCCCGACGTGATCCTCGTCGGCGAGATGCGCGACCTCGAGACGATCTCGACCGCGCTGACCGCGGCCGAGACCGGCCACCTCGTGTTCGCCACGCTGCACACGCAGTCGACCGCGCAGACGGTGGACCGGATCATCGACGTCTTCCCGGCGCACCAGCAGCAGCAGGTGCGCATGCAGCTCTCGATCGCCCTGCAGGGCATCGTCACCCAGCAGCTCCTGCCAACGGCCGACGGCTCCGGCCGCGTCGTTGCGTGCGAGGTGCTGGTGCCGACCCCCGCCGTCCGCAACCTGATTCGCGAGGGTAAGACACACCAGATCTATTCGGCGCTTCAGACCGTCGGGCTCGGTGGGCATGCAGACGATGGATTCCCACCTCGCGCAGCTCGTCCGCATGGGCAAGATCACGCGCCTCGATGGCCGAGCAGCGCGCGTCGATCCCGGACGAGCTCAAGCGCCTCCTCGGCCCGATGGCCAAGCAGGTGAAGCCGGCACAGCCGGAGATGGCAGTCGCGTAGGAGGACGCGGGGGCCATGGCGAGCTACGCATTCAGGGCGGTGGACCTCGCGGGCGTGCCCTCGCGCGGCGAGGTCGATGCCGCCTCCAAGGCGCATGTGAGCGAGCAGCTCCGCCAGCGCGGGCTGATCGTCCTCGACGTCTCCGAGAAGCACGAGTCGATGAAGCTGGAATCCGTCTTCCAGCGGTTCAAGAACGTGAAGATGCGCGCCGCTGGCGATCTTCTCGCGCCAGTTCGCGACGCTGATCGCTTCCGGGATGCCGATGCTCCGCGTCCCTCTACACGCTGGAGGACCAGACCGACGACGAGATGCTGAAGAAGGCGATCGTCTCCCTGCGCCAGGACGTGGAGGCGGGTAGCTCGGTCGCCCAGGCGATGGAGTCGCAGCCGGGAGTGTTCGACCCGCTCTACCGCTCGATGGTGGAGGCCGGCGAGGGATCGGGACGGCTCGAGGAGGCGCTGGACCGCGTCGCGACCCAGCTCGAGCGGCTCGATGCACTGCGCCGGCAGGTGCGCTCGGCGCTGATGTACCCGGCCGTGGTGTTCATCCTGGCGGCGCTCGTGATGGTGTGCGTCGTCGCGTTCATCGTCCCGGTGTTCGTCGGGATCTTCGAGGAGATCGCCGCCGAGACCCCGGGCGAGTCATCGGAGCTGCCCTGGATGACGCAGATCACCGTCGCCGTCTCCGACTTCATCACCGGCAAGTGGTACATCCTGCTCCCGATTCTGGCGCTGATGACGTACGGCTTCCTCCGCTGGAAGTCGAGCGAGGTCGGCCGCGTCCAGTGGGACCGGGTGAAGCTGAAGTTCCCGTGGCACATCGGCGACGTCGTCCAGAAGGTGGCGCTGGCGCGTTGGTCGCGCACGTTCGCCGGCACGATCTCCTCCGGCGTCCCGATCCTGCAGGCGATCAAGATCTCCGGCCAGACCGCCGGCAACGCCGTCGTCGAGCAGGCCATGGACGACGTCTACGCGTCGGTGCGGAGCGGCGGCTCGATCGCCAAGCCGCTCCAAGAGAACTCGGTGTTCCCGCCGATGGTCTCGCACATGGTCGGGGTGGGCGAGGAGTCCGGTCAGCTCGAGAACATGCTCGAGAAGATCGCCGACTTCTACGAGACCGAGGTCGACGCCAAGGTCAAGGCCCTGACCTCGCTGATCGAGCCCCTGATGATCATGTTCGTCGGCGCGGGCGTCGGCTTCATCGTGATTTCGATGTACATGCCGATCTTCACCCTGTACGACAAGATCCGGTAGCCCGACGTAGCCAAAGCCGGGGTGTCGATCGGCGGCCCGGGGGTAGGGTGCCGGTGGGTTCATGAGGACTCTGCTCGTAGTGGGACTGGGATTGTTCGTCGCCCTGGCGGCGGCCGTGCCCTCGACCGCATCCGCAGCCTCGAATCCTCGCGTCTATTGCCTGAACGACAGCGGCGACAGGTACATCGAAAAGAGCAAACCCGGGCGGTGTGCGGCCTACGGACCAGGCGGAACCTTCGGCGGCGGCGTGTTCCTCAAGCGGATCAGATGGCGGGGATGGGGGGGTGGCGTCGCGCGAGGCAAGGCGATCGAGTGCGGTTTCCACCTTCCCTGCGCCGATGTCCCGGTCCGCGTCCGAGCCTTCCGCGTACGAAGCCGGTGCGGCGGCGGCAAGGCCTACACGCGCCTGCGAGCGAAGTCGCGGCACGGCCGGACCGTGGTTCGGCTCCCGCGGTGCTCGCGGCCTGCCTGACGAGGGGTAGACCGGGCAACCGTCAGGTGTGGCCCGTACCGCTGTCGAAACCGCCGCGCCGCTGCTTCCCAAGCGACTCTCGCTGAAGGCGCTCCGTGAGGCCGCCGCTGGGTGCACCGCGTGCCCGTTGCACGCGGACGCGACGCAGACCGTCTTCGGGGAGGGCCTCAGGCGGGCGGAGCTGATGCTGGTCGGCGAGCAGCCGGGCGACCGCGAGGACCTGGAGGGCGAGCCGTTCGTCGGTCCGGCGGGCCGTGTGCTCGACGAAGCCCTCGCGCACGTGGGCATCGACCGGTCCGAGGTGTACCTGACCAACGCCGTCAAGCACTTCAAGTGGGAGGCCCGAGGAAAGCGGCGCATCCACCAGCGCCCGAGCGCGATGGAGCAGAACGCGTGCAGGCCCTGGCTCGAGGCCGAGATCGCAGTAGTCAAGCCGGGGATGCTCGTCGCGCTGGGCGCCGTGGCCGCGCGGTCCCTCTACGGCTCGAGCGTCAAGGTGACGCGCGACCGCGGCAGCGCCGTGGAGAGCGACCTCGCGGCACACGCCACGGTGACGGTTCACCCGTCGTCGCTGCTTAGGATCGATGACGCCGATGAGCGGAACCTGGCGAAGGCAGAGTTCGAGCGCGACCTTGCGGAGGCGTGGACGCTGGTCGAACGAGGCTGAGCGGTGAAGGCCGTTCACGTGGGCTGTTCGGGCTGGGTCTACAAGGACTGGAAGGGCGACCTCTACCCGGAGGACCTCCCGCAGCGCCGCTGGCTCGAACGCTACGCCGAGGTGTTCGAGACCGTCGAGATCAACAACACCTTCTACCGGCTGCCCTCGGTCGACGCCGTCAGGCGCTGGGCGGAGGAGACGCCGGACGACTTCGTCTTCGCCGTGAAGGGAAGCCGGTACACGACCCACATCAAGCGGCTGATCTCGTTCCCCAAGTACTCGGAGCGCTTCTTCGAGCGGCTCGAGCCCCTCGTCGACGCCGGCAAGCTCGGGCCGATGCTGTGGCAGCTCGCCGGGAACTTCAAGCGCGACGACGAGCGGCTGACGGGCGCGCTCGACGCACTCCGGGAGCGCCCCGGCCGCCACGCCTTCGAATTCCGCCACGAGAGCTGGTTCACCGACGACGTCTACGAGCTGCTTCGCGCCCACGATGCCGCGCTCGTCATCGGCGACGACCCGGAGCGCCCGTTCCAGGCGCGGGAGCTGACCGCGTCGTGGACTTACGTCCGGCTGCATCGCGGCTCCGCAGGGAGGCGAGGAAAGTATTCCTCCCGGGAGCTCGACGGCTGGCGCCGGCGGATCGCCGCATGGCGCTCAGGCCACGAGGTGTTCGTCTATTTCAACAACGACTGGGAGGGCTACGCGCCGAAGAACGCCCAGGAGCTGTCCCGCTCGTTCACCCGATCCGCGGTTTGACACCCAATTTCGGGGGCACCCGGGTCGCGCGATGGAATCACCCGACCTCGACGAGACCGACAAGCTCGACCCCGACCAGGCCGATGAGGCGACTCCCGGCGACGATCGCGCGACGAAACCTCCCGCCGAGGGCGCCGAGCCCGATCCCACTGCCGGCGAGGATGCCGGCCCGCACGGCAACCCGGCCCAGGACGAGGAAGCATTGAGCCACGAGCAACAGGACACCGAGCCTGGCCAGGACGCGTCGTAGCGACCCCTCCGGGGAGGGCATCTCGCGGATCCGGCGGGGGCGGGGGTTCTCGTACGAGGACGCCGCCGGCAACGCGGTTCGCAACGAGGCCGAGCTGGAGCGCATCCGCGCGCTCGCGATCCCGCCGGCGTGGACGGATGTTTGGATCTGCGCGGACGAGCTCGGCCACATCCAGGCCGTGGGCACCGACGCCGCCGGGCGGCGCCAGTACCTCTACCACGAGGCATGGCGCGAGCGGCGCGAGCGCGAGAAGTTCGAGCGGCTGCCCGAGTTCGCGAAGGCGCTGATCCCGGCGCGCGAGGCCCTGGCGGCCGACCTGAAGCTCAAGGGCCTGGTGCGCGAGCGCGTGATGGCGTGCGCGGTCCGCCTGCTGGACATCGGCACCTTCCGCGTCGGCGGCGAGGACTACGCCGAGGAGAACGAGAGCTACGGGCTCGCCACGCTCGAGAAGCGCCACGTGAGCGTCAGCGGGGGCGGAATCGACTTCGAGTTCGTCGCCAAAGGGGGCATCGATCAGAGCCAGCGGATCGAGGACCGCCTCGTCGTGCCGACTGTGCTCGCGCTCAAGCGCCGCCCCGGGAAGCCGGTGGATCCGCTCCTGGCCTACCGCGCCGGCAGGGGGGACTGGCGCGACGTCTCCTCGACCGAGATCAATCAGTGGCTCAAGGACCTGGTCGGCCCCGACTACTCGGCGAAGGACTTCCGGACGTGGAACGGGACCGTGCTCGCCGCCGTCAAGCTGGCCGGCAGAACGGACGCGCCCGATCGCGCCAAGGCGGTGACTGCCGTGATCGAGGAGGTCGCCGACATCCTCGGCAACACGCCGGCGGTGTGCCGCGCGTCCTATATCGATCCGCGTGTCGTATCCAGGTACAGGGGCGGCCGGACCATCGCAGCCGCTCTGAAGCGGCTGGAGGCCAAGGGCACGAGCCGTGACTTCGCCGATCGCGTGGGGATCGAGCGGGCCGTGATCAAGCTGCTCACCTAGCCGCCGGATCGTGCTTGCTACCTTCGGTTTCGTGGCAAGACTGACTCTTCTCGATGGTGGCGCGGCGTCGGCCCAGCCGGCGGGAGAACCGCGCGAGCTGCGCGATACCGAGGCGCTCGACGCGTACTCGCGCGCCGTGACGTCCGTGGCGGATCGCCTCGGCCCCTCCGTGGCGAACCTCCGGGTCGAACGCCGCACGCGGCGCGGGCGCGCGCAGGGTGGCGGCTCCGGCGTCGTGATCGCCCCTGACGGCTACCTGCTGACCTCGGCCCATGTCGTCGACGGCGCCGGAACCGGCGTCCGGGCATCGTTCCCCGACGGTCGGAGCTTCGACGCCGAGGTGGTGGGCTCCGACCCGCTTTCGGACCTCGCGGTGATCCGCACCGCGGAGGGCGACCTTCCGGCCGCCGAGCTCGGCGACGCCGCCGACCTGCGCGTCGGGCAGCTGGTGGTTGCGATCGGCAACCCCCTGGGCTTCACCGGATCGGTCACCGCCGGCGTCGTCTCCGCGCTCGGTCGCTCGCTCCCCTCGGCGGCACGTGGCCGTCTGGTCGAGAACGTGATCCAGACCGACGCGGCGCTCAACCCCGGCAACTCGGGCGGGGCGCTCGCGGACAGCCTCGGCCGCGTGATCGGGATCAACACCGCGGTCGCGGGCGTGGGGCTCGGCCTGGCGGTGCCGATCGACGCGACGACCCTGCGGATCGTCTCGGCACTCCTATCCGACGGGCGCGTCCGCCGGGCCTACATCGGCATTGCGGGCGGCCCGCGGCCGCTGCCGCCGCGGGCGGCACGCACCCTCGAGCGCGAGGCCGCGATCGAGGTGGTCGAGGTGGTGTCCGGGAGTCCGGCCGACAAGGCGGGAATCAAGCCCGAGGACCTGATCCTGGACGTCGACGGTCAGGCGGTGGCCGACGTCTCCACGTTGCAGCGCCTGATGGGACCCGAGCGGATCGGCTTGCCCGTGACGATGCGAATCATCAGGAGCGGGAGGGAGCTTGCTCTGGATCTGGTTCCCTCGGAGCTCGAGGGCTGACCACGATCGTGCCGTAGGGCTCGGGTCTTCCGCCCAGCTCGCGGACCTTGTACCGCCCCGGTTCTTCGAGAAGCACGTCGAACCGCGCCGGCGCGATCGGGTCGACGTCCTCGGTCGGACCCAGGCCGACCAGCTGGATCGTGGCCACGCGCGGCGACGACACTCGCAGCTGGAGCTGGTCGCCCACGCTCGCCTCGATCCGCTGCGGAGGCTTGCGGCCGCCATCCAGCATCGCCTTGATCACGTCGGCCCGCTCGCGAACGGGTTGGGTGATCGCATCGGTCGTGCTCGTCGACGTCTCGTCGCTGCTGCGTTCAACCGGCGCGAGCGCGGCCGCCAGGGATGACAGGAAGAGGAGCACCAACATCACGGCGATCAGCCGCCTGGCCGCCATGCTCAGCCGCCCTCAAGCGCTCGGGTAGGGGCCAGACCCCAGCCTGGACGGATGTTCACCCCAGACGAGCTAAAGGCCGCACGCGGCGCGCCCGATAGGGGGTCTGATGAATGCCAGTGCCTTGGTGCCAAAGGCAAACCCGTCGCGAGGCGGGGACGCAAAGTCACGGGTCTCCTTTCGGGGAGATGGCCGGGCTGCCACCGGGGTTCTGAAGACTTCCGATGGCCTAACGGCTGACGGGGCTCTGGCGAATCCACTAGGTCCTGTAAGGAGGGTACCTATGGTCCAGAAGCTCCGTGAACGGAGTCAGGGAGAGGGCGGCTTCACGCTCGTCGAGCTCCTTGTAGTGATGCTGATCCTCGGCCTGCTGGCCGCGATCGCGATCCCGTCGTTCTTCAATCAGCGGGACAAGGCACGTGACGCCGACGCCAAGGCTTCGGTGCGCACGGCCCAGACCGCCATGGAGACGTACGCGACGGACAACGGCGATAACGGCTACACCGGTGCGACCGCCGCGACCCTCGAGGGGATCGAGGAGACGCTGGTCGAGGCCGACCTGCAGGAGCCGACCGTGGCGGACGACAGCTACACCGTGACCGTCGACTCGTCCACCGGGGAGAACACATTCAGCATCGAACGTCTCGCCAACGGGACGGTGGAGCTGAGCTGTACCACGCCAACCGCGGGCGAGGCCAACGACGGCTGTCGCGCGGACGGCACGTGGGGCGACTGATCCAGCGATCGGATAGCCACTTGGCCTGATTCAAGGCCAGGCAAGACGGACGAAGGGCGGCCCGGGGCCGCCCTTCGTCGTTCCGCTGCGAGTGGCCAAACCCCTATCAACGGCCGGTTTCACCCCTGACCTGAGGCCTCGAGCGCTTTCTGGACGTTCGTCCCAGTGCCACTCAACTACTTCAGGAGCCGAGCCGCGGCGCCGAAATGTTCGTGACATGTCCATTTCGCACGGGGTGAAGCGCATGCGTCGGAGGGTCCGCGCGGAGCAGTCGGGCTTCGCGCTGGTCGAGCTGATCGTCGGGTCGGTCCTGATCGTCACGATCGTCGGCGGCGCGTTCGTCGCCATCGACAGCTCGTACCGCACGAGCGCCGAGGAACGCGCCCGTGCCCACGCCCACGCGGTTGCCCAGGCCGACCAGGCGCGGCTTCGGGCCCTGCAGATCTCCGACCTCTCGAACCTGCACCAGACCCGGACCGTGAACGTCGAGAAGAGCGAGTACACGGTGACGTCTGCGGGCGAGTTCGTCACCGACTCGACCGGGACGGCGTCGTGCGAGACCGCCTCGGCATCACCGGACTACATCCGGATCACCTCGCGCGTCACCTGGGGCACGATCGGCACGCGACCGCCCGTGGTGCTGCAGAGCATCGTGGCGCCGCCGAACGGCTCGGTTGCGGCCGACCGCGGCGCCCTCGCCATCTCGGTCCGCGGCGGACAGGGCCAGGGCATCGAGGGCGTCCAGCTCTCCGGCACCGGGCCCGGCAGCTTCAGCGGGCCGACGGCCGAGAACGGCTGCGCCATCTTCGGCAACCTGCCCGCCGGCAACTACACGCTGACCCCGACCACGCCGTTGGGTGAGGTCGACCAGGACGGCGATGCCCCTGAGCCCCAGACCGTCGGCGTGGTCGGGCTCAGCACCAACACCGTGGCGCTGCAGTACGACCAGCCGGGCGACGTGACGGTGGACTTCACCGTCCGCAACCTGTTGGGCGAGCTCGAGCCCGCCCAGGCCGATTCGGTCGTCGTGTTCAACACCGGCATGACCGAGGCGCGCGCGTTCGGCGAGCCGGGGACCGCGGCGACGTCGATCACCGCGGGGCCGCTGTTTCCCTTCGCATCGCCGGACACGGTCTACGCCGGCAGCTGCACCGGCAACAACCCGAACCCGGACGGCGACGCGGATTCGCCCTTCGCGGCGGCGCTCGCGGACGTGACGATCGAGCCCGGCGCGGCAGCGACCGCCACGGTGCAGCTCCCGGCTCTTCACCTCGAGGTCCTGAGCGGCACGTCCGCGGGTGATCCGGGAACGCCGGTCAGCGACGCGCTCGTGCGAGCCAGCGACCGCAACTGCGTCGTCGAGGACGAGCCCGTGAGGTACGACCGGTCGACGAACGGGCAGGGGCGCCTGCCGGATCCGGGGCTCCCGTGGGGCAGCTACGACCTCTGCGTCGAGTCGGGAACGCAGTCGGCGACGGTTTCGAACCTCGACGTGAAGGACCTGGAAGCGGGCATGCCGCTGACCGTCTACATGGGCGCGGCCCCGAACGGGAGCTGCTGATGCGAGACGAACGCGGCCTCACCGTCATCGAGCTTGCGATCACGACCGCGGTCGGCATCGGCCTGATGCTCAGCGTCTTCACGATGATCGACATCTCGCTGAACAACAGCGCGTCGGTGGCGTCGCGGGTCGACGCCAACCAGCGGGCCCGCCCCGTGATGCAGCGCCTGATCGACGAGCTGCATTCCGCCTGCCTCACGGCCAACAGCGCGCCGGTGCTGGCGGGAAGCGGCGAGAGCTCGATCAGCTTCCATCACCAGATCGGCTCGGCCGTGAGCCCGATCCCAGAGAAGCACGTGGTCACGTGGGACGGAGACTCCCTCTCGCAAGCGGAGTTCCCGAGCAACGGGGGAACGGCGCCGGACTGGACGTTCTCCACGACGCCGTCGTCGACCCGCGAGCTCCTCACGGACGTCGGACCGGCCCAGATCGGCGAGCCGCCGGGGCCCGTGCCGGTCTTCCGCTACTACGCGGACGCCGAGGGCACGGTTTCCTCGACCCCGTTGTCCGTGCCGCTGAGCGATGCGGACGCCAAGAGGACCGTGCAGGTGACCGTGGCGTTCTCGGTCGAGCCCACGTCGGTGCGTCCAGGGGAAGAGGGGACCGCGATCAGCCTCACCGACTCGGCCGTGTTGCGGTTCTCGCCCTTCAGCGAAGACCCGACGAAGGTGAACGGACCATGCGCATGAGCCGGATCCGCAGCGAAGACGGCTTCTCGATGGCCCTGGTGGCGATCGCCGGGTCCTTCATCGGCCTGCTGATCGTCGTCGCCGCCACGGCTGCCAGGAGCGATCTGAACCTGACCCGGAACGACCTCACGCACAAGGCGGCCTACGAGGCCGCGCGCGCGGGAATCGCCGACTACGCGTTCCACCTGAACCAGGACACGAACTACTGGGCACGCTGCACCTCGGTTCCGGAGCCGAGCGCGGTCAACCCGATGGGCTCGACGGCGAAGCGCCGGCCGGTGCCGGGGACGAGCGGGGCGACGTACGCCATCGAACTGATCCCGCGGGCCGGCCAGTCCGCCTGCAGCACCTCGAACCCCGTCAACTCGATGCTCGAGCAGACCGGCGCCAGCACCGGCACATTCCGGATCCGCTCGACCGGGTTCAGCGGCGACTCCCAGCAGTCGATCGTGGCCCAGTTCAAGCGGGCCAGCTTCCTCGACTACCTGTACTTCACTCAGTACGAGACCTCGGACCCCGTCACCTACAACAATCCGCAGACGATCGCCGGAGCCAACGAACAGTGCTCCCAGACGATCGCGGAGGGCCGCTACAACCAGCCGATACCGAACTCCTCGCCGTCGCAGTTTTGCAGCCGGATCTTCTTCATCGGCAGCGATGACGTGAACGGTCCCCTGCACACCAATGACGCGCTCCTGGTCTGCAACGGGACTCCGGACTTCGGGCGGACGTTCGCCGATGCCATCGAGGTCAGTTCACCGCCGCAGGGCTGGTACGCAGGGCCGCCGCAGGGCCAGTCGAGCTGCAATGGAAGCCACCCTGACTTCATCGGCCAGTTCAGGACGAACGCCCCGGTCCTGACCCCGCCGCAAACCAACGCCCAGCTCAAGACCCTGGCGCAGCCCGGATACAGCTTCACAGGGCAAACCCGCATTCAACTCAGCGGCACGCAGATGCGGATCAACGGCGGGCCGCTGGTGCCGATCCCGGCCAACGGCGTCATCTACATCGCGAACGGATCGTGCTCGTCGAGCTACAACCCCTACACGGTCACCTATCCGGCGAGTTCGGGCTGCGGCAACGTCCTCGTCCGCGGCACCTATTCGGGGCTGCTCACGATCGCGGCGGAGAACGACGTCATCGTCGACGACGACCTGATCCGCACCGGCAACGGGATGCTTGGCCTGATCGCCAACAACTTCGTCCGGGTCTTCCACCCGTTCTCGACTCAGACGGGTCGCGGCAGCTGCGGCAACGGCAGCAACGGCACCGGCTCGCAGACCAACCTTCGCATCGACGCTGCGATCCTGGCCATCCAGCACTCGTTCATCGTCGACCACTACGACTGCGGGAATTCGCTGGCGACCCTGACGGTCAACGGGGCGATCGGCCAGAAGTACCGCGGCGCGGTGGGAACGTTCGGAGGGTCGTCGGGCGATACCGGCTACGTCAAGAACTACAACTACGACGACCGGCTCAAGTACGTCTCTCCGCCGCACTTCCTCGATCCCGTGGAGTCCGCATGGCGCGTGCAGCGCGAGACGCTGGACTACCCCTGAGCCGGGCGCCCACCGCTCAACCTCGTTGCGCCTCACGCCGATGGGGTCGCAGGTCCCGCGTCTCTCAGATAGGAATCCACCCCCTTGCTCGCACTCCCTCTCTTCGTCCTCGGCGTCATCCTCGGCAGCTTCGCGAGCGCGCTCGCATACCGGCTCCCCCGTGGCGAGAACTGGGTCTCGGGCCGCTCGCGCTGCCCGGAGTGCGGGGCGGAGATCCGGGCCCGCGACAACGTCCCGATCGTGTCCTGGCTCGCGCTGCGCGGCCGGTGCAGGGATTGCGGCGAGCCCATCTCGCCGCGTTACCCGCTCGCCGAGCTGACGCTGGGCGTCCTGTTCGCCGCGACCTACCTGATCGGAGAGGACGAGCCGTGGTGGATGCTGGCGCTCGGGCTGGTGCTCTGCCTGGTGCTGGTCGTGATCACGCTCACCGACCTGGACCAGCGGATCATCCCGAACAAGGTCGTGCTGGCGGGCTCGATCGTCGCCGTGGCGCTGGTTACCATCGGCGAGCCCGACGACCTGGTCGAGCACGCGGCGTCGGCGGCCATCGCGGGCGGGCTGATGTTCCTCCTCGCGCTCGCCTACCCGCGCGGGATGGGCATGGGGGACGCCAAGCTCGTCGCCATGATGGGCCTCTTCCTGGGCCGCGCCGTAGCGCCCGCCACCCTCATCGGCTTCCTGCTGGGCGCCCTGGTGGGAATCGTCATGATCGCGCGCTACGGCGCCGAGGCACGCAAGCGCGCGATCCCGTTCGGGCCGTTTTTGGCCCTCGGCGGGGTCGTCGGCCTGTGGTTCGGGGACGACATGGTCCAGTGGTACCTGGACGAGTTCTTCCCGAGCGAATAGACGCCCTACCTGAACTCAAGTATTCGCGCCCAGGCGCCGATTGTGTGTCTGAGCCTGGAGTGCTCGTTTCGCCATGGCACTGATCACGTCGGGGAAGAATTCAAAGACGCTCGTCGGCCTGGACATCGAGGCCGGCAGCGTCGCCGCGACCGAGATCCGGGCCAACGGCAGCGTGGAGGTCGTCGGCCACGGCGTGATGGCCCTCCCCTCGGGCGTGTTCCGCGAGGGCGAGGTGGCCGACCCGGAGACCCTGGGCGCCGTCCTCAAGGAGCTCTTCGGCGAGAACAAGCTCTCGCGCTCCGTACGTGTCGGGATCGCCAACCAGCGCGTCGCCGTCAGGACGATGCGCCTGCCGGCAATCGACGACCCCGACGAGCTCGAGACGGCGATTCGCTTCCAGGCCCAGGACCACATCCCGATGCCGCTCGAGCAGTCGGTCCTGGACTGGCAGGTCGTGGGTCACTCCCAGGCCGAGAGCGGCGAGCGGCGCGTTGACGTCGTCGCCGTCGCCGCTCGGCGAGACATGCTGCATCAGGTCATGGCCGCCATGGACGCAGGCGGCCTCCGGCCGGTGGGAATCGACCACGCCGCCTTCGGCATGATCCGGGCGCTCGCCCGGGAGACCGGGGCGGCCGTCGGGGCGAGCGAGTTCGTCAACGCTCCCACCTATGAGGACCGAATGAGCGGCGACGCCGCTCAGACCCAGGCTGCGGCCGTCGACGTCTCGATCCCGGCGCGGCTCTATTGCAACCTCGGCGACGTCACGAACCTCGCCGTCGCGCGCGGGACGTCGTGTCTCTTCACCCGCATCTCGGCTTTCGGCGTCGAGGGCATCGCCCAGCGGCTGGCCGAACGCCGCGAGCTGACCCTCGAGCACGCACGCCAGTGGCTGAGCCACGTCGGTCTGGAGCGCCCGCTCGAGACCGTCGACGGAGACCCGGGGCATGTCGAGGCGGCCCGCGAGTGCCTCGAGGAGGGCGCCGCCAAGCTCGCCGACGAGCTCCGCCTGTCGCTCGAGTACTACGGCGCCCAGGAGGACGCGGTTGCGATCGAGGGGATCGTCGCGTGCGGCCCCGGTGCCACGATCCCCGGCCTCGTCGAGCGCATGCAACTGAGCCTCGGTCACCCGTTCACATCGCGACCCCAAGTCCGCTCGGCCATCTGGACGCGCTGTCGGCCGCGCGCCTCACGCTCTCCTACGGCATCGCCCTGGAGCAGTAGGCGATGCGGCCCGTCAACCTGATTCCGCCCGAGGATCGCCGCGGCGATCACGCGCCGCTGCGCGCCGGCGCGCTCTCGTACGTTGTCATCGGGGCGATCGCGGCGGCGCTGATCGCGGTCGTCGCCCTGGTCCTGACCCAGAACAGCATCACCGAGCACGAGAACGAGATCGCGCAGCTCGAGGTCGCCGAGGCGGAGGCGACGCAGCGCGCGCAGGCACTGGCCCCGTACGCGGAGTTCGCCGGCCTGCAGGAGCAGCGCGAGGCGACGATCACCTCCCTCGCCGAAAGCCGGTTCGACTGGGAGCGCGTGCTGCGCGAGCTGGCGATCGTGATTCCGTCGGGGATCGCGCTCAACAATCTCGAGGCGAGCACGTCGGGCGGCAGCGAGGACGGCTCCAGCGGGGTTCCAAGCGGATCACCCAGCCTCCTGCTGGCCGGATGCGCCCCGAGTCACGGGGTCGTGGCCGAGTTCGTCGCCGCGCTGGAGGACATCGACGGTGTGACCAGGGTCGGCCTCGAGACCTCCGTCGCACGTGGCGAAGCGGACGCCGCGAGCGCATCCGACGATCAGGGCTGCGGCGTCGACCCGAAGATCGTGGACTTCTCGCTCACAGCGGTGTTCGACGGCGTGACGGTCGCGGTCGCCCCCGCCGCACCTCCCGCAGCGCCGGCGCCCGCGCCGATCGACCCGGCCGCGGCGGCCCAACCGGCCGCGACGAGCGAAACCAACTCCGGCGAGGAACAGGCTCAGGAAGCGAGCGAGGCGGCGAACGTCGTCGCGGGAACAGCGCGATGAAGTCCTCCGACCGTTCGATTCTGATCGGGCTCGCCATCCTCGGCCTGCTCGCGTGCTTCTGGTTCGTGCTGCTGGCGCCGAAGCGCGAGCGCGCAAGTGAGCTCGAGGCGCAGGCGGCCGACCTGCAGACCCAGGTGACGGCTCAGGAGCAGCTCGCCGCGGCCGCGGAGCAGGCGCAGGCCGAGTACGACGAGAACTACGAGCGCCTGATCGTGTTGGGCAAGGCTGCTCCGGCGGACGGCGACACGCCCTCGCTGCTGGCCCAGTTCACCACCCAGGCCGAGGCGTCCGGCAGCACGTTCGGCTCGCTGACCGCGGGCGGGGACGATGGCGAGCCTGTCGCCGCGCCCGCCCAGACGACCACCGACCAAAACGCCGCCGCACCAGATCCGGCCGCAGCCACCGCCACCGCCCTCCCCGCCGCTCCCACGGAGGCAAGCGTCGCCATGTTGCCGCTGGGCGCGACCGTCGGTCCGGCAGGGCTCGGAGTCCTGCCCTACACCCTCGAGTTCTCCGGCGACTTCTTCCAGATCGCCGATCTGCTCGAGCGCATCGACGGCCAGGTTGACGCCCGGAAGCGCGGTGCCGAGGTCGAGGGTCGGCTCGTGACGGTCAACGGCTTCACGCTGGCGCCCCAGGAGGACTCGAGGACCCTCGCGGCGTCGCTCGAGATCACGACCTACGTCCTGCCCGACTCCCAGGGGCTGACCGCCGGCGCGACGCCCGGCGCCCCGCCCGCGACGGTGCCGCCGGCGACGCCTGTGCCCACGTCGACCACCCCGGCGCCATGAAGCTTCCCGCCTTCCTCAAGAAGGAGATCAAGTTCTCCAAGCCGCACCTGAAGCTCCGCAAATCACCGCCGACGCCGAAGCCCGGCAAGCCGGCCAAGGCCGCCAAGGAAGGCGCCAAGCGCCAGGTGCCGGTGCCCAGTTTCGCCGAGGACCTCTACCGCGACATGCGGGACCGGCGCCTGCTCCTTCCGGCGCTGGCCCTGGTGGTCGCGATCATTGCGGTTCCCCTGCTGCTGACGACGCCGAAGGAATCGCCGCCTTCGGCCGCTGCGGTTGCCGCCCCCGAGGGCGCCGACGCGGTTTCCCCCGCCGTGCTCACCGAGCAGCCGGTCGGCGTCCGCGACTATCGCGAGCGCCTGGACCAGCTGAAGAGCAAGAACCCGTTCGCGGACGACTTCTCGTTCCCCGACGAGGGCCAGGCGACGACGGATCCCGTAGCGGTCGACTCGGGCCCGGGCTCGACCGGGCCGACCACGACCGACGTCCCGTCCACACCCCCGACCGACACGGGCAGCACGACCACGACCCCTCCCGCCGACGTGGGCTCGGACGGAGGCACCGGCGATTCCGACGACCGGGAGCTGTTGCTCATCGAGCCGCGGATCGACGTCCGCGGCGGCCCGGTCGGCGAGCGCAAGCGGATCAAGGACGTCGCCCCCGGCGACCTCGTCCCGAGCTCCCGCCACGCCCCGATCGCGATGTTCGTTGCCGCAAGCGCGAACCTCGCGGATGTGACCTTCGTCGTCTCTCAGGACGTCACCGAGACCGACGGCGACGGGAAGTGTCGCCCGCGCGCGAACCACTGCGAGTTCCTCACCCTGCGCGAGGACGAGAAGCGGTACTTCACCTTCGGCCCGGATGCCAGGCGTTACTCGCTGAAGATCACGGACATCCGCGAGAAGGTCGTCGACCGGCGCAAGGTCGAGGGCGCGGACGCGCCGTCCGGAACGGGCTGAGCACCCACCGCGAACGGCCCACTAGCCTCTCCCGCCATGGGTGACCTCCGCTTCACCACCGCGGGCGAGTCGCACGGGCCGGGGCTTGTGGCGATCGTCGAGGGCCTGCCCGCCGGCCTCGAGCTGGACCGCGAGCGACTCGACGCGGACATGGCCCGCCGCCAGCTCGGCCACGGGCGAGGCGGGCGCATGAAGATCGAGCGCGACGCCGTCGAGATCCGCTCGGGCGTCCGTCACGGCCGCACGCTCGGCAGCCCGATCGCCGTGCTGGTCGCGAACCGCGACTACCCGAACTGGGAGGAGCGGATGAACCCTTGGCCGGTCGACGCGGACGTGGAGGAGTCGCATCTCCCGCGGCCCGGCCATGCCGACCTGGCGGGCCTCCACAAGTACGGGTTCAGCGACGTGCGCAACGTCCTCGAGCGCGCGAGTGCCCGGGAGACCGCGGCGCGCGTCGCGGCGGGAGCGCTCGCCAAGGAGTTCCTGCGCGCGCTCGGCGTCTCGGTCCACAGCCACGTCCTGCGGATCGCCTCGGTTGAGGCGCCATCGCGCGACGATCTGACTCCGGAGGACTTCGCGAGGGTCGACGAGTCGCCGGTCCGCTGCCTGGACTCCGACGCGGAGACGGCGATGGTCGCGGAGATCGACCGTCTCCGCAAGGAGAACGAGAGCCTGGGCGGCATCTTCGAGGTGCGCGCCTTCGGCCTCGCCCCGGGGCTCGGCTCGTACGCGAGCTGGGAGGAGCGCCTCGACTCGAGGCTCGCCCAGGCGGTCGTCTCGATTCAGGCGGTGAAGGGCGTGTCCGTGGGGGAAGCCTGGGACGTCGCCGCGCTCCCGGGCTCCGAGTCCCACGACGAGATCTTCCACTCGGACGAGCGGGGCTGGCACCGGCAGACGAACCGCGCCGGCGGAGTGGAGGGCGGCATGACCAACGGCGAGGACCTCGTGGTGAAGGGCGCGATCAAGCCGATCTCCACCCTGACGAAGCCGCTTCGCTCGGTGGACACGGAGACCAAGGAGCCCGCGCAGGCGATGCGCGAGCGCACCGATTCAACGGTTGTCCCGGCCGCCGGGGTGGTGGCCGAGGCGATGGTCGCGCTGGTGCTCGCGCGGTGCTATCGCGAAAAGTTCGGGGGCGATCACATCGAGGATGTCACCGCCGCGCTCCGCGCGTACGAGGAGCGGATCGGATGGCGGCGCTAACCGAACCCGGCGGGGGCGCTGCCGAACGCACCATCGCCCTCGTCGGCTTCATGGGAGCCGGCAAGACCCGCGCCGCGAAGGGCGCGGCCGCCGTGCTGGGCGAGGCGGTCGTGGACCTTGATTCCGAGGTCGAGCGCGAGCTCGGGGCACCGCCCGAGGAAGTGTTCGAGCGCGAAGGCGAGGCGCGCTTCCGCGAGGTCGAGGAGCGGCTGGCCCGGGTGGCACTGGCGGGCGGTGGGATCGTCGCGCTGGGTGGAGGGGCCGTCGAATCGGAGCGGATCCGAGAGGCGTTGGAGCCCTGCTTCACGGTCTGGTGCCGGATCTCCGAGGAGGCCGCTTGGGTGCGCTGCGAGGGCACCTCGCGGCCGCTCGCGCAGGACCGCACCGGGTTCGCCCGGCGCTTCGCCGAGCGCCAGCCCCTCTACGAAGAGGCTCGCCGATGCAGTCCTGACCGACGGCGGCGAGCGGGTCGGCCGCCTCGCCGCGCGGTGGCTGCGGGCGGCGGCGGACCTAGGGGATGCGCGCGTGGCGTGGGCCTCCTCGAGCTCAGGCGAGTACCCGGCGATCGTCGGACGCGGCGCGCTGGGCATCGTCGACGCGCTCGCGGACCGGCGGGTGGAGCGCAACGGCGCCGCGGCGTCGGATCCCCGGCGGTGGTTCGCGGTTGGGGACGTGGGCGCGCTGGCCCATCACCGCGGGCTGTTGCCCGACGTGGCCGGGCTGATCGAGGTTGCCGGCGGCGAGGCCGCCAAGACGCTCTCCGAGGCCGAGCGCGTCCTGCGCGAGCTGGCGCAGGCCGGCGCGCGGCGCGACGACGGCGTGCTCGCCTTCGGCGGCGGGGTCGTCGGCGACCTCGCCGGATTCTGCGCGGCGACCTACCAGCGCGGGGTACCCGTGATCCAGGCGCCGACGACCCTCGTCGCACAGGTGGACTCGGCCTATGGCGGGAAGACCGGGGTGGACCTGCCCGAGGCGAAGAACTACGCCGGGGCGTACCACATGCCGAGCGCCGTGCTGGCGGATCCGGCGACCCTGGCCACGCTCCCAAGCGAAGAGCTTGCCGCCGGGTTCGCCGAGGTCCTGAAGACGGCTCTGATCGCGGGCGGCGCCCTCTGGGAGAGCGTCCGTGCGCTCGACTCGCTCGACCCGGTGGGGCTCGACGACGTCATCTTCGCCTGCGCCAGGACCAAGCTCGACGTCGTCGCCGCGGACGAGCGCGACTCGGGCCGGCGACAGGTCCTGAACCTGGGCCACACGGTCGGGCACGCGATCGAGACGGCCGCCGGATACGGAACCTACCGCCACGGCGAAGCCGTCGGGCTGGGCCTGCTGGCCGCGCTGCGGCTCTCCGAAGCCGGCGAGCTGCGTGACGAGGTCGCGGCGCTGCTCGGACGCCACGGGTTGCCCACCTCGCTTCGCGGCGACGTCGCGACCGACGCGGTCGTGGCCGCGATCCAGCGCGACAAGAAGGCGGGCGCGGAGGGCGTCGCCTTCGTGTTGCTGGAGGAGCCCGGCACGCTGCGCACGGGCGTCGCGATCGACGGCGATAAGGTGCGCGCGGCCGTGGCGGAACTGGTATCGGGATGACATGAGACCCACGACTCGAAACCGGGTCGAGGTGATGCACGGCGCGAACCTCGACTTGCTCGGTCGGCGCGACCCCGAGCACTACGGGAGCTTCACCCTCTCGGAGCTGGAGCACCAGATCCGCCGCTGGGCACGCGAGCTCGACCTCGACGTCCGGTTCTTTCAGACCAACCACGAGGGCGAGTTCATCGAGCATCTCCACCGCCTGCCCGAGATGGCCGACGGCGCCGTGGTGAACGCCGGCTCCTGGACCCACTACAGCTGGGCGATCCGCGACGCCCTGGAGCTCGCGAAGCTGCCCGCCGTAGAGGTCCACATCTCGGACGTGATGTCGCGCGAGGAATGGCGCCGCTTCTCCGTCTTCGACGGCCTCGTGCTGGGTGCGATCTCCGGCAAGGGGCCCGACGGCTACCACGAGGCTCTGCGGCTCCTCGCCGAGGATCTCGGGACATGACCGGGACGCGCGCGGACCGCCTCGAAGCTCTGGCCACCGAGGCCGAGGTCGACCTGCTGCTGGTCGGCGATCTGGTCCGCCCCGGCGACTCGGGGCCTGACGCGATCGCGAACATCCGCTGGCTCACGGGATTCACGGGCACCAGCGGCTTCGCGATCGTCGGGCCCGGCCGGCGCGAGTTCCTGACCGACTTCCGCTACACGGAGCGGGCGGCGGGCGAGGTCGACCACGCGTTCGAGCGGACCACGCTCGAGGGCAGGCTGGTGGCGGAGCTCGCCAAGCGCCTGGAGGGGCGGGTCGGATTCGACGACGCGGCCACCAGCGTCCGGTCGCTGACGAAGCTCACCGAGGCCGTGGGTGACGCCGTCGAGCTGGTGCCCACGACCGGGCTCGTGGACCGCCTGCGCCGGATCAAGGACGATGGCGAGGTCGAGGCGATCGCCGCGGCGACCCGCCTCGCTGACGAGGTTTTCGAATGGACGGCCGACCGCGGGCTGGCCGGGCGCACGGAGCGCGAGGTGGCGTTGGCGGCGCAGGCTCGAATGCGCGAGCTGGGGGCCGAGCCGGCTTTTCCGGCGATCGTCGCCGCCGGGCCCAACGGCGCGCGTCCGCATGCCGAGCCGACGGACCGGGAGATCGGCGCGGGGGAGCTCGTCGTGGTCGACATGGGAGCGAAGCTCGACGGCTACTGCTCGGACGGGACGCGGACGTTCGCGAGCGGCGAGCCCGAGGACGAGGCACGCGAGGTCTATGAGCTCGTCCGCAGCGCCCAGGCCACTGCTCTGGACGCGGTCGGCCCGGGCGTCAAGGGCGCCGACGCGGACGCCGCGTCGCGCGAGCCGATCGAGGCGGCGGGGCACGCGGACGACTACGGCCACGGGCTTGGCCATGGGGTCGGGCTCGAGGTTCACGAGGCGCCCCGGATGGGCAAGACGTCCGAGGACGTGCTGCAGACCGGAGACGTCGTCTCGGTCGAGCCGGGGGTCTATGTGCCCGGCCGGTTCGGGGTGCGGATCGAGGACCTGGTCACGGTCACCGAGAACGGCATTCGGAACCTGAGCGGGACGTCGAAGGACCTGCGCGTCACTGGGTGACGAGGACCCAGGGTTGCATCACGCAACCCTGGCGGATAGATTTCACCGGCGTGCCCGCGGCGAGCGAGACCCACTTCCGCACCTGTCCATTCTGCGAGGCGACGTGCGGCCTGCGGGTTGAGGTCGCGGACGGCGAGGTGCTCTCGATCCGCGGCGACGCCGATGACGTCCTGAGCAAGGGGTTCATCTGTCCGAAGGCCTTTGGGCTGAAGGAGCTGCGCGAGGATCCCGACCGCCTGACGACGCCGCTCGTCCGCCGGGACGGCGAGCTTCGCGAGGCCACCTGGGACGAGGCGTTCGCGGCGATCGACGCCGGCCTCGGCCCGATCCTCGACGAGGGCGGCCGCGACGCGGTCGCGGTCTACGCGGGCAACCCGACCGCCCACAACCTCGCCGCGATGATCTACCTGCGCGTCTTCCTCCGAGCGCTGGGCTCGAAGAACTTCTACTCGGCGTCGTCGGTGGACCAGATGCCGAAGCACTTCTCCGCCGGCCACATGTTCGGCCATTGGACCTCGATCCCGGTGCCGGACGTGGACCACAGCGATTACCTCATGATCTGGGGGGCGAACCCGCTGGTCTCGAACGGGAGCCTCCTGACCGCGCCCGACATGCGGGGGCGAATCCGCCGCATACAGGAGCGCGGCGGCAAGGTCGTCGTGATCGATCCGCGGCGGACCCGCACCGCGGAGAACGCCACGGAGCATCACTTCATCCGGCCCGGCACCGACGCCCTGGCCCTGTTCGCGCTGGTGGCGACCCTGTTCGAGGAGGGGCTGGCGGACCCGGGCGAGCTGACCGAGATCTGCGATGGAATCGCCGAGGTCGAGCGGCTCGCTGCGGAGTTCACCGCTGAGCGCGTGGCCGACGCGTGCGGAATCCCGGCGCCCGAGCTCCGCCGGATGGCTCGCGAGCTCGCCGCCGCCGAGCGCGCTGCCGTCTACGGCAGGATCGGAACGACGGTGCAGGAGTTCGGGACGCTCGCGAGCTGGCTCGTGGACGTCCTGAACGTCCTCTCCGGCAGCTTCGACCAGCCGGGCGGCGCGGTCTTCACGAAGGCGGCCGCGGGCCAGGCGAACTCAACCGGCACGATGGGCAGCGGACGCGGCGCCGTCGCCGGGCGCTGGGCCAGCCGCGTGCGGGGGCTCCCCGAGGTCCTCGGCGAGCTGCCGGTATCCGCGCTCGCCGACGAGATCGAGACCGAGGGCGAGGGGCAGGTCCGCGCGCTGATCACGGCGGCGGGCAACCCGTTGGTCTCCACGCCGAACGCCGCGCGGCTCGAGCGAGCGGTCGAGGGGCTCGAGTTCATGGTCAGCATGGACATCTATGTCAACGAGACCAGCCGCCACGCGGACGTGATCCTGCCGGCGCCCGACCCGCTCGCCCGCTCGCACTACGACCTGGCGCTCTACCAGTTCGCTGCGCGGAACGTGGCCAACTATTCGCCGGCGGTGTTCGAGCGGGAAACGGGCCTGCTGTCGGAGGAAGAGGTATTCCTGCGCCTGACCGGCATCGTCACCGGGCAGGGGTTGGACGCCGACACCGGCGCGATCGACGATGCTGTGGCGGCTGCCCTGATTGCCCGGGAGACCGGCGCGGCCGGCGGCGCGATCGAAGGCCGGGACCCGGCCGAGATCACGGCTGCCCTGGAGCCGCGGCGCGGGCCCGAGCGCATCCTCGACCTGATGCTCCGCGTCGGTGCCCACGGCGACGGCTTCGGCGCCCGGCCGGACGGCCTGACGCTGGAGCGGCTGGAGTCGAGCCCGCACGGGATCGACCTCGGCGCACACGAGTCGCGCCTTCCGGATGTGCTCCGCACCCCGTCGGGGAAGATCGAGCTCGCCCCCGAGCCGATCACGGACGACGTCGGCCGCCTGCGAGCGCGGTTGGACGCGGGGGCGTGGAACGGGGCCGGACCGGAGATGGTCCTGATCGGCAGGAGGCAGTTGCGGTCGAACAACTCCTGGATGCACAACCTGAACGCCCTGGTGAAGGGAAAGGACCGCTGCACGGCGCTGGTCAACCCGCTGGACGCCGAGCGGCTCGGCCTGGAGGACGGCGGCCGGGTCCGCCTGCGCTCGGCGGCCGGTGAGTTCGAGGCGCCGGTGGAGGTGAGCGCCGAGATGATGCCCGGCGTGGTCAGCGTGCCGCACGGATGGGGGCACGATCCGGCCGGCGTCCGCATGCGCGTGGCCTCCGAGCACGCCGGCGTCAACTCGAACCTCGCGTCGGACGAGACCCGAGTGGACGCGCCGAGCGGCAACGCGGTGCTGAACGGGATCCCGGTCGACCTCGAACCCGTCCCGGCGCTGGTGTCCTCCTAGCGGCTCAGGTCTACGCCGGCCTCCAGCGACTCGGCGAACGCCACGAGTAGCGCGACCGTGGCCTCGACGTCGCGGAGGTCGACCATCTCGACGGGCGAGTGCATGTAGCGAAGCGGGATCGAGACGAGCCCGGCCGGGATGCCGCTGCGCGAGATCTGGATCGCGTCGGCGTCGGTGCCGGTGCGGTTGCCGGACCCCGAGAACGTGTGCTCGATCTCCTCGCGCCCGGCGATCTCGACCAGCAGGTCGAACACCTTCGGCGAGAGGGTGGAGCCCCGGCCGATGACCGGCCCGGAGCCCAGGGGATGGCTCCCCTCCTGGTTCTCGTCGATCCCCGGCGCGTCGGTCGCGTGCGTGACGTCCACAGCGACGGCCAGCGTGGGGCGCAGCTCGAAGGCCGCGGTGCGGGCGCCGTAGAGGCCGATCTCCTCCTGCGCGTTCGCCACGCCCGCGACCCGGCCCGTGATCTTGCCGTTCTCGTGGCACCGACGCGCGACCTCCAGCGCGACGTAGGAACCCAGCCGGTTGTCCATCGAGCGCGAGATCAGGCGCTCGCCCTGAACGCGGACGGGCTCGCCGGCGATGACGACCGGGTCGCCGATCCGCACGAGCTCCTTGGCCGCGTCGCCGTCCTCGGCGCCGATGTCGATGTGGAGGCCCTTGAGCTCTACGACCTTCTTGCGCTGCTCCTCCTCGAGCAGGTGGATCGGCTTGCGGCCCGCGACCCCGAACACGGGGCCGTCCTTCGTCGTGATCTCGATCCGCTGTCCGACCAGGATCTGCGGGTCCCAGCCCCCGATCCCGGCGAACCAGATGAAGCCCTTGTCGTCGATGTGGGTGACGACCAGCCCGATCTCGTCGAGGTGCCCGGCGATCGCGACGACCGGCTCGCCGTCCTCGGGGCCGACGAGCGCCATCGACGATCCGAGGCCGTCGGTGCGGATCTCGGCGAATGACGCGGCATCGCGCCACACCTCGCTCGCGGGAGCTTCGTAGCCGGACGGGGCGGGCACGCGCAGCAGCGCGTCGAGAACGGAAGGAGTTTCAGTCATAGCGCGGCAGTATCGCGAATCGGCTTTCGGGAGTTCGCAGGGTGGTGGTTTCACGTAACCGCAACGCGGTATCCGCCTCGGTGCAACTGCGACGAAGGAGGCGACATGGGTGACAGCGAGCGGATTCATGGCGACGAGGACTACGTCGCGGAGCAGGAACGCGCGGCGGCGGAGGAGGCGGTCGAGGTCGGTGGCGGCACTGCGAGCGACGAGGTCGATGAGTCGGAGCGGGCGCTCTCCGAGGCCGGCCAGGGCGAGTCGGAGGGGTTCGAGCTGGCCGAGGAGGAGTTGATCGAGAACGCGTCGCACGCGGAGTCGGCGAGCCCCGATCCGGCGCACCTCGCGGGCGAGGCCGAGGAGTCGCAGCCGGACGCGGACTACGGCGAGGCCGACAGCGAGGAGATCGAGGACGCGTAGGGCGCTAGATCTCGGGCGCGCCGGACTCGGTCGCCAGCTCGTGGCGGACGCGATCGCGGTGCTCGGCGTAGCGCACAGCCTCGTACGTGATCAGGAGGCAGGCGATGGCGGTCAGGATCGCGAGGGTCGCCAGCGCCGGGATCTCGACCGCCAGCGGCAATAGGGCGAACAGGCCGACGCCGAGCGCCAGCCGGCGGCGATTCACGCTGTGGACGTTCCGCCAGCGGAACGCAACATGGGCCAGGAGGTAGATCGCGAAGCCGCCGATCAGCGCGAAGGCGGGGACGATCGTCAGCGGGTCGTCCACGTGCGCGATCGTCGTCTTCAGCCCGAATGCCACCAGCACGATCCCGGCCACCATCGGCAGGTGCAGGTACCCGTAGGAGTCGCGCGCGGTCTCGTTCAGCTCACGCCGGTCCTCGATGCTCGCCAGCCGCCGGGTCGCGACCAGCGCGACGACGTCGAAGTACGCCCACCACATCATCGCGGCGAGGGTGACGCCGAGGATCGCCGCGGCCACGATCCCGGCGGTGAGGTCACCGGTGACGCCGGCTCCGATCGCCACGATCGACTCGCCCAGCGCGATGATGATTATCAGGCCGAACCGTTCCGCGAAATGCTCGGGAACCAGCTTCCAGCCCGCGGCGCCCAGGAAGTAGGGGCCGCCGTAGTCGAGGGCGATGGCGAGCACCCAGATCGCGCCCTGCGCGGCGCCGTCCAGGAACGAGGCGAGCGCGAGCAGTCCGACGCCTACCGCCGTGCTCATCCCGAGGAACGTCACCGAGCTGCGCAGGTCGGGGTCCTCGCGGCTCGCAATCCAGAACAGCGCGATGTGCGCGAGCCGGACCACGCCGTAGGCGCCGGCGAAGAGGAGGCCGAGGTCGCCGAACGTCTCGGGGACACAGAGCGCGACGACCAGGAACGCCGTCATCGCCGCGAACATCGCGATCCGGACGGCCCCCTCCTCGGGGTTGATGACGCTGGTCAGCCAGGCGTATCCGGACCACGACCACCACAGCACGGCAAGGATCAGCATCGCCTGCGCGACGCTTTCCCAGGTGGGGTCGTCCGCCATCAGCGCGGTGCATTGGGTCAGCGCAAGGACGAAGACCAGGTCGAAGAAAAGCTCGAGGGGAGTGACCCGCTCCCCCTCGCGCATCACCGGGTTCCTGACCCGAGGCGCGTGCCAGCGTCCGCTCTCCATCCAGCGTAAATCTTGGCAGGTGGCCTACCTCAGGCTGCGAAGCCAGGAGCGTCGGACGAACCCGGTGCGGATCCGCTGCGGGTGGTCGCCGACCTCGACGTGGGCGATCTCGCGCTCCTTGCGATACGAGAAGACCGAGATCGAGTCGGTCCCGCTCCACGAGACGTAGCAGAGCTTGCCATCCTTGCTGGTCGTCGACCAGTACGGCTTCGTGCCCTTGTGGAAGAGCTTGTGCTCGAAGCCCTGCCTGCGCCGCACGATCGCCGCGTAGTCGGACATCGTCCCGGCCACGCAGAGCTTGCGGCCGTTGCCGCTCATCGCGATCCCGTGGTGCGCGGAGTCGAGCAGGTAGGCCTCACGAGGCAGGTTCGGGACCTCGTTCGGCATGTCGACGACGCGGGTGACCTCGCCCTGTTCGAGGTCGTACTCGACGAACCCGTGGAAGAACGAGATCTGCAGGTACGCCTTCTTCTCGTTCGGGGCCAGCGCCATCGGCCGGACCGCCGAGCTCATGTCCGGATAGCCCGCATCGGCCAGCTTCCGTCCCATGTCGACCCGGCTGATGATCTCGTCGGTGTCGGCGTCCACCACCTGGAAGTAGCGCTCCCCCTTCGTGTCGTCGAGCACCGGCTGGTCGAGCGGGGTGTAGACCAGCCCGATCGAGGCGTGGTAGAGCCGCTTGCCGTCCTCCGAGTAGTTGTTCTCGTGCGGCGAATCGCCGGAGGGGAACCGCCCGATCTCCTCGCCGGTTCTGGTCCTGAGGATGTGAACGACGTTCCCGGTCGACGCCGAGATCGCGACCTCCCTGCCGTCGGGCGAGATCGCCATGTGGTCGGAGCGCTGGCCGTCGACCTCGAAGCGCCAGACGATCCTGCCCCTGCGGATGTTGATCGCGACGACGTCCTTGAACGACGGGCGCGAGACGATCAGCAACCGTCCGTCATTCGACGCGTACATGTCGTCCACGTACTGGTTGTTCCCCTCACCGATCAGCAGGTTGACCCCGATGAAGAACGGCAGGCGGGTCGGGTCGTAGTTCGGGTTGAGCGGGTTCTGGATCTCGTCCATCCGCTCGTCGAAGTCGGGGATGATGTTGAGCCGGGCCACGCGCCGGTAGTTCGCCTTGCGGCTGGCGAGCAGCACGTCGGCGGTG
This sequence comes from uncultured bacterium, assembly GCA_963807755.1. Taxonomy (GTDB): domain Bacteria; phylum Actinomycetota; class Thermoleophilia; order Solirubrobacterales; family 70-9; genus JALZKA01. Next base: position 303,004 of record CAWECM010000006.1, on the reverse strand, counting down.
CCCGCCCAGTTGTTGCCGACGAAGATGACCTCGCGCTTTTTCTTCGACGCGGCGGCGTCAGCCACCGGGCCGGCAAGCGCCGCGCACGCTGCCAATGTCACGGCCGCCACCAGGGCATGCAGCGCCCTCGGGCGCCGCGAAAGGCTCGGACCACACGCGATCACGGGCCGGAACGGTACTGTCGCCCCGGCCCGTGTCGCAACCGACAACCGTCGCTACGGGCGGGCCTCCAACACGAGGTTGAACGGCGTTTCGGTCGCTCGCCGGAACCGGGTGAAGCCCGCCTCCTCGGCGACAGCCCGCAGTCGCTCTTCGCCGGCCTGGGCCCCCAGAGCCAGCCCGACCTCCTGGTCGAGTGAAGATGGCGTGCAGATCACGGTCGATGCGGCGTAGTAGACCCGCCCGACCGGGTTGAGGTTGTCCGCCAGCGAGTCGCCCGCGAACGGCTCGACCAGCATCACCGCGCCGTCGTCCGCGATCGTCTCGCGCACGTGCGTCATGGCGCCGACCGGGTCGCCCATGTCATGCAGGCAGTCGAAGAAGCATGACCAGGTCATATCCGTCGCCCGGGTAGTCCTTCGCGCTCGCAACCGCGAACTCCGTGTTCGCCGCCGCGCCGCCGGCCGCGGCGATCTCCGCCGCCCGGGCGATCGATGCGTCGTGGTAGTCGAATCCGTGGAGGGTGCTCTCCGGATACGCCTTGGCCATCAGCATCGTCGAGATCCCGTGGCCACATCCGATGTCCGCGACCTTGCCGCCGCTCTGCAGCTTGTCCTCCACACCCTCCAGCGGCGGGAATCCAGTCGGCCACCAGGTGGGCGCGATAGCCCGGCCGGAAGAACTGCTCGGTCCCGACGAAGAGCTCCGGATCGTGCTCGTGCCAGCCAAAACCGTCGCCGGCGCGGAACCGCTCCGCGATCTTCGTCGCGGTCCTTGTAGACCGAGCTGATCAGGCTGTAGCCGCCCAGCAGGTAGACCGGGCTGTCCTCGTCGGCGAACGCCATCGCCTGACCTCGGGCGGAGCGTGAACGTCTCCGCCGTCTGCGTCGTACTCCAGGTAGCCGCTCGCTGCCTGCGCCGACGCCCATTCGCGCACGTAGCGCTCCGCGACGCCCGCTGCGCTCGGCGATCTCCGCCGCCGTCATCGGCCCGGCTCCCGCCATCGCCTTCCAGAGCCCCAGCTTGCCGCCAATTGCATCACCAGCACACCGTTCATCGCGGCGCCCATATCCGTGACGGCCTGGCCGATGAACTGCTCGAGCTTGGTCTCGTCGACCGCTGAAACCGTCGCTTCCATCCTTGCTCCTTCCCCTAGACGGCTTGCCCGCGCATCCTCCATCGCGGCGGCTCCGGACAGCGTGAGGTCCGTCACGGTCGGGGCCATCTAGCCTTGGGCCCGTGAGCGCGATCAGTCAAGACGACCTCGACGCCTGGCGCGGGCTTCCCGCCGCCCAGCAGCCGGACTGGGCGGACCCGGCGCGGGTCGAGCGCGGTAACGGCCGAGCTTGCGACGCAGCCTCCCCTCGTCTTCGCGGGCGAATGCGACCAGCTCAAGGATCGGCTGGCCGGCCGTGGCGAGGGGCGAGGCGTTCGTCCTGCAGGGCGGCGATTGCGCGGAGACCTTCGCCGGGTCGAACGCCGACGCCGTTCGCAACAAGCTCGAGACCCTGCTGCAGATGGCGCTGGTGCTCACCTACGCGGCGAGCGTCCCCGTCGTGAAGATCGGCCGGATGGCAGGGCAGTTCGCGAAGCCCAGGTCGCGGCCCACCGAGTCGCGCGACGGGGTCGAGCTCCCCGCTTACCGTGGCGACGCCGTGAACGGCTTCGGCTTCACCCGGAGGCGCGCCGGACCCCGACGCAGCGCGCATGCTGCAGGCGTACCACTGCTCGGCGGTGACCCTGAACCTCGACCCGCGCGTTCACGCAGCGGCGGCTACGCCGACCTCCACCAGGCCCACGCCTGGAACCGGGACTTCGTCGCGGAGAGCCCGGCCGGGCAGCGCTACGAGCAGCTCGCCGGCGAGATCGACCGCGCGCTCGCGTTCATGAACGCGTGCGGGGTCGATCCCGAGGAGCTCCGCGGCGTGGAGCTCTACTCGAGCCACGAGGCCCTGCTGCTGGAGTACGAGCGGGCGCTGACCCGCATCGACAGCCGTACGGGGATGCCGTACGACGTCTCCGCGCACCTGCTGTGGATCGGCGAGCGCACCCGCGACCTGGATGGCGCGCACGTGGAGTTCCTTCGCCACGTCCGCAATCCCATCGCGGTCAAGCTCGGCCCAGCGGTTGCACCCGACGACGCCCTCGCGCTGATCGACCTGCTCAATCCCGATCACGAGCCCGGCCGCCTCACGTTCATCACCCGGATGGGCGCCGACAGGGTCCGCGACGTCCTGCCGCCGCTGGTCGAGGCCGTCGACCGGCAGGGCTCGCCGGTCGTATGGGTGTGCGACCCGATGCACGGCAACACGTTCGAGGCGCCCAGCGGGCACAAGACCCGGAGGGTGGACCACGTGCTCGAGGAGGTCGACCGGCTTCTTCGAGGTGCACCGCACGCTCGGCACGCATCCCGGGGGCGTCCACGTCGAGTTCACCGGCGAGGACGTGACCGAGTGCGTCGGAGGCGGCCACGACGTCGCCGAGGCCGACCTGCACCAGCGGTACGAGACCGCTTGCGACCCGCGCCTCAACCGCCGCCAGTCGCTGGACCTCGCCTTCATGGTCGCCGAGATGTACCGGGGCCAGCAGTACCCTTCGCCGCCGTGATCTCGACGAATCAATTCAAGAACGGCGCCCACATCGAGGTGGACGGCACGATCTACCGGATCATGGAGTTCCAGCACGTGAAGCCGGGCAAGGGCGGCGCGTTCGTCCGCACCAAGCTCCGCCGGGCGGCGGACAGCAGCGTGATCGAAAAGACGTTCCGTGCCGGCGAGAAATTCCGCCCCGTCCGGACGGAGACACGGCGGATGCAGTTCCTCTACGACACCGGCGACCACGCGGTGTTCATGGACGTCGACACGTTCGAGCAGACCGAGATCGCGACCGACGCCGCCGGCGACGACATGAAGTGGGTCCAGCCGAACGACACCGTCGAGATCCTCTACGTCGACGAACGCCCGAGCGGAGTCCAGGTCCCCAGCGCGGTGGACCTCAAGGTGGCCAGGACGGACCCCGGGCTGCGCGGCGACACGGCGTCGGGCGGCGGCTCCAAGCCCGCCACGCTCGAGACCGGGGTCGAGATCCAGGTGCCGCTCTTCATCGACGAGGGCGAGACGGTCCGCGTCGACACACGCTCGGGCGAGTACGTCTCGCGAGCCTAGGTCCTGTGAGGCGGAGCCCGGAGGGCGGAGCCGAGCTCCGCCGTTGTTGAGGCGGCTTGTCTCGCCGCAGGCCGTAGGCTGCTCCCATGCGCCGATCCGACCAGCGTCGCGACGCCGTCTTCGCCCTGTATCAGCACCGGGTGACCGGGCGCCCGCTCGACGAGTTGCTCGAGGGGGCCAAGCCGTTCTCGCGCGAGCTCGCCCTGGAGACCGAGGCGCACGCCGCCGAGCTCGACGAGGAGATCGGGCGGCTCTCACGCGGCTGGTCGCTCGAGCGGATCGCGCCGCTGGAGCTGAGCATCATGCGAGTGGCGCTGTATGAGATGCGGCACCGGGAGGAGATTCCGGTCGAGGTCGCGATCGACGAGGCCGTGAACCTCGCGCAGGAGTTCTGCGGCGCCGACGCGCCCGACTTCGTGAACGGGATCCTGGGCGCAGCCGCTCGCGAGATCGGCGTTTCGTGACCGGGTTCCCGGAGATCACCAGACGACTCAACGAGATCGCGGAGGAGCTTCGTGCCGAGGGGGTCACCGACGAGCGCGCCGAGGAGCTGGCCCGCGAGGCGGCGGAACTGGTCGGGCAGGCCGGCAACGAGATCGAGCGCGCGCTCCGAGCCGAACCCGGTGGCAACGGATAGCGTTTTCGTGAAGCTGCCCGGTGGCGAACCGGGCCCGCTGCGGACGATCATGACCCGCGTGGCGATCGCCTTCGGGCTGATCGTGATCGTCGCGCTCCTCGCCTACGCCGGACGCGACGGGTACACCGACCCCGACGACGGCGAGGTGAGCCTGCTGGACGCGTTCTACTACTCGACCGTGAGCATCACGACGACGGGCTATGGCGATGTCCGCCCGGTCTCGGACGAGGCCAGGCTCGTGACGACGCTGGTCGTCACGCCGCTGCGGGTCCTGTTCCTGATCCTGTTGGTCGGGACGACCTTGGAGATACTTGCCGGGCGCAGCCGCGCGGCGTTTCGGATCGCGAGATGGAGGCGGAAGTTGAAGGACCACATCATCGTCTGCGGATACGGGTCGAAGGGCCAGAGCGCCGTGCGCACCCTGCTCGGCAAGGGACTCAGGCCGGACGAGGTCGTCGTGATCGACCAGAACGGGACGGCGCGCGAGCGCGCATCGGGCGACGGGCTGGCAACCGTCGCGGGCACCGGTGAGGCCGCCGGCACCCTGCAGGAGGCGGGAATCCGCGAGGCGCGGTCGGTCATCGTCGCCGTGGACCGCGACGACACGGCGGTCCTGATCACCCTGACCGCGCGCGAGCTGGCGCCGGGCGCCTGGATCGCCGGCTCGGTTCGCGAGGAGGAGAACGTTCACCTGCTCTACCAGAGCGGGGCGAACTCCGTGATCAGCTCCAGCGGGGCGGCGGGCCGTCTGCTGGGCCTCTCGCCCGACACGCCCGGCCTGGTCGAGGTCCTCGAGGACCTCCTGAGCGTTGGTTCCGGCCTCGACGTGGCCGAGCGGAAGGTGGGGAGCGACGGCGTCGGCAGGGCGGCCGCCGAAGGGGCGAGCGGGCCGGTCGTCGCGGTGATCCGCGACGGCGACCTGATCCCGTTCGACGACCCCCGTACGGGGACGCTGGAGCTAGCCGACCGCGTGATCGAGCTCCGCAGCCACCCGCGATGAGCGGCGGGGAGTACCCCGACCGGCTGCGGGAGCTGATCGACCGGTACCTCGCGGGCCTCGAGTTCGCCTCCGCCTCGGGGCCGTCCCCGCTCGCCCACTTCGTGGAGGCGATGCGCTACTCGCTGCTCGCCGGAGGCAAGCGTGTGCGGCCGGTGCTCTGTCTTGCGAGCGCCAGGGCGGCGGGGGCGGAGCCCGAAAGCGTCCTGCCCGCCGCGGCCGCGATCGAGCTGATTCACACCTACTCGCTGATCCACGACGACCTGCCGGCGATGGACGACGACGAGATGAGGCGGGGACGGCCGACCTCGCACGTGAAGTACGGCGAGGATGTCGCGATCCTGGTCGGCGACGGGCTGTTCGCCGAGGCGATCAACCTGTTCGCCGGCGAGCAGGAGGGCGATCCGGCCAACGTCAACGCCGCACTGCGGGAGCTGGCGGGCGCAACCGGCGTCGAGGGGATGGTGGGAGGCCAGTACCTGGACGTAACGGCTGGCGGCGAGCTCGACGCGGACGCCCTCAGGGAGCTCCACTTCCGCAAGACCGGGCGCCTGATCGCCGCGAGCGTCCTGGTGCCGCAGATCCTCGCCGGTGCGCCCGAGGCTGCCACAATCTCGTACAGGCAATACGCCGACGAGCTCGGGGTGCTGTTCCAGATCGTCGACGACATCCTCGACGTCACCGGCAGCGACGCTGAGCTCGGTAAGCCACATGGATCCGACGAGCGACATGGAAAGCTCACTTACGTCTCGCTGTTCGGCCTCGAGCAAGCCAGGGAGCTGGCCGCCCGCTCGCACCGGCAGGCCCGCGACGCGCTCGCCGGGATCGACGGCGACACCGGCGACCTCGAGATGATCACCGACTTCATCCACACCCGCCAGACATGAGCGAAGAACAGACAAACGCCGGGCTGCTCGAGACGATCGACGGCCCCAGCGACCTGACGGGGCTCGACGACGAGCAGCTCGCCAAGGTCGCGCAGGAGGTCCGCGAGCAGATCATCGACACGATCGGCGAGATCGGCGGGCACTTCGGCGCCAACCTCGGTGCCTGCGAGCTCGCGACCGTCCTGCACGCGCTGCTCGACTCGCCGCGCGACAAGATCCTCTGGGACGTCGGCCACCAGGCCTACCCGCACAAGATCCTGACCGGCCGTCGCGACCGGCTGGGAACGATCCGCCAGTACGAGGGGCTGGCCCCGTTCTGCTCGATCGCCGAGTCCGAGCACGACATCATGGGCGCCGGCCACGCCTCGACCTCGATCGGCTACGCGGTCGGGCTCAAGGAGGCGATGATCCACGGGGTCGGCGAGGACGGCAAGGTCGTCGCGGTCATCGGCGACGGCGCGCTCACCGGCGGCGTCGCGTTCGAGGCACTCCACAACGCGGGCGGCCTGCAAACGCCGGTCGTGATCGTCCTGAACGACAACGGGATGTCGATCTCGCCGAACGTCGGCGCGCTCTCGCGCTATTTCACGTCCGTACGACTGAACCGCCGCCTGTATCAGGCTCGCGAAGACGTCGAGACCCGGCTGACGAGGCTGCCGCTTGGCCTCGGCCGCCGGATCGAGCGGCTGGGGCCGGAAATCAAGGCCGCGGTCAAGTCCTATTGGGCTCCCGGACTCTTGTTCGAAGAGCTTGACCTGGCGTACGTCGGGGTCGTTGACGGCCACGACGTCACCGCGCTCCGCAAGGCCCTGACCGAGGCGTTCGCCGCCGACCGCCCGGTGGTCGTCCACATCCACACGGTCAAGGGCAAGGGCTTCGCCCCCGCCGAGGAGGGCGGCCTCGAGGGGATGGAGAAGTGGCACGCGGCGAAGCCCGGTTCGATCGTCGACCGCGCGCCCGCGCCCAAGAAGGCCTCGCCGCCGAAGGCGCCTCTTTCGCGGCCCGAGTATCAGGACGCGAAGCCGGCCCGCGAAAGCACCGACGACGTCGCGCCGGAGCCGACGCCGGTGGCCGCGCCGCCGCAGTACACGCAGGTGTTCGCGGACGCGCTCGTCGCCGAGGCGAAGCGCGACAAGCGCGTGCTCGGGATCACGGCGGCGATGGCAGGCGGCACCGGCCTCCAGAAGCTTCTCGACGAGCTGCCCGAGCAGTACTACGACGTGGGAATCGCCGAGCAGAACGCGGTGCTCCTGGGCGCCGGCCTGGCGATCCAGGGCGCGAAGCCCGTCTGCGCCATCTACTCCACGTTCCTGCAGCGCGCGTATGACCAGATCGTCCACGATGTCTGTCTCCAGGAGCTCGACGTGACCTTTGCGATGGACCGTGCCGGCCTCGTCGGCGACGACGGCCCGACGCACCACGGCGCCTTCGACGTCTCGTACTTCCGCTGCCTTCCGAACGTCGTCCTGATGGCGCCGCGGGACGAGGCGCAGCTGGTCCATCTGCTCCGAACCGCGATCGAGCACCGCGGCCCGGCGGCGCTCCGCTACCCGCGCGGGGCCGCGGTCGGCGTGCCGCTCCCCGAGAACGCGGAGCTGATCCCGATCGGGACGGGGGAGACCCTGCGTCCCGGCGAGCGGGTCGCGCTACTCGGTTACGGGTTCGGAGCGAAGGTCGCGCTCGACGCCGCGAACGAGCTGGCCGGCCACGCCATCAGTGCCACGGTCGCCGACGCACGCTTCGCGAAGCCTCTCGACACGGAGCTGGTCAACCGGCTCGCGGCGGACCACGAGCTGTTGGTGACGATCGAGGACAACGTCGTGATGGGCGGCTTCGGCTCGGCCGTGCTCGAGCACCTGGAGGACACGATCGGCCCGGGCTCCGACCGCGCACGGGTCATTCGCCTCGGCCTCCCTGATCGCTACGTGACACACGGCAAGCCCGCGCTCCTCCACGAGGAGGTCGGGCTGACCGGCTCGGGCGTCGCGGAACGTGTCCTCGCGGCGCTCGGCTCGCGCGAGCGCGCGGCGAACTAGATCTAGGCGGGATCACGCCGGATCGGCGGCCCGATCGCGTGCATCTCGTAGCCCTGCTCCCGATACGACTCGAGCGCTTGGACGTCGTCGATGTCCACGATCTCGCGTCCCACCGGCCACAGGGAGACCGGGATCAGCTTCACGTTGGCCGCGGCAAGCGGCAGCCCGATGATCGTGATGGCCTGGGCGATGGCGGTGATTATGTGACCGAGCGCCAGCCACCAGCCGAACAGGATCAGCCACAGGACGTTGCCGATCGCCGACGGCGCCCCGGCCCCGGGCTTCTTCACGAGCGTCCGGCCGAACGGCCAGAGGGCGAACACCGCCATCTTGAACGCCTGGATGCCGAACGGGATCGTGATGATCAGGATGCACGCGAGCACGCCGGCGAGCGTGTAGAGGATCGCGAGCCACAACCCTCCGAAGATCAGCCAGATGACGTTGAGGACGAATCTCATGCGTCTCCCGGCTCCCAGTCTCCCAGCCCGGCGGCCTCGAGCGCCTTGCTACGGCTCGAAAAGATCTCGAGCCTGATCACCTTGCCGTCGCGCAGGGTCCAGAGGTGGGCGCCCGGGGTGTCCACGGCAGCCCCGCTCCCCCGGCCGCGCCCGGTATAGCGGGTGAGCACGACGACGTGGTCTTCCGCCGTCAGGTACTCCTCGGCCTCGCAGCGCCATCCGTCCCATTGGCTCAGCCATTCCCGGAGCCGGCTGCTCCTCTCCTCGGGATCCGCGGCGACGGTGGACAACCCCGGGAACTCGGCCGACCATCCCCATTCCATGTCGGGCGCATACACGTCGAACCGGGGGCTGAAGTTCCCCCGACCCCATTCCTCGTAGACCGGGCGGAGCGCTTCGACGTTCGCTCGCTGGGCGTCCGTGTCCCCCATCGCTCGGCAGTATCGCCCAATGAGGCCGCGGGGACAATCAGCCTGAGAGCTCGAGGTCGTCGAGCGCGTCGCCCTTCTCGTAATGATGCGTGACTCGCACGGCCCTGCCGTCGAGCATCTCCCACGCCTGCCAGAAGCGCAGCTCAACCGTCGCGCCGCTCCCACGACCACGTCCCCATTGCTGGATCCGCGCAAGCACGCCGTTCCGGCCGATGGCGACCACTTCCTCGGCCTCAAAGCCCCAGTCCTCGAACGAGCCCACCCAGCGTCGGAAGAACTCCCGCACCTCGTCCGGGCCGTGGCACGTGGCCGGGAGGTCCGGAACGCGAAGGTGTCCGATCTCCCAAAGGACGCTCGCGTCGAAGATGTCCCATACCGCGTCGGGCGTCTCGTGCGCTCCATCGAGAAAGCGGCGCACACGGTCGAGGTTCTTCTGCGACACAGCGTGCGGAGTATCCCGCGATCCGGGCGCCCGAAAGGGCTAGCTTCGCCGCCTACTCCCTCAACTCGGCGGCTTCGATGGCTTGCTTAGGCTCGGAGTAGAGGGCCATACGGCTGATCATCTCGCGTTGTATTTCATAGAGGACCGCATAGCGCGTCTCTACTTCGATCTCGCTTCCTTTCGCTCGACCGTGCTGTGTGGAGACGACGAGCACCTGGTTGCCGAGGTCACGCAGCTCTTCGAGCTCCTCACGCCAGCCATCCCACGCCCCGACCCACCGAGCAACCATCGCCTGCACTGCGTCCCTACCGTGGCCGACGCCCTCATCAACCCGCACCGTCGCATCCACCTCAACATCGGGGTCGAAGTAGGCCAACGCCCCATCGACATCGCCGCCATGGAAGGCTTCGTACATACGCCGGACGAGCTCGACGGTCTCCTGCGACATCTCCCGCGCAGTATCTCGCGTGTGCCACGGAGAACGGGATTCAGGACGAATCTCCGCGGCTGCTCTGAGGTGCAGGCAGCGCTTCCGCTCGACCATCGCGTCTCGCTGACTGCCCCCGAGCGGTTCCAGTAGACCGGCTCGCGGAGCGAACGTACAATCCATACGGCCAGGACGAGCGGGACCTGGGTCCATGACGAGAGGTTGTGCTTCCATGCGAACCGACCTAGCCGCTTCTCGTCCAAAGCGGTACCAACCGTCGCACCGCCTCAGACCTACCCGGCTCCTCCAACCTTGCCCGTGTGGCGGTTTGCCCATTCGAGCGCGTAGTCGGCCACCGCTTCCCAGCCGGGCGCGCCGGCTGTGAAGTGGGGGCGTCCGGCGAACTCCTTGTAGTCCACCACGGCCTTCGACTTTCCGAGGCGCTTCGCCGCCTCCCTGCTCACCGAGGCCGGGACCGTGTGGTCCTGGTCGTTTCCGATCACCAGTAGCGGCGGACGGTCGTCCTTGTGGAAGTCGACCTTGGTGACGGCGCGCGGGTTGAAGTTGGCGAATCCCGCCTGGAAGAGCACCCGGCCGGGACCCGGAACCGGGTAGCGCTCGTAGGCCGCCTGGGCGTCCTCGTCGCCCATCGTGTTCGTGAAGGAATAGCGGAACTGCTTCGGCGTCAGCGCGAAGGTCTTGTTCTTGTTGGTCGGGTTGGCGAGCACCGGGAAGACCGTGCGAAGCTCCGCGGGCGGCAGGCGCAGCACGCCCTTGGCCGGCGCCGGCGAGAGGGCGACCGCGGCCCCGCCGAGGCCGCGGTCGAGCAGCAGCTCGGTCACGAGTCCGCCGAATGAGTGCCCCATGATCACCGGTGGGGTGCCGAGGTCGCGGACGATCCGGTCGTAGTGGTCGACGATCTCGGTGACGCCGAGCCCGTTCAGGGCGGACGGGTCGCGGCGGATGTCCTCGACCTCGCCCTCCATGCGCGGCCAGGCAGGTGCGAGCACCTCGTGTCCGCGCTCCTCGAACCGCGCCTTCCAGCCCTCCCAGCTGCGCGGTGTGAGCCAGAGCCCGTGGATGAGGACGACCGTCGGCTTGGAGCCGTCGGCGGTGCTCTCCATGTTTCCTCCTTGATCGGAGACGGCCCGCCCGTGGCCAGCCTACATCGCCACAGGCGTGACGGCCCGTAGCCCCGCCCCGCTTGCCCTCACTCCAACAGGCCGGCGGCTTCGAGGGCTTGTTCCCTGCTTTCGTAGTCGTGGACGGCAACCGCCATCCCATCCCGAATCTCGTAGACGCTGGCGACCCGCTGGTCAACCTCGACATTGCTGCTTCGGCCGCGGCCCCGGTACCGCGCCACGACCAGGATCAGATCGGTGCCGAGGTCAGTGACCTCGACCTCACTGGCGCGAAAGCCGTCGATGCTCGCTGGGAGGTCCTGCCAGAGGAACTTGAGCATCGCTTCGCGGCCCTGGATCGTGTCTACCCCAAGAATCGGTCCTGCGACTGAATGCCACTCAACGTCGGGGGCCAGAAGACCGGAGACGGCCGCACGGTCGCCGCGATTGAAAGCCTCGAATGCTTGACGGACCAACTCGACGTTCTCCTGCGACATCGCCCTACTCCCGCAGTCCGGCGGCTTCGAGGGCGTCTTGCGGTCGAGCGAGGTGCCTGAACCGAAATCCCTTGCCGTCCTTGAACTCGAACACCCATGCGTGCGGCTGATCAGCCACACCGCTCTCCTTCCCACGAAGTGGGACCCGGCCGAGGACGACCGCGCGGTCACCGGGTTTCGCGCCACTCATCCCCGGCGAGTTCCCATTCCCGAAACTGCTCGTCGATCTCCTGCATCCACTGCTGGAGCCCCTCGCGTCCCTCGAATGGCTCGCGCTGAAGGCGGCTGACGATCTGAAAGTCCGGGTGCAGCTCATCCTCGAAAACGTCCCGGTCGCCTCGATTCCAGCGTTCGAACCAGGACTGGACCAGCTCCACGTTCTCGTGCGACATCGCCCATGCAGTATCGCTCGAATTCACCCCAGCGCCTCGAGTCGCGTCCCCCTCGGATCTGAGGTCGGGGAGGAACAGCCGCAGCGTTGTTGGCGCATGCCCGGCCGGGTAGTGGAAACCCCTCACGGGACACGGGTCAGGGGGAGTGCCGCGCCCTGTGACTTAGAGGGGCGCGGATCGCAATCATCCGCGCCCCTCTCTCAGTCGGCTGCGAGTCGAGCCCCTTCGCGTCTACGCCGACAACCCGGCCCCTTCCTAACCGAAGTCCAGCACCTGAAATCGGGTGGAATCGATGCTCGAGCCCGTCTCACAATCGCCGTTGGACCCGACCTGGGCCGTCAGCGTTCGGGGCGTGGCGTTCGCCGGTCCAGCGCCGGGAGCCGCTCCGATCTGGCCCGTCACCTGCTCCGGCGTGGTCGAACCGGTCTGCAACTGACCGCCGCCGACCTGCTGGCCGTCGATGCGAAGGTCGAAAAACACCTGGCATTGGCCAGAGCCCGAACCGTCATAGGCGAGTGTTGCCGTCGCCTCGCTGAAGACGACGTTGACGGCCTTTGCCTTCTGGGTCCACTGCCCACCGGAGATCGGATACGGGTCGGGACCGTTCGTCACTTCGTGAGAGCCGCCCTTGGGGGTGGCGGCGTAGAAGACCGGAAACGTCAGCCTGGAGGGCTTGATCGACCCCTTCTTGACCTTGTTGTTGCCCACCGCGTTCGGGGCGAGCTTCTTCTTCGTCACGGCTTGGTGCTGAATGTCTTTGGTGCCGATCTTGGAGGCGGCATAGACCACCCCACCGCTCAGTGCCAGAAACAGCGCGAGAGTGGAGACCACGTTCGCGTAGGAGAGCTTGTACCTCGATGTCATTGTGCCGACCCTTTCTCTGGTTACCGGACCCGTATCGGCACCCAGCGGTCGAGCCTTGACTCGGACAAGAGCGGTATCGCGACGCCCCGAGCTTCGGTACTCCCTACTCCGACAGCCCCGCGGCGTCGCGAGCCTCGTCCCGCTGATGAACCAGAAAAACCTCCAGGTGGGTGGCGAGGCCGTTCTCGTCCACTGTCCAGACGGCCCAAGTCTCGGTCTCCATTTCAATGCCGCTCAGCGCGCCACGACCTCGAGTGATTTGGCGGACCAAGACCTTGTTGTCGTTGGTGCGGAATTCCAGCGGCTCGATCTGTTGATCCTCGATGGCGTCCGGCTCCATCCACGCCCGGAACGCCTCAACTCCTCGAATCGGGGGGTCGACGCCCACGCGCACGAACTCGATCTCGGGATGGGCCAATTCGATCGCGGAATCGAAGTCGCCCCGACTGAACGCTTCATAGCCGCGACGCAGCTTCTCGACCTTCTCCTGCGACATCGCCTCCTCCGAGAGCTCGGCGGCCTGCAAGGCGCCCGCCGGCTCGCCAGGGAATGCCTCGAAGCGAAGCAGCTGCCCGCCTCGGATCTCAAAGAGAATCCCGACCGGTTGCTCGAATGCGACGCCGCTCCGCCTGCCGTGGAGACGGATATTGCCCAGCGCTACGACGAGGTCCCCCGCGTCGCGCCATTCGTCGATTGCCATGGTCCACTCGTCAAACTGCTCGTCGATCTCCCGGAGGTAGCGACGGACCCCTGCTCTGCCGCGCACGGCCTCACCCAGGATCGGACTGACGACCACCGCGTCGGGGTGGATCTCCTCATCCGGGAACGTGCGCTCCCCGGCGTTCCAACGACTGAACACGCTCTGGGCAAACTCCACGTTCTCCTGAGACATCGCCTACTCCTGAAGGCCTGCGGCGTGGAGGGCGTCTCGTTCATTTTCGTATATCTGCCACCGGACCACCTGTCCGTCGCGCCACTCCGAGACCTGCCACACCGACTCCTCCAGGGGCGCGGGGCGGTCCTCGCCGTGGGCTCGGTTCGCCAGCTCCGAGACGGTTAGATTCTCTACGTCGCGCACGGAGACGACCTCGATGGTGAAGTCGGGGAAAACCCCGAGCAGGTTGTTCCACCACTCGCGGGTGCCGTCGTGACCCTGATAGGTGCCGCCCTCGACTGCGAGGACTCGGGAGACCCCGGTCACATCCGGGTGGGCGAGCTCAAGGAACGCGTCGAGGTCGCGTCGGTTGAACGCGTCGATCCCCTGGCGGTAGAGCCTCACGTTCTCCCCCGACATCGCCTCCGCAGTATCGCGCGAATCCGCTTTGGCGTCTCGGAATACGACAGAACAAACGAAACGCCCCGCACTTTGCGGGGCGTCTCGGGGTACAGGGAGGAGAGATATGTGTGTTGTTGGAGGTAGGTCGGCGGTACTAGACCCCGCGGGGCGCGCTGAACCGCGTTGAAGCGGTCAGAGCGACCATTGCGGCGCCGATGCCGACCAAAAAGACTGTTGGCTCCCAGGCGCCCGTGACGATGCCGACTGTGATGCCGGCGACCATCGCGAAGGTCGCCAGGGCGTAGTCGAAGCCCGCGTGGGACGCGAGCGAGATCGAGCGCTGGGGGCCGGGGATCTGAAGCGCGAGACCGAGGAGCAGGGCGCCGACGAGCACGCTGACCACGGTGGCCGCCTCCCCGAAGCCGAGGAGGAACGGCGCGACCATGAGGAGCGGCGCGGCGAGCGTCTCGAGGCCCGCGTGGACCGATAGGGGGATGTGCCGGAAGATGGTCATCGCGTAACAACATGGTACGAACGTATGTGCGATATGTGTGTGATCGGGGTCACACTCGAAATCCACCACAGACGCTCGTCGCTATCGGTACTTTCTCCTCCGTGAGCCGCCGCCGGGCAGACTCCGTGATCGCCGAGCGCGGCCTCGCCCGCTCGCGCGCCAGCGCGGCCGAGGCGATCCGCGCGGGGCGGGTGCTGATTGGCGGGGGCGGGCAGCGCGTGGCGAAGCCCAGCGAGTTGATCGACCCCGGCGCCGAGTTGAGCCTGGACGCGGGACGCGACTACGTCTCACGCGGAGGCGTGAAGCTCGCGAACGCCCTCGACGCGCTGGGTCTGGACGTTTCGGGTCGCGACTGCCTGGACGTCGGTGCCTCGACCGGCGGGTTCACGGACTGCCTGCTGCAGCGGGGAGCGGCCCGCGTCATCGCCCTCGACGTCGCGCACGGCCAGCTCGACTGGGGGCTGCGCAACGACGAGCGAGTCCATGTGATCGAGCGGTTGAACGCCCGCGAGATCGAACCGGGCTCGCTGCCCTTCGAGCCGTCGCTGGCGACGGTTGACGTCTCGTTCATCTCGCTCACCAAGGTCCTGCCGGCAGTGACGAGCACGCTTGCCACCGACGGTGATCTGCTGGCCATGGTGAAGCCCCAGTTCGAGCTCGGGCGAAATCGGGTGAAGGGCGGCGTGGTCCGCGACCCGGCCGAGCGCCGAGAGGCTCTTGGTGCGGTCGCCGCGTCGGTTCGCGATCTGAGCCTGCGGATCCGGGGCTTCGCGTCCTCGGGCCTTCCGGGCCCCAAGGGCAACCGCGAGACGTTCGTCTGGGCGTCGCCTTCCGGCGATGGCGTGAACCAGGAGGAGCTGGCGGCCGCGATCATGGAGGTCGAACCATGAGCGCCCCGGCAACCGTCTCCATCCTCACCCATACGCAGCCCGAGCAGACGGCAGCGGCGATGACCGCGGCCGTGAACGCCGCGGGCGCCGCGGGCGCGAGGCTCGTCGCGAGCGCCGACGAGCGCGCGAAGCACGGTGACGCCGCGGCCGGCATCGATCCGCTGGAGGACCTGGCCGCCGAGCCGGACCTCTGCCTGGTGCTTGGCGGCGACGGGACCATCCTCAAGGCGCTGCGCGAGCACGCGCACTCGACCGTGCCCGTGTTCGGGATCAACTACGGAACGATCGGCTTCCTGGCGGCCGCCGATCCCGATGAGCTCGGCGAGGGGTTGCGGCGCGCATTCGCCGGCGACTTCGACGTCATGTCGCTCCCGGGCCTGGAGGTCGGCGCCCCGGACACCCGGCGCCTGGCGCTGAACGACGTCTCGTTTCATCGCCGCCCCCACGGGCGCGTCGCCGAGCTGGCCTTCCGGCTCGGCGGGCAGGAGGTCGGCCACGTGCGCTGCGACGGCCTGGTCGCGGCGACGCCCGCGGGCTCGACGGGCTACAACCTCGCTAACCAGGGCCCGATCCTGGCCTGGGGTGTGGAGGGCTACGTCGTCAGCTTCATTGCGCCTCACACGCTGACCGCGCGTCCACTCGTGGTCGCGCCCGACGACGTCCTCCTGGTCCGCAACGAGGCGGGCCGCGAGGCGGTCGAGCTGGTCGTCGACGGCGAGCACGTGACCGACCTCGCCAGCGGCACCGAGATCGAGATCCGGTTCCGCGACAACGTCAGCCGGCTGGCCCAGGTGCCGGGCGCGAATTTCTACCGGCGGGTGGGCGAGAAGTTCGGGGCCCTGGCACGCTGATCCGCCGGCCATCGCCGACGCCGACGGTGCGACCCATCCTCACCCCGCATGGAACGTAAGTGGTGGACCCTGCTGGCCGTCTGCACCGCGACGTTCATGTTGCTGCTCGACATCACGATCGTGAACGTCGCCCTGCCGTCGATCCAGGAGGATCTGGACGCGAGTCTCTCCAGCCTGCAATGGGTCGTGGACGCTTACGCGCTGACGCTCGCATCGTTCCTGCTCGTCTTCGGCTCACTGGGGGATCGCCTCGGGTGGCGGCGGATCTTCGCGGTTGGCTTCGGGATGTTCACGGTCGCCTCGCTCCTTTGCGGCCTGGCCCACGACGCCACCGTCCTGAACGTCTTCCGCGCCCTCCAGGGAGTCGGAGCCGCGGCGATGTTCGCCACTGCCCTTGCCCTGATCGCACAGGAGTTCGAGGGCCGCGAGCGCGCGCGCGATCGGCCTCTGGGGTGCGACCGTCGGCGGCGCCGTCGCCGTGGGGCCGCTGATCGGCGGCCTGCTCACTGACGGACTGGGGTGGGAGTGGATCTTCTTCGTGAACGTCCCGATCGGGATCGCCGCGATCGTGCTGACGGAGACTCGGCTTGCGAACGTCGCGGCGACCGACGGCGAATCCGTCGGGGCCGGCCGCTATCAACAGGGCGGATGCTGCTCGAGCTTCGCATCGAAAACCTGCTTGTGATCGAGCGTGCCGAGCTGCGGCTGGGCCCCGGCCTGAACGCGATCACCGGCGAGACGGGCGCCGGGAAGACCGTGCTCGCGCACTCGCTCGACCTGCTGATGGGGGGGCGCGCACGACCGCAGATCGTGCGGCCCGGCGCCGCCGAGGCCTACGTGGAGGGCGTGTTCGACCTGCCCGACGGGCTGTTCTCGGACCCCGAGCTGGCGGACCTGTCCGAGCGGATGCCCGACGACGCGACCGACGTCGTGCTCGCGCGGCGCGTGGGCGCCGGCGGGCGCACGAGCGCGTACGTCCAGGGGCGCTCGGCGAACGTCGCGGACCTGCGCGCCCTCGGTTCGCGGCTGCTCGCGTTCTACGGGCAGCACGAGCACCGCCGCCTGACGCTCGCCTCGGCGCAGCTCGACGTGCTGGATGGCTTCGCCGGCGAGAGGCACCTCGGGCTGCGCGAGGACTACCGCGCCGCGCACGCCGAGGTCCGCGCGGCCCAGCGGGAGCTGGACGAGCTCCGCGAGCGGGAGGGCACCCGGGAACGGGATCTCGACCTGATGCGCTTCGAGCTCGAGGAGATCGATGCCACCGGGCCTGACCCCGAGGAGCGCGACGAGCTGGCCTCGGAGAGGGAGCGCCTGCGCCACGCGGAGTCGCTTCGCGGAGCAGCCGCGGCCGCGCTCCAGGGCCTGGCGGGCGCCGACGAGGACGGGGGCGGCGCCGACGGTGGCCTGAGCGCCGCGGAGGGCGCCGTGGGCGCGGTTGCGGGCGTCGACTCCGCGCTGGACGCGCTGGCGGAGCGGATCGCGGCGGCGTCCGTCGAGGTCGCCGATCTCGCGAGCGAGCTCCGGTCGTACGCCGAGGACATCGACGCCGCGCCTGGGCGGCTCGAGCAGGTGGAGGAGCGCCTGGCCGCGATCGAGCGGCTGGAGCGCAAGCACGGAGGGTCGATCGAGGGGGTGCTTGCGCACGCGGAGCGCTGCCGGGCCGAGATCGAGCGGCTGGAGAGTGCGGCGGAGCTGGCCGAGGAGATCGAGGGGCGCCTGGCCGCCGCGGGTGAGAGGCGGGCCAAGCTCGCCACGAGGCTCACGGCGTCACGCCGCAAAGCCGCCCCCGCGCTCGAGGAGGCGGTGGCCGAAGCCCTGGCGGGCCTGGCGATGGACGGGGCGCGCCTCGAGGTCGCATTGGAAGCGGTCGACGCCGGCTTCGGGCCCGGCGGCGCCGAGACAGTCGAGCTGCGGGTCGCGACCAATCCCGGGATGCCGGTGTCCCCGCTGCGCGACGCGGCGTCCGGCGGCGAGCTCTCGCGGATCATGCTCGCGCTCTCCGGGCTCGCCGGGGGCGGGGGCGGCGCCACCCGCGTCTTCGACGAAATCGATGCCGGCGTGGGCGGCGCAACCGCCCGGGCGGTGGGCGAGCGGCTCCGCGAACTGGCCGCCGGCGGTCAGGTGGTGTGCATCACGCACCTTCCTCAGGTGGCTTCGCAGGCCGGCGCGCATTTCCGGATCTCGAAGCGGGTCGAGGGCGGCGCCACGATCGCGGACGTAGAGCCCGTCGAGGGCGAGGAGCTCGTGGCCGAGATCGTGCGCATGCTGGGCGCCGAGCGCGACGACGCGGCGGCGACCGGCCACGCGCGCGACCTCCTCGCGGCCGCGTAGATCCTGCGTTCTGCGGATAATCGCCAGGGGATGGCCCGCCCACCGCTGAGATCCCGCGCCCGCGCTCGTGCCCAGGCAATCCTGCGCGGCACCACCGGCGCCGAGCCGCCGGCCGCGCCCGTCCAGGGGCGGGCCCGCCTGGGGCGCAAGACCAAGGCACTCGTCAAGCGCCTCGGGCCCGAGGACATCGCCGTGATCGACCACGCGGACATCGACCGGATCGCCGCGGAGGACCTGGTGGCGTCGGGCGTAGGGGGCGTCATCAACCTCTCGCCGTCCTCGACCGACCGCTACCCCAATTCGGGGCCGCTCCTGTTGGTCCGCGCGGGCATCTGCCTCGTGGACGCACCGGGCGCGCCGCTATTCGACGAGCTGCGCGACGGCGACGAGATCGTGATCAGCGGCAGCGGCGACGTACGGCGCGGGAGCGAGGTCGTCGCCCGCGGGGAGCGCCTGGCGCTGGCGGACCTCGAGGAGCAGCACACCCTGCAGCGGGCACGGATCGACCGCGCGATCGCCGACTTCGCCGCGAACACCGCCGAGCACGTCAGCGAGGAGGGCGAGCTCCTGGCCGGCGAATTCGACCTGCCCCGCACCCGCACGAGCTTTCAGGACCGCCACGTGCTGATCGTGGTGCGGGGTACGACCTACCGCAGCGACCTGCGGACGCTCCGCCCCTATATCCACGACGTTCGCCCGGTCCTCGTGGGAGTAGACGGCGGCGCCGACGCCCTGCTCGAGGAGGGCCTGGAGCCGGACGTGATCCTCGGGGACATGGACTCCGCCACCGACGCGGCGTTGCGCTCGGGCGCCGAGGTCATCGTCCACGCCTACAGCAACGGGCGGGCGCCCGGCTCGGAGCGCCTGGACACGATGGGCGTGGAACACCTGGTCGCCCCGGCGGTCGGAACCAGCCAGGATGTCGCGATGCTCCTCGCGTACGAGAACGGGGCCGAGCTGATCGTCAGCGTTGGCGCCCAGTTCAACCTGGTCGAGTTCCTCGACAAGAACCGCGCCGGGATGTCGTCGACGTTCCTCACCCGGCTGCGGATCGGCGAGATCCTGGTCGACGCGAAGGGCGTGAGCCGGCTCTACAACCCCGGCGTGTCCGGGCGCCTGATCTGGATCTTCCTCGGCGTCGCGATCCTGCTCACGCTGATCGTCGTCCTGATCTCGGACCCTCTCCGCGAGCTGGCGGATCTGATCTGGCTGAAGATCGAAGTGCTTCTGGGGCTCTGACCAGCTGTGGGTTACTCGTCTCGGTATCACGTCGCCTCGCTCGCCGCGGTGTTCATCGCGCTCGCGATCGGCATCCTGATCGGCGCCGCGCTCGGCAGCGACGTCGTCTCGGGGACGGCCGAGAACCTCGAGGAGGGGCTCAGCGAGGACCTCGACCAGGTGCGCGCGGACAACGCCGCGCTGCAGGAGGAGCTTGACTTCGAGGTCCGGTTCTCCGAGCGTCTCGCGCCGGCGGTCATGGCCGACCGGCTTGCCGCGCAGGAGATCGGCCTGATCGGCCTCGGCGACATCGACACCGCGACCCTGAGGGACGACCTGAACGGCGCGCTGGCGCCCGCCGGCGCACGCCTGACGCAGGTGGGAAGCCTGCAGGAGCCGCCCGATACCGACGAGCTGATCGATGCGCTGTTGACCGACCAGGAGCGCGGCGAGCCCCAGGACGAGCAGTTCGGGCTCGCCGCCGAACGGGCCGGGCGGCTCCTCGCGGGGCGCGGCGATCTGGAGGCGGACCTCCGTGAGGTCCTCATGTCCGAGTACTCGGGCAACCCGGAGGGCCTCGACGCGGTGGTGCTGGCCCGGGCGCGGCCCGACGACGTCCCCGCGCGCGAGGAGGCCAACATGGACGACCTCGAGGCGGGCGTGATCCGCGGGCTCCTCGACGCCGGCGTTCGCGTGGTGGGGGCGGAGCGCGAGGACACGGACCCGTCCTCGATCGAGTTCTTCGACGAGCAGGGCCTCGCCAGCGTGGACAGCATCGACCAGCTGCCCGGCAAGGTCGCGCTGGTGCTGGCGCTGGACGGCGCCGACGGCAATTTCGGGGTCAAGGACACGGCCGACAGCCTCCTCCCGGACCTCATCGAGCCCTCGCCCACCGCCGGGGCCAACGGTTAGGTGCTCTCAGGACTGGCCCTCTCGGCCGCGCTTGCCGCGATTCTCGCCGGGCCGTGGCTGCGTGACATGGCCCGCACCGGCCTCGCGCGGCGCAACTTCCGGGGCCGTGAGGTCGCGTTCCCGGCCGGGGCGGTTCTGGTCTCGTGCTCGCTGCTGGCGCTGGCGCCGCTGGCGGTCTTGGACGACCGTGCCGAGCTCGACCTCCTGGACCCCGATCTGCGCCGCTGGGCCGTGTACATCCTGGGCGTGGCGCTGCTGGGCCTGCTCGACGATGCGCTTGGAAGGGGCGCCGCCGAGGACACCACCCGGGGCTGGCGCGGGCACGCTCGCACCGTGCTTGCCGGCCGCTTCTCGACCGGAGCGATCAAGGCCGCCGGCGCCCTGGCGCTCGCCGCCTACGCTGCGTCGGGTCGCGGGCAGGAGGGGCTCGACTACGTCGTGGACCTGGCCCTGCTGCTGCTGGCGACGAACGTGTTCAACCTGCTCGACCTGCGGCCCGGCCGAGTCGAGAAGGTCTTCGTGGCGCTCCTGGCGGGCCTCTGCGTGGGCGGCACGACGCTGGAGCCGCTCGAGCTCCTCGGCGTGTTCGTGGGCCCGGTGCTCGTCGTCGGCTGGTACACGCTTCGCGAGCAGGCGATGCTGGGGGACACCGGGTCGAACCTGATCGGCGCCCTCGCCGGAGTGGCGCTGCTGGGGACCCTGGACGACGCGGGGCGGCTGATCGCGCTGGTGCTGGTGGCGGCGCTGACCGTCTACGGGGAGTTCCGTTCGATCTCGGAGACGATCGACAGGCTGCCGCCGTTGCGGTGGTTAGACTCGCTGGGCAGAGTGAGTAGGGGCGAAGCAGACCGATGAAGCCGGGCGAGACGCGCTTCATCTTCGTCACCGGCGGAGTCGTCTCATCTCTGGGCAAGGGGATCGCAGCGGCCTCGATCGGCCGGCTGCTCGTCTCGCGAGGCTTCCGGGTCCAGCTCCAGAAGTTCGATCCGTACATCAACGTCGACCCGGGGACGATGTCGCCGTTCCAGCACGGCGAGGTGTTCGTCACCGAGGACGGCGCCGAGACCGACCTCGACCTCGGCCACTACGAGCGCTTCACGGACGAGAACACGTCCCGCGCCTCGAACGTCACGGCCGGCGGCGTCTACAACTCGGTGATCCGCCGCGAGCGTCGCGGGGACTACCTCGGCGCGACCGTGCAGGTGATCCCGCACGTCACCGACGAGATCAAGCAGCGGATCCTGATCGTCGCCGAGTCCCAGGCGGTCGACTTCGTGATCACCGAGATCGGCGGCACGGTCGGCGACATCGAGTCGCTCCCGTTCCTGGAGGCGATCCGCCAGCTCTATTCGGAGCTGGGGCCAAAGCGCTGCATGTTCATCCACCTGACGCTGGTGCCGTACATCGGCCACGCGGGCGAGCTGAAGACGAAGCCCACCCAGCACTCGGTCAACGAGCTGCGCCGGATCGGCATCCAGCCGCACGCGCTGATGTGCCGCTCCGAGAAGGGGCTCGACCGCGACATCCGCCGCAAGATCGCCCTGTTCGGCAGCGTTCACGAGGACGCCGTGATCTCCGCGCGCGACGTCGACAACATCTACAAGGTGCCCCTGGTCTACAGGGCCGAGGGCGTCGATGACCTGGTCCTCGATCACTTCGCGATCGAGTCCGAGGCGCCCGAGTTGAGCGAGTGGGAGGAGCTGGTGCGCCGGGCCGACGCGTGCGACGGCACCGTGAAGATTGCCCTGGTCGGCAAGTACGTGCAGCTGATCGACGCCTACAAGTCGGTCGTCGAGGCTCTTCACCACGGCGGCTACCACCACGGCGTGAACGTCGAGGTCGAGCTGGTGGACTCGGAGGAGTTCGACGCGGACGAGATTGGCCGTTGGGCGGATGGGATCCTGATCCCCGGCGGCTTCGGGGAGCGGGGAATCGAGGGCAAGATCCGCGCCGCGCAGGCCGCTCGCGAGAACGAGATCCCCTACCTCGGGATCTGCCTTGGGATGCAGATCGCCGTGGCCGAGTTCGCCCGCAACGTCTGCGGGATGGATGGTGCGAACTCGACCGAGTTCGACCCGGAGACGCCCTATCCCGTGGTGGACCTCCTGCCCGAGCAGAAGGAGGTCTCGGACATGGGCGGGACGATGCGCCTGGGCGCCGATCCCGTGAAGCTCCACGAAGGCACCATGGCGCGCGAGATCTTCGGCGACGAGGGCGTCATCTACAAGCGCCACCGCCACCGCTACGAGGTGAACAACCAGCTTCGCCGCCGGATCGAGGACGAGGGCCTGGTGGCCGGCGGCACCTCACCTGACGAGCGGCTGGTCGAGATGGTCGAGCTCCCGGATCACCCGTTCTACGTCGCCTCGCAGTTCCACCCGGAGTTCAACTCCCGCCCGACGCGCCCCGAGCCGCTCTTCCGGGAGTTCGTCGGGGCGGCCGCCCGCCGCGCCGCGGAGCACGGGGAGGGCCCGGCCGCCGAGGAGACGGAGGCCGAGGAGCGCACGGAGGCGGACGACGTCCGCGTCCACCGCGAAGCCTGAGCGGTGTCCACGCCCTCAGCCGGCTGGTATCCGGATCCCGAGAGCCCGGGCTCCGGTCGCGCGCGTTACTGGGACGGCGAGCGCTGGACGGAGGAGTACCGCGAGCCGCGCGGGCGCGAGGCGGACATCGCGATCACGGTGCTCGGGTCGCTGCTTCTGGCGAGCGGCGCCATCGTTCGGGCTATGGAAACCCGCGACGAGGAGGGCCTCGAGGACGCGGAAGCGGCGGGCTACGTCTTCGGCGGCATCCTCGGGCCGATCCTGATCGTTCTGCTGGTCCGCTTCATTTACGTCCGCCTGTTCGCCAAGACCGCCCTGGTGTGGACGCCGTGGATCATCGTGGGCGCCGGCGTGCTCGCCTGGCTGGCGGCGGCCGGACAGCTCGGGCGCGGTTGATCCAACGGCGATTGATGACGTAGAGTTGCCCCGATGGTTGATCTCGACAAGTACCGCGCCGATTCGCTCGCGAACTGGGATGAGTTCTCCGGCAACTGGGCGGACGAGCACGACTTTCTCCACACCGCGACCAAGGGCGTCGCCGACGCGCTCGTCGCCGGCGTCGGCGCCCAACCGGGCCAGACGATCCTCGAGCTCGCCGCCGGCACCGGCGACGTCGGATTCGCGGTCGCCGAGGGGCTTGGGGACGACGGAAAGCTGATCCAAACCGATTTCGCCCCGGGCATGGTGGAGACTGAGCGGCGGCTCGCCGGGGACGCCGGGCTCACCAACATCGAGCACCGGGTCCTCGACGCCGAGCGGATGGACCTCGAGGACGGGAGCGTTGACGGAGTCGTTTGCCGGTACGGATACATGCTGATGGCTGACCCGGCCGCGGCGCTGTCGGAGACGCGGCGAGTCCTGCGCGAAGGTGGGCGGCTTGCGTTCGCGGTCTGGACCATGCCCGATCGCAACCTCTGGGCGTTCCTCCCCGGGTTCGCCCTGGTCGAGGCCGGGCATCTCCCGCCGCCTGAGCCGGGCGCCCCGGGGATCTTTGCGATGGGCGACCCGGAGAGGGTCCGCTCGCTCGTGACGGGCGCTGGGTTCGCCGACCCGGATCTGCAGGAGGTGACCGTCGATTGGGACTACACCGACCCCGCCGTGCACTGGGAGAAGACCATCAAGCTGGCCGCACCGATCGCCGAAGCGGTCAACGCACTTCCCGACGACGAGCGCGAGCAAATCAGAGAGCTGGTCGCGGCCCGCGTTGCCGAGCACGTCGCCGACGACCCGGCCGCCCTGCACGGCCACAGCTGGGTCGTCACCACCTCGTAGCCGATCGCCGGTCATAGGCTGGACCCGTGAGCGACGACGAGCGCCTCCGCGACCGCTTCGTCCGCCTCTGCGAGATCGCGAGCCCGACCGGCGACGAGCGCGCCATAGCGGACGCCCTGCTGGCTGAGCTTCGCGGGCTTGGAGTCGAGGTGGCCGAGGACGGTGCCGCGGGACCGGCCCGCGCGGGCGCCGGCAACCTGATCGCGCGGGTGCCGGGCGCGAGCGACGGCTGGATCGCGTTCTTCGCCCACCTCGACACCGTGCCGCACGAGGGGCCCGTGAAGGTCGACCTGCGCGACGGTGTCTTTCGCAGCGCCGGCGACACGATCCTCGGCGCCGACAACAAGGCGGCGGTCGCGGTCCTGGCGGAGCTCGCGGCGCGCGCCCGCGACGCCGGCCCACCGCCGGTGGGTATGGAGCTGATCTTCACGGTCGCCGAGGAGGACGGATTGCGCGGCGCGAAGGAGCTCGACACCTCGGCGCTGCGCTCGCCGTTCGGGTTCGTGCTCGACCACGCGACCCCGATCGGCGAGATGATCACCGCCGCTCCGACGTATAACCGGGTGGTGGCGGACTTCGAGGGCACCGAGGCGCACGCCGGGATCCGGCCGGAGGACGGGCACAGCGCGATCGCCGCGGCGGCGGCCGCGATCGGCGCGATGGAGCTGGGCAGGCTGGACCCAGAGACGACGGCGAACGTGGGCGTGATCGTGGGCGGGACGGCGTCGAACGTGGTCGCCGGCGACTGCCGGATCGACGCCGAGGCGCGAAGCCTGGACGAGTCGAAGGCGTCGGCGGCGACCGCGGCGCTGGTGGACGCGTGCACCTGGGCGGCCAGCGAGGGCCGCTGCGACGTCGACGTCGACGTGATCGAGATGTTCCGCGGCTATCGCGTCCCGTCGAGCGCCACGCCGGTGCAGCTGGCGCGTGAGGCTCTGGCCCGGACGGGATTCGAACCGCGCGAGACGGCGACCGGGGGCGGCAGCGACGCCAACGCGCTCATCGACCAGGGGTTCGAGGCCCTGCTGCTCGCGAACGGCACGGAGGCGAACCACACGCCGGCCGAGAGCGTCGCGGCCGCGCGGATCATCGAGATGCTTGCGGTCTGCGAGGCCATCGTCGGGCTCGCGGGCGAGGGGGAAGCCGCTTGACGCTGAAGCTCCGGCGCGGCACCGTGGTGACCGAGGACCCGCTGACCGTTGACGTGGGGGGCGAGCGGCGCCCCGCCTGGGCCGATCCCGTGACGGTCGGGGAGGTGCGTATGGGCGACGAGGTCGTCGTCAACACGGAGGCCGTGGACCTCGGCCTGGGCTCGGGCGGCTTCGACGTCGTGCACGTGAACCTGACGCGCGGGCTCGACGCGCCGGGCGCGGAGGATGTCCACGTCATGAAGCTGAACTACACGTCCCTGCAACACCCGGTCGCGCCGGTGGAGCCCGAGCTCGACGGTGACGACGCGCCGGCTCGCGCGATCCCCGTACTGGTCTTCCATCTGCACGGCCAGCTTCCGCCAATCCTCTGGGCGGCTGCCCGCGAGGGCCTCCGCATCGGCTACCTGCAGACACCGGGCGGAGCGCTGCCCGGCGCGCTGTCGCGCGACGCCGCGGAGCTGGGCGAGCGCGGCCTGCTCGCCGGCCACGTCACCGCGGGGGCCACGCACGGGGGCGAGCGCGAGGCGATCAGCGTCGCCGGCGGCATCGACGCGGCCGCACGGGTCCTCGGGTGGGACGCGTGCGTCGCCGGGCCGGGGCCCGGGATACTCGGCTCGGCCAGCCGCCTCGGCCACGGCGGGCTTGCGGCCCTGGACACCCTGCACACCGCGCTGGCACTCGGCCTGCCGACTCTGCTGGCGCCGCGCCTGTCGAGCTCGGATCCGCGGGGCCGACACCGCGGGTTGAGCCACCACAGCCGCACCGTGTTGGAGATGGTCCTGGCGCCGGTTCGCGTCCCGGTCCCCGAGATCGAGACCGAGGGCTGGCCGCTCCTCGGAGCCGATGCGCCCGAGGGCGGGTCCCGGCAGGAGGCCCTCGAGGACCTGATCGCGGTGACGAAGGGCAGGCACGACCTCGTGGTCGAGACGGTCGATCTCGGTGGCTACGCGGCGAGCGGCCTGCCGGCCCGCACGATGGGCCGCGACCTGCCCGAGGACCCGCTGTTCTTCGCCGCGGCCCTTGCGGCGGGAGCCGCGCTCGCGGCGGCGGCGTAGCCGAGACGCGCGCCGCTCATCCGCGGGCGCTCACTCCCGCCGCGAAGCTGGCGCCCGGTGTGTCCAGGTCCTCCCTCAGGGCAGCCACGAACGCGTCGGGCCGCTCGATGTGAGGGACGTGCCCGGCGGCATCGACCACGTCCAGCCGCCACCCGTGGCGCTCACTCGCCCCCTCCGCGAGCTCGAGCGGAACGAACCGATCGTGCCGGCCCCAGATCAGGCTGGTGGGAACGGGGATTCGCCGCAGGTCGGCGTCTGGCGTCCGCTTCGTGCCGCGGGCGATCAACCTCCGCATCGAGCGCTTGACATGCGGCACGCGCGCGCGGTCACGCACCTCTTGGCCGAAGGCCTCGAGCCAGCCCGGCTCGCGCGCCCGGAACCCCTCGTAGTCGAAGAACGCCCACCGCTCGAACCGTTCGGCGTTGCTCCTGGTCGGCCGCAGGCCGAACCGGATCGCGACGGCGCGCAGGCCAAGCGGCATCCGGTAGGGGCCGATCGTCGGGACGGCATAGAGGACCAGTCTGCGTAACAGCCGGCCATGCTCTGCAGCCAGCCGGGCGGCGAGGCTACCGCCGAGCGAGTGGGCAAGCAGCGCCGGGGGGTCCTCGCACGAGTGAGCGACCAGGTCTCGGAACCATTCGCCGAGCACGTCGTAAAGGTCATCGACCGGCTTCGACTCGCCGAAGCCCGGGAGGTCGGGAACGATCACCCGATGGCGCTCGGCGAGGTCCGCGATCACCGGAGCCCAGACCGGCCCGGCGCACTCGATCCCGCCGTGCAGCAGGATCAGCGGCGGGCCCTCACCCGCCTCGAGGAGGACCGTCGAGACTCCGGCGAGGCGCAGGGAGCGCTGTTGGACCGGCACGCCGGCGAGCATCCGGGTCCGGCTGCTCATGATGGCTCGACCGCATCCACGGTCACGCCTGGAGGTTCCGGTTCGACCGGAACAGGTTGTCCGGGTCATAGCGCCGCTTCAGCTCGAGGAGTCGCTCGTAGTTGTCGCCGTAGCTCGCACGGATGCGGTCCTCGCCCTCGTCGGCAGTCTGGAAGTTGATGTAGTTGCCGGAGGTGAACGGCTCGAGGCGCTCCCACGAGTCGCGGATCCAGGCCTGGTTCTCGGCGTCCCGCCCGTCGTCGGGCTCCCACGCCCCGATCAGCCCGCAGACCCAGCGCGCGTGACGGTTGCCCACAGCGCCGTCGTCGCCGGGGCGCTCGTTCAGGGCGCCCGCGAGGTGCAGCGTGCCGATCTGCGCGTGTGGGATCGGGCACTCCCTTGCCAGCTCCCTCAGCGTCGCCTGGAACTCGTCCGTCTGCTCGGCGACGAACCCGGTTTTCCAGTAGTAGTGGTGGCCCTTGGGCTCGCTGTCGTCGAGGTAGGACTGAACCTGCGCGTAGGGCATCTCGGCGAGCAGGTCGATCACGGGTTCGCCGAGGTTTCGGATCGGCTCCATCACCTCGTCCACCGCACCGGTTTCGGCGCTACAGCAGACCGCGAATGCGCAGACCAGCTCGCCCTGCCACTCCTCGGGAACGAACGGCGCTTCCGGCGCACGGATCAGCATGTTCCACATCGCGAGCTCCCGGGGCGCGCTTGTGGTGATGTCGCGGTAGGCGGCCTGGATCTCCGCCACGCGTTCGAACGGCCAGGCGATCAGCCCGCCGTAGACCATGGGGCCGACCGGGTGCAGCTGGAACGTGAACGAGGTCACGACGCCGAAGTTGTGGCCTGCGCCCCGGATCGCCCAGAAGAGGTCGGGCTGCAGCTCGCGGCTCGCTCGCCGCAGCTCTCCGTCGGCGGTCACGATGTCGACCTCGACCAGGTTGTCGACGGCCCACCCGAAGCGCCGCGTCAGGTAGCCGAGGCCGCCGCCGAGGGTTAGTCCTGCGACCCCGACCTCGGACATGAAGCCGAGCGGAGTGGCGAGGCCGTGGAGCTGGGTCTCGCGGTCCACGTCGCCGAGCAGGCAGCCGGGCTCCACCGTCGCGGTGCGAGCCTCGGGATCGACGTGGACTCCCCGAAGCCGGGACATGTCAATCGTCAGGCCCCCGTCCGCGAGCGCGGTGCCGCCGACGTTGTGGCCGCCGGCGCGGACGGAGACCGCCAGGGCCCGATCGCTCGCGAAACGCACCGCCTCGACCACGTCGGCGGCGCCGCTCGCCTGGATGACCACGGCGGGCGTCTTGTCGACCATGCCGTTGAAGATGCGGGTGGTCTCGGCGAAGCCCGGCTCGCCGGGCACGAGCACCGCGCCGCGGGTGCGCTCACGGAGGCTCGCCAGCGCCTCAGGGGTGACCGCCGTCGTGTCGGAGGTGATCGTGGTCATCGTGCCTCCTCGCGGTCGAGCTGCTCTCGGAGCGCGGCGACGAACGCCTCGGGTTGCTCCACCGGCGGATCGTCGCCGCAATCCTCGATCACGGTGAGCGGCCAGCCGTGTCGCGCGCTGGCCTGCTCCGCGACCTCGACCGGCGTCGCCAGGTCGTGGCGGCCCCAGATCAGGCTGGTGGGAACGTCGATGCGCGCGAGATCGTGCGCCGGGATCGCCGGCAGGCCGAAGTCGCCCATCAGGGCGCCGAGCGCCATCATGACCTCTGGCGTCTGGGCGCGGTCGAGGTTGTACGCCGCGAACTGCTCCCATTCCGTGCCCATCCGCCTTTGCAGGCGCGGCAGGTCGTGGGCGCAGTAGCGCCAGAGCTCCTCGTGCGTGGCATCGGTCGGGTCGGCCAGGAACGCGTTGAGGGCGCGCCCGAATCGCGGCGCCGGCTGGAAGGGGCGAAGCCCGAGTGAGTCGACCAGAACGAGCCGGGCGCACTCGTCGGCGCGCTCGTTCGCGAAGTGCACGGCGATCGCGCCGCCCACCCCGTTCCCGACCAAGGTGGGCGGCTCGGCGCAGGTCTCGGAGATCAACTCGGCCAACCAGTCGACCACGAGCGCCGCGGTCGGCTTCCCGTTGGCGAGCACCGATTCGCCCAGCCCCGGAAGGTCCGGGGCGACCACCCGGTTCGTGGCCGCGAAGCCGCGAATCACGGAGTCCCAGTGGGACGCGTTTGCGCCAGGGCCGTGCAGGCAGACGAGTGGCGGGCCGTCGCCACCCTGGAGCAGTGCGGTGGATACGCCGGTGAGTTCGAGCCGCCGTTCGGCAGCCGGGATGTCTGTGAGTGTTTGCATGCCGCCAACCTAGGCCGGGGGCGGCGGGCGATCATCGCCCCGATTCACCAACTTGGCCAACGGGCGGCGTGGTCAGAAATGACCACGGCAGGGACTTGTCCGTTCAGACCAGGCCGTGCTCGAATGCGAAGGCGCTCGCGGCGGTGCGGGACGAGACGCCCAGCTTGGCGAAGATGTTCTGGACATGGCGCGCGACTGTGTGCTCGCTGATCACGAGCCTCGCGGCGATCGCGCGGTTGCTCTCGCCCGCGGCGACGAGCCGGAGAACCTCCAGCTCGCGCTCGGTCAGGCCGTGCGTCTCGGCCGGCATCCCGCCCGCGGGCGCATCGAGGCGTGCGAGCTCCGTGACGGATCCGAGCTCGGTGAACGTCCGGCGCGCGGCGTCCAGTTCGAGCATGGCGCTGTCAGCGTCGCCCAGCGCTCCGCAGGCCTGGCCGAGGAGGGCGCGCACCCGCGCCGCCTCATGCGGTACGCCGAGCTCCTGCCACACGCGGAACGAATCCCGCAGCGGGCCGAGCGCGCCCTGTGGATCGCCGTCGGCGAGCTGCACCGATCCGCGCGCCTGCGAGCTGGCGGCCTCGACCGCGGTGATCGCGTGGCGCTTGGCGATCTCGGCCAGCTCGCGGCTGCCGTCGCGAGCCGCGTCGAGATCGCTGCCTGCCAGCATGATGTCCACGTAGCCCGGCAGGAGCCGCAGGCGCGCGAACGGCGCCGACGTCTCGCTGAGCGCCCGCCGTATCGCAGCCGTCGCGGCCTCGGTTCGGCCCTGCCCGAGCCGCAGGAGGGCGAGGCCCGGTTGCGGCTCGAAGCCGAGCCGGCGGCCTCGGTGTAGGCGTCTTCGGCTGGCCCGAAGTCGCCCCGGAGCCGGTGGACCTCGCCCTGGCGGTAGCGCGCGTAGCCCGCGCTGGAGCGGCTCGCGGTCCCCCGCGTCAGGCGCTCGTACGCGCGGCCCGCCTCCTCGAGCGCATCGGCCCAGGCGCCCGAGAGCTCCAGGATCTCCGCCCGGTGGACTAGGCAGAGGCCCGTGTGCCTGACCATGTCCGGTTGCTCCTCGCACCAGCTGGTCAGCGCGTCGGTCCACTCGCGCGCCCGGCGGAGCTCGTACGCGCCCTGGCAGAACGCGATCGTGTTGCAGTAGACGAGGCCGGTGACGATCGGTGTGAGGCGGTCCGACGTGGCGAGCAGCATCGTCTCGTCGAGCAGACGCAGCCCCTCCTCGGTTCGCCCGAGGCGGATGAGCGCGTGGGCTTGGTCCTGGGCGGTGAGGGCGACGAGGTCGTCGTCGCCGAACCGCTCGCCGATCCCCACCGCCTCGGCGGCACAGTCGTGAGCTGCCTTGTTGTCGCCGCGCGCAGCGTGCGCGAGCATCCTCGGAATCAACAGATAGCCGCGCTCGACGTAGTCGCCGCCGGGGCGCTCCAGGAGCCGCTCGGCCCGCGCGAACCACCCGTTGGCCGGCGCCGCCTGGCCGTGCAGCATCCGGTCGAGGCCGAGCCAGAAGGCCGTTCGCGCAGCGCTCCCGGCGTCGTCCCCCTCGACGTAGGCCCGGTGCGCCCGCTCCAGCGCACGGACGTACTCCTCGTCGTCGCCGAGCATGTAGGCCGCGGTCGCGAGCAGCTCGAGATCGCTCGCGGGCAGCGGGTCGGCTTGATCGGCGGCGGCGAGCGACTCGTGGGCGTCCCTCCAGGCCCGTCGTTGGACGGCCTGGCGGCCCTGCTCGAGATCCACAGCCACCCGGGTCATTTCCCTGTCGTGTGTAACAGACACGCTCGAGGTGTGGGTGACGGTTGTCACCCATTGGGTGATACTGCGGCGCGATGGAGCGGATCTCTTCGAAGACCGTGCACGAGGGCCCGCGGGTCGTGGTGCGCCAGGAGCGGTGGCGCCACGACGACGGAGGCGTCGCCGACCGCGAGGTCGCCGAGGTCCATGACGCAGTCACGATCGTCCCGTACGACGACAACGCGGTCTACCTCGTCCGCCAGCCGCGCGAGCCCGTCGGCGAGGAGCGGCTTCTCGAGCTGCCGGCGGGCAAGCTGGACGTCGACGGTGAGACGCCGACTCGAGTGCGCGCAGCGGGAGCTGGTGGAGGAGATCGGCCGGAGGCGCGAGCGACTGGCAGGAGCTGAAGCGCTTCTACACCGCGCCGGGTTCGCCGACGAGGCGATGACGCTGTTCCTGGCGACCGGACTCGAACGGGTCGAGGGTCACGAGCCGGACCCGGAGGAGCGGATCGAGATCGTGGCGTGGCCGCTCGACCGACCTCGACGGCGCGATCGCCGAGTGCGTGGACGCGAAGTCGCTGATCGGCCTCTACGCGCTGCGCGCGCTCAGACAAGCCGGCTCACAGTTCCGCGGCTCGGCTGACTACGCACGAACCGCT
This sequence comes from uncultured bacterium, assembly GCA_963807755.1. GTDB lineage: Bacteria > Actinomycetota > Thermoleophilia > Solirubrobacterales > 70-9 > JALZKA01. The sequence goes on along the minus strand of CAWECM010000006.1, from coordinate 270,930 downwards.
GCACGGGCAGGGGTCGGTCCCGCAGGGTGGAAACGGGCGGCATGGCCGTCGCGGTCAAGCCGAACGGAGGCGCGCAAGGTCGAGGCCCGCTTCGAGGCGCTGGTGCTCGACTTCCTCGCCTACCTGGAGTTCGAGCGCGGGCTCGCGCGCAACACGCTCGACGCCTACCGCACCGACCTCCTTCAGTTCGGCGCGTTCCTCGCCGGCCGCGGGCGAGGCGCGACCGACGCGCGAGCGCGCCGACGTCGCCGACTTCCTCGCCGACCTGGCGACCGGGAGGCCCGCGTCGAACGGCGACGACGCCCGCCCGCCGTGCTCGCCGGCGACGATCAACCGCAAGACGGCCTGCCTGCGCTCCTTCTACCGCCACCTGCGCCGCGAGGAGCTGATCGACGACGACCCCACGGCGACGCTCGAGCCGCCGGCCAAGAGCCGGAAGCTTCCGCAGGTGCTGAGCTACGGCGAGGTCAACAAGCTGCTCGACAGCGCCAAGGGCGCCGACCCGATCGACGCTGCGCGACCGGGCGCTGCTCGAGCTGATGTACGGGTGCGGCCTGCGGGCCTCGGAGGCGGTCGGGCTCGAGGTCGACGACGTCGACCTGCAGCCGCGGGTTCGTGCGCCCGCACGGCAAGGGCTCGAAGGAGCGGATCGTCCCGCTCGGCAGCGCGGCGGCCGCGGCGGTCGGGCGCTACCTGCGCTCGGGCCGCCCCGAGCTGGTCGGCTCCAAGCCGGAGCGCAAGCTGTTCGTCAACTTCCGCGGCGGCCCGCTGACCCGCCAGGGCCTCTACAAGATCATCCAGCGCCACGCCAAGGCGGCGGGCCTCGACGGCAAGATGAGCCCGCACACGCTGCGCCACACCTTCGCGACGCACCTGCTGTCCGGCGGCTGCGACCTGCGCTCGGTCCAGGAGATGCTCGGCCACGCCGACGTCTCGACCACGCAGCTCTACACGCACCTCTCCGGCGAGCGGATCAAAGAGGTCTACTTCAAGGCCCATCCGCGGGCTAGATGATCGAACCCGAATCCCGCGCACCCGGATGACGCACGGATACCGTCGCGGATCGCGCCCGTGCTCCTCGCCTGTACCAACCGGTACAGGCTTCGTCCCACGCCCACTTCCGGCTCGATCCCGTGCGCCCCCGGGCACACGCGGATTCCGGGCCCAATCATCAACTGAGCTCTAAGCTCGGAAGGTGCCCGAGCTGCCCGAGGTCGAGACGATCCGCCGCCAGCTCGAGCCGGCGGTGGTCGGGCGCACGGATCGATGCGGCGCGAGGTCCTCGACGAGCGCTGGACGCGGCCGGAGCCGCCGCGCGCGGTCGAGGACGAGCGTCGCGGGGCGGAGGATCGAGGCCGTGAGCGGCGCGGGAAGTACCTGCTCCTCGGCTCGAGGGCGACCGGCACGCTGGTCATGCACCTGCGGATGACCGGGCAACCTGCTGCTCGCGCGAGTCGCGAGTGAGCCGGTTCGGCGGGCCCGCGCCTCTATGAGTCCGAGCCGCGATGCGCGGCTACCTGCGGGCGCCGCTCGAGCTCGACGACGGCTCGGAGCTCTGGTTCACCGACGCGCGGCGGTTCGGGCACGGCGTGGTGCTCGAGCGGCGACGAGCTCGACGCCGTACCTCGCCGCGCGGCTCGGGCATCGAGCCGCTCTCCGGGGAGCTCACGGCCGAGGCCCTTGGCGCGATCTCGCCGCCGGGCGGACGGCGCCGCTCAAGTCGTTCCTGCTCGACCAGCGGCGCGTCGCCGGGATCGGGAACATCTACGCCGACGAGGCGCTTCACCGCGCCGAGCTGCACCCGCTCTCGCCGGCGGGCTCGATGCGGCCCGAGCACTGCGAGGCGCTGCGTCGAGGGGATCGTCGAGGCGCTCGAGGCGGGGCTTGACAACGGCGGCTCGTCGATCGACGACTACCGCGACGCGCGCGGCGAGCGGGGCTCGATGCAGGACGAGTTCCTGGTCCACACGCGCGAGGGCGAGGACTGCCTTCGCTGCGGCGCCGAGATCAGGCGGATCGTCGTCGGCGGGCGCTCGACCTACTTCTGCCCGGATTGCCAGGTCGCGGCTGCGCCGGCGCCGGCGCAGCGGAAGGCGGCCGCCGGCGATGAGCGAGCCGCTGGCGCCGCCCGCGGGCTTTCGGATCGGGCACTGGAGCGATCCCGAGGGCGCGACCGGCTGCACGGTCGTGATCGCCGCCGGACGGGACGCGGGGCGGGGTGGACGTGCGCGGCGGCGGGCCGGGCACGCGCGAGACGGACGTGATCGGCCCGCTCGCCGGGACCGACCGGGTGACGCGCCGTGCTGCTGACCGGCGGCAGCGCCTACGGGCTGGCGGCCGCCGACGGCGTGATGCGCTGGCTCGAGGAGCACGGGCTCGGCTATCCGACGCCGGCGGGCGCTGGTGCCGATCGTCCCGGCGGCGATCGTCTACGACCTCGCGGAGGGCGACCCGCGACGCGCGCCCGGGCGCCGACGCCGGGCTACGCGGCCTGCGAGGCGGCGCGCGGAGGGCGTGCCCGAGCGCGGGCAGGGTCGGCGCCGGGACGGGCACCGCGGTCGAGCAAGATCCTCGGGCGCGAGCGCGCGGTGCCGGCGGGGGTCGGCTACGCGGCGGCGCAGCGGCGGCGGTGGCGCACGGTCGCCGCGCTCGCGGTCGTCGAACCCGTTCGGCGACGTGCATCGGCGCGGATGGGCGAGCCGCTGGCGGTGGCCGCGCTCGGAGGACGGCGAGGCGCGGCTCGGACGGCCGACGCTGATCGCGGCGATGGAGGAGCCGCCCGACCCGTTCAAGGCGCAGCCGGGCAACACCACGCTCGTCTGCGTGATGACCGACGCGCCGCTCGACAAGGCGGGGTGCGCGCGCGTGGCGCGCGCGGCGAGCGGCGGGGTCGCCCGCGCGGTCGACCCCGTGTTCACGCGACGTCGACGGCGACGTCGTCTTCTGCCTCGCGTCCGGTGCTCGGGAGGCGGCCGACCGCTTCGAGCGTCCTCGCAGAGCGCAGACGATCGCCGCGACCGTGATGGCCGAGGCGATCCGCGACGCGGTCCTGCGTCCGCCGCGTAGACGGACGAGCTTCCGCCGTGCCCGGCTCGTTCAAGACCGAGGCGGTCGTGCTGCGCTCCATTCGCTACGGCGAGGCGGATCGGGTGCTGCACCTGTACACGGCCGCGCGCGGGCGGGTCGGCGCGATCGCGAAGGGGTCGCGGCGGCCGCGCTCGCGTTTCGGCGGGCGGCTGGAGCCGTTCTTTCGCCTCGACCTGGTGCTTCACGAGGGCCGGGGCGAGCTGGCGACGGTCACCGGCGCGCACACCGTGGCCGCGCACGCCGACCTGCGCGTCGAGCGGCCCGGCGCTCGGCGCGGCGGCGCGCGGCTGCGACGCGGTGCTGCGGCTGCTCGACTCGGCCGAGGCGAATCCGGCCGCCTACAACCTGCTGTGCAGCTACCTGGCGCTGCTCGACGGCGAGGAGCCGCCAGCGAGCGCGGGCGTCGGACGACGGCGCCGCGGGCCTCGCGACGGCGCTGGCCTTTCGGCTGAAGCTGGCGCTGGCGGCGGGCTTCTCGCCCGAGCTGGCTGCGTGCGCGCGCTGCGGCGAGGCCGACGGGCTCACGGGCTTCTCCGGCGCGGCGCGGCGGGGTCGTCTGCGCCGCGTGCGAGCGGGGTGGGTTCGAGCTCTCCGGGAGGCGCACCGGTTCATGGTCGAGGCGCTGGGCAGCCCGCTGGCGCAGGCGCCGATCGCCACGACCGCGGGCGCTGCGCCAGGCCGAGCGCGCGGTCACCGAGACGCTCGAGCACCACGCGCACGTGCACCTGCGCGCCGCGGCCTGAGCCGACTTCCGAGCGCGCCGCTCGGTCATCATCGCTCCTCATGAGCGAGGAACGCCAGCGGAAGAGCGTGAGCTCGACCTCGATGCACGCGGGATGGGCGGGCGCTGCGGGTATCGCGCGATTCCAGCCTGCCGGGCCTGGCGTTCGTCATCGGCTACACGGCGAGCGGCCAGGACCTGAAGCCGGCGATCTGCGCCGGCGGTCGGCACTCGGCGTCGTGCTGACCGCGGTGCGGCTCGTGCGCCGGGAGACGCTCCAGTTCGCGATCGCGGGCCTGCTCGGGGTGGCGATCGCGGCGTTCATCGCGCAGCAGGACGGGGCGGGCCGAGGACTTCTTCCTGCCCGGCCTCTGTCCTAACATCGGCTACGCGCTGGCGTACGCGATCTCGATCGCGGTGCGCTGGCCGCTGCATCGGCGTGCTCGTCGGGCCGCTGAGTCGGCGAGGGGATGGAGCTGGCGGAAGGATCCCGAGCAAGTTGCGCGTCTACTCGCGGGCAAGCTGGATCTGGGTCGGGCTGTTCGTGCTGCGGCTCGCCGTGCAGCTGCCGCTCTACCTCGCGCGACGAGCTGGTCGGCGCTCGGGGTGGCCAAGACGGCGATGGGCGTCCCGATCTTCGCGCTCGCGGTCTGGCTCTCCTATCTCGTGCTGAAGCGACGGCGGCGATCGAACTGTCGCGGACGGCGACGCCGAGGCTCGGCGAGAGTTGACCCGAGCAGTCGCCATCGCCGAGACAGGTGCATCGAGGAGCGGACCCTGCGCGCCTGGGAGGCCGAGTTCCTGTGGGAGCGGGCGACGCCGTCGTATCCGGCGAACCGCCGCGAGCCCGAGCCCGACAGCGCGGTGCGGACGCCGTTCCAGCGCGACCGCGACCGGATCGTGCACTCGAAGGCGTTCCGGCGGCTGAAGCACAAGACGCAGGTGTTCATCGCTCCGGAGGGCGATCACTACCGGACGCGGCTGACGCACACGCTCGAGACGTGCAGATCGCGCGGACCACGGCACGGGCGCTGGGGCTGAACGAGGACCTCACCGAGGCGATCGGGCTGGGGCACGACCTGGGGCATCCGCCGTTCGGGCACATCGGCGAGGAGGCGCTCGATGAGGCGCTGCGCGAGCACGGCGGACCGGCGTTTCAGGCACAACGAGCACTCGCTGCGGGTGGTCGACGTGCTGGAGCGCGACGGGCGGGGGCTCAACCTGACGGAGGCGGTGCGCGACGGGATCCTGAACCACACCGGGTCCGGGCAGCCGGCGACGCTGGAGGGGCGCGTGGTGCGGCTGGTCGATCGGGTCGCCTACATCAACCACGACATCGACGACGCGATGCGGGCGGGGATCATCGCCGAGGACGACCTGCCGGAGGAGGAGATCGAGCTGCTGGGCCCGACGGGCTCGGAGCGGATCGACACGCTCGTCGGCGACATCGTGACGACGTCGCGGGAGGCGGGGGACATCGCGCAGAGCGAGGAGATCGGTGGCGCGATGCTGCGGCTGCGCAAGTTCATGTTCGAGCGGGTGTATCTGGGTCCCGAGGCGCGCTCCGAGCACGAGCGGGTGCAGCGGCACGCTGCGGGGCCTGTTCGAGCACTACCTGGCGCACCCGGACGAGGTGCCGGAGCGGGGCGCGCGGGACGCGGCGCGACGAGGTGCAGCGCGTGACCGACTACATCGCGGGGATGACCGACCGCTTCTGCATCGCGACGTTCCGGCGCCTCGCGCTGCCCGAGGAGTCGCGGCTTTGAGCGGGGCTAGGCTTGTTCCGTGGCGCGGTTCACGCAGGAGACGATCGAGCGGGTCAAGGAGGCGGCCGACATCGTCGAGATCGTCTCGGCGTATACGGACCTGCGCCGCGCGGGCCAGCGGCTTCACCGGGCTGTGCCCGTTCCACGACGAGCGCACGCCGTCGTTCTCGGTGAACCCGGCGGAGAAGCTCTACCACTGCTTCGGCTGCGGGGTGGGCGGCGACGTGTTCACGTTCGTCGAGGAGAAGGAGGGGCTGGCGTTCGGCGAGGCGGTGGAGGCGCTGGCGGAGCGCTACGGCGTGGAGGTCGAGCGCGAGCAGGAGGACCCGCGGGCGGAGGAGGCGCGCAAGCGCCGGGCGCGGCTGGCGGAGCTGCTCGAGCGCACGGCGGCGTTCTACGCGACTTACCTGTGGGAGTCGGACGAGGCCGGCAAGGCGCGGGAGTATCTGCGCGGGCGGGGGCTGGGGGAGGAGGTGCTGCGGGAGTTCGGCGTGGGCTTCGCGCCGAGCGCCTGGGACACGGTGCTGCATGCGGGGGCAGCAGGGCGGGGTTCTCGCATCGCGGAGCTGGTACGCGGCCGGGCTGCTGGTGAAGAAGGGCAAGCAAGGGCGGCCACTACGACCACTTCCGCGCGCGGATCATGTTCCCGATCCGCGATGCGCGCGGGCGGATGCAGGGGTTCGGCGGCGCGGGCGATGCGCGAGGACCAGAGAGCCGAAGTACCTGAACTCGCCGGAGGGCGAGCTGTATCGAAAGAGCCGCACGCTCTACGGGATCGACCGGGCGCGGCCGGCGATCGCGAAGGCGGGGCGGGCGGTGGTGGTCGAGGGGTACACGGACGTGATCGCGGCGCATCAGGCGGGGATCGAGGAGACGGTCGCGGTGATGGGCACGGCGATCACGCCCGAGCAGGTGAAGCTGCTCGCCGCGCACGCGGAGGAGGTGGTGCTGGCGCTGGACGCGGACCGCGGCGGGGCGGGAGGCGATGCTGCGCGCGCAGCGGGTGGCGGCCGGCAAGCGGGTGCGCCTGCGGGTCGCGGCGATGCCGGAGGGCGAGGACCCGGCCGACATGCTGGCGGGCGAAGCGCCCGGAGTCGAGCGTGCGGACGCGGTTCCGCGCGCTGGTGGACGGAGGCGGTCGACCTGCCGGTGTTCCACGTGCGGACGCTGCTGGACGAGGCCGATCTGCGCTCGCCGGCGGGACGGGACCGGGCGCTCGACGAGGTGGTGCCGGTGCTCGCGGCGATGCGGCGACTCGATCACGCGGGAGGAGCTGATGCGCGAGGTGGCGATCGGCTCGACGCGGATCCGGCGCTGGTCTCGGCGACGCGCTGGCGGATGCCGGCGAGGGCCGGCGCGCGCGGCGGGTCGTCCCGACGGAGGCGATCCAGGACCGGCGCCGGCGGCGAACGCGCCTGAGACGTCGCGGTCGCTCAGCGCGCACGAGCGTCACGAGCAGGCGCTGCTCGCGATGTGCATCGCGGCGCCGGCGATGGGCGGGAGTATCTGGAGCGGCTGGCTCGGAGCACCTGTCAGCTCGCCGGCGATGGTGAGGGCGCGCGACTGGCTGGCCGAGCATCTGGACGATCCGGGCGAGGGGCTTCCGCGCGACGACGAGGAGCTCGTCGCGACACGGTCACGCAGCTGGTGATGCGCGCCGAGCGCGAGCCGGCGAGCCGGAGGCGATGGAGCTCAACTTCCTGCTGCTCGAGCAAGAGCGGGGTGGAGCGGCAGATCGCGGCCGCGGAGACGAACGGCGGAGACCCGCCGGTCGAGCTCCAGCAAGCGGCGGCGCGGAGCTGGCCGAGCAGATCGCGCACCACCAGTACGTGGCACCGAAATCACGAAAGTCGGCGTGAGAAAGCTTCCCCTAGAGTTAGAGCGCCGATCGCCGATCCGGAGTAGCGACAACGGATTTCACGATCGAGTGATCCCGGGTAGCTCAACTGGCAGAGCGTTCGGCTGTTAACCGATAGGTTGTGGGTTCGAGTCCCACCCCGGGAGCTTCAGATCGGCTAACCGGGTTCAGGCTCGCGGCCGAACCCCTCGACCAGCCCGGCCCCGCGCGCGGCACCGTCGTTCGCGCTGCGCCCAAGCCGCGATCGGCCGCGTTCGCGCCTTGAAGCTCGGGTCGGTCACGATCCGCCGCACCGCAAGCCTCAGCGTGCGCTCGCCCAGCAGCCGCCACGGCAGCGATCAGCCCGACGCCCGCCCAGCCGACCCGCGCGCCGTTCTCCGCCATGTCGCCGACGGCGGGGCAGCAGAGCACCGGCGCGCCGTGCGCCCAGCGCCCGCGCCACCGTCCCGTGCCCGCCGTGGCAGACGACCAGGTCCGCCTGCGCCATCAGCCTGCGAGTAGCGAAGCCATCCACACAGCCGCGCGTTCGCCGGCACCTCGATCGCCCTCGCCGGGTCATGCCCGTTCGTCGTCGCCACCACCCGCACCGGCTCGTCCGCCAGCGCCTCCAGCGCCCCCCGCACCAGCCGGCACTCCGGATCCTGCGCCGTCGACGGCGCCACCAGCACCAGCGGCGCATCCCCCTCGGGCACCTCCACGTCCGGATACGGCAGTCTCGAACTCCATCGGCCCCGTCACGTGCACATGCGCCGGCCAGCGCCGCGGATACTCGAGCTGCGGAAACGTCGCCACCAGCGCCAGGTCCGCGCTCGATCCCGCCGTGGAACCGATCCAGCCGGCGGCAGCCCCACCTCCGCCCGCGTCTCGTTCATCTCCTCGCCGCCCGCGCCGCAGCCCCGCCTCAGCACCGGCCGCGGCGCCCTCCACATCCACCGTCCCGACCGCCGTGCGCGGCAGCCGTGCCCCGCCGAACGCGAAGAACGGCAACCCCGGCTCGTGCACGGGATACACGTGCGGGATCAGCGTCGCCCAGCGGCACGCCCGGCCGCTCCGCCGCCAGCGCCGGCGCCAGCGTGAGGATGTCGCTCACCACCACGTCCGGCCGAAGCTCCTCCAGCAGCGGCAGCAGCGCCACCGCCGCGTCCGCCGGCCGCCGGCCCATCCGCCGTCCGTGCGGCGGCGGAACACCCGGTACTCCTCGGCCGCGTGTGAACTCGACCCTCCGCCTCGACCGCCTCCCGCCACTTGCTCCCATGTCTCGACCACCACCTCGTGCCCGCGCCGCCGCAGCGCGCGCGCGAGCGCGATCGCCGGAAACGCATGCCCGGGGTCGCCGAACGCGGCGACCAGGAACCGAAGCTCCGCGACCTCAAGCCGCGTCCCGCGCTGCAACATCTCGTTCCGCCTCCCACCGAACGCTCGACACCGCCCGCCGCCGCTATCCCTTGCTCGGTGAGAGCCACGCGCGACCGACCCACCTACCGCCTGCGCATCGCCGTCGAGGCCCTCCCGCGCCACACCAAGGAGGCGATGCTGCGCGGCATCGACACGAACCGGATCATCGTCGGCGCCTACGTCGACTCCGCGTCGGGCGGCGTCTGCCCGATGCTCGCCGCGCACCGAAACGGCGGGCGCACCAGCGTCGCCAGCTTCGCCCGCGCCTGGGACGAGCTACACCGGCGCCAAGCGCCCCCGCCGCGCCACCCGCCGCGAGGTGCGCACGCTCCGCTCCCTGCTCGAGTGAGCCGCTCGGCGACCTCGCCGAGCTCCCGCCGGCTCGATCGCCGAGGCCGCCGCCCAGATCCGCGCCGAGCGCGAGCAATCGCTCGGCTCGACGGCGCCACGCGCTGCCGACCGCCGAGCCGCCAACCCGCGCACGCGCCGCCGCGACACGGGCGAGGTCACCGAGGCGCGAGCTCCGCCTCCGCCGGACTGGGCCTGGATGCGCCCCACCCGCCGCTCGACGAATACAAGGACCTGCTCGCCGCCGCCGAGGAGCAGCTCTCCGAGCAGCGCGCCCGCGGAGCTCCTGGGCCGCCGGTCGGCGACGCCGCCCAGCTGAGCGCTACGCGGGCCCTACTACACCGCAGCTGCCGCGCCGTCGCCCGGGCGCAGGAAGACGATCTCCGGCACCAGGCACGCGCGCGACGTGCGCAGCAGGAACCGCACCGACTCCGCGATGTCCTCCGGCCGGATCATCTCCTCCGGCGTCACCTGGCCCTTGACGAACTCGGTCATCGGCGTGTCGACGAACCCCGGGCAGAGCGCCGTCACCTGGATCCCCTGCGCCGTCGACCTCCTTCTGGGTCGCCTGGCTGAAGCCGATCACGCCCGCCTTGGTCGCCGAGTAGACCGACAGCCACGCCTGGCCCGACTTGCCCGCGACGGAAGCCGTGTTGACGATCAGCGCCTTCCCATGCTCGCCGCCCGCCTCGCGCAGCATCGGCAGCGCCTCGCGGGTGGCGACGATCAGGCCCGCAGGTTCACGCCGAGCTGCATGTCGAGCTTCTTGGCGGTGATCTCGATCCATCGCCTCGCCGATGCCCACGCCCGCGTTGTTCACCAGCACGTCCATCCGCCCGAAGCGCTCGCGGTGCGCCGCGACCAGCGCGACGACCTCGTCCTCGTCCGCCATCTGCGCGGGCACGCGCGTGGACGTCGAAGCCGGCCGATCGCAGCTCCGTCGGCCGCCGCCTCGAGCTTGTCCGGCCGCCGCGCGGAGATCGTCACCCCGAAGCCGTCCTCGCCGAGCGCGCGCGCGATCGCCATCCCGATCCCGCTCGATCCGCCTGTAACCAGCGCCGCTCGCTCCGCCACGTCTGCTCCTTCCGTTCGCTCAGCACGCCCACCGCGCGGATCGCGGCAGCCTAGATCAATCATCCGCCAACCCTCGCCCTTAGGGGAGCGTTTACGCACCCTGTCTAGGATTCTCCGTCGTGGTTCGACCGATGAACGCCCCAGCCCGTCGGCTACCGGCCGCCCTGGCCGTGGCCGCCAGCGCCGCCCTCCTCGCCGCCTGCGGAGGCGAGGAGTCTCCCGAGGACACGGGCGACGCGCCCGTCGACGCGCCGGCGGCCACCGCGTTCCCCAAGCCCCAGGGGACCCTGGACGACCTGGTCGCCGAGATCGGCGACCACCCAGGAGATAGTGGCGCCTGCCGCGGGTGCGGTGTTCGAGCCCGGGGACAAGCGACTTCGGCATCGGCCTGTTCGACGTCGGTGGCGCCCAGATCACGGACGCCGACGTCGCCATCTACGCTGCCCACGGCGCCGACGGCGAAGCGCTCGGTCCCTTTCCGGCCCGGATCGAAAGCCTTGCGACCGAGCCCGAGTTCGTCGCGGAGACCACGGCCGAGTCCGACGCGAAGGTCGTCTACGTCGCCAATGTCCCCTTCAAGCAGTCGGGCGAATGGCGGCTCGCCGCCGCCATCGACACCGCCGACGGCCTCGTCGCCACGTACGTCAACCCGAGCGTGATCGTCAAGGACGACAAGGAGATTCCCAACGTCGGCGAGCCGGCGCCCGAAGTGCACACGCCCACCCTGGCCGAGGTCGGCGGTGACGTCGAGTCGATCGACACCCGCCAGCCGCCGAGTTCGATGCACGGCGACGACCTCGCCGACGTACTCGGCGAGAAGCCGGTCGTCCTCCTCTTCGCGACCCCCGCGCTCTGCCTCAGCCGCGTCTGCGGACCGGTGGTCGACGTCGCCGAGCAGGTCAAGGCCGAGTACGGCGACGAGGTCGCGTTCATCCATCAGGAGATCTGGATCGACAACCAGCCCGGCGGGCCCCAGAACCTGCGCCCACAGGTGAAGGAGTACGGCCTCCTCACCGAGCCCTGGCTGTTCGTGATCGACGAGAACGGCGAGGTGTCGACCCGGATCGAGGGCGCGTTCAGCGTCGACGAGCTCGAGTCCGCGCTCGAGCCGCTCGTCAGCTGACAAGAGCGCGGAGCGCGGGTATCCTGCCACCGCCGGCGGGCAGACCCCAGCAGCTTTCACCTAACGGGTTCCTGCTCGGGTGAGAAGACCAACCGCGCTCAGCGGTGAGGCGTCATGGCCCGCCGGCATCGTTCGGCCCGCCGCCCGACCTATGCTCCGCAGGTGCCAGCGGACGGCGTGCAGCGAGTTTCGATGGGGGATCGCCTGGAGCACGCGATCGCGGAGCGCGCCGAGACGGAGGACGAGCTCGAGCGCGAGATCTCCGAACAGCCGCCGCGGCCCGAGCGGAACCTTCGCCGCACCGCGTTCTGGCTCGTCGTCACCGGTGTCTCGCTGTACCTCGTCGCGCCGAGCCTGATCGAGGTCCTCTCGTCCTGGGAGGACCTCGACCGAGTGGACGCCTGGTGGTTCGCCGGGATGGTCGCACTCCAGGCTCTTGGGCTCGGCTGCCTCTGGTACGTGCAGCGGATCGCGCTGCACTCGGTCGAATGGCCGCCGGTCATCTACTCGCAGCTCGCCGGCAACGCCCTCTCGAAGATCGCCCCGGCGGGCGGTGCGCTGGGCGGCGCCCTCCAGTACCGGATGCTGGTGGAGGAGGGGGCCGCGAGGGGACGTGTGGCCGCAGCGATCACCGCCGTGAACCTCCTGACCTTCGCCGTCGTGCTCGTCCTGCCGGTGCTCGCGATCCCTGCGTTCCTGACCGGATCTGTCGACCGCGACCTCGTGACCGCCACCCTGATCGGCCTCGGCGTACTCCTCCTCCTGGTCGCTGCGGCGATCGCGCTGCTGGCGTTCGACCGGCCGCTCGAATGGGTCGGCCGCAACGTCCAGGCGGTGCGTAACGCGATGCGGCGCGGCTCCGAGCCGCTTCGCCTGCTCCCCGACCGCCTGATCAGGGAGCGCGACCGCCTGCTCGACATCCTCGGGCCCCGTTGGGGGCGCGCCGTGGCGGGCACGGTCGCACGCTGGGCTTTCGATTACGCCACCCTCATCGCCGCGCTTGCCGCGGTCGGCTCGCACCCGTCTCCGCTCCTCGTCCTGCTGGCGTTCTGCGCGGCACAGGTCCTCGCCCAGGTGCCGGTCACTCCCGGTGGACTGGGGTTCGTAGAGGCCGGGTTGACCGCCACGCTCGCCCTCGCGGGCGTCTCGGCCGGCGCCGCAGTGGTGGCGACCCTTGCCTACCGCCTCGTCTCCTACTGGCTTCCGCTGCCGGTCGGTCTCGCCGCCTACGCTGCCCACCGCCGGCGCATCGCCGCCAACGCCCCGGCATGACGCCACGGATCACCTACTTCGGGCACGCCACGATTCTCATCGAGGTCGGCGAAGCACGCCTGCTGACGGACCCGATCCTCAGACGCGCGGTGTTCGGCGGCATCATCAGGCGGGCGGAAGCGCCGCCCGAGGTCGAGACCCCCGACGCGGTGCTCCTCTCCCATCAGCACGCCGACCATCTCGACCTCCCGTCGCTGCGGATGCTCGGCGATGCGACCGAGGTCATCGCCCCGCGCGGAGCCGGGAAGCGGCTGCGCAGGGGAGGGATGACGGCCGTCCGCGAGGTGGAAGCCGGCGAGACCGAGAGCGTCCGCGACGTCCAGGTGGTCGCGACACCGGCGGTCCATGACGGGAGACGGCTGCCCTTCGGCCGTCCGGTTGAGGCGCTCGGCTACGAGATCCGTGGAGGAGGAGCCCGGATCTACTTTGCGGGCGACACCGACCTGTTCCCGGGGATGGCGGCGCTCGCGGACGTCGACATCGCCCTGCTGCCGATCGGCGGATGGGGCGGCAACGAGATGGGCAGGGGCCACCTCGATCCCCAGCGCGCGGCCGAGGCCGCCGCGCTGATCGGTGCGCGAGTGGCCATCCCGATCCACTGGGGCACGCTGCTCCGCGCCGATCTCCACCGCCGCGACCGTGACCTCCACGGGCCGCCGGCCGACGAGTTCCGCGCTCGGATGGCGGAGCTGGCGCCCGAAACCGAGATCCGGGTGCTCAACCCGGGAGAGTCGTACGAGCTCGGCTGAACCCGTGAAAAGCCGTTCGACGCGGCCGTTACGCTCGCCGCAGGGGCCGGTAGCTCAGCGGTCAGAGCAGCGGACTCATAATCCGTCAGACGGAGGTTCGAATCCTCCCCGGCCCATCGCACCGGGCGGTCGCGCCTCCGCTCAGGCAATCTCGGCCGTTCGGCTCCGCTCGAGCGCGGCTCGGTGTGCAAAGACGCCAACGAGCAAACCGACGGTGGCCACCCTGGCGTCGGCCCGGCTGCCGGTGCAGCCTTCGAGCCGGGTGCCGAATTCAGTCAGGGCTTCATCGCTGACGCCGAGCTCGCCGGCGTGCAGCAGGAAGGCGGAAGCCACGTCCCGGTCGCCCTGGTGCTCCTCCAGAAACGCGATGACGCGATTGAAGCCTTCCGTCAGATCCTCTGGCTGAATCTCGATCAGTTCCTCCTTGACTGATGAAACCGCGGTTACCGCATTAGTTGCTGTTGAATCTTCAGGCCCGCATCCTCGCCGATCAGGGGCGCCCAATCAAGTCCGCGTCGCTCGCAGCGACGCATGCCAGAAGCGGACTGGGCGATCAGCCCTCGCCGTCGAAGTAGTCGACGGCGCTCGAGCGCCTGACCATCACGTCGTCGTCCTTGTTGCCGGTCCACACGGCGATCTTGTCGGAGTCCGGATAGACGGTCGCGGCCGGATGCATGACCGTCGAGAACATCAACACCCGCGCCGGCGCGTCGCTGTCATTGCGGATCTGATGCGCTCCCGCGGGGCCGGTCGGGAACAGGACGGCGTCCCACGGCTCGAGTTCGTCCGTGCCCTCTGGATGGCGGACCGACGGATGGCCGGAGAGCACCACCAGCCATTCCTCCTCCGCGTATTCGTAGTGGTAGGGGCAGACCGCCTTGCCGGGAGGCAGCTCGTAGACGCTCGCGCCCATCTGCTTCGCCTCCAGCAGGGGCCCGAAACGGAACATTCCCGCCCGGAAGCGCGGCGGCTCGTCGGGGTCGTGCTCGAACTCGGGCTCTGCGATGTTCACCTTGCGCATGCCCGAAGTATCCACAGTCAGCTCGTTCCGAGATTCGAGCCCGGAACCCGCGTCTCGGAGATACTGACGGCGTGGCTCGTTTGACGGATAGCCCAGAGCCCGCGACCAGGCGCTTTCCGGTCATCGTCGCCGTCGACGACGACCACGACGCGCTGCGGCGGGTGGACGATGAGCTCAATCGCCGTTATGGCGACGACTACCGCATCGTCTGTACCCGCTCGGCCGAGGCGGCCGTTGAGGAGCTCGAAAACCTTGCGGACGCCGGCCGCGAGGTGGCGGTCGTCCTGGCGGACCACTGGCTCGGAGGCGCGACGGGCTCGGACCTGCTCGCCCGCGCCAGGGCGCTTCACCCCCGAGCGAAACTCGCCCTCCTGATCGACTGGGGGGCCTGGGGACATCGGCCTACCGCAGACGCGATCCTCGAGGCGATGGCACTGGGCCGGATCGACTACTACGTGCTGAAGCCGACCCGCGCACGCGACGAGCACTTTCACCGGACGATCACCGAGTTCCTGCATGAATGGGCGCGCGACGACTCGTCGGTGGGGCACGAGCTGGTCGTGATCTCGGACCCCGATTCCACCCGAGGCCATGAGCTCCGTGATTTTCTCCGACGCAGCGGAATCCCGCACGGATTTCGCAGCAGTGAATCGACGGCGGCCCAGGACCTCCTGAACGAATCCGGCGCCGACGGTCGCAACCCGGTCGTGCGGATGCACGACGGCGCGATCCTGCTCGATCCGACGAACGAGGAGATCGTGGCCGCGTACGGGGTCGAGACCGAGCCCGACGAGGGCGGCGACTTCGACCTGATCATCGTCGGGGGGGGCCCGCCGGCCTCTCGGCGGCCGTCTACGCCTCGTCCGAGGGCCTGCGCACACTGGTCCTGGAACGGCATGCGGTGGGCGGCCAGGCCGGTTCGAGCTCGCTGATCCGCAACTACCTGGGTTTCGCCCGGGGTGTCAGCGGGGGCGAGCTTTCTCAGCGCGCGTACCAGCAGGCATGGATCTTCGGGACCCATTTCGCCATTACACGCGAGGCGCGAACGCTCCAGCTGGGCGGCGCCGGCAGGCATGTCCTCACCTGCGACGCCGGCTTCAGGGGCGACACCGGCGCCGTCGTCCTCGCCACCGGCGCCTCCTACCGCCGGCTGGGCATCCCGGCGCTCGACGAGCTGGTCGGTGCCGGAGTCTTCTACGGCGCTTCGACCATTGACGCGCACGGCCTCGGCCGGGAATGCGTCTACGTCGTCGGCGGTGGCAACTCCGCCGCACAGGCCGCGCTTCATCTGTCGCGCTCGGCCCCGAGCGTCAGATTGCTCATCCGGGGCACCTCGCCCGCGGGGGGCATGTCGCAGTACCTCGTGGACGCCCTCGCCGCCACGCCCGGCGTCGAGGTGAAGCTCCAGACCGAGGTGGTGGCGGGCGGCGGCGACGGCCGCCTCGAATGGCTCGGGCTGCGCGCCGGCACGAGCGGCGCGACCACCCGGGTCCCCGCGGCCGCGCTCTTCGTCCTGATCGGGGCCCATCCGCTCACCGATTGGCTCCCGGACTCGATTGCGCGCGACCCGGCTGGATACCTGCTCACCGGCTCGGACGTGCTCGCGGACGTCGCCGGAGGCGCCGACTGGCCGCTGGAGCGCGCCCCGATGGCATACGAGACGAGCGCGCCGGGAGTCTTCGCGGTGGGCGACGTCCGCCACGGATCGGAGAAGCGCGTCGCCTCTGCCGTGGGCGAGGGCTCGGTCGTGGTCAGCCAGGTCCACGAATGGCTGGCGCAGGAGGCCGGCTCCTCGCGGACGCCACAGCCCACGCCCCCTACGTAGTCGGTCCCGCGCGCGAGCTTACGGGTGCGGCTACTCGTCGCCGTTCGCCCGGCGCATGCTCACGGCAACGTCGAGCTCCTCGGCGGCCGGGCCGCGATACACGCCCCGGATGGGCGGAACGTCCTGGTAGTTGCGCCCGTGGCCGATCTTCACGTGCGTCTCGCCGGCGAAGCCTCGGTTCGTGGGGTCGAACCCGACCCAGCGGGGCTCGCCCGAGGAGGGCGGCAGCAGCGCCTCCAGCCAGGCATGCGTCTGGACCTCGACCGAGTCGCGGCCGCCCTCGGGCGGCGCAGCGAACAGGTAGCCGGAGACGTAGCGGGCGCCGATGCCCTTCCGGCGAAGGAGGATCAGGCCGAGGTGGACGAAGTCCTGGCAGACTCCGCCACCGACGGTCACGAGATCGGTGACGGTGGAGCCGACGAAGGTGGTGTCGGGGTCGTAGGTGAACCGGTCCGGGATCACCTCGCTGACCTTGAGCGCGGTCTCGAGCGGCGACCCGGCCGCCACCGCCTCGAGCAGGTCGGTAAGCGTGTCCTCCGGCGCGACCTGGTCGGGGTCGGCCAGGAGGAACTCGCCCGCCTGCCGGCGGTAGCGCTGCTCGTCGAGGGACTCCCACGGTCCCGTCGGGGGATCCGGCGGATCCTCGGTCAGGACGGAGGCGTGCGCGACCATCGCCAGACGGTCGTGGGCGTCGCCGATCTCGAACTCGATGACGTCGGTGCCGAAGTAGTCACGGCGCTTCTGCACGCGCGCGTCCGGATCGACCTCGAAGTCGAACGACTCCACGCTCTGGAACGGCGTCACCGCGGGCTGCACCCGCAGGGTGTTGAGGCTGTCGGTCACCGGCTCCGGATACCGGTACTCGGCCTTGTAGCGGATCTCGAATCTCAAGCGGAAACCACCTGGCGCTGCGGCGCCTCCCCCGTGAAGTACCGGCGCTCGATCTCGGCGTCCACCGTGGCGAGCTCCTGCTGGATGTGCTCGAGCAGCGACCGCATCGGCCGCCCCCCGAGTTGCCCGAGCCGTCGCCGAGCCCGCGGTGGAACTCGAGCTCCGCGCGGAGCCGGGCGAGCCGCAGGACCGGCGGCGCCCCGCGCCCGCCCGCGCCCACCTCGTCGAGCGCCTCCTGCAGCGCGTCGACCGAGGCCGCAACCGAGTGGGGGTAATCGGTCTCGAACGTGAGGAACTCGGTGACCGGCTCGGGACCGACCGGCGCGGGGACCGATCGCCGGAACGCCTCGAGGCCACCGACCGCCTGCAACAGGGCGAGGGCGCCGTCGCCGCCACTGGCGGGGTCGTTG
The DNA here is from genome assembly GCA_963807755.1 of uncultured bacterium. Classification (GTDB taxonomy): domain Bacteria; phylum Actinomycetota; class Thermoleophilia; order Solirubrobacterales; family 70-9; genus JALZKA01. Next base: position 253,390 of record CAWECM010000006.1, on the reverse strand, counting down.
CCCGGCCTCGCGCCCGAAATCGCGACCCGCAGCATCCGCACGATCATCTCGGCGGACTCGGAATGGCGGCCGGCCGTGAGGAAGAAATAGGAGGCATCGCGGAGCATCGTCTCATCGGCCAGCCCCCACCAGAGCGCGCACCGCTCCCGCACGAAGGAGTAAACGGAGTACGGACCCGTCCGCAGCGCGGCTCCCAGGTCCGAGTGGTTCAGCTCCAGGAACAGCGTGTTGAGCGCCTCCCACATCTCGGTCGAGACGACGTCGCGGACCGTCCGCGCGCCCTCGCGCGCGCGGTCGATGCACGCCGTCACGGAAGCGGGGCTCTCGGGGTCGAGCGTCAGGGCCCGAACCGCGTCGCTCGCCGGGATCGGGCCGGTGTGCTCCGCCTCGGCGCCCATCACCGCCATGACGGCCTCCCAGCTGAGCGGCTGGCGCGAGGCCCCGCTCTGCGCCTGGAGGCTGGCCTGGAAGACGCCGTCGAGCATCCGCGCGGTGAACTCCGCGCGCGCCACGTAGCGCCCGATCCAGAAGACCTGGTAGGCGATCCGGGCGAGCATCAGCCGCCGCCGCCCGTCTTTGCTGCTGCTGCTGCTGTTGGTGCTGGCTGGTCCAGGCGCCCGTGCCGAGCGCGGGCATCACCGGCAGCTCGGCGGGCACGGGCAGCGTCTGCATCGTCTTCGTGATCTCGCCGGGCTCGGGTCGCAGGACCCACGTGTCCTTCGAGCCGCCGCCGCGCGAGGAGTTCACGATCATCGAACCCTCCTCGAGCGCGACCCGCGTGAGGCCGCCCGGGATCACCCGGACCTCGGTGCCGTAGACGGCGAACGGCCGAAGATCGACATGGCGAGGGACCAGCGACCCGTCCGGGGCCACCGTGGGAGCTGTGGAGAGGTGGACGACCTCCTGGGCGATCCACCGGGCCGGGTCGCGCAGCGTCAGCTCGCGCTGGCGCTCGACCTCCTCGTCCTTCGCCGAGGGGCCCACGAAGACGCCCTTGCCGCCGGACTCGTTGGTCGGCTTGAAGACCAGGTCGTCGATGCGCTCGAGCGCGCGCTCGAGCTGCTCGGGATCGCGAAGCAGATACGTCTCCACGTTGGCGAGGAGCGGCTCCTCGTCCAGGTAGTAGCGGATCATCTCGGGGACGAAGCGGTAGACCGCCTTGTCGTCTGCGACGCCCGTGCCGATCGCGTTGGCGAGCGCCACCGCTCCCGCTCGGATTGCGCGCGTCAGCCCGGGCACGCCGAGGAGCGAGTCGGGCCGGAACTCGAGTGGGTCGATGAAGTCGTCGTCAAGCCGGCGGTAGATCGCGTCGACGCGCGTGAGCCCGCTCGTGGTGCGCATGTAGCAGACCTCGTCGCGCACCACGAGGTCGCCCGCCTCCACCAACTCGACTCCCATCTGCCGCGCCAGGAACGAATGCTCGAAGTAGGCGCTGTTCGCGGGCCCCGGCGTCCAGACCACCACCGTCGCCTCGTCGCCGAGCGCGGGCGCAGTCTCCAGCAGAGCCTCTCTCAGGAGCGCGGGGTAGCGGTCGACCGGCTCCACCCGGTAGCTCGCGAACAGCTCCGGGGCCAACCGGGTCATCGCGAGCCGGTTCTCGAGCACGTACGAGATTCCGGAGGGCGTTCGGACGTTGTCCTCGAGGACTCGCCAGGCACCGTCGCCGTCGCGGACGAGATCACAGCCCACCACGGTGCACCAGATCCCGCCCGGCGGGCGGACCCCGTGCATCGCCCGGCGGAATGCCGGGCACCCGAGCACGAGGTCCCACGGGACGATGCCCTCGCGCAGGATCTCCTGGCGCCCGTAGACATCGCCGATGAACGAGTTCAGGGCCTTGATCCGCTGGCGCAGCCCGGACTCGATCAACTCCCATTCAGCCGCGGAAACGATGCGGGGCACGAGGTCGAGCGGGAACGGGCGGTCCCGGGCACGGCCATCGGGGCTGGTGATCTCGAAGGTGATGCCGCGCTGGGTGAACGCGCGGTCGCGCCGGCGCCCTAGGTCGAGCAGGGACACGCGACCCATCCGGTCGAGGTTGGAGATCAACTCGCGTGCGTGGTCACGCGGCTCGTGGCCGGTCGCAAAGAGCTCGTCCGCGAACCCCGGCGGCACCTCGTACTCGCCGGATACCCCCGCGAGCGATTGCGGAGGGGTCGAGACCTTTGAGCCTGGGCGCGCTGCCTCCATCCTCTCTCCACGCTAGGGACTGCATTCCGGCTCCCTCAATCTACCCCGGGACAAACCCGCGGGAGGGAGCGCTCCAGCGCTCAGCGCCCCCGGCGCATATCGCGGCGCCGGCGACCCGGCTTCGAGCGCCCCCGCTGCTGCAGGCGGCGCGGGGTCGACTCCAGAGCGCTCACCTTGCGCAGCTGGCGCAGTTCCAGCATCGGCCCGCTTTCGGCGCAGTCGCGGTGCCAGTGCTGGTGCTCGGTGCCGCCGCCGCGGCGCACGCGCTGGACGATCACGTGGTCCGCACCGATCTCGATCGCGCCCCCGCAGCCGGGGCAGCGGTAAAGCTGCTGCGAGATGCCGCGGATCAGCCATGCCTCGTCGCCCTCCGCGGTGAGCCCACGCAGGCTGGTCCTCGAGTCGGGCAGTCCTTCGAACTCTCCGTACATCCCCACCGGGCGTGATACCACTCGGGCGTGGCCGGCGGCTGGGAGATCGCTGAAGGGAAACGTGACGACCTGCCGCGAATGGAGCGGCTCTGGCGGTTCCTGTACGCCCACCACAGCGATGTCACGACGGCCGCGGTCCCGTTCGTGACGGCCGACGAGCGCTGGCCGGAGCGGCTCCGCGAGTTTCGCCAATCCATGGACGATGATGCGGGCGTCTTCCTGATCGCGGAGGGCGGGGGGGAGGATCTCGGCTTCGCGTTCTCGACGATGCGGCCGGCAAGCCCGATCTTCTCGGGTGGAGCGATCGGCGAGCTCGAGGTTCTCGTGGTGCTCCCCGAGCGCCGAGGCCAGGGGATCGGCGAGGCACTGGTACGGCGATCTCAGGTCGCGCTGCGCGAGATGGGTGCGACGACCCTGAAGGTCGTGGTGCTGGCAGGGAACGACGCCGCGCTCCGGCTCTATCGGCGCCTTGGAATCGAGCCCGCCCTGATCGAGCTGCTGGCGCCGCTCAGGGCACCCGGCGAACCGCCCTGACCAAGCGTTCAGACGGGCTCAGAGACGGATTCGCAATCCACGCTGACGACGTCGCCGGGGCCAATCACGGCCTCGTCGTCGCCGGGGCCGCAGGTGATCCGGTCCACCCTTCCGTTGTCGTCGTTCGCGGCGTCGATGAAGTCGTTTCCCGGGCCGCCCGACATCAGGTCGGAGCCCTCCTCGCCCTCGATGGCGTCGTTTCCGGGGCCGCCGAAGAGCCGGTCGTCGCCCGGATCTCCGAAGAGCGTCACATCGTTGCCCGCGCCGCCCCTGATCAGGTCGGCGCCGAGCGAGCCTTCCATCTCATCGTCGCCGCCGTTGCCGAACATCCGATCGTCGCCGGGCAGGTCGTCGGAGCCCCGCCGGCGCTGGTGGAGCCGGGGCGTCGGGCGGGGAGCAGCGGCGAGGTCGAACTCGGACATCAGGTCACTGCCGGGCCCGCCTCGCGTGATATCCGCGCCACGATGGCCGTAGAGCTGGTCGCTCCCGCGTTCACCGAGGAGCTGGTCCTTGCCCCGCCTGCCGTTGATGTAGTCGTTGCCGCGCTTGCCGTTGATCAGATCGGCCTTCTTGGTGCCACCGAGCACGTCGTTGCCGTTCGTGCCCTTGATGACGGCGCCGAGCGCAAATCCTGCGACGAGCAGGAGTGCGCAGGCCGTGGCCACCGTAAGTCGTCCGAGTGCGGACACCGTTCCCCTCCTGAGCTTGGTCTCCCTAGCGGCTGCAGCCTAGTCGCCGCGGCGACGCGACGCAAGCCAGCCGAATCCCGCCGCCATCGCCAGGTTCGCCGCACCCGCGAGCCACAGGCCGGCTCGGGCACCCGGGCGCGAGAACGCGTCGGACCGCGACCAGACGATGTCGGTCGCCACCTCGGTCCCTCGTAGCCAGGCGAGGGCCCACCAGTCGCGCTCAGAGCCACGGACCTCCGCGACGGCGTGTGCGGCCGCGAACGTGAGCCAGATCGGGCCGCAGCGCCGGAACAGATCCTCCGCGTCGGCCCCCGGGCGGTCGTGGCCGAGCACCGCGAGCGTCGCCCGGGGTGCCAGCAGCGCCCCCGTGCCCAGGAGGAGATCGAAGGCCGCCATGTTGCGGTTTGTGAGGCGCAGGGCCTCCTCCGCCGTCACGGCCCGATCCAACCACAGAACGAGCCGGCTCAACAACGCCGGGCTCCGCTTTGTCCTTCGGACTCCGCCTCGCAGCGTGCAATCCCGCGCCGCGCGGAAGGGAAAGGGGACGGGGGGGCGAAACTTCCGGCCGTGAGCAAGACCGCGACCAAGACCCGCCCTTCGTCAGCCGGAACCCGAGCTGCCTCCCGCCGCAACGGGACGCAGACCAAGGGCTCGGCGAAGAAGGACGTGAAGACCCTGTCGGCGTTCATCACCGAGCGCTTCGACGAGTTCTCGCGCTCCCAGAAGGACGTGGCGCGCTACATCGTCGACCACCTGGACGAGGCGGCGTTCCAGACCGCCGAGGAGCTCGCCAGGCGAGCGAACACCTCGTCCTCGACGGTTGTCCGCTTCTCCCAGGCTCTCGGCTTCGAGGGTTATCCGGAACTTCAGCAGGCCGCGATCGAGGAGTACCGCGCGAGCCCCGCAGCCGGCGGGAACGACAACGCCTCGCTGTTCGACTTCGACCACTCCGAGTTCGAGGCGTCGCTCGCCGCCGACCACGGCGACCTCGAGGACACGGTCCGCAACCTGACCAGCGAGCAGGTCGAGGCGTGCGTGTCGGCCCTGGCCGGCGCGAGCCGCGTGATGATCGTCGGCATGGACCAGCTCGCGTTCTTCGCGAGCTACCTGCGCCACCTGCTGGCGCTCCTCGACATTCGCGCCGAGGTCGTCGCCAGCCCGCGCCAGGATTCGATCACCCGGCTCAGCCGGCTCGAGGAGGGGGCGCTCGTCATCGGCTTCTCCGCCGGCCGTGCCCACCCGATCCTCGTCCGGGCGATGAAGCTCGCAAAGCACCGCCAGGCGACCACCCTCTCGATCACGGACGCGACTCTCTCCGAGGTCGGCGAGCACTCCGACCTCACGCTCTACTTCTCGTCGAACAGCCCGTCGTTCATCCAGTCGAACACGTCGCTGCTCGCGCTGGTCCAGGCGCTCGCGTACGGGGTCTACTCCCGTGACAAGGGCGCCTACAAGGACCGCATCCGAGCCTTCAAGCTCAAGTAGCGACAAGGTCGCGGTAGACACCCTTACGACCTGCCGGGTCAGGCAACGCACCCTAGCCCGACGGCAGCGGACGCGGAAGCGAGGCGTAGCCGAGCGTGAGCGGAGCAGCCGGCGGAGTTGTCTAGTCCAATTGGGGAATGTTCGCGGGCGCTGGGGATTCGGCGTCTCGTATCCTTGGCGCTGATGGCCGAACGGGCGACATTCCGCGTCAAGCGGGGGCTGGCCGAGATGCTGAAGGGCGGCGTGATCATGGACGTGGTCACCCCCGCCGAGGCGCGGATCGCCGAGGAGGCGGGCGCCGTGGCGGTCATGGCCCTGGAGCGCGTGCCCGCCGACATCCGCCGCGACGGCGGGGTCGCCCGGATGAGCGATCCCTCGATGATCGAGGAAATCCAGGCCGCGGTCACGATCCCTGTGATGGCCAAGGCCCGCATCGGCCACTTCGTCGAAGCCCAGGTCCTGCAATCCCTCGAGGTCGACTACGTCGACGAATCGGAGGTGCTGACGCCCGCCGACGAGGCGAACCACATCGACAAGCACGCATTCGAGGTGCCCTTCGTCTGCGGCGCGACCAACCTGGGTGAGGCGCTCCGGCGTATCGCGGAGGGAGCCGCGATGATCCGCTCCAAGGGCGAGGCGGGCACCGGCAACATCGTCGAGGCGGTCCGCCATCTGCGCGATATCACCGGGGGCATCAAGCGCCTCCAGGCGATGTCCCGCGAGGAACTGCCGGCCGCCGCCAAGGAGCTGCAGGCGCCGCTCGAGGTGGTCGCCGAGGTCGCCGAGGCCGGGTGGCTGCCGGTCCCGATGTTCTGCGCGGGGGGCATCGCGACGCCGGCCGACGCGGCTCTGACCATGCAGCTCGGCGCGCAGGGCAACTTCGTCGGCTCCGGAATCTTCAAATCCTCCGATCCCGAGCGCCGCGCCCGCGCGATCGTCGAGGCGACCACCCACTTCGAGGATCCCGCGCGGGTCGCCGCCGCCTCGATGGGCCTCGGCGAGGCCATGCGCGGGGACGACATCGCGCAGCTCGCGGCCGAGGGCGAGCTGCTCCAGCACCGCGGGGGGTGAGGCCTTGACCGGCCCCCTCGTGCCGCCCGACGCGGACCGGGCAGCGCTTCGGGTCGGCGTCCTGGCCAGTCAGGGCGACTTCGCGGCGCACGCGCACATGCTGGAGGCCCTCGGTGCAGAGGCCTCCGAGGTGCGTATGCCGGACGAGCTCGACGCGCTGGACGCGCTGGTGATCCCGGGCGGCGAGTCCACGACGATCGCCAAGGCGATCGGGCGCGACGGGCTCGAGCCCGCGATCAGGACTCACCACTCGGCGGGGCGCCCGATCCTGGGCACGTGCGCGGGCATGATCATCTGCGCGCGCAATCACCTCGGGCTGCTCGACGCGCGCTGCCGTCGCAACGCGTTCGGTCGCCAGCTGGCGAGCTTCGAGGCCGACCTGGAGATCGAGGGCCTGGGGCCGGAGGCGCTGCGCGCCGTGTTCATCCGTGCGCCCTGGATCGAAGAGCGCGGGCCCGGGGTCGAGCTCCTTGCGAGCGTGGACGGACACCCCGTGGTCGTGCGCGAAGGGCCGGTGCTCGCGTGCTCGTTCCACCCCGAATTGACTGACGACTCTAGGATCCACGCGATGCTCATGGCCATGGCGACCAGCGCGCGGGAGCGCGACGTCGCCTCGCGTGGGGAAACCCGTTAGAAGAGGGGAGAACTTGAGAGATCCACGCGTATCCAACCTGGCAAAGATCCTCGTCGGCTATTCGACCGGCGTGAAGCAGAACGAGACCTGCCTGATCGAGGGACCGAGCGCCGCCGAACCGCTGATCGCCGCCGTCTACGAGGAGGTCCTGTCCGCGGGCGGGCATCCGGTGGTCTCGATGTCGTTCGATGAGCAGCAGTCGAGCTACTTCGCCCACGCCTCCGACGCCCAGCTCGAGTGGATCTCGCCGTTGGCCACCTGGGCCGCCGACGAGGCGGACTGCCGGATCGCGATCGGGGCGGACACCAACACGCGGGCGCTCTCGGGCGTCGCACCTGAGCGCCAGACGATGCGCCAGGCCGCTACCCGGCCCCTGATGGAGAGCACGATGCGGCGCTCCGCGGATGGCGACCACCGTTGGGTCTACACCATCTTCCCGACCAACGCCTATGCGTCCGATGCCGAGATGAACCTCACGGCTTTCGAGGACTTCTACTTCGCCGCGTGCCTCGCGGACGTGGGCGACCCACTCGAGAACTGGAAGCAGGCGTCCGAGGAGACGCGGCGGCTCGCGGATTTCGTGAACGGACATTCGGAGGTCCACATCACGGCTCCCGGCACGGACATCCGCCTGGGAGTCGAGGGCCGAACGTTCATTCCCTGCTTCGGCGACAGGAACATGCCCGACGGCGAGTTCTTCACCGGCCCGGTCGAGGATTCCGTCGAGGGGGAGGTCTCGTTCGACCTGCCGGCGATGGTCGGAGGCCGCGAGGTGGCCGGCGTCACGTTCAAGTTCGAGGGCGGCAAGATCGTCGACGCCGCGGCCGACCGCGGCGAGGAGTTCCTGATCAAGCTGATCGACACCGACGACGGCGCCCGCCGCCTCGGCGAGCTGGGGATCGGCACGAATTACAAGATCGACCGCGGTACCCGAGACGTGCTGCTCGACGAGAAGATCGGCGGTACCGTCCACATGGCGGTGGGCGCCAGCTATCCCGAGTCCGGTGGCGTCAACGAGAGCGCCGTCCATACCGACCTGGTCTGCGACCTGCGGAAGGGCGGCAGGATCGAGGTCGACGGCAAGCCCATCCAAGAGAACGGCAAGTTCGCCATCTAGCCCTGGCGACCAAAATGGAGAGGGCCGCGACCGCCCCCATGCGGTCACGACCCATCTCTCGGCATCCCCAATTGTTGGCGCTTCAGGCCCTGGCCTGGGATGGCCGTGGCTCATCCGCGCGCTGGTGGTGAAACACGTTGCCCGCGAGGAAGTTGCGCGACCGTATCCAGCTCTTGCCAGAGGGGCCCGGCTTGTCTCGCGCCTTGCGGCGCTCATCCAATTCATAGAATCACGCGCATGGCCGGACATTCGAAATGGGCCTCGATCAAGCACAAGAAGGCCGCCACCGACGCGAAGCGGGGCAAGCTCTTCACCAAGCTGGCCCGTGCGATCACCGTGGCCGCGCGCGAGGGCGGGGGAGACCCGGCCGGCAACCATACGCTGGCGGCGGCGGTCGAGAAGGCCAAGGGCTATTCGATGCCCAAGGACAACATCCAGCGGGCGATCGACCGCGGGACCGGCGAGGGCGACGCCGGAGCAATCGAGCGCGTCGTCTACGAGGGCTACGGGCCCGGTGGCGCTGCCGTGCTGGTCGATGCGCTCACCGACAACCGGAACCGGACCGGCGCGGAGGTGCGCAACATCTTCGACAAGCAGGGCGGCAGCATGGGCGAACCCGGATCGGTTGCCTGGCAGTTCGAGAGGAAGGGCCTCGTCGTTGTGGACGGCGCTCGTTATGGCGAGGACGACCTGATGGCCGCAATCGACGCGGGCGCGGAGGACGTCGCCGTCGAGGACGACACGCTGAAGGTCACCTCGGACCCGGCGAGCCTGACCGCGGTTCGCGAGGCGCTCGAGAAGACCGGGGTCGACGTCGAGTCCGCCGAGTTGGCGATGGAGCCGAAGTCCGTCGTCGAGGTCACCGAGCCTGCCGAGGCCCGCCGCCTCGTGCGCATGATCGACGCCCTCGACGACCACGATGACGTCGACGAGGTCCACGCGAACTTCGACATCCCGGCCGAGCTGCTCGAGGAAGCCGAAGCCGTCTAGGCACCGCGCCCGGGGAGGCATCCGGCCCCGCAGCCAGAATCAGTACGCGTGGTGGTAGTTATGGGCATCGACCCGGGCGTCGCCAACACGGGCTTCGGCGTGGTCCGCGTTGCCGGTGGCGCGATGAGCGCCGTGGATGGCGGCGTGATCGAGGCGTCCGCGGAGCTCGAGCCGGCGGATCGGCTTGCGCGCATCCATTCGGCGCTGAGCGAGCTGATCGCTTGGCATGAGCCGGCCGCCCTGGCACTCGAGCACCTCTACTTCGGGAAGAACGTGCGCTCGGCCCTGGGCGTGGGCCAGGCGCGCGGCGTCGTGATGCTGGCGGCGGCCGAGCGCGGCATCCCCTGCTTCGACTACACGCCCCAGGCCGTGAAGATGGCGGTGTGCGGCTCCGGGTCCGCCGCGAAGCCCCAGGTTCAGCGGATGGTCGGCACGCTGCTCCACCTGCCGGAGCCGCCCGCCTCCGACCATGCGGCGGACGCCCTGGCCGTCGCGATCTGCCACGCGAGCCACGCGCCGACGACGGCGGCGCTCGCCGGGGCGGTCTCGTGATCGCGTCCGTACGCGGGGAGGTCCTTGTGCGCCGGCCCGATCACGTGGTGATCGAGACCGGCGGGGTGGGCTACCGGCTGTCCGTGTCGGCCGAGACGCTCAAGGCCGTCCCCGCGCACGGCAAGCAGGCGACCCTTCACGCGCATCTTGTGGTGCGCGACGACGCGATGCAGCTCTATGGCTTCGCCAGCGAGGAGGAACGCGACCTCTTCGTGCACCTGAACTCGGTCTCCGGGGTCGGGCCGAAGATGGCGATCGCGATCCTCTCCGGAGGCAGCCCCCGCGAGCTCCTGAAGGCGATCGCACTCGGCGACCACAAGCGCTTCCAGGCCGCGCCCGGCGTCGGCAAGCGAACGGCGGAGCGGGTGATCGTCGAGCTGCGCGAGAAGGTCGCGGGCGAGTTGGAGGCGGGCGCCGCCGATGCTCCTGTGGCCGGAGCCGACGACGAGCCACGCCTACTGGCCCGCGAGGGACTGGTGAACCTCGGGTACTCGCTGCTCGAGGCCGAACGGCTGCTCGACGGCGCCGAGGGTGAGACTCCCGAGGACCTGATCGGCAGCGCGCTGCGGGCGGCGGCGAGCGCATGAGCATCGCTCGCGACCCGAATTTCGACGGCGAGCTCCCCGAGGGGGCGGTTCCAGCCGTGGTGGACATGCGCGCCGCCGACCCCGACGACGACCTCGACCGCTCGCTGCGCCCGTCCCGGCTGGACGAGTTCGTCGCCCAGAACGCAGTGACGGACCAGCTCGAGGTGTTCATCGAGGCCGCGAAACGCCGCGGCGAGCCTCTCGACCACGTGCTGCTCTCGGGCCCGCCAGGGCTCGGCAAGACCTCGCTGGCGCACATCATCGCCGCCGAGCTCGAGGCGCCGCTCGTCCACACGGCGGCCCCGGCACTCGAGCGGAAGGCGGACATCGCCGCGTTCCTGACGTCCCTGGAACCGAACTCCGTGTTCTTCATCGACGAGATCCACCGGCTGAACCCGGCGATCGAGGAGACGCTCTATCCCGCGATGGAGGACCGGCGCCTCCCGGTCGTCCTCGGGCAGGGCGCCGGCGCGCGGACCGTCACGCTGGACCTGCCGCCTTTCACGCTGGTCGGCGCGACCACCCGCGCCGGACTGCTCTCGAAGCCGCTTCACGATCGGTTCGGCGTCTCGCATCGGCTGGAGCACTACGAGGCGTCCGACCTCGGCGTGATCGTCCGGCGCTCCGCCGGGATCCTCGAGGTGGAGATCGAGCCGGCGGGCGAGACGGCGATCGCCTCGCGCTCGCGCGGCACGCCACGGGTCGCGAACCGCCTGCTGCGGCGCGTGCGCGACTTCGCCGAGGTGCGCGGCACCGGCGTGGTCACGGGCGAGATCGCCACGGAAGCGTTGGGGCTCCTCGACGTCGACGAGGCCGGGCTCGACCGCCACGACCGGCTGATCCTGGAGACGATCGCGAACAAGTTCTCGGGCGGGCCGGTGGGCCTGACGACGCTCGCGGATGCGATCGACGAGGAGCCCGACACGGTCGAGGGCGTTTACGAGCCGTACCTGATCCAGCAGGGGCTGATCAAACGCACACCACGCGGCCGCGTGCTGACCGAGCGCGGATACGAGCACCTGGGCCTGCCGGTCCCCGAGGGCGCGGCCACGCTCTTTTAGGCAGCGGTAAGGGGCCGGGCGTCTACTAGCCTTGAGATCGTGCCGTTCTTCATCTGCCCGAACTGCGGGAACAGGGAGCTCTCGAACTCACGCACGGCGGGGTTCTCGAGTCGCCCCAAGGGCTGCGCCAAATGCGGCTTCGGGTTCCTGTTCGAGTTGCTCGACGACTACTACCCGGCGCCCGACGCCGCGTTCTTCACGTGCGACAAGAAGGGCAACGTCCTCGATGTCGGCCGCGGCGGGTATGAGCTGACCGGGCTGAAGGACGAGGATGTCATCGGCCGGCCGGTCCAGGACGTCCTGGGGCTCGAGTGGGTGGACCCGGGCGATGGCGGCGAGGCGGCCGACACCGACCGCGACGGCTCAACCGACCCGATCGAGACGACGCTCGAGTGGGGCGTACGCTCGCTCGGCAAGCGCGTCCACGTGAACGCCGAGGGCGATCTGCCCGCGGACGCGGTGGCGGATCTCTTTCCCGCCTACGACGACGACGGCGGGCTCCTGCTCGTACTGACTCCTGAATAAGGTCAGCCCCTGAAGTGGGCTCTCGCCGCCGCACCCTCATAGTCCTCGGCCTCGTGCTGGTCCTCATGGCCGCGTCGGTCTGGGTGATCATGGACAAGCCGACGCAGCAGGGACTCGACCTGCAGGGCGGCACCGAGCTGGTCTACGAGGCGCGGGGGACGCCGGCCGTGCCAGAGCCGACCGGCGAGGACGTGGACCGTGCCGTCGACATCATCCGCGACCGGGTCGACACGCTCGGCGTCTCCGAGCCGGAGATCTCGCGGATCGGGGAGACCCAGGTCTCGGTCGGGCTCCCGCAGGTGCAGAACGCCCAGGACGCGATCGACCAGGTGGGCGACACCTCGCAACTGCTCTTCTACGACTTCGAGCCGAACGTCATCCCTCCGGACCCGGACGTCCAGGGCGCCGCGGAGCGGCCGTTCAACCGCCTGATCGACGCGGTTCGGGAGGCGCAGAAACAGACGCCCGAATGCTTCGAAAAGGCCGGCGAGCCCCTCTGCACCTCGACGAGCGGCTACTACTACCTCTTCGACGAGAGCTCGCTGCAGCCGATCGGAACCGACGGCCAGGCAGTCACCGACGGTTCTGGCGTGGGGCCCGTGAAGGAGAAGCAGGACCTCTTCCTGAGCTTCCCCGACAACGCCCAGCCCGAGGGCACGGTCGTCGAGCACATCCCCGAGGGCTACGTGATCCTGCGCGAGGAGGCGCCGCCGGACGACCCGGAGACCGAGATCAACGAGTCCGAGGGCGCGCCGCGCGGGTGGTTCCTCCTGCGTGACCGGCCGGAGCTGACCGGCGATCAGATCCGCAGCCCGGAGCAGCAGACCGACTCGACCACCGGCGAGATCGCGGTCACCTTCGACTTCACGAGCGAGGGGCAGGACGCGTTCAAGGAAGTCACCGAGCGGATCGCCCAGCGTGGGCGCGACAAGCCGGAATCGCTGGGGGTTACGACGGCGGAGCAGGCCGCAAACCTCTCCGACAGCTTCGCGGTCGTTCTCGACGGCGAGATCGTCTCGCGGCCGATCATCAACTTCATCGAGAACCCTGAGGGGATCCCGGGGAACACCGGCGCCCAGATCTCCGGCAACTTCACGATCCAGGAAGCCCAGGACCTGGCCGAGTTCCTGCGGATCGGCGCCCTCCCGGTCGACCTGACGCTGCTCTCGCAGAGCACCGTCTCGGCGACCCTCGGCCAGGAGGCGCTTGACGGCGCGATCCTCGCCGGGCTCGCCGGCCTGGCGCTGGTGATCCTGTTCCTGCTCTTCTACTACCGGTTCCTGGGCTTCGTCGCGGCGCTCGGCCTGTTCGTCTATGCCCTCTTCTTCCTGGCGCTGATCAAGCTGATCCCGATCACGCTGACGCTGCCGGGGATCGCGGGCCTGATCCTCACGATCGGCGTCGCGGCCGACTCGAACATCGTCATCTTCGAGCGGATCAAGGAAGAGGTCCGCCACGGGCGCTCGATTCTGTCCGCGATCTCGCAGGGCTACCGCAAGGGCATCGCAACCATCATCGACGCGAACGTGATCACCCTGATCACGGCGTTCATCCTGTTCGTGCTGGCGAGCGCCGGGGTCAAGGGCTTCGCCTTCACGCTCGGCATCGGCACGATCGTGTCGCTGTTCACCGCCGTGCTGTTCACGCAGGCCGTACTGGCCGTGCTGGGACGTGCGCACTTCCTGCGCTCGCCGCGGTTCCTGGGCGCCGGCGAGCGCGACGTGGAATGGGAGTTCGACTTCACCGGGCTGTCGAAGTACTTCTTCTCGGCGTCCGGCTTGATCCTGGCGATCGGCGCGATCGCGTTCGCCACGCAGCAGCTCAACTTCGGCATCGACTTCGAGTCCGGCACGCGCGTCAAGGCGGCGCTGGCCGAGGAGGCGAGCACCGAAGACGTGCGAAGCGCCCTTTCCGAGGCCGGGATCGACGGGGTCGACGGCGCCGAGATCACGGACGTCGACGACCCCGAATTCGGTGCCAACGTCGTCCAGATCCAGGGGAAGATCCCGGCCGATCAGGCGCAGGAGGTCCAACCGGCCCTGGAGGACGCGTTCGGACCCCTGGAGGGCGAGGAGCAGGGCATCCAGACGACCTCGGTGGGGCCGACGTTCGGGGAGCAGATCGCCCGCAGCGCCGCCATCGCCCTGATCTTCTCGCTGATCGTGATCTCGGGCTACGTCGCGATCCGCTACGAGCCCAAGTACGCGGTGCCGATCGTGATCGCCCTTATCCACGACATCCTGATCGCCGGCGGCATCTATGCCCTGATCGGGTTCGAGGTGAACAGTGCGACCGTTGCCGCGTTCCTGACGATCCTCGGCTACTCGATGTACGACACGGTCATAGTCTTCGACCGCATCCGCGAGAACGTGCCGCGCATGCCGCGCGCGGCCTTCTCCCAGATCGTGAACCGGTCGATGAGCGAGGTTCTCACCAGGTCGCTGATCACGGGCCTCTCGACGGTGTTCCTGCTGACGATGATCCTGATCTTCGGCGACGAGACCCTGCGCGGGTTCGCGACCGCGATGATGATCGGCATCGCGTCCGGTACCTACTCGTCGATCTTCATCGCGTCCCCGGTCCTGACCGAGTGGAAGGAGCGTGAGCCGGCGTACCGGGCACGCCGCCGCAACATCACCGAGGCGATGGGCTACGTGCCCGTCTTCCCCGAGGACAACGTCGTCGCCCGCGTTGAGGGCCACGGCGAGGACACCGACGCCGAGCCGGAGGAGCGGTTGGTGAGCGGCGCGCCGCCCGTGGCCGACGAGGTGCGCGCCGACACGCCGGACGCCGAGCCGCCCGCGGGCGCGCCGGAGCCGCCCAGCGAGCCCGTGGAGCCGTCCCGGCCGCTCACCGGAGCGGGCGCCCCGACCGACACCGACGGAGCGGGTGCGGCCGGCGACGAGGCAACCGAGCCCACCCCGGCGCAGGCCAACCGGGCCGAGCGCCGGCGCAAGCAGCAGCGCAAGCGCCGCAAGCACGGGAGGAGACGCTGATGGCAGCCCTCGTCTGGTTCACCACCGGCATCGCGATCTGGCACTTCACGGTGCTCGTGCCCGACCGCTTCTGGGGCGGCATCGTCGGCGCCCTGCTCGGGGCGATCACCGGCGCGATGGTGTCCGGGGCCCTGGCCCAGGTCGCGACCTCGCAGAGCATCGGCGAGACCGACTTCGCCACCGTGCTCTACGCGATCCCCGGAACCCTCATCGGGCTCGCGATCACGTACTCGGTGGGCGTCCGAGCCGAACGGGAAGCCGTCCAGCACTAGCGGTCGCGTATACCGAGAGCCCGCCGGGGCGATTCCGTCCCCGTCCGTCCCTAGTTTGAGGCGGTGAGCGCTACCGACCCCGCCGAGTTCACCCTCGCGCCGTACTCGCACGCCGAGGCCACGATTCTCGCCCGAGAGCTCGACCTCGCCGAGCCGGTTGCGGTGGCGCTCATCCGCCGCGGCTTCCGTACCGTGGACGCGGCGCGCGCATTCCTCGCGGCCGACGAATCGCACGACCCCTCGGAGTTCAACGGGATCGGCGACGCCGTGGCCGCGATCCGCCGGGCGATCGAGCAGGGGGAGCGGATCACCGTCCACGGCGACTACGACGTCGACGGCGTGACCGCGACGACGATCCTGGTCTCGGCGCTGCGCGACGCCGGGGGAGACTGCGACTGGCTGATCCCGGCGCGGGTCGAAGACGGCTACGGGGTGACGATGGCGACCGTGGATCGGCTCGCCGAGCGGGGCACCGGCCTGCTGATCACGGTGGACTGCGGGATCACCTCCGCAGCGGAAATCGCCGCCGCCCGCCTGCGCGGGATCGAGGCGGTCGTCACCGACCACCACCAGCCCGGCGACGAGCTGCCGGACTGCCCGGTCGTGCATCCGGTTGTCTCGGGGTATCCGTGCCCGGACCTGTGTGCCGCGGGCGTCGCTCACAAGCTGGCCGCGGCGCTCCTGGGGATCGAGCGCGCGGAGCGCGACCTCGACCTGGTGGCGCTCGCCACCGTCGCGGACATGGTTCCCCTGACCGGAGAAAACCGGTCGCTGGTGCGCCGCGGGCTCGAGCAAGCGCGCCGCGCCGCGCGCCCCGGCCTGCGGGCGCTGATGGCGGCCGCGCACGTGGCGCCCGAGCGCCTCGACGAGACCGACGTCTCCTTCCGCCTGGCGCCGCGGATCAACGCGGCCGGGCGCCTGTACCGCGCCGACGCCGCGGTCGAGCTGTTCCTGACCGCCGACGAGGGCCGGGCGGGCCGGATCGCCGAGGAGCTCGACCGGGCGAATCACGAGCGCCGCCAGACGGAGGCTGAGGTCCTCGCCGACGCCGAGCGGCGCCTGCGCGATCTCGGGCCCGAGGGGGCGGACGCGCCGGCCATCGTGCTGTGGGGCGAGGGCTGGCACCCGGGCGTGGTCGGCATCTGTGCCTCGCGGATGGCCGAGCGGCGCCTGAAGCCCGCCGTCCTGATCGCTCTCGACGAGGACGGCCATGGGAAGGGGTCCGGGCGGAGCGTCCCGGGCTTCGACCTGTTGGCGGGGCTGCGGGCGTGTGAGGACACATTGGCGCGGTACGGGGGACACCGCGCGGCGGCCGGCCTCGAGATCGAACACGGGCGGCTCGAGGAGTTCCGGGCCGCGTTCTGGGCGCACGCCGCCGCGGCGCTGGAGGGGCATTTCGCCGTTCGCAGCGAGGCGATCGACGCGGTGGTCGGCGGCGACGGCCTCGGGCACGCCGTCGCGCGCCAGCTCGCGGCCCTGGGCCCGTTCGGCAAGGACAACCCGGAGGTCCGCCTGCTGGTTCCCGCCGCCCGGATCGCCGACGTCCGGCCGATGGGCGAGGAGGAGAAGCATGCTCGGTTCAGCCTCGCCAGCGGGCCCGCACGCGCATCGGGCGTGGCGTTCGGCGTCGGTGGCTCGCTCGCACGTGTGGCCGACGCCGGCCCGACCGACGTGTCCGTGCGTCTCGAGCTCAACGAGTGGAACGGTGCCGTCTCGCCGCGAATCGTCCTCGGCGAGGTGTACGTCACGCCGCTCGCGGTCAATGGCGACTGGCGGGCCGGCGACGAGGAGTTCGAGGCCCGATTCGCGGCGGAGCTCGACCACGGCGGGATCGACGGCGAACCCGCGGTCCTCGGACCCGCGCGCGAGCGGGTCGACCGGACCCGGGCCGCGGCCGTGGCGTCGGTCGCCGCGCTGGCGTCGAGCGCGGAGCCGGTGCTGGTGGTCTGCGCGGACGCTCTGTGGCGGCGGGCGCTCGTCGAGGAGGCGGCCAGTCCGACGAGGTTCGGGGGCGGCGCGACGGCGATCCTCGCGGCAAGGGGATCCCTGGCGGCGGGGCGCGCGGCCGTGGAGAGCCTGCTCGCCGGGGAGCGAGGGGGCGTGGCCCTTGCCGACTGGACCGCGCTCGCGCTGGCGCCGGAGGTGGCCGGACGCTTCACCCACGTCATGCTCGCGGACCCGGCGCCGGACCCGCGCGTGGAGGCGATGGCCCTCGCGGGAGCAAGGGATGGGGGCGGTTACGCGCACGTCTTGAGCTCGCACCGCGAGGCGGGACTGGCCGTCCGGGCGCTGGAGCTCGCCTATCCGGGCCGCGAGGGCCTCGGGCGTATATATCGCGTGCTGGCCCAGCAGGGCGACGGCCCACACGGCCTGGCCCGCCTGCGCGCCGGATTGGAGGCCACCGGCGAGCCGCACGCGCCGGAATGGTGCGCCCGGGCGATCCGCGTCCTGGCCGAGATCGGGGTGGTTCGCGTGACCGGCGCCGCCCATGCACGCGCGTTCGAGGCCGTATCCTCGGTGCGTGGCGAGCTTGGGCGGTCGCCCGGGCACGCCGCCAATCTGAAGGCTCACGAGGAGTGCTTGCAATTCCTGACGAGGGGCAGAGAACAGAGCTCGAACCCGATGCCGGCGGCGGCGTAGCCGGCGACGGGCAAAACGGCGACTTCGTCACCGACGAATCGCTCACGCTGACGCCCGAGCCCGGCGGGCACACCCGCGTCGGCACGCACGAGCACACGGCAGTCGTCGCTGTCGTCGACGACGAGTACACCAAGAACCTGACGGACGACGAGCGGGCGCTCCTTGGCGACCTGTTCGCCGTCGTCACGGAGCACGCCGACGAGGGCACCTCGGAGCTCGACCGGCGCGCCGTCGAGCAGGCATTTGCGTTCGCCTGCGACCGCCACGCGGATCAGCGCCGGCGTTCCGGCGAGGACTTCATCACCCACCCGGTCGAGGTCGCGAAGATCTGCGCCGGGCTGCGGCTCGACACCGAAACGCTCTGCGCGGCCCTGCTCCACGACACGGTCGAGGACACGTCGGCCAGCCTCGATGAGGTCCGCGAGCTCTTCGGCGACGCGATCGCAGGCTTGGTCGACGGCGTGACCAAGCTGACCGGGATCACGTTCCAGAGCCGGGACGAGAACCAGGCTGAGAACTACCGCAAGATGATGGTCGCGATGGCCACGGACGTCCGGGTCATCCTGATCAAGCTCGCCGACCGCCTCCACAACATGCGCACGCTCAGCGCGCTGCCCAAGAACAAGCAGATCGAGAAGGCGCGAGAGACCCTGGAGATCTACGCCCCCCTCGCACACCGGCTCGGGATCCACGCGATCAAGTGGGAGCTGGAGGATCTCGCGTTTCAGCGACTGCACCCGCGCAAATACGACGAGATCAAGAAGCTCGTCGCCCAGCAGCGGGAGGAGCGCGAGAACTACGTCAGCGAAGCCGGGGAGTTCCTGCGAAGCGAGCTCTCCGAGGTGGGGATCGAGGCCGAGATCTCCGGCCGGGCGAAGCACTTCTATTCGATCTACTCGAAGATGAGCAAGAAGGGTCGCGAGTTCAACGAGATCTACGACCTGACCGCGATGCGGGTGATCGTCGGCTCGGTGAAGGACTGCTACGGGGCGATCGGGATCATCCACTCGCTCTGGAAGCCGCTGCCCGGCCGCTTCAAGGATTTCGTCGCGACCCCGAAGCTCAACCTCTACCAGGCCCTGCACACGACGGTGATCGGCCCCGAGGGCCGCCCGCTCGAGATCCAGATCCGGACCCCCGATATGCACCGGATCGCCGAGTACGGGATCGCCGGGCACGTCATCTACAAGGAGTCGCCGTCCGGCGTTCGCCGGAAGGGCAAGGGGAAGGGCGACGGCGACCTCGCCAAGGAGAAGATGACCTGGCTGCGTCAGCTCCTGGAGGCCGAGGGCGATCAGGAGCCCGCGGAGTTCCTCGAGTCGCTCAAGGTCGACCTGTTCGAGGACGAGGTGTTCGTCTTCACGCCGAAGGGCGAGGTCAAGAACCTCTCGGCCGGCTCGACCCCGCTCGACTTCGCGTACGCGGTCCACACTGACGTGGGGCACCGCTGCGTGGGCGCGAAGGTGAACGGCAAGATCGTCCCGCTGCACTACCAGCTGAAGTCCGGCGACATCGTCGAGGTGCTCACGTCCAAGCAGGAGCGCGGGCCGTCGCGCGACTGGCTCTCGGTCGTGCGCACCACCCGCGCCCGCAACAAGATCCGGGCGTTCCTCGGGCGCGAACGGCGCGAGGACTCCGAGCGCCGCGGGCGCGAGGAGCTGCAGGAGGCGCTTCGCAAGCAGGGGCTGCCCCCGCAACGGATCGCGGGCTCGCCGCTGCTCGCCGACGTGATCCGCGAGATGGGATTCCGCAAGGGCGACGATTTCTACGTGGCGCTGGGCGGGGCCAAGATCTCCGCCCGCACCGTGGTCAACAAGGTCATGCAGCGCCTCAAGTCGGGCGAGGCGGTGGCGGGCGACGAAACCGAGGCCCGCCTGGCGGGCGTCCTCGAGGGCCGCGACGAGCGCCAGCGCCGGACCCAGGAGGCGTCGAACTACGGGATCGTCGTGCAGGGGATCGACGACGTCATGGTGCGGCTGGCCAAGTGCTGCCGCCCGGTCCCGGGTGACGAGATCGTCGGCTACGTCTCGCTGGGGCGCGGCATCACGATCCACCGCGAGGACTGCAGGAACGTGAAGGCCCTGATGAAGGCGCCCGAGCGGTTCACCGACGTCGCCTGGGAGGGCGAGAACGCCGCGTCCTACCGGGTCGAGCTCGAGATCGACGCCTGGGACCGCCCGCGCCTGCTCGAGGACCTCTCGCGGACGTTCGCCGAGACCGGCGTGAACATCATCGACGCCTGGTGCTCGACGAAGCACCCGATGGTCAAGAACCGCTTCGTCGTCGAGGTCGGCGACTCCGAGCAGCTTCGCCAGGCCGTCTCCCGGCTGCGTAACGTCGACGCCGTGTTCGACGCGTACCGCGTCACCCCGACCGCCTAGTGGACCGTCCTCGGGTCAGCGTCGTCGTCCCGTTCCGCGGGGACGAGGGCTCCGCAGCGCGCCTGGCGCGCAACCTCGAGCGCCTGGAGCTGGCTTCCGGCGACGAGCTGGTCGTCGCCGACAACTCAGGCCAAGGCACGCCCTCTTTCGTTTTCGATCCGGGGGGTGGATCGCAGACGCAGCGTGTGGTCCCCGCGACGCGTGAACCGTCGTCCTACCACGCCCGGAACGCCGGGGCTGCCGCCGCGTCCGGAGACTGGCTCCTCTTCATTGATTCGGACTGCGTTCCGGAGCCAGCCTCGCCGGCGCCTACTTCGCGCCGGCGCCGGGTGGCGACGTCGGCGCGCTCGCCGGCGCCGTCCGGAGCGATCCCGCTCAGGACGCCTTCCTTGCCCGCTACGCGGACGACCGCGGCTTCCTCGACCAGGACGACGGCCTCCACACGGCCGGCGACGCGGCCGCGACCGCGAACCTGATGGTGCGCCGTGCCGCCTTCGACGCCGTCGGTGGCTTCGAGGAGGGGATCAGGTCCGGAGGCGACGTCGACCTCTGCCGTCGCCTGCAGGCGAGGGGCTGGTCGATCGAGCGGCGCCCCGGGGCGATCGTGCACCACATCCATCGCGAGTCGCTCGCCGACCTCATGGGCTCGATCGCCCGCTACGCGGCCGGCGCGCGCTGGCTCAACGAGCGGTATCCAGGGACATCCGCCGCGCTGGCCGCTGGTCCATGGCCTGGCGCTGTGTACGCGCGACATCACCCTCGACCTCGCGCGACTGCGCTTCGAGCGCGCGGCGTTTCGGCGGCGTCGACGCCCTCGCGATGTTCGCGCACGTGATCGGCTACTCGCGCTCGAACGCGGCCGGCTAGCCGAGGCCCGCCGCCCGCTCGCCTGGCCCTGGTCGCGGTAAGTGCTGGCATGCGGACGATCCTGTCGCCCTCGATGGTGTAGAGCGCCGCCACGTGGGTTTCCATCTCGACCCCGGACCCCGCCAGGCGCCCGCTCGAGTCGCCGAGCAGCAGGACACGCCCGTCGCCGGCATCGATCCATTCGGTTCCGGTGAAGCTCCAGGCCGCCCAGGGGTCGGTCCACTCCGCCCAGGCGTGCTTGCAGGCCTTCGACCCCGTGGAACGGGCCCGCCATCTCGCCCATGAACCCGCCATCCGGCGTCGCGAACTCCACCAGCGCGTCGGGTGCGAGAGCGCTCCCGGAGCCGAGCGACCACCGTCTCGCTCTGGAAGAGGGCGCTCATGTCGGCGTCCACTCCGAGGTCGATGCCACCGAGGGCCCACTGGACGAGCTCCACGTTGGACACCTCATCCGGGCGGGTCATCGACCCAGCGCCTTGCGGATTCGGTCGGCCGCGGCGAGCGCCTCGGCGTCCGACTCGTACTTGCCGCGCGGCCAGAAGAAGCCGCGCAGGCCGTCCTTGCGGTTGCGCGGGCGCGATGTGCACGTGCAGGTGGGGGACCGACTGCGAGACGACGTTGTTCATCGCGACGAACGCGCCCTGCGAGCCCATCGCGTCGCGGACCGCTTCGCTGAGCCGCTTCGCGTCGGTGAAGAGGGGCGTGACCAGCTCGTCCGGCAGGTCCCAGAGCGTCTCGTGATGCTCGCGGGGGACGAGCAGGGTATGGCCGGGAAACAGGGGCCTATTGTCGAGGAAGGCCACGCATCGTCGTCCTCGAAGACGCGGTGCGCCTCGACCTCGCCCGCGACGATCCTGCAGAAGAGACAGTCCGGGGCAGGATCAGGCAATGACCGTCAGGGCGCCGGGATCGACGCCCAGCTCCAGCGAGGTGTGGTCGCCGATGTAGTCGCCGTCGACCTGCACGGGAACGTCATGGTCTCGCCGTCCGGGTCGACCGAGAGCGAGTCGACGCGCGCCTCGCTGCAGGCCCGGCGAACGCCTCGATCTGCTGGTGCATCCAGGGCGCGAAGCGCTCCGAGCCGGCCAGGCAGCGCCACGTCACGGTCGGCATGTCCCGGAGCGCCGCGCGCTTCAGCATCGCCACCGCCAGCGTGCCGTTGTCGAGCGCGGCGCCGTCGCAGACTCGCACCGGCCGCTCGCCGAAGTAGGTGAACGGGTCCGAGTTCTGGGCGACGGTGGTGATCCCCTCGACCTCGCCGCGCTCGGAGCGCAACCGCATGCGAGCGGGCTGGCTCATCAGGTAGTGGCGGTTGAAGCCGGTGACCGCGGCCCAGGTGTAGTACCACTCGCCCGCGCGTGCCTTCAGCTTCGGATGCGCGTCGACCCGCTTGACCACCATCGCGTCGAGCCCGGCGCCGCAGGCGAAGACGAAGTGCCGGCCGTTGGCGAGGCCGAGATCGACCGGGCGGGGCTGGAAGTCGTCCGCGAGGCCGAGGAGATGCTCGGTCGCGTCCACCACGTCGTTCGGGATACCGAGCGTGCGGCTGAAGACGTTGGTCGAGCCGCCGGGGAGGACGCTGACCGGGACCCCGGTTCCGGCCAGGCCGTTGGCAACCTCGTTGACGGTGCCGTCGCCACCGAACGCGACGACCACGTCGTAGCCGCCCGAGACCGCCTCGCGCCCGATCTCGGTGGCGTGGTTCTGCGCCTCGGTCGTGACCGCCTCCACCTCGTAGCGGCCCTGGAGCGCATAGACGACCAGGTTCTTGAGCCGGTCCGAGACCGTCGTCGCGTACGGGTTGACGATGATCAGCATGCGCTTCTTTGCCGCGCGCGGCGGCGCGCCGTTCGTCGCGCTCGCGGGCTCGGCGGTCGCCGGGGTCGAGACCGTCGCCATCGCCGACATCCTCCCTGAAACTCCGCGGCTTTGCGAGGCGGAGCCCAAAGGGCGAAGCCGAGCGCCGCGTTGTTGAGCGGGCCTATCTCGCCTCGTAGCGGACGACCTCGCCGTCCTGCACCTCGCGGACCAATCCCTCGTTCTCGAGGAGGTCGAGATGGCCGATCACCTCCGACAGCGTGAGGAACGCCTGGGTGACCGCGACGTTGCCCCACAGCTCCTGGGCGATCTCATGACCGGTCTTCGGCCGCTCGCGCACCAATCCGAGAATCTTCTCCTTGCGCCGCTCCGTCTTGAGGAGCCGCTCGTCGATCAGCGCGGCGTGGCCGGTCACGGGGTCGCCGTGCCCGGGGAGGACGAGCTCGGCCGGCAGCTCGCGCGTCTTCCGCAGCGAGTCGATGTAGGAGACCAGCGCCTGCGTTCGCCGGTTCGAGCCGTCGAGCGGGCGGCTGATCAGCGGGTTCGACGAGATCGTGGGAAGGAGGTGGTCGGCCGCGATCAGGATCCGCCGCTCGGCGTCCCAGAAGACGGTGTCCGACGGGCTGTGGCCCGGGCGGTGCATGACCTCCAGCCGCCGGTCGCGCAGCTCCAGCACCTCGCCGTCGCGCAGCGGCCGCGTGACCTGCGCCCGCGACCCCCAGGCTCGGAAGCTGCGCGAGACGCTCTGCAGGGCGATCACGACGTTCTCGGGAATACCGCTGCGGAGCATCAGCTGTGCGGAGAACTCGTCGTCCAGCTCCGCGTCCTCCGCGAAGTTGGCGAGTCGCCGGACGGCGAGGTCGATGGCCGCCACCTCGGCGCCCGAGTGCTCGACGATGATCTCGACCAGCCCGAGGTGGTCGATGTGCTGGTGGGTGAGGATCACCAGCTCGAGATCGTCGATCGAATGGCCTCGCTCGGCGAGCTGGTTCTGGAGCTCGTCGAGCGCCTTGCCGGAGTTCGGCCCGGTGTCGACCAGCGTGAGCGGGTCGTCCTCGATCAGGTAGCAGTTGACGCGGCCGACCGCGAACGGCGTGGGGACGGCGAGGCGATGGATTCCCGCCTCGGCAGCGCGCGCGAGGGCCTCCTCAGGCGTCACGGATCAAAGCCAGCACCTGATCGCGCCTTCGCTCCATGTCCTCGCGCGAAACCAGCGATTCCAGATTCAGCCTCAGCAGCGGCTCGGTGTTCGACGGCCGGACGTTGAAGTGCCAGTCCTCATAGCCGACCGAGACGCCGTCCAGCCAGGAGACCTCGGCGTCGGGGTGCGAGGCGGCGATCTCCTCCATCTTCGCCTGCTGGTCGGTTACCTCGGAATTGATCTCGCCGCTGATGAAGTACTTGGCACGCAGCTCCCCGACCAGCTCCGAGAGCGGGCGGGACTCCTTCGAGAGCAGTTCGAGCACCAGCAGGGCGGGAAGCGTGCCCGAATCCGCCGACCAGAACTCGCGGAAGTAGTAGTGGCCCGAGACCTCGCCGCCGAAGGCGCCGTCGTGCTCGCGCATCCCGATCTTGAAGAACGCGTGGCCGACCCGGTTGACGTGCGAGGTGCCGCCGAGGCGAGCGACCGTCTCCGGCACGGCACGGCTAGCCCGCACGTCGTAGAGGATCGTGGCGCCGGGCTCGCGGCTCAGGACCTGGGCGGCAAGCAGGGTGGTGAGGAAGTCGCCGTCGACGAACTCGCCGCGATCGTCGATGAAGAAGCAGCGATCCGCGTCGCCGTCCCAGGCGATGCCGAGGTCGGCGCCCTCGGAGCGGACGCGCTCGATGATGAACTCCCGGTTCTCGGGCAGGAGCGGGTTCGGCTCGTGGCCGGGGAACTCCCCGTCGGGCGTCCAGCAGGTCTCGCTGAGCTCCAGGCCGAGCTGCTCCAGGAGCGGGCCGACCATCGGCCCTGCCATCCCGTTGCCGCCGTCGACGACCACGCGCAGCGGACGGATGGCGGAAGCATCGATCGAGCGCAACGCATGCTGGTGGAACTCGTCGTAGATGTCGGCCGTGGTGACGGACCCTCCTCCGGGCGGCTCGGGCATCCCGGCCTCGATCGTCGTGCGCACCTCGCCGATTCCCGCGTCGCCGGAGAACGCCAGGGCGCCCTCCCGGACGAGCTTGACGCCGGTGTACGCCTTGGGGTTGTGGGAGGCGGTGACCATCGCGCCGCCATCGAGGTCGCGCGAGCCGACGAGGAAATAGAGCATCTCGGTGCCGACCATGCCGGCATCGACCACCGAGCACCCCTCGTCGACCAGGCCGTCGCGCACGCGGCCTGCCATCTCCGGCGCCTCGATGCGCATGTCGCGGCCGAGGCCCACCCGCAGGTCGCCGGTCTCCTTCTCCCGCAGGCCCGCCAGGACCCGAGCGAACGCGCGGCCGATCAGGTATGCGGTGTCCCCGTCCATCTCGGAGCCGTAGAGACCCCGGATGTCGTACGCCTTGAAGATCCCGGCCGGTGGAGTGGTGCTCATCGTGAGAACTCCCCGTCAAGCGCGTCATACGTCTGCTCCAGCGTCTGCGGCATCACCCGCGTATCCGCGAGCACCGGCATGAAGTTCGTGTCGCCGCCCCAGCGTGGGACGACGTGCATGTGGATGTGGTGCTCGACGCCGGCGCCGGCCACGCGGCCCTGGTTGAAGCCGACGTTGAAGCCGTGCGGCTCGTACTTCGCCTCGAGGACCTCGATCGCGCGCTGGGCGAGCGCCATCATCTCCGCGGTGGTCTCGACGGGCAGCTCCTGGATCGCGCCGGCGTGCTCGAAGGGGGCGATCATCAGGTGCCCGTTCGTGTAGGGGTAGAGGTTGAGGATCACGAAACACCGCTCGCCGCGGTGGACGATCAGGTTCTCGCGATCGTCGCCCTCACCGGACTTCGCGCAGAAGATGCACCCCTGCTCCACGTCCTTGGACGCGTCCTTCACGTAGGCGAGGCGCCAGGGCGCCCAGATCCGCTCGCTGGCCACAGCACCGCGTGATCCTAAGGATCGCCGCGCCCGGGAGTCTGGTTCCTTGCCACAATCCGCCGCTGTGCCTGCCCCAACCGAACGCGGCACCCCCGTTGCAGAAGCCGCCCGGGCCGGCCACGACGGACGGTCCGTCGCACGCCTCCACTCGCTTACCCGTGGTGGTGATCGCGCGCAGGCGACCCTCACGATCGGTGGGAGGGAGCACGTGCTCTCCCATCGAGTGGTGGGCGGGGAGCCCGCGGACGGCTACGAGCCGTTCGTGGCAGCGGCTGTTCCCATCGCCATGCGCACGGCACGCGGTCTCAACGTCGACGGGCCGGTTGCGCCACGCCAGCTCGAGGGCCTGGCGGGCGTTCAGCGCATCCTGAGCGGGTGGTATCCCGAGCTCGCGCCGGTCGAGATCGAAGCGGCTGCACGGCCCAACGGGACGCCGTGGGCCGAGCGCAGAACCGCCTGCTTCTTCAGTGCCGGCCTCGACAGCTTCTACAGCGTTCTCAGGAACCTCGAGCGCCTCGACTCGCTGGTCTTCATCCACGGGTTCGACGTGCTGCTCGAGGACGCCGAAATGCGCGAGCGCGTCGCCGAGCTCGCTCGGCGAGCCGCGGCGGAATACGGCCTGGAGCTGGTCGAGGTGGAGACCGACATCAAGAACGTGTCGAGGCGGTACTGCCGGTGGGGCGATCAGTACCACGGCGCGATGCTCGCGAGCGTGGGCCTGCTGCTCGCAGACCGGTTCGAGCGCGTCCTGATCCCCGGAAGCGCCCCAGCGACGCTGCTCCATCCTTGGGGCTCGCACCCGGACCTCGACCCGCTCTGGAGCTCGGACGCGGTCGAGTTCATCCACGACGGCGCTGTAACGCGGGCGGAGAAGCTGGAGCTCATCAAGGGCTCTCCCGTCGCGCTCGACAACCTCCGCGTGTGCTTCCAGAGAGGGACCGGCGAGTTGAACTGCGGCAGGTGCGAGAAATGCCTTCGCACCATGGTCGGCCTGAAGGTCGCGGGAGCGCTCGAGCGTTGCTCGACCCTGCCCGACGAGGTGCCGCTCGATCGCCTCGCGCGGACCCCGATCCCCACCGATTTCCTGCTCCAGCGCGCCGGCGAGAACGCGGCCGCCGCAGAGACGGCCGGCGATCTCGAGCTTGCCGAGGCGCTCCGGCGCATGATGCGGGATGGGCCGGGCCGCGCCGCGAGGCTCGAAGCCCGCAAGCGGCGCAGGCGCGCGATCGACCGGCGGTTCAAGGGCGCCAGGCGACGGGCCCGGAGGGTGCGCCGGTGGGCCAGACGGCGGCGGCGCCGGACACGCCGCGCCCTGGCTCGGCTCAGGCACCGCGACAGCGTCTAGATAAGCCGGCTCAACAACGCCGGGGCTCGGCTTCGGGCTTCGCCCTCCGCCTCACAGCCAACCCCGGCGCCGGAAGAACACGAGCATCCCGACCAGGATCACGATCATGCCCGCGACGACCACGTAGAAGTCCGCCGAATCGCCCTCGCCCGGCACGCCGACGTTCATCCCCCAGATGCTCGCGATCAGCGTCAGCGGTAGGACGATCACACTGATCGCCGTCAGCACCCGAAGGATCTCGTTGACCCGATGCGAGATGTACGACTCGTTCGACTCCTCGAGCGCCTGGATGACCTCCTTGTAGTTCTCGAGCATGTCCCAGATGCGCTCGTGCGCGTCGCTGATGTCGTCGAAGTAGATCTCCAGCTCCTCCCCTTCGGAGGGCGGGGTCAGGAATCGCTTCTTGAGGCGCTCGAGGTCGCCCAGGACGGCGCGCTGCGGGCGGATCACCTTGCGGAAGTTGATGATCTCCTGCTTCGCGTTCGAGATGTCGCGAACGATGTCCTCGGAGCGACCCTCGAAGATCTCGTCCTCCAGCGCGTCGAGCTTGTTGCCGATCTTGCGGAGCATCGGGAAGCAGTAGTCGAAGCCGTCGTCGACGATCCGGTAGAGCACGAAACCGGAGCCCTTGGAGAAGAGCTGGTCGCGGAGCTCCTCCTTCTGGCGGCAGCGCTCGAACAGGTACTCGACGGGCTGCAGCGGGGTGTTCGGGATCGTGACGATGAAATCCGGCCCGACGAAGAGGTCGAGCTCGCCGGCGTTCAGCCGCCCGACGTTGCGGTCGAACACGGGAAAGTGGAGGACGATGAACAGGTAGTCGTCGTACTCGTCGATCTTCGGCCGCTGGTTGCGTGAGAGGACGTCCTCGAAGTCGAGCGGATGGAACTCGAACTGCTCGGCGAGCCAGGCGGTCTCGAGCGGGGTCGGACGCTCGATGTGCACCCAGCGAAAGCCCTCGCCGGAGACGATCTCCACCTGCGGCTGGCGCTCGGTGGCAGGCTCAGACGCAGGCTGGGTCAGCCCGGAACGCGCGGGACGGCGCAGCCTCGGCTTCGGAAGGCTCGGCATCGGCCTGGTCGGTGTCGCGCTCGGAGGACATCACGCCTAGGTTACGCCACGATCGCAGGGTCGGCGCGGGCCGCAACGGACTGTTCACATGATCTGTCATGAGCGCGCCGAGCCGTTGCTAGAGTTCCGAGCACATAGCCGCTGCATCCAGAGGGGTGGAGGGACTGGCCCTTAGAAACCCCGGCAACCACCGAAGGTCTTCGCGACCGGAGGGAGGTGCCAATTCCAGCAGGCGAACAGCCTGGGAGATGTGAGTCGGAAGTCCGGTTGGACCTCTGCTCTCACAAGCAGAGGTCTTTTTCGTCAAACGAAGCCGGAGGAACCGACCGACATGGCCCCTACAGCCCTCAAGTGCAAGGAATGCGGGACGGAGTACCCGCTCGACGCCCGCTACGTGTGCGAGATCGTGCTTCGGCCCCCTCGAGGTCGCGTACGACGCGGCCGGCCGGGAGCCGGACGCGCTCAGGCGAAAGATCCAGGCCGGCCCCGCCGGCATCTGGCGCTACGCCGACTTCCTTCCGTTCGCCGACCGCCCGCGCGACCCGCTCGAGCCGGGCCTGACGCCGCTGGTACGGGCCGACCGGCTCGCGGAACGTCTCGGCGTCGGCGAGCTCTGGGTCAAGAACGACGCGGCGAACCCGACCCATTCGTTCAAGGACCGCGTCGTCGCCGTCGCAGTCGCCAAGGCGCGCGAGCTGGGATTCGAGACCGTGGCGTGCGCCTCGACGGGCAACCTGGCGAACGCGGTCGCGGCGCATGCGGCCGCCGGCGGGCTCGACTCGTACGTCTTCGTACCGTCGAACCTCGAGGAGCAGAAGTTGCTTGCCACGGCCGCCTACGGAACCAAGCTCGTGGGCGTGCGCGGCAACTACGACGACGTGAACCGCCTCTGCACACAGCTCTGCGAGGACGCGTCCGTGGGCGTTCGTGAACGTCAACCTGCGCCCTTACTACGCGGAGGGCTCGAAGACGCTCGCCTACGAGACGGTCGAGCAGTTGGGCTGGGCGCTCCCGGATCGGGTCGTCGTGCCGATCGCGTCAGGCTCGCTCTTCACCAAGGTCGGGCGCGGCTTCACCGAGTGGCTCGACGCGGGCCTCGTCGCCGGCGAGCTGCCGGCGTTCAACGGCGCCCAGGCGACCGGCTGCTCGCCCGTGGCCACGGCGTACGCGGAAGGCGTGGACGTGTGCAGGCCGCAGAAGCCGGACACGATCGCCAAGAGCCTCGCGATCGGCGACCCGGCCGACGGCCCCTACGCGCTCGAGCTCGCCCGGAGCACCGGCGGGGGGATCGACTCCGTCACGGACGATGAGATCCGCGCCGGCATCCGCCTGCTTGCGGAGACGACCGGCATCTTCACCGAGACCGCCGGGGGGGTCACGATCGCCACCTTGGCGAAGCTCGCGGAGCGCGGGGCGATCGACCGCTCCGAGCGAGTGGTCGCCTACATCACGGGCGACGGGCTGAAGACGCTCGACGCCGTCCGGGACGGCTTCCGGATGCACGAGATCGACCCGTCGGTGGATGCCCTCGATGCCGTGCTCGCCGGCGCGAGTGCGTCCGCCGCGCTGTAGATTCCGACCCGATGGCGGTCACCGTGAAGATTCCCAGCCAGCTGCGGCCGGCGACGGGGGGCGAGGGCGAGCTCGAGGTCGAGGGCGACACGGTCGGCGAGGCGCTCGACGCGGTCTTCGACCAGCACGACGGCCTGCGCGAGCGGATCACCGAGGATGGGACGCTGCGCCGCTTCGTCAACGTCTACGTCTCCGGCGAGGACATCCGCTTCCAGGAAGGCCTCGACACCGCGCTGGCCGACGGCGACGAGGTGACGATCCTCCCCGCCGTCGCGGGTGGGCGCTAACCGGCCCGTCGCGGAGATCCCGGTCGGGATCCTCTGCGGAGGCCGTGGCACGCGCCTGCAGGAGCAGACTCACGCGATCCCGAAGGCGCTGGTCGAGATCGGCGGCCGGCCGATCCTGTGGCACGTCATCCGGATCTACGCCGCTCAGGGCTTTCGCCGGTTCGTACTCATGACCGGATACCTCGGCGAGATGATCGAGGAGTTCGTGCATTCGCAGGACTGGCCGGAACCGGTGCGGATCGAGTGCGTGGACACGGGGGAGGACACGCCCACGGGCGGCCGCGTCGCCGGGCGCGCGACCGGTTCGAGGCCGGGACGTTCTGCCTCACCTACGCCGACGGCGTCGCGGACATCGATCTCGACGAGCTCCTTGGCTTCCACGCCGCGCAGGGACTGACGGCAACCATGACCGTGGTCCAGCCCTACAGCCAGTGGGGGATCGCGCTGATCGGCGAGAGGACCGGGTCGAGGGCTTCCGGGAGAAGCCGCGACTCGACTACTGGATCAACGGCGGCTTCTTCTGCATCGAGCCGGAGTTCCTCGACCACGTCGCGCCCGACAGCGTGCTCGAGCGCGACCCGCTCGAGCGCGCGGCCGGCGCCGGCCGCCTCGCGGCGTACCGGCACGACGGGTTCTGGGACTGCATGGACACCTACAAGGACGCGATCGTCCTGAACGACCTCTGGGCGGCGGGCAACCCGCCCTGGCGCGTCTGGGCGCCGGACGCCGAGGAGGCGCCGGCCTGATGGCGGTCTCCGTCGTCACCGGCGCTCGCGGCTTCGTCGGAGGGTGGCTCGCCAGGGCATTGCTGGAGCGCGGCGAGCGAGTCGTTTCGTTCGATCGACGCCGCCTCACGGAGAAGCCGACGGCGATCGGGATGCTGGGGATAGAGGACGATCTCGTCCAGGTCGAGGGCGACCTCTGCGACGGCGCGGAGCTCGAGAGGGTGCTGCGCGCGAATCGGGTCGACACCGTGTTTCACCTCGCGGCCGAGACCATCGTGGGCAGCGTCCAGGCCTCGCCCGTACCAGGGCTTCGACTCGAACGTGCGCGGAACCTGGACGCTCCTCCAGGCGTGCCTGGAGGGCGGGGTTGACCGGGTGGTCTTCGCCTCGTCCGACAAGGCCTATGGCGCGCACGACGACCTGCCGTACCGCGAGGACTTCCCGCTGCAGCCGACGGCTCCGTACGAGGCATCGAAGGCCGCGGCCGACCTGATCGCGCGCTCCTACTGGCATTCGTACGGGCTGCCGGTGGCGGTGACGCGCTTCGCGAACATCTACGGCGGCGGCGACCTCAACTTCTCGCGGCTGATCCCGGAGGCGGTGAGCGCGGCACTCGACGGGCGCGCGCCGGTGCTGCGCTCGGACGGTAGCCCAGAGCGGGACTTCCTCTACGTCGAGGACGCGGCATCCGCCTACCTCGCGATCGTCGAGGCGCTCGACCGCGATGACGTCCGCGGCGAGGCGTTCAACGCCGGGGGCGGACGCTCGTACCCGGTCGGCGAGGTGGTGGCGCTGATCGCGAAGCTCTCGGGCACGGGGGTCGAGGCCGACATTCGTGGCACCGGGAACCCCGAGGGCGAGATCGACCGGCAGTACGTGGATCCCGCGAAGATCCGCGAGCGCCTGGGCTGGGAGCCGGCCGTCGGGCTCGAGGAAGGACTCGGGCGAACGCTCGCCTGGTACCGCGACCACCCGGAGGCGAGGGCGCCGGCCCCGGCTAGGCCGCGAGCTCGCCCTCGGCCGAGCCGGGCTCGGTGGCGGTGACGACCTCGCGCAGGGCGTCGTTCACCAGTTCCGGGGACTCGAGGGGCGTCATGTGGCCGGCCCCCGGGTCGACGCGCAGGCCGAGCGAGCGGGGGAGGGCGAGCTCGATCCGCTCGGCGTGGGCGACCGGCGTCATCAGGTCGCGTTGCCCGGTGACGACGATCGTCGGCGCGTCGAGCGCGTCGAGCTTCTCGAGCAGCGCCATCTTCGCCATCGCGCGGCCGCAGCCGGCGCGGGCGCGCGTCCGGCAATCGAGCGCCATCCGCGTGGTCAGCTCGACGTCGTCCAGGCGAGCCTGCGGTCCCAGGGCGGCGTAGGCGGCGGCCGCGCGAACGAGCGGGACCGGGAGACCCTTGATCGAGACCGGGGTTTCGAGCACCGAGTCGGCCAGCCTGCCCTGCACGGTCGCGAACGGCCGGGGGAGCGGGCGGATCAGCCGGGTCTCGGACGTGAGCTGGTCGAGGCCCGTCGAGAGCATCGCGACCCCGCGGACGCAGTCGGAGACCTTGCCCCGGTTCGCCTCGGCCCACGCAGCGATCGTCATGGCGCCCATCGAATGGCCGGCGAGCAGGATCGGATCGCCGTCGAATGCTGCGGCGTCGAGCACCAGCGCGAGGTCCGCGGCGAGCGCCTCCAGCGAGTAGTCCCCGTCGCGGGCGTCGTCGGAGAGCCCGTGGCCGCGGTGGTCGTAGGTGACGATGCGGAGTTCGCCGGAGAGCGCCTCGACCTGCCTGTGCCACAGCTCCTGGGTGCCGGTCCAGCAGTGGACCAGGACCAGCGTGGGCGCTCCCTCGGGGCCGTTGACCCGCGCGTGCCTGGCGCCACCATCCGCTCCGGTGATCGTGAGCGCGCGGCCGCGGTCGCTGTGCCCACGCCGCTTACGGCTCTCGGCTGCCGTGCGCCGGGCGGTGAGCCAGCCGGCCCCGGCCGCCGCGCCGGCGACCCCGGCGGCGACGAGCGCTTGCTTTCGGGAGGGTCCGCTCACGAATCGGAATCATCGCGCTTGCGCTCGATCGCGCGCATCGCGAGGATCGCGCCCACGATCAGGAAGGCGGGAAGGAAAAACGGCAGGGTCGCCACCAGGTCACCGTGGTCGGCCACCGGCAGAAACAGGCCGAAGACGTCCCCGAGTCCGCTCATGCGGGCAGGTGCGGGCCGACGCGGGCGGCGGAGCCCGATCGCTCGCTCGCGCTCTCGGCTGCCGGGGCCGGTGCCTCGGCGACGACCGCCAGGCGGTGGAGCGCCCACGCGATCAGCACGAGGAGACCGAACGCGATCACGGCGACGATGAGATAGGCGAATGCAGTGAGCCATCCGGCCGCATCCTTCTGCTCGCGCTGCAGGACCTCGTGGTCGGCGACGAACGGCCGCTCAAAGCTCGCGCTCGCGGGGACCCCCTCCGCGGGGATCGCCGGGTCATCAGGAAGGTAGATCGGCATCGCGCTGAGCGTTGAGCCGCGCGACACCCGGATCGATCGTCTTCCAGTCGCCGCCGACCGGCACCGGCTCGGCGGTGGCGTAGGTGCCCGGCTCGCCGGTCGGCTCCAGCGGCTCTACGAGCACAGTCCGCCACCCTGCCAGGCGGTCACGGTCGCGAACTCGGCGTCCTCGGCCGCGTCGGCGGGTCGAAGGCGCACCGTTGGCATCGACCTCGCCCGGCGGCCGGCTTCGGCCAGCGTGACCTGGCCGCGTGACGCCCTCCTCGGCGGGCTTGTTGTAGGGCGAACCCCACGATCGCGAAGATGGCCAGCGCGCCCGCCAGCGCGCCGTATCGGGTCGCGCGCAGTGCGCGGCAGCTCGTCCGAGGCCAGCCGCTCGCCGACCCAGGCGCCGACCAGCGCGCCCGCGACGGCCGCGAGCAACCCGAGCACGGCGCCCTCGGGCAGCAGCTCCGCGTTCCACGGGATCGGCATCCAGACGTTCGTCCACGCCCACTCGGCGGCGAGGCCCACCGTGCCGATCCCGAGGCCCGACCAGACGCGCGAGGGCGAGCGGACGCGCGTGCGGCACGACGAGGAAGACCGCCTCGACGACGATCGCCTCGACGACGAACAGCGCGAAGTGCGGGCGTCGTCTCGCCGAGCACGGGCCCGACGATCACCGACACCACGCCGCGGACGAGCAGGAAGAAGGCGACCGCGCCGAGCGCAGCGCCGCGCCCAGCCAGATCCGGGTCGCGACGAGGCCGACGCCGGCGGCGAGCATCACGAGCATCGGGCCGAAGACCATGCGGAACTGCGGGACGCCGAAGTCGAACTCGACCTGGAAGACCATGAGACCGATCAGGAGCCCGCCGCTGAGCGCGACGCGGCGCAGCCACATGACCCAGCGGCGTCACCCGGTGCGGTCCGGCCTCGACTGGCCGCGCGCGGCCGCCCTCGACCATCAGGATCGCGATCCCGATCAGGGTCATCGCGGCGCCGCCGATCAGCATCAGGTGGGTCGGGCCCCAGAGCGTCACGTCCTGGCCGAAGAGGCGGTGCCAGACATCGTCGAGCGGGAAGCCGATCAGGGCGAACATCCCGCAGGCGACGATGATCACGCCGCCGAGTGGCGCGTACCAGTCGCCGACGACCCTGATCGCGCGCCGCGACGGTCGCTCGAGCGGCAGCACGCAGGCGAGAAAGCCGGCCGTGAAGATCCCGAACAGGCCGCCCAGGATCGGGTAGTGCGCGAGGTTCGCCAGCGGGCCCTCGTCACGGCCCTGTCGATATGGATCGAGACGTCCCAGAGAAAGCCCAGGAAGGCCATCAGGAGCGCGCCGGCAGCGACCGCCGAGGGCAGGGCCACCCAGCCGGGCAGCCCGCTGACCCGCTCCGAAAACGCGGCCAGACGCCCGAGGTAGGGAACGCGTCCGCTGCGGTGGCCGAGCCCCAGATAGAGGAGCGCGGCGGTGAGGAGCACCGCTCCAGCAGTGGCGAGGATCACCTGGTCGAGCGCGGCTCCACCGGCCGGCGGAGCCGCTGCCTGCGCGAGAAGGGTCATCTGACTGTCGTCCTCCTGGTGGGCATGGGCGGAATGAGTGACGTAACCCATATCCCCAATCCACGTTACATCAAACGATGTCACGTTGACGGAGGGATCATCAGCGAGTGCTAGCCTCCGGCCCGGCGATGGCAGCGGAACGTCTACGTGCGGTCCCGGATGAGGCCGGTTCGAGCGGGGACTCGGCGAACCAGCTGACGATCGAGCAGCTCGCGCACGAGAGCGGGATGACCGTCCGCAACATCCGCGCCCATCAGGCGCGGGGGCTCCTGCACCCGCCCGAGGTGCGCCAGCGCGTGGGCTACTACGGAGCCGAACATGTCGCCAGGTTGCGCCTGATCACCGAGCTCCAGGCCGACGGTTTCAACCTCAAGGGCATCGAGCGTCTGCTCGCCGACGAGGGCGCGTCGCAGGCCATGCTCACGTTCCGGCACGCGATCAGCGCTCCGTTCGAGGACGAGCAGCCGGAGATGATCACCGCGGAGGAGCTTGCTCAGCGCTTCGGGGACGCGGCCGAGCCTGAAGGCCTCGAGCGCGCGACCAAGCTGGGGATCCTGATCCCGGTCGGGGAGTCGAACTTCGAGATCCCCAGCCCTGGCCTCCTGCGGATCGCCGAGGAAGTGATCGAGCGTGGCGTGCCCATGGGCAAGGCCCTGGACGTTGTCGAGGTGATGCAGCGCTCCAGCCGCTACGTGGCCGAGGCGTTCGCGCAGCTGTTCCTCGATTCGATCTGGAAGCCGTTCGAGGAGGAGGGCCGTCCGGAGGAGCGCTGGCCCGAGGTCCTCGATGCGATCGAGCGGCTGCGCCCGATCGCGTCGCAGGCGCTGGTCGCGGTGTTCCAGATGACCATGAGCCAGCAGGTCGAGCAGGCGTTCGGCAAGGAACTGGACCGGATGTCGGGGGAGAGGAGGCGCCGGTGAACGTCAAGCTGCCGCTGGACCTGACGCCGATCACCGAAGGGCTCCGGTCGATCTCCGAGACGATGCGGGCGATTCGCGACTCGGTCGCCCTCCTGCCGCAGGTCGCCGAGACCCTCGCCGACATCCAGAAGGGCGTGAAGTTCATGGGCGAGGAGGTCCACACGATGCGCAAGGGCGTCGACGACTTGGGCGTGGAGGTGATGGGCATGCGAGCCGCGGTGGACCCGATGGTCGACCACCTGGACGGAGTCGCGGCACGGATCGAGGGCCTCGAGCCGCGCCTCGAGGACCTGAGCCTCGCGATCCATCCGCTGCGCCGGGCGACGGGCAGGCTCGGGCGACGCCGGTCGGCGAACGGAGACGCCGACCTGGACCCCGATCAGACCTCGTCCGGCGAGAACGTGTCGCAGGACGCCGGGTCCGCCGAGGAGTAGCCCTTCTCGAACCACTCGCGGCGCTGCTCCGAGGTGCCGTGGGTGAAGCTGTCCGGGTTGATCCGCTGGCCGGCCTGCGACTGGAGCCGGTCGTCGCCGACGGCCTCGGCGGCGGTGAACGCCTCCTCGAGGTCGCCTTCCTCGAGGTCGCCCTCGGCGAAGACGGTCGCTGCCCAGACGCCGGCGTAGCAGTCGGCCTGGAGCTCGAGCCGGACCGACAGCTCGTTCGCGTCGTCGGAGTTGGACTGCTGCATGCTCGTCACCTCGGCGTTGGTGCCGTCGACGTTCTGGACGTGGTGGCCGACCTCGTGCGCGATCACATAGGCCCACGCGAAGTCGCCCTCTGCCCCGAGCTGTCGCTCCATGTCCTCGTAGAAGGTGAGGTCGATGTAGACCCGGGCGTCGGCCGGGCAGTAGAACGGCCCGACCGCCGAGCTCGCCGAGCCGCAGCCGCCCGTGTTCACCCCCTGCGAGTAGAGGACGAGCTTCGCGTCCTCATAGCGCTGGCCCGCGGCGGTGAACGAGTCGTCCCAGGTGTTCTGCGCGTCGACGAACACCGCGGAGGAGAAGTCCTTCAGGTCCTTTTGCGGATCCTCGCCGGGCGGGAGCGGGTCGGGGCTCTCGGCGCTGGGTGGCACGGCGCCGGGGCCGAGGATCGATCCGAGGTCGAAGCCGGAGGCACCGTTGCCGCACATCTGCAGAAAGATCACGACGAGCACGATCACGAGCCCCAGGCCGCCGCCCATCCCGGCGGCGCCGGATGGGATCGGAAGGCCGCCGGTGCCTCCGGTG
Organism: uncultured bacterium; assembly: GCA_963807755.1. Taxonomy (GTDB): domain Bacteria; phylum Actinomycetota; class Thermoleophilia; order Solirubrobacterales; family 70-9; genus JALZKA01. Next base: position 216,362 of record CAWECM010000006.1, on the reverse strand, counting down.
CGACCGCCGCCGCGCGGAGGCTCCGCGCCGCGGATGTCGATGATGTCGCCCTTGTCCTTCTTGCGGACGCGCTTCCACTTCATGGGCGCCGCAAGCCTAGAGCCTCACCGGGGCTCACTGGTCCAGGCGATCTTCGCGCGCGTCGAGGCGCGTCGTCGCGCGCGTCCTCGCGGGCTTCGACGCGGTCCTCCTGCGCCTCGATCTCGGCGATGCTGGTGGGCCCGAGCTTCCCGGTGACCACGATGATCACCACCGCGACGATCGCGGCGGCAACCAGCAGCGACCCGAGCACCTGCGTGGCGTATGAGCGCGTCTCGTCCATCAGCGATCGGCCAGGAAGTCGCCGGCGGAGGTCGCCCAGGTGAGCATGAAGAGCGCGAACACCGTCAGTCCGATGACCGGAAGCACGCGACCGAGGCGCTCTCCGCCCCGGCGCACGACGCCGACCTTGACGGCGAGCGCCGCGAGCACCGCCACGCCCGCGATGGCGTGGACGCCGCCTTCATCGTCGAAGCCGTAGGCCGAAAGGCACATGAGCCCGACGAGGAAGGCGAGGAGCACGATCGCGTCGCCGATGGCGCGGTGGCTGAGCGCCGCCGGACGCGCGCCGAGGAACGGGGGCCGGAGCTTGCCGTAGCCCACCGCGATCAGAGCGAGCTGGTAGATCGCGAGCGCGGCCACCACCGAGGCGAGGACGATCTTCACCTCGGCGACGTTGCCGCGAGTCAGGCTCTCGAACAGGTCCTCCACGGAGGACCAAGCTACCCGGCGCTCGCCGTCCAGTCCGGCAGCCGGCCCCGCGGCCGGATGGAGGCCTGCAGATCACATAACCGGCGTCAAGCGCGCAGGAGCGGGGCCGCTCGGGTCGTATGTCCCGTCACGGGCGGCAACGAGACAAGGAGTGGCCTTCGAATGCCGGTACGTCTGCGAGCAGGGGGAAATGGCGCATTTGCGGGCGCCTGTGTGGCTGTCGCGCTGTGCGCGCTCTGGGGTTCCGTGGCGTCCGCGAATGCGGCCGTCGCCCACGTGGTGCAGCCGGGGGAGACCCTGTGGTCGATCTCGGCTGCGAACAACCTGACGACCCGTACGGTCGCGGCCTTCAACGGGGTCTCCGAGGACTCGCTCGTGTCCGAGGGGCAGACGATCAACGTCCCCACCGTGGATGAGGGCGCCGTCGCGCTCCAGAACGCCGGGATCACGCCCGGCACCGAGACCCCGGTGCCCACCTCGGCGCCCGCCGCTCCCGCGGCGGGCGGCGGCGTCGCCCACGACGTCGTCTCGGGCGAGTCGCTGTCTTCCGTCGCGGCCGCGAATGGGGTTACGGTGGAGGCGCTGGCCTCGGCCAACGGCCTCGCCGCGGATGCGTTTCTGATCGAGGGCCAGTCGATCAGCATCCCCGCCGCGACCGCGGTCACCGGCTCGACCGACGGGTCGGGCGGCGTCGGCCATACCGTCATCTCCGGCGAGTCGCTCTCGTCGGTGGCGACCGCGAACGGGATCAGCATCGAAGAGCTGGCGGCGGCAAACGGCCTGGCCGCCGACGCCTTCCTGGTCGAAGGTCAGACCATCAGCGTGCCGGCCGGCTCCGGCGCGCCGCCCGGAATGGCGTCGATCCCTTCCCCGTCCGGCGATCTCTACCTCACGCCGGAGGCGGCGGACTCATGGAACGCGATGCGGGAGGACTCGCTGGCCAACCACGGTGTCGATCTTTACCCGGGTGGCCCGGCGTCTGCGTACCGCACCCCGGAGCAGCAGCAGGAGCTCTATGACCTGTACCTGTCCGGCCAGGGCGCGCCCGCCAACCCGCCCGGGACCAGCACGCACGAAACCGGGGTCGCGGTCGACGTTCCGGAGCCGATGATGCGCGACGTCATCGACCAGATCGGCGGCGGCTACGGCTGGAGCGGAACGATCCCGTCCGAGTGGTGGCACGTCCAGTACGGGTGGTGACGCGCCCCCACAACCGTGCGCCTACGAGGTGACGGGAACCTCGTTCAAGATCTTGCGCTACGCGCCCGGCAGGATTCGAACCTGCGGCCTCTCGCTCCGGAGGCGAGCGCTCTATCCACTGAGCTACGGGCGCTCGGCGACGAGCTTATCGAGGGTGGAACACTGGTCCGCTGGGGGCGAACATACGTTCTGTCCGATGACCTTCATATCGTCAATGGATGCGGCGAGCCACGAGTGGGAACGCCGGCGAGGCGGCCGTCCTGGCTGCGCTGGTAGCCCGAGACTTCGACGTTCTCGTGCCGTTCGGCGGTGGTCAGCCGTTTGACCTTGCGCTGCACCTTGGTGGCAGCAGCATCCTGCGGGTTCAGTGCAAGACCGCTTGGAGGGAACGGGGGTGTCTGCTCTTCAACTGTCTCGCGACCGACCATGGCAAGGGGGCGAAGTCGTACGCCGGCCTCGCAGACGTCTTCGGCGTCTACTTTCCGCCTCTTCACTCGGTGTATCTCGTACCGATCGATTCGGTGGGTCGCTCTGAAGGACGGCTGAGGCTGGAACCGGCCTGCAACAATCAGAGGAGGCGAATCCGGTTTGCCTCCGACTACGAGATTGACCGGTGGACGCCGGACGCACTCTCACGAATCGCTCAGCCATTTGATGGCGTCGTCGGCGTCACCGCGCTCGATGGCGTCGGCGCATCCCTCAACGAGATCGCGGACCCCGGGGGTACGAAGCTGGAGCCCGTACCCCGGAGCGGCTTGGGCTGACCTCCCCTCGAGCGTCGCCCGGGCCCGCTGCAGAGCGCTGTTCACCGATGCGACCGATGTTTCCAGCCGGTTGGCCACGTCGCGCGCCCTGAACCCGAGCGCCGTGCGAAGCACCAGGACCGTGCGCGCCCGCGGGGTGAGATGCTCGAACGCCGCCGCGAGCACGTGCTCCAGGCGCTCGCGCTGCTCGTAGCCCTCCGCGGGGCCGGGTCCGTGGTCGATGGGCTCGACGGCCGCCGCGCCATCGGTCGCCCCGAGCTCGAACGGAGTGCCACCGTCCAGCGGCACGACGCGGGTGCGCCGGCGCTCGATCTCATCCAGACACGCGTTGGTCGAGACCTTGTAGAGCCAGGCGCGGAGCGAGCTGCGGCCCTCGAACGAGGGGAGGCCGCGCCAGGCACGGAGCAGCGCCTCCTGGAGCGCGTCCTCGGCGTCGTCCGACGAGCGGAGCATCCGGCAGCAGTGGGCGTGCAGCTCACCCCGGAACGGCTCGACCAGGCGCGCGTAGGCGCGCTCGTCCACGGTTGCGGTTGCGGCGGTCGGCATTGCGGCGCGATGTTCCGTGAGCGCAGGGCAAAGGGAAAGTCCGATCCGGCATCGCGGTCATGCACACTCGGCATGGCGCCGTAGGCTGAGCGCTCGGATAATCGAGATGTGGAGGAAACGGGCAACGTGATCGCCTTTCCGCAGGCACCGGACGCGGTCGAGCTGCGGCATCTGCGTGCGTTCGTCGCCGTCGCCGAGGAGCTCAACTTCGGCCGCGCCGCCGACCGGCTGCACATCTCGCAGCCCGCGCTCAGCCGCCAGGTCAGATCGCTGGAGCAGCTGGTGGGCACGGAGCTGCTGCGGCGCTCGACCCACAACGTGGAGCTGACGCTGGCCGGCGAGGCACTGCTCGACCGGGCACGCAAGCTGCTGAGCGACATCGACGAGGCCGTCGCGGCCGCCCAGTCGGTCGGAGGCGAGCTGATCGCCCGGGTCGCACGCCTCTGGGAGCCGATCACCGACGAAGCCGCCACCGACGCGGACCTGCAAGCCATGCGCGACGCGTACGAGCAGTTGCTCGCTCAGTTCCCGGTGCCGGACGGGATGCAGGTGCGCCCGGTGAATGCGGGCGGGGTCAACTCCCTGGTCGTCGGCCCCGAGCCGGCGGAGCCGCCCACGATCATCCTGCTGCACGGCGGCGGGTTCGTCCTGGGCTCGGCGTTCGGCTACCGGCCGCTCGCAGGGGCGTTGGCGTCGGCGGCGGGCACCGGCGTCCTCGTCCCCGACTTCCGCCTGGCTCCGGAGCACCCGCATCCCGCCGCGCTCGACGACGCGCTCGCTGCATATGAGTGGCTGCTCGAACGCGGTGTCGAGCCCGGCAACGTCGCCATCTGCGGGGACTCCGCGGGTGGCGGGCTCGCGATGGCGCTGCTGCTTGCGCTCAAGGATCGCGGCCTGCCGCTACCCGGAGGCGGGATCCTCTTCTGCCCGGCGGTGGACATCGAGGGCAACCTCCAGGACCCCGACGACCCACGCCACGTCATGTCATTCGAGGTCACGAGGCGGTTCACCGACGCCTACCTCGACGGTCACCCGCCGGACGACCCGATCCTCAGCCCCCTCTACGCGGATCTGACCGGGCTGCCTCCGCTGTTGATCCAGGGCGCGTCGGGCGATCACGTTGTCGCCGACGCCCAGGCGCTCGCGAAGCGTGCGCGCAAGCATGGCGTCTACGCGCGCCTCGAGGTCTACCCGGTCGAGGCTCACGTCTTCCAACTGTTCTGGTCATTCCTGCCGGAGGCCGCGGATGCGGTCGAGAAGGCAGGGGCGTTTGCGCGGGACGTCCGCGAGGCGGTGGACCTCGAGGAGGATGTGGCCGGCGCCTAGCCCCCCGGGCGGAGTAACGTCGCCCGGTGAGCTCCGACGTGCAAAACCCGGTCTTCGCCCGCCTCTTCGACCGCTTCGCGGCGAAGGACAAGGGACGCGGCGAGGATGCTCTGCGCGTCGATCTCGTCGCCGGCCTCCGCGGCCGCGCGGTCGAGGTCGGCCCGGGCAACGGCATCAACTTCCCGTACTTCCCGGGGAGCGTCGACGAGCTGATCGCGGTGGAGCCGGAGCCCTACCTGCGTCGCGCCGCGGAGCGAGCGGCCGAATCGGTGTCCGTGAACGTCCGGGTGCTCGACGGCACGGCGGCTGAGCTGCCGCTGGACGACCGCTCGGTCGACGGCGTGGTCGTGGCCGGCGTTCTCTGCTCGGTCCCCGACGTCGCGGCCGCCCTCGCCGAGTTCGCCCGGATCCTCCGACCCGGCGGCGAACTGCGCTTCTACGAGCACGTGAGGTCCGAGCGGCCCGGGTTTTCCCGCTACCAGGATGCCGTGGATCATCTCTGGCCCCGGCTGATGGGCGGCTGTCACCCAAACCGGGACACCCTGGCGGCGATCCGCGACGCCGGCTTCGAGGTCGAGCACGTGCGCCACTTCGGGTTCCCGGCCAGCGCGCGGGCGTATCCGGTCCTTCCACGGATCCTCGGCTCGGCGCGCGCCGCGTGAAGCTACGGTTGCCCGCATGGACCTGGACGTCGTCTTCCTCGGCACCGGAGGCTCGGTGCCCTCCGCCCGCCGCGCGACGGCGTGCGTGCTGGTCCGCGCCGGCGGCGCGCGCCTCCTGTTCGACTGTGGCGAGGGCACGCAGCGCCAGATGCAGCGCTCCACCGGGCTCGTCCAGGTCGAGGAGATCTACCTCACGCACTACCACGCCGATCACTACCTCGGCCTTCCGGGTCTGCTCAAGACCTATGACCTGAACGACCGGCAGGCGCCGCTCCGCATCCTGGGCCCGCCCGGCCTCCGCGACCTGTTCGCCGCGCTGCGGCGCATCACCGGCCGGGTCCGCTACCCGCTCGAGCTCGTCGAGCTCGGCGAGGCCGATCCGATCCGTCATGACACCTTCGAGATCAGGCCGTTCGCCGTCGAGCACCGCGTCCGGGCATACGGCTACGCGTTCGTCGAGGACGAGCGCCCGGGCCGCTTCGACCCGGCCGAGGCTGAGCGACTCGGCGTGGCCGCGGGGCCGGACTTCGCGCGCCTCCAGGCGGGCGAGACGGTGGATGGGGCCGACGGGCCGGTCGACCCCGGGCAGGTGCTGGGCCAGGCGCGCGCGGGGCGCAAGGTGGTCGTCACCGGCGACACGGCGCCCTGTGAGATGACCAGGATCGCCGCCCACGAGGCCGAGCTGCTGGTCCACGACGCGAGCTTCGCCGACGAGGAGCTTGCGCGGGCGGGGGAGACCGCGCACTCGACGGCGCGCCAGGCGGCCCGGCTTGCCCGCGAGGCCCAGGCGAAGGTGCTCGCGCTGGTCCACATTTCATCCCGCTACCACGTGAGCGCCGTGCTCGACGAGGCGCGCTCTGAGTTCCCGGAGGCGTTCGCCCCGCGCGACTTCGACCTGGTCGAGATCCCCTTCCCGGAGCGGGGCGAGCCCCGTCTGGTCGAGAACGGCGCCCGCGAGCGCCCCGAGCCCGAGCCCGCCGCCGAGAGCTAACCCAACGGCGCGGCCAGATCCGCGACGGCCTGCCCGACCTCGGCCGGGTGGTCCTCCTGCAGGAAGTGCTTGGCCGGCAGCATGATCGCGTCCTCGAGCCCGAGCGCCTTGCGGCAGCTCTCGAGATGCTCGAGGCCGAAGACCGGGTCGCGCTCGCCCCAGACGAGGCGCGCCGGATAGTCGCGAGCCCCCAGGCCGGCGCGGAAGAACCGCTCCTTCTCCTCGGTCAGCTCGAACCCGCGCATGATCTTCAGGAACGCGCGGCCGCGGTCCCGCAGCCGCACGAGCGCGACGTGAGCGTAGATGTCGGAGCGCGGGACCAGCGCCCGCTCCGCGATCCCCAGCGAGTAGAAGATCTCCGAGAAGAGCAGCCGAGGGGACGCACGGAGCCAGACCTCGCCGAGGCCCCGGATCGAGAACGGATGCATCGGCCACGGCCTGTGGAATGTGCCTGCGTCCACGAAGGTGTTCAGCACGGTCAGCGAGAGCAGCCGGTCCTGGTTGCGGATCGCCCATTCGAACCCGATCGGGCCGCCCACGTCGTGGACTACGAGGTGGATGCGGTCGAGGCCGAGTGCGTCGATCGCCTGCCCGGTCCACGCCGCCAGGCCGGACCAGGAATAGTCGAAATCATCCGGGCGGTCGGCCAGCCCGAGGCCCGGGAAGTCGAAGGCCGTTGCGCGCAGGCCCTGGTCCGCGACGACGGGGAGCACCTTGCGGTAGAGGAACGATGAGGTCGGCACGCCGTGGAGGAGGACGACGTCGGCGCCGGCGCCGCTCTGGCGGGCGAAGCTTCGCGTCCCGCCGGCGTCGAACAGGAACCCGGCGGCGCTGTGCCGGGCGATCGCGTCGTTCACCTCGCGGTCGATCTTGCGGAGCCGTCCGGGGTCGCGGACCGGCCGGTGCGGCATCGAGATTCGTCGTTCACCCATGGCCGCCGATCATCGCGGATCGCGTCCCTGCAGGTTGCGGCGCGCTGTCCGCAAGCTGCGGAAATCGCCCAGGACCACGCCGGAATCCCTGGTAGCCTCGTCCGTGTCGGTTCCTTTAACCCGGTCCGGAGAGACCAGGAAGGGGCGCGAATGAGTAACGGGGAAAAAATCGTCCTCGACCGAGAGGACCTGCGGCGCACGCTGGTGCGGATCGCGCACGAGATCGTCGAGAAGAACGCCGCCGGCGCGGTGGCGATCGTCGGCATCCACACGCGTGGGGCGATCCTGGCGGAACGGATCCACACGCTCGTGGGCGAGCTGACGGGTGAGGCGATCCCGCTCGGCGACCTCGACATCTCCTTCTACCGCGACGACATCGAGGCCCGCGCGCCCGACGCCCAGCCGGTCGTCCTCTCCTCTCACCTCGACTTCGACCTCGAGGGCCTCACCGTTGTGCTGGTCGACGACGTCCTCTTCACCGGCAGGACCGTCCGCGCGGCGATCGACGCGTTGTTCGACTACGGGCGCCCGCAGCGGGTGCAGCTCGCGGTCCTCGCCGACCGCGGACACCGCGAGCTGCCGATCAGGGCCGACTACGTGGGCAAGAACCTGCCGACCTCCCGCGACGAGCGCGTGTTCGTCCGCCTGGAGGAGCGAGACGAGATCGACGAGGTCGCGATCGGCCTCGGAGACCGGACGGCAGCCACGGCGGCCGCGAGCGAGAGAGAAACGGGAGGTTCGGAATGAGGCACCTGCTGGCGATCGAAGACCTCGATCGCGCGGAGATCGAGCGGGTCATGGAGCGCGCCGACAGCTTCGCGGAGGTCGGACGGCGAGATATCAAGAAGGTGCCGACCCTGCGGGGCCGCACGATCGTGTCGCTGTTCTACGAATCGAGCACGCGAACCAGCTCGTCCTTCGAGTTGGCGGCCAAGCGCCTCTCCGCCGACCTCGTCTCGATCAAGGCCGCCGGATCGGCGGTCGACAAGGGCGAGTCGCTCAAGGACACCATCGCCACGCTCTCCGCATACGAGCCGGAGGCGATCGTGATCCGCTCGCCGCATGCGGGCGCCGCCAAGCTCGTCGCAGGCTGGACCGAGGCCGGCGTGGTCAACGCCGGCGACGGCAAGCACGAGCACCCCAGCCAGGCGTTGCTCGACGTCTACACGCTGCGTGGCCGCCTCGGCGACCTGGACGGCAAGCGGATCTGGATCGTCGGCGACGTCCTCCACAGCCGCGTGGCCCGCTCGTGCGCGCTCGCCTTCAGGCTGATGGGCGCCGAGGTCACCCTTTGCGGCCCGCCGACGCTGATGCCCCGCGGAGCCGCAACCGCGCTCGGCTGCGACGTGACGCACGACATCGCCGGCCTGCCCGAGGCGGACGTCGTCTACGCCCTCCGTATGCAGCACGAGCGAATGAGCGAGAGCTTCGTACCCTCGATCCGCGAGTACGCGATGCGGTTCCAGGTCGACAGCCGCCGGCTCGGCCCGCGGCAGCTCCTGATGCACCCCGGGCCGGTGAACCGGGGGGTCGAGCTGTCGCCGGACGTGATCGACGGCCCCAACTCCCTGATTACCGAGCAGGTACGCAGCGGTCTTGTCGTCCGCATGGCGATCCTCTACGAGCTGCTCGCCGGCGGAGAGCGACCGCGCGGCGCCAAGCCTCGGGACGCCGAGCTCCCGGAGCCGACGCCGATCGGAGAGCCGGCGTGAGCGGGGCGCGAGCGATCTCCGGTCTCGACTGGCGCGGTGCCCACGCGGAGCCCGAGCGCGACCTGATCCTTCGTAACGCGACGGTGCTGGACCCGCGAGCCGGGATCGAGGGACCGCACGACGTCGTGATCCGCGACGGGAAGATCGCCGAGCTGGCGGCCCCTGGAGCGGCGTCGGCTCCGGATGCGGAGGTGATCGACGCCGACCGGTTGCACGCGGTGCCCGCCTTCTTCGACCCCCATGTGCACCTGCGCGTGCCCGGGCGCGAGGACAAGGAGGACCTCGAGACCGGCACGCGCGCCGGCGCGGCGGGCGGGTACTGCGGCCTGCTCGCGATGGCGAACACCGAGCCTCCGGTCGACACCCCGGCCGCGATCGAGTCACTGCGCGAGCGCGCCGGGACCGACGCGAGCCTCCCGACCGGGTTCCTCGCGACCGTGACCCGCGGCATGGGCGGGAACGAGCTCACCGACATGGTCGAGCTCGCCGACGTCGGCGCCGTCGGGTTCTCTGACGACGGCCTGCCGATTCGAAGTGCTCGGGTGATGCGGCGCGCACTGCAGTACCAGGCGCTCGCAGGAGCCCAGATCGCGCTCCACGAGGAGGATTCGGAGCTCTCGGGCAAGGGCGTCATGCACGAGGGCGACGTGTCGGCGCTCCTCGGCATGGAGGGCGTGCCGTCGGTCTCCGAGTCGACGATGATCGCCCGTGACGCCGCCCTTGCGGCCTACGAGGGCGCCCGGATCCATGTGCAGCACCTTTCTGCCCGGGAGTCGGTGGAGGTCGTCGCAGCGGCCAAGCAGGCCGGTGTGGCGATCACCTGCGAGGCAACGCCCCATCACCTCGCGTTGACCGACGAGGCAGTCCGCAGCCTCGACGCCCGCTTCAAGATGAACCCGCCGCTGCGCAGCGAGAGCGACCGGCAGGCGCTGATCGAGGCCCTGGGGTCCGGCCTGATCGACTGCATCGCCACGGATCACGCTCCCCACTCGCCGGAGGAGAAGGAGGTCCCGTTCGAACAGGCTGCGATGGGCGTCACGGGACTCGAGACGGCGTTCGCCGCGATCCACACGGACCTCGTGATCCCAGGCGTCCTCGATCTCGCGATCGTGGTCGAGCGGATGAGCGCGGGCGCGGCCGCCTTCGGCTTCGACCTGCCGGGCCTGGCGCCCGGCTACGAGGCGAACGTGGCGCTGCTCGACCTGGAGGCCGAATGGGAGCCGGGCGCCGACGGCTGGGAGAGCCGATCGGCGAACTCGTGCTTCTCCGGGCGCAAGCTCACCGGACGGCCGCTCATGACGGTGGTCGCCGGGCAGGTCGCCTACCGGCAGCGGAGCTTCGCGATGGGCGTCGCTTGATGGGCGAGGGCAGCGGCGGCTACGTCCTGCTCGAGGACGGCACCAGGTTCGACGGAGAGCTCTGCGGCTCCGGGGGAGAGGGGGTCACCGGCGAGGTCGTCTTCAACACGGCGATGACCGGCTATCAGGAGGCGATGACCGATCCCTCCTACGCCGGTCAGCTGATCACGTTCACGTACCCGATGATCGGCAACTACGGGGTCGCGGCGCCCGCGATGGAATCCGACCGCATCCACGCGCGGGCGGCGATCATGCGCGACGCCCGCAACTCCGAGGACGCGGCGAGCGCCGAGGGCGGCTGGCTCGACTGGCTGCGCGACTGCGGCGTTCCGGCAATCACCGGGATCGACACCCGCTCGCTGGTCCGCCGGATCCGCGACGAGGGGGCGATGCGCGGGGGCGTGTTCCCGGCCGAGCTGCCCGAGCTCGAGGCAAGGCAGCGGATCGCGGCCGAGCCATCGATGCGGGGCGCCGACCTCGCCCGCACCGTGACGCCCGGCGATGCCGTGGAGATCGCCGGCGACGGCCCGCACGTGGTCGCGATCGACACGGGCATCAAGCTCTCGATCCTGCGCCAGTTCCGCGAGCGCGGCGCCAGGATCACGCTGCTGCCGTGCACCGCCTCGGCCGCGGAGGTCCTCGACCGGGATCCCGACCTGGTGTTCCTGGCAAACGGCCCGGGAGACCCCGCTGCGCTCGACTACGTGGTGGAGAACGTGCGCGGCGTGGTCGGGAAGAAGCCGGTGGTCGGGATCTGCCTGGGCCATCAGCTGCTCTGCCGGGCGGTCGGCCTGGAGACGTTCAAGCTGCCGTTCGGCCATCGCGGGGCCAACCATCCCGTGAAGGAGCTTGAGACCGGCCGGATCGAGATCACCTCGCAGAACCACGGTTTCGCCGTCAGGCCTCCGGATGGAGGCGAGCGCATCGACGGTGACGACCCGGTGCGTTGGGACACCGACTTCGGCGCCTGCGAGCTCTCGCATCTGAACCTCTACGACCGCACCGTCGAGGGGCTCGTGCTCAAGGACGTGCCGGCGCGGACCGTCCAGTACCACCCGGAGGCGGGGCCCGGACCGCACGACGCCCGGCATCTTTTCGACGAGTTCCTGGAGCTTGCGCGTGCCTAGGCGCGACGACATCTCCAAGATCCTCCTGATCGGCTCCGGGCCGATCGTGATCGGCCAGGCGGCCGAGTTCGACTACTCGGGCGTCCAGGCGTGCAAGGTGCTGCGCGAAGAGGGCTACGAGGTCGTCCTCGTCAACTCGAACCCGGCGACGATCATGACCGACCCCGAGTTCGCCGACCGCACGTACGTCGAGCCCCTCACGCCCGACGCCGTGGCACGGATCATCGAGCGGGAGCTGCCCGACGCCCTGCTGCCGACGCTGGGCGGCCAAACCGCCCTTAATCTCGCGAAGTCACTGCACGACGACGGCACGCTCACCCGTTTCGGGGTCGAGCTGATCGGAGCGGATTACGAGGCGATCCACCGTGCCGAGGACCGCGAGGCGTTCCGGCAGACGATGGAGGACGCCGGCCTGCGCGTCCCGTGGTCGACAATCGTCACCTCCGTCGGTCAGGTCGAGTCGGGGCTGGGGGAAGGCTCACTGAAGCTCCCGGCGATCGTGCGCCCGGCGTTCACCCTGGGCGGTCACGGCGGCGGGGTCGGCACCACCGAGACCGAGCTCCTCCAGGTCGTCTCCGAGGGACTCGCGGCGAGTCCGATCAATCAGGTCCTCGTCGAGGAGTCGGTCCTGGGCTGGGGCGAGTTCGAGCTGGAGGTGATGCGCGACCGCAACGACAACGTCGTGATCATCTGCTCGATCGAGAACGTCGACCCGATGGGCGTGCACACCGGCGACTCGGTCACGGTCGCGCCCGCTCAGACGCTCACCGACCCGCTCTACCAGGAGCTCCGCGACCAGGCGATCGCCGTGATCCGCGCCGTAGGCGTGGAGACCGGGGGATCGAACGTGCAGTTCGCGGTGAATCCCGAAACCGGCGAGATCGTGGTGATCGAGATGAACCCTCGGGTGTCGCGCTCCTCCGCGCTGGCGTCGAAGGCCACCGGGTTCCCGATCGCGAAGATCGCCGCGAAGCTGGCGGTCGGCTACGCGCTCGAGGAGATCCCGAACGACATCACGCAGGCAACGCCCGCCGCCTTCGAGCCGACGATCGACTACGTGGTCACCAAGATCCCTCGGTTCGCGTTCGAGAAGTTCCCGGGCGCCGAGGGCGCGCTGACCACTCACATGAAGTCCGTCGGCGAGGCGATGGCGATCGGGCGTACGTTCCGCGAGTCCTTCGCCAAGGCGATGCGCTCGCGCGAGCTCGACGAGGCGCCCTCGATCCCGGACGACACCGAGGAGCTCCTGGCGAGACTCGAGACCCCCAGCTCCGACCGCTTCGACCTGATCGAGGCCGCGTTCGGCCGGGGCGTGGACGTCGAGGCGGTCAACGCGCGTACGGCGATCAATCCCTGGTTCCTGCGCGAGCTCCAGGCGCTCGCGACCTCCGGCGACGGCACCGAGGGCCTCGAACGCACCTACAAGGCCGTGGACACCTGTGCGGCCGAGTTCGAAGCGCGCACGCCGTACTACTACTCGGGGCACGAGCGGGCCCCCACGCCCCTCGCGGGGGAGGTGAGGCGTGGCGAGCGGGCCTCGGTCGTGATCCTCGGATCGGGACCGAACCGGATCGGCCAGGGGATCGAGTTCGACTACTGCTGCGTCCACGCCGCGATGACCGTGCGGGACTCGGGGCGCGACGCGGTGATGATCAACTGCAACCCCGAGACGGTCTCCACCGACTACGACACGTCGGACCGCCTCTACTTCGAGCCGCTGACGGCCGAGGACGTGCTCGCGGTGATCGAGGTCGAGCAGCCGGAGGGCGTGATCGTCCAGTTCGGCGGGCAGACCCCGCTGCGCCTCGCCCGCGCCCTGGAGGACGCCGGCGTGCCGCTGCTGGGCACCCCGGTCGACGCAATCGACCTCGCCGAGGACCGCGGCCGCTTCGGCGCGCTGCTGCGCCGCCTGGAGATCGCCCATCCGCCGTACGGGACGGCGTTCTCCGCCGACGAGGCGATGATGGTGGCCGAGACCGTCGGCTTCCCGCTCCTGGTGCGCCCTTCGTACGTGCTCGGCGGTCGGGCCATGGAGATCTGCTACTCGGCCGACGGCCTCGAGGCGTACCTGCGGGCGCACGTGAAGGCCGACCAGAAGCATCCGCTTCTGCTCGACCGGTTCCTCGAGGACGCGATCGAGGTGGACGTCGACGCGCTCTGCGACGGCTCTGAGGTCGCGGTCGCCGGGATCATGCAGCACGTCGAGGAGGCGGGCGTCCACTCGGGCGACTCGGCCTGCGTGATCCCGACGATGAGCCTTGGCGAGCCGATGCTGGAGCAGATCCGCGAGACGACAGCTCAGATCGCACTCGAACTGGGCGTGATCGGACTGATCAACATCCAGTACGCGGTCGCGGGCGGCGAGCTCTACGTGATCGAGGCCAACCCGCGCGCCTCGCGGACCATCCCGTTCGTCTCCAAGGCGATCGGCGCCCCGCTTGCGAAGCTCGCCTGCCGCCTGATGCTGGGCGAGCGCCTGGCCGACCAGCACGTGCCCGACACGCCGACCGACCACGTCTCCGTCAAGGAGGCGGTGTTGCCCTTCGCCCGGTTCGCCGGGGCGGACGCCGTCCTCGGTCCCGAGATGAAGTCCACGGGGGAGGTCATGGGCATTGCGCGCGACTTCCCGACCGCGTTCGGCAAGGCGCAGGCCGCGGCCGGCGTCTCGCTGCCGCTCGAGGGCACCGTCTTCATCACGGTCACCGACGGCGACAAGGCGGCGGCCACGCAGCTCGCCGCGCGGTTCCACGACCTCGGCTTCCGCATCATCGCCACCAGGGGGACGGCGCAGGCGATCTCCCGCATGGGCATCCCGGTGACCGCGATCAACAAGATCGCCGAGGGCTCACCGCACGTCGTCGACTTCATCCGCGACTCGGACGTCGACCTGGTGATCAACACGCCGACCGGCAGCGGAGCCCGCTCGGACGGCTACGAGATCCGGAACGCCGCCGTTCGCCACGGCGTCCCGTGCGTGACGACCATGACCGGCGCCTCGGCCGCCGCGAGGGCGATCTTCGCGGTGCGCACCCGGGGTGCGGAGCCGCGCAGTCTGCAGGAGCTGCACGAGCGCCAGATGGCGAACGGCGGGCCGCGGGTGGAGACAGCGGAGAGATCCGCGCCGGAGGGCACTTGACCGCTCGGGTGCTCGCGCCCTTCGCGTCACGAGTTTGCGAAGTCGTTGGGCGGCGCGAGACCGGGGGGTACGTCGTCTTCTCGGCACGGGACGCCGACGGTCCCGAGCCGGAGGCGGGGCAGTTCTACATGCTGCGCCCCGAGGGTTGGGGCGAGGGCGACGGCCGGCCATTCCTGCCGCGCGCGTTCTCGGTGGCGATGACCGCATCCGACACCCGCGGCGTGCGGCTCGACTTCCTGGTCGAAGCCGTGGGCCCGGGCACCGCCCTGCTCGCCGGCCTCGAAAACGGGGCGAGGCTCGAGCTCACCGGTCCCCTCGGGCGTCCCTTCTCCGCTCCGCGCGAGGTGAACCCCGGCGCGGCGGGCGCGATCCTCGTCGGCGGCGGCATCGGGATCGCGCCGATCGCGATCCTGGGCGGCATCTCTCGCGCCGGGGGATCCCGGCCAGAACGCTCCTGGGCTTCCGCGACGAAGCGCATGCCGGCGGTCTCGAGCTGTTCGAGTGCCAGGAGGTCGGCCTCGCCAGCGAGGACGGTCACACCGGGCACCGCGGCTACGTCACGGACCTGCTCCAGGCGGCGCTCAAGGGCGACGATGCCGGAGCGCCGCGGTCTACGCCTGCGGCCCGCCCGCGATGCTCGAGGCGGTCCGGTCGATCTGCGGCGCCCACGGCGTCCCGGCCGAGCTCGCGATGGAGGCGCCGATGGCCTGCGGCTACGGAGCCTGCTTCGGCTGCGCGGTGCCGCTCGCGGACGGCGGCTACATGCGACTCTGCGTTGACGGGCCGGTGGTGCGGTCCGATGAGATCGAAACCGCGCTCGTGGCGGGGGCAGGGCATCGATGATCAGCATCGGCGGCTTGTCCCTGGAGCACCCCGTACTGAACGGCTCCGGCACGTTCGACGCGATCGCAGCTCGGCGGGCATTCGGCGACGCCCTGCTCGAGCGGTTCCCGTTCTCCGCCTTCGTCTCGAAGACGATCACCCCGGAGCCGCGCGCGGGCAATCCGCCGCCGCGCCTTTATGAGACCCCGAGCGGGATGATCAACTCCATCGGGCTCCGAACAAGGGCCTCGAGGGCTTCCTGGCAGCGGACCTGCCGCAGCTGGCGGAGCTGCCCGTCCCGCTGGTCGTCTCGGTGATGGCGACCGACGCGACGGCTTCTCGCGGCTCGTAGCCGGGGTGGGCGAACGCGACGAGGTGGCCGCGATCGAGCTCAACGTTTCCTGCCCGAACGTCAAGTCCGGTCTGATCGTCGGCGAGCAGCCCGCGGAGACGCTGGCGCTCTGTTCGGCCCTCCGCCCACTGACCGAGAAGCCGCTGATCGTGAAGCTGACGCCGAACACCGCCGACCCGGCGGCGGTCGCGCTCGCGGCCGAGGAGGGCGGGGCCGACGCGGTGTCGCTGATCAACACGCTGCGTGCCACGGGCCTCGATCCCGGGACCCGCGAGCCCTGGCTGGGGGCCGGCAGCGGCGGTCTTTCGGGCCCCGCCGTGCGGCCGGTGGCGCTCGACCAGGTTCGGCGGGTCGCGGGGGAGGTGAGCGTGCCCGTGATCGGGATGGGCGGCATCGAGAGCGGCCGGCGATGCCCTCGATTTCCTCTCGCTCGGCGCCAGCGCGGTGGCGGTCGGCACCGCGAACTTCCGCGATCCGGGAGCAGGCGAACGGGTCCGCCGGGAGCTCGAAGCGCTGCGAGGTCAGGCACCTGCCCTCCACCTCAACTAGAGGTCTAATCGAATTTCCCCCGAATTGCCGGTTCCCCCTTGCGCCCCGCGTGAGGGGCGCTATATTCGCGCCCTCGCATGGCCCCACTTCCGCCGAGACCGCAGCCGTCCCCGAAAGGACCCACTCGCAGCGGATGAAGGCTCTCAACAGGGCCAACGAGATCCGTACCAAACGCGCTCAGCTGAAGCGGGATCTGAAGGCCGGCAAGGTGAAGGTCGAGAAGCTGCTGCTCGATCCGCCGGAGTGGGTGCTCTCCGCAAAGGCCTTCGACATGATCCTCGCGGTGCCAAAGTACGGCCGCGTGAAGGCGAACAAGATCCTGAACCTGTGCCGGATCTCGCCGTCGAAGACGATCGGCGGCCTCTCCGAGCGGCAGCGCGCCGAGCTCGTCTCCATGCTCCGCAGGCGACTACGCGCCGCGCGCGCTCGCGTCCGCCCGACGGGGTTTGATTGGGGCATGGCGCCCGCGTCTTCGTGATCACCGGCCCCTCCGGGGTCGGCAAGGGAACGCTGATCCGCGACCTGCGCGAGCGCGTTCCCGGGCTCGAGCTGTCGGTCTCCGCGACGACGCGCGAGCCCCGGACCGGGGAGGAGCATGGGCTCGACTACCACTTCCTGACGCCGGAGGAGTTCGCGGAGCGCGCTGACGCCGGCGACTTCCTCGAGCACGCCACCTTCTCCGGCAACCGCTATGGAACGCTCCGCTCGGAGATCGAGCGGACGCTCGACGCCGGCACGTCCGTCGTCCTGGAGATCGAGGTCCAGGGCGCGCGCCAGGTTCGGGCCGCCATGGGCGACGAAGCCGTCCTGATCTTCATCGCACCGCCGGACCCCGAGGCCCTGCGCGAGCGCCTGGCCGGGCCGGGGCACGGACTCCGATCAGGCGATCGAGCGCCGCCTGGAGACCGCGAAGCAGGAGCTGGAGGCGCAGCAGGAGTTCAAGCACGTGGTCGTGAACGACGACATCGTGCGTGCGGCGGACGAGCTGGAGGAAATCGTCCGCGACGAGCTGGGCTGCGGTCGACTGAGGGCACCCCGTACAATCCCGGCCCAGATGATCAAGCCAAGAGTCGACAGCCTCCTCGCACAGACCGATTCGCATTACGCCGCGGTCCTGGTCGCGGCCAAGCGCGCGCGCCAGCTCAACAGCTACTACCGCGCGCTCGGCGAGGGCAGCTACGAGGAGTACACGCCGCCGATGGTCGAGATCGAAGTCGGGCAACTACCTGACGATCGCGCTCGAAGAGCTGGCCACCGGCAAGATCAAGTACGAGTACAAGGCGTAGCGCCTCTCGCGCTCGAGGCCTGGCGCCATGGCTCGCATCCTTCTCGGCGTCACGGGTGGGATCGCCGCCTACCGCGCGCTCGAGCTCGCCCGCCTGGCGACGAAGGCCGGGCACGGCGTGCGCGTCCTGATGACGCCGTCCGCGACGAGGTTCGTCGGCGCCGCATCGTTCGAGGGCATCGTGGGGGCGCCGGTGCTGATCTCGGAGTGGGAGCGCGACCCGATGCGCGGCGCCTTCCCGGGCGAACCGCAGCCCGAGCATGACCCGATCGGCCACCTGGCCGTGGTCGAGAACGCCGACGCGTACCTCGTCGCTCCCGCCTCGGCGAACACCGTCGCGAAGCTCGCGGCGGGAATGGCGGACTCGATGCTGACCACGTCGTTCCTCGCGTGCACGGCGCCGCGGCTCGTCGCGCCGGCGATGAACGACCGGATGTACCGCGACGGGGCCACCCAGCGCAACCTCGACCTGCTGCGCGAGCGCGGCGTGATCGTGATCGAGCCCGACGAGGGGCCGCTCGCCTCGCGCGGCGAGCACGGGACAGGACGGCTGCCGCAACCCGCGGAGCTCCTGCGCCGCGTCGAGGCCGCTCTGCCCGGCCAGGCGGGTCCGTGGGACGGGCTCGGCGTTCTGGTCACCGCCGGGGGGACGCGCGAGCCGATCGATTCGGTTCGCTTCATCGGCAACCGCTCCAGCGGGCGCATGGGCGTGGCCCTCGCCGAGGCGGCCGCGCGCCGCGGCGCCGACGTAACGCTGGTCGCCGCCAACGTCTCCCTCCCCGTCGCCCCGGCGGTCGACGTGATCAGAGTCGAAACCGCGGCGGAGCTCGCCGAGGCAGCACGGCAGGCGTTCGCCGCGTCGCAGGTGGTGCTGATGGCCGCCGCGGTCGCCGACTTCCGGCCCGCGGCCGCCGCCGAAGGCAAGCTCGCCCGCGAGGGCAGCGGGGGCCTCGAGCTGCGCCTGGAGGAGACCGAGGACGTGATCGCCGGCGCTTGCCGCCGAGCGCACGCCCGAGCAGACCCTGGTCGGTTTCGCCGCGGAGCACGGCGCGGACGCGATCGCCCGGGCGCGGGAGAAGCTCGAGCGCAAGGGTCTGGACGCGATCGTCTTCAACGACGTCTCGCGCTCGGAGATCGGCTTCGACTCGGAGCGCAACGAGGTCACGATCGTCGAGCGTGCGGGCGAGCACGAGGTGCCGCTCGCGGACAAGGAGGAGATCGCCGACGCGGTCCTCGACCGAGTTGAGGCCCTGCGCTCGAAGCACGGGCGCCGGACCGCGCGTAGACTGGGTGCGGGTGCCCGAGTCGCTCTACAACCTCTACCGCCGCGGCGTCGAGCTGCTCGAGGACGGCAGCTTCGAGGAAGCCACCGTGCCGCTCGCGGAGGCGGCGCGGCAGGCGCCTGAGAAGAGCTCCGTGCGCGAGGCGCTGGGCCGCGCCTACTTCCGCAACCACCAATTCGCCGAGGCGGCGACGGAGTTCGAGGCGGTGGTCGAGACCCACCCGGTCAACGACTACGCACACTTCTGCCTGGGCCGGGCGCTCAGCCTGACCGGCGACGACCAGCGAGCCCGCCATCACCTGGCGCTGGCCTCGAACCTGCGGCCCGAGCGCCGCGACTACCGGATCTACCGCGACCGCGCCCGTCGCGCGGCATAGGCATGACGCCGCGATGCGGGCGCTGGTCCAGCGCGTGACCCGTGCCGCCGTCTCGGTCGACGACGCCGAAATCGCAGCGATCGGGCCGGGGCTCCTGGTTCTGCTCGGCGTCGGCCAGGGCGACGGCGACGACGAGGCCGACCGGCTCGCCGACAAGGTCGCGAAGCTCCGCGTGTTCGACGACGCGGACGGCCGGATGAACGAACCGCTCGGCTACCGCGAGGTGCTCTGCGTCAGCCAGTTCACGCTCTATGGCGACACGCGCCGGGGCAATCGTCCGAGCTAGTCGGACGCTGCGCGGCCCGACGTCGCCGAAGCACTGTACGAGCGGTTCGCCGAGCGGCTCGGCGCGAAGCGAGGAGCGTTCGGCGCGCGGATGTCGGTGGAGCTCACCAACGACGGCCCCGTAACGCTCCTGCTCGAAGCGTGAAAAGCGTCTGAGAACCACGCTTGGCGCTCGCCTGGGCGCGGCTATACTCAGGCCACCTCTTACGCGTACCCGAACCCTGTCGAGGTGGGCCCGGGCCCACCTTTTTTTCGGCCGCAACCGGGTCGCGGAGGAGCAGGACAGAGCTGCAAGGAGCGAGAGTTTGAGCACCCAGGATCTACAGGCGACGATCGAGACACGGCTTCGGGAATTCGATCCCGAGGTCGAGCTGATCGCGCTCGAGCAGCCCGCGGCGGAGTCGCTGCGGCTGTTCATCGACCGCCCGGGCGGGGTGGACCTGGCGCTCTGCGAGGCGGTCACGGGCGAGCTCCGCGACCTGCTCGAGCGCTACGCGCTCGAGGTCTCGTCGCCCGGCGTCGACCGCCCCCTGACCAAGCCCGAGCACTTCCGCCGCTTCCTCGGCCGGCGCGTGCGAGTGCGCACCACGGACGCGATCGAGGGCCGGAGGAACTTCACGGGGACCATCGCCGAGGCCGACGACGACACCGTCCTCGTCGCCGCCGAGGGAACGCCGGTGCGGATCCCGATCGACGGGATCAAGCGGTCAAATCTTGTTGGAGACTTGAAACCTGGAGGTGAATCGTGAGCCGCGAGCTCGTCGATGCGATCAAGGAACTCGGGGCGGAGAAGGGAATCGACTCCGAGATCCTGATGGGCGCGCTGGAAGACGCGCTGCTCTCGGCCTACCGGAAGACCCCGGGCGCCGCCCGCTACGCACGCGTCGATCTCGACCGCGACACCGCCGACTTCCGCGTGTTCGAGCTGATCCTGCCGCCCGAGCTCGAGGAGAAGCTGCTCGCCCAGGTCGCCGAGGAGCAGGAGCAGACGATCGACCCCGAGACGGGTGAGCTGCGCGAGCCCGAGGAGCCCGAGCTCGACCCGGAGATCCTGGCCCCGTACGAGGACCAGATCAAGAGCCGCGACGTCACCCCCGACGACTTCGGCCGCATCGCCGCGCAGACCGCCAAGCAGGTGATCCTGCAGCGCGTCCGCGAGGCCGAGCGGCAGATGATGTTCGACGAGTACCAGGATCGCGTCGGCGAGCTGATCACCGGGATCATCCAGCAGTCCGACAACCGCTACACGCTGGTTCAGCTGCGCGAGCGCGTCGAGGCGCTCCTGCCGCGTTCCGAGCAGGTCTGGAACGAGCGCTATGACCACGGCATGCGGGTCAAGGCGGTCATCACCGACGTCTCCGCCGAGGGCAAGGGCCCCTCGATCGTCGTCTCGCGGCGCAGCCCCGAGCTGATCAAGGAGCTGTTCGAGCTCGAGGTCCCGGAGATCGCCGACGACCTGGTCGAGATCGTGGGCGTCGCGCGCGAGCCCGGCTTCCGCTCGAAGATCGCGGTCATTTCGCACGCCGACGGCGTCGATCCGGTCGGCGCCTGCGTCGGCCCCCGCGGATCGCGCGTCCGCATGGTCGTCTCCGAACTCCGCGGCGAGAAGATCGACATCATCCCGTACAACGAGGAGCCCGCCCGGTTCGTCGCCAAGGCGCTCTCGCCCGCTCGCGTGCGCGAGGTCCTGGTCGACGACGAGACCAAGGAGGCGACAGTCATCGTTCCCGACGACCAGCTCTCGCTGGCGATCGGGCGCGAGGGCCAGAACGCGCGTCTCGCCGCGAAGCTGACCGGCTGGAAGGTCGACATCAAGTCGGAGACCGATTTCAGCCACGAGGACGTCGGGGACATCGAGGAGGGCGAGGTCGACGACGGCCGCTGCGCCGCCGTGCTCTCCGCCGGCCGCCGCTGCCCGAATGCGTCGCTCGACGGCTCGCGGTTCTGCGGCCTGCCCCAGCACCAGGCGCTGGCCCGGTTCGCCACCAACCAGGTCACGGTGCTCGGCGCGCTCTCCGACGAGGAGGTCGAGACGCTCGCCGACCCCGACGCGGACGACGCACAGGTCGCCGCGCTGGTGAAGCGCGCAGAGGATGCGGCGCCCCGCCGAGGGCGAGGAAGGCCGAGGAAACGCCGGCCGAGGAGCCCGCTGCCGAGGCTGAGGCGCCCGCCGAGACTGAGGCGACCGCTACCGAGGAGGTCGCGCCCGCCGCAGAGCGAAGACCCCGCTGCCGAGGCGGAGGCGCCGGCCGAGATTGAGGAGCCCGCGGCCGAGGAAGTCGCCCCTGCCGAGACTGAGGAGCCCGCTACCGAGGAGGACGCGCCCGCGGAGTCCGAGGACGAGCCGGCCGACGGAGCCGGCGACGCCGAGCCTGCCACGGCGTCAGAGCCCGAAGCCGACGGCCCCGCACGCGAAGCGGAGGAGCCATCGGAGGTCTAATGGCCAAGAAGAGAGTTCACGAGATCGCCAAGGCGAGGGGCCTCCCAGCAAGGACGTCCTAGCCAGGCTGCAGGAGGCCGGCGTCGACGTAACCGCGGCCGCCTCGAGCGTCGAGGAGGACGTGGCCGCCAAGGTGCTGGACGACGGTTCCGCCGCGACCGAGAAGCCCGCGCCGACGGCTGAGGCCAAGCCCGCGGACAAGCCCTCCGGCGACGGGGCAGGCACAGCGTCCCGTGCGTCCCGTGCGCCCGGCGCCCGACGGCGGAAGTGCAACCGCCGCCGCAGCGAAGGGCGGCAAGCGCCGCCGGGTCGTGATCGACTCCCAGGCGTCCCGGCGCGATTCGATGGGCCCGCCGCCTCCGCAGCGCCCGCCCAGCCGCCGCGGCGGACGCCGACGCCGGCCATTCCTCGACGAGCCGCCCGAGAAGGGGCCGGTGGTCGAGGCGGAGCCCGAGATCCTCAAGATCGCGTCGGGCGCGTCGGTGCGCGAGGTGGCCGAGACGCTCGGTCTCGGCAGCGCCGAGGTGATCAAGAAGCTGATGCAGCTCGGCGAGATGGCGACCCTGACCCAGACCCTCACCGACGAGACGGTGACGATCCTGGCCGAGGAGTTCGACCGCAAGGTCGAGGTAGTGAGTGCCGCGGAGGAAGAGGCCGAGGAGATCGTCTACGAGGACGCCGCCGAGGATCTGGCGACCGCCCGCCCGTCGTCACGATCATGGGCCATGTCGACCACGGAAAGACGTCGCTCCTCGACGCGATCCGCCGAGACCGAGGTCGTCGCCGGCGAGGCCGGCGGCATCACGCAGCACATCGGCGCGTACCAGGTGAATCGCGACGGTAAGACGATCAGCTTCATCGACACTCCCGGCCACGCCGCGTTCACCGCGATGCGGGCACGCGGCGCCGACGTCACCGACATCGTCGTCCTCGTCGTGGCCGCGGACGACGGCGTCATGCCGCAGACCGTCGAGGCCATCGACCACGCCCGGGCCGCCGATGTGCCGATCATCGTCGCCGTCAACAAGATCGACGTCGAGGGCGCGAACGTCGACAAGGTCAAGGGCGAGTTGGCCAACCAGGGCCTCAATCCCGAGGACTGGGGCGGCGACACGATCTTCACGAACGTCTCCGCCAAGACCAAGGAAGGCCTGGACGATCTGCTCGAGAACATCCTGCTGGTCGCCGAGCTCGAGGAGCTCAAGGCGAACCCGGACGACCGAGGCCTCTGGCTCGGTGATCGAGTCGCACCTGGATCCCGGCCGTGGCCCCGTCGTGACGATCCTCGTCCAGCGCGGCACGCTGAACGTCGGCGACGCCGTGGTCGGCCGGCTCGCAGTGGGGCAAGGTCCGCGCCATGCATGATCACACCGGCGAGCGGGTCGAGGCGGCGGCGCCGGGCGACCCGGTCGAGGTGCTGGGATTCGACGGCGTCGCAGAGGCAGGCGAGCGCGTAGAGGTCGTCGAAAACGACCGCCGCGCCCGGCAGCTCGCGCGGCGAGCGCGCCCATCGCCTGAAGACCGAGCAACTGGCCCGCCGCACGCAGCGCCGCGTCACGCTCGACGAGGTCTTCGCCAAGGCCCAGGAGGGCGTGATCAAGGAGCTCAACATCGTCCTCAAGGCGGACGTCTCGGGCTCGCTCGAGGCGCTCCAGGACGAGCTCGCCAAGGTGCCCCAGGAACAGGTCCGGATCAACGTCATCCGCGCCGCAGCCGGCGGGATCAACGAGTCCGACGTGATGCTGGCCGCCGCTTCCGACGCGATCATCATCGGCTTCAACGTCCGCCCGCTGGCCGACGCCCGTCGCGCCGCCGAGCCAGGAGGGCGTCGAGATCCGCACCTACTCCGTGATCTACAAGGTCACCGAGGAGCTGCGCGCAGCGATGGAGGGCATGCTCGAGGCGGTCGAGGTCGAGGAGACCGTCGGCCAGGCCGAGGTCAAGCAGACCTTCAAGGCCTCGACGCGTCGGCACGATCGCCGGCTGCGAGGTGACCGACGGCAAGGTGACCCGCGACGGCGAGGTCCGCCTCGATCCGCGACGGCACCGTCGTCTGGACCGGCCGGATCGGCTCGCTGCGCCGCTTCAAGGACGACGTCAGCGAGGTCGAGAACGGCCAGGAGTGCGGCATCGTGCTGGAGGGCTTCGCCGACATCAAGGTCGAGCGACGTCCTCGAGGTCTTCAAGACCAAGCAGGTCGAGCAGACGCTGGATTCGTAGCGGCCTTGCGGCCGTTCGTCTGCCTGATCGAGGCTCGGCTCCACTTCGGCGAGTCGCACGACCTGAAGGGCAAGCGGAAGCAGCTCAAGTCGCTCAAGGAGCGGCTTCGCAGCGCTTCGGCGCTGCGCGTGGCCGAGACCGAGGGTCACGACACCTGGCAGCGGACGACGCTGCTGTCGCGCTCGTGGGCGACGCCGCGGTGGGCGACCGCGCCGACGAGGTCCAGCGCTTCATCGAGTCGCGCTGCCCGGACGGCTGCGAGCTTCGACCGCACGCTTCGGAGCCTCGAAGACATCCGCGACTGACGCGCACCAAAGCGCCCAAGTTTGCGCAAGTTCGCTCGTTATCCTCAGCGGCCCATGGCCACCGAGCGCATGAGGCGCGTCAACGAGGTCATGCGCGAGGTGATCGGGGACTCGATCTCCACTGAGCTGGAGGATCCCAGGATCGGGTTCGTGACCGTGACCGCCGTAGAAACAAGCCCCGACCTGCGCTCCGCGCGGGTCTTCGTGAGCGTGCTCGGGGACGAGGCGGCGCGCGAGCGACGCTCGAGGCGCTGACCTCGGCCCACGGCGTCCTGCAGTCGGCCGTCGCGCGGCAGACGCGTATGAAGCGTACGCCCGACCCTGACCTTCCACTACGACGACACCCCCGAGCGCGGCCAACGCCTCTCGAAGCTGCTGGACGCGAAGAGTGAGCGCCCCGCCTTCGGCAACCGCTTCGGACCTGGAGCGGGTCGCGGCCGAGCTCCGCGACGGCGACCGGTTCCTCCTGACCACCCACGAGGGCCCCGACGGCGACGCGCTCGGCTCGCTGCTCGCCCTTGCACCAGCTGCTCGGGCAGATGGGCAAGGACTCGGTCATGTTCCTGGCGGCGAAGGAGTTCCCGCTTCCGGTCGAGTACCGCTTCCTTCCGCTGACCGACGTCTTCCACGAGCCCCCGGCAGACGTCGGCGACCGCACGCTGGTGTTCCTCGACTGCGGCAACATCGACCGGATGCCGGTGGACTTCCTGCAGCGCGACGGCGCCCACATCCTGAACATCGACCACCACCACGACAACACACGGTTCGGCACCGTCAACCTGGTCGACACCGAGGCCTCCTGTACCGCTGAGATCCTCTGGCGCCTCGCGAAGCTGCTCGACCTCCGGATCACGCACGAGATCGCGACCGCGCTCTACGTCGGCCTCGTCACCGACACCGGCAAGTTCATGTACGAGAACACGGACCCGCGACTCGCACCGGATGGCGGCCGAGCTGATCGAGGCCGGGGTGAACGTCGACGAGATCTATCGCCGGCTCTATGAGCGGGTCCCGATCGAGAAGGCGAAGCTCGTCGCCCGCGCGATCGAGAAGATCGAGCGCTTCGACTCAGGCCGGCTGGCACTCACCTACCTCTCGCGTGAGGACTACGCCGCCACCGGCGCCTCGGATCTCCTGACCGAGGGCATCATCGACCACGTCCGGGCCCTCGAGGGCACCCTGGTGGCCGGGGTCGTACGCGACAAGACCGAGGGCGGGCGCACCGCCCGCAAGGTCAGCCTCCGCTCGTCGGACGGCGCGGTGGACGTTTCGCTCATCGCGCGCGAGCAGGGCGGAGGGGGGCACATGCGCGCCGCCGGGTTCGGCACCGACCTCGCCTATCCCGAGCTCGTCGAGTTCCTGCGGGCCCAGGTCGCGAAGCAGCTTGACTGACCCCTCCGTCCTCTTGGTGGACAAGCCGGCGGGGGTCACCTCGCACGACGTCGTGGCGCGGGCGAAGCGCGATTACGACCTGAAGACCGGCCACGCCGGCACCCTCGACCCGTTCGCCACCGGCCTCCTGATCGTGCTCCTCGCCCGCGAGGCCACCCGTGAGCAGGCGACGTTCATGGCGCTGCCCAAGACCTACCGGACGGTCGCCCGCTTCGGCGCCACGTCCACCACGGGCGATCCCGAGGGCGAGATCACCGAGACCGGCGTCGTCCCCGAGGATCCGGAGCTGCCGACCGGCGAGGTGCTGCAGCGCCCGCCCGCCCATTCGGCCGTCAAGATCGGGGGCGAGCGTGCCTACCGGCGTGCCCGCCGTGGCGAGGACGTCGCGATGCCTCCGCGCCAGGTGACGGTCCACCGCTTCGAGCAGCTCTGGCGCGAGGGGGACCGGGCGGAGTACGAGATCGAGTGCTCGTCGGGCACCTACGTGCGGAGCCTGTCGCCGACCTCGGCGACGCCTACTGCCTGGAGCTGCGGCGGACCGCCGATCGGCCCGTTCTCCGTGGAGGAGGCCGACGCGGGCGAACCCATCCCGCTCGCCGACGCACTCGCACGCATCGGGGCCGGGGCTGGCAGGATCCATCGCCGATGACGATCGAGGTCACCCAGCTCCCCGATGCCAAGCCACGCCCGCGGCGGGTCGCGATCGGCACCTTCGACGGAGTCCACGTCGGCCACCGGAGGGTCATCGAGGGCGCCGACACGGTGCTCACCTTCGAGCCGCATCCGGTGAACGTGATCGCGCCCGAGGCGGCGCCGAAGCTGATCATGCCGTTCAACGCCAAGCGCGACGTGATCGACGGCCTCGGCGTGGATGAGCTGGTCGTGATCCCGTTCGACCGCGAGTTCTCCAAGCGCACCGCCGACGAGTTCATCGAGCAGGTGCTGATCGAACAGCTCGGCGCGACGCACGTGTCGGTGGGCGAGAACTTCCGGTTCGGGGCCAAGGCCGCGGGCGACCACCGGATGCTCGCCGCGCGCGACGAGTTCGAGACGCGGGTCGTGCCACTGGTCGAGGTCGACGGCGAGACCGTCTCCTCGACACGAATCCGCGCCCTCGTCGAGGCGGGCGACGTCGAGACCGCGATGCGGTGCCTCGCCGCGCCGTTCCTCTACGAGGGCAAGGTGGTCGAGGGCGACCGGCGCGGCCGGGAGCTCGGGTTCCCGACCGCGAACCTCGTCCCGGCCGACGAGCTGGTCCATCCCGGGCACGGCGTCTACGCGGGGTTCGCCGAACGGGCATCCCGGCGGCGATCCACGTCGGCGTTCGGCCGACGTTCGAGACCGGCCGCGGGCTCCTGATCGAGCCGTACCTGATCGACTTCGACGGCGACCTCTACGGGCAGACGCTCCGGGTCGCGTTCATCGCTCGCCTGCGTGGCGAGAAGCGGTTCCCGTCGGTCGAGGAGCTCATCGCGGCCAATCGCACCACGACGTCGAAGAGGCGCGCGAGATCTGCGCCAGGTTCACGGGCCGCACCGGCCGCTAACCTGTCGCCGCCGCGAATGACCGTCTCACGCAGGAAAAGAAGCAGGAGCTGATCCAGAAGTTCGGCCGCTCCGACGGCGACACCGGCTCCGCCGAGGTCCAGGTAGCGCTGCTGACGGAGCGGATCAACGAGCTCACCGAGCACCTGCGGTCCCACACGTCAAGGACCACCATTCGCGCCGCGGGCTCCTGATGCTGGTCGGCAAGCGCCGCCGCCTGCTCCGCTACCTGGAGCGCGCCGACCTCGACCGCTACCGCCAGGTCGTCGCGCGAGCTCGGCCTGCGCCGGTAAGCAGCTCCGACAGCCGATCGCGGCCTTGTAACATCGCTCCGGCAGAGAACGAACAGTTCTGAAGACTATGCGGCCGCCAACCGGGGCGGCCGGAAGGAAAAAGAATACAATGAGCATGTTTGACGTGAGCCGCGTCTCGGTCGAGATCGGCGGAAGCGAGATCTCGTTCGAGACCGGCAAGCTGGCCCGCCAGGCGAGCGGCGCAGTCGTCGTCCGCGCCGGCGACACGATGGTCCTCTGCACCGCGACCGCCGGCAACCTGCGCGACGTCGACTTCCTGCCGCTGACGGTCGACGTCGAGGAGCGCCACTACGCCGCGGGCAAGATCCCCGGCTCGTTCTTCCGCCGCGAGGCGCGCGCGGGCGAGAAGGCGACCCTGACCGCGCGCATGATCGACCGGCCGATCCGCCCGCTGTTCCCGAAGGGCTGGCACCGCGAGACCCAGCTCGTCTGCCAGCCGATGTCGGTCGACCACGTCCACCCCTACGACATCCTCGCGATGAACGGCGCCTCCGCCGCGCTCGCGATCTCCGACGATCCCGGTGGCCAAGCACGTCGGCGCGGTCCGGGTCGGCAAGCTCGACGGCGACTTCGTCGTCAACCCCGACGGAGGAGAGCCACGATGAGCTCGAGCTCGACCTGATCGTCGCCGGCACCGACGAGGCGATCCTGATGGTCGAGGCCGGCGCCGACGGCGTCACCGAGGCCGAGATCCTCGACGCCCTCGACATCGCCCACGCCGAGATCAAGAAGCTCGTCGCCGCGATCGAGGAGCTGCGCAGCAAGGCCGGCAAGGAGAAGCTCGAGGTCGAGGCGCCGAAGGTCGACGAGGAGCTGATCGACGTCGATCAGGGCTCGCACGGCGCCAAGCTCGACGAGGCGACCCAGATCGCAGGCCAAGCTCGAGCGCCAGGACGCGATCGACGCCGTCGAGGAGGAGGTCATCGAGCAGTACGCCGCCGACCGGCGAGGGCGAGGAGGCCGACCCCGAGCGCAAGGCCGAGGTCGCGAGCGGCCTTCGCCAAGCTCGAGAAGGACATCGATCCGCAAGCGCATCGCGGTCGACAAGAAGCGCCCCGACGGTCGCGCCCAGGACGAGATCCGCCCGATCGAGACCGAGGTCGACATCTCACCGCGCGTCCACGGCTCGGCGCTGTTCACCCGCGGCGAGACGCAGATCCTCTCCAACGTCGCGCTGGGCACGACCCGGATGGACATGAAGGTCGACAACCTCGGCCTCCAGGAGACGCAAGACGCTTCTGGCACCACTACAACTTCCCGCCGTTCTCGGTCGGGGAGGCCGGCTTCATGCGCGGCCCGAAGCGCCGCGACATCGGCCACGGGGCGCTCGCCGAGCGGGCGCTCGCTGCCGACGATCCCGGGCGAGGAGGAGTTTCCCGTACGTGACCCGCGTCGTCTCGGAGACGCTGGAGTCCAACGGCTCCTCGTCGATGGGCTCCGTCTGCGCCTCCTCGATGGCCCTGCAGGCCGCGGGCGTGCCGGTCGACTGCACCGGTCGCCGGCGTCGCGATGGGCCTGATCAAGGAGGGCGACGACTACATCGTCCTCACCGACATCGCCGGCGTCGAGGACCACCTCGGCGACATGGACTTCAAGGTCGCCGGCTCGGCCGAGGGCATCACCGCCCTGCAGATGGACATCAAGATCACCGGCGTCACCTTCGAGATCCTGCGCGACGCGCTCGAGCAGGCCCGCAAGGGTCGCCTGTTCATCCTCGGCAAGATGGCCGAGGCGATCGACGGCCCGCGCGAGCAGCTGTCGCGAGTTCGCCCCGCGGATCGAGTCGATCAAGATCGACCCCGAGAAGATCGGCGCGGTCATCGGCAAGGGCGGCGAGACGATCCGCGCCCTCTGCGAGGAGTTCGAGGCCGAGATCGACGTCGACGACGACGGCACGGTGCGGGTCTACGCGCCCACCGGCGAGCTGGTCGACGCCTGCGTCGCCCGCATCGAGTCGATGACCAAGGAGGCCGAGGTCGGCGACCGCTACAAGGGCAAGGTCGTGAAGACGACCACCTTCGGCGCCTTCGTCGAGCTGACCAAGGGCACCGACGGCCTGCTGCACATCTCCAACGTCAAGCCCGGCGAGCGGGTCGGGACGGTCGAGGACGTGCTGAACTCCGGCGACGAGATCGACGTCACCGTGGTCGAGGTCGACCGCGAGCGCGGCCGGATCGGCCTGCGGCTCTCCGACGACCCCGTCGATCGCGGGCAAGTCGCGCCGAGGAGCTGTCGAAGGTCGGCACCGGCGACCCGACGTGGGCGGCGGCGACCGGGCGACGGCGGCGGCCGAGGCGGCCGCGGGCGCGAGCGCCGCGACGGCGGCGGCGGCCGAGGCGGCCGTGGACCGCGAGCGCGGCGGGCGCGGTAGGCGTTAGGGCCTTGGCGCTTCCGGAGAACGTCGAGCTCACCGAGCTTCCAAGCGGCGTCCGGGTCGTCACCGAGGCCGTGCCCTCGGTGCGCTCGGTCGCGCTCGGGCTCTGGGTGAGGACGGGCTCGCGCGACGAGGCGCCCGCGCAGGCGGGGCGTCTCGCACTTCCTCGAGCACCTGCTGTTCAAGGGGACCGAGCGCTACTCGGCGATCGAGATCTCCGAGCTCTTCGACGGCATGGGCGCCGCCGTCAACGCGGCGACCAGCAAGGAGATCGACGCACCTCCACGCGCGCTTCCTCGACGAGCACACCGAGGACGCGTTCGACCTGCTGGCCGAGATGCTGCTCGGCCCGACCTACCCCGAGATCGACTCCGAGCGCGAGGTCGTGCTCGAGGAGATCGCGATGTACGAGGACGAGCCGTCCGGACCGGGTCCACGACTTCCTCGCCGAGGCCGTCTTCGGCGAGCCATCCCGCTTGGCCGGCGGGTGCTCGGCGACGGCCGACGTGATCGCCTCGATCCCGGTCCCGAAGATCGCCGACTACCACGACGCGCGCTACGTCGGCCCGAACCTCGTCGTCGCCGCCGCCGGCCACGTCGACCACGACGAGATCGTCGCCCTGGCGGACCGCCTGGTCCAGCCGTGCAGCGGGCACGGTCGCCGATGTCGAACGGCGGCGAGCCGCGCCGACCGAGCGGCGCCTGCGCTTCCACCCGAAGGACACCGAGCAGTACCACATCTGCTTCGGCGCGCCCGGGCATCGCGCGTGACGATGACCGCCGCTTCACGCTTGCGGTCGCTCGACTCCGTCGTTCGGCGGCTCGACGCTCGTCGCGGCTCTTCCGCGAGGTGCGCGAGAAGCGCGGGCTCGCCTACTCGGTCGGCTCCTACTCGCGAGCAGTACCTCGACCGCGGGCTCGTCGCGATCTACGTCGGCACCCGCGAGGACAACGTCGAGGAGGCCTGCGAGATCATCGGCCGCGAGCTGGCGTCGCCTGCGCGACGAGGGCGTCCCGAGCGAGGAGCTGGCGCGGGCCAAGGAGCACGTCAAGGGACGCATGGTCCTGCGCATGGAGTCGACCGCGGCCCGGATGTCCCGCATCGCGCGCTCGATCCTGTTCGGCACTGCCGCTCTCTCGATCGACGAGACTGCTCGCCAAGCGTCGACGCCGTCACGCGAGGACGATGTCGCCGCGCTTCGCAGCCGAGCTCTACGACCCGAGCACGGTTCTCGGCGGCCTGCATCGGCAAGCGACGAGGACTGCTTCCGCACCGCCGCCGGCGCGGTCGCCGAAGCCGCTCGGTCGCATGATCCGAGTCGTCGTCTCGGGCGCCGCGGGGCGGATGGGGGCCAGGCCGTCTGCGAGGCGGTCGAGGCCGCCGATGACACTGGAGCTGACGGGACGGGCCGATCCCGCGCTCGGGCGCCGAGCTCGCCGAGCCTGGTCGGCGACGCCGACGTCGTGGTCGACTTCACGACCCCGGACGCCGCGCCGGAGAACGTCCGGGCCTGCCTCGACGCGGGCGTCCACGCCGTCGTCGGCACGACCGGCTTCGACCGTCGAGCCGCTTCGTGACGGCCGGCGAGCCGGCGGAGGGGCCAACGTCTTCGTCGCCCCGAACTTCGCGATCGGCGCGGTGCTGATGATGCGATTCGCCGCCGAGGCCGCCGCGCACATGCCGGAGGCCGAGATCGTCGAGCTTCATCACGACCGGAAGCTGGACGCGCCGTCGGGCACGGCGAAGCGGACGGCCGAGCTGATCGCAGCAGCCGGCGGCAACGTCCACGAGCCGATCCACTCGGTCCGGCTGCCGGGCCTGGTCGCCCACCAGGAGGTCATCTTCGGCGGCGAGGGCCAGACGCTCTCGATCCGCCACGACTCGATCGACCGCAGCTCGTTCATGCCCGGGCGTGCTGCTCGCGGTCCGCAAGGTGCGCCGAGCTCCCCGACCGCTTCACGGTCGGCCTCGAACGCGCTCCTCTGAGCGCGCGGTACTCTGCGGCGCATGACCGAGTTCTCGCGGCGTCATCACCGCGATGGTGACCCCGTTTGCACGAGGACGGGGCCTCGACGCTCGCGCGGCGCCAGCAGCCTGGCGCGGCACCTGGTCGAGAACGGCTCGCACGGGCTCGTGGTCGCCGGGCACGACGGGCGAGTCGCCGACGCTGACCGACGACGAGAAGCTGACGCCTGCTCGAGGCCGTGCTCGAGGAGGTCGGCGACCGCGCGACGGTGATCCTGCGGCACCGGCTCCAACGACACCCGCCACACGGTCGAGCTCACCAAGGTCGCCGCCGAGGCCGGCGCCGACGCGCGTCCTGGTCGTGACGCCGTACTACAACAAGCCCAACCGGCGCCGGGCCTGCGCGCCCACTTCGCGGCGGTCGCCGATGCGGCGGGCTGCCCAGGTGGTCCTCTACAACATCCCTTCGCGCTGCGTCGCTCAACCTCTCGCCCGACCTGCTCGCCGAGCTGGCGCCGAGATCGACGAACGTCGTCGCCGTCAAGCAGGCGAACAACGAAGAGCTCGGGCCCGATCGAGGGCCTCGACGTGCTGGCCGGCAACGACGAGATCTTCTGCCGCACGCTGGAGTTCGGGGGCACCGGCGGGATCCTCGTCGCCTCGCATCTGGTCGGCGACGCAGATGCGCGAGATCTACGATGCGGCGCGAGGCGGGCGACCTCGACCGCGCGCGCGAGATCGACGCCGAGCTGCAGCCCGTCTACGAGGCGATCACGTGACCGCCAACCCGATCCCGGTCAAGGCCGCGCTGGAGATGCTCGGGCCTGATCGAGTCCGCCGCCCTGCGGCTGCCGATGGTCGCCCGCCGACGAGGAGCAGCGCGGCAGCGGTCCGCACGGCGCTCGAGCGAGCCGGGAATCCTGGCAGCGGCGCGCGTTGAGCGGCACGCCTGACGGATCCTTCCCCTGGGCGGCCTGGGGGAGATCGGCAAGAACATGACCGTCGTCGAGTACGACGGCCGGATCGTGATCGTCGACACGCGGGCTGATGTTCCCGACGGCCGAGATGCTCGGCATCGACCTGGTCCTGCCGGACTTCTCCTCCCTGCGCGAGCGCGCGGACGACATCGAGGCGATCGTCCTCACCCACGGCCACGAGGACCACGTCGGCGCGCTGCCCTACGTGCTGCGCGAGCTCGGCATACCCGCCGCGCGATCTACGGCGGCCTGCTGACCCTCGGCCTGGTCCGCTCGAAGCTCGACGAGCACAAGCTCCGCGACGCCCCGCTCAAGGAGCTGGAGGCCGGGCGAGCGCGTGACCGCTCGGCCCGTTCGAGATCGAGACGATCCACATGTCGCACTCGATCCCCGACGCGCGCGCCGTCGCGCTGCAGCACCGAGCTCGGCGCGGTGCTGATCACCGGCGACTACAAGTTCGACCAGACCCCGGTCGACGGCCGTGCCGGCCGACATCGCCCGGCTCGCCGAGCTCGGCTCGCGAGGGCGTGCTCTGTCTCTGCGGCGACTCCACCAACGCCGACCGGCCCGGCGTCGTCGCCCTCCGAGGCGACCGTCGGGCCGGCGCTGCTGGAGACAGTTCTTCGCGGGCTGCGAGGGCCGGATCATCGTCACCTGCTTCGCGTCCAACGTGCACCGGGTCCAGCAGGTGATCGACGCGGCCGCGAGCTCGACCGGCAAGGTCGCGCTGGTCGGCCGCTCGATGCGCAAGAACTTCAACATCGCCTCCAACCTCGGCATGGCCAACGCGCCCGAGGGCATCTTCATCCAGCCCAAGGAGATCGAGGACTTCCCGGACGAGAAGGTGATCGCGATCTGCACCGGCAGCCAGGGCGAGCCGCTGTCCGCGCTGCGGCGGATGGCCCACAACGACCATCGCGACGTCGAGCTGCACTCCGGCGACACGGTCATCTTCTCGGCGACCGCCGATCCCCGGCAACGAGCGGTCGGTCAACGAGACGATCGACAGGATCTACGAGATCGGCGCGACCGTCGTGACCGCCGCGGACGCCCCGATCCACGTCTCCGGCCACGGCTCGCGCGAGGAGCTCAAGCTGATGCTCAACCTCACGCGGCCCCGCTACGTGTTCCCGTTCCACGGCGACCACAAGCGCATCCGCCTCCACGCGGAGCTGGCCGAGGCGGTCGGGATCGAGCCGGAGCGGATCTTCAAGGGGCGCAACGGCCTGGCGCTGGACATCTCGGAAAGCGGCGCGCGATTCTCCGACGACTTCCACGCCGGGATGATCTTCGTGGACGGTGTCGACATCGGCGACCCGGACGACGTCGCC
Organism: uncultured bacterium; assembly: GCA_963807755.1. GTDB lineage: Bacteria > Actinomycetota > Thermoleophilia > Solirubrobacterales > 70-9 > JALZKA01. The sequence goes on along the minus strand of CAWECM010000006.1, from coordinate 182,043 downwards.
CTGCGCGACCGCCGCGCCCTCTCCGGCGACGGTGTTCTGATCGTCGTCGCGACCGTCTCCTCGGACAACGGCGAGTCGGTCGCCGACCCCGAGGTGATCTTCCGCGGTGTGCCGTTCATCGAGGGCGAGGACCAGGTCGAGCTGATCGAAGAGGTCCGGGACGTCGTCGACGGACTCCCTCGCCGAATCCGCCGACGGCGGCGCCGCGCTCGAGGTCGCCCTCCTTCAGGAGGACCTCCACGACGACGTGGCCGAGTTCGTCTACTCGCGCCTGAAGCGCCGCCCGATGGTGCTACCGGTCGTCGTCGAGGTCTGAGCCCACGTTACTCGAGCGCGGAGGGTCCGAAAACCGACGGTTTGCAGGCCGAAAGAGACCCGCCGGTCTTAGGGAGGGGGAAGACCGGCGGGCCATGAACTTGGCTTGTGGTGCCAAGCGGCTCGCCGGAATCGGGAGTCCGGGGGGATCCCGGCGAGCGGTGTCTCGTCCGTGCTGGGCACAGTAAGGCCCGGATGTAAACGATCCCTAAACCTTCGCTGAGACTTTGCTAGGAGCCTCCGCGGGGGCATCGGAGGCCGGCAGCGTCACGGTGAACCGGGCGCCGCCGTCCGGGCCCGTGCCCGCCGTGACGGCGCCGCCATGCGACTCCGCGACGGCGCGGACGATTGCGAGGCCCAGTCCCGTGCCGGAATCCGCCGCGACGTCGGCGGGGCCGCCGCCGCGGACGAAGCGCGAGAAGACCTGTTCCTCCATGCCGGCTGGGAGCCCCGGGCCGTCGTCGGCGACCTCGAGCACGGCGGAGCCGTCCCGGCGCTCGACCGTCACCGCAACGGTCGAGCCCTCGGGCGTGTGACGCACCGCGTTGTCGAGCAGGTTCACGGTCAGCCGGTGGAGCTCGTCCGAGTTGCCCATGACCAGGACGGCGTCGCCTGTCTCCAGGCGCAGCGAGCGCTCGTCGGCGACGGGCCTGACCTCGGCGACGGCGGCCTCCGCGATCTCGCCGAGATCACACCGGGCACGCTCCCCGAAGCGGCCCGCGTCGGCGCGTGCCAGCATCAGGAGGTCCCCGACCAGGCGCCGCATACGACGGGACGAGCGCAGCGCGGAGCCGACCATCTCGGTTTCCTCGCCGTCCGGCTGTTCAGCCTCGAGCCGGTCGTGGAGCAGTTCCAAGTTCGCGAGGATGCTCGTCAGCGGCGTGCGGAGCTCATGGGAGGCGTCGGCGACGAACTCGCGCTGGGCCTGGACCATCTGCTCCGATTCAGTCCGCGCCGCGTCGAGCTCGCCGAGCATGGAGTCGAGGGTCCGCGCCAGCTCCGCTACCTCGTCGTCGGTCACGGGCTCCGGCATGTGCAGGGAGGGGTCCCGGGTCGTCGCGATCTGCCGCGCCGTCGCGGTCAGGCCCGCGATCGGGCGCATCGCGCGCCCGGCGATCCAGAGGCCGGCGAGGGTGGCGAGGAGCGCACCGCCGCCCACACCGACGCCGAGGAAGAGCCAGAGGCGGTTGACGGTGGCGTCGAGCTCATCGTGATCGCGGGCGTACTGGACGAAGGCCGGGGGCTGGGTGAGCGTCGTGGTCAGGACCTGCCGCGTGGCAACCTCGAGCCCGTTGAAGGAGACGGTCGATCCGGGCTCCGGCGGGGGAAATGCGGTGTCATCGGTGGCTGCCAGCGGATGACCCCTGGAGTCCACCAGCCGAATCGGACCGTCGGCTCCCTGTGCGATCTGCCTCAGCACCGCTTCCTCGACCAGGGGTTCCCCGGTGACAGGGTCCAGGCGGACGGAGAGCGCCAGTTCGTTCGCCTTGGCCTCCAGCTCGTCCCGGAAATCCGTGCGCAGGCGGTTCTCGACCAGGCGCCCGACGCCGGCGGCGAAGATCAGCAGAATCGCGAACGTAAGTCCCGCCGAGACGCCCGCCAGGCGCCAACGCACCGGCCAGCGGGATGGGGAGAGCACCAGCGGGCGTTCGCCCCGCTCCACGTCAGTCCTCGCGGGGGGCCCGCATCACGTACCCCGCGCCGCGCTTCGTGTGGAGGAGCCGCGGCTCGCCGCCCTCCTCGAGCTTCCGTCTGAGGTTCGAGATGAAGACGTCGATCGTGTTGGTCATCGCGAGCGGGTCGTAGCCCCAGACCTCCTCGAGGAGGCGCTCGCGCGAGACCACCAGCCGCTCGTTTCGCATCAGGAACTCGAGCAGCTCGAACTCGCGGGCGGTGAGGTCGATGTCGCGGTCGCCCCGCCCGACCTCGCGGGTTGCCGGGTTGAGCCGCAGGTCGCCGAGCACGAGGGGGCCGCCCCCCGGGGCGGGCGCCGGCGCATGAGAGCCCGCATCCGTGCCAGCAGCTCCTGGCGCTCGAATGGCTTCACGAGGTAGTCGTCGGCGCCGGTGTCGAGCCCCTCGACCCGGTCGTCGAGGTCGGTGCGCGCGGTGAGGATCAGCACCGGGACGTCGTCGTCCGCGCGCAGGCGCCGCAGCACCTCCACGCCGTCCAGCTTGGGCAGCCCCAGATCGAGGATCACGAGATCGGGCACGAACTCCGCCGCGGCGCTCAGCGCCTCCTCGCCGTCGCCGGCGCTGCGGACCTCGTGGCCCTCCTGGCGCAGCGTCCGGCGGAGCACCTCGGCGATCTCCTGGTCATCCTCCACGACCAGGATCCGCCCGCTATGGGCCTCGCTCTCGAGCATCCGTCACAAAGGGTAGGCGGGTTGTGCGCTTTGCAGCGCAATATTTAGCGCGGCGTTAGTCCGGGCGGCCGGTACAGGCACGAGGGGACCCGTCGCACGCGTCGAACCCATCTCCGATGGCCGCGAGCCACCGCGACCACGCGTGCCCGGAAGCGCCCGCCCAAGAAGCGGGCGCCTGTGCGCCGCAAGCCCGATCCCAGACAGCGCGCTCGCCAGGCATGGCGAGGGACTCGAGCAGCGCCATTTCGACCTGATCGGCCTGATCATGGTCGCCGTCGGGCGTCTATCTCGGCGTTCGTGCTGTACCTGGGCTGGGATGGAGGCCAGGTCGGGGGCGTGGATGGAGACCGCCCTCGAGTACACGGTCGGGAGGGTCGAGTACGTCGTGCCGTTGATGCTCTTCGGCCTCGGCCTGGCCCTCATCGCTGCGCCCGATGATCCGTGCTCCGCGCGCGCTGAACGTCGGGGCGCTTCTGGTCCTGCTCGCGCTCCTGCTCGCGTTCGCGGCGGGCACCCTGGGCCTTGGACCCGACCGGCCGGTGCGCGACGGCTACTTCGAGCCTCCCTTCTACACGACTCACGGCGGGGCCGTCGGTGAAGCCCTCTACTGGGCTTCGACCACGCTCTTCCAGCGGCTCGGCGCGCAGATCCTGGCGATCCTGATGCTCCTCTCGGGCGTCCTGCTGCTCACCGGCATGACGATCGCGAACCTCGTCGCGAACGCGGGCGGCGCGGCTCGAAAGGCCCGCGACACGACACGCGTGATGGCGCGCACCGTCCGCCAGCCGGGTTCGCCACCGGCGGGGTGGGCGGAACCGGAGGACGCCGACATCCAGATCACACGCGCGGACGAGACCGGATCGTTCGAGACCGAGCCGCTCAGCCACGAGCCGGTCTGGGACGACGACGTCGAGGAGGCCGAATCGGACGAGCCGGACCAGGCTCCGAACCCGGAGACGGGCACGCACGCCGCGTTCTCGTATGACGAATCCTCCGGCGTCGCGGACGACACCCCGCCAGCCGTGAACGGGAATCCGGGCGCTCAGCCCGCCCCTGACCCCGACGGCCCCGGACGCGGAGCGGAGAGCCGCGGGCGGGGATCTCACTCCCATGGGCAACAAGCGCGCGGACGGGATCACCGTCTCCGACGAGGTCGGCGTACGTGGTGCCGGAGCCGAAGCTGCTCGAGAAGGGGAAGAACGACCCCGGCCCGGACCCGCGCGACCGCGAGCTGACGGCCAAGTCACTCCTGGAGGCGCTCGAGCACTTCGGCGTCGAGGCGCGGATGATCGGGATGGTCTCGGGCCCGCACGTCAGCCGCTACGAGTTCCAGCTGGCGCCAGGGACCAAGGTGTCCAAGGTCGCTGCGCTCAAGGACGACCTGGCCTACGCGCTCGCCTCGACCGACATCCGCATCCTGGCGCCGATCCCCGGCAAGAAGGCCGTGGGGGTCGAGGTTCCCAATGCCCGCCGGCGCCTGGTGCGGCTCGGCGACATCTACGAGGGCCGGCCGAAGGGCTCGTCGCCGCTGGTCGCCTGGCTGGGCAAGGACGTCTCCGGCCACGCCTGTCTGGACCGACATCGCGCTGATGCCGCACGTGCTGGTCGCGGGTACCACCGGCTCCGGGAAGTCGGGCTGCATCAACGCGATCCTCAGCTCGATCCTGCTGCACGCCTCGCCGAACGAGTGCCGGCTGGTCCTGGTCGACCCCAAGCGGGTCGAGCTGAACCACTACGAGTCGCTGCCGCACCTGCTGACGCCGGTGGTCACGAACCCGCGGCTGGCGGCGAACGTCCTGGCGAACCTGATCGGCGAGATGGAGAGCCGCTACCAGGTCATGGGCGAGGCCCGCGCGCGAAACCTCGCCGAGCTCAACAAGACCCGCCGCAAGGAGGGAGAGGCTCCGCTGCCGCACATCCTCTGCGTGATCGACGAGCTCGCCGACCTGATGATGGTCGCTCCCGCCGAGGTCGAGGATTCGATCATCCGGCTGGCGCAGAAGTCGCGTGCCGTGGGGATCCACCTCGTCCTCGCGACGCAGCGGCCGTCCACCGACGTCATCACCGGGACGATCAAGGTGAACATCCCGGCGCGGATCGCGTTCGCAGTCGCCTCGCAGGTCGATTCCCGTGTGATCCTCGACCAGGGCGGCGCCGAGACCCTGCTCGGGCAGGGCGACATGCTCTTCCGCCCGATCGGCACCTCGAAGCTCCAGCGCATCCAGGGCGCGTTCCTCTCCGAGAAGGAGATCGCGCGCCTCACCGGTCACTGGGCCAAGCAGGGCGAGCCGGAGTTCGACCCGGCGCTGCTCGAGGATCAGGCTTCCGAGGACGTCGAGCCCGGGGACGGCGAGTTCTCGCCGGACGAGGACGACCTGCTGGATGACGCGGCGCGCATCGTCGTCGAGAGCGGCACGGCATCCGTCTCGATGATCCAGCGCCGCCTGCGCGTCGGCTACACGCGCGCCGGCCGTCTGATCGACATGCTCGAGCGCCGTGGGATCATCTCGGGCTACGAGGGCTCGAAGCCTCGTCAGGTCCTGGTCTCGATGGCCGACCTCCCCCGGATCCTCGGCGGCGGAGACGCCGCCCGCGAGGCGCCGCCCGCGGGGGCACCGGTCACCGCGAGTCCCGAGCGGTAAAGATTCACCGCGTGAGCGTTCGCGCGGGGATAGTGATCACCGGCACCGAGGTGATCACCGGCACGATCACGGACCGGAATGGCCCGTGGATCTCGGAGGAGCTGGGGGGGCTCGGGGTGGAGGTCTCGCACATCCTCGTCGTCGCCGACCGCCCCGACGACCTCGAGGCGACGCTGCGGTTCCTGCGCGACGAGGGGATGGACCTGATCGTCACCAGCGGCGGGCTGGGTCCGACCGCGGACGACCTCACGGCGGAGATCGTCGCCCGGTTCGCCGGGCGCGAGCTCGTCCTGGACGAGGGCATGGAGTCGAAGATCGCCGAGATCCTGGCGGGGTTCGCCAGGCGGCTCGGCTTCGATGCCGACGCCCTGCGCGAGGCGAACCGCAAGCAGGCGATGGTGCCCGAGGGTGCGACCACCATCGACCCGGCGGGGACCGCGCCCGGGCTCGTGGTCCCCGTCGACGACGGGCCGACGGTGATCGTGATGCCGGGTCCGCCGCGCGAGCTGCAGCGCATGTGGCCCGTGGCGCTGGCCACCGAGCCGGCCCGAGCCGTGCTGGGACGCGCTGAGCCCTACGCGGGGACGATGCTGCGGCTGTTCGGAGTGCCCGAGTCCGAGATCGCCAAGTCGCTGCTCGAGATCGAGGCGGAGGGCGTGCCTCTCGATCGGCTCGAGATCACCACCTGCCTGCGCAGGGGCGAGCTGGAGATCGACGTCCGCCACCGCCCGGGCGCCGAGGCCGACCTCCAGGCGCTGATCGCAGGTGTCGAGCAGCGCCACGGGCGCTTCCTCTTCAGCCGCGACGGGAGCACGATCGACGAGCAGCTCGCGAGCCTGCTGGAGGGTCACAAGATCGCCACGGCCGAGTCGTGCACGGGCGGGCTCCTCGCCGCGCGCCTCACCGAGCTGGACGGGGCGTCCGCGTACGTGCAGGGGGGTGCTGTGACCTACTCGAACGAGGCCAAGACCGAGGTCCTGGGTGTTCCCGCGGACGTGATCGCCGAGCACGGCGCGGTCTCCAACGAGGTCGCCGAGGCGATGGCCGACGGGGCACTGGCGCGCTTCGAGGCCGACATCGGCGTCGGGATCACCGGCATCGCCGGCCCCACGGGCGGCACCGAGGAGAAGCCGGTCGGGTACGTCTGCGTGTGCGTCAAGACCGCGGAAGGCGGCAAGCTCGCCCGTGACCCGGTGATCCCGGGCACCCGCGCCGACATCCGCGAGCGCTCGGCGCTCCTGGCCATGCACCTCGTGCGCCGACTTCTGCGAGGGGAGGACTTCCCGCTCTGAAACTCGAGTTTCCGCGTCAGTGTGCCCATGCGACACACCAGCGCGAAAACTCGGTTCCGACGGCTCCCGCTTCGCACGTTGCGGTCCTTGAAACGAGAAGGGCGCCCCGTTCGGGGCGCCCGCTGCTCGCCGGTGTGGTTCCCGGGTCCGTCCTAGACGGGGCGGACGTTGATCGCGCGCGGGCCCTTCGGGCTCGACTCCGTCTCGAAGGTGACCTGGTCACCCTCCTTGACCGAAGCGCCGGCGTCGACGCCGGTCTGATGCACGAACAGGTCCTTGTCACCGTCGTCGGGGGCGATGAAGCCGTATCCCTTCTCGGTGTTGAACCACTTGACTGTTCCGGTGGCCATTGAGCCTCCTGTCCTAACTGATCTGCGTACGCTGCCGACTCGCTCGGCTCGCTTGGAGTCCTCCTCACGAGCCGGCTTCCGGACCGGGGCTCTGTGCCTCCGTCAGCGGGCAGCGAAAAGGTAGCAGCGCTCGCGCCTTCGCGGTCGTCGCGAGCGGACGGTCTGAACGTTTGGCCCACCCGGCAGGGACGTTTCGTACGTGACCGGGCGCGCACCGTGACGAAGCCGTGCGTGCCACGCCCCTACGCTGCCCCGGATGAGCTCCGACCCCACCCGGATCCGCGCGTTCGTCGCTCTCGATCTGCCCGAGGCTGTCAGGGGAAGGATCGACTCGTGGGGAGCGGCCGAGCTCGGTGACGAGGCGCTGCGCCCGGTCGCCGCCGAGAAGCTCCACCTGACCCTGTGCTTCCTCGGCCATATCCCGGCCGCGGACGTCGAGCGGGCGGCCCGCATCGTGGCCGCGGTGCGGCCGCGACCGGTGGCGGTGACGTTTCGCGCGCAGCCCGTGGCGAAGCCCAGGGGCCGTCCGCGGCTGTTCGCCCTGGACGCCGAGTCGCCCGGGGCGGTGGCCTTGCAGGACGAGCTCGCGCGGGAGCTCGCCGAGGCGGGCGTCTACGAGCCCGATCAACGCCCGTTCTGGCCACACCTGACGGTCGCCAGGGTCAGGACGGAGCCCGGCAAGCGCAGGCGGCCACGAAGGGTCCGGACCCGGCCGGGCGAGCTCCCGGCGGCGCTCGTACATACGTTCGATTCCGTCCGGATCGCTCTCTACCGTTCGAACCTGCGGCCTGGAGGTGCGCAATACGTGCCCCTGGCCAATCTGGACTTGCCGCCCACGGGATGACCGGGGCGGGGAAGAGGTGATGAAAGAGATGGCAGACACGACCAAGGCGGATGCGAAGGCGGCGGAGAAGGCAGCGAAGGCCAAGGTGGCCGCGCTGGACGCCGCGAAGACCCAGATCGAGCGCGAGTTCGGCGCCGGCTCGCTGATGACCCTGAGCGGCGACGACGCCCTGACGATCGACACGATTCCGACCGGGGCACTGTCACTCGATCTGGCGCTGGGCGTCGGCGGCGTTCCACGCGGCCGGGTGGTCGAGATCTTTGGCCCGGAATCGTCGGGCAAGACCACGCTCGTATACCACATCATGGCCGAGGCTCAGGCTCGTGGCGGCGTCTGCGCGTTCATCGACGCCGAGCACGCTCTCGACCCGATCTACGCACGCAGGATCGGCCTCAACACGGATGAGTTGCTGGTCTCCCAGCCCGACTACGGCGAGCAGGCGCTCGAGATCGTCGACGTTCTCGTTCGCTCCGGAGCGGTGGACGTGGTTGCCGTGGATTCGGTCGCGGCGCTGACTCCGCGGGTCGAGCTCGAAGGCCAGATGGGGGAGACCCAGGTCGGCCTGCAGGCGCGGCTGATGTCGCAGGCGCTTCGCAAGCTCACCGGCAACCTCAACCGCGCGAAGACGGTTTGCCTGTTCACGAACCAGATCCGCGAGAAGATCGGCGTCACATTCGGCTCGCCCGAGACGCAGCCGGGCGGCCGCGCGCTCAAGTTCTATTCCTCGCAGCGGCTCGACATCCGCCGGATCGAGACCCTCAAGGAGGGCACCGAGGCGGTCGGGAACCGGGTCCGCGTGAAGGTCGCCAAGAACAAGGTCGCGTCGCCCTTCAAGCAGGCGGAGTTCGACATCGAATACGGCGTGGGCATCTCGCACGAGGGCTGCCTGCTCGACCTCGCGCTGGAGCACGACCTGGTGACGAAGTCCGGCTCGTTCTTCTCCTACGGCGAGCTGCGGCTCGGTCAGGGGCGCAACAACACCAAGCAGTACCTCTCGGAGAACCCCGAGCTGGCGCACGAGATCGAGGGCAAGATCTTCTCCCTGCTCGGTGTCGACCGCAAGCCGCGGCCGATCGCGGCGGTACCGGATGCACCGGAGGATTCCCCGGAGGAGTCCGAGGCCGGCGAGCCGGAAGCCAAGGCCGCGTAGGCGGCCGTACCGGCCGCGAAGATGCCACCGGGAGCGTTCGAACTCGCCGTCGGAGCGATCTCCCGCAAGGAGCGCACCGTCGCCGAGCTGCGGGAGTGGCTCGCGGCGCGCGACGTGGAGGCGGATGAGGCCGAGGAGGCGCTGGAACGGCTGATCGAGATCGGCGAGCTCGACGACGAGCGCTTCGCCCAGCGTTACGCGGAGGACAAGCGGGACCTGCGCGGCTGGGGTCCGGACCGGATCCGCGAGGCGCTGATCGAGCGCGGGATCGAGCGCGGGATCGCCGAGACGGCGGCCGGCGGTGAGGGCACGACCGAACAGGCGGAGCGGGCGGCGGCTCTTCTGCGCGGTCGCGGCGCGGACCTCGGCGACGAGGGCGGTCGCGGCAGGGCGCTCGCCTACCTGGCACGCCGGGGCTACGACTACGAGGTCGCCTACCAGGCGGTCCGCCTGGCCGGGCAGGATCCCGGCGCCGGAACGGCTCGCCGGGCGGCGTGACCCACGGCCGCCGCGCGGTTGCGGGGCGGTGCGCACCGGCGTACGATGGATCGACGACAAAATGCGTGGCCAAGCCGCCGCGTCGTCTTGATCAATCAGCGAACTTCGAGGACTTGAACTTGAACTACTCCGACTCTTCCGACTGCGCCGGACCGGCGCGGGGGTGCGGCGCCTAGGCGTTGCCGGGTCACGGAGCGGGGCTTCGCGGCATCGGCTCGCGGCGAGGCCATTCGCCGGTCGAACAGGGACGTGTGAGCGGGCGACGGCCCCGCGTCCGCATGACCGAGATACCAAGACTGAGATCACCGCGCCGCGAACCGAACGGGGCGCCTGAGGAGAGATTGCAATGGGAACACGCTCGACGCTGTTCCCGTGGCGCCGCGAGGAAGGCGCCACGGAAGGCGACGTCGCCGCCCGCGAGGTTCCCGCGCCCCAGCGGCGCGACGGCGGCGAGTTGCAGGCACGACGCGAGGAGATCGCCCGCATGGAGGAGCGGGCTCTCCGCGAGACGCAGTCGCTGGAGTTGGCTCGCGCCGACCTCGACCGTCGCACGCAGACGCTCGAGGACCGCGAGCGCAACCTCGTCACACAGAACGAGGAGCTGAAGCAGGCCAAGCGAGTCCAGCGCCGCGAGCTGGAGCGGATCTCGGGCCTGAGCGCCGCGCAGGCCAAGCAGCTGCTGCTCGCGGATGTCGAACAGGAGGCGCGGCACCAGGCGGCGCTCAAGATCCGGCAGATCGAGGAGGAGGCTCGCCGGGAAGGCGAGCGCCGGGCACGGAACATCCTCGCCGTGGCCACCCAGCGCCTGGCGGCGAAGCACTCGAACGAGACGACCACGCGGCTGGTCGAGCTGCCGAGCGACGAGATGAAGGGTCGCATCATCGGCCGGGACGGCCGGAACATCCGCACCCTGGAGAAGGTGACGGGGGTCGATGTGATCATCGACGAGACGCCCTCGGCGGTGGTGCTGTCCAGCTTCGACGGGGTCCGGCGCGAGATCGCCCGTCTGACGTTGGAGCGGCTGATCGCCGACGGCCGGATTCATCCGGCGCTCATCGAGGAAACCCACGAGCAGGCGAAACGGGACCTGGAGAAGCGCGTCGCGGACGAGGGCCAGCAGGCGGCGCTCGAAGCCCACGTACACGGGCTCGACCCCGAGCTGGCGAAGCTGATCGGACAGCTCCGGTTTCGCACCAGCTACGGGCAGAACGTGCTCGATCACCTGGTCGAGTGCGCGAACCTCGCGGGCATCCTCGCGGAGGAGCTCGGCGCCTCCGCCGAGACCGCGCGCAGGGCCGCCTTCCTGCACGACATCGGCAAGGCGGTCACCCACGAGGTGGAGGGCCCGCACGCGCTGATCGGCGCCCGGATCGCGCGCCGGAACGGAGAGCCGGAAGCGGTTGCCCACGCGATGGAGGCCCACCACAACGAGGTCGAGCCCAAGACCGTTGAGGCCGTGATCGTCCAGGCCGCCGATGCAGTGTCCGGCGCGCGTCCCGGCGCCCGTGGAGACTCGCTCGAACAGTACGTCGGGCGCATGAAGGATCTCGAGGAGATCGCCTCGCGCCACCACGGAATCGAACGCGTCTTCGCGATGCGCGCGGGCAGGGAGATCCGCGTGGTCGTCGATCCGGGCGTCGTCGACGACGACCGCGCGGCCGTGATCTCGCAGGAGATCGCGACCGCGATCGAGAAGGAGGCGGAGCATCCCGGCCGCATCAAGATCACCGTGATCCGTGAGAGCCGAGCGACCGCGTTCGCCGACTAGAGAACAGCTCCGCCGGCTGCTGCGAGCGCGCCCCGAGCATCTATAGGATCGCCTCGTCGTGAGCGACCTGTTCTACGTATTCGGCATCGCCCTCGTGGTGGTCGCCCTGATCGTCTCGTTCCTGGGGCTGCGGATGAAGAACTTCCCGGCCTCCCGTGCCGTGCTGACCGCCGCGCTCGGGTTCATGGGCGCTCTGGTCGTCGCGTCGTGCGCGTTCGCCGTGGTTCTCTCGCGCGAAGAGGCCGACCACCGGGCGGAGGAGGTCGCCGAGTTCAACGCCGAGCAGGAGGAAGCCGAGGAGGCCGCCACGGCCGAGGAGGATCCCGGCACCACGCCGGCGGCGGAGGAGCCGCAGATCGAGACGGAGGCAGACGCCGAGACGCTGGAGCTCACCTCACCCGAGACGGGCGAGCTCGTCTTCGATCCCGAGTCGCTCGCGGCCCGCGTCGGCGAGGTCTCGATCGATTACACGAACCCGTCCGAGGTACCTCACAACGTGGCGATCGAGAGCGACGGCGAGGAGCTGGCGCAGGGGGAGACGGTCACCGGCGGCGATACGGGCACCGCCACGGCCGCGCTCGAGGCCGGCGAGTACATCTACTTCTGCTCGATCCCGGGCCATCGCGAGGCGGGCATGGAAGGCACGCTCACAGTCGACTAGCCAGGTCGTAAGCTGGCCCCGTGCGGACCTACCACGTCACCACCTTCGGGTGCCAGATGAACGAGCACGACTCGGAGCGCATGCGCGGCATGCTCGAGTCGCTCGGCTACGCGGAGGCACCCGAGCGGGACGGCGCCGACCTGATCCTCTTCAACACCTGCTCGATCCGCGAGTCCGCGGACAGCCGCTTTCTGGCGCATCTCGGGCAGGCCAAGCGCCTCAAGTCCGAGGACCCGTCGCGGGTGGTCGGCGTGGGCGGATGCTGGGCGCAGTCGGTGAAGGACGAGGTCTTCGAGCGCTTCCCGTTCGTGGATGTCGCCTTCGGCCCCGGCCAGATCCACCGTCTCGCCGAGTTCCTCACCACGGATTCGATCGGCGCCCAGGGCTACTTCGAGTTCGAGGGCTTCGCCGGGCACCTGCCCATGAAGCGGTCGCGGGAGTTCCAGGCCTGGCTGCAGATCTCACAGGGATGCAACTGCGTGTGCTCATATTGCATCGTGCCGTCGACCCGGGGCCGCGAGGTCAGCCGTGCGCCGGGCGAGCTGCTGGCCGAGGTCGAGCGCCTGGCGGGCGACGGCGTCCGCGAGGTCACCCTCCTGGGACAGAACGTGAATTCATACGGCCGTGACCTGCGCGGCGGCGACAAGCTGACGTTCGCCGAGCTCCTGCGGGCCGTGGACGCGGTCGAGGGCATCGACCGGATCCGCTACACGAGCCCGCATCCCAAGGACATGCGCGAGGACGTGATCCTCGCGCACGCCGAATGCGCCTCGCTCTGCGAGCACATCCACCTGCCCCTCCAATCGGGCTCCGACACCATCCTGAAGGCCATGCGCCGCACCTACAACCGCGGGCGCTATTTGGACCGGGTCGCCCTGATCCGCGAGCACCTTCCCGACTGCGCGCTGACCACGGACATCATCGTGGGCTTCCCCGGCGAGACGGACGAGGACTTCGAGGAGACGCTGGATGTGGTCGACGAGGTCGCGTACGACGGCGCCTTCACGTTCATCTTCTCCCCCCGGCGCGGCACCGAGGCGGCCGGACTGGACGGCCAGCTCCCGCATCCGGTGAAGCGCGAGCGAATGGAGCGGCTCGTGGAGCTCGTCCAGTCCCGGGCGCGCGAGCGCGCACAGCGCTTCGTGGGGCGCACGATGGACGTGCTGGTCGAGGGCACGAGCCGCACGGACGCCACACGGCTGCGCGGGCGCTCACGTCACAACAAGGCGGTCAACTTCGAGGGCACCGGCGAGCCGGGCGAGTTCGTCGAAGTCGAGATCACGGGAGCGACCTCGATGACGCTGACTGGCCACGAGCGCCTGCTCAGCCGCGTCGGCTGAGCCCGGGCGCGGGCGGGAGCGTCGTGCAGGCGCTGGCGATCTTCGGGCCCACCGCCGTCGGCAAGACGGGCGTGGCGATCGCCCTCGCGGAGCGCCTGCGAGCTACGGGCGAGGAGCCGGTCGCCGTCAACTGCGACTCGATCCAGGTCTACCGCGGACTGGAGAGACTGAGCGGCGCCGCTGACGCTGATGAGCGCGAGCGGCTAGAGCACCGCCTGCTCGGGGTGGCGGACACGCACGAGGAGTTCTCGGCCGGCCGTTACGCCGAGCTCGCGCATCGCGAGATCGACCGGCTGCTGAAGACCCGACGGCGTCCGATCGTGGTCGGTGGCACGGGGCTCTACCTCCGCGCGGCGCTCGCCGACCTCGCGCTGCGGCCGCCCGTCCCGGCCGAGGTCCGGGCCCAGGTGGAACGCGAGCTCGCTGACCGGGGCGCCGAGGCGCTCCACGCCGACCTGCCTGCAGAGCTCGCGTCCGGGGTGCACCCGAACGACCGCAAGCGCATCGCTCGCCTGACCGAGCTCACCAGGCTGGGGATCGCCCCGCATGCCTCCAGCGAAGGCCTCTGGACGGACCGGCTGCGCCACCCGACCGTCCTGGTCGGGCTCACGCTGGATCGCGAGGAGCTCCACCGCCGGATCGACGCACGCGTGGACGCCATGGTGGAGTCGGGCGCCGCCAGCGAGGTCGTCCACGCGGCACGCTCGGGAGCCTCCCGCACCGCGCAGGCGGCGATCGGGTTCAAAGAGCTCCTGGCCGGGGACGTCGAGGCGATGAAGCGGGCGCAGCGCGCGTACGCCCGCCGGCAGCTCACCTGGATGCGGAGGATGCCGGAGGTCGAGCTGGTCGACCGGACCGGGCGCTCCGACGAGGACGTCGCGTCTGAGGTCTTCGCCCTGCTCGACTCGGACTAGGCTCACCGAATGCGCTTCGAGAAGTGGCAGGCTCTGGGGAACGACTACATCGTGGTCGAGGCGGCCGCCCTGCCGTGGGAGCTGAGCACCGAGCGCATCAGGAGGATCTGCCGGCCCCACCTCGGCGTCGGCGCGGATGGCATCCTGCTGCTCGAGCCGGTCGCGGACCCCGCGTACGTGGCGGAGCTGCGGATCTTCAACCCCGACGGCTCGGAGGCCGAGCTCTCGGGAAACGGCGCGCGTGAGGCCGTGCTCTACCTCCGCGCTGCGGGGTGGACGGAAGAGGACACGTTCACGCTCATCACCAAGGCGGGCCCGGTGACGCCCCGGATCATCGATCCGGGAACCGTCGCAATGGCGATCGGACGGGCGTCCACGAGCTCCGCGGACTACCCCGGCGGCCCGGCCGACGGGACGGGGACGGTCGAGTCCGGGGGCCGCGAGTGGGAGTTCCGGCACGTGAACGTGGGCAACCCCCAATGCGTGATCGAGGTCGGCGACGAGGTCGAGGAGCTCGACGTCGGAGCGATCGGGCCCGCCATCGAGGGGAACACCGAGCGGTTTCCGAACCGCACGAACGTGTCGTTCATCCGAGTGGAGGGGTCGACGGTGCGCGCCCGGATCTTCGAGCGCGGGGTGGGGGAGACCCTCTCGTCCGGAACCGGCGCCAGCGGCGCCGCCGTGGCGGCGTTCATCTCGGGGGCGCCGAGCCCGATCACGGTCAAACTCGACGGCGGCGAACTGCTGGTCGAGATCACGGACGACCTGGACGTGACCCTGACCGGCACGGCCGGCCGTGTGTACCGCGGGGAGCTCTCCGACGAGCTCGTGCGTGAGCTCGACGCACTCCGCTAGCCTCCCCGCGCCCATGGCCCTGACCGACCCCTCCAAGCGCCTCGAGGCGATCCCGCCGTACATGTTCGCGGAGCTCGAGCGGAAGGTCGCCGCGAAGCGGGCGGCCGGCATCGACGTGATCTCGCTGGGCATCGGCGACCCCGACACCCCGACGTACCCGTACATCGTCGAGGCGATGCAGCGGGCGGTCGCCGACCCTTCGACCCACCGGTACCCATCGAACCGGGGCCGGGGCGAGTTCCGTGAGGCGTTCGCCCGGTTCTACGACCGCCGATTCGGCGTCGAGATCGACCCCGAGCGCGAGGTCATGCCCGCGATCGGCGCCAAGGAGTGCATCTACAACCTCTGCTTCGCGTTCCTGGACCCCGAGGACGTCGCCCTGGCCTCGGACCCCGGTTATCCGGTCTACACCGGCGGCCCGGTCCTGGCGGGAGCCGAGGCGGTTTTGCTGCCACTCGAGCCCGAGCTCGGGTTCGCGCCCGACCTCGACGCGATCGACCCGCTCGCGTGGTCGAACGCGCGGCTGGTGTTCCTGAACTACCCGAACAACCCGACCGGCGCCGTGGCGCCCGCGGGCCTGTTCGAGCGGGTGGTCGAGCTCGCCCGCAAGCACGAGGTGCTGGTCGTCCACGACAACGCCTATTCCGAGACCACCTACGACGGCTACGTCGCGCCAAGCTTCCTCGCGACGCCTGGGGCCAAGGACGTCGGTGTCGAGGTGTTCTCGCTCTCCAAGGGCTTCAACATGACCGGCTGGCGCTGCGCGGCGATTCTCGGCAACGCCGACGCGATCAACACGTACTGGCGTCTCAAGACGAACGTCGATTCCGGGCTGTTCGAGGCCGTGCAGCTGGCCGGCGCCGCGGCGCTGGACGGCCCGGGCGAGCCGCGCGCCGAGATGAACGCCGTCTACGCGCGCCGGCGCGACCTGGTCGTGGGCGCCTTGCGCGAGATCGGCGTCGACGTCGAGGTGCCCAAGGGCACGATCTACGTATGGGCACCGGTCCCGGCTGGCCATACGTCGACGACGTTCGCGGAGCTCGTGTTGGAGCAGGCCGCCGTGGTCGTCTCGCCCGGGTCGATGTACGGCCCCTCGGGCGAGGGCTTCTTCCGGATCTCGCTCACCACCCCGGACGATCGGATCACCGAGGCCGTCGAGCGGATGCGCGAGCACCTTGCCGCCTGACGGGATTCCCGGCCGCCGGCGGGCGACCTCCGTCTCGCCGTTCGAGGAGCGCTACGGCTTCTCGCGCGCGGTCCGCGTGGGCAATCGGGTGATCGTGTCGGGGACGGCGCCGATCTGGCCCGACGGCTCGTGCGACCCCGATGCGGCCGCGCAGATGCGGCGCTGCTGCGAGATCACGGTCACCGCGCTCGAAGAGCTCGGTGCGACCGCGGCGGATGTGGTCAGGACGCGGATGTTCGTGACGGACGCTCGGGTCCAGGACGCCGTGGGCGCGATCCACGGAGAGTTCTTCGAACCGGCGCGCCCGGCGGCGACGATGGTTATCGTCGCCGGCCTCCTGGATCCCCGGTGGAAGATCGAACTCGAGTCTGAGGCGATCGTCAGCGGGTAACCGGACTTTTCACGCGGGCGCTAAAGGGTCTTGGCTGCCGCGTCGAACAACTCTCTCGATGCCTGAACTCGGAATCCTGCTGGCGATCGTCTCCGCGATGGGGGCGAACGTTGCGTTCCTCTGCAAGCATCGCGGCGCCAACGCCGCCCCCGACGTCCGGTTCTCGCACCCGCTTCGCAGCGCCGCCGCCCTTTTCCGGTCGCGCTGGTGGACGATCGGCTGGACCGTCGGCGCCGTCGCGTGGGGCTTTCACGTGGCCGCCATGTCGCTCGCGCCGCTCTCGCTGGTGCAGGCGGTGATGGCGGGCGGCCTCGTGCTGCTGGCGATCCCGGCCCAGATCTGGTTCCGCATCGAACTGGGTTGGCGCGAGTGGACGGGCCTCGGCCTCAGCGCGGGCGGGCTGGCGCTGCTCGCCGTGACGACCGACGCCTCGCACGCCCACTCGGCCTATTCCCTCGCCGGGCTGATCGCGTTCGAGGGCGGCGCGGTCGCGATCGGGGCCTACCTCCTGATGCACGGTTCGCGCGGCCGCAACCAGGGGCGCAACGGGATCCTGCTCGGAGTTTCCGCAGGGCTCCTGATCGGGGTCGGCAACGTGGCGATCAAGGCGGTGAGCGGCAGCGTGTCCGGGGATCTGTTGGCCCTGGTCAGCCCCTGGGCGCTGGTCGCGATCGTGGCGGGCGTGCTCGCGTTCTTCGGCCTGGCCCGAGGCCTGCAGCTTGGCTCGGCCGTGCAGGTGATCGCACTGTCCTCGATCGCCGCCAACGTCGCGGCGATCATGGGCGGGGTCCTCGTCTTCGGTGACCCCGTCGGCGCCGACGCCCTCGGCATCGTCGTGCGGTCACTGGCGTTCTGTGCGGTGATCGCCGCCGCGGCGCTGATGCCGGCGCCCCGCACCAGGCAGCCCGCGGCTGCCTAGCGTTCTACGCCTTCGCCGCCAGGCGGCCCTCGGCCTCGAACGTCTCGCGCAGGCCGGTCTCGAGCCCACGCGGGGCGAACCCGAGCTCTGCGACGGCCTTGTCCTGCTTGGCCCAGAACGTGACGCCGTCGGAAGAGGAGATCAGCTCCCGCATGTTCGGCGGCTGGCCCATCAGCTTCCCGATGACGGGCCCGAACGGCGCCGCGACCTTCATCAGGCTGGTGGGGATGTTGGCCCGCGGGGACCGCTTGCCGGCAACCCTCGCGGTCGCGTCCATCAGGCCCCGCATGGTGGTGATCTCGTCCCCGAGCACGTAGGACTCACCGATATCTCCCTTGTCGAGGGCGAGGAGGATGCCGGCGGCAACGTCCTCGACGTGGACCATGTTCATGCCGAGGTCGGCGAATGGGACGAACGGCATCCGGCCATCCAGGAAGTCGTGCATCTGCTTGCCGACCGCCGAGTGGTCGTCGGGGCCGTAGACGCCGCCGGGCTGCACGATCACGCAGGGCAGCCCCTCCGCCGTCAGCCGCCTCGCGATCTGGTGCGCCTGGAACTTGGTTTCTTCGTAGTAGGAGGTGAAGTCCTGACCCGGGTGCTGGTAGCTCTCGTCCACGACCTCGCCACGCGTGTTGCCGAAGGCGCCGATCGTCGAGACGTAGACGACCTTCGGGATCCCGGCGTCGAGCGCCGCGCCCAGCGTGTTCTCGGTCCCGGTCACGTTGGCCTCGTACATCGCGGGCCGCTCGCTCTTCGGGATCCCGACCTCGTAGATCGCTGCGCCGTGGATGACGGCGTCGGACCCCTCCATTCCGGCCGTGAGCGCTGTGCGGTCCGAGAGACCCCCTTCACGGAGCTCGGTGCCCAGGTCCGCCAGCGGCGCCGCCTTCGCTCGGTTGCGAACCCAGGCGACCACCTCGTCGCCGCGCTCGCGCAGCTGGCGAACGACGTGCCCGCCGATGAACCCGGTTCCACCGGTCACGAAGACCTTCATGAGACGAATGCCTTGCCAGGCGGGCACAACATGCTTTCGCGCCTTGCGTCGCTCATCGGACCAATGGGAGCCTATCCTCGTGAGCGTGAGAGCTGCGACGGCAACCGCGGTCAGCGCCTGCGTGCTGGCGCTCGCTGCGGGTCAGGCAACGGCGGGCGGGCTCGACGATCCCCGCCTGGCGGACGCCGGCTCGTGGGCGTTCGCGATCGGCGGCGGCCAGCTCGCCGGTGACCGCGAGGCGGTCGGTGACCGTCTCGGCCCGTTCGACCTCGTCGTCGTCGACGGTGAGCTGGCCCGGTCCAGCGAGGTCGCGGAGCTCCACGAGCGGGGCGCGACGGTGCTCGGCTACATGAGCGTGGGGACGATCGAGCGATGGCGCGGTTGGTACAAGCGGGTGAAGCGATTCAGGCTCGAGCCGTGGAAGGCGTGGAAGGACGAGTGGTTCGCCGATGTGTCCAAGCACCGCCTGCGGCGGATCATCGCTCGGAGAATCGCCCCCCGCCTGATGGACAAGGGGTTCGACGGTCTGTTCCTCGACGCGGTCGACATGATCGAGGTCCGGCGCCATCGGCCGCAGCGCGCCGGGATGCGGAAGCTGGTGCGCGCGCTTGCCGGGCTCACCCACGGCCAGGGAGACCTGCTCTTCGCCCAGAACGGATTTTGGGGGATGCGGAAGTTCGGGATCCGGGGGTTCCTCGACGGTTGGAACCGCGAGGACGTGACGACCAGGTACGACTTCACTCGGCGCCGCTACGCGCGGGCGCCCCGGAAGCACCGGCGAGTCGCGCTGCGCGAGATCGCGCGGATGCGCGAAGCCGGCCTGTTCACGACCGCGGCCGATTACACGAAACGCCCGCGTGGCGAGCTCTACCGGGACTCGATCGCCAACGCATGCTCGGTCGGCGCCCTGCCCTACGTTTCGGACCTCCAGCTCCGGGCCCGTCGCCTGCCCGACCCGCCGCTCACGTGCTCCGGGTAGGGGGCGACCTACAATCGGACGGATGACTCCTTCCCGCCCGAATCGCAACGGTGAGCTCGACGGTGAGCTCACCGGCCTGCGCAACCCGCGTGCGCGCCAGCGTGCCCTGGCGATCGGCGCCCTGCCCCAGACGCCGGTCGACGGCGAGGACCCGCTCGCCGAGCTCAAGGAGCTGTTGCGCACCGCGGGCGTCGCAACGGCGGACGAGATGGTCCAGGTCCGGGACGAGCCCGACCCGGACCGGTATCTGGGACGCGGGAAGTTGGCCGAGCTGAAGACGCAGATCAAGCGCTCGGGCGCCAACCTGGTTGCGTGCGACGACGAGCTTGCGCCGCGCCAGGAGCGCAATCTGGAAGCGGCGCTCGACGTGCCGGTGATCGACCGCACCGCCGTGATCCTCGACATCTTCGCCGACCACGCCCATACGGCCGAGGGCAAGCTTCAGGTCGAGCTCGCACAGCTCGAGTACAACCTCGCGCGGATGCGCGGGCTGTGGACGCACCTCGAGCGCCTCGGTGCGGGCCGCATGGACGGCGGCATCGGCACCAGGGGGCCGGGCGAGTCCCAGATCGAGACCGACCGCCGCCTTGCCCGGGACCGGATCACCGCGTTGCGCCGGAAGCTGCGCCATACGGAGCGCGTCCGCACGACGATGCGCGAGCGCCGCGAGGCGTCGGCCGTGCCCTCGGTGGCGCTCGCCGGCTACACGAACGCGGGCAAGTCCACGCTCCTCAACGCGCTCACGGGCGCGGGGGTCAGCGTCGGCTCGCGCCTGTTCCACACGCTCGACCCGACCACGCGCGCCTACGAGCACGAGGGGCGCCGGTATCTGGCGACTGACACCGTCGGTTTCATCCGGAAGCTTCCCCATCAGCTCGTCGAGGCGTTCAAGGCGACGCTCGAGGAAACACGCCTCGCGGACCTGATCGTCCACGTCGTGGACGCGTCGGAGTCGGACGAGCAGCGCGCCGGTGCCATCGCCGCAGTGGACCGCGTCCTGGACGAGATCGGGGCCGGAGACCAGCCGCGGGTCCTGGCGCTCAACAAGATCGACCTGCTGGAGCCCGAGGACCGAGCGCGGCTTCTGGTGGGCAGGCCCGAAGTTGTCGCCGTCTCCGCCGAGACCGGTGAGGGCATGGACGACCTCCGCGAGCGGATCGCCACCGAGTTCGAGCGCACGCTCGAGCCCCTGGAGCTCCTGGTGCCCTACAGCGAGGGCGCCCGGCTGGCGGAGCTGCATGAGCTGGCGGGCGACCTGGAGCGCGAGGAACGCTCGGACGGCGTCCTGGTGCACGCCCGCGTCCCTTCGATCCTGGCTTACCGGTTCTCCGAGTTTGCGGTGAACGGCCGCGAGAACGGCTCCCACGCCGCCTGAGGACATAAAGCCGGCGGGGCAACGCCGGGGCTCGGCTCGGGCTTCGCCCTCCGCCTCACAGGTTACGCTCGCCCAATGGAGCTCGCGTGCCGCCGGCTGACTGACGACGCGACGCTGCCCACCCGGGCGCACGACGGCGACGCCGGCCTCGACCTCTACGCGGCCGAGGCTGCGACGCTTGAGCCCGGGCGGCGCGCCAGCGTCGGCACGGGCATCGCGGTCGAGATCCCCCAGGGCCAGGCGGGCCTCGTCCTCCCGCGATCGGGCCTCGCAGCACGTCATGGGATCGCCCTCGTGAACGCACCGGGGCTGATCGATGCCGGCTACCGTGGCGAGATCCGCGTGCTGCTCCTGAACACGGATCCGGATGAGGCGTTTGAGATCGCCCCAGGCGACCGGATCGCGCAGCTCATGGTCACCCCGTTCACTCCGGCGGAGCCGGTCGAAGCACTGGAGCTGACCGCGTCGGAGCGCGGCGGCGGGGGCTTCGGCTCGTCCGGGCGCTGAGGGCTAGCGGGCGGCCGCGCGAGCGCTGTCGTGCGCCGCGCCCTCGAGCGTGTCGTCGAGCGGCTCCAGGTCCGGCTCGGAGCCCGAGCGCCGCGCCAGCGCGAGTTGGATGAGCCGGTCGGCAAGCGCGGCGTTCTTCGGCAGCAGCGGGCCGTGCATGTAGGTGCCGATCAGGTTTCCCTGGCGGATCCCCTCGTAGCCGTCCTCGCCGTTGTTTCCGTGCCCGTGGAGGACGCGGCCGAGCGGGGCCGCCCCGGGGCCCAGGTGGGTGCGTCCGCCGTGGTTCTCGAAGCCGGCGAGTGTCATGGGGCCGGCGCCGAGATCCGCCTCGACCTCGATGTTGCCGATCAGGCGCGGCCCCTCGGAGCGCACGGTCTCCAGGTCGGCGATCGCGAGCCCCGCGATGCGCTCGTCGCCGAGCTGGTAGCTGTGGCCGAGCAGCTGGTAGCCGCCGCAGACGGCGAGCACGACGGCGCCGTCGGCCGCCGCCGATGCCAGCCCGTCGCGCTTGGTGGCGAGCATGTCCGCGGCGACTATGCGTTGATCGCGGTCCTGGCCGCCTCCGACGTAGATCAGGTCGTGCGCACCGGCATCGATCGGCTCGCCCGGCCCGGCGACCGCGCTCTCAAATCCGATCCCGCGCCACTCGCAGCGGCGGCGCAGGAACAGGATGTTGCCGCGGTCGGCGTAGATGTTCATCTGCTCCGGATAGAGCGTCAGCAGGCGCAGTTCCATTCAGACCCCTCCCCTTGCCAGCAGCACGACGGCCGACCCGAAATGAGTCTCGGTGTCGGGAACCTCGCGGCGGCCCGCGGGCTGGAGGCCCACGTCGCGCGCCTCACGTTCGAGCGTTTCGGCGTCGATGACCGCCAGCCGGATCACGTCGACGGCGTCGGTGAGATCCCCGGCGGGGGAGACGGTCTGCCGCAGTCGCGTGACCAGCATGGCGTCGCCCTCGTCGGCGAGCTCCAACGGCAGGCTCGAGTAAACCCAGCCCTCCACCTCGGCGACGTCGGGGAGGGGCGGCGCCATCTCGCCGCCGTCCTCGGGCACGCCCTCGACGATCGACACGGCGAGGAGGCCGGCGGGCGCGAGACAGCGCGCAAGCGCCGCCAGCGCCGCCGCGCGACCCGCCGGATCGAGCAGCTGGATCATCTGCATCGGCAGCGCGACGAGCGCGAACGCGGCTGGCAGGGTCAGCGTGCGGACGTCCGCGACAAGACCGGCGACATCGAGCCCGCCGGCGCGCGCCCGTTCGCCCAGCGCGTCCACCAGCGGTGGGTCGTTGTCCACGCCGGTCACCTGATGCCCCAGGCGCGCGAGGTCCAGCGCCACTCGCCCGGTCCCGCAGCCGATCTCCAGGACCGGCCCGCCGCAGTCGCCGGCGAGCTCCCGCCACAGCGGCAGGTCCGCGCCGTAGCCGCCGCACTCGACGTCGTGCCAGATGACGCGCTCGTCCATGATCAGAGCCACGCCCTACTCCCAGTACGCCCTGGCCAGGCCGCGGTCGGCGAGCAGGGTCCGCAGCTCGAGCAGTGCGGTGTAGGTGGGGAGGGCGAAGAGACGTCCCGGCGCGGCGGAGACGGCCGCGTCGAGGGAGCCGGCGATGTCGGCGTGGACCGAGATCAGCCGCGGGTCGAGGCCCGCGTACTTCAGCCGCACGGCCATCTCGGGGGCCCTCGTCCCGGCGCACGTAACCCGCCGGACGATCCCGGCGAGCAGCTCGAAGTCCGCGTCCCAGACCCACGAGACGTCGCGCCCGTCGGCGATCCGGTCGTTGAGCCCGATCCAGAGGTCGATTCCGCCGGCATCCTCGCGCTCGGCCTCGAGGCCCAACGTGCGCAGGACCTCATTGGCCCCGGCGGGGTTCTTGACCAGGAGGATCGAGACCGGCGTGCGGGCAACGTCGACGGTCTCGACCCGGCCGAATGCGGCCTCGACCCGTTCGAGGCCGGACACCGCCTGCTCGGGCGTCACGCCGAGGTCGATCGCGGCCGCGAGGGCGGCGAGCGCGTTGTAGACGTTGTAGAGGCCGGGCAGGGGCAGCCGGAAGTGGAGGGGACCGGCGGGCGTCGTTATGTCAACTTCGGACCCGCGCATACCGTCCAGCTGGATCGCGGTGGCGGCCACGTCCGGTTCCGGCCGATCCGCGTCGCAGTTCGGGCAGGCGTAGTGCCCGAGATGGCCGACGAACGCGCGCTCGTACGCGTACGGGGCGCCGCAGCGCCGGCAGTGCTTGGCATCGTGCGCATGCTGAAGCTCGGGCAGCGCCTGGGAGCCGTCCTCGATGCCGAAGTAGGTGACGCCCTGGCGGCGGCGCAGGTCCCGGTCGCGGCCGAGGTCGGCGATCAGCGGATCGTCGGCGTTCAGCACCAGGCGGCCGCGCCCGTCGCGCTCCGCGACCATCGCCGCCCAGTCGTCGGCCAGACGCTCGAGCTCGCCGTAGCGGTCGAGTTGATCGCGGAACAGGTTGGAGAGCACGATCAGGCGAGGGTCGAGCTCGCGCGCGATCCGCGGCAGCCAGGCCTCATCCACCTCGAAGAGCCCCTCGGTGCCCTCCTGGTCGAGCAGCGCGGTGGCGACGCCCCAGCTCATGTTCGAGCCCGCGCGGTTGTGGACGGGGTGCCGGCCCGCGGAAGCGAGTGCGGATGCCAGCATGCCGGCGGTCGTCGTCTTGCCATTGGTGGCGCTGACGATCGTCGTGCCGTCGTGGAGCTTCGCTCCGAGCCTCGCGACGGCGTCGGGCGCCATCCGCAGGAGCATGCGGCCGGGCAGCGTGGTGCCTCCGCCACGTCCGGTGCGGCGGCTGAGCCGGCCGGCGGTGCGGGCGACGCCGAGCTTGGCCCGGAACACGGGCCCGGCGGCGGTGCGGGCGCGGATCACGGCGCTCCGTCCGGGGGGACTATCACCCTGAGTGCCGAGGGTAGGACGCGGATCGTTGCGGGCAGCTCCGTGATCGGGTCGCCGTCCGCGTAGACGGAGAACGGGCGGTCGGCGGCGATCCGGACCTCGGAGGTCCGCCATATCTGGACCTCGAGCGTCTCCAGGTGCTCGCCCTTGAAGATCTGTGTGAGTCCACGGAGGAAGCGGAGCTTGCCCGACGTTGCCGCTCGCCCCGACGTCGAGCAGCCCGTCGTCGAGCTCGGCCTGAGGAGCAGCGAGCATCCCGCCGCCGTACGCCTTGCTGTTGGCGGCGGCCACCGTGTACCCGGTGCGCTCCACCTTCTGGCCGTCGAGCTCGAGGGTGAACGTGGCCGGCTTCCAGGCCGCCAGCGCCCTCAGCGCGGCGTAGGCGTAGACCAGCGGACCGCTGATGCGAGACTCGTTGGCGATCCGGTTCGCCTCGGAGTCGAAGCCGCAGCTTGCGATGCACAGGAAGCGGAGGCCGTTGGCCTCGCCGACGTCGATCTCCCGTGTCTCGCCGGCCGCGATGATCCCGGCTGCCTCCTCGACGTCGGCCGGAATGCCGAGGACGCGCGCGAGGTCGTTGCCGCGGCCCCCCGGAACGATGCCCATGACGGTTCCGGTGTTCGCGAGCTCGCCACCGACCTGCCCGACCAGGCCGTCCCCGCTCATCACCAGCACCCGGTCTCCGCGCTCGGCCGCATCACGTGCCTCACGGCGGCCGTGCTCGATGTTCTCGGTCATGACCCGGCGGGGTTCGATGCCGCCATCCGCCAGCGCGGCCACCGCCATGTCCAGCAGCTTGCGCGTCCGCCCACCGCCCGCCGAGGGGTTGACGAGGAGCGTGTAGGCGTGGTCGCTCACCGGACTCAATCTAGTGCGGGGGTCCTCTGCCTCAGGAGCCGCGCCGGCCCACCCAATAGGTGCCCGAGGCGGCGCCTCCGGTGACGTGCTCGGAGATCCCCTTCTTGCCGAATCCCCTCACCATCACCGAGCGCGGGGTGAAGAACGGGGTCGCCTCGCCCCAGCTGGCCGCCATCACGACGAACCCTTCCGGTCGCAGAACGCGCGCCACCTCCGCGAAGAACGGCGGCATGTTGAGCGCGACGACTAGGTCGAACGAGTCGTCGGGCCAGGGGAGGGAGGCCGCATCGGCGACCTTGAAGGCGATCCGGCCCTCGGGATCCAGCCCCACCTTGGCCTTGGCCGCAGCGATCATCTCCTCGGAGAGGTCCACGCCACGGACCCTGGCGAGCGGGAACTCGCGCGCCACCAGGAGCGCCGCCTCGCCGGTGCCGGTGCCCAGGTCGAGCGCGCGTTCCGGTGCGGGCGATACGTGCAGGAGGCCCGCGGCGAGGGCGGCGAGATGCTCGCTCGAGCCAGCGCCCGTTCGCTCGTCCCAGCCGCGCGCGGAGCGGTCGAAGAATCCCCGCATCGGGACCTTCAGCACAGGCCAGAGCCACGGCGCACGGGTCACCGCGTTGTTCAAGGCGCGGCCGATCACGCGGATGTGGGTGGGGGTGGGCCGGCCGCGCCGGCTCTCGGGCGTGCTCACGCGGGCATCATCGCAAGCCGCTGGATAGCCTTCCGCGGCGATGCGCGCCCTGCTGACCACGCTGATTCTCCTCGCGCTGCTCGGATTCGCCGCCTGCGGGGGCGACGATGACGACGACGCCGGTACCACGAGCTCGGTCGACGAGCCGTGCGAGGAGGTGAGCGCGCCCGAGCCGAGAACGGTCGAGCTCGATCCGCCGCCCAAGAAGCCGTCGGCGGACAGGCTGACGGCCGTGGTCGACACGAGCTGCGGCACCTTCGAGATCGCACTCGACACCAAGGGCAACCCGAAGACGGCCGCCTCGTTCGAGTACCTGGCCGAGAACGGCGCCTACAACGACACGCTCTGGCACCGGATCGTTCCCGGTTTCGTGATCCAGGGGGGCGACCCCGGGGGCACGGGCACCGGCGGCCCCGGGTACTCGGTGGACGAGCCGCCGCCTCCGAACACGGAGTACACCAAGGGCGTGGTGGCCATGGCGAAGACCGAGGCCGAGCCGCCCGGCCGCTCAGGGAGCCAGTTCTTCGTCGTCTCCGGAGCCGACGCGGGCCTGCCGCAGCAGTACGCGATCGCGGGCGAGGTCACCGACGGGTTCGACGTGGTGAAGACGATCGAGGCGTTCGGCGATCCGCAGAGCGGCGGCACGGGCACGCCGCTCGAGCCCGTGATCATCAACTCGGTGACGATCGAGGAGGGGTAGACGTGGGACCGGCCGCCGAGCCGGACCTCGCGCCGCGGCAGTTCCAGGCCGTGGCAAGCGGCGGCAACGTCCTCCGTGGCGAGGCCTCCGGCAGCGGCCCGGCGGTGGTTCAGGCGCACGGGATCACCGCGGCCCGCAAGTACGTGACGCACGGTTCGAAGCTGCTCCAGCGCCGTGGGCTCACCGCGGTCGCGTACGACGCGCGGGGGCACGGAGAGTCCGACCCGGCGCCGGCGGGCGAGAACTACGGGTACGCCGAGCTCGCGCACGACATGGGCGCCGTGGTCGAATCGCAATCACCCGGGGCGCGGGTCGTGATCGCCGGCCACTCCATGGGCGCCCACACGGGCGCCGCCTACGCGCTGGCGAATCCCGATCGCGTCGCCGGGCTGGTGGCGATCGGCCCGTCGTCCCGCGGCGCCCCGGTCTCAAACGAATCGATCGCATACTGGGATCGGCTCGCCGACGGTCTCGACCAGGGTGGCGTTGACGGCTTCGTCGAGGCGTACGACGACGGCACCCATGACCCCAAATGGCGGGACGTCGTTCTGCGGCTGGCGCGCCAGCGGCTCGAGCTGCACCGAGACTTAAGAGCGGTCGCGGCCGCGCTTCGCTCGACGACCAGGTCGGTGCCGTTCGAGGGGATCGAGAGCCTCGAGTCCCTCGCCGTCCCGACGCTCGTGGTCGCGAGCCACGACACGGCCGATCCCGGCCACCCGTACGCGGTAGCCGAGGAGTGGACCCGGAGGATCCCGGGCGCGCGGATGGTCAGCGAGGCGGAGGGCGAGTCCCCGCTCGCGTGGCAGGGCGGCAAGCTCTCACGCGAGATCGCGGCGTTCTGCGAGGAGCCGGCCGTCGCGGAACGGCTCGGAGCTCGGACTCAGAGCGCCCGGTAGCGCAGGTAGACGACCCGAGAGCTGAACGTCCGGGTCTCGATCAGTTCCAGGTCGAGCTGCTCGGGGAGCGCCGGAAAGAACGGCGTGCCGCCGCCGACCACGACGGGGTAGACGAACGGCAGGAACTCGTCGACGAGGCCGAGCTTGATGCAGCTCGCCGCGAGGCCGGCGCCGCCCACGTCCAGGTATTCGCCCGGTTCCTCCTTGAGCCGGGCGACCTCTTCGGCGAGGTCGCCGCGCGCCAGGCGAGCGTTGCCCTCGACCTCCTCGAGAGTGGTCGAGAAGACAACCTTCGGCAATGCCCGCCAGATGCCGGCGAACTCCTCCGGAACGGCTGACCACTCCGGATCGTCGGTTTCCCAGTAGACCATCGTCTCGTAGAGCCGGCGTCCGAGCAGGTGCCCGCCGGACTCCCGGACTCGGTCGTTGTGAAACTGGTGCAGCTCGTCATCGGGCGCGCCCCAGTCGAAATTGCCGTCCGGGCCGGCGATGAAGCCGTCGAGCGAGACGCTCATCGAATAGCGCAGCTTGCGAGTCATCCAAACTCCTAGTCGTAGGTCCTGATCATCCGCACGTTGAGGGCGAGGGCGACTGCGCCGAAGATGGCGATCACCGCGAACCCCGGAAGGATCTTCGCCCAGTCGAGGTCGTCGAGGATCAGCGATCGCAGCGCCTCCATCAGGTAGGTGACGGGGTTCAGCGTCGCGGCGACCTCCATCGGCTCCGTCAGGAGGTCCCGGGGGACGAAGTTCGGCGTGAGGAACAGCAGCGGGAAGAAGATCAGCCCGCCCGAGTTCGTCGCCGCCGCACTTCGGGTCTTGAGCGCGATGAGCTGCATGAAGCCCGCGTAGACGACGCCCCAAAGCGCGCTCAGCGCGATCAGCAGGACGAAGCCAAGCGGACCGCTCGCGATCGTGATCCCGAATGGGAGCGCGATCAGCACGATCACCGACGAGAGGACGATTCCCTTCACGCCCTCCGCGACGAGCCGGCCGAGCACGATCGAATAGCGCGGGATCGGGATCGCCCGCAGCTTGTCGAAGTAGCCGCCCTCGATCTCCTCGACCAGGAACAGAGCCGCCATGCCGAACGAGGCCGCGAGCAGCAGCGTGATCGGCAACTGAAAGGCGCCGTAACCCTGGCCCTCCAGGAACCCGGTCGAATCCGAGGGGAAGATCTCGGCGGCCTGGCCCGTGTTCACGACCAGGAAGAAGATCGGGATGAACATCGTCATGAACAGCGCGTCCGGCTGTCTGATGGCCTCGCGCAGTGAGCGCCGCCCGAGTTCAACGGTGGCGCTCATGCAGCCACCTCCTGCACTTCTCCAGCCGCTCGGTCACGGGTACGCCCGGTCGCGTCGAGGAACACGTCGTCCAGCGTGGGCTCGATGCCATCGCCATTGCGCTCGCGCAGGTCCGCCTTGAGCTGGATCGGCGTTCCCTCGCGCACGATCAGGCCGCCGTCGATGATCGCGAGGCGATCGCAGAGCTGGTCCGCCTCCTCGAGATACTGGGTCGTGAGAAAGATCGTCGTGCCTTGCCCGTTGATCCTGCGGAGCTCCTCCCAGACCGTCAGTCGGCTCGCCGGGTCCAGGCCCGTGGTCGGCTCGTCCAGGAACAGGACCTCGGGCTCGTGCACGAGCGCCGCCGCCAGGTCGAGCCGGCGCTGCATGCCGCCGGAGTAGCCCTTGATCACCCGGTCGGCGGCGTCCTCGAGCTCGACCAAGGCGAGCAGCTCGTTCGCGCGCGCCTTCGCCTCGGCCGGGCCGAGCCCAAACAGCCGCCCGTGCAGGACCAGGAGCTCACGGCCGGTCTGGCGCGGGTCGAGGCCCGCCTCCTGGAGCGCGACGCCGATCCGGCGGCGGGCACCGTCCGGGTAGCGGGCAACGTCAACGCCCAACACCTCGGCTTCGCCGGACGTGATCGTGAGGAGGGTTGTGAGCATGCGGACCGTCGTCGACTTGCCGGCTCCATTGGGGCCGAGGAAGCCGAAGATCTCGCCGGTCTGGACCTCCAGGTCCACTCCGCGGACGGCCTCGACCGTGCCCTCGCGGCCGTCGTAGTGCTTCACCAGCCCCTTGGCCAGGACAGCGGGGCCGTTTCGTTCGTGCATCTCGCTCCTGTTCAGCCGTCTTGGCGCGGAAGTTATCGACACGCTCGGAATCCAGTCCGCATTCGTTCGGTCACAACGCTAAGACCAGGCGCAGCGCCGAAACTCATCGTCTCGGGCAAGCGGGCGGAGGTTGAACTCCTGACGGCCGAGGAGTACGGTCAGCGGCATGGGGGACTCAGATACGGAGGGATTCGGTCGCTCGTTCGCGGACGAACTGGACGAGATCGCGCCGGAAGAGTTGCGCCTCAACGCGCAGGATCACGAGTTCATGGAACAGGCTGCGCAGCGCGAGCAGAGGGCCGACGACCACCCGATCCTCAAGCTCGTCTTCCACGGATCGGTCGGTTTCATCGTGTTGGCGGCCGGGGCCGTGTGGGTCGGGTTGATGGCGGTAATCGTCGTCGGGTTGATCGAGTTGGCTCAACGGGTGTAGCCCGCCTGCGCGCGCCGGCCACCGTATCCTTGGGCGCGTGAACGAGCGCGACGACGGCATCGCCGTCCACTACACAACGGTTTCGCGCGGAACCCCCATCTACGGCTCCGATGGCAAGCACGTCGGCAAGGTGGTCCGCGTCATGGACAACAAGCGTGAGCACATCCTCGACGGGATCGTGTTCGAGGACGACTCCGGCACGGTCCGGTTCGTTGACGGCCCCGAGGTGCAGCGCACGTTCGAGCGCGCGGTCGAGCTCAACATCGATTCCGCCGCAGCGGGGCAGCTGGGCCCGCCCGAGAGCACGGGCGTGACCGGTGCGGTCAAGAGCACCAAGCTGGGTCGGCTCTTCGGCCGCTAGCCCGCTCGGTCTCGGGCAAGACCCACGGCGCACGCGACGCACGCGACGAGCGAGGCGCCGGCGAGCGCGACTGTGGCACGGGCGCCACTTTCGGGCAACGCATCGCGGGAGACGACCGCCGAGGTCAGATCAACCGCGTCGCAGAGCGCGTTCGCCGCGAACCAGCCCGGGCCGCCGCCGGTTCGCGCCGCGAGCAGGGCGCCGCCGCCGAGCGCGATGTCGCGCGCCGCGAGCGAGCGCGTCAGGACCTGGACGGGCTGCTCGCTGCCGCGCTGTCCAATCCACCCGCGGCCGATTCGACCAGGGTCGGCCAGCATTGCAACGCCGAACCCGGCGCGGGAGAGGGCGACGATCTGCGCGAAATATCGCACGCGCGGTTATGTCTACCCGGTTTCCCCGGGCCACAAGCAGGCCCTCAACGCTCCGAGGCGGCTTCGTCGTACGCCGCCAGGAGCCGTTTGGGAGCTCGGCGGCGCCACGACTCGATCACGAGCTCGGCGAGCTCGTCGGGCTCGACGCGATCCAGGCGGATGAGAACCATGGGCCAGTCCACATAATGGGGCGTGACGCTGAAGACCTCGGGGGAGGACTGGACGAGGGCCTCGCGCTCCATGAAGTCGACGAAGAGGACGAGGTGCTCCGAATCCTCGCGCAGGCGGGCGAAGAGCTTCCTGCTGACCTTGAGCGCCGGCGTGCCGTACGAGGTCGAGACCTCGACCTCGGGCAACTCGGCCTGGGCGAGGGTTACGACGTGGTCCCAGTCAGGCACGGATCGAATGCTCGCTAATGGCTGTTATGGAAACCTGGGCACGGTCAATTGAGGGTCGGGTCCTCCGGCATGCGTGAGATGAGCGCGTACTGGCCTCCCTTTCGCGCCAGAACGTCGTTCCAGAGCGTGTCCGGGTCGTCCGGGAACAATTCACGCGGTAGCGGGGCCTCCACGATCCATGATTCCTGTTCCATCTCGGCCTCGAGCTGGCCGGCGCCCCAGCCGGAATATCCGGCGTAGAACCGCCCGCGGCGCACGGCCGGCGTCAGCTCCTCGATGTCGGTTTCGGCCGACGCCAGGCCCACGTCGGCGACGACGAGCCAAGCGGCGGCCTCCGGGTCGGCGAATTCGGCCAGCAGCACCACCGCCTGCGGCTGCACGGGCCCGCCGATGAACAGCGGGTCCGCGCCGGCGATCTCCTCCAGCACCGGCAGCAGGTCACGCGCAGGAGCATCCGCCGGCCTGTTCAGGACGATTCCCATCGCGCCCTCGGCGCTGTGCTCGGTCATCAGCACGACCGTCCTCGCGAAGTTCGGGTCGACCAGTGCGGGCGACGCGATCAGGAGCTTCCCGCGAAGTGATTCGTCCACGCCGTCCATTATCAAGCACGCGCCTGCCCGTCTCCGGGTCTACATAACCCCCGAGCCGGTCGTCGCCCCCCGTTACCCTCGACTATGTGATCTTCGACGTCTCCGAGGCCGATTTCGAGACCCGGGTGATCGAGCGCTCGCGCGAGGTCCCCGTCGTCGTGGACTTCTGGGCCGAATGGTGCGGCCCGTGCCGGCAATTGGGCCCCGCAATCGAGTCCGCGGTGCGCGCTCGCGGCGGCGAGGTCGAGCTCGCGAAGGTCGACGTCGACTCCAACCAGATGCTCGCCCAGGCGTTCGGCATCCAGGGAATCCCGGCCGTGAAGGCCTTTCGCGACGCCAAGGTCGCGAACGAGTTCACCGGTGCCGTCCCTCCGGCCCGGATCGAGGAGTTCCTCGACACGCTGGTCCCGTCGGAGGCCGACAAGCTCGTTGCGGGCGGCGACGAGGCGTCCCTGCGCGCAGCGCTTGCGCAGGACCCGCGCCATGCCGCTGCGGCCGTCGCCCTCGGACGGCTGTTGATCACGCGCGGCGACGGCGACGAGGCCGAGGGCGTCCTGGCCGACCACGCACAATCCGACTTCGTGGCGGGCGGTCTTCTGGCCCGGCTGGAGTTGGAGCGCGCGGCGTCCGGGAACGGCGATCGCTCCGCGGAACCGTTGCGCGCGTTCGCAGCGTGGGACGACGGCGATCCCGGCGCCGCGCTGGAGCACCTGCAGGCGGCGATCGGCGCCGAGGACGATCCCGATCGCCGCGACCTCCTCCGACGCGTGATGGTCGCGATTTTCACCGAGCTCGGCCCCGAGCATCCGCTCGCCGCCGAGCACCGTCGCCGCCTCGCCGCGGCGCTCAACTGAATTAACCCCGGCCGAGGCCTTGAACGATCCCATCTCCGGCGCCGACGTCCCGGTCGCGTTCATCGCGGGGCTCGTGTCGTTCGTCTCGCCGTGCGTCCTACCGCTCGTACCGGGCTACCTCTCCGCGATCACGGGCTTCAGCCCGGACGAGCTCTCGGATGCGGACTGGCGCCACGTCCTGCAGCCCAGCCTGCTGTTCATCGCCTCGTTCTCGGTGATCTTCATCCTCCTGGGGCTCACCGCGACGGCGCTCGGCAGCGAGCTGCGCGAACACCAGGAGCTCCTGACGGACATCGGCGCCGTCCTCCTCGTCCTCATGGGCCTTCTGTTCATTGGGACGATGTTCATCGACCGCCTGAACCGCGAGTTCCGGGTCGAGGCGCTCCTCAACCGGGCCGGCCGCGGGGGCCCGATCGTGGCCGGCGCGGCCTTCTCGATCGCCTGGACGCCGTGCACCGGGCCCGCGCTCGGCGGCGTGCTGACCCTCGCCGGGATCCAGGGCGAGACGCTCTACGGCGCCTTCCTCCTGGCCGTCTATTCACTCGGGCTCGGGCTGCCCTTCCTGCTGACGGCGGTCGCGTTCTCGCGGGCGACCAGCGCGTTCGCGGTGGTCAAGCGCCACTACCGGCTGATCGTCGCCGGCGGCGGCGCGATCCTGATCGCGATGGGCGTCCTGATCCTGAGCGGCGGGTTCACCGACCTGAACCGCTGGGCGCTCGACGTGACGAACGACCTGGGCCTGAACCTCTAGCCGGACGCCTGAGGCGTCCTAGACCGGGTATCCCCCACCCCGCTCCGGCGGGGCTCCGACCTCGATCGGCTCGCCGACGGCCTCGACCTCCTCGATGTTCTCGTCGTCCGAGTTGCCGGAGCAGACGATCCGGAACCGGCCCGTGGAGATCTCCGGGTCGCCGATCAGCGGCAAGCCGCGGATCTGGTCCCAGCCGAGCCGCTCGATCTCGAACGGATTCATCCGCACCTCCGAGGCCGGGAACTCGCACTCGGCGTTGTGCGTATCGATCGCCTTCGAGATCGCCTCGAGGTTCTTGGCCTCAGAGCTCACTGCCCTGATGATAGGCGGGAAGCGTCCCGCGGATTTGCGCGGGAGCGGACATTTGGCATGATCAGCCCATGGCTTCGGGCGATCGACTCACGGGTCTGGACTCCTCGTTCCTGCATCTCGAGGACGGCCCCGCTCACATGCACGTGGCGTCCACCCTCGTCTTCGAAGGTCCCGCGCCGGACTACATCGAATTCCGCGAGCACATCCGCTCGCGGCTGCATCTGGTGCCCCGGTTCCGCCAGAAGCTGCGCTTCGTGCCCTACCGCCAGGGCCGGCCGGTCTGGGTGGACGATCCCCAGTTCAACCTCGACTATCACGTGCGGCACACAGCCCTCCCGGAGCCCGGGTCCGAGCAGCAGCTGCGCACGCTCGCCGCCCGCGTGTTCTCCCAGCGCCTCGACCGCTCGAAGCCCGTTTGGGAGCTCTGGCTGGTCGATGGACTGTCCGGCGGGCGGTTCGCGATCGTCGGCAAGAGCCACCACTGTCTGGTCGACGGCGTCTCCGGCATGGACATCACGACCGTCCTGTTCGACACCGAGCCGGAGCCGCCCGTCCAGCCCGAGCCCGAACCGTGGGCGCCCGGCCCGGAGCCGTCCGACACCCAGGTTCTCGGCCGCGCCCTGATCGACCGGGCGACGACCCCGGGCGAGGCCGTGCGGGGCGTGCGGGCGCTGTTCCGCGCGCCGCGGCAGGTCGCCGGAGCGGTGGTTGACGGCCTCGAATCGATGGGCGCGCTCGCCCGCGCCGGCATCTCGGCACCCGCCTCGCCGTTCAACGTCGAGATCAGCCCGTACCGGCGGTTCGCGTGGGTTCAGGCGGACCTCGACGGGTTCAAGCGGATCAAGGCGGCCGGCGGGGGCACCGTGAACGACGTCGTCCTCGCCGCGGTCGCCGGCGCGCTCGGCCGCTACCTGCGCGCCCGCGGGCACGCCACCGCCGACCTCGAGCTCAAGGCGATGGTGCCGATCAGCGTGCGCACGGCCGGCGAGCACGGCGACCTGGGAAACCGGGTGAGCGCGATGTACGCCCCCCTTCCCGTGGGCGTCGAGGATCCGGCGGAGCGCCTGCGCGCGGTGAGCGAGTCCATGGGCGACCTCAAGGAGTCGAAGCAGGCAGTCGGCGCGTCGATCCTCACCGGGCTCGCGGACTTCGCGCCGCCGACCATTCTCGGCCAAGCGGGCCGGATGCAGTCGCGCCAACGCTTCTTCAACATGGTCGTGACCAACGTCCCCGGCCCCCAGTTCCCGTTGTACCTGATGGGTCGCGAGCTCCAGGCCGTGTTCCCCATGGTCCCGCTGGCCAAGCGCCAGGCGGTCTGCTTCGGGATCATGAGTTACAACGGCCAGATCGACTTCGGGCTGATCGGCGACTACGACGCGATGGCCGACATCGACTCGCTTGCCCGCGACCTCAGCGAGTCGATCGCGGAGCTCCTGGGCCTGGCCCCGGCCGGTAAGCCCCTGTCGCGCCTCGAGCGCGCCACGCAGGTCTCCGAGACCCGCTAGCTAGCTCCCCTGGCCCGGCTCGTGGAGCGGTGGCGCGCTGCACGGCGCCGCGGTTCCCGAGTACGGCACCGGCCACGGTGGCATGTCCGTGGAAGCAGGCGCCTCCGAGACGCAGGCGTCGTAGATGCCCTGGCCGAGCAGGAAGGGGATCGCGAGCTGCTGGGCGACGGGGCTCGTAGCCGCGGGCTCGTGCGGGTCGAGCCCGTCGTTCTCCTCCGTCGTGGTCGCATCGACCGGGGCGACGTTCCAATCGAGGTTCGGGTTGGTGCCGACGAAGCCGGCGCCGCCCGGGCCGGCACGGATCACACCGGTATCGATGGTGAACAGGCTGGCGTTCGTTTCGAAGCCGCCCGGGACGTTGAGGTCGGAGGAGTCGATCAACGCTTGGCCCGGGGTGTAGAACGGCTTCGCGACATCGCTGAAGAGGTACTCGCGCGAGTTGAGGCGATCGGTCGTGACCGTCGGCGTCCGCACCGCGGCGCCGAGCGTCCGCCCCAGAGTCTCGGTCTGCACGTTGGCGACCTGGTGGTCGCCGAAGGCCTCGTGGAGCATCACCTGGTGCTCGGGGACGCCGAAGCGGCCGTCGAGCATCCCGTGGACGTACGAGCTGGGCTCGCCGCGGTCCCAGAGCAGCTGCAGCGCCGAGATGCCGATCTGGCGTGCGAGCTCGTCCGGGTAGGCGCCGTAGATCGCCGGCAGGAACTGGTTGAACTGGGTCGAGCGCGACAGCAGGGTGGTGAAGCCCATGCCCGGCACACTGAGCACCGCGCGCTCCCAGTCGGGCGCGACCGCCGTCGTGGCACCGCCGAAGATTCCGCCGAGCGAGACGCCGTAGTAGGCGAGCCCGGCCGCCGTGTCTTCGGGGTCGATGGCGAGGGCGGGCTCGCCGCCCGGCCCCTCGAACTCAGGCTCGTCGCCGAGCCCGTCGGGAGCCGCCATCGCGCGCGCCAGATAGAGCGCGTTGATGTAGCCCTGCTGGGAGCGGTCCGGGAGCGCCGAGAACAGCGACAGGTCGCGCTTCAGGCCGATCATGTTCGCCAGATAGGTGCTCAGGTCGTTTCCCGGGTACGGGTCGCCGGTGATCGGGTCCACGGCCGAGAGCCCGATCCAGTCGCTCCCGCACGCGACGCCCTCCAGCGACGCCGGGAACAGCCCGAGCTGCTCGACGATGCGGTGGTTCTGGAGCAGCCCGTGGCCGAAGTAGATCCCGGGCATCCCGGTTGCCATCTCGTCAGCGCCCTTCTCGGTCCGCGGGATCACGCAGGTGAACGGCGCCTCCCAGGTCGCATCGCCGTTCTGGGAGGGCGTCTCGGATCCGTCCTCGTAGTGCAGGCGTGAACCGGCGGCGCACGGGGTGTTCGGGTCGAATGGGTTGTACCCGGCCCCTGGCGCGTCCATGTAACAGGGGACCGTGATCGTCCCGGTCACCTTCTTGAAGCCGTAGTTGCTCTCCGGCGTCGGCGAGTCGAGCGCGCACTCGGGCTCGCCGTCGGAGTCGCACGGCAGGTACTCGGTCTCGCCGGTGATCGTGACCGGCGGGGAATCGCCCTGGACCTCACCGTCCTCGAGGTCGCTGTCGCCGAGCTGGGCAAAGGCGTCGTCGCGCATCGCGACGAGGCGCCCGGTCAGGTTCGCCTGGCTGGCGACGGTGAAGTCCCAAGCGACGTAGAGGTTCCCGCGCTCGACGCCCGCCGCGCCGAGCTCGTCGAAGATCCGCTCCATCTCGGGACGGCGCGCCTCGACCGCGGCATTGTCGGTCCTCAGGCGATCCCGGTACGCCCTGAAGACGCGGTTCGGCCGCAGCCGGTCGCCCGATTCCGAGCGCAGGTTGCGGAGCGCGACGATGTAGCGGGTGCCGTAGTCGAGCGCCACCGCCGGGTGGATCAACAGGGCGCGGTCGCCCGGCGCGGTCGGAACCATGTCGACCTCGGCCCAGATCGGGTGGCGCTCGCCGCTTTCGGCGTTGATCAGGACGGCCCGCTGACCGGGGTTGTCGTAGGCGCCGATGTTCATCTGGGGCACCAGACGGTTCGCCCGGAACGCCGCCGGCCCCTCGATCCCTGGGACGCGGGCCATGATCGTGTTGTTGGGCGAGAAGCCGTCGTTGCGGTTCAACTCGGGCGAGAAGGCGGACAGGCCGTCCACGTTCACGGGCATGGACTCCTGGGCGAGGTCGACGCGGAGCCCCGTGGGCGCCGACTCCTCCGGCGTCGTGTAGTAGTCGTTCGGGAACGGGACCAGGCAATGGGCGCGGTCGATTGGATCGCAGCGGTCCGCATCGGGGGCCTCGACATGGATCTCGCAGCGCGACTGGTCTTTCCTGAGCCTCCCCCGGTCGGTCGCGGTGCGCCGCCTCCCCCTGGACTCGTACGTGCCCCCGAGCTTGACCGTCTGGGCGCCGCAGGAGCCGAGCAGGCGCTCGCCGCGGTCGCTGAGCGAAAGGCCGAGCCCCTTCTTGCCCCCGCTCGGGAGTCGCACGCGCCTGGCCCCCGAGACCGCCTTCCTGCCGAGGTGCGCCTTCATCTTCACGGTCGCTCTGCGATTCGCCCTGACCGTGACATCCAGTCGGCCCGATTCGAGGACATCGGCCTGCGCCTTGCTGGCGACCGCCACCCTGACCTTGACCGCCTTGCCGTGCGCGAACGAGACGGGGGCGCTCAGGCTCAGCAGGGCCGCGACGGCGAGGAGGATCCGCACCGGGCCTACAGCCCGAGGTCGCGCAGGAACTTCGGCTTGTAGCGGCCGAGCAGCACGAACTCGGGCGCGTGGAGCGGCTCCTCGCCTTCGACTGCCTCCTGCCGCTCGTGCGCGACCCGCTCAGCTTCGAGGGCTTCGGGTGTGTCGGGCATGGGCTCGTCGGCGTTCTTCCAGGTCTCAGCGGCCGGATGCCAGCGGGTCGCCCGGACGGTGCCCTCGAGTTCCTCGTCGGCCAGCAGGTCCCGGACGACCCGCTCGGCCTCCGCGCAGCTATCCCGGGTGTGCGCGTACAGGAAGAGGTGCGATCCGTCGCGGGTGACGATCACGCGGGTTCCCAGGCGATCGCGGGCCTCGTCGTCCAGATCCAGCGCCTTGAGCCGCTCGCCGAGCGAGAGGCTGTGGCCCTCCTCGGAGAGCTCAACCTCCACCCGGTACTCGTCCTCAAGCGTTCCCTCGCCGGTCATGCGGCGCCCAGGCTACTACGCGGGCGCAGCGCAGCCCCATGCCTGCGGCTAGCGTGAGGCGGGTGACGACGACCCCGGAGGCGCGGAGACGGCGGATTGCGCTGGGTGCGCTCGCCACCCTCGCGGCGCTCGCCGGGGTTCTCGTGGGTGCCCGGGCGGGCGACGACGCCAGCCGCACGGCCGGCGAGCCGGGATTCTGCGACCCGCCGCACCCGCTGGCCCGCGTCGCCGGCCAGGGCGTGATGGTGCGGATGGAGGGCCGCGTGACGGATGAGCTCCTCGCGCAGGCGCGCTCCGGGGAGATCGGCGGGGTCATCCTGTTCCCGCCCTCCGACATCGCGGGCGATCGGCTCGCGGCGGCGCTCAAGCGGCTCCAGGCGGCCGCGCGAGAGGGCGGCTATCCGCGGCTCCTCGTGGCGATCGACCAGGAGGGCGGGATCGTCGAGCGCCTGCCGGCGCTGCCGCCGCAGCTCTCGCCGTACACGCTCGCGCAGAACGACGATCGCCAGGCGGCCGTGTTGGAGGGACGCGCGACCGGATTCCAGCTGCGCGAGATCGGGATCGACGTCAACCTGGCGCCGGTCCTGGACGTGCCGGTGTCCGAGGAGCAGTTCATGGCGCCGCGCGCATTCGGGTCGACGCCGGAGCAGGTGGCGCGCTTGGCGCTGGCATTCGCGTCGGGACAGCGGCGCGAGGGCGTCGCCGCCACGGGGAAACACTTCCCCGGGCTCGGGAGGGCATTCGAGAACACGGACTTCGCGCCGACTCAGATCGCCACCGCGCGCGCCGGCCTGCGAGCAGATTTGGCTCCGTTCCGCGCGGCGGCCGTGCAGGGGATCGAGTTGATCATGCTCTCGTCGGCTGCCTATCCGGCTCTCGGCGGGCGCAGTCCCGCAGTCCTCTCCCCCGCGATCGCGACCGATCTGCTGCGCACCCGTCTGGGCTTTGACGGAGTCACGATCAGCGATGATCTGCTGGCGCCGGGGATCGCCGCGTCCTACCCGCGGCGCGAGGCCGCGGTGCTCGCGTCGGCGGCCGGGGTCGACGTGCTGCTGTTCGCGGCCCGCGACGCCCCGGGGATCGCC
The DNA here is from genome assembly GCA_963807755.1 of uncultured bacterium. Taxonomy (GTDB): domain Bacteria; phylum Actinomycetota; class Thermoleophilia; order Solirubrobacterales; family 70-9; genus JALZKA01. The sequence continues at coordinate 142,710 of CAWECM010000006.1, read as the reverse complement.
TCGGGGCTCCTGGCCGCCGTCCAGTCCGGCGAGCTGGACGAGTCACGGCTGCGTGCGTCCTGCGCGCGGATCGTGGAGCTCAAGGAGCGGCTGGCGACGGGCGAGCCGCTCAGCGCAGGCTGATGCGGAAGCGCTCGTTGTCCCGCGTGTAGTTCCAGTCGTTGCCCGCGCGGCCGCGGACGCGACCGTCCGCGTTCGCGACCATCGCCGTGACCCGCTCGTAGTCCTGGACGCCGCCGAGCCGCGCGGTCAGTCTGCCGCCCTTGCCCGTGTACGCGAGAGCCTTGTCGATGTCGCCGGTGGCCGGGTCCCCGTCGCGACCCACGAGCGCGATCGCGGTTCGCACCTTGCGCGGTGCCTTGACCCTGAGCATCAGCACGTCCCGCGAGCCGGGGTCGACTTCCAGCAGCCGGTACGCGGTGTGGTCGAGCTTGAAGCGCTTGCGCTTGCCGCCGGGTTCCAGCTTGCCGTCGCGGTCCACGTCGGGGAACTGACTCTCATCCGGCTCGTTCGCATCGTCGCCGGGGAAATCGCCGTCCACAACCTGCCACTCCGCGGTCGCCCCGGCGAAGCGGCCGAACTCCTGCGAGAAGCCCTTCCCCCGTTCCGCTTGATCGCGCGGTCGTACGCCGCGACCGCGAAGTCCTTCGGCTTGGTCTTGCGAGAGCGCTTCCAGGCGTCCAGGATCACGTCGGGCCCGTAGTCGCCGCCGTCGAGATCGAGCCAGTGGTTCCAGACGGCGCTCCCGTAGACCTTGAGACCGCCGCCGGCGCTGAACTTCGTGAGCGGCTGCTCGGGGGTGCGCTTCCAGAAGTCGAGATAGAACAGCCAGTCGTCGTCATCCGGAAATACCTGCTCCTCGGACCACACGGCGGTCGACTCGAACATCCAGCCGTCCTGCATCGTGTCGAGGCGGAACTGGAGGATGTGGTTGTACTCGTGGGCGGTGGTCACGCGCAGCGGGACGCCCGGGTCCGGGTATTCGAACTCTTCGAAGTTGTAGTCATTGTCGAGCACCAGGTAGGCGAAGCACTTGAACGGCGGGCTCTGGCATCGGGCCGACGAATCGTCGGTGTTCGCGTAACCGAAGATGCAGCTGCCGCCGTTCTCGTTGCAGATGTCCGCGACGTAGACGTCGATCCGGTCGTCGCCGCCCTTGTCGTCGTCGGGCTTCGGATTGGGCCACCCGAGTTCGCCGTTCTGGACCGCGAGCGATTCCTCGGCTGCGGCGGCCACCTGGTCGATGTAGTCCGGGGCGGTGCTGCCCGTTTCGTCCGTCAGGTCGGGCTCGGGGCAGCCCTGCTTCGGCGCCGAGCAGGGAAGCCCAGCGGGCCAGTGGATGACGAAGTTGGCCGTGTCCAGGCTCTCGGCTCCCGGATTCTTGGGCCACTCCGCACCGAAGGGCTCCTGCCCGGTGTCGTTCGCGGGCGGACGGGAGAGGATGGCGCGAGCCTGGCGCCGCTCCCGACCCTCCAGCGAGGGCAGGGCCGCGACAAGGTCGCGGAGCTCGTCGGTCGGGTGCGCGGCCGCCGGGTCGGTGGTCGAGAGCGCCTCGGTGGCCTGCTCGAGCTGGATGCTTGCCTCGGTCGGGCTGAACAGCGGCTCTTGCACCTCGTTGCTCGCCTGGGCGGACGCGCCCGCGGGCAGAGCCAGCGCGCCGATCCCGGCCGCGATGGCCACAGCCTTCCGCATCCGTCGCACAGTCCCCTCCGCCTCGAGCATCGAGTTCCTTCCGAGTCGTCGCAGGTCACGATACTTACCCCTTGATGACCGCTCAAACAAATCTGCGCGTGGCGCTCGCCCAGATCAACACCACCGTCGGAGCCGTCGCGGAGAACGCGGCCCTGATCTCGGACTGGATCGCCCGGGCTCGCGACGAGGGCGCCCAGCTGGTGCTGTTCCCCGAGCTCTGTCTGCCTGGCTATCCGGCGGAGGACCTCTACCTGAAGCGGCATTTCCTGCAGGCGAACGCCGGCGCGCTGGGCGAGCTCGCTGCCGCCGCCGAGGGCATCGCCGTCCTGGTCGGGTTCGCCGAGCCCAGGACGGCGCCGGCCGGCGTCCACCCCTTCGACGCGCCCGCCCCCAGGGCGGCGCACAACGCCCTGGCCCTGCTACGGGACGGGAGGGTCGAGCATGTCTATCGCAAGCAGCGCCTGCCGAACTACGCGGTGTTCGACGAGCAGCGGTATTTCGAGCCCGGGAACGAGCCCTCGGTGGTCGAAATCGCCGAGACCCGCATCGGCCTGACGATCTGCGAGGACGTCTGGGAGCCGGGACCCCCGGCCAGCATCGAGGCCGAATGGGGCGCGGACCTGATCGTCTGCCCCTCGGCGTCCCCGTACTACCTCGGCAAGCGCGCGGACCGCGAGGCGATGTTCGCCCGCCGCGCGCGCGAATACGGGACCGGATTCGCGTTCTGCAACCTCGTCGGCGGCCAGGATGAGCTGGTGTTCGACGGCGCGAGCTTCGCGATGGACCGGAGCGGGGCCCTCGTCGCGCGCGCCGGCCAATTCGACGAGGAGCTCCTCGTCGTCGACTTCGGCGCGGGGTCCGGGCCGGTCGCCGAGCCGCTCGGTGCGCTCGAGGAGGTCTACGGGGCGCTCGTTCTCGGCCTGCGCGACTACGTCCGCAAGAACGGCTTCGAGCGCGTCTTGGTGGCGGTCTCGGGCGGGATCGATTCCGCCCTGGTCGCGATGGTCGCCGCCGACGCCCTGGGTGGGGAGAACATGACCGGCGTCGTCATGCCCTCCCCCCATTCGACCGCGGAGACCCAGGGCGACGCCCGGCAGATCGTGCGGAACCTCGGCGCCGACCTGGTCGAGATCCCGATCGAGGCGGCGATGGGCGCCTACGACGCCGCGCTGGACGGCTCCATCGACGGCGGTGCAACCGGCCTCGCCGCCGAGAACCTTCAGGCCAGGATCCGGGGCAACCTGATGATGGCGCTCTCCAATGCGCACGGCTGGCTGGTGCTCACCACCGGCAACAAGAGCGAGATGTCGGTGGGCTACGCGACGCTCTACGGGGACATGGCGGGCGGCTTCGCCGTGATCAAGGACGTTCCGAAGACCCTCGTCTATGAACTGGTGCGGCATCGCAACTCGGTCTCCCCCACCCCCCTGGTCCCGCCGTCCGTGATCGAACGCCCGCCCTCGGCGGAGCTGCGGCCGGACCAGCTCGACTCGGACTCCCTGCCGTCCTACGCCGTCCTGGACCAGATCCTGGCCGCCTACGTCGAGGGCGACCAATCGCGTGACGAGATCGTGGCCGCCGGGGCCGACCCCGCGGTCGTCGACGAGGTCCTGAGGATGGTCGACCGCGCCGAGTACAAGCGTCGCCAGGCCCCGCCTGGGATCAGGATCACGGCCAAGGCGTTCGGTCGCGACCGCCGCCTGCCCATCACGAACCGCTTCGGCGGCTAGCTGCCCTCAGGCGCCCGGCGCCGGGCGCACGGCGATCGTCATCCGGACCATCGCGCAGAGGCGCTCGGAGTCGTCGGTGATCTCGACGTCCCAGATCCAGGTCGTGCGCCCGCCGTGCCGGCGCCTCGCCGTGGCGTGGATGGTGCCCTCGGTGATCGGACGCAGGAACGTGGTCGAGTTCGACTGGCCGACCGGAACGTTCCCGTCCGGTCCGACCGCCTCCGCCGCCGCTACGAGGTCATGCTCTCCGCGATCAGGCTGAGGATGCCCCCGTGCACCAGGCCCGCGGGCTGCTGCACGATCGGGCGGACCGGCACGGTGGCCCGCACGAGCTCGTCCCCCACCTCCTCGTAGGCGAGCCCGATGGCGGCCCCCGGGCCGTCCCCGCCCAATGTTGAGGGCTCGTTCACGCGCGCAAACCTAGCGTTACGCGAGGCGGAGGCCTTAGGCCGGCGCCGAGCCCCGGCGTTGTTGAGCCGCCTTTTGCCCGCGACGGAAGCGGCGTGGCCCGCAAACCCGAGTCCGTAGGCTTCCCTGCCCCATGGCGCTCACGCCGGACCAGAAGGCCGTCCTCGAGCTGCTGCTCGCCGGCCAGACCTACGCCGAGCTGGAGGAGCTGCTCGGGCTCTACGAGGACGACGTTCGGAGCCGTGCGCCGCTCCGCGCTGACCGAGCTCGGCGGTGCCGACCCGGACCGCAACGTCGGCCTCAGTGACTACCTGCTGGGCCAGGCGGATCCGATCGGTCGCGCCGACGCGGTGCGCCACCTTCGACAAGGACGCGGCGGACCACGACCTCGCCACGCGGATCTCCGAGGAGCTCGCCGGAATGGCGCCGGCCGCCGACCTCCCGAAACTCCCGCCCGCCCCCGGCGGAGGCAGTTTCCTCAGCCGCAAGGCCGGCGCACCGGCGGACCCCGCGACGTCGTCCTCCGAACGCCGTTCACCCCTTTCCGCGCTGCCTCAGGGACGCAGCCGCCTCTATGCCGGCCTGGCGGCCGCCGCCGTGATCCTGATCGCGGTGGTCCTCGGTGTGACCGGAGTGTTCTCCGGAGACGACGAGCCCGCCGACGCGGGCGACGCGACGACCGCCGGCGACGAGACCGACGCCGGTGAGGCCACCGGGGGTGAGACGAGCGGAATCCCCGATGGACAGGAGCTGACGCGTATCGCGCTGAAGCCCGAGGGCAACGGTGACGCGGCCGGCATCGCGACGATCGGGCTCTCGACCGGCGACCAGCCCTACATCGACCTGGCGGTCGAGAACCTCGAGCAGGCGCCGAAGGACCAGGCCTACGTGGTCTGGTTCATGTTCGACGAGAAGACGGGCTACCCGCTGTCGCCGATCTTTCCCGAGCAGGGCTCGTTCAACGACCGGTTCGCGGTTCCCCCCGCGGTCGTGAGCCTGATCTTCAACCAGCGCCTGGGAGCCGAGTCGATCGAGATCGCGCTCTCCGACGCGCAGGAGACGCTGACGGAGATCCAGCAGGCCGCGCAGGACGAGACGTACCAGATCGAGCGTCCCGGGCAGACGGTGCTCGAGGGCCGGATCCCGGACGTCCCGGCCGCCGGCAGCCAGGGCTCGGACCAGGGCAACTAGCGGTCGGGCAGGAGCTTGCCGGGGTTCATGATCCCGGCCGGGTCGAGGCGCTCTTTCAGGGCACGAAGCGCGTCAACGCCCACATCCCCCACCTCCGCGCGCATGTACGGCACGTGGTCGCGGCCCACGGCGTGGTGGTGCGTGATCGTGCCCCCGGAGGCGACGATCGTCTCGCACGCAGCGGTCTTGACCGCGCGCCACTGCTCGATCTCGGCACCGGCCCTGCGCGGAGCGACAAAGGTGAAGTAGAGCGAGGCGCCGTCTCGATAAGCGTGCGAGAGATGACACCAGACCAGCCCCGGCGTTCCCTGGCCCTGGAGCGCATCGCGCAGCGCATCTCGCACCGCGCGGTAGAGGTCCCGGTAGCGGGACCAGGTGTGCGAGGTCTCCAGCGTCTCGACGAAATAGCCGAGGTCGAGCAGCTCGTCGCGCAGGTAGGGCCCGTCGAACCGGCCGTGGCGCCAGGACCGGCCGGGGGCACCGCCGAGCCTCACCGCTCCGGTTGCCCGCAGCACTCGGGACGAGAGCGCCCGGCGCCGCTCGACGTCCTCCGCCTCCCCTTCCCAGCCGACGATCATCATGCAGCCGCCGGTGCGCCGGCGCAGCTCGCAGGTACGACTCCAGAAGCGACCGCTTCAGCCCCGAGGTGCCCGAGAGCGCGAGCGAGACCCGCGTTTCCTCTTCATCCGAGAGCCTGGCCACGTCCGGGAGGCGACCGGACTGGGCCAGCGAGCGCACGGCCTCGGTCCCGGACTCGAAATCCGCTGCGATCCAGCCCTCGTAGCGGGTGACCGTCGGCGCGGGGCGGACCCGCACCGTGACGTCCGTGATCACACCGAGCGTCCCCTCGGACCCGACGACCAGCTCGCGGAGCGCGGGGCCGGCGGCCGTGTGCGGGGTCTCCAGCGTGGCGAGTCTCCCGGCCGGGCTCAGCAGCTCGATCGCGGTAACCAGCTCGTCGAAGCGCCCGTATCCGGCCGACGCCTGACCGGCCGAGCGGGTTGCCGCGAACCCGCCGACGGTCGCGTATTCGAACGACTGCGGAAAGTGGCCGAGCGTCAGGCCCTCGGCGCCGAGCGCGGCCTCCGCCTCGGGGCCGCGGAGCCCCGGCCCGAGCCGGGCGGTCAGCGACGTGTGGTCCACGTCGCAGTGCCGCAGGCCGCCGGAGATCGAGCGCGATCGCGGCGTCGTGCGGGCCCCGGACCGGATCGACCCCGCCCACGACGCTGGTGCCGCCACCGAACGGAACGACCGCGACGCCGCTCGCGGCCGAGGCCTCGAGCACCGCCGCCACCTGCTCGGCGGACCGCGCCGCGACCACCGCGTCGGGCGCGGCATCGAGCCGTCCGCTGCGCGCCCTGAAGAGGTCCGGATAGCTCTTGCCCGCCGCGCGGTGCAGGCGGTCCTCGTGCCCGGTCAGCAACGCGCCAGCCGCCGCGCGCGTCACCGCGCCGGGGCAGCGCGCGCGCCTCGGGCATCGTCACGTCGGAGAGCTCGGCGCGAGCGCTGGGCTCCGCTTCGCCGAGCTCACCCGCGAGCATCGCTCGTGCGCCGGCCCCCAGCTCGACGCTCTTGGCGGGATCGCCCCAGCCCCACCACTTCATCGGCTCGCTCATCCGCGGATCCGGCTATTCCCCGACCAGTGCGAGGTCGATCCCGTCGAGCGCCTCGTCGAGGCGGCGGCGAGTTGCCCCGCGCATCATCGTCGAGCCGAGGCGTGAGAGCCCGCGCAGCCGCTCCTCGCTCTCGAGCCTCACCTCCGTGGCGCCCTCGCCCTCGGGCTCGAGCCGGATCTCGACGCGCGATTCCTTCAGGATCCGCTCGAAGGGCGTGCCGTCCAGGTCCTGCCTCCAGGCGAAGCGCCGGCGGTTCGTGCTGCCCGAACAGCGGTAATCCGCGCGGACGCCGGTACCGCGGTCGGTCTCGAGCACGGCCGTCCAGCGCGAACGCTCGCCCTGGCCCTCGACGTCCTCGACGCGCATGATCCGCGGCCACCAGCGCGGCAGGTTGTGCGGGTCGGAAACGAGGTCCCAGACGCGCTCGGCCGACGCCCGGATCGTCCGCGACCGCGAAACCTTGGGCATCGGGCTACCGGCGACAGGCGCGAGGACTCAGTCGTCCTCGCCCTTCAGCCGCCGCAGGTCACGGACCAGGAGCAGCTGCTTCAGGTGCCCACAGACCGCCGCGAGGTTCTCGAGGTTCTCGACCGCCTCACGGCGCCGGGCCTGGCTGCGCGAGCGGAGCGAGGCGCCCAGCAGCTGCTCGAGCAGGGCGGCCTCGCGATCGGCGGAGCTGCGGAAGACTCGCAGGTTGCGGCCTGCCACCCCATGGCGGGCGAGCTCGGCGGCGGAGCGCACGATCTCGAGGTCGGTCTCGTCGAAGCTGGTCCGCCCGTCGCGCCGCTCGGCCTGGATCACGCCGAACTCGGAGAGCTCGCGCAGGAACTCCGGGCTGACGCCGGCCTGCTCGATCAGCTCGTCGGCGGTCATCGTCTGCACCTGCGAGTCCACGGTCATCGCGCGCCGCTTCTGGCCGACCTCGCCTGCGGGGCGCCGCTCGGTGTCGAAGGCGCCCGACGCCAACTCCTGGCGGATCACCCGCAGCGGCAGGAACTCGTCGCGTTGCATGCGCAGGATCGCCTGGAGGCGCTCGACGTCGGCCTGGCTGTAGAGGCGGTAGCCGCCGGGGGTCCGGCGCGGCGCCAGCAGCTTCTGGTCCTCCAGGTAGCGGATCTTGGAGATCGAGATGTCGTCGAACTCCTGGCTGAGGATCTTCGCCACGGCGCCGATCGTCAGCGCCTTGCGCGGCCGCGAGCCCTCGCGCGCCTCGCGCTTGGCGCCCTCATCGCGCTCGCCCGATTCCCGTGAGGTCACGACGGCCACCTCAACGCTCCAGGTAGCTCAGCTTGTACTTGCCGATCTGGATCTCGTCGCCGTCGGAGAGGCGATGGGACTCGATCCGGTGCCGGTTCACGTAGGTGCCGTTCAGCGAGCCGAGATCGTCGATGTAAAAGCCGTCCTGGCGACGGACCAGCAGGGCGTGGTTGCGAGACACCGTGACGTCGTCGAGGAACACGGACGCGTCGGGCGTCCGGCCAATCGACATCCGGTCGCCCTCGACCGTGAAGCTCTCCCCCGCCCTGCCCCCGCCCGAGCGGATCACCAGAGCGGCGCCGGCGTCGTCGACCTCATCCTCGATGTCGACGGGGGTGTACTCCCCGGTCTCGTCAACCTTGTAGGTCATCGTCGTCGGCTCGTCGGCGCCCTCGGGGCGGCCCAGGTAGGCACCGCACTTCTGGCAGTAATTGGCGCCCTCCGGGTTGACGAAGCCGCACTCGGGACAATGGACGGCCATCAGCCCGTCCCCGGCCCCTCCGGATGCTCGACCTTGCCCAGCAGGATGTCCGTCAGCTGCTGGACGTCCGCCCCGGAGAGGGTGGTCTCGCCGCCCTCGCGCTTGGCCTTGAGCCGGTTGACGAGCTCGGCGCGCAGGATGTCGATCTGGCCGTGCAGCACGCGGCGGCGGTACGAGATCCCCCGCTCCTCCTCGGTCAGGCGGTCGATCGTCTCCTTGAGCTCCTCGTCGCTCATCTCCGCTGTGTCCGGAACGGTCTTGTCGAAGTCCATCGCCGGGGATTATACGCCTGATTACAGAACGTCAAGTTGAGCTTGAGCGTTTGGAAATCAGCCCTGCAGACGGCGGCGGGCCGCCTGGGCGTAGAGCGCCGTCGCGACGATCCCGAGCGCGACGCCGATCAGGAACACCGCCACCGTCACCCAGCTGTCGATCACCAGGGACCAGAAGAGGCCCGCGAACGTGAAGAACGTGCTGACCCGGCCGACCCAGCTGATCTCGATGTCGACGCCCCGTTGGAGCGAGAGCCGCGCGAGGACCAGCGTGACGACCTCGCGAACCGCGAGCAACGCGAGCGCCCAGCGTGGGAGGAACTCGAAGTGCCAGCAGACGATGATCCCCGCCAGCGCGCTCAGGCGGTCGACCACCGGATCGAGCAATGCCCCCATGCGGGAGTACTGGCCGGTCGCGCGCGCGAGGAACCCGTCCAGGTAGTCCCCCAGGGTGATCCAGAGGTAGAGGAGCGTCGCCGAGGCGACCCGTCCATCATCCGATGAGAGCGCGAGGTAGAGGAAGACCGGGATCGCCGCGAGCCGCAGGTAGCCGACCAGGTTCGGCAGCGTGAACGGGCGCAGTGGGGCACCGGCGCGGGTTTGCTGCGGGAGCGGACCGGAACGGTCGAGTCCCACCAGCCGCCTCAGGCTGCGCCTGGGCCCGGTGGGAGGCCGCTCGACCGCCATCTTCCGCTCAGGGGCCTTCGAGCAGGCCACGCACGCGAGACGGCACCTCGGCGAGCCCGAGGCGGTGGTCCGCTCCCGAGGCCCGCTCCTGCGCCTCCACCTGGCCCTCGGCGAGCGCCCGCTTTCCCACGACCACCCTGACCGGGCACCCGATCAGCTCCGCATCCGTCAGCTTCTCCCCCGGGCCCGCGTCGCGGTCGTCGAACAGCACGTCGAGCCCGGCCGCCCCCAGCTCCTCGTACAGCTTCTCCGCGGCCTCCATCGTGTCGTCGCCGGCCTTCCCCAGGCCGACCAGCTCGACCTGCCAGGGCGCGAGGGGCGGGGGCCAGACGATGCCCTTGTCGTCGGCGTTCTGCTCGATCGCAGCGGCAACGATCCGCGCGGGGCCGATCCCGTAGCTGCCCATCACGATCGTGCGCTCGGCGCCGGACTCGTCCAAGTAGGTCGCCCCGAGCGGCTCCGAGTACCGCGTGCCGAGCTTGAAGATGTTCCCGACCTCGATCGCGGGCTGGATCTCGATGACTCCGCCTCCCGGCGCTGTGTCCCCGGCCTCCACCGTGCGCACGTCGCGCTCCTCGAAGGCGAAGTCGCGGCCCGGGGCCACGCCGATCATGTGGGCGTCGGGACGGTTCGCTCCGCAGACCAGGCCCTCGCCCGCGATCGCCGCGTCCTTTACGACCGGCACTTGGGCGCCGACCGGGCCGATGAAACCCGCGGGGCCGATACGTGAGTCGATCTCCTCGGCGGTTGCCTGGCGAAAGTCTTCGCCGAGGCTGTTGCGCAGCTTGATCTCGTTCAGCCGGTGGTCGCCCCGCACGAGGACCATCACCAGGCCGCGGTCCTCGGCGACCACGGGCACCGCCTTGAGCAGCGCGCCCGGCGGCACGCCTAGTGCCTCCGAGACCTCGGCAACGGTCGTCAGGCCCGGCGTCGGCACCTCGCGGGGCTCGTCCAGCGCCGGTGGCAGCTCCACCGGCTGAGCCTCGGCCGACGCGACCTCGAGGTTGGCGGCGTATCCGGGCGCCAGCGCAACCTCGTTCTCGCCCGCCGGGCTGGGTGCCATGAATTCGTGTGCACCGATGCCGCCCATCATCCCGACGTCCGATTCGACCTCGTACCAATCCAGTGAGCAACGGTCGAAGACCTTCGCGTAGGCGCCGCGGAACAGCTCGTAGCTGGCGTCGAGGCCGGCCACGTCCCGGTCGAAGGAGTAGGCGTCCTTCATCTTGAACTCGCGCGTCCGCAGCACGCCCGCGCGCGGGCGTGCCTCGTCCCGCTCCTTGATTTGGATGTGGTAGAGCAGGAGCGGCAGGTCGCGGTATGACCGCACCTCGCGCGCGACGTGGAACGTCAGGCTCTCCTCGTGCGTCAACGCAAGAACATGGGGCGAGCCCTTGCGGTCCTCGAGCTTGAACAGCTCGTCGATCTCGTAGCGGCCGGTCTTCTGCCAGAGCTCGGCCGGCTGGAGGACCGGCATGAGCAGCTCGTGCGCCCCGATGTCGTTCATCTCCTCGCGGACGATCTGCTCGACCGCGGCGTGGACCCGGTGGCCGGCCGGGAGCCAGGTCCAAAGCCCGGCGCCGAGCTGGCGGACCATCCCGGCCCGCGTGAGCAGGCGGTGGGACACCGATTCGGCGTCGGCGGGGTCGTCGCGGAGCGTCGGCAGGAAGTAGGTGGAGAGGCGCGTCACGGGGCGGCCACGATATAAGCCGCCGGGGTGGACGAGCCGGCACGCAATCCCGTGGCCTGCGGTGCGCTGGGCGGATACGAGCCTGCGATCGTCGAACGCCTGGCCGACGCGCTGGACGCGGGCCTGCGCCAGGTGCACCGCGATCGCCGCTCGACGCTCTGGCTGGACCGCGAACCGCTCCGCTGGCGCGGAGGGCTGACTCGCGGACTGGCCTGGAGCGAGCGGTATCCCGCACCCGACCCCGGCGCGACCCGATCGTGGCAGGAGGCGTCGTGCGGTCTGGACGCCTGTGGGCTGCTGCTGGGACCGCGGCGGCGGGCGGTGCACTCGAGCATCTCCGGGACGATGCCCGTCTACTGGATCGAGCACGCCGGCGCGACGTATTTCGCGTCCAGAGTCGATGCGCTCGCCCGCGGCGTTCACGCCCGCCTCGACCCGGACTGGCAGGCGTGGGCGGCGTTCCTCTCGCTGCGGTCGCCGCTTGGCGAGCGCACCCCGTTTCGCCAGATCCGGCGCCTCCGGCAGTTCACGTCGCTCGAGGACCGGTCGGGGAGCGCTGTTCCGGAGGTGGAGGAGTGGCCGTGGGCGGAGATCGCCCCAGGCGAGACCCTGGCCGGCGCCGCCGACTCGGTCATGGGCGCGCTGGCCGATGCGCTCACCCCGCTGCGGGCCACCGGCGCCACCGTGTTGCTGAGCGGCGGCCTCGACTCCCGGATCCTCCTGGGGGCCGCCCACGACGCCGGGGTGGCGCTGACGGCGCTCACCGCGGTCGCCGACGACGGTCGCGGCTGGGAGGCGGAGTTGGCCGGCGAAGCAGCACGGGCGGCGGGCGCCGAGTTCGAGAGCTTCCACGCCGGCGACCCGGCCGAGTATCGCCGGCTCTGGGTCGATCACCTCGAGGGCTCGGACTTCCAGTTCCTGCTCGGGTCCTTCGTGCTGCCGCTCTTCCCTCGCCTCCAGGAGCTTGGCCGCCCCGCGCTGGACGGCCTGGCGTTCGACGTGTTCGCCGTGCGGGGCGGCCGCTTCTACACGCCCGAGATGCTCGATCCCGCGCCGGGATATGACGCGGGCGTGCCGCTCTGGCACAGCCTGCGCGAGCGGACGATGAAGGGCGCGGCCGAGCGTGCTCTGGCCGGACCGTACGCCGCCGCCGTCATTCGCTCATCACGACGCCAGTTCCGGCGCGAGGCCGCCCCCTTTCGCGGGAACCCCAACCAGGCGCTCCTCGCGCAGTACTCGACGAGGATGTTGCGCGGCGTCGCGACATTGCCGAAACAGACGGTCGGGCGATACGCGGCGGTGGTCACGCCGGGCGCGACCGACCGTGTCGCGCGCGCGCTGCTCAGCCTGCGCGCATCCGAGAAGCGGGATCGCCGCCTCTACGGCGCCATTTTCGACCGGATCGCCTCGCCGTCGGCGCGCATGCCCACGGTTGCGAACACAACCCAGCCCGATGCCGTGGTGCCGTCGTTGCGGATGCGGTTTCAGCCTCCCATGGTCGACCTCTACGAACGCAGCCTCCGCGACGGGCCGCTGACTCCGATCCTGGGCCAGAAGCTCGCGACGAGCCTGCGGGAGGGCACCCTCGGCGAAGCCATCCACGGCACAGCCCTGCACAGGGCGGCGATGGCCGTCACGGCGTTCCACCTATGGGCCGAGCGCTACGAGTCGTCGCTGAGCCCGATCGACCCGGACGAGATACTCGAGCGCGAGTGAACGAGCCGCCACGCAATCCCGTCGCCTGTGGTGCCCTCGGCCACTATGACCGCGTGGTCGTCGAGCGCATCGCCGCTGCGCTGCCGGCCGTTCCGGCCGAGGTACACGCCGATCGGCGCTCGTGCCTGTGGCTCGACCGCGAGCCGCTGCGGTGGCGCTCGGGCCTCCGGCACGGCCTCGCGTGGAGTGAGCGGTGGCCGGCCCCCGACGCAAGTTCGGCCGTCACCTGGCAGGACGCGGCGTGTGGGCTCGACGCCTGCGGGCTCGTGCTCGAGCCGCGGCGGCGGGCCGTGCACTCGAGCGTCTCGGGAGCCGCGCCGGTTTACTGGTTCGACCACGGAGACGCGACGTACTTCGCCTCGCGCATCGACGCCCTCGTCCGCGGCGTGGACGTGCGGCTCGATACCGACTGGGCCACGTGGGCTTCGATGTTCGCTCTGCGCCAGCCCCTTGGCGAGCGCACGCCGTTCCAACAGATCCGGCGGCTGCGTCAGTTCGCGCTCCTCGAACGCGCGGGCGGACGCGGACGCGCGGAAGCGGCGGCGTGGCCGTGGGCGGAGATCGAACCGCACGACAATCTCGACGCGGCCGCCGAGGCGACGATCGAAGGCCTCCACGCTGCCGTAGCGCCCCTACGCGACACCGGCGCAGCCGTCCTGCTCAGCGGCGGGTTGGATTCCCGCGTCCTGCTGGGGGTGGCGCACGACGCCGGCGTGCCCCTCCGCGCGCTCACCGCCGTCGCCGACGACGAGATCGGCTGGGAGGCGGATCTGGCCGCCGCCGCGGCACGCGCGGCAGGAGCCGAGCACGAGACGTTCCCGGTCGCCGGCGGCGCGGAACACCGACGCCTCTGGCTGGAGCACGTCGAGTCGATGGACTTCCAGTTCGTCATGGGCTCGTTCGTGATGCCGATGGGCCCGCGCCTCGAAGAGCTGGCTCTCCCGGCCCTCGACGGGTTTGCGATCGACACGTTCGGGGTCCAGGGCGGGCGCTCGTACCGCGGCGAGGTGCTGGATCCGCCTCCCGGGTACAACGTCTTCCAGGCCCTGTTCCAGACGATGCGCACGCGGGCGATGCCCAAGGTGCCCGATCGAGCGCTTGCCGCGCCGTACGCGCGGGCCGCGTCCGCCGCGACGAGGCGGCAGTTCAGGCGCGAGGTCCAGCGATTCGACGGCAGCGGCTCCCAAGCGCTGCTGTCGGTCTACGCGACCAGGGGAGTGCGCGTGATCTCGCTGCTGCCGACGCAGGGAATGGGACGCTCGGCTCGCGTCGTCATCCCTGGCGGGACCGACCGCATCGCGCGCGCGATGCTCTCCGTGCATCCGCGCCAGAAGCGCGACCGCGCCTTCTACAACGCCTTGTTCGCACGCATCGATTCTCCATCGGTGCGAATGCCCACCGTCGCCGATACGCCGCGTCCGCCCGTCGGCCAGAGCGGAAGACGCAACCGTTTCGCGCCGGAGATGCTGGAGCTCTACGACCGGAGCCTGCGCGACGGGCCGCTCACGCGCCACCTCGGGCCCAAGCTCGCAGGACACCTGCGCGACGGGACGCTTCCCGAAGCGATTCGCGGCACATCCATGCACCGCGCAGTGATGATCCTGACGGTGTTCCACCTGTGGACCGAGCGATACGCCGACCGCCTGCGGCCGGTCGACCCGGCCGAGCTGCTGGAGGGCCCGACTAGCGGGAGCTAGGTGCGAGTGAAGCGCCGGCCCGCGGTGGGCGACGCCTCCTCGTCGAGCGCCGGCCTGGGCGCCGTGATGTCGTCGGCGATCTTCGCGGCCTCGGCCTCCATGGCCGCGATCCGCTCGGGCGTGAGGTCGCCCGCGTTCTCCTCCTCGATCTTCCGCAGCCACTCGGCGCCCTCGGCCTTCTTCGCGTCGTCCGAGACCACCTCTCCCCCGCGCTGGACCGACTTGTCGATCTCGGCGAAGAGCTCGTCGACGAGGTCGTCCTGCTTGACCTTCCGCAGGGGCTCGCCGTGGGCGAAGATCAGCCCTTCGTTCTTGGCGCCGGTGATGCCGAAGTCCGCGTGCGAGGCCTCGCCGATGCCGTTCACGGCGCAGCCGAGCACGGCCACCTCGATCGGGTCCTCGTACGCCTCGAGGCGGTCCTCGATCTCGGCCACGACCGTGTCCATGTCGAACTGCAGGCGGCCGCAGGTGGGGCAGGCGATCAGGACCGGCCCGCGTTCGCGCAGGTGGAGGGCCTTCAGGATCTCCCACGCGACCTTGACCTCCTCCTCCGCATGGAACGTGGAGAGCGAGATCCGGATCGTGTCGCCGACCCCGTCCGCCAGGAGCGTGCCGAGTCCGACGGCCGACTTCAGCGAGCCCGACCACTTGGTGCCGGCCTCCGTGATCCCGAGGTGGAGCGGGTAGTCGATCCGCTCGGAGAGCAGGCGGTTTGCGG
The DNA here is from genome assembly GCA_963807755.1 of uncultured bacterium. Taxonomy (GTDB): domain Bacteria; phylum Actinomycetota; class Thermoleophilia; order Solirubrobacterales; family 70-9; genus JALZKA01. The sequence goes on along the minus strand of CAWECM010000006.1, from coordinate 127,555 downwards.
CGATCGTGTTTGGCACGTTCGTCGACTTGATCGACACCTTGAAGTCGGTGAAGTCGAGCGACTCCATGAGCTCGACGAACTCGACCGCCGCGGCCACGAGCGCCTCGACGGGCTGGTCGCGCTCGAGCTCGTGCAGGTGCTTGGGCAGCGAGCCCGAGTTGACGCCGATTCGCATCGGCACCCCGGCCTTCGTCGCCTTCTTGGCCACCTCGTCGACCTTCTCCCTGCCGCCGATGTTCCCCGGGTTGAGCCGGATGCAGTGTGCCCCGGCGTCGATGGCCTTCAACGCCAGCGTGTGGTTGAAGTGGATGTCCGCGATCACCGGGATCGGCGAATCGCGGACGATCGTCCTGAGTGCCTCGGCGTCCTGGTCGCGGGGCACGGCGACGCGGACCAGGTCCGCGCCCGCCTCGGCGACCGTGCGGATCTGGTCCATGGTCGCCTCGAGATTGGCCGTCTCGGTCTTGGTCATGGTCTGCACGGCGACCGGAGCTCCACCCCCGATCCGAACGCCGCCGACGTTCACATGGCGCTTTGAAGCCATGTGAACATTGTGACAGCGGGGGTCCACGCCGGACCCCTAAGCCGCCGCCCCTCGTTTATGGCTTGCCTGTGCGGGGTTCGGCGCTTGTGGGCTTCTCGCGGCCAGGCCCTGGTCGATCGCGTGAAGTGCCAGTGCCCATTAGTGCCCAATCGAGTGCCCGGTCGAACGCATCGAGGTAGTTCCCGGTGAGTCTCGCGCGGCGCTTCACCGCACGCTGGTAGACACGGAACGCGAACGTCGCATCCTCGTGGCCGAGCTGCTCCGCGATGTAGACCGGATCGTCCCCGCATTGGGCGACTTTAAGCCGCGGCCGGAGCGATGCAACGTGCGGTCAGATGTGACCCCACGCGCCAAAAAGCCGGCGCCGAGCTTCGGCCGGGGTGACCAAAGCTCGGAGCCCGCCTTTCCAGCGGCGGTCGGAGTCAATCCTTCGCCGCTCTCTCCCATGCCTCCCGCATCGGACGCCGGTAGAGGATGAAAAACACCGGGGCCACGAGCGACAGAATCAGCTCGTCGAATGGTCCAGGTATCGGGAGGAGGCCCAGGCCGGCCAACCAGCGGAGGGGCTTGGGGATCCGCTGATCCCTCGCCAGCAACCGGACGGCCGCGAGGGTTCTGAGGATGAACGCCCATGCTCGGCGCACATCTGGTGAGTCTACGGCGGTCTGGCGCAATGCGAACGCATGTTCGTGTATCGTCAGCGCATGGCTCGCCGCAAGCCACCGCCCGGTCCCCTCTGTAACGCTTGCGCCGGGAGCGGCAGGCGCCGGCTGGCGGATACGGGCGGCCGGCCTCAACCGTGCCCTCGGTGCGGGGGATCGGGATCTGAGCCAACCCCTATCCCCCGCACTTGACGCGTCCGAAGTGTCGGGTTAAATTCTCGGTGTTGAGAGGCGCTCCGGTGAGCGCAGCTCGCAGTACCCAGTCGGCACAGTCGAGGGCGGTGGCCTCAGGCCTCATTCCTCGGCTCGGCAGATGAGGAGGCCTAAGTCGAGATGCCTTTTGTGAGCGCCCGAGACGGCTCTGCGCCGCCGCCTGCGAACGAGCGACAGGAGGCGTTGCGCACAGCCCAGCCGCAGCCGTTCGAGGTCAGGACGGCGAGGCAGGACGGCCACTGGGTCGTGGCGGTACAGGGCGAGATCGATCTCGCCACCGTCGGAACGCTTCAGGCCTACCTGAACGGGGTGAGTGGGCCGGTCGTCCTCGACCTGGGCGCCGTGACCTTCATCGACAGCATGGGGCTCCTGCTGGTGCTGCGGGCGACGAAGAACGGGCTCGCGGTTCGCGAGGTCTCCCCTCAGGTACGCCGGCTGCTCGACCAGTGCGGCCTGGCGAACGAGCTTCGCTACGCCGACTGAAATCGGGGCGCCCGGCGCCGCGGGGTTGAACGACCCGAGGGGCGTCACTTCCGGCCCCGAGAGCCTTCTGGGCGTCACGCTCTCTGCGCCTCGACGGGCCTCACACCCCCGCGTTGAGCCGGCCGGTAGATCCCCCCGCTTGCGGGTAGTCACATAGGCATGGAAGTCAGCCGCCCAGAGCCCGACTCCCTGCCGCAGCCTCGCGGCAAGCTCTTGGAGGAAATCAGCAACGCGATCGTCGGCCTGTATCGCGAGGGCTTCGGCCGTGGCCCCACTGGGGCGAAGACTTACGTCATGGACGACCTCGTGGTCTGCGTCCTGCGTGGCGGGCTGACTAAAGTCGAGCGAACGCTTCGCGACACGGGTCAGGGCGAGTTCGTCCGGGAGATGCGGGTCAGGTTCCAGGACGCGGTCGAGGATCAGCTGAGGGGCAAGGTCGAGGAGCTGACCGGCCGGAGCGTGGTGGCATTCCTGAGCCAAGCGACCGTGAACCCGGAGGTGATGATCGAGGTCTTCTTTCTCGATGGGGCCCCGGGATCGGACGGCTCGCACGAAGGTCCCTGACCGTCGTGCGGGGTTAGCGGCGGCGAGGGGCATCACCCTGAGCCCGTCGGAGGGTGTCGGCTGGCGAGTGTGCGGGTAGCCGCACCTCGCAGCGAGCCCTGGACCAAGTTCGTCGGCTCGTTGTCGGAGACCCGCGTGTTGTCCCCCCGGCGCGCGGGTCTCGCCCTGTCAGCTACGAAAAGACTGTCCAACTTCCCGCTACCAGCGGGGCGCTTCTGCGGCGGTGGATCGGGTACTTGTTGCACAACCCCCCGGCACGACCCAGACGGACGCCCTCCGCCTGGCCCCAGGGCCAGTAAGGAGTACCCATGATTTACGTGTGCTGCGAGGAGTGCGGGGTCCGCATTCCTTGCGGGCCGTTGACCCTGACCAGCTTCGCGTCCTCCCGAGCGTGACGCGGTGGACACAGTTCCGGATCGTTCCCGGCCACTTCCACGCGGCTCGTTCGAGGCGCTCAAATGTGCCGCGTGCGGCGGCACTGGGACCCGGCCTACCCTGACCAACGACGATTCGCCTGAGCCCTGCGACCGGTGTCGGGGGAAAGGAATCGAGCCGAGCCCGATACCCCGACCGGATCCGGCATCGCTTGCTCGGCTCGCGAGGGGGTATCTCAAACGAGGTCGCCCACATGGATCGTGAGGCGATGGCGCGACGAGGCTTGGCGCCCTTTCTTCCAAACGCCAAGCATTCGTTGGCGCGGCGGCCCCGGCAGATTGCACCGGGGTCGTCTCTTTAGGGCTTGCCTCGCAGCTCGCCGGGTAACCACTCACCGAACGACGAGGAGTGTCAACTCCCGTCGGGCGACGGCCCCGTGGCGTCACGCGCGCGGGGTCGCTCGCTGTCTTGACCGATCGCCAGGGGCGGAGTACATTCGCGCTGAGGAGCGCTTGGGGGGAGCGCGACTCAATGATCCAGTCGGCAAGGGCCAGAGCGGCGGCTGTGAGCCGAGGCTCCGCGGCCAAGGCAGATGAGGAGAAAGCCCGATGACCTACCTGCGATGCGATGAGTGCGGCTTCATCGCGGTCAGAGGTCCGGTGAGTCTCGTGGGGACATGTCCGCGCTGTCGCCAGCGCGGACGACAGACACATCTCACGGAATTTCACGGACAACCACCTTCGAGCCTCGCCCCGACCCCCCCGACCTGGCGAGAGATCGGAGCGCCGCCGCGATGACCCGCGAAGAGAACCTGCGTGACGACCTCCGGGCGACGCGTAAGCGCCAGGAGCTTCTCCGCTCCGAAGTACGCCACCTGAACCAAAGGCAAAAGGAAGTGCGGGGCGAGAACCGCCACCTGAACGCGAAGGTCGCGAAGCTCCAGGACGGGGTCGCCGGGGCGCTGATCGCCATGGACGAGGGAGAAGCCGAGCGAGCGAGAGTGCTGCTCGAGCAGGCACTCGGGCTGCCGGTGCTCGAACGTTCGCCCGACGAGTCGCGGAAGTCCGGCCAGGACTAGGCTCGCGTACTGCGGTCACGCCGCCTGTTTCCCGTCTGTCCTGGGCGCCTCACGCACGTTCAGGGCCGCTCCAGTGGTCTGGGTAGGCCTGCGCTTAGCGTTACCGCGGAAAGCCCGCGCCCGGCAGGTGTCCGAGCAGTACTTCGGGTGGACCGCTCGGCCTCGAATCCCGCCCCGCACTCCTGACAGGCGGGGGCGTCGGAGAGCCAGCTCAACGGAACCGGGGAACGGGCGCCCGTGTTCCAGCGAACCAGTGCGACCCTCCCGCGAATCTCCTCCACCGGGCCGAGGGCTTCTTCGAGGCGGACGCGCACGGGCATCTCGGTTTGAGGCGAAGTCATAGACCCGATGCCGTCCACTCGGCGAGCTTGACGTCGACCTTGCCCCCTCACGCAGCCGCCCCGTTACTCGGTCCAAGCGCGGGGTAATCACAACGAAGCCGATGCCAACCTGGGTTTTGCAAGCCATCACTGCCGTTCGGAAGGTCCCGTGGCGCAGAGTCCTCGCCGCAATCCTTTGGTTGAACACGGAGGGTCGGAAGTATTGGAATCGACTCTCGCCCGATGAGCGCCGCGAAGTTCGTAACCTGGCGCTGAAGTCCGGGGGGAGCCGGTCGAATCTGACGCCAGAGGACGAGGACCGTCTCCTCATCCTGTTCCGGAAGCTTCGCCGGCCCGGTCCTGGCGACGTACCGGTCTAGGCCCGTTTCGGTGGAGTAATCCGCGCTCATGCCGTGGCCCTCGATCAGCACGATGCGGCGGCGAAGCGGGTGTGGCTCATGCCGTCACCCCACTCGGCGCGTGTGTACTACGCAATTCCGCCCCGCGCGCACCGTCAGCCACATCGACGGTCCGCCGAGAATCGATCTTCGGGCTCCCGCAACCCGGGCTCGCCGATGTCGCCTGGATGTCCGGGCGCTGCTTGTAGCTGGCGCTTCGGTAGAGCCGCTGGCAACGAAGCGACCAGTAGACCTGGAGCCGCTTGCTGGTTCGGGAGTCGAGGTCCACCCCCACCTGCTCGTCTGTTTGCTGACCGCGGGTTGGGGTATCGCGTGATCCCCCGGACGCACAAGGGCAGACGGTGAGGGACCACGATCCCACCTGCACTGCGTCCGGGCCTTCTCTTTCCGGGCCGCTCCGTCGGTCTTCGGGGTTCATCCCCCTGGTGCAGCGGAACCATGAACGAACTCGACCGAGGGGAGCCTCACATCCGCCGCTCGCAAGTTTCGCTAGCTACGTTCAACTTTGAAGGGCGTCGGGCCTGCCGGGATGCCGACTCCCAGGACGACTCGGCATGGGAGGCCTCGGCGCCCTTCCTTCTTCAACGTCTTCATGCCCTAAGGGGAGGCGTCTTCCGCGACTTACCCCGCACCGAGCGAGGGCGGCCCGACTTCCAGCTCAGGCCGCTGGTCGCGATAGACCCGCGGCTGCTGGTCGGGGTATGGATCCTCGACGCTATCCCCACCGCGCACGGTTTCGAACGAGGTTCCGTTGCAGTTCGGGCAGGGCGGGAGGCTCTGCTCGGACTGCATCGTCAGCGTCTCGCCACAGTACGGTGGACGAGGGGCAGCAGCCCGGGACCATTCCGGTCCGCGAGACGAGGGCGATTTCCCCGCCTTCGATGCGTTGAAATCCGGCCCTTCGCTGCTTAGGACGAGAAGCGCTACTCCGCATGACAAGCGGTACCCCTGGGTTGCTCGGCGGCCTGAACGCTCTTGTGTCTCCTCTAGGTTCCCTTGCGCGTCAGGTTCAGCGTCTCCCGTTCGGGCACGCCCTCGTCGAGCTCCTTTTGACGCTCGATCTCAGCGTTGAGCTCAGCGCCGAAGAGGAGCGCGACGTTGGTGAGCCACAGCCAGCCCACCAGGACGATCAGACCAGCGAATGCCCCGAAGAGCGCACCGACGTCGGCAACGTTCGAAAGATAGGCGGAGAATGCCAACGAGGCGAGCAGCCAGACGAGGACCCCAGCAAGCGCACCCGGCGTGATCCAGCGAAAGGCGCGCTGCTCGACGTCGGGAGTGACGTAGTAGATCAGCGCGAAGACCAGTGTCGACACCGCGAAGGCTCCCGGCCAGCGGAGCACGCTCCAGACCTCGGTCGCGGTCGAACCGAGACCGACGAAGCCGAAGAGGTCGGACGCGAACTCGCCGCCGAGGAACAACATCAGCATGCTCGCCAGCACCAGCGCCATCAGGACGAAGGTGGAGACAATGTCGGTCGATTTGCGCCTCAGGAAGCTGCGGCCGCCGCCGTCGAGCTCGAAGACCACATTCAGGGCCCGGCGTGCGGCCTCGAGCACCCCGGTAGTGCCGTAGAGCGTGAGGAGGACGCTGGTCACGAGCGCAGTGACCGCGGTTCCCTTGTTCTGAAGGGCGTCACGGAGCGAGCTGTCGAGCGGGGCGAGGGCCGACTCAGGCACGACGTCGCGCAGGTAGCCGATAATCGCAGCGTAGGTCTCCGGGTACTGACCGAGAAGGGCGAGCAGCGAGAGGGCGAGCAGCGCCGCAGGGAAGAGCGACATCAGCGCGTAGTAGGTGAGCGCCGCGGCGTGGTGGGTCATCTGGTCGTCGTAGAAGGAGATGAGGGTCCGCTTCATTACCTCGCCCACTGACCGCATTCGCTCTGTATACCCGCGCCGGTTCCCGACATCCCGGGCGCCCGGGCAGCTTCAGGTGCAAGCTCGACGCGGGCCCTTCAAGAACTGCGACTCGAGGAAGAGGTAGCCGCCGGCTCGCGGCCCGCCCAGGCCTCCAACACCCAGCCGAGGTGATACGGGCGGTCGGTCGGGTTCACCTCGATCGCCCAGCGCTTATCCGCGAACGGTGCCCGGCCGGCCAGCGCCCCGGCCGTGTTCGCGTAGAGCAGAGCCCGGTCGAAGCCACGGCCGCGGCGGATCGAGCGGTAGAGGATTCCGGCCTTGCGGTCGAGCATCTCGCGCCGCAGCTCGTTCCGGCCGAAGATCCATTCCACGCCGGCCAGGGCCGCGTTGCGGTAGCGAGCATCGCCGCTCACCCCTGTCAGCTCCTGCAGGGCCATCGGCGCCATCGCGTCCTGGTGCACCGAGTACACCTCGTACGGCTCGACGACCCGCCCGGAGCGGGTGTCGAAGAGCCAGGGCCAACCGCCGTCCGCGCGCTGCAGCTCCAGCAGCCTGTCGGCCGCTCGGCGCGCTGGGCCGAGCGCGTGCTCGCGGCCGTGGCGCGTCACGACCGCAAGCGCCAGAACACCGTAGATCTGAGTGGCGAAGTTCGGGAAGCGTGCCCGCCGCCCCGTGGCGCGGTGGCGGAAGAGGCCACTGGCGGGGTCGATGCGCGCAAGCAGGTGCGCGAGCGCGTCGTCGAGCAGCAGGTCGGCGCCCGCCTCGGCCGCTCCAATCACGACCCACGCCAGCTCCAAGCCCTCGAGGTCCGGAAAGGCGGTCCCGACGCGCCCGTGGATCGTGAACGCGATCTTGTCCCGCCACTGCGCCTCCGCCCGCGAATCGGCCCAGAGCAGCAACCCGAGGTCGCCCACGGTGAGCTCGGGCGAGCCGATCTCGTCGACAACGAGGCGGAGCAGTCCGCCCGGGGCCACGGGAACGTCCAGGCCGGCAGCCTGCGCACGCTGCAGCCCGAGCAGGCACATCAGCGTGTACCGCAGCGACCGTCCACGCGGCGCCAGGCCGGGAGCCTCGACCTCGTGGCAGAAGGCTCCGTCCGCGAGGCGCATCGCCGGCAGACGCCCGAGGGCGAAGGCCTCCAGCTCCCGCACCCGTTCCGCGACGGGCTCAGACATGGACGCGTTCCTGGGGCGGCACCGACGGCACGCCGGCCGGGACCGGCTCGTTGTACATCGTGATTCCCCTTTCCGAGAGCAGGCGCTCGAACACCTCGAACAGCACCGGCAGGCGGATCGCCAGGACCTCGCCGCGTCCCAGCCGGACCGCCACCCCGCCGGCCTCGAGGATCGCATCGCGGAAGATCGCCTGGAGGCGAGGGTTGTTGTCGATCCGCCCCGGAAGCAGCGTGGGCTCGTGGACGAGCGTTCGCACCCGCCTCTCCTCGCCACCCCAATCGCGGCAGCGGACGTCGAACACACGGTTCGCGAACACGTCGAGCGGGAACGGCGGGACGCGCGTGCACTCGAACGGGTGGTACATGGTCATCGGGCCGGTGCCGCACCCGAAGAAGATCTGCAATGCGTTCCGCTCCGGGATCCGCACGAACGGCGTCCCGAGGCCGAACGGCGCGTCCGCGCGATCGTGGTCCGCGACGATCTCCTCGGCACCGGCACCGCGCGCGCAGACGGAGTGGGTCGGGTGGAAGCTGCGGAGCGTTCCCGGACTCAGGCGAAACGCCTCGGAGATGGCGCCCATCCGCGAGGGCGTCTCGCGCGCGTCGAAGATCGGGTCCGTGGACAGGTACTCGATCGTCGGGCCGGCGACCGAGTACGTCGGCATCGTGATCAGCCCCTCCGGCCCGACCACCGCCTCGATCCCGGCGACCACCGTGTCGGGGCCGTCCTCGAAGCCGCCGAACGCGCTCATGGCCGCCTGCAGGAAGCACGCGTCCCCATTCTCGAGCCCACATTCGCGCAGTGCGGACTCGACGTCCGCGGCGGTCAGCGTCGTTGGTCGAAGCCGCTCGCGCAGGCGGTACCGGGCGCTCCGGTAGCGCTTGAGCCCGGTGCGCAGCGAGCGGCGAACCGGCGGCGGCATGCTCGCCGCGAGCTTGCGCGCGCGCTCACCGAGCGACGTGGGCACGAGCCTCCCGTTCGTCCCAGAAGCACCGGAACTCGATCATCCGGGCGATGTTCGCAGGTGCCTACTTCGCGTAGAGGGCCTCGATCTCGCGATTCGTACTTCGCCGAGATCGGCTTGCGCTTGAGCTTCATCGTCGGCGTCAGCTCGTCCCCGCCAGGCAGCCACTCGGTCGGCAGGACCTTGAACTTCTTGATCTGCTCGACGCGCGACATCTTGGCGTTCGCGTCGTCCACGCCCTGCTGGACCGCGGCGAGCAGCTGCTCGTTCGACGCCAGCGCCTCGGGCGAAGACTCGGCAACCCCGTTCTGCCCCGCCCACGCGGGCGCGAAGTCGGCGTCGAGGACGATCAGCGCGGTGTTGTAGGGGCGCGCGTCCCCGATCGCCACCACCTGCCCGATCAGCGGGCTCGCGGCCTTGAGCTTCGACTCGATGTTTGCCGGCGACATGTTCTTGCCGGCGGCGTTGATGATCAGCTCCTTCTTGCGGTCGACGATCTTGAGGTATCCGTCCTCGTCGAGCTCGCCGATGTCTCCCGTGGTGAGCCAGCCGTCGGCGTCGATCGTCTCGGCCGTCTTCTCCGGCATGTTCCGGTATCCGAGCATGTTCGCGTCGCCCTTGACGAGGACCTCGCCGTCCTCGGCGAGCTTCACCTCGAACCCGGGGATCGGCGGCCCGACCGTCCCGAGCTTGACCTTGTCCGGCGGGTTGATGGTGACGACCCCGCAGGTCTCCGACATCCCCCAGAGCTCGCCGATCGGGATCCCGAGGGCGTGGAAGAACTCCAGCACCTCGAGCGGGGTCGGCGCTGCGCCGACGTTCACCGAGACGAACTCGTCGAGTCCGAGCGCCGTGCGCAGATGGGAGAACATCGCCTCGTCCGCCGCCGCGACCGCGGTTGCCAATTCCTCCGGCACATGCTCGCCGGCCTGCTCGAGGCGGACCTTCTGGATCGCGGCCTGAACGCCCTGGCGCGCCTTCTCTCCGCTCCTCGCCGGGAATCGCCTCGAGCTTCGCCTCGAGACCCGCCTTGAGCTTCTCCCAGATCCTGGGAACGGCGAAGAAGAAGGTCGGGCGCACCTTCGGCAGGAACTCGATGATCGTCCGCGGGTCCGAGCAGACGGTGACCGTCGCCCCCAGCATGACCGCGAGGTAGTAGTTGGCGGCCCGGTCGGCGATGTGCGCGGTCGGCAGCCACGAGATCACCTTGCCGCCGCGCTCGGGCATGTTGACCATGTCGTCGACACCGCCGACGAGCCCCATCAGGTTCCTGTGGGTGAGCTCCACGCCCTTCGGCGGACCCGTCGTGCCGGAGGTGTAGATCAGGGTGAGCAGGTCGTCCGGCCCGAGCTCCGCGAGCGCCGGCTCGACGTCGAACTCAGGATCCATCTCCTCGAGCTCGGCGAGCGTGTGATCGCCGCCCTCTCCGTCGACGACGATCAGCCGCTCGATGGCGGGGAGGTCCTTGCGCGCTTCTGAGAAGACTTCGAGGAAGGCCTTCTCGACGACCGCCACCTTGGCGCCGGCGTCGGCCACCACGTACTGGATCTGCTCGGGCGAGGAGGTCTGGTAGATCGAGAACGGAACCGCGCCCAGCGAGACGGCGCCCAGGTCCATCGGGATGAACTCGGGGCGATTGTTGACCATCATCGCCACCGTGTCACCCTTGCCGACGCCGATCTTCGCGAAGCCGCCGGCGATCCTCCGCACGCGCTCGGCGACCTCGTTCCACGACATGGACGCCTCCGCGTCGCCCTCGAACCAGGTGATCGCGGGGTCGTCGCCGAGCCGCTCGACGCTCGCCCTGAATGCCAGGGGGAGGTTCTCCGCGTAGAGCCCCTTGCCGGGTCCTCCGCTTGCGTAGCGCTCGGCGGTCGTGACCTCCATCTCTCCTCCTCGTCTCAGATCCGCTGGCGGTTAGTACGCCAGTACCGGGAATCTATCCCGAAATCGCCCTAGCGGACGTCGAATCCCTCGCCCGTGAGCCGACCGATGTCGTTCGACAAGCCGACCGCGAACAGCATCAGGACCAGGACGAAGCCGACGACGCTGGCGCGCTCCATGACCCGGAACGGAACCGGAGCGCCGCGGATCTTCTCGACGATGCTCCAGAAGATGTGGCCCCCGTCGAGCGGCAGGAACGGGAACATGTTGATGATCGCCAGCGACAGGCTGATGACGGCGAGCAGCGTCAGCGCGCGCTCGGCGTCGAATTCGATCGCCTGCCGCGTCACCTCGTAAGAGCCGACGACGCTGGAGATCTGCTCGCGCTGCTCGGCGTCGAAGATTCGCGCGATCACGCCAACGGTGCTGGTCGTGACCTCCCACATGAAGTCCACGGAGCGCTCCGCCGCTTCGGGCGGCGAGACGTTCGCATCGACGAAGTTGGCGCCGACGAACTCGAACCCCAGGCGAAACCGTTCCCGTGCTTCGTCGTAAAACGGTGTGATCTCGAGATCTACCTGCTCGCCGTTGCGTTCGACGACGACATCAGCCGGCTTGGTCGCGCTGCAGCCGTCCGCGTCGCTCCCTCCGGCGCACTCGAAGCCATCCAGCGCCGTGGTCAGCTCCTGGGCCTGGGAGTCGAGCGATCCGGAGTCCGTGCCGACCCCCTCGATCGAAACGATCCGATCGCCCTCCTGGAGCTGTCCCTCGGCAGGCGCGTCGCTCTCGATCCCGCCCACCGCAAGCTCGGTCGGCTCGTCGAGCGACATCGCCAGGCAGAACAGGATCACGAACGCGATCACGACGTTCACGAACGGGCCCGCGGCGATCACGACGATCCGCTTCCAGACGGGCTGCGCGTAGTACCCGCGGTGCGCGTCCTCGGCCGGCATCTCCTCGTCCGGGTTCATGCCGCTGATCTTCACGAAGCCCCCGAGGGGGATCGCGCCGACCCCGTACTCGGTCTCCCCCCGCTTCACGCTCGCCAGCTTCGGCGGGAAGAAGAGGTAGAACTTCTCGACCTTCATCCCCACCGCCTTGGCGGCGACGAAGTGGCCCGCCTCGTGGAAGATGACGAGCATCGCGAAGCCCGCGAAGGCCAGGACCCAGCTCACGCAAAAACCTCCCTTACCAGGGGGGCAAATCTGCTTTCGCGACTTACGTCGCTCATAGGAGAACCCCTTCAACCGCGCGGCTTGCGCGCTCGCGGGCCTCGGCGTCCACCTCGTAGAGGTCCTGGAAGTGGGTCGGCTCGACCGCGGGCAGCTCGGCGAGCGTCTGCTCCACGATCCGCGGGATCGCCGTGAACGGAATTCGCTCGTCCAGGAAGGCGGCCACCGCGACCTCGTCGGCGGCGTTCAGCACGCAGGGGCCGGTGCCGCCGGCCTCCCCCGCCTCGCGGGCCAGCCCCAGGCACGGGAAACGGTCGACGTCGGGCGCCTCGAAGCCGAGGTTGCCGACCGTGGCCAGGTCCAGCGCCGGCATCGGGACGTCGGCGCGCTCTGGATGGTGCAGGGCGTAGGAGATCGGAACGCGCATGTCCGGGTACCCGAGGTGCGCGAGCGAGGCGCCGTCGTTGAGATGGATCAGGGAATGAACGATCGACTGAGGATGGACGACCACGTCGATCGCCTCGTAGCCGAACCCGAAGAGGTGATGCGCTTCGATCAGCTCCAGGCCCTTGTTGAAGAGCGTGGCCGAATCGACTGTGACGCGCCCGCCCATCTCCCAGGTCGGGTGCGCGAGCGCCTCGGCGACCGTGACCTCGGAAAGATCCTCTCGCTCGCGGAACGGGCCACCCGAGGCGGTCAGGACCAGCCGATCCACCGAGCCGGGGCTGCGCTCGCCGTGGATCAACTGGAAGAGCGCGGAGTGCTCGGAGTCCACCGGGATGATCGCGGCACCGGTGGCCTCGGCGAGCGTGGTTACGAGAGCGCCGCCCACGACCAGGCTCTCCTTGTTCGCGAGCGCCAGGTCGATGCCCTCGGTCAGGGCCACGATCGTAGGGCCGAGGCCGGCCGAGCCGGTGATCGCGTTCAGGACGACGTCAGCGTCCGAGGTCGCGATCAGCTCGCGAATCCCCTCCTCCCCGGAGAGGACGCCGTCGCGTTCCGCCGCACAGCGCTCCGCGACCGCCGGATCGCCCATCGCGACATGCGGGACATCCAGTCTCTCGGCCTGCTCACAAGCCTGCTCCCAGCTCGAATGGGCCGAGATCCCAACCAGCCGAAGCTCGTCGCCGGCCGCCTGGATCACCTCCAGCGCCTGCTCTCCGATCGAGCCGGTGGAGCCGAGTACGACGACCTTCTTCACGCCAGCGAGGGTACTGACGGAGGGTGTTCCGCCTGTATCGTGGGTAGCGGAGCCGGCATGGAAACCACGTCCGCCACGGCGAGCCAGATCAAGGACTCGATCCTGGACACGATCGGTGAGACGCCGCTCGTGCGACTGTCGCGGATCGGCAAGGGGATCCGGACGCCGATCGTCGCCAAGGCGGAGATGCTGAATCCCGGCGGTTCGATCAAGGACCGGATCGCGCTGGGGCTGATCGAGGCGGCCGAGAGCGAGGGGAAGCTCCGCCCCGGCGGGACGATCGTCGAGCCGACCTCGGGCAACACCGGCACCGGCCTCGCGATGGCCGCGGTGCTCAAGGGCTACCGGGTGATCGCGGTGATGCCGGACAAGATGTCGAGGGAGAAGATCGACCTCCTGCGTGCCTACGGGGCCGAGGTCGTGGTCGCGCCGACAAATGTCCCGCCGGACTCCCCCGAGTCGTACTACCGCGTCGCCGACCGCCTCACGGCGGAGATCCCGGGCGCCTTCCAGCCGAACCAGTACTTCAACCAGGCGAACCCGGCAGCCCACTACCGGAGCACCGGACCCGAGGTCTGGCGCCAGACCGAGGGCCGGCTCACCCACTTCGTGGTCGGCCTCGGCACCGGCGGCACGGTCACGGGCACCGGGCGGTACCTGAAGGAACAGAACCCGGCGGTCCAGATCGTGGGCGCTGACCCCGAGGGCTCGATCTACTCCGGCGGCGAGGCGCGGCCGTACCTGGTGGAGGGTGTTGGTGAGGATTTCTGGCCGGAGACGTTCGATCCGTCGCTGGTCGACCGCTACGTGACGGTGTCCGACCGTGACTCGTTCCTCACCACCCGCCGCCTGGCCGAGACCGAGGGAATCCTCGCCGGCGGCTCCGCCGGCATGGCCGTGCACGCCGCGCTCTTGGTCGCGCGCGAGCTCGACGACCCCGAGGCGCTGATGATCGTGGTGCTGCCCGACGGCGGCCGCTCGTACCTCTCCAAGGTCTACAACGACGCCTGGATGCGCGAGTACGGGTTCCTGGAGCGCGGTCCCGGGCAGACCGTGGGCGACGTGCTGCGGCACAAGCACGACGAGGGCGCGATTCCTCCGCTCCTCACGGTCGAAACGCACGCCAAGGTGCGCGACGCGGTCGCCCTGATGCACGAGCACCGCGTCTCGCAGATCCCGGTTGTCTCGGCGAACGACGCGCAGACCATCGCGGGCGCCGTCACCGAGCGCGGGCTCCTTCGCCGGGCAGTCGAGGACCCGAGCCTGCTGGGCGAGGAGATCGTCGAGGTCATGGAGCCGCCGTTCCACGCGATCCCGTGCGAGGAGCAGGTTCGCGAGGCCGTGGACCTCCTCAGCGGGCCGAGCGAGGCCCTGGTCGTCACCGACGGCGGCCTGCCGGTGGGGATAGTCACCCGCGCCGACCTGGTCGAGTCGCTCGCGAAGTGAGCCGCCCGCCCGACGACGCACGGTTCGCGACCCGCACGGTGCACGCGGGGCTCGATCCCGATCCCAGCTACGGCGGCGTCGTGCCCGCGATCCACCAGGCCTCGACCTACGTGCAACCCGCCCCGGGCGAATTCGTCGAGGACTACGACTACTCCCGCTCGGCCAACCCGACCCGCGCGGCGCTGGAGAGCGCGCTTGGCGAGCTCGAGGGCGGGCACGCCTCCGCATTCGGGAGCGGCATGGCGGCGACGCACGCGCTCATCACGGCCGTCTGCTCCGCCGGCGATCATCTGGTCCTTCCGGCCGATCTCTATGGCGGCACCTACCGGCTGGTCGACAAGGTCCTCGCCCGCTGGGGGCTGGCGTACCAACTGGTCGACCAGACCGACCCCGACGCGGTGGCCGCGGCCGTACGGCCCGAGACGAAGCTCGTCTGGGTCGAAACGCCGACGAACCCGCTGCTGAACGTGGTCGACGTCCCGGCGATCTGTGACCGCGCCGGCGACGCCCTGGTCTGCGTGGACAGCACCTTCGCCACGCCGGCCGTCCAGCGGCCGCTCGAGCTCGGCGCCGGCGCGGTGATGCATTCCACGACCAAGTACCTCGGCGGGCACTCCGACACGGTCGGCGGCGCGGTGATCGTCGGCGACACGGAGCTCCACGACCGCGTCCGGTTCGTCCAGAACTCGGTCGGCGCGATCCCGGGGCCGCTCGACTGCTTCCTGGTCCACCGAGGCCTGCGAACCCTGCACCTGCGGGTTGCGGCGCACACGGACAACGGGCGGGTGGTCAGCGAGTTCCTGGGAAGCGCCGAGGGCGTGATCGAGGTCAGCTGGCCCGGCTTCGGCGGGATGGTGTCGTTCCGGCATCCCGAAGCGACGCGGATCGCGGCCGCGACCCGGTTGTTCTCGCTGGCCGAGTCGCTGGGCGGCGTCGAGTCCCTGATCGAGGTGCCGCAGGCGATGACCCATCAGTCGGTCGAGGACTCGGACGCGGCCGTGCCCCCGGACCTGGTGCGGCTCTCGTGCGGCGTCGAGGCCGCCGAGGACCTCGTCGCCGATCTCGCGCAGGCGATCAGCGGCTAGCGCGCTCGCGAGGCGGCGGGCGCGGGTACAGGTCGTAGGCGAGTGGTTGGCGTTAGCCGGGCACGGATCCGAGGCTACTCCTCGCTCAGCCGCCCGGCAACCGCAGGGCCGCCGAGACCGCCCGGTGGTCCGAGCCCGGGAGGTCGTGGACGTGGTAGTCCATGATCGCGGCACGCTCGTCGGCGAGGACGTGGTCGATGGTGACCCCGGGCCGCATGAGCCGCTCCGGCCAGGTGGGCGCGAGACCGCCTCCGGTCGCGTCTGCGGCGTCCACGTAGCCGCGGTCCATCACTTCCCGGAGCTCGCGGTGATCCAGGGTGGCGTTGAAGTCGCCGACCAGGAGGGTCAGCGGTCCCGCGCCCGCCGCCGGCAGCGAGTCCAGTCCCTCCTCCCACGCGGTCACCGCTTCGGAGCCCGTGGGCGGCACCGGATGGACCGAGACAGCCTCCACCGGACCTGCGCCGGGAACCGCGATCTCCGCGCGCGGCATGACGAACGCGTAGCCGGGCGGCTCCACGCTCTCGAGCTCCCGCAGTGGATAGCGCGCCAGGATCGCGCTTCCGCCCGAGGAGGCGCTCGGCGCGACCACCCGGTGCGGCAGCAGGTCGAGGACGCCCGCTCGCTCGAGGCCGGCGAGCATCCCGGGGGTCAGCTCCTGCACGCACAGGAGCTCGATCTCGTTGGCTGTGACGAGCTCCACGACCGCTTCGGGGTCGGCGAGGCCGAGCTTGAGGTTCGCGCCCAGCACGCGCAGCTCGGGGCCGTCCGCGCCCGCCGGATCGTGCCCGCCACCCAGGACTCGCGGCACCACCGCGACGAGGAGCAGAACGGTCGCGAGGGCGGCGCAGGCGAGCGCGCCCCGGCGGCGGCCTACGGCGGCGAGGATGGTCACCAGCGCGGCGACGGGAACCACGAACGGCGTCCAGGCGATGACCGCCTGCAGGGGGAACCCGCGCTCGAGGCCGAACGTGCGCATCAGCGCCCATGCGAGGCAGAAGGCCGCGGCCGCCCACACGGTCACGCCGACGACGGTGCTTCCCCGCAGACGGCCCATCCGTGAAGCCTAGAACCCAGCCAACCGGCGTCGAACGTCCCTGAACCCCCCTTACAGCGCATACTGCGGGACGTTCAAGGACGGGTGAACAAGCTCGCAGGGATCGGTCTCGCGGTTCTCGTTGTGCTCGCGGGCGTGGCGCTCGTCGTCGGGTTGGGCTCGGATTCGGGCGAGCCTGACGACCAGCCTGGGCCCACGGAGGCGGTGTCGACTCCCGAGGCGCAAGGCGATGAACCCGAAGCCGCCCGGCCGCCGCCCGAGCGCCTGACGCTCGCGGCCAGTGGCGACATGCTGATCCACTCCCCGATCTACGAACGGGCGCTCGCGATCGGTGGCGGCTCGGACTACGACTTCGCGCCTCTGTTCGAGCCCCTCAGGCCGTGGCTCAAGCGGGCCGACGTCGCGCTCTGCCACCTCGAGACGTCGCTCGTCGGGTCGCTCCCGCCCTCCGGCTATCCGCTCTTCAACACGCCGCCCTCGCTGGCCGCCGCGATCGAGGCGACCGGATGGGACGCCTGCAGCATTGCGTCGAACCACGCCGTCGATCAGGGGCAGGAGGGGATCGATGCGACGCTCGACACGCTCGACCGCGCGGACATACAGCACGCCGGGACCCACTCATCCGAGCGAGCCAGCGACCGGCCCCTGCTGATCCGATCCGGCAAGGTCACGATCGCTCTCCTCTCCTACACGACCGACCTGAACGGGCTCCAGGCGCCCGCGCCGTGGTCAGTGAATCTCGTCGACGACCCAGGTCCCGTGCTGCGCGATGCCCGCGGCGCGGTGGCCGAGGGCGCCGATGCCGTCATCGTCAACATCCACTGGGGGTCTGGGATCGTGCCGGAGTACACGCACACGCCGAGCGCCGGCCAGCGCGAGTTCGCCTCGCAGTTGACGCGCTCGCCTGCGATCACCGCCGTGGTCGGCCAGGGTCCGCACGTGGTGCAGCCGATCGAGCGGATTCACGGCAAGTATGTGGTCTTCAGCGAGGGCAACCTGATCTCGAACCAGGGTCCCGCCGCAGGCCTGCCGGCGGCAAGCCAGGACGGGCTCGTCGCGTTCCTGGACCTGATGGTGCGAGGCGAGAGGGCCAGCGTGAAGCGGGTCCGCTACCTGCCGGTCTGGGTGAGTCATCCCGACTACGTTGTGCTGCCCGCGACCGGTTCGACCGCCGCCGACGCCCGCGCCCGCGTCGTCTCCGTCGTCGGTCGCGGAGGCGGGGTCGCGCCCCTCAAATAACTCGCCTTACCAGGCGGGCTATGTCCGTTTCGCGACCTACGTCGGTCACGTCAATAGATGAACGCGATGCTCAGGTAGTAGCCGGCCACGATCGTGAACAGCACAGCGTCGAGGCGGTCGAGGAGCCCTCCGTGCGGCCCGACCGCGGTACCGGAGTCCTTGACGCCCAGGTCGCGCTTCACCATGGACTCGAACAGGTCGCCGATGGGCGCGACGAGCGCGATCACGGCGCCCATCGCGAGCGCGTCGGTGCCCGACAACCAGTCCTGGTAGAGCCCGGCGAACCAGAACCCGAGCGTCCCCCCGACCAACCCGAACACGAGCCCTTCGATCGTCTTGTTGGGTGAGATTGCAGCTGAGAGCCGGTGTCGTCCGAATGCCCGGCCGCCCGCGTAGGCGGCGGTGTCGGCGACGATCGTCGCGATCAGGACGTCGACCAGGAGCGCGGTGCCGTGGTCCGGCAGCTCAAGCAGCAGGACTGCGTGTGCGAAGGGAAGCCCGATCCAGACGATGCCCAGCACCGTGACTGCGACCGAAGCGGTGATGCCCTCGACGAGTTCCGCGCATCACGAAACACGAACATCAGGGGAACGAGGCCGCCAACGCCAGGACCATCTGGTAGTGGTCGCCGAAGTACGCCGCGGCGATCAGTCCGAACGAGGCCAGCATCGCGACCGCCGGGAACGGCCGGGCCGCGCGCGCCATGCCGAACAGCTCGCCGATGCAGATCGCCGCGAGCAGCCCGACCGCCGCGGCGAAGATGCCGCCCCCCGCGAGATGATCGTGATCGCGAACGCCGCCCAGGGCAGCGCCCAAAGCACGCGCAGCGTGGTCTCCGACATGGGCTTCGGAGGCGGCGGCGCCGGGGTCTTCGCGCGCCGGGCCGCCTTGCGGCGCGGCGCGGCGGCTGCCGGCTCGCCGGCGCCTCGGGCGCCGGCTCGGGCGTGCTCACGGCGCAGAACCTAAAGCACAGCGTCCGTGCGCTACCGCGAGCCGAACCTTCGCCCGCGGCGCTCGTACTCGGCCAGCGCCTCCTCGAACGCCTCTCGGCTGAAGTCCGGCCAGAGCTCGTCCCGGAAGACGAACTCCGAATAGGCGCACTGCCAGAGGAGGTAGTTGGAGATCCGCTTTCGCCGCTCGTCCGGATCAGGACGTCGGGGTCGTGCATGTCCGGCGCGTAGAGGTGCCGTCGGAACTCCTCTTCGGTGTCGCCGTGGGAAACTCCCGCGCGGCATCCACGATCTCGCCCGTCCGCCGTAGTTGAACGCGACGAACAGCGTGATCCGCTCGTTCGCCGCCGTGGTGCGCTCCGCCCATTCCATGCGCTCGGTCAAGGTCCGTAGGCGATGCCCGCCCGGCGGCCGATGAACCGCATTCGAACGCCCTCCGAAGTCCAGCTCGGGCGTCTCGGACGTGATTCGCTCACCGAACATCTGCATCAGGCCGGTGACCTCCTCGTCCGAGCGCGACCAGTTCTCGGTCGAGAACGAGAAGACGGTGAGTTCCGCGATCCCGAGCCGGGCGGCGTCCCGCAACCGGTCCTTGACGACGTCCGCGCCGGCGCGATGGCCTTCGATCGTGGGCACGCCGCGCTGCTCGGCCCAGCGCCCGTTGCCGTCCGTGATGATCGCGACGTATCTGGCGCGGCTCAAACCTCGAGGATCTCTTCCTCTTTGGCCTTGAGCAGCGTCTCGATCTCCTTGGTGGCCTCGTCGGTCAGGCGCTGGAGCTCGCTCTCGGCGGTGCGCTCGTCGTCCTCGCCGACGTCGCCGTCCTTCTTCAGCTCGCGGAGGTCGTGCATCACGTCCCGGCGGATGTTGCGGACGGACACCTTGCCACCCTCGGCCACGCCGTGGACGACCTTCACCAACTCCCGGCGCCGCTCCTCGGTCAGCTCCGGGATCTGCAGCCGGATCACGTTGCCGTCGTTCGACGGCGTCAGGCCGAGGTCGGACTCCTGGATCGCCTTCTCGATCAGGCCGATCGCGTTCTTGTCGAATGGCGTCAGGGTCAGGAGCCGAGCGTCGGTGGCGGCGACGTTCGAGAGCTGCTTGAGCGGCGTCTCGGCGCCGTAGTAGTCGACGACCACGCGGTCGAGCAGGTGCGGGGAAGCCCGCCCCGTACGCACCGTCGCCAACTCGTTGCGAAAGGACTCGACGGACTTCTGCATTCGTTCCTCGGCATCGTCGAGGAGGGCATCAACCATCGTTTCTTCGGCGGCCATCGCGCGATCCTATTTAACGATCGTCCCCACGCGCTCGCCGCGGACGATGCGGTCGATGTTGCGCTCGTCGTCGAGGTTGAAGACGTGGATCGGCAGCTCGTTGTCCATGCAGAGCGAGAGCGCGGTCGAGTCCATCACCTTCAGCCCGCGCTCGATCGCCTCCATGTGCGTCAGCTCCGGCAGGAACGTCGCATCCGGGTTCTCGCTGGGGTCGTCGTCGAAGACTCCCTCCACGCCGCGCTTCGCCATAAGGATCGCGTCAGCGTGGATCTCCAGCGCCCGGAGCGCCGCCGCCGTGTCCGTGGTGAAGAACGGGTTGCCCGTCCCGGCGGCGAAGATCACGACGCGGCCCTTCTCCAGGTGCCGGATCGCGCGCCGGCGGATGTAGGGCTCGGCCACCTCGGTGACCTGGATCGCCGAGAGGACCCGGGTGAACGAGCCGATCTTCTCGAGCGCGTCCTGAAGCGTCAGCGCGTTCAGCACGGTCGCGAGCATGCCCATGTAGTCCGCCGTCGCTCGGTCCATCCCAGCCGCGGCACCCTGGAGGCCGCGGTAGATGTTCCCCGCGCCGACCACGACGGCGACCTCCACACCACTCTCGACCACGTCGCGGACCTGGTGGGCGATGGCATCCAAGCGCTTGGCGTCGGTCCCGTACTCCAGCTCGCCCATCAGGGCTTCGCCGGAGAGCTTCAGGAGGACTCGCTTGAAGACGGGGTCGGCCAAATCGGCCGGAACCCTATTCCTCTCCGACCTGGAACCTTGCGAAGCGGGCGATCCGGACGTTCTCGCCCGTGTTCGCGGCAAGCGCCTGGCGCAGGTCCTCGATCGTCTTGCCCTCGTGCATGTCGGTCCGGATGTGCTCCTGCTCGAGCAGGGCGACGTCCTGCGACCACTTCGAGATCTGGCCGTCGACGATCTTCTGGATGATGTCCTCGGGCTTGCCCTCCTCGGCGGCCTTCGCGGCGAACACCTTGCGCTCGGCCTCCTTCGCCTCCTCGGGGATCTCCTCGACCGACACGTACTGCGGCACGTTCGGGGAGCCGGCGATGTGGATCGCCACCTCCCGGGCGAAGTCCTGGAAGTCCTCGTTGCGGGCGACGAAGTCGGTTTCGCACTGGATCTCGACCATGACGCCGACCTTGCCCGTCGCGTGGATGTACGACGCGACCGTGCCCTCCGACGTGGAGCGGCCGGACCGCTTGGCGGCCGAAGCCTGGCCCTTCACGCGGAGCAGCTCGATCGCCTTCTCGATGTCGCCCTCGGCCTCGGTCAGCGCGGCCTTGGCGTCCATGATCCCTGCCCCGGTTCGCTCCCGGAGCTCCTTGACGTCCTTGGCCGACGGCGTGTAGCTCACTCGCCCTCCTCGGTGGACTCGGGAGCGGGCGCCGGGGTCTCGGCGGGAGCGGGCGGCGCGGGTCGCTGAGGCGCCGCCGGCTGCTGAGGCTGCGCTGCAGCGGCCTGCGGCTGGGCCGCGGCCGCCTGTGCCCTCGCCTCCGCCTCGGCCTTCGCGGCCTCCTCGGCCTCACGGCGGGCTTTCTCCTCATCCTCACGGCGACGCTTCGCCTCCTCCTCCTGCCGGCGGCGCTCCTCCTCCTCGGCGCGGCGCTTGGCCTCGGCCTGGCGCCAGCTCGTCGCGGAGGCCTCCACGGCCTCGCCGATCGTGCCGATTACGAGCGAGCACGAGCGGATCGCGTCGTCGTTGCCTGGAACCGGGAAGTCCACCGGGACCGGGTCGACGTTCGAGTCCACCAGGCCGATGATCGGCAGCCGCAGGCGCTTGGCCTCGGCGACTGCGATCTCCTCGGTCTTGAGGTCGATCACGACCACGACGTCGGGCAGGCGCTTCAGGTCGCGCACCCCGCCCAGGTTGTACTCGAGCTTCTCGAGCTCGGCCTGCCGTGCCATGCGCTCCTTGGTGGGCAGCAGGTCGAGCTGGCCGTTGTCGGCGAGCTCGCGGAGCTCGTGCAGCTTCTCGATCCGCTTCGACATCGTGTTGAAGTTGGTCAGAAGACCGCCCAGCCAGCGCTGGTTCACGTACGGCATTCCGCACCGGTCGGCCCATTCCTTGACCGCGTCCCGCGCCTGCTTCTTCGTGCCGACGAACAGGACCGTCCCGCCGCGCCCGGCGACCTCGGCGGCGAAGCGGCGCGCCTCGGCCAGCAGGTGCTCGGTCTGGAGCAGATCGATGATGTGGATCCCGTCGAGCTCCCCGTAGATGAACGGGCGCATTCGCGGATTCCAGCGCCGCGTCTGATGGCCGAAATGAAGGCCTGCCTGAAGCAGGTCCTTGACCGCAGGCTCTGACATTTGGTTGTTCCCTTCCTCGACTTGACGGTGGCCCGCGGGCGCTCCGGGGACCCGGTCTGGCGAGCCGCAGGGCTCGCGGCCGGGCAGGGCCCCTTCGCACTCCCACGGGATCGGGGGCGAAATTGCGTCCCTGAGTGTACGAGGCCGGCCGTCTAGTCGTCCTGAGCGGTTGCGAGGGCCTTCCGCAGGTCCGCGGGCAGGTCCGAGGAGAACTCCAGGTCCTCCCCGCTTTCGGGGTGCTTGAAGGCGAGCCTGGCGCTGTGAAGGAACTGCCGGCGCAGGCCATGACGTGCCCCACCGCCGTAGCGGGAGTCACCCACGACCGGGTGGCCGATCGCGGCGAAGTGCGCGCGGATCTGGTGGGTGCGGCCCGTCTCGAGCCGGACCCGCACCAGGGTGTCGGCCCCCGCCGGCTCGACGACCTCGAAGTGCGTGCGTGCTGCACGCGAGCCGCGGCCCCCCACCGCGCGCCGCTCGGGCTTGCGATAGTCCCGGCCGAGGGGGGCGTCGATCGTCCCCGAGCGCGAGCGCGGCCGGCCCTCGACGAGGGCCAGGTATTCGCGGCGGACCTCGCGGGCCTTGATCGCGGCCGCGAGTGCCCGGTGGGCGGCGTCGGTGCGGGCCACGACCATCAGCCCCGAGGTGTCGCGGTCGAGGCGATGGACGATCCCGGGACGCACCGGATCCTCACCGCCGCCGAGCAGCTCGCCGAGGACATCGACCAGGGTCTCGCCCCGGTGCCCGGGCGCAGCATGGACAACCAGGCCGGCCGGCTTGTCGACGACCGCCAGCGCCTCGTCCACGTGGGCCAGCGCCACGCGGGGGCCGTCAGGCGTCACCGCGCGCTTCCTCGGGCGGACGCTCGGGCTCCGCGAACGCGGCCAGCACCAGAATCGCCGCCCCGAGCGTAATCGCGATGTCGGCGATGTTGAACGACGGCCACGCGGGGAAGTCGATGAAGTCCACCACCGCGTCGCGGAACACGCGGTCGAGGAGGTTTCCGATCGCGCCCCCGGCGAGCAGACCGATGGCGAGCCAGCTCCACGGCCGCGTGGGGTCGCGCAGGAACCACACGAAGACGAAGAGCAGCGCGGCCCCGGTCACGAGCAGCACCATCTCCCTGCTGCCGTCACCCAGGAAGCCGAAGGCGACCCCTTCGTTCATGACGTAGACGAAGTCGAGAAACGGCAGGATCTCGACCCTCTCCCCCGGCTCGATCGACCCGACGACGATCGCCTTGACGACCTGGTCGACCACCAGCACGGCGGCGACGACCAGTCCAAGGCGCCGCCAGCCGTCCGCTCGCGAGGTCGGCGTCACTCCCGGATCGCGCCGACGACGAGCGATTGGACGATCAGGAGCACGAAGATCGCGAGAATCGGGCTCAGGTCCAGACCCGCCCCGCCGACCCGCAGCGGCGGGATGAACCGCCGGAAGACGTTCAGGTAGGGATCGACGCTCTCCTCGATGAACCCGATCGCAGCACGCAGCGCCATGTTGTAGGGGAGCGGCCGGAACTGCTGGACCCAGCTGAGGATGATCCTGGCGATGATCAGGATGAAGTAGACGGTGAAGAGCGCCGAGACGTAGGTGGCGATGTCGTCGCGCGTGAGCGCGATCAGCTGGCTCACTTGAAGCGCTCCAGCGACGCCTCCACCGCGGCGGCGATGGCGCCCTCGAACCCGTTCGCCGCGAGCGCCTCCAGGCCGGCCTCGGTCGTCCCGCCCGGCGGCGCGACGGCACGGCGGATCGCCGCGGGATCCCGCTCGCGCAGCAGCTCGGCCGTGCCCTCGAGCGTGCCGGCGACGAGCTCCAGCGACATCGCTGGATCGAGCCCGTTGCGCTCGCCCCCGGCGGCCATGCCTCCGCAAAGAGCGCGACGTACGCAGGGGCGCACGACATCACGGCCATCGCTGCGTCGATTCGGTCCTCGGGGACGGCGACCGCGGTTCCGAGCGCGCCGAGGAGGGCGATCAGCTCGTTCGAGAGGTCGTCCTCCATGTCGTCCGGGGGGACGTAACAGAGACGCCCCTCCCCCACCTCGGCGGGCTGGTTGGGCATCACCCGCAGCGCCGGGATTCCGGGGAACGCCTTGGTGAGCTCGGCGACGGGCGTCGCGGCCATGACGGAGAGCAGCGCCGGCGCCCGACCTTCCAACTCGCCGGCCACGTCCCCGAGAGCCGCATGCTTGACGGCCAGGAGCACCACCTCGGAGTCGTCGCGAAGCGCGGTCAGCGAGTCGCGCGTCTCGCCGTCGACGTTCTTCGCGAGGGCCGCGGCGCGCTCAGCGTCGAGGTCGCAGAAGAGCATCTCCAGGTCCGCATCCGAGCGCGCCCAGCCGCGTGCCATGGCGGCGGCCATGCTTCCCGCGCCTACGAACCCGATTCTCACGCGCCGAAGGCTATCGACGCCTTACAAGCCTGCCGGGTCAGGTAACGCACCCTCGCCCGACGGCAGCGGACGCGAAGCGGAGCAGCCGGCGGTTGTCAACTCTGATTGAAGAAGCCCTTTTCGACGAGTTGGGCCGTCTGTTCCGCCGAGACCTCGACGTTCCGAGGCGTGAGCATGAAGGTCTTCTCGGCCACCTTCTGCATGCCCCCGTCGAGTGCATAGGTGAGGCCCGAGGCGAAGTCGATCAGCCGCTTCGCGAGCTCGGAGTCGGTGGTCTGGAGGTTCAGGATCACCGGCACGTCCTGCTTGAAGCGGTCGGCGACTTCCTGGGCGTCGTTGAAGCTGTGCGGGTTGACGAGGTGGACGCGCACGTCGCGGCCGCTGCCGCCGTTGCCAACCGGCCGCAGGGCACGCCCCCGTGGGGCCGGCGCGTCGTCGGAAAAGATGTCGTCGATCTCGTCCTGGCTGCGGCGACGGTCCCCGAGGCGGCTGACCGTGGCGCGCGGAGCCGAGGTCTCGTAGCTCGTCGTGGCGGCGCCGTGCGTGCCGGTTTCGGGCTCGTAGAGATCAGGCTCGTGGTAGTCGGGGTCCTCGGCGAGGCCGAAGTAAACGAGCGCGCGGTGCCATGTGTCTCGGAGGGCCATCAGAGCCGACTTTTCGCGTTGTGGGGCGGGAATCCTCTAGATAAGAGCCTTACCAGGCGGGCAATGTCTGTTTCGCGACTTGCGTCGCTCATCGGACCCCTGAATTATGACCCCTTCGCACGCTCAGGGCGTCACCGGAGCACCGCGGTCCCAAGCCGGATGATGGTGGCCCCCTCGTCCACCGCGACCCGCCAGTCCTGGCTGGTGCCCATCGAGAGCTCGTGCAGGCCGTGCTCGCGTGCGAGATCCGCGAGGCGCGCGAAGTACGAGCGCGACGCCTCGGGGTCCTCGGTGAAGGGCGGCATGGTCATCAGCCCGGTGACGGTCGCCGGGCAGCGGGCGATGAAGTCGCCGAGGTCGTGCGGAGCCACCCCCTCCTTGCTCTGCTCGCCTGCGACGTTCACCTGGACGAGCACCTCGGTCTCGGGCGGAGCGTGGGTTTCGAGCTTCGCGAGCACGGAGTCCGTGCAGACAGAGTGGATCAGGCTGACGCGGGGGAGGATGTCGCGCACCTTCCGGCTCTGGAGGGCACCGATGAAGTGCCACTCGAACCGGTCGCCCACCACCGCCTGCTTGCGCTCGAGATCCTGAAGCCGGTTCTCGCCGACGAGCTCGACACCGGCGTCGGCCAGCGTAGGGAGCTCGTTGTCGGGCACGTACTTCGTGGCAACCAGGATCCGGACGCCCTCCCCCGCCTCCGCGCGCACGCGCTTGAGGTTCGCGCGCACAACCTGTGGATCGATGCCCTCGATCAGCTCGGCCACCGGATCACCACCCCGGCTTGACGTCCCGTTTCGCCGGCGTCCCTGCGGTGCGAGAAGAAGAGCTCCGGGTTGCAGCTCGTGCACAGGTCCGCACGTTCGACCGCCTCGACCCCCGCCGCCCGAAGCTCGAGTTCGGCGACCTCGGGCAGATCCATCATCCGGCCGTCGGCGATCCCGTCGCCCAGGTGGGCGAATCGCGCGAGAACCTCGTCGCCGACCTCGAAGCAGCACGGTCCGATTCCCGGCCCGATGGCCGCCGCGACGGCGCCGACCTCCTGGACGCCCGCGCCGATGATTCCCGCGGCCAGGCCCCGCCAACCGCAGTGGAGCATCGCCACCCCCGCCGGGCCGCTGAGCGCGACGGGCAGGCAGTCCGCGACGAGGACCAGGGGCGCAAGGCCGTGCTCTGAGGTCGCGTGGCCATCCGCCTCCGGCGGGTCATTCGGCGGGCGCAGGTACGGCACCCCCTCGGGGCGATCGGTGTGGCGCAGGATCTCCGCCCCGTGGACCTGGAACCCAGTGAGCGCGTTGGCCGGCTCGAACTCCGCCCCACGAGCGAGGTGACGGCGGTTCTCGTAGACGCTCTCCGGCTCGTCGTCGGTGACCCAGCCCAGGTTGAGGCTCGCGAACGGCCCCGTGCTGACCCCGCCCTGACGGGTCGAGAACACCGCCCGCCCTCCCGGCAGGGCCCCTTCCAGCCACGGCACGCCTTCGCGTTCACGCCACTCCATGCCATGAATCTAATGAGCGACGTACGTCGCGAAACGAACTTGGCCCCCTGTAAGGGAGATCCTTCCAATCAGCGAGGGGAGGTGTGCCTACGAGGCCGCGGCTGCGGCAAGGGCGGCGCGGAGCTCGTCGTCGCGGCCCGAGACCTCGCCGTCGAGCTTGGCGTCCAGTGCGGCGGCGAGGCCGCGGCCGATCGCAGGGCCCTCGGGGACGCCGGCTGCCATCAGATCCGAGCCGTCGATCTCCAGCTCCACGTGGCGCCAATCGCGGACGTAGTCGTCCAGCCAGCCGGCGCCGGCCACCCGCGCCGCAGCCAGCTCGGCCGGGTCGCGCCCGCGTGCGAGCGCCGTGCCCTCGGACGGCCGCCGTGGGGTTGCGGAGGAGAGGCGCAGCGCGCCTGCCTCCAGTCGCGGGTCGGGCGTCGCCAGCGAGTACATGGCGTCGGGAGCATCGACCAGGTCCGCCCACTCCGGCCGGGCGAGGATCGCCTGGAGGGCGGAGAGCCGCGCGCCGACGCCGCGATCGGTGCCCGCGAGGCCCCATTGGGCGAGAAGCTCGAAGGCCGCCGGCGCCGTGTCCTCGGCGGCGATCCGCCGGAGCTCCGCCTCGACGCGCTCGCTGGAGACCGTGCCGAGATCGGTCGCCGCCAGCAGGTCGAAGGTCGCCGGCTCGATTTCGAAGCCGAGGCGGGCCGCGTACCGCGCGGCACGCAGCGCACGCGTCGGGTCGTCGACGAACGACCGCGGGTGCAGCACGCTGAGGGCACCTGTGCGCAGGTCCTCGAGGCCCTCGTGCGGGTCGATCAGCTCGGGGACGCCGGCCAGGGGAATCGCCATCGCGTTAACGGTGAAGTCGCGCCGTGCGAGGTCGCGTTCGAGCGACGCCGGCTGCACGTCGGGCAGCGCACCGGGCCGCGGGTAGTTCTCGGTTCGGGTCGACGCGACATCCACCCTCGCGCCGTCGACCTCCACCGTGGCGGTGGCGAACCGTTCGTGCGCCACCGGGTTCGCGCCCAGGCGCCGCGCGACCTCCGGCGCGTCCCCCTCGACAGCCACGTCGAGGTCCGGATGCGGCGCGCCCAGCAGCAGGTCGCGGACGGCGCCGCCGACCAGAAAAGCGCGTTCCCCGGCGAGTGCCTCGCGCACGCTGGCGATGCCCGGCAGGCGGGCCATGCGGTCGGCGATGCCGCCCGGATCGATGTTCTGAGGAGGAGGGCTCATGGAATTGACGGGGAGCGGCTTGCCTACCATGACATGCCTTCATGGGCAGGCTCCTCGCAATCTGGCGCTCCTGGAGCATTCGGCGGCGTGTGATCACGGTCCTCGTGGCCGCGGTCGCCGTCGGCGGTCTCGGCGTGCTCGCCTACGAGCTCCTGAAACGTCCGCCCGACGTCGTCAACGAGAACGTCGACTTCGCGAGCAAGGAGCAGCCGAAGCCGAAGCAGAAGCGGCCCAAGGACACGACGTTCGACTGGCCAACGTATGGCTTCAACGACCAGCGCACGAGGTACGTCCCGACGGACGAGGTCAAGCCGCCGTTCGACTCGTCCGACTGGAGCTTCCAGGCCGGCAAGCTGCTCGAGTTCTCGCCGATCATCGTCGGCGAGCGGATCTACTTCATGGACATCGACGGGCGTTTCTACGCGCTCAACACTCCGAAGGGCAAGGTCGCGTGGCAGGATCGGGTCGGACAGCTGAACGCGTCGGCCCCCGCGTACGGCAACCACCGGCTGTTCGGCGTCAATCTGGAGCCCGGGCAGGCGTTCGCCCTTCGCCCACGCGACGGCAAGCTGCTCTGGAGGACCCCGCTTCCAGGGCGCAGCGAGTCCTCGCCGCTCGCCTTCAAGGACGACCTCGTCATCTTCGGCTGCGAGTGCGGCACCGTGTTCGCCCTCGACCAGAAGAACGGCTCGATCGAGTGGACCGTCGAGACAGGGGGCGCGATCAAGGGTGCGCTCGCGCAGGGCAAGGGGAACGTCTACGGCGGCAACTACGCGGGCGAGTTCTTCTCGATCGATGCCAAGTCCGGAAACGTCAAATGGATGATCAACACGATCGGCGGCTCCTTTGGCCGCGGCGGCGGCGTCTACTCGACTCCGGCGGTGGCGTTCGGCCGCGTGTACTTCGGGAGCATCGACTCCCGCGTCTACAGCCTGGACATGGACACGGGCGAGATCGCCTGGTCGAAGTCGACCGGTGCCGAGGTCTATTCGGGTCCGGTGGCCGCCGACACCGACTCGACGCGCGCAACGGTCTACATCGGCTCGATCGACAACAACTTCTACGCCCTCGACGCTCGAACCGGCGCGACCCGCTGGCAACAGGACGCCGGCGGCCAGGTCTCCGGCGCCGCCAGTGTCATCGGCGACATCGTTTACGTCTCGGTGATCGGGGATGCGATCGGGACAATCGGTTACGACATCGAGAGCGGCAAGAGGGTCTACGAGCACGAGCTCGGCGAGTACAACCCCGCGATCACGGACGGCGAGCGCCTGTACCTGACCGGCTACTCGAACCTCCGCGCATTCCCGCCCGAGGACGGCAAGAAGGGCTCGAAGAAGCCGAAGAAGGACGGCAAGACGAGGGGCAAGCAGCAAGGCCGAGAGGCCAAGGACGGCTAGAGCCGGACCGGCACGCCCGCCGCGTTGAGGTGCTCCTTCGCCTCGCGGACCGTGTGCTTGCCGTAGTGGAAGATCGAGGCGACCAGAACGGCGTCGGCTCGACCCTCGAGGATCCCCGCCGACAGATGCTCGAGCCGTCCGGCGCCGCCCGAAGCGATGACGGGAACGGCGACCGCGTCGGCGACCGTCCGGGTGAGCTCGAGCTCATAACCCGCGGCCGTCCCGTCCCGGTCCATGCTGGTCAGAAGGACCTCCCCCGCCCCACGCTCGGTCGCCTCACGCGCCCACGCCACGGCTTCGCGGCCGTCGACCCGCTCGCGCCCACCGGCCACGTAGACATCCCAACCGTCCGGCGCCGCCCTTCGCGTCGATCGCGATCACGACGCATTGCGAACCGAAGACCGCGGCGAGCTCGTCGATCAGCTCGGGCCGGGCGAGCGCCGAGGAGTTGACCGAGACCTTGTCGGCGCCGGCGTCCAGCACCGCCTGGGCGTCCGCGATCGAGCGGATGCCCCCGCCGATTGTGAACGGGATGAACACGTTGTCGGCGGTGCGGCGAGCGAGCTCGACGATCGTGTCGCGCCGCTCGTGCGAGGCGGTGATGTCCAGGAAGACCAGCTCATCGGCGCCCTCGGCGTCGTAGCGCTCCGCCAGCTCGACCGGGTCGCCGGCATCCCGGATGTCGACGAAGTTCGTGCCCTTGACCACGCGCCCGGCGTCGACGTCCAGACAGGGAATGACGCGCTTCAGGACCACCGGCGTCCCGCTCTCCGGCCTCAGGCCTTGCGGGCGGCGGTGAGCGCCTTGCCGGCCAGCTCGCGGACGTGGCGGCGCTCGCGCTCGCTCAGGTTCGACGCCCGCCCACGCGACTTCTTCACCAGATCCAGCAGGCGGGCTGCGCTCGGCCGCGGTCAGGGCCCTTGACGCCGCGGAGCCGCGGACGTAGACCTGCTGCGCGACCAGCAGGACCCGCTTCCAGGGAATCTTCTTCGCGGTCGTGACGATCGTGGTGGTGGCGGCCATCGCGACGCTCAGGTTACCGGGGCTCGCGCAGGGCCTCCACCGCTTCGGCGACCCCGAATCGCCCTTCGTAGAGCGCTCTGCCGACGATCGCGCCGCCCAGCGCGGGCAGCTCGAGCGCGGCGAGGTGGCGCAGGTGCTCGAGGGTGCCCACTCCGCCCGAATAGATCAGCTCGGCGTCCAGATCGCCCGCGATCGCCCGAAGCTCGTCCAGCGGCGGGCCGGCCATGGTTCCGTCGACCTCGATCGGGGTGAAGACTATGCGGCTCGCCCCCCGACCCGCGAGGGCGCGGATCAGCGCTGCGGCCGGCTCGTCCGAGGTCTCGAGCCACCCCTCGGTTGCCGCCATCCCTCCGCGGGCGTCCACGCCCACCACCACCCGCTGGCCGTGGCGATCGAGCATCGCGTCGAGGAACGACGGGTCGCGCAGGGCCGCGGTGCCGATCACGACGCGTTCCGCTCCCGCGTCGAGCGCTCTCTCCACCGCGTCGCCGTCGCGGAGCCCGCCGCCGAGCTGGAGGGGCAGATCGACCTCGCTCGCGATCCGGCGGACGTGCTCCAGGTTGGCCGCAGCCCCCGAGCGGGCGCCGTCGAGGTCGACCACGTGGAGCCACTCGGCCCCGCCGTCGGCCCAGCGAATCGCGGCGTCGACCGGGTCCGCGTCGTACTCGGTTTCGCGGTCGTAGTCGCCCTGGATCAGGCGCACAGCCCGCCCCGCACGGATGTCGACGGCCGGGTAGAGGATCAAGCGGGGACCGGCGAGCAGATCGCGGCGAAGTTACGCAGCAGCCGCAGCCCCGCTCCGCTCGACTTCTCGGGGTGGAACTGGGCACCGAAGACGTTGCCGCGCTCGACTGCGCAGACGAACGGCTCGCCGTACTCCGCGGTGCCGAGCACGTCCGCCTCGGTCGCGGGCCGGGGCGCGAACGAGTGCACGAAGTAAAACGGCTCGTCGTCGGCGAGCCCGTTGGTGAGCCGGGATCCCTTGGCCCACGAAACGGGCGACCAACC
Organism: uncultured bacterium; assembly: GCA_963807755.1. GTDB lineage: Bacteria > Actinomycetota > Thermoleophilia > Solirubrobacterales > 70-9 > JALZKA01. The sequence continues at coordinate 96,105 of CAWECM010000006.1, read as the reverse complement.
GATGTGCGGGACCTTCAGCCCGTCCGCCGCCAGGCCGGACACGTCGCCGTCCAACAGGCCGAGGCCCTGGGCTCCGCCCAGCTCGTCGGACGCCGCGAAGATCAGCTGCAGTCCCAGGCAGATCCCCAGCACGGGCGCACCGGATTCCACCCGTTCCGAGATCAGCTCGTCGAGCCGACGCTCGCGGATCCGCTCCATCGCCAGCGGGAAGGCGCCGACGCCGGGCAGGATCACCCCATCCGCCGCACGGGCGCGCTCATGGTCATGCGTGATCTCCGCGCTGACGCCCACGTGCCCGAGCGCCTTCTCGACCGACCGCAGGTTCCCCATCCCGTAATCGAGGATCGCGACGCGAGTCAAGTCAGAGTGCCCTTCGTCGACGGCACGCCGCTCTCGTCCGGGTCGATCGACACGGCCTCGCGCAACGCCCGCGCGAACGCCTTGAAGCACGCCTCGATCATGTGGTGCGCGTTCGATCCGTACCGGGTCCCGACGTGCAGCGTGATGCGGGCGTTGTTCGGCGACCGCGCGGAAGAACTCCTCGGCGAGCTCGGTGTCGAAGCCGGCGATCGAGACCGGCGGCAGGTCGGCCTCGAACAGGCAGAGGGGCCGGCCCGAGATGTCGATCGCGCACATGCCGAGCGACTCGTCCATCGGTACGGCGACGTAGCCGTAGCGGCGGATCCCCGCCCGGTCTCCCAGCGCCTCGTCCAGCGCCTGCCCCAGCACGATGCCGACGTCCTCGACCGTGTGGTGGGCACCGGTCTCGAGGTCGCCGGTGGCCTCGACCTTCAGGCCGAGCCGGCCGTGGCGGCCGACCAAGTCCAGCATGTGGTCCAGGAACCCCACCCCCGTCGTCGCCTCGACGGCGCCGCCCCGTCGAGGTCGAGCTCCAGGCTCACCTGGGTCTCCCCGGTCCTCCGTTCGATCCTCGCGGTTCTCGGCATCGATCCCAATCTACCTGCGTTCAGCGCGTTTTCCTGTTCGCCCGCGCGCGTGCGGACTCGCCGTGCACGGGCAGCCCCTCGGCCCTCGCGATCTCGTCGACGGCCGGAGCAAGCGCGCTCGCCGCGGCATCACCGAGCGTGACCACCGATGTCCGCCGCGTGAACGTGCGCGCGCCCAGCGGGCCCGAGAACCGCGCTGCGCCGCCCGTCGGCAGCACGTGGTTCGACCCGGCGGCGTAGTCGCCGAACGCCGTGGCGGCGCCGACGCCCACGAACACAGAGCCGGCAACCCGCGTCCTCGCGGTTTCCGCGTCGGCATCCTCGAAGTGCAGCTCGAGGTGCTCGGGCGCGAGCGCGTCGGCCAGCTCGAGGGCAGCCTCGAGGGAGGGACCGCGATCAGCGCGAGCGGCGCGTCCGCGACGCTCGGGCGCGCGGGCGCCGCGTCGCGGACGCGCTCCGCGATCGCGTCCAGGGCCCCGGCGTCCGGCGAGATCGCCACGAGTGGGCTGTCGGAGCCGTGCTCGGCCTGGGCGAGGAGGTTGAGCGCCACCGTCGCATCGTCGGCCGATCATCCAGGATCACCGCCAGCTCGCTCGGTCCCGCAAGGCCGTCGATGCCGACGTCGCCGAAGAGCTGGCGCTTCGCCTCGGTGACCCAGGCGTTGCCCGGGCCCGCGACCACGTCCACGGGGTCGATCGTGTCGGTGCCGAGTGCCAGGGCTGCCACCCCGTGCGCGCCGCCCAGCGCGTAGACCTCGTCGGCGCCCGCGATGGCAGCGGCAGCGAGGGTCACCGCACCCACGCTTCCGTCAGGCTCCGGCGGCGTCGCGAGCGCGAGCCGTTTCACACCGGCGGCCCGCGCCGGCACGCAGCCCATCAGCACCGACGACGGGTAGGCCGCCCGTCCACCCGGCGCGTACACGCCGGCCGCGGCGACCGGCTGCTCCACGATCGCCACCCTGTGCCCCTGCGGCAGCTCGACCTCGACGGCGGCTCGGTCGAGCTCGGCATCGGCGACCGCGCGGATGTTGCTCGCCGCCAGCTCCAGCGCGGCGATCAGCTCCGGATGCACGTGCTCACGCGCCCCGGCGAGGCGCTCGCCCGGGATCCGGTGCGACTCGGGCCGCTCGACGACCCCATCGAGGTGGACGATGAGCTCGTTCAACGCGGTGTCCCCGCGCTCGCGGACGGCAGCGATGATCTCGCCGACCCGTTTCACGAGCCCGGGCGGGGGCGGCGCAGCGGCGCGGATGCCGTCCACGATCTCGGCGGGGTCGGTCCCGTCCCAGTCCGCCCGTGCCACCCTCACGGCGTCCCCCCGAGCCGGCCGGCCAGCTCATCGATCTCGGCGGCGCGGAGCTTGTGGGCGACCCGGTTTGCGATCAGGCGTGCGGTCGAGGCCGCGATCTCCTCGCGCACCTCGAGCCCGTTCTCGCGCAGCGTCCGGCCCGTGTCCACGAGATCCACGATCGCGTCGGCAAGTCCGGAGATCGGCGCCAGCTCGACGGAGCCCTTGACCTCGATCACCTCCGCGCGCCGGCCCGTGTCCTCGAAATGCCGCTGCGCGACGCGCGGGTACTTGGTGGCGATCCGCAGGGCTCCGAGGCGCCGCTCGTGCTCCGCGCCGTGATCGTCGCCGGCAGGGGCGGCCAGGACCATGCGGCACGCGCCGTAGTCGAGGTCGACGAGCTCGTAGAACACGCGGTCCGCCTGTTCCATCAGGACGTCCTTGCCGGTGACGCCGACGTCGGCCGCCCCCGCCTCGACGTAGGTCGGGACGTCGGACGGCCGCATCGTGACCAGCACCAGGCCTCCGGACTCGAACACGAGGGAGCGGGACTCACCGCGGAGCTCGGTCGTGTCGACGCCGATCGCGTCCAGGCGGTCGAGGGTCGGGGCGAAGAGCGAACCGCGCGGCAGCGCGAGGCGCAGGGGTCCCTCGCGGAGCGGCCGGGTGGGACGGGCGACACCGCTCATTCCGGAACCTCACCCTCCTGCGCAAGGCGCTCCTCCTCCGCCTCCGCGATGTGGACGCGCTCGAGATACAGCGCGAAGCCCACCGCCGGCAGCGGCCTGCCGAACCGGCCCATCAGCTCGTCATAGCGCCCGCCCCCGCCCAGGACATGGCCCAGCGCCGGGTCGTAGACCTCGAGGATCGCGCCCGTGTAGTAGCCGAGGTCGCGCAGGAGACCGAGGTCCAGGCTCACCCGGTCCGCGATCCCGCGCTGCGCGATCCCCTCGTACGTCTCCGCCAGCCGGCCGATCGCTCGGTCCGTTGCCTCACCGCCGAGCTCGCGGGCACGGTCGAGGACCTCCGGGCCGCCGCGCAAGCCGGGGACGGCCGTGAGGAGCTCGCGCTGGACACCGGTCACGTCGAGCCCTGCGATCTCCGCGGCAAGGCCGACCAGGTCATGGGCCGCGAGCAGGTTCAGGATCCGCGTGCGAGCCGCCTCATGGACCCCGATCTCGTCCAGCAGCTGGCGAAAGAGCGCGGCGTCGCCGAGGCCGATGACCGCGCGGCCGAGCCCGGCCTCGTCAAGCGCGGCGCTCAGGACCTCGACGATCTCGACGGTCCCGCCCGGCGCTCCCGCGCCCACCAGCTCGACGCCGGCCTGGAAGAACTCGCCCATCTGCCCGCGCTGCGGCCGCACCTCGCGGTAGGCGCGCGCGTTGTAGAAGAAGCGCAGCGGGGGCTCGGCGGCTGCGTACCGGTTCGCGACGAGGCGGGCGATCGGCACGGTCATGTCGGCCCGCATCGCGAGCAGCTCGCCGCTCTGCCCGAAGAACCGGTGCGCTGCCGGAGCGCCCGAGACGTCGCCGGCGCGCGCCAGAACGTCGTCGTATTCGACCGTCGGCGTCGCGACCTCGCCGTACCCAAACCGCTCGAAGACGCCCGCGAGGCGGCGCTGCAGAGCCCGCAGCTCGCGCATCTCGTCAGGAAGGATGTCCCGGCGTCCCGGGAGGGATCGGATGAGTCATGAGGTTGTTCCCTTCCGACTACGCCGGCACGGCCGGTCGACCGCCACGCGGTCGATCCTGGCGCCGAGCTGCCGGAGGCGATCGTCGATTTCCTCGTAGCCTCGGTCGATCTGGACGATGTTGCCGATCTCGGAGGTGCCGTCGGCCGCGAGCGCCGCGATGAGCATCGCCATGCCCGCCCGGATGTCCGGGCTTTCGACGCGCTCCCCGTGAAGCCGGCTCGGCCCGCTGACGATCGCCCGGTGGGGATCGCAGAGCGTGATCCGAGCGCCCATCGCCACGAGCTTGTCCACGAAGAACAAGCGGTTCTCGAACATCTTCTCGAAGATCAGGATCGTCCCCCTGGCCTGAGTAGCGAGCGCCAGGGCGATCGAGGTCAGGTCGGCCGGGAACGCGGGCCATGGACCGTCCTCGATCTTCGGGATCGCGTCGCCCAGGTCGTCCTGCACGGCGAGCTCCTGGCCCGGCGCGACCAGCACATCGTTGCCCTCGACCTCGAGCCGCAAGCCCAGGCGCCCGAACGCGCGCCGGATCATCGGCAGGTCCTCGGGCTCGGCGTCGCGGATGCGCAGGTCGCCGCCGGTGGCGGCCGCGAGCGCGACGAAGCTCGCCACCTCGATGTGGTCGGCGCGCGACCGGTGCGTCGCGCCACCGAGCTTGTCGCGGCCGTGGACGGTCATCACGTTCGAGCCGATGCCGTCGATCTTCGCGCCCATCTTCACGAGCAGCCGCGCGAGGTCCTGCACGTGCGGCTCGGAGGCGGCGTTCGAGATCGTCGTCGGTCCCTCGGTCAGCGCGGCCGCCATCAACGCGTTCTCGGTGCCCATCACCGACGGCTCGTCCATGAACACCGAACACGGCCGCAGGCCGCCGTCCGGGGCGCTGATCTCGACCCAGCGCGATCCCGTCGATGCGCGCGCCCATGTCGATGAACGCGTCCAGGTGTGGATCGAGGCGGCGGCGGCCGATGAAGTCGCCGCCGGGGGCGGCATGCGCGCTTCGCCGAAGCGCGCGAGCAGGGGCCCCGCGAGCAGGAAGGAGGCCCGGATCCTGCGCGGAGAGCTCCTCGTCCGGCGCGGTTTCGGAGATCGCGTCCGCCTGCAGGCGCAGCTCGTTCGCCGCGCTCCACTCGACCTTCACGCCCAGGCGCTCCAGGATCGCCATCTGCGCCTCGGTGTCGCGGATCCGCGGCACGTTCTGGAGCCGGATCTCCTCGTCGGTCAGCAGGCAGGCGGCCAGGATCGGCAGCGCCGCATTCTTGTTGCCCGCGGCGGTGATCTCACCGCGGAGCGGCGCGCCGCCCTGGATCACGAATTTCTCCGTCATGGCCGTGGCTAGGGTAAAGGACGCCACCATGGCCGATCCGACGCCGACAAGAGGCCTGGGAACTGTCTGCGAATGGGTCGCAATCGGACTCGCTGCGCAAGCACCTGCTGGGCGTCGAGGCGGCGATGGTCGCCTACGCGCGAGAGATGGCGGCGACGAGGAGCTCTGGGCCGTGACCGGCCTGGTGCACGACCTCGACTACGAGCGCTTCCCCGACCTCGACGACACGGAGAACGGACATCCGCGCACGGCGCTGCGGCTGTTCGAGGAGCTGCGGCTAGCCGCAGGACGTGATCGACGCGGTCGCCGGGCACGCGACCTTCCTCGAGGTCCCACGCGAGACGCGACATGGCCAAGACGCTGTTCGCCGTCGACGAGCTCTCGGGGTTCATCGCCGCCTGCGCGCTGGTCCGCCCCACCGGGATCGAGGGCATGAAGCCGAAGTCGGTGAAGAAGAAGCTGAAGCAGCCATCGTTCGCCGCCGGCGTCAACCGCGACGAGGTGCGCCAGGGCGCCGAGGAGCTGGGCGTGGATTTCGACGAGCACGTCGCCTTCGTGATCGCCGCCATGGAGGGCGCGCCGACGAGCTGGGCCTGGCGCCCTCGACGGCCGGCGAGACTTGAAGCGCCGCTGGAAGATCCTGCTGGGGCTGCTCGCCGCGCTCGCGGTCCTGCTCGCGGTCAACACCGTCACCACGGGCAGTCAGACGAAGCCGGCCGAGCTCACCGCCGACGGGGCCGGATCCTGGAGCTCTCGCGCGGGTCGGTGCAGGTGACGGATCAGGCGCCGGCGCCCGCTCGACAGCGCCGGCGAGGTCGCGAAGGCCTGGGCAGCCGATCGTGCTCCTCCACTGCTACGCCTGCTCGCTGCACTGGTTCGACGATCTGGAGCCGCTGCTGGCCGAGAACCACCGCGTGATCCGGATCGACCTGCTCGGCTTCGGCGGATCCGAGAAGCCCGAGGCCGGCTACGAGATCCCGACGCAGGCCGCGATGGTCGCCGAGGCGATGAACGAGCTCGACGTCCAGGGGGCGTTGGTGGCCGGGAACTCGATGGGCGGATGGTGGCGGCGTCGCTCGCCGAGCAGGCGAGCCAGCTCGTCGACCGGGCCGTGGTGATCGACATGGCGCCGAACACGGACGACTACGGCGACGGCCTGCCCCTCCTGGCGCGCCTCAGCTACGTGCCCGTGCTCGGCGAGGCGATGTGGCGGGTGACTCCCGACTTCGTGGTTCGCGATGCCTACGAGGAGTCGTTCGCTCCGGGCTTCGACGTCGAGAGCGGCTTCGACGACCCCGACCAGGTGCTGGCCGACTTCGATGCGATGACCTACACGTCGTTCGACGCCGCGCCTGCGAAGGCGGACGACTACGTCGAGGAGCTCCCGCTGGACGAGCGCTTCACGCAGGTGCCGGTGCCGCTCCTCGTGATCTTCGGCGCCGAGGACCAGATCTTCGACGCGGAGCAGGCCGTGGAGGGTTACGCCGACGTTCCGGGCGTTCAGACCGAGATCGTCGACGAGGCCGGCCACTCCCCGCAGGTCGAGCAGCCCGAGGCGGTGGCCGCGCTTCTCGACGAGTTCTCGGTGGAGATGGAGCCGGCCGAGCCGGCGGAGAGGACGCGCGATCGCGCCGGGCGTGATAGACCGGAGGCCGACGGACGGGGGCAGCGCCAAAAGAAGGACCGCGAGCAATAGCCGATCCCACCCCCAGCCAGAACTCCACCGCCGTCCGCTGCGCGGATCTCAGCCGGCGTTACGGCGAGGGCGAGGCCGCCGTCGACGCCCTCGACGGCGTCATCCTCGACTTCCCCACCGGCGAGCTCACCAGCATCGTCGGGCCGTCGGGCTCGGGCAAGTCGACGCTGATGCACTGTCCTCGCCGGGCCTCGACCGCCCGACCGCCGGCCAGGCATGGATCGACGGCACCGAGATCACCTCGCTCGACGACTCGCGCGCTGACCGAGCTGCGCCGGGACAAGCTCGGCTTCATCTTCCAGTTCTTCAACCTGATCCCCGTCCTCGACGCCGAGGAGAACGTCACCCTGCCGATGCGGATCGCGGGGCGGAGCGCCGACTCCGAGTGGCTCGAGCAGCTGCTCGACACGGTCGGGCATCGCCGACCGCCGCATCACACCGCCCGGCCGAGCTCTCGGGCGGCCAGCAGCAGCGCGTCGCCATCGCCCGGGCGCTGATCTCGAAGCCCGCCGTGGTGTTCGCCGACGAGCCCACCGGCAACCTCGACTCCAGCTCCGCGACGCAGGTGCTCGAGCTGCTGCGCCGCTCGGTCGACGAGCTGGGCAGGACCGTCGTGGTGGTCACCCACGACCCGAGGGTCGCCTCCTATGCAGACCGGGTCGTGCTGCTGGTCGACGGCAAGGTCGCGACGGACACGACGGTCGACCGGCGAGGAGAGGTGCTCGAGCTCATGCGGTCCGCCTGAGCCCGGCGCGACCGCGATGCTCGCACTCGCGCTACGCAACTTCTCGGCCCGCAAGTTCCGGGCGCTCTCGACCGCGCTCGCCGTCTTCTTCGGCGTCGCGATGGTCGCCGGCACCCTGTCCTCAACGAGTCGGTGGACAGCTCGTTCGACGACCTCTTCGCGAGGTCAACGCGGAGATCGACGTGACCGTGCAGCCGACGCGTCGCGCGTCGAGCGGCGGTTCGACCAGCGGCGCCGGTCGCCGGCTTCGACGAATCGGTGCTGGACACGGTGCGCGGAGTCGCGGCGTCGCGAAGGCAGAGGGCGTGATCGCAGACTCCGACGATCACGATCCTGGGCGACGACGGCGAGCGGATCGGGCCACCGCAGGGCGGCCCTCCCCATATCGCGGCGTCGACGGCCGAGACGCCGAGTTCGAGCCGCTGAGCGTGATCGAGGGCACAGAGCCCGTCGCCGCCGACGAGGTCGCGCTCGACGCGGCGAGCGCCGAGGACGCCGGGTTCGAGGTCGGCGACCAGGTGCGGATCACGGGACCCGCCGGCGCCGGGACCTACACGCTGGTCGGCATCACCGAGTTCGGGAGCGGCGCGTCCCCTGGGCGGCGCGAGCCTGGCGCTGTTCACCCTGCCGGAGGCGCAGCGCCTGACCGACAAGCAGGGCAAGTTCGACGAGATCGACATCGTCGCCGAGGACGGGACGACGCCCGAGCAGCTCGCGCCGCGCCGTCGCGGCCGAGGTCGCCGGGGAATTCGACGTCCGAGACCGGGAGCCAGACGGCCGATGAAGACGCCGGCGACATCAAGGAGGGCTTCGGCTTCCTCACCACCGCGCTGCTCGTCTTCGCGGGCATCGCGGTGTTCGTCGGCGGCTTCCTGATCTTCAACACATTCTCGATCACGGTCGCACAGCGCGTCCGGGAGTTCGCGATGCTCCGCACCCTGGGCGCGTCCGCCCGGCAGGTCCTGGCGGCGGTCCTGATCGAGGCCGCGCTGATCGGCCTCCTCGCCTCCGCCCTGGGGATCGCCGGCGGCTTCGGGTTCGTCCAGCTGATCAAGGGCCTCTTCGAGTCGTTCGGATTCGAGCCTGCCGGTCACCGATCTCCGTCTGCAGCCGCAGACGGTTGCGATCGCCGTGGGCGTCGGCGTCGGCGCCACCGTCGTCGCCGCACTGGTGCCGGCCCTGCGCGCGACGCGGGTGGCGCCGCTGGAGGCGCTGCGCGAGAGCGGCGGCTCGCTGGAAGCCGAGGAGAGCCGGAGCAGGCGGCGCACGATCATCGCGGCCGTGCTCGTGGCGCTCGGCGTGGCCCTGATCGCCCTGGGGCTGTTCGCGTCGGGCGAGGTCGGGGCCGCGCTCGCCCAGCTCGGCGGCGGCCTGGTGCTGATGTTCATCGGTGTCGCGATGCTGGGTGGCCGCTTCGTCCCGCCGCTGGCGAGCGTCCTCGGCTGGCCGATCGAGCGACTACGGGGGGTCACGGGAAGGCTGGCCCGTGAGAATGCGCAGCGTCAGCCGGGTCGGACGGCTACGACGGCCGCGGCGCTGATGATCGGCGTGGCGCTGGTGGTTTTCGTCGGCGTGTTCTCGTCGTCGCTGAAGGCCTCGGTGAACGAGACGCTGGACGAGCAGTTCGCCGGCGACCTCTCGATCCTCAACAAGGACGGGTTCTCGCCGATCCCGTCCGGCATCGCGGACGAGGTCGCGGATATCGAGGGTGTGGACGTCGTCGCCCCGATCGCCTCGGTGCCCGCGGAGATCGTGGGCATGGACGACGACCTGCTCCTCGCCGGGCTCGACGACTCCCTCCCCGGCGTCGCGAACCTCGATTGGGCGGACGGCTCCGACGAAACGCTGGCGGGACTGGGCGAGGACGGAGCGCTTGTGGAGGCCGGCTGGGGAGAGGACAACGGCGTCGAGGTCGGTGACGAGCTCACCGTGACCGGCCCGAGCGGCGACCAGCTCGAGGTGACGGTCGAGGGCAGCCTCCGCGACTCGGCCGGCCTGTTCGTTCAGACGATCGCGGTCTCGCGGGATGCGGTCCGGTCGGAGTTCGGCGTGCGCGACGACTTCATAGTGTTCGTCGGCTTCGCGCCCCGAGCCGACGCGGACGCGACGCGCGAAGAGGTCGATGCATTCCTGGAGGACCGGTTCCCGAACGCCGAGGCTCGCGACCAGGAGGAGCTGAAGGCGGAGCAGTCCCAGCAGATCGACCAGCTCGTGACCCTGATCTACGTGCTCCTCGGCCTGGCCGTGATCGTCTCGGTGTTCGGGGTGGTCAACACGCTGGCGCTGACGATCCTCGAGCGCACGCGCGAGCTCGGGATGCTTCGGGCGATCGGCACCTCGCGCAGCCAGGTTCGGCGCATGGTCCGGTACGAGTCGGTGATCAACGCCTTGCTCGGAACCGTTGTCGGAGCCGTGATCGGCGTCCTCCTCGCGTCCGCGGCGGTCGAGGCGCTCAAGGACGAGGGCCTGATCCTCTCGATCCCGGTGGCGCTGCCGATCGTCGTTCTCGTGGCAGCGATCGTGCTCGGAGTGCTCGCCGCGATCGGGCCGGCGCGCCGCGCGTCGCGCCTGGACGTGATCGAGTCCCTTCAGTACGAGTAGCGGCCGCCCGCCTTCGCCCAGGCGGTCAGGTGGTCGACGTCGCAGAAGTGGTCGGCGATCCGGTGCTCGCCGCGATGACGGATCAGGTCGACCCGCACGTCGCCGAGCTCGGCGTCGCATTGGGAGCAGCGGAAGGTCCCAGCGAGCTGGGCCGGCTCGGCACCCGCGCCCCAGTGCGCGCCCTGGATCGACCACGGAATGACGTGTTCGAGACGGCAGAACACCGCGCTGCGCTCCCCGGCCGGCTCGTAGGCGCGAAAGCCGTCTCCCGCCTCGACGGCAGCCCCGCACCAGTCGCATCTTTCGGACATCAGCGGGGATAGATTGCGGCCATGGCGCCGATAAGGGTAGTCGCGCTCGACGGCGACGAGACCGGGCAGGAGCTGCTCGAGCAGTCGTTGCGCGTGCTCGATCCGGAGCTCCTCGGGATCGAGGTCGAGGTCGAGCGCTTCGACCTCTCGCTGGAAAGCCGGCGCAAGACGAACAACGAGGTCTGCGCCGAGGCGGCCGAGCGGATGCGGGAGACCGGGCTGGGCCTGAAGGCGGCCACGATCACGCCCGAGGGGGCCGACGACGTCGGCAGCCCGAACCGGATCCTCCGCGAGGCCATCGACGGCACGGTGATCCTCCGCACCGGGCGCCGGATCCCCGGCGTGACTCCCGTCGCGGGCATCCACCACCCGATCTCGGTCTGCCGGATGGCGGTCGGGGACGCCTACGGCGCCGAGCAGTGGCGCGAGGCCGACGGCGACGACGAGCTCGCCAAGCGCACCGAGGTGATCCGGCGTTCCAACTGCAGGGCGGTCGCCGAGTTCGCGTTCCGCGAGGCGCAGCGCCTCGACGGGCGGGTCTACGGCGGGCCCAAGTGGACGGTGAGCCCGGTGTACGAGGGAATGCTGAAGGAGGAGATGGACGCGGCCGCGGAGCGGCACCCGGACTGTCCGTACGAGCCGGTGCTGATCGACGCGACGCTCGCCGGCCTCGTGTCCGGCGCCGCGACCGAGCCGCTGGTGATCCCATGCCTGAATCGCGACGGCGACCTGCTCTCCGACCTCGTCCTCCCGCTCTTCGGCTCGATCGCGGGCGCCGAATCGGTCCTGCTCGGCCTCGACCGCGAGCTGCGCACGACGGCCGCAATGGCTGAGGCACCGCACGGGACGGCGCCGGCCCTCTTCGGCAAGGACATCGCGAATCCGATGGCGATGATCCTGGCGGTCGCGGCACTGCTCCACTACGCCGGCGACACGACGGCGCGGAGCGACGATGCCCCGGACGCCGCCGACGAGGGCCCCGAGTCGGCGTCCCGCGCCGTGTACGAGTCGGTCCTCGAGACCGTGGCCGCAGGGACCCGGACCCCGGACCTGGGCGGGCACGCGGGGACGACCGAGTTCACCGACGCGGTGATCGCCCTGACCGGGCGCAAGCTCGGCGTTGGAGCCCGCTCAAACTGACTTCACGCATAGGGCCCTGAAAAAAGGGTAGGTTTGCGGCGGGTATGGAAGCCGGCCAGTTGAGCGTCGAGGCCCCCGGGCCTATGCAGCGTTTGCGCGAGATGGCTTCCGACCACCCCGCGCGCGCCGCCGGCGTCGTCCTTGGGGTGCTGTTCCTCCTCATGGTCGCGAGCAAGGGCCTGGAGCAGGTCCTCGACACCGGCCTGACAGGGCTCTCCACCGGCTCGATCTACGCCCTGGGCGCGGTCGGGCTGACGCTGGTCTACGGGATCCTCAAGCTGGTCAATTTCGCCCACGGCGACTTCCTCACGTTCGGGGCCTACATGGCCTTCGTGGTGAACGTCAGCTGGGGCGCGCCGCTGATCTTCGCGGTGTTCTTCGCGATGGCGATGACGGCCATCCTCGGGGTGGCGCTCGAGCGCGTGATGTGGCGTCCGATGCGCCAGCGCGGCGCCGGGATGCTGCAGCTGCTCCTGATGTCGATCGGGCTGGCGCTCGTGATCCGCTATGGCCTCCAGTTCTTCTACGGCACGGAGCTGCGCAGCCTCGACGTCAACAAGACCGCCACGGTGGACTTCCTCGGCCTCTCGATGGGCCGTACTCAGGCGATCGTTGTGCTGATCAGCTTCGCGGTCCTGCTCGGCACCGGCTTGATGCTCCGCTACACCTTGCTCGGGAAGCGCATGCGGGCCCTCTCGGATTCGATCGAGCTCGCCGAGACGTCCGGCATCGACACCGGCCGGGTGATCACCTGGACCTGGGTGTTCGCCGGAGCGTTCGCGGGTCTCGCCGGCGTTTTCCTGGCCGCGGTCACCCAGATCCAGCCGGAGCTTGGCTTCGAGCTCCTGCTGCCGATCTTCGCCGCGGTGGTGCTCGGCGGGATCGGGGACGCGTTCGGCGCGTTGGCGGGCGGCATCCTGCTCGGCCTGGTGGTCGAGTGGTCGGGGCTCTACATCGCCTCCGGCCTCAAGGTGGCGGTGGCGTTCATCGTCCTGATCCTGGTCCTCATCATCCGCCCGCAGGGCATCTTCGGGAAGGCGCGAGCGATATGAGGCAACGCTAGATGGAGCCGATCTTCGCACTCAGCTTCGACGCGTTCACGAGCCTGGGCTTCTGGACCAGCGTGGGGATCCTCGCCGGGATCTACACGATCTTCGCGCTGGGCCTCCAGCTGAACGTCGGCTTCACCGGCATCTTCAACTTCGGCCAGGCCGGGTTCATGGCCGTCGGCGCCTACACGATGGCGATCCTCGTCACGGACACCGGGATCAACTTCTGGCTCTCGCTGCCGATCGGGATCCTCGCGGCGATGGCGTTCGGGCTTCTGGTCGGCCTGCCGTCGCTGCGCCTGCGGGCGGACTACTTCGCGATCGCGACGATCGCGGCGTCCGAGGCGATCCGCCTGGTGGCACTCAATTCGCAGGACCTGACCGGGGGGTCGCAGGGGATCTTCGGCTTCGACGAGTCCTGGGAGTCCCTCCAGGAGACGATCGAGGGCTGGCTCATGGACCTCGGCTGGTCCGATCCGGAGACGCTGTTCCCGTTGCTCCTCGTGGTCTGGGCGGTCGCGCTGCTGCTCACGTTCGGACTCAGCCGCCTGCAGAAGACTCCGTGGGGGCGCGTGCTGCGCGCAATCCGCGAGGACGAGGACGCGGCTCGCGCGCTGGGCAAGAACGTCTTCAAGTACAAGCTCCAATCGCTTGCCATCGCCGCGGGCATCGCCGCGATCGCCGGGTTCTTCGTCGCGATCAATCTGCGCTTCGTGATCCCCGACGAGTTCCTCCCCACCTTCACGTTCCTCGGCTACGCGGCGCTGGTTCTGGGAGGGCTGGCGAGCTATTGGGGCGTTGCCGTGGGCGCGATCATCCTGCAGACGATCTTCGAGGGCCTGCGGTTCATCGAGCTCGAGGGCTCGAGCTTCTTCGGCACGGAGATCGGCGAGGTCCAGATCGCGTCGCTGCGCTTCATCCTCGTCGGGCTCGCCCTGATCCTGCTGATGGCGTTCCGCCCGCAGGGCATCTTCGGCAAACGCGAGGAGATGGTGATCGGTGACTGACCGCGCGATCTTCGAGGCGGAAGGCGTCGTCAAGCGCTTCGGGGGGATCCGCGCCGTGAACCAGGCCACGATGGAGGTCCAGGAGGGTTCGATCACCGCGCTGATCGGCCCCAACGGCGCCGGCAAGACCACGTTCTTCAACGTGATCACGGGGTTCTACAGGCCGGATGGCGGCCGCGCGGCCTTCGACGGCCAGGCGGTTCTGGGGAAGCGGGCCTACGCGATCGCCCGGCTGGGCATGGTCCGGACGTTCCAGATCACGAAGGCGCTGGCGGCGATGCCGGTCATCGACAACATGCTGCTTGCCGCGCCCGACCAGCCGGGCGAGCGGTTGCACAACGTGATCCTGCATCCGCGCGGCTGGCGCGCTCGCGAGCGCGAGGCGCACGAGGCTGCCGACGAGCTCCTCGAGGTCTTCAACCTCACCCGGCTGCGCGACCACTACGCCGGCACCCTGTCCGGGGGACAGCGCAAGCTGCTGGAGCTGGCCCGGGCGCTGATGACCAAGCCGAGGTTCCTGCTGCTCGACGAGCCGATGGCCGGAATCAACCCGACCCTGGGCAAGCGCCTCCTCGACCACATGCAGCGGCTTCGCTCCGAGGAGGGCGTGACGTTCCTGTTCGTGGAGCACGACATGGAGGTCGTGATGAACCACTCCGACCGGGTCGTGGTGATGGCGGAGGGCCGCGTGATCGCATCGGGGCCGCCCGAGGAGGTCCGCGCCGACCAGGCAGTGATCGACGCGTACCTGGGCGGCGGGGCGACACAGCCGGCGACCAATGGTGACTCGGGGGATCCGGCGTGAGCGACGCGAGCGCCAACGGCCGGCCGATCCTGGAGACCGACGGTCTCGTGGCCGGCTACCTGCCCGAGGTCAACATCCTGAACGGGGTGTCGATCAAGGTCGCGGAGGGCGAGGTCGTCACCGTCGTCGGGCCCAACGGCGCCGGGAAGTCGACGCTGATCAAGACGATCTTCGGCCTGCTCCACCCGCGCGAGGGCCGGATCGCCTTCGAGGACACGGACATCGGCGGCCTGAAGCCCCACGACATCACCCGGCGCGGGCTCTCGTACGTCCCGCAGCTCGACAACGTCTTCCCCACGCTCACCGTCGAGGAGAATCTGGAGATGGGCTCGCTCGACCGCTCGACGACGCGCGACCAGATGGCGCGCATGTATGAGCTGTTCCCGCGTCTCGGCGAGCGTCGCGCCCAGGACGCCGGCACGATGTCCGGCGGGGAGCGGCAGATGGTTGCGATGGCCAAGGCCCTGATGCCCGACCCGAAGGTACTGCTCCTCGACGAGCCGTCGGCCGGCCTGGCACCGGCGTTCGTGGACGCGATCTTCGAGAAGGTCCAGGAGGTGAATCGCGACGGCGTCACGATCGTGATGGTCGAGCAGAACGCACGGCGCGCCCTCGAGATGTCCAACCGCGGCTACGTGCTGGACCTGGGCCAGGACCGTTTCGAAGGCCCCGGGCGCGAGCTCCTGGCGGACCCCAAGGTCGCCGAGCTCTACCTCGGCGGCACGGCGCGGATCGATGAGCCGGACCAGGCGCCGATGGCGCCGGACGATCCGGCCGCGCTGGCGCCCGAGGACCAGGAGAACTAGCCGGACACGAAAACGGCCGGAGCCCGAAGGCCCCGGCCGCTTCGTCGGGCGCGTGCGGCGCCCACCTGTCATTGCAGCGAGCTAGTTCGCTGCAACGACCTCGACTTCGTCGATCGGCGCCGGTGCGCCGTCCTTGAACTCGTAGATGTCATAGACGCCGGCGGTCGCATCGCCGTTCTCGTCCATGTCCACCTGTCCGGATGCACCGAGGTAGTCGATGTCGTCGCCGTTCTGCAGCGCTTCGATCGCCTCGGGCAGTTCCTCCCAGGTGTACTGGTCACCCGGTGCGGCGCTGATGGTCTGGATCTGTGCGGCCATGTCCGCGCCCTCCGTCGACCCGGCTGCAACGGCTGCGAGATAGCACAGCACCACCGCGTCGAAGTTCTGAGCGTCGAACGTCTGGCGATCGACGTCAGCGGGCTCCGAGCTCGTGTAGAGCTCGTCGAACGCGACCGTCGCGTCCTCCTTGTCCGGCGTGCCGGGCGCCGTGCCCCGCAGGCCGTTGACCGCATCCTCTCCTGCGCTCTCGGCGAGATCGCCTGAGATCAGGCCATCCGTCACGAACGTGGTGGAGGGATCGAACCCGGCCCGCACCAGCGCGGGACCGACCTTGTTGTAGGTCTCCGGGAAATCGACGATGACGACCCCATCGGGGTTGCCGCCGACGATCTGGTCCGCCTCGGAGTCGTAGTTCGGGAGCTTGGGGTCATAGACCACCGTCTCCCCAACCGTGCCTCCGAGCTCCTCCCACCCGGCGGTGAACGTCTCCGCCAGGCCGTTTCCGTAGGAGTCGTTACGAGCGCCGATGTTGATGGTCTTGCCCTCGGCACCGCCGAGCTCCTGGTCGACGTACTGGGCCAGCGTCGGACCCTGGAAGGAGTCCGGCGGGGCCGTGCGGTTGACCAGGCCGTCGTCCTCGAGGCCCGTGATCTCATCGCTGGTCGAAGCCGGCGAGACGAGCACGACCTCTTCGGGGATCGCGACCGATTCCGCGGTCGGGATCGTGTCGGACGAAGCCCATGCGCCCGTGATGCAACTCGCGCCGTCGGAATCGACCAACTTGCGAGCGGCCTGCACGGCCGCCTGCGGGTCGGCGCCGCCGCCGTTGTCCTCATGGACGATCTCGACGGTGTGTTCCACCCCGAGCTCGTCGATGGCGGCCTGGATCTCGGCAACGGCCAGATCGGCGGCCTTCTCACCAGGCGGTCCGAAGTCGGCGAGATCTCCGCTCAACGGCAGGGAATCCCCGATCACCAGGTCGAGCGTGGTCTCTCCGCCCCCGCCGCTGTCGCCACTGTCATCGTCGTCGTCGTCACCGCAGGCGGCGAGACCGAAGGACAGGCTGGCGATCGCGAGCGCGAGCAAGACCACTTTAAGCCTCTGCATACACTCTCCTCTCTCTGAGTTCACGGGTTCCATTCCCGTGCTTTGAATTCCTATCAGGGCCACGCGCGGCAGGTCAAACACCGCGACCCTCCCTTAAACGCAAATCTATGTCACCCGGCCGGATGACTGATCTCCGGGCAGTCCGACCCGGCGCCATTCGACGATCTTGGAGCCCTCGATCACGAACGTCGTCTCGGCCGTCTCGCCGGTGCCGTCGCCGCACCTGCCGGCTCCTGGCCGTTCGATCAGCCGGAAGGTGGCGGTGGTGAACTCCCCCTGTGACTCGGCGCCGATCAGCTCCGCGCCGCACGGCAGCGAGGCGTTGAAGCGGAGGGCGTCGTTTATGTCCTCGATCTCGATGAGGATCCCGTTCTCGGCCACGCTGGGGATCGCGAAGAACCCGGCCGCGCCCTCGACGTCGCCGCTCGCGAGCGCCCGCGCCCATTCGTCGATCACCCGAACGTCGGCGGGATCGGCGTCACCCGCGATTTCGGTGGGCGCCTCGGCCGGGTCCGCCGGCTCGTCGTCGCCACCGCACGCCGCAAGCAGGACCGCGGCCAGCAGGGCAATCCCCAAAGCGCGATAAGCCACCCTCGCAGTATCCCCGAACGTCCCGCAGGCCCCCGCCGGCGGGGGCTGCCGGGACGTTCGGGGCCACGTGGGTCCCTTGACCTCTATGCGAACATATGTTCGTAGTGATCGCTTGCGTGCTCATCCCCCGCTTTGGCCTGGTCGCCGCGGCGGCCGGGCGACGCGAGCTGCTCGCCCGCCCCGTTGCACTGGCGCCCGAGCCGGGTGGCCCGCAGGTCGTGGGCGAGGTCTCCGGTGCGGCGGAGGCGTTCGGGATCACCGAGGGGATGCGGATGGCGGAGGCGCTCGGTCGCTGCCCCGCGCTGGCACTGATCCCGCCCGACCCGGCGCGCGCCGAGGAGGCCTGGGAGGCGCGGCTGGCCCGGGTCGAGGCGATCGGGGCGGCGGTGGAGTCCCGGCATCCCGGCGAGCTTTACTTCGGCCTCGACGGCCTGCGCGAGCTGCTGGGCCGGCCCGAGCGGGCGCTGGAGCGGGCACGGCGGGTTGTCGGCCGCGGCGCCCGGCTCGGCGCCGGCCCGACCCGGCTCTGTGCGCTGGCGGCGGCGCTGCGCTCGCGCCCCCGGCCCGGGCGGACGGGCCCCGTCGTGGTGAGCGCGCGCGCCGCAAGGTCCTTCCTGGAGCCGCTGCCGGTAGGGATCCTGCGCGACCGCTTGGGCGACGAGTGGATCGGAGTGAACCTGGTCGACACCCTGGAGCGGCTGGGGGTCGCCACGCTGGGCGAGCTGGCGGCGCTTCCCGACTCCGCCGTGGCCGACCGGTTCGGCACCGCAGGAATGAGGGCGCTTGCGATGGCGCGCGGCTCGGACGAGCCGCTGCGCCCGCGCCCGCCCCGCGAGGAGCTCCGTGAAGAGCTCGAGTTGCCGGACGCCGCCACGGGCGGTCAGCTCGAACGCGCGTTGGAGCTGCTGGTCGACCGGCTGCTGGCGAGCCCCCTGCGTCGTGGCCGCAGCTTCCGTCGCCTGCGCCTGGAGGCCCGCCTGGCCGGCGGGGGAGGCTGGCGGATCGAAGCCGTTCTGAGGAGCGCCACCGCGAACCGGGAGCGGCTGCTCCTGGCCCTGCGCCCGAAGCTCTCGGCGCTGCCGGCACCCGCCTCCCACCTGGCGCTGCGCGGGCTCGAGCTGGGCGACGGCAGCCCGCACCAGCCGGCGCTCACGAGCGACGAGCACGAGCGCCGACGTGGATTGATCGCAGAGGCGGTGCGCCACGCCCGCGCGGCGGCGGGGCGCGGTGCGGTGCTGCGGGTGCTGGAGGTCGACGCGGGCTCCAGCGTGCCGGAGCGGCGCGCGACCCTCACTCCCTTTCCGGAAGACCGATGAACGCCGGGCTGCTCTACACGCCTCGTCCCGCGCGCGTGGACGCAGACGGCGACGGGCTGCCGACGGCGGTAACCGGGGTCGCCGTCGAGGCCGTACGGGAGGAGTGGCTGGTCGAGGATCGCTGGTGGTCCGAGCGGCCGATCGCCCGGCACTATTTCGAGCTGGCGCTGGCCGACGGCCGCTGCGAGGTCGTCTTTCGCGAGCGCGGCCGCTGGTTCTCACAACGCGCATGAGCTACGTCGAGCTCCACTGCCACTCCGGCTTCTCGTTCCTGGACGGCGCCTCGCACCCGGACGAGCTCGCAGCCGCGGCGGCGGCCCAGGGCCACCCTGCGCTGGCAATCACCGACCACGACGGCGTCTGGGGAGCAATGGAGTTCGCCCAGGCCGCCAAGCCCCTCGGTGTTCGCCCGATAGTGGGTGCCGAGGTGACAGTCGTCAGTCGTCGGTCGTCAGTCGTCAGAGCGAAAGCGGGACGAGGTCTGATGACTGATGACCGACAACTGACGTCTTCCTTCCATCTCACCCTGCTCGTCGAGAGCATTGAGGGCTGGCGGAACCTCTGTCTCCTTCTCACCGAAGCGCACGCGGGCACCAGGCCCGCGCCGGGGCGCGACGCCCTCCCCCCCGCGCTGCCGCTGGAATCGATCGAACGGCATGCGGAGGGGCTCGTCTGCCTCTCCGGCTGCGCGCGCGACGGGGCGCTGGCAGGGACCTTCGCGCAAGCGGGCGGGCCACCGACGGGGTCCGGCGCCCGCTGGGCGGAGGCACTCGGGCGCAGGCTCCTGGGTGCCTTCGGGCCGGATCGCTTCCGAGTCGAGTTGCAACGGCCCTTCTGGCGCCGCGACCTGGCGCGCAACCGCTGGCTTGCCGGGCTGGCGGAGCGGCTCGGGGTGCCGTGCGTCGCTACCGGCAACGTCCACGCCCACGATCCCGGGCGCGCCTTCCTGCAGGACGCCCTGGCGGCGATCAGGCTGGGCGCCTCGCTGGACGAGACCGAGGCGCTGCGCCGCGGCAACCGGCGGGCGGTGCTGGCTCCTCCAGCCGAGATGGCTGCCCGCTTCGCGGAGCATCCGGACGCGGTGGCGGAGACGATGCGACTGGCCGAGCGGCTGGAGTTCGACCTCGCGCGGGATCACACCTATCGCTATCCGGGCGCCGATGACCCCGACGCGGACCGCAAGCTCGCCGAGCTCTGCGGCGAGCGCTTCGAGGGCCGCTATGCCGGCACCCCGGAACTGGCGGAGGCGCGGCGGCGGCTGGAGGAGGAGCTGCGGGTGATCCGCAAGCTCGGGCTTTCCGGGTTCTTCATATTGCACGCCGACCTGCTCGAGCTCGCGCGCGAGGTGGCGTGCGAGGTGCGCGGCCCCTCCTCGGCGCGGTCGGTGCTCCCCCCGGGGCGAGGTCGCGGCTCCAGCGTCAGCTCGGTCGTCTGCTACCTGACCGGGCTCTCGCACGTTGACCCGGTCAGATCGGGCCTGTTCCTCGGCCGGTTCCTAAACGACGAGATCGCCGAGGCACCCGACATCGACCTGGACTTCCCGCGCGACATCCGCGAGCAGCTCATCCCCCGCATCCACGAGCGCTACGGGCACGAGCGCTCCGCCCTGGTCGCAGCGTTCCCCACGTTCCGGGTGCGCGGCGCGGTCCGCGACCTGGGCAAGGCGCTGGGACTACCCCCCACCGAGATCGAGCGAGTGGCGGGCGCGGTCGACGCCTGGGCCGGCGAGGGCTTCGAAGAGGACGTGGCCATGGCGATCGGCGAGCGGCGAGCGAAAGCACCGCGCTGGCGGGCGCTGGCCCGGCTGGTGCGCGACGCCTGGGGGTTGCCCCGCCATCCCTCCCAGCACCCGGGCGGCATGGTCCTCTCCACCACTCCGCTGACCGAGCTCTGCCCCGTCGTGCCGGCAGCGATGGAGGGACGGCAGATCGTGCAGTGGGACAAGGACTCGTGTGCCGACGCCGGGTTTCTCAAGATCGACCTGCTCGGCCTGGGGATGCTCTCGGCGGTCGAGCGGTGCGTCGACGCGGTCGCGAGCACGCGGGACGAGCGGCTGGACCTCTCCCGAATCCCGCTTGACGACCCCGAGGTCTATGGCGCGATTCGCCGCGCGGAGACGACCGGCGTGTTCCAGATCGAGAGCAGGGCGCAGATGCAGATGCTGCCGCGCAGCCTGCCCGAGAACCTGGATGACCTGACCGTGCAGGTTGCACTGGTCAGACCCGGGCCGATTCAGGGCGGCGCCGTCCATCCCTACCTGGAGCGGCGCCGGCGGCTGCGCGAGGACCCGGACTACGAGATCCCGTACGAGCATCCGGCGCTGGAGCCGATCCTGAGCGACACGCTGGGTGCGATCGTCTTCCAGGACCAGGTGATCCAGGTTGCGATGGCGCTCGCCGGGTTCGGAGCCGGCGAGGCGGAGGGTCTACGCCGGGCGATGAGCCGCAAGCGATCCTCCGACGCGATCAATGCCTACCGCGAGCGATTCCTGGACGGCGCGGTCGCCCGAGGGGTCGCCCGGGAGGTCGCCGAGCGGGTCTTCGAGCAGATCCGTGGGTTCTCCGGTTTCGGCTTCCCGAAGTCGCATGCCGCCGCGTTTGGCCTGCTGGCCTACCAGTCCACCTGGCTGCGGGTGCATCGCGGGCCGGAGTTCCTGTGCGCGCTCCTGAACGAGCAGCCGATGGGGTTCTATCCACCCGACGCGCTGGTCCACGAGGCGCAGCGACGCGGGATCGAGGTGCGGGGACCGGACGTGAACGCGAGCGGGGTCGAGTGTTCGGTCGAGCCCGATCTGGGCGTGCGGATCGGGCTCGGCTACGTGACCGGCCTGCGCTCGGACGACGCTAGCGCGATCGTGACCGAGCGCGGTCGCAGCGGCCGCTACGGCGGGCTGGGTCAGTTGGCGTCGAGAGCGGGCGTCCACCGCGATGCGCTCGAACGCCTGGCCTGGGCAGGGGCGTGCGAGTCGATCGGCGTTCGTGGCGTGCCGGCGGAGGGCAGGCGCCAGGCACTCTGGCGGCTCGGGGTTGCCGGGGAGGTCGGCCCGGGCGGGCAGCTCTCACTCCCCATCGATCTGCCCGAGGCGCCCGAGCTGGCAAAGCTGAGCGAATGGGAGCTGGCGGTGGCGGACTACGGCTCCACCGGGATGACGCTCGGTGCGCATCCACTGGCGCTGATGCGTCCGGGGCTGGAGGGGCTGGCCACCAGCGGTGACGTCGGGCAGCTGCCGAACGGGACCGTCCTGGAGGTGGCCGGGATCGTGGTCGCCCGGCAGCGGCCCGCCACCGCGCGCGGAGTCGTGTTCATGCTGCTCGAGGACGAGTTCGGGGTGATCAACATCGTGGTTCCGCCGCCCGTGTACTCGAGCTGCCGCCTGGCGGTCAGGACAGCTGCGTTCGCCCGGGTGAAGGGATGCCTGGAGCGGCAGGGCAAGCGCGTCGTGAACGTCGTCGCCTCAAGCGTCGAGGCACTGGCCGTCCCCGACATCCCGCTGGCGGACGTCGTGCCCATCGAGCCGTCCGTAGAGCGTGAGACCGGACGCGAGGATCGCCCGGCGGAGCCCGAGCCGTTGGTGGCCGCGGCCGGAGCGCTCGCCGCCGTAGCGCCCCAGCCGCACAGCTTCGGTCACAGGGGCGGCTGAGGTAGAACTGGAGCCCTGGCTCCCACCACCCACTACACGAAGAGCGGGCCCCACAGCATCGCCTACCAGGTCGTTGGCGAAGGCGATTTCGATCTGCTTTGGATTCCCGGTTGGGTCTCGAACGTCGAGCTCTGCTGGGAGGAGCCGCTGCTCGCCCGCTATCTCAACCGGCTGGCCTCGTTCTCGCGCCTGATCCTCTTCGACAAGCGCGGCACCGGGCTGTCGGATCGTGTCCCCGAGGATGCCCTGCCAACCCTCGAGGAGCGCATGGAGGACGTGCTGGCGGTCCTCGACGCTGCCGGCTCCGACCGGGCGGCCGTGTTGGGACATTCCGAGGGCGGGAACCTGGCCGTGCTTTTCGCTGCCACCCACCCCGAGCGGACGATTGCGCTCGTCACCGCCGGGATCTTCGCCAAGCGCATCTGGAGCCCGGACTACCCATGGGCGCCGAAACGTGATGAGCGCGAGCGCTACCTGCAAACGGTCGAGGCCGAGTGGGGTCAGGACGCGGACGTCGAGCACCTGGCCCCCAGCGCGGCTCGCGATGAGGCATTCGCGCGACGCCTGGCGACCTACTTCCGGAGGAGTGCGAGCCCGGGTGCCGGAGCGGCGCTGATCCGGATGAATACGGAGATCGACATCCGCGGAGTGCTGCCTGCGATCAGGGTCCCGGCGCTGGTCCTGCACCACACGGGTGACCGAGATGCGCAAGTCGAGGAAGGCCGGTGGATCGCGGGTCAGATCCCGGGATCGCGCTTCGTCGAGCTACCGGGCGAGGATCATCTGCCGTGGGTCGGCGATCAGGACGCCGTTCTCGACGAGATCGAGGAGTTCCTGACCGGGCACAGGACGCAACCCGCGCTCGATCGCGTGCTGACAACGATCCTGTTCACCGACATCGTCGAGTCCACGCAGCTCGCGGCCGCGCTGGGCGATCAGCGCTGGAAGGCGCTCCTGGAGCAGCACCACGCGATCGTTCGCCGTGGGATCGCCGCGTTTGGCGGCGAGGAGGTCGAGACCGCCGGCGACGGCTTCCTCGCCACATTCACGGGACCTGGGCGAGCCGTACAAGCCGCCACGGCGATCGGCGACGACCTGCGTCCCTTGGAGCTTCGGATCCGCGCCGGGGTGCACACGGGCGAGTGCGAGCTGATCGCGGACAGAATCGGCGGTATCGCGGTTCACATCGCCGCCCGCATCGCCGCCGACGCGGAGCCGGACGAGGTGCTCGTCTCGAGCACCGTCAAGAACCTGGTGGCAG
>CAWECM010000006.1:0-67500 GCA_963807755.1 uncultured bacterium | reverse complement strand
CACATGCTCCGCTGCTTGTGCGGGTCCCCGTCAATTCCTTTGAGTTTTAGCCTTGCGGCCGTACTCCCCAGGCGGGGCACTTAATGCGTTAGCGTCGGCACGGGAGGAGTCGACACCTCCCACACCTAGTGCCCATCGTTTACGGCGTGGACTACCAGGGTATCTAATCCTGTTTGCTCCCCACGCTTTCGCGCCTTAGCGTCAGTACCGTCCCAGCGAGCTGCCTTCGCTATGGGTATTCCTCCTGATATCTGCGCATTCCACCGCTACACCAGGAATTCTACTCGCCTCTTCCGGACTCGAGCCCGGCAGTATCCATCGGCTTTCAAAGGTTGAGCCTTTGACTTTTACAACGGACTTACCGGGCCGCCTACGCGCGCTTTACGCCCAATGATTCCGGACAACGCTAGCCCCCTACGTATTACCGCGGCTGCTGGCACGTAGTTAGCCGGGGCTTCTTGTGGAGGTACCGTCAGTCCGGACAGCTATTCACTGCCGAACCTTCGTCCCTCCTGAAAGGGGTTTACAACCCGAAGGCCTTCTTCCCCCACGCGGCGTTGCTGCGTCACGCTTTCGCGCATTGCGCAAGATTCCCCACTGCTGCCTCCCGTAGGAGTCTGGGCCGTGTCTCAGTCCCAGTGTGGCTGATCGTCCTCTCAGACCAGCTACCCATCGCGGCCTTGGTGAGCCGTTACCTCACCAACTAGCTAATGGGCCGCGGGCCGCTCCCGATACGGAGGCCGAAGCTTCCTTTACGCGCCGGACTGATGTCCGGCGAGCACATCCGGTATTAGCCCGAGTTTCCTCGGGTTGTCCCGGTTATCGGGGCACGTTACCCACGTGTTACTCACCCGTTCGCTGCTTTGCCCCAGGGCAAGCCCTGGTTCGTCGCTCAACTTGCATGTGTTAGGCACGCCGCCAGCGTTCGTCCTGAGCCAGGATCAAACTCTCCGTGAAAAACTCCAAGAAAAAGAGCTTCGAACTGAGAGTCGTCATGCGTTTCGCGCCGCCGAGGTACACGATGGCGGCACGCATGACGGGGTCTGATTCAGTCTGCCGGCTGCATGAGCGCGGCAGGTCGAACCTGGACACGACGGGATTGGACATCCCGTCGCGCGCTGCTCAGTTTTCAAACACCGCTGCCGCCGGGCGCCGAGGGATTCTCCGCGCCGGACGGGCCGCTTCAAGAGCGACCATCGAGTATATCGATGACGCGTGGGTGGGCACAAGGCCTGCCCACACGCGGATGCGGCAGTGTAGCGGAGCCCTCCCGAGACATCCGTGCCCGGCTCAGGCGACGCGGACGAAGCGGCGCTTCCCGAGCTGCAGCACCTTGCCGCTCAGCTCGGACGCGGGCACGTCGAGGGCGTCGCCGGCCAGCGCCTGCCCGTCCAGCCGCACCCCGCCCTGACTCAGGAGCCGGCGCGCCTCGCTGCTCGAGATCTCGAAGCTCGAGGCCAGGAGCGCCGGCAGGTGCACGGTCTCGCCGTCCGCGGGGGTCACCGTCGGCATGTCGGCGGGAACCTCCCCGCGCTTGTGGATCGCGTCGAAACGCGCCTCCGCGGACTCCGCCGCGGCGGCGCCGTGGAATCTCGAGACGAGCTCGCGCCCGAGGGCCCGCTTGGCCTCGTTCGGATGCGCCGACGGGTCGGATTTCCCGCCGAGGAGCAGCAGGTAGTAGTCCGACATCAGCTCGTCGGGAATGCTCATCAGCCGGCCGAACATCTCCTCCGGTTCATCCGTGACGCCCGACGTAGTTGCCGTAGGTCTTCGACATCTTCCGCACCCCGTCGGTGCCGACCAGGAGCGGCATCGTCAGGATCGATTGCGGGGGCTGCCCGTAGGACCCCTGCACGTCACGGCCGAACAGGAGGTTGAACTTCTGGTCGGCCCCGCCGAGCTCGACGTCGGCCTCGACCGCGACCGAGTCGTAGCCCTGGAGCACGGGGTAGAGCAGTTCCAGCGACGAGATCCCCTGATTTCGCTCGATCCGTCGCTGGAAGTCGTCGCGCTCGAGCAGGCGCGCGACCGTGAACCGGCGAATGAGGTCGAACAGCTCGGCGCTCGGCATTCCCAGCCATTCGCTGTTGTGCCGGATCTCCGTGCGTTCTCGGTCGAGCACCTTGAAGGCCTGCTCCTGATAGGTCTGCGCGTTCTCGGTCGATCTGCCCCGGGCTCAGCACCGGCCGCGCCTCGTCGCGACCGCTGGGGTCGCCCACGCGGCCGGTGTAGTCCCCGACGATCAGCACCACGACGTGCCCGAGATCCTGGAAGTCGCGCAGCTTCTGGAGAACCACGCAGTGCCCGAGGTGGATGTCCGCGCTGGTCGGATCCATTCCGAACTTCACGCGCAGCTCCCTGCCCTCCGCGAGCTGCTCGGCAAGGCGCCGCGCCGGCAGCGCGTCGACCGAGCCGGCGAGCAGCCGCTCGAGGCCTGAGCCGTCGCCGGAACCGCCTGAAGCCATCCGCTCGAATGCTAGCCTCGACCGAGCCGTCAGCGGCCCCCTCCCCCCTTCGCCGCCCCGCCGATGGGAATCAAGGACACACGCAAGAAGCGCCGAACCGAGCGCCTGGAGAGGCGCGCCGAGCGCGTCGATGGCCTCAGCGCGTCCGAGCGCGCCCAGGCGCGCATCGACGCGCGAACCAACGGCGACAGCGACGGCAACGGAGGCGACCCGGTCGATAGCGGCGGCGGCGGCGACGGCGGCGATTCGCGCGGGCGCCTGACCGTCATCCCCGGCGGAGGCGACGGCGAGGAGCCGCGCAGCAAGCCCCGCCTGAAAAAGCTGCGCGCCCTGCTGGTGATCATGGGCCTCAGCGTCCTGGCGCTCGTCTCGTGGATCTTCGGGATCATGATGGCGGTCGCGCAGGACCTGCCGAAGCTCGAGAACCGCGCCCAGTACGAGCGGGCCGAGAACTCGGTCGTCTACGACCGCAACGGCAGCCGCCTCGCCACGCTCACCAACAACGAGGGCCGGATCCTGGTCGAGTCCGACGAGATCGCCCCGGTGATGAAGGAGGCGGTCGTCGCGGTCGAGGACCAGCGCTTCTACGATCACCGGGGCGTCGACTTCCAGGGCATCGCCCGCGCGCTCTACCAGGACGTCCTCGCGGGCTCGGCCGAGCAGGGAGCATCGACCATCACCCAGCAGTTCGTGAAGAACGCTCTCGCGGCGCAGGACAGCCGGACGATCTTCCAGAAGCTTCGCGAGGCGGCCCTCGCCTACCAGCTCGAGCGCAACTGGTCCAAGGACAAGATCATCACCGAGTACCTGAACTCGATCTACTTCGGCGAGGGCGCCTACGGCATCGAGGCGGCCGCGCGGACCTTCTTCGGCTACGCGCACGAGGGCTGCGGGCAGGAGGGGCAGCCCACGTGCGCGTCCGAGCTGCTCCCGTACGAGGCCGCGCTCCTCGCCGGCATCATCGCCTCGCCGGACGT
Source organism: uncultured bacterium (assembly GCA_963807755.1). Classification (GTDB taxonomy): domain Bacteria; phylum Actinomycetota; class Thermoleophilia; order Solirubrobacterales; family 70-9; genus JALZKA01. The sequence goes on along the minus strand of CAWECM010000006.1, from coordinate 64,058 downwards.
CTACTCGCCCCGGGCGAACCCGGAGAATGCCGAGGCGCGCCGGAACCTGGTGCTCGAGAACATGGCCGCCCTGGGCTTCATCACCGAGGACGAGCTGGACGGCCCCGACGGCTACGCCGCCCGACCGCTTCCCACGCCGAGCACGATCGAGCCTCCTGCCGACGACTCCACGGCCCCCTACTTCACGTCCTGGCTGCGCCAGCAGCTGGTCGACAAGTACGGCGCGGGCGAGGCCTTCGGCGGTGGCCTGGAGATCAAGTCGACGCTGGACCTGGAGCTACAGGAGCAGGTCGAGTCCATCGCCTCGAGCACGGTGAGCGGGGTCGGCCTCGACTCCTCCGTGGTCGTCCTCGACAACGAGACCGCAGGCGTCCTGGCCATGGTCGGTGGGTACGACTACGCGCAGTCCGCCTTCAATCTGGCCACGAACGGGCTGCGCCAACCGGGCTCTGCCTTCAAGCCGTTCACGCTGGTCACCGCCCTGGAACAGGGGCATTCCACCAGCGAGGTCTACGCGTCGGCGCCCCAATCGCTCCCGTTCCGGGTGCGCATCAGGGAGAAGGGCCGCACCAAGGTGGTGAACGAGCTCTTCGAGCCGGCGAACTACGAGGACTCCTACCTGGGATCCGCCTCGCTCGCAACCGGCACCACGTACTCCGACAACTCGGTTTACGCCCAGGTCGGCATGCAGGTGGGGCCCGAGAGCATCGCCGAGACAGCGAGCAAGATGGGCATCAACACCGACCTCTCGACCGAGAACGAGTACGCGCCCGAGGGCCACGACTTCGCCCCGTACAACCCGGCCCTGATCCTCGGCGGCCTGACGCAGGGCGTCACCCCGCTCGAGATGGCGCATGCCTACAACACGCTGGAGGAGGACGGCGACCGGATCACCGGCACGCTGGGCTCCTCCCGCAAGGGGCCCGTCGGGATCGCCGAGGTCCGCGAGGACGACGAGGACCCAAATGCGATCGAGGGCGATCCGGTCGAGGACAAGGATGGGAACGAGGGCATCAACGAATCGATCCGCGACGAGGTGATGTCACCGGAGACGGCCGAAACCGCGACGACCACGCTCAGCACCGTGATCACCTCCGGCACCGGCGAGCGGGCCGCGACGAGCGAGACCAAGTGGGGCAAGACCGGCACCACCGACAACAACGGAGACGCCTGGTTCTGCGGTGCGACGAACGACATCACCGCTTGCGTCTGGGTCGGGCACGCCGACTCGAACCAGCCGATGCTGACCGAGTACGCGGGGGGCCCGGTGGACGGTGGCACCTACCCCGCGGAGATCTTCGCGGACGTCGTGAACGCCTACCTCGCCCTGGCTGAGGCCGAGGAGACCGAGGATGCGGACGTCCTGGCACCGACCGACACCGAAGCCGTCGTCCCCGCCGAGCCGGTGCCCGTCGAGCCCGCCCCCGCCGAGCCCGTCGAGCCGCCCGTTGAGGAGACTGCCCCGGCACCGGAGCCCGAGGCCCCGGCGCCCGAGGACGGCGGCGCGGTCAGCGCCGGGCGCAGGGACTAGCCCCTAAGCGGCCTCGGCGTGAGCGGCGCCTGGGATCGGGCGCGACAGGTGGCGGCTGCCGGCCGCCACGTAGCGCCAGGGCAGCTCCACCGCCCGCGAGATCCCGATCCGCGGGGCCACCCCCAACGTGGGCGCCGACCACGCCGCGTCGGGTGCGTGGACCCGAAACGGCGCGGCGGAGAGCGAGTGGCGATTCAGCTCCAACCCCACGGCAAGCGCCTGTGTGAGCCGGCCCGGCCCGGCGCAGAGCAGCCGCTCCGCATCCAAGCCGCGGCGCGCCCGCATCACGTCCAGGCCCCAGCGCGGCTCGACCGCGCGGATCAGCGCCGCCGCGGCCTCGCCCTCGGGCTCGGCCACGGCGTTCAAGAGGCTGTGCACCCCGTAGGAGAGGTAGACGTATGCGTTTCCAGGCGGGCCGAACAGGGGCTCCGTCCGAGGCGTCAGTCCGACGTAGGCGTGGCAGGCGGGCTCGTCTGCGCGATAGGCCTCGGTCTCGACGATCACGCCGCCGACCCCGTCGACCACGAGCGCGCAGCCGACCAGGTCGTGTGCCACGTCCAGCACCGAGCGGGCGAAGAACTCGGGGCCGAGCGGGCTCCCCGATGGAGCCGGCGAGACGGCGCTCATCCGGCGAGCTCCGCCAGGGCTGCACGCGCCGCGGCCAGCTGCTCGGCCACGCGAGCGGACGCCGAGCCTCCGGCGGACAGCTTCGACTCGATCCACGAGTCGCCGGCCAGCACCTCGTAGTACTCGGCGTCCAACAGGTCCGAATGCGCCCGGATCTCGTCCTCGGTCAGTGCGGAAAGAACGCGGCCGCTCTCCAGCGCCTCGCGCACCAGGCTTCCGACCACTCCGTGCGCCTCGCGGAACGGCATGCCCTTGCGGACCAGCAGGTCCGCGACGTCCGTCGCCGCCAGGAACTCGTCCGCGGCAGCCGCGGCCAGGGCCGCGCGGTCGAAGCGCGTTCCCGCAAGCATTCGCTCGGCGGCCTCCAGGCACGTCTCGAGCGTGTCCACGGCGTCGAACAGCGCCTCCTTGTCCTCCTGCAGGTCCTTCGAGTAAGCCAGCGGCAGCGCGTGCAGCACGCCGAGGAGCGTCTGCAGCGAAGCCGCGACCCGTGGCGCCTTGCCGCGCAGGAGCTCCGCCGCGTCGGGGTTCTTCTTCTGCGGCATGATGCTCGACCCCGAGGAGAAATCATCGGCGGGCTCCGTGAAGCCGAACTCCTGGCTCGACCAGATCACGAGCTCGGAGCCCAGCCGCGAGAGGTGCGTCGCGCAGATCGCGGCCGCCGCGAGGTAGTCCAGCACCGCGTCCCGGCTCGCCACGGCGTCAATCGAGTTCGGCGCCGGGCCCGCGAAGCCCAGCTCCGCGGCGGTGCCCTCGCGGTCGAGCTCCCAGTTCAGCCCCGCCAGGGCGCCGGATCCAAGCGGCATCTCGGCCGCCGCGGCGTCGCGGGCGGCGAGGAAGCGCCTTGCGTCCCGGCGCAGCATCCAGAAGTAGGCGAGCAGGTGATGGCTCAGGTAGACCGGCTGCGCGCGCTGCAGATGGGTGTAGCCCGGCATCGGCCAGTCGGCGTGCCGCGCGGCGAGGTCCGCGAGGGTCGCCATCAGCGCGGTCAGCAGCTCCACGGCACGCTCGGCGCGCTCGCGGACGTAGAGCGCCACGTCGGTCGCCACCTGGTCGTTTCGCGACCGGCCGGTGTGGAGCTTGCCCCCGACCGGGCCCACCAGCGCAGTCAGCCGCCGCTCGATGGCCATGTGGATGTCTTCGTCCTCCGGCTGGAACGGGAATTCGCCCCGCTCGAGCTCGCCGGCGACGCGCCCGAGGCCGTCGGTCAAGGCCCTCAGCTCGTCCTCGTCGAGGACGCCCGCCGCCTCGAGTGCCCGTGCGTGCGCGAGCGACCCGCGGATGTCCTGCGGCCAGAGGCGACGGTCGAAGCCAAGCGACGTGTTGATGCGCCGGAAGAGCGGGTCCTGGGGCGTGTCGAAGCGGGGCATGGTCAGGCCCAGTCCTTCGATCCGAGGCCCTCCGAGAGCGCCTCGCAAACGCGATCGACCTGGCCCTCGTTCATGCCGGGGAAGAACGGCACCGCCATCGACCGCTCGGCAACGGACTCCGCCACCGGGAACTCGCCGCCCCTGAACCCGAACCGTTCACGGTAGTGCGGCATGAGGTGGATACAGGGCAGGTACGCCTTCGACGCGATCCCGCGCTGGTCGAGGTCGGCAATCACGGCCTCCCGGTCGGCTGCCGCCGGGAGCCGGATCGGGTAGACGAACCACGAGCGCCGCTCGGAGCCGCGGTCGGCGCAGGGAAGGACCAGTCCCTCGTCGGGGCCCTCGCCCGCCGGCCGCCCGCCCAGGTCCCCCAGCGCGTCGGCGTAAAGCGCGGCGACCCGCGCGCGCTCGGCCAGCAGCTCCTCGGCACGCCCCACCTGTGCGACCCCCAGCGCGGCCTGCAGCTCCGAAAGCCGGTAGTTGAACCCCAGGCGGTCGTGGTCAAGCCATCCCATGTCCACGGCCCGGCCCTGGTTCCGCTCGCTGCGCAACACCGCGGCCTCCTCGGCCGAGCGCGGGACGATGATGCCGCCCTCGCCCGTCGTGAGCTGCTTGTTCGCGTAGAACGCGAACGTCGCCAGGTTCCCGCGCGCGCCCACGCGAGCGCCCTCCGAGTCCACGGCGCCAAGCGCTTCGCACGAGTCCTCGAGGACGCCGAGGCCTCGCTCCTGCGCGATCTCCTCGAGCCGCGGCATCGCGGCTGGATAGCCGAAGATATGCACGGGCAGGATGCCGGCCGTCCGCTCCCCCACCGCCGCCTCCGCCGCGTCCGGGTCGAGGTTCAGCGTGATCGGGTCGATGTCGGCAGAAGACCGGCGTCGCGTCCTCGAACAGGAGGCAGTTCGCGGACGCCACGAAGCTGAAGGGCGAGGTCACCACCTCGTCCCCCGTCCCCCAACCCAGGCGATGAACCCCGAGGTGCAGCGCCGCGGTACCCGACGAGACCGCGACGGCGTCGGCAACGCCCAGCCATGCGGCGAGCTCCTGCTCGAAACGATCCTGGACCGGCCCGAGCGAGAGCCTGCCCGACCGCAGGACCTGGAGCACGAGCTCTTCCTCGCGCGCGCCGAGGTCCGGCCGGGCGAGCGGGATCTCGTCAGGTGCGCTCAATCGACTCCTCGACGTCCGAGCGCGGATCGTTGCCGCGCGGCTGGAACGCGTACTCGAGCGAATCGACCAGGGCCTCCCACGACGCCTCGATGATGTTCTGCGACACGCCGATCGAGCCCCACGAGGAATGGCCGTCGGACGAGTCCAGCAGGACGCGTGTCACCGCGCCGGTTCCATCGTGCGAATCGAGGATGCGCACCTTGTAGTCGGTCAGCTCGATGTCCGCGAGGTGCGGATGCAGATCGGTGATCGCCGCTCGCAGCGCCCGGTCGAGGGCGTTCACCGGCCCGTTCCCTTCGGCGGTGCGGACGTAGCGCCGGTTCTCGACCCAGATCTTGATCGTGGCCTCCGTCTCGACCCGCCCGTCCGCACGCTTTTCGGTGATGACCCGAAAGCTCTCCAGCCGGAACAGGGACGAGTACTCGCCGGACTCCCGTCGCAGCAGCAGCTCGAACGAGGCGTCTGCGGCCTCGTAGTGGTATCCCCGATGTTCGCGCTCCTTGACGCGCTCAACGGCCCGTTTCGCAGCGTCGGCATCCAGCTGGATCCCGGAACGCTCGGCTCGGGAGAGCACCGACCCCTTGCCGGAGAGCTCGGAGATCAGGACGTCGCGGCTGTTGCCGACGAGCTCGGGATCGAGGTGTTCGAACGTCCTGGCGTCCCTCTGGATCCCGGCCACATGCATCCCGCCCTTGTGCGCGAACGCGTTGCGGCCGACGTAGGCCTGATCCGGATCCGGGGTGAGGTTCAGCAGCTCGTCCACGAAGTGGGAGGTCTCGGTCAGCAGGCGCATCCGGTCCGCACCCACCACTTCGCGACCCAGCTTCAACTCGAGTGCGGGGAGGATCGAGACCAGGTTCGCGTTGCCGCACCGCTCGCCGATCCCGTTGATCGTGCCCTGCACCATGCCGGCGCCGGCATCCACCGCGGCGAGGGAGTTCGCCACACCGCATTCGGCATCGTTGTGGGTGTGGATCCCGACCTCCACCCTCTTGTCCAGGTCCGCGACCACCGCGGCGGTCGCCTCGGCGATCTGGGCGGGGAGGCGTGGCGCCGTTGGTGTCGCACAGCGTCACCGTCTCGGCTCCCGCGGCCGATGCCGCACGCAGGCACTCGAGCGCGTAGCCGGCATCGTCTCGCCAGGCGTCGAAGAAGTGCTCGGCGTCGTAGACGACTCGCTTTCCCTCCGCGCGGCAGAAGTTGACCGAATCCATGATCATCGCCAGGTTCTCCTCGCGTGAGACCTTGGTGACCTTCTCCAGATGGAGCCCCCAGGTCTTGCCGACCAGGGTGCAGACCGGAGCGAACGACGCCGCCAGGGTCCGCAGCGCGTCGTCCTCGTCCGCCGCGACGCCGCGACGCCTGGTCATGCCGAATGCGCAGACCGAGGCATGCTCCAGCTCGACGTCCCCGAGCAGCCCGAACAGCTCCTCCTCCTTGGGGTTCGAGCTGGGGAATCCAGCTTCGATGAAGTGCATGCCGAGCCGGTCGAGGGCCTGGACGACGCGGACCTTCTCGGCCGCCGACAACGACATGCCCTGCCCCTGCATGCCGTCGCGAAGCGTCGTGTCGTAGAGCTGGACGGTTGTCACGGTGATGAGCCTTTCTGGACTTCGGAGGGTCGAACGAGCTGGGCGCGGGACATTTATGCCGCCTCAACAACGGCGGGGCTCGGCTTCGTCCTCCGGACTCCGCCTCACTAAGCCCGCGCGGCCACGGCGCCGCGTTACGCCGCGGCGCGCCTAATTCGCTCGATCGCTCCGAAGAAAAAGCGCATCGTCAGCCGGACACCTTACTGGGCTGCTCGACCAGGTCCAGCCACTCCGCGTACTCCTGTGCACGCCCGTGCAGCGCGTCCTCGAACTTGGCCTGGATCACCCTGGTGATCTCGCCCGGCTCGCCGAGGTCGTGGTCGTCCACCTCGCGCACCGGGACCAGCTCCGCGGCGGTGCCCGACAGGAAGACCTCCTCCGCCACGTAGAGCTCCGAGCGCGCCACATCGCGTTCCACGACCGTATAGCCGAGGTCGCGCGCGATCTGGACGATCGACTTGCGGCTGATCCCGTCCAGGATCGATGCCGTGTGCGGCGGGGTGACGATCTCGCCCTCGCGGACGACGAAGATGTTCTCGCCCGAGCCCTCGCAGACGTTCCCCGTCTCGTCAAGCAGGATCGCCTCGTCGTAGCCGGCGTTCGCCGACTCGGTCTTGGCAAGGATCGAGTTCAGGTACTGGCCGGATGCCTTGGCATTCGGGACCAGTCCGTTGGGCGAGATCCGCCGCCACGAGGAGACCTTCGCGCGCACGCCCTTGCGCTTCCCCTCCTCGCCCAGGTACGCGCCCCAGGGCCAGACCGCGACCATCACGTCGACCGGCGCGTCCTTCGCGTAGAGCCCCATCTCGCCGTAGCCGCGGAACGCCAGCGGCCGGATGTAGCAGCTCTGGAGACCGTTGCGGCGGATCAACTCGTGCGTGGCGTCGCGGATCTCGTCGACGGAACGGCCCAGCGGCAGGTAATACATCTCAGCCGACCTCGCGAGGCGCTCGAGGTGCTCCCGGTGCCGGAAGATCGCCGGCCCCCGATCGGTCTCATAACAGCGAATCCCCTCGAAGACGCCCGTGCCGTAGTGCAGCCCGTGCGAGAGGACGTGGACGTTGGCGTCGTCCCATGCGACGAATTCGCCGTTCATCCAGATCCACTCTGACTTCTCCACCGTTCCCTCCGGTCGTCTCGCGGGAATCGAAGTATGCCTGAGCCTGAGCTATGTTCAAGGCGATGGGCGTGCATTGCGCTCGATGTGGCGCAGAGGTCTCAGACGAAGCGAGGTTCTGCGCCTCCTGCGGCGCTGCCGTCGACGCCGGCGGGGGCCGGGAGCGGAAGCTCGCGACGATCGTGTTCGCGGACATCGTCGGTTCGACCGAGCTGGTCGACGGGCGCGATCCCGAGGACGTCCGCCGGGCCCTCGAGCCGTTCTTCGACCTCGCACGGGCCGCGTTCGAGGAGCACGGAGGCCGCGTCGAGAAGTTCATCGGCGACGCCGCGATGGCCGTCTTCGGCGTCCCGCAGGTGCACGGCGACGACCCCGATCGCGCCGTCGCCGCCGCGCTCGCACTGATCGAGCGGGTCGGCGAGCGCGGTGATGGCCTGGAGCTCCGAATCGGGATCGAGACCGGCGAGGTCCTTGCCGAGTCCGGAGGAGCCGACCTGGCGGTCACGGGCGAGGCGACCAGCGCCGCGGCTCGGCTGCAGCAGGCGGCGGCTCCCGACGAGATCCTGGTGGGCGAGCGCGCCGCCGCCGGCTGCCGGCGAGCGGTCCTGTCCCGTCCCCGGGAGATCCGCGTAAAGGGCTTCGCGGCACCGTTGGTGGCCCACGCCGCAACCGGGGTCGAAAGCGCCCTGCCGGTCACGCACACGCCGTTTCTCGGTCGGGGCGAGGAGCTGGAGAGCCTGCGCCTGGGCTACCTGCGCACGCAGCGCGAGCGGCGCCCCACCCTGGCACTGGTCGTCGGCGAGGCCGGGCTGGGAAAGACCCGGCTCGCGCGAGAGCTGCTTGATGCGCTGGCGGCGCTCTCCCCCGTCCCCGAGGTACTCGTCGGCCGCAACCCGCCCTATGGCGACGGCATCGCGTTCTGGGCCTTCGGCGAGATCCTGCGGGCGGCCGGTCGGGTCGGCTCGGACGCGAGCTCGGCCGAGATCCACGACGCGCTCGAGATACGGCTTACGGCGGTGGAACCCGAACGCCGGGGGGAGGTGGCCGCGACTTTGGTCGCGGTCGCCACGGGCGAGGGTGAGCGACGCCACACCACGCCTGGAGCACTGCGGCTCGCGTGGCGCCGCCTGCTGACCAGCCTGGCCTCCGAGCGCCCCCTGGTGATCGCCGTTGACGACGCGCACTGGGCCGATGACGAGTTCCTCGAGCTGCTCGAGGACTCGGCCGCGACACTGAACGGCTACCCGATCCTGTTCCTGTGCACGGCTCGTCCTTCGCTCCTGGCGGGCCGGCCCGCCTTCGCCGAGGACGGCGTCCGAGTGGAGCTCGAGCCGCTTCGGTCCGACGCCTCCGTTGAACTGGCGGCGGCTCTCCTGGACGGCGCCGACACCGAGATGACGCAGCAGGTGGCGGACACGAGCGGGGGCAATCCCTTCTTCGCCGAGGAGATCGCCCACTCGATCGCCGCCGGCAACGGCGACACCACCCGGCTGCCGGACACCGTCCAAACCGCGATCGCCTCCCGACTCGACAGCCTGCCGGGCGATGAGAAGCTCGTCCTGCAGCACGCCGCGGTCCTGGGCGACCGGTTCCGTGCACCGACGCTCGCCGCGTTGCTCGACGCCGAGCCCGACGCGGCGCTTGCCGGCCTTGCCTCACGGTCGCTTCTCCACGACCGATCGGCGCACGACCCCGGTCTGTTCACGTTCCACCATCAGCTGATCCGGGACGTCGCGTACGACTCGTTGCCGCGCGCAGACCGGACACGGCTGCACGAGCGCGCGGCGGCCGGAATCGGGCCCAGCGCGGTCGAACATCATCCCGAGCTCGCCGAGGTCATCGCGTTCCATCTCATGCAGGCGGCCGAGCTGGAGCCGAGCGAGCAGCGGCAAACAGCTGCTTTCGACGCGGCGTGCAAGGCGAGCAGCCTGGCGCTGCGCCGCGGGGCCGCGCCGCGCGCACAGGAGCTTCTGGAGCAGGTGGCTCAACTCGCGCCGCTCGTCGAGGATCGCATCGACGCAATGTCGGATGCAGCCGACATCGCGATGAGCAGGGCACGAGGCGACGAGGCCTATCGGCTGCTCCGCACCGCAGGCGAACTCGCGGAGAGCCGGGGCCTGAACGAGCTCGCAGCGATGAAGTACGCGCTCGCCGTGGAGGTCCCGACCCGCTCAGGCGGGATCAGCGCGTACGCGGGCGAGACCGAGTTGCCCGATCTCCTCGAGCACGCGCGAGCACTCGCTCCGGATCCGGCCACGGAGCTCCGAGCGCAGCTGCTGCTCGATGACGCTTGGATCAAGTGGCGCTTCGGTCCCGAGCTCGAGATGGGGCCGCCCGCCCGTGAGGCCCTGGATCTCGCCCGCGCGAGCGGAGATGTGCGCCTGCTCTCGTCCGCCCTCGATGCCGTCGGGGCGATCCGGAAGTTCGAGGGCAATTACCGCGAGGCGGTCGCCTCGTCGCGGGAGCGCCTGGAGGCGTTGGCCGGCGTCGAGGAGGAGGGCATCCTGGTCTATGAGCGCCATGATGCGGTGCTGATGCTCGGGGAGGATCTGACCCACGTCGGGGACCTCCGCGGCGCGATCGCCGAGGAGGTCGCGATCGCGCCCGAGCTGCTCCGCATGGTCCCCCACCGGGCGTATGCGAAGACCCTCCATCCGCTGCTCCACCTCGGCGAATGGGACCGTGCGATCGAGTACGGGATGTCGATCCGCACGAACTGGATCGATGAATGCCGGCCGCCCTTTGCGCCGCTCGCCGGGGACGTCGCGGTCATCGGCTTCATCCACGGCGTCCGCGATGACGACGCCGGCGCACGGGACTGGTTCGCGTTCGCCACCGAGATGGCGCTCGATGGCAAGCCGCTCGCCGGCGTGAACATGTTCAAAGCCGATCTCGAGCTCTACCGCGGCGATCCCGCCCGGGCACTCGAGATCCTGGACTCTCGGGAACGAGAGTTCTGGTGGGGCGATGCGATCTTGGTCAAGCGAGCGGAGATTTTGGCTGCGGGTCGCCTGCCGGGCGCGGCCGCGGGGATCGCGGCGGCCGAGGAACGCGCCACCGACGACCCGCTGCACTCCGGCCTGCTGAAACGCGCTCACGGGTTCCTGGAGGGGGAACCGGCGCAGCTGGCTGAGGCGGCCGAGCTCTTCGACGGGTTCGAGTACGCGTTCGAGGCAGCGCGAACGCGCTGGCATCTCGGGGGAGAGGAACGTGAGCGTGCCCTTGCCGCCCTCGGTCCGATGGGCGCGGTCCCGCCGAACGCGGCCTACATCTAGCGCTTCTCGGCGGTGCGCAGACGCTCGACGAGCGTCTCGAGCATCGCCCAGGTGACGTCCGCGTGCTCCTGCAGGAACGGGCGGAACTCCCAGGAGGCCAGCGCGCGGCAGCGCAACTCGCTGCTGGCGGTCACGGTCGCCGTGCGCGGCCCCTTCGAGATCAGGGCCAGCTCCCCGAACCAGTCGCCCGGGCCGAGTGTGTTGATCGCCTCGCCGCCGCGCATGACGGTCGCGCCCCCCGACTCGATCAGGAAGAACCCGTGCCCCTCCTGCCCTTCGACGGCGACGTCGTCACCGGGTGCGAACACCCGGTCCTGGAACATCTTCGCGAGGCGCTTCAGGTCCTTGTCCGAAAGCCCCGAGAACAGCGGTACCCGCTTCAGTGCGGCGACGTCGATGTCGGCCATCGCGGGCGATCATAGTGCGCCGAGCACGGCCTCGGTTACCTCGGCCGTGTCCACGCGGCGCTCGCCCTCGGCGCCCGTCGCGAGATCCGCCGTCCGCAGCCCCTGCTCGAGCACGGTGTCGACCGCCGCCTCGACCCGGCCCGCCTCCGTGGCGAGGTCGAGTCCGTCGCGAAGCAGCATCGCGACCGAGAGGAAGGTCGCCAGCGGGTTGGCGACACCCTTGCCGGCGATGTCCGGCGCCGACCCGTGCACCGGCTCGAACAGGCCCGGGCCGCTCCGAGCCGAAGGCGAAGGTCCGCCGTCGTTGAGCGGGCTGATCCCCCCGAGGCTCGCGGACGGGAGCATGCCGAGCGAACCGGTGAGCATCGCCGCTTCGTCGCGAGAGGATGTCGCCGAACATGTTCTCGGTCACGATCACGTCGAACCGCGACGGTGCGGCGACGAGCTGCATCGCGGCGTTGTCGACTAGCACGTGGTCCAGCTCGACGTCCGGGTAGTCCGCCGCCACCGCCGTCACGACCTCGCGCCACAGCCGCGAGGTCTCGAGCACGTTCGCCTTGTCAACCGACGTGAGGCGCCCCTGGCGCCGTCCGGCACTCTCGAACCCGACCCGCGCGATCCGCTCGATCTCGTCCGCCTCGTAGACGCATTGATCGGCGGCCGAGGTCGCCGTCCGGGTCCGCTCGCCGAAGTAGATGCCGCCGGTCAGCTCGCGCACGACCAACAGGTCGGTTCCCGCGATCACCTCAGGCCGCAGGGGGCTCGATCCCGCGAGCGCCGGGCTCGGCCGAACCGGGCGCAGGTTGGCGAACAGCCCGAGACCCTGGCGCAGCCCGAGAAGCCCCTGTTCGGGGCGCGGGGCGTCGGGGTCGGTCGTGTCCCACTTCGGGCCGCCGACCGCGCCCAGCAGGACCGCGTCGGCGGCGCGGCACGCCGCCAGGACCTCATCCGTCAACGCGGTGCCGTGGGCGTCGATCGATGCGCCGCCCACCGGGTGCTCGTCATATGAGAACTCACCGACCGCGTCGAGGACGCGGCGGGCGGCACCGATGATCTCGGGGCCGATGCCGTCCCCGGGGAGCAGCACGATGCGCGTCAAGCCGGCCTCGCCGCCGAGATGTTCAGCCGCACGTACTCCAATATCAGGGGTTGCACCATCGAGCCGAGCACCGCGTCGACGAACTCGTCATGGAGTTCCCCCGGGAGCTGGTCGACGTGCTTCGCCAGTCCCACGACGCGGACGAACTCGCGCGGATCGGGGGGCGTGTACGTCTTACGCTCCAGCCAGACCCGTCCGGCATCGAACCCGGCGCGCTCCAGACGGGCCTGGGTGTCCCCCACCGACGCAAAATTCCAGCTCGAGGGCATGCCGCGGAAGTAGGCGACGAACCGCTCGTCTCCCATGATCGCCTCGACCGCCCGCTCCCACTCCGCGACGTTGCCCTCTCCCCCGCATTGCGCCTCGAGCACCCCGCCGGGCCGCAACGCGGCGAAGAGGCGCGCGAACAGCCGCTCGTGGTCGAGGATCCAGTGGAACGTGGCGTTCGAGAAGACCGCGTCAACGGGCGCGTCGAGCTCGAGCTCGAGCAGATCTCCCACCCTCAACTCGACCCGTGGATCGCTGCCGATTGCCGCTCGGGCCTGGTCGATCATCGCGGCCGAGCCATCGACCCCGATCACCCTGCCCGAGGGGAGCCTTTCCAACAGCTGCCGGGTGATGCGACCGCTGCCGCAGCCGGCATCGAGCACGGATTCGTCCCCGCGGAGGACCAGGCGCGCCACGACCTCGCGGGACCACTCCTCCTGGGGGTCGGCCAGCCGGTCATACGCCGCGGCCTCCCAGTCGACCGTGCCGTTCACAGCGCGCTCGTCACGGGCCCGCGGTCGGCCTTGCCCGCCGCTTCGAATGCATCGATCGCGCCCACGTCGCTCAGGGTCACGCCGATGTCGTCCAGGCCGTGGCGCAACCGGTGCTTCGTGTCTTCGTCGATGTCGAAGCGCACGACCCCGCCCGCGTAGTCCACCGTCTGGTCGTCCAGGTCGATCCTGGCGGCACCCGCTTCGGCGACGCCCCGGACATGCTCCTCGCCAAGGATCACGGGCAGCAGTCCGACCTTCATGCAGTTCGAATAGAAGATGTCGGCGAACGAGGGAGCGATGATCGCGTCGAACCCGAAGTCCTGGAGCGCCCACGGGGCGTGCTCCCGCGACGAGCCGCCCCCGAAGTTCCGGCCCGTGACGAGGATCGGGTTCGGCTCCAGCTCGATCTCACCATCGCGGATCCAGTCGTAGAACAGGAACTCGCCGAACCCCGTTCGCTCGACCCGCTTCAAGAACTGCTTGGGGATGATCTGGTCGGTGTCGACGTCCGCCCGGTCGAGAACCGAGACGTTCCCCTCGATCACCTCCACCGGGTCCACTACTCCCACGTCCTGATGTCCACGAACCGACCCTCGACCGCCGCGGCGGCGGCCATCTTCGGGCTGACCAGGTGCGTCCGGCCGCCCTTGCCCTGACGGCCCTCGAAGTTGCGGTTCGACGTGGAGGCGCAGCGCTCGCCCTCGCTCAGGATGTCCGGGTTCATCCCCAGGCACATGGAGCAGCCCGCCGAGCGCCAATCGAAGCCGGCGGCGCGGAAGACCTCGTCGAGCCCCTCCGCCTCGGCCGCCGCCTTCACCTGCGCGGAGCCGGGAACCACCATCGCGTCCACCGAAGCGGCGACCTTGCGTCCCTCCACGACCGAGGCGGCCTCTCGCAGGTCCTGGATCCTCGAGTTCGTGCACGAGCCGATGAACACGCGGTCCAGGCGCACGTCCTGCATCGGAGTTCCGGGCTCGAGAGCCATGTAGCGCAGGGCGCGCTCCTGGACCTCGTCGTCCGGTTCGGGCACCGCTTCGGTCACCTGTACGACCTGGCCGGGAGTGGTTCCCCACGTGACCATGGGCGAGATCGCGGCGGCGTCCACCTCGACCTCGGTGTCGAACCCGGCTCCTTCGTCGCTGGGCAACTCGCGCCAGTTCGCGACCGCGGCATCGAGGTCGTCGGGCGCGGCCGGCCGGCCCTCGATCCATTCGAAGGTCGTCTCGTCGGGCGCGATCGTCCCGGCCCGGCCGCCCCCCTCGATCGTCATGTTGCAGATCGTCATGCGGTTCTCCATCGTCAGCCCGTGGATCGTCTCACCCGCGTACTCCACCGCGTGGCCGGCCATGCCGCCGGTGCCGAGCCTCCCGATTGTCGCGAGGATCAGGTCCTTGGCGACCACCCCGGCGCCGAGCTCGCCCGAATAGGTGATGCGCATCGTCTTGGGCCGCTTCTGCACCAGGCATTGCGTCGCGAGGACGTGCTCGACCTCGGACGTCCCGATCCCGAACGCTAGCGCCCCGAAGGCACCGTGCGTGGAGGTGTGCGAGTCACCACAGACGATCGTCAATCCCGGCTGGCTTAATCCCAGCTCCGGGCCGATCACGTGGACGATGCCCTGGCGGGCCGAGCCGAGCGAGAAGATCGGGATCCCGAACTCCTCGCAGTTCCGCTCGAGCGTCTCGACCTGCTTGCGCGAGAGCTCGTCGGCGATCTTGCCCGCCACCGGCGTCCCGTCGGTCGGGACGTTGTGGTCGGCGGTGGCGACGGTCTTGTCGGGCCGCCGAACCTGGCGCCCTTCGAGGCGGAGCCCGTCGAATGCCTGCGGCGAGGTGACCTCGTGGACCAGGTGCAGGTCGATGTAGATCAGGCCGTCGGCAACCGCGTGCGCCGCCCAGATCTTGTCGAACAGAGTCCGTGGAGAGCTCACGTCGACCTAGCTTCTCCGCAGCCCGGCGGCGACCACGGCGACGAACTCCGCCCGCCCGGAGCCTCGGTTCTCGAAGTGGTGCGGGATGTCGGCATCGAAGGTGACGGTGTCGCCGGCGGTGAGCTCGCGGTCGTCACCGTCGACGACCAGCGTCAGCTCGCCCGCGAGGACCAGCGCCGTCTCGCGCGCCCCGGCCTCGTGGAGCGGCGGGTCCGACGGCCCGCCGGTCGAGGCACCAGGTTCGAGCTCGTGCCGTGAGACATCCGCCCGCTGCCCGGGCTCAGGCGGCGTGAGCTCCTCCACCTGGTGGCCCCCTCGGGCCCGCGAGCGGCCGTCGCCCCTGCGGACGACGACGACGTGCTCGCCCTCGTCGAGGCGCAGCAGCTGCGAGAGGGTGAGGTCGAGGCCGGTCGCGATCCGCCCCGCCACAGCGAGAGTCGGGCTGGTCTCGCCGCGCTCCACCTGCGAGAGCATCGGCGCCGAGACGCCGCTTCGCTCGGCGAGATCACGCAGCGACAGGCCCATCGAGTCGCGCAGGGCCTTGACCCTGCCGCCGACGGCACCGTTCTCGGTAGCGACCGCGCTCACCGTGCGTACGTTATCACGTACGGTTGTTATCTACGGTCCGGGCGTGCGCTCCACCGCTGCGTCCGCGGTCACGCCCTCCGCCTCGCGGACCGCGGCGCCCTCGAGCGCGTTCGAGAGCGCGCGGACGTAGGCGCGGGCCGAAGCCTCGAGGATGTCCGTGGCGACGCCCTGCCCGGAGGCCAGGCGCCCGTGCGCGCGCAGCATCACGGTGACCTCGCCGAGCGCGTCCTCGCCTTCGGTCACCGCCGAGACGGTGTACGAGCGGAGCTCGCATTCGGTGTCGACCGCGTCGCGGATCGCGCCGAAGATCGCGTCGACCGGTCCGTCGCCCGAGGCCTCGCCCGACGCCTCCTCGCCCGAGGGCATCCGGACCGCCGACCCGGGCGAGCGGCTCCCGCCGCGAGCCGCGCCTCGACCTCGAACCAGGCGAGCTCGTAGCGAGTCCGTGCGCTCGCGCATCTCGTCGGAGACGATCGCCTCCAGGTCGAGCGCGGTGACCTGCTTCTTCTTGTCGGCGATCTCCTTGAAGCGCTTGAACGCCTGGTTCAGGGCGCCGCCCTCGACCTTGAAGCCGAGCTGCTCGAGCGCGTCGCTTGCAGCGCGTGGCGCCCGGAGTGCTTGCCCGAGCACGATCGAGTTCGACTCGAGGCCGACCGTCGGTCGCGATCCATGATCTCGTAGGTGGTGCGCTCCTTGAGGACGCCGTCCTGGTGGATGCCGGACTCGTGCGCGAACGCGTTGCGCCCGACGACCGCCTTGTTGGGCGGCACCGGATAGCCGGTGAGGCGCGAGACCATCCGGCTCGTCCGCGCCAGCTCGCGTCGCGTCGAGCGTCGGTGTCGAGCCCGTGCTCGTCGCGGCGCGTCCGCAGCAGCATCACGATCTCCTCGAGCGAGCAGTTGCCGGCCCGCTCGCCGATCCCGTTGACCGCGCACTCGACCTGCCGCGCGCCGGCCAGCACGCCGGCGAAGGAGTTGGCGACGGCCAGGCCCAGGTCGTCGTGGCAGTGGACCGAGACGCGCGACGTTCTCGCAGCTCCGGGACCAGCTCGTAGAGGCGGCGGAAGTAGTCGCGTGTACTCCTCGGGCGTGGTGTAGCCGACGGTGTCGGGGATGTTGATCACGGTCGGCGCCCTCGGCGACCGCGATCGCGCAGACCTCGGCGGTGAACTCGACGTCGGCGCGGGTCGCGTCCATCGGCGAGAACTCGACGTCCTCGCAGTACGACCGCGCGAGCGCGACGGCCGCCTTCGCCTGCCCCTTGACGTCCTCGCGGTCGGTCTGGAGCTGATGCTCGATGTGGATGTCGGAGGTCGAGATGAACGTGTGGATCCGCGGGCGCTCGCGAGTCCTTGATCGCGTTCCAGGCGGCGTCGATGTCGGCCTTGTGGGTGCGCGCGAGCCCGCAGATCACCGGGCCCCTCGACGCTCGCGCGCGATCGCCTCGACCGCCTCGAAGTCGCCGGGCGAGGTGATCGGGAAGCCGGCCTCGATCACGTCGACGCCGAGCCGGGCGAGCTGCTGCGCGATCTCCACCTTCTCCTGCGTGTTCAGCGAGATGCCCGGGCGACTGCTCGCCGTCGCGCAGCGTCGTGTCGAAGATCTGGACGCGGTCTGCTCGTCCGGTACTTGCGCGGTGTCGTGCCCGCTCATCTGAGTTCTCCTTCTCTGCTGAAACCGATGACCTGTGTCTCGCGGCTATCGCGCCGCCCGGCGATTACTCCCCCCGAGGGGGAGGAGAAGGAGAAGCGCCAGGTTGTGGAGCCGGTGGCTCATCGGTTCGCGCAGAGTAGCAAGCGGCGGGCTGCGTGCAGCTGGGACGATCAGGGACGGCGGGACGGCGAACTTGCGCGGCTGGATGCACGAAGCGCTCGCCGGCACGGTCGATCTTTGCCGCGAGTAGAAGGCGCTGGGCCCACAGTGAGGTCGGCCGCGCGAGTCGCAGGGCGCCCACGATCCCGACCACCGGCGATCACGATGCTGAGCAGTGCCATTCCGAACTTCTCCTTGGCCGCGTTGACGACGGCGCACACGAAGCCGAGGAGGCCGATCAGCCCCGACCACGGTCACGACCTCGGCTTCGACGTCCTCGGCGGCGTCGACCCACAGGCGCAGGCCGGCGACCGCCAGGCCGGCGAGGATCGCGACCACGATCACGGCGTCGATCGATCGCCTGCCCTCCTTCTCCCAGTAGACGTCGCGCAGGTTGAGCCAGAGCGCGAACTCGTCCATCGTCAGTCCGGTGCCGATCCCGAAGCCGACGATCGCGATGTGACTCCACGGGTCGTCGGGGCGCTCGACGGCGCCGATGTAGCCGCAGACCAGGATCAGGAGGATGCCCCATACCAGGTGGTGGATGTGCGTCCCTCCCACCTCGACGTTGCCCGGCCACCACTTGACCTGGGCCTTGATCAGGTGCGCGCTCGTCCGGATGAAGCCGAAGCTGGCCAGGAAGGAGACGAAGAACAGCAGCTCGTCCTCGTGCCCGTGCATCAGGGAGCGAGGAGTACTTTGCCCGTGTTCTTCCCGGCGGCGAGAAAGCCGTGCGCGTCGCCCGCCCGCTCGAACGCGAACGACTCGGACACGACGGGGTCGAAGCGGCCCTCCGCGAGGCCGGCCGCGAGGGGCTCGATGAGGCGACCGAGGCCCTCGCGGTCCCACCAATGCAGCATGTTGAGGCCCGCGACGCTCTTGTTCTCGTTCATCATCGCCAGGCTCTTCCACCATGGGGCCGTGGCCAGCGGCATCCGCGCCAGCCCCTTCACGAGCGCGGGGATGCTCCGCCGCTCGCCGGTCTGCACCTCCGCCAGGCCGAACATGATCAGCCGCCCGCCCTGGCGGAGGATCCGGTAGCTGCGGCGAAAGCTGGTGGGGCCGATCGCGTCCATTACGACGTCGACGCCCTCGCCGCCCGTGATCCGCATTACCTCGTCGGCGAAGTCGACCGAGTGGTAGTCGATCGGGTGCTCGCACCCCTGCGCTCGGATCGCGTCGTGCTTCGACGCGGAGGCCGTTCCGAAGATCTCCGCGCCGATGTCGCTCGCGATCTGGATCGCTGCGATTCCCACGCCTCCGGCCGCCGCCTGGATCAGCATCCGCTCGCCCTCGCGCAACCCGCCCATCATCACCAGGCCGGCGTACGCGGTCGCATAGTTCACGACCAGCGCGGCGCCCTGCTCGTAGGTCATCGAGTCGGGCAGTGTCAGCACCTGCCCCTGGTCGACGGCGACGAGCTCGGCATAGCCGCCGAACCGTGTGCCCGCCACCACCCGGTCGCCGACCGCGAACCCGTCGACTCCCTCGCCCACCGACTCCACGTCGCCGGCCACCTCGTAGCCGACCACCGAGGGCGGTGACGGGGCGTCCGGGTAGATGCCCGACCTCGCCATCAGGTCGGCGAAGTTGATGCCCGCCGCCTTCACGGCCACGCGGATCTGCCCCGGCCCGGGGATCGGATCCGGACGCTCCTGAACCTGGAGGACCTCGGGTCCCCCGTGCTTCGTTATTACAACGGCTCGCACGGCGCGCGCAGCCTACAGCGAGACCGCGCGGCCCTCCGCGAAGCCGTCCAGCTGCAGGATCCGGTCGATCGTTCCCTGGGCAACGGCGGCGTCGGTGGTGAGGACCATCACGGCCCGGCCGTCGTCGGATTCCGCCCCGACCGCCGCCGACACGATGTTCACGCCCTCCTCGCCGAAGCAGGTTCCGACCCGCCCGATCATCCCGGGCTGATCCGAGTAGCGGAAGATCGCCAGGTGCCGGGCCAGTGGCAGGTAGAAGCTCTGGCCCCAGACGCCGACCAGGTATGGCACGTTCCGGGGGCCCACCCCCGTCCCAGCCACCTCGACGGCCGCCGGCCCGTGGCCCGTCCGGACGGTGACGAGTTCGGTGAAGTCCTCCGAGCTCGCGTCCTTGATCTCGGTCAGCTCGATGCCGCGCTCCTCCGCCAGAGCGCCGGCGTTCACCAGATTCACCTGCTCCTCGGTGTGCCCGCGCAGGGTCCCGGCCAAGACGGCGATGCCGAGGACCCGCGTGTCGTGTTCCGCCAGGCGTCCCCGGAACTCGGCCTCGACCCGGTCCACGCCGCCCTCGGCGAGCCCCTGCGCGAGCGCCCCGAGGTCCTGGCAGAGCGCGACGAACGGCGCCACGGCTTCCGGAAGGGGCGCACCGAGATTCACCGCGTTGGTCACCACGCCCCCGGTCAGGGCGGCGCGAACCTGTTCGGCGGTGTCGGTCCCGGCACGGTCCTGCGCCTCGGCGGTCGATGCCCCGAGGTGCGGCGTGACCACGACGTCGTCACGGCCGAACAGCGGATGCTCGGTCGTGGGCTCGTGCGGGAAGACGTCGAGGGCTGCGCCGCCGACCTTGCCCGAATCGAGGGCCGCGGCCAGCGCCTCCAGGTCGATCAGCTCGCCGCGGGCGCAGTTCACGATCCGCACCCCGTCCTTCATTCGGGTCAGCGCGGTGGCGTCGATCCAGTTCACGGTGTCTGGGGTCTTCGGCAGGTGGATCGTGATGATGTCGGCGCGCTCGTAGAGCTCGTCGCTGGTCTCGACGCCCTCGACCCCGAGCTCGCGGAAGCGCTCCGCCGAGACGAACTTGTCGAATCCGAGGACCTGCATGTCGAACGCCAAAGCGCGCTTCGCCACGAGCTGGCCGATCCGGCCGAAGCCGATCACTCCGAGCGTCTTGCCGTAGAGCTCGTTGCCTCCGTAGCGCGAGCGCGCCCAGTCGCCGCCGACCAGCGCGCTGTGCGCCTGCGGGACGTTGCGGCAGAGCGCAAGCGCCAGGGCCAGGGTGTGCTCGGCCGCCGCCACCGAGTTCGATTCGGGCGCGTTCACGACCAGGATGCCGCGCTTGGTCGCGGCCCGGATGTCCACGTTGTCGACGCCCGTCCCGGCGCGGCCGACGACCTTCAGGTTCGTGGCCTTCGCGATCAGATCCGCCGTGACCTTGGTTGCCGACCGGACGATCAGCGCGTCGAACTCGTCGATCCGCTCCTCCAGCGTTGCCTGGTCCCAGTCCAGCCCCAGTTCGACGTCGAAGTCGCGCCGCAGGAGCTCGACGCCCGAATCGGCGATCTTCTCCTTGACTAGGACCTTCAGATCAGCCGGCTCAACACCGCCGGGGCTCGGCTTCGCTTCGCTCCGCCTCACTGACGAACCTCCGGCGCGTTCTCGACCGCCCAGTCGATGCAGGCCGTGAGCGCCTCGACGTCGGCCGGGTCGACCGCCGGGAACATGCCGATCCGCAACTGGTTGCGTCCGAGCTTGCGGTAGGGCTCGGTGTCCACGATCCCGTTCGCGCGAAGCGTCGCGGCGAGGGCCGCCGCATCGACCGACTCGTCGAAGTCGATCGTTCCCACGACCCGGGAGCGCTTCGCTGGGTCGGCGACGAACGGCGTGGCGAATCCGGCGGCGTCGGCCCACCCGTAGAGATGGCCGGAGGAGGCGCCGGTCCGTTCCACGCACCAGCCGAGGCCGCCCGCGGCCAGCATCCACTCCAGCTGGTCGGCAAGCAGCAGGAGGGTGGCGACGGCGGGCGTGTTGTAGGTCTGGTCCTTCCGGGAGTTCTCGAGCGCGGTTGCGAACGACAGGGAGGCGGGCTGCCAGCGAGCGTCGTCGCGGTCGAGCTCTGCGATCCGCGCGATCGCGGCGGGGCTGAAGAGCGCAAGCCAGAGGCCGCCATCGGATGCGAAGCCCTTCTGGGGGGCGAAGTAGTACGCGTCCGCCTCCGCGATGTCCACCGGCAGGCCGCCCGCGCCGGAGGTGGCATCGATCAGCATGAGCGCATCGCCGGCGCCGGCCGGCCGGGCGACGTCGACCATCACGCCGGTGGACGTCTCGTTGTGCGCCCACGCGATCGCGTCGGCCTCGGGGTCGGCCACCGGAGCGGGCGCATCGCCGGGCTCGGACTCCACGAGGATCGGCTCGGCCAGGAAGGGGGCGCCGGCCGTCACCTTGGCGAACTTGCTCGTGAACTCGCCGTACGTCAGGTGCAGCGAACGCGCGCGCACCAGGCCGGCTGCTGCCGCATCCCAGAACGCCGTCGTGCCGCCGTTGCCGAGCGCGACCTCGTAGCCGTCCGGGGCGCGGAACAGCTCCGCGAGCCCCGAGCGGATGCGGCCCACGAGCTCCTTGACCGGCTTCTGCCGGTGCGACGTGCCCATCACCTTCGCCTTGCCCGCCAACCCCGCGAGCGCCTCCTCGCGCACCTTGGACGGGCCACACCCGAACCGGCCGTCGGCGGGTTTGAGGGCCTCGGGGATCTGTGCGGCGGCGGCGTTCATCGTTGTCGGCGTGGTCAAGGGATCGAGGACGGTACTAAGGCGCTCGGAATGAGCGCGGAGGCCGAGGTTAGAGAGCCGGTGACGGAGCTCGAGGGCGAGGAGCGGTCCCCGGCCCGCACTAGCGCAGGCGGGCTAGCGCCACTCGAACTCGGGGTACTTCGTCAGCGCGAAGTGCGCATACGCGACCGCGCGGGCGTTCCAGCGGGTCGCGACCAGGACGATGTCGAAGAGCCCCTGCGGATACTGCTTCGTGAAGAGGATCGTGAAGAACGCGAACAGCGTGGCGAAGGCCGCGACGATGGTGATCAGGTAGGCGACGATCGCGTACGGGATGATCAAGAGCCAGGCGACCAGCGGGCGCCAGCGCTCGACGTGCTCGGGGTACTCCAGTTCGAGGCGGGCGGGGTAGTTCGGGTCATCCGCCAGCGTGAACGGCGGATATGGGTCGACCATCAGCCGCACGTACGCGTTCACGCGGGTGCCCCACCGGTAGGCGCCGACGAGGTAGTCGAACGCGCCGCGCGGGAAGCGCGCCGTGAAGAGCACCGCGAAGAATGCGAAGAGGACCACGAACGCCGCGCCGATGGCGACGAAGACCAGCACGATCAGGTGCGGGATCACCAAGAGCCACTTCACCAGCGGCAGCCAGCGGTGGTACTCCTCCTGCCGGTCGATGTCGAGCTGCAGCGCTTCCCCCTCCATCGGCGCGAACCCTATACCCGCTCGATGTCCTGATCGACCAGGGCATCATGCCGCGCAAGTTCTTGCCCACGCGCTCATCTGTTCATCCAGACTGACGCTCCATGAAGAACTCGGTGAACTCAGCGCAGCGGCCCTGGGAGTCGAAGCGCAGCAGGTAGCAGTTGTCGTAGACCGTCTCGGACTCGGTGTAGCTGCTCGTACCCACCGCGACCGCGGCATCGCCCTCCACCGCGAACGGCACGTACGACGCGTCGTAGGTCCCCGGCTTGTCCGGATCGTCCTCGAGCCAGGATCGGACGATCGCGTCCCGGCCGCGCACGGTGTTGCCGTGGGGCCGGTCGCGGTACTCGCAGTCCTCGGCGAACAGCGCCGCGATCGCCTCGGGGTCGTACGACTTCCAGGCTGCGACGTAATCGTCGAGCCAGTGCTGCACGTCAGCCTTGTCCATCTCTCCTCCTAGTCACGAAGCTCTCGGCGCAACAGCTTGCCCGATGGGGTCCGCGGCAGGGCGCTCACGAACTCGAACCGCTTGGGGACCTTGAAGCCCGCGAGCAGGGCGGCACAGTGCTCGCGGAGACGCTCCGCGTCGGGCTCGGCCCCGTCGCGCATGACCACGACGGCGGTCACCGCCTCCTGCCAGCGCTCGTCCGATCGACCGATGACCGCGGCCTCGGCGACATCGGAGTGGCGCAGCAGCACCTCCTCGATCTCCGCCGGGATCACGTTCTCGCCGCCGGTCACGATCAGGTCGTCCAGCCGGTCCTCGACATAGAGAAAGCCGTCATCGTCGATCCGGCCGAGGTCGCCGGTGTGGAGCCAACCGTCCTCATCGGCCGTACCCGGCGCCACCGTCGGGCCCTGGACCAGGATCTCGCCGTCCTGGATCCTCAGGTGGGTGGTGAGCAGGGGGCGCCCCGCCGAGCCGGCCCGCGTCCGAGCCTCGGAGGGCGCCAGCGTCGTCACCTGGGAGCAGGTTTCGGTCATCCCGTACGTCTGGACGACCGTGGCGCCCCGTCCGGTTGCCTCCTCGATCACATCGACCGGGACGGGGCCGCCGCCGACGACGAGGGCCCGCGGCCCCGAGAGGTCCACTCCCGCCTCGAGCAGCCGGACGAGCTGGGTGGTGACGAGCGAAACCAGCGTCACCCGGTCCTGGTCGAGGGAGGCGGCGACCCGATCCGGGTCGAATCCGTCGTGGATGACTGCGCCGGTGCCGTAGACGACGGATCGCATGAGGATCGAGAGCCCGGCCACGTGGTACAGGGGCAGACAGCAGAGCCAGCGGTCCGCGGGGTCGACCCCCAGGTTGAAGGCCGAACCGACGGCGCTCCACAGGAAGTTCCCGTAGGTGAGCCCGATCGGGCGTGCGCGCCCAGAGGTTCCGCTGGTCTCGAGCCGGCAGTGGAGCGCGTCGAGGTCGTGCTCGCCGAGAAGCGGCATGTCCGCCTCGGTTGCGGTCAGGTCCAGGGACGACCCGAGGATCAACGCGGGCTCCGCGCGCTGCAGGGCCGCGGCCCTCTCGATCTCGGCGAGGCGCGTGTTGAGGGGATGGGCGACCGCGCCGAGCTTCATCAGCCCGTGGAGCATCGCCACGTATTCCGGCCCCGGGTCGAGGGCCAGCGCCACGACGGCGTCCCGGCGGACCCCATGTGCGGCGAGCCGCCGCGCGGTGGATGCAGCCTCGAGCTCGAGCTCGGCGTAGGTCAGGTCGGTCCCGCCGCCGCGGATCGCCAGCCGGTCCGGACACGTCTCCGCGCGCTGGGCCAGCCAATTGTCGAGGAACATGCTCATTACATTCGTTGCCACTCGGGCAAACATGGTTTCGCGACAGAGTCGCTCATCCGAGATCTGGATAATCCCGAACGTGCCGATGCGACACCGAGACGCCCCGCCCGAGGAATCCCTCTACGCGCCGATCGAGTGGGAGGCGGCGGAGGAGTACCGCGACCTCCTCTACGAAAAGGCGGACGGGATCGCGAAGATCTCGATCAACCGGCCGGACGTCCACAACGCCTTCCGTCCGCAAACGCTGGCCGAGCTGCGCGACGCGTTCAATCGCGCCCGCGACGACACCGAGGTGGGATCAATCATCTTCACGGGCGTCGGGGTCGAGGCGTTCTGCTCGGGCGGCGACCAGCGGATCCGCGGTGACGACGGCTACATCGGCGACGACGAGGTCGCCCAACAGGGAGTCGGCCGGCTCGACGTGGGGGACCTTCACGTGCAGATCCGCCGGCTGCCGAAGCCCGTGGTCGCCATGGTCGCGGGCTACGCGGTCGGCGGCGGGCACATCCTGCACCTGGTCTGCGATCTCACGATCGCGGCGGAGAACGCGCGCTTCGGGCAGACGGGCCCGCGCGTCGGCAGCTTCGACGGCGGCTTCGGGGCGTCCCTGCTGGCGAACAACATCGGCGTCAAGCGCGCCAAGGAGGTCTGGTTCCTCTGCCGCCTCTACGACGCCGCCGAGGCGTTGCAGATGGGCCTGGTGAACACGGTGGTTCCGGTCTCCGAGCTCGAGCGGGAAACGGTCGCCTGGTGCCGCGAGATGAACGCGCTCTCCCCCCTGTCGCTGCGGCTCCTCAAGTCGAGCTTCAACGCCACCGAGGACGGGCTGACCGGGATCCAGCAGCTCTCGCACGACGCGACGCTCCTCTTCTACATGTCCGAGGAGGGCCAGGAGGGGCGCAATTCCTTCCAGGAGGGCCGCTCCCCCGACTTCTCGAAGTACCCCAAGAGACCTTGAGCCCGTTACGCATCTGGGCGATGGCCGCGCGGCCCCGGACGCTGCCCGCGGCGGTGGCGCCCGTGCTGGTGGGGACGGCCGCGGCGCAGCTGGTGAGCGACGACATCCTCTGGGGCGCGTTCATCGGGGCGCTGCTCGGCTCGATCATGATCCAGATCGGGACCAACCTCGCGAACGACTACTCGGACGCGAAACGGGGTGCCGACACCGCCGACCGGCTGGGCCCGGTCCGGGTCACCTCGTCCGGCCTGATCGCACCCCGCAGGGTCCTGCACGCGACCTGGGTTGCGTTCGCCGCGGCGCTCGCGGTGGGGATCTACCTGGCCACCGTGGCCGGCTGGGAGATCCTCGTGGTCGGAGCGGTCTCGATCGCGGCCGGCGTCCTCTACACCGGCGGGCCTCGGCCCTACGGCTACGCCGGGCTCGGCGAGCTCTTCGTGTTCGTCTTCTTCGGCCTCGTCGCCGTGAACGGTTCGTACTACGTCCAGCTCGAGGAGCTCGATCTGCTGCCGTTCCTGCTCTCGATTCCCGTCGGGCTCCTGTCCACCGCGATCCTGGTGGTCAACAACGTCCGTGATCTCGACACGGATGCCCGCGCCGGCAAGCGCACCCTCGCGGTCCGTCTCGGGCGGGCTCGCACCCGGATGCTCTACATGGCGCTCGTGGCGGGCTCCTTCGCGCTGCTGCCGCTCGCGCTCGTGATCGGCGATGGCCCCGCGGAAGGTCTCATCGCGCTTGCCGCCGTCCCGCTCGCGCTCCCACCCGAGCGCGCGGTCAGAACCCGCACCGACGGACCGGCGCTGAACGGGGCGCTGGCCGGGACGGGGATGTTGCTCGCCGCGTTCAGCGTGCTGCTCGCAGCCGGGCTATTTATCGGATGAGCGACGCAGGTCGCGAAATCAGGTTCGCCCCCCTGGCCAGGCACGTACCCGGCTGATGCTGGTCGAGCGCGTCGAAACGGTCCCATACGCGCTCCGGTTTCGCGAGCCCTACGTCACCGCGCGCGGGACGCTCGAGCGGCGCGAGATGATCCTCCTGCGTCTGCAGACCGACGATGGCCCCGAGGGCCTCGGCGAGGCGGTGCCGTTGTCGCTTCGCGGCGGCGCCGGACTCGCCGACGTCCACGAGGCCCTGCGCGAGGCCGGCGACCGACTGGTGGGGCTCGATCTCAACCCGGGGACCGAGGATCCGCTCGCCGTCGCGGTCGCCACGTTCCTGGAGCTCGTGCGCCCGCGCAAGCTCCCTCCCCCGGCCGCCGCGGCCCTGGAGTGCGCGTTGTTCGACCTCGCGGCCAAGGAGCGCGACGAGCCGCTCTGGGCGACGCTACAAGCCGAATCGGCGCGCGCCGGTGGAGACCAACGCCACGCTCATCGCCGGCTCCACGACGGCGCTCGCAGCGCAGGCCAGGGGCTGGGCCGCGGACGGCTTTCGCACCTTCAAGCTGAAGCTCGGCGCCGGCGATGACGAGGCGGACGTCGCTGCTGTGCGGCAAGCCCTCGGGCCGGACGCCCGGATCCGCGTCGATGCGAACGAGGCGTGGGAGGCCGACGAGGCGATCCGGGTGCTGGATGCCCTCGAGGAGCTCGACATCGAGCTGGCGGAGCAACCGGTGACCGGGTTGCGCGCGATGGCTCGCGTGGCCCGGGATGTCGCAATCCCGCTGGCGGCTGACGAAGCCGTGAACGACGAGGCCGACGCCCACCGAGCGGTGCAGCGCCGCGCGTGCGAGTTCGCCACGGCGAAGCTGTCCAAGGTCGGCGGGATCGGCACCGCGCGCCGCGATCGGTGCCGTGCTCCCCACCTACCTCTCGAGCGCGCTCGACGGGCCGGTGGGAATCGCGGCCGCCGCGCCATGGCGTCCAGATCATGCGCACGAGCGGGACCGACCCCGGGCATCGCCCACGGCCTGGCCACCCAGCGCCTCTTCGCCGAATCACGTCGCCACGCGCGAATGCGAGCTCCGGGACGGCTTCCTCCACCTCCCGGAGGGGCCGGGGCTCGGCGTCGAGATCGACGAGACGGCGCTCGATCGTTACCGGATCGACGACGGGTAGGTTCTCGCCGTGGACGCGACCAACCGCAACACCGCGCTCGCCTCGGCGCTGGTCGAGGAGCTCGCTCGCTCGGGCGTTCGGCACGCCGTCATCTGCCCGGGCTCGCGCTCGACCCCCGGCCCTCGCCCTGCTTCGCGATCCCGGGATCGCGACGACCAGCATCGTCGACGAGCGCTCGGCCGCGTTCCTCGCCCTCGGCGCCGCCAAGCGCGAGCCGCAGGCCGGTGGCGATCGCGTGTACCTCGGGAACGGCCGCCGCGAATCTGCATCCCGCGGTCTGCGAGGCCGACGAGGCGGCGGTCCCCCTGGTCGTCCTCACGAGCGACCGCCCGCCCGAGCTGCGCGGGATCGGCGCCGGGCAGACCATCGACCAGATCGGCCTCTACGGCTCCGCGGTGCGCTGGTTCTGCGAGGTCGGTACCCACGATGCCGACGACGCAGGGCTCCTCCACCTGCGCGCCACCGCCTGCCGCGCCGTCGCCATCGCCGCGGGCGACCCCCGCCCAGGGCCCGTGCACCTGAACCTGTCGTGGCGTGACCCGCTGGGCCCCGCTCCCGGTGAGGGCGACGTCGCCGCCCGCTCGACGCTGGCGCTGGCCGGGCGCGGCGAGGGCTTGCCTCTCACGGACCTGTCCCGGCCCGCGGCCGCGCTGGACGCCGAGAGGTGGCCGCCGATCGCCGCCGACCTCGCGGACACCGAGCGAGGGCTGATCGTCGCCGGCCGCCAGCCCGACCCCGCGCTTGCCCCCGCGCTGGCGGAGCTCTCGGCGGCGACGGGCTACCCGGTCCTCGCCGAGCCGACCTCCCAGGCTCGCCGTGGCCTCCGGCCCGGGCACCCCGATCTGGGCCTATGACGCGATCGCCCGTGCGCGCCCGGCGGTGCTCGACCCCGAGCTGGTCCTGCGGTTCGGCGATCTGCCGACGTCGAAGGCGTTGCGGCTTTGGCTTGCCACGCTCGACGGGTGCGCACAGCTCGTCGTGGACCCGCACGGCAACTGGAACGAGCCGACGCGCAAGGCCGGGCTCGTGCTTCGGGCGGAGCCTGCCGGAGTCGCGAACGCGCTTCGAAGTGCGCTTCCGGCGCGAGCCGGCGACGGCCCATGGACCGGCCTATGGCGCCGTGCGAACGACGCCGCGGCCCGCGAGATCGAAGCCGAGCTCGGAAGCCTCAGCGGCCTCACCGAGCCCGGCTTGCAGGCAGCGCTCGGTGACGCATACGCGGACGGCGATCTGGTCTACACCGCATCCTCGATGCCGATCCGCGACCAGGAGAGCTTCCTCGAGCCCGGAGCGAGCGACATCCTGTTCCTGTCGAATCGCGGCGCGAACGGGATCGACGGCGTCGTTTCCTCGGGGATCGGCGCCGGGATCGCGACGGGCCGGCCGGCGTGGATCGTGCTCGGGGACCTCGCGCTCCACCACGATTCGAACGGCCTCGCCTCGGTCCGCCACGCCGAATCCCCCGTACGGATCATCGTTCCCAACAACGACGGCGGCGGGATCTTCGAGTTCCTGCCGCAGGCGGAACAGGTCGCGCGTGAGGAGTTCGAGGCCATCTTCGGCACGCCGCTCGGGCTTGACCTCTCGAAGCTCGCCGCCCTCCACGACATCGAGCACCACAGAATCGAGCGGGTGGGCGACGTCGAATCGCTCCCGCGCGACCGCCATCTGCTCGCCGAGGCATCGATCGACCGGCAGGCCAACGTCGCGGTCCACGGTGCCCTCTGGGAGAGAGCCGCGGACGCGATCAGGGTCGCGCTCGACGCTCCCAAGTAGACGGTCTCAGTCCCGTCCGGAATCCCCGCCGCCACGGGCGCGGGATCAACCGGCAACCAGCGGTAGGAGCGCGGCGAGCTTCAGCTCGGTCTCGGCGAGCTCATCGGCGGGGTCGGAGTCGGCGACGATGCCGTTGCCCGCGTAGACGTGAGCGGTGCGGTCGCGCAGGAGCGCGGCGCGGATGCCGACGCAAAATTCGCCGTCCTCGGCCGCGTCCATCCACCCGATCGCGCCGGCGTACCAGCCACGGTCCAGGCCCTCGAGCTCCCCGATCGCAGCGAGCGCCTGCTCGTGTGGCTCGCCGCCGATCGCCGGCGTCGGGTGCAGGACGCCGGCGAGCTCTACCGCCGAGCGCGAGTCGGCGAGCTGGGCGTGGATCGGGGTTGCGAGATGCTGGATGTTCGCCACCTTGATCAGCACCGGCTCGCCTCCGGTCTCGACCCAGACCGAATGCGGGCGCAGCGCGCGCTCGATCCTCCGGACGACGATCTCGTGCTCGGTGCGGTTCTTCGCGGACCGGCTGAGCTGCTCGCCGAGGTGGTCGTCGACCGAGGGGTCGGCGCTCCGCCGGGTCGACCCGGCCAGCGCCACGGTCTGCGCGCCGGCGCCGCGCCGGCGAACGAGCAGCTCCGGGCTGGCGCCGAGGAACGTTGCCTCGCCGGTGCCGACGCAGAAGCAGAAACACGACGGGAAGAGCTCACGCAACGCGCCGTAGATCGCGGCCGGGTCGTGCGCACGGGGACCCTCCGCGCGGACCTCGCGCGCGAGGACCAGCTTCTCGAGCTCGCCCGCGCGAATCCGCTCCACGCCCTGGGCGACCGCGGCCTCGTACGCACCCGGATCGGCGGCACTCGCGACGGCAACGGACCCGGTCGGCGCGGGATCGAGCAGGGGCAGTGCGTCCGCGCGCAGCGCGGCGAGGCGAGCGCGGACGCGGACGAGCACGGCCTCGGGGTCTTCGCCGGGCGTGACCAGTGCCGAAAGCGTCAGAAGGGTGCGCTCGTGTTCGCGCGCCAGCGCGACCTCCGGCAGGACCATCAGTGCCGGCGGCAGCGAGGACCAATGCGGCTCGCTCCCGCCGTAGTGGTCGAAGGCGAAGCCCCCGACCCAGGCCGGCCCGGCGCCGGCGGGGAGTCCTGACGGCTCGGCCGCGAGCCGATCCCGCATGAGACGCGACGTGTCGCGGGTCACCTCCCGGAATCGGTCGGGCCCGCGGGAGACCACCTCCGCCGCCGTCCCGATCCCGGCCAGGGCGAAGCCACGCTCCGGCTCCTCCCAGCAGAACCAGCGGTCCGTCGCGGCTCGCGTCGCAAGCGCTGCCGCCGCGGGATCGTCGAGATCGATCTCGGCAGTGACGCTCACGAGGCGCCGCGATCCAGCGGCGCGTGCAAGCAGGGATTCGAGGTCGGCGAGGAGGGTGTCGGCGCCTGCGATCAGCTGTCCGGACGCGACTTCGTGATCGCGACCTCGCCGGTCCGGGCCATCTCGATCAGGCCGTGCGGGCGGACCATGCGCTCGAACGAGTCGATCTTGTCCTGGGTCCCGGTGACCTCGATCGTCAACGTGCGGCGGGAGACGTCGACGATGTCGGCGCCGAAGATCTCGGCGAACTGCATGATCTCGGCGCGGTTCTCGACCGCCGCGTTCACCCGGAACAGCGCCATCTCGCGAGCGACGGTCCCCTCCGGCTCCATGTCGCGGATCTTGATCACGTTGACCAGCTTGTGGAGCTGCTTCGTGACCTGGTCGATCGGGTGGACGGCGCCGTCCAGCGTGAGCGTCACGCGCGAGACATCGGGGTCCTCGGTGGGCCCGACGGCCAGGGTGTCGATGTTGAAGCCACGGCGGCTGAAGAGGCCCGCGATCCGCGCAAGGACGCCCGGGCGGTTCTCCACGGTCAGGCTCAGAATGTGCTTGCGACCGGTGAGCGCGCTGCCGGCCTCGAGGTCCTCGAGCTTCACCAGCTCCGGTGTGCCCGGCTCCCCCATCAGCCGACCATATCCCTCGCCGCGTGGCCCGCCGGGATCATCGGATAGCAATTCTCGTTCGGCGTGACCCGCACGTCGAGCAGCACCGGGCCGTCCGCCTCGAGGGCGGTGCGCATCGACTCCCGCAGCTCGCCCTTGTCGGCGCAGCGCATGCCGGTCCAGCCATAGGCCTCCGCGAGCTTGACCCAGTCGGGGCTGTCGCCCATCTCAACCGATTGGTACCGCTCCTCCCAGAAGAGCTCCTGCCACTGGCGGACCATTCCGAAATGGCCGTTGTTCATCAGGAAGACCTTCACGGCGATGTTGTGGTGGGCCGCCGTGGCCATCTCCTGCGAGTTCATGATCAGGCTGCCGTCGCCCGCGAGGCAGACCACGGTGTCATCGGGGCACGCAACCTTGGCCCCGATCGCCGCGGGCAGGCCGAAGCCCATCGTGCCGAGCCCGCCGGAGTTGAGCCACCGGCGCGGTTCGGCGAAGTGGTAGTACTGCGCCGCCCACATCTGGTGCTGGCCGACGTCCGAGGTGATGATGGCGTCGCCACCGGTGGCCTCGTACATGGCCTCGACCATGAACTGCGGCTTGATCTCCGCGTCCGCGGAGTCCTCGTAGCGGAGGGGGTGCTCGGCCTGCCAGGCGCGGATCTTCTGCCACCAGTCTGCGAGCCGGTCGGTGTCGGCCTGCAGCGCGCTGTACTCACGGGTCAGCTTCGGCAGCACGTCCTTGGCGTCGCCCACGATCGGGATGTGGGCCGGGACGTTCTTGCCGATCTCGGCCGGGTCCACGTCGATATGGACGAACTTCGCCCGCGGCGCGAACTCGGACAGCTTGCCGGTGATGCGGTCGTCGAAGCGGGCGCCGACACAGACGATCAGGTCGGCCTCGTCCATCGAGTAGTTGGCCGTCCGGGTGCCGTGCATACCGAGCATCCCGAGCCACTGCTCGTGCGGGGCCGGGAACGCCCCCAGGCCCATCACCGTCAGGGTGACGGGAAAGTTGTCGACGGCGCAGAACTCGCGGAACTCCTCCGACGCGCCGGCGTTGACGATGCCGCCGCCGCCGTAGATGACGGGGCGGCGGGCGTTTGCGAGCGCCTTCGCGGCGATCCGGATCTGCTTGATGTTGCCCTCGAGCGGCGGCTTGTAGCCCGGTAGATCCGGGGTGCCAGTCGCCGGCTCGTAGTCGATCTCAGCGCGTGAAAGGTCCTGCGGGATGTCGACCAGCACCGGGCCGGGCCTGCCCGTCTTCGCGATGTGGAACGCGGCATGGATGTAGTCGGGGATCTGGCGCGGATCGGTGACCAGGAACGAATGCTTGACCACCGGCAGGGTGATGCCGGTCACGTCGGCCTCCTGGAAGCCATCCGTGCCGATCAGGTCGGTGCGGACCTGGCCGGTGATGAACACCGTGGGAACCGAGTCCATCAGCGCATCGGCGATCGCGGTCACGAGGTTCGTGGCGCCGGGGCCGGAGGTCGCAAACGCGACGCCGACCTTGCCGGTCGCCTTCGCGTATCCCTCGGCGGCATGCCCCGCGCCCTGCTCGTGGCGGGCCTGGATGTGCTCGAAGTCGGCGTCGTAGATCGCGTCGTACGTGGGCAGGTTCGCCCCGCCGGGGATTCCGAAGACGTGCTGGACCCCTTCGGCCTTCAGTGCTTCGCAGAGTGCATCCGCCGCCCGCATGGACGAGCGATGGTAGCAACGGGACCGCGCCGCAAGTGCGTGTTTTCCGGATGGGAAGCGGGTTCTCAGCCAGCGTTGATGACGAGCTCGAAGAGCTGCTCGAGC
This sequence comes from uncultured bacterium, assembly GCA_963807755.1. GTDB lineage: Bacteria > Actinomycetota > Thermoleophilia > Solirubrobacterales > 70-9 > JALZKA01. Next base: position 31,256 of record CAWECM010000006.1, on the reverse strand, counting down.
TGGTCGCGCAGGTTCTGGACCTCGAGGTCGTCGATGCCCTCGGAGAGGCGATGGACCAGCATCCCGTCCACCGCGGCCACGAGGAGCGGTGCAAGGCGCTTGGGGTCCGATGCGCCCGCGAGCTGCAGCGCGGTCTCGGCGAGGCGGTTGAACTCCGCCTGCCAGTGGGCGGCCGTGGCGCGGAGTCCCGGGCGGCGTGCGGCCTCCAGGTAGACCTCGAACTTGGCGAGGAGCCCGCCGGCTGCCTCCGCGTCGGGGAAGAGCACCTCGGCCACGGCCGCAGCCGAGCGGCTCGGCGAGGAGATGTCGTTGCCGAGGGCCGCGGCGCGTTCGGCGACCCGCGTGATCTCGTCCTCGACCAGGATCGCGAGCGCCTCGTCAACGAGCTCGTCCTTCGAGGCGAAGTAATAGGTGGTGGCGGCCAGCGGGACGCCCGTCTCGCGGGCGACGGCGCGGTGGGTGACGGCCGCCAGTCCGTCGCGAACGAGGAGGCGAACGGTGGCGGCCAGGATCGCGGCCCGGCGCTCGGCGCCCTGCTCGGAGCGCGCGGGGGCCGAAGTGGGCGCGGTCGTCATCGGAGCTCCCGTACCGGGGCGTCGGCCACCAGCTCGCCGGCCTTCCACTGCGTCGTGGGCAGGATCGCGTCCTCGATCACCCGGTCACGGTAGCGCTGGACGACGCCAAGCACGGAGTGGACCAGCTCCTCTCCGAGGTAGTGGGGCTCGAGCCCCAGGTCGCGCAGCTTCGTGTTGACGGCGTTGTAGTAGTGGCTCTCCGCTTCGACGCGCGGGTTGGGCACGTTCTTGATCTCGGCGGAGATCCCCACCTCCGCGGCCGAGCGCCGGACCAGGTCGGCGAGCTCGGCGACCGAGAACTGCTCGGTGAACTGGTTGAAGACGCGGAACTCCCCGAGCTCCGCGGGATTCGTCACAGCGAGCTCCACGCATTGGAGGGTGTCGCGGATGTTGAGGAACCCGCGGGTCTGGCCGCCCTCGCCGTACACCGTGAGCGGATGGCCGATCACGGCCTGGACGCAGAACCGGTTCAACACCGTCCCGAAATACTGGTCGTAGTCGAGGCGGGTGACGAGCCGGTCGTCGGCCGTCGATTCGTCCGTTTCGACCCCGTAAACGACGCCCTGGTTCAGGTCGGTGGCGCGCAGGCCCCAGATCCTGCAGGCGAAGTGGATGTTGTGCGAGTCGTGGACCTTCGAGAGGTGGTAGAGAGAGCCGGGGAGCTTGGGATACGGCAGAACGTCCTTGCGGCCCTTGTGCTCGATCTCGATGAAGCCCTCTTCGATGTCGATGTTCGGAGTCCCGTACTCGCCCATCGTCCCGAGCTTCACCAGGTGGCAGTCGGGCACCTTGTCGCGGATCGCGAACAGCAGATTGAGGGTTCCGATCACATTCGTGAACTGGGTCTCGACCGCGGCGTCGCGCGAGCGCATCGAGTACGGCGCCGACGGCTGCTCCGCGTAGTGGACGATCGCCTCGGGGAGCGTTTCGTCGATGACGCCGTCGAGGAACGCGGCGTCCTCCATCGAACCCGCGAACGTCCGGATCTCGTTGCCGGAGACCTCGCGCCACGCCGCGACGCGCTCGTCGAGCGAGAGGATCGGGGTCAGGGAGTCGGTTGAGTTCTCGGTATGCCAGCGGCGACGGGAGAAGTTGTCCACGATCGAGACGTCGTGGCCGTGCGCCGAGAAGCGCATCGCGGTGGGCCAGCCCAGGTACCCGTCGCCACCCAGGATCAGGATCCTCATAGCGGCCAGAGCGTAGCGCCCGCGTCCCGCGTCACCGCTCGATCCAGCGGAGGCCGCAACTATCCTCGTTCGGTCCGTGGACACGGTTGCCGGCCTGTTTCCCCCAGAGCTCACCGCGCTGCGCGCGGCCGGCCTCGTGCTGGCCGCGGCGATCGCCGGGTACGCGATCTGGCGCCGGCGCAGCCTGAGGAACGCCGACGTCCTCATCCTCCTGACGCTGGCTCTCGGCCTGGCCATCGTCTCGGGCACGGAGCTGCTCGACACGCTTCTCGAGGCGTTCTCCTTCGACCGCGAGAACGGCACCCGGATCGTCGGCGTCGCCGTCCTGGCCATCCTGATCCTGTTTGTCCTCACCCTGCGCGCGCTCGCCCAGGGCTCTCGGATCACCCGCGAGCTCTCCGCGGTGCTCGAGGGGCTCGCATGGGAGCGCTTTCGCCGCGACGGCCACCCGGAGCGCTTCCGCGGCAAGGTCGCAATCCTGATCCCTGCCTATAACGAAGCCGAGAACATCGGCCAGGTGCTCGCGCAGCTTCCGCCCGAGGTCTGCGGCGAGCCCACCGCGGTGCTAGTTGTCGACGACGGCTCGCGCGACGGCACCGGTGACATCGCCGAGGCGGGCGGCGCGACGGTGGCCCGGCACGTCATCAACCGCGGGGGCGGCGCGGCGCTTCGGACCGGCTACCGGCTGCTCTCCGACTCCGGCGCCGGCATCGTGGTCACGATCGACGCCGACGGGCAGCACCTTCCCGAGGAGATGCCGCGCCTGGTCGAACCGGTGCTGTCGGGCGAGGTGGACATGGCGCACGGCTCGCGCGTCCTGGGCGATGCCGAGCCGAACACCCGCTCTCGTGAGGTGGGCATCGTCTTCTTCAACCGCCTGGTCTCGTTCATCACGCGTACCAAGGTGAGCGACTGCTCGAACGGGTACCGGGCGGTGCGCGCCTCGGTCCTGCCGCAGCTGGTCCTGCGCCAAGAGCAATTCCATACGTCCGAATTCATGATCGAGGCGATCAAACGCGGGATCCCGGCCAAGGAGGTGCCCGTGACCGTCGTCGCCCGGCTCCACGGCCACTCAAAGAAGCCGGCGGTGATGCGCTACGGCGCCGGGTTCGCGAACGCGATCGTCAGAACCTGGCTCAGGTGACTCGCTGCCGGCCCTCCCGCACGGCTGCGGGGTGGCGGACGTCCGCGGGATCGGGCAGGTAGAGGTCCTCGCCGCAGTTGCGGCAGACCTGGACGTAGATCTTCTGGACGCGGCCGCAGCGGGGACAGCGGCGTTCCGGCTCGTCGGCCTCGTAGCGGTACAGGATCACGGCGATCAGGCCGATCAACGGCAGCACGGCGCCGACCAGGAACCAGATGAAGAACGAGCTGCCCTTGGCCCGGCCGATGATGCCGGTCGCGAGCCCGAACGTGACGACGATGACGGCGGCGGCCATGCCTCAAGTATGGCGTTGCGCTACTCCACCGGCCGGTGGGTGCCGCCGCGCTCGTAGACCTCGGCCTTGAGCGGTCGCGGGTGGCCGATCGAGCCGACCTCGGCGACGTCGCGGCTGAACGGCAGCCCGACCGTCCAGTCTGCGACCGCGCGCACCTTGCGGGCGATCCCTGGCACCTGGGACATGTGGTAGGACCGAGCCATCCACCACGCGGGGAAGCCACGGAACCGCTGCTTGGCGAGCTGGCCGACCGCCTTGTAGCGGCCGAGGTTCACGAACGACGCCTTCGCCTTGTAGGTGAATGGCACGGGCCCATCGCCGACGCCGAGCTCGGCGGCGATGTTGCGCGCCGCGACGGGGCCCTGGCGCACGGCGTGCTGCGCCGTCGGCGGGCATGGGCGCCCGTCGCTGAAGCGCGGGTCCGGCGCGGCTGCACAGTCGCCGGCCGCCCAGACGCCCTGCATCCCGGCGACGCGCAGGTACTCGTCGACCTGGATGCGCCCCGTCTCGTCGACCGGGAGGGACAGGTTCTTGAGGCTCGGGTGCGGCGCGACCCCGGCGGTCCAGACGATCGTCGTGGTTGGGATGCGCTCGCCGGTCGAGAGCACGGCGAAGTCCGGGCCGGCCTCATCGAGAAGGGTGCCGAGCCTGACGTCGATGCCGCGGCCGCGGAGCTCCTGGATCGCGTACTCGGCCAGCGGAAGGTCGACCTCGGGGAGCACCCGGTCCGTGGCCTCCACGAGGATCCAGCGCATGCCGTGCAGGCGGGCGCGCGGGTAGCGCTGGATCGCGTCGGCCGCGAAGTCCTGAAGCTCGGCGAGTGCCTCGAGCCCGGAGTAGCCGCCACCGACGAAGACGTAGGTGAGGAGCGCCTCGCGCCGGGCCGGATCCTCGGTGGCGTTCGCCCGCTCGAGCGACTCGACCACGTGGTTGCGGAGCCAGATCGCGTCGGCCAGGCTCTTGAAGCCGATCGCATGCTGGTCGAGGCCCGGGATGGGCAGCGAGCGCGAGACCGAGCCGACGGCGACGAGGAACTGGTCGTAGCGGATCTCTTCGTCCTCGCCCTCATGGTTCGAGAGCGTCAGCGTCCGAGCCTCCGGATCGTGGGCGGTGACCGCTCCGAGGCGAAGGTAGGTGCGCCGCAGGATGTCGCGCAACGGCGTGACGACGTGCCGCGGCTCCAGCATGCCGGCGGCGGCCTCCGGCAGGAACGGCGTGTAGAGCATGAAGTTGACGTCGTTGATCAACGAGAGTCGAGCGGACTGATGCGGGAGCAGGCGCTCGAGCTTGCGGGCGGCCGACATCCCCGCGAACCCACCACCGGCGATGACGACATTCCAGGCCATGAGCTCAGTATTGCACGCCTTGTAACACGTTGTTACAAAGTGTCGCGCCCGGCCCCGTCACAGCCCCAGCTGCGCCCGGATCAGCTTCGTGACCTCGCCGCCGTCGGCTGCGCCCCTGGTCTCGCGCATCACGAAACCGACGATCGGGCCGATCGCCTGGCCGGTGCCGCCCTTGACCTTCTCCGCTTCGGCGGGGTGCGCCGCGATCGCTGCCGCCACGATCGCCTCGAGCGCACCGGTGTCCTCGACCTTGCCGAGGCCCTCGCGCTCGACGATCTCGGCCGGATCGCCGCCGCCCTCGATCATCCTCGCCAGCACCTCGCGCCCAACCTGATTGGTCACCTTTCCCTGCTCGACGAGCGCAACGAGCCCGGCAACCTGGTCCGGCGAGAGGTCGCGCGCCGCCGGTTCACCCGTGATCCAGCCGGCCAGGGCGGCCGGCGTCGCCTCACCCCCGGCGAGCGCGCTCTCGAAGAACTCTCCCAGCTCACCGTCGTACGCGAGCTGGCGGGCCTGCGCCGCGGGCAACTCGAGCTCGCCGGCGTAGCGCTCCTGGCGCGCCTCGGGCAGCTCGGGCAGCGCCGCCCGAGCGTCGCTCAGCATCTCCTCCGTGGGCGCGATGGGGACCAGGTCCGGCTCCGGGAAGTAGCGATAGTCGTGCGCCTCTTCCTTCGAGCGCAGCGAGGTGAGCGCGCCCGACCGCGGGTCGAAGTGGAGCGTCTCCTGCGAAACCTCCTCCCCGCTCTCCACCAGCTCGAGCTGGCGAGCCAGCTCGGCCTCGATACCGCGCTCGATGAACCGGAAGCTGTTCATGTTCTTGAGCTCCGTCTTCACGCCGAGCTCCTCGGCGCCCGCCGGCCGGATCGAGACGTTTGCGTCACAGCGAAGGCTGCCCTCCTCCATGTTCACGTCGGAGGCTCCGATCGCCTTGACCGTGGTACGCAGGAGTTGCAGCCATTCGCGGGCGGCCGCGGGGTCGCGCAGGTCCGGCTCGGTGACGATCTCGACGAGCGGCGTCCCGCCGCGGTTGAAGTCCACCAACGAGGTGCCGGACCCGTGGATCCGGCCCGATTCGCCGACGTGAACGAGCTTCGCCGCGTCCTCCTCCAGGTGCACCCGGTGGATGCGCACGTCGCCAAGCCGGCCCGCGGTCGCGAGCGGGATGTCGTACTGGCTGATCTGGTACGCCTTCGGATTGTCGGGATAGAAGTAGTTCTTGCGGTGGAAGATCGACCGTGGGGCGATCTCGCAGTCAAGGGCGAGGCCGATCTGCAGCCCGTAGCGCACGGCCTGCTCGTTGATCACCGGCAGGCTTCCCGGATGGGCGAGACACACGGCGCACGTGTGGATGTTCGGGTCGTCGCCGAACGACAGCTCGCACCCGCAGAACATCTTCGTCCGGGTCTTGAGCTGGACGTGGATCTCGAGGCCGATCACCGCCTCGTAGCTGTCCGGCAGCACGCCGCTCATCCAAATCCCAGGCTGTCGATCTGCTGCTCGTTCATCCCGAAGTGGTGCCCGATCTCGTGGAGCACCGTGCGTTTCACCTCGTCCGCGTTCGGGTTCGCGTCCCGGAACACGACGACACGCTGGAGCCCGCCGACCGGGTCGTAGATGCCCATCAGGCCCTCGGGATGCGAATCCTCCACGATCACGGCCACCTCGCCGAGCTCGTCCAGGACCCAGCCGGGCAACGAGTCGAGCGCCTCGCGCATCGCCGCCTCGGTTTCCTCCACAGACATCACCCGGCCGGCCGTTCGGTGAAGCCGATCGCTCGCTCCAGCGCGTAGGCGGCGTCGAGGATCCGCGACTCGGAGAACGCGGGTCCAGAGATCTGGAACCCGACCGGGAGATCTGGACCGCCGGGCCCGGGCGCGGCCAGTCCGGACGGGATCGAGATCGCCGGGATGCCCGCCAGGGGCATCGGAACCGTGCAGTAGTCGTTCATGTACATCGCCCACGGGTCGGCGGTCTTGGCCCCGAGCTCGAAGGCGACGGTCGGCGAGGTCGGCGTGACCAGGAAGTCAAAGCGCGCGAAGGCGGCGTCGAAGTCCTGGGCAATCCGGGTCCTGACCTTCTGCGCCTGCCCGTAGTACGCCTCGTAGTAACCCGACGAAAGTGCGTAGGTGCCGAGCATGATCCTGCGCTTCACCTCGGCTCCGAAGCCGCGGGCCCGCGTGCGCTCGTACATGCCGAGCAGGTCGTCGGGCTCGGGGTCCCGCATCCCGTAGCGGACGCCGTCGTAGCGCGCGAGGTTCGCGGAAGCCTCCGCAGGGGCGATGACGTAGTAGGCCGAGATGCCGTTCCGCGTGCTCGGCAGCTCGCACTGGTCGAGCTCGCCCCCCAGCTCCTCGATCAGTCGAAGCGTCGCCTCGAAGTTCTCGGATACCCCGGCCTCGATGCCCTCGGCGTCGCCGGCCAGCTCGCGCGGGATCCCGAACCGCAGGCCTCGGAGGTCCTCGCGCGAGGGCAGCTCCACCCCGCCCTCGATCCCGACCGACGTGGAGTCGCACGGATCGCGGCCCTGCATCGCGCGCAGCAGCATGGCGGCGTCGGTGACGTCGCGGGTCAGCGGGCCGCACTGATCCAGTGACGAGGCGAAGGCGATCATCCCGTACCGCGAGATCGCCCCGTAGGTCGGCTTCATGCCGACGATCCCGCACAGTGACGCCGGCTGGCGGATCGAGCCCCCGGTGTCGGTGCCGATCGCCCATGGGGCCAGCCGAGCCGCGACCGAAGCCGCGGAGCCCCCCGAAGAGCCCCCGGGGACCCGCGAGCGGTCCCACGGGTTCAGAACCGGCCCGTAGCCCGAGTTCTCGTTCGACGAGCCCATCGCGAACTCGTCCATGTTGGTCTTTCCAAGAACGCGTGCACCTGCGTCGGCGAGCCTTGCCACGGCCGTGGCCGTGTAAGGCGGGCGGTAGCCCTCCAGGATCCGCGAGCCCGCGGTCGTGGGAATGCCTTCCGTGCAGAAGATGTCCTTGACGGCGATCGGCAGACCGCGAAGGCCTTCCCCGCCCGCCGCGCGTGACCCCGGCTCGGCGCGCCAGAGGTATGCGTTGAGCTCGTCCCCGGCAGCTGCCTCGGCGTAGGTGTCGAAGTACTCGTCCGAGTCGAGCTCGCCGGCTTCGATTCGCCCGAGCGCCTGGCCGGCCGTCAGCTCGAGGAGCTCGGCGCTCACGTAGCGCCCGGAGATGGCACGCGGAACGCTCCCTCGTCGGGGTCGGGGGCCTGTTCGAGCGCCCGCTCGCGCGGCAGGCTGGGGACCGGGACATCCGGGCGCAACACGTTCTCGAGCGCGACGACGTGCGCTGTGGGCTCGACGTCCGCGAGGTCCAGCTCCGAGATCCTGTCGACATGGTCGAGGATCCCCGAGAGCTCGGTGGCCATCCGCTCCACCTCCTCCTCGGAGAGCTCGAGGCGGGCCAAGCGGGCGACGTGCAGGACCTGTTGGCGATCGATCACGCGGCGCCCGATTCTATGGGCGCCGCGTGCCGATCGGATGTCTCAGGCCGCCTCGTCCCTCGCGAGGAGCTCGGCGAGCCGATCGTAGGTCTCGCGCATCCCGTCCTCCATACCGGAAGCGAGCATGCCGTCGCGGTCGTCCTTGCTGTCGAAGACCGTGATCGTCGAGACCAGCGTGCCGCCGTCCTTCTCCGTGAACGTCACTGTCTCGACCGAGATGTGGCCCGGGAGGCCCTCCCACTCGAATGTCCAGGTGAGACTCTCGGGCTCGTTGATCGCGCGGAACTCGCCGCGAAACCCCATCTCCGATCCGTCCTCATCCCGTTGCACGAACCGCCAAGCTCCGCCCGGTCGGACTTCCATCTTGTCGACGATCGTGGTCGTCGAGCGAAGTCCCCACCACTCTGGAATCAGGTCAGGATCCGTGAAGGCCCTCCAGACGCGCTCGCGCGGCGCGGCCAAGAACCGTTCCGCATGAATCTCGTGGTCGCCTGACGCCTTGACCGTGAGGTCGTGTCCGTCACCCATCGTTGCTCACTCTCCTTTGCTTCGTTCGAGGAACTCACCGAGACGGTCGAGGCGAGCTTCCAGCGAGTGCCGGTAGTCCTCGATCCAGTCGGTTGCGTCCTCGAGTCGTTTGGGGCCAAGGCTGCACATCCGCGCGCGCCCGACCTTCTCCGTGGTCACAAGCTCAGCCTCCTCCAGGATTCGCACGTGCTTCTTCATGCCGGTCAGCGACATGCCGTAGGGCACCGCCAGATCGCTGATCGTGGCGGTGCCCCGGCTGAGCCGCTCGAGGATCCCGCGTCTTGTCGGGTCCGAGATGGCGGCGAACGTGCGGTCGAGTTGATACTGAACCATTTGGTTCACTATAGCACCCGCACCCCGCGGACAGCCTCCCGTTTAGGATGCGCGCGCCGATGACGGGGGACAAAGCCGAGCGTTTCGTGGTCCTGAACCTCCGCCTGCTGGCGGCGACCTTCGCGCTGGTCGGGTTGCTGTTCATCGTCACGCCCGACGGAGTGCTCGGCACGCTCGACGACGTCGGCGACTGGTTCGGTGATTTCTCCTTCGCCCCCGAGACCGCCGAACAACTCTGGCTGGCCCTCGGGTTCGCCTATATGACCGTCATCACCGGCATCTGCCTGGTCGTCCAGGCCGACGTCGTGCGCTACCGGCCGCTTCTCCTGGTGCTCGCGGCGGGCAAGGCCGCGAGCTCGCTCGCGGCGCTCGGCTTCTACCTCTTCGACGACGACGTCTTCGCATATCTCCTGAACTTCCTCGTTGACGGGTTCCTGGTTGGCGTCGCGCTGGTGCTGTGGTCGCTCGCCGGCAGGGTCGAGGCGCCCGCCGCGCCCACCTGAAGGCGCGCACCGGAGCTTCGCGCTGCCGAGCTGCGCACCCTCCGCGCGGTCGCCGAGGCGATGGCGCCGGGGGCCTGGGGGATGCCTGCGGCTCAGGGACCTGACGGCGCCACACCGGACACCGTGGACGTGGCGGGCCCGCTCGCCCGGTACCTGGCCGGGCTGCCGGCGCGGCGGGTCTTGCTCGTCCGCCTGGCGCTCCGGGCGTTCGAGTGGTCGCCGTTCCCGTGGCGCTTCAGCCGTGTGAGCCTCGAGGCGCGCCAGGACTTCCTGCGCCGCATGGACGAGTCGCGGTCCTGGATCCGGCAGGACCTGCTGCTGTTGCTGAAGGTGCTGATCGGCAGCGGGTACGCGAACGACCCGCGCGTCGGCGCAGCGGTGGGCTCGAGAGCAACTTGTGAGGTGGCGGGCGATCCTCCCGAATCCACCCTCGGCCTCGGCAGCCTCGAGCCCGTGGGCCACGGCGAGGACTGCGACTTCGCAATCGTCGGGTCGGGCGCGGGCGGCGCTGTGGCGGCCACCGTGCTCGCCGAGGCGGGCCACGATGTGCTGGTCCTCGAGGCGGGCCCCTACATGGACCGCCGCACCTATCCCGACGAGCCGCTGGCCGCGCTGGGCGCGCTCTACCGCGATGGCGGGCTGACGGTCGCGGAGGGCCTGCCGGCGATACCCACGCCGGTGGGGCGCGCGGTCGGAGGCACGACGGTCATCAATTCGGGGACCTGCTTCCGTGCGCCGGACGACGTTCTGGAGCGCTGGCGCTCCGAGGCCGGCATCGAGTGGATCACCGACCTCGAGGCCGAATACGACCAGGCCGAGGAGATGCTCCACGTGCAGCTCGTGGATCCCGAGCGCATGGGACGCAACGGCCAGCTGCTGCGCGAGGGCGCCGAGGCGCTGGGCGTCTCCCATCATCCGCTGGCGCGAAACGCGGGTGCTTGCGTGAACTGCGGCTCGTGCCCTTACGGGTGCCGGCTCGACGCGAAGCGGGCGATGCACGTCTCCTACCTGCCGCGCGCGGTTGCGGCCGGGGCACGCGTGCGCTCGGGCGTGGAGGCGCGCCGGCTCCGCTTCGAGGGCGATCGCGCGACGGGAATCGACTGCGTCGCCGGCGTCGCCCGGCGCGGAGGGCCGGCGCCGCGCCCGTTTGCCGTGAACGCCCGGCGCGGCGTCATCGTCGCCGGCGGCGCCTTCGGCACGCCGGAACTCCTCATACGATCCGGGGTTCGTTCGCGCAGCGGCGAGCTGGGCCGGAATCTCCACATCCACCCGGCGTGCTGGGTGGGCGCGCGTTTCGACGACGAGGTTCGCGGATGGGACGGGATCATGCAGAGCTACGCCGTCGACGAGTGGCAGCGCCAGGGACTGCTCCTCGAGGCCACCTTCACGCCGCTCGCGTTCGGCGGCCATTGGATGCCGGGCACGGGCGCGGAGCATCAGGAGCGCCTCGCGTCCTACGGCCACGTGGCGTCGACCGGCGTGCATCTGTCAGACCAATCGAGCGGGCGGATCGGGATCGCCGGAGACGGCTCGCTTCGTATCACCTACCGGCTGACGCGCGAGGACACGCGAAGACTGAGCTTCGGGATTGCCCGCGCCGCGGAGCTGTTCTACGCGGCCGGGGCACGGGAGGTCTACCCGCAGCTGGCCGGCGTCCCGGTCCTCCCGCGCAACCGGATCACGGATCTCGACTCATCGCCGCCGCCCGCACGGCGGATGCGCCTGGAGGCGTTCCACCCGCTCGGCACGGCGCGGATGGACGCCGATCCCGGTTTCGGCGTGGTCGATCCCTCCGGGGCCGTCCACGGCCGTCGCGGCCTCCACGTCGCGGATGGCAGCCTGTTTCCGAGCTCGATCGGCGTGAACCCGATGATGACCGTGATCGCGATGGCGGCACGGGTGGCACGGGGGCTCGCGAACGCGTGAGAACCAAGACGGCCGCCCGGAGGCGGCCGTCTCGAATTCGCTGTCTTCGCTGTCCCTACGCGGCAGGACCCTGACCGCTGGGCGGAGCCGCAGGCGGGGGAGGCGGCGGCGGGGCATCGCCACCGGTGCCGCCGACGCGATCGGCTTCGCCGGAGAACGACGCGCCCTCCTCCTGCATCGCCATCCACCCGCCGTAGGTGACGCCCGCGGCCGCGATCAGGCCGAGGAAGACGCCGATCGAGCGACTGACGTCGATCAGGTCGCCGGCGCCACCGTCGGGCGGGCTGATGATGCGATAGATGACGAGCAGCGTCGCCAGGCCGCCCAGGCCTGCGGTGATCGCGCTCAGCGCAACCGGGATGTCGACCTGCGACTGGCTGGCCGCCATGACCGCGAGCGCGATCCCCGCCAGGGCTGCCAGGAAGAGAACGATGTCGATGCCACCGAACACCTCCCAGGCGTTGCCGCCAAACGAGACGCCGAACCCGACGTCCGCGGTGAACCAATCGAAGATAAACATGATGAGGATCAGCAGGACGCCGGATACGCCCGCGATCTTCTCTCCTGTTCGAAGGTTGTCCATGTGGTCTCTTCTACCTCCTGGAGGTCGCTCGACCGGTATCGGTCGCGCGTGACCCTATACGGCGCGATCGGCGGAATCCCTGTTTCGGGCGCGCGCGGCGAAAAGCGTGTTGCGAAGCAGCATTGCGATGGTCATCGGGCCGACGCCACCGGGGACGGGCGTGATTGCACTAGCCCGCTCGGCCGCGGGCTCGTAGTCCACGTCGCCGACAAGGCCATCGTCCGTCCGGTTGATGCCGACATCGATCACCGCGGCGCCCGGCTTCACCCAATCGCCCCGCACCGTCCGCGGCGAGCCGACCGCGGCAACCAGGATGTCCGCGCGTGCACAGACGGCGCCCAGGTCGCGGGTGCGCGAATGGCAGACCGTGACCGTGGCGCTGGCGTTCGTGAGCAGCGCCGACAGCGGGCGACCGACCAGGATCGACCGGCCGACGATCACCGCCTCGGCACCCTCGATGTCGATCTCGGCGACTCGCAACAGCTCCATGACTCCCTGCGGCGTACACGGCACCAGGACCGGGCGGCCCTGCGCGAGGAGGCCCGCACTGGTCGCCGTCAGCCCATCCACGTCCTTAGCCGGGTCGATTGCCGCGATCACCTCGTCCTGATCGATCTGGTCGGGCAGCGGCATCTGAACCAAGATCCCGTCGACGAGGTCGTCCGCGTTCAGCTCGGCGACCAGCTCGAGCAGCTCGTCCTGGGGCGTCCCGTCGCCGAGCTCATGGTGGATCGAGCGAATCCCGACCTCCTCGCAGGCGCGGATCTTGTTGCCCACGTAGACGTGCGAGGCGGGGTCCTCGCCGACGAGCACCGTGGCGAGTCCCGGGGCGCGGCCGCGCGCCGCCTCGAACTCCGGCACCTGCTTCGCGACCGCGGCGCGCACGTCTGCCGCCACGGCCTTGCCGTCGATCACACGAGCGCTCAAGAAGCCTTCTTCAACGGCGCGTAGTCGGCCATGAGCTTGCGCTCGGCGCCCTCCGACGCGAACCGCACGACGATGACCGCGCCGGGCTCGACCGAGGTCACCACCCCCTCGCCGAAGCTGGCGTGGATAACGTCGTCGCCGATCCGGAACTCGGCCTCGGGCTCATGCGGCTGCTTGGGCTCCGGCGGGCTGAACCCGCCGCCGCCCAAGCCCCGCTCGCGCCCGCCGACGCTCGGCCCCGACTGCCATCCGGTCCGCATCGCCATCGCCCGGTGGTCGACAAGCTCCTCCGGCACCTCGCGCAGGAACCGGGATGGCAGGTTCCAGCCGCCCGTGCCATGCAGCATCCGCCGCCGGGCGCAGGTCATGTAGAGGCGCTTCCGGGCGCGGGTCACTCCCGACGTACGCCAGTCGCCGCTCCTCCTCGAGATTGCCCTCCTCGACCGACCGCGAATGCGGGAAGACGCCCTCCTCGCAGCCGATCATGAACACCGCGTCGTACTCGAGGCCCTTGGCGTTGTGCAGGGTCATCAGGGTGATCAGGCTCTCCGAGTCGCGGAGCGAGTCCTGGTCCGTGTAGAGCGAGATCCGGGCCAGGAACTCCTCGAGCGGCGTGTCCTCGGAGGGACCCTCGATCGCTCGGTTCGCGTCGAACTCCCTGGCGACGCCCACCAGCTCCTGCAGGTTCTCCATGCGGCCCTCGGCCTCGAGCGTGCGCTCGGCCTCCAGTGACTCCATGTAGCCCGTGTCGTGCAGCACGGACTCGAGCAGCTCGGCGACCGACTCGCCCTCCGCCCGCTCCCGCAGGCCGGCCATGATCGCGGCGAATCGCGACAGTGCCCTGACCGCGGCGGTGCCCAGGCTCGGGATCTCGTGCGGGCGCGCCATGACTTCCCAGATGTCCTCGCCGGTCGTGTTGGCGTGCGAGAGGACGCGCGCCTGGGTCTGCTGGCCGATCCCACGGCGAGGCGAGTTCACGACGCGACCGAACGAGATCCCGTCGGCGGGGTTCGCGAGCAGCTGCAGGTAGGCGACCGCGTCCTTGATCTCGGCCCGCTCGTAGAACTTGGTGCCGCCGATCACCTGGTAGGGCATCTCGTAGCGGACCAGCGTGTCCTCGAGGACCCGGCTCTGCGCGTTCATCCGGTAGAAGACCGCGACGTCGTCGCGCGCGTAGCCCTCGTCGGAGACCAGCCTCTCGATCTCGCCGGCGACGAAACGGGCCTCGGCGTGCTCGTCGTCGATCTCGGCGACCGTGACGGGCTCGCCCCGCGCCGCGTTGGTGAAGAGGTGCTTCTCGCGGCGCTCGGAATTGTTGGCGACGATTGCGTTCGCCGCGTCGAGCACGGTCTGGGTCGAGCGGTAGTTCTCCTCGAGCTTGATGACCGAGGCATCCGGGAAGTCCTTGTCGAAATCCAGGATGTTGCGCACGTCCGCCGAGCGGAAGCTGTAGATCGACTGGTCTTCGTCACCGACCACGGTCAGGTTCCGGGTCTCCCCCGCGAGCAGCTGCAGCAGCCGGTACTGCGCTTTGTTCGTGTCCTGGTACTCGTCCACCAGGATCCAGCGGAACGTCCGCTCGTACCGCTCGCGGACGTCGGCGAACAGCTCGAGGAGATTGACCGTGCGGACCAGCAGGTCGTCGAAGTCCATCGCGCTCGCCTCGACCATCCGGCGCTCGTACAGCGCGTAGGCGTCGGCCACCTGCTCCTCGAAGAACGAGGCCTGGCGCTCCGCGTAGTCGGTCGAGTCCTCGAGCCGGTTCTTGGCGCCGGAGATCGCGGCACGGATCGAGCGCGGAGTGAAGCGCTTGGGGTCGATCTCGCACTCCTCCATGCAGCGCTTCAACATCCGCAGGGAGTCGGCCTCGTCGTAGATCGTGAACGAGCGCTTGTAGCCCAGCCGCTCGGCGTTCGCGCGAAGGATCCTCGCGCAGGCCGAATGGAAGGTCATCACCCACATCAGCCTCGAGACGCCGCCGACGAGCTCCTCGACCCGCTCGCGCATCTCCTGTGCCGCCTTGTTCGTGAAGGTGATCGCCAGGATCTCCGACGGCCGTGCCTGCCCGGTGGCGACGAGGTAAGCGACGCGGCGGGTCAGGACACGGGTCTTGCCGGACCCGGCGCCGGCGATCACCAGCAGCGGCCCCTCGCCGTGCTCGACCGCCTTGCGCTGCGGCGGATTCAGATCGGCGAGCAGGCGCTCGATCTGGTCGGCGCCGGGGCTGATCGGGGCGAGAGTCTCGGTGTCGCTCACGGACCCCGAGGATAGATCGGGACGCGGTCGACGCCCGGGGGAATTGGTCTAGCGACGCTTTCCCAGGAACCGGCCGCCCGTCGCCGGAAGCCGGCCGGCCTCGATCATCCGCAGCTCGTCGCCCAGGAGGCCATCCGGAAGGTCCCAGCGATGGAGGTACGGGCCGTGCGTCATGGGGCCGAGCTCGAAGTCGTCGCCCAGCGCTGCACGTACGACGGGCACCGGATGGATGTGTCCACGCAGGCCCGCCACCAGTTCGGAGGGCGTTTGAGGCTCGTGTTCGTGCGCCGCCCGCCGCCGCTCGAGCCACCACGCTGCCGCGCGCTCGTCGAAGCGCTCGACGTCGAACTCGTCCACGACCAGCGTGCCTCCCCGCCGCACGAGCCTGCCGAGGCGACGGCAGGACGCCTCGAGGGGCTCGACGTGATGGAGAGACAACACCGCAACGGCAGCGTCGAAGCTCGCGTCGGGGGCGTTGACGTCGTTCAGCGACACCGGCAACACGGACGGTTGCTCCGAGGCAGGGTCGATCGCCACGACCTCGTAACCGGCTTGGCTCAGGGCCAGCGCCAGCTCGCCCCCACCCGCTCCCACCTCGAGCACCCGCGCCGGAGCGTCCGGGAGCTCTCCGCGCACGAACGCCGTGACATCGCGGCCGAACAATGCCTCGACGGCGAGCCTGCTAGCCGCCCGCGCTCGACGGGCCCTGCTTCGGCTTCAGCTCCTTGACCTCGGCCTCGGCGGCGTTGCCGTCGATCTCTGCCAGGCGTCGCTCGGCCGCCGCCAGCCGGTCCGAGAGGCTGCGAATGGCATCCGCGATCGGGTCGGGCAGGTGGATCCAGTCCGCGTCCGGGCCCTCGGGCCTGCGCCCTCGACCCGGACGGTGTGGCCCGGGTTGCCGACCACCGTCGACTTCGGCGGGACGTCCGCCACCACGACCGTGTTCGCCCCGACCTTCGCGCCGTGCCCCACCGTCACCGGCCCCAGCAGCTTCGCGCCCGGATCCGATCGTGACGTCGTCCTCGACCGTTGGGTGGCGCTTGCCGCGCGCGAAGCCGGTGCCGCCCAGCGTCACGCCCTGGTACAGCGTCACCCGGTCGCCGATCTCCGCCGTCTCGCCGATCACGACGCCGGATCCGTGGTCGATGAAGAACTCCTGCGCCGATGCGCGCGGCAGGGTGGATCTCGACTCCGGTCACCGCGCGGCTGGTGAACGCGATCGTCCGCGGCGACGAGCGGCACCTGGATCTCATACAGCGCGTGCGCGACCCGGTGCGCGAGGAGCGCCTGTACGCCCGCCCAGCTCGTCAGGATCTCGACCGTGCCGACGCCGCGCGCGGCGGGATCGCGGTCGCGCGCCGAGGCGACGTCGCAGCTCGACCTCGCGGACCACCTGCCGGAGTGTGCCCAGGCCGAACATCGGCTCAAGGGTAGGCGACCGGACGCCGCTCAATCTGCGAAGAACGGAAGCGACATGTAGCGCTCACCGCCATCGGGCGCGATCGTGACGACCCGCTTGCCTGCCATCTCGGGCGCGGCCCGCCACCTCGCAGGGCCGCTGCGAGCGCGGCGCCGGCGGAGATCCCGACCAGCAGGCCCTCGAGCTTCGCGGCGTCGCGCGCGCCACCGCCAGCGCGTCCTCGTCGCCGACCTGGAGGATCTCGTCGATCACCGATCGGTCGAGCACTTCGGGAACGAACCCGGCGCCGATGCCCTGGATCTTGTGCGGCCCGGCCGCCCGCCGGAGAGCACCGGCGAGCCGCGTCGGCTCCACGGCGATCACCAGCGCCTCGGGCCTGCGCTCCTTCAGCACCTGGCCCACGCCGGTGATCGTGCCGCCGGTGCCGACCCCGGAGACGAACGCGTCGATCTCGCCCCCGGTGTCGCGCCAGATCTCCTCGGCCGTCGTGCGGCGGTGCACGTCCGGATTGGCTGGATTCGAGAACTGCTGCGGCATGAACCCGCCGCGCTCGCCGGGCGATCCGCCGTGCCAGGTCGATCGCCTCCCCCATGCCTCCGAGCGACGGCGTCTCGTGCACCTCGGCGCCGTACGCGCGCAGCAGCTTGCTGCGCTCGCGGCTCATCCCCTCCGGCAGGGTCAGCACCAGCTCGTAGCCGCGGGCGGCGCAGACCAGCGCCAGGGCGATTCCGGTGTTGCCGCTCGTCGGCTCGACGATCACCGACTTGCCGCGCTCGATCAGGCCGTCGCGCTCGGCGGCGTCGATCATCGCCACCCCGATCCGGTCCTTCACCGAACCGCCCGGGTTCAGGTATTCGAGCTTGACGATGACCTCAGCGCCGACGTTCTTCGCAAGCCGCTGAAGAACGACCATCGGAGTTTCCCCCACGACCTGCGATGCCTCGTCGGCGACCTTCAGCCCGGTGGGCGACTTGGTCTCGCCTGGCGTCACGGGGTCAACCTAGCGTCAGGCGCTCACGGAATGTGGATTTGCGGAGTCATCGCGGCGCCCGGGGCGAGCTCTCCGTCGATCTCACCCATGACATACATCAGGACGCCAAAGACGAGGATCAGCACGATCCACCAGAGCACGGCGGCGGCCAGCCAGATGAACCCCTTCCCAACACCCTCACCGACGGCCGCGATGAGTCGTTTCGCCATGGCGCGAACACGTTAGGGCGGCGAACGGTCGCCAAAAACGCTGAGGTGACGCCCCGCTGGTCAGGGCGATCTTCAGGTTTGCGGGAGCGCTCTTGGGGGGAAGCGGATCCGGATACGCGACTCGGCATGGGACAGGTGGCCGGCCTTCGCCGGTACTCCTGGACTCGGCAGAGAGGAGTGACCTCATTACCTATCTTCGCTGCGACGACTGCGGATTTGTGGCCGCGGGTGGTGCGCATTCCCTCGCCGGCGCATGTCCATGCTGTAGAGCCCGCGGCCGCATCATCGGGCTCACCCAGGTCCGACGAGCTTCCTCGCCCTCCGGCAACGTGCGTGGCAACGTCGCGCCGGCGAGCGTAAGGAGGATGGGTGCTCCGGTCCAAGCCACTGGCGCCCGAGACTGGCGCAGACTCCTCTCCCAGTAGCTGCGTCCGAAGGGAAGACGGCCCCGGCCGAGGTCGCCGGGGACGTTCCCCTTCCAGCGTCCGCCGCTTGCCGCTCCTTGAACCCGAACACATGGCTCCGAACCAGTGCCCATCCCCGCACTTGACGCGTCCGAAGTGCCAGGCTAGATTCTCGGTGTTGAGAGGCGCTCCCGTGAGCGCAGCTCGCAGTATCCAGTCGGCACAGTCGAGGGCGGTGGCCTCAGGCCTCATTCCTCGGCTCGGCAGATGAGGAGGCCTAAGTCGAGATGCCTTTTGTGAGCGCCCGAGACGGCTCTGCGCCGCCGCCTGCGAACGAGCGACAGGAGGCGTTGCGCACAGCCCAGCCGCAGCCGTTCGAGGTCAGGACGGCGAGGCAGGACGGCCACTGGGTCGTGGCGGTACAGGGCGAGATCGATCTCGCCACCGTCGGAACCCTCGAGGCCTACCTGAACGGCGTGAGTGGATCGGTCATTCTCGACCTGGGCGCCGTGACCTTCATCGACAGCATGGGATTGACCCTGCTGCTGCGGGCGACCAAGAACGGGCTCGCCGTTCGCGAGGTCTCCCCTCAGGTACGCCGGCTGCTCGACCAGTGCGGCTTGGCTACCGAGCTTCGCTACGCCGACTGAACTCGGGGCAGCCAGGGCCGTGCCCTTTCAGCGGGTAGGTCCGATCTAACCCTGGGGTGGGTGGAACGAACGCGGCGTCGGTCCTAACTTGGGCTCATGCACCGACGTAACTTCTCAGCAGCGGCCATCGGTATCGCGCTTGCGGTGGCACTCGCGATTCCCTTCTCGGCGCAGGCGAAACGAACGACGATCGGCTCGGACCTCCCGGAACCGAACATGTACGGCTATCACTGCGATAGCGCCGACTCCGGCTGCCTTTCCATGCAGACCCACTTCGGAGACCCGACCGCGCCGCCGCTCCGCTCGCCCTTCGGTGGCATCCTGACGCGCTTTCGCTACCGGCACGCGCAGGACACCCATCCGTATCACGTGCGCGTCCAGGTCATGCACGGGGTTGGGGATGGCGAGTACCGGGCCACCGGACAAAGCCACCGCCTCCTCATCCCGAAAGCTGCCGGGATCTACCGGTTTCGCGTCCACCTGCCGATCAGGAAGCGGGACCGGATCGCGGTCCTGCTACACGGCACGCTCGACGGCGCGATCTCCCGCTTCGCAGCCGCCCGGAACGTCTTCTGGAATCCGGCCCCGCCGCTGTTCACGGTCACGAGTCCCCCCCACGCCAGTGCGGGGGTCGAGTACCTCTGGAACGCGACCGTGCGAAGTCGGCACTGAGTTCAGCCGAGGGTCACCGGCGGCAGGTCGGTCCCTCTCCGGCACCCGGTCGGGATCAGTCTCTGGAAGAGGCGTTGATCGCACTGGACGAGCGGAAGCCTGAGGGGGCCAAAGCGGTGCTCGAGGTCGCCCTTGCAGCCGTGATGCGGAGAGCCTGGGATGGACGAAAGCCGAGCCAGTAGCCGGCGTGGAGAACGAACTTCGCTGCCCAGGCCGGTGCCGAAGCCCTAATCAAGACGATTGCTCGCCGTGCGGCTTGGGTACGTAACCCGGGACCACCCCCGCGAAGGGTGGCGACACGAGACGCGCTTGCCCAGACACGGCAAGGCGTCCCCAATGGAGTGACGACCTCGGCTTCCCCCGGGCCGGGGTCGTCCTCTCCCAGGGAGTGAAATCGCGGGATACTGCGTGGCGATGTCGGGGGAGAACGTGGAGCTCGTGCGCCGGACCCTGAAGACGTTCCAACTCGGCCTGGCCGGCGACGACCCCACGATCGGCTTCGGCACTGAGCGCGTAGCGGACGACCTCGAATGGGTCATGCCGAGCGATCAGCTCGGCTTCCGCCCCGTCTATCGAGGCCGGGACGAGTTCCTTGAGTTCTGGAGCACCTGGACGGAGGACTTCGCTGAGTTCTCGATCGCAGTCGAGCGCATCGTTGACGCCGGCGATGGGCGTGTCGTGGCCCTGATGCGTCAACGAGCGACCGGGAAGGAAAGCCACGTTCCCGTTGACCTGGACACGGGCGTGGTCTACGAGGTCGAAGGCGGCCGCGTCGTCCGCGCGCAGGTGTTCCTCGATCAGGCGGAAGCCCTCAAAGCCACTGGAATCAACGAGTAGGCGATGCAGAAGAACGTTGAAAGGCTGCGTCGAGCCTATGAAGCTTTCAACCGCGGCGACTTCGATACCGCGATTGAGTTCGTGAACCCCGAGTTCGAGTTCGTCCGCGCCGGGGGTCAATCCCGAGTCAGGGGCGCGGAGGCGTTTCGGGCCTGGATGGAGCCAAACGCGCTCGAAGATGCACGGGTCGAGCCGCTTGAGTTCCGCACCAACGGCAGCAAGCTCCTGGTGTGCGTACGAAATCGGGCGCGTGGCGCAGGGAGCGGGATGGAGTTGGACGACGAGACCTGGGCCGTCTGGACGATGGACGAGAGCGGGCTCGCCACGCGCCTGGAAGGCTTTTTGGCCCATCAGGAACGCGAGGCGTTCGAAGCGGCGGGCCTGTCGGAGTAGGTGCGAGCGGCGCGGCTCGCATCCGCGGGGTCAGTGGCTGCGAGGGGCATCCGTGCGGCCTTGACCTCGATAACGGAGGAACGGGCAGCGACAAGGCCGGGGTGGGCAAGCCTGCTCGGTTAGTCAACACGCCCGAGCAGGATGACCGGAATCTCCCTCTCGGTCCGCCGCTGGTACTCGTCGTAGGGCGGGTAGTAGCCGGCCATCGACCGCCACAGCTCCCGCCGTTCCTCGGGAGTCGCGTCCCGCGCCCGGGACTTGAATCGCTCGCCCTTGATCTGCACCTCGACGTCGGGGTCTGCCTTCAGGTTGAGGTACCAAGGCGGGTGAGCAGGCGCGCCGCCGTTGGATGCGATCAGCACCAGGTCGTCGCCGCGGCGCCCGTAAAGCAGCGGCGTGGTCCGCTTCTCGCCCGACTTGCGGCCGGTGGTGGTCAGCAGCAGCACCAGGGCCTCGCGCCAATAGTGGCCCTCCTCGCCGTCGGTGGCGCGGTAGCGCTCGACGTGCTCCTTGCCGTAGAGCTCGGGCATGACGCGATCATCGCAGGTGACCAATCGCGGCTTGGCGGGACCAAAGCTAGGTCGTAGAAATTCCTCAACTTGGCAGGCTCGGGGGCCAGGCCTCGGCCCGGCTAGGCCGAAGAAATGTGGTGCCAGTGCGCGAGATCGCAACACGTGGTGAGCGCACCAAGCGCCCGCTCGAAAGCCTCGCTGCTTGAGCGTGCTCGAGGTGACTAGGACGGATGATCGCTTGCATGGAAGGCAGCAATCTTGAGCGTGGCGGGGCCGGAAGGCGTAGGCTGGTCCTGCCGCAAAAGCCGACGTGCGGCTGCTCAGGTCCACACAAGCCGCAAAAGCCGACGTGCGGCCCATCCCGGGGGAGGGATGTCATGTCCGACTCACGACTTGCGCACATCGCGGGGCCTATCGCTGTTGCAGCTGGTGCCTTGATGGTCGTTGCGCAGCTCATCATGTTGCCGTTCGATCCCGATGACCACGTGGCCACAGCGACGGATCCTGTCTTTCAGACCGGCAACGTGATCTACCTCGTTGGCTTTTGCGTGCTCATGCTCGCCCTGATCGCCGCGTACGGGTGGATTGCAGACAAGGCGGGCAGGCTTGGCCTAATCGGCGTCGTCGTTGCCATCGTTGGCACGATGCTTCTCGCCGGCGACCTCTGGTTCGAGACCTTCGTCGTTTCTTGGATCGCTGACGACGCGCCCGTCCTGCTCGAAGCCGATGATCCCTCGACTCTTCTGGCGATCGGCGCCGTGTCCAGCTACCTGCTCTTCGCTGTGGGCTGGATCCTTTTCGGTATCGCAAGCTTTCGGGCTCGCGCGTTCCCGGCCGCTATCTGTGTCGCCCTAGTAGTCGGCGGCCTTCATTGGCTTCAGGGCGTTGCTCTCGCCCACGGGCATCCCGCTCGGTCTCGCGGTCGCGTGGATGGGCGTGTGGATGATCAGAACGAAGAGGGCCCCTAGTGGGGCGTCAGAGGTCACGAGCGCTCCCGCGCCGCCGGTGCCGACCGCCGCATCAGGTCGGGTTTAGGGCTACCGCTTCGGACGAGAAGCGGTGGTGTTGTGCCCTCGGCTGCGCACCAGTTGCGCACCAGTCAGGGTCAGAATCAATGGGTCGAGGCGGGTCCACGCGGTCGCTAATCCGCTTGAACAAGCAAGACTGCCCTTTCTGAAGCCTTGGCTTTCAGATGTAGTACATCTGCGAACCGGCCTCGTCGGCCTCGCGGCGCGCGATGTCCGCGATCGTCGTCGAGCGGAAGACGTCGCGGAGTGACTCGACGCCCTCGGCCCAGATGCCGCCCGCCTCCTTGCCCTCCTGGCCCAGCTTTCCGTCGAGGGCCTGGACGACCTCCAGCACCGTGATGTCCTCCGCCGGCCGGGCGAGCGTGTAGCCGCCTTTGACCCCGCGCTGGCTGTTCAGCAGGCCGCCGCGCCGAAGCGTCGAGAAGAGCTGCTCGAGGAACTGGACCGGCATCTCGCGCCGCTCGGCGATCTGCGCGATCGGGACCGGCCCCCCATCCCCCGAGCGGGCCAGCTCCGCCATCGCCACCACTGCGTAGCGAGACTTCGAGGTGACGGAGATCATGTCCCAGGTTGTACCGGACGGGGGGAAACAAAAAGGTCGCTCATAGCGAGACCGGGCGCGGACTGCCGCGGCGGGACGGCTAGGATGGGCGCGACCGGCCGCCAGGCCGGTGTGTCGTTTAGGGGGTCTCTCGGGCCCTCCGTGCAAAGGGGCAGCTTGCAGTGAGTGACGATCGGCGTTGTCTCGTCGTTGACGGGCATCCAGTGGTGCGCATCGGCGTGCGCGGGCTCCTGGACGGCCGCTACGACGTCGAGGAGGCGTCGGACTGGCGCGGCGCGCTGGACGCCCTGACCGAGACGGGCGCGTTCGATGTCGCGGTCGTCGAGCTCGATCCCCGCATCCGCCCGAAGGGCGAATCGGGCGGAGCCTCCATGATCCGCGCGATCCGCAAGGCCATGCCGGGCACCGGGATCGTCGCGCACGCGCGACGTGCGGAACGGCATTCCCTGACCGAGGCGCTCGATGCCGGCGCGTCGGCGTACGTCGCGAAGAGCTCGCCCGCCGAGGCGCTCGAGAGCGCGATCGAGGCGGCCGCGGACTCGAACCGGTTCGTGGACCCGGCGGCCAACGGCAGGGGCTCGTCCCTGACGCGGCGCCAGCGCGAGGTGCTCCAACTCCTCGCCGACGGGCTTTCCACCGACGGCGCCGCCCACCGCCTCGGCCTGAGCGCCGAAACGGTGCGCACCCACACCAAGGCGACGATCCGCCGCCTCGAGGCCCGCGACCGCGCCCACGCGGTCGCGATCGCCCTACGCTCCGGCCTAATCGACTGACCACCCGTCGGCACTAGGGACGAAGTCCCGGTTGACGCGCCTACGACCTGCCGGGTCAGGTAACGCACCCTCACCCGACAGCAGCGGACGCGAAGCGGAGCAGCTGTCGGAGTTGTCTCCTAGATCCAGCCTCGGTCGCGGGCCAGGAGGACAGCCTGGGCTCGGTCGACCGCGCCGATCTTCTTGTAGACGTTGTGCAGGTGAGTGCGCACCGTGCTGACCGAAAGCGACAGCTCCTGGGCGATCTGCTTGTAGACCTTGCCCTCGGCGAGGCCGCGAAGCGCATCCACCTCCCGGGTCGAGAGCGGGCAGGGCTCGACCGCGCGGGGGCGAGCCAGGGCCGAATGCGGATACTCGAACAGGAGCTGCCGGAGCCCCTCCTCGTCGATCCCGACCCGCCCCGCCGCCTCGCGCAGGGCCTCGCCGGACACCTTGCTGCCGGCGGCCTGGTGTGCCACGAGATCGGCCAGACCGACGCCGGCGGCGATGCCTTCCGCGTCAGACGCGTGATGCCGCTCGACCGCGGTGGCGATCGAGGCCGGCAGTCCCCAGCGGCGGACCAGGACGGCACCGACGAGTGCGTGGTCGATTCCGAGCTCGCGCCGCTCGCGGCGGATGCGCTCGTCCGGCTCCTCGTCGGCCGCGAAGCCGACGCCGAAATCCTGTCCATAGAGCTCGCCCAGGACGAGCCGGCCCACGTCGTGGAGCAGCGCCGCCACCGCGAGTTCGTCGCGTTCAGGGATGCGCGCCATGTCGCCGACGCGGTCCGCCGCAGTCCGCACGGCCGTCGCGTGCCGGCGGAAGCGCTCGAACCGGTCGCTGCCGGAGCCGGCTGCACCGAGCAGGTCGTATGTGTTCACCCGCTGCGCGATCTCCACGACCCGCGTCGCCGTGAGCGCCTCGACGGCCTCCTGAACGCTGCCGGTTCGCCCTCTCGGGCCGTTGCCGTTGTTCGCCGCCTGCATCACGGCGATCGCGATCGCCGCGTCGGCCTCCACGGCCTCGGCCAGCTCGCCGCTCGAGGTCGTGGGCCGCTCGCTCAGCAGCACGATGTGGTCCCGCGCCTCGGCCAGTGCCGGCAGACTGGAAATCGCGTCGAACGCGGCCGCGAGGCGCCGCCCGCCGGCCCCCATCGGCCGCGCGGCGGCCGTGCCGCCGACGTCTGTCGTCACCGTACTCATCAAGTCACCTTCCTCGGCCAGGCGCGCGAGATCCCTGTCTCACGCGCTCACCCCTACATCGGCAGGAACCGCACGAGCTATTAGCCCGATGTGGGCTCAGGGCCGCGCGAGTGCCTGATCGAGGCGGGCCAGGGTCTCCTCGCGCCCGAGCGCCGCGACCGAATCGAAGATCCCCGGCGAGACCGTCGTCCCGGTGATCGCCACGCGGATGCCCTGGAAGAGCTGCTTCGGTTTCGCTCCGGAGCGCTCGAGGAGGGCGCTCAGCACGTCCTCGACCTCGTCGGCGTCGAATGGCTCGCACCCTGCAAGAAGAGCCCGCGCCTCGCCGAGCAGCGGGAGCGCGTCGGCCCCAAGGAACTTCTCCCGAGCCTTCTCGTCATCGACCGGCGGTTCGAAGATGAACCGCACCAGCGGCCAGACCTCAGCCAGAGTCTGCGCCTTGTCCTGGGCGATCGCACAAGCGGCCCGAAAGCGCTCCCGGTCGCCCGGAGGCTCGCGGCCTGTGGCGCGCAGATGCGCTGCCACCGCCTCCACGTACTCGTCGAGCGGCAACTCGCGCATGTGGCGACCGTTGACCCACCGCAGCTTGCGCTCGTCGAAGATCGCCGAGGCCTTTCCGACGCTCGCGGGGTCGAAGCGCCGGACCAGCTCGTCGGTGCTCATCAGCGTCGTGTCGTCCTCCGTGCCCCAGCCGAGAAGCGCCAGGTAGTTGCGGACGGCGGCCGGCAGATACCCGGCATCACGGAGCTCGGAGACCGAGGCCGCGCCGTGCCGCTTCGAGAGCTTCTTGCCGTCGGGGCCGTGGAGCAGGGGCAGGTGCGCATAGCTGGGCGGCTCCACGCCGAGGGCGGCGAGGACCATGACCTGCTTCGGAGTGTTCGAGAGGTGATCGTCCCCGCGAATCACGTCCGTGATCCCCATCTCGGCGTCGTCCACGGCGACCGCGAGGTTGTAGAGCGGCGTGCCGTCCCCGCGCGCGATGACGAAGTCGTCCTGGGCCTCATTGGGGAACGAAACCTCCCCGCGCAGGACGTCGTCCACCACGGTGGCCTCGCCCTCGGGCACCCGGAGCCGGATCGCTGCGCCGGGCTCTGAGCGGGGCTCTCCCCGATAGCCGCGATTGCCATGCTCGGCCTTCCAGGCCTGCACGGCGTCACCCTTCGAGGGATCCGGGTACGCGTGGCCCTCGGCGATCAGGCGGTCGATCGCATCGGCGTGCCGCTCACGGCGCTCGAACTGGCTCACGGGCCCCGAATCCCAATCCAGCTCGAGCCACCGAAGGGCGTCAAGGATCTGGTCCACGTTCTCGGTGGTGGAACGCTCGCGATCCGTGTCCTCGATTCGCAGGATGAGCCTTCCGCCCGAGCCTCGTGCGGCAAGCCAGTTGTAGAGTGCCGTCCGCGCGCCGCCGATGTGCAGGGCACCCGTCGGCGACGGCGCGAATCGGACAACTTTCGGATCGGAGCTCACGTTGCTGATCGGCGCGCATGTTTCCATAGCGGGCGGGTTGGTCAACGCCGTCGAGCGCGGGGTCGAGCGCGAGTCGGACGCCATCCAGATCTTCAACCAGAGCTCACGCGCCTGGCGACCGAACATCTACAGCGACGACGACGTCGCCGAGTTTCGCACGGCGCTCGACTCGTCCCGGATCGATTCCGTCGCGATCCACGCCGTCTACCTGATCAATTGCGCCTCCGGAGAGGACGAGATCCGGAGCAAGTCGCTGACGGCGCTCAAGAGCGCGCTGGCGCTGGGCGACCGGATCGGCGCCATCGGCGTCGTACTCCACCCCGGCGCTCAAAAGGGCCGGGACTACGGCGAATCCCTGGCAGCGGTCGGCGAAGCGCTCCGTGAGGCGCTCGCCGAGACCGAGCGCTGCCCGATCCTGCTCGAGGACACGGCGGGTGCCGGCGGGACCCTCGGCCGTGACTTCGACGAGCTGGCCCGGATCATCGACCTCGGAGGAGCCGGCCGGCGCCTGGGACTCTGCCTCGACTGCTGTCACATGCTCGCCTCGGGCTTCGAGGTGCGGCGGCGCGGCGCGCTGTCCGAGGTGATCGACGAGCTGGACTCGAAGATCGGGCTCGACCGCCTCAAGGCGCTTCACGTCAATGACTCGAGAATGCCGCTCGGGTCGAACCGCGACCGGCACGCGACGCTCGGCGACGGTGAGCTCGGCGAGCGCGGGCTCCGGGTGTTCCTCTCCGAGCCGCGGTTCGAGGGGCTCCCGGCTCTGCTCGAAACCGGGCCTGACGCGGGCGGGCCGGACCTCGAACAGGTCAAGATCGCAAAGCGCCTGCGGCGCGAGGGACTCGCGAACCGCAGGCGGAGGCGCTAGAGCTCAGAAGAACGGGGAGGACACCGCGCCGGCCCCCCGACCGGCGCGGTGTCTCCCCGCGCTCGTTGCGGAAACGCGCCGTGGTCAGTCGGACCCGTGGGTCTGTCGTGATACAGCGCGCTGGAGCGCCAGCCCGAGCCCGGTCACCGCAAGGGCAACCGCGAGCATGGCGATCACGTCGAATCCTGTGAATGGCAGCGGGCCGACCGGATCGGTGAGACCGCTTCCGCCTTCGCTACCCCCCGCTGCGGTTTCGACTTGAACGACCGGCGGGTCGTACTGATCGGCGGTTGGACCCGTCGAACCGTTGACCTGCTGTGCGCCGGCCACTGCGGGCATCCCGATGCTGAGCGCGACGACCGCGATCAGCCCGACGAGACCCGTCCTAACCCTGTGATTGTTGCTGCGCACGTGGGTTCCTCCCCGTAACTAGATGACGACGATGGCAACTTAGGAGCGCGCCGTGAGACCACCGTGAGCCGCGGATGAGAGTTGCTCTCATCCTTGTCAAAAGATTGGGGACCCTTCTCACCCGGCTCTCATCATCGTCTCATGATCGTGAGCCACTCTGGGGTGCGTGCGTGGACCGAGATACAGGGGGGCTCCGTGATCGCCAGGATTTTTCCGATCGCCCTTCAAGCGCTCGGTGTAGCGGCCCTGGCGGCGATCGTGTATTTCGCGTTCCTGCACCCAAGCGACCCGAACCCCCTGAGCGGCATCCACGTCGAAGGGGACATTCCGGCGGGCGGGACGCCCGGGAACAACGGAACCGCCGGGCAGCGGAACCGCAAGACCCCGGCCAGGCGCGGCGACCGTAGTCGGACGCTCGCCGGCATCCGCCTCATTCCGGTGCAGCCTGGCACTGCCATTCCGGTGCTGCCTGGCACTGCCATTCCGGCGGCGCCGGGGGCCCCGGGCGACAGCGACACCCCGACGGGGTCGCAATACGGCTCCGACGTGGCGCGCGTCCTGGGGCGGGTCACTCGCGTCGAGCCCTGAGCGAGCCGGCAGGATCACGTCCCGCAAGCTTTCGGGTCGCGCCGAAACCGCAGCCGCGGAGTATCGTCCGCGCGTGTCCAGTTCAACGGAGGGATCCTCGCCGGTTCGCCATCGCCGGCCGCTTCTGGGCGACGTGCGAGCCCGGATCCTCGTCTCGTTCCTGATCCTGCTCGTCGTTTCGACCGCGGCGTCACTGCTGGTTCTCCGCGAGGTTCTGTTCTCGCGTATCGACAGTGAGGTCCAGGAGCGGCTGACGAGTCAGGTGGACGAGCTGCGAATCCTCACCGAGGAGGGCGTGGACCCGGACACCGGCGAACTGATCGACGGCGACCTCGAACAGATCTTCACCGACTACCTTGAGGCCGAACGGCCGCTCGAGAACGGGGTGCTCGAAACATTCATCAACGGGGAGTCAAACGCCGCGCAGCCCGACGGATACCTCCCGAATGTCTTCGCCCCGCTCGCGAACATCCAGGAGCCCACGAGCGGTGAGGTGGCCAGCCCGCTCGGCACGGTCCGCTACGTGGCAGTGCCGGTCAACGGCGGCGTCGGCGAAACCGGGGTCCTGGTCGCTGGGAAGCTCCTGAACGACGAGCACGACCGGGTCGAGAGCGCCGTCCGGATCGCGGCCGGCGTCTCGATCGTGATCACGCTTCTGGCTTCGCTCTTCATCTGGCTCGCTGCCGGCCGGGCCGTGCAACCGCTCCGGGCGCTCGCGGGCACGACCCGCTCGATCACCGAGACCGACCTGTCCGAGCGGGTCGACGTCCGAGGCGAGAGTGAGATCGCCGAGCTGGGGCGCACCTTCAACGGGATGCTTGACCGCCTCCAAACCGCGTTCGCTTCGCAGAAGGAGTTCCTGGCGGATGTCGGTCACGAGCTGCGGACGCCGATCACGGTGATCCGCGGCCACCTGGACACGCTCGGGGACGATCCCGCTGAGCGGCGCGAGGCACGCGCCGTCATCAATGAGGAGCTCGAACGGATGAGCCGGCTCGTCGACGACCTGCTCCTGCTCGCTCGAGCCACCAGCGTGTTGCGCCAGCGGCGCTGCGCCGGCGTGACGGTCCGCGCCGCGGTATGCGACTTCACATCCGAGCAGTCATAGCCGGTGCCCATGTCGACGCTGCCCTCCGGGGCGCGGGCGCTTTCGGGCGCGGTGCAGTCCGCATAGGTTTTGGCGGGATCGAAGGCGGCGGAATTGTCGGCGGCCAGGTCGACCAAGGTGAGATCGAGCGCGACGCCGGTGGAATGTTGCGAACGCTCGGCGATATAGCCGAGGCGAAACAAGTCCTTCTTGGCGAGCGTGGGGTTATACCGCCGCTCCGCCGGCGTCTCCCGGCCATTCTGCGCCCAGACCACCATGTCGCGCGAGGCGCGCGCCGGCCGGTAGCAATCGAACATCTTCAGCGACAGCTTTTGCTTCGCCAATTCCTGCTGGACGGTTTTCAGCGCCAATCCGACGCTCCGCTTCACCACGCATTCGGCCGCGTCGTAACCCGAAAGCCTGCGGCCGACGAAGTTGTTGGGGCCGGCATAGCGGATGTCCTGGATAATGCTGGGATCGATGTCGCGCAGGAACACGAAGTCGCCGGGCAGCTTCGAGGCTTGCCCGGTGGCGCTGCCGGCAAAGCCGGCCGCCCAAATCGCCGCACAGACCGCAGCCACCATACACCGGTGCACGCGGCTCATGGCACCCGCTCCGAATTGACCACGAGCTTGGTGATCGCGGTATCGGTATATTTGTTGCCGGCCCAGACCTCGTCGATCATGAACTTGACCCAGTATGCCTTCACCGGTTTTGGCAGCGTCAGCAATTCCGACCCGAAGCGGTCCGGCAGGACAAGCGTCTGGATTTCGCCTTGCGAGAACACCGCCCGCAACTGGCGCACCCGGTTGTTCTTGCGGAAGATGTCGTTGCTCTTCTGGTAGCCGTTGCGCACGGTGATCGAACGCAGGCTGCGCAAACCGTCGAACTCGATCGCGATCCACTCGCCGATGCCCTGCCCGGCCTGACCTTCCACCCAGGCAGCACTCTGCGGCCCTTCGAACAGGTTTTCCGGTCCATAGGAATTGCCGAACTGCGGCTTCAGCACCGAGCTGACGCAGTAGGTCTCGTCACCCTTGCGCGCGCAGCTTTCGCCGGGGGAACCCGGCCGCTGCGGGCGCAACGTGCGTCCTCCGGCGGCTTCGCCGCCCAGGACGATCGGCGCCGTCACCGGCTCCCGCACGCTGTCGGCCGGCAATCGCCCGGCCAGATAGATGCGGCCGCCGAGGGTCTGGTCGTAATAGGCCGGGCGTCTGCTCATGCGGCGCCGGCTGGCCGCTGCCGTCGGTCGCCTTCAGCGCCAGCTCCGCGACGCGTTCGCGCACCTCGACGGCGAGATCGCCAAGATGCAGTTCGGGCCGCTTCAATTGTTCGGCGAATACCCGGGTGAACACCGAATTGTGCGCGGGATCGTTGCCGCTCAGCCGGTCCAGCGCGGTCTGGCCGATGCCGGCGGAATACAGCATGAAAACGCCGCGCGCCGGCTTGGCGTCGGCAAGCCCCTGGTGTTGCCGATCGAGCGGCCCGCCGCCCGCGGAAACGGATTGTCGCGGCAGGCGTCGATCACCAGCAGCGCGACGCGCACCGATTTGGCCTGCATTCCGCGATCAGGTCGGGCTCCGCGATCGAGGCGCCGCGCACCCGCGCTTCGGCGCCTTCGGTGACCGCCGGCACATCGCTCGGCATCAGATAATTGACGCCCCGCGATCGCAACGCCGTGACCGGCAAAGAAAATGCCGGCGGTATCGCCCGGCTGCAGCCGCGCCGTGAACTCGGCCAGCTTGTCGATCATGGCCTGGCGGCCGAGATTGGTGCCGACGATGACCTCGAATCCGAGCGCTCGCAGATTCCGCGATCGGTCCGGCGTCGTTGACCGCTTTCTTGCAGCTGCCGGTCGGGCGGGCAGATTGGCATAGAGGTCGTTCCGATCGAAAGCGCGATCCGCTTCTCGGCCAAGGCCGGTGTTGCCGTAAGGCCAGCACAGCCCGCAAGGCACCCGATCGCGAGCAGGATGCTTAAGGCCATGCGGCGAGATCGAGTGAAATGCTGAGTATTTTCCATGACCTGCATGCATCGCGCGCCGATTTTGCAAGCTTACCGGAAACCGTCCCGCTGGGACACCACCGAATAAGGTTGACGGTTGGCGAAGCTGGTGGATGAGTCGGCGCGGG
>CAWECM010000005.1:0-14470 GCA_963807755.1 uncultured bacterium | reverse complement strand
CGGACATGGTCGTGATGCTGACACGGCTTCAGCTCACGGCGGCGGCGGGCTCGTGGACCGGCACGGTGCGTTGACCGCGCTCGAAGAGCAACGCCGTCGCGACGGCGCCCGCGGCCAGGATCCCGGCCGCCCACCAGAACGCGGTGGTGTAGCCGTGCACGGCGGCCTCGGCCTGCGCCAGGGCGAGCGGCGTTCCCGCCGCCGCCGTGTAGCCGCTCGACCGCGTCGGCGAACAGGGTGGACAGCAGCGCCACCCCCAGCGATCCCCCGACCTGCTGCGACGTGTTGACCATCGCCGAGGCCACGCCCGCGTCGCCGGGCGCGACGCCGTCGGTCGCGGTCGCGAAGGACGGCGCCATCGTCAGGCCGAAGCCGACGCCCATGAGCATGATCCCGGGCAGGACCGCCCCCGCGTAGGAGGAGTCCACGTGGATTCCGGTCAGATACACCAGGCCCAGCGCCGACAGCGCCATCCCGGAGGGGACCAGTGCGCGCGGCCCCACACGCGGCAAGAGCTTGGCGGCCGCGACGGGCCCCGTCGCGAAGACCGCGACCACCATCGGCAGGAAGGCCAGGCCGGCCTCGATCGGCGAGAAGCCCAGGCCCTGCTGGAGGTAGTAGGTCAGGAACAGGAACGTCGCGAACGTCGCGACGCCCGTGACGCGAGACGGCCAGAAAGGCCGCACCCCGGTTGCGGTCGCCGACCACCCGCAGCGGCAGGAGCGGCGCGGCCACCCGCCGCTCGATTGCGACGAACGCCGCGACGGCGACGACCCCGAACCCGAGCAGGCCGATGGTGAGCGGAGCGCTCCAACCGTCCCGCTCGGCGTTGGAGAACCCGTAGACCAAGGCGAAGAGGCCCGAGGTTGCGACCAGCACCCCCGGTACGTCGATGCGGGGGCGCTCGGCCGGGCGCATGTTCACGAGCAGTCGCCCGCCCGCGATGGCCGCGGGGATCGCGAAGCCCAGGTTCAGGTACATGGTCCAGCGCCAGGTCAGGAGCTCGGTGAGGAACCCGCCGAGCAGGAGCCCGACGGCGGCCCCGGCGCTCGCGATAGCGCCGTAGATCCCGAACGCCTTGCCGCGCTCGGCGGGATCGGTGAACGTGGTCGCGACGATGGAGAGCGCCGCGGGTGCCAGGAGCGCGGCGAAGGCGCCCTGCACCGCGCGCGCCCCCACCAAGACCTCGAACGACGAAGCGGCTCCCCCCACGGCCGAGGCGCCCGCGAATCCGACCAGCCCGGCGATGAACGTCCACTTGCGCCCGATCAGGTCGCTGATCTTTCCTCCAAGCAGGAGCAGGGAGCCGAACGCCAGCGCGTAGGCCGTCATCACCCATTGGCGCGAGTCCGGATCGAAGCCGAGGTCGGCCTGGGCCGACGGCAGCGCGATGGTCACGATCGTCACGTCGAGGACGACCATGAGCTGCGCCAGCGCGATGACCCCGAGGATGCGCCACCGGCGCTCGTGGTGTGGGTCTCTGTTCAATCGATCCTGACATGAGGTTCTCCTTTCGCTGGGTTCACCAAGGGAGACCGAGTAGGCAGCCGGCGTGTGACAGCGCTTCGCGGATAGCGTCGGACGATGGACGCCGCGCAAGCGAACACGGCGATCGAGAGCAGCGAGCGGCGACGCCGGGAGCTGGTGCAGTACCTGATGTCGCGCCTCGGCGACGGGGAGGATCTCGACCGGCTCACCTGGCCGCTCGAGCGATCGTGGGAGCTTCGCGACCGGCGCCTGCGTGAGCTGATCGCGCACGCCAAGGAGCACTCCCCCTGGCACGCGGAACGGCTGGCCGGAGTGGACCCCGCGGACGTCACGGCCGACGCTCTCGCGGAGCTGCCGTCGATGGACAAGCGGGACCTGATGGCCGAGTGGGATTCGATCGCGACGGACCCGCGGCTGACGCTCGAGTTGGCCAGACGCGAGCTGGACGCGCTTCCCGAAGCGGAAACTCGGCTCGTGCTCGACCAGTATCTCGTGATGTCGACGAGCGGCTCGAGCGGGGCGCCGACCATCGTCGCCTGGGATCTCGTGGGATGGGTCGAGATGGCGGCGGTCGTGATGCGCGCCGGGATGTGGTTGCGCCGCGAGGCGGCCGGCGATGGGCCGGCCGGCGAGATCCCGGCGGGGCCGTTTGTGCAGGCGACGATCACGTCGCTGCGCCCGACGTCGATGTCCCACCAACTCGGCGCGTTCCTCCGCAACCCGATGGTGGAGGACCACTCGGTCCCGGCCCTCACGCCGCTCGATGAGATGGTTGAGCGCCTCAACGAGATCTCGCCCTCGGGCATCTTCGGCTACGCGTCGGCGCTCTCGGCACTGGCGGCCGAGGCGCGCGAGGGACGGCTGCGGGCACGTCCCGCAATGGTCGGCACGAGCAGCGAACCGCTGCTCGCTCCGATGCGCGCCCTGCTTCAGGAGGGCTTCGGCGTCGAGCCGTCCGACACGTTCGCCGTCACCGAGCTCGGCGCCCTGCTCGCGCGGACCTTCCCCGGAGCTCCCGGGCTGCGACTGGCGGAGGACGTCGCGGTGTACGAGCTCGACGAGTCCGGCGCGCTCGTGGTGACGAACGTGCTCAACAAGGCGTTGCCGCTGATCCGGTATCGGCTCGGGGATCGTGCGGAGATGGATGACCCCGACGACGACGTGCCATGGAACGGGCGCCGGATCACGATCACCGAGACATCCGGTGTCGTGTTCGGGTTCGACGATGGCACCGAGGTCGACGTGGTATCCATCGCGTCCGCCCTCGATGGCTTTTCGTTCATCGTCGACTACTCGGTCTCCCGCACCGAGACCGGCATCGCCGTGCTTGCCTGGAGCCCGCTCGGCGTCGGAGAGGACTCCGGTGCAGCCGTCGCAGCCGACCTCAGGCGGGTTCTGTCCCGCGCCGGCGCCGGCGATCGCGATGCGGAAGTTGCGTTCGTCGACGACCCCGGCCGGCTGCCGCAGACGACCGCCGGCAAGCGACGTCGGTTCATCCCGGGCAGTCCTCGGAAAGCGGTCTCAGAACCCAAGGAGCAAGGAGGCCCATATGTCAGCCACGACCGATACGCCGTCGGGCGCCGCAGAGATCCGTCCCTTCCAGGTTGAGGTTCCAGAGAGAAACTGGACGACCTCCGTCAACGCATCGCGGCGACGCGCTGGCCCACCAGGGAGCTCGTCGACGATCGGTCGCAGGGCGTCCAGCTGGCCGCGACGAAGGCCCTGGCCGACTACTGGGAGAACGAGTACGACTGGCGTGCATGCGAGGCGAAGCTGAACGCACTGCCGCAGTTCAAGACCGAGATCGACGGAGTCGAGATCCACTTCATCCACGTGCGTTCGCAGCACGAGGACGCTCTGCCGCTGATCATGACCCACGGTTGGCCTGGCTCGGTCATCGAGCTGCTCGAGACCGTCGGACCGCTCACCGACCCGACCGCGCACGGCGGCGAGGCCGCGGACGCGTTCCATCTGGTGCTGCCGTCACTGCCCGGCTACGGGTTCTCCGCTGAGCCGGCCGAGCTCGGCTGGAACTCCGGTCGCACCGCCCTCGCCTGGGGCGAGCTGATGCGCCGCCTCGGCTACACGCGCTACGTGGCCCAGGGCGGCGACGTCGGCGCCGCGGTCACGGACCTGATGGCCCGCCTGGTGCCCGAGGGCCTGGCCGGCATTCACTTGAACCTGCTCACGGCGGCGCTCGGCATCTTCGAGCAGCTGCCGAAGGAGTCCGACGACGAGCGCGCTGCGGTCGAGGCGTTCGGACGTTCAGAGAGACCGGCTTCGGCTACTTCCTCGAGATGGCGACGCGGCCGCAGACCGTCGGCTACGCGACACTCGATTCACCGGTCGCCCTGGCGGCCTGGATGCTCGACCACGACACGGACAGCTACTACAAGATCGCCGGCGCCTTCGTCGATGGCACGCCGACGGGGAACCTGACTCGAGAGCACATCGTCGACAACATCAGCCTGTACTGGCTGACGGGCACGGGCGCCTCGGCGGCGCGGTCGTACTGGGAAGACCAACTGGCCCGGGCCGCAGCGGCCGAGCAGCCGCCTCCGCCGGTTACGGTTCCGGTCGGCTTCACCACGTTCCCCGGCGAGATCTGGGCTTCCCCGCGCAGCTGGGCCGAGGCGGCCTACGCCAGCGACCTCAGCTACTTCAACGAGGCGGCGAAGGGCGGCCACTTCGCGGCCTGGGAGGAGCCCGATCTGTTCACCGGCGAGGTTCGCGCGGCGTTCCGGTCGCTGCGCTAGACGCGGAACCGCCGGCGGTAGGGCCCGGCGGGCTGACGGGCACTTGCCTTGGGACCCACCGGAAAAGACATACATGGGATGTCGAATCCGGTACGCCGCGGACCGCCTGCCGTGTGATCCTCCATGTGGCGATCGGGCACCGCTGGCCGTTCGCGTCCCCGAAGCGACTGGAGACATGACATGACCGACCTTCCCGAGCCCGTTTCCGCGGCCATCGAGGCGGCCAACGCAAACGACACCGGGGCATTCCTTGCCTGCTTTACGACTGACGGCGTCGTCGACGACTGGGGCCGCGAGTTCCACGGGGCGGACGAGATCCGGGGCTGGAGCGACCGCGAGTTCATCGGCGTGCAGGTCTCGCTCGATGTCACCGCCGTCGAGCAGAAGGACGGCGCTACGACCGTGACCGCAACCGTGGGCGGCGAGGGCTTCAACGGCCCGAGCCACTTCACGTTCGACGTCGCAGGGAACCGCCTCGCTCGGATGAGGATCCGGGAGTAGCCCCTCCGCGACCTCCGGGGCAGTGCCGGAGGTCGCGGAGCCGGGACCGATCACTTGACCGTCAGCGTTCCCTGCATACCAGCCTCGCGGTGGCCTGGCACCGGGCAGTAGTAGGTGTAGGTCGGCATCGTCAGGACGCTGTCGGCGCCTGCCGCCGCCTCGGCGGGAGTGGACGCGAGCCGGGCGCCGTCGGCGGCGATCGTGGGCGGGCCGGAATCTGGCGCGATCGGCATCGCCGCCGCAGCGATACCCACGCACCCGAGATCTTGGTCCCGCCGACCCGAAAGGGAGGGTGGGGAAAGCCCTACGCTCGGGCCGACTAAGCCCTGCCCTTACGGTCGCGCAGGCCGCGCTCATCCGGCGCCCGTGGATGCGCTCGTCGCGCTGTTGCTCCTCCGTGGTGCGCTCGGCCCACGGAATCGCCTCGAGTCGCGCTGCCGGTATCGGCTCGCCGCTGTCCACCGAGAGACCATACGTGCCGTCCTTGAGTCGCTTCTCGGCGCGTCCGATCGCCTCGAGCCGATCCCGTACCGGCTCGGCGAGCTCCTCGTCCCGGGCCCTCTCCTCGATCAGCTCGGCGTCGTCGGACGGGTCGGTTGCCGACTCGATCTCATCCAACTCGCTGCGCCGCAGCCGTTCGACATCGGCGAGCTGGGCCTCGATCCGCTCGCGCTCGCGCTGCAGGAGCTCACGGGCGTGCGCCTCGTCGATCGGGGGCTCCCTGTCGCTCATCGGCTCATCTCCTCTGTCGGCACCAGGCGGGGCGGATGGACTGTATTGGCCCGCGGGAGCGCCGGCTAGGCGGCCGCGCCGGTGCCGACCCGCGGATCGGCGCCGTGCCTCGTCGGCTCAGCGAGCCCGCGATCGGTCGTGTCGACCGACTGGGTGGCGGCGAGCCTGAACAGCGTGAGCGCGCCGAGCAGGAGGCCGACGTCGCGCAGCGCGATGTCGCCGTAGCCGCCGACGAGCAAGAGGCTCAGGATGATGCCGCCGAGCCATGCGGCAACGAGCAGGCCGCCGAACCGGGGCATGACCAGGACGACGAACCCGGCGAGGATCTCGACGATTCCGACGCCGTACATCGCGTCCTGGGCGCTGCCGGGAAGGATGTCGTTGAACTCGGTGGCCAGGTACGCGGGCCAGTTGTCATTCAACACCTCGGCGAACTTGTCGAGGCCCATCAGGACCGGCAGCACGAAGAAACCGATCCGCAGCAGGGTGAATGCCTGGGCTACGGGGTCCTCGCGCAGACGCGTCATCGATGGGAACGGGATGGGTCGCAGCGTGGCTGCAATCGCGTTCATCTGGTTGCTCCTTTCGGGAGGTCGTGGGCGTTAGCGACCCTCCGGAGCCGGTTCTTACGCGGGATGTGCGCCTCAGCGCGGCTAGCCGGCGGCGGTGGGGCTGACGCGCACCTCGTCGATCAAGGCCGAGGCGAGCGCGTCGACGGCGCGCCGCAGTGCCTCGTCGTCGCCCTCCGAGGGCAGTGCGTGCACGCCGGCGACATCAACGGCGTCGAGGGAGGCCGCGGCAACACTGCCGGTCAAGACCACGGCTCGATCGACGTCCAAGGTCCGACCGGAGCGCAGTAGCACGCGCACCCGGTCGCCCGGTGCGCTCCCGACGGCCATCGCCTCCCCCCGGAGCCGGGTGAGAAATGCGCCCCGAGCCACCCGTTCAGCCTCTCCAACCACCACCCGCAGCCGCGGGCCGGCCCGCCCACGCGCCTCGATCAGCATCACGTGCAATCGCTGTCCGTCGTCGGAGACCTCGAGCAGCCGCGCGGCGAGCAGGTTCCCGCCGGTTCCGCCGCCGATGATCGAGATCGTCGGGATCCCTCTACCCCTCAGCGAGCTCGGTTGCCCGACCCGACCGTGGCCATGCGCAGCTGCATCCCCCCTTTGTACACTAATTTAGTCGAGAAGGGCGGACGGTCCGCTCAGCCGTGCTTGAGCTTGAGCTTCCGCTTCGCCTTCGTCGAATCGCCGAAGGCGTCGGTTGCGGTGGCGACGATCCGGACCCGAGGCGCGTCACCGTCCGCCAGCGCTGCCTTGATTGCCCTGCGATCGCGTTTGCCCGCCCGCAGGCGCAGCGGCTGCTCGATGCCGGCTTCGAGGTCGACCGCGACCTTGTGCAGCTTCACCGCTCCGGCCCGGTGGCCCGGGCGGCGCGGCAGTTTCACCTTGCCCTTCGCGACCAGCGCGCAGGCGACGTTCACGCAGGTCGCCCTCGCCCTGATCCGACGCGGCGAGCGCTGCTTGCGCTTGCCCGCGAGCACGACCTCGGGCGCGCCCAGCACGTCGCGGACGTAGACGTCGAAGACCGCGTCGGCGTCCTCAGGGTTCAGGTTGGTCGCGGACGAGTCAAAGCCGACGAAGCGCCCGTCGGCGGTGATCAGCAACCTCGTTCTCCGCTTCCGCGTTTCCCTTCGCAC
Organism: uncultured bacterium; assembly: GCA_963807755.1. Classification (GTDB taxonomy): domain Bacteria; phylum Actinomycetota; class Thermoleophilia; order Solirubrobacterales; family 70-9; genus JALZKA01. The sequence goes on along the minus strand of CAWECM010000005.1, from coordinate 7,291 downwards.
CCTCCGGGCCGCTCGCGCGGCTGACCAGCCTGGTCACGTTCTGGACCATGTCGCGGACGAAGATGTCGCGGAGCGCGTCGGTGTCGTCGGGGTCGAGGTTGGTCGACTCGGAGGAGAAGGCCACGTAGCGGCCCTGGTCGGCCGCGGCGGCGGCGACCGAGTTCATGTTCCCCTTCACCCCGTCGGCGCCGGAGGCCCTGCTGACGAGCCGCGTCGACGAGCCGCCGAGGTCGCGGACGAAGATGTCGCGCGTGTTATCGAGGTCGGCCGGGTCGAGGTTCGTCGCCTGCGACTGAAATGTCAGGGCGCTCCCGTCGGTGGAGAGGCTCGTCCCGAAGGAGTCCGAATTCGAGTTCGCGCCGCCGGGCCCGGACGCGCGACTGACCAGCGTGGTGGTATTCGCGACCAGGTCGCGGATGTAGCCGTCGGAATCCTCGTCGAGGTCTGCCGGGTCGAGGTTCGTTGCGCTGCCACCGAAGGCGACGTAGCGGCCGTCCGGGGAGATGCCACTGACGCCCGACGAGGTCACGGCGTCGTTTGCCTTCGCCCCGTTGGAGCCGAGGCTCACCAGTGTGGTCGTGTTGGCGGCCAGGTCGCGCACGTAGACGTCGAACTGCGTGTCGGCGTCGCCGGGGGACAGGTTGGTCGCCTCGGAGCTGAAGGCAACGTAGCGCCCGTCGGCGGAGATCGAGGCGAAGATCGACCGTCCGTTGGCCTTCGCGCCGGCGCCGCCGGAGGCGCGGCTGACGAGCGTCGTGGTGTTCGCGTCCAGGTCACGCATGTAGATGTCGGAGCTCGCGTCGGCGTCCGCGGGGTCGAGGTTGGTGGCCGCAGACTCGAACACGATCTTGCGACCGTCTCCGGAGGCCGAGAACGAGAACGAGTCTCCGTTCGCCTTCGGTCCCGCCGCCCCCGTCGCTCGGCTGACGAGCGTCGTCGTGTTCGCGATCCGGTCGCGGGCGTAGACGTCGAAGAGCGCGTCGCCGTCAGCCGGATCGAGGTTCGTCGCCGAGGAGCTGAAGCCGGCCATCCGGCCGGTCGGCGCGAGCGAGGAGAGAAACCCGTCTCCGTTCTGCTTTACGCCCGCGGCGCCGCTCGCGCGGCTGATCAGCTCGGTCTCGCCCTCGACCGCGGCGGCGGGCGCGGCGGCCGCCGCGAGCAGGCCGAGCGCGGCTGCCACGCTGGCAAGTGCGCGCTGCGGGCGGCCCGGCTCAGACGGAAGTGACTTCTCGGAGCTGGCCATGTAACGGCTCGCGCCGAACACGATGGTCGCACAAGATCAGACTGAATTCCTACCCAGCCCCGAGTGTTCGACGATCGCCGGGACGATGGTCTCCCAATCGTCCCGGTAGACGCCGTGCCCGGCCCCCTCCAGCGTGAGCAGCCTCGCGTCGGGGATCTCGTCGGCGAGCGCCTTGCCGTGGCCCAGCGGGAACATCGGATCCGCGCTGCCGTGGATCACGAGCGTCGGTGCGGTGATCGCCGAGAGCGGTTCGTGCACCGACCCCTCACCCGCCACGAGGTCGTGGTTCTGCACGGCGGGAAAATCGCGCGCGCGCTCGATCTCGCGGTGGAGTAGATCCCGGATCGCAGCCTCGTCGAACGCGCGCTGCTCTCCCGCGAGCATGCGTGAGTAGCCGACGAGGTACTCGATCACCGACGCGGGCTCCGACCAATCCACCTCCGCGGTCGACAGGAATCGACCGAATTGCTCGGTCGGGCGCGGCAGCTGGCGCTCGACGGCAAGCGCCGGCGACGTGCTGATCAGGACCAACGAGCGGACGCGGTCGGGCGATCGACCGCGAGCTCCTGCACCATCCCCCCGCCGGCAGAGACGCCGACGACATGAGCAGCCTCGATGCCGTATGCCTCGAGCACGCCCGCGGCATCGGCGGTCAAGTCGGCGCCGGTGTACCCGGGGTGACCCACCTCGTAGGTGATCGACCGGCCGGTGTCGCGGTGGTCGTAGCGGATCACGAACCGCCGGCCGTCGGCGAGTCCGCGGCAGAAATCCTCCTCCCACCAGAGCATCGACGATCCGATGCCCGCGACGAGGAGGATCGGCGGGTCCGCCTCCTCGCCGAAGTGCTCGGTGCAGAGCTCGACCCCGTTCACCTCGATCATGCGCTCAGGCACAGACACGGAATACTGAACGGTGATGTCGCAGGGAACGCCGTCGCTAGGCGATCGGCTAATCGCCGGGCCAGTGACCCTCGACCAGTTCCCCGTCGCCGCCTTCGGGCTTGCTGCCTCCGGCGACGATGATCTCAAGGCCATTGGGGCCCGCCTCGAAGCCGCGCGTCACCTTGGGCGCGACGCGGATCACATCCCATTGCCTGATCTCGATGATCTCGTCGTCGAGCTTGACCCGGCCCGAGCCGTTGATGACCGTGTAGACCTCCTCTTGGACCTCGTGGCGGTGGCCGGCGCTCTGCGTTCCCGGCTCGTAGCGCCAGCGGCTCACGCCGAGCTCGGTGGAATCGAGAAACTTGCGCGAGAACCGACCGTCGATCCGGTCGGTCCCGGTCGGTTCGATGTCGTCGAAGTTCTTGATCGCGTAGTCGGAAGCCATGCGACGAATCTAGCGGCCTACAAATTGCGTACGGCGGCGACCAGCCTCGATTACCCCGAGGTAATCGACTGCCCTACCCGTGGGGGCTAGTGTCGTCGCGGCATGGCGAAGGTCCGCGGCAACGAGGATGTTGGGCTGCTGCTGCGCAGGTGGCGCGGACGCCGTCGGCTGACCCAGCTCGAGCTCGCACTCGACGCGGGCGTGTCGGCCCGACACCTGAGCTTCGTCGAGACCGGGCGCTCGAAGCCCGGTCGCGAGATGCTCCTGGCGGTTCGATCGAATCCTCGCCGCGCACGAGCCCTACCCCGCGGTGGTCTTCGATCGCGCCTGGAACGTCGTCTCTACCAACGCCCCAATGGCGGAGTTGGCCGCCAGGGTCGAGATCGATCCCGCGCTGCTGGAGCCGCCGGTCAACCTGCTGCGGGCCGGCCTGCATCCACGCGGATTCGCGCCGCTGATCGTCAACCTGGCCGAGTGGCGCGATCACTTCCTGAGGCGCCTGGCGCAGCAGATCGCGATCAGCGGCGATGACGACCTGAGGTCGCTGATGGACGAGATTGCTGGTTATCCGGTGCCGGAAGGTGACAGCGGCGTCGCTACCGAGGCCGCGAGCGGCGAGATCCTCGGACCGGTGAGGCTGCGCGCTCCCACCGGCGGCGAGTGGTCGTTCTTCGGCATGTTCGCCGGGTTCGACACGCCGTTCGAGGTGACCACGTCCGAGCTCGCGATCGAGCTGCTTTTTCCCGCCGACCGCACGACCGCCGAAGCGTTCGGGAAAGGAGCGCCATGAGGACGATCAACCCGGGGTTCGGACGCCTCCTCGCCGGCTGCGGCGGAGCGCTGCTGATCGTCTCCATGTTCTTGCCGTGGAGCGATGCCGCAGGCACCACTCATGACGGCTGGGAGACCCTCAGCGTGTGGGACGTCTTCCTCTTGATCACCGGCGTCTGTGGGATCGCAGCCGCGATCACGGGTGGGCGGTTCGGCTTCTTCCGCCCGGATCTCTCCTTCAACGGCATGACCGACATCTTCGGAGTGATGGCCGGCATCCTGATCGCGTGGCTCATCCTGTTCGACTTTCCCTCGGGTGCGGATCGGGGGGTTGGCCCGTATGTGGCGCTCGTCGGAGCCGTTGCGGTTGCGACCGGGGCGGGGGACTTCCGCATCAGATCCTTGTTTCCGCGGATGCCAGACGCCGAGGGCTCCGGCCCATAGCGGAGGACTATTGGGGAGATTCCCGCTTGGCGAGCATCGCGGGTGAGGGTTCGACCAGTTCAAGCTGCAACCCCCAAGGCGCGCGCACATAGATCCAGCGCAGACCCTTCGACGGCCCTTCGTCGACCGCCACCGGTCCATCGAGGACCTCGACGTCGGCTCGCGAACGCAGCGCCCGCACGGCCTCATCGATGTCCGTCACCCGGAGACCCAGGTGACCAGCGGAGTTGTCCGAGTTTCGTGGCGGCGCCGCGGACGCCGCGTCCGTGCGGTACTCGAGCAACTCGAGCGTGGTCGTGGAGCCGAACTGAAGCATGGCCAGGCTGTATTGCGCGTCGGGGTCCACGTCGAGCTGTCGTCGCACGGCGTCCCCCTCGTCGCCGTACGGGCCTTCTGTGGAAAGCAGCTCGAAGCCGAGGCTCTCGAAGAACCCGACGGCCTCATCGAGGTCTGGGACGGTGAAGCCGACGTGGTCGATCATCGTCGCGGTAGACAGAGGTGCGGTCAGGTGTCCCACCAGTCGCGCTGTCCCTCGACGTCTTCACGCGGAGCCTCGCCGAGATTGGGAGCGCCGATGACGATGATCTCGAGGCCCTCCGGCCCGGCCTCGTAGCCTCGCCACGTACCGGGCGGGACGCGCACCGCGTCCCACTCCTTGAGCTCGACGATCTCGTCGTCGAGCTTCATCCGCCCGCCCCCGCGCAGGACGACGTAAACCTCCTCCTGCGTCTTGTGCGTGTGGCCGTACGGAAAGCGATAGCCGGGCGGGACGCGCTGGTAGCTCAGGCCGGATTGCTCGAGCTCGAGCGGCTGGGTCGCCAGGCGGAACTCCAGGTCCGGCGCGCCGTCGAAGTTGGACCCGACGTCCTCCAGGTCCTCCTTGAGGTTCCTGTGCGTGAACGGCACGGTCGCAATCCTAAGGCCCTGGCTACAGGTCGTAGGAGATCCCGTCGATCCCGTTGGCCCGCATCCGCGCCTGCAGGGAGGCGAGCTTCGGGCTGGTCGGCGCCACCGCCTCGGCCACCTTCATGGCCGAGTAGAGCGCCGTCTCCTGAAGGTCGGTGCCGGTCGTGTAGGCGCCGCTGAAGTAGAGCCCGTGGCGGCCCTGCAGCGGACGCAGCGCTCGGGCGGCCGCGATGGCGCGCGGGGTGATCAGCGGGTGCTTGAAGCGCCGCTCCAAGATGATGCGCTTGGGATCGGCGCGCCGTCGCTGGGCCCAGGACTTGAACACGTCGACCGTCGCGCCCGACGGCAGGGGATCGTGCAGGGCGCCGACCCACACGCTGCCCTCGCACTTGCGTCCGTCGACCCCCGCGTTGTAGGCGGTCCAGTACGTCCGCTCGCGGTACGCGTAGGCCGGGTCCCTGTGGATCAGCAGGCGCGACTCGAAGTACCTGTACTGGTCGAGCAGCGCGGTGACGTCGCGGAGCGCGGACAGCGGCCGCAGCAGCTTGCGACTGATGCGCGGCGGCGCGTTGATCACCACGTACCGGTACGGCCCCCGCCGGCCGGCGGGCGTGCGCAGCGTCCAGCCGTCGCTGCTCCGGGACAAGGCGCGCACCGGTGAGTTGCGGTGGACCCGCGCCGCGGGCACGCGATCCAGCAGCCGCCGAAGATTGCCTTGGAGGCCGATCCTCGAGTTGTACGTCGTGGCGCCGGAGGTGGGGTCGGGCGGGAACGCGAGCGCGAAGGTCTGCAGGATCGAGCGCGCCGACACGCGCTCGGCGTCGGCCCGCGAGCACCCGATGGTCGCGGTGATCCACGGATACAGCACGTCTGCCTTGAACGCCGGGTCCAGAGGCAGCGACACGATCCACTCATCGACGGTGGTCTCCCAGGCCAGCCCGTCGAGGACCGCCTGCCGCGCGAGCTGCGTGAAGGAGGCGAACTCGAGCGCGTTGGGCAGCGTCTCGAGCGGACGGGTCGACGTGAACCGCGGCGGGCCGCCGCCGGTCGTCGGGAACACGCACAGGCTGCCCGGCGACACGTGCGTCTGGCGCGAGTTGGGGTTCGCGGGGTCGTAGAGGCCGAGCTCCTCGAGCAGCGTGACGTAGAGCGGGTGGGTGTCGGGATGGAAGAACTGCGCGCCGAGATCGACGGTGACGGGATGCCCCTTGTAGTCGATGGGCCGCGAGTCGCAGTGCCCGCCGATCCGCGAGCGCGCTTCGAAGACGTCCACGTCGTATGTGCCGGCGAGGAAGTACGCGGCGGCGACGCCGCCGGCGCCCGCGCCGATGACGGCGACGCGGTCTCGCTTGGCGGCCTGGGCGGGTGCGGCCAGGGTCGCGCCGGCACCGAGCGCGCTCAAGCCGACCGCGGCGCCCTTGAGGATCTCCCGGCGGGTCAACGGCGTGGACACGGGCGCCGAGCCTACGGCACCCGCTGGGCGTTCAGGTTGGGCGGGCGGGGGCGAAGAAGTCGATGAGCAGTTGTGTGACGCGCTCGGCCTCGTCGTGGTGGACCCAATGCGACGCGTCGGGCAGGCGCTCGACGCGGTCGAGGTTGGGGACGTCCTCATGGTGGGGCTCGGCGAGATTTGGGCCGAGGTAGCGATCCTTCTCGCCCCAGATGACCAGCGTGGGCGCCGAGATCGGGCTGAAGCTCCGTCTTGGTGCCCTTCGGCGGTCGCACCGCGGCGCGGTAGTAGTCGATCATCGCCGTCGCGGCGCCTTCCTGCGACCACGCCTCGATATAGCGATCGATCTCCTGCTCCGTGTACGGCGGCTGGGCGTCGCGGAGGAAGTGCTGGAAGAACTCCCAGTCATTCGCGCGCACGTGGTGCTCGGGCAGGTCTGGGAGCGCGAAGTAGAAGAAGTACCAGGACCGCGCGAGCTGGCTGGGGTGGCGCAGTCCCTCGTTGAGCTTGCGCGGATGGGCCGCGTTGAGGATGGCCAGACGGTCGACGACCTCGGGGTGGTTCATCGCCGCAGTCCAGGCGGCGGTTCCGCCCCAGTCGTGACCGACCAGCAGCGCGGACTCGGCGCCGCGTTCGCGGATGAGATCGCGCACGTCGGCGGCCAGCTTGTCGGCGGTGTAAGCCGCGAGGCCGTCGGGCTTCGACGACAGGTTGTAGCCGCGCAGGTCGGGCGCGACCACGCGGAAACCGGCCGCCGCGAGCGGCGCGATCTGCAGCCGCCAGCCGTACCAGAACTCCGGGAAGCCGTGCAGCAGGACGACCAGCGGCCCGTCGCCGGTCTCCACGTAATGGAGCGTCACGTCGCCGACCTCGGCGTAGCCCTCCTGAAGTTCAGTCGCGTCCTCGCCCGGCATGCCGATCGACGTGTTCGAACCTTCCGGCGAAGGGCTCATAGGGATCTCCTCTCATCGCTGACTCGCACGGTCACCGCCGACGTTGACTGTCGCGCCTCCGTGTCGCGCCCGTGAACCCCCTGGTCGGCTGCCCGGGTCTCGCGTCACCCGGCCCGGCGTGAGGAAGCGCCTCAGCTGATCGCGGGCGGGATCCAGATCTACGTCCTCTTCGCCGGTGAGCTTGCGAACAGCGAG
>CAWECM010000004.1:0-161234 GCA_963807755.1 uncultured bacterium | reverse complement strand
CAGTCCGCCGAGAGTCTCGAGCGCTTCCCACGACGTCGGATCGAGCCGCACCGCCATCTCCGCGTGTCGCACGCATCTGACTGCCGTTCCGGCCGATCGATCAACAGACGGGCGAGACTCAGATGGTCCACCGCCCTGTTCGGGTTGAGGCGCAGCGCTTCCTGTACCTCTTGATGGCGTCGTCCGTTCGGCCTGGAGTGCGCCAGTAGGCGAGGGCAAGATTTCGATGGGCCTCGACCGAGCCCGGATAAATGCGCAGCACGGCCTTGAAGGACTCGATCGCCTCTTCCAGGTGGCCGGGCCGCTTCGCCACTCCACGCCCAGGTTCTGATGCGCGAGCCAGGGAGAGCATCCGGATTGCGCGATCGTCGCCGATACAGGGTCTCAACATCGCGGTAGGTCCCGGCTCTCGCGCCACGTGAGAGCCGCGAATGCGGCCACGACCGCGGCGGCACAGATCTCGCGGCCGTGTGCCTTTCATGGCGGCCTGCGAACACGCCGCAGCGGCGACGACGCCAAGGATGGCGACGTACTGGTAGTGGTCCGCGACGAGCGAATACCTCATGAAGTACACGTCCACCGGCCCGTCACCGGCACGAGCGCGACGACGAAATAGAGCCACGCGAAGAGCAGTCCACGGACGATCGGCCGCTGGCGGTAATAGATGAGGACCGCCGTGACGAGCGAGCGCCGCCGCGAGCGGCAACCACCATCGAAGGTCACCGGCGTCGATGTCCCACTGGCGATAGACGAACACCAACCCGATCGGCAGGACCGCCTTGTACAGGTAGAACCAGACGACGGCTGCGGCACCGAGTCCCCGCTCGACGAGCGTGACGTCGCGGATGACCTCAGCGACGTTGCGCGTCTGCAGCCACACGTTCAGGACGGTGAACCCACGGCAATCGCAAAGAAGGGCAGCGTGAGCACGATGTCGCGCGCAGTGACGTTCTCCGCGCCGCCACCATGCGACGAGCAGCAGGGCCGCGGGAAGCACCGCAACCGACCCTTTGCTGAGCATCGCGAGGACGAACGCCGCGAGACTCAGCCAGTACCAGCGGCCGACGCGGCCAGACGAGTCCTCGTCGTGAATCAGAACCAGAAGGCCGACAGCAGAAAGAAAAACGGCGACAGACGTTCTTGCGCTGCACGACCCACGCGACCGACTCGACGTTGACTGGATGGAGCGCGAAGAGGCAGCGGCGATTCCCGCGCCTGGAATGGACAGCCTCCGGAGCGCGGCCCAGACCAACCCGGCACTGGCAAGGTGCAACAAGAGATTGGTCACGTGGTAGCCGAAAGGGTTGATGCCCCAGAGCCGCCACTCCAGCCAGAATGTCGTGCCGGTCAACGGCCAGTAGTCCACGGCTTCCGTCGTGAACCACATGCGGTAGAGGCCGTCTGAGGCTTTGACCAGGGCGTTGTTCGTGAGGAGGATGTCTATCAGTCCCAAACGGGTTGCCCCGTGGAGCGCGGGCCAGTACGCGAGGAATGCCGCGACAATGAGGGCAATTGGAATGACGAAACGGGAGGCGCATTGAGGACCCGGGCTCAATCTTATGCGGCTGAATTGGAAGGGCCTCGCAGGGGTTCAGGGTTACTGGTTTCAGAGTTCAGAGTTCAGAGTTCAGAGTTCTCAGCGTAGAACGCTGAACCGAAACCCTATCTTTGAACTCCAACTCTGACTAGTTCGCCCGAATCCCCGACGGCCCGCCGTTGACCTTGATCGGCGCCGCCGGCTTCAGCGTTTTGCCGTCGAACATGAAGACTTGAATTTCACGTTCGACGGCGCACTGCACGAGGACCGTCTTCGAGTCACGGCTCCACGCGGATCCCTGGCACCAATGTCCGATGTGTGTCTCGGCAACCGGCGTGAGCACCTTGTTCGCGAGGCTGAAGACCTTGAGGATGCCGAAGTCGTTGAACGCCGGCGAGGCCTTCGGACTGTTCGATCCGTTCATGACGGTCGCCGCGACGTAGCGGCCGTCAGGGGAGATCGACACGCCCTCGACCGTCGGGCCCGCGGGAAGATGCGCGATCGCGCGTGGCGAAGGACCGGCCAGATCGATCACGTTGACCACGTCGATCGCCACCGCCGGTCGTGCCGGCGCCGATGTTGCCGACGATCGCGACGTCACCGGCGATTTCGATGCCGTACGGCTTGAATCCGGCGCCGACGTCGCGCTTCGCGTACGCGACCTTCGCGCCGTCGACCGAGAGAATGGAAATCAGGCTGTCGTTGTTCCGCGTGACGAGCGCGCTCCGGCCGTCCGGCGTGAAGACGACGCGCACTCGGGCCCGACTGAGGCGCGCCGAGGTCGACCTTGCCGGCGGCCGCGACGGTTCGCCCATTGATCGTGAACACCGAGACCGTGCCCTCCATGCGGTTTGCGACCAGCGCGAGCGTGCCCGCGCGATTGACCGACACGCCGGAGGCGCCGGCACCGGCGCGCAGCGTCGCAAGGACAGCCACGGGCGACGCCTTGAGGTCGATGACCGACACCGTGTCGTCGGGAATGACTTTCGTGCGATCGGCCGGGTCGATCTTCTGCGCCGCCGTCACGAACGCGAGCGACCCATCGGGCACGATCGCCACGCTCGACGGGGGACCGACGATCGACGTCGGCACGCGGACTTCGCCAACGACCTTCGGCTGGCGCGCCGCTCATGTCGATGACCGTCACCGTGTCGGGCGGGGGATTGTGTCACGACCGTTTGAACGCCGTCATTCAGCGTCAGCTTGTTGTCGTTCGCCGAAACGACGACCTGAGCGGCCGCGGTGGCCGCGACGCCGCAAAGCGTCATGACCGCAACAGCCATCCCCAGCGCCGTGCCGGTGGCAGAAAGAGCAATGGTCATAAATCTCCTAGCGAGATCGGCCGGCTTGGGGTTGATGCCCGAGCCAGAAGAGCGCGCCGAACAGATACAGGAACCCCGTGATGTAGAGCGGCGCGTCCCAGTTGCCGGTCATCCACGATGTACCCGGTCACGAGCGGACTGAGAAATCCCGCGACCTGTCCGGCGGTGTTCATCGTCGCGCCGACGACGCCCGAGTGCAAGCCGCCGACGTCCACGACCGTGTTCCAGGCGGCGGCCAACAGGAGGTTGGAGCAGGCCGCGCCGCAGGCCAGCAGCACGGCGGCGGCGTACGGGCTCGCGACGAACGTGCCGCTGATCATGAACAGGCCGGCCGTGAAGAGCGAAATGAAGCCGACGAGCGCGCGGCCGGTGCGCTTGCCGAACCGGCGAACGGACCGGTCGGTCGAGACGCCGCCCACCAGGTCGGCCACGGCGCTGAGCGTCATCGGCAGGCCGGCAATCAACCCGAGCTCGATCGCCTGGAACCCGCGTGACTCGCGGAGGTACGTCGGCATCCAGGTGATGAAGAGGTAGAAGCCGTAGACCTGCGTGAAGTACATCAGGCACAGGAACACGATCGATCGATTGGCGAGCAGGCGCTTCCAGGGCGTGTGCGAGAAGTCATGGCGGGTCGGGGCCATGGTGCCGGCCTCGATGTACGCGCGCTCGGCATCGTTGACCGTCCGCGTGCTCGCGCGGCATGTCGCGGAACCACCGAGTACCACGCGAGCGCCCACACGAACCCGATCGCGCCGAAGATCACGAAGAGCACGCGCCAGTGGAAGTAGTAGAGCAGCGTCGCGACGAGGATCGGCGTCAGGCCCGCCGCCGCGTGCGCGCCCGAGAAGAACAGACCCTGCGCGGTCCCGCGTTCGCTTCTGCGGAATCCAGCGCGCAAACACGATGGCGACGTTCGGCCATGCGCCGCTTCGCCCGGCGCCGAACAGAAAACGGGTCAGCAGAAGCTGCCAGTAGCTGAATGCAGCGCCGGTCAGCACCGTAAAGGCCGACCACCACGACGACGATGCGCGTCAGGATGCGGCGCGCGCCGACCCGATCGCCCCACCATCCGGTCGGAATTTCGAACAGGCCGTACGAGAGCACGAATGCGCTGAACACCCAGCTCATCTGCACGACGCTCAGCCCGAGATCGCGGCGCATGTCTACGGCGGTGACCGAGATTGCAACGCGGTCCAGGTACGTGATCGAGGCCAGGAGCATCGCCATCGCGAGCACCTTGTGCCGGACTCGGGTTGGGGAGACGGACGAGGGCGTGCGACTCGGGGAGTCCTGCGGCGGGAACGGCACGGTGACGGGAGCGTATCGTCAAGGCGGGCCGGACTTCCAGTGTATTCTCGCCCGATGCCGCTGCGCGTCGTCGTCACCGAGCCGGAATTCGTGAGGCCCGGCGCGGTCTTCGCGTCCCGTCCCGATATCGCCTGGCACGCGCTCGCCGCCCGACGAAGCGTCCGTCGTTCGGACAATCGAAACCACCGGCGCGCGTCACGCCATCGTTGGTCCTCGTCCGTATCGCGACGGCCTCTACGGCGCGCTCGGGCGCGGCAGTGTGCTCGCGAGATTCGGCGTCGGCTACGACGGCATCGATCTCGTCGCGCGCGACCGCGGCCGGCATCCTGTGCACGAACACGCCCGGCGCGATCGATCAATCGGTCGCGGAGCTCGCGATCATGTTCATGGCCGCCGCCGGCGCGTCATCTCGTCACGATGCATTCGACGATGGCTCGCGGAGCGTGGGCGCCGCAGGGCGGCATGGAACTCGGCGGAAAGACGCTCGCCGTTATTGGCACGGGGCGAATCGGCGCGGCGACCGCGCGCATCGCCAAGGGATTCTCGATGCGCGTCATCGGTTGTCGCCGCTCGGCGGTGGACGGCGCGGCGCTTCCGGCCGACAGCGCGTTCGACACGATTACGCCTGACTTCCGCCGCGCGGTCGGCGACGCGGATTTCGTCGTCCTGCTCATCCCCGGAAGCCCCGAGAACCGTCACTATCTGAGTGGTGAACGGCTCGCGATGTTGCCGGCGCGCGCCTGGCTCGTCAACGTCGCCCGCGGATGGTGGTGGACGAGCGCGCCTTGTACGACGCGCTGGCCAGCCGGCGAATCGCGGGTGCGGCGCTCGACGTCTACGAGCGTGAGCCCTACGAGCCGATCGACGACGCACACGACTTCCGCGCTCTCGACAACGTCATCCTCGTGCCCCACATCGGCAGCAATACGGCCGAGTCCAATCGACGCATGTCCGAGCGCGCCGTCCAGAACGTCGAAAGCGGCGCCGGAGGCCGTCGAGGCCATGGACCTCGTCAACCCGGACGTGCTTTCCCGCTAGAAACTTTCGCCCCTGTCGGGGGTTTGGCCCCTAACGGGAAGTTAGAAGGGAGAAGCCAGAAGTTAGAAGTGCGTAAATTAGGCCGTAAATGGTGATTTGTGACTTCTCACTTCTGGCTTCTCACTTCTGACTTCCCATGAGCGACGCCGACCGGTTTGAGGCGTTCGTGCGGGAATTCCAGGACATGGTGTTCGCCACCGCGGTCCGGCTGCTCGGCAACGCGGCCGAGGCGGAGGATGTCGCCCAGACCGTGTTCCTGAAGGCGTTCCAGCGGTTCGACGCGATCGGTCGACGAGCCCGACGGCGGCAGGCTGGCTGAAGACCGTGACGACCAACCTGTGCCTCAACCACCTGTCGCGGTACCGCGCCCGCTGGCGGTTCTTCAGCGAGCTGGACCGGCGCCGAGGACGATGCGGCCTACGAGGCGACGATCGCGTCGCCGACGCGTCGCCGGCGCCGGGCATCGGCAGGCCGAGGAGCACGGCGGGCTCGAGCGCGCGCTTCGCGAGCTGCCGGACCACCAGCGCGTGCCGCTCGTGCTCTTTCACTTCGAGCAGCAGAGCTATCAGGAGATCGCCGACGCTCCGGGTCTCGCTGGGCAAGGTGAAGACGGACATCCATCGCGGACGCGAGGCGTTGAGAAATGACATGGCCCGAAGGGACTATGGACCCCGTTGATCTCGAACGTCTGACGATCGCGCGCTGCGCTCGCTGCCGACGCCGCGTGCGCCGCGCTCGCTGCTGCCGCGCGTGCTCGCGGCCGTCGCCGCGGAAGCCCGACGGCCGTGGTACGGACGCGCATGGCTGAGCTGGCCGGTTCACTGGCAGCTCGTGTCGGGCGCGGCCGCCGTGTCTGTGGTCGTCGCCGGCAACGTTCGCCGGTCCAGCGCATGGCGGCGGCGATGCTCGAGTTCGGGACCAGCACGAGCCTTCCCGGTGTCGTCGTATCTCGCCGGCGCCGTCCGGAGTCTCGACGCGATCTGGGACGCGTCGCGCATCGTCTGGCGCGTGGTCGAACCCGTGGCTGCGCTACGTCGCCCTGTTTCTGCTCGTCATGAGCGCGGCCTGTGTGGCCTTCGGCACCGCGCTCAATCGTGTCGTTGCCCTGGGAGGGGCATCCGAATCATGAAGGTAATTAGAGTTCTCGTCGCCCTTGTCTTGTATTTGGGCTTAACGCGGCGAGTGCGACGCCACTGTGGGGTCAGACCCCGCCACGGCCGCCGGCGCCTCCGGCCGCGCCGGTAGCGCCTGGCCAAGGCCCCGTCGGGCCTCAACCGAGATTTCGAGCGCATCACGTACGCGCGGCCCGTCGTGCGTGTCGGCTCACCGCTCAACCTCGGCCAGAACTCCGCGGTTCGCGACGCCGTCGTCATCATGGCCGACGCGACGATTGCCGGCCAGGTATTCGGCGACGTTGTCGTCGTCCTCGGCAACCTGCGCCTCGAGCCCACCGCCGTGGTCGAGGGAGCATATTGTGGTCGTCGGCGGCGTGGTCGACGGTTCTTCCCGGCGCCAGGCTCGAGCATGACTTCGCCGTCATCGGCGGCGCACTCGAGGCGCCGCCTGGCTTTACGCCACGCGGCGAGTACGTGATCATCGGCCCGCCCGAATTCGGTCAGGCGATGCGCGAAATCACGCCCGTGGTTCACGCGCGGCTTGTTGTGGGGGCGCGTGATCGTGCCCAGTCTGCCGTGGATCTGGACGATCGTCGGGATCGTGCTGCTGCTCAATCTCGTCATCGCCCTCGCGTTCCCGAGCGCAGTGACCGCCGGCCGCCAGCACGCTGTCCGACGCGTCCCCTCGCGACCGCCGTCGTCGGCATGCTCTCGCTGCTGCTCTTCGCCCCCATCGTGACGATTCTCGCAATTTCTGTCGTCGGGATCATCGTGATTCCCTTCCTGTCGTGCGCGCTCGTCATTGCGTGGATGTTGGGGAAGGTGAGCGTGGCGCAGTATGATGATCGTGATGAAAGAGGAGGCGACCGAGGACGCAGATCGAGCGCGGTCGTCGACCGGGTCGAGTCGGTGGGCTGCTCCGCCCACGTCTCCAAGGGCGAGGTGCTGACCGTGATCGGCGCCATCGGCGACCGCGACCGGGTCGCGCAGCCTGGGGCTCGAGGGCGCGCCGGGGTCGACCACCTGGTGCCGATCCTGAAGCCGTACAAGCTCGCCTCCTCGCAGTTCCGCAAGGGCGAGCGAACCGTGCTCGAGGTCGACGGCCGCAAGGTCGGCGGCGACCACTTCGCGCCTGATCGCCGGGCCCTGCACGGTCGAGAGCCGCGACCAGACGCTCGAGGTGGCGCGCTGCGTCGCCGAGCACGGCGCCTCGATGCTGCGCGGCGGCGCCTACAAGCCGCGGACCTCGCCGTACAGCTTCCAGGGACTCGGGCAGCGAGGGCCTGCGCCTGCTCCAGGAGGCGAAGGAGGAGACCGGGCTGCCGATCGTCACCGAGCTGATGGACGTCCGCGACGTCGCCGACGTCGTCGAGGTCGCGGACGTGATCCAGATCGGCGCCCGCAACATGCAGAACTACACGCTGCTCGACCGAGGTCGGGCGCACCGGCATGCCGGTGCTGCTCAAGCGCGGCCTCTCGGCGACGCTCGAGGAGCTGCTGATGGCCGCCGAGTACATCCTCAAGGAGGGCAACGAGCAGCGTGATGCTCTGCGAGCGCGGCATCCGCACGTTCGAGACCGCCTACCGGTTCACGCTCGACCTGCTGGCCGTGCCCGCGCTGCGCGAGCTGACCCACCTGCCGGTCATCGTCGACCCGAGCCACGCGGCCGGGCGGCGCGACTGGGTCGCAGCCGATGTCGCTGGCCGCGGCGGCGGCGGGCGCCGACGGGATCATCGTCGAGGTCCACAACGAGCCCGACGAGGCGATCTGCGACGGCCCGCAGGCGATCGCGACCGAGCGCTTCGCCGAGTACGCCGAGCAGCTGCGCGCGCGTCGCCGAGGTCGCCGGCAAGGAGCTCTCGCACGCGTCTGAGCCGCTGCGACGAGGCGGCAGCCAATGCGAATCGCCGTCCTCGGCGTCGGCCTGATCGGCGGCTCGATCGGGCTGGCCGCGAAGCGGCGGCTCGGACGCCGAGGTCGTCGGGTTCGACCCCGACGCCGGCGACCCTCGAGCGCGCGCTCGAGCTCGGCGCGCTGGACGGTCGCCGCCGACTCGGTCGCCGAGGCCGTGCGCGGCGCCGATGTGGTCTTCTGCGCCGCGCCGGTCGGCGCGCTGCCGGAGCTGGTCGCGCGAGGCGCTCGACGCCGAGCGGCGCGACGCGGTCGTCACCGACGTCGGCTCGACCAAGCGCGAGCTGGTCGCCGCGCTCGCGCGGGCGCCAGGCGGGCGAGCGCTTCATCGGCGGCCACCCGCTGGCCGGCGCCGAGACCGCGGGGGTCGAGAACGCGCGCGGCCGACCTGTTCGAGGGCGCGCGCTGGTACCTGACCCCGACCGAGCGCTCGAGCGGCGTGCATTACGACCGCCTTCAGCGCGCGGTCGCCGACCTCGGCGCCCGCCCCCAGGCGATCGACGCCGAGACCCACGACCGCGCTGATGGCGACGGTCAGCCACCTGCCGCACGTGCTCGCCAACGTGCTCGTCGCACAGGCGGCCGCGGCGCTCGCCGAGGAGTCCGAGCGCCTGCCCGAGGTGGGGCCGAGCTTCCGCGACACGACCCGCGTCGCGGGCGCCAACCCGCGCGATCTGGGCGCGACATCTTCGCGGCCAACGGCGACGCCGTCGCCGGCGAGATCGACGCGCGTCGTCGAGCGCCTCCGTGAGGCCGCCGAGCTGCTCCGGGCGGGCGACTCGGAGCGGCTCGACAGCGCTGGCACGCGCAGCCCGCGAGGACCGCCGCGCGCCTGCTCGAGGCCGGAGCTGCGTCGGGCGGCGCGCTGCGCGAGCTGCGCGTCGGCGTCGAGAACCGTCCCGGGACGGTCGCCGAGATCGCGCTGGCGCTCGGTCGCGCCGGCGTCAACATCGAGGACATGGCGCTCTATCCGGCGGCCGACATGCGCACCGGCGCGATCTCGCTGTGGGTCGCCGGCGCGGACGAGGCCGAGCGGGCGGCCGAGGTCGTGCGCGGGCTCGGCCACACCGCGGCGGCGTCGGCCAGCGAGCAGTGAGCTCCGCCCGCTTCGACCCGGCCGGGCCGCTGCGCGGGTCCCTGCGCCCGCCGCCCGACAAGTCGATCTCGCACCGCGCGGCGCTCCTCGCCGCGATGGGGAACGGGGAGCCGCGCGATCGAGCGGCTACCTCGACTCGGCCGACACGCGCTCGACCCTCGACGCCGTTCAAGCCCTCGGCGCCGGCGTCGAGGCCGCGGAGGCCGACCGGCGGGAGCGCTGCGACCTCAGCGTCGCCGGGATCGGCCTGCGGGGGCCGGGCGAGCGGCCCGGCGCCGAGCCGCTCAGATCGACGTCGGCAACGCCGGCACCCTGCTGCGCCTCCTGCCCGGGCTGGCTCGCGGGGCAGGGCGGCGGGCGAGTGGACGCTCGACGGCGACGAGTCCATCCGCCGGCGCCCCGTGGACCGCGTCGCCGAGCCGCTGCGCGTGATGGGCGCGAACGGTCGACGTGCCGCGACGAGCGCCTGCCGCCGCTGCGCGTCGAGGGCGTCGGCGCTGCGCGGGATCTCCTACCGGCTCCCGGTCGCCAGCGCCCAGGTCAAGTCGTGCGTCCTGCTCGCCGGCCTGCTCGCCGACGGCGAGACCCAGGTGATCGAGCCGGCGCCGTCGCGCGACCACACCGAGCGCATGCTGCGCGGCCGCGGGCGAGCGTGAGGTCGACCGAGCGCCGGCGCCGGTCGGCGATCCGGGCGAGCTCCCGCCGCGGCGAATCGCCGTGCAGCCGGCCGACCGGCTCGAGCCGGTCGGCTTCGCCGTGCCCGGGCGACTTCTCGTCGGCGGCCTTCTTCCTGGTCGCCGCGCTGATCGTTCCCGGCAGCGGGCGTCGGCTGAGCGGTGTCGGCCTGAACCCGACCCGGGTCGGCCTGCTCGGGATCCTGAACCGGATGGGCGCGGCGATCGAGGTCGAGGAGGGCATCCCGACCGGGCGGCGAGCCGCAGGGCGCGGTCGATCGCGCGCCACGGCCCGCTTGCGCGCGACCCGGGTCGCGCGCGGGCGAGGTGCCGCTGGCGATCGACGAGCTGCCGCTCGTCGCCCTGCCGCGGCTGCTTCGCCGAGGGCGAGACCGTGGTCAGCGGCGCCGAGGAGCTCCGCCACAAGGAGTCCGACCGGATCGCGGCGGTGGTGGACGCGCTCAGGGCGCTGGGCGGCGAGGTCGAGGCGCTCGAGGACGGCTTCGCGGTCCGCGGCACCGGCGGCCTGCGCGGCGGACCGATCGACTCACGCGGCGACCACCGGCTCGCGATGCTCGGCGCGATCGCGGGCCTCGCCTCGCGCGACGGGGTCGAGGTGGCCGGGATGGACGCAGCGGCGCGTCAGCTACCCGGGCTTCGAGCGCGACCTGCGCGTCGCTGCTGCGGCTGAGTTCTCGAGCCACCGCGCGGCTCGGGTGCCCGTCGCCGGGCCAGGGCGAGAGCACGAGGACGAGGCGGGAGTCCTCGGTCGCGCGGATCTCGGCGCCGCTCGTTCGGGTCGAACTCCGCCAGCAGCCCCGGACCGCCGCCCACGGTCTCACCGTCGGCGTCGTCGATCTCGATCGCCCCGGCCGCGACGATCAGCCAGGCGCGCTCGTGGACCTGGTGCTCCTGCATCGTCTCGCCGGCTGGGAGGTGGAGCACGATCACCCGTCCCTCGTCCTCGGAGCCGAGCACGCGCGGGTGGTGGCGCTCAAGCTCCATCTCGGCAACGTTCCATGCCTTCATCGCGGTTCTCCTCCTCGCTCCGGTAGAGCCCAGATATTCCTCCCGGCGGCGAAGCTCGGTTCGCCACATACCTATCCTCAACCACGCTCATGGTCATCGCGATCGACGGCCCCGCGGGGGCCGGCAAGTCCACAGTCGCCCGCGGCGTCGCCGACGCGCTCGGGATCACGTACCTCGACTCCGGGGCGATGTACCGCTGCGTGGCGCTCGCGGTGCTGCGGGCGGGCGTCGATCCCGACGACGCCGCGGCGGTGACCGCCTCGCCGCCGGGCTGGCGATCGAGCTCGCAGGCGCTCGCGTGGAGCTCGACGGCGGCGACGTGAGCTCGGCGATCCGCGAGCCGGAGGTGAGCGCGATCGCGTCCCGCGTGTCGGTGCACGCCGGCGTGCGCGAGGCGATGGTCGCCCGCCAGCGCGAGCTGATCGCGTCGGCGCCGTACGTCGCCGAGGGCAGGGATATCGGCACCGTCGTCAGCCCGGACGCGCCGCTCAAGGTGTTTCTGACCGCCGAGCGACGAGGAGCGCGCGCGCCGCCGTGCGGCCGAGACCGGCGAGGCGGTCGAGGACGTCCTGGCGGCCCTCGCGGACCGCGACGCGCGCGACCGCGAGCGCGAGCACGGCGCGCTGCGCGCCGGCGAGACGACTCCGTTGAGCTCGACACCACGGGTCTCGGGATCGACGAGGTGGTCGCCCGGGTGGTTCGCCCTGGCCACCGAACGAGGCCTGCCGTGAGACCGCGAGCCGCGCGTTCGCCGTCGTCGGCTTCCCCAACGTCGGCAAGTCGACGCTGGTGAACCGCCTCGCCGGAGGGCGGGAGGCGGTCGTGCACCCCGAGGCCGGGGTGACGCGCGACCGCAAGGAGCTCGAGTGCGAATGGAACGGCCGCGAGTTCAGGCTGATCGACACCGGCGGTGTGGACCTCGACGCGGGCGACCCGCTCTCGCGCGCGGTGCAGGATCAGGCGCGGATGGCGATCGCGGACGCCGACGTCGTCGCGCTGGTGCTGGATGCCCGCGCCGGGCTCCGGCAGGGTGACGCCGAGGTCGCCGAGATCCTGCGGCGAACCGACACGCCGGTGATCGTCGTCGCCAACAAGGTGGACGGCGCGGCCGACGAGCCCGCGATCGCAGACCTCTACGCGCTCGGCCTCGGCGAGCCGATGCCCGTCTCGGCGACCCAGGGCCGCGGAACCGGAGACCTCCTTGATCGCGTCGTGGCGGCGCTGCCGGCGGCCGAGGACAAGTCCGAGGGGGAGACGACCGCCCCAGGATCGCCGTGATCGGGCGTCCCAACGTCGGCAAGTCCTCGCTGCGTCAACGCGTTCCTCGGCCAGGAGCGGGTGATCGTCTCCGAGCTGGCGGGGACGACGCGCGACGCGATCGACACCGAGCTGCGGGTGGGTGAGCGGGACGTCGTCCTGATCGACACCGCCGGCCTGCGCAAGCGCTCCAAGGTGGCGGGGACCGTCGGCTTCTACGCGCAGATCCGCTCCGAGCGAGCGGCCGAGCGCGCCGACGTCGCGATCGTCGTCTGCGACGCCTCCGAGGGGCTCACCACGGAGGACCTGAGGGTGGCAGAGCTTGCGATGAAGACCGGCTGCGCCACCGTTTTCGCGCTCAACAAGTGGGACCTCGGGAAGGGCGAGATGTTCGATCTCGACGACACCAAGGCCCGAATCGCACGAGCGGGTCCGCCAGCGCCCGCCGGTGATCACGGTGTCCGCCGTGAAGGGCCGCAACATCGCGAAGGTTCTCGACACGGCGATCGAGCTGGCCGACCGGCGCGCGGAGCGCATCCCTACGCCTAAGCTGAACCGCTTCGTGGCCGACGTCGTGGCCCGTCACGCGCCTCCAGCCAAGCGCGGCAAGCGCCTCCGGCTGTACTACGCGGCGCAGGTGGGCACGGCGCCGCCTCGAATCGCGATCCAGGTGAACGACCGCCGCGTGATCACACGCGACTGGGCCTACCACCTGGAGAACCGGATGCGCGAGGAGTACGCGCTTGGAGGGGATTCCGCTGATCATCGATTTCGTTCCGAAGGAAGGGGTCGACGCCGGAGGCCGCGGGGAGCCGCGCGCCGTGCGTGACCGCCTGCGCAGCCTGCGTTACCTGGCTTCGGGACCTGCTCTACGCTCACTCGCCTTCGCGTACCGCGGGGGCTCGCGACCGGGGTCGCCGGGTTTTGGTGGCTCGTTGCCGATCGTCGCTCGGAGGCGCCTGATCGCAGCCGCGGGGGCGATCGCGGTCGTCCTCGTGTTCGCCGGCCTGGTCGTCCCCAGCCTTCCGTGCGCCATGCCCGGCGGCGACGAATGCGCCCCCGACGACGACGCGATCAGCCTGGCGCCGGCCGGGTCGCTCGTGTACATCGCACGTGAATCTCGATCCGGAGACCGAGCAGGCCGAGCTGGCCACCGAGGTCGCCGCGCGCATGCCGTTGGTGGCGCGTCAGGTGATCGGGCAGACGCTGGCGCAGGTGGGCGCCGGAGCGCCGCTCGCGGCTGCATCGGAGCCCTGGTTCGGGGGCGAGGCCGCGGCGATCGTGGCCGGCGGAGGCGAGCCCGAGCGGGTGCAATTGCTGGAGACGACGGACGCCCAGGGGGCGCAGCGCTATGCAGAATCGATCGCTTCCGGGGTGCCCGAGACCACCGCTTACCGCGACGTCGAGATCTCGGAGGACGGTCAGGGCCTCGCGAGCGCGGTCGTCGACGATTTCCTGTTGCTCGGGGCTCCCAGGGAGTCCGCGCCGTGATCGACGTCGCGACCGGCGCCGAGGGGCGGAATCGCTCGCGGACGACTCGGTGGCAAGACAGGCGCTCGATGAGCTGCCCGAGCATCGGGTCGCCGAGGCCTACCTCTCGGCCGACGGGATCGAGACGTTCGTGTCCTCGCCGCGCAGTGTGCTCTCGACGTTCGCCCCACTCGTCGATTCCACTGCGTCACGGGGGGCCGCCCTCGCGCTCAGCGCGCAGGAAGACGGACTGTCGCTGGCGACGCGGAGCGTGCTCGACCCGAAGCGGCGCGAGGCCGAGCCGGGGTTCTTCGCGGCGTTCGAGGACTTCGAGCCGGAGCTGCCGGAGACGCTGCAGCCGGATGCGCTCGCGTACGTCGGCCTTGGCGAGGCCGAGCGAGACGATCGCCGGGCCCTGTCCGCCAGGCCACAGACCGAGCCCCGGGCATCGCCGCCGGATTCACGGACCTGCTCGAAGACCTGCGCGGCGACGCCGACGTGGACCTTCAGGGCGATCTTCTCAAGGCGCTGGGCGGCGAGGCGGCGTTCGCTGTCGTCCCGCGCGAAACCGTCGATCCCGAGGAGGACGCGGTGCCGTCGGCGAGCACCCTGACGCCCTGTACCTCGAGTTCCTGGCGGACGACGTGGACGAGGATCGGGCGCGGGAGGCGCTGGCTCGCCTGCAGGGCCCGATCGCCCGGTCGCTCGACCCGGAGCTCGGCGCACCGGTGTTCGAACAGCGCCGCTTCGGCGACCTGCAGGCGGAGGTGCTCCGCCTGTCACCGGTCGCGCAGATCCTCTACGCCACGCTGGATCAGAAGCTCCTGGTCGCCAACGACGTTGCGGCCGTCGAGTGGCTGGCCGAGGGCGGCGACGGCACCTTGGCGGATTCCGACCGCTATCGCGAGACGGTGGACGGCCTTCCCGACGAGCCCGCCCTGCTCGCTTACCTGGACCTGCGGGGGCCTGCTGGCATTCGCGGAGCGCAGCGGCCTGGCCGAGGACACGGCGTACACGACGTTCGCGCCTGACCTGCGGCGACTGGGCAGCTTCGGGCTCGCGGTGAGCCAGCGACGGCGATACCCTGGGCGTCGACGCCAGGCTGCTGGTCGACTGACACCGCCAGAACGACGACTGGCTACCCTGCCGCGACGATGACGAGCGAGAGCCTTTCCGACAACGAGTTCCTGTTCACCTCCGAGTCGGTGACCGAGGGCCACCCCGACAAGGTCGCCGACCAGATCTCGGACGGCGTGCTGGACGCGGTGCTGCGGGACGACCCGTACGGCCGCGTCGCCTGCGAGACCCTCGTGAACACGGGGCTCGTGGTCGTCTCCGGCGAGATCTCGACCGAGACGTACGTGGACATCCAGGACGTCGCCCGCTCGACGATCCGCAAGATCGGCTACAACGACGCGAACCTTGGGTTCTCGGCGGACTCCTGCGCCGTCATCAACGCGATCGACAAGCAGTCGCCCGATATCGCCCAGGGCGTCGACCACGCGCTGGAGTCGCGCACCGATCCTGCCGACGACGACGCGCTCGACGTTGCGGGCGCGGGCGACCAGGGAATGATGTTCGGCTACGCGACGCGTGAGACGCCGGAGCTGATGCCGCTCCCGATCTCGCTGGCACACAAGCTCGCACACCGCCTGGCCGAGGTCCGCAAGGGCGACGTCGTGCCGTATCTGCGGCCCGGACGGAAAGACCCAGGTCACCGTCCGCTACGAGAACGCCCAGCCGATCGAGATCGAGAAGATCCTGATCTCGACCCAGCACAACGACGGGGTCGACTGCGAAACCCTGATCCGGCCCGACCTCTGGGAGCACGTGCTCCACCCGATCCTCCCAGCCGAGCTCTACGACCCCGCGAAGCTGCAACACCAGGAAGAACTTCCTCGTCAACCCCACCGGCCGGTTCGTGATCGGCGGCCCGGTGGGGGATGCCGGGCTCACCGGCCGCAAGATCATCGTCGACACGTACGGCGGCATGGCCCGCCACGGCGGCGGCGCCTTCTCGGGCAAGGACCCGTCGAAGGTGGACCGCTCGGCCGCGTACGCGGCCCGCTACGTGGCCAAGAACGTGGTCGCCGCCGGCCTCGCCGACCGCTGCGAGCTCCAGGTCGCGTACGCGATCGGCGTCGCTCACCCCGTTTCCGTGATGGTCGAGACGTTCGGCACCGAGAAGGTCCCCCGCGCAAAGCTCGCCGCGCTGGTGTCCGAGCACTTCGACCTGCGCCCCGGCTCCTTCCGCGAGGAGCTCCGGCTCCACCGTCCGATCTACCAGAAGACAGCCGCGTACGGCCACTTCGGCCGCGAGGACCACGACTTCACGTGGGAGCGGACCGACCGCGCCGACGTGCTGCGCGAGGCCGCCGGCATCGGGGTCCAGCAGGGCTCGCCCGCACCCGCCTGAGCGCCTCGAGGCCTCCGGCGCCTGGTGGGCGCTTTCGATGCCAAGCGGAGATCTCGCCGATGCGCCTGAGCAGGACGCCGCCTACTGGGGCGGCGGCTGCCGCCCGTGCTCTTCGTCGCCGAGGCCGCCCGGGGCGCCCAGTGACCGCGTGGCCTGGTCGACCCTCTCGACCACCTCGGCCGGCTCGGCAACGCCCTCGAACACGAAGTTGTAGTCGTCACCCGCGGCGGTATCGAAGTCGACGTCGCCGATCTGCAGCATCCGCTGGACGACCGACTGGCTGAAGTTCACGTTCTGGACGCGCTCAAGGCGGGTCTCCTGGATCGTGCGCGAGACGATGCCCCGCTTGATGTTGAGCCGCCGGTTCGTGATCGTGTAGTTCGTCGCGATGCGCTTCACGAAACCGGCGAGGACGGTGATGCCGACACCCGCGATCGCCAGCAGAACGACGAGGCCGCTGTTCGTCTCGTCCCCGAACAAGCCGGTGCCGAGGGCCACGAGCAGGCAGATCACGGCCGTGAGCGCGATGCCCTTGAGATAGAAGTCGAGAATCGCGCGCCACGAGGGATGCCCTTCGAACAGGATCCTCTCCCCGGGCCCTAGCTTCGGTGCCACGCCCGGACTGTAGTACAGAGAATCGGGCGCCGGGAGGCCCTCTACCGTCAGAGACGATGACAAGCCACCTCAACGACGGCGGGACTCGGCTTCGCCGTTCCGGCTCCGCCTCGCAGGCCCCGATCGCGAAGGTCGAGCCGCTCACGACCGCGCGCGCGCTGCGCGGCCCGTTCGACTACGTCCTCCCGGAACGGCTTGGGGAGGTTGGCGTCGGCAGCGTCCTGCTCGTCCCCTTCGGCCGGCAGCGGATCCTCGGCGTGGTCGTCGGGCTCGCGGCGGAGTCCGATTTGGCTCTCGATCGCCTGGCCGAACCGATCGCAGCGCTCGAGGCGGGGGCGACGCCGGAGCTGGTCGAGCTCGGGCTTTGGGTCGCCAGGGAGTACTGCTCGACGCCCGCCCGGGGGCTGGAGCTGGTCCTGCCGCCCGGCACCACGGCGGCGCGCGGGGCAGTCGCCGCCAGGCGTGAGCTGCGCGCCCAGGCGACCTCGGCGGGGCGTGACGCCCTCGACGGCGGAGAACGGCTGGGCCCGAAGCAGCGCGCCGCCCTCGAGCGGCTCGCCGCAGCCCCCGGGCCGCTGCCCGCAGGGGCTGAACGTGACGCGCTGCGCCGGCTCGCGAAGCGGGGGCTGGTCGAGCTCAGCGAGGTCGAGGTGGATCGGCGCCCCGCCACCGTGAGGGTCGGCGCGCCGGCGGGACCGCCACGGCTCAACCGCTTGCAGGCGGACGCCGTCGCCCGGATCGAGGCCGGGTTGGACCGAGACGGCGAGTCGCTGCTCCTGAACGGGGTGACGGGATCCGGCAAGACCGAGGTCTACCTTGCCGCCACCGACGCGGCGCTCGAGCGGGGGAGAGGCGTGATCGTGCTGGTGCCCGAGATCGGCCTGACCCCGCAGACCGTCTCGCGGTTCGAGTCGCGTTTCGGCGACCGCGTCGCGATCCTGCACTCGGCGCTCAGCCAGGGTGAGCGGCGCGACGAGTGGCAGCGCCTGCGGCGCGGCGAGGCTCGGATCTGCGTCGGCCCGCGGTCGGCGGTGTTCGCCCCGGTGGCGGGACTCGGCCTGATCGTGGTCGACGAAGAGCACGACTCGTCCTACAAGCAGGAATCCGACCCGCGCTACGACGCTCGCGACGTGGCGAGCCGCCGGGCGCGTTCGTCCGGGGCCGTCCTCGTCGCAGGCTCGGCGACCCCGCGCCCCGAGAGCTGGCTGCGGCTCGAGCGCATCGACCTCCCGGAGCGGGCGGACGGCGCCTACCTGCCGCCGGTCGAGATCATCGACATGCGCGAGCGCGACGGGCGCGAGGGCCCGCTGCACGCGCGGACGCGGGCGGCGCTCGGCGAGATCCGCGAGCGGCGCGGGAAGGCGATCGTCATGGTGCCGCGCCGGGGCTGGTCTCCACATCTGAGCTGCCACGAATGCGGCCGGGCGTGGCGGTGTCCGAACTGCGATGTCTCGCTGGTCCTGCACAGGGCTCGGGGAATGCTGCGCTGCCACCATTGCGGCCATTCCGAGCCGGCGCCGCAGACTTGTCCGGATTGCGGCTCGGTTTCCGTGACCCGCCACGGCGCGGGCTCCGAGAGGATCGAGAGCCTCGTCGCGGAGCTGGTCGCTCCACTTCCGGCATTCCGCCTCGACTCGGACAGCGCCGCCGCACGCGGGGCGCACGGCCGTATCCTGGCGGAGTTCGAACGGGCCTCGGCCGGGGTGCTCATCGGTACGCAGATGGTCGGCAAGGGGCACGATTTTCCGGAGGTCGTCCTGAGCGTCATCGTGGACGCGGACTCCAGCCTTCGCTTCCCCGACTTCCGTGCCGAGGAGCGCACCTTCGCTCAGGTCGCTCAGCTCGCCGGGCGAAGCGGCCGCGGTGGGGCGGGGGGCCGCGTCCTGGTTCAGACATTGGCGCCGGCGGCGGAGGCCGTCCGCCGCGCCGCCCAGCACGATGCCGGAGGGTTTCTCGAGTCCGAGCTCCGCCGCCGCCATGAGCTGGCGTATCCGCCGTACTCGACGCTGATCCGCGTCGAGTTCACGGCACCCGACGCGCGCGCGGTCGAGGGCGCTGCGGCGCAGACCGCGGCCCGGCTCAGGCCGCTCCTGCCGCGCGGAGCAACGCTCCTGGGCCCGGCGCCGCGGTTCCGGTTGCGCGACCGCGAGCGCCGCCAGGTCCTGGTCAAGGCCCCCGAGCGGGAGCCCGCCGTCGCCGCAGTGCGCGAGGCCGTGGAGGCCGCGGTCGCCGCGCGCGCGCTGCGCGGGGTGCAGCTCTCGGTCGACGTCGACCCTCAGTAGGAAAATAAACTCGAACACGTGACCGAAGAAGGCGAACACGCGACGCTCGAGGCCGAGCCCTCGGAGGGCCCTGTCGAGGCCGACGCGCACCCCGCGGAACCGACCGAGGAGGAGCTCCGCCTGCGCGACGAGGCGCTCGCCAAGGTCCTCACCTTCGGGGATCCGGTGCTTCGCTCACGCGCCTCGGACGTCCGGGAATTCGGCCCCGAGCTGGTGGCCGAGGCGGATCGCATGATCGCGATCATGCGCGACGCGATGGGCGTTGGGCTCGCCGCGACCCAGCTCGGGACGCTGCGCCGGCTGCTGGTCTTTCAGGCGGGCCCGGACGCGACGCCGACGGCGATCGCCAACCCGGTACTCGAGTGGTCGTCGGATGAGCTGGCGACGGCGGCCGAGGGCTGCCTTTCCCTTCCCCGCGTGATCGTCGACGTCGAGCGCCCGCTCCACGTGCGGGTGACCGGCGCCGACACGTCCGGCGAGCCGATCGTGATCGAGGCCGCCGGGCTCGAGGCGCGCGTCCTTCAGCACGAGATCGACCACCTGGACGGGGTCCTGATCCTCGACCGGACCGAGCGCGAGCAGCGAAAGGGCGCGATGCGCGCGCTCCGCGAGGGGACGAGCTTCGCCCCGGACACCGACGACGAAGACGACGAGAACGGCGAGGCGAGCGCGGCGGGATGAGCCCGGCGCGGCTCGCGTACCTCGGCACCTCGGATTTCGCGGCGACGATCCTGCGCCGGCTGGCGGCCGGGTCCTCGAAGCCCGCACTGGTCGTCACCCCGCCGGACCGCAGGCGTGGGCGGGGACGAAGGCTTGCGCCGCCCCCGGCGGCTGCGACAGCCGTCGAGCTCGGCCTGGACCTTCACCAGACCGCGGATGTCAACGCACCGGAGTCGCTCGCGGCCCTCGAAGAAGCGGGCATCGATCTGGGCCTCGTGTGCGCCTTCGGCCAGTTCCTGAAGGAGCCGCTGCTCGGGCGCCTCGAGCTGCTCAACGTCCATCCATCGCTCCTGCCGCGTTGGCGCGGGGCGGCGCCGATCGAGCGCGCGATCATGGCCGGCGACGAGCGCACCGGGGTCGCCATCATCCGGGTGACCGAGGGCTTGGATGCCGGGCCGGTGGCTCTGCGCGAGGAGCTCCCGATCGAACCCTGGGATGACTACGGATCGCTTTCCGCGAGGCTCGCGGAGCTCGGGGGCGAGCTGGTCGTTCATGCACTGGAGCTCCACGCGGCCGGCGAGCTGCGATTCACCGACCAGGACGAGGCTGCGATGACCTACGCCGAGAAGATCGACTCGGGCGAACGGGCGCTCGACCCCCATCGCCCGGCGCGCGAGCTTGCGCTGCGGGTGCGGGCGCTCACCCCGCACATCGGGGCTTACCTGGAGCTCGAGGGCGGCGACCGGCTTGCGGTGCTCAGCGTCCGGGCGGCCGGGGACGGGCAGCCGGCGACCGGAGAGCTCCGAGCGGACCGGGACGCGCTCGTGATGGGCTGCAACCCCGGCGCCCTGCTGATCACGTCGGTGCGTCCTCCGGGCAAGCACGACATGGCGGCCGCCGACTACCTCCGCGGGCACCCTGCGCCTCGGCTCGCCGCAGCGGCGTGAGCGAAGGCCGCTCGGTTTCTCCGGCGCGCCGCGCCGCCTTCGAGGTGCTGCGACGGACTTTCGAGCACGGTGCGTGGGCCGACCGGGCGTTCCCGGCCGCCGCCGAGCGCCATGGCCTTAAGGGTCGCGATCGAGCGCAGGCGCAGCGCTTCGCGTACGGGGCCGTGCAGCGCCGGGGCACCTCGGACGCGCTGGCCGGCCGGCTCTCGGGACGGGACCCCGAACGGTTCGACCCGCCCGTCGTCGCGGCGCTTCGGCTCGGGCTCTTCGAGCTGCTGTTCTCGGACGCTCCCGCCGACCACGCGGCGGTCGACTCCGCCGTTGAGTTGGCGAAGGGCGGCATGCGACGAGGCGGTGGCCGCCGCGCTGCCGGCGCGGCCGGGCTGGTGAACGCGGTCCTGCGCCGCGCGGCCCGCGATCGCGGGCCCCTCCTCTCGTCGCTCACGGACGATTCACCCGCCACCGCGGCGATCGCCCACTCGGTGCCCGCGTGGCTCGCCGAGTTGTGGTGGGAGGAGCTCGGCGAGGACTCTGCGCGCGAGCTGTTGGCCGCGGTCAACGAACCCTCTGAGACCGCACTTCGGGTGAACACGCTGCGGGCGGACGCGGATGAGCTGCGAACCGGGCTGGAGGATGCCGGGGAGCCGGTGCGCCGCGGGCCTCCCGCGTCCGGCGTCCCACTGCCCGACGCCCTCGTCTGGGACGGCCCGCTTGGGCCCGCGGCGCTCGCCGGGCTGCGCGACGGGGTCCTGTTCGCGCAGAGCCGAGCTGCCCAGGCCGTGGTTGCCGTGCTCGATCCCCGACCCGGCGACAGCGTTCTCGATCTCTGCGCCGGCCCGGGGGCCAAGACCACCGCGATCGCCGCGCGGATGAACGGTGAGGGGGAGGTCGTCGCCGTTGAGCGCGATCCTTCTCGCGCGCGGCAGATCGAGGAGCTCTGCGAGCGCGCGGGCGCCCGCAACGTTCGCGTCGAGGTCGCCGATGCGACGTCCGAGCCTCCGGGCCGGGGTTACGATCGGGTGCTCGTGGATCCGCCCTGCTCCGACCTGGGGACGCTCGCCTCGCGTCCCGACGCCCGCTGGCGCAAGGACCCGGCCACCCTCGGGCGCCTGGCCGGCGAGCAATCGGCCATCCTGGCCCGGGGCCTGGAGGCCGCCGCGCCCGGCGGCACCGTCGTCTACTCGACGTGCACGATTTCGGCGCGCGAAAACCTCGGCGTGGTAGCCGCGAGCGGAGTCCCGATGGAGCGGTGGTCGCTGCTCGAGACCCGGCCTGACCGCGACCGGACCGACGGTTTCTTCATCGCGCGGACCGGCGAGGGCAGCGCCGAATGAACGCGAAGGAAACTCTGCCTCGGCCGAGTTGTCCCGGGTGCGGCGAGCCTTGGCTGCGGCCCACCACCCTGCCCGGGCGCTTTCGCTGTGTCTTCTGCCTGCAGCGCTACGAGCTGGTGTCCCAGTGCCCGGAGTGCGGCGAGCACCAGACGATCGCGCGCATGAGCCGTTCCGAGGACATGCTCTGCCAGCATTGCGGCCATTCGATGTTGAGGCCGGTATGAGCACCAGGGACCTGTTCACGTCGCGCCGGGTCGCCCCGTCGATCCTGTCCGCTGATTTCGCGCGCCTCGGCGAGCAGGTTGACGACGTGCTCGCGGCGGGCGCACGCGTGATCCACGTCGACGTGATGGACGGGCATTTCGTGCCGCCGATCACCATCGGCCCGCTGATCGCCGCCTCGATCGCCGACCGGGTCCACGAAGCCGGCGGCGTGGTCGACGTGCACCTCATGATCGAACGCCCCGGCGAGCAGATCGCCGCCTTCGCCGAGGCCGGTGCCGACTGCATCACGCTCCATCAGGAGGCCGACCGCCACGTCCACCGGACGCTGGCCGCGATCCGGGAAGCGGGCTGCATGGCGGGGCTCGCGATCAACCCCGGGACCGCCGTCGAGGTCGTGCGCGACGCGGCTCCCGGGTGCGACCTGCTGTTGGCCATGTCGGTCAACCCCGGGTGGGGAGGCCAGAGCTTCATCCCGACCTCGCCGCAGAAGGTCGAGCGCCTGGCCGCCCTCGCGCCCGACGGGTGCGCGATCGAGATCGATGGCGGCATCGACGCCGACACCGCACCGGCGGCGGTGGAGGCCGGCGCCAACCTGCTCGTCGCGGGCTCGGCGGTGTTCGGCGCTTCCGACCCAGCCGCGGCCTACCGGCGCATCGTGGAAGCCGCGGGCGCGGAGTAACCGCCTAAGTCGGCTGGTCCTCCACGTCCTCCTCCGGCGCGCGCCGCGGGGCCGGCGCGTTGAGCGCCCCCGCGATCTCCTCCCACCAGGCCCGTGCGGAGGGTGCGAGCTCCTGGCGTCCGGCCCGGCGCGCCACCCAATCCATCATCTGCTGACGGCCGCCGACCGCGACCAGCTCAGGGTCGGTCACCGCGTAGCGGCCGTCGGCGAGGCCGACCAGCGCGCCGGGGGCATCCCGTCGCACCCGCAGCCGCGCGGCCACCGGGACTCCCTCGAGCTCCTCGGGCCGCCCCGGGTCGCCGTCGTCGGCGGTCCGGCGGCGGACCGTGAACACCTGGGGTGCGCCGCGGATCGGGAGGTGCGGCGGAGGCGGCTCGCCGAGCGGGCCAGTCCGCCAGCGCTCGGTCAGGGCCTCGACCTCCTGGATCGCCTCGCGGCGGGCCAACACGTGGATCTCGTCTCCGGACTCGATCTCGGTCGACCCGCGGGGAGGCAACGCGCTGTCGCCACGCACGATCAGGTTGACCAGCGCCGCGCGCGGCAGCCCGAGGTCGCGGATCAACGCTCCGGCGGCCGCGTCGTCGTCGCGGACGACGTAGATGAACGAGTCGCCGCCCAGCCTGCGGACGGTTCCGGTTTCGACCACGGGCCGGGGGACAGCCGGCTCATCGGTGGTGAGGCCAAGGCGCACGGCCAGCGGGTCGAAGCTGATGCCCTGCACCAGCGTCGACGTGACGACCACGAAGAACACGGCGTTGAAGATCACCTCGCTCCCCTCGACGCCCGCGATCACCGGGAACGTCGCGAGCCAGATGGGCACCGCGCCGCGGAGGCCGGCCCAGCCCAGCATCAGCCGCTCGCGCATCTCGAACGGGGCCAGAGCCGTCGCCAGCACGGCCGCGAACGGCCGGGCGACGAAGATCAGGATCGCCGAGAGCGCCAGCCCCTCGGCCGCAACGTCGCCGAGCTCGGATGGGAAGACCAGCAGGCCGAGCAGGAAGAACAGCGAGATCTGGGCGATCCAGCTCATGCCCTGGTGGAATGCGATCGTCGACCCGCGCGCCGGCACCGGACCGGTGCCGAGGACCAGGGCCGCGATATAGACGGAGAGGAAGCCGGAGCCGTCGGGGACCTCGGCGACGCCGAAGGCGAGCGCCGCCGTGGCGAGCGAGGCGACGGGGTAGAGCCCCGGAGAGGGCAGATCCAGCTTGCGGAACGCGGCGCGCGCCAGGAACCCGACGATCAGCCCGACCACCAGCCCGACGGCCAGCTTGACCGCCAGCTCGACGACCATGTCGCCGGCGCCGTAGTCCGGCATCTCGATCGCGTCGATCAGCCCGACCACCAGGAGCACCGCCACCGGGTCATTCAGCCCGGACTCGCCCTCGAGGGAGCGCGCCAGCCGGCGGCGGAGCCGCGAGCCGCGCAGAACGGCGAAGATCGCGGCCGAGTCGGTCGCCGCGATCGCCGCGCCGATGATCAGGCCCTCGAGGGTGTCCAGGTCGAACAGCGCGCTTGCGGCAAACCCGCCGATCGCGGCCGTGGCGATCGTGCCGATGAACGCGAGCGAGACCGCGGTCCCGATCACCGGCCGGATCTCCTTCCAGCCGGCGGCCAGACCACCCTCGAACAGGATCAGGACCAGGCCGATCGTTCCCAGGGTCCGCGTCAGTTCGTAGTCGGAGAAGTCGACCCCGCCGATCCCGTCGGAGCCGAGCAGCATCCCCAGGCCGAGAAACAGGAGGAGCCCTGGGAAACGCGCGCGGTCGGCCACCTTCGCAGCCGCCAGCCCGGCGGCCATGAGAAGGCCCGCGACGAGGAGCAGTTCGGCGTCAGACACCTGAAGCCCTTACCAGGGAGGCAATGTTGCTTTCGCGCCTTACGTCGCTCATCGAACAACTGCCCTTACCAGGGAGGCAATGTTGCTTTCGCGCCTTACGTCGCTCATCAGATACCCGCCTCATCTGCAGCCGCCAGCCGAGCCTCGATCTCCTCGGGTGAGTCCGGGCCGATCCCGTCGCCTGGGAGGGTCCTGTAGACGTGAGCGAGGAGCAGCGCGAGGAGAACTGCGCCCCCGAGTACCCCCACCTCGACCCGGCGGGCCTCGTCCTCGATCAGCGGGAGCAGGCACCACCCAAGGAACAGTGCCGCCGAAACAGCCCAGCAACGGGCCGCCCGCGCGGCGGCACCGTGGGCAAGGGCCGCCTGGCTGAGGGTCGTGGCGGCCAGGTAGAAGCCCATCGCCACGGCCATCAGCATCAGGCCGAGCCGGTCGTAGTCGAAGTCGTCGCCGAAGGCGATCTGCATCGCGGCCGGCCCGACAGCGGCCACGACCGCGAGCGTGAGCACCGAGAAGGCAGTGATGGCAATCAGCGTCATCCGGATCGATTGATGGAACGCATCCTCGCCGCCGCCGCCCGCACGCAACCGGGTCAGGTGGGGGAGGAGGCTGGTGGCGACCCCCTGGAAGACCAGCACCGGGGCGCGAACGACCATCAACACGTTGAAGATGAACCCCGCCGCTGCGGCATCCTCGAAGGCCCGAACGAGGAGCGGCCCCGCGTTCAGGAAGGCCTGCTCGCTGAGCATCACGACGAGGACCGCGGCGGCAAACCCTCCACCGGCCGCCACGGTGACAGGAGGCTGCGAGCCCGAGGAGGCACCGGCGCCTGCATCGTCCCGACCGCGGAAAAACGCCAATCCGATCGGCACGGCAACCAGGCTCAGCGCGGGGGCGGCGGCGACACCCAGCGCGACGGCCTCCTGACCCTCGGCGATCCCCAGGGCCACCGCAAGC
This sequence comes from uncultured bacterium, assembly GCA_963807755.1. Classification (GTDB taxonomy): domain Bacteria; phylum Actinomycetota; class Thermoleophilia; order Solirubrobacterales; family 70-9; genus JALZKA01. Next base: position 135,521 of record CAWECM010000004.1, on the reverse strand, counting down.
GCGAACCCCGCGCGGGCCGCCGACTCGCAGACGAGCAGCGCGGCCAGGAGGCGGAAGCGCCGTGTGCCCGCGAGGGCGCCCCGCGTGTAGTAGCTGACGCCGAACGCGACGACCGAGAAGACCAGGACCCAATAGAGCGTCTCGGAGCCGGAGAGCAATCCGTCCTGGAGCGGGTCGCGCAGCGCCAGGGCAAGGACCCCCAGGCAGGCGGCGACCCCGAGCTGGATCGCGACTCCGACCCGCAGCGCGCTGCCGATCTCCTCGCCGCGCGCCCGGCGCTCGGCGATCGTGCGCGAGAGCATCTGCTCCACCGGCCGGTGCGCGACCGAGATCGTCACGAACACGGCCGACCACAGAACGACGATCTCGCCGTACTGGGTCGCGTCGAGATTGTGCGACGCGAGCGAGAAGAACAGGTAGGTGAGGAGCCCTGATATCCCCACCCCGGCCGAGAGCAGGCTTGCGGTGCGCCCGAAGCGCCTCGTCTCCGCTCCGGGGCGCAGCTCGCTCACGCGGAGAAGGTATCTAGCGGCACCTGATTGACTGGTCAGTCAGCTGGCGTACCATTTGAACCATGGCAGCGAGCCTCACCGAGCAGGACCGTCTGCACCTCGCGAGGGCGCTGGAGTTGGCCGACCTCGGCCGCGGCAGCGTGTCGCCCAACCCGGTGGTCGGATGCGTGATCGCCCGCGACGGGAAGACGATCGGCGAGGGCTACCACGCGGAGCTGGGGGGCCTGCACGCGGAGCGGGCTGCGCTGGCCGACGCCGAGCGGGAGGGCAACGACCCCGCCGGTGCCGACGTGTTCGTGACCCTGGAGCCGTGCGCGCACACGGGCAGGCAGCCTCCCTGCGCCGACGCCCTCGTCGAGGCCGGGGTCGCGCGCGTCGTCTACGCGGCGGACGATCCATCCGAAAAGGCGAGCGGCAAGGGGCCGGGGATCCTCAGCGCCGCCGGAATCGAGGTCGCGGCTGCCGACGGCGACGAGGCGCTGGCCGCGCGCCTCCAGAACCAGGCGTTTCGCAAGCACGTCGCGACGGGGCTGCCGCTGGTGACCCTGAAGTCCGCGGTGACGCTGGACGGGCACACCGCGACCGAGTCCGGCGACTCGCGCTGGATCTCGAGCCCTGACAGCCGCGCGCTCGTGCACCGGTGGCGCGCCGAGTCCGACGCGATCGCGATCGGAATCGGGACGGCGCTGTCCGACGATCCGCTGCTGACCGCGCGCGATCACGACGGGCCGGTGAGCCGCAAGGCGCTTCGCGTCGTTTTCGATTCCACCGCTCGCCTCCCGCTGACCTCCGCCCTGATCGGCTCGCTGGACGACGCGCCCCTTCTGGTCGTCACCGGTCCGGACGCACCCGGGGAGCGCGTCGACGCCCTTCGTGCCGCGGGCGCCGAGGTCCTGCAGGCCCCCGGCGAGCAGGCTGAGCGGATCGAGGCGGCGCTGAGCGACCTGGGGGCACGGGGCTTGACGTCGCTCCTCCTCGAGGGTGGCGCGCACCTGGCCGGCGCATTCCTCGATGCCGGCCAGATCGACCAGCTGCGCCTGTTCGTCGCGCCCCTTCTGCTCGGCGGCGAGCACGGCAAGGCGCTCTTCGCCGGCGCGGATCCGGAGGCGATCGGCGAAGCTCGGCGCGCAACGGCGATGGAGTTTGTGGCCAGCGGCGAAGACGTACTGATCAGCGCACGACTGGAAGAGTTTTGATGAGCGACGCAAGGAGCGAAACCAGGCCTGCCCCCGCGGCAGCGGAGTGGTTCTGATGTTCACCGGGATCATCAAGGAAATCGGACACGTGGTTGCCGTGGAGAGCGGGACCGACGGTGCGCGATTGGAGGTCAGCGCCGGCTTCGTCGGTGATCTTTCCGAGGGGGATTCCGTGGCGGTCAGCGGCGCGTGCCTGACGGTTGCGACGCTGGGTGGCGGTGCGTTTACGGCCGACGTGATGAACCAAACTCTCGAGCTGACGACGCTCGGTGACCTGGCCGCCGGCGACCCCGTGAACCTCGAGCCTGCGCTTCGCGCGGGCGACCCGCTCGGTGGCCATCTCGTCCAAGGCCATGTCGACTGCCGTGCTGAGATCGCCGATGCCCGGGACGACGGCTTTGCCAGGCGGCTCCGGGTGGCACTGCCCGCGGCCCACCGTCCCTTCGTGGTCGAGCACGGCTCAGTGACGATGGATGGAGTCAGCCTCACGGTGGCAGCGCTGACCCCCGAGGGGTTCGAGGTCTCCCTCATTCCAGAAACGCTCGAGCGAACGACTCTTGGTCCTCCGGGGTGGGTGAACATCGAACTCGACGTCATCGGCCGGTACGTCGAACGGCTCCTAACCTTTAAAGAGAAAGGCGGCAACTGATGCCTGAGACGACCAAGAGCGCGTTCGCAACGATCGAGGAAGCCATCGAGGACATCCGCGCCGGGCGGATGGTCGTCGTCTGCGACGACGAGGACCGTGAGAACGAGGGTGACCTGACGCTCGCCGCGCAGTTCGCGACGCCCGAGGCGATCAACTTCATGGCGACGCACGGGCGCGGGCTGGTCTGCTTGGCGCTGACCCCCGACCGCTGTGACGAGCTCGACCTGGATCTGATGGCGGCGAAGAACGAGACGCCGCTGCAAACGGCGTTCACGGTGGCGATCGAGGCTCGCGATGGTGTGACCACGGGCATCTCCGCCGCGGACCGGGCCCACACGATCCAGGTCGCGGTCGACCCCGAGTCGAAGCCGCACGATCTGGTCCAGCCGGGCCACGTTTTCCCACTCAAGGCCAAGGCGGGGGGCGTGCTCGAGCGCACGGGGCAGACCGAGGCCGCGGTGGACCTCGCGCGGCTGGCCGGCCTCAATCCGGCGGGCGTGATCTGCGAGATCATGAACGACGACGGGACGATGGCGCGCATCCCCGACCTGATCCCGTACTGCCGGGAGCACGGCCTGAATATGATCACGGTCGCCGACCTGATCGCGTACCGCCGCCGCAAGGACAAGCTCGTCGAGCGGGTCGTCGACACCGGCCTGCCGACCGCGTTCGGGGACTTCACCGCCGTCGGCTACCGCTCGCTCGTCGACGACAAGCACCACGTCGCGATGGTCAAGGGGGAGGTCGACGGCCAGAGCGACGTCCTCGTCCGGGTTCACTCCGAGTGCCTGACCGGCGACGTTTTCCACTCCCTGCGCTGCGACTGCGGGGAGCAGCTCGAGGCGGCGCTCGCGATGATCGAGCAGGAGGGACAGGGCGTGCTGCTCTACCTCTCGCAGGAGGGGCGGGGCATCGGCCTGCTGAACAAGCTCCGCGCGTACAAGCTGCAGGAGGAGGGGCTGGACACGGTCGACGCAAACCTCAAGCTCGGCCTGCCCGCGGACCTGCGCGACTACGGGATCGGCGCCCAGATCCTCGTCGACCTCGGGCTCAGCTCGATCCGGATCCTGACCAACAACCCGAAGAAGATCCACGGCCTCGAGGGCTACGGCCTGTCGGTCTCCGAGCAGGTCCCGATCCGCTCGGTCCCGAACCAGCACAACGAGGCGTACCTGAACGCCAAGCGCGACAAGCTCGGCCACATCCTCCACCACCAGGGGCTGCCACTCGACGAGCAGATGATCCACGAGGAGCAGCGTCACGACGCCGAGGCAGCCGATGAATGAGGAGTTCTCGGCCGAGGAGCGGGAGCAACTGGGCCGACCGGACTGGGCGATCTGCGTCGCGACCTTCTACGAGGACCTGGCGGAGCGGCTGATCAACGGCGCGATCGAGGGTTTTGACGCAGGAGGCGTGAGCGCCGCGTCGGTGCACACCTACGAGGTGCCTGGAGCCTTCGAGCTTCCGTTCGCTGCGAAGGCATGCGCGGAATCGGGACGCTACGCCGGCGTCGCCTGCCTCGGCGTCGTGATCCGCGGGGAGACCGACCACTACGACTTCGTCTGCGGCGAGTCGGCCCGCGGCATCCAGGAGGCTCAGCTCCGGACGGGCGTTCCCTGCAGCTTCGGAGTGATCACGTGCGACACGCGCGAGCAGGCCGAGGCGCGGGCCGACGGCTCGAAACGCGACCAGGGGCGGCACGCTGCCGAGGCCGTGCTGCGCTCGGCGCTGGTGCTCCTGAAGCTGGCCACCTAGGCGCTACCCTTTCCGCTCGCCATGGCCAAGCTCTGTCACAGCTGCGGAAAGAAACCCGCGTTCGGCAACTCGCGCAGCCACTCGATGATCGCCACCCGCAGGCGGTTCAACCCGAACCTGCAGAAGGTGCGCATCTCGGAGGACGGCCGCCCCCGCCGCGTTTACGTCTGCACGCGCTGCCTGAAGGCCGGCGCCGTCACCAAGCACCTCTAGACGCTGCTCGGGGGTAGATTCCTCCGGGGCTATGGCCGATCAGTCGATCCAGCGATTCCGGCGCGTGATCTCCGTTGCGCTCGCTCACCTCGAGGAGCGGCGGGAGGAGATCAACGACCTGAACGTCTTCCCGGTTGCCGACGGCGACACCGGGGACAACATGGCGCTGACGATGCGCGCCGTGCTCCAGGAGCTCGAGCGTCTCGAGGCGGAGGCCGACGACGGTGATCCGAAGCGACCGGAGATCGTCCGTACGGTCGCCCGCGCGGCGATGATGGGCGCGCGTGGTAACTCGGGGGTGATTCTGAGCCAGATCGTCCGGGGTGCGGCGGAGGAGCTTGCCAGCCCGCCGGGTCGCTTGATCGACCCGCGGCTGATTGCGGCGGCGCTCGCAAACGCCGAGCGCGCCGCCTACGCCTCGATCCGCAACCCGGTCGAGGGCACGATGCTCACCGTTGCGCGCGAGATGGCGGCGGCCGTCTCCAAGAAGCTGGCGCATTGGGAGCAGCACGAGCTCTCGCCGGACGCGAGCGACGTCGAGCAGAACGCGCTGCTCGGCGCGATGCTGGGCGCCGCGCTCGAGGCTGCGGGCGAAGCCGTGAGCCATACACCGGAGCAGCTCGACGTGCTGGCCGACGCCGGAGTCGTGGATGCGGGGGCCCTCGGCCTCGCCGTGATCGTGCGCGGCGCGATCTCGGGCCTCGCCGGCGAGGAGGTTCAGCTTCCGGAGATCCCGCACTACGCCCCGGCGACTGCGGGCGTGCACCACGCCGATTCGCGCTATCGCTTTTGCACGAACTTCGCCGTTCTGGGCTCCGGGCTCGACCGGCGGCGGTTCGAGCCGCTCCTCGAGGCGCTCGGCGACTCGGTCCTGGTCGTCGGCGACGAAACCACGCTGCGCATTCACGTCCACACGGACGATCCCGGCGCCGCGAAGGCGCTCTTCGAAGGCGAAGGCACGATCGAGAACGAGGACATCGCCGACATGCACCAGCAGGTCGCCGAGCGCACGGCGCGGCTCGGCGGCCGGACCGGCGCGGTCGCCGTGGCGTCGGGTCCGGGACTGCGGCTGCTCTTCGAGGACCTCGGAGCCGTCGTCGTGGACGGCGGGCCGACCCTCAATCCTTCGACGAACGACATCCTGACCGCGATCGAAGCCATGCCCACGGCTGAGGTGATCGTGCTGCCGAACTCGAGGAACGTCCATCTGGCGGCCGAGGAGGCGGCCAAGCTGAGCGACAAGGAGGCCATCGTCGTGCCGACGGTCTCGCAGCAGGGGGCGCTCGCGGCGCTCGTGGAGTTGGATTCCGAGGCATCGGCGACCGCGAACGCCGAGCGCCTGGCGGACGTGCTCACGTCGATCCGGGTCGGCGGGGTGGCCGCCGCTGCGCGCGACGACGTCGAGGGCCGGTTCGCCGTCGGCGAGGCGGTTGGCTTCGAGGACGACGAGGTCGTCGCCTGGGGGGAGCCGGCGGACACGCTCACCGAGACGCTCGGGCGGCTCGCCGACGGGGCGGAGATCGTGACCATCATCGAGGGCGAGTCGCCGCCGCTCGACCTGGATGACCTGGACCTCGATCTCCCGGACGACGTCGAGCTCGAGCTCCACCGGGGTGGCCAGCCCAACTGGCACTGGCTGATCGCAACTCAATGACCGACGCACCGACCCCGATCCTCTGGCACCTAGGCGTGTCGCACTACTCCGAGAAGGTGCGCTGGGCCCTCGCCTACAAGGGTGTCGAGCACGAGCGCAAGACGACTCCCCCGGGCGCCCACATGCTGACGGCGCTGTGGCTCACCCGCGGCGGCCAGGTCACGTTCCCGATCCTGGAGCTGGACGACGAGACGGTCGGTGGCTCCGCCGCGATCATCGGCGCGCTCGAGACCCGATACCCGGACCCGCCCCTCTACCCGGACGATCCCGTGGACCGGCGACACGCGCTGGACTTCGAGGCCTACTTCGACGAGAAGGTCGGCCCGGCGGTGCGCCTCGTCGGCTGGCACCACATGCTGCGGGACCACGACCGTCTGGAGGCGATCGCCCAGGGGAGCCTCCCCGGGCCACTCCGCGACGTTGGGGCCGTCCGGACGGTCGCCACCCGCCTAGCAGGCACCTTCGTCGGGCTGCGCTTCCGCGTGACGGGCGAGGACGCGGAGGCGCGCGCCCGCACAACGGTCCTCGAGGGCGTCGACCGGCTCGAATCCGCGCTCGACGGGGGCGACTATCTGTTCGGCGAAGCCTTCTCGGTCGCCGACCTGACCGCGGCTGCGCTGCTCTACCCGATGGTGCTCCCGCCCGAAGGCCCGCGACTGCCCGGCGCCCCGGACTCCGCGCAGCCCTTCCGGGATGAGCTTCGGGCACGGCCCTTCTGGGGCTGGGTCGAGCGGACCTTCGCGCGCCATCGCGGCCGTGCGCCCGCGCCGGCGCCGGCCTAGCCATCTTGCCGTCGGCGTAGCCTCGGAGCGGTGAACGCCCAGGCCACCGCCCCTGCCGCCGCCCCGCCGCGGGCCCTCGGCTCAGCCGAGCCGCAGTCGCGCGACGAACTGGACGTTGTGCGGCTGCGCACGGCGCCACGCCCGAGTCGCCTCTCGGCGCCGATCCAGAGCCTCAAGGGCGCGGGCCCGAAGCTCTCCGCCCTGGCGGAGCGCATCGGGATCGCGGACGTGGGCGACCTGCTGTGGCACGCCCCGCACGGGTATCGCGACCGCTCGAACGTGCTCACGATCGGCGAGCTGCGGCTCGGGGAGGAGGCGACGATCCTCGCCGAGGTCCGCTCGGCGCGGGTACGGCCCACGCGGCGGCGCAACCTACGGATCGTGGAGGCGAGCGTGGCCGACCGGTCGGGGGCGACAAAGGCCGTCTGGTTCAACCAGGCTTGGCTGGCCGAGCGGCTGCGCCCCGGGACCCGGCTTCTGCTCTCCGGGAAGCTCGACCGCTCGGGGTTCCGCGTCTCGGCGCACGAGCTGCTCCACGGGGACGGGCTCGCCGGCCATGGACTGCACACCGTCGGGCTCGTCCCGGTCCACTCGGTCACCGACGGGCTCAGCGCCGACCGCGTCCGCGAATGGGTCTGGCGCTCGCGGTCCCTCGCGCGGGACGCGATCGAGGCGCTGCCCGCCGAGCTCCGCGCGCGCCGCCGCCTCGCGGGAGCCGGCGACGCGCTCTTCGCGGTCCACTTCCCGGACGACGCCGCGGCGTCGTCGGCCGCGCGCGAGCGGCTCGCGTTCGAGGAGCTCTTTCTCCACCAGGTCGCACTCGCCTCCCGGCGCCGGGGACGCGAGCGCACGCGGCCCGGCGTACCGCTCGACCCGCCCGGCGAGCTCTCCCGCTCGTGGCTCGAATCACTGCCGTTCACGCTGACCGACGGCCAGCGCACGGCCTGCGCCGAGATCGACGCCGACCTCGCGTCCGGGCGGCCCATGCAGCGGCTCCTGATGGGCGAAGTCGGGAGCGGCAAGACCGCTGTTGCGCTCTACGCGATGCTCCGCGCGGTCGAGGGCGGGCAGCAGGCCGCGCTCATGGCGCCGACAGAGACGCTCGCCGAGCAGCACGCACAGACGGTCGACCGGCTGCTCGCGGGCTCCACGACCCCCTTCACGCTCATCACCGGTTCGACGCGCGCCGCGAGCAGGCGGGACGCTCTGGCCCGGCTCGCGACGGGCGAGCTCGCGCTGGTCGTCGGGACCCATGCGCTGATCGAGCGCGACGTCGAGTTCGCACGGCTTGCCCTCTGCGTCGTTGACGAGCAGCACCGCTTCGGCGTGCGCCAGCGGGCCGCCCTCGACGCCAAGGGCCCGGGCGGGGCGGCCCCGCACGTCCTCCACATGACCGCGACGCCGATCCCGCGCACGCTCTCGCTGACCGCCTACGGCGACCTGGACACCACCGTCCTGCGCGAGCTGCCCGCGGGGCGGCGCCCCGTCAAGACCTGGGTCGTGGGTGAGGAAAAGCGCCCGGGGGCATACGAGTTCGTGCGCGAACGGCTGCGCGAGGGCCGTCAGGCATTCTTCGTATGCCCCCTGGTCGAGGGCTCGGAGAAGCTCGAGGCGAAGGCCGCCAGCGAGGAGGCGGAACGGCTCGCAGCCGGGGAGCTGCGGGACTTCGAAGTCGAGTTGCTCCATGGGCAGATGCATGCGCGCGAGAAGGCGGTTGCGATGGAGCGGTTCACGTCGGGCGCGGCCGACGTCCTCGTCGCGACCAGCGTGATCGAGGTCGGGATCGACGTCCCGAACGCGACGGTGATGGTCGTCGAGGGGGCCGAGCGCTATGGGCTCTCGCAGCTCCATCAACTCCGCGGGAGGGTGGGGCGCGGCGGCCACGAGTCGTACTGCATCCTGTTCGGCGACCCCCCGTCCGAGACCGCGCGCCGCCGGCTGGACGCGATCGCCACCGAGCGCGACGGGTTCAAGCTGGCCGAGGTGGATCTGACCCTGCGAGGCGAGGGCGAGATCCTGGGGACCCGCCAGAGCGGGCTGCCGCGCTTTCGCGTCGCGGAGCTGCCGGACGACACGGAGCTGCTGGTCGAGGCGCGGCGCGAGACGCTGTCCCTCCTGGAAGCGCACCAGTCCCTGGACGACCCAGCCCTGGGCCCGCTGCTCGACGCGGCGCGGTCGCGCTTCGGCGACGAGCGCGAAGAGGGGATCGCCGCCTAGGTGCGGGTCGTAGCGGGCGAGTTCAAGGGTCGCACCCTGACGGCGCCGAGCGGGCGCGACGTCCGCCCGACGTCTGATCGCGCGCGCGAGGCCCTCTTCTCGATGCTGGGCGACGTCGCCGGGCTGGATGTCCTGGACCTCTACGCGGGCACCGGCGCGCTTGCGATCGAGGCCCTCTCGCGCGGCGCCGCGACCGCCACCCTGGTGGACCTGGATGCGGGCGCCGCCAGGGCCAACGTCGCGGCGCTCGAGCTGGAAGACCGCGCGCTGGTCAAAGCCGTGGACGCGCTCGACTTCCTGCGAGGCGCCGAGGCGGACTACGACCTGATCCTCTGCGATCCGCCGTATAGACTCGCCGCCCGTCTTGGCCCCGACCTCGACCCACTCATGCGCTCTCGCCTGCGCCCCGGCGGCTCGATCGTCGTCGAGAGCGCGGCTCGCGACCCGCTCGAGCTCGGGCTCGATCCGTGGCGCGAGCGTCGCTACGGCGCGGCCCTCATGAGGATCTACCGGCCGTGAATGACCTCAATCGACAGCGCCTGGCCGTCTGCCCGGGGAGCTATGACCCCGTAACCCACGGACACCTCGACATTCTCACCCGCACCTCTCGGGTCTTCGACCGGGTGGTGGTCGGCGTCGTCGGCCAGTCGATCCGCAAATCGACCACGCTGTTCACGGCTGAGGAGCGCAAGGGGTTCCTGGAGCGCGCCATCGCCGCGAACGGGCTCGAGAACGTCGAGGTTCAGGTTTTCACCAACCTCCTGGTCGAATTCGCCCGTGAATGCGGCGCCACGGCAATCGTGAAGGGGCTGCGAGCGATCTCCGACTTCGAGTACGAGTTCGAGATGAACCAGCTCAATCGCAAGCTTGCCGCCGACATCGAGTCGGTCTACATCTTCGCGTCGGCGGAGTTCAGCTTCCTGTCCTCGACGGGGGTCAAGGAGATGGCTACGTTCGGCGCCGACGTCAGCGACCTGGTGCCTGCGGAGGTCGCGAAGGCCCTCTCCGAGCGCGTGCGCCGCTGACGCCTGGGCCCGGGCATGACGGTGCTGGGTTCGCCGTGGGCAGGAGCTTGCAGAGAAGCGCCGAAATGACGTTCGTCACCGCCGGATATAGCCGGGCCGAATAAGCTTTCCCCCGCAAATGGACGTCCTCGTTCTGATCGACAAGCTCGACGACCTGATCCACAACGCACGTCCCGTGCCGTTGACGGACCAGGTGCGCGTCGACCGTGAGGAGATCTACGACCTCCTCGATCAGATGCGGGCCACGATCCCCGAGGAGATCAAGCAGGCGCGCTGGATCGTCAAGGAGCGCCAGGAGATGCTGGCCGAGGCCAAGCGTGAAGCGGAGCGCGTCGTCAAGGAGGCGCGCGACCAGCAGGCCAGGCTGATCTCCGACGAGGAGGTCTACAAGCAGGCCGAGCGGGCCGCCGAGGAGATCATCGAGGACGCGCGCGAGACCGAGCGGCAGATCCGCCTCGGCGCCGAGGACTATGCCGACGAGATCCTCTCGACGCTCGAGGTCAACCTCCAGAAGTTCCTCGCCGCCGTCCAGCGCGGACGCGACCGGCTCGCCGGCCGCGAGGACGAGCCCGTCGAGGTCGAGTAGCAAGAGCGAGCCGCTGGCCCGGACTGGCTCGGCTCCGAGGCACCAGCGCACCGCGCTGATTGCCGCTGCTCTCGCTCGAACGCCGGGGCCCCACCGGGCGTCGAGTAACGGCCCACTATGGGCCGTTAGGCGACGTTCGGCGCGGTGGGGCTCGCTATCGGTGCTTGGCGGGCGGTCGCTTTTCGTCCGAAGCGAGCAACCGAGCTCGCAGCCATTGCCCAATGGCGACGGCTACGAGCGAAGGAACCAAGAAGAAAATGGCAACCCCCATACCGGGGACGGCTCATAGCCCTCCTCCGGCCACCAGAAGGCCAGCCCGATCGGGACGAGGAGCAAGAACGGCAGCCAGAGTACGGCTGAGGAGCGACTCAACGCACCGCCGATTGCCGAAGTAATGAGCAGCACACCCGCGCACGCCCAGAAGTTGTCTTCGGTCGCGTTGTAAAGGCCGAGGCCTGCCACGGCTCCACCCACGTACACGACGCCGCCCAGTCCGGTCTTGTAGAGCGATTCGAGCATCGCTGACAGGTCGCGGATCTACCGCGCGGCGAGACTCACGGACTTGCGCTTTCCATGCAAAGCGCCAGCAATGCGGGCGGCGCCGTCAGAGCCCGGTCTCGTGCTCGCCCGCTCGACCCCGGTCGGACTTCTCGTAGAACCGCTCGAGCAGGGCAAGCGTTTCCTCGCGGTCGAATGATGTGTAGGCGTTCCACGCCTCCGTCCGCAGCTGGAAGTCCAGCGGCTGGCCGATCACGTCGAGGATCGTCTGCTTGGCCGAGCGGACGGCACGCTGCGAGTTGCGCAGGATCTGCCTCGCGACCGTCTCCGCCTCCGTCATCAGGCTCTCGTGCGGGACGACCTTCGCGACCAGGTTGCAGCGCAGCGCCTGCTCGGCGTCGATCGGCTCCGCCGTCAACAGCATCTGCATCGCGACGCCCACGCCGCAGGTGTTGACCAGCCGTACGAGTCCGCCGTCGCCGTGGTGGTAGCCGCGCCGGGCTTCGAACGACCCGAACATCGCCCGCTCGGAGGCGATGCGGATGTCGCAGGCGAGCGCGGTCTCCAGGCCGCCCGCGAGTGCCCAGCCGTTGACGGCCGCGATGATCGGCTTGGGGATGCGGTGCATGCCGCGGGTGAAGCCGTTCAGCCCCAGCTCGACGATCTCGCGGATGTCAGCGGGCGTGGCGCTTTCGATCTTCGGCGGGATGTAGGTCTTCAGATCGGCGCCGGAGCTGAACGATTCTCCGGCGCCGGTGACGATGGCGACGTCGACGGAGTCGTCCTCGGCGAAGTCCGCCCAGGTCTCGATCATCAGCCGGTGGACGTCGGGGTCGATCGCGTTCCGTGCCTCCGGCCGGTTGATCGTCACGTACGCGATCCGGTCCCTCTTGCGGTAGATCACCTTCGACATCAACCCGCTCCTTCGTAGACCGCTCGGATCACGGCCAGGTCGTCGGCCTCCCAGACGATCTCCCCGCCGCACCACTCCGCCTGGTCGGCGGCGGGCGAGGGGATGTCGTACTCGTCGTCCACGGGCGTCACCCGCCGCTCCGGCGCGACCTCGACCACGTCGCCGATCACCAGGGATCTCGAGTGCTCCCGGACGCGCCGGAACAGGTCCTGCTTGCCCTCAGCGTCCAGGTGGTGGACGCTCAGGACGGCGATGACCAGGTCCCAGGGGCCGTCCGGCAGCGGATCCTCGATCCGGCCGAGGCGCATCTCCTCCCAGCCCAGCTCGCGTGCCTTGAAGACCATGTCGGCGCTCGAATCGAGCCCCGTGATCCGCGTGTCCGGGTAGCGCTCCCAGATCCGGCGGGTGGTCTCCGCCGTGCCGAACCCGAGCTCCAGCACGCGTGCGGGCGGGAACGGGATCGCGTCGATCGCCGCCTCCTGGAGCTCGTCGTAGCGCGGTACCTCGGAGTGGATCAGCTCGAGGTATGTCTCGGGGTCCCAGTGGAATTGAGCGTTCACGTCTCGGCGCTACATTCGGTTGGCGGTGCCGGCGCCATTCAACACGATCGATCTCACCACCCTGGCGCTCAAGTCGGGAGAGGCGAGTCGGGTGGATGTCGAGCTCGAGGTCGATACCTTCGAGCTCGGCGGGGAGAGCTACGCGGTCGAGCCGGCGAAGGTGCCGGTTCGACTGGACATCTCGCGCACCGCGTCGGGGCACGCGCTCAGGCTGCGCCTTGCGGCTCGCCTCAGCGGGCCCTGCATGCGATGCCTCACGGGCTCGACGTTCCCCGTCGAGGTCGACGCCCGCGAGGTTGAGCAGCCGACCGCGAACGACGAGGAGCTGACCAGCCCCTACGTCGATGACAGCGTGCTCGACGTCGGCTCCTGGGCGCACGACGCCATGGCGCTGGCGCTGCCGCAGACCCTGCTCTGCCGGTCCGACTGCGCCGGCCTGTGCCCGGAATGCGGCGTGTCTCTGAACGACGTCGATCCTGCCACCCACGTCCACGAGCGCGCTCCCGATCCGCGCTGGGCGAAGCTCCGCGAGTTGCAGGAGTAGGCCCGCGCCGGCGCCCGAGGGGCGCCAACCGAAACCGCGAACGTCCCGCGGTGCACCTCAGGCGGGGTACTGCGGGACGTTCGACGGTGGCGGCCGGCGGGGCGGAGCGCCGGCCTGCCGGGCTGGATCGGCGTCCCGCTACCATCCCGCACCGCATGGCAGTCCCGAAGAAGAGAACTTCACGCACGCGCCGTGACAAGCGGCGCGCCACCCACGGCGTCTCAGCCCCGCGGCTGAACCGCTGCCCACGCTGCCATTCAGCCTCGCATGCCGCACCGCGTGTGCCCGACCTGTGGCACCTACGCCGGGCGCGAGGTGATCGCGCCGGACGTCCCCGAGGAGCTCGGCGGTCCGGCAACCCCACCGGCTGAATAGAGCCTTGGCCGTCACGGTCGCGGTCGACGGCAGGGGGGTCGAGCGGGGCCCGGACGTTCTCATCCAGGGGCTGCGCACCGCCGTGGACGACGGGATCGCGGTCCGGCTGTTCGGTGACCCGGAAGGGTTCGGCGACCTCGGCGGGATCGAGATGGTCGAGGCGCCCGATCAATCTCGAACGACCAGGATCCGGTGGGCGCCGTGCGCTCGCATCCCCAGGCTTCCGTGGTGCTGGCCGCCGCGGACGCCGCGGACGGCTCGTCGGACGCGATGGTGAGCGCCGGCCCGACCGGGGCGACCATGACCGCAGCCCTCTTCGCGATGAAACGGCTGCGCGGCGTCCGCCGGCCCGCGCTGGCGCTCCAACTTGCCGTTCCCGGCCGCTCGGGACCGCCCACCGTGCTGCTCGACGTCGGTGCCAATACCGAGGTGCGCAGCCAGGACCTCGTCCAGTTCGGGGTGCTCGGAGCCGCCTTCTCGCGTGCCGTCCTGGGGGTCGACTCGCCACGCGTCGCGCTCCTCTCGGTCGGCGAGGAGCCGAAGAAGGGAACGCCGATCGTGGTGGAGGCCCATGCGGAGCTCGCTGAGCTCGACGGAATCGAGTTCGTGGGGAACGTCGAGGGGCGCGACCTGCTCGGCGAGGCGGCCGACGTGATCGTGACCGACGGCTTCACAGGAAACGTCGCGCTGAAGACGCTCGAGGGGACCGCCAAGGCGGTGGGCGCGGCGGTCGGCGACGCCGCGCGGTCCAACCCCGTGGCGGCGGTCGGCGGCCTCCTGCTGCGGCCGGCGCTCGGCGGCCTGCGGCGCGAGATGGACCCCGATACCACCGGGGGCGCGATCCTGCTGGGCCTTCGCGGCGTTGCGGTCGTGGCCCACGGGAGCTCCGGGCCGGAGGGCATCGCGAACGCCATCAGGCTCGCGGCGCGGACCGTCTCGGAGCGCGCGGTCGAGCGGACGGGCCGAGCTGCTCGAGAGCGCGGGAGCCACCCGCGCGGATCTAGCTGACGGGCCTACCTGATAAGAAAATGACCGTGAGTCTCGGTCGTGACGAGGTGTTCGAGAAGGTTCGGTCCCATCTAGCGGACGAGCTCAGCGTCGCCTCCGAGACGATCTCGGACACGACCCACTTCCGCGACGACCTCGACGCGGATTCGCTCGACCTCTACGAGCTGGTGATGGAGCTCGAGGACACCTATGGGGTGACGATGACCGAGCAGGAGGCGGAGGGCATCGTCACCGTGGGCCAAGCCGTCGACTTCGTGGTGGCTCGCACGTGAGACCGTGAGCGACGCAAGGCGCGAAAGAAGGTTGGCCCCCCCGGCAGGGGTTTGAGCTCATGGCGAGGGGCATCCGCGGGATCACTCGCGGGGGGAGGCACGCTCGCAAGCGCGAGGTCGAGGGCCCTGCGGCTCTCCGTGCGCTGGTCGAGGGTCTTCCCGAGGACCTCCAGCGGCGTGCCCTGATGCACTCGTCATGGGTCGAGCAGCGGGCCGATTCGTACGGTCGCCTCGCATTTCTCGGCGACAGCGTGCTCGGCTTGGCGATCGCCCAGCACCTCTTCGCCCGCTCTCCGCGCGCCGACATCGGCCGCCTGACGAAGGTCCACGGGCAGGCGGTCAGCGGGCGGGCCTGTGCGGACGTCGCTGCCGACCTGGGACTTCCGGACCTCATGGCGGCGGTCGAACCCGATCGCGTGGAAGGGGGAATTCGAGCTCGACGGCCTGCTGGCGAGCGAGCGCGCGCTCGCCTCGATCTGCGAAGCCGTGATCGGCGCGTGTTATCTGCATCATGGCTTCGAGCGCACGGCGCCGGCGATCGTTGGAGCATTCGCTCGCCAGGTCGAGCTGGCCTCCGAGACCGTCCTCGACTTCAAGTCCGCCCTCCAGGAGCGAGTTGCCCGCATCGGCGGGCGCGTACGCTACGAGGTGACGAGCGAGGATGGCCCTCCGCACGATCGCAGCTTCGTGGTTGGTGTAACCGTCGACGGTGAGTCAGGTCAGGAGCCGGGGACGGGCGGTCGAAGAAAGCGGCAGAGCAGGCGGCCGCAGCCGAAGCGCTGGAGCGGCTCGGCGAATAGCGATCCGTCCGACCACCCCGCGAGCCTTCCCGTTCGAAAACGCGCGTATGCACCTGAGCTCGATCTCAATCAAGGGCTTCAAGTCCTTTCCTGAGCGCACCCGCTTGGAGTTCTCTCCGGGCGTCAGCGTGATCGTGGGACCGAACGGCTGCGGCAAGTCGAACATCACCGACGCCGTTCTCTGGGCGCTGGGCGAGCAGAGCCCGCTGAGCGTCCGTGGCCAGTCGATGCAGGACATGGTCTATACCGGCGGCGACGGAGTGGGGCCGAGCAGGTACGCCGAGGTCGAGGTGATCCTGGCGGCGGATTCCGAGGACGAGATGCCCCTCGGGTTCGCGGAAGTCTCGGTGCAGCGGCGCCTGGACCGGGCCGGGGAGGGCGAGTACCGGTTGAACGGCGCGCGCTGCCGGCTTGCCGACGTAATCGACACCCTTTCGGACGCGAACCTCGGCGGCGAGATGCACTCGGTCATCAGCCAGGGCCGAGTCGAGGAGATCGTCCACTCGAAACCGCGCCACCGCCGGCTCCTGATCGAGGAGGCCGCCGGCCTCGGCAAGCACCGCAAACGCCGGCGCCGCGCACAGCTGCGGCTTGAGCGGACTCAGGACAACCTCGACCGGGCGCTCGACGTCGAGCGTGAGGCCCGCCGCCGCCTGCGGCCCCTGAAGCAGCAGGCACAGGCCGCCGACATCCACACGAGGCTCGAACGGGAGTCCAACGAGCTGCGGGCCCGGTTGCTCGCGGCCGAGGCAGGCGCCGGGGCTGAGGAGTTGGCAGGCGCCGAGCGCCGCGCTGCCGAAGCCCGCACGGCCCGCGAGAAGATCGAGGCCGAGCTCGCGGTCGTCACCAAGCGCCGGACGGAGATCGAGGGGCGCCTCGCCGAGCGCGACCGCGAGCGCACCGAGGCGTGGGGCCGTCTCACCGCGATCCGGGCTGCGAACGAGCGGCTGGCAGCCCGCGCGGACGCTCTGGCCGCCCGCCGCGAGGGTATGGCGCGCGAACTCGAGCACCGCCAGGCGGCGTTGGGGCAGCTTGCGGCCGACCTCGCCGCGGAGGCGGAGCGCGCCGGCGGCGATCCGGTGGACGTAGGGCTTGACCGCGCCGCCGAGGCAACGGCAACCGCGGCCGAGGCGCTCGGCCGTGCCCGCGGGTCGGCGAGCGAGTCAGAGCGCGCGACCGAGGTCGGCCGCGCGCGGGATTCGCTGGAGCTGGCAGCGCGCACGGCGCGGCGCGTCGAGGATCTGCTCGGGCGCCGAAGGCAGGACTCGATCGAGCGCCGGATCGCCGTAGAAGGCGAGCTGCTCGGGCAGGTCGCGGAGCTCTGCGAAGCGGCCGCGAGCGCGCGCGACGCAACCGGGGAGCGGGCCGCGGCGCTCGAGAGCCGGATGCTCGCCGAGTCGGAGGCCGATGATGCGACCGCGGCCCTTCGCGAATGCTCACGCCAGGACGCGGAGATCCAGGCCCGGCTGCGCACCGCCGGCGAGGCGGTGACCGAGGCCGAGGTGAGGTCCGCGCACCTGCGCGACCGCAGCGACGAAGCCGCCGGCGAGCTTGCCCGGATCGGCGAGGCGCTGGGCCGGGAGATCGCAGCGGCCGACACGCCGCTGACGGACGAGGAGCGCGCGGAGGTCGAGCGGAAGCTCGAGCGGCTGGCCCGGCGCCGCGAGGCACTGGGCCCGGTGAACCCGCTCGCCGAGCGCGAGTACGACGAGGCGCGCACCTACCTCACCGAGCTCGAGGAGCAACGTGCCGACCTCGAGAACGCGCTCAAGGAGCTTCGCGGCCTGATCCGCGACACCGACCGCAAGATCACGGAGGCCTTCGAGGAGACCTTCGAGGCCGCGCAGGCCAACTTCGGCGAGCTGATCGAGCACCTTTTCCCCGGCGGTCGCGGCCGGCTGCGCTTGGTCACCGAGCAGGGGCCACGGCCGGTATTGGGTGGCGCCGAGCCGGAGACGCCGGAAGGCGAGGTCCCGCCGGGCGAATCCGAGGACGACGAGGAGCGCGAGCCAGGGGAGACCGACACCACCGGCGTTGAAATCGAGGTGACGCCCGCCGGCAAGGCGATGCGGCGCCTCCAGCTGCTTTCGGGCGGCGAGAAGTCGCTGGTCGCCCTCGCGTTCGTCTTCTCCGTGTTCCTGGCCCGGCCCTCGCCCTTCTACATCCTCGACGAGGTCGAGGCCGCGCTCGACGACGCCAACATCGACCGCTTCCTCCAGCTTGTCCGCCGCTTCTCGGACCGCGCGCAGTTCATCGTCGTGACCCACCAGAAGCGCACGATGGACGCCGCCGACGTCCTCTACGGCGTGTCGATGGGCCGCGGCGGCGTCACCAAGGTCGTCTCCCGGCGCATGCCCCAGGACGACCAGCCCGCCCTGGACGAAGCCGACGCGGCGTAGCTAGCCTCTCGGCGCGATGGCGCGGGAGTGGGACGAGGTCTTCGATCTGGGTGCGGATGCCGCGTCCGGCGCCGTTGCGGTGGAGCCTGCGGGGAAGGAAGCCGAGCGTGGCGGTGTCTTCCGGCGCCTGCGCGAGAACCTCGCGCGCAGTCGCGAGGCGCTCACGGCGGAAGTGTCTTCGAGCTTCTTCGACCGACTCGACGCCGAGGCGTTCGAGCGGCTCGAGGAGGCGCTGATCCTCGCCGACGTGGGCGCGCCGGTCACGGCCCAGGTGGTCGGCAAGCTCGAATCCGAGGTCACCTCGGGCAGCGTCGGCCAGGGAGAGGCGGCGCGGGCGCGGCTCGTCGAGCTGCTCGCCGAGGTCGCGGCTCCGGACGGCCCGGCCCGGATCGACCTGTCGGCGAAGCCCGCGGTGCTCATGGTGGTCGGGGTCAACGGGACCGGCAAGACGACGACGATCGGGAAGCTCGCGCAGCTGCTCGGCGGCACGCTGGGGCGGCACACGATCGTCGCGGCGGCCGACACGTACCGCGCGGCGGCGATCGAGCAGCTCGAGACATGGGCCGAGCGGGCGGGCGTCGAGATCGTGCGCGGCCAGCCCGGCGGCGATCCCGGCGCCGTCGTGTTCGACTCGATCGTGGCGGCGGAGGCTCGCGAGGCGGACGTCGTGATCGTGGACACGGCGGGACGCCTGCACACCCACGGCAACCTGATGGAGGAGCTCAGCAAGCTCAGGCGCGTCGCCGCCAAGCGGATGGAGGGCGCTCCCCACGAGACGCTGATCGTGATCGACGCGACCACGGGCCAGAACGGCCTGCGCCAGGCCCGCGCGTTCGCGGACGTGGCGGAGGTGACCGGCGTGATCCTCACGAAGCTGGACGGCACCGCGAAGGGCGGCATCGCGCTCGCGATCGCCAGCGAGCTGGAGATCCCCGTGAAGCTGATCGGTGTAGGCGAGGGTCTGGAGGACATCCGCCCGTTCGACGCGCGCGAGTTCTGCGAAGCGCTGCTCGGCGACTGACCGCTGTTCCAGCGGGCTCGTAAGCTCTCCGTCCCATGTTTGACGCGCTCGGCGACCGCCTGCAGGAGACCCTCTCCGACGTCCGCTCGCGCGGAAAGCTCACCGAGGGCGACGTCGACAAGGCGATGCGCGAGATCCGCCTGGCGTTGCTCGAGGCGGACGTCAACTTCAAGGTCGTCAAGCAGTTCACCGCCACGCTGAAGGAGCGCTGCCTGGGCGCGGACGTGCTCGAGAGCCTGGATCCGGGCCAGCAGGTCGCGAAGATCGTCAACGAGGAGCTTGCCGCGCTGATGGGCGGCTCGGGCCGGGATCTTGCGTTCGCTGCCTCGGGCCCCACGGTGATCCTGATGGCGGGCCTGCAGGGCTCGGGCAAGACGACAGCGTGCGCGAAGCTCGCGCGACTTCTGGGCCAGCAGGGGAAGAACGTGGCGCTTGCCGCGTGCGACACGCAGCGCCCCGCAGCGGTCGAACAGCTCGTGACGATGGGCAAGCGCGCCGGCGCCCACGTCTACCAGCAGGGCACGGACCGCAGCCCGGTGGACATCGCTGAGTGGTCGGTCGATCAGGCCAAGCGTGAGGGGCGCGACGTCCTGATCGTGGACACGGCCGGCCGGCTCCACGTCGACGAGGACCTCATGGACGAGCTCGCCGCCATCCGCAAGCGGGTGAAGCCGCACAACGTCCTTCTGGTCGTCGACGCGATGACCGGCCAGGACGCGGTCAACGTCGCCGAGGCCTTCGGCGAGCGGACGGAGTTCGACGGCGTCCTGATCACGAAGCTGGACGGTGACGCCCGCGGCGGCGCCGCGCTCTCGGTCAAGGCCGTGACCGGCAAGCCGATCCTCTACGCGTCGGTCGGCGAGCGGATCGAGCAGCTGGAGCGCTTCCACCCGGAGCGGATGGCGACCCGGATCCTCGGCATGGGCGACGTGATGACCCTGATCGAGAAGGCCGAGGAGGTGCACGACCAGGACTCTGCCGCCGAGCTCGAGCGCAAGATCCGCAAGCAGCAGTTCACCCTCGAGGACTTCCTCGACCAGCTTCGCCAGGTCCGGAAGATGGGACCGCTCCAGAACGTCCTGGGCCTGATGCCCGGCATGGGGAAGGCGATGAAGCAGCTGCGCAGCGCGGACATGGACGACCGCGAGCTCGACCGGATCGAGGCGATCATCCTGTCCATGACCCCGGCCGAGCGTGCCCAGCCCGAGCTGATCGACGGTTCGCGCCGCAAGCGCATCGCGCAGGGCTCGGGCACGACCGTCCCGGCCGTTAACCAGCTCGTCAAGCAGTTCGGCCAGATGAAGAAGATGATGGCCGCGGTGAGCAAGGGGAAGATGCCGGACATGGCTCAGCTGATGCGCGGGGCACCCAGGTAAGCCGGCTCAACAACGCCGGGGCTTGGCTTCGCCCTTCGGGCTCCGCCTCACAGTCGCTACCCTTCGCGACCGCTTATGGCAGTACGTATCCGATTGAGAAGGGTGGGTTCGCGCAAGAACCCGATCTGGCGCGTCGTCGTTGCCGACAAACGTTCTCCCCGCGACGGGCGCTCGATCGAGACGATCGGTCACTACAACCCGCAGACCGATCCCTCGACGATCGTTTTCGACGAGGAGCGCGCGCAGCACTGGCTCGACCACGGCGCGCAGCCGACCCGCACCGTCGCCCAGCTGCTCCGCACCAAGGGCATCGAAGCTTCGGGCACCTAGCCTTGGCCTCGCCCGCCGCCGAGCTCGTCGAATACCTCGTCCGCTCGATCGTCGAAAGCCCCGATGACGTCGAGATCGAGGAATACGAGGAGGAGGGGGAGCTCGTGCTCGAGATCAAGGTGGCCGACGACGACCTTGGGCGGGTCATCGGGCGCGAGGGCCGGGTTGCCAAGGCGATCCGCACGATCGCCCGCGCCGCGGGCGCCCGCGAGGACCGGCGCGTCAGCGTCGACATCGTCGAAGACGACGACTAGATACGGCCGGGGCGCCCACCCCCGGCACCGGCCGAATCCTCCGCTTCGCGTCCGGTTCTGTCGGGTCTGTTGCAGGATGTACCCGTGAGAATCGATGTATTCACCCTCTTCCCCGAGTGGTTCGAGTGGTTTCGCGGGCAGCGCCACGTCGCCAACACCCTGGCGGCGGGGAGCGAGCTGAACTGCGTTCACTGGCGGGACACGACGCCGCTCAGCGGCGGGCAAGTCGATGATTCCCCGTACGGAGGCGGCGCGGGGATGGTGCTACGCGTGGACGTCGTCGACGCGGCGCTCCAAGCGGCCTACGCCGAGGCGGTTCCGCCCTCGCGCGTGGTGCTCCTGGCGCCGTCCGGACGCCAGTTCGACGAGGCGCTCGCGGTTGAGCTGGCCGCCGAGCCGCACGTGGCGCTGCTCTGTGGACGCTACGAGGGCGTGGACGAGCGGGTGCGCGAGCATCTCGCCACGGACGCCCTGTCAGTCGGCCCCTACGTGCTCGCCGGCGGGGAGCTCGCGGCGATGGTGGTCGCCGACGCCGTGATGCGGAAGCTTCCGGGTGCGCTCGGTCACGCGGACAGCGCGCTCGAGGAGTCCTTCTCCGACGCACTCGAGGGCGGGCCGGAATACCCGCACTACACGCGGCCGGCGAGCTACCGCGGCTGGGACGTGCCCGAGGTGCTGCTCTCGGGGGACCACGCGCGCGTACGCGAGTGGCGCCTGGAGCAGAGCCGCGGGCGCGCCGCGGGCGGCTGAGGTCCGTCCGCTAACATTTTGCCGCCCGCGCGGGCCCTTGGCGCGCGCTTTTTCTTCGCGCACTTCCACCCCATTGAACCTTCTTGGCCATGAGCACGATCATCGAGAGCATCGAGCAGCGTCAGCTGCGCTCCGTGCCGCGGTTTGCCGCGGGCGACCGGGTGCGCGTGCACTTTCAGGTCGTGGAGGGCACGCGTAAGCGCACCCAGGTCTTCGAGGGCATCGTGATCGCCCGGCAGGGGTCGGGCGCGCGCGAGACGTTCACGGTCCGCAAGCAATCGTTCGGTGTCGGCGTGGAGCGTGTGTTCCCCGTTCACTCCCCGAAGATCGACCAGCTCGAGGTCGTGGCCCGCGGGGACGTCCGCCGCGCGAAGCTCTACTACCTCCGCGGTCGCGTGGGCAAGCGTGCCCGGGTGGCCGAGAGGCGCTGGGGCATTCAGGACGACCTCGTGCTCGCCACGGAGCCGGAGCCGGTCGCCGAGGACGCAGCGGGCACGATCGAGGAGGCGGAACCCGAGGTCAATCCCGAGGCCGAGCTGCCAGAGGAGGGCGAGGACGCAGCCGCTGAGGCATCCGCGTCGGAAGCGGAACCGGCTGAGGAGGCCCCCGCTGAGGCTGGCGACGAAGTCGCGGATCCGGCGGCCGAGCCCGCCGCCACGTCGGAGCCCGAACCCGACGGCCCCGCAGCCGAAGGCGAGGAGCCGTCGGAAGGGTCTGACTGATCCCGAAGCCCACAAGCACGCTCGGGGCGATTCTCGAGCTGGTGGTGATCGTCGCGATGGCGATCGGCCTCGCGCTCGGCATCCAGGCGTTCCTGGTCAAGCCGTACCAGATCCCGTCGCCGTCGATGGAGCCCACCCTCGTGCCGGGAGAGCGGGTGCTGGTCAACCGGCTCAGCTACACGCTGGGGGGCGATCCAAGCGTCGGCGACGTGGTCGTCTTCCACCCGCCGACCGGGGCCGACGGCAACGGCCGCGAGTGTGCGGTCGAGCCCGGACCCGACCAGGCCTGCTCCGAGAACACCGGCGAGCAGTCCGAACAGAATTTCATCAAGCGCATCGTCGCCGGGCCCGGCGACACCCTCGCCATCGAGGACGGCCACCCCGTGGTCAACGGCGTCAAGAAGACCGACGAGCCGTACATCCGCGCCTGTGGAGGAGGTTCCGACTGCAATTTGGAGGATCCGATCGAGATCCCGCCCGACAGTTACTTCATGATGGGCGACAACCGTGGCTCGAGCGACGACAGCCGATACTGGGGCCCCGTCCCCAAGGACTGGATCATCGGCAAGGCCTTCTTCACCTACTGGCCCCCAAAGGAAATCGGCCTCCTCTAACGGAAGAAGGCCCGCCACCAAGGCTGTGAGGCGGCGGCGCCGGCAGGCGGCGAAGCTGTTCCGCTTCGACCGCGAGCAGGGCACCCGGTTCGTCGCCGGCTGCGACGAGGCCGGGCGGGGATCGCTGGCCGGCCCGTTGGTCGCCGCCGCGGTCCTGATCGACTATGACTCGCTCTGCATGCGCGACCGCCGGGCGCTCAGCGAGCTCGACGACTCCAAAAAGCGCTCGCCCGAGGAGCGCGAGGAGCTCTATCCGGCCGTGCTGCGCGCCGCCGCCCGGGTCGCTGTGACGGTCCGTTGCGTGCGCGGGATCGATTCACGCGGGCTCCACGTGACGAACATCGCGGCGCTCCGGCGGAGCCTCGAGCGCGTCGCGGTCCCGGGCGCGGCGTGCCTCGTCGACGGATTCCCGCTGCCGGGCTGCGAGCTCCCGCACCAGCCGGTGATCGACGGTGACGCGCGGAGCGCGGCGATCGCCGCGGCGTCGGTGATCGCCAAGGTCACCCGCGACCGCTACATGTGCCGCGTGGACCCCGTCTACCCCGGGTTCGGCTTCGCCGAGAACGCCGGATACTCGACGCCCGAGCACCGCGACGCCGTGATCGAGCACGGCCCGAGCGTCCAGCACCGCCGCTCGTTCCAGTCGATCGCGTACACGCAGCTGGCGCTCTAGCGGTGGCGGGCTGCCCCGGGGGAGGCGCCGCCTTAGCCTGTCGTTCGCCAGCGGGTGAGGCTGGGTAGGGGTGAGGATGGTGGCAGTGGTTCGTGGCGTGGTCTGTAAACGGGGGTGCTGGTGCTTCCGGGGATCGAGTGTGGGATTCGGGTCCGTATGGGGGCTCAAGTCCACGCTCGGTGCGGTTCACGGGGCTGGCGTCAGCGAGTGAAGAGTTGAGCCGCGTATATCGGCTCAATCCACCACTCGATTCCGAAGTGCCCTCTTCACTGACTCCATCCGCTGCACGGCACCCCCGACGTTGCTCGGCAGGCCAGGCACGGACCGCAGCGCCACCCGCCCGGCGGCATACCGACCACACTCCGCACACCACGGCCTCAGCACGCTGCGCGTACGTGCTGCCACTCCGCGATGCGCCCGGCGGCGTCGATTCGCAGCCCCACCACATCGATTCGGAGCGCGCTGAAGTGCGGGAGCTCGGCGTGGTGCTGGCGCGCCCAAGCGGCCGCCAGGGCGCGCAGGCGGGCGCGCTTGCGCGGGCCGACCATCTCGAGCGGCGAGACTGGACCGAGGGTGGCGCCGACACGGCCGGCCTTGACCTCGACGACAACGAGATCGCCGCCGTCGAGGGCGACGATGTCCAGCTCGCCCCGCACCCTGGCCGGCCTCGCGTTCCGCTCGACGATGCGCCAGCCCCGGCGCTCCAGCTCACGGGCGACGAGCGCCTCGGCGTGGCGTCCCAGTCGCTGCCTGCTCGCGGTCATGGGGCGACGGTAAGCAGTGCCGATTCTCCCGTGGCGCGCGAGGTGGGACGAATTCGTCGCAGTACGTGAACCACCCGAGCAACGCTGCGGCCTAGCGTCGCCTGCGTTGCTCGCGAGCGTCAGCACATACGCGCTCCTCGGGGTCGAGGCCCGCGACGTCACCGTCGAGGTGGATGTCACCTCAGGCCTCCCCTCGTTCTCCGTGGTGGGCCTCCCGGACGCCGCCGTCCGGGAGTCGCGCGAGCGGGTGCGGGCAGCGATCCAGAACTCAGGGTTCGACTTCCCGCAGTCCCGGATCACCGCCAGCCTGGCGCCGGCGGACCTCCGCAAGGCGGGTCCCGGGTTCGACCTCGCGATCGCAGCCGCGCTCCTGGGCGCGAACGGCGAGCTCGAGGAGAACGCGCTGCGCGGTACGGCGCTCGCCGCGGAGCTGGCACTCGACGGTGTGCTGCGGCCCGTTCCGGGCGCCCTGGCGATGGCGGAGCGCGCCGCGCAGGCCGGGGTCGAGCGGATCATCGTCGCGCCCGAGAGCGCGTACGAAGCCGGGCTACCGTCCGCGGTCGGCGCGGCGGGAGGCGCCCGGGTGGTGCCGATCGAGCGGCTGGCCGACCTCCGGAGGATCGGGACCGAGGGCGAGCCCGCGTTCACGACTCCCGTCCCGGACCTGGATGCGACCCCAGTCGAGCACCCGGACTTGGCCGATCTCCGCGGGCAGCCGGCCCTTCGCGACGCGCTCGAGATCGCCGCCGCCGGCGGCCATGGAATGCTCATCCTCGGCCCGCCCGGCGCCGGCAAGAGCCTCGCCGCCCGCCGCCTGCCCTCGATCATGCCCCCGCCGTCCGAGCCCGAGGCCATGGAGATCCTGCGGATCGCAAGCGTCTGCGGCAGGCGGCCCGAGGCGGGCACGGTGAGAAGGCCGTTCCGGGCGCCGCACCACACGATCTCGCCCGCGGGGCTCGTGGGCGGGGGCAACCCGCCCAGTGCCGGCGAGGTGACGATGGCGCACGGGGGCGTGCTCTTCCTCGACGAGCTCGGCGAGTTCTCGCGTTCCGCGCTCGAGGCATTGCGTCAGCCGCTCGAGGACGGCTCGGTCACGATCGCCCGCGTTCGCCATTCGGTCAGTCTTCCCAGCCGATTCCTGCTGATCGCGGCCTCGAACCCGTGCCCATGCGGCCACGGCGAGGACCGGCCCGAGTGCCGCTGTGCGCCCGGGGCCGCGCGGCGGTACCGCAACCGGATCAGCGGGGCGCTCGCCGACCGAATCGACCTCTCGTTGCACGTCGATCAGCCGTCCGCCGAGGCGCTCGGCGGCGAGGAGGGGGAATCGTCCGCCGACGTGCGCGCTCGAGTGACGTCGGCGCGCCAGATCGCCCGGGGTCGCCAGGGGTGCCCCAACGCGGAGCTCGGTCCGGCCGGGCTGCGGCGGCATGCACGCCTCGCCGGAAAGGCACGCACGGAGCTCGCGTCCGGATACCGGCGCCTGGGACTGAGCGGCCGCGGGCACGATCGCGTTCTGCGCGTTGCCCGGACCGTGGCCGATCTTCGCGGGTGCGAGGAGGTTGACGCCGACCACGTGGCGATGGCTCTCGCGTTTCGCAGGCGGGGGACCGAATGAGCGCCGTGTGGACGCTGCGGCTCGGCGATTCCGGCTACCCCGAATGTCTCCAGGACCTCGGGGATCGCGCGCCCGGTGTCCTCTACGGCGTCGGTGACCGCAGCCTCGTCTCGGCACTCGACCCGGATCGCGCGGTCACGATCGTCGGGGCCCGCCGCTCGGGGGCCTACGGCCGCGGCGTGGCCCACGAGCTCGGCTTCGGCGCCGGCGCCGCGGGCCTGGTCGTGGTCAGCGGGATGGCGCTGGGCTGCGATTCCTCGGCCCACGAGGGAGCGCTTGCGGCGGGCGGGACAACGGTGGCGGTCCTCGGCAATGGCCCCGACATCCCGTATCCACGTTCGAAGGCAGAACTGCACGAGCGGATCACGCGCGAGGGCGGCGCCGTGATCGCCGAACGACCTCCCGGACAGGAACCCGAGCCGCGGTTCTTCCCGGAGCGGAACCGGATTATGGCGGCGCTCTCCGGGGTGGTCGTGATCGTCGAGGGACGCCACCGGTCCGGCACGCGGCACACCGCGAACGAGGCGGAGGCGCTCGGGCGTGACGTCGGAGCGGTGCCGGGCGCCGTCACGTCTTCGCTCTCCGAGCTGCCGAACGATCTGATCCGCGACGGCGCCGCGGTCGTGCGCGACCCTCAGGACCTGCTCGATCTGGGGCTCGGCGTCGGCTTCGCCAGCGTGCGTGGGAAGGGGCCGGCTCTCGAGGCGGAGCTCGAACGGGTGCTCTTGGCGGTCGAGGGCGGAGCGGCGACGTGTGACGCGGTCGCCCTCGAGGCCGTGGCAGAGGGCCGTGCCGCCGCGGTGGCGCTGGCCCGCCTCGAGCTCATGGGCTACGTCACAGCCGACGGCGTCGGCCGGTATGCGCGGACCGCGCTTTCGCCGCCCGGCTAGCCCTCGTTACCCTGCGGCGCGTGGTGGAGCCCCGCGTCCCGACCGTCCTAGCGATCGCCGGATCGGACTCCGGTGGTGGCGCTGGGATCCAGGCGGACGTCAAGGCGATCGCCCGGTGCGGTGCGCACGGGATGACCGCGATCACCGCACTGACCGCGCAGAGCACGACGGGGGTCGACGCGATCGTGGCGACGCCTCCGGAGATGATCATCGCCCAGGTCCGGGCGGTCGCGGCAGACATCGGGGTTGACGCGGTCAAGATCGGGATGCTGGGCGACGAGGTCACGATCGGCGCGGTCGTCGAATCGCTCGACCTGATCGAGGGCTATCGCAAGGGGGTCCCGGTGGTCGTCGACCCGGTGATGGTCTCGGAGAGCGGGGCGACGCTGCTCGACCCGAACGCGAAGGCCGCGCTGATCGAGCGGATCCTCCCGCGCGCCACCGTCGTCACACCGAATCTGATGGAGGCGCGGGAGCTCGCGGGCAGCAGGGGGGAGGACGTTCGCCCCGAGGAGCTCGGCCGGACGATCCTGGGCCTGGGGCCGCGCGCCGTGATCGTCACGGGCGGCCACGTGGAGGATGGTGCGGATGTGCTGGTCGACGATGACGGCGCGTTCCGGATCGGCGGGCCGCGCTATCCAAGCGACGCGGCTCACGGGTCGGGGTGCACTCACTCCTCGGCCCTCGCGGCACTGCTGGCGCGTGGCATGGAGCTCCCGGAGGCGGCCCGCTGGGCCCGCGAGATCGCGGCCGAGGCGGTCGGCCACGGGCTTTCAGAGCTGGGCGCCGGGCGGGGCCCGGTCGACGTTCTCGGGGTCAGACGGCGCGAGATCGACCCGCCCCGGCTCGATCCCTGACCGGACCCCGACCGTAGACTGCTTCGTCGCATGAATCGACCGACGGATCAAGCCAACGGCTCGACCGCGACCGCCCTGCCGCGACCGCGCTCGGCCGCCGTGTTCGACGGTCCCGACCGCGCCGCCGCCCGCGCCTACATGAAGGGCATCGGGTTCGACGACGACGCGCTGTCGAGGCCGACGATCGGGGTCGCCAACACCTGGACCGAGGCGATGCCCTGCAACTTCCACCTCCGGGGGCTCGCGGAGCACGTCAAGGAGGGCGTGCGCGCCGCCGGGGGGACTCCGATGGAGTTCAACACCGTCGCGATCTCGGACGGGATCACGATGGGCACACGCGGCATGAAGACCTCGCTCGTCAGCCGCGAGGTCATCGCCGACTCGATCGAGCTGACGGCGCGCGGCTACCAGTTCGACGCGATCGTCGCCCTCTCGGCCTGCGACAAGACGATCCCCGGTTGCGTCATGGCGCTCGCCCGCCTCGACATCCCCGGCGTGATGCTCTACGGCGGCTCGATCGCTCCCGGTCGGTGGCACGACCGCGACGTCTCGATCCTCGACGTGTTCGAGGCGATCGGCGCGCACGCGGCCGGCAAGATGACCGAGGAGGAGCTCCGCTCCCTCGAGGACGTCGCGAGCCCCGGCCCCGGTGCGTGCGGCGGCCAGTTCACCGCGAACACGATGGCCTGCGCGTTCGAGGCGCTGGGGATCTCGCCGGGCGGGTCGGCCATGGTCCCGGCCGAGGTGTCCGACAAGGCAACGGTCGCCGAGCAGATCGGCGAGCTGGTGATGCGGGTTCTCGCCGATGACCTGCGGCCCAGCCAGGTGATCACGCACGACTCGCTCGAGAACGCCATCGCGTGCGTCTCCGCCTCCGGTGGCTCGACGAACGGCGTTCTTCACCTGCTGGCGGTCGCCCGCGAGGCCGGGATCGAGCTGAGCATCGACGACTTCGAGCGGATCTCGAAGGCAACGCCCCTCCTGGCGGACCTGAAGCCGGGGGGGAGATTCCTCGCGACGGACCTCTACGCCGCGGGTGGCGTTCCGCTGATCCTGAGCCGCCTGGCCGAGGCGGGGATCCTGCACGAGGAGGCGATCACCGTCAGCGGCCGCACGATCGGCGAGGAGGCGGCGGCGGCGGTCGAGACCCCCGGCCAGGAGGTGGTCCGTCCGCTCTCGGATCCGCTCAAGAGCGAGGGTGGCCTGGCGATTCTGCGGGGCAACCTCGCGCCCGAGGGCTCGGTGGTGAAGCTCGCCGGCACGGAGCGGCGGGGTCAGAGCGGGCCGGCTCGCGTCTTCGAATCCGAGGAGGAATGCTTCCGCGCCGTGAAGGACCAGCGGATCGAGCCCGGGGACGTGATCGTCATCCGCAATGAGGGTCCCGTCGGCGGGCCCGGGATGCGCGAGATGCTCCAGGTGACCGCCGCGATCGTCGGCGAGGGCCTGGGGGAGCAGGTGGCGCTGATCACGGACGGCCGCTTCTCGGGAGCGACGCGCGGGCTCATGATCGGCCACGTCGCGCCCGAGGCGGTGCGGGGCGGCCCGATCGCGGCGCTGCGCGAGGGCGACGAGGTCACGATCGACATCGACGCCCGCGAGCTCTCGGTGGCTCTGCCGGACGACGAGATCGCCGAGCGTGTCGCCGCGTACGAGCCGCCCGAGCCCGCCTATGCGAGCGGGGTGATGGCGAAGTACGCCGCGACCGTCTCGAGCGCCTCCGCCGGCGCGATCACCGTCTAGCCGTCAGCGCGCGAGGAACGCGGGTGATCGCGCGCCATGGCGGCTTGCGAGAATGCCACTGATGGTCCCCGACCGCACGTCCCTCGCCGACCCGGAGGCTCCGGTCGATGAGCAGACCGCCGAGCCCGCCTCGCTCCTTCCAGCCACGCGGCCGCCCGGACGCGAGCTGCTCTCCCCGATCGAGCCCGAGCGCACGCTGAACGACTGGGGACGCTCCGAGCGGGTCGAGGGATTCATGGACGCCACGCTTTATGAGTTCTTCTACCGGTACTGGTTCCGGGTCGAGGTCGAGGGGATCGAGAACGTGCCTGCCGACGGGGGAGCATTGCTGGTCTCGAACCATGCCGGCGCGCTGCCTCCGGACGCGGCGATGATCGCGAAGGCCGTGCACGAGGAGCACCCGCGGCCCCGGGACGTGTACCTGACCGTCGAGCACTTCTTCAAGGGCTATCCGGGCTTCTCGATGCTGATCCCCAAGATCGGCGGCGTCGCCGCGCACCCGGCGAACGTCCATCGCCTCCTCTACGACGAGGAGCAGCTCGTCCTGGTGTTCCCGGAGGGCCGCAAGGGCACCGAGAAGCTCTACAAGGACAGGTACCGCCTGCGTCGCTTCGGCCGGGGAGGCTTCGTCGAGGCAGCGATGCGGGCCGAGGCGAAGCTCGTCCCGCTGGCGCTGGTGGGCGCCGAGGAGGCGATGCCGGTGTTCGCCCAGGTCGAGCCGTTGCGCCGGCTCACCGGGCTCATCTACTTCCCGATCACGCCGACCTTCCCGTGGCTGGGGCCGCTGGGGATGCTCGCCTACCTGCCTGCCAAGTTCAAGATCCGCTTTCTGGAGCCGATCGACACCGTGACGCTCGGCGGCCGCGAGGCCGTGAACGACCGCGCGCTCGTGCAGACCGTGTCGCAGGAAATCCGCGCAAGGATCCAGGAGAGCCTCCACGACATGCTCGGCAAGCGGAAGAGTCGTGTGGTTCGGATGAGCCGGCGCCACCTCCTGATCGCCGGCATCTCGACCTATTGGGGAGGCCGGCTGGCGCAGGCGCTCGAGGGCTTCGAGGAAGTCGAGGCGATCATCGGCATCGACTCCGTCGAGCCGACGCGGGAGCTCGAACGGACGGAGTTCGTGAAGGTCACGAACCAGCATTCGCTGCTTTCGCGGATCGTCCGGGCCGCGGAGATCGACACGGTCGTCGACTGCAGACTGACCGTGAATTCCGTCACCGAGCGGCCGCGGTCCGCGCACGACAACAACGTGATCGGCACCATGAACATCGTCACGGCCTGTGCGGGCAGCGACTCGCCGGTCCGGAAGTTCATCTTCAAGAGCTCCACCCACTACTACGGCTCCGAGCAGGACGACCCGGCGTTCTTCCTCGAGGCGATGCGACGCCCCCACCCACCCCGAACCCCGCTCGAACGCGACATCGGCGAGGCCGAGGGAGCCGTTGCGGAGTTCGCGGAGAAGCACCCGGGGGTGGAGGTAACGGTCCTCCGGTGCGCGAACGTGCTCGGGCCGGACGTCGACACGGCGTTCACGCGAATGTTCGCCCTCCCGGTTGTGCCAATGGTCCTGGGCTTCGACCCGCGGCTGCAGTTCGTTCACGAGGACGACGTGGTCTACGCGCTCGAGCACTGCGTGCCTCCGCGAGACCCCGGGCATCTACAACGTCGCGGCGGACGGGGTGTTGGCGCTGAGCGAGGCGATCTCGCTCCTGGGCAAGCGCCCGGCGCCGGTGTTGCCGCCCTGGGGCGCGGGACTCCTGGCGGGGCCGCTCCGCGGCCTCGGCTTCCGGATTCCCAACGAGATGCTGAATCTGCTCCGCTTCGGGCGCGGCGTCGACAACCGCCGCTTCCAGGCCACGGGCTTCCGCTACGGCCACACCTCGCGCGAGGCGGTGGCCAAGTTCGGCCATCACCTCCGGGTCGACCCGGTGATGCGCGGGGTTGACGAGGGGTTCACCTACGAGCGCGAGGTCGAGGAGTTCCTGCGCTGGAGCCCGCACGTGCGTCGTGAGCGCCGATCCGAGGGCGTCGAGGCCGATCACGAGCCGCTCGGCATCTGAGGCCGGGACATCTGAATCCGCGCTTGCGCCGTAGGCAGGAGGGCAGGGAACTACGGAGAATCCCTGACTACACTTTCTGAAGTCCGTGGGACGCAAGCTTTACATCGCACTCACCTTGGCGGTGGTGCTCTTGCTGGGGGCCGCCGTTGGCGCTTACGCGTGGGATTCCTCGCGCTCGGACGAGATCGCCGAGGGAGTTGACATCGGCGGCGTCGACGTCGGCGGGCTGACCGAGCGGCAGGCGGAGGCGCTCGTCACCGAGGAGCTGATCGACCCTCTCGACCGCGACCTGGTGGCCACCTACGACGGCGTCAAGTACAAGCTGAACTCGGAGAAGCTCGACGTCCGCGCCGACGTCGAGGGCATGGTCGACCGGGCGCTGGACGCAAGCCAGGAGGGCGGCCTGCCCACCCGGCTCGTGCGCTACGCGACCGGCGGAGAGGTCGATGAGTCGATCGAGCCCGAGGTGCTCTACGACAAGGGCGAGGTCGCGGCCATCGTCAACAAGATCGCCGGCGAAATCAACCGCGAGCCGGTCAATGCGTCCGTTCAGCCCACCGAGAACGCGATCGAGCCCGTCCCCGGCCAGGAGGGTCAGACGCTCCGCGAGGATGAGCTTCACGAGGCGCTGACCGCTGCGGTCCAGAGTCCGAACCACCGCCGCGTCAAGGCAGCGGTCGACACGGTCCAGCCCGAGGTCACCACCAAGGAGCTCTCCGAGCAATACCCGGTCTACCTCACGGTGAACCGCTCGACCTTCGAGCTCAAGCTCTGGGAGAACCTCGAACTGAGCAAGACATACACCGTGGCGATCGGCGCCGCGGGCTTCGACACGCCGGCGGGCGAATACGCGATCCAGAACAAGGCCGTCGACCCGGCATGGAGCGTCCCGGACAGCGATTGGGCGGGCGACCTCGCCGGCACCGTCGTGCCGGGCGGCGTCCCGGAAAACCCGCTCAAGGCGCGCTGGATGGGCATCTTCGACGGCGCCGGCATCCACGGGACCGACGACGTCGGCTCCCTCGGGAGCGCGGCGTCCCACGGTTGCGTTCGCATGGCGGTGGACGACGTGATCGAGCTCTACGACCAGGTCCCCGTCGGAACTCCGATCTACATCGGCGCTAAGCGGCGCCCGCAGATCCGGCGCGGCAGTTTGGTTGCGTGGGTAGGGGACTGGGCTCCCAGGGGAAGCTCCTACGCATGCCGCAGGCGACCGCACGCGAGGGCGCGGAGGGGACGGAGATCAGCCCCCGCTGGGAGGCCGCCCTGCTGGCGTTCGCACGGGACCAGGATCGTCGTGGCGTGGCCGCCGCGACCAAGCGTGCCTACGGCGCCGATCTCACGGAGCTGGCGGGCTGGGCGACAGCGCGGGGGTCGGAGCCGCCCGATCTGCGCTACCGCGACCTGCGTGGGTTCGCGGCCGCCCTTTCCGGGCGCGGTCTGGCGAAGTCCAGCATCGCCCGCAAGCTGGCCGCCGTGCGGAGCTTCTTCGACGGAATGTTGAAAGCGGGGGCGATCGAGTCGAACCCTGCCGAGCTGCTGCCGACGCCGAAGCGCGAGCAGCGCCTACCGCGAGCCCTCGGACGTGACCAGGTCGCGGAGCTCTTGGATCGGATCCCGGCGCGCACTCCGCTCGAGATCCGGGATCGGGCGATGTTCGAACTGGCGTACTCGTGCGGCTTGCGCG
Organism: uncultured bacterium; assembly: GCA_963807755.1. Classification (GTDB taxonomy): domain Bacteria; phylum Actinomycetota; class Thermoleophilia; order Solirubrobacterales; family 70-9; genus JALZKA01. The sequence continues at coordinate 102,207 of CAWECM010000004.1, read as the reverse complement.
CCGAGGAGATCGTGAACCTTGACCTGAGCGCGATCGACTTCGACGGGGAGCAGATACGCGTCTTCGGGAAGGGGTCGAAGGAGCGCCTGACGCCGATCGGAGAGCCGGCGCAAAAGGCCCTTCGCCGATACCTGGAGGCCAGCCGGCACGCGCTTGCCGAACGTCGCGACGAGCCGGCGCTCTTCCTGTCGCGGACGGGGCGGCGACTCTCGACCTCGGACGTCCGCAGGCGGCTGCAGAAGTGGGTTTCGAAGCTGGCCGTGGCTGGGCGGGTTTCGCCCCACGCGCTCCGGCATTCGTTCGCCACGCACCTCCTGGAAGGGGGCGCCGACCTGCGCTCGATCCAGGAGCTCCTCGGCCACGCCAGCGTCTCGACGACCCAGGTCTACACACGGGTGGAGCCCTCGCGGCTGCGACAGGAGTACCAGCGCGCGCATCCCCGCGCGTGAGGTGGCTTGGATGGCTAACGTTCCCGGTTCAGCTTTGGACGAATGATGGAGATCAACGTCAAGGCAGTCGAGCTGCGTGAGCTCTGGCGCAGCTACAAGGACGACGGGGATGAACGAGCACGGGAGAGGCTCGTCGTCGCCTATTCGCCCCTGGTCAAGTTCATCGCGGGGCGGATGGCGTCCGGCCTGCCCTCGCACGTGGACGAGGGCGACCTCGTGTCCTACGGGCTACTCGGGTTGATCGGCGCCATCGAGCGTTTCGATCTCGAGCGCGAGATCAAGTTCGAAACGTTCGCGGTGGCCCGGATCAAGGGCGCGATCATCGACGAGCTCCGCTCGCTTGACTGGGTCCCGCGGAGCGTCCGCGCCCGCGCGCGAGACGTCGAACGGGCCAACGCCGCCCTCGAGGCCGAGTACGGACGCGCACCGACGGACGAGGAAATGGCGGAGAAGCTCGAGTTATCGGTTGAGGAGTTTCGCGATGCGCTGCTCCAGATCGCAAACTCGTCGGTGCTGGCCCTGGACGACCTGTGGACGTTCGCCGATCCCGACGGCAGCGGCGGCCAGATCTCGGTGTTGGACACGATCCAGGACCCGAACGCTCTCGACCCCGAGTCGGAGGCGCACACGGCCGAGCTCAAGGACCGCCTGGCGGACGCGATCGAGTCGCTGCCAGAGCGTGAGCGTCTCGTGATCGCGCTCTACTACTACGAGAACCTGACCCTTCGCGAGATCGGAGAGGTCCTCGGCGTGACCGAGTCGCGCGTCTCCCAGCTCCATACGAAGTCGGTGCTGGCGCTGCGCTCGCGCTTCCAAGCCTCGCCCCTATAGATAGATTCCCGGTCGATGGGCCACAGGCCTCCGGACCGGATTCGAAACGTCGCCCTGATCGGGCACCGCGGCAGCGGCAAGACCAGCCTGGCCGAGGCGATCCTGTTCGAGGCCGGAAAGACGAATCGGCTCGGCTCGGTCGTGGACGGCACAACGGTTTGCGATTACGAGGACGACGAGCACGACCGGCAGATGACGATCGACGCGGCGGTCGCCTCGATTGACTTCCACGACCGCAAGATCAATCTGATCGACACTCCCGGCGAGCCCAGCTTCGTCGCCGACGCCCTGGCCGCGATGCGCGTCGTCGACTCGGTCGTGGTCGTCGTGAACGCCGTCACCGGACTCGAGGTGCATACGGAGCGCCTGTGGAAGCGGGCGGCGGACGAGGGGCTCTCGCGCCTGATCTTCGTGAACATGCTGGATCGCGAGCGCGCCGACTTCTTCCGCACGCTCGACTCCCTGAAGACGGCCTTCGGCCCGCACGTCGTCGCGACCGAGATCCCGATCGGCTCGGAGCACGACGTCCGGGGCGTGATCGACCTGATCGACATGAAGGCATTCGTCTACGAGGGCGAAGGCCGCGGTAACTCGACCGAGGCGGAGATTCCCGGCGATCTCGCCGACCGCGCCCAGGAGTACCGGGAGAAGCTGATGGACGAGGTCGCGGAGAACTCGGACGAGCTGATGGAGCGGTATCTGGAGGGCGAGGAAATCTCGCACTCAGAAATCGTCACGGCGCTCAAGAAGGGCGTCACCGAGGGGCACCTGTTCCCCGTGACCTGCGGCATCGCGACCAAGAACCTGGGCGCGGACCGGCTGCTCGAGGCTCTGCTCGAGGACCTGCCCTCGCCGGCGATGCGGGGCGCAATTCACGCGCTGGGCGCCGAGGACGCGGACGAGGACATTGCGCCCGACGAGTCGGGGGAGCTGCTCGCCTACGTGTTCAAGACCACCGCCGACCCCTATACGGGGCGGATCAACCTCCTGCGGGTGGAGTCCGGGGTGCTGCGCTCCGACTCCCACGTCCTGAACGCCACGCGCGGCGTGAAGGAGCGCGTGGGGCAGCTCGCCTCGCCGTGGGGCAAGGAGATGGACCCGGTCGATGAGCTGGGCCCCGGGGACATCGGCGCGGTCGCCAAGCTCAAGGAGACCCGCGCGGGCGACGTCGTGGCCGAGAAGCCGACCGAGATCCATTTCCCGCCGCTGGACCTTCCGTCGCCGGTCATGGCCTTCGCGTACGAGCCGAAGTCGAAGGGCGATGAGGAGAAGGCGGCGACGGCCATCCGCCGGCTCACCGAGGAGGACCCGACGCTCGACGTCCATCGCGATCCGCAGACCGGCGAGCAGATCATCGCCGGCCTCACACAGGTCCACGTCGAGGTGATCGTCGACCGCATCAAGCGCCGTTTCGGCGCGGAGATCGAGCTGCATCCCCCGCAGGTCCCGTATCTCGAAACGATCCGGAAGCCGGCCAAGGCGCACGGCCGCTACAAGAAGCAGACCGGGGGACGCGGCCAGTTCGGCGACTGCCACATCGAGATCGAGCCCGCCGAGGGCGCCGGGTTCGAGTTCGTGAACGCGATCAAGGGTGGTGTGATCCCCGGCGGCTTCATTCCGGCGGTCGAGAAGGGGATCGAGGAGCAGATGGCCAAGGGCGTCCTGGCCGGGTATCCCGTGAAGGACGTCCGGGTCCGCCTCTACGACGGCCAGTACCACACGGTCGATTCGTCCGAGATGGCGTTCAAGATCGCCGGCTCGATGGCCTTCCAGCAGGCGGCGCGGGACGCCGAGCCCTACCTGCTCGAGCCGATCGTCCTGGTGACGATCGCCGCGCCCGAGGACGCCGTCGGCGACGTGATCGGCGATCTCAATTCGCGTCGCGGGCGCCCGCTCGGGATGGAACCGAAGGGGTCGATGACCGAAATCAAGGCCGAGGTGCCGATGGCCGAGGTCCTCGACTACGCGCCCGACCTGCGCGCCATCACCGGCGGCCGCGGCGAGTACAAGCTCGAGTTCGTCCGCTACGAGGAAGTCCCCGGTCACATTGCGCAGAAGGTGATCACCGCGAGTCAGGCGGAAGCCGAAGTCGCGTCTTGAGCAGGCTTGTCGTCCACGTGGACGGCGGGGCCCGCGGCAACCCGGGACCTGCCGCTGTCGGTGTGGTGATCGCCGACCCGTCGGGTGAGGTCGTGCACGCGGTGGGGGAAACGATCGGCGTCGCCACCAACAACGTCGCGGAGTACAGGGCGCTGCTGCGTGGCATTGAGCTGGCTCGGGAGCACGGGGCCAGGGAGCTCGAGATCTATGGCGATTCCGAGCTGGTCGTCAAGCAGGTGCGGGGCGAGTACAAGGTGAAGGACGCCGGCCTGAAGCCCCTTCACGCCGCGGCCCGTGCCGCACTCGCCGAGATGGGAGAGTGGACGTTCGACCACGTCCGGCGGGACGACAACGCCCACGCGGACGACCTGGTCAACCAGGCACTCGACGCTGCTAGTTGACCACGTCGGTGACGCGGTACGGTCCTGGGGTGAACCAGGAGGTTCGCTTCTGTACCGCGCCCGACGGCGTCGGGCTCGCGTACGCGGTGCACGGCCGGGGGCCGCCGCTCGTGCGGGTGGCGACCTGGCTGACGCATCTCGACTTCGACTGGGAGAGCCCGGTCTGGAATCACTGGCTGACCGCTCTGGGCGAGCGCCATACCGTCGTCCGCTACGACGAGCGCGGGTGCGGCCTCTCGGACGCCGAGGTCGGAGATCTCTCACTCGAGACCTGGGTCGGGGACCTCGAGACCGTCGTCGACGCGGCCGGGTTGGACCGCTTCACCTTGCTCGGCGTCTCCCAGGGTGCAGCGATTGCGGTTGCATACGCGGCTGCGAATCCGGACCGGGTGTCCGACCTCGTGCTCTACGGCGGCTACGCGCGGGGCCGCCGGCATCGGGGACAGCGCAAGGAGGAGGACGCCGTGGTCGCGGCGATCCGCGCGGGCTGGGATACGGCCGACCCGACCTTCCGTCGCGTGTTCAGCGCACTGTTCCTGCCCGAGGGCACAGCCGAGCAGATGAAGTGGTACGAGGAGTTGCTCCGCAATTCGACCTCATCCGAGACAGCGATACGTCTCTTCGAGGCGCGCGGCGGGCTCGACGTTCGGGCCCTGGCGCCACAGGTACGTGCCTCGACACTCGTGATCCATGCCCGGGGCGATCGCGTGGTCCCGGTCGAGGAGGGAAGGCTGCTGGCCTCCCTGATCCCCAGGCGCGCGCCTGATCCTGCTCGAGTCCGCGAACCACATCCTGCTTGCGGACGAGCCCGCGTGGGCGTACTTCATCTCCGAGCTGCGTGCTTTCCTCCGCGCCGGGCCGGCCCCGCCGGAGCCCTCGGTCACGGCGGACCTGAGCGCTCGGGAGCTCGAGGTGCTCGAGCTGGTGGCCGCGGGGCTCACGAACGAGGCGATCGCCGACCGCCTCTACCTCAGCGTGCGGACCGTGGAGCGACATCTATCCAACGTCTACGCGAAGCTCGGCGTCTCGGGAAAGGCGGCACGGGCCGCCGCCGCGGCCCGCTTCTCGCAGTCTTCGGAGGCGTCGATCCCCCGTCCTTGAACGAACGCGCGCTGCGTGTAGACCGCCACGCGGCCGGGCTGAAGTTGGGTGGTGACACCGATGCCGGCCGGAACCCGCCTCCATAGGGTCGGGCCGGAATGGAAGTCAGAGACCCGAGAACGGAGGAACACGCGGTGGAACGCACAGGGGGCACTCGTCGACGATCGGACTCTCCGAGCCGAGCCGGTCGCGACGCACGAGGTTCGAGGCGGCGGGGGAGTGCGGCTCCATGTCCGCGAGTGGGGCGACCCGGACGGCCCCGCGATCCTGTTCGTGCACGGCCTTTCGCAATGTGATGTTTGCTGGACGAAGCAGGTGAGCGGGAGTCTCGCCGCCGCCCACCGAATCGTCACCTTCGACATCCGCGGCCACGGCCTGTCCGAGCAGCCGGCGGATCAGGAGGCGTACGCCGACGGCCAGCTCTGGGCCGACGACATCGCGGCGGTGATTCGGCAGACCGCCCTCGACCAGCCGGTGGTGGTCGCCTGGTCCTACGGCGGGTTCATCGTCACCGATTACCTGCGCGCCTACGGGGACGCGGACTTGGGCGGGATCAACCTCGTCGGCGGGGCGACGATCCTGAGGCCGCCGACGTTCGACCATCTTGGGCCGGGGTTGCTGGAGAACGCGCAGGAGATGTGCGCGCTGGACCTCGGCACCAACATCGCCGCGGTCCGCCGCTTTCTGCGCGCTTGCACGGCTCAACCGCTCGAGCGGGACGAATGGGTCATCGCGCTCTGCTGGAACATGGTCGTTCCACCCGGGGTCCGCGGCGCACTGATCGCTCGCGAGATCGACGGCGACGACGCCCTCTCGAGCCTGTCGGTCCCGGTGCTCGTGAGCCACGGCCGCGACGACGCGATCGTCCTGCCATCGATGGCTGAGCACGTGCTCGGCTCCTGTGCGCCTGCGGTTGCGTCCTGGTACGACGGCGTCGGGCACATGCCGTTCTGGGAGGCGGCCGAGCGGTTCGACGACGAGCTCGGCGACTTCGTCGCCCAGGCGCTCGACTCGGCGAGCTAGAATCCCCGCTCGCGCGGCTGTAGCTCAGTTGGCTAGAGCGTCTGCTTGCCATGCAGAAGGTCGTCGGTTCGAATCCGATCAGCCGCTCTAGGGAGAGCCCCGCTCCGGCGGGGTTTTTCTATTGGTTCAGGTGGGCCCGGCCAGGTCGGGATTCTGTGGTGCGTTATGCGCCCCGGCGGAGGGGAACATCCGCCTAGCATGGAAAGCAACACTCAGCCTCCCCCGCATTCAGGCACCGTGCGCTCAGCGAAACTCGACTACGTCGGCCTCCACTGAAAGCACCGTCGCATGCAAGGGCGGATCGGCATCCGGGTTGCATGAATCACCCGTGCTCGCGGTCAGCGTTCGCTTCGCGTCTCCCCCGGTTCCCAGATCAGAAATGGTCCGAACGTGCCGTTGTCGTTGGTCACCCGACCCAGAAACCCGCCGTCGAGGGAGATGTCAACCGCGAAATAAATCTCGGGTGTGCTTGGACCATCTCCGCACCCGGGTGGGATGTCTGCCACGACCTTCCCGTAGACCAAGTTCAAGGCGTCGCCGGACTGGGTCCAGCTTGCGCCCGGCAACGGATACGGCACGCCCTCGTGGGTGGTCTCAACGTGTTCGTCTCCGCGCACCCTGCACGATGTTGCAACGGCCCCGCAGCGGGCGTCCAGCGAGCAACATCGTGGTCGGACGGAGTCCTTGGCCAGCTTGGGGTGGGTGACCGCGTGCCTGTCGATGTCGCTCGTCCCGATCTTCGAGGCCGCATATGCCCCACCCCCGGCCAGGACTCCGAACACGGCGATCGTCGCCATCACGTTCGCGTACGTCAGTCGGTCGCGGGCTCGCACGAACACCCCTCTCTGCCAGGCGGTGGGCAGTGCCCCCCGCATGTTCTAGCCGATGATGGCCGCGAATGCGGTGCACTTCGGACGAGAAGCGCAATTTCGCTTTGCATGGAAAGCGCAATGAATCGCGAGATACTGCCCGGGCGATGTCTGACGAGAACGTCGAGTTGGTCAAGCGGGCTGTTGCGTCCGTCAACCAGAGGGATATCGACCGGTACCTTGCCTGCTGCACGGAGGACGTCCAGCTGATCACCCCCATAGCCGACGTTGCTGGAGCGTACGTCGGTCGCGAAGGCATCCGCCGCTTCTTCGCGGACATAGCCGACGCTGGTCCCGACTTCAAGCTCACCATCGAGCGTCTGGAGGAGGTCGGGCCAAACCGGGTCTTGGTCCTCATGCGCGTGACCGCAACCTTTCGAGCGAGTGGCATTCCGACCGAGACGGCCACCGGGAATGTCTACGACCTCGCGGACGGCAAGATCAAGATGATCCGAATCTTCGCCGACCGCAATCAGGCCCTCGAAGCCGCCGGGGTGGGGGAGTAGCTCGTTCGAATCCGATCAGCCGCTCTTTGCAGCGCACGCTCGGTACGGCAGGATGGAGGATGCATGGCGATTGGGACGCTTCGCTGCTTCGTGATCGATGTCGAGGATCTCGAGGTCGGCTCGTCGTTTTGGTCGGAGCTGACCGGGATTCCGCGCATCTCGTCTCCTTGGCCCGATCGCTTTGCCTATTTGGGCTACGAGGACGACACGACCTGGCAGCACCAGATCATCCTTCACCTGGTGGCGACGGCGAAGCGGTCCGAACCGGGTGCAATCGACGTAGCCCGACGCATCGACCCGGCCGCGAATCGTGCCCACATCGACATCGGAGTGGATGAAATCGACGTGGCGATCCCGCATGTCGAGAGGATCGGCGGCCGCCTGAAGTACCCGCCAACGCTCTACCCCGTACCACACGCTTACGAGGGTGCCCGTCCGCTGATCGATTGGGCGGTCATGCAGGATCCGTTCGGAAACGAGTTCTGCCTCGTTCGCGAGCTCACCGGGGCCGAACGCGCGGCGCTCGAAGCAGCCGCTGAGCGTGGATCCGCCGTCGATGCTCACTGGCGCGATGTCGCGCGCGACGCCCGCCAGACCAGTTGAGCGGCCCATGTGGATCCGGCGCCACAACGAGTACGAGGCGAACTGAGCGAAAAACGATGAGTTTCGCCGCCGCCGCGTGTCCTAAATGGCGGACACGGGTACACGTGCCGAGCGATCGACAACCCGGTCGTCCCCGCACGCCACGCAAACACAACTGAGGAGTTGACGATGTCGGACCACGAGACGGGCACCCGCGAGGAATGGCAGGCGGCTCGGGACGAGCTCGCGAAGCTCGAGGGCGAGCATGCTGAGCTGAACGAGGAGATCAAGAAGAAGCGGCGGGAGCTCCCGTGGGTCCCGGTCGAGAAGGACTACGAGTTCGACACCGAGGACGGCAAGAAGTCGCTGTCCGAGCTCTTTGACGGCCGCTCGCAGCTTCTCGCCTACAACATCATGTACGGCCCGGACTACGAGGTCGGGGCATGCCCGGGCTGCACGAGCCTCGGGGACGAGTTCAGTGGCTCATTGATCCACCTCAACCACCGCGACGTCACGTTCCTGTGCTTCTCGCGCGCGCCGATCGATCGGCTCGCCGCATACAAGGAGCGAATGGGCTGGGAGTTTCCCTACGTCTCGACGTACGAGACCGACTTCCCGTGGGACTTCGGGCTCGCGCTGACCGAGGAGGAGGCGGAGCAGATCCCCGAGGTGAAGGAGATGATCGACGACCCGCCGGAATGGCTCCAGGACTGGGGCGAGCAGGTTGGCGCCGACCTCAAGGACGGCCTCCGGGAGGGCCCGGGCTACATCGCCTTCGCGCGGGACAACGGGACCGTCTACCACACCTACACGGTGATGGCTCCCGACCCGTTCGTCGCCCCCCACTTCAACATGCTGCTCGAACGGACCCCGAAGCCGCAGCCTGAGGAGCCCCGCGACTGGCGCAAAGACGAGTACCCGGACTGAGTGGAGGCCTGACGTTGGAGGCAGCCCGGCTAAGCGCGCGTTCGGGCGCGGTTCGACTCGACCGCGCCCGCCTCGTCCTGCTCGGAGCGCTGCTTGCGCTCGCCGTCGTGGCGTGGCTGGTCACGAACGACCGGATGGAAGGAATGGAGGCGATGCCGGGCATGGCGCTCGGGTCCCTCGGCTTCTACGCCACCGTCTGGGTGGTGATGATGGCGGCGATGATGTTCCCGGCGGTCGCTCCCACGGTGCTCACGTACGACGGGCTGCGAGAGGGTCGCCGGGCGCGCGGAACGGGGGCAGCGGGCGACGCGACCGCTCTGTTCGTTGCCGGCTATCTGTTGGTGTGGACGGCGGCGGGCCTGGCGGCCTACGCCCTGTTCGAACTGGTCCGCGCGATCGACCCGGCGTTCCTGGCCTGGGACGAGGCCGGTCAGTACGTGACCGGGGGCGTGATCGTGGCCGCGGCCGTCTACCAGGTGACGCCGCTCAAGCGGGCCTGCCTGGCCGAGTGCCGCAGCCCGATGACTTTCCTCGCCGAGCGCTGGCGCGACGGCCGCGCAGGTGCGCTCGAATTGGGGGTCCGGTATGGCGCCTGGTGCCTCGGCTGCTGCTGGGCGCTGATGGCCGCGCTGTTCGCGGTCGGCGTCATGAGCCTCGGCTGGATGGCGGTGATCGCGGCGTTCATCGTGGCCGAGAGGCTGCTGCCGTGGCCGACCGCAGCGCGCAGGTGGGTGGCCTTGGCGCTGCTCGCGCTCGGGCTGGGCGTGGCGTTCCTCCCCGCTGACGTTCCGGGGTTCGCCGAGCCGGTGGGCGACATGCATGAGGGCGGCGGCCAGGGCGAGTCCATGGAGATGATGCCCTGAACCGGGCCGGCAGGGGCGCGCGCCGACGGGGATGAGCGGATTCTCATTCCTCGCCCGATCCTGGCGCTGAAGAGGAAAACTCGACACGCGGACGTCCGAGGGCGGGCGCTGCCTTCGGCGAGGTTTTAGGTCCGCGCACCCCGGGTATTGCCGCTTCCGCAGGGACGATCCGACCGGCTGGCACGGCGGAGCGCCGACAACACAGGAGGACGCTTGATGGCTGGACAGCGTGGTGGTCGGTCTCGGACGAGGCGGAGGGTGGCGCTCGCCACGACGGTGGCCGCGGTCACCTTGACGGGGGCCCTGGCGCCCGCGGCGCTCACCGCGCAAGCGCCGGACCCGGCGCTCCAGCAGGCCGTTCCCGGCGGCGCGGCCGCGGCGGTCGAGCCGCGCAACGTGGTCGAGGTCGTGCTCTCGAGTCGGGCCGAGGTGGACCGGCTGATCGCCACCGGCGTGGACCTGACCGAGCACCTGGAGGCGAGCGCCGGTGGGATCGCCGTGCAGGCCGTGCTGACCCCCTCCGAGGAGGCCCGCCTCCGCGCCGAGGGATTCCGGATCAGCGGCACGGTGCAGACGCAGGCCGAGGCGAACGCGATCATGCGCGAACGCAAGCGCGCGATCGGCCAGCTCGAGCGCAAGGAGCAGCGCACGGCGGACCTGGCGACGGCGCAACAGGCCACCGACGAGGTCCGGGTCGCGCGGGCCGACTACTTCACGAGCCTCGGCGGCCAGTTCCTGTCGGTCGAAGCGAAGAGCTCCGACCTCGATGCGGCCACGCTCACGGTCAGCTGGGACTCCGGTCCCGGGACGGAGATCGGCTCCGGCGGCTCGGCGGAGCTCGAGCCGTTCATCGACGCCGACGCGTACCTCTACCACCGCGGCCAGATCGAGATCGACGAGCATCCCTCGATGGTCGAGGTGACCAGCTCGAGCGGGGGCAGCGCCACGGCTGCGGTCGAGGAGTGGCTGCCGCCCGACGACGACCCCGACCCAGAGCCGTACTTCAAGGACTTCGTCGGCCGCTACATGGACCCGACCGAGCTCCAGCAACGGATCGTCTCGCTCGCCGAGGAGTTCCCGCGCCTGGCTGAGATCATCGAGCTCCCAAACCGGACCAACGGCTACCGGCGTCACGCGCAGGCCATCCTGGGGTCGGTGGACACCGAGGCCGCCGAGGCGTCGGCGGTTGTCGTCTCCTCACGTGCATGGGGCCACGAGGGCGGCAACGACCTCTCGATCGAGCTCTCCGACCCGGACGAGCCCGACCAGGAGCTCGAGGTCGAGCAGGACGGCGACCTGATCTCGGTCGACCTCGCCACCGACGCGACTGGCCAGGTCACCAGCACCGCCGCCGAGGTGGTCGAGGCGATCGACGACGCGGTGGGCCAGACAGTGAACGCGCAGACCTTCCGGGGCAGCCCGGGCGACGGCGTCGTCAGCCCGCAGTTCGAAACGCCGCTGACCGATTTCCTGAGCGCCCCCGCGAACATCAGCCGGGAGCCGTACCAGCCGCTCGCGATTCGCATCGGCCGCGAGCGCGACGGATCCGACGTCGGCGTCATGGCCTACGCCCAGGAGCACGCGCGCGAGTGGGTGCCGCCGCTGGTCGCGGTCGAGACCGCCGAGCGGCTGCTGCGGAACTACCAGACCGACCGCGAGACCAGGAGGCTGGTCAACAACCTCGACATCTTCATCGTCCCCTCCGTCAACACCGACGGCGGGCACTACTCGTTCTACGACGAGAACTTCCAGCGCAAGAACATGTTCAACTACTGCCCCGAGGACGGGCCGTCCGATCCGGCGGCGCGCGATGACTGGGGAGTGGACGTCAACCGCAACTACCCGATCGGGTCGCTGTTCGACGGCTACTTCGGGGCGTCCGCGGACTGCACCTCGCGGCACCTTCGCCGGCCCGTTCGAGCAGTCCGAGCCCGAGAGCCGGAACGTGCTCTCGCTGCCCGAGCGCTATCCCAACATCAAGTTCTCGATGAACCTGCACAGCTCGGGCAACTACTTCATGTGGTCGCCGGGCGCATACCGCGTCCCGGGCCGGGTCACCCTGCCGCGGCCGACCTTCGGCGAGGAGGAGTTCTTCTGGTACGCCTCGAAGCGGATCCTGGGCGAGATCAAGGAGCACCGCGGGCTCTCGGTGACGCCGGCGCGGACCGGCCCGATCGCCGACGTCCTCTACTCGGCGGCCGGCAACTCGGGCGACGCGCTCTGGTACGGGCACGACATCTTCGCCTGGAACTTTGAGGTCGGCACCGAGTTCCAGCCCGAGTGGGAAGAGGCGCACAACGAGGCGCTGGAGTTCTCCAACGGGCTCGTGGAGCTGATGGACGTCGCATACGACTTCAGCCGCGACGGCCGTAACCCACGCAGCAATCCGGTGCCGCCTCCCGGCCGTTACGACGAGCCGGTCGAGGTGCGGTTCGAGACCTCGGAGCCGGCGACGATCTACTACACGACCAACGGCCGGCGGCCGACCTTCGACTCGCCGACGTACGAGGCGGCGGGGATCCGCGAGGAGGGGGAGGAGCTCCTGGTCGACCGCACCACCGTTTTCCGCTGGTTCTCGGTCGACGCCGCCGGGAACGTCGAGCGCGGTTATGACCCGGACGATCCCTCCGACGACGGCTATCGCGAGGGCACGTACCGGATCGTCCCGGGCTAGAGCCCGCCGCTCGTCCCGACCGAGACATAGAGTCCGGGCGGGCTGACGAGGAGGAGCATGGAAGCGATTTCGCTCGACCCGGTCGATTCGTTGACCGTGACGACGCTGGTCGACAACGTCACCGACAACCTGCTTCCCGATCTAGGACCCGCGAAGCGGCCCTCGATCGCCTCCGCACCCCGGGTTCCCGCCCGGTTCCTGGCGGGCGGGGACACCGACGACGCTCTGCGTGCCGAGCATGGGTTCTCGGCGCTGGTGACGATCACGAAGGGGGATCGCGAGACCACGATCCTGTTCGATGCCGGACGAAGCCCGGACGGGCTGGTGGAGAACATGCGGCGGCTCGAGCTGTCGCCACGCGACATCGACGTCATCGTCCTGAGCCACGGTCACTGGGATCACACGACGGGGATGGACGGGCTCGTGCGGGAGCTCGGCCGCGTCCAAGTACCGGTCCTGATCCATCCCGAGTTCTGGAGCCGGCGCCGACTTGCGCTGCCTGGACGCGACCCGGTCGAGCTGCCGACGACGAGCAAGACCGCGCTCGAGGGAGCAGGCTTCGAGATCGTCGAGCAGCGTCAACCCTCGTTCCTGCTCGACGGCTCGCTCCTGGTGACGGGCGAGGTCGATCGCACAACCGAGTTCGAGCGCGGGTTCCCGGGCCACGAGGCTCACCTCGACGGAGAGTGGCAGCCAGACCCGATGATCCTCGACGACCAGGCGCTGGTGGCCTCGGTGCGCGGGCAAGGGCTGGTCGTCCTGACCGGCTGTGGGCACTCGGGGATCATCAACATCCTGCGATACGTGCGGAAGATCAGCGGGCAGGACAGGTTCCATGCCGTGCTCGGCGGGTTCCATCTCGGCGGGAAAGCCTTCGAGCCGATCATCGAGCCGACCTGCGACGGCTTTGCGGAGTTCTCACCCGACTTCCTGGTGCCCGCGCATTGCACGGGATGGCGAGCAACTCAGAGTCTCGCCACCAAGTTTCCGGACGCGTTCATTCCGAACAGCGTCGGGACCAGGTACGAGTTCACAGGGTCCGACACATAGTCGGTGGGCGCGCTTCTAACCGCTCCGATGGATGGGCCGTCCCTCGGATGGCTGCACGAGGACCCAGCCGTGGCCGGAGAAGCCGAGCTGGAAGCTCTCGCCGGACCCCATGCCGATCAGGGTTTTCGCCTGGACCTCCGTCTTGAGCGTCGTGGTGACGCCGCCTGACCATGCGATCGCCGCCTGTGGGTCGCCGAACGTCGGCGTTCCGCCGATGTCCAGCTTCACCGGCTCACCGTCCGACACGAGGGCGACCAGCCCGCTGCCGTTCAGGTGGATGTTGAACAGGCCGCCCGCGAGCATCCCGGCGCTGCCGCCCTTGACCCGGGTGACGTCCCAGTCGATGCCGGTCTCGAAGGCGAGGATGTTCTCGCCGTTCACCGTGATCGATTCCTGATCGAGCCGGATGACGTGCACGAGCATCGCCTGGTGGGCGAGGAACAGCTCACCCGTGCCCTGAGCTTGCATCAGCGTGAGCGATTCGCCGGTGGCCGCCTTCTTCAAGAAGCGCCCAAGGCCACCACCCTGGTGTTCGAAGCTCACCTCGCCCTGGTAGGCGACCATCGCCCCGTTCTTGGCCATCACCGAGGCTTCCGACAGCTCCACCTTCAACAGCCTCGGCCCCTGGAGCGTGAACGCCTCTCCCGTCTCGATCTCCTGGAACTTGTCAAGCGCTCCACCGATTTCCGTCATGCCTCGCCTTTCCGCGGTTTCATCGTTCCCGACCTTACGGATGTGGTGTCCTCGCCCGCGCTTCCCGTTCGTCTCATACGCGAACATCCCCCAAAAGGAGGAAACGATGAAATACATGCTGCTGATCAACCACGGCGATGCCCCGACCCCGCGCGACCCCGAGGCGTGGGCGACCCTCTCGGAGGACGAGCAGAAGGCCGTCTTCGCCGATTACCAGGCGATCAACGAGGCTCCCGGGGTCACGCCCGGCCTTCGGCTTCAGGATCCCGGGACGGCGACGACCGTGCGTGTGCAGGACGGCCGCACGCTGACCACCGACGGCCCGTTCGTCGCCACCAAGGAGGCCGTCGCCGGCTATCTGCTGTTCGAGGCGGACGACCTCGACGCGGCGATCGAGCTCGCGGCCCGCATCCCGGCGGCCCGGCTCGGTGGCGCGATCGAGGTGCGCCCCGTGTCTGGAGAGTGGTAGCGGTCCTCGACCAGGCCTTTCGCGACGAGTGGGGGCGCGTTCTCGCCAGCCTGATCGGCTACCTCGGCGACTTCGAGCTCGCCGAGGACGCCGCTCAGGAGGCGTTTGCCGCAGCCGCCGAGCGCTGGCCGCGCGACGGCGAGCCCGCCAACCCGCGGGCGTGGCTGGTGACGACGGCGCGCAACCGCGCGATCGACCGCATCCGACGCGACCGCACCCTCGCCGAGAAGACGCGGCTGCTCGAGGTCGCCGCGGCGACCGAGGACGAGATGGACGAGACGACGATCCCCGACGAGCGGCTGGAGCTGATCTTCACCTGCTGCCATCCGGCCCTTGCGCTTGACGCGCAGGTTGCGCTCACCCTGCGGACTCTGGGTGGGCTCGACACCGATGAGATCGCCCGGGCGTTTCTTGTGCCCGAGCCGACGATGGCCAAGCGGCTCGTCCGCGCGCGGGGGAAGATCAAGGCCGCGGGCATCCCGTTCCGGGTGCCCGACGACCACCTGTTGCCGGACCGGCTGGCGGCGGTTCTGGCTGTCGTCTATCTGATCTTCAACGAGGGCTATGGTGGCCGTAGCGAGCTCGCCGCCGAGGCGATCCGCCTCGGGCGGGCCCTCGCCGAGCTGATGCCCGACGAGCCCGAGGTGCACGCGCTCTTGGCGCTGATGCTGTTGAACGACGCGCGGAGCGACGCGCGGTTCAAGGATGGGGTGGCCGTTCCGCTCTCCGACCAGGACCGCGCCCTATGGGATCGCAGCGAGATGGAGAAGGGCCGGACGGCGCTCCAGCGCGCCCTGGCGCTCGGCGGCCGCGGCCCGTACGTGTTACAGGCGGCGATCGCCGACCTGCACGCCGAGGACCCTCCCGACTGGCAGGAGCTCGCAGCGCTCTACGGCGAGCTGGCTCGCCTGACCGGATCGTCGGTCGTCGAGCTGAATCAGGCCGTCGCGGTCGCCGAGGCGGGCAATGTGGAGGCTGCCCTCGGGGTGGTCGAGCGTCTCGAGCTCGATCGTTACCACTACCTCCACGCGACCCGGGCGGAGCTCCTGCGCCGGCTCGACCGCCGGGACGAGGCGCGCGTTGCGTACGAGCGGGCGCTGGAACTCGTCCACGCGGATGCCGAGCGGCGCTTTCTGGAGGAGCGCCTGGCGGAGCTGACGGGCTGAGGCCCGGTCAGCCGCCCTTGTCCTGTTCCGAGCGCGCCGCCACCTTTGCCAGGTACTCGTCCTCCGGCGATCCCCCGAGGACGTCGCGCAGCCAGTTCTTCACGCGCTCCGTACGGCGATCCGGCGGGAAGCGGCGTTCGGAGCGTTCCTGCTTGTCGGCGTTTCGCTCGCCATAGAAGCGCCGCGCCCATGCCGAGTCCGGCTTGCCGAGCCGGCATGCCCCGTACAGCGCGAGCGGGAAGATGAAGAAGCCGATCGCCCCGTGCCAGAAGCGCACCTTCATGAAGCAGATGGAGACGGCGAAAAGCGTCATCAGGACCGTGAGGATGCTCAGGAGCACCGCGCCGAGGCTGCCGTCCGAGAGGTCGAACGGACGCGTCCCGATCAGGATCAGGCCGAGGAACAACACGCAGACGACGGCGGCGTCGACTGAGCTGCGGCCCTCCTTGGACCAGTAGACGTCGTCGAGGTAGAGCCAGAGCGCGAACTCGTCGATCGTCAGCCCGATGCCGACGCCGAAGAAGAAGGCGCAGATCTCGTAGATCGGGTCCACGGCGAACCCGGCGAAGCTGATCGTGCCGGCGGCGATCATCAGCACGATCCCGAACACGAGGTGGTGGACGTGGAGGCCGCCATCGCTGACGACCGAGCCCGGCCACCATGGGACGCGGGGGCTCCGCATCAGGCGGGTGGAGAGCCGGATGAACCCGAACGACAGGACGATCCCGAGCAGGACCAGGAACAGCCACTGGCGGTCGTGCTCGACGAGTTGGTCGTTCCAGAAGTCCGAGAAGATCGACGCGGGCTCGATCACGCGGGCGCCTCACCGGCCATCTCGGGAATCGTCACGAACCGATAACCCTCGGCGGTGAAGCGCTCGAGGGTGGCCTCCGTCGCGGCGACGGACCGGGAGCGGTCGGCCGTTGGCTCCTCGTTCGAGCCGTCGTGCAGCAGGATCACGTCGCCGTCCTTGGAGCGGGCGCAGCGGCGGGTGAGCTTCTCGACCGTCGCGGTACGCCGCCAGTCGTACGCGGTGATCGACCAGGTGACCGGCACGTAACCCTCCTCATGGAGGGTGCGCAGCGTCGCCGGCCGGCGACGTCCGTAGGGCGGCCGCATCAGCGCCTCGCCGCCGACCTCCGAGAACTCGATGCCCGCGCCCTCGACCGCGCCGCGACACCGGCGCAGCTCCTCCCGGACCTGGTCCGTGGTCAAGAGCGGCATCGTCGGATGGGTGAACGTGTGGTTGCCGATCGCGTGTCCCGCCTCGTGCAGCTCGCGGACCAGCGCGGGCTCGCGCTCGGCCCAGCCGCCGATCAGGAAGAACGTCGCCTTGGCGTCGTAGCGCTCGAGCAGCTCCATCAGACCCGGGGTGTAGGCCGGGTTTGGCCCGTCGTCGTACGTCAGGGAGATCAGCTTCCGCCCGGGCGCGCCCCGGCAGATGGTCGGCCCGAAGATCTGGGCAGTCGGCACCTGACCGCCGTAGAACGCGAGCCCAGCCGCCCCGGCGGCGCCGAGCCCGGCGAGTGTCCTTGCCCTCACTTCATCCTCCTTCTGCTCCGGCGGCGCTCCCGGCGCAGCTCTTTCGGTTGTGCGGCGACCGCCGCCTCGGCGTGGGCCTCCACGGTCGCGACCGGGATCGCGTTGCCCTCCTGCTGGTAGCCGGCGAGCGCCTCGTCGAACTCGTCGATCCGGCCGACGAAGCCGTCCAGGACCTCGGGGGTCACCTCCGTCGCGCAGAGCCCGTAGCCGCTGCGCTCGAGATACCGGGCGTTCATGAGCTGCTCGAACTGGCCGTGCAGCGGAACCGACAGCACCGGCTTTCCGAGGTACACCGCCTCGCTCAGAAGCGAGAAGCCGCCGCCGGCGATGACCGCGCGGGCGCTCGCGAGGTCCGCAACGAACCCCTCGTTCGAGTGCGGCCGGAACTCCAGGTTCCCGTCCTCCGACGTCCTCGGCCGAACGGTCGCCGCGCATCCCATAGACGCGGCAGGGCAGCCCCGAGCGCCGGAGGTTCGCGAGCAGCTCCTCCTCGCCGCTCGAGTAGACGAGCAGGTGCTCGCCCCGCGTGCTCTCGGCGGCGATGATCTCGGGTCGGAGGATCGGCGGCACCAAGGTCGTCCCGCCGTAGGCGACCGGCGCGTCGAAGAACGTGGTCACGATGTAGGAGACCGCGCCGGGCACCATCGCCCGGGTGACGCCGCACGCCAGCATGAAATCCGAGTGCTGGGCGCCGACGATCTGCTCGTCGTGGTGGCAGCGGACGAGCATGTGGATGTTGTCGATCGCGATCAGCGGAGTCCGGGTGCTGCGCGCGTACACCCCGGCCAGCGGCTCGAAGTCGGTGATCACGACGTCGGGCCGCCATTCGTGGACCAGCGACATCCAATGCCGCATCGTGTCCGGGAGCTCGAGCCGGGCGTCGTGGAGGCTCTGGCGCACCGACGCCCATCGCCGGATCTCGCCCTCATCCAGAGCGAACGAGGGGCCGAAGATCTCGTCCACGCGGGGGAGGCGCCCGCTCAGGTACTTGAACGCGGCGCCCCCGGCCACCACGCGCACGTCGTGGCGCTCGAGCAGGGCGTCGATCACGACCTCGGAGCGGGTCGCATGGCCCATCCCCTCGCCGTTCACCCCGTAGAGCACCTTCATCTCGTCAGCCATCCGTTCCCCCCGTTCGCCTCGCATCCGCTCCTCGTTCAGTTTGTCAACCGCCTCGATGAAGCTGCCGTCGTCGTAGTGATCGGTGGCGATCAGGCTCACCGGCAGGCCCCGTTCCCGCTCGCACTGATGCGCCCGGCGGATCACCTCCTGCTTCCTGTGGAAGGGCTGCGTTCGCTCCCCGCTGCGGCGGGAAGACATCGGCCCAGTGGTTCAGCATCAGGAACGGGCTGTCGGCGTCACCGCGGTTCAGGTCGCAGCTCAGCTGGTCGACCGTCTTCGCCCCGAGCGGCGTGTCCTGGATGAACGAGAAGCCGTCGAGGTACCAGGGAACGGCCGGGTCGGCGTCCTTCTCGGTGAACACGATCAGCCGGCGCCCCGCGCGGACGATCTCGCCGAGCGTGGGGAGCGGCGCGTCGCGGTCGAGCTCGTCCACGTACTCGTCGAGGCCCGCGGCTGGAACGCCTTCTCGATCTCCTCGGGAGCACGTACGGCTCGATGAACAGGATCACGACCTCGCCCGGGTTCGCCTCGAGGAAGTCGCGGAACTCGAGCAGCGTGTCGTCGATGCGCGTGGCCCCGAGCTCGCAGACCGTGTGGCAGAGCCAGACGGCGCGCTCGCCGCCCGACTCGGAGCGAACGCCGACGCTGCCCGCGAGGCGCTCGGCGGCGGCGAGGGTCTCGGGTGGCAGCGCGCTCACGACCTTGTTGCGCTCGCGGCCCTCGGACTCGAAGTCCGTTCGCACGCGCCCCTGTTCGTCCTCGACGCCCCAATGGGTGTCGATCAGGAACAGGCGGATCCCGTCCTGCAGCTGCCGCTCGATCGTGTTCTTCTGGTTCGCGATGAACCAGCCCGGGCTGTCGGCGGCCGAGAACGAGTTGTGGGTCCCGGCGAAGACGACGTTGCCCAGACGCAGGTCGCAGAGCTCGACCGAGCCGTTGCATCCCTCGCGCGGGACGGACTGCGCCCGGGATCCCTCGTCGCCCGAGGTGATCACGATCACCGCGGCGATCACGACAGCCGCCGCAACCGCGCCGGCGATCCCCGTCCGGGCAAAGGTTCGCCGCCGGACGGCCTCGTGGCTCTCCTCGTCGGTATCGGTCGGCTGGAGCAGGCTGAGCAGCTCGGCGCTCCCGAAGTAGACCAGCCAGGCGCCGATCAGCAGGGCGATCAGCCGGAGCGCAAGGTCCGGTTCGAGCGCGACGACGAAGCCAGCCGCCACGGCCACGATGCCGCGGAGCGTCAGCCCCCAAGTGGTGGTCGGGCGGCGCGTCACCCGCTCACGGAGACGTTCCGTTGGATCGCCGCGCACCGGGTCGGCCACGGCGGCGGCGCCCGCGATCACGAGGCCCGTGAACGCGAGCAGGAGGCCCCATGTGAACAGGCCGCCGGTGAACGCATCGAAGATCCCGCCGACGGCGTCCCGGAGCTCTTCGTCCGTCAGCTCATCGCCGCCCACGACCCCGGCCAGGGTCCGGTCGTACAGGATCTGATAGCTGATCGCGAGCGTGGTCCCGGCTGCGGCCACCGCGAGCGCCGCCCGCAGCACCCCGGTCCGCCGATCGGTTGCGACCACCACGGAAAGCACCAATGCGAGCAGGGCGGCGATCGGAGCGATGATGCCGAGCGTCCGCACTTTGTCCGCGACGTCCAGGCTCGAGCGGGCGAAGTCGCGCCCCTGAAGCTTCAGGAGCGTTGCATCGAGCGATTTCGGCAGCGACTCGGCGAGCTGTGGCGAGGACGATTGCAGCGCGAACCGGATCACCTCCAGCGCGTCCTTCAGGTCGAAGGCGACGCTGGTCTTGTCGCGCACGAAGAGCAGGCGGTTGGACTCCTTCGCCGCCTGGCGGAACACCTGGCGGAACGGCGCGGTGTCCAGGACCGTGCCGACGACGGTCTCGAGCAGCGGCCGGCCCGCGATCAGATCCGGCGAGCCCTGTTCGATGAGGCCCACGACCAGCTCGGTTGCGACCACGTTCCGGACCGCATCGTCCTGGAGGGCCTCCGCCGCGTTGTTCGCGAAGGCACCCTCGTCGATGATCTCCTCGCGCGCGTAGAGGAGAATCGCTCCCAGGAACACGAGCACGCCGGCGAGCCCCGCGAGCACGAAACTCGCGATCGTCCTCGTCCGATTCGGGGTGCGTCCAAGCCCGGCGCCGGTACCCGCTTCCATCCGGCGACCCTCCCTTCATGGGTCCCGTGGGCGACTCTAGCTGACGGGCTCTAGCGATCCGGTTCCGGTGCAGCCGCAAGAAACGCGGCGACCTCTGCGGTGGTCGCGCCACGCTCCTGGTCGTAGACGAAATGCCCGGCGCCCGCGAGAGCGACCAGGCGCGCGTTCGGGATCTCCCTGGCGAAGCGATGGGCGCCGCCGATCGGCGCGAACTCGTCCTCGGCGCCCCAGAGGAGCAGCGTCGGAACACCCAGCTCGCCGAGCTTGCCCTCGTACGGAGCCAATTTCGCGAAATCCATCGAGCGGTAGAACTCGAGCGTCGCGGCGCGCCCGCGCCCGCGCTCGAACGGCCGCCAGTACTCGTCCAGGTCCTCCTCGCTGAACGTCGCGCCGCCGGCGGTCAGCAGGGCGACGAAGCCGTCGCGGTCGAGCGCACCGACCAGCGCCTCGCCCTGGTCGCCCCGCACCGCCTCGGCCATACCGTGCCAGCGGCCGTCGGCGAAGAAGCCCGTGTCGCTGATCACCAGGGCCGACACCAGGTCAGAGCGCTCGCAGGCCCAGGCGAGGCCGACGAACCCGCCCCAGTCATGGACCACCAGCGCGACCCGCCCGAGCTCGAGCTCGGAGTGGAGGGCGCCGAGCGCCTCGAGGTTCCGCTCGAACGTCGCCGGTCCGGGATCGCTCGACGCCCCCAGGCAGTACAGGTCCGGCGCCACGCAGCGGCGGCCGGCCTCGGACAGCGCGCCCATCAGCGGAGCCCACATGCGCGAGCTCTCGGGAAAGCCGTGCACCAGCAGCACCGGATCACCGCTCTCGGTGCCCGGCGCGGGCGCCTCGCGGAACGCGATCGGACCCTCGTTGCGCAGCACCGGCGCGGCCATGGCGGGACCCTATCCCTCGGTACCCTTGCCCACGCCCGGCGCCTTGGCGGAGTGGTTACGCAGCGGCCTGCAAAGCCGTTTACACCGGTTCGATTCCGGTAGGCGCCTCTGGGAAACCGGATCCAGGGGGAGGCGCTCAGTCGGCGTAGCGAAGCTCGGTCGCCAAGCCGCACTGGTCGAGCAGCCGGCGCACCTGATGGGAAACCTCGCGAACCGCGAGCCCGTTCTTGGTAGCCCGCAGCAACAGGGTCAATCCCATGCTGTCGATGAAGGTCACCGCGCCCAGGTCGAGAACGACCGGCCCACTCACGCCGTTCAGGTAGGCCTCGAGGGTTCCGACGGTGGCGAGATCGATCTCCCCCTGTACCGCCACGACCCAGTGGCCGTCCTGCCTCGCCGTCCTGACCTCGAACGGCTGCGGCTGGGCTGCACGCCCAGGATCCTCATCGCCCATCGCGGGCTCCCTTCAGCTCTGCCTCATACGAGGCCGCGCGATCAAGGGAGGGAGAGCAAAGGAGTCTCGAACGGCGGTTGTTCCCTGCTCCGCCGAGGGTACTCCTCATAAATAAGGCCATCCCTTGCAATCGGGGGAGTAGTCTCACGGCGAGATGGCCACGACCATCGAGCTGGTTCCGCTGTCGGACCATGGGGGGTGTCTGCTCGACCGTTTCGAGGAGGCGACAGGGGCACGCCCGTATGGCGTGGAGCTCGCCGGCGCCCGCAACTACGACCTGACGGCGGAGAGGATGCCGATCGCCTTCGAGCTGGCGCTGGAGGCCGTGGATCCGAGCTGGACCGAACACCTCGACTGGGCTGCCACAAACGACGCCTGGGAGTAGGCGGCTGCGAGGACCGAACGGGGGTGCCGGACCGGTAGGCGCCTTCGCCGCTCCCACCATATGATCCCGCGCGAGGGTTCAGGCGAGGGAGGGCACAAGTGGCGGAGGCATCCGGGGGATGAACAAGAGGCTCGTGCTGGTCGCGATGATCTTCACGGTGTCGATGACGTTCATCGACCAGACGATCGTCTCGATCGCGGTTCCCGACATCCAGGACGACGTGGGGCTCTCGGCCACCGGTGCGCAGTGGATCGTGAACGGGTATCTCCTGGCGCTCGCCGCGCTGTTCGCCTTCGGTGGCCGGCTCGCCGACATCGCGGGCCGGCGGCGAATGGTCCTGCTCGGGATCGGCATCTTCGCGGGCGCCTCGGCGCTCTGCGGCGCCACGCCGGACACCTCGATCGCGGAAGCCTGGCTCATCGTCTTTCGGATCATCCAGGGAGCGGGTGCGGCGATCATGTTCCCGGCCGCGCTGGCGATCGTCGTCGGCGCCTACCCGCAGGATGAGCGCGGCAAGGCGTTGGCGATCTTCTTCGGCGTCGCCGGCGGCATGACGGCGCTCGGCCCGCTGGCGGGGGGCTATTTGATCGACATCTCCTGGCGCGCGATCTTCTGGATCAACATCCCCGTTGCGATCGCGTCGGTCGTGCTGACGCTGCGCTCGAAGCCGGACGACCATCGCCGGCCCGCGCCGCTCGACTACCGGGGAACGGTTCTGTTCGCGCTCGGCATGGGCCTGCTCGTGCTCGGCCTCCAACAGTCGAGCACGTGGGGCTGGGACGATCTCAAGACGATCGGATCGATTGCCCTCGGAGTGCTCCTGATGGTCGTGTTCGTCTTCGCACAGCTTGGGACGAAGAGCCCGCTGATCCAGGTCCGCACGTTCGCCAACCGGGCGTTCTCGACCGACAATGCGGTCCTCTTCCTGATCTCGATCGCGTTCGTCCCGATGTTCCTCTACGCGAGCATGTACTCGCAGATCTCGCTCGGCGATGACGCCTCGCAGGCGGGCCTCTACCTCGGCATCTTCTTCATCGGGTACGTGATCGCGGCGCAGTGGGGAGGCCGGCTCCTCGATACCCGGGGCGCGAAGGCCGCGGCGGTGCCCGGCTGCGCGATCGCCGCGGTCGGCTTCTTCCTCTGGGCGAAGACGATGCCCGACATCGCCTACAGCGACGGCGGCGGCTGGTGGCGGGTCGTCCTTGCGGGGGCCGGGACCGGGCTGATCCTCGGACCGATCTCCACGGACGCGCTCAACCGGGCGCCCGGGACCAGCTACGGCGAGGTCACGGGAATCACACAGACGGCCCGCAACCTGGGCGCGAGCCTCGGGCTCGCCGTGCTCGGCACTCTCCTGATCTCGCAGAACCGGACCAACGTGGTGGACAAGCTGACCTCCCTGACGGGCTCGGACCACGTGCCGCACGCCGACGCGCTCGAGGTCGCAAACTCGCTCAGCCAGCACAGCGCCGGGACCGGGGACGCGACCGGGCATGCGAGCGCGGCCCAGTTCCAGGCGGTGCAGGACGCGTTCGCCCTCTCGTCCCAGACGGTCTTCTACGTCATGGCGGGGGCGATGGCCGTCGCGTTCCTCGTCGCCCTGATCGGCCTCCCCCGCGGCAAGGCGCCCGAGGCCGAGATCGTCGAGTAACACCCGCCCGACACTCGGACGTTCACGCGTATAGGTTGAATCGGTCAGACCACTTGACCACTGAGCCAGGAGGAGTGAGCGGTCTTGGTGCGGGATTACGTGCTCGCCAGCACGCCGGAGGAAGCCGTGAGGCTCGTGGCCGAGGACCCCGCGGCCATCGTCATGGGCGGCGGCACTACCATCGTTCCGCGAGCGACCGTCGGTGAGCTGAACGGTCGCCGGGTGATCGGCCTCGCGCGGGCCGGGCTCGATGGCGTGAATCGAAACGGGGCACTCACGCTGGGCGCCATGACACCGCTGCAGGTGGTGGCCGAGTTGGACGAAGTCCCGGCGCTGGCGGCAGCCGCTCGGTCGATCGGCGGCTGGCCGCTCCGAACGACCGCGACGATCGGCGGCAACCTGCTGGTCTCTCGCCCCTACGGCGACCTGGTCCCGGTCCTCCTGGCGCTCGACGCGGAGATCACGCTCGCCGGCGCCCCCGGCCCGGAACGGATCCCGCTCTCCGAAGCCCTGGAGGGCAACCGGCCGCTCGCGGGCGAGCTCCTGACCGAGATCGTGATCCCCGGGCATGCCGGAACCGTCAGCTTCGAGCGCTGCGCGCGGTTGGCCGCGGGTGCGCCCCCGGTGGTCAGCGTCGCTGCTCGCCTGCGCAGCGAGGGCGGCACCATCAGCGAGGCGCGAATCGCGCTCAACGCCGTCGGGCCGCGGGCGTTGCGCGCCATCGGAGCCGAGGACGCGCTCGTGGGTTCGCCGGGCGACGGGGCGGCCGTCGAGGCGGCCGTCGAGGCGGCGGCCGGCGCGGTCGAAACCGTCGACGACGCGGTGGCAAGTGCCTGGTATCGCGCCCGGATGATCAGAGTCCATATGAGGCGCGCGCTCGAAAGGGCTCTGGAGGGGGAGGCTGGTTGAGCGCCCGGGCCGTCAGCTTGGAACTCAACGGCGAGCCGGTGACGGTGCTCGCCGAGCCGCTCGAGACGCTTCTGAGCGTGTTGCGCGGGCGCCTGGATCTGACCGGCACGAAGGCCGGATGTCGCCAGGGCGGATGCGGGAGCTGCACCGTTCTCCTCGACGGTGAGCCGACTCTTTCGTGCCTGGTTCCGGTCGAGAACGCGGAGGACCGCGCCGTGCGGACGATCGAGGGCCATGGCGGGCCCGGCGGACAGAGCGCGCTTCAGGCTGCCTTTCACGAGGGGTTCGCCTCGCAGTGCGGGTTCTGCAGCCCGGGAATGATTTCGACGGCGGCGGCGCTTCTGGAGCGCAACCTCGAACCCACGCCCGAGGAGATCGTCGCCGCCCTTTCCGGAAACGTCTGCCGCTGCACGGGCATCGCGCCGATCATTGCCGCCGTTTCCGACGCGGCGGAGCGGATGCGCGAGAGCCGGGAGGCGTCCGCATGAGCGCGCCGGGCAACGGGGCGAAGCCGTTCGACGTCATCGGCCGCACCCACGAGCGCCGCGACGCGCTCGGGCACGTGACCGGGTCGACGACCTTCTCCGAGGACGTCAGCTTCCCCCGCATGTGCCACATGAAGGCCGTGCGCAGTCCGGTGGCCCACGCGCGGATTCGCGGCATCGACTTCTCCGCGGCCGAGCGGGTGCCCGGTTTCGTGACCGCGCTGACCGCCGCGGACATCCCGAAGAACGTCTACACGATCCTCTGCCTGATCGGGGTCGAACCCGACGAGGAGCAGGTGCTCGCCGCCGAGCGCGTGCGCTACAAGGGCGAGCCGATCGCGGTCGTCGTGGCGGAGACCGAGACGGCGGCGTTCCGGGCGGCGGACAAGGTGGAGCTGGACCTCGAGGAGCTGCCGGCCGTCTTCGACGTCGAGGAGGCGCTCGCGCCGGGGGCGCCGATCGTCACCCACTGGGGCACGAACTACTTCGTCTACGAGGGGCATCACTGCCGGCGGGTTCGCCACGGCGATGCCCCGGCGGCCCGCGAGCAGGCCGACCGCGTGATCAAGGGCCGCTACCAGATGAGCCCGATCGAGCATGCACCCATTGAGCCGACGGGCTGCGTCGCCAAGCCCGAGCCCGACGGGCGCGTCACGGTCTACACGAACACCCAGGCGATCTTCTTCAGTCTCGACAACACCGCGATCATCCTCCAGGTCCCACCGCACAAGCTGCGCTTCATCGGCGGCAGCGTGGGCGGCGGCTTCGGGGGGAAGGTCGACGTCATCGTCGAGCCCCTGGCGACGCTCGCCGCGATGCGAACGGGCCGCCCGATCCGGTACGTCTACACGCGCGAGGAGGAGATGCAGGTCTCCTCGACCCGCAGTGCCAACCGCATCTACATCACCGACGGCGTGATGGACGACGGCACGATCGTCTCGCGCGAGGTGACGAGCTACGAGGACGCCGGCGCCTACAGCCGCCACACCCCCTACGGGTGCACCAAACACGCGGCCAACGCCTCCGGGCCCTACACGATCCCCAACGTCTCGATCGACGTCCACTGCGTCTTCACGAACCGGACGCCGTCGAGCGCGATGCGTGGCTTCGGGGTCACCGAGGCGTCGTTCTCGCTCGAGATGCAGATGGACCGGATCGCTCGTGAGCTGGAGATCGACCCGTGGGAGCTTCGGTTGCGCCATGCGTACCGCAACGGCGACGAGCGCCCGTATGGCAAGACCACCGCGGACGCCACCCTGGTCGAGACCATGCATCGCGCAGCCGAGATGGCCGGCGTCGAGCTCTCGGCCGACCTGCGCGCGATGACGTCGAACGACCGCGGGCAGGTGGCGAAATGACGCTCCTGCGCGGCCGCGGGATGGCGGCGGTCAACTACCCGACCGGCATGAACCTGGGGGGCGATCCGAGCCAGGCGCTGATCCATTCGACGCCCACCGGTGCCTTCATGATCACCCTCTCGAGCGTCGACCTGGGCCAGGGCCTGCGCACGGTCATGGCCCAGATCGGGGCGGAGACGCTCGGGGTCCCGCTCGAGACCGTCCAGGTCGACACAGCCGATTCGGACACGGGCCCTCATTGCATGGGCACCTTCGCAAGCCGCGCCACGCATCGGGTGGGGAACGCGATCATCGCGGCGGCCAACGAGGCCAAGGAGGTGCTGCTGGAGGTCGCGGCCGATGAGCTCGAGGCGGCGCCCGAGGACGTGGAAACCGACGGCGAGGGCAACATCCGGGTCGTCGGCGTGCCGCAGCGCTCGATTCCGATCGCCGACGTCGCCCTGGCGGCCCACTTCAAGCACGGGCGCTCGATCTCGGGGCGGGGCATGTACATGAAGCCGAAGAGCGAGGTCGACCCTGAGACGGGGGCGATGGACCCGGACTCCACGGAGGCCCACGCGTGCACCGTCGCCGAGGTCGAGGTCGAGACCGAGACCGGGCACGTCCGTGTGCTGAGCCTCAAGAGCGCCTACGAGGTGGGCCGCGCGCTCAACCCGGCCCTGGTCGAGGGACAGATCACGGGGGGTACGTGGATGGGCATGTCGCACGCGCTGTACGAGACGACGGCGCCGTACTACCCGGAGACCGACCACGCGCCCAACGACTTCTCCCACTACCTCATGCCCGGCGCGGCGGAGCTGCCCGAGATCGAATCGACGATCCTCGAGATCCCCTCCGCCAACGGGCCGTTCGGGATGAAGGGAGTGGGCGAGATGACCGCCAACTCCCCGATCCCGGCCATCGCCAACGCCGTCACCGATGCGATCGGAGTCCAGATCACCGAGCTCCCGATCACTCCGGAGAAGATCCTGCGGGCGCTCGAGGAGACGACATGAGCTCACCCTTCGGCACCTTCAACGAGGTCGAGACGTACGAGTTCGCGCCCGGCGTCCATATCAACGCGGTCGGGGGCGAGCGGGTGCTGCTCTGCCGTGCCGCGTACGAGCCCGGGATGCGCGTCAGCCGCCACAGCCATGAACACACCGAGCAGGTGATGCTCATCCTCGAGGGGGAGTTGACGATGACGATCGAGGATGAGACCCGCACCCTCCGCGCCGGAGACACCGTGGTCGTCAACCGGGGGCTCGAGCACGAGCTCTACTCCGAGCACGGCTGCGCGTTCATCGAGGCACTGGCCCCGGTGCCCCTCGACCACGTCCCCGACCGCGAGCGGGACCTGGTCCTCGGCACGGACGGCGGCTCGGGGCACGTCGAGCGCTGATGGACGGCGACGAGCCCGCGGCCGAGTTCAGCCCGCTCGCCCGGACGGGGTTCACGACGGACGCGATTCTGACGGTCAAGGACATGATCCTCGACGGGCGTCTTCGCCCCGGTGATCGCCTCCCGTCGGAGCGGGCGCTGAGCACAGCGCTGGGCGTCAGCCGACCGACCGTCCGCGAGGCCATTCGGGCGCTTCAGGCGATGAACATCGTCGAGAGCAGGCACGGGTCGGGCACCTTCGTCTCCTCGCTCGGCGTCGAGGAGCTCCTGCGCCCGCTCCAGTTCGCGCTGGCGCTGTCCGACTTCGGTCTGGAGCACCTCTTCGAGGTCCGGCTCATGTTGGAACCGGGCGCAGCGGCACAGGCCGCCGAGCGCGCCGCCGACGAGGAGCTCGAGAAGTTGCGCGAATGTGCGCGCCGCGGCAGCGCGGGCGACATGACGGCGGACGAGCTGGTGCGCGTGGACGTCGAGCTACACGAGCGGATCGCACGCGCCGCGCACAACCCGCTTCTCGAGCGCCTGCTTGCGACCATCGCCGCGCTCGCCGAGGAGAGTCGCGGCTACACCGTCCAGCTGCCCTCGGTGGCGCAACGGACCGCCGGGGAACACGAGCGAATCGTCGAGGCGATCTGCGCGCGCGACCCCGAGCACGCGGGACGCGCGATGGGCGACCACATCCATCGCATCCGCGACGCGGCGGTCGTGCACCAGAGCCGCGCCAGCGCTTCGGCGAATGCGGTTGCGGGCGTTGGATCCGAGGCCGGCTAGGCGGTTACTCGAACCGCACCGCCGTCGCCGGCACCCACCAATGCTCCTCGGTGGCGTCGCCGCGGCCGCCGACGGGCTGGGCACCGCGGTGGGCCTGGAGCTCGGCGCCGCCCTCGACCTGCTCCAGCGCCTTCAGGGCGAGCTCGCGGGCCTCGGCCTTGCCGGCGCCGGCGTCCCGAAGCGCACGCATCACCCGGTTCTGCTTGACCGCGAACTGCTCGTCCGGCCCGGTCTGCTTCATCCGGGTCACGTTCGCGGGGTCAGTGATCAGCCTGACGGCGTCGTCGACGTTGGACACGCCGACAGACTAGACGCGCGGCGCGCTCTCATCCTCGAGACCGATGCGAAATCGGGGTCGATCCGCCAGGATCGAGGCGTGCGCGGGAATTGGCGAAGTCGACTCGGCAGGATCGCCGACTACCTGATCCCGTGGGGGGTCGGGATCATCATCGCGCTGACGATCCTCGACGAGCGCCAGCCGAACGACTGGCTCGATCTGGTGCTTGCCATCAGCCTGGGGGCTGTCCAGGGCGGCGCGCTTCGGTGGCGTCGCACGCATCCTGGCCCGGTCCTTGCGATCGCGCTTGTCGGCGGCGCGCTGACGATGCTCCTGGCGCCGCAGATGGTGCTGCCGCTTGCCGGCCTGTTTGCGATCGGCTCGTTCGCGGCCCACCGTCCGCCGCGTGAGTCCCGCCTCGCGCTTGCCGCGATCGCGTTGGTCGCGAGCCTGAACTTCCTGTTCCCCGAGGTTGCGGCCGGCGACGCCGGCTTCGCGATCGCCGCGTGCGGCGCGGCCTGGGCACTGGGCGAGGCGACCCGCAACCGACACGTGGCGATCGAAGAGGAGGCGCGCCGCGCGGTCTCGGAGGAGCAGGCGCGCATCGCGCGCGAGCTCCACGACGTGATCGCGCACAGCGTTTCGGTGATGGTCGTCCAGGCTGCGGCGGCGGACGACGTCTTCGAGTCGCAGCCCGAGCAGGCGCGGGCCGCCCTGCACTCGATCGAGAGCTCGGGCCGGGAGGCCATGGGAGAGCTCCGCCGGCTGCTGGCCGCGGTCAAGGCCGGCGACCCCGAGAGCGGGCCGCAGCCGGGACTCGACCAGCTCGACGAGCTCGTCGAACGGATCAGGACCGGCGGCGTACAGGTCATCGTCCGCCGCGAGGGAGAGCCGGCGGCGCTCGCGCCCGGCGTCGATCTCTCTGCGTACCGGATCGTCCAGGAAGCCCTCACCAACACGCTTCGCCATGCGCGCGCAGGCAGCGCCGAGGTCCTCGTGCGCTTCGCCGGGGACATACTGGAGCTGGTGATCGACGACGACGGCCTCGGCGCCAAGGCGAACGGCCAGGGCGAGGGCGGACACGGGATCGTGGGAATGCGCGAGCGCGCGGCGCTGATCGGCGGCACCCTCGAGGCAGGTCCACTGCCCGAGCGCGGCTTCCGCGTCCGCGCGCGGCTCCCTCTGGAGCGCGCGTCGTGACCGTCCGCGTCCTGATCGCCGACGACCAGGCGCTCGTTCGGGGCGGGTTCCGGATGATCATCGACGACCGCGACGACATGGAGGTCGTGGCCGAGGCACCGGACGGGACGGAGGCAGTTGCGCTCGCGGAGGAACACCGGCCCGACGTGATCCTCATGGATGTACGGATGCCGGGGATGGACGGCCTCGAGGCGACGAGGCGGATCGTCAGTGCGGGCAGCGACGCCCGCATCATCATCCTCACGACGCACGACATCGACGAGTACGTCTCGGAAGCGTTACGCGCCGGGGCCAGCGGCTTCCTTCTGAAGGACGTCCGGCCGGCGGCCCTGGTCGAGGGAATCCGCGTCGTGGCAGCGGGTGACGCCCTGCTCGCGCCGAGCGTGACCAGGCGTCTGCTCGACAAGTTCGCGCCTGATCTGCCGACCCAGGCGGAGGCCGTCCCCGACTTCGACGAGCTCACCGACCGGGAGGTGGAGGTCCTGCGCCTCGTCGCGCTCGCGCTGTCGAACTCAGAGATCGCCGAGCGGCTGGTGGTGAGCGAGGCGACGGTCAAGACCCACGTGTCCGCGATCCTGCGCAAGCTGCGCCTGCGCGACCGCGTGCAGGCCGTGGTGCTGGCCTACGACGTGGGGCTGGTCCGCCCGCGCTCATCCTGAAGTCGTAGTCGCGATTCAGTCTCGCGCCCGATGTGCACACGGGCGCTCCCTCCTAACGTTTTCGGCATGGCTGATCCGGCGATCCAGATCACCGGGCTCTCGAAGAGCTTCGGATCCATTCGTGCCGTCGATGACCTCTCGTTCGAGGTCCAGGCGGGTCGCGTGACCGGCTTCCTCGGCCCGAACGGCGCCGGCAAGAGCACGACGCTGCGAGCGCTGCTCGGGCTCGTCCATGCCGACGCCGGCGCCGCGACCTTCGGCGGCTTGCGCTACGAGGCGCTCGAGCACCCGAGCGCGAAGGTCGGCGCGGTTCTCGAGGACGCAAGCTTCCATCCGGGCCGGACGGGGCGCAACCACCTGCGCGTGCTCGCCGCCGCCGGATCCCATCCGGCTGCACGCGTCGACGAGGTGCTCGCCCAGGTCGAGCTCGCGCACGCCGCCGACCGCCGGGTAGGCGGCTACTCGATGGGCATGCGCCAGCGACTCGCGATCGCTGCGGCCCTCCTCGGGAAGCCGCGCGTCCTGATCCTCGACGAGCCGGCGAACGGGCTCGACCCGCCCGGGATCCGCTGGATGCGCGACCTCGTCCGGGCGGAGGCCCGGCGCGGCAGCGCCGTCCTGATCTCGAGCCACCTGCTGTTTGAGGTGGCGCAGACCGTCGATGACGTGGTCGTGATCGCGAACGGCAGGCTCCGCGGCCTCGGCTCGCTCGAATCGGTGCTGGGCTCGGCCGACGGTCCTGCCACCCGCGTGCGCTCGGTCGACGACGCGCGCCTGGCGGCGCTCCTGGCGGAGCGAGGGTTCGCGGCGGCCGCCGCGGCGGATGGCGGTGGCCTCCTGGTCCGCGGCGCGGAAACGCTTGCCGTGGGCCGCGTCGCGGCCGAGCACGGCCTCGCGCTGATCGAGCTGGGCATCGCCGCCCGCAGCCTCGAGGACGCGTTCCTCGAGCTCACGGAGGTGGATGTGAGGCGGAGCGAAGCGGAGCCGAGCCCCGCCGTTGTTGAGGCGGCTTATCGATGAGCGCCCTGCTGCAGGCCGAGCTGCTGAAGCTCCGGACGACCCGTACCTTCGCCGCGCTCACCGCGGTCGCCGTCGCCACGTCGGCGCTGATCGCCGGACTCACCGCACTGCTTGGGGACACCACGGAGGAGTCAGTACTGGTCGACGTGTTCGCGTCGGACACGAGCTCGCTCTTCATCCTGCTGCTCGCGATCGTCGGGATCACCGGCGAGTGGCGCCACCGCACGATCGCCTCGTCGCTGCTCGCGGCGCCGGACCGCCTGCGGTTCCTGCTCGCGAAGACGCTCGCGTTCGCGGTCGCCGGCCTGATTCTTTCGCTGCTGATCTCGAGCGGGGTCGCGATCCTCGGCTACACCGTGCTGGAGCTCCGCGGCCAGCCGGTTCCCGAGCTCGGCGACGTCCTGACCCTGATTGGCAGGAACTCGATCGTCGCGATGCTGCTTGGAGCATTCGGCGTGGCCTTCGGCACCGTCGTCCGTAACCAGGTAGTGGGAGTCGTCACCGTCCTCGTCGTCGGTTTCGTGCTCGAGCCGGCCCTGATGGCCGTCTTTCCGGAGGTGGCCCGTTACGGCCTGTTCTTCGGCCTCCCCGCCGGCGTCACCGACCTCCCCGAGAACGCGCTTGCGATAGACACGACCCTGCTCGCGCCTGGCCTTGCCACGCTCGCGATGCTCGCCTGGGTGCTCGCGTTCTTCGCGCCCGGCGCCGTCCTCCTGCGCCGCCGCGATCTGGAGTAGCCCATTCATCGTCATTTCATCGCGCCTCCTTAGAACAGCGGCATCAACCCTGAACCCAGGAGGAATGAGATGACCAAGCGAACGAAGATCCTGATCAGCGGCGTCGCCGCAGCCGCGATCGCGGCCGGCGGCGCAGGCGTTGCCCTCGGCACCGGCGCCGATGACGACGCCTCCGAGAAGCCGATCTCCGGCACCGCCCTCGAGAGCGCGAGCGCCGCGGCGCTCGAGCACACCGGCGGCGGCCAGGTGACCGGCACCGAGGTCGGCGACGAGGAGAGCTACTACGAGGTCGAGGTGACCCTGGAAGACGGCAGCCAGACCGACGTGCAGCTCGACCGCTCGTTCAACGTGGTCGGCGACGAGGCCGACGACGGCGAGGAGGACGAGGCCGACGAGGGCTGATGCCCGCGCAAGCCGCTGAGCTCCGAGAGCCCCGCCCGGCGGGGCTCTCGCTCTATCGGGGGCGCGGACCGGGTGAGATCGGCGAACACTAACTCTCTGCTTTAGGCCGAACTCGAAGGTTCCGGCGCCCGCCTGCGCGCAAGACTCCGCCCAGGGCGATTGGACGGACGTTCCGGTCGGTTGCAGCTTTTCTCAAGTTTTGAGGTTTGGAAACCGAGCCTTAGGGAAAGACTCACAAAACGTGGGGCCGAGGGACCGGCATCCACCGACAAGGCAAACCCGCCGTGAGGCGGGGACGCAAAGCCAGAGGTCTCGTGCTCAGCGAGACGGCTCAGCCGCCGAAGAGGAGAACCGGATGTTCGACCGCAGTCGCAGCCTCACCGCCCTCGCCCTTACGGCGATGCTCACTTTTGCCGTTTCCGCATTCGCCGCCGACTCGAAGCGGGACGCCAGTCGCGCCGGGAGCTCCCGCGGCGCGGCCATGACGAAGCCGGACGACGTGTTCAGCGGCCATAAGGCGCATCGCCTGCGCCACAAGACGAACCGACCTCGGGCCTGGCACGGCAGCCGACGGGACAGGATCGCGCCGGACACCGCGATCATCTTCGGGCCGTCAGGCACGATCCCGGTGCCCGCAAGCGCCTTCGCTTTCTCTGCCTCTGAGCCCGGCTCCACGTTCGAGTGCCTGCTGGACGAAGGGGATTGGCACGCGTGCTCCAGCCCGGAGCCGGTGTCCAGGATGATCGAGGGCCGGCACACCTTCGCGGTCCGGGCGACCGACCGGGCTGGAAACACCGATCCCACCCCGGCCGCCCGGTCGTTTGCCGTAGACCTTCCCTCGATTCCGCCCGATCCACCCGATCCACCGGATCCCCCCGATCCCCCGGATCCCCCCGATCCGCCAAATCCGCCCGATCCGCCAAATCCGCCCGATCCCCCGGATCCGCCCGATTGGCCGAATCCACCGGATCCGCCCGTTCCCCCCGGCTCGGCTTCGGTTGTCCCGGGCACCGGAACGGTCCTCTCCCAGGACCTGGCCACCCAGCCGAACCCGTGCTTGGTCTGGGGTTCGAACTCGACGCCGTTCCTCTATGGCTGTGACGCCAGCGCCGCCAACGACCCGTACGTCGTCCGACGCTCGGGCGACGGCGATCCGCACGTGGCGGTCGGACAGTCGGCGCGCAGCCCGTACTACCGCCGCTACATCTCCCGCCTCGGAGCGCAGTCGGTCTACGACCGGACGAAATCCGGCAGCCAGTCCACTCGGACCCAGACCCAGAAGTGGTCGGCGTCCGACAACCCGATGTCATTCACGCCGGGCAACTACGCCTTCTATTACTCGTTCCGCCTGCAGGAGCTCGCCAACGGCGAGTCGCCCTTCCCGCACAAGCAGTCGAACGGCGGCGGCAACTCGAAGTTCAGCCAGCTGCTGCAGTTCAAGTCGCACGGCGGCGGTCTCGGCAGCCACCTGCCGTTCTCGGCGACCATCGGCTCCGACGGGATCAAGTTCATCGCCCGCGACGGTGAAAACAAAAACAGGTACCAGATCCTCCAGGTCCCGACCGGCGAGTGGATCCGGATGGCGATCGTCAGCAACTGGGACTCGGACGGTTGGTACGAGGTATGGGCCGACCTCGACCAGAACGGCTCGATGACCCAGGCGGTGAGCCGTCAGTCGGGAATCGACTTCACGGGCGGCCGGCCGAGCTCCTCAGCCGGCATCGGTCTGTACCACCACATGGACCTCTTCGACGGCTCCGTCCCCGGCCAGCCGCGCCAGGAGATGATCTACACGGACTACGCAAACGTCCAGATCACGAGTTATCAGCCCTAGGGTCGGCGCACCGGGCGAGGACGTCCGCGACGGTGGTCCAGGCGAAGTCGCCCAGCAGCGACCGGAAGCGGCGCTCGGCAGTGCGCAGCCCGACGTAGTGCCGGAAGGAGTGCGTTCGGGAAAGCCCGGCGACCCGCGGCTGGCCGGGGTCGATCTCCCAGGGATGGATGTAGAAGACATACGGCTCTCCCGAGCCCAGGATGCCGGCCACGCCGCGCCGGAAGACGGGATAGGGCAGGAACCGGAAGTAGCCTCCGCCTCCCCACGGGAGCGCGCGGGATCCGACGAACAGGGACGAGATGCAGACCTCGCTGAAGCCGGGCGCCAGCTCGGCGATGCGCTCGCGCGGGCCGACGCCCGCGATGCGTCCGTAGCGGTCATGGGCGAGTGCCGGGAAGAGCGAGGAGTCGTATTGGAAGCCGAGCTCCTGGAGGATCGGGATGGACCAATCCGTGATCGAGAAGCTGGGCGCCCGGTAGCCGACGACGGGCGCTGAAACGAGGTCCTCCAACAGGACCTTGCACCGCCGTACGTCCTCACGAAACTCCGATGGCGTCTGTCTGTACACGAGCTCGTGTCCGTACCCGTGGCTGGCGATCTCGTGCCCGGCGGAGGCAAGCCGTCGGATCAGCGCTGGGCAGCGGTCCGCCACCCAGCCGAGCACGAAGCACGTGCATCGGATATCGCGCTCGGCCAGCAGCTCGAGCATCCGGTCGGTGTTGCGCTCCACCCGAAGCTCGCGATCGTTCCAGCTCTCACGGGTGATCGCGGTCCTCAGGTTCTCGACCTGAAACCAATCCTCGACGTCGATCGACATCGCAGCCGAGGGGCCCTTGGCGGTCATCACGTGCTCCAAGCCCGCGGCGCGCTCCGCTAGACGAGGGCGTGACCCCGGGCGCGAAGCTCGCGCGCCTCCGTCGGGCCGGGGAAGGAGAAGTACGACGCCTGCTCCAGGTCCAGGGGCTTCGGGTTAGCCTCGCCCTGCGCGAGGTCCTCGAGCACCCGGATCAAGAGCCGCGCGCCCTCGCGCTTGCCTTCGACCATCAGGCGGGAAAGACGATCCGACGGCAGGATCGGCAGCTCGACCGTGCCGAGCACGGCCCCAGCGTCCAGCTGGGCCGCCATCTCGTGCACGGTGACCGTCACGTGCGGCTCGGAATTGAGCATCTGCCAGAACACCGGCATCATCCCGCGGTAGGTCGGAAGCCGGCCCGAGTGGATGTTCACGCACCCCATCGCGGCCGATCCGAGCAGCTCCTCCCGGAAGATCTCGGGGGCGGCAACGGAGACGATCACATCCGGGGCGAGCTCCCGCACTCGGCGGATGTAGGAAGGGTCGTTCACCGAGGCGGTCGGGAGCAGCGCGATCGAGGACCGCCGGGCCAGCGACTCGATCGAGCGGCGACGGAGCTTCGCCTGGGCGAAGCGGGCGGCGAGTTTTGCGAAGTCGCCGACGCCGTAGAGGCGGAGCACCCGCCGCGCGGTGGCCAGGCGTGATTCGTTGAAGGCGCGGCTGATCGTGATCCCGGCCACCTCGAGGCGCTCGTGCGGGTATGCGTCGAGGAACGAGTCGAAGAACTCGATCACGTAGAGCGGGTCGTCCTCGGTGATGAAGAGGACCCGGAGCGGCGCTTCGCGCTCGGTAGCGCTTCCACCCTCGGTTGCATCCCCGGTGCTCATCGGAGATCACTGTACGCGAGGCTAGGCTGCCGGAGGCATGCGCGTTCTCCTCCTCACCCAGCACTACGCGCCCGAGGTAACCGCCGGCCGCTTCCGCGTCGAGGCGTTCGTGGACGCGTTCGTGCGGAAGGGCCACGAGGTCGACGTCGTCTGCCCCGTGCCCAACCATCCCAGCGGCGTCGTCGAGGACGGCTTTCGGGGGCGGCCGCGCATCCAACGGCGCGTCGGCGGCGCTCGGGTGACCTACCTGTGGGTGGCCACGTCGCGGCAAAAGACCCCGCGCACGCGACTTGCCTATTACGGCTCCTACGCCGGTCTGGCGACGGGGGCCGGCATGCTGCGGTCGCGGCCGGATCTGGTGGTCGCCAGCTCGCCGCCGCTAAGTGTCGCCGCCGCCGGAGCGCTCGTCGCGATGCGCCATCGCGTGCCGTTGCTGCTCGACATTCGCGATCTCTGGCCGTACACACCGATCGCCGTGGGAGAGCTCGCGCCGGGGCGGGTGACCGACATGCTCGAACGGATGGAGCGATGGGTCTACGCGAAGGCGAGCGCGGTGGTCACGGCGAATGACGCCTTCGCCGGGTACATCGCCGATCGGGCGCCCGCCGGGAAGCAGATCGTCGCGATCGCCAACGGGACCACCCAGGCGTGGCTGGATGCCGGGGCCATGTCGGTGGACAGGGACGCCGTCGGGCTCCCGCCGAGCCGCTTCGTCTGGGCGTACGCCGGCAACATCGGGCTCGCGCACGGCGTGGAGCACGCGCTCGAAGCTCAACGGCTGCTCGGCGACGACTACCTCCTCCTGGTCATCGGCGAGGGGCCGCGGCGCGCCGGCGTCGCGCGTGAGGCGGAGGCCTTGCCCGGCCAGGTCGACGTGCGGCCCCTGATGTCCCCTGCCGAGGCGGGACGGCACCTCCGCGCAGCCGACGTGGTGCTCGTGTCCGAACGTCAGGATCTGGTCGTCTCGGCCAAGCTCTACGACGCGTGTGCGATCGGGCGGCCGATCGTCGCGGCCTGTACGGGCGAGCTCCGGCGGCTGATCGAGACGGAGGGCCTTGGCCTCACCGTTCCTCATGGTGATCCGGAGGCCTTGGCCGAGGCGGTCCGCGAGGTTCGTGCGGACCCGGCGTTGGGGGAGCGGCTCGTGGCGTCCGCGCGTGCCTTCGCCGCTCGTCACCTGCGCGAGGCGCAGGCGGATCGCTTCGCGGATCTGGGGGAGTCGGTGGCGCAGCTGGACTGAGGCCGGACCCGGCTACGGTGCTGAGCCCATGCTGCTCACCGCTTCGATCGTCGGCCTCTTCGTCCTTCCCTCCCCGTGGAACGTCATCGGCGTCTGCGTCGCCGCCGTGATCGAGGTTGGCGAGCTCTACCTGTGGAAGCGGTTCCTGGGCCGCTATCGCGTGCGCGGCGGCGCGGAGGGGATGATCGGCGAGCGGGCCGAGGTGACCGAGGCCTGCGACCCGGAGGGGCGGGTGACGCTCCGCGGCGAGATCTGGTCCGCCGTGGCCGAGGACGGGAGCGCATTCGCGCCGGGCGATCGGGTGCGCGTGACCGCCGTACAGGGCCTCAAGCTGCGGGTCGGTCCCGAGCCGGGCTAAGGCGAGCTCCAGCGTTCACACGAACTGCGACCCGGCCCGGTCGATCCGGTGTAAGAAGGGCCTGTGATCGGGAGGCCCGCCGACCACTCGCACCGGCTCGCGGACGGTGAGTACGCCGACGAGGACGCGCTGGAGTGCGATCTCGCGCTTGACCCCGAGGGCACGATGCGCCGGCGTGAGTTCCTCGCCCGCACGGCCGCGGTGGCCGGCTCGGCCTCGTTCGCGGCGACCATGGGCGCGGACCAACTCGTCGCGGAAGCGGCGCGTCGGGCGAACCGGCACCGGCTGCCCTCGCCGCGGAACCTGCCGATCGACACGTTCGTCGTCCTGATGATGGAGAACCGCTCGTTCGACCACTACCTCGGCTGGCACCCTCGAGCCGACGCCAGGAACACGGGCCTGCGATACCCCGACGGGAACGGCAACAGGATCCCCACGCATCGGCTGACCCCGGACTTCCAGGGTTGCGGACATCCGGATCCCGACCACGGCTGGAGCGGCGGGCGGTGGCAATGGAACGGCGGGCGGAACAACCGGTTCGTCACCGGGAACGCATCGGGCGCGGGCAGCGACGAGTTCGCGATCGGCTACTACCTCGAGCGGGACGTGCCCTTCCTTCCGCACGCCGCGGATGCCTACACGCTCTACGACCGTTGGTTCTGCTCGATCATGGCATCCACCTACCCGAACCGGCACTACC
This sequence comes from uncultured bacterium, assembly GCA_963807755.1. Taxonomy (GTDB): domain Bacteria; phylum Actinomycetota; class Thermoleophilia; order Solirubrobacterales; family 70-9; genus JALZKA01. Next base: position 63,290 of record CAWECM010000004.1, on the reverse strand, counting down.
AATGGGGCGCCCAGAACGGGGGGCAGAAGTCGAACGAGCTCCCGGTCAACGAAAACCTCGGGTTCACCTGGGAGACGATCTTCGACCGCGCGCGGAAGCGCGGCGTGAGCGTCGCGTACTACCCCTCGGACCTCCCGTTCGGCCTGCTCTACGGGGCGCGCGCGCTGCCGTGGATCCGCCCGATGCCGCTGTTCTACGTCGACGCTCTCACCGGCAACCTGCCGAACATCTGCTTCGTCGACCCGCCATTCCGCGACGGCGGCGGCGGCAACGGGCTCTCGGCGGACGAGCATCCGCACGGTGACATCCGCCTCGGCCAGGCGTTCATGTCCGACGTCGTGCACGCGTTCATCGAATCGCCCCAATACCGGCGCGGCGCGATGTTCATCAACTACGACGAGTGGGGCGGCTTCTTCGACCACGTCTCGCCGCCGTTCGTGCCGGACGGCCGCCGCGACCGGCGCAACCTCGAGGAGGACTGGGGCTTCTGCGGGTTCCGGGTCCCCGGCGTCGCGATCTCCCCCTACACGCGGGGCGGCCGGGTCAGCCACATGCGGGTCACGCACGAGTCGATCCTGAAGCTGCTGTCGTACCGGTTCGGGCTTGGCCACCTGAACCGTCGCCACAAGTTCGCGACCAACATCGGCCGGAGCTTCAACTGGCGGAACCCGAACTTCAATCGACCCTCGCTGCCCGACCCCAACGCGATTCTCGCGACGCCCTGCATCCTCCAGCCCGGCGCGCAACCGGAGCGCGCGAAACCGCACGACCTCAACGATCTGGAGACGTCCGGGTACCTCGACCGGCTGGGCTACGAGGTGCCGGAGGCAACGCTCGACAAGATCCTCCGGTACCCCGACGCCGCCCGCCGCGCGATCGCCGCCGGGAACGCCGCCGGCGCGTCGGGGTGAGCGAAACCCGCTGCTAGATTCCACGTCCCGGGCGCTTAGCTCAGTTGGGAGAGCGCCGCCTCGACAAGGCGGAGGTCACTGGTTCGAGCCCAGTAGTGCCCACTACCGTGGCCGCTGACCCACCCCGCGTCAGGATTGCCGACGCTTCCGATGCCAGCGCAGCGGCATCGCTCCTGCACGACTTCAACACGGAGTTCGACGAGGCCACGCCTGGCGTCGAGGCTCTCACCCGCCGGCTCGTCCCCCTGATCGACGCGGGCGAGGCCGTGATCCTCCTCGGGGGCGCAGGCCCACACGGGATCGCGGTGCTGCGCTTCAGGCCCGCGCTCTGGACCGAGAGCATCGACGCGTACCTGGAGGAGCTCTACGTGGCGCCGGACCGCCGCGGCGAGGGGCTCGGGCAGGCTCTGCTCGAGGCGGCGCTCGAGCTCGCGCGGTCCCGCGGGACCGGCTTCATCCACCTGGGCACGAGCGTGGACGACAAGGCGGCGTGCGCGCTCTACGAGAAGCTCGGTTTCACGAATCGCGAAGGCGCTCCGGACGGGCCCCTGATGATCTTCTACGAGCGCGACCTCTAGGCGGTCGGCGACATCCGCCGTCGGTAGGCTCGCCGCCCCATGGTCGGCACCTACGCATCGCTCGCGGTGATCCTCGTCGCGGCGGCCGCATCGGGCCAGGGGCTGTTCGCGCTCTGTGGCCGCCGGGAATGGAGCTGGCTCTCGCCGGCCGTCGGGATGGCCGTGCTCACCGGGGTTGCCTGGGGTGGGCTGAACCTGACCGACGAGCCAGCCGTGGCGCTGGCGGCGATCGCCCTACTCGCGGTCGGCGGCCTCGGCGCGTGGGCCTCCGCCGGCGAGCTCACGATGCCGAGGGCCGGTGTCGGCCTGGTCGTGGTGGCGGCCGCGATCGTCCTCGCCTCGCTGCCGTTCGCGGTCGAGGGCCGGTTCGGGATCCTCGGGACCTCGCTCAACCCGGACATGTCTCAGCATCTGTTCGCCGCCGATCGGCTCGCAAACGGGGGGAGGAGCGGCTGATCACCGAGGGCTACCCGCTCGGCCCCCACGCGATCGTCGTCGCGGTCTCCCAGGCCGGCCCGAGCCTGCTGCAGGCCTTTGGCGGGATCACCCTGGCGGTTGCCGTGGCCGCGTCCCTCGCCGCCCTCGAGCTCCTCGGTGGGCTCGCCAGGATCCGCCAGGTCGGTGGGGCGCTGCTGATCGGGCTCGCCTACATGGCGGCGTCTTACCTGATCCAGGGCGCGTTCAAGGAAACGATGCAGGCGCTCTTCGTCCTTGCCTTCGCGATCGGCCTCCAGCAGCTGGCGCAGGGCGCTCTCGGCGGCCCGGAGCCCGCCGCGCGGTGGCGCCTGCTGGCGGCCGTCCCCCTCGCGGCCCTGGCGGTCGGGTCGATCTACACCTACAGCTTCCCCGGCCTGGCCTGGCTGCTTGGCGCGGCCGGGATCTGGGGGATCGCGGAACTGGTGGCTCGCCGGAGCCTCCAGCCGTTTCGCGCAGCGCTCGTCCCGGGTGCCCTCGCCGTGGGGACCATGGTGGTGGCGATCGCTCCCGAGCTGGGCCGGATCGCGGACTTCGGGAGCTTCGAGACCTTCGACCCCGATGGCGACGGCCTGGGCAACCTGTTCAACGCGATCTCGCCCCTGGAGGCGCTGGGAATTTGGCCTTCGGGGGACTTCCGTCTCGATCCGGGCGCCGGCTTCGCTCCGGCCGCCGCGTTCTGGCTCGGCGGCCTGGTCGGCCTTGCGGCGCTCGGCTTCGGCCTCTGGTGGTGGCTCGGTCGGCGCGAGCTCGCGGTCCCGGCGGCCCTCGGCGCGGCCGCGATCCTCTACCTCTATCCGCTGGTCGCCGGCACGCCCTACCAGGAGGCGAAGGCGATCGCCATCGCCGCCCCGCTCGCGATGCTCATCTCAGCCCGCGCCCTGCTCGCGGCCACGCCTGTCTTTGCCGAGCTGCGCGTGGCCACCGGCCGCGCGCTGGCCGTGCCCGCCCTCGCGGTGGCGTTCTGCGTGCCCGCGGCCGCAGGCAGCGTCCTGGCGCTGGCGAACGGGCCGGTGGGCCCAACCGAATGGGGTCCGGGCCTGATCGAGCTACGCGAGAGCGGCCGGCTCGGCCCCGGAGGCGAGGACGGGCACGACACCCTGATCACCGCCCCCGCGGATCTCCTTTTGGAGGAGCGCGGTGAGGACCTGTTCCTGTGGGAGCTTCGGGGCGGCAACGTGTGTGCCGCAACCCCGCCTGCGGGCAGGGGCTTTTCCAAGCTGCCGGACGGCATCGAGAACGTGATCGCCTACGAAGGGCCCGAAGCGTTCGACCTCGCTTCGGTCGCGGACCCGCAGCCCGGCCCTCGCTGTCCGTTCATCGCGGACGGGGACCGGGCCGAGCCCTCCGGGTGAGCTCCTGGGCATCCCTGGCCGGGACCGCCGGCGTCACGCGTAGCCGAACTTCTCGCGAAAGCCATTCGTCTTGCGCCGCACGGTGTCGACCTCGTCGCTGCTCAAGATCGACCGCCACCGCTCGTCGAGCACCACCTCGCTGGAACTCGCAAGACGCATGGGGTTGCCGATGATGTGGTGATCGCCGGTCAGGAAGTCGTATGGGCCGGGAAGGGGTTCGAGCCCGACCAGACTGCAGATGCGTCCGAACTCGCGCTCCGGGTCCGTGCAGAGATCCTCGTAGCGCACGCGGAGCCGCCGCTCCGGTGGGAGGGTCGCGAAGAGGCGCTCGACCTGGGCGGCTCTGCGATTCCAGTACCGGATCGCGTTGCCAAGCTCCGCGCCCCTGGGATTCTTTTCCCTGCGGGACTTCTTGGACGCGACGAACCCCAGGGAGTCGCGCACCAGATGAACGACGTATGGCTGCAGATCGGTAAGCCGGTCCAGGCATCGCGCGCGAAACACTCCTTTCGACGTATCGGCGAAGACCGGCTTTCCGGCGACCGAGCAGACACTGGCCATGATCGCCTCGTTACGGTGCGCGGTTGCTCGGAAGCGCTCTCCGAGCCCGGGCGTACGCAGGATCAGGGCCTCGCGCAGATCGTCGGCACGATTGCTTCGCAGCGAGCTCGTGAGGAGCCGGCGAGCGGGGAGGTCGTCGGGATCGAAGCGCATGTCCCAGTCCCATAGGTCGAACTCCAGGCCACGCGCCCTCACCTCCTCTCCGACGGTCGTCCAGAAGGGGCACTCTGCCAGCGGCGCGCCGCACGAGCACGCGTATTCACCACTCTTCACACGCGCCTCGCGGCCCCGAGCCGGGCCCGCGGCCTCGCCAACGCTCACGATCTGCGGATGCAGGTTGAGCATGAAGGCCGAGAGCGTCGATCCGGTGAACGCTGTCCCCGCGAAATAGAGAAGGCGCTCAGGGCGGTGGTTCACACTCATAAGGGACGCTTAGAGCGCGGGCTTCAACTGCCCGCGGATCGCCCCGTCCGGGTAGTCGTCGTTGTGGATGTTCACGTAGTAGTTCTCAGGATTCCGCGCGATCCTGCGCAGGGTCTTCCGCTTGCCCTTGACGCAATCCTCGAACCTGTGACCGGGCAGCCCCGACGGATCCTCGAACAGCAGGACCTTCACGGGCCCGGCGTCGGTGCGGCCGCCCTTGTGGATGTGACCGGCCTCCGGGGACTCGACCTTGCGGAACCTCAGCGCGAAGCAGACCTTGCGCTTCTGCTTCTTCACCGCCACGAAGATCTCGCCCTTGCCGTTCGCGTCGCCCGGCCCGGGCACCTCTTTCGCGCCCTTCAGCTTCGCCGAGAGCTGCACGGCCGGCGCGGCTGCGTCCGCAGCCGGAAGTATGAGGGCCGCGATCAGCGCGACTACGCCTCCCGCCAGCGTAAGTCTGCTCTTCATCGCTCCTCCTTGGAGTCGCTTTCCCTGTCTCCAAGACCGTAGCGGCCCCCAATAGCATCATCCGTCCTCATGGCGCGGATCACGGTCAAGCTCCCCGACGGGACGGCGCTCGAGCTCGAGCAGGACGCGACGGGCGCCGACGCCGCTGCGGCGATCGGACCGGGGCTGGCGAAGGCGGCGCTCGCGATCCGCGTGGACGGCGAGCTGCGCGACCTCGCCCGCCCACTGCCCGACGGAGCCGAGATCGAGCTCCTGACCGACAGGGACGACGACGCCCTCGCGCTGATCCGGCATGACACGGCGCACGTCCTGGCGACCGCCGTCCTCGACCTCTGGCCCGAGACCAAGGTCTCGATCGGGCCCGCGATCGACTCGGGCTTCTACTACGACTTCGAGTTCCCGGACGGCTTCCGCCCGTCGGCGGACGACCTGCCTGCGATCGAGGAGGCGATGGCCAAGCACGTGGCGGCCGACGAGTCCTTCGAGCGGAGAGACGTCACGGTCGCCGAGGCGCTCGAGCGGTTCCGGGCCGAGGACCAGCCGTACAAGGTCGAGCTGATCGAGGACCTGGTTCGCGACCAGGGGATCGAGACCGTGTCCCTCTACCGCAACGGGCCGTTCACCGACCTGTGCCTGGGGCCGCACGGGCCGTCGACCAAGCGGATCAAGGCGTTCAAGCTGACCTCGGTGGCGGGTGCGTACTGGCGCGGCGACGAGAGCCGGCAGATGCTGAGCCGCATCTACGGAACCGCGTTCTTCAAGAACGCCGACCTGGAGGAGCACGAGCGCCTCCTCGAGGAGGCCCGCGCACGGGACCACCGTCGCCTGGGACCCGAGCTCGGCCTGTTCCGCCTGCGCCCGGAGTCGCCGGGGATGCCGTTCTGGCTTCCGGAGGGGGCGGTGCTGCTGCGGCTGATCGAAGCGGAGGACCACAAGCAGCTCCGCAAACGCGGCTACGTGGAGATCTCAACGCCGCACGTCATGGACGTCGACCTCTGGCACCGCTCCGGCCACTACGACAACTACCGCGAGAACATGTACTTCTCCGAGGTCGACGGCCGCGAGTTCGCGCTGAAGCCGATGAACTGCCCGGGAGCATGCCTCGTCTTCGATTCGGAGCGCCGCTCGTACCGCGACCTGCCGCTGCGGATGGCGGAGTTCGGGCACGTGTTCCGGCACGAGCGCGAGGGCGTCCTCCACGGGCTTCTGCGTGTCCGGGCCTTCACCCAGGACGACGGTCACGTCTTCTGCACGATGGAGCAGATCGCCGACGAGGTGGACTCGATCTGCGAGGCCGTCGACGAGCTCTACGAGCGCTTCGGGTTCGGCGACTATGAGGTCGAGCTCTCGACCAGGCCCGACAAGTCGATCGGGACCGCCGAGGAGTGGGACCGTGCGACCGAGGCGCTTCGCGAGGCGCTCGAGCGCCAGGGGCGCGACTACCGGGTGAGCCCCGGCGAGGGGACCTTCTACGGCCCCAAGATCGACTTCCACATCACCGATGCGCTCGGCCGCTCATGGCAATGCGGCACCTGCCAGGTGGATTTCCAGATGCCACAGCGCTTCGAGCTGACCTACCAGGGCGATGACAACGCCGAGCATCGGCCGGTGATGATCCATCGTGCGCTCCTGGGATCGATGGAGCGCTTCGCGGGAATCCTCATCGAGCACTACGCCGGACGGTTCCCAGCCTGGCTCGCCCCGGTTCAGGTCGGCGTGCTCCCGGTGGCCGACCGCCACTCCGAGCGCGCCCGCGAGGTGGCGGCCGAGCTCGAGGGCCGCGGGCTGCGAGTCAGCGTCGACGAGCGCGGCGAGTCCGTGGGCCGCAAGATCCGGGACGCCGAGCTCGCGGAAGCTCCCGTTCATGGTCGTGATCGGCGACCGAGGAGCTCGATTCCGGCGATCTCGCGGTCCGCTCCCACGACGAGGGGGATCTGGGCGCGATGGGGCCTGAAGGGCTCGCCGAGCTGATTTCCCCGTAGTGGCGAGCATCGCTCTATACTCACGCCCAGATGAAGGGCACCAAGACCACGCAGCGCCGCTAAAGCGCCGTGCCCTTCCCTCAATGCCTCGCACCCTCGCTCTCAACACCCAACGGTTAGCTTGACGCTTCCCGCCAGCCCTTCCTAGTGCCGGTCCCTCGACGTTTCGACCGCCGGATGCCCGAGCGGGACCAGACTCGTATCAACGAGCGCATCGGGGTGCGCGAGGTGCGGCTGGTCGACGAGGACGGCAAACAGATCGGCGTGATCGAGACCAAGCAGGCGCTGGAGATGGCCCAGGAGCGCGACCTCGACCTGGTCGAGGTGGCGCCGAACTCGCGCCCGCCGGTTGCACGTCTCCTCGACTACTCGAAGTACAAGTACGAGCAGGAGCAGAAGGCGAAGGCGGCGCGCAAGCACCAGCAGCAGATCAACGTCCGCGAGATCAAGCTGCGGCCGAAGATCGCCGATCACGACTACTCGACCAAGAAGGGCCACGTCGAGCGCTTCCTGCGCGGTGGCGACAAGGTGAAGGTGACGATCATGTTCCGCGGCCGCGAGCAGGCCCACCCGGAACGCGGGCGGATGCTCCTGAGCCGGCTCTTCGAGGACCTAGACGGACTCGGGGTGATCGAGCAGAACCCGCTGCAGGAGGGCCGCAACATGCACATGCTGCTGGCGCCCTCGAAGGAGGCCCTGCGCGACGCCAAGGACGCCAAGGGCGGCGAGCCCGAAGGCGAGGCGCCCGCGGAGAGCGAAGCCGCCACCGGCTGACCCGCGCGGCGTGCGGTGGGCCGGAACCGTTCTGCTTCAATAGTCCGTTCCGTATGCCCAAGATGAAGAGTCATTCCGGCGCGAAGAAGCGCTTCAAGCGGTCCGCCAGCGGGAAGCTCCGCGGGAAGCGCGCGAACTCCAGCCACAACCTGGAGCACAAGTCGTCCAAGCGGCGGCGCAACATGCGCAAGCCGTCCACGATTTCGTCCGCCGACACGAAGCGTGTCCGAAAGCTCCTGGGGGCCAAGCGTTCATGAGCCGCGCCACGAACGCCGTCGCGCGCAAGAGACGGCGCAAGAAGACGCTCGACCAGGCGAAGGGCTATTACGGCAGGAAGCACTCGAGCTACCGCTTCGCCAACGAGCAGGTCATGCGGTCGGGCAACTACGCCTACCGCGACCGGCGCGCGCGCAAGCGGGAGTTCCGCCGCCTCTGGATCGTGCGGATCAACGCGGCGGCACGGCGCGAGGGCATGAGCTACTCCGAGCTGATGCACGGCCTGAAGCTGGCCGAAGTCGAGGTCAACCGCAAGATGCTCGCGGACATCGCCGTCCGCGACCCCGATGCGTTCCGCCGATTTGCCGAGCTAGCCCGGGAGGCCGCGGCGGCCTGAGGCAACCCTCACACCGCCGAAACACGACCGACCGGGCGCCGCTGAGGCGCCCTTTGTGTTTCAAACTGACATGACGATTTCGAGCAAGGACAACGAAAAGCTGAAGCTGGTGCGGCGCCTGGCCGAGCGCAAGCACCGCGAGCGCGAGGGCCTGTTCGTGACCGAAGGGGAAGATCTGCTCGCCGCCGGCAGGGGCTCGGGCCGTGAGCCGGAGCTGCTGCTGACCGAGGCCGGGGCCGGGCTGGGCGGCGACGAGGTGGACCGGCCCCTTCTGAACTCCGCCTCGGCGCTCGGGTCGGGCTCGCGGGCGATCGCTGTCTGGGACCTCGCCTGGGCCGAGGCGGCAATCCCGCTATGCGTCTTCTTGAACGGCGTGCGAGACCCGGGCAACGTCGGGGCGATCGTCCGCGCTGCGGATGCGCTCGGCGCCTCGTCGGTCGCCGTCGATCCGGATACGGCGGATCCGTTCTCGCCGAAGGCGGTTCGGGCGAGCATGGGGTCGATCTTCACCGTTGCTCTCGAGCGCTGCGAGGTAGCCACTACACCCGAACCACGAGCGGGCATGGTGGCCCACGGCGGCGCCTGGCCGCCGGCGGGGACGCCGCGACGCTCTGTCTGGGCGCGGAGCGCGAGGGGCTCTCGGGCGAGGCAGCGGCCGCATGCAGTGAGCTGTTGACCATCCCTCTTGCCGGCGCGGCCGAGTCGCTGGGCGTGGCCGCCGCGGCGGCGATCGCGCTGGAGCGGATATCGTCGCCCGCCGTCTCATGACCGCGATTGACCGGATCGACGAGCTGCGCGCAGAGGCCGAATCCGCGATCGCCGCGGCCGGCGACAGCGCCGCGCTCGAGAACCTCCGCGTGAAGTACCTCGGCCGCAAGTCTGAGCTGACCGGGATCCTGCGCGGCATCGGCGAGCTTCCGGCCGACCAGCGAGGGCCGGTGGGGGCGGGCGCGAACGAGGCCCGCGGCGCGCTTGAGAAGCTGCTCGCCACCCGGAGCGCCGAGCTGGAGGGCGACGAGCTCGACCGGCGCCTCGCGGGGGACACCGTCGACGTGACCCTGCCGGGGGCGCCACCGGTTCGCACCGGTCACCTGCATCTGATCACGCAGACGCGCCGCGAGATCGAAGACATCTTCGTCGGGCTGGGCTACCAGGTGATGGATGGGCCCGAGGTCGAGCACGACTACTACAACTTCACGGCGCTGAACCATCCGCCCGGGCACCCGGCGCGGATGGTTCAGGACACCTTCTACATCGATCCCGCCTCGCTGCCCGAGGGCGTCCGCAGCGAACGGGACCTGCCGCCCGGGCCGCGGGATGTCCTGTTGCGGACGCACACCTCGCCGAACCAGGTACGGGCGATGGAAACCCACGCGCCCCCGCTGTTCGTCATCGTCCCCGGCACCGTCTACCGGCGAGACACTATGGACGCCACGCACCTGCCGGTTTTCTCGCAGGTCGAGGGCCTGGCGGTCGGAGACGACATCACCCTCGGTGATCTGGCGGGGACGCTCGAGGAGGTCGCCAAGGGGCTCTTCGGACCCGACCGTAAGACCCGTCTCAAGCCGGACTTCTTCCCGTTCACCGAACCGAGCGTGCAGGTCGACGTCTCGTGCTTCCGGTGCGGCGGCAGCGGGCTGATCGAGGGCGAGCGTGACCCGGTCTGCAAAGGAACGGGCTGGATCGAGATCCTGGGCGCGGGGATGGTCGACCCGAACGTGTTCGGCTTCGTCGCCGAGCACGGGTATGACCCGGACCGGGTGCAGGGCTTCGCGTTCGGGATGGGAATCGAGCGCATCGCCTTCCTGAAGCACGGCGTGCCGGACCTGCGGATCTTCTACGAGAACGATGTGCGCTTCCTGGAGCAATTTTGAGCGTGGAGCACGACAAGAGGAGCTTTGTCCTGGGCGGAACGCGAAACAAGGTGGCGTAGTGCGGGTCCCCCTGACATGGCTGTGCGAATACTGCGATCCCGGATTGCCGGCCGAGGAGATCGCCGACCTGCTCTCGATGCGGGCCGTCGAGGTCGAGCGCGTGAGCACGATCGGACCGCCGTCACCGGAGGGATTCGTCGTCGGCACCGTCCTCTCCGCCGAGAAGCACCCGGACGCCGACCGGCTGACCGTCTGCTCCGTGGATGCCGGCGACGGCGAGCGGACGATCGTTTGCGGGGCGCCGAACGTCGCCGCGGGGCAGACGGTCGCCGTCGCTCTCCCCGGCGCGACCATGCCGGGAGGCCAGAAGCTCGGGAAGGCGAAGCTGCGCGGGGTCGAATCGGCGGGAATGATCCTCGCGGAGGACGAACTCGAACTCGGGGACGACCACGAGGGAATCATGGTTCTCGGCGACCTCGGGGTCGATCCCGGCACGCCGCTCACCGAGGTCATCCCCGTCACCGAGCATGTGCTCGAGCTGGATCTCAACCCGAACCGCTCCGACTGTCTCGGCGTCTATGGGGTCGCGCGCGAGGTCCACGCGATTACGGGCGCCCCGCTTGCGCCTCCGCCGTGGGGGAGCGATGCGGACGCGTCCGGCGACGGCACGGTCGACGAGCTGGTGTCGGTCAGCGTCGAGGTGCCGGAGCTCTGCCCGAGGTTCACCGCACGCGTCTTCACGGACGTCGAGATCGGGTCGTCGCCGCTGTGGTTGCGGGCGCGCCTCAGCGCCGCGGGGCAGCGCCCGATCTCGAACATCGTCGACATCACGAACTACGTGATGCTGCTGGCCGGCCAGCCGCTCCACGCCTACGACCTCGACCGCGTCACCGGGCACGAGCTGATCGTCCGCGCGGCCGGCGACGGCGAGCGCATCACCACCCTCGACGGGGTCGAGCGCAGGCTCGACCCGGAGATGGTCCTGATCACGGACCAGGAGAAGCCCGCCGGGGGGATCGCCGGCGTGATGGGCGGGCAGGAGTCCGAGGTCTCGGACGGGACGACGCGGGTGCTGCTCGAGGCTGCGACCTGGAACGGGCCGAACATCCTGACGACGTCGAACGCCCTCGGACTGCGCTCGGAGGCGTCCACGCGGTTCGAGAAGCAGCTCCACCCGGAGCTGGCGCTTCGCGGCCAGCGCGTCGCGTCGCGACTGATCTGCGAGCTCGCGGGCGCCGCCCTTGTGCCCGGCACGATCGACGTCGCCACCGAGCCTCCGCCTCCACACCGGATCACGCTCCGTGGAGCCCGCGTCGAGGGCCTTCTCGGCGCCCCGGTTGCGCGGGAGGAGGCCGAGGAGCATCTCAGCCGACTGGGGTTCTCCGTCGAGCAGGAGGGCGCGAGCGACCTGCTCGTCGAGGTGACCCCGGAGCGCTATTACGACGTCTCCCGCGAGGTCGACGTGATCGAGGAAGTTGGGCGGCTTCACGGCCTCGATCTCCTGCCGCGCACGCTGCCCGCCCACGGGCAGCGGCGTGGAGGGCTCTCCCGCGAGCAGGCGCTTCACCGCCGGATCGAGGACGCGATGCGTGATCTCGGGTTCGACGAGGCACTCGGCTGGGCCCTCGTGTCCCCCGAGATCGCCGACCGCCTGCGCCTGGCCGCCGACGACCCTCGGCGGACGGCCGCCGTGCGGATCTCGAACCCGCTGTCCGAGGACGGATCGGTGCTGCGCACCACGCTGCTTGGCAGCCTCCTGGACGCAGCGCGCTACAACTTGGCGCGCGGCGCCGAGGCGGTCGCGCTGTACGAGTCCGGCCGGGCATACCTGGCGGAGCCCGCTCCGGTCGACGGCGGGACCGCGGCGGGGGCGTTCCCGGGGACGATGCCGGCACCCGACCGCGAGCCGCACCGGCTCGGGGGAATCCTCGTCGGACCCCTGTCGCCGTCGGGCTGGCGCGCCGAGGGCGACCCCGGCGACCTCTTCGTCATGAAGGGCGTCCTCGAGGCCCTGTCCGCCGGGCTCGGGGCGAGCCTTACCGTCGAAGCAGCGACCGAGCCGTTCCTCCATCCGGGCCGGGCCGCTCGGATCGCCGTTGCGTCCGAGCCCGCGGGGTGGGTCGGGGAGCTGCACCCCGCCGTTGCGGCCACCTGGGACCTGCCGAGCGGGACCGCGTTCGAGCTGGACCTGGCGCCCCTGATCGCCGTCGCCCGGTCCGGTGAGACGCCTTACGAGGACGTGACCACGCACCCGGCGGTGCTCCAGGACCTCGCCGTCGTCGTCGCCGACGAGGTGCCCGCCGAGCGTGTGGTGGCAACGGTCAACCAGGCCGGAGGGGACCTGCTTCGCCACGTCCGCATCTTCGACCTCTACCGCGGCGACCAGGTGGGCGCGGGACGTAAGAGCCTGGCGCTGCGGCTCGAGTTCCGGGCGCCCGACCGCACCCTCACCGACGATGAGGTCTCGGGTTACCGGGAGGCGATCGCGCGCGCCCTGGAAGCAATCGGGGGCTCGCTCCGTGCCTGATTCGGGAAATGGGCCGCCTCAACAACGGCGGGGCTCCGCTCCGCTCCGCTCCGCCTCACAGCCACGCGTTCTCGTCGCGGGGGCAAGCGGCTTCAGCGGCGCGCTCGCGGCACGGCTGGCCTGGGGCCACCCCCGGCTCGAGCTCGTAGCGATCACGTCGCGCAACGAAGCCGGCAAGCGCCTCGACGAGGTCTACCCGCGCCACCGCGTGCCGATGACGCTCACGGAGCTCGACCTCCAGGAGGTTGAGGAGGTCGACGCCGCGATCGTGGCCTATCCGCACGGAGCCGCCGCCCCGGTGGTGTCCGGGTTGCGCGACCTCGGGGTCGCCGTCGTCGACCTGTCCGCCGACTTCCGCCTGCGTGACCTCGACGAGTACGGCCGTTGGTACGGGGAGCACGGCGCGCCCGACCTCCTCTACGACGCGGTCTACGGCCTCACCGAGCTGAACCGCGATGCGATCCGCCGGGCCTCGATCGTCGCCAACCCCGGGTGCTATCCGACCGCCGCGCTGCTCGCATTGGCGCCGATGGCGGAAGCCGGATTGGTGGACGGCGTGGTCGTCGACGCCAAGTCCGGAGTGTCCGGTGCCGGCCGGGGTGGGGGAGATGCGCTGCATTTCTCGGCGGTCGACGAGAACTTCAAGCCCTACAAGGTCGACGGGCACCGCCATTCGCCGGAGCTCGAGCAGGAGTTGCGGGTTCTGGGGGCGAGCGGGCAGGTCACGTTCGTGCCGCATCTGCTGCCCCTCGACCAGGGGCTGCTCGCGAGCTGCTACGTGACGCTTTCGCGCGAGACCGACGAGGCCGAGCTGCGGGACCTGTACCGCGGCCGCTACGCGGACGAACGCTTTATCGAGTTGGTCGATTCCCCGCCGGGAGTCGCCGATGTCCGCGAGACGAATTTCTGCCGGATCCATGTCGCGCTGGATCGAGAGGGGGGCGTGCGATGGCGTTCGGTGCGATCGACAACCTGTGGAAGGGGGCGGCCGGCCAGGCGATCCAGAACCTGAACCTGATGCTGGGGCTCGACGAGGGGGACGGGCTGGGATGAGTCGCCCGTCGCCAGTCGCCAGTCGCCAGGGGTTCTTTCGGTCACGTTGGGTCGCGCCGCCCGCCGGGGTCGAGGAGCTTGATCCGGCGGCCCTCGCGCCGGGATTCCGGGCCGGCGGCGCTCAATGCGGCCTCAAGAACGGCGGTGAGACCGACGTTGCCGTGCTGGCGTGCGACGCGCCGGAGGTCAGCTCCGCGATCCTGCTCACGCGGAACGCGGCCGCGGCCGCGCCGATCGTCGTCTGCCGTGACGACCTCGACCAGGGTGCCGTACGGGCGGTCGTGGTCAACTCGGGCAACGCGAACGCGGCCACTGGCGAACAGGGGTACCGGGACGCCCTCGCGATGCAGGCCGCCACGGCCAATGCGCTCGAGGTCGACCAGCGGGCGGTCGCCGTCGCGGAGACCGGCGTGATCGGGGTCCCGCTTGACATCGACCCCGTTCTCGACGGGATCGACCGGGCCGCCGCAGCGCTGGCCCTGGACGGCGGGCGCGATTTCAGCCGCGCGATCATGACGACCGACAGCGGCCCGAAGCAATGCGCGCTGCGCGCGGGTGACCTGACCGTCTCCGCCCAGGCCAAGGGCGCGGGGATGATCGAGCCCGGGTTCGCGACCATGCTCTGCTTCGTGCAGACCGACGCCCACGTCCCGGATTGCAATGCCGCACTCCGCGAAGCCGTGGCCGGCTCGTTCGAACGCATCACGGTCGACGGGCAGATGAGCACCAACGACACCGTGCTCCTCCAGGCGACGGGCGCCGCGGGCCGGCCCCTGCCCGAGGGACTGCTCGACGCGGTGCTGCTGCAGCTCGCGCTCGAGGTCGTCGCCGACGGCGAGGGTGCGGAGCGGGTCGGGCGTGTGGAGGTGACCGGCGCCGCGGAGCCCGGCGAGGCCGAGCGGGTCGCGCGCGCGATCGCCAACTCACCGCTGGTCAAAACCGCCCTGACGGGCCGCGACGCGAACTGGGGCCGGATCGCGCAGGCCGCGGGGATGGCGCTCGCGGGGAAGCGACTGCCGGAGCCCGGGCCACATTCGATCGCCTTCGAGGAACTCGGCGCCGACACGGCCGAGGCCGAGATCGGCATCGCGCTCGGCCGCGGCGAGGCCGCCGCCCACGTCTATTTCTCGGATCTCACCCACGAGTACATCCGGATCAACGCGGAGTACACGACGTGATGCCCGAGCGCCGGACAAGTGAGGGCGTCGCCAGCGTCGAGACGCTGCTCGAGGCGCTGCCGTACATCCGGCAGTTCCACGGCCGCACGGTGGTGATCAAGTACGGGGGCGCCGCGATGCGCGAGGAGGAGCTCCGCGAGGCCTTCGCAACCGACGTAGTGCTCCTCAAGTACGTGGGGCTCAACCCGGTCGTCGTCCACGGCGGCGGCCCGGACATCACCACCTACATGGAGCGCCTCGGCATGGAGGTGCGCTTCCACGAGGGCCTGAGGGTCTCCGATCCAGAGACCGTCGAGGTCGCGAAGATGGTTCTGCTCGGCAAGGTCAACTCCGACATCGTCAACCGGATCAACCGCCACGGCCAGCCGGCGGTCGGCCTCTCCGGCGACGACGGGTCGATGTTCACGGTGAAGCCGGTTGCCAATGCCGACCAGGTGGGAAACGTCGGCGAGATCGAGCGCGTGGACGTCGACGTGCTGAATCACATCGCGGCGGACTACATCCCGGTGGTCGCGTCGGCGGCGGCCGACGTCGACGGCAACTCCTACAACGTGAACGCGGACGCCGCGGCGGGCAAGGTCGCGGCCGCGCTCCGCGCCCACAAGGCGATCTTCCTGACCGACGTGCCCGGATGGCTCGAGAGCCCGGACGATCGCTCGAGCCTGATCTCGCGTGCGACCGTGGACGAGGTCGAGCGGGCGCTGGGGAACGTGGCGGGCGGCATGCGCCCGAAGCTTGCCGCGATCGTCGAGGCGATTCGCGGCGGCGTCGGATCCGCGCAGATCGTCGACGGCAGCCGCCCGCACTCCCTGCTCCTGGAGCTGTTCACCGACGCCGGCATCGGCACGATGGTCACGCCATGAGCGCGGGGCGGCTGCGGGAGCTGGACTCCCGCTACACGATGCCGACCTACGCGCGCGCCGAAGTCGAATTCGTGCGCGGCGACGGCGCCCGGCTCTGGGACGCCGATGGCAAGCGCTACCTCGATTTCTTCGCCGGCCTCTCCGTCCACAACGCCGGGCATTGCCACCCGCGCATCGTGGCGGCGGTCGCCGAACAGGCCGCGACCTTCGCCGGCTCGTCGAACCTGTTCTTGTCTGAGCCCGCGCTTCAGCTTGCCGAGCGGCTGAGCGAATCGAGCCTCGAGGGCAAGGTCTTTCTCTGCAACTCCGGCACCGAGGCGGCCGAGTGCGCGATCAAGCTCGTTCGCAAGCACGCGCGGGAGAGGGGTGGGCTCTACCCGGAGATCGTGAGCCTCGACGGCGGCTTCCACGGCCGGACGCTGGGCGCGCTGGCCGCGACCCCGCGGCTCGCCGACGACGATCGCTTCGGGCCGCTGCCGCGCGGGTTCACCGCCGTCGGGCGCGACGACCCGGACGACCTCCGCGCTGCGGTCCGCTCGCAGACCGCAGCGGTCCTCATCGAGCCGATCCAGGGTGAGGCCGGGATCTTCCCGATCGCCGACGACGTGCTGGTGGCGGCGCGCGAAGCTTGCGACGCCACCGGCGCGCTACTGGTCTTCGACGAGGTCCAGACCGGGATGGGCCGCACCGGCTCGCTCTGGGCGCACGAACAGCTTCCCGTGCGGCCCGACGTGATGACCAGCGCCAAGGCGCTCGGCGGCGGGCTCCCGGTGGGCGCCGTGGTCACGACGCCGACCCTGGGCGACGTTTTCGAGCCCGGCGACCACGGTTCGACCTTCGCCGGCGGCCCGGTGGGTGCGGCGGCGGCGCTGGCCGCGCTCGACCTGCTGGGCGAGCCGGAGCTGCTGGCCTCGGTGCGGGCCACCGGCGGCCGGTTCGCGGACGGCCTCCGCGTGCTCGACGGCGTCGCCGACGTGCGCGGACGCGGGCTGATGCTCGGCGTGACCCTCGCCGAGGGCCTGGACGCCGCCGCCGTGCGCGACCGCTGTCTGGACGCCGGGCTCGTGATCAACCGCCCCGGGCCGCAGATGCTGCGATTCCTGCCGCCATTGATCGTGGGCGAAGGCGACGTGGACGAGGCCCTCGCGATCCTGGGGAACGCGATCACGGCCTGATCCTCGTCCTCACGGCCCCGTATCGTGCCACGCGATGCACGAGGATCCCACGCGCCACATGCCCGCCGGTCCCGACCCGAACCAGCCGCCTCCGGGAGGTCCTGAGGACGGGGGCGGCGGTATGAGCCGCGGCGCCAAGCTGGCGGTCGCGCTGCTCGTGGCGCTCGTCGTGGGCCTGGGGATCGCGCTGGCCGTGGTCGCCTCGGACGATGGTGGCGAGCCGGCGACCTCGAACACGGCGACGGAGGACACCACGACGTCGAGCACCAGCACGACGAGCACTACGGACACGTCGACGACCGACACGACGACCGACACGACGACCACGACGACCGACACGACGACGACGACCGACGAGGACTTCGAGGGCGGCGACGGTACCGGCGGGGTCGCGCCCTAGCGGCGGACCCCCAGGCTCCGTGCGGCGCGCCCGGCACGCGCCCGGAGCCGGCGCCTGATCGTCTTCAGGGCGGGGCGGACGCGGTCGAGCTGCGCCATGTCGTTCTCGTCGAGCTCCAGGTCGGCAGCCGCGACGTTGGCATCGAGGTGCGATTGCCTGGCCGTGCCCGGGATCGGCGCGAGCACCGGCGAGGCGTGCAGCAGCCAGGCCAGGGCGACCTGAGCCCGGCTGACACCCCGTTTCGCCGCGATCCGCTCCAGCGGCCCGGAGCGATCATCGACGTCTCCCGCGTCGAGCGGCACCGACGGCAGGAACGCGATCCCGGCCCGCTCGCACTCGGCGAGGACGTCGCCGAAGCGGCGGTCGGCGACGTTGTAGCGGTTCTGCACGGACGCGATCGTCGTGATCTCTCGCGCCGTGGCGAGCTCCGCGAGCGTCACGTTCGAGACTCCGACATGCCGGATCTTGCCCTCGCGCTGGAGCTCGGCGAGAGCTCCCACGGACTCCGCGTAGGGAACGTCCCGGTCCACCGCATGCAGCTGGTAGAGGTCGATTGCGTCGAGCCGTAGCCGCTGCAGGCTGCCCTCGCACGCGGAGCGCAGATAGTCCGGGTGGCCGTTCGGCGACATCCGCGACGGCCCCTGCCGGGTGAGCCCGCCCTTGGTCGCGATCACGACCCCGCCCGGATAGGGATGCAGCGCCTCCGCGATCAGTTCCTCGCTGACATGGGGCCCGTAGGAGTCCGACGTGTCGATCAGGTCGACGCCGAGCTCGACCGCCCGCCGCAGAAGGGCCTTCGCAGCCGCGGGGTCGTCGGGCATGCCCCACACGCCTGCGCCCGTGATCCGCATCGCGCCGAATCCGAGGCGGCTGACCTCGAGCTCGCCGCCGATCGTCAGGTGACGAACCATTCGCTGTCGAGCTGGGTGATCAGCGAGGATTCGGTCTGAATCACTGCGCGGATCTCGGCGTCTCCGGTGTGGATCATCGGCTTGCGCGCGAGGCCAAGCACCGCCATCCGGGCGGCCAGGGGCTCCTCGAGCCCCGGCTCGAAGCGCCCGCTCAACACCGTTCCGCCGTCGGCGCGCGCATCCTCGATAAGACGTTCGAAGATCGCATCTCGGTCGCGGGTCGAGGCCGAAAAGTGAAGTACCCGGCGCGCTCCGTCGGGGCGACGCAGGTACGCGTACCAGCCCACGACGCGGCCTCCGCGCCGCACGAGCCGCCGAACGACGGGCACGCCCTCCCGTTCGATCAGGCCGAAGACATGGTCCAGGTACGCGGGGTCGTGCGCGATGCGAATCCTGACGCCCCGGGCCGCTGCGGGCTCCTCTTCCGCGATGACCTCGGTGCTTACCGGTTCGCTGAGTGCCTCAAGCGCAGGCTCTTCGCCTCCCGGGTCGCCGATGCCGCGGCCCATATGCGCCGGGAGCGCTCCCACGGGAACCTCCTGGCGGCCAACCCGCCGGCGGCGCACCACGCTCCCGGCGGCGCCGGCGACCCAGCGCACGGGCCTCACGACGATCATCCAATCGCAGGCGCGCGCGCTGTCCACGTCGCCGCCGAACGTGCGCCACATGCGCACGACGGCGGCGTTCGCGCTGTCCGACCAACTCAGGTCCTGCGGCCCGGCCAGCAGCCTGCTGAGCAGGAGCGCGCCCGCGGCTCCGGCGCGCTTGCCGGGTGCGACCGCGAGGTGAGAGACGCAGACACCGCGGACGGGCCGGTCGTCGAGGACCATCCGGCGCGCCTGAGCGCCCACGAACCCGGTCACCTCGCCGTCCTCCGTAGCGACCAGCGACCGCAGCTCGTCGTCCGCCCATGGATGGTCGAGCAGCGTTCCGGAGAGGAACTCGTCGTCCCGCCACCAGCCCTCGATGTTCGTCCGCAGGAGCCGCGACACGCTCGGCAGGTCCGATCGTTCGAATGGGCGGATGGTCGCCATCGCGGGCAACCTACCTGGCACGGACCGCGGAGCGCGTATACCGTTACGCGCTTGGGTGATGCGATGAGCATGGAAATCCACGGGGGGAACAGCGATGCTGCCGAGCCCTGGGGGCCCGCGCCGCTCGACCGCTTGGTCGAGGGAACGGCAGCCGCCGTGCGCGGTCTCGGCCGTCGCGGCGCGGTGATCGCGGTCTCCGGCGGGATCGACTCCAGCGTCGTCGCCGGCATCTGCGCCCGGGCGCTCGGCCCGGAGCGGATCCTCTGCCTGCGCCTCCCGGAGAAGGACGTCGGCGACTCGTCGTCCGACCTCGGGCTCGAGCTGGCCGAGTCGCTCGGGGCGCCCACGGAGGAGGAGCCGATCACCGACGCGCTCGAAGGCCTCGGGTGCTACCGGCGCCGGGACGAGGCGATCCGCGCGGTGTTCGGAGACTACGACCCGAGCTGGCGGCACAAGATCGTGCGGTCCGCCCCGACAGGTGGGATCACGTTCTTCTCCCTCGTGGTCGAACGCCCCGACGGCACCACCGACGAGCGCCGGATGCCGCCGGAGCCCTACCGCCAGATCCTCGCCGCCACGAACATGAAGCAGCGGGTCCGCAAGCTCATGGAGTACACATGGGCCGACAAGCTCGGCTACGCCGTGGCCGGCACTCCGAACTTCCTCGAGTACGACCAGGGGTTCTTCGTCAAGGGCGGTGACGGGCTGGCCGACCTGAAACCGATCGCCGGCCTCTACAAGAGCCAGGTCTACGCGCTGGCACGCGAGCTCGGCCTCCCGGAGTCCATCACCGGCCGGATGCCCACCACGGAGACCTTCAGCCTCCCGCAGACGCAGGAGGAGTTCTACTTCGGGCATCCATACGAGCGGATGGACCTGCTCATGTGGGGCTACGAGACCGGCGTCGCGCCGGCGGAACTCGCGCCGCGCGCCGGGATCACCGAGGCGGACGTCGAAGCGGCGTACGGCGAGATCGAGCGCCGCCGCGTCGCCACTGAGTACCTGCACGCGCCCGCGGTGCTGATCGACCAGGAAGGCTGACGTGTGCGGCATCGCGGGGATCGTTCGCGCCGCGGGCGACGCCCGGGTGGACGAGGACGCCCTGCTGCGGATGGCGCGCGCCATCCGCCACCGCGGGCCCGACGGCTACGGCCTGGCGCTCGATGACGGAGCCGGGTTCGTGTCCACTCGCCTGGCGATCGTCGACCTGCCCTGCGGCTGGCAGCCGCTCGAAGACCAGGCGGACGGGGATCTCCTCGTCTACAACGGCGAGGTCTACAACCACATCGAGCTGCGCGAGGAGCTGCGCGCCCAAGGGGTGTCGTTCGAGACGTCAAGCGACACCGAGGTCGTGTTGCGCCTCCTGGAGCGCGACGGCCTCGATGCGCTGCGGCGGTTCAACGGCCAGTTCGCGTTCGCCTGGTGGCAGGCTCGGAGCAGGAGGCTGACGCTTGTCCGCGACCGCTTCGGCGTCCGCCCGCTTCACTTCGCCCTCCGCGACGACGGGACGCTCGTGTTCGGCTCGGAGGCCAAGGCCCTCTTCGCCTCCGCCGAGGTGGAGGCCCGGCCGGACCTCGGGGGCATCGACGACGTCTTCACGACCTGGGGGGTCCGCCCCCCCCGAAGCCCGTTTCAGGGCGTCGACCAGCTCGCTCCAGGGGGCTTCCTGGTCTGGGAGGGCGGGAAGATCGTGGCACGAAAGCGCTGGTGGGAGCCCGAGTACGGCGACGCCACCGCACCCGACGGGGACCTGCTCGAACTCATGCGCGACAGCGTGGACCTGCGGCTGCGGGCCGACGTTCCCGTTGGCGCCTACCTTTCGGGCGGACTCGACTCCAGCCTGATCAGCGCGCTCGCGCAGCAGCGAAAGGACGGCGAGCTCCGCACGTTCTCGATCGCGTTCAAGGATCCGCGCTATGACGAGCGGGCGCAACAGGAGGCGGTCGCACGCGCCCTCAAGACTCAGCATCACGTGGTCGAAGCCGGGCCCGGCGACATCGCGGCGGCGTTGCCCGACGTGATCCGCCACACCGAGACCCCGCTGATCCGAACCGCTCCCGTGCCGCTTTTCCTGCTCGCGCGCGCTGTGCGCGAGAACGACCTGACCGTCGTGATCACGGGCGAGGGGGCCGACGAGCTCTTCTGGGGCTACGACCTGTTCAAGGAGGTCGCGATCCGGGAGCTGCATCGCCGGGACCCCGATGCGGCGATGACGATGCTCGACGACCTCTATCCGTACCTCGGCGAGACCGGCGCTCGGCGCGGCCCGGCGTTTGCCAGGTTCCTGCTCGAAACGGGCGCGGGCGGCGATCCGCTCGCCTCCCACCTCACCCGGGCCGAGGCAACCGCCACCGTCAAGGCCTTCTACCGCGACGAGGTGGCCGCCGGGATCGGCGCCGGCTCCTCGCTGGAACGGCTGCGCGCCCAGCTGCCCGAGCAATTCGAGCACTGGAGCACCCTGGAGCGCGCGGCCTGGCTCGAGGTCACGACCCTGCTCGAGCCATACCTGCTGGCCGCCCAGGGCGACCGGGTCGCGATGGCGAGCGGGGTGGAGGGTCGCTTCCCGTTTCTCGACCACCGCGTCTTCGCCTACTCGGCGGCGCTCCCTCCGGAGCGCAAGCTCGACGGCATGCGCGACAAGATCGCGTTGCGGGACCTCGCGGACGGCCTGCTCCCCACCGAGATCGTGGAACGCCCGAAGCAGCCCTATCGCGCCCCCGAGGTGACGCCGTTCTTCTCGGAGGGCGCCCCCGAGTGGGTCGACGAGGCGCTGGCGCCCGCCGCGCTCGAGGAAACCGGGATCTGGGCCTCGGCGAAGGTCGAAGGGCTCCTGCGCAGGTGCCGTGCCGGGCGTGCGACGGGTGTCCGCGAAGGCATGGCCCTTGTCGGCATACTTACGACCCAGCTCTGGCACCGCGAGTTCTGTGGGCCCGGGCGGGAGGCATATCCGGGGGAGACCGAAGCGCCACGGGTGAGAATCGACCGTACGAGGGACAAAGTGACTGGGGAGACCGAATGACCGAGACCGTGACCGATGTTCGCAAGCAGATGCGCGGGTTCATCGACGACAACTTCCTCTACCTGCGCCCCGACGTGGAGCTCGGCGACGGCGACGACTTCCTCGCGCTCGGCGTGATCGACTCACTCGGGTTCGTCGAGCTGGTCGAGGAAGTCCAGTCCAGGTTCGGGATCGCGATCGAGGACGTCGAGATCACCGAGGAGAACTTCGGCTCGATCGACGCGATCGCAGGCTACGTCGAGCGCAAGCGCGCGGGTTGACGGCGGCGACCCTCGAAGGCGACCTGCGGGCGGCGGCCGGCCGCGACCCCTCCGGGGCTGCAGTGATCACCAAGGAGGGGTCGCTCACGTTCGCGGAGCTCGACGAGGCGGCCGACCGGGTCGCTGCCGGGTTCGCGGAGCGAGGCGTCGAGCGCGGAGACCGCGTGGCGGTGATGCTCCCGAACGGTCTCGACGCTGCCAGCGCGATCTACGGCGTGCTCCGATCCGGTGCGGCGCTGTCCCCGGTGAACCCGCAAACCAAGCTCGAGAAGCTCACCGCGGTTCTCGCCGACTGCAGGCCACGCCTCGTCGTCTGCGACGCCGAGCGCATGGAGATCGCATCCGCCGGCGCGGCCGCGACCGGAGTCGAGGCACACGATATCTCCGAGCTGACTGCGGAGGGGGAGCCGCCGGCGGCGCCCGGCCCGGACGATCTGCGGCTCGGTCATCTACACGTCCGGGTCGACCGGCGAGCCCAAGGGCGTCATGCACCCCCACTCCAACATGGCGTTCGTCACGGGATCGATTGCCGAGTCGCTGGGGCTGAGCGCCAGCGATCGCGTCCTCTGCGTGCTGCAGCTCTCGTTTGGCTACGGTCTGTACCAGCTGTTCACCTGCGTTCGCGTCGGCGCCACGCTGGTACTGGAGCCGGGGTTCGCGTTCGCGGGGCGCGTGGTTCAGCTTCTGGAGGACGAGGAGATCACCATCCTGCCCGGCGTACCGACCGTGTTCGGCGTGCTGCTCTCGCTGAAGGGGCTCGCCGATCGTGAGTTTCCCCACCTGCGGCTCCTGACCAGTGCCGGCGCGGCGCTTCCGGAGGCGATGGGCCGCCGGCTCCGCGAGACGCTGCCGGGGGCGGGCATCTGCCCGATGTACGGCCAGACCGAGGCCCAGCGGATCTGCTTTCTGCCGGCCGAGGAGTACGACCGGCGGCCGACGTCGGCCGGGATTCCCATCCCCGGAACCGAGACCTGGATCGAGAACGAGGACGGAGAGCCGGTCGCAGCGGGGGAGACCGGTGAGTTGATCGTTCGCGGCGCGCACGTGATGCAGGGCTACTGGGGCCGCCCGGACATGACCGACGGGAAGGTGCGCCCCGGGCGGAGCCCAGCGGAGCGAGCGCTTGTGACCGGTGACCTTTTCCGCACCGATGAAGACGGGTTCCTGTACTTCGTGAGCCGCAAGGACGACGTGTTCAAGTCGCGCGGTGAGAAGGTCGTGCCGCGGGAGATCGAGGAGGTGCTGCATGGCGCGTCCGGCGTGAAGGAGGCGGCGGCCGTCGGGGTCCCGGACGAGATCCTCGGCGCCGTCGTTCACGCGCACGTCGCGGCGCAGCCAGGGCATGAGCTGGACGAGGGGGCGTTGCGACGCCACTGCGCCGAGCACCTCGAGGATCACATGGTCCCCAAGCGCGTGTTCGTCCACTCAGAGCTGCCGCGGATCGGAAGCGGCAAGATCGACAAGCGCTCGCTGAAGTCGCCGGAGGATTGAGTGATTGCGAGGTAGCGTGCGAGTCGGAGCCGTCACTTCGATCGCCCCGCTGGTCGCCACCGCCCTGCTCGCGAGCGGGTGTGGCGCGTGGGAGACGACGCCTCAGTACCCGGCATCGGTCGTGCCAGGTACCGGTGCGGTCCTTGCCGAGGACCTCGGTGACGACGCGAATCCATGCTTGATCTGGGGTGCGACAAGCGATCCGTATCTCGACGGTTGCGGGCAACGGGCGGCGAACGACCCCTACATCGTCCGCCGCACGGGGGACGGCGACCCGCACGTCGCCGTCGGGGCCGGCTCACCCAGTCGCTACTACCGGCGCTACATCTCGCGCGCGGGCGTGCAGTCGATCTACGACGCCCGCGACGACAACGCCTCGACCAGGACGCAGACTCAGAAGTGGAGCACCACCGACAACCCGATGAGCTTCGGTCCGGGGACCTACGCCTTCTACCTTTCGTTCCGGCTCCAGGAGCTCCCGGACGGCTCGTCCCCGTTCCCCCATCCTCAGTCCAGCGGGGGCGGCAACGCGGAGTACAGCCAGCTGGTTCAGTGGAAGGCGCTCGGCGAGGACACCCGTGAGAACCGGGTGGCGCTTTCGGCCACGATCGGAAGCGACGGGATCAAGTTCGTCGCGCGCGACGGCTCGGACTCGTTGCAGCGGGTGCTCCACCTGCGCACCGGAAAGTGGATCCGTATGGCGGTGGTCGTGAATTGGGGCTCCGACGGCTGGTATGAGGTCTGGGCCGACCTCGACGGCGACGAGTCGATGACGAGGGTGCTGGACCGCCAAACCGGGATCGACTTCACGGAGGGCCGGCTCAATGGGGCGATGGGGATCGGCCTCTATCACAACATGTCCCTGTTCGACGGGACCGTTTCCGGTCAGCCTCGAAGGGACGTGATCTACACGGACTACGCGAACGTGCAGATCACCGAGTGGGCTGAGCCGTAGGCAGGCCCTCTGGCCCCGGCGTGAGCTGCTGTCTCAGCGGCGCACCAGCCGCCAGCAGGCGCTGCCCTCGCGCAGGCGGAAGTTGCCCGCGCCGCGGTCGAGGTACTGCGGCTTGGCGATGCGATTACGACGTGCGCGATAACTACGCGAGGGCTTCTGAACACCGCCGTTGGAGCCCTGCTCCGGGTCGTTGAGCCCGGAGAAGACGCAGTTGCGCCGCACCACGTTTCGGCGGCATCTCGGGCCCGAGGGCGTGGAGTGCACGTTCCACGACAGGCGGGAGTTCGCGATCACGTTTCGCAAGAACTTGTTCCCGTTCGAGCACGAGCCCGGATCATCGCCGCCGACGGAAACGCCCCAGCCGTTGGAGTCGACGATGTTGCCGCGGACTCGCGTTCGCTGGGCGGCCGGATAGAGCTGGATCCCGCGGGTCGCGTTCTCGTAAATCCAGTTGCCCTTGATCGACGTGCGCCGGGCGCCGGCGACGTAGATGCCGTGGTGGTGGTTCGTGGACGGGAGCTCACCGCAGCCGTGGATCCTGTTGCCGACGATCCGCACCCCACGAGGTGGCGGGCTGGAGTGGTACGGGGCGACATAGACACAGCTCGCGGACGAATGCCGGTTCGTGATGCTGTTGCC
The DNA here is from genome assembly GCA_963807755.1 of uncultured bacterium. Classification (GTDB taxonomy): domain Bacteria; phylum Actinomycetota; class Thermoleophilia; order Solirubrobacterales; family 70-9; genus JALZKA01. The sequence continues at coordinate 37,772 of CAWECM010000004.1, read as the reverse complement.
CCGCAGGACCGAGTGGTCGGCGGAAAGCGTCAGATGGATCTCTGATTCGTTGCTCGTACCGTCGAGCCTCATGCCGGCGAGCACCGACGACCGGGCCCACGGCCTGAAGCGGATATCCGCCCGAAGCGTGACCTGCTCGTTCCGGAATGGCTTCAGGGTCGTCCGCGGGGTCTCCACCTTTAGATCCCTGGAGCGGTAGGTGCCGCCACGAAAGCAGCCGGTTCGACCCGGTCGCAACGCCGCGGCAAGGCGGGGTGCGCTCCGGAATGGCCGGCGAAACGTTCCGGGCCCCGAGTCCGATCCGTGCGGAGCGGCGAAGCGATCACAGCCTCCCGGCGCCGGCGCGCGGCCGCCCGCCCCCTCGGTTGCGCCGGTCCCCGCCAGCGCCACGACGAGCGTGAAGCCCGCGGCGATGGTGGCGAGCAGACCGCGACCGGCAGCGCGCGACTGCCGGTGCGTGTCGTGGTGTCCGATAACCGTCATTTCTATCCCTATCCGCGCGGGGCGGAGCCCTGAGGCTCGCGCTCTTCTGCCCCCTCGGTTCGCTCCATGAACTCCAGGACCAGCGACCCCTGCTCCTCGGACAGGTGCTTGCGCCAGGTTCCCGTGGAGTCGTAGAGCGGAGTAGCGCGGACGATACCTTCGAAGCCCGACGTCCAGTCGAGATCGCAGGACTCACAAAGCGATCGCAGGGTCGGCTCGGGGTCGCGGACCAGGTCCTCGTAGGTCAGCTCATGGAGGCGGCCGGGCACGAGCTCGGCGTTGCGCGCGATGTCGTCGAGGTCGAGCCTGATCTTCAGCGCGGCCGACAGCAGCGGGCCGCCCCCGAGTGCGTGCCAGGCCGCGAGATATACACCGGGCACCTCGCCCCACTGCCAGCCGTCGGAGTCGGGCGAGCTCGAGACATCGAGCCAATCGGCCTGCTCCCAGGAGCTGACGACTGCGCGCGGGTCACGGCGCAGCGAGATGAACTGCGCTCCCGGGTAGATCCGGTCGAAGTACTGGATCCGCGACCAGCCCGTCACCTTGACCAGCAGCCGGTCCCGGCGCTGGAACCGGAGCACACCCGACGTAGCGCGTCGCACCGGCTCGATTCCCGGGGCCGGGACGTCGGCGGCAGTCAGCGGCCGATCGCGCCGAGAGAAGCCCGGGAGGAAGTGCTCCCAGAAGCGATATGCCTCGAACGGCTTGGGGAAGGCCTTCGCATGTCGCAACCGGTCTGGGAGCGGCGTGCGGTAGAGCGCCGAGAACGTCGAGAGCCACGTCTGCGTGGGTAAGACCTCGTTGAACGTCGAGAGCCATCCGAGGCTCTCGTGTCGGGCGAGGAGTCGGTGGAGCAAGGTCGACCCGCAGCGCCCGGTTCCGACGATGATGATCGGCCGCCGGGGGTCGGGTCTCGATTCTCCCGGCTCCATGCTGAGCCGAGACCGTAGCACCGCCGCTGGCCGGGACCGGGCCGTTCGGATCGCCGACCCGGTCCCTCGAGTGCACGACCGGTTGCGTCGAACTTGCGTGAAGTTGACCGTTCTTGCCAAACCCTGGCCCCCAGGTGTCCAGAGCAGCGAGGAACTACTCAAGATCGACTAGGTTCGCAGCCGATACCTACCTCGAAGTGGGGTGTTCAGTGGCATTCGACGGGGCGACAGCTACTACAAAACGGGGAGCGGCGAACCAGCGGCTCCGGTTGGTCGCACTCGCGCTCTCGGCGCTCGCGCTGGTGATCGCGGCGGAGCGGCCGCCGCCGGCCTCGGCCACCGAGCCCTGCGACCGGTACGCCGCCCCGAGCGGCTCCGACTCGGCCCCGGGCAGCCTCGCGCAGCCATTTCGCAGCGTCCAGCATCTGGTCGATGCGCTTGAGCCCGGTCAGGTCGGATGCCTGCGAGCCGGAACCTACGTCGACGACGAGCCCGTCAAGTTCAGGGAGCGCGGGGCGACTCTGACCGCCTACCCCGGCGAGAGCGCGACGGTTCGGGGCAGGATCCGGGTCGACTCGCGCGCCGACGGAACCGTGATCGAGGGTCTTTCCCTCGACGGACGCAACCCCGACGATCTGCACGGCCCGCTGATCTACGCGGACAACGTCGTCCTGCGCGGGAACGACATCACCAACCACCACATGGGGATCTGCGTGAACGTCACGCGCGAGGACGGTGAGCGGGCACCGCGCAACGTGGTGATCGAGGGCAACCGGATTCATGACTGTGGCGAGCTGCCTGCCACCAACCACCACCACGGGATCTACATCGCGAAGGCGGTCGGCACCGTGGTCCGGGGCAACTGGATCTACTCGAACGCCGACCGTGGCGTCCAGCTCTACCCGAACGCCGACGAATCGATCGTGACCCGAAACGTGATCGACGGCAACGGGCAGGGCGTGATCTTCGGAGGCGGCGAGACCTCATCCTCGGACAACAATCTGGTCGCCCGGAACGTGATCACGCATTCGAACCTGCGCCACAACGTCGAATCCAACTGGCAGGGGCCAACCGGAGTCGGCAACGTCGCCCGAGAGAACTGCGTGTACGGCGGCGCGCGTCCAGCGAACGGTGGGATCGAGACCCCTCACCCCGGGTTCGTGGCTCGCGGGAACCGGACGCAGGACCCCGGCTTCGAGCCCGCGGCGCGGGACTTCCGGTTGCCCGGGGGAAGCATGTGCGCGGGTGCGTCGGGTGTGACCCGGAAGGGCACGCAGGGTCGTGACCGGCTGTCGGGCACACCGGGTCCCGACCGCATCGTCGGGCTGGGAAACGACGATCGCCTGACCGGCGGGGCGGGCAACGACCGGATTACGGGCGGACCCGGGGACGACCGCATCCGCCCGGGCGGTGGACGCGACGTCGTGCGCTGCGGTCCCGGCAGGGACCGGGCCACCGTCGATCGCAAGGACAGGGTGCGCGGCTGCGAGAGGGTAAGGCGCCCGGATTGAGCTCAGCTGAAGCTCGGCCAGAGCGAGACGTCGATCTCGGGACACAGCTCGACGACCCGCTCGACGTCGGGCCGCAGCAGCGTCACGAGCTCCTCGCGAGACCCCGCGGCCAGATCCGGCTTGGCCCGGGGGGCCTGCGCCGCCTCGCTCGGCGTCGCGGGCGAGGCCACTTCCATGTCGAGCCCGAGGAACCGCCATGTGCGCTCGATCTCGGCGGCGGTGTTCGCCGTACACCGCTCGTACTGGAGCACCAGGACCTGCTGCCGGTCGAACAGCGCGAAGACGTGGTTGAGCTGCGGTGCGTAGGTGCTGCGGGCAACTGCACCGCCGATGGCTTCAAGGCTCCGTCCGAGGCTCAGCGGCCGGCGCCACGCCTCGAGTGCGGAGCGATACCTCTCGATCGGGTCGCGAAGGATCACAAGGATTCGCGCTTCGGGTGCCGCTCGCCGCAGCAGCCGCAGCGACCAGTGGTCGTACATGTAGCGGGGCGTCCATTCACCGGTGACGCCGCCGGTGGGCCGCGGAAAATGGCGGTGATAGCGCTCGACGAAGTCGGCGGGCACGTCGCCGTCCCAGAAGCGATCGAAGTAGTGGAGCTCCTTGAGGCCCGTGTCGACGCGGGCGACGCTCGGGTGGGAGTCGAGCGCGACCCGAAACCACCAGCTCGAGCCCGACCGCTGTGCCCCGACCCCGACGAAATCCGGCGGGCCGATCGTCCAGCCAGAGGGCGCGGCCGGCGGAAACCGCCGCAGGAACCGGCGGGTCCACCGATTCCGGGGTGGACGGGGAAGCGGGACACGAGTCGACATCAGCGGTGGCCGGGCGACGCTATCGCATACCCAACGGGGCGCATGGGGCGCCCGTAAGCTCTGGGCCGATGGCGCACGCGGTTGAGAGACCGATCTTCTTCGTCGGGGCGCCCCGCAGCGGGACCACGGTCGTCTTCAACGTGTTCGCCGCTCGCCCGGACCTGGCGTGGTTCTCGCAGCACCTCGCGCGATTCCCGGACTGGCCGTCGGTGACCGCGTTGACACGGCTCGCGGACCTGGGTCGCGGGTTCCGGAAGTCGATCGACCGTTCCGATCTCCGCCGAGGGCGGCTCGAGCGCCTCCGCGTCGGTCCTTCCGAGGCGTATCCGGTTTGGGAGCGCTACTGCGGCGAGCGATTCGTCTACGACTTCATGCTGGGCGTTAAGGCGACGCCCGGGGAGCGGGATCGCGTGCAGCGTCTGGTCGAGAAGCTGCAGCGCTACCAGGGCAAGCATCGTTTCGCGACGAAGATCACGGGGCCCGCCCGGATCGGATATCTGGCGAGCATCTTCCCCGACGCGCAGTTCGTGCACGTGATCCGCGACGGGCGGGCCGTGACGAGCTCGTTGCTCCGAGTTCACTTCTGGCGGGATTCGTGGCGCGAGCGCCAGGTCTCCTGGAGCGGGGGGTTGGACGAGGAGGACCTCGATCCCTGGCGTGATTCCGACGATCTGCCCCTCGCGCTTGCGGCGCTGCAATGGGCCGCGATCGTGTCCGCTGCACGCGATGAGGCACGCGAGCTCGCGCCGGGCCACTACCTGGAGCTCCGCTACGAGGATTTCGTGGCGGATCCCCACCGGCTGCTGGACGAGGTCACCGCGGCCTGCGACCTGCCCCCGGCGCGCGAGCCACATCAGTTCCTCGACGCGAGGGTCGAGCTGCGGGACATGAACCAGGGGTGGCGGCGGGCGCTTGACGGCCGGCAGCGCGCCCTGCTCGAGGAACTGATCGGCGACCGGTTGAGCGACCTCGGGTACGACCTCACGCAGGAGGCGGACCGCTGAGCGGGGCCGGGTATCCTGATCGCATTGACCTCAGATCACGAGATCGGGCCGCCAACCGGGATGGCGCCGAGGTCGGTCGTCGGATGACGCCGCTGAAGGGCCCGGACTTCTTCCTCGTGGGCGCGCCAAAGTGCGGTACGACGGCGATGGCCGACTATCTCGACCAGCATCCCGAAATCGCCATGTGCCCGTACAAGGAGTTGCATTTCTTCGCCTCCGACGTCCAATCCCGTGCGGCGGTGAAGCAGGGCCACCGGCGGCCAACCCGCGACGAATACATGCGGAACTTCGAGGACCTGCAGGGGGAGCGCCGCCGCGGCGAGGCGTCGGGCTGGTATCTGTACTCGCCGGCGGCGTCGCGGGAGATCCACGATTTCTGCCCGGGTGCGGGAATCATCGCAATGCTGCGCAACCCGCTCACGATGTTGCCCTCCCTCCATTCGCAGCTCGTCTATTGGGGGATCGAGCCGGTCGAGGACTTCGAGCAGGCCTTGGCGCTTGACGAGGAGCGTGAGCGCACCGGCACACCCGAAGGCTTCGTCCCGAGCTCATATCGGTCGGCCGTGCGGTACGGAAGACAGCTTCGAAGGTACTTCGACGTGTTCGGCCCCGAGCGGGTGCACGTGATCATCTACGACCGATTCAGCGACGACACGGCCGGCGTCTTCAAGGAGACCTGCGAGTTCCTCGACGTCGACCCGAGCTTCGTGCCTTCGATCGAGGTCGTAAACCCGAACAAGCGGGTTCGGAGCAGGGCGATGCGCCGTCTGCTGCGGCGCCCACCGGAACCGCTGCGCAGGGCGCTGCACGCGGTCACCTCTCGAGAGACACGACGACGGAGAGGCATGGCCCTGAGGCGATTGAACACGAGGTTCGTTCCGCGCCCTCCGGCCCCCTCGGCTGTGACCGAGTCCCTCCGCCCCCTCGTCGCTGACGAGGTCCGTGAGCTAAAGGAGCTCGTTGGCATCGACGTCAGCTTCTGGCTCGACTGAGATGCGGATGAGGCTCTCGCATCGGGTTCGCCGGCGTGTTCGGCGGGCAATCGATCGGGCGGGTGCCGCAGAGGTGGCTGCTGACCAGCCCGTCCGCATCGACGACCTGGTCAGTCCGCTCCGCTACGACATCCTCGTCCGTCAGCGCTATCTGTCGCTGATCACCGAATCACCCGAGCTGCTCGAGGGCGACCTGGGCCCGCTGCTCGAGCTATCGCGTTCCCACGAGTACCACACCTGGTTCGTGGCGGTCGTGGTGCCACGGTTCATGCCGCACCTGATTGGCCGAGACGATGAGATCGCGGCGGCCTTCGAAGGGCGAGTCCGCGCGACCGTCGAGCTGGTGAGGAGCGTCCAGGAGTCGGGACTCGATCCGAACCGGCCGATTACGCTGAGGACCGGGAGGCGGATCCAGCGGACCGCCACCGGCAAGCGCCTTGCTCGCCGGATCTATGCCCGGGATGGGTGCCACCGGATCGCGCTGCTCCGCGCCGGCGGCGTGACCGTGCTCCAACCGGGGACCTATCGCCTTGATCGCCAGAACTCCTTCATACCCCTCGACAACACGGCGCCGCTGCTCAGGGCCGCGCCTATCGACACCACGACGTACTGGGGGTTCATGGCCCTGTCCTATGACTCCTTGGTGGCTGCCGACCGGTCTGGTCCGGCGCCAGACGGCGAGGCCACCGATCCCGAGAGGTTCGCCGAGATGCTGGCGGTGGCCTCGATCGACGAGCCCTCGCTCCGGTAAGGGTCCGGACTCCGCATCTCCTAGAGGGCTCTAGATATCCGACGCCCCGACCGCGGCCTCCGGACCGTCTTCGCCGGCCGGGCCGCCTCGGTCTCGGAAGGAGCGGAGCAACCTGCCGAAATCCGAGGCCGCGCTGGGGCTGACCGCGCGCAGCGCGATGCCGTAGATCAGCAACCCGAGCGCGGCCTCGCCGGCGAGGAGCACCAGGCCGAGGCCGGTGGGCTGGCTGGCTGCGTCGACGACGAACCGCTCGAGCGCGAGCAGGACGAGCACCATCGGGACTCCCGCGATCAGGGGCTCGACGATCCGGCGGACCATCTCGCCGAGTGGCATCCCGACCGCCTTGTGGGCTCGGTGGATGGAGTAGAGGCCGCTCGCGACCGCGTCCGCGGTGACGCCGACCGCAACGCCGATCAGTCCGAACGGCGGCACGAGGGCCACCATCGCGAGGATCCCGGCCGTCACACCGACGACGGTCGCACGGGTGCGCTCGGCCGGGACGCCCGCGCCCTTGAAGCACTCGCCGGCGACGCCCGCGATCGCCCGGCCGGGAACGAACAGCGCGAGCGCGACGATCGCCTCGCCGGCCTCGCCCCAGCGCTCGCCGAAGACCAGGAGCGCCAACGGCTCACCGAGGGGGATCAGAATGAGGCCGAGCCCCATCCCGACGAGCGCCATCCAGCGCAACGAGCGGAGGAACGCGGCGCGCAGGCGACGCTCGTCGTGGGAGATCCGTGCGAACGCGGGGAACACGACGTACGAGGCGCCGGCGCCGAGCAGGGTGTACGAGGTGGTGACGATCCGGTTCGCATACTGAAACTGGCCGAGCGCGGCGGCGCCGACGAAGCTGCCCGCGGCGAGGATCGGGACCCGGTCGCCGATCCTGCGCACGAAACTGCCCGCCAGAACGTGCCGTCCGTATCCGATCAGTTCGCGCCACATGGCAACCGAGCTCAGCCGCAGTTGCGGACGCCACTGGACGAGGGTCCACGAGAGCACGAAGTCGGTGACCGCGAATGCGTACTGCGCGACCACGAGCCCCCAGACCCCCATCCCCTCCGAGGTTGCGATGATCGCGGCCACGCCGAACGCGAGCGATGCCGCCGGCTGGACGACGACGCGACGCAGGAATGAGAAGCGACGCTGAAGCAGTGCGTTCGGGATCACGAGCGCCGAGTTGAGGAACAGGACCCCGGCGGTGGCGGCCGCGACCGCCGCTGCCGTGTCGCTGTCGAAGACCAGCCCGATCAGCGGCGCGGTCGCCACCCCCAGCCCGGTGAGCAGTAGCCCCGCCAGCGACGACGCCGCCACCGCCGTCGCGGCGGCCTCCTCGAGGCGATCCGGCCGGTGGATGACGGCCGCGGCCATGCCTGAGCCCCCCAACAGCACGCCGATCCCGATGAGGAAGGTGCCGGCGGTGAAGTCGCCGAGCTCGGTCGGCGTGATCAGCCGTGCGAGCACGATGTACGTGACGAGCGTGATCCCCCGCGCCAGGATGAACCCGCTGCCCGAGAAGCTGATCCCGCGCAGCACGGTTCCGGTGAGCCCCGGACGGGGCTCGGGCGCGCTCATGCGGGGCGGCGCCGGCGCAGCAGGAACCTCGCCCGCCAGACATGGGACTGCCGCAGGCGCCGGACGAGCGGCGAGACCTTGACCCTGAAGGTCACGGCGCTGTCGTGACGGTAGATGGCATCCCGGGGCCAGAGCAGCGGCTCGGGGGTTCGCACCCGGCCCGCGACGGCCCCCGCCGTCTCGTACCCGGCCGCCCCGGCGGCGGCGACCACCGCGGGGCTGTGGTCGCCGAACGGATAGGCGATCGAGCGGCAGGGCACCCCGAGCCGCGTCTCGCACTCTTTACGCGAGCGTTCGAGCTCGCCGCGTAGCGCATCGCCCTCGAGGCGCGGAAGGCGCGGGTGCGATTCGGTATGCGAGCCGACCTCCCAGCCTTCGGCCTGCAGCTCCCGAAGCTCCTCCCAGGACATCGGGATCAGCTCGCGCTCGTGCTCGGTCCCGAGCCACTGGTCGATCCCCGGCCAGGCCATCGGCACCTCGGCGCCCGCGAACGCGGTCGGCACGAACACCGTTCCCGGCAGGCCGAGCCGCGCCAGCACCGGCCGGGCAAGCTCGTGGACGGAGCGGTATGCGTCGTCGAACGTGATCGCGAGCGTCCGGGGCGCCGGCGGATCGAGTACCGCCTGGGTGAACGTGGCCCCCCGGTAGCCCTTGTCCACGAGGCTCGCGAGCTGTCGCTCGAGCGCCTCCGGCGAGATCGACAGGCCCGAGGGCCAGCTCGGGCTGACCGCGTGGTAGCAGAGGACGAGCACGTCGCTCACGAGGCAGCCTCGCGGGTCCACGGAAGGGCGCGAGCGAGGCGCTGGTTGCGCGGCACGGCCACTCGGAAGAGCACCTTGCGGGCGAACGCATCGGCGCGTCGCACCCGAGAGGCGGCGTAGTGCTCGAATCGCTCGGCGGTGCGTTCGAAGCGCGGGTCGCCGGTGATCGTCGCCATCGCGCGCAGCTGCACGATGTGGAGCCGGTGGTAGGTGAGGTGCGCCACGTTGACGACCGGGTGGGGATAGAGGTCGTATCGCGACCAGCGCCCGGTGTCGTAGCGCGGAAGCGACCGCGCGAGCGCCTCGGTCCCCAGCGCGTCGAGCTCGGAGGCCCCGGAGTCCGAGAGGGCGAGGGCAACGTCGCGACACCCCCAGAGCCCGAAGATCCCGCCGTTCAAGACATGCGAGGGAGGATCGGTCGGATACTCCTCGGGAAAGAATCCGCCGTCGAGTTCGGCTCCGACGCCGCCGGCGGCAGCCGGCTCGCGCATCGGGTTCAGCGCTCGTAGCGCTGCGTCGGCGTAGCGCTCGTCTCCGGTCGTCAGGTGAAGCCGCACGAGGAGGCTTGCGCCCTGGCCCTGCGCCATTCCGGACACCCACGGCGGCGCCACCCGGTAGGTGTGCTTGTACGGGAAGTCCTTGATCCAGCCGCCGTCCTGGCGACCGCCTCGCTGTTGCTCCTCCACGAGCCAGTCGCCGGCGCCGCGAGCGCCCGCGAGCCAGCGCTCGTCGCCGGTGGCGAGGAACCGCTCGTAGCTCCCGAGCGCCCACTGGATGGGGACGACGTGCATCCTGTGCGCGGCCATGCCGAACCAGGGGGGTGGCCAGTGCGGATCCTCGGCCTTGATCGTGAAGTCGACGTAGTAGCCGCTGACCGAGGAACCGGCGATGCGCTCTCCCACCCGGGTCCGAAACCCGCCGGTTCGCCCGAGCGGCCCGGGAACCCCGGCCGGGCGGGGTTGGCCCCGCCCGTTCCCCGTTTTCCTGTCTGTCGCCCGCTCGCCCGTCATGATTCGCCAGCTGTCCGCTTCAGGACTGGCGCCCGGCGCACACGATAGATGCACGCAGACGGTGACGAAAACCAGAGGTTGCGAGTCTTGACGCTCGTCGACGGCCTTGGGCTGATGGGCGGCGGCGAGAGGTTGGCGCGGGAGATCGTCATGCGGCTCGATCCGACCCGCTTCGATCGCACCCTGTGCGTGAGCCGGTGGTCGCCGGAACGCGCAGCGGATCCGGCGGCCGCGGCGGTGCTGGCCGAGCTCGACCACGAAGGAGTTCGATTCCTCGGCTTGCGCCGGCGGGCGTCCTTCGACGTTGCGGCATGGCGCCCGCTCGTCTCGCGACTTCGGCACGAGCGCGTCGACATCCTCCACGCCCACAAGTTCGGCTCGAACGTCTGGGCCGCGGCTCTGCGACCCCTGACCGCGACACCCGTCGTGATCGCGCACGAGCACACCTGGTCGTTCGAGGGCCAGCCGGTCCGGAAGTTCCTGGACCGGGCGCTGATCGCGCGGCAGGTCGACCGCATCATCACCGTGTCGCGCGAGGATCGGCGGCGGATGGCCGAGGTCGAGGGGATCGATCCAGCCAAGCTGCTGTTCGTGCCGAACGGGATCCCCGCCCCGGAAGCCGGCGCCGGTGTCGATCTGCGCCCCGAGCTGGGAGTGCCCGCCGATGCACCGGTCGTCGGCACCGTCTGCGCGCTCCGGCCGCAGAAGGCGCTGGACGTCCTCGTCCGGGCCGCTCGGCAGCTCCGCGCGTCGGTCCCCGGCGTGCGGGTGCTGATCGTCGGTGAGGGGCCCGAACGCGGACGGATCGAGGGCCTGATCGCCGAGCTCGGGCTCGAGAACACCGTCAGCCTGCTCGGCCGGCGCAACGACGTTCCCGACGTTCTGCGCACGTTCGACGTGGCGGCCTGCAGCTCCGACTTCGAGGGCACGCCGCTCTCGATCCTGGAGTACATGGAAGCGGCACTGCCCGTGGTCGCGACCCGGGTCGGCGGGGTGCCCGATCTGATCGAGGACGGTGTGAACGGGTGCCTCGTCGAGCCGCGAGACGCCGACGGACTTGCCGAGGGGCTCGCGACCCTCCTCGGTGATCCCGACCTTGCTCGGGGGATGGGGGAGCGCGGCCAGGCCCGGCGCCGGAGCGAGTTCGACATCTCCAACACGGTGCGCGAGATCGAGCGACTCTACGAGTCTCTCATCGCGGCCGAGCGCTCCGCGCCGTAGCCGTTCCGCTCGGCGACGCTTGCCACGCCTAACAGAGCCGGGCCCAGCGCAAGCAGGAGCCACACGACCTTGCCCGACTCCTGGCCGATGAAGAAGTTCGCGACCAGGACCCCCGTCATCGCGACCACGGTGCCTCGGGCCATGATCTCCATGCGCCAATCGCCGATGCGCTCGAACGTCCTCGCGGCCCGGAGCGCGGCCGCAAGCGACGACAGGACGATTGCCAGATAGAGGGCCAATCCGATCAGGCCGGTCTCGGTGAGCAGCTGCAGGTAGGTGTTGTGCACCCCGCCGGGGTTGTCGATCACGCGGTCGGTCCGAAACACGGTGCCCGGCTCGAGCACGAACTGGACCGACACCTCCTTGAAGTTCCCGGCGCCGATGCCGATCACCGGCTGATCCTGTGCCACACGCCAGCCGACGGCCCAGAGCGTGAATCTGCCCTCCTGTTGCTGAACCTCGCCCTGAGTCGCACTTCCCAACCGATCGCGAATCTCCGGTGGCGCGTACAGCGCGAAGTAGGCCAGGCTGCTGGCGGCGATGAGAACCACGATCAGGGCGAGCTTGGCGCGCCAGCGGCCGGCGATCAGGATGGCGACGAGGAGCGCCGCCCCGAAGCTGACGAGTCCCCCGCGCGACCCGGTGAGGAACAGGGCACCGAGACAGAGAGCCGCCGCGAGGCTGGCTGCCAGCCGCGCGCCGGTCGAGCCCCGGAGCGCAAAGACCGCGGCTCCCGCGAGCGAGAATCCACCGACCAGGATCGCCGCGAGGACGTTCGGGTCGCCGATGCTTGCGGTCACCCGGGCGAGGTCCGCCGCACTCGCCTCAGGCCGTAGGGCCAGGCCGTAGACCGAGGTGACCGCTGTCGCGACGATGAACGCCGCGAGCACCTTGATCGCGGCGTCGCGCGTGGCGACAGCGGTGTAGACGATGACGTACATGACGCCCACCAGTAGGAATCGGGACGCCTCCGTGATCGTGGCCTCGGGTGCTTCGGCCCACGTGCTTCCGATCGTCACCCAAGCGATGAAGGCGAGGAGGATGTAGGAGAGGATCGGGTGCGCGTTGAAGAGCAGCCGCTCGGTGCCGGCGGGACGGGTGGCCAGGCGCGCGACCCACGCGCTGGCCAGCAGCAGCCCGGTCAGCTTCGTGAAGCTCAGAGCGGGGCCTGCCACCGGCGTGGTTTCGGCGAACACGACGAGGATCAGGATCACGAGCCCGGCCGTCAGGTCCACGAACGTCAGCACAGCGAAGACGAGGCCGAGCGTGAGGAACAACGCCGCGCGCGGATCGATTCCGGCCGTGACACCGATCACGGCAAATGCCAGGAGCGCGGCCGCGGCGGGCACCCATCCCGCAGGCCACACGCGCGCGACCATCAGCGCACTGCGGCGGCTCGCGCGGTCTGGGCGTCAGCGTCTCCGGTCGCGATACGCGGCCGGTCCGAACCGTAGTAGCTCTCCCGCCCGGCCCGCGGGACGCCGATCAGCGTGAACCCGGTGGGCGTGATGTCCGTGTCGGCGAGCAGCTCGGCGAGCTCCTGGAGCCGGTCCAGACGCGTCACCCCGAGCCGAGCGACCAGGAGCATGTCGTCCACGGTGCGGGCCAGCGGCAGCGCGTCCACGACCGTCGCGAGCGGCGGCGAATCGACCACGACGTAGTCCGCGATCTCCTTGGCCTGCTCGACCAGCCTCTGGCCCGCGCGGAGCGCCAGCAACTCGCTTCCCCACGGTCCCGCCTGCTCGGCGACCAGCAGACCGAGGTTGCGATTGCTCACGGGCGCGGGGACGAGACTCTCGACGAGCGTCGACTCTTCGATCAGGACGCTGATCACCCCTCGCTCGGCGGTAACCGACATCGCCCGGGCGATCGACGGGCGCCGTAGGTCGGCCTCGATCAGGATCACGCGCTTCCCGGCCAGCGCTAGCGAGGTCGCGAGATTGATTGCCGTTGTGGTCTTGCCCTCCGACGGCCCGGCGCTGGTCACCATGATCGCGCCCGATTCGCGTGAGCTGGCGAGCGGCCGGGCCAGGATGGCTCGCAGCGTTCGGTACGCCTCGACCGACCCGGGCGAGAGCCCTTCCCAGTCCAATGGCTGGTCGCCGTGAGTCCTTTCCCTGGGGATCCGAGCCAGGATCGGAAGCCGGTACCGGTCGCGAATCTGACTCTCACGCTGGAGCCGCGGATCGAGGACGCGCAGTGCGAACGCTGCCCCGATGCCCAGGATGAGCCCGGCCAGCGCACCCGCGAGGATGCTCGCCAGCTTTCTCGGCGAGCTGGGAGAGCTGGGGGCAGAGGCCTCGCCCACGACCTCGAGCGTCGGGTCGTCGCCCGCCCGGAGCTGGTCCAGTTGGGCGACCTGGACGGATAGGGCGTCACGTCCCGGGCCGGGTGGCAACGCGTCCAGCCGCTCCTCCAGGGTTGGCAGCTCGGCATCGATTCGCTCGTGGAGGATGTCCGTGCGGTAGGCGACCGCGCTGGCTGCGAACGCGTTCGCCAGGTCAGCGGCCTCCGCTCCGCTGGAACCCTCGGCCGTCACGGTGAGGATGTTGCTCTCCGCCACCGGCTCCACGCTCACCGAACGCAGCACCGAATCGGGACTGCGGTCGGTGCCGAGCTCCTCCACGGTGGCGCGCGCCACGGCATCGCTCTCGATCAGGCTGGCCGCCGTCTCGACGTCCCGCAGGGGGTCGTTCGACTCGGTCAGCAGCCCGAGCCCGGCGAGCGCCCCTGCTTCATCCGGGATCGGAGCCACCAGGATGTCGGCCTCGGCCTCATAGACCTCGTCGGCGGCGGCCACGTAGATGAACGCACCCGCGCTGGTTGCGACCACGGCGGCGATCACCAGCACGATTCGCTCCCGGACGGTCTCGAGATACCGCTTCAGGCCCTGTTGGTCCGGGGGTGGCTGGAGCCACTCGTTGTCGATTTTCTCGGCGTCCGGCAAGTCGGTCCGTCCCCTCCTGGCGGGAGATTATGCCCCCTCGAGCCATCGCGGGCCCGTCCCGTCGCCAACCTGAGAGAGTTCTACCGCTGCGACTCGCCGTCTACACCGACTATCCGTATGCGTCCGACGGCGGGGCCGTCTACGCCGAGCGTGCATTCGCTCTGTTTCTGGCACGACTCGAGGGCCGGCTCGAGCGAATGACAATCGTGGGACGCCTGCTGCCGGATTCCGCGCCGGGTCGGTACGCGCTTCCGGAGGGGACCGCGTTCGTACCGCTGCCCTATTACGAGAGCCTCGCGGAACCGCTCGCCGTCGCCCGCACGATGCTTCGGTCCCTCGTCGTCTTCTGGCGTGCGCTGGACGAGGTCGACGGATGCTGGCTGCTGGGGCCGCATCCGCTGGCGATCGCATTCGCGGCGCTCGCAGTGGCCCGCCGGCGTCGGGTCTTCCTGGGAGTCCGCCAGGACCTGCCTGAGTACGCACGCACCCGCCACCCGGGACGCCGTTCATTCGCGCTGGTGGCCCGGTTGCTCGATTTCGTCTACAGGTGTCTCGCCAGGCGGTGCCCGACGGTGGTGGTGGGCCCCGCCCTTCGGCGCCGATACCGGCGGGCCACCCGCGTGCTCGAGATCGCCGTGTCACTCGTCGAGGCGAGCGACGTAGTCACCCTCGATCAGGCGCGGACCCGGACCTATGACGGGGATCTCACGATCCTGAGCGTCGGCCGGATCGACGAGGAGAAGAACCCCCTGATGCTGGCCGACGTGCTCGCACGGCTCTCCGAAGGGACCCGAACCTGGCGACTGGTTGTCTGCGGCGAGGGCCCGCTCGAGGGCCGGCTGGGCGAGCGCCTGGAGGCTCTGGGGCTCGCGGATCGAAGCGATCTCGCGGGATACGTGCGGCAGGGGCCCGCGATGCTGAAGCGGTATCGCGAGAGCAACTTCCTGCTTCATCCGTCCTGGACCGAGGGGCTGCCACAGGTGCTGATCGAGGCGCTCGCCGCAGGCCTACCCGTTGTCGCGACCGACGTCGGGGGCATCCGTGAGGCCCTCGGCGACGCCGTCGCGATCGTTCCTCCGGGCGACGTCGACCGGGCCGTGGCGCAGCTGGAGGCGCTGGCCGCCGATCCGGGACGCCGTGGCCGGATGATGAAGGCCGGACTGGTGTACGCGGGCAACCACACGCTGGATGCCGAGGTCGAGAGAGTGGTGTCCTTCTTCGCCCACCCTGCGGCCCGGTAGCGTAGTCGTGATGCCCGAAGACCCGGATCCTCGAACCAAGGCGGCAGGGGAGATGTCGACCGCAGCGGAGGGCAGCCCGTTTTGGCTCGACCCGACCGCGCGAGTCGAGCCTCAGTCGCGGCTGGTTCAGCTCGCTGGGCTGGCCGACGACGTTGCGGCCGCCGCGGGGCGCGCTGCGGAGGGCGTTCTCGGGGGTGCAGGCGACCGCGAAGAACTGACGTCGGCCGAACAGGAGCTCGCCCGATCCGTGGCGCACAGACTCGGCGCCATCGGCCGGGAAGCCACCGAGCTCGCGGAGTCACTGCGCGAGGGGAGCGGGCCCGGTCCATCCACCGGCGACCGCGGAGAAACGGAGATCGGACAGGTGTCCCCGGGGGCTCGCGTCCTCGTGCGGCAGATGGCCGCCGAGGGCTATGCGGCTGACGAAATCGCGGTGCGACTTACCGAGGACTTCGGAATCCGCGATGCGAGCATGGTTGTCGAGCGGCTCTCGCGTCCGAGCAAGCGCCCGTAGCGCCACGAACGTTCAGGGATCACGGCCTTCGCGCAGCCGCTCCTCCAGTTCATCGAGGTCGCGGCTGAACGGGTTGAGCTCACGCGCCCGATCCAGCTCCGAGCGGGCGCGTTCCGGATCGGACCGAAGCGTGAGCTCCGCCAGGAAGTAATGCGGGGCCCACTCCTCCGGCCGCTCCTCGGCGGCCTCCTCGAAGGCGGCGATCGAGCCCTCCCGATCGTCGAGCTCGCGTTTTATGGCCCCCTCCGCGAGGAGCGGCTCGAACGCGAGCGGATTCAGTGACCTCGCGCGCTCGAGATCGTCGAACGCGCGGGAGGGGTCGGCGCGCCAGCCCGCGTACGCCGCGTCGACGTACCGGCTCGCCAGATAGGGAGGCACGGCGCTGACCGCGAGCAAGATCGCCGCCGCCGCCGCGACAGCTCGCCAGCGACCGGTGATCTGCTCGCCGGCGACGGGCGGCGCCTGCGAGAGCGCGGCGGCGGAGCCGAGGAGCGCGAAGACGGGGGCGGTGACGGCAGGGTACGTCCAGAACCAGTCGAGGGAGGAATGGGCGAGCCAGTAGACGCCCGTCGTGATCGCGGTCGCGGAGAGCGCGGCAGCGGCAGGCGAGATACCACGCGTGGTCCACGCTCCAACGAAGCCGGCGCCGATCGCGGTCGCGAACAGGACCAGGCCGACTATGCCGAGCTCCGACAGGACTTCGAACTCGACGCTGTGTGCGTCGCGGACGCTCTCGATGCCGTCCTCGCTTCGGAGGAGCAGGTACTCGTATTGGTAGCCGCCCCCTCCGGTGCCGGCCAGGGGGTCCTCGGCCGCGATTTCGAGGGCGACGCGCCACTGGTCGTCCCGCTCGCTGCCGGCCCCTCCGCTGAACCGGCTGGTGATCTCCTCCGAATGCGGTGTGCCCTGGGTCAGGAACTCATCGACCCGGTCCTCGACCCAGCCGACGGGATCGCCCGTTCCGATCGTGAAGCCGACCATCCCGACGAGCACAAGGGCGGCCGCGCCGAGCGCCACCGCCCGGTTCGCCCGGGCCGCGCGGCGTTCCGACCGCTCGATCCGGCGTCCGACTCCGGCCGCGATGAGGCCGAGCACCACGGCGATCGCGGCGCCGCCGAGCGCGGTCCGTCCAGCCGCGCGGATCTCCGCCGTCCCGGTGTACGAGTCGAAGACTCGGGTGTCGTACAGGTCGGTCACGTCCGGTATGACCAGGAGCGCCGGGAGCGCCGCCAGCGCCAACCAGCCGACTGCCCGCGCCCGGTCCCGGGAGAGCACGAGATAGGCGCCGAGCGCGACCGCCACGGCGATCATCGATGCCCGGCTCTGGCTCAACGCCGCCAGCTCCAAACACAGCGTGGCCGCGCCGAGCGCCACCGCGCGCAGGCGCCAGTCAAGTTCGCGGCTGGCCGCGAGCCCCACCGCCGGCCAGAGGGCGATGAGGAAGAAGGCAGCGTTGGCGTTGCGATAGCCGATCGGGTACTGGAGCGTCCCGGCATCGACGTAGGTGGCGAAGTCGTCGCCGGTCAGCAGGCCGACGACTGCGATCACCCCCGCGAAGAGCCCGGCGAACGCAAGGGGCACCATCGCAAGGTGCCGCCGCTCGCCGAGCAGCGTGCAGAGCCA
Organism: uncultured bacterium; assembly: GCA_963807755.1. Lineage (GTDB taxonomy): Bacteria > Actinomycetota > Thermoleophilia > Solirubrobacterales > 70-9 > JALZKA01. Next base: position 20,401 of record CAWECM010000004.1, on the reverse strand, counting down.
GAGCCCGAGCCCGAACGCCAGCGCGTAGCCGGCGATTCGCTGGGCGTCGGCGACCGCCACGTCCGGGGCGGGACTCCAGAAGGCGGAGAGCGCCGACCAGAGGGCGAGGCCGAGGAGCGCGCCGAGGCCGATCTTTGCCGGCAACGAAAGCACCAGGCGCGCCCCCCACGCGATTCGCGACGAGATCAGCACGAACGCAGCGCACAGCACGACGAGCCCCGGGTACATCACGGCGTCGAAGTACGCGCCCTCCTTCGCTGCCCACCACGCCCAGACTCCAGCGAGAGCAATCAGTGCGATCGCGGCCGCGAGCCGTGTCGCGGGCGGGCTCCCCTCGCGCTCCATTCGGCGAGGCTAATGCACTCGTCCCCGGTCCCGTCGACGTGGGTTACTCTTGGCGAACCGTGGGGGTCTATTCACGAATCGTCGAAGCGACGCTCGGCCACGAGACTGTCGCCGAGCCCGAAAACCCCCAGCCCGCGCCGGCTGATCTCGAGGAGGTCGTGGTCGACGTCGGCGGGCGGATCCAGGAGATCGTCGATGCCGCGGAGCGTGTCGGCGCCCTGACGGAATCCCTGGGGTTCCGCATCGAGAGCCTCCAGCGTGAGGCCCAGGCGCTGGTCCACGTCCTCGACCAGGCGCGGCGGTCGCTGGGCGAGTTGGCCGAGGTGGAGGCCGCGCAGCCGAGCAGCCGCGCGCCGCAGGGCCTGGCGCCGGCGCCCGAGCCGGCGCCGCGGCCACAGCCCCCGCGGTCGCTCCCGGTTCCGGACGCCAAGCCGGAACCCAGCCCGCAGCGCATCCCCGAGCAGGCCGTGTTGCGGGCCACCCAGATGGCGGTCGCGGGCACGGAGCGGACCGAGATCGAGCAGATGCTCCGCGATGAGTTCGGCGTGGCGGACGCGCGCGCGGTGGTCGACCGGATGATGCGCTCCGACGGGCCCTAGGCCCTCACCGGCCCGGACTCACGGCTCCTGTCAGGTGCGCTAGCCGGCGCCCACCTGGCTGATCTCGGTGAGCCTCCCGAACGCGACGATGCGCTGTGCCGCGCTGTACAGCGGGTGGCACGCGGTCAGCACCAGCCGCTCGTAATCCACGTTTCGGACCACCTCGAAGTCGGACGGGTCGACGATCTCGGTCTTCTCAACCTCATACGTGAACGTGGCGTAGGGCATTTCCAGGACCAGCTCGTCACCCGCCTCGAGCTCGTCGAGCTTTCGGAACGGCGCCAGGTAGGTGGTGCGGTGGCCCGCGATCCCGACCGTCTCTCCCTGTCCGGGGAACGCCGAGCCGTCGCCCTGTCCTCGGGTATCCGGGTCGTCCGATGGCGAGTAATGGCCCGGGCCCTTCTGGAGCGAGGCGGTGTCGGTTCCCTCGACGACCACGGCGTCGAGGGAGATTGCGTCGATCTGGATCCGCCCGATTCCCTGTCCCGTCTCGACCAGGTCGGCGAAGCGGTCGGCGAGGACGCCGACGCGACCTTCGATCGAGTTGGCGCCGTCGGCGGCGCGCAGATCCTCGGCCGTCGGGAAGCGGTCCTGGAGATCCTCGAGCTGATCCTCCGCCTTGCCTTGCTGGATCGACCCGTAGACCGTCGAGAGCGGCTCCTTCCAGACCAGCGTGAGCCCCACGTCCAAGAGCACGACGACGCCGGCGGTCACCAGCGTGGTGGAAAGGATGCGCAGGAACCGGTGCATCGCCGGGAATCATGGCGGAGCCGCAGGCTGCCGGCGCTGCGCACACCCCGCGCCGGATGCGAGACTTCCGCCCCCGGTGGGCTCCGACAACGCCGACAACACCCAGATCGCGTCCTATCTCGCGGATCCCGACGAGGTCGGCCGGGTCCTGCTGCTCTACTCCGGCGGGCTCGACACGTCAGTGATGCTCCACTGGATCCAGGACCGCTACGAGTCCGAGGTCGTGACCCTGACGGTGAACCTCGGCCAGCCCGGCGAGGACTGGGAGGTCGTGGTCGGCAAGGCGCGTGACCTCGGGGCCGTGGACGCGATCGTCGCCGACGCGCGCGAGGAGTTCGCGACTGACTACGTCGCCCCGGGGATCCGGGCGAACGCCCTCTACGGCGGCGGCTATCCGCTCTTCACGGCGCTCGGCCGGCCGCTGATCGCGAAGCTCGCCGTGGAGCACGCGCGAGCCAACGGGTGCGACACGATCGCCCATGGCTGCACCGGCAAGGGCAACGACCAGGTCCGTCTGGAGGCGACGATCGCCACCCTGGCCCCGGAGCTGCGTGTGATCGCTCCCATCCGAGAATGGCGGATGGGCCGTGAGGAGGAGATCGCGTATGCGCGGGAGCACGGGATCCCGGTCAAGGGCGGTACCGAGGCGGCGCCGTACTCGATCGACGACAACCTCTGGGGCCGATCGTCCGAGGGACGGGAGATCGAGGACCTCGCGAAGGCGCCGGCCGACGACGTCTTCCAGCTCGTCACGCCGCCGCGCGACGCGCCGGACGAGGCGCAGCGGATCCGCGTGGCCTTCGAACGCGGGGTCCCGGTCTCGCTCGACGGCGAGCGTGCCCCCCTCACGGACCTGATCGACCGCGCCGCAGAGATCGGCTCCCGCCACGGGGTGGGCATCGTCGACCACATCGAGGACCGGATCGTGGGGCTCAAGGTCCGCGACCTCTACGAGGTCCCCGCGGCGGCGATCCTGCTCACGGCGCACCAGGACCTCGAAAAGCTCGTCTCGACGATCCACCAGAACGAGCACAAGCACGCGCTGGATCGCAGGTGGGCCTACCTCGTCTACGCGGGGCTCTGGCTCGACCCTCTCCGCCGCGACCTCGACGCCTACATGGACTCCGCGAACGAACGGGTGACCGGCGAGATCACCCTCGAGCTCTACAAGGGGTCGGTCCGTGTCGTCGAGCGTCGCTCGCCGTACGCTCTGTACGACGAGTCGCTCGCGAGCTTCGGCGAGTCGGGGGGCGAGTTCTCACAGGGGGCGAGCCCGGGCTTCATCGAGCTGTTCACTCTTCAGAGCCGGATGGCGCACCGGATTGGCGAACGCCAGAAAGGGAAGGAAGAGGTCGAATGAGCGCGATTTATGAAGTGATCGGGCGCCTCGTCGTCCGCCTCGCGTGGTGGCGCTTCGGCCGCCAGATCCAAATCGCCGGCGTGATCGCGCTGGCAGCGGCCGCGGCGGGCGGGTACCTGCTGAGCCGTCGCGAGCCGCCGGAGGGGTAGGAGCGCCTTCCCGCTGCAACTTCACGCCCAGGTTATGTCCCCTTCCTGAGCGAATACTTAGCGAGCGCTAACGATCCGCTAGCATCGCCAGCTCGCCGGATTCGTGCCCGAATGCTCTTCCGGGCGCCGGCAACGGAAGTGATGAGCGACGCAAGGGCGCGCAGGCGTTCTCGCCTCCCGGTAGGGAAAAGCTTGATCGGAGATCGCACGGACACGAAGCCCGGGCTTGGCCTCGGGGGTTGGCGCTGGCCCGGGTTGGCCGCGCGCGCTGTGGTGGTGCTCGTCGCGGGCATCGCCCTCGCGATCCCGATCGCGAACGCCGACGGCCAGACCATCGACGGGCTGAACGCCAAGCTCGATGACGCGCAGGGCCAGGCTGAGGCCCTCGGCGCCGATATCGAGGACAAGATCCTGGCCCTCGCCTCCGCCCGCCAGCGAGCTGCGACCGCAGCGGGCCGTGAGGCTCAGCTCACTGCGCTCCTCGCCCGCGGCCAGGAGCGCTCCGCCGAGCTCGCGGAGGAGGTCCACCGGGCTCGCGACGAGCTCGCGGAAGCCAAGGCGCGCCTGAAGCGGGCGCTCGCAGCGCTCTCCGATCGGCTGGTGGCGATCTACATGTCGGGCGAGACGAACGAGGTCGACGTGCTGCTCGACGCCGACGGCTTCGACGATCTCACCACCCGGGCCGAGCTGCTCGGACGGATCCAGGCCGCCGATCGCGCCCTGGCGGAGCGCGTCCGCGACCTGCGGACGGCGATCGCCGACCAGCTTGCCGACGTGGAGCGCGCCAAGGAGCGCGCCGACGCCTACAACGCGCGGATCGATGCTGCGCGCGCCCAGATGGCGGCCGCTCGCGCCGAGGCGGAGGCCGAGGCGGCCGCGCTCGACGACGCACGCGCCGCCCAGGTCGCCGCGCTCGATGGCCTTCAGACCCAGATGGCCGGCTGGTCCGACCGCGTCCAGAGGCTCGAGGAGATCTCGGCGGCGGAGGCCGACAGCGAGGTTGCGGGCTGGGCCGGGACCGGCGACTGGGCCATTCCGGAGGCGATCGTCATCTGCGAATCAGGCGGGAACTACGGAGCGTTGAACCCAAGTTCCGGCGCCGGCGGCGCTTACCAGATCCTGCCGTCGACCTGGCACGCCTACGGGGGCGAGGGCCTCCCGCATCAGGCCTCGCCCGCCGAGCAGGACGCGATCGCTGCCCAGATCTGGGCAGACTCTGGCCCCGGCGCCTGGGTCTGCGCGGGCTGAGCAGGCTGCTTCAGACTGCGCTCGGGGCCGGCGGCGCCTCGGGCGCCCGCTCCCAGCGCGTGCCGCGCAGGAGAACCACGGCCAGGGCAAGGACGATGAGAACGCCGATGCCGGCGACCGCGTAGCTTGCGCGCGGCGACAGGATCGCTGCGATCACGCCTCCGAGCAGGAAGCCGACACCCGAGAGGCCACTGGCAAGCGACTCCAGGAGGCCGATGACGCGAGCCTGGTAGGCCTGCTCGGTCAGCTCCTGGGTCGCCGTGATCACCGCGACCCATTGGACTCCGTTGCCGATGCCGCCGAGCACCGACGCCAGGCACGCGACCGCCAACGTAGGGGCGACCGCCGTCGCGGCGTAGGCGAGCCCGATGGCGAGGGTTCCGCCGACCAGCAGGACAGGCAGGGGGGTGCGGCTGAACGACGAGAACAGAAGGCTGCCGATCACCATGCCGGCGCCCCACGCGGCGAGGAGGAGCCCGTAGCCGAAGTCCCCCGCGTCGAGAGTCTCCTTGACGAACGCGACCTCGATCGGCAGCACGAGTGCGAAGAACATGAACGCGATGCCCTCCGCGACCAGGAGCCGCCGCAGCGCCGGCCGCTCCCGCACGTAGCTGAGCCCTCGGCGCATCCGGTCCATCCAGCCGCCGGCCTCGTCTCCCTGAGCCCCCGGCAGCGCCCTCGATGTGAACAGCAATGCCGCCACCACCACGAACGAGGCGGCGTCGGCCAGCAACGAGATCTGGGCGCCGGCCGTGGCCACCAGCAGGCCCGCCAGCGCGGGGCCGGCCGCGGCGCCCGCGGTGAAACCGATGTTGAGGATCGCGTTGCCTTCACGCATCAGCCCGGCGGGCTCGAGGATCGCGGCGGCCGTGGCCCGCGTGCGAGCGCGCGCCGCGGTCGCCAGGGTGCCGTCGATGGCGGCGAGCAGGAGGACGGCGACCAGCACGAACGTGTCGTTGGTGGCGAATGCCGCGAGAGCGCAGAACGCGAGTGCCTCCAGGAAGTAGATGAGGCCCAGGGCGTTTCGCGAGTGCAGCGAGTCGACGCGGGCCACGAGCGGCGGCGTGGCGAGGGCGGGCACGAACTGCATCGCCACGAACAGGGCCGCGGTCGCGACCGGGCTCCCCGTCTGGTCGAAGACGATGACGGCGAGCGCGATCTCGCCGAGCCAGTTGCCCATCTCGTTGACGAGGGACGCGACGGCCAGGCGACCGAAGCCCGCCATGCGCAGCGGCTCGAGCGTCGTCCGGCCGCTTTGCGTACCTGATCCGCCCCGTTGGGTACCTGGTTTCATGACTTCACGGAAGTTCTTGCAACTTTTCGTAGCCTGTGCTTAACTCTTATAGGTCCTTGAAACAAACCCCCCGGCCAGGGACGAAAGGGAGGTAAAAATGGGCGCTCGTCGCGGTTAGTCACCAACTTTCGACTTGACAGGCGTCGTTCGACGCCGCAGTAACGGCCCCGCGAGGGGTCGTTGTTGTTTTCGTGGACACACCTATCCGGGCCGCGTTGGCAGTCAGCCGCTCGCCGGTTGCGCCGGAAGGCTGGACGAAACGTAATCGTGGATCCTCTTGTCGAGCGCGAGCTCGGCTTCGAAATCGGCATCCTCGCCGTGGCGGTAGGCGAGCGTCTTGTCCGCGAGCATCTCGACGAAGAGCTCGACCAGCCTTCCGTCGAGCTGGGCGCCCGAGACGCGGCGCATCTCGGTGATCGCCTCGAACGAGCTCCGGGGCTCGCGGTACGAATCGCGCGCGGTCATCGAGTCGTAGGAATCCGCGACCGCGAGGACCCGGGCGATCTTGGGAATTTCGTCGCCCTTGAGGCCGCGGGGATAACCGAGCCCGTCGATCCGCTCGTGGTGGGCCAGGATGATGTCGCCGACGGGCGTGTAGCCGTCGATCTGCGAGACGATCCTGGCGCCCTCGTAGGGGTGGCGCTTGATCTGGTCCCAGTCGTCCTCCGTGAGCTGGCCGCGGGCCTTCAGGATCTCGTCCGGGAGGACGAACTTGCCGATGTCGTGCAGGAGCCCGGCGGTATGTGCCAGCTCCTGGTCCTCCGGCGAGAGCCCCGCGCGCGCCGCGAGCTCGCGCGAGTATCGCGCCACGGCGGCGCTGTGCCGTGCGGTCATCCGGTCGCGGAGGTCGAGGGTGCGGAGCAGCGCGCTGAGGAGCGCGACCTGGAATCCGGCGAGCTGCTTCGCGCGCATCTCGAGCTCGTCGGCACGCTCCTGTGAGAGGAGGAGCTCGCCCACCAGGAACTGGAAGGTCAGGAGCACGATCGCGAAGAGGATCACGGCCGGCAGGCCCAGGTGTGTGTGTGCCAGCGTGACCGCGAGCGTGAGCAGCCCCGCGGCGAGCTCGGACGGGAGGATCGGGATGACCCAGCGGCGCAGGTGTGCGCTGACCTTCGACCCCTCCAGGTAGACGCTGTACACCGCGATCGAGGCGAGGTTGATCGCGAGAGCGGTCGCGAACAGGCCGAGCACCAGCAGATAGAAGCTGACGTCGTGCGGCCCGAGCTCGAGGACGTCGATCGCGAAATGGAACAGTGCCCCGGAGATCAACGGGAAGGTGGCGTAGACCAGCAGGTTGAGGAGCAGGTCGGTCTCGCCGTAGCGGGAGCGGAGCCAGCTGACGAGGATGGTGCTGACGCCGACCACGACGCCCGGCGCGGCGCCCAGCAGCGCGGTCGCCGTCACGATCGCCAGCAGGCTCCCGGAGATCTTGACGCGCCAGGCTGCCGTCTCCACCGCGCGCAGATCGCTGATTACCGACAGCGCGATCAGCAGCCCGAGCAGCGGGAGGTCCCAGTTGGCTGCGGGCGCAAGCACGACCGCGGCCAGGAGCGCGGCGGCCAGGAGCGCGAGCTCGGCCGCGATCACGAGTCGAGTGGGTCGACCGACCATCTCTAGCTCGGCGGTGGGTTGGGGTGGCGGGGTTGCAGGGTGGTCTAGTCGCTCAGAGTCGGGACCGAGCCGCCGCGGCCGAGCCGCGGCACGGGGTGGTCGCCCACGCTGGTCTCGCGCATCGAGTCGATGAATCGATCGAGGTCGTCACGCGCGTAGCGGCGTTGGCCCCCCGGCGTGCGGTAGGTGGCGACGAGCCCGTCGTTCGACCACTTGCGCAGCGAGGCGGCGCTGACCCCCAGGTATTCGGCAGCCTGCCCAACGTTCAGCAACCTGGCCGTGGTTTCGATGTCCATCTTGTGTCCTCCCGGTTTCGATACTCGCCGCGAAAAGCGGCAGAAACTTCAGATCCGCTGTGAAGCCTGCGGACAACCAGGTAGTCGTGCAAGCTCTCCGGGGGGCGCGACGAAGACATGCGCAACTTCAGGACTCGGAACTTGCAACATCTGCACACCCTGAAACCAGGTATGCACTGCCAGAGATCAGGTAATGCGGATCAGCTGGGCAGGCTCGCCAGGAGGCGGCCGGCGGCCTCGCTCGGCCGTGTGCCGAGCTCCGCCATGCCCTCCCGGCCGCCGACGAGGCGGGCGGCGCGGTAGGCGAACGCCTCGGCGCCGCCGGCCCTTAGGGCGCGCCGGAGCGGTTCGCCAAGCACATCCAGGCGGGGTTCGGCTCCACAGAGCACGACGGCCTGAGGCTCGAGCGCGCGGAGCGCCGCGGCGTAGCGGCGTTCGGCGAGATCGGCGGAGAGCAGGAGGACGCGCAGGCCGGTCCGGCGCAGGCACAGCTCGAGCGCCTGGGCGTGGACCGCCTCGAGGCCCAGCGGGGGGCCCGAGTCGAGCAGGAGGACGCCGGCCGGGCGTGAGGCCGGGGGCGCCAGGCGCCGCGCACCGTGCAGCCAGCCGGTCGCCCAGCGGCACGCGTACTCGAGCTCCGCTTCGCCGCCGGTCCGCCGGGCGGCGGTCTCGAGGGCGGGGAGGAGGACCTCCTCCAGCGTGCGTTCGACCGTGCGGACCGCCAGACTCTCCTCGAGTTCGCGGTCGGCGGCCGCCTCGTCGAAGCGGTCGAAGGCCGAGAGCAGCCGGGCGGGGGACGCCGGCCCGCGGCCGCGTCGCTGCGCGATCTCGACCGCCGATGAGATGTTGTGCGTTTCCCGCAGTGCGTCGCGCAGGGCCTCGATCTCGTCGAGCTCGTATTGGCGATGGTTCCCGGGCGTCCGCGCGGGCTGCGGGTACCCGAGCCGGCGTTCCCACGTGCGCAGAGTGGAAGGGCTCACTCCCAGCATTTCCGCCGCGGCAGCGGTTCGAATCCCCGTCATCGCAAGATCACCGCTGGTTTTTCGCGGTTTGCGGCGAGTTTTGCAAGTGCCGTTACGGATCTTGCAAGGAAGCTGCCGGCGCGAGGGCTGCAACCTCGCCGTCGGCACGGGCGGCCCAGGCCGCCTGTTCCGCCGCCTCGAGCAGGTCATCGGCGGTGGTTCCGTGGGTGGGGCACTCGGAGATGCCCGCGGTTATGGAAACCCGCGGGCCATGGTCCGACTGCGAGCCCTCGACGACGTCCGCGATGCGCACCCCGAGCTCGATCAGGTCCCGTCCCTTCCGGCCGGCCGCGAGTACGACCAGCTGGCCCTCGGCGATCCGGAAGGCGCGCTCCTCGCCCGCGAGCTGTCCGCTCACGACCGCGGCGACCGCGGCCATCATGCGCCACGAGGCGTTCTCGCCGTAGCCCGCGCTGATCCGCTCGACGCCTTCGATCTCGAAGTGGGCCACGCTGAACGGAGCTCCTGAGCTGCGGTTCTCGGTGAGGAGGATTCGGAGCCACTCGTTGAGCTCGGCTGGGCCCGCAAGCCCGGTCTCGGGATCGCGCGCCGCCTCGCCTGAGCGTTCCCGCACCAGCGACTCTAGGGCCACCGACTGCACGGCGCCGAAGACCTCGGCCAGGCGCCCGACCGCGCGGGCGAACTCCCCCCGGTCGCGCTCCGGGATCTCCCGCCCGAGCGCCTGGATCAGGAGGGCCTGCAGGGCCGCGAGCTCGCGCGGCAACCGCTCCGCGCCCCGGGATCCGAGCGCGGCGGCGAACGACGCCGCGCGCTCGCGGGCCGCCGGAGTCAGCACCAGCTCCCGCGTCGGCCCCGGATCCGTGAGCTGTCCGAGGATCTCGGCGATCAGCGGCGGCGCCTCTTGCGCGATCCATCCGACCGGCAGGTCGTTGACGTCGGCGAGCGGGGTGCGCTCGACCACCTCGACGAGCCACTCCTTGGCGAGGCCCTCCCAGGCGGCCGGCGACAGTGAGATCTCGGCTGCCGGTGTTGGATCTTGCACGGTGCCGCCAACCGTATTCCAAGTGCCGGGCGGATCGGGCAGAACAAATGCAGGAGCCGCCGGGTGGCTGATCTACACTCGTTGGCGAGTTGGCTGACGACCGAGGCCTTAGACCGCGCGAGCGGGACCTGCCGCCCGCATCATCGGGGACCGACGCAGCCGGGGACCCCGGCGGCGACGCGATCCTGGGCGCGGCCCTGGAGGGCCTGCGCCGGGCAGCCGAGGAAGTCGAGGTCGAGCGCTCGACCGCGGAGACCCTGCAGCGCAGCCTCCTACGGCAACAGCTACCCGAGCTGCCTGGCCTTCGGCTCGCTGCGCGCTACCTCCCGGGCAGCGGCGAGGCGCGGATCGGGGGCGACTGGTACGACGCGATCCCGCTGCGCGACGGCCGGCTCGCGTTGGTGATCGGCGACGTGGTGGGGCGCGGGATCGAAGCCGCCGCCCGGATGGCGCACCTGCAGAGCGCGGTGCGGGCGTACGCCCTGGAGGGACTGCGGCCGTCGCTCGTGCTCGAGCGCATGAACGGATTCGTCGAGGAGCTCGAGAAGCGCTGCACCGCCACTCTGCTGCTCGCGGTCGTCGACCCCGACGCGGAGACGGTGCGCCTCGCGACGGCCGGCCACCCGCCGCCGTTGATCGTTAACGGCGACGGGACCCCGACCTTCGCGGAGGGCCCGCCCGGGAACCCGCTCGGAGCCGCGCACTTCCCGAGTTACGAGGAGACCGTGCTCGCGCTGCCCGCCGGCAGCGCGCTTGTTCTCTACACGGACGGCCTGGTCGAGGGCTCCGACCGCTCGCTTGACAACGGGATGGAGATCCTCAGCGGGGCGGCCCCGGACCTGCCCGACGACCCGGACGAGGTCTGCCGGCGGCTCCTCGACCGCGCCCTCGCCGACGGTCACGCGCACGACGACGTCGCGCTGCTGGTCGCCCGGCTCGACGCTCCGCCGGCGATCCTCGACCTGATCCTGCGTGCCGAGCCCGGCTCGCTGGTGGCGGTGCGGCGCGCGCTCGGGCGCTGGCTCCGGGCGAGTGGCGTCGGGGACGCGGACGCATACGAGATCCAGGTGGCCTGCGGCGAGGCGTGCTCGAACGCCATCACCCACGCCTACCCGCCGGGCGAGGCGCACTTCGCCGTCCGCGCCAGCCGCGACGGCAGCGAGCTTGCGATCGAGGTATCGGACTTCGGCGCGTGGCGGCCGCCGCGCGGCGGCCAGGGGGGCCGGGGGCTCGCGCTGATCGAGCAGCTCACGGATTCGCTTGAGATCGATCGCGGGATTGCGGGAACGACGGTGAAGATGCGACGGCGATCGAATGGGGTGCCTGGGTGATGCGAGACCGGTTGGCGGAAGTTCGCTTCGAGGAGGTCGGGGTAGACACGGTGATCGCCGCGGTGACCGGCGAGATCGACGGATCGAACGCGGGCGAGGTGCAGCGCGCTGTAGGCGAGCACGTCCCGACCACGGCGCGATCGCTCGTCATCGACCTCAGCCAGACCGCGTACATCGACAGCACCGGGGTCGAGCTCCTGTTCGAACTGGCGCGCCGGCTCTCCTCCCGCCGCCAGGCGTTCAGCGTGGTCGTGCCGCACGGATCCGGCGTGCGACGGGTCCTGGAGCTCTGCGACATCGCGAGCGTGGGTACGCTCGTGGCGACCCGGGACGAGGCGCTCACCGCCGACGGCTCGGCCCAGGCCTAGGCTCGCCGCTACGAGGTCTCGATGGTCCCGGTCCACGAGGCCCGGAACCGCTGCAGCGCGGAACGCAGCGCGGGCGTGAGGTCGCCACCGCCGGCGAGGATGTCCGCCACGCGGTTGCCGAAGGCCTCAAGCAGGAGGAGCTCACGCCGGCTCGTCGGCCGGGACGACCGGACTTCGAGGCAGAGGATCCCGGTCAGGCGGCCGCCGCTGACCATCGGCGTCACCAGCATCGGCGCGGCCACGGAACTCTCGTCGCTCTTCGGCGCCGACACGAGCCGTGCGCGCCGCTCGAGCGCGACGCGGCCGATGCTCCCCTCGCCCAGGGTGAGCTCGTGGGCGGGAGTCGGGGTGGGAGTCAGGGTGCTCGATGCGTGCGAGGCCAGCCGAAGGGCAAGGCCACCCTCCTGCGCGAAGTAGACGGTCGCGGCGTTGACGTCGGCGAGCGCAGCGACGCCCGAGAGCAGCGCGGTGAGCGTCGCGCTGGAAGTCGTGGCGGGCGGCGCGGCCTGCGCCGGGGCGGCGGCCGGGGGCTCGGAGGGCCCGGCGTCCCCGATCTGCCCGTCCTCGAGCGCCAGGGCGACGGCCTGCGACCGCGTGGACGCGCCCAGCTTGTCCATCGCGTTGCGGACGTGCGTGCGGACCGTCTCGGGCGAGAGGACGAGGCGTTCGGCGATCGCCGCTCCGCTGAGCCCTTCGGCCAGCATGCCGAGGACCTCACGCTCGCGCGCGCTCAAAGGCCGCGACCCTGATCCGGTCGCGCGGCGCTTGGATGCTCCTCTCAGGTCCGAACCGGCCATATCGCAGATTTCCCCCCGTCCCCTTTCCCAAGGTCACGCTGTGGGCGAGACTAGCACTCCCCGATATGCGGTATCGGCGTACCCGGTTCCTGCGTAGAGCGCTGCAATTTCCGCTTGCAAAAGCGGGATTCGGACCGGATCCTGCGATTGCACGTTTACCTAGGCCGGTTGCTCTGCCGGCTGCCCGTGACGACACGGGTGTATGAGGGGGATGATCGCGATCGACACCAAGAACTCACGCATCGGATTCGGGGCCGGAATCTGTGGCCTCGCCGCGCTCCTCCTCGTGGGGTTGGCGCTTGTGCTTCCCGCGGCGGCGAGCGCACAGGACTGCGCCGGCCCGACGGGTGACCAGTACTGCCCGAACACGCAGGTGCTCACCGGCAGCGGCGAAGGGTCCGGCGGCGATCCGCAGGATCCGAGCAGCACGGCCTCGGGTGGATTGCCCTTCACCGGCTTCGACATCGCCCTCAGCCTGGCTGCAGGCGCCGGGCTGCTCGGCGCGGGCCTCGCCCTGCGTCGCGCGAGCCGCGCCCGGGACATCACCGGATGAAGCCGCGGCGAAAGCCGCGGGTCCGGGCGCTCCGCGCCCGGCGCGTGATCGACCTGGTGGGGCTGCGCCTCGCGCCGGCGGCGACCGCGGCGATCATCGTGTGGTCGCACACGAGTCACGGGAAGGGCTTGATCACGTTCCTCGCCGTGCTGGGCGCAGGCCAGGTGCTCGAGCGCGCGCGTTTCCCCCTCTCGCTGATGCCGGCGGCACGGATCTTCGTGGGCTTGGCCGCGCCCCTGCTCGGGATGGCGGCCGCGGCGCTCGCGATGCTGGCCATGGACCGAACCCTGGCGTTCGGCGACATGGCGGCTGCGGTGATCGGCGCCTGGCTCGTCCTCGCGCTGGGGACTTGGATCCGCTACCGGGTCGACCGAGTGGCGAGCGCCCGCATCGCGGTGATCGGCGACCGCTCGTTCGCCATGGACCTGGCTCGAGAGTTCGACGAGGCGCGGATCCACGACCACAGGCTCGCGGGTTGGATCGGACGGCCGGGCGACAGCACCGACGGGCTCGTGTGGCTGGGAAGCCTGCGCGAGGTGCGCCAGATCGTGCTGGATCAGGACATCGAGCTCCTCGTGTGTGCCCCCGGCAACGATCTGTCGGAGGTCGAGGAGCGGGCGGTGTTCGAGACCGTCGCGGACTTCTGTTTGGACCTTCCGGTGAAGATGATTGAGGCGAACCAGCTCTACGAACAGCTCCTGGGGCACGTCCCGATCGGCACGATCGACGCCGCCTGGTTCCGCTACATCATGCACCCGAGGTTCCGCGCTGCCTCGCCCCTGTCGAAGCGCATCCTGGACATCGCGGGGTCGCTCGCGATCGGCCTGCTGTTCGCGCCGGCCATCATCGCGGGAGCGATCGGCATCAAGCTCGGCGACCGCGGGCCGATCCTGTACCGGCAGCGCCGGGTGGGCGAGAACGGCAGGGAGTTCGAGATGCTGAAGCTCCGCTCGATGTCCGTTGACGCCGAGGTGAACGGTCCACAGTGGTCGAAGGGCGAGGACACGCGCGTGACGCGGGTCGGCCGCCTCCTCCGTCGCACCCACATCGATGAGCTGCCGCAGCTCTGGAACGTCCTTCGCGGCGACATGACGCTGGTGGGCCCGCGCCCGGAGCGGCCCGAGCTCGTCGCGCAGATCGAGCGCCAGTACCCGCACTACACCCGCCGTCATCTGGTGAAGCCGGGGATCGCCGGGTGGGCACAGCTGCGCTGTGGCTATGCCGGAACGAACCTGGGGACGGCATGGAAGCTCTGTCACGACCTCTACTACGTCAAGCATCGCTCGTTCCTCGGCGACTTGCTGATCCTGTTCGAGACCGCTTTCGAGACATTCCGCGATGCGCATCGCTCCCTCAGGTCGCCGGCCGAGAGGTTCCTCGTCAACCCGGTTCACACGGAGATCCGTGGCTGACCTGGCCCTCGTCCACGACGGCGCGACGACCTTGATGCCGGCTCCGCAGGCGGTCGTCGTCGTCAACGACCGACGTCGCTGCGCGGAGGCGAACGAGCAGGCCTGCGAGCTGATCGGCCTGAGCCGCGACGAGATCGTGGGCCGGCGGCTGGACAGTCTGCTCAAGCCGAACATGCGCGGCCGGTTGAGCCATGTATGGACGGCGTTCGCCGAGGCCGGTGGGCACGCGGGCCCGTTCACGCTGGCGAGCGGCGCCGAGATTCAAATCGCGTTGACACCGAATCTGATGCCGGATCGTCACCTGCTGGTGCTCGCGCCGCTCGTACCCGGCGTGGCGACGACCGCCGAAGCGCCGACCGAGCCGGCCGCCTCCGAGGGTCATTCGTCCCCCGCTCCCCAGGGTCGGCAGCCGTCCGCCCGCGAGCTCGAGGTGCTGACCCTCCTGGCGGACGGAGCCACGGATCCCCAGATCGCGAAACGGCTCGAGCTCTCGCCCGCCACGGTGCAGACGCACGTGCGGAACGCCAAGGCGAAGCTGGGAGCGCGAACGCGAGCCCAGGCCGTGGCGCTGGTTCTCGAGCGCGGCCTGATCCACTACTGAGCTCCAGCCACCCCGGCTGGCTCAGCGGCCCGCGATCGCTCGGATCTGGCGCGGGCGGACGAGGCTCACAAGGACGCCGTCCTCGACGGCCGCGAGCGCGCCCTTCTTCATCGTCACCCGGGCGCCGGTCGTCCGTTGGATGGCGCGCGAGAAATCGGGCTCGTGGCCGACCAGGAGCACGTCGCCTCGCCCGGCCGCCAGCTCCGCCGGATCGAAGTCGCCGCCCCGGAGCCCCGCGGCAGTCTCGGGCGTCGACTCCGAGTGCCTCGCAGGCAAGCTCGGCGGTGGCCAGGGCGCGGACCCTGGGGCTCGCGAGGCAGGCGTCGATCGTGACCTCCAGGCGCGCAAGCGCGCGGCCCGCATCGCGAGCCTGGCGCTCGCCCTTCGTGGTCAGACGCCGAGCCGCGTCGTCGCCGTCCGAGTCCTCGGCGTCGCCGTGTCGCAGGAACCAGATCACGGCATCACCGTACCCGCACGTTGCAGGATCAGCCCGGGTTGGCATCTGGTCTCGCTGACAAGATGAGCCGATGGCCGGAGCCGTCGCGCACCTACACGTCCACAGCGAGTACTCGCTGCTCGACGGCGCCTGCAAGATCGACAAGATGGCCGCAGCGAGCCGCCGAGCTCGGCATGCCCGCGCTCGGTCTGACCGACCACGGCGTGATGAACGGGGCAGTCGACCACTACAAGGCTTGCCGCGCCGCCGGGATCAAGCCGATCCTCGGGCTCGAGGCCTACCTGGTCGACGATCACCGCAGCGCCGACCGCCGCGTCCGAACGCAACCACCTCACGCTGCTCGCGGCTTCGGACGAGGGCTTTCGGAACCTCGTGAAGCTCAGCTCCTCCGGCTTCCTGGAGGGCTTCGGCCGCGGCAAGGCGAACGTCGACATGGCGATGCTCGAGCGGCATTCGGCCGGCCTGATCGCCCTCACCGGATGCCTGCAGTCGCGCTTCTGCCGGCGACTCGTCGAGGACCGCCCGGCGGACGCCCGCGCCCACCTCGACGACCTGCTCCAAACGTTCGGTCCCGAGAACGTCTACATGGAGATCCAGGTCAACGGGATCGCCGAGCAGGAAAAGGCCAACGAGGGCATCGTCCGGTACGCGCGCGAGGTCGGCCGGCCGCTGGTCGCGACTGGCGACGTCCACTACCTGCGACGCGAGGACTATCAGCACCACGCCGCGCTGCTCTGCGTCCAGACGAAGTCGACGTTGGAGCAGCCGAAGCTGCGGTTCGACACGAACGAGTTCTTCCTCAAGAGCTACGACGAGATGGCCGAGGCCTTCGCGCCGTGGCCCGAGGCCGTCCCGACGACGCTCGAGATCGCCGAGCGCTGCTAGACCGAGATCGAGCTCGGGCAATCTGCTGCTGCCGCGCTTTCCGACGCCCGAGGGCGAGGAGCCGGCGGCGATGCTGCGGCGGCTTGCCGACGAGGGGCTGCGCCGCCGCTACGGCGATCCGCCTCCCGCCGAGGCCGTCGAGCGGCTCGAGTTCGAGCTCGGGGTGATCGGCGAGATGGGCTTCGAGTCCTACTTCCTGATCGTCTGGGACTTCGTCAAGTACGCGAAGGAGAACGGCGATCGCGGTCGGCCCGGGCCGCGGCTCGGCGGCCGGCTCGATCGTCGCCTACGCGCTCGACATCACCGACCTCGACCCGCTCGCCAACGACCTGCTGTTCGAGCGCTTCCTCAACCCGGCGCGCAAGTCGATGCCGGACATCGACATCGACTTCTCGGTCCGCGGTCGCGAGCGGGTGATCCGCTACGTCCAGGAGAAGTACGGGCGCGAGTCCGTCGCGCAGATCATCACCTTCGGCAAGATGGCCCCGCGCGCCGCGACCCGCGACGCGGCTCGGGTCCTGGGCTACGACTACGGCACCGGCGACCGCATCGCGAAGCTGATCCCGGAGCCGATCATGGGCCGCAGCCCGAGCTTCGAGGAGTGCCTGAAGCCCGGCCAGGAGCTGCGCCAGTCGGTCGACGCCGATGCCGACGCGAAGCGGATCGTCGACGTCGCCCAGGGCCTCGAGGGCAATCGTCCGCAACAACTCGATCCACGCCGCCGCGGTCGTGATCGCCGACCGGCCGCTGGACGAGATCGTCCCCCTCCAGCTCGCCGAGGACCGCGGCGCGGCGGCCGAGAAGGGGCCCGACGGCACGGCTGGAGCGCCAGCACAAGATCGTCACCCAGTACTCGATGGGCCCGATCGAGGAGATCGGCCTCCTGAAGATGGACTTCCTCGGGCTGCGCAACCTCGACGTGATCGAGGACGCGGTCGAGATCATCAAGCGCTCGCGCGACGTCGAGGTCGACATCAGGCGATCCCGATGGACGACGCCAAGACCTTCGAGATGCTCGCCCGCGGCGACTCGGTCGGCGTCTTCCAGCTCGAGTCCGACGGCATGCGCGACGCGCTGCGCAAGGTCCGGCCCGACCGAGTTCGACGACATCGTCGCGCTCGTCTCGCTCTACCGCCCGGGCGCGATGCGCTACATCGACGACTACGCGAGCGGCAAGCGCGACCCCTCCGGCGTCACCTACCCGGACGACGCGCCTGCGGCCGATCACCGAGTGCACCTACGGCTGCTGCATCTACCAGGAGCAGCTGATGGAGATCGCCAAGCAGATCGGCGGGTTCAGCCCGGCCGAGCGGACGACCTGCGCAAGGCGATCGGCAAGAAGAAGCGCGACCTGATGGCGACGATGAAGGACAAGTTCCTGCAGGGCTCCGCCGCGTCGGGGACGCAACGCCGCGTGGCCGACGACCTCTGGTCGCTGATGACCGCCGCCGCCGACTACTCGTTCAACAAGTCCCACGCTGCCTGTTACGCGCTGATCTCCTACCGCACCGCCTACCTGAAGGCGAACTACCCGGCCGAGTACATGGCCGCCGTGATCTCCTCGGTCATGTCGACCAAGGACAAGGTTCCGTTCTTCGTCAACCGCTGCAACGAGATGGGGATCGAGGTGCTGCCGCCGGACGTAAACACGTCCGACCACGGCTTCGTGGTCTCCGGCAAATCGATCCGATTCGGGCTCGACGCGGTCAAGAACGTCGGCCACCAGGCGGTCGAGGCGATCATCGGCGCCCGCGAGCGTGGCGGGCCGTTCGAGTCGATCTGGGACTTCTGCGACCGGGTCGACGCACGGGCCGTGAACAAGCGCGCGATCGAGTGCCTGGTCAAGTGCGGCGGCCTCGATTCGACCGGCGCCAGCCGCCGGGGGATGCTGGAGGTGCTCCCCCAGGCTCAGGCGTCGGGCCAGAAGGCGCAGGACGACGCACTGCGCGGCCAGGGCTCGATCTTCGACCTCGGCGACGGCGCGGCCGAGGAGCCGCCGGCAGGCGCGTTCGGTGCGCAGCGCCCGCCGGTCCCGGCCGAGGAGTTCGGCCAGCGCGAGCTGCTGACGCTCGAGAAGGAGACGCTCGGGACGTTCCTCTCCTCACACCCGCTGACCGAGGTGCGCGAGGCGCTGCGGGAGGCGGTGGACTGCTCGCTCGCCGACGTCGCCCGCAAGCAGGACGGCGCGTGGATCACCGTCGGCGGCATCGTCAGCCGAGGCGAAGAAGGTCCGCACCCGCAACGGCGGCTATGTGATGTTCGCCAAGCTCGACGACCTCGAGGGCCAGGTCGAGCTGTTCGTCCGCGACGCCGCCGGCGAGCAGGCGGAGGCGATCGACGCTCGACCGCGTGGTGCTGGTTCGCGGCCGCGTCGACCACAAGGGCCGCGACCAGATGAGCGTCGTGGTGCAGGAGGCCGAACGCGTTCGAGCCCGACGCGGACGAGCTGGCGAAGGCGCGTGCCCGGGCGAAGAAGCGCAGCGCGCCCGAGCGGATCGTGCTGCGCATCGACGCCAGCCGGTTCGGCGCCGAGCTCGTCGAGGAGCTGAAGGGCCTGTTCGAGGCGTATCCGGGCGGAACCGAGGTGGCGCTCGAGATGACGACCCGCGAGGGCGTCACGGCGGCTGCGCTTCGGCGAGCGAGTACCGCGTGGACCCGGACCACGGGCTGCGCGCGGAGCTGGATCAGCTGCTCGGACCGAAGGCTCTTGCCGCCTAATACTCGCCGCTAGACTCCTGGCGCTCAGAGCAGCGTGAGGTCGCCAGACACGGCGAATGCCGGCGGTGCTCGCGCGTTCTGCGACAAGCTCGTCGAGCCGCGGGGCTGCCTCGAGATGCGCTGCGGCTACCTCTACAGCTACGAGGACCGCTGGACCGGCAATCGCTACATGGGCTGCCTTCGCAAGGTCTTTCGCGCCGAGATCGACGTCGAGATGTTCGAGCTCGCCGAGAACGCCGGCGGGTTCGGCGGGCTAAGATGACCGGCGAGCCGCTGCCGCAGTGCCAGTTCAGCGTCGAGCCGGCCTACGCCGGCTCGGGCGCAGGCTTCGACTGCGTGAACCGCCGGTTCTTCGACTGTGCGGAGACCGGTCCGGAGGGCCTGCGGGCCTTCGACCTGCGCGACGCGCTGCGGTAGCGCCGTCCGCCCTGCGCGCGCTCGGATCAGGACCGGAAGCGGTAGCCGACGCCCCGTACCGTCTCGAAGCGGCGGCCGCCCAGCTTGCGACGCAGGTAACCGACGTAGACGTCGACGACGTTCGAGCCGGGGTCATAGTCGTAGCCCCACACGTGGGCGAGGAGCTGCTCGCGGCTCAGGACCTGGTTGGGATGCTCAAGGAAGGTCCGCAGCAGTTCGAACTCGCGAGCGCTCAGCTCGATGTCGCCTTCTCCGGTCGAGACCCAGCGCGTGCGGAGGTCCAGCGTGATGCCGCCGGTTGCGATGACGTGGCGCTCGTCGGAGGAACGGCTGTCGCCGCGGAGGCGAGCGCGGATCCTGGCGACGAGCTCGTCGAAGTGGAACGGCTTGCCGATGTAGTCGTCGGCACCGGCCTCGAGGCCGGCAATCCGGTCGCTCGTGTCGTCGCGCGCCGTCAGGATGATGACGGGGAGGCTGCTGCCGCCGGCACGCAGATCCCGCAGGACGTCGAGGCCGTCCTTTCCCGGGAGCCCGAGATCGAGGACCATGAGGTCGAACTCGGATTCGTCGGCGGTCGCGGACGCGCCCGGTCCGTCCGCGACGACCGTCGTCGTGAACCCGCTCGAGCGCAGCCCCTTCTCGAGGAATGCGGCGAGGCGGGGCTCGTCCTCGGCGATCAGGACTCTGGCCACGTATCCGCTGCCTCCTCGGCGGAGTCTCGCCGCTGGGGATCACGATCGTGAATCTTCGAACCCTTGCCCGGCGTGGACTCGAGCTCGACGTGGCCGCCATGGGCCTCGGCGATCGCCTTCACGATCGCCAGCCCGAGTCCCGCGCCGTGGCCGGGGATTGCCTGCTCTCCGGCCGCGAACCGCTCGAAGATCCGTTCCTGGTCCTCGACTGCTATGCCCTGGCCCTCGTCGCGAACCCAGAGCCTCACGTGTCCGTCCGCCAGCGAGCTGCCGATCGCGATCGCATCGTCGCCGCCGGTGTGGCGGACCGCGTTCTGGGCGAGGTTCATGACCGCCGACGTCAGCCGGTGCGGATCGGCTTGGACCAGTCCGACATCCGCCTGGTCGATCGTCCAGCGCCGAACCCCGAGGGTTCGCGCCTTGCCGAACAGGTCCTGGGTCAGGACGTCGAGGTCCAACGGCTCGGTCCTCAGAAAGTCGGGTCGGTCCGACC
>CAWECM010000003.1:0-163221 GCA_963807755.1 uncultured bacterium | reverse complement strand
CCCTGTTGTGCCGCTGCTTCGCCACATTCTTCATCTGCTGACGCGCGATCTTCCGCGGTTGGACGAGCTCGAGCGCCGTGCGCGCGCGAACGGGGTCGAGGGCGTTCGCCGCCTGGCGGACGGCGAGATCGCCGGGGTGGAGCCGCATGCCACCGGCATCCGCGCGCTGCACTCGGCCGCCACCGGGACCGTGGACTTCGGTCGCGTCGCCGCCTCGTTCGCCGACGACCTCCGGTCCCTAGGCGGCTCGGTAACGCTGTCGTGCGAGGTGCAGCGGATCCATCACGCCGAGGCGGGCGTCCGGGTGGCGCATTCGCAGGGGACGACCGCGGCGCGGATGCTCGTCGCCTGCGCGGGCGACGAGTCGGCGCTCCTGGCGGTCGCCACGGGCGCGCCGCCGGAGCCGCGCATCGTTCCCCGTCCGCGGCGCCTACCTCCGCCTGCGTCCGGCGCGCGCGGAGCTGGTCCGAGCGAGCATCTATCCGGTCCCCGACCCGGACCTGCCGTTCCTCGGCGCCCACCTGACGCGACGCCACGACGGGGCCGTCCTGCTGGGGCCAACGGCCCTCCTGGCGCGGGCGGCTTCAGCCCGGCCGGAGGCTTGGCGGCTCGCCCGCCGCCACTGGCGGGCCGGCCTCGCGGAGCTCCACCACGCGCTTCAGGCCGCGCGCGCTGGTGGCGGAGGCGCGGCGCCTCGTCCCGGAGCTTCGGCGCTCCGACTTCGAGACCGGGCCCGCCGGAGTCCGCGCTCAGGCCGTCGGACGCGACGGTTCCCTGATCGACGACTTCGTCGTCTCCCGAACCGGGCGGTGCGTCCACGTCCGCAACGCGCCCTCCCCGGCGGCCACGGCGGCGCTCGCGATCGCCCGCCTCATCGCGGACGAAGTCGAGTTATAGGCTGCGCCACGTGGAGGCCGGTTCCCAGGCCCAGGCGGCATCGCAGGCGGAGATCGAGGACAAGCCCGAGGGCGCGGTCTCCTCGTTCGCGAAGTCGCTCTTCCTGGGCGAGATCCACGAGGAGATGGTCTTCCCCTATCCGAAGCCGACGCCGGAGGAGCAGGACAAGATCCAGCGCGCTGATCGCCGCCGCGCACGAGATCGCGCGGCTCGATCGACCACCGCAAGGCCGAGGAGGACCGCTGGATCGGCGACGAGACGATCAAGGCGCTGGGCGAGGCGCGGGCTCTGCGGCCTCTACGTGCGACGAGAAGTACGGCGGCCAGGGGCTCTCGCAGACCGGCTACGCCCGCGTCTTCGAGACGTTCGCCGCAGATCGACGCGACGCTCGTCGATCATCCTCGGCGTCCACCAGTCGATCGGCTTCAAGGGCATCTCGATGTTCGGCACCGACGAGCAGAAGGAGCGCTTCCTGCCCGACCTGGCCAGCGGCCGCAAGCTCGCCGGCTTCGCGCTGACCGAGCCGAACGCCGGCTCCGACGCCTGGAACATCGAGTCGCGCGCCGTCCAGCAGGCCGACGGCTCCTGGGTGCTGAACGGCGAGAAGCGCTACATCGGCAACGGCTCCAAGGGCGTCGGTGTTCACCACCTTCGCGCGCTGCGAGGTCGACGGCAAGGACCGCCACATCGCGCTGATCCTCGAGAAGGGCATGAAGGGCTTCGAGGTCGGCGAGCGCTTCGACACGATGGGCCTGCGCGCCAACGACCTGCGCCGCCTGCACTTCAACGACGTCCGGGTCCCGGCCGAGAACGTGCTCGGCGAGCCGGGCGAGGGCTTCAAGATCGCGATGCAGATCCTCAACAACGGCCGCATCGGCCTCGGCACCGGCTCGGTCGGCGGCGCCAAGCGCTCGCTCGACCTGGCGATCGAGCACGTCACGGAGCGGCGGCAGTTCGGCGCGCCGCTCGCCGACTTCGAGCTGGTCCAGGACAAGATCGGCTGGATGGTCTCCTACCTGTTCGGGCTCGAGTCGATGGCGCTACCTGACCTGCGGGCTCGTCGACGCGGGCGTCGAGGACTACTCGCTGGAGTCGGCGATCTGCAAGGTCGTCCGGCACCGAGTTCCTCTGGTACGCCGCCAACCGCGCGCTCCAGCTGCACGGCGGCGAGGGCTACATGAAGGACAGCCCGTACGAGAAGATCCTGCGCGACATCCGGATCTTCCCGATCTTCGAGGGCGCCAACGACGTGATGCGCGCGTTCATCGCGCTGACCGGCGATGAAGCCGGTCGGCGAGAAGCTCTCCGGAGCTCGGCGACATCGGGCTCAGCGACCCGATCGGCTCGATCGGCGTGCTCGCCGACTACGTCGGCGGGCCGCATCCAGCGCGAGGTGCGCCCGGACCAGATCACGCAGGCGCACCCCGAGCTCGAGAAGCACGCCGACGCGGTCGGCGACCAGGTCAAGCGAGCTGCGCTCCGTGACCGAGAGCCTGCTGCGGGAGCACCGCAAGGAGATCATCGACGCCAGTTCCAGCAGAAGCGGCTGGCCGACGCGATCGCCGACATCTACGCGCAGGTCGCGGTGCTCTCGCGGGTCGACCGCGATCTTCGAAGACCAGGGCGTCGAGCCCTCCGGCCAGGAGCGCTACATCGCCGAGACCTTCTGCGAGCGCGCCGCCGCGCGCGTCCGCTCGCAACTTCCGACCAGATCGAGTCGCAACGACGACGACCGCATGACCGCGATCGCCAAGCTCGCCTACAAGCGCGGCGAGTACGGCTACGCGCTGTTCGACTGACTACTTGGCCTCGTTCGGCTCGGCCGACCTTTCCTTGGCCGACTCGACTGCCCTGCGCATCGCCTCGGTCGCCTCCTCGCCGGTCATGCCGGCCTCGCGGGCGGCGTGCGCGAGCTGGCGGACGCCGAGCTCGATCTGGCGATCTGAGAGGTCGTCGAGGGGAATCCCCAGCTTTGCGTAGTGCGCGCGGATCTTGGCGATGGTCGCCCGGCGCGCGTCGGCCCTCGTCATGCTCCGAGCCTAACGCGATCGCCGTTCCGTGTCAGCCGGGCGGCGCACGGTCTCCGGGGCGCTGCATCAATCGGATCAGCGTCCGCCGGATCCGGCTCCAGATCAGCACGACCAGGGTGACGCCGCCGGCCAGGAGCAGGAGCGCAATCGCCGCGGCGATCTCAGGCTGCTCGAGCAGAAGGCGACGATCGCGGCGACCAGGCCGTCCTCGGTCACGCTCGCGATGATGTTCGAGACCGGCTCCGGCGACGTGTTGATGCCCGAGCCGAAGCCCGGCCTTGACAGCGTGGCTCGCGAGCGCAGTGGCCCCGGCCGTGCCGCCGGAGAGCACCTCGTCGAGGCTGTCCACCCCGGCCTCGCCGGCGAACGAGACGCCGACCGCGCTGCCGATCGCCGGCCGGAACAGGGTCTGCCCCGCGTCCCAGATGTTGTCCACGTAAGGAACCTTGTCGGCGACGAACTCGACCGCGAACAATCCGAGCGAGACGACCAGGACCGTGTCGGACTCGAGCGGCTCCGGGACCTCGACCGCGCCCGCACGGCCGAGCAGCGAGAGCAGGGCAACCGTGAGATAGGCATTGACGCCGGAGGCCCAGCCGGAGCTGATCACGTGGGCCGCCAGGTCCATGTCCCGACTCTAGATCTATTCGTGCGCCATGCCGTCGATCAGCAACTCCAGGGCCGCCTCTACCTCCGCCCTGGCCGCGCCCGGGTCATCGGCCGTCGCCACCATGATCCCGGCCTCGCCGAGCGCCGCGATGAGGATTCCCGCCAGAGGGGCAACCGGCTGCAGCGGGATCCGTCCGGCGGCCATCCCCGCCTCGAGCGCAGCCGACGCGAGGCCAAGCCCGTAACGGGCGTCGATCTCCCGCCATTCGGCCCACCCGAGGACCGATGGTGCGTCGATCAGCGTGATCCGGGCGCGGCCGGGATCGAGCGCGCTGTCGAGGAACGTCCGCACCGCCGCCTTCATCGCGTCGATCGGATCGTCGGACGGACTCGACGCCAGGGCCGCCGCGATGCGCTCGACCAGCTCGGCCTCGAGCGCCTCGACGACTGCCCGGAACAGGTCGCGCTTGTCGGCGAAATGGTGATAGAGCGCGCCGCGGGTGACCCTGGCGCGCTTCACGATCTGCTCGGTCCCGACGTCCGCGTAGCCACGCTTGGCGAACAGGTGGCGCCCCGCCGCGATCAGCCTCTTGCGAGTCGCTTCCGAACGCGCCGCCTGGCGGCTCATATCTCCCACCGAACATACATACTGCTTGTATGTTATCGTCGCCGCAGGACGGCGTCGAACCAATCAGGAGGCAAGCATGGGCAACGAGAACCGGTACTGGCGTGACCCGGCGCTGGGCGAGCCGACCGAGATCGAGACAAGCGGCGGGACCATGCGCGCCTTCTCAGCAGGCAGCGGTGAACCGATCGTGTTCGCCCACGGCGCGCTCGTCAACGCCAACCTCTGGCGCAAGGTCGTTCCCCGCCTCTCCCCCGACTTCCGCTGCGTGACGCTCGACCTGCCGCTCGGCTCGCATGAGCTGGCGATGCCGCAGGCCGACCTCTCCCCCACGGGCATCGCGGACCTCATCGCCGACGCTATCGGCGGCCTCGGGCTCGAGCAGCCGACGCTGGTCGGCAACGACTCCGGCGGCGCTCTGTCGCAGATCGCGGTCTCGCGCCACCCAGATCTGGTCAGCCGCTTGGTGCTCACGTCCTGCGATGCATACGACGAGTTTCCCCCGCGGTTTTTCGACTACCTGCTGCTCCCGGCCCGCTACCCCACCGTGACCCGGGTCCTGTTCGCGCCGCTACGGATCCGCGCGCTGCGCGAGACGCCCATCGCCTTCGGCTGGCTGATGCACTCGAAGCTCGACGAGCGCGCGGGCGACTCGTACGTCCTGCCGCCGCTGACGGATCCGGCGGCGGGCGCCGACTTCGCTCGCTTCGCACGGACGGTGAATGGCAGCTACACGATGGCGGCGATCGAGAAGCTCCGCTCGTATGACAGGCCGGTCCTGATCGCCTGGTCGCGCGACGACAAGTTCTTCCACGCCGGCGAGCGCCTCGCGGCCGACATCCCCGGCGCCCGGCTGGAGTGGATCGACAGCGCGCGCACGTTCTCCATGGAGGACCAGCCGGAGCGGTTGGCCGAGTTGATCGCGGAGTTCGTCCGCGAGCCCGCGGCCGTAGAGGCATGAGCTCCCAAGTCCATCCGAAGGTCCGCGAACTGTTCGGGGCCTGGCTGGAGAGCTCCCCGTTCGCCCAGGTCACCGGGCTCGAGCTGAAGGAGATCGAACCCGACCGCGCCGTCGTCGCGATGCCCTACTCCGAGCGGATCACCACCTTCGGCGACGTCGTGCACGGCGGGGCGATCGCGACGCTGCTCGACGTGGCGGCCGTCGCCGCTGCGTGGTCCGGAGTCACCGACGAGAGCGCGGCGACGGGCGCCACGGTTTCCTCCTCGGTGAACTACCTCCGTGCGGCGCGGGGCACCGACGTCACGGCGACGGCTCGCGTGACCCGGCGATCGCGGAGCTTCTGCTTCTGCGAGGTCACGGTCGCCGACCCGGACGGCCAGCCCGTGGCCCAGGGGATCGCCACGTACAAGGTCGCCCGCTCCTAGTCGCCGAGACCCTTCTCGCGCAGCTCGGCCTGAGCCTCGGGCGTCTTGCCGAGGTGCGGCATGCCCATCCCGCGCAGGACCTCCTGGGTCTTCGAGAACTGGACGTCCCCGTACTCGACGACCTGCACGTGGTTGCCCCACGGATCGCGGAAGTCGAGGCCGCGGCTCGGGATGATCTCGGCTTCCGTCTCCGCCAGCGCCACACGCAGGGCCTCGCGGTCGTCGACGACCAGGCCGAAGTGCCGGTCGGTGTCGGCTGGTTGGGAGCGGCCTTCGGAGAGCGCGATGAACTGGTCGCCCATCTCGATGAACGCCATCCCCGGCACCCGGCCGCGGAGTACCACCTCGAAGAGCCGCCCGTAGAACTCCAGCGCCTCCTCCAGGTCACCTACCTCGAGAGCGACGTGGTTGATGCCGACGACGCGGGCGGGCATCTTCAATTAAGCCGCTCGACCACCATCGCCTCGCCCTGGCCGCCGGCGACGCACATCGTCTCGAGACCGACCCCGTGGTCGTCGGTCTCCATCACGTTCAGGAGCGTGGTCATGATCCGGGCGCCGGTCATGCCGAACGGGTGGCCGAGAGCAATCGCCCCGCCATGCGTGTTCAGTTTCTCGAGGGGGATGTCGCACTCGTCCATGATCGGAATCACCTGCGCGGCAAACGCCTCGTTCAGCTCGACGGCGCCGATGTCGGCGATCGTCATCCCGGTCCGGTCCAGCACCTTCTTGATCGCGCCAATCGGGGCGACCCCCATGTACTCGGGCTCGTTGCCCCAGGTCGCCGCCGAGAGGATCCGGGCCCGGGGCGTCAGGCCGAGCTCCTTTGCCTTGGTATCCGACATGATCAGCACCGCGGCGGCGCCATCGTTCAGCGGGCACGAGTTGCCGGCGGTGACGCCCCCGCCGCCCTCGAACGCCTCGTCGAGCTGGGAGAGCTTCTCGAGCGTCGACGAGGCGCGGGGCCCGTCGTCCCTGGCAACCTCGTTGCCGTCCTGATCGGACACCGGCACGATCTCGCGGTCGAAGAACCCGTCCTCCTGCGAAGCAACGGCCAGCTCCTGCGAGCGCTGGGCGTACTTGTCCATGTCCGCGCGGCTCACCTCGTAGTGCTTGGCCACGTTCACCGCGGTAATCCCCATGTCGATGTACGCGTTCGGCTGGCCGTTCTCGCCGATCAGGTTCGGGTTGCGGTCGGCCGCGCCGGCCGGCTCGGTGCGCTCGTTGAACTTCGAGACCCACTCGACCCCGGCGGCGATGTAGGCGTCGCCCTCGCCGTTCTTGATCGCGTTGGACGCATGGCGGATCGCGTCGAGCGAGGAGGCGCAGTAGCGCGAGATCGTCGTTCCGGTCGTCTCCTGGCTGAGCCTCTCGGAGAGCAGGACGATGATCCGGGCGACGTTGAACGCTTGGAGGCCCTGCGGCATGCCGCAGCCGCAGTACACGTCCTCGACCAGCTTCGGGTCGACGTCGGGGTTGCGCTCGAGCAGCTGATCGACCACGTAGGCGGCCTGTCTCCTCGGGGCGCAGTTGGGCGAGCGAGCCCTTGAAAGCACGCCCGATCGGGCTGCGGACGGCGTCGACGATCACGGCTTCCGGCATGCGGAGGTTCTCCTTGGTCAGGCGCACCCCGGTGGCGCGCGGGAAGAGCGGATCGGGACGTTACACAGGTAATCTCGCCGCGATGGCAGCAGGCGCGGACGACGAGGTCCCGGTGACCGGGCTCGAGGTGGATGCGGCGGGCCTCGCCGAGATGATCTCCGCGGGCGACGTCGAAGTGATCGATGTGCGCCGCGATTACGAGTTCGAAGCCGGGCACATCCCCGGCGCCCGGCACCTGGAGCTGAACGACCTGACCGCGAACGCGGACTCGCTCCCGAGGGACCGGCCGGTGGTCTTCTACTGCCGTAGCGGCAACCGCTCAGGCATGGCCGCCGAGGCGTTCGGCCAGGCGGGGTTCGACGCGCACAACCTCGCCGGCGGCATCATGGCCTGGGTGGACCTGGAGAACGCTCTGGAGCCCCAGGACGGGACCGTCGCTGAGCCGAGGCCGGTCTGATGGAGGCGGGCGACGACAAGCAGCCGGAAGCCCCCGTCAAATCGGGCGAGGGCGAGCCCACGACGTTCGAGGAGCTGCGCGCCCGGGTCGCGCAGCTCGAACGCAAGCTCGGGACCCGCTTCTATGCGCTGGGCGCCGCGACCGTGCTTGCGCTTGCCGCGGGAATCGTCGGGATCGTGCTGGTCCTGGGCGTGAAGGAGGACAGCGCGACCAACTCGGACCTCGATCAGCTCCGCGAAGAGGTCTCCGGCGTCGAGGAATCCGCCTCGGAGGCCGCCCAGGACGAGGTCTCCGCGCTGGGCGACCGCGTCAGCCAGCTCGAGTCGCAGATCCAGGCCCTGCGCTCCGACCAGACCTCGACCGACCAGGAGATCTCGGTTCTCCAGGACGACATCGCGGACCTGCGCGACGAAATCTCCGCGCTCGAATCCCAGCCACCCGCGGACTCGGGCGGCGATGGGACCGGCGGCGCCGGGAACTAGCTAAGCCGCCCGGGCTCGGCTCCGGGCTTCGCCCTCCGCCTCAGAGATAAGCCGGCTCAACAACGCCGGGGCTCGGCTTCGGGCTTCGCCCTCCGCCTCACAGATGCAGCCGGCTCAACGACGCCGGGGCTCGGCTCCGGGCTTCGCCCTCCGCCTCACTAGGCCCGCAACCTCCCGCCCTTGGTCGGGCGCTTGACCCTGGTCTTCCCGGGTGGGATGCCGCCCTGTTCGAGGTCGAGCTCGAGGTCGTCGATCGCTTCCCGCAGGCTCTCGAGGCGGTGAGCGATCGTCACCGTGTCGCCGCCGGCGTCGTCGAGGTGGCCGAGTCGCTCGGCGCGCTCCTCGGCCCGCTCGTCAGGGCCGACTCGAGGCCGCCTGAGATGTCGTAGGTCTGGATCCCGAGGGTGACCGCGTTGAGCACGATCACGACCCGGATGAAGCCCTGGAACACCCCCGAATCCGCGATTCGCCGGCACCGGTCGGCCATCGAAGGCGAAAATATGGCAGGCTCGCCGTGCGGACGGCTTAGTGATGATTCGCACTACTACGCACGGATCGCGTCCGACGGGCACTCTACGTTCGCCCGAGCGTGAGGGGCAAGGACACATACGGACTACCAGCTACCTGCCGTCTCGCGGCCACCGACATCTCCCGAAAGGAGAACCTGATGCCTGAGGGCTACTGCGTCAAGGAACGCAAGAAGGTCGAGATCAAGGACCCGCAGCAGATCACGATGAAGAACGGGCGGCCGGCGATCCAGGGCACCTGCCCGGACTGCGGCACGAAGATCTTCAAGATCGGCAAGATGTAGCGAGAGGGGGGCGTGTCGGCCCCCCTTCGCGTTCGCTCAGACCGTCGTCACTCCCGACTCGCGGCGGTCGACGAGGTAGCCGATGAGCGCCTCCACCACCCTCGGGTCGAACTGCGACCCGGCGTTGGCGGTCAACTCGGCGACCGCCATGTCGTGAGAGAGCGCCTGCGGTACGGACGGTTCGGACGTCATCGCCTGGTAGGCCTCGCAGGCGAGGATGATCGCGCGCCGACCGGGATCGCGTCGCCGGCGAGTCCGTCCGGATAGCCCGTTCCGTCCCAGCGTTCGTGCTCGTGGCGCACGATGCGAGCGACGGCTCCCATCCCCGGGATCGCGCGCAGGATGCGCTCGCCGATCACCGGGTGCTCCCGCATGATCTCCCACTCCTCGTCGCTGAGCGGGCCGGCCTTGTTGAGGATCGCCTCGGAGATCCCGATCTTGCCGAAGTTGTGCAGCAGCGCCGCGCTCCTGATCGTCGTGATCTCGTGCGGCTCGAGGCCCAGCGCGTCGGCGACGTGCGCCACGAGGTCGACGACGGATTCCGAGTGCTCCCCGGTGTAGTTGTCGCGCTCCTCGAGCGCCTGAGCGAGCGCCGCCACCACCTCGGTCGTCGCGGTGACCCCCGCGTCCTCCGCCGGGGCCTCGCGCGCGATCAGCGTGCTCACGTGGATCCGGCCGCCGCCCTCGTCGCGGGCGACCGCCAAAGCATGCTGGGCGCGGGCGAGCACGTCGTCCGCGTTCTCGCCCGATCGCAGCGCCGCGAGGCCTCCGGAGACCTGAATCCCCACCTGGCCCGCCACCTCGAGCTGCTCCAGGTCGAGGACGATCCGCTCGAGCACGCGCAGCGCCTCGTCGAGCTCGGTCTCGGGAAGCAGGAGGACGAACTCGTCGCCACCGGCACGAGCGACCAGATCGTGAGCGCGGGTGTCGGCAGCGAGCAGCCGACCGACCGCCGCGAGGACCAGGTCGCCGGCCGTGTAGCCACGCGCAACGTTGAGGCGCCGGAAATGGTCGATGTCGAGGATCGCCACGGCCAGGGGACGGCTGTAGCGGTGGGCTCGCTGGACATCGAGCTCGAGCTGCGCGCGCAGCGCGGGCAGCGTCAGCAGGCTCGCGACGAGTGAGTCGCGCGGCCGTAAGTCGCACGATCTCGGTTTCGAGCTCGGCGATGCGGGCCTGGGCGGCCGCGAGCGCAGAGTTGTCATCCCCCCGTGAGAGCACTTCTCAAATCCTTTCGGCAGTCCCGAAGCCCGTCTTGAACGTCCCATGGCCCCCGGTCAGCCCGCGTCGGCGAGCCGCACCAATCCTCCAGAACGCCGACGTAAGCGGCGCCGTCCGGGCCTGATCGTCACCGGCGCGTAGTTGTTGTTGAAGCCGAATCCGCGTGCCGCCGAGAGCGGCCTACACGTCTTGCCGGTGTCGAAGTCGATGGCCGTCAGGTACCAGGCGTCGGCGATGTCGTCGCGCTTCGGCTTCGTGTAGGTGTAGACGAGGCCCGCGCCCAGCGAGAGCTTCGGCACCACCGACGGCGCCCGCTCGTCGCTGTGCCAGACGGTGTGGCAACCGCTGCCGTCGCGGTCGATGTCCACCCGCTCGATGCCCGGGGTGGTCGTCGCGCCGTTCAGGGTCGACGGCGATCCCGGTGTAGCCGTAGTTGTTCTCGACCACCAGCGAGCGGCCGGCGCCGATCAGCGACTGGTCGGTCGCGCTCGCGCCCCGCTCGAACACCGGCTCGCGGCAGACCAGACGCGCGCCGCGCGCGCCGGCGGCCGCGCTGATACACGACGCACGTCCATGGGATCGGCGTTGTCGGTGATCGCCACCTAGCGGCCGTGCCAAGCAGCGTCGGCGTCGTCCCCGAGCCCGCCTGCGTCTGCCCCGGCTTCACCGTGCCGATGTTCGGATAGCTGCGCGCGCCAGAGCACGTCCGGACCCTGCCGCGCCGCGCGCTCGAAGCGGTAGAGCGCGGCGTCGGTGACGATGTAGACGCCGCCGCGCTCGTCGACCACGAACGAGTTGCCGATCGGCTCGCTCGGGTGCGAGCGAGTGGACGGACCCCGAGTGCGTCGACGAAGCCCACGACGCCCCGGGTCGCGCGAACCAGATCCGCCCCCGCCAGTCCGGCAGCGCGGAGATGATCGCGTCGTCGCTGGCCACCGCGCCCGGTCAGGTCGAAGTCGCGCCTCGAGCTCGAGCCCGCCGTCACCGCGGTCTCCCGGATCACCACGATCGTGACGGTCAGCGGTCGGGATCACCGCCCGGTCCCGATTGTCGAGGTAGAAGTAGCCGCCGCCCGCGAAGCTCGGGAACGGATTCGCCGAGCCGGTCTGCCGGGGCGGCAGCGGCCAGGTCGCGAGCGGCCGCGAGCGTGTCCGGGTCGAGCACCGCCAGCGACGGGCCGGTCGAGGCCCACGCACACGGTCACGATCCGGCCCGTCGGTCGAACGTGACCGAGGCGCACTCGCGGACGAACAGCGCCGAGCGGGCGCCGATCCCGTCGCCCAGCGGGCCCGAGCCGGCGTAGGTGTCCGTTGGTAGGCGTCGTTGTGGATGTTCGAGCGGCCTTCGGCGCCATGAAGGGGTGCTGCGGGACGCGCAGGCGCCCGTGCGGGTCTGCCTGGGCCGGGGCTCCCTCGAAGGCTTCGATGCCGAGGGCAAGCGGGCTGCCCGGGATCGCCAGCGGTTGGCTGGCCGGCCGTCTGGGCCGCCGGCCGGCAGGCGCGCAGCGCCAGCGACCACGCAAGTGCGAGCAGGCCACAGCCGTGTCAGGGCATCGCTCGGGGAGGCTAGCGGCAGCGCGACGCGAACGCGTGCCGGTTGGCGCCAACGGTGAAAGAATGGCCCGCGAGGGAGGCGCTCCCCGTAACCAGGAAAGCCCGCAGAAGCCGCTCGAGCTGATCCTCGCCCGCAACCTGCTGACGAGCATCTCGACGCCGCCGTTCCTGCTCGACGAGACGGCACGATGGTCTTCTACAACGAGGCGGCCGGCGCCCTGCTGGGGCGCTCGTTCGAGGAGGCCGGCCGGATGTCGGCCGAGGAGTGGACCGAGCGCATTCGGCCCGTTCGCCCACGACGGCGACCCGCTCGACTTCGACGAGCTGAGCCTGACGAAGGCGATCCGCGCTGGCCGGCCGGCGCACGGCAAGTTCCGCATCCGCACCGCGGCCGGCGCGGAGCAGCGCGATCGAGGCGGCGCGCGTTCCCGATCGTCGCCTCCGAGCACGGGAGCCTCGGGCGCGATGATCTTCTTCTGGCCGCGGACGGGTAACGGGGCGCGCATCGTGAGGGTCAAGGTCTGGGGCGCCCGCGGGTCCGTGCCGGCCCCGGGACCGGAGATGAACCGCTACGGCGGGAACACCTCGTGCGTTCAGGTGACCCTCCGCGACGGCAGCCAGCTGATCCTCGACGCGGGCACCGGCATCCGCACGCTCGGGGCTCGACCTGCTCACCGAGCGCCGCGGGTCAACATCCTCCTGACACACCTGCACCTGGACCACATCCAGGGCCTGATGTTCTTCCCACCCTGCTTCCGCTCCGACGTCGGAGATCACGATCTGGGGCCCGTCGTCGCCCGAGGCCTCGCTCGAGGACCGCGTCGCCCGCTACATCTCCGCGCCCCTGTCGCCGGTCGAGGTGCGCGAGCTGCCCTGCTCGGTTGCGTTCCGCGACGCTCCGGCGACCGAGTGGCGGATCGGCGACGTCGACGATCCGCGCCGAGGCGGTCACCCATCGCGGCCCGACGCTGGGCTACCGGCTCTCCGACGGCGAGACGACGCTCTGCTACATCCCGGACCACGAGCCGGCGCTCGGCGCGCCGCTCGCCGAGATCGAGAACGAGTGGATTTCCGGCTATGACCTCGCCAAGGGAGCCGACCTCCTGATCCACGACTGCCAGTACGCGGACGAGGAGTACCCGGCACACATCGGCTGGGGACACTCCGCGCTCTCCGACACGCTGACGTTCGCGGACCGCGTCGGGGCCCGCCGCACCCTCCTCTTCCACCATGACCCCCTCCACACGGACGCGATGCTCGACGCACTCGGCGCGGTCGCGACCGCCGCCTGGGAGAAGCTGGGCCACGCCGACGACACGATCGGGATGGCTCACGAGGGTGACGAGTTCGAGCTCACCGGCGCCGGACCGCTTGTTCAAGCCATCCCGAGTGGAGCTCCGACGACCGGTACAAACGCGCCCGCCTAAGTTTCGACGGGCGGATAAGGACGGTAAACCTCCCCGCGCCTACCTTGGCTCGCGAACGACCGCGTCAAGGAGGAATCGCTACATGAAAAAGAGGCTCAGCCTCGGCGCCCTGGTGGCGCTGGGGGCCTCCCTGGTTCTGCCGGGGGCGGCTTCCGCTCAGGGTCAGGGCATAGGTGCGTTGACGGACGAACTGAACATCACCTGGGTGATGGTCGCGTGCGTCCTCGTCCTGCTTCATGCAGGCCGGCTTCCTGCTCCTCGAGATCGGCTTCTCGAGGCAGAAGAACGTCGGGAGCCGGGGTGGCGAAGATCTTCGTCAACCTCGCATCGCGACGATCGCCTGGTGGGCGGTCGGGTTCGGGATCTCATCGCTGACGGGGAACGAGCTTCTTCGGCACCGACGGGTTCTTCTTCCACAACGACCAGGAGATCGGAGCGGGCGCGGACGCGCTCATCGTGGGCGGCGCCGACTCGGCGTGCATGTTGTTCGGGCATCGCTGTTCTGCGCTGTCTCGCTGGCGATCGTCTGGGGCACGACGCTGGAGCGGATCAAGTTCAGCGCCTATGTGATCTTCGCGGTCGTGTTCGGCGGCCCTGATCTACCCGATCGTCGCACACGCGGTCTGCGGCGGCGGCCTGCTGGAGGACATCGCCGGCAAGCCCGTGATGGACTTCGCCGGTTCGTCGGTGGTCCACCTCACCGGTGCGGTCGGCGGGTTCGCGGCGTTGCTGCTGCTCGGCGCGCGCCCGGGCAAGTACGGGCCCGACGGGAAGCCACGGGCGATCCCGGGGCACTCGATGCCGCTCGTCGGCCTCGGCGTCCTGATCCTGTGGGTCGGCTGGTTCGGCTTCAACGCCGGTTCCACGCTTCGGCACGACGGACAACTTCTTCGCCGAGGTGGCGCTGAACACCCAGCTCGCGGCCGCCGGCGGCGTGATCGGCGCCTCGCTGGTGATCTACATGAAGACCAAGACGCTCGACGTCGGCATGACCGGCAACGGCGCGATCGCGGGCCTCGTCGCGATCACGGCCCCGTCCGGCTACGTCGAGTTCTGGGCGGCGCCGATCATCGGCGTGGTCGCCGGCGTGGTCGTCGTCGTACGGCGTGCTGTTCTGATCGAGAAGTACCTCGACGACCCGGTCGGCGCGCTCTCGGCGCACGGCCTGGCCGGGATCTGGGGCACGCTCTCCGTGCGGGCTCTTCGCCTCGCCGCGGCTGATCGTCGACGATACCGCGCCCGGGCGTCTGGTACGGCATCTCGGCGATGCGGACCTCGGGCCGACCGCTTGGTCAGCTGGGCGTGCAGGCGGTCGGTGTTGTCGCGATCTTCGCGTTCGTCCTCGTCGACGTCCCTACGCGGTATTCGCCGCGATCAAGGCGACGATCGGCCTACGGGTCTCCGAGGACGAGGAGTTCGCCGGGCTGGACATCTCCGTCCACGGCATGTACGGCTATCCGGAGGCGTTCATCCCGCAGGAGGAATATCCCGGCACAGGCGACCGCACGTTGCCGGCACTCCGCCGGCGGTGCACGGACGCGGCGATCCCACGCCGCCAGCCGACAGCCGCGCCTAGGAGGAGGTGACCAGCATGAAGAAGATCGAGGCATTCATCCGCCATGAGGCGTTCGAGCCGATCCGCTCCGAGCTGCTCGACAAGGGGTTTCCCTCCCTCTCGATCCGCGAGGTGAAGGGCTCGGGCCGCCAGAAGGGCATCGTCGAGCACTATCGAGGCTCGACCCTGACGGTGAACGTCCGGCCGAAGATCAAGATCGAGGTGGTCGTCGAGGACAAGGACAAGTCGCTCGTCGTCGAGACGATCCTCAAGCACGCGCGAACGGGCGACGTCGGCGACGGGAAGATCTTCGTGATCCCCGTCGAGGAGGCGATCCGCATCCGCACCGGCGAGGAAGGCGACGCCGTCCTGCAAGCCCACGTCGAGGCCGAAGTCACGGCCTGACCGCGACCCGGCGGGGAGAGGGAGTTCGGGGCCCGCACCGCTCAGCGCCTCTCCTGAACTGAAAATCATCGTGCGCTTCGAGACTCAGAGCGCGAGTCGATTTGTCAATTCAGGAGGCGCGCAGGCGGTGCGGGCACCCGACTCCCTCTCCCCGCCCGTGCTGCTAGAGCGGGTCGGGGACGTCGACTCCCGCCCTTCGCATCCCCTCCTCGATCCGCATGATCACCGTCTCGATCACGCTTACGCGGGCGAAGCGCTTCGACTCGCCGGCGATCACGTCCCACGGCGCGTACGGCTGGTCCGTCCGGGCGAACATGTCCTCCAGCGCCTCCTCGTACTCCTGCGCTTGTCCCGGTTGCGCCAGTCCTCGTCGGTCAGCTTCCAAGCCTTCAGCGGGTTCTTCTCGCGGCTCTTGAAGCGCTTCAGCTGCTCGTCCTCGGAGACGTGCATCCAGAACTTGATCAGGATCATCCCCTCGTCCACGAGCGACCGCTCGAACGAGTTGATCTCGTCGTACGCGCGCATCCACTCTGCGCGCTCGGCAAACCCCTCGACCCGCTCGACGAGCACGCGTCCGTACCAGGAACGGTCGAGGATCGCCATCCCGCCCGAGCCCGGCAACACCGGCCAGAACCGCCACAGGAAGTGGTGTCGCTTCTCGTCGAACGTCGGCGCGGCGAACTGCACCACGCGGACGTGCCGCGGGTCGATCTGGGCGACGAGGCGCTTGATGGCGCCGCCCTTGCCCGAGGCGTCCCAGCCCTCGAAGAGCACGCAGACCGGCGGCCCGAGCTCCCGCGGCCCGATCTGGCCGCCAAGGGTCAGGCGGAGCTGCGAGAGCCGTGCCCACGCGTTCTCGAGCCCCCGGGCCTCCTCCTTGCTGGAGTACGCCCTGGTCAGGTCGACCTCGTCCAGCCGGCCCATGGTCACGGCGCCTGGTTCGGGCCGGAGCCGTTCTCGATCAGGAAGCCGCCGATGGCCAGCATCACGAGGACGATGCCGGCCAAAACCGCGATCGGCAGCTTGGCGGACTGCCCCCAGGCGCCGATCAGGAAGCCGGCCGCCAGCACGATCAGGAACGGCGCGAGGTCCGAGAGCGTCTTCGAAGCCGCGAGGAGCGGACCGGCTGCGTGCGGATCGGGCATGCGGCCATTCTCCCTATCCTTGACGCCGATGCAGTCGGTCGCCGAAGCGAAGCAGGCGCTCGAGGGCGCCGGATATCTGGCGGACGAGCCCGTCGCGCTCGTCGCGTACCTCGCGCTGGAGCTGGGCAAGCCCGTGCTCGTCGAGGGGCCCGCCGGGGTGGGCAAGACCGAGCTCGCGAAGGCACTCTCGCGCGCGACCGGGCGCGAGCTGATTCGCCTGCAGTGCTACGAGGGCCTCGACGAGGCCAAGGCGCTGTACGAGTGGAACTACCGCCGCCAGCTGCTGCGAATCCAGGCCTCCGCGTCGGACGAGACCGACCATTCATTCGACGAGATCTTCTCCGAGGACTTCCTGTTGAGCCGACCGTTGCTCCGCGCGATCGCAAACCCCGAACCCGTCGTCCTGCTCATCGACGAGATCGACAAGACCGACCAGGAGTTCGAGGCGATGCTGCTCGAGGTTCTGTCGGACTTCCAGATCTCGATTCCGGAGCTGGGCGTGATCGAGTCGCGCACCCACCCCGTTGTCGTCTTGACGTCGAACAATTCGCGCGAGCTCACCGAGGCGCTCAAGCGCCGCTGCCTCTACCTATGGCTCGACTATCCGGAGATCGAGCGGGAGATGGAGATCGTGCGGCTGCACACCCCCGAGCTCGACGAGGCGCTCACCCGCCGCCTGGTGGAGGTCATCCACCTCGTCCGTCAACTCGACCTGAAGAAGCCGCCGTCGATCGCCGAGTCGATCGACTGGGCCCGCGCGCTGCTGCTGCTCGGCGCCGAGGACATCGACCGCTCGGTCTTCGAACGGACCATGTCGATCATCGTCAAGCACCGCACGGACATCGACCTGGTGGCCGAGCGTGTCGGCGTGCAGCTGGGCGATCAGCCGCCAGTTGTCAGTCGTCAGTCGTCAGAAGCCTGATGACTGAAGACTGATGACCGACGACTTGCCTCCCGGTCTCGCCCCGCGCCTCGTCGCCTTTTTCGAAGAGCTTCGCTCCGAAGAACTGGCCGTCGGGACCGCGGAGATCCTGGACGCTTTCGAGGCGATCCGCACCGTCCCGTGGACGGAGCCGGCCGACTTCCGGGAGGCGCTCGCGACGACCGTGGCGAAATCCCAGGACGACCGCCGGATCTTCGACCTCGTCTTCGACCGCTACTTCTTCCGCGCCGCCGAGGCCGAGGCGATCGACCGCGAGCTGCGCGAGGACGACCGCTACGAGGGCGGAGAGCGTCTCGACCCCGACCAGCTCCGCGACGCCATCCGCCGGGCGATCGCCGAGGGCCGCGAGGGCGAGATGCGCGACCTCGCCCGGCTCGCGATCGCCGCGTTCGGCCGCCGCGGCGAGGGCTCGGGAGTGGTCGGCGTCGACGTGCAGCGGATCCGCCGCACGCTCGGCCTGCAGCCCCAGCCGCCGGGCGATCAGGACGCCGACGGGCCGCCGATCGATCGTGAGGGCATCAACCGCTTCGAGCGCCACCTGCGGCGCGAGCTCGAACGGGCTCTGATCGAACGAACCGAGAAGCTGCCGCCCTCGCGCCCCCTCGCCGAACTCGACCGCACCCTCCCCACCAGCCCCGCGCAGGACCTGGCCGCGGTCCACCGGGCCGTGGCGCAGCTCAAGCGCCGTCTGGCGACCCTCGGGCACGAGCAACGGGGGCGGCGGCGGAACACCGTGGTCGACATGCGCCGGACGATGCGAGCGTCGCTGGAGACCGGCGGTGTGCCGCTGCGCCTCCGGTATCGCGCCAAGCGGCCGCGGCGCCCGGAGATCATCGTGCTCTGCGACGTCTCGACCTCCGTCACGTCGGCGAGCGTGTTCTTCCTCTCGGTCCTGCACGCGCTCCATGACTCGTTCCGGAAGCTCCGGAGCTTCGTCTTCATCGAACGGATCTCCGAGGTCACCGAGATCTTCGAGCGGGAACGTGACTTCCGGCAGATCTCCCTGCGGGTGAGCCGCGAGGGCGGGGTGGCGGACGTATCCGGCTACACGGACTACGGCCGGGTCTGGCGCGAGTTCGCCGAGGAGGTCGGTGACGAGCTCCACCCCCGCTCGACGGTGATCGTGCTCGGCGACGCCCGGACCAACGGACGCGAGCCGCACGCCGAGATCTTTGCCGAGATCGCCGAGCGCTCCGGCCGAACGTTCTGGCTCAACCCCGAGCCCAAGCTCTACTGGAACTACGGCGACTCCGTGATGGCCGCCTACGAGCGGCATTGCACGGCCGCATTCGAGTGCTGGACCACCCGCCACCTCGAGGAATTCGTGAACGTCGTCGCGGGGGGCCGGGTGCCGGAGTCGAGCTAGACTCCGCTGCGTCAACAGGGGTGCTCGCGGGCAAGCGGGCTGAGATAGCGCCAGATCCCCACCCCGGCGCTGACCCTCGGAACCTGTGCGGTAATGCGCGCGGAGGGAGTGATGACGAGCGCCACCATCGAGATCGCCGACCTGGGCCACGCCTTCGGCCAGCTCAGGGTGATCGACACGCTCGGCCTCTCGATCGAGGCCGGCGAGGTCGTCGGCCTCGTGGGACCGTCCGGCTGCGGCAAGTCGACCCTGCTCGAGCTCACCTGCGGGCTGCTCGACCCCAGCGCCGGCACGGTGCGCGTCGGGGGGGACGACTCAGCGGACGAGCGTCTGGCGCGGTGTGCCTACATGCCCCAGCGCGACCTGCTCCTTCCCTGGCTCGCGGCGATCGACAACGCCTCGCTCGCCCCGCGCAATCGCGGCGCGTCGCGGGGGGGCGCGCGGGCCGAGGCTGAGCCTCTGTTCGAGCGCTTCGGCCTGGCCGACTTCGCCCTGGCGCGGCCACACGAGCTGTCGGGCGGGATGCGGCAGCGGGTCGCGTTCCTGCGCACGCTGCTCGCGGGCAAGCCGGTGCTCCTCCTCGACGAGCCGTTCGCATCGCTCGACGCGATCACCCGGGCGGAGATGCAGCAGTGGCTGGCCACCGCCCTGGAAGCCGAGGAGCGCACCTGCGTACTCGTCACGCACGACGTCGAGGAGGCGCTTTATCTCTGCGACCGGGTCGTCGTGCTCTCGGCGCGCCCGGCGCGGGCCGTCGCCGAGCTGCGGCCCGACGATGCGCGGCAGCAGGATCGAACCGCCGCCGTGACGGGCCCCGGCTTCCTCGCTCAGCGCGAGCACGCGCTGACCGCCCTGCGGGAAGGTGCGCGATGAAGCGGCTCCTGCTCCCGCTCGCCGTGATCGCCGCCCTGCTTGGCCTGTGGGAGGTGCTGGCACAGTCCGGCCTGCTCGCCGATCTGCTCGGCATCAACGAGGCGGCAAGCGACCTGCTGGTGCCGGCGCCGACCCAGGTGGCCGAGGCGCTCTGGGAGGATCGCGACCTGCTGGCGGAAAACGGCTGGGCGACGCTCCAGGCGCTGCTCGCGGGCGTTGCCCTGTCGCTCACCCTGGGGGCGGGGTTCGCGGTCGCGATGCATCTCTCCGATACGTTGCGCCGGGCGTTCTACCCCCTACTGGTGGCGTCGCAGACGATTCCGATCGTGGCCATCGCTCCGGTGCTGTTCATCTGGCTCGGGTTCGGCATCGGCCCGACGCTCGCGGTGATCGTGCTGATCTGCTTCTTCCCGGTTACGGTGAACACGTTCGACGGCCTGCGTTCCGTGGACTCGGACGCGATCCGGATGATGCGGACCCTGGACGCGAACCGGGCCGGAATCCTCCGCCGCCTGGAGCTCCCCGCGGCGCTTCCGCAGTTCTTCAGCGGCGCGAAGATCGCGGTGGCGATCGCGGCGATCGGCGCCGTCTTCGGCGAGTACGTCTCCGCCGACGAGGGCCTCGGGGTCCGTGATCAAGCAGGCGCAGGCGCAGCTCCTGACCGCGCGGGTCTTCGCGGCGGTCGTGGTGCTATCGGCGTTCGCGATCGGCCTGTTCGCGCTGCTCTCGGTGCTCGAGCGGCGGTACGCGTGGTGGGGCGCAAGGGGGATCTGATGAGCGCCGTGAGAGTGATCTGATGGCTACGCGAGGAGGTCGGTTGAGCGGACGACATTCAGGTTCGGCGGGGCCTGTCTCGGTCTGGCGGCCGCACTGGCGCTCGCCGCCGGTTGCGGCGAGAAGGACGAGGACACCAAGCGGGGCGGGACCGAGCCCTTCGAGCTTCACTCGACTTCTACGTCAACCCCGACCACGCCGGGATCTACGCCGGGCTGGAAAGCCGGCGCTTCGAGGAGGCCGGGCTCGACGTCACGCCCCGCGTTCCCGCCGATCCTGCCGCCCCGATCAAACTGGTCGCCGCCGGCCAGGCCGACCTCGCGATCTCGTACGAGCCCGAGGTGCTGATCGCCCGGGACCAAGGCCAGCCCGTGGTCGCCGTCGCGGCCCTCGTGCCCCCCCCCCTCACTTCGCTGATCTCACTCCCAGAGGGCGGGATCGCCCGGCCGGCCGACCTGAGAGGCAAGACCATCGCAACCGCCGGCATCCCGTACCAGCAGGCGTTCCTCGACGCGATCCTGCGCGAGGAGCGGATCGCGCCCGACGAAGTCGAGACGCAGAACGTCGGCCTCGGCCTGCTCCCCGCCGTCGTCTCTGGCCGGGCCGACGCGATGCTCGGCGGCTTCCGGAACGTCGAGGGCGTCGACCTGGCCGAGCGCGGGCTGAAGCCTCGGATATTGCCCGTAAACGAGCTCGGGATCCCCACCTACAACGAGCTGGTGCTGGTCGCCAATTCCGACCGCGTGGACGACGACCCCGAGGCGATCCGCCTGTTCATTGCGGCACTCGAGCAGGGGACGCTCGACGCCGTTCGCGACCCGGATGCGGCCACCGAGGCGGTGCTCGCCGCCGGCGACGGCCTCGACCCGAATCTCACGGCGGCCGAGATCGATGCCACCCTGCCGCTGCTCCAGCCCAAGGCGAACCGCCCCTTTGGCCACATGGATCAGCGGGCGTGGGAGGAATTCGCCGGCTTCCTCGCCGACGAGGGCGTGATCGGCGCTTTGCCTGAGATGGACGACGTGATGACGAACGGCCTGCTGCCGGGGCAGATCCCGGACTAGGCCACCTCGACTTCAGCGGGATCGACTGAGGTCCTACGCCGCGTCCGCGTAGCGGTCCGGGGCCATCGGGAGGCCGTGGGCCAGGCTGATCGCGCTCGAGTAGTGACTCAGCGAGTAGATGCCGGCGAGGGCGCGGAACGGCTCGTAAGGCGCGTAGAACTCCTCGACCTCCGCGACGGTCGCGCGGCGGCCCAGGCCCGGCGAGACGCCCACGAGCTTGACGTAGGCGAGGTCGCCCGCCGGCAGCGAGTCGGGCTCGCCGCGGCCGAAGAGGCCCAGGCACTGGACGGTCCACGGGCCGATCTCGCGGATCGCCAGCAAGCGCTCATCGTGGGCGGGGTCGGCGAGGTCGGCGCGGCCGGCCGCGACCTCGCGGGCGCACTTGATCATCGCGATCGAGCGGGCCGCGGCCAGGTCCATCCCGGCCAGCTCGGCGGGCGCCCGGCCCGCGATCACGCTCGGCGTCGGGCACGTCGCGCAGCGGGCGCGCTCGGCGCCTTGCCGCCTCCGACCGCGCCCCAGCGCCGGACCATGCGGCGCTGGATCCCGGCCGCGCGCGAGGACTCGATCAGCTGCTCGGTGATCGCCCAGGCCAGCGCCTCCCAGGGCCACGGGCGGCGCTTGGGCCGCAACCAGGGCCGGCGGCGGATCGCCGGGCCGAGCACGCGTCGCGCTTGAACTCGGCGTAGAAGGGCGAGGTCCTCGTCCACGGCGAGCATGAAACGCATCCGCTCGAGCGCGTTCTCGAGCCTGCTCGGCACCTCGCGCTCGATCCGCGGCCGCAACCGCCCTGATCGCCACCGCAGCCGTCCGCCGCTGCCAGCCGTGGACGACGACCGGCTCCCCGCCGACGCAGAGCAGGCGAGTGAGGACGCCGCGCGCGCGAGCGCATGATCCCGTCGCCCGCCCGCGCGGGGCAGGCGGTAGGGCCAAGGGGGCGTGACCTCGATCTCGAGCGACGCGGCGGCGCAGCTCATCGCCGCCGTCTCTAGCGGCCGAGCACGTGAACGTCGACGAGGAACGAGCGGCTGGCGATGACTCGTTCGGGCTTCGGCCGGCGCAGGAGCCCGCGCTTGACCGCTTCGGCCGGCGACCCGCGACGACGGCCTGCACGACCGCCACGGTCGCGGCGCCGGCGACGATGCCGCCCGCGGCGGCGATGGCCACGGTGCGGGCCTCGCCCGCCGAGCAACCACGTTCCCGCCGGTGCGCGCGTCGCGGCAGGGGGCGCCGTCGCGCCTCGCGATCCGCTTCCTCGACCGCCGTCTCCTCGATTACCTGCTTCCGCCATGTCCACGCAGGCTACACGCTGGCCTCGGCGCGCTCAGCCCAGACGCCCGCTGCGTTTCCGGACTCCGCGGGGCGCCGTCGAGCGGCCGCTCGTACAGGCGGTAGCGCTGGACCACCTTGCCGCCCATCCCCTCCATGGCGCGGTTCATCGGCTTGTTGATCTCGAGGATCCAGCCCATGTGGCCGCCGGGCGGGCCCGATGGTCCCGGCCGTCTCGAGGTGCTTCTCATACAGCGCGGCCGCGACGCCCAGGTGCTGGTAGTCGGCTTGACGCCCAGGGCGAACACGCGCAGGCGGTCGATGTACTTCTTGCGGCGCAGGAAATGCCACCAGCCGGTGGGGAAGCAGCCGGCCGTTCATCTGCGAGAGCGCCTGGTCGACGTCCGGAAGCGTCAGCGCTGCGCCGATGACCTCGCCGTCCTTCTCGGCGATCATCGCCCAGTCCTCGTCGAGCACCGGCTTCAGGGCCTTGGCCTGGAACTTGACCTCCTCCTCGGTAATCGGCACGAACCCCCAGTTGTCGCCCCACGCCTCGTTGTAGACCTCCATGAAGCGCTTGACCTCGGCCTCCAGGTCGCGCCGGCGCATCGGGCGGAGCACCACGCCCTCCTCCGCGCGCTTCTCGCGCGGCGGCGTGGATCATCGGGTGAACTTCGTCCCCTCCTTCAGCTCGCCGAACCACAGCTCCCACATCAGAGGTCCATCGCCTTCGTCAGCCCCTGCGCCTCGAGCAGCTCGCGGTAGTAGGGCGGGTGCCAGGGCTCGAGGATCATCGACGGCTCGTCGTAGCCCTCGATCAGCAGCCCGCACTCGTCGTTGGTGCGTGAAGTCCATCGGCCCGAGCAGTCGCGTCACGCCCCGCGCGCGAACCCACGCGGTCGCGGCGTCGAAGAGCGCCGTCGGCCGCCTCGGGGTCGTCCTCGCGACTCGAAGAACCCGAACAGCCCGTCGCTGCCGCCCTGGTACTCGTCCCAGCGCTCGTCGACGTGGGCGCGTGATCCGCCCGACGTCCCGCCGTCGCGCTCGGCCAGGAGTACTGCGCCTCGGCGTGCTCGAAGCACGGGTTCTTGTCGCGGTCGAGGAACGCACGCGCTCGAAGCGAAGCGGCGGCACCCATTGCGGATCGTCCTCGCGCAGCCGGTAGGGCACCTCCATGAAGGCCTTCAGGTCCTTGCGACCCTCAACGGGCCGAACGGTCGACGCTCATCGCCGCGCGTACGCTAACCTGGTGCTGCCAACCCCACCTGTGACGGCCAGTTGAGACGACTGTCCGGCGATGAGCGAGACGCGTCCCGCAATCGACCTCTTCGAGAAGGCCCGCACGCACGAGCGGCTGGAGCAGCTCGAGGCCGCGCGCGAGGCCGACCTCCTGCCGTACTTCCGGCTGATCGAGTCCGAGGCCGGCCCGCTGATGGAGGTCGAGGGCTGCGAGAAGGTGATGCTCGGCTCGAACAACTACCTCGGGCTCACCGGCGACCCGCGCGTCAAGGCAGGCCGCCCGCGACGCGCTCGAGCACTACGGCACCGGCCTCACCGGCTCGCGCTTCTTGAACGGCACCACCCCGCTTCACCTCGAGCTCGAGCGCGAGCTGGCCGAGTGGATGGGAGACCGAGGACGTGATCGTCTTCACCACCGGCCACCAGGCGAACGTC
The DNA here is from genome assembly GCA_963807755.1 of uncultured bacterium. Classification (GTDB taxonomy): domain Bacteria; phylum Actinomycetota; class Thermoleophilia; order Solirubrobacterales; family 70-9; genus JALZKA01. The sequence goes on along the minus strand of CAWECM010000003.1, from coordinate 139,054 downwards.
GGCTGCCTCGGGACGATCCTCGAGCCCGGCGACACCGTGATCTGCGACTCGGCCGACCACGCCTCGATCCTCGACGGCGTGAAGCTCTCCGGCGCCAAGCTGCGCCCGTTCCGCCACAACCAGATGCCGAAGCTCGAGCGGATGCTGGAGCGGGCGGCCGGCGACGGCGGCGGCGTCCTGGTCGTCGTCGACGGCGTCTTCTCGATGGAGGGCGACGTCTGCGACCTGCCCTCGATCGTCGAGCTGTGCGAGCGCTACGGCGCGCGGCTGATGGTCGACGAGGCGCACGCCGTCGGCGTCCTCGGCGCGCGGGGCGCCGGCACCTGCGAGCTGTTCGGCCTCGAGGACCGCGTGGACCTGCGGATGGGCACGTTCTCCAAGAGCCTCGCCTCCTGCGGCGGCTTCATCGCCGGCTCGGCCGAGGTGATCGACTTCCTGCGGATCTCCTCGCGCCCCTTCATCTTCACCGCCTCGGCCGTCCCGGCGGCGGTCGGCGCCGCGCTCGGCGCCCTGCGGGTCATCCGCTCCGAGGGGCCCGAGCTGATGGCGCGGCTGCTCGAGAACGCCGCCTACCTGCGCCAGGGCTTCCGCGACCTCGGCCTTCAGGTGGTCGAGCCGGGCAGGCTCGCCGACGGCACCGAGGCGAACACGCCGGTGGTGCCGGTCGTGGTCGGCGAGGACTGGCAGGCCGTGCTGCTGTGGAAGGCGCTCTTCGACGCCGGCGTCTACACGAACGTCGCGATCCACCCGGCGGTCCCGCCCGGCGGCGCGCTGCTTCGGACCTCGCTGATGGCGACCCACGAGCGCGAGCACCTCGATCGGGCGCTCGAGATCTTCGAACGGGTCCTCGCCGACTTCCCGGACGTCCCGCGGACTCGGTGTAGCCGAATCGGCCATTCCGTCTACCCCGCGTGGGTAGTTTCGGCTTGTCCGATTGTGAACAAGGCTGTAACGTCGTGAAGAAAAAGTTGCTCTTAGCGAACGAACGTGTGGCCGTTTGGGGGCTCGGTTGACGCTCGGACGCGACTTGAGTAGGTTGCACTCGCGCCGGACGCACCCGGGGCAGGGAGCGGAAAGGGCAGACAGAGTCACCCGATCTGCCCCTGTCCCTGGGCGACCGACGTCACTCGGTCGCCAGTGGAGAGTGCGTGCGCGCTCATTCCAATCCACCACCTCGACGCACTCAAAGGAGGAGTGAGATGGAAGCTGCCTCATCGGTCGCCCCTGCGCCGATGCCGCAACACATGCGGGCACTGGCGGAAGCAAACCGAGTCCGGCTTGCCCGGGCAGCGCTGAAGCGAGACATGGAGGCGGGCGACGTCGAGACGGCCGAGGTCGTGCGTGAGTGCCCGTGGGAAGTCGAGACGATGACGGTCGGGGAGCTGCTGCGCAGCCAGCGCCGTTGGGGACGCACCCGCACCCGGAAGTTCCTCGTCTCGCTTGCGCTGAACGAGAACCGCCAGCTCGGCCGGCTGACGCTGCGCCAGCGCGCCTTGCTGGCCGCCGAGCTCGACGCCAAGAGGTGCGGCGCCGTCTCGCCTAGCGGACCGGGAATCGCGACGGCGGCCCGACGGGCGCCGTTGCGTCGCGAACTAGGGGGGGCGGAGTCGGCGCCCGTGCGGCTCCGAGCAAATCCCGGGCGTGTCGGTGAATCCGGGCTCTCGCTGATTTTCAATTCAGGAGAGGCGCTGGCCGCACGGGCATCCGATCCCGCTCCTCCCCTCGGGCGCTAACGCAGCTTGTCGGCGACGCCGGCCTTGCGCGCGGAACATCGTCGCGAGGCCGCAGGCCGACGCCGCGAACACGACGGCCGGCGATCACGGCGACACGTGCGCCCGGCGCGAGCGTCCGCGCCGGTAGAAGAGCAGCGGCGAGCACGGCCAGCCGCGGGCAAGCCGGCCAGGAGCGGGGTGTGCGAGCGGAAGCCGGCGAAGTGCTCGCGGATCGCCAGCTCGAGACCGCCCAGCCCCGCCAGCCCCAAGCCGATCCCGATCAGCAGCGTCCCCCGGTCGCCACCCGACGATCAGCCGAGCACGAGCATCACGATGCCGACCAGCATCGCGATCTCGACCAGCGGGAACGAGCCCCACGGCGCGCGGCGGGCGCTCGTCGCGCCGCGGCTGCGAGGCCGCGAGTGCCGCCTGGCGCCGACGCCGGGGCAGGAGCTCGGGGCGGGCGCGGCTGCCCGGCGCGGCGCCGCTTCCTGCGCTTCTTAGCTCATGCGGGGGGCCGGGGCCCCTCGGCTAAGGGGCAACCGCTGGAGACCTTGACGCGCCACCAGCCGAGAAGCATGCCAAGGATGCCCCAGCGCGGGCGCGAGTGCCAGTGCTTGCACTCCCGCTCGCCGACGTCCTCGTTGGAGACCCGCACCCAGCGATACTCGCTCGGGGTCGGCGATCATGACTCGACCAGGCCCGCGGTTCGCCTCCTCGACGTCCGCCCGGCGCGCGATCTCAGCCTGCGCCTCGCGCAGGCGCACGACGAGCGCGTCACGGACACGCTCGAGGTCGGCGGCGCCGAGCACGCGCGGCCCGCCAACCGCACCGACGCTCCACTCGATCCCCCGGCGTGGGAAGCGGTGCGACAGAGCTCGCCGAGCTTGCGCTCGAGGCGGCGATCTGGCGGCGGAGTTCGTCGCGGACGAGCGCGCTCGTCGTCGGTGTCGCCGTCGTGCCGGGCGGAGCCTCGAAGGGCTCCTGCGTGCTTGCGAGTAGCTGCGGCATGCGCTCAGCGCATCCGAGACGATTCTAGCCCTGCATGACCCCGGCCGCCAGCCATAGCGCCTCCTCCACGGCGATGTCGGGCACGCCCTTGACCTGTACCGCGCAGAGCAACGTCCGCTTCGTCTTCGCCTGGACGCCCACGGCCCGCGGCCAGGGCCCCGAACAGGAGCGCGACGCGGGCGGACTCGTCGGCGATCACGAGCGTGCCGGCCGGAAGCTCGCCCGGGCGGCCCTCGAGCGCCCTCGCCCGCGGCGCTGGGCCGGATCCCGAGTTCGCCCCTCGACCCTGTCCGCGTCGAACGCCCGCAGGGCGACGCCGCGACTCCGACGATCGCGATCGTCAGCGCGTCGTCCAGCAGGCTCTGGCTGGGGAAGCCGCCCTTGCGCATCCGCTCGAGCGCCAGCTCCTCGACCGGCGTCCGCTGCTCGTCGGGGTCGAGCCCGATGTGGCGGTAGAAGACCCGGTAGGCCCAGGGGATCGGCTGGTGGCGGAGGTTGACCGCCTGGCCCCGGAGAAGCGCCCGGCCGAGCTCCGCAGCCGCTCCTTGACCGTCGCGGGGGCTTCGGCCCGAGCCGCGCTCCACGACCAGGTAGCGCAGCCGAGGCCCGGGAACTCGGCTCCGCAGCTCGGGCGCCAGGTACCCGGCGGGCTCCTCGGGTCATCCTCGTCAGCGCACCCGGCGCGCCCGCTCGGCCGACTCGGCGACCAGCTCCTCCAGCGACTCGGTCGAGGGCGCCATCGCTCGAAGCATCGGTGCCGACCTCCGCGGATTGAGATCCCACCGGGACAGCGCGACGCCAGCGTCGGGCACACGCCGACGCGGTAGATGTTCGAGACGGCCCCGTCACGGTCCCAGCCGACCGGCACGTCCCAGCCGCGCTCGTCGACGATCTGCCTCGACCTCGTCGATCTCGTCCCGAACGTTGATCGAGAGGAAGTTCACCTCACCCGCGAAGCGCGGGCGGCTTCGTCGAATGCGTCCTGCTCGGCGAGGCAGTCAGCGCCCCCGGTGAACCAGAACGAGATCGCGAGCGGACGGTCGAAGTAGTCGCAGACCCGGAGCACCTCGGACACCTCGATCCGGCAGGCGGGAACTCGCTGGTCGCCCTCGGGGCAGGGGTTCTCGGCGGTCTCGCAGTCGTCCTGGAAGATGTTCGCATCGATGTCGAGGGTGCCGCGGATGTCCGGGACCGCGAACTCGGCGAGTGCCCGCCGCGCTCGGCCTCCTCGGCACCCAGCAGGCCTTCCTCGTCGTTGGTGATCCCGTTGTAGGCGGCGTACGCGATCAGCACCACGAAAGCGATCCCGACGAACAGGGGTAGCGGGCGCTCGGCTTGCGCGGCTCCTCGCGCGTCGCTCATCGTCTCAGCTTGACGGAGTCTTCGCGCCGGCGGCCTCGGCCTCGCGGCGCGAGAGGCCGCCGGAAACGCGACGCGGATCGCGGCGAAGTCGCTCTCGGCCCCCACCAGCACCGCGGGCAGCACCAGCATCACGCCCGCGAGCGCGACCAGCAGGTCGACCACGGCCACCAGGCCGAACTCGGTCAGCATCCGGATCGCGTCGCCACCGAAGAGCAGCTGGATCGGCGCCGCGAGGCGAGCACCGCGAAGCCGGCGATCGCGGTCAGCGCCGGAGGCCACCACGGCAGTGCCCGTCCGCGCGTAGGAGAGGCGAAGCGCCTCGCCCACAGAGGCGCCCGCCCCGCGCTCCTCGTGGTATCGGGCGGAGAGCAGCACGCTGAACTCCGTCGCGATCGCGATCACGAGCGCGCCGAGCGTCGCCGACATCGGGTTGAGCGGCACGCCGGCCGACTCCAGGACCAGCGCCGACCACCCGGGCGCCAGAACCACCGGGATCGAGCGGAACCAGGGCCCGCTTCAAGGAGCGATAGATCAGCGAACAGGACGAGCGCGACCGCGAGCAGGCCGGCACCGGTCAGCAGGTACCGGTTGGACCCGAGCGCAGCGTTCGCGTCCGCCACGAGCACCGGCAACCCCACCACCTCGGCGTCCACCCCGGTTGGCGGGCGCCCGCTGCCGGGCGGGTCGATCTGGCCGCGGATCTCGTCGATCAGCTCCTTCTGCTCGTCGAACGGCATCACCTTGATCCCGAACGAGAGGACGGCAGTTGAGCCGAGCTGGCCGGTCTCCTGGTCGGTCTCGACCACCGCCTGGGAGAAGTAGGCCGGCAGGAGCTCGAGCACACCGCGGATCCGCTCCTGGCTCGGCACCCCCTCGGAGCCGAAGAGGTCCGGCAGGGAGATCGCCGGGCAGACCTGCGCGCCCTCGTCCAGGCAGCTTCGAACTGGCCGCCGTAGCCGCCGAGCTCGAGCACGCGCTGGCGGTAGTCGCGCATCCAGGCGACGACTTCGGGGTCGGTGATGTCGTCGGCGGTGACCGTCACGTCGAGCTCGCCCGAGACGCCGGTCTCGTCCTGGAGGACGTCCACGTTCTGCAGCTCGGGCAGGTCGCGTGGGACGAGCTCGCGGAAGTCGGAGATGATCTCGGTCTTGGTTCCGGCGATCCAGCCGGCGACCGCCAGCACCGTGGCGGCTGCGATCACCCGGCCCGGCATCGCGATCGAGAACGCGAGCGAGCGGGGGCCGAGGCGAGAGAGGCGCTCGCGCAGGCCGGCGCTCAGACGCGAAAGCGCCATGGGCGGGCCCGGCAACCTGTCCCGGAGCCGGGCGACTCGCGATCCGCCGTCCGCGCCGCCGGTCATCGACAGCAGCGCCAACCCGGCCGTGAGCGCCAGCGTGAACGCGACGAGGATGCCGACCACCAGCACGATCCCGAACGTCCGCACCATCGGGATCGGCGAGAGGAGCAGCACCCCGAAGCCCGCGGCCGTTGCGAGACAGGCGGTGGCGATCACGGGGCCTCCCCGGGCCGCCGCCTCAGCCGCGGCGCGGGGCGCCGAGGAGCCGGCCGCTCGCGCCTCGGCGAAGCGTGCCTGCAGCTGGATCGCGTAGTCGACCGCCAGCCCGATCAGCACCGGCAGCCCCGCGATCGAAGCCATGGTGAGCGTGCCGCCGAACAGCGCCAGAACGCCGAACGCAATCGCGCTCGCGACCAGCCCGATCAGCAGCGGGAGGAGCCGTAGCGGTGGAACGAAGACGAGCGCGAGCACGATGGCCATCACGACCAGCGCGGCGATCAGCAGTACCCCGATCTCCCCCTCCAGCTCGTCCGTCAGCCCGTCCACGACCACCGGCACGCCGCTGACCAGATAGGAGCCGCTTCGCAGCGCGAAGTCCTCCTCGTTGATCGCCGTCCGGATCAGGTCGATCGCGTCGGCGCGCTCGGACTCGGTGAGGTCCGGGCGCAGCCTGATCGAGATCAGCGCCGAGTCGTTCGACGGGAACAGGTACGAGAACTTCGACTTCGGTGTCCCGTCCGTGTACCGCGAGTCGAACACCACCTGGCTCACGTAGTTCGGGTCGTTGAGCGACGGGGGCGCGCTGAGCCCGTAACGCACCCCGAGGCGCTCGAGCTCGGCGAGCACTCCCTCGAGGACCGACTGCCTGGCGGCCTCGGCCGCGGCCCTCGCCTCCGCCTCCCCGAGACCGTTCCGGCGCGCCCGCTTGTAGGCGGCGTTGGCAACGGCGTCCGCCTGCGAGGCCGCCGCGCCCAGCTGTTCCCGGATCAATGAGCTTGCCTGCGTCGCGAACTGGTTCAGGAACGTCGCCGGGCCGTAGACCACCCGGGCGGGACTCGTCTCCGCCAGCTCGTCGCAAACCTCGGGTCGGACGATCCCCTGGCGCTGGACCTCCTCCTGGGGCGTGGTGCCCGAGAGGCAGCTCTCGAGCGCCAACAGCCGGCTCAGGTCCTGGGTCAGGAGTAGGCGCTCGAGGTCGCCCCGGATCAGCACGACCACCGCGTCGTCGCCGAACTTCGCCTTGAAATCCTCGGTCGCGGCGTAGGCCTCGGAGCCCCTGTCGACGAGCGTGTCGGCCTCGCCGTCCGGCTTCAGCGACGCGGCGCCGATCGCGCCGACGATCGCCAGCAACACGGCCAGCGCGATCACCGGCGCGGGCCGCTCGACGCACCACGCGCCCACGCGTGCAAACACGCTCCTCACCGAGATCAGGTTACGAGCGCCCGACTGGCCGGGCGCCGGTCGAAAAGCGGCTTAACGCGGGAGCAATGTGCCTAATCCATCGCGAGGGGGCCGTCGATCTCGGCGTTCAGAAACTGCGAGACGAACTCGTTGTCAGAGTCAAACAGCTCGGACGACGGGCCGGATTCGACGATGCGCCCCTTCCAGAGCACGGCGATGAAATCGGCGATCCGGCGCGCCGTGCCGAGGTCGTGGCTGATCACCATGTAACAGCCTCCGTTCTCCTCGTGCACCTCGCGGATCAGCTCGCACAGCAGCGCCGTCCGGACCGGGTCGAGGCCAGAGTCGGGCTCGTCGAACATGACGATGGCCGGGTCGAGCACGAGCGCCCGGGCGAAGCCGGCGCGCTTGCGCATACCGCCCGACAGCTCGTTCGGCATCTTGTCGGTCGCGTGGCTGAGGCCGACCTCGTTGAGGCGGCGGTTGACGATCTCCCCGATCTCCTCCTCGGACTTGTCCGTGTGCTGCCGGAGCGGGAAAGCCGTGTTGTCGTAGATGTTCATTGATCCGAACAGCGCGCCGTCCTGGAACAGCAGTCCGAACTTCTTGCGCATCTCGAACAGCTCGTCGTCCGTCATGTTGGGGACCGACTCGCCGTGGACCAGGAGGTCGCCCGAGTCCGGATAGAGCAGGCCCACGATGTGTTTGATCAGCACCGACTTGCCGGTGCCGGACGGGCCAAGCACCATCGAGATCTGGTTGTCCGGGAGGCCCAGGTTGAGGCCGTTGAGGATCCGCATGCGGCCGAACTGCTTGACCACGTCGATGACCTCGATCGCGTCCTCGCCGCCGTGGTCGCGCTTCTCGCCGGTGTGCCACTTGTACGGATCGTGCTCGCCGGGCGCGACGCCGGGCAGGACGTAGTCCTGGTGCAGCACGCCCAGGTCCGGCGCCGACTCGTCGTCGAACCTCCCTGACTCCGCGTCGGGCTCCGGCTCCCGCTCGGCGGACTCAGTCTCCGGCTCCCATTCGCCGTCGGCAGCCTCCTGGTCGTGGACGCGGACCTCCTGCTCGTCCTCGGGCGTCGTGTCTTGCTCGTCAGCCATTCGTCTCTCTCCTCACCGGGTACTAGCCACCAACCGGCGCCCTCGGGTTGGCGCCCCAGAAGATAAGCGTGCCCATCATCCCGATGATGTGGACGAGCACGATGTTCAGCACCATTGACTTCGCGGTCGCCGTACCCACGCCGACCGGACCTCCGGACGCCGTATAGCCGTAGTAGCAGCCGACCAGCACGATTGCGGTCGCCATGACCATGCCCTTGATCACGCTGAATATGAGGTCGGGCGGGTTCTGGAACATCCAGAAGATCAGGAAGTAGCCGCCGGCCGAGACCTCAGCGACCTGCTCGACCACCGCCAGGTACGAGGCGAAGAAGCCGACGCCGATGCCGGTCAGGTAGATGAACGGCAGCGTCAGCCACGCGGCCAGCAGCCGGGTGGCGCAGAGGAAGATCATGGGGTTCACGCCCATCACCTCGAGCGCGTCGACCTCGTCCGAGATCCGCATCGCGCCGATCTCCGCCACGATCCCCGTGCCCACCTTCGCGGCCATCATGTAGCCGAACGCGTACGGGATCACCTCGCGCAGATCGCACCAGGCGGCGAAGGTGCCCGCGTTCGACGGCGCGCCGACCGAGCGCGAGAAGTACGCGCCCTCGATGCCGCACTGGAGGCCGAGGATGAACGTGAGGCCCCAGATCACGAGCGCCGAGCCGAGGATCAGGATCCCGGCCTGGCGGAGCGCCTCGCCGAAGAAGCGGAAGACCCGGCCCGAATAGACGAGCCCCATGACCTTCCCGCCGAAGCGGGCGATCTCGCCGAGCGAGGCGAGCCAGTCGCGCGGTACCGCCAGCCAGCCCGGCATCAGGCGCACTGCTCCCGGTGAGGCTGCGGCCGCTTCACTTGATCACGCTGATTTCCGGATGCGTCGCGAGCAGCGTTTGCGTGAAGACGTAGTTGAACGCGAAAACGCCCAGGAACGCGACCACCACCCCGACGTTCACCGCGCGGCCGACTCCCTCGGCGCCGCCGGACGCATTCATCCCGTAGTACGAGCAGACCACGGCGATGATCGCTCCGAACATCGTGCATTTCAGGATCGAGCCCCATAAGTCGGTGACGGAGGCGTTCGTGAACAACGTGGCGAAGAACCCGCCGAGCGGCTGACCGTAGGCGAGCTCGGCGAAGATGCCGCCGGAGATGCCGAACAGCAGCGCGTAGATGTCCATCAACCCGGTGATCAGCATCAGAGCGAGGAAGCGCGGCACGACGAGGTTCTTGATCGGGTCCACCCCGAGCACCTGCAGCGCGTCGAGCTCCTCCCGGATCTTGCGGGCGCCGAGGTCGGCCGTGATCGCGGTACCGGCGACGCCGGCGACCACGACGGCGGTCACGAACGGCGCGAACTCGCGAACGGATGCGAGGATGAAGAAGCCGCCGAGGCGGTCGAGCGCGCCGAACAGGGAGAGGAAGTTCGCGGCTTGGAGCCCGGGCGCCCCGAACCCGAACGCGATCGTGGAGATCATCATCGGGAACCAGCAGAGCTGGAGGGCGAACAGGAACTGCGAGATGAACTCGCCGCCGTAGGGGTACGGCGGCTTGACGGCCGCGACGAGCGTCTTACCCGTCAGGATCATCATGTTCCCAACCTGCTCGAAGAGGTTCTTCGCAGGTAGGAACGCTCTGTCGACCGCAGATCTGACCATCTCTCACCCCGGGGAGGCCCGTGGGCCTACCCGTCGGCGAAGAGTATTCGATGCGAGGGCCGTGGCTCAAGGCACAACCGGGCGCTGTACGGATGTTCCGGTGGTATGTTGCCCGCGCCTTGGGGGAGAGAGGTACACACCCCCGCCTGCCGCGGGTTTGGCGCAGCCGCACGCTGATCGCCGTGATGGCAAGCCTGCTCGCCGCAATGGGCGCCTCCGCCTGCGGAGGCGACGAGGAACGCCAGGACGTCAACGAGCCGGCGGCCGACTTCCCGGTGGAGGTGACCTCGGCGAAGTTCCCGGCCCGCCAGCGGCTGGCCGACACGAGCGACCTGGTCCTGGAGGTCGAGAACACCGGCGACGAGACGATCCCCGACCTCGCGATCACGATCTTCACGGGCGACCAGAAGGCGGACGGCCCGTTCAACATCCGCTCGGAGCAGGAGGGCCTGGCCGACCCGAATCGCCCGGTCTGGATCCTCGAGAACCGGTATCCGAAGGTCCTGGACGAGAGCGTCGACCTTGCCGAGCTCGACGGCGAGCCGACGGCGGGCGCCGAAACCGCCGCAACCGACACCTACGCGTTCGGCCCGCTCGGCCCCGGCGAAAGCATCACCGCGGTGTGGCGGGTCACGCCGGTCCAGGGCGGGACGTTCACGGTGCACTACGAGGTCGCCGGCGGGCTCGACGGCAAGGCCAGGGCCGTGACCGCCGACGGTGGGCCCGTCGAGGGCGAGTTCGTCGCGACGATCTCCACCAAGCCGCCGAACACGCGAGTCACCGACACCGGCAGGGTCGAAGTCATCCAGTAGTCCCTTTATGCGCCCCGAAGGCACGGCGCCTAGGCTTCACCCCGTGGTCCAGAGGTTTCTCGCCTGTGCCCTCGTTCCGTGTGCACTCGTGGTCGCCGCATGCGGTGAGAAGGATGAACCGGACCCCACTGGGCCCCCGGTCGTCGAGGAGACCCCGAATCCCCCCTCCCAGCCCGGCGGGGACATCCCGGTGGGTGACGGGGACGGCGGCGTTGAGCTCGAGGAGATCGGCGAATTCGAAGCCCCGGTGTTCGTCGCCCAGCCCGAGGGGGACAACGCGCTCTACGTGGTCGAGCAGACGGGGCGGATCATGCGGGTCGCCCGGAACGGCGACCAGGAGGTGTTCCTCGATCTGAGCAACAGGGTTCTGACCGAGGGCGCCGAGCAGGGCCTGCTCTCAGTCGCCTTCGCACCCGACTACAAGCGGACGGGGCGCTTCTACGTCGACTACACGGACCCCGAGGGAGACACCCGGGTCGTGGAGTACCGAGCCAAGGGGAGAAAGGCCGACCCGCGGAGCGCACGTCCGGTCCTGAGGATCGTTGACCCGTATCCGAACCACAACGGCGGCCTACTGCTGTTCGACGATCAGGGCAACCTGCTGATCGGGCACGGGGACGGCGGCTCGAAGGCAGACCCGGACCGCAACGGCCAAAACCTCAGCGTCCCGTTCGCGAAGATCCTGCGCATCGACCCGCAGCCGGCCAAGGGCGAGCCGTACGGGCTCCCGAACGACAACCCGTTCGCCGACGAGGGCGACGCGCGGCCCGAGACCCTCGCATACGGCCTGCGGAACCCATGGCGGTTCTCGTTCGACCGCGAGACCGGCGACCTGTGGATCGGCGACGTGGGCCAGTCGGATCAGGAGGAGATCGACGCCCTCGCGAGGTCCGACGTGGATTCCGGCGCCAACTTCGGCTGGTCGGCCTTCGAGGGGACGATGCCCTTCAACGACGACCAGGAGGCGCCCGACGCCGTGGAGCCCGTGCTGACCTACGGACGGGATGCGGGCTGCTCGGTGACCGGCGGCTACGTCGTCCGCGACCCGCGGCTCGACAGCCTCTATGGGCGTTACCTCTACGCCGACTACTGCGTGGGCCAACTCCGGAGCTTCAGTGCCGAGGACGCGCTCGAGCGTGGCCAGGCGGAGGACGACGCGCCGCTCGGACTTCAGGTCCCGGCGGTCAGCTCATTCTCGGAGGACCAGAACGGGCACATTTACGCAACTTCCTTGGAGGGGCCGGTATACAGATTGGTGCCGGAGGGAAGCTGAGCCCACAGCTCTTCTTCCGGCAGGGAACTATGGAAACGAGGCGGGGACGAATGGTGAACACGTGCGGATGAACGGATTCGACCGAATGCAGCATCGCCTGTCGATGGTCGTCAGCGGCGTGCTGGCGATCGCCGTCGGCGCGCTGCTGATCGTGCTGGGCAGCGCCGACGACGCGGCGGGTCGCGGCGCGCCGCCAATCGGCGACGGCACGGGGGGCGTCGACCTCGGCCTCGTCGGCGACGGGACGTTCGAGGCGCCCGTCAACGTCGCCTTCGCGCCGGGCCAGCCGACCCACACGTACGTCGTCGAGCAGCGGGGGACCGTCCAGGTACTGGTGGACAACGTCGAGGCGGGCACGTTCCTCGACCTCCGGCACCTGACCAACGGCTCCGGTGAGCAAGGCCTTCTAGGGCTCGCCTTCCACCCAAACTACGCGAGCAACGGGCTCGTCTACGCCTATTACACGCGCGCCGGGACCGGCGACATCGTCGTCTCCGAGTTCAGGGCGCCCAACAGCCTGGACGCGATCGAGGCCAGCAGGCGAGAGGTGATCCGGATCAGGCACCGCTTCGCCGGCAACCACAACGGCGGCCAGCTCCTGTTCGGCCCCGACGGGTTCCTGTACATGGCAACCGGCGACGGCGGCTCCGCGGGCGACCCGGGGGAGCGAGCGCAGGACAAGGGCAGCCTGCTGGGCAAGCTGCTGCGGATCAACCCGCTGAACCCACCGGGCGCGCGCGACTACCGCTCGCCGAAGGGCAATCCGTTCAAGGGTCGCAAGGGGCGGGATGCCATCTTCGCGCGTGGCCTTCGGAACCCGTTCCGGTTCTCGTTCGACGCCGATACCGGACGGATCGCGATCGGTGATGTGGGCCAGTACGACTTCGAGGAGATCGATTACGAGGGGCCGCGGGTCCTCCGTGGCGCGAACTTCGGCTGGGACCGCTGGGAGGGTTTCCAGCGCTACACGGATTCGGGCAGCGATGTCGCGAAGACCCCGAACGCCAAACACCACGACAAGCCGATCCACGTCTATGGCCACGACCAGGGCTGCGCGGTCACCGGCGGAGTGGTGGTCCGCGACGGCAGCCTCACGAACCTTTACGGGCGCTATCTCTACGCCGATCACTGCCAGGGGACGCTCCGGAGCTTCATCCCGGCGCTCGACGGTGCGACCGACGACAAACCGCTGACGACCGAGTTCGACGAAGCGACCTCGTTCACGATTAGTCCGTTCGACGACCGCATCTACGTGACGTCGCTGGAAGACCTGGTTCGCGTCCTGGTACCCCAGGACTAGCCGCGGTTGCCGACCAGGCGCTGAGCACCGGGTTACAGTCCGCAAATGGAGTCCACCGCCGCCAACGCCGTGACCGAGGCGGCCGACGCGCGGCAGGACGGCACCCCATCCGCGCCCGAGACGTTCGAGGTACGCCGGCCGGCCGACGGCTCGGTGATCCGCACCGTCGAGCTCGACTCGCCCGATCGGGTCGCCGAGGTCGTTGCGCGCGTGCGCGCGGCGCAGCCCGAGTGGGAGGCGCTGGGAGTCGAGGGCCGCTACCGCTGGCTCGGCAGGCTGCGCGACTGGATCCTCGACAACCTGGACCCGATCGCCGACGTGATGCAGGCGGAGACCGGGAAGGCCCGGGCCGATGCCGACATGGAGGCGCCGTTCATCTGCGACGGGATCAACTTCTGGGGCGAGCACGCGGCGGATTACCTGGCGGACGAAACGCCGTCGTCGCACAGCCCGCTGTTCAAGATCAAGCGCCTGCGGATCACGTACCGGCCGTATCCCGTCGTCGGGGTCATCAGCCCGTGGAACTTCCCGCTGCTCCTTCCCTACGACGACGCGATCCCGGCACTCACGGCGGGTGCCGCGGTCGTGATCAAGCCGTCGGAGGTGACTCCCCTCGTCGCGATGGAGCTGGCTCGAGGCTGGAAGGAGATCGGCGCCCCGGATGTGCTCGCGATCGTGAACGGCACCGCGGAGACCGGCGGCGCCCTCATCGACAACGTCGATTACCTCCAGTTCACCGGCTCGGAGCGAACCGGGAAGATCGTGATGAAGCGTGCGGCCGACACGCTGACCCCGGTGAGCCTCGAGCTCGGCGGCAAGGACCCGATGATCGTCCTGCGCGACGCCAACGTCGACCGCGCGGTGAACGCTGCAGCTTTCGGCGGTCTCGCCAACAGCGGCCAGATCTGCATGGCGATCGAGCGCGTCTACGTCGAGGAACCGATCTACGAAGAGTTCGTCGCGAAGCTGGCCGACCACGTGGGTGGGCTCCGCCAGGGAGCCGACGACGCGTCGTACAGGCAGGACCTCGGTGCGATGACCTTCCCGCCGCAGCTGGACATCGTCTCCGACCATGTGGAGGACGCCCGCGCCAAGGGCGCCAGGATCCTGACCGGCGGCCGGCGCAAGGACGGGCCGGGCGATTTCTACGAGCCGACCGTGATCGCCGACGCCGACCACACCATGAAGGTGATGGTCGACGAGACCTTCGGCCCGGTGCTCGGGGTGATGAAGGTGCGCGACGCCGACGAAGCCGTCGCGATGGCCAATGACACCCGCTACGGCCTGTCCGCGTCGGTCATGTCGCGCGATACCAAGCGGGCCGAGCAAATCGCACGCCGCCTCGAGGTCGGGGCGACGAACATCGACGACGTGCTCACCAACTATTTCCTTCAGAACCTCCCGATGGGCGGCTGGAAGCAGTCGGGCGGCGGCGTTCGCCACGGGGCCTACGGCATCCAGCGCTTCTGCCGGACCGAGGCAATCGTCTCTCCCCGATTTCAGCAGGGCAAGCGTGACCCCCTCTGGTTCCCCCACCGCAAGCGCAACCGCCGGCTGATCGGCCGGTTGTTTCGGTTCCTCTACGCCCGCGGTCTGCGGGACCGGCTGGGTCTCTGATGCGAGCCGTGGTCGCCGCAGCGGTTGCAGCCGGCGTGGCAGCGCTGGCGCTGGCGGCCGGGGCGCCCGCCGAGGACGAGCGCGCGGCCGGCGGTGGCGGGCTCAGGCTGAAGAACGTCGGCGGGTTCTCGCAGCCGATCTACGCCCATGGCCCGAAGGGCTCGAAGGGGCTGCTGTACGTGGTGGAGCGCGAGGGGACCGTTGAGGTGCTGAAGAACGGCAGGGGCCGCGGCACATTCCTGAACATCCGCAACCTGGTGGGTTGCTGCGAGAGCGAGCGTGGCCTGTTCTCGATCGCGTTCGCGCCGTGGCGGAAGTCGCGACGCTTCTACGTGTTCTTCACCGACAACAAGGGAGACCTGCGGGTCTCGGAGTTCAAGCGCAACAAGGGGAATCCGCTGCGCGCCGCCGAGGGCAGCCGACGGGACCTGCTCGACATCCGCCACCGCGGCGCGGCGAACCACAACGGCGGCCAGCTCCAGTGGGGCCCCGACAACCGCCTCTACATATCCACCGGCGACGGCGGGAACGGCGGCGATCCCGCGCAGAGGAAGTCGAGCCTGCTCGGCAAGATCCTGCGGATCAATCCCCTCCGGCGCAAGGGCCCGGGGCCCTACTCGATCCCGAAGGACAACCCGTTCGTCGGCGAGCCCGGGAAGAACGAGATCCTGTCCCGCGGCCTGCGGAACCCGTTCCGGTTCTCGCTCGACAAGCGCAGGATCCTGATCGGCGACGTCGGGCAGGATCGCTTCGAGGAGGTCGACGCCGAGCGCCTCCGCAAGGCGCGGGGCGCCAACTTCGGCTGGAACAACCACGAGGGCAGGGCGATCTTCGAGGGACCCGGCCTCGCGAACCACGACCGGCCAATCCATACGTATTCCCACTCGGGCGGCCGCTGCTCCATCATCGGCGGGTACGTGGTGCGCGACAAGGATCTCGGCAAGCTCAAGGGGCGCTACGTATACGGCGACCTCTGCACCGGCCAGATCCGCAGCCTGAAGCCGCGCCTCAAGGGCGCGCGCGGCGACCGGTCGACGGGCCTTGCCCGCGGCGGCCTGGTCTCGTTCGGCGAGGACGCCCGCAACAACGTTTACGTCGTGGCGAGCGGCCAGGTCTTCCGGATCGTTCGCTGACGGCCGGGTTCAGGCCTTCTCCGCCTCGGCCTGGCGCAGCTCGATCCGGCGGATCTTGCCCGTGAGCGTCTTCGGGAGCTCGGTCACGAACTCCACCTTGCGGGGATAGGCGTAGGCCGAGAGCCGCTCGCGCACGAAGCCCTGGATGTCCTCCGCGAGCTCGTCGGACGGCTCTTGACCCTCGGCGAGGACGATGAACGCCTTGACGACGTTGCCCTTGACCTCGTCCGGCGAGGCGACGGCAGCAGCTTCGTGGACGGCCGGATGCTCGATGCAGGCGGACTCGACCTCGAACGGGCCGATCCGGTAGCCGGCGGCGATGATCACGTCGTCGGCGCGCCCCTCGTACCAGTAGTAGCCGTCCTCGTCCTCCCGCGCAGCGTCCTTCGAGTGGAACCACTCGCCGCCGAAGGTTTCGCGCGCGGCCTCGTCGTTGCGCCAGTAGCCGAGCGGGTAATGCGGGTTCGACCGGGCGCGCAGGCAGATCTCGCCGCGCTCGCCCGCTCCACGGGCCGCTCGTCCTCGTCCAGGATCGCCACGTCCCAGCCGGGCATGGGCTTGCCCATCGAGCCCTCCCGCACCTCCATGAACGGGAAGTTCGCGCAGAGCGGATAGGACTCGGTCAGGCCGTAGTAGTCGAGGACGGTGATCCCGTATTGCTCGCGGAACCAGCGGATCGCCTCCGGGTTCAGCGGCTCGCCGGCCGAGCACACCCGCCGAAACCGCTGCGGGTAGCGCTCGCCGGCGTCCTCCACCGCCATCATCGCCCGCATCGCCGTCGGCGTCGTGAACACGTTGGTCACCTCGCGGCGGCTCAGGAAGTCGAGCTGCTTGCTGCGGGTCGAAACCGCCCTCGCGCTGGTAGACGCACTGGAGCGCGCCGAGCCGCCAGGGGCCGAGCAGTGGGGCGATGCCAGCGGCCCACGCCCACTCCCCCATGCCGTGGAAGCGCTCGCCGTCCTCCACTTCGTGGCAGTAGACGAACTCCTCGTGGGCCAGCAGGTAGCGATGGGCGTGCACGATCCCCTTGGCCATGCCGGTCGTGCCCGACGTGTAGTAGAGCTGCGCGGGGTCGTCGGCGGCCGTGTCGGCGGTCTCGAATTCGGTCGCGCGCGCCGTCGAGCAAGCAGTCGTCGAGGATCAGCAGCTCGACGCCCGACGCCTCGAAGCGCCCGGCGTTGGCGGCGTCGGTGACGAGGACCCTCGGCTCGGAGTCCGAGAGCCGGTGCCGGATCCCCTCGTCGCCGTAGAGCACCGACATCGAGAGCAGGACCGCGCCGAGCTTCCAGGTGCCGAAGAAGATCGCGGCCGTCTCCGGGGTGGGCGGCAGGACGACCGCCACGCGGTCGCCCGCGCTCGACCCCGCCCCCGGCCAGCACGTTCGCCGCCTGGTTCGAGAGCGCCTGCAGCTCACCCCAGCGCAGCTCGCGCACCGTCGCCGTCGAAGTGCTCATGCACCATCGCCGCCTTCGAGGGGTCGTGCTTGTCGCAGACGTCGGCCGCGATGTTGTAGCGCTCGGGCACCTCCCAGCGGTGCTGCTCGCAGGCCTCCTCGTAGCTGCGCACGGCCATCCTCCCCACTGTATGCCCCAGTCGGCGCACGGGGAACATCGGAGCCGTTGACTAGGTTGTCGCCGTGCGCGTCACGATTGCCATCCTGACCGCCGCAGCGCTCGCGTTTGCCGGATGCGGGGACGACGACGACGCTTCCGGCGGGACGTTCCAGAGCGACGCCTTCCCGCTCACGTTCTCCTACCCGGATGGTTTCGAGGAGACAACGGACGTCACCCTGGACACCCAGGTCGGGTTGCCGCCCGATTCAACCGCTGCGGTGGCGCTCGACGCCGACAACTCCATCCTCCTCCAACGATTCACCCTCCCGGACGAGGTCACGGACCGGAACTTCGACAAGCCGAAATCCGCGATCGAAGGCCTGGTGCGCCAGATCGATCCCGATGCGCCGGCGCCGGCGGAGTCCGAGATTGCGGGGCTGCGAGCCCTTACGGTCGATGAGGTGGCCCTGGACGTACCCGCCGACGGGGTGAGCCGCCTCATCGTCCTCTTCGACGGGGACCAGGAGTACCTGATCAATTGCCAGTCGACCCCGGAGTCACGAGACGACGTCGACGCCGCCTGCGACCAGGCGGTCGAAACGCTCGAGGTCGAGTAGCGGCCGTCAGGCGGGCGTGGCCTCGCTCGCGGGCTCCGGAGCCTCGGACTCGATGGTCCCGTCGCCCTCCACCTCGGCCTCGGGCGGCAGCTCGCCCCCGCGCTCGGTGCCCGCAATCAGCTCGTCGCCCTTCTTCTCCGCCGGGATGAAGCCGGACTTCATGCCGAAGTAGACCGCCTGCGGGTGGTGGGCGATGATCGCCACCGTCGACTGCTCCGGCTCTAGCGCATAGCCGCCGGACAGCGAGATGCCGATCTCCGAGAAGCCGAGGAGGCGCGAGACCTTCTCGTGCTCCGACTGGTCGGGACAGGCGGGATAGCCCCAGGAGTAGCGGCGGCCCTGGTCGAGGTCGATGCCGAGTCCTCGACGAATCTCCGCATGGAGCCATTCGGCGAGTCCCTCGGCCGCCTGCACTCCGAGGCCGTGGACGAACAGCTGCTCGGCGAACTCGCCGTCCCGCTCGAGCTGCTCAATCCGCTTCGTCACCTCGCCGCCGACCGTGACGGCCTGCAGCGCCACGACGTCCCTCTCGCCGCCTTCGTCCAGGGGCCGGTAGAAGTCGGCCAGGCAGATCCGGTCATGCTTCGGCTGGCGCGGGAAGACCAGCCGCTCGATCTCGCGGTCGTGGTCGTAGGGGTCGAAGATCACCAGCTCGTTGCCGTCGGCGTTGCATGGGAAGTATCCGACGCGGGCCTGCGGGACGCAGGTAGTCCTGCTCGCGCCACATGCGCTCGAGCTTCGGCGCGAAGCCCTCGTCGCCGTCGTGCCCCTCGACGATCCGGCGCCAGTCCTCGCCCTTCTTGCCGCGCCCGCCCCAGTGGAGCTTGAACAGGACGTGGCGGTCGAGGTACGGGTAGACGTCGTCGAGGTCGATCTCGACGTCGCGGACGCCCCAGAACGGCGGCCTCGGGAATGGGGCTGTCCGGGTCGACGGCGGAGCGCACCGAGTCGTCCGTGGTCGGCGGCGAGTCGTCCACGACCTCCGGCTTCTCGCGCAGCGTCTTCGCCTCGTCGCGGATCTTCGCGACCAGCGCGTCGTGGGCGTCGTCGTCGACCAGCGCGTCGACGGTGTCGAGCCCAGCGAACGCGTCCTTGCAGTAGAAGACGCCGGGCGCGTAGACCTCGTCGGACTCCTTGCCGTCCGGGTAGAGCACCCGGCGGCCGAAGTCGCGGTTGATCGCGGCGCCGCCGATCAGCACCGGGAAGTCGTGCCCGCGCGTGTGGAGCTCCTGGATGCAGGCGGGCATCTGCTTCGAGGTCGAGACCAGCAGCGCCGACAGCCCGATCGCGTCGGCCTCGTGCTCGACCGCGGCGTCGATGATCGTGTCGATCGGGACCTGCTTGCCGAGGTCGACGACCGTGTAGCCGTTGTTGGTGAGGATCGTGTTGACGAGCGACTTGCCGATGTCGTGAACGTCGCCGAACACGGTCGCGATCACGACCTTGCCCTTCGTGTGGCCCTCGATCCGGTCGAGGTAGTTCTCGAGCTGCGCGACGGCGCGCTTCATCACCTCGGCCGACTGCAGGACGAACGGCAGGATCAGCTCGCCGGCGCCGAACTTGTCGCCGACCTCCTTCATCGCCGGCAGCAGCACCTCGTTGAGCGTCGGGACGGCGCCGATCTTCTCCACGGAGCGGTCGATCCACTCCTCCACCCCGTCCTTCTTGCGCCGCAGGATGTGCCAGTGGAGCGCCTCCTCCGGCTCCATCTCCTCGGTCGGATCGCTCGGCTTCGGCCGAGTCGTCCTCGGGCCCCTTCTGACTCGAAGTGCTCGATGAACCGCTCCAACGCATCCTCGCGGCGGTTGAAGACCAGGTCGTCGGCAAGCTCGCGCTCGTTCTCGGGGATCTCGCCGTAGGGGGTGATGTGGTTCGGGTTGACCATCGCCAGGTCGAGCCCGGCCTCGACGCAGTGGTGCAGGAAGACCGAGTTGAGGACCGCGCGCGCCGGCTGGCGAGACGCCGAACGAGACGTTCGACACCCCCAGCGAGGTCTTGACGCCGGGCAGCCCCTCCTTGATCGCCCTGATCCCCTCGATCGTCGCGACCGCCGACGGGCGCCACTCCTCGTCGCCGGTCGTGAGGGTGAAGGTGAGCGCGTCGAAGATCAGCGGTCTCGCGGTCGAGACCGTGCTCGTCGCAGGCGATCTCGGTGATCCGCTCGGCGATCTCGAGCTTGCGCTCGGCCGTCTTCGCCATCCCGACCTCGTCGATCGTCAGCGCGATCAGCGCGGCGCCGTGCGCCTTCGCGAGCGGGATCACGCGGTCGGCCTTGTCGCGGCCGGCCTCGAGGTTGATCGAGTTGACGATCGCGCGGCCCGGGATCGCTTCCAGCGCGGCCTCGATCACCTCGGGCTCGGTCGAGTCGATCTGGATCGGCGCCGGCTGGGTGAGCGAGACTCGCTGCACGACCTCGCGCATCTGGACGTCCTCGTCCTGGCGCTCGGTCAGCGCCACGCAGACGTCCAGCACGTGCGCGCCCCCGTTGACCTGATCCTCGGCCACCTGCACGAGGCCGTCGTAGTCGCCGGCCAGCAGCAGCTCCTTCGCCTTGCGCGAGCCCTGCGAGTTGACCCGCTCGCCGACGAGCGTCGGCCGCGGCTCCTGGACGAGGTCGGTCGCGGTCATCATCGAGCTGACGAGCGCGCGGCGCCTGCGCTGCGGGCGCTCGCCGGGCGTGCGGCCCGCCGACGCGCTCGGCGATCGCCGCGGATGTGGTCGGGGGTCGTGCCGCAGCAGCCGCCGACGATGCCGACGTTGTGGCGCTCGACGAACTCGCCGAGCACGGACGAGATCTGGTCGGGCGTCTCGGGGAAGATCGTCTCGCCGTCGGGTCCCTGCAGCGGCAGGCCGGCGTTCGGGATGCAATGAACCGGCAGCGGCGAGTTCTCGCCGAGGTAGCGGATCGCGTCGCGCATGTCCTCGCGGCCCGGTCGAGCAGTTGAGCCCGATCACGTCAACGTCGAGCGCCGCGAGCGTCGTCACCACCGCCGCGATGTCCGTGCCGAGCAGCATCTTGCCGCCCTGCGGCAGCAGCGAGACCGAGGCCTGGATCGGCACCTCGCGGCCGACGCGCCTTGAACGCCTCCCGGGCGCCGAAGATCGCGGCCTTGACCTCGAGGATGTCCTGCGCCGTCTCGATGATGATCAGGTCCGCCCCGCCCTCGACCAGCCCGTGGGCCTGCTCGGTAAACACCTCGACCAGCCGCGCGGAAGGAGATGTCGCCGAGGGTCGGATCGTCCGACGCGGGCAGGAAGCCGGTGGGGCCGATCGAGCCGGCGACGAAGCGGCCCTCGCCGACCGCCTTCGCGCGCGATCTCGGCCGCCTTGCGGTTGATCTCGAGGGTGTGCTCGCCGAGCCCCCATTCGTCGAGCTTCAGGCGCGAGGCCTGGAACGTGTCGGTCTCGACGACCTCGGCGCCCGCCTCGACCATCGAGGCATGGACGCCCTCGATCACGTCGGGGCGGTTCAGGACCAGCGCCTCATGGCACTTGCCCGCGAGGCCGCCGTAGTCCTCCGCCGTCAGCTCGAACTGCTCCAGGGTTGCCCCCATGCCGCCGTCGAAGACGACCACGCGCTCCCGGACCGCGCCTAGGAAGTCTCGTTCTGTGTTCGCCAAGCCGTTCTACCTCCATCGATCCCGGCTGTCGCACCGTGCCTGCCTGACGTGAGCCGGCTCTTAAACGCCGGACTTCGGCTTCGTCCTTCGGACTCCGCCTCACATGAGGCTCACCGGTTGCGGCGGCTTCGCAGGACCGGGTCCCTCAGCCGCTCTGGATGGCTTGAACAAGAGGATACGGCACCAGCCAAGCGCTATCGTCGGTTCCACACGACTCAGGGAGGTTCTGACCAGATGCGGAAGGCAGTGGCGGCTATGGCCGCCGTGGCTGCGGCAGGCAGTCTCGCGGGGACGGCGACCGGTGACGGGAACCTTGAGGCCGAGCACGCCGGCTCGGTCGCACAGGTGACGTCCGTCACGCCGGAGCGGCCGCTCGCCGCCCGGGCGACGGCGGCCTGGGACGGCGAGTTCAAGCCGCCGAACCAGCAGGGCTCGACGGTGAAGCTCAAGGCGGCGGTGCGGGGCGGGGAAGCGACCAACGTAAAGCGCTTCCGGTACCTGGCGGCGTTGATGCAGTGTGCCGAGTCCGGCCAAACCCTGGGCAACGCGGGCTGGATCTTCACCGGCGGCATCAACGTGAGATCGAACCGTCGGTTCTCGCTCGCGGGACGGAGCGCGGCAACGCCCCAGAGCACCTTCAAGATCAAGGGCCGCTTCTCGAAGAACCTCATGAGCGTCAGGGGCACATTCAGCACGCACCAGTGGTTCGAGGCGGAGCCCGGCGAGGGGCTTCCGGCCGAGTACTGCAACCTGGCGAAGGTGCCATTCCGAGCGACCCGCTAGCCACGCGGGGCGAAGGCGACGACCGAGGGGGTCCGATGCGTAAGACGTTCGCAGTTGCACTTGCCGCCGCCACGGCCGGTGGCCTTGCCGTCGCCGGGGGTGCGGTGGGTGGCTCCCTCGCGGCCGACGCCGCCGCCAAGGCCGTGCGGGCGACCGACTCC
Organism: uncultured bacterium; assembly: GCA_963807755.1. GTDB lineage: Bacteria > Actinomycetota > Thermoleophilia > Solirubrobacterales > 70-9 > JALZKA01. The sequence goes on along the minus strand of CAWECM010000003.1, from coordinate 116,634 downwards.
TATACCGGAGCGTTCAAGCGGGTGGGTCCCAACGCGAGGGTCACGATCAAGGTCAGGACTCGCAACGGCGAGGCGAAGTCCATCAGGTCCGTGCGGTACCGGCGCCTGCCCGCCATATGCGAGGTCTCCGGCGAACGCCTCGTCAACGACGGCTGGCGGTTCACGAGGTTCAGAGTGAACCCGCAGCGCCGGTTCTCGATCGCCGGACAGGCGAAAGACGGGAGCACGATCACCTTCACCGGGCGTTTCTCGAAGAGCTTCAAGAAGGTCAAGGGGCGGTTCCAAAGCAGCGTCGAGTTCCCCGAGCCCGAGCAGGAGACGTGCCAGACCGTGAACGCGGCTTACGCCGCCAGGCGCTAGGACGGCGCTAGCTGACCGTCTCCGTCGCGCCATCCGAGCGGCGCGGCGAGAGGCGTACGGGCGAGGCGGACAGGGCGCGCATGCGCATGTCCGACCAGGTGACGCCCTCGCGGACCAGGGCCGGGAGTCCGAGCGCGACGGCGGTGGCGATCTCGACCGCCTGGAGGATCACGCCGTAGGCGAGGGCGTCGGAGGCGCTGACGCCGAAGCCGGTGGTCAGCACGCTGATCACCGCGAGCTGGAAGACGCCGATGTTCGAGGGAGTGGCCGGCACGACCGCCGTCACGTTCACGGCGAACAGGGCGGCGGCGGCCGCGCCGATCCCGATGCTGTCGTGATGATCGAGCCCGAGGGCCGTGAACAGGACGAAGCAGGCCAGGAGCTGCAGCCCCCAGGCGCCGAGTTGGGCGAGCGCCGCCACCGGCCCGCGGCGTGGGTCGCGGAACACGACCAGGCCCTCGCGCACCTTCAGCAACGCGGCCCGCATCGCGGCGACGGTGCGGGCGACTCGGCCGCTGCCGTTCTGGCGCACCAGCGTCGGCGCCATGAGCACCGCGATCAGGATCGCCAGCGGCGCGAGGCTGATCAGGAACAGGCGCTCGGTGCGGGCGTGGAACAGGTCGGTGGAGCCGACGATGATCGCGCCCAGGATCACCAGGGCAAGCAGATTCAGAGCGGATTGCGAGACCAGGGTGCCGAGCAGCACCGGGAAGCTTTCGCGCATGCGGCCGGTGCGGCGGGCCAGCACCATGGCGCGGGCGGGCTCGCCGAGCCGCGCCGGCAAGGTCGCCGACATCAGGACGCCGATCATGGTGGCGGACGTGACGTCACGGCGGCGCAGTGGGAACTTCGGCAGCGCCGATCGCGCGATCGCGTACCAGGAGGCGGCGCGGAGGAACAGCGAGGCGACCATCAGCGCGGTCGCGACGAGCACCCAGGCGAGGTCGGAGCGGACGATCGATTGGACGACGCTGTCGAGGCCGATCCGGTTGGCGGCGATCACGCTGAGTCCAACGCCCAGCAGCGCGGCCACGCCGAGCCCGACCCGGCGCGCGATCCGCGCCCGCGAGCTGACCGCGCCCGCGGGAGCGGGGTCCAGGGGCGGAAGCCTGCGCGCGGGGATTGGCGGGGAGCCGTCGATCGGGACCAGGCCGGCCCGGCGCGGTGCTCCGGCCAGGCCGGTCTCCGGGGCCGGGGATTCGACGATCCACTCATAGACGGCGGAGACCTCCTTGGCGACCCGCGGCCAGGCGTAGCGCTCGGCGGACTGCCGGGCGGCCTCGCCCATCGCGACTCGGCGGCGGGGCTCGTGGTGTAGGGCCTGGAGCTCCTCGGCAAGTCGCTGGGCATCGGCCGGGGGCACGAGCACGCCGTCGACGCCGTCGCTGACCACGTCCGCGTAGCCGGCGATGTTGGACGCGATGACGGGGGTCCCGGCGGCGAACGCCTCGGTGAGGATCATCCCGAAGCTCTCACCCGAGAGCGACGGCGCGCAGAGGACGTCGGCCTCGTGCAGGCGCCGCCAGAGCTCGTCGTGGTCCACACGGCCGAGCGCCTCGATGTGACGGCTCGGCATCGGCCTCGGAGAGGTATCGCTCGACGTCTTCGTACCCGGCGCCCACGACCGTGAGCTTCGCGGGCACGTGCTCGACCAGGCCCTCGAAGGCCTGGAGCAGCACCGGCAGGCCCTTGCGCTCCTCGGGCCGGCCGACGAAGAGGACGCGCAGCTCGTCCGTCTCCGGCTTGGGGCCGCCCGGCGGGCCGTTCAGGTCGACGCCGTTGGGAACGATCGTGTACTCGCCGCCGAACCACCGCTTGCCGGTCCATGCGGCTGCCTCGGAAACCGCGATGCGGGCGTGCAACTGGTTGAACTTGCGCCGCGCGCCCGCGAGGTTGGCGATGTGGTTCGGCAGGGCCTTCGTGGAGTACGCGTGGAACGTCGCAACGACCGGCGCATCCTTGTAGGAGATCGCGTCCCAGCCGACGACCCCCGCCGGCGGCTCGTGCACGTGGACCACGTCCGGCTTGAACGCGTCCAGCTCGCGGCGCAGCGCCATCGCGCCGGACGGAAACGGGGAGTTGTTCGAGATCGACCCGTTCATCCCGAACGCCATGCTGCGTCCGAGCGCGCTGACGTACTCGGGCTTCTCCCGGTCCTCGGGCGGGCCCTTGTGGAGCAGGCGGGTAAGCCGGTCGGGCGGATCCCAGGGCGCAAGCACGCGAACGTCGTGGCCGGACTCGATCAGCTCGGCCGCGAGGGCTTCGACGTGGCGGTTGACGCCCCCCGGGTACGTCCACGAATAGGGCGTGACGAGGGCGATTCGCACCACCCGGATGGTAGACGGTCTAGGCGGACCGACCGGTTCGGTTAACTCCCCACGCGAACGCCACCGCGGCGCCGAGGTAGATCGTGCCCAGCACCAGCAGCACCGACCCCGAGTCGTTCGCCAGGGTGCCGAGCAGGATGCCCGCAACGGCGCCCAGAAAGCCGCAGCGTGCCGCCCAGGCGCCGCCGAACCAGCCGAGCACCGTCTCCCGTCTCCAGAAGCCGGCGACCAGCAGCACCAGCGTTGCGACCAGGAGCTCCGGATACACGGGGTCGGTGAAGGTGCTGACCATCAGCGAGATCCGCCGCTCGAAGACGTCGGCGAGGTCGCCGGTCTCGCCCGCGCCCAGGACGGTCCGGCTGAGGTGGGCGCCGCCGAGAACTGCGTCGATCGCGAACAGGCCGGCGAGGGCGAGCGCGCCGCCACACACGACGAGGACGATGGCCTTGCGGCGATCGACGCCCAGCGCCAGCACGGCGGCGGTCGCGCCCCCGACTCCGAGGACGATCGCGGCGCCGACGTCGGCGCCGAACCGGCCCGGCGCGAAGGCGAGCGTGGCCAGCGCTGCGACTCCGAGGAACCAGCCCGCGGCGGTCCGCGGAGTGATCCGGCTCCGAGCCGCGAGCCACGCACCGGTGCCGACGAGCGTCAGGGTCGTCAGGATCGCCTCGAGCTCGTTGCCGATCCCGAAGAAGCGCACGCCGCCACCCGGGTTCGGGCCGAGGACGGACAGCGACGTGAACGGCGACCCCGCGATCACGTCGACCGCGTGGGCGCCCACCGTCATCGCCGCAGGCGAGCGCAAGGCCGGCGAAGCCCGGCAGCAACCTCGCCGTCGCCGCCGCCAGCACGATCGACCCGAGGCCCATGAGGATCGCCGTCGCGGGCTCGGAGGCATCGATCGCGGCGGCAACGAGCAGCAGCAGCGGCGCCCACGCGCACGCCAGCCCGAACAGCGACATCGCGGTCCGGGCCACCCGTCCGCGGAACACGAGCGCCGCACCGCCGGCGACGACGAGCCACACCAGGAGCGGCAGGAGGCCGACGGTCTCGCGGCTGGGCCGGTCGGCGAGCTTGTCCTGGAGATCCGCGACCTCGTCCGGGTCGCGCTCGCCCTCGGCCCGGATCGCGCTGCCGTTCATCTCGTCGGGCACACCCACCCCCAGCCATTCGAGGATCGTGGGCGCCACGTCGGTCGCGAGGACCACGCCGTCGGTGCGGGTGGAGTCCGAGGTCAGGTTGCCGTCGAACCCGCTGCCCGCGATCCCGGTCGGCCACAGCGGCTGCTCGCTGCGGCTGCCGGCGGCGAACGCGATCAGGAGGTCGTCGGGGCCAAGCCCCTGCACGAGGTCGCCCAGCTCCGAGAACTCGGTGCGGACCACGCTCATCCCGGGGGGCAATCTCGCTCGCACGCCCCGTCCGAGGTGAGGGCGATGTCGCCGTTCCGGTCGGCGGCGATCAGCGGCGCCAGGCCATCGGCAGGCTCCGATGCCGACCTGAACCCGGCGCTCTCGAGCGTCGAGCCGAGGAGTCCCGGGATCACGTTCGCGGGCGCGTCCTCCGCTCTGCGCACGATCCGGTCCCACACGCCGGCCTCGAGCCGGCCCTCGCGCACGTAGAGGGGAGGAGGTCGGAGTCATAGAGGCGCTCGTTCACGCGGTTTCCCTGGCCGATGTCGAGGAAGCTCTGCGCGGGGGGAGGCGAGCCGATCCCGGCGCTCATGACGCCGGGTGAGATCCCTTCGACCCGCCCGATTGCCTCGATCGGGACGCCGTAGGGCAGAACGCGCGATCACGACGTGTCCGCGCGGCTCGGCCTGCGCGGGAGCACTCGGAGGCGCGCCTGCAACCACCGCCAGGGCCACGGCCAGAGCGACGATGCTCGGTAGCATCGCCCTCATGGCACGCGCCGATCGCACGTTCGCCAAGTTCACGTTCTTCAAGCTCGATCCCGCATGGCAGCGCCGCGACGCGGCGGCGCGGGCGCAGGATAAAGCCGAGTTCCTCGCTGCCTGCGAGGACTTCGCCCAGGATCGGTCGCTGCGGGCGTATTCGACGGTGGGCACCCGCGGGGACACCGACCTGCTGCTGCTCAGCCAGAGCCCCGTGCTGGAGGACATCCACACCTTCCACGTGGTGCTCGCCCAGAGCGGTCTCGCGAGGTGGATGACGATCCCCCACTCGTACCTGTCGATGACCAAGCCGTCGCCCTACTCGGAGGCCGACGCCCGGCCGGAGATCTGCGACGTCGGAGCGCAAGCACCTGATCGTCTATCCGCTCGACAAGAAGCGCGAGTGGTACCGCGCTGCCGCTCGAAGAGCGCCGCAGGGTGATGTCCGAGCACATCGCGATCGGCCGGCGCTATCCCGAGATCACGATCAACACGAGCCTACTCGTTCGGCCTCGACGACCAGGAGTTCGTGGTCTCGTTCGAATGCGACGACCCCGGCGAGTTCCTCGACCTCGTCCAGGAGCTGCGCGGGTCGGAGTCGAGCGCGTACACGCTTCGCGACACGCCGATCTTCACCTGCGTGTCCATGTCCGTCGGCCGTGCGCTGGACGCGCTTGACGGAACCGCCGCGTCGACCCACGCGGGCGTGCTCACGGGCTGAGCCGAGCCCCGATTCTCCTACCCTCTCTGATCCCATGTCGACCCCGGGAACCCCCGAGAACCCGCTTCGCGTAGCCATCGTCGGCTCCGGCCCGGCCGGCTTCTACGCGGCCGAACACCTGCTGAAGCGCGAGGATGTGACCGTCGAGGTCGACATGTTCGACCGCCTCCCCACCCCCTACGGCCTCGTGCGGGCGGGCGTCGCTCCCGACCACCCGAAGATCAAGTCGGTGATCCGGATGTACGAGAAGACCGCCACTCGCGAGGGCTTCCGGTTCTTCGGCAACGTGAACGTTGGCTCGGAGGTCACGGTCGCCGACCTCTCCGAGCGCTACCACGCGGTGATCTACGCCTATGGCACGGCCACCGACCGCCACCTCGGGATCCCGGGCGAGGATCTCCCGGGCTCCCACGCGGCCACCGAGTTCGTCAACTGGTACAACGCCCACCCCGATTTCGCCGACCGCGAGTTCGACCTCTCCTGCCAGTCGCGTGGTCGTGATCGGCAACGGCAACGTCGCCGCGGACGTGGCCCGGATGCTGGCGCTGACCCGGGCCGAGCTGGACGAGACCGACACCGCCGACCACGCGATCGCCCCTGCTCGCCGACTCCGGCGTGGAGGAGATCGTCGTGCTCGGCCGCCGCGGTCCCGCGCAGGCCGCCTTCACCAACCCCGAGGTCCGTGAGCTCGGCGAGATGCTGGATGCGGACATCGTCATCGAGCCGGCCGAGGTCGAGCTCGACGAGATCAGCCGTGCCTACGTGGACTCCGAGGACTGCGACCCGACCAACCGGCGCAACGTCGAGATCTTCAGCGGCTTCGCCGAGCGCGAGCCGGAGGGCAAGCGCCGCCGGATCGTGCTGCGCTTCATGCGCTCCCCGATCGAGATCAGGGGCGATGGCCGGGTCGAGTCGGTGGTGATCGGTCGCAACCGGCTCGAGCGGGGAGGGGACGGCAGGGTGCGCGCCGTCGACACCGGCGAGCGCGAGGAGATCGAATGCGGCCTCGTGCTGCGCTCGATCGGCTACAAGGGCACAGGTCTCGACGGTCTGCCGTTCGACGATGCCGGCGGCGTGATCCCGAATGACCACGGCCGGGTCGTCGAGCCCGATTCGGGCGAGCAGGTTCCGGGGCAGTACGTGGTGGGCTGGATCAAGCGTGGGCCGAGCGGCGTGATCGGGACCAACAAGAAGGACGCGCAGGACACGGTCGACGCGCTGCTGGCGGACATCGCGGACGGACGGATACCCGAGCCCGCCATCGACGCCGACACCCCCGGACGCGAAGCGGAGGAGTCGGGCATTGAATCTCTCCTGGAGGAGCGAGCTCCAGACTTCGTGAGCTTCGACGCCTGGCGGGAGATCGACCGCGCGGAGGTCGCCCGCGGCGAGCCCCAGGGCCGCCCACGTGTGAAGTTCACGACGCTCGAGGAGATGCTCGAGGCGGCGAAGGCCGTCCCGGCGGAGTAGGTATGGCCGACCTCGCGGAGCTCAAGGAGATGATCGAGGCGGCGCTGCCCGGCGCCGACGTCGAGGTGGTGGACGAGGGCGGAGGCGATCACCTGCGCGCGATCGTCCGTTCCGAGCAGTTTCGAGGGGCTCAGCCGGATCGACCAGCACCGGCTGGTGCGTGCCGCCGTGAAGGAGCGGTTCGACGACGGGTCGATCCACGCGCTCTCGGTCCAGACCTCGACGCCGTAGACGGGATCGGGCCGGCAGGGTCCTTCGCTAAGGTGAACCCATGCCAGCCGATCCCGAACTCAAGGCGAAGGTCGAAGAGCTGATCGCCGAGAACCCCGTCCTCCTGTTCATGAAGGGCACGCCCGACGCGCCCCGCTGCGGCTTCTCGATGCGGGTCGTCCAGGTGCTTCAGGCGCTCGACGTGCAGTACGGCGCGATTGACGTCCTCCCCGCGCTGCAGCCGCTGCGCGAGGTCACCACGGAGCTGTCCGACTGGCCGACATTCCCGCAGCTGTACGTCAAGGGCGAGCTGGTCGGCGGCTGCGACATCATCGAGGAGATGCTGGATTCGGGCGAGCTGGCCCAGCTGCTCGGAGTCGAGCCGCCCGAGGCCGAGGTCCCCGAGGCTGAGCGGATCCTTCCCGGCGGCTCCCAGACGAGCCCGCCGATGCAGCTGGGCTGAGCGTGGAGCCCAAGGCGCCGCCCACTCTGTTCGAGTGGGCCGGGGGTGCTGAGGCGTTCGACCGCCTGATCAACGCCTTCTACGACCGGGTAGAGGAGGACGAGCTGCTCGCGCCGCTGTTCGGCGGCAAGGTCACCGAGGAGCACCGCGAACACGTCGTCGCCTGGTGGTCCGAGGTCTTCGGCGGCCCGACCCGGTACACCGACGAGCTCGGCGGCTACGAGCGGATGCTCGCCAAGCACCGCGGCCTCGCGATCACGCCCGAGCAGCGCTTCCGGTTCGCCTCGCTGATGAGCCTCGCGGCCGACGATGCCGGCCTGCCCGACGACCCGGACTTCCGTTCGGCGTTCGTCGCCTACCTGGAGTGGGGAACGCGGCTGGCGCTGCACAACTCCCAGCCGGACGCCGAGGTGTTCGAGCACGCTCCGATCCCGCGCTGGGGCTGGGGCGAGGCCCCGCCCTACCAGGGTTGAGCATGTCGAGCTTCGACGCCGACACCACGCTGACCCCTGCCGGTAACGGCGCCTGGGAGGGGACGATAGCCGAGGGCTGGGCGACGCCGCGCGGGCCGCTCGGCGGCTACGTGATGGCGCTCGTCCTGCGCGCGTTCGAGTTGGCGATCGACGATCCGGCGCGCTCGCCGCGCTCGGTGACCATGCACTTCCTGCGCGTCCCGGAGCTCGGCGCCGTCTCGCTGAGCGCAACGATCGAGCGAGCGGGCCGGTCGCTCAGCACGATCAGCGGGCGCATGGAGCAGGACGGCAAGCTCCTCGGCCTGGCGCTCGGCGCCTACTCGGTTCCCTGGGAGAGTCCCCATCTGGGCGAGGAGGCCATGCCGGATGTTGCTCCCGCCGAGGGTCGCGATCCCGTTCCCGACCTGGGCCGCGGGACCCCGCCGGCGTTCACCGAGCAGCTCACGATGCAGCACCGCTTCGGTCCGGCGCCGTTCTCCGGTGCCGAGCGCGGCGAGACCGGCGGCTGGCTCGGGCTGCGGGAGGAGCGGCCGGTGGACGCCCTCACCATCGCGGTCCTCGCCGACGCCTGGTTCCCGGCGCCGTGGCCCCGGCTCCGGAAGCTCGCCCCGGCTCCCACCATCGAACTGACGATCCACTTTCGCGTCCCGTTGCCACTGCCCGACACGCTCCTGCTCGGACACTTCACGAACAGGCTCGTCCGCGACGGCTTCTTCGACGAGGACGGCGCGCTCTGGACACCAAACGGGACGCTCGTCGCCCAGTCCCGCCAGCTCGGGCTGCTGCTCGGCGCCGAGGCCTAAACGGGCGGCGGCTCAGCCGGACGCCCGCTCCCAGCGCGCGTAGAGCTCGTCCACCCGCTGCTTCGCCGCTTCGTGCCGGCGGCTGGACTTGGCCGCCGCCCTGCCGTCCGCCCAGAGCCCCGGATCCGCGAGCTCCACCTCAAGCTCGCGGAGGGCCGCCTCGGCCTCCTCGATCTCGCGCTCGAGCTTCTTCGCGTCGGCGGTCGCCGCGCGCGCCTTGGCACGTCGCTTCCGCGCCTCGCGCCCGCGATTCGGATCCACCTGCTTCGGCTCCGGCGCCGGCTCGTCCTCCACCCGGTGCGCGGTGCGGTACTCGGCCCAGCCGCCGGGATAGCTGCGCAGCCCGCCGTCCGCGAGCACGACCGTCCGGCTGCCAACGGCCTCGAGCAGCGCGCGGTCGTGGGAGATCAGCAGCAGCGCCGCCGTCGAAGCGCGAGAGCGCGTCCTCGAGCGCCTCGCGGCTCTCGACGTCGAGGTGGTTGGTGGGCTCGTCGAGGATCAGGAGGTTGGCGCCGGAGCTGACCAGGATCGCCAGCGCCAGGCGCTGGGCCTCGCCGCCCGAGATCGCGTCGACCGCCTTCTCCACCTCCTCCCCGGAGAAGAGGAACGCCCCAGCAGGCCGCGCGTCTTTCGCCTCCGAGAGGCCGGTGCGCGCTGCGCGTGGGCGAGCACGGTGAGGCCGGGTCCGGCGGGATGTCGGAGTGCTGGGAGAGGTAGCCGATGTCCACCTTGTGGCCGATCTTGAGCTTGCCGGCGTCCAGCTCGCGGCGGCCCGCGAGCGACTCGACCAGCGTCGTCTTCCCGCTGCCGTTCGCGCCGACGAGGCAGATGTGCTCTCCGCGCTCGAGCCACATCTCACCGTCGGTCGAGCAGGGTCCGATCCCCGCAGGCCAGGCGAGCGTCCTCCATCTCCAGCACCACCCTCCCCGAGCGCTCGGCGTCGCCGAAGGAGAACGAGAGCGAGCGCTCGTCGGACGCCGGCGCCGCCGACTCCCTCGGCCCGCAGACGCGTCGATCATCTTCACCCGGGACTGCGCCTGGCGCGCCTTCGTGGCCTTGTAGCGGAAGCGCTCGACGAAGCGCTCCATCCGAGCGATGTCGCCTGGCGCTTGTCGACGTCCCGCCCGGCCGCGATCTCCCGCGCGGCCTTCTCCGCTCGCCATGCGTGCCAGGGACCGGCGAAGTACCGCGCGCGGCCCGCATCCAGCTCCAGTACGGAGGTGCCGACCGACTCGAGGAACCAGCGGTCGTGGGCGACCAGCACGACGGCGGCGTCGAGGTCGACAGGTAGCGCTCGAGCCACTCCATCGACTCGATGTCGAGGTGGTTCGTGGGCTCGTCGAGCAGCAGCAGGTCGGGCTGCGCCGCGAGCGCGCGGGCGAGCGAGGCGCGTGTCAGCTCGCCGCCGGAGAAGCCGCGGAGCGGCCGGTCGAGCTCGGCCTCGGAGAAGCCGAGCCCGCGTGCGGTCGAGATGCGCCACCGTCGCGCCACCGATAGCCGCCGGCGTGCTCGAGGCGGCCCTGGGCGCTCGGCGTACGCGTCGAGGGTGGCCTCGGAGGAGTCGCCGTCCGCCATCCGCGCTCGAGCCGCGCGAGCTCGCCCTCGATCTCGGCGATCCACCCGAGCCCCGACAGCACGTACTCGCGAAGCGAGACGTCCACCGGAGCGCGGCGGGCGCTGGTCGTGCAGCACGACGCGGGCGCCCGGCGTGCATCGAGATCGTCCCGTCGTCGGGGCAGAGCTCGCCCGACGAGCGTTCGCAGCAGCGTCGTCTTGCCGCTGCCGTTGCGGCCGGAGAGCGCCATGCGCTCGCCGGGCTCGAGCTTGAACGAGACGCCCGAGAAGAGCGTCCGCGCTCCGATTCTCTTGGTGAGGCCCGAGCCGTGACCGTGGAGATGCTCTGTGATGCGTGAGGCGCGGAACGGAGCGCGCCGGAAGGGCGGAGGTCCGAGGAGGGTGGCGCTAGACCGAAGCCGCGGCCTGTTCGGCCGCGTCCTCCTTGACCTGGAAGGAGGAGCCGCAGCCGCACGCGGCGACGACGTTGGGGTTGTTCACCGTGAACCCCGCGCCCTGGAGGCCGTCGACGTAGTCGACCTGCGACCCGAACACGAACTGCATCGAGACCTTGTCGACGACGACCGACACGCCCGCGTGATCGAAGACGTGGTCGTCGGCCTTCTTCTGGTCGAGCGCCAGCGCGTACTGGAAGCCCGAGCAGCCGCCGCCCTTGCACCGCGATGCGGAGCGCCTGGTCATCGTCGGCCTCGCCGGAGCCGATCAGCTCGTTGATCTTCTCGGCGGCCTTGTCACTGAGGGTTACTGCTGAGTCGGGCGTATCCATCGCTTCACATTGTATAGCCCTAGGCGGCGTCTTCCTCGCGATCGCCCTCAGGCTCGTTCTCCGCCTCCTCCGGCCCGTACTTCCAGTCCAGGTACTGGAGGATGCGCTTCGAGTCGTGGATCACCTCGTCGCCGTCGACCAGCACGGGGACCCGGCGCTGGCCGGTCAGCTCCTCGATCTCGGGCCGGCGCCGCCGGTTGTAGGGGATGCGCTCGGTCTCGTGCTCGAGCTCGAGCTTGCGCAGCCGGCGCTCGACCGCGCCGCACGGGCACAGGACGTTGGTGCGCGTGGGGCAGCGAAAGAGGACGCGCTCGCCTCATCCGGGCCATAGCCGCCCTGCGAGGTCGACGGTCCGGCCCGCCGCGGCGAACAGGCGCCGCTGCGGCCCGCCGCTCGCCCCTACGCGGTTGCCGAGAACGTCGCTCTGCCAGCGCACGGCGTCCTCCAGCGTCTCCTCGTGCGGGCCGGGGCTTGAAGCCCAGCTCGCGCTTGGCCTTCGTGTTCCGGAACGTCCACCACAGGCCGCCCGGAGCGGATCTCGTCGGGAGAGGCCGTGATCGGCAGCCGAGCGCGCATCGCGAACTCGGCACCGTGAGCGGCGACCGCCGCGGGCAGGCGCAGCGCGGGCGCCGGGACCCCGGACAGCCGCGAGAGGTCCGCGAACAGGCGGTCGAGGGTGAAGTTGCGCCCGCCGAGGATGTAGCGCTCGCCCACCTTCCCCTTCTTCTCGGCGAGCAGATGCCCCTTCGCGATGTCGCGGACGTCGACGATGTTGAGCGCCCCCTCGACGTAGGCGGGGATCCGGCCCAGCAGGAACCTCCGCACCAGGTCCATCGAGGTCCCGCCGGGCGAGTCGCGGGCCCGAGGACGAAGGTCGGGTTGACGATGACGAGCGGCAGGCCTTGAACGGCCAGGCGCATGGCCTCCACCTCGGACTCGTGCTTGGAGTTGACGTAGGCGATCCCGAGCCGGCCGGCGGTGAACGGGGCGTCCTCGTCGTTGGTGCCGTTCGGGCTTGGCCGGCCCGATCGCCGCCGACCGAGGAGGTCAGCACGGCGCGCTCGACCCCGGCCTCGAGCGCCTCGTAGAAGACCACCTTCGTGCCCTTGACGTTCGTCTCGAAAACCGCTTCGCGGTCCGCGGTCGCGCAGCGAGGTCCGCCCGGCCGCGTGGAAGACGCGGTCGACGTCCTTCATCGCGCGGCGGACCGCGCGCCGGTCGGTCACGTCGCCGGTGACGCGATCGAACTCGATGTCCGTCGAGGTGGCTCAGGTCGGCGGTCCGGCGCGAGAGCAGCACGCAGCTCGTCGCCGCGCTCAGCCAGCTCCCGGGCCAGGTGGGAGCCGATGAAGCCGCTGCCGCCGGTGAGAGGGTCTTCGCCATCGCGCGGCAGGGTACGGACTCGCGGCGGGGCGAGCCGCAGCGCCGAGGTGTGTTAGAAGGGGGTCGGTGAGCCGCGGATGCCCCCACCGCATGTCGTCACGGACACGACGGCCTACCTGCCGGAGGAGATCGTCGCCGAGCAGCGGCATCCACCGGGTCAGCCTCTACGTCACGCTCGACGGCGAGCAGCGGCCGGAGAGCGAGATCGCCGCGGCGCAGTACGACGACTTCTTCGAGCGCCTGAGCCGCTCCGAGGAGGGCGCGACCACCTCCCAGCCCTCGGTCGGCGACTTCCGCGCGGTCTACGAGCCCCTCCTCGACGAGGGCCGCGAAATCGTCTCGATCCACCTCTCGGCCGGGCATCTCGGGCACCTACGAGTCCGCCAGCCAGGCCCGCCAGCAGCTGATCGACGAGGGCAAGGGTGGCGAGCGCATCCACGTCGACGACAGCCGCTCGGCCTGCGGCGGCCAGGGCCTGATGGTCGCTGGTCGCCGCCGCGCGCCGCCGAGCAGGGCGCCGGCGGCAGCCGAAGCGCTCGAGGCCGCCCGCGACGCTCGCTCGCGATCGCTGAAGATGTGGTTCGCGATCGACACGCTCGAGTACCTGCGAAAGGGCGGGCGCATCGGCGCCGCCCAGGCCTGCCTCGGCTCCGCGCTCCAGATCAAGCCGATCCTGACGCTGGAGGAGGAGATCACTCCGGTCGAGCGCGTCCGCACCCGGCGCCGCGCGATTCGAGCGGCTCGTCGACTTCGCCCGCGAGCGCCACGAGGCCGGCTGCGACAAGCTGGGTCGTCCAGCACATCCACGACCCCGAGACGGCCCGCGCAGCTGGTCGAGCGCTGCCGCGAGGTCTTCGGCTCCGACCCGGTCTTCGTCTCCGAGATCGGCCCCGTGATCGGCGCCCACATCGGCCCCGGCCTGCTGGGCTCGGCGGCGTGGACGAAGAGCTCTTGGGCTAGCGGCGCGGCCCGGGCCGGCTGCCGCCCGCGCAGAGCCGCCACACGGCGCAGCCGACGACGATCTGGCGACGACCTCACGCTCCGCTCTGATCGGCGGTGCTGCGCGCGGACCTGCCGGCGCCGAGCGCCATCAGCCCGCCGACGGCGAAGCCGACGATGGCGGCGCCGATCGCAGCTCGCGGTGCTCGCGCACCTGGCGGCGCCAGTCGGTGAGCTCGGTGACGCGGCCCGGAGGGCCCCGGCGCGAGTGTCCTAGCGTGGCGCTGGGCTGTGTCCGCCTGATCTGTTCGGCCGTCGCGGCGCCGGCACGGGGGACCGTGGCTGCCACTCCTCCGGGCGGGCGCAGGACGAGCTCGGGGTCTCAGTCGATCGGGTGCCGGCCTCGAGGGTTTCGCGGATCTCCTTGGCCTCCTCGATCGCCATGTCGGGCGCGGGCGGGGAGCCCTCCTGATCGAGCGGTAGGCGAAGAAGCCCGCGCCCGCCGCGATCAGCGAACCAGATGACGGCCTCGATCAGGAAGCCGAGCCAGATCGTCGTCCCCGAAGAACAGTTCGTTGAGGAGCCAGGCGAAGGCGTGCATCAGCATCGCCAAGCCGAGGAGCGCGAAGATGCCGGCGGCGATGCCCGACGCACCGCCCCTGAGCAGCGCTGTCGACCTTCTCGGTGACCTCCGTCTTGGCGAGCTCGATCTCCTCGCGCACGAGCAGCGTGACCCGCTCGGAGACGTCGAACACCATCTCGCCGACGCTGCGGTCCTCGTCCGGGCGCGGCGGTCGGCGTGAGGCGGAGGCCGGAGGTCCGGGCTGCGAGCTCATTCGGGCGGATCCTCGTCGAAGACGCGGCGGCAGATGAGGGCCGGGAGCTTGGCGCGCGGCGATGCTGGCGAGCGCACCGGTCGCCGGCGAGCAGGCCGGCCCAGACCAAGCTTCTAACGATGTCGTTGTCCATGTCTACCGTATCGCTCTTCCCAGCATCGCGCGCGGGAGTAAACCATCTGGGCGGTCCCTCGCCGTCTCGAGCCCGCCGCAGATCGTCTCGACGAGCATCTCCCGCGCACGGTCGAAATCCCGCTCGCCCGCCGGGATCTGCTCGAACACCCAGCCGGACAGCAGCTGCTCGATCGCACCGTAGAACCACATCGACGCGAGGAGCGGGTCGATCTCGGCGCGGAACACGCCGTCGGCCTGCGCGTCGGCGATGATCTTCGCGATCGACTCGTAGGCCCGGTGGATCTCCGGCAGGTGGGTGCGGCCGAATGAGTTCGCGGCTCGGGTGACCTCGACGATGATCACCTGCATCAGCTCCGGGTCGTACCGGTACGAGTCGATGATGAAGCCGGCGACCGCGTCGAGCTTCTCCCGGCGGGAGACGTCGCCGGCCGTCCACCTCCTCGATCGCGGCCAGCAGCAGCGACCAGCGCTCGGTGAAGAGCTCGTTCATCACCTGGTCCTTGGAGCGGAAGTAGTGGTAGACGAGCCCGTAGGCGACCCCGGCCTCGTCGGCGATGTCCGACGACGCGGCACGAGTGAAACCCCTGACGCGCGAAGACCCGCACCGCCGCGTCCAGGATCTGGCGGCGGCGATCGACCGGTGGCGCCTTGGCATTCATCTCTGCAGCTCCTCCTCCAACGAGCGACGGGTCAGTGGTTGACTGACCAGTCAGTCGAGGAGTATAGAACCGGCCCGGCGAGCACCCTCCCCCGGGCTTCTAGTCTGAATGACGTGACCGCGATTCCCAAGACGGCCTTCGTCACTGGCGGCTCCGGCTTCATCGGCGGCGCGCTGATCCGCCGTCTGGTGGCCGGCGGCTGCCGCGTGAAGGCATTGGCCCGATCGGACCGCTCCGTCGCGGCCGTCGCGGAGATTGGCGCCGAGCCCGTCCCGGGCAACCTCGACGACGTCGCCGCGATGACCGCCGGCGCCGCGGGTTGCGAGGTGGCGTTCCACCTGGCCGCCGTGGTCGCCCAATGGGGCGAGCTGGAGGAGTTTCGCCGCGGCAACGTGGACGGTACGCGCAACGCGCTCGACGCCTGCGCCGCCGCCGGGGTCAAACGCTTCGTCCATTGCGGCACCGAGGCGGCGATCCTGGCCGGCGAACCCGTGGTGAACGCCGATGAGACGGCCCCGCTTCGCCCCGACTCGCCCGCCCTGTACTCCTCGACCAAGGCAGAGGCCGAGCGGCTGGTGCGCAGCGCCTCGAGGGAGGGATTCGAGACCGTGGTTCTCCGCCCGCGCCTGGTCTGGGGCGCCGGTGACACGACCCTGCTTCCCGAAATGATCGCCGCCACCGAGGCCGGGAGGTTCGCGTGGGTTGGCGGCGGCACCCACCGCACCTCGATCACCCACGTGGACAACGTCGTGGAGGGCCTGATGCTGGCCGCCGAGCGGGGCGCGCCGGGCGAGGCGTATTTCGTGACCGACGGCGAGCCCGTGGTCTTCCGCGAGTTCATCTCCGCGATGCTTCGAGCACGCGGAGTCGAGCCGCCGGAGCGGACGGTGCCCACCACCGTCGCCGGCCTCGTTGCTCGGGGCGGTGAGCTGGCCTGGCGGCACCTGCCGCTGCCCGGGGAGCCTCCCCTCACACGGTTCGCCTTCTGGTTCGCGAGCCAGGAGTGCACCCTCGACGATTCGAAGGCCAGGCGCGACCTCGGATACGAGCCGGTCACCTCACGCGAGGACGGGCTGGCGGCGCTGGCCGCGTGAATCGCCGCTAGCGTTACGCACGAGTAGGAAATGGCCACCC
Organism: uncultured bacterium; assembly: GCA_963807755.1. GTDB lineage: Bacteria > Actinomycetota > Thermoleophilia > Solirubrobacterales > 70-9 > JALZKA01. The sequence continues at coordinate 100,489 of CAWECM010000003.1, read as the reverse complement.
ACGCGAAGGACAAACCCGAGCAGCCGGCTGCCGAGGGCCGGCAGCGGGCTGCCCACCTTGGCCCCGAGCGCCGGCGCCCGCTGGTGCTCGACGCCGCGCTGCACCTGTTCGTCGAGCACGGTTACCGCGGGACCTCGATGGAGGGGATCGCGGCCGCGGCCGGCGTCACGAAGCCGGTCGTCTACCGCTGTTACCCGAACAAGCAGGAGCTGTTCCGCGCCCTCCTCGAACGCGAGGAGCAGCGTCTCCTCGAATCGGTTTCGCACGCGGTCCCGGCGGAGCTGGACCGCGCGGACCTGGAGGCCGCCTTCACGGCCGGCTTCAGCGCGCTGTTCGACGCGGCGCGGTCGCAGCCGGACTCGTGGCGGATCGTGTTCGTGTCCGAACACGGCTCCGAGCCCGCCATCGCGCGTCGTGTGCGGCGCGCCCGCACGGCGGTCGTCGAGCGACTGACGGAGATGACCGAGCCGATGCTGTCCTCGATGGGGGTCGAGGAGGCTGCCCGGAAGGCTCCCGTGGTGTCCGAGGTGGTCGCTTCGATCGCGGAGGGCGGCGTCCGGCTGCTCTTGTCCGACGGCCAGGACTGGACGCCCGAGGAGCTCGCCGAGTTTCTGGGGCGCCTTGTTGCCCGTGGGCCTGCGGCCGTGTAGGGCTACCCGGCCAGCAGCCAGACGCCGATCGTCGCGACCACCAGGCCGGCCTCGATCGCAGCGATCAGGCCCGCTGCCCCTGCCAGCGTGCCGGTGTCGAACCCGGCCAGGAACGCGATCACCAGGATCGCCGCCGCGAGGCCTCCCCAGACGAGCAGCGAGACCTCCCACCGCCGGTCACGGTCCGCATACCGTTCGCGGAGACGAAGCTCGATCCCGAAGGGGAACGCGACCAACGCGGCCAGCAACCCGGCCGCGAACACGACGAGCCAGCCGTTCACTCCGTCCGCCTCGAGATACGGCTCGCCGGCGGCGCCGGCGAGGAGCAGCGAGACCACGGCGGTGGCGCCACCGCCCACGGCCAGGAGCGCGGCGGCCCGCCCGGTTCGCTCGGAGTCACCCCACCCGTTCGACACGCGCCGATCGTACGCGGGCGATGTGATGAATCGCAGGATGAGCCGTACTCAAGGTCAAATGGTGCGGATTCCCTCGCTCGTCGTTGCCGCCTGGACCGTCGCGGCCCTCGCCGCCGCCGGCTGTGGCGAGGGCGACGGCGGGCCTCCAACGCCCGGGGACGGGGCGCTGCTCGAGTACAGCCGCAGCGGGGGCTTCGCCCCCTCGATCTACGAGGTCACGATCGACGAAGAGGGCCGCGCCGTCGTCCTCGCCGGCGATGTCCCGGAGCAGCTCGAGCGCGACGTCGTGCGGCTCTCCGACGCCGAGCTCGACGAGCTGAGCGAGCTGCTCGAGGAGAACCCGATCGACTCCTACCCCGATCCCGAGAGCGCCGAGATCTGCGCCGATTGCTTCTTCTACTCGATTGCCTACGGCGATGACGACTTCGAGTTCGACAGCTCCAGCGAGACCTCTGATGGGCTCGACGCGATCAGGATGTTCCTGTCCGAGTCCTCGCTGCCCCGGGACGACCCCGAGGGCCTGAGCTGAGCGGCGCGACGTTACTCGCGCTGCGCGCGCTGGCGTTCGAGCTCGTCGGTGAGCGCCTTTGCGTGGAGCGCGCCGATCAGGTCCGGGAAGGGGCTGGCGCCGCCATCGAGCAGGTCGGCGGCCCGATCCGGGTCGAGCGCGGCGAAGCGCTCGAGGAGCAGCTCGAGCTCGTCCGTGATCACCGGCGCCAGGCCTCCCATCAGCCGGGCGACATCCCGCGCGCCGAAGCCGGTGGTCTCGTTCCAGCCCGCGGCCCGAAACCGCGCGATCGCTTCGATCACCCGCACCTCGGCCTGCGAGTAGCCGGCCTCGTCCGGGCTGAGGACACCCACCTCGGCGAGGCGCCGCAGCGCCCGCTCCGGGATCTCGTAGCGCTCGAGGACCTCGGCCTCCGGAGTGCGCTCGGCCAGTGGTGCGAGCACGCGATCGACCAGGGACTCGCCCGCTTCGACCACTGTCTGCAGCCGCTCCACGTCACCGCCGGCCGAGTCCAGCAGTTCGCGGATCACCCGGAGCGGCATGAATCGCTCCTCCTGAAGCTGCTTGATCAGGCGGATCCGGTCGGCGAACTCGGGCGGGTAGTACGCCATGTTGCGCGACGTCTTGACCGGCTCCGGCAGGAGGCCCTCGCGCAGGTAGTGCCGGACCGTCGCAACGGGCACGTCCGCCCGTTCGGCCAATTCCGAGATCTTCAGCAGCTCCTGAGCCGGTGCACTCATGAGAGGAAGGAGCCCGTCGCATCCTTGCTCGGCCCTGCCGCCGCACCCGACTCCAGCAGCGCGTCGGCGTCGATCCCAGCCGTGCGGAGGACATCCTCGGTGTGCTCGCCGAGCGCCGGCGCGGGCCGCGTCGCGTCCCCGGGCGTCCGCGAGAACTTCACCGGCATACCGAGCAGGCGCACGGGGCCCACCTGGGGCTGGTCGAGCTCGACGACCATGTCGCGCTCGCGGGTGAGATCCGAGCCGAGCGCCTCGTCGAGGTCGAGCACCGGCTCGATGCAGCAATCGTGCTCGTCGTTGAACGCCGCCCACTCGGCCTTCGAGCGGCCGGCGAAGACCTCGGCGATCCGCGCGTGGCCTTCCGATTCTGGCTGTGCGAACTGGTGCTCCAACAGGTCCGGCCGCTCGACCCCGGCGCAGAATGCCTGCCAGAACTTCGGCTCCAGGGCGCCGACGCTGACCCAGCCGTCCGCGCATTCGTACGGCAGGTAGCAGGCAACGCCGCCGTTCAGCATCTCCTGCCCGCGGTGCGGCACCCGCCCATCCGCGAGGAACGCCCCCGCGACCATGGCCAGCCAGCTCTGCGCGCCGTCGGTCATCGAGACGTCGACGAACTGGCCCTCGCCGGAGCGCTCCCGCTCCCAGAGCGCCGCGAGGATCCCGAACACGCCCATCAGCCCGCCCCCGCCGAGGTCGGCCACCTGCCCGGCCGCCTGGACCGGTGGCCCGTCGGCGGCGCCGGTCAGGCCGAGCAGGCCCCCGAGCGCCAGGTAGTTGGTGTCGTGGCCGGCGCGGGCGGTGTTGGGGCCACTCTGGCCGTAGCCGGTGATCGCGCAGTAGACGATCCGCGAGTTGCGTTCGCGCAGGGCCTCATAGCCACACCCGAGGCGGTCGAGGACGCCGGGGCGGAAGCTCTCCAGCACGACATCCGCCTCCTCGGCCAGTCTCAGCAGTGCCTCCCGCCCGCCCTCTGACTTCAGGTCGAGGCGAATCGAGCGCTTGCCGCGGTTGAGCGCGAGGTAGAGCGCCGATCGAGTCCCGAGGCCCTGGTGTTCGTCCGTCCCGACGTACGGCGGCGACCAGCGCACGTAGTCGCCCATGCCAGTGTCCTCGACCTTGATCACGTCAGCTCCGGCATCGGCCAGGAGCAGCGAGCAGAACCCGCCCGGCAGGAGCCGACTCAGGTCGAGTACGCGGACACCGTCGAGCGCACCGGGGGCGAGCATCAGCCCGCCTCCGACCCCGTGGCCCCCGGACGCGAAGCGGAGGAGGCCACGGGCATTTGTCTAAGGGCTTGCGAGCGCTCCTTCAGCCCGAGCATTTCGCGCGCCTCGGCGACCGTCGCGGCGCGCCGGCCGACGTCCTCCGCCATCTGCCGCGCCTTGGCGATCAGCTCGCCGTTCGACTTGGCCATCTCGCCGTCAGGCAGGTAGAGGTTGTCCTCGAGCCCGGCCCGAACGTTGCCGCCGAGCGCCAGCGCGGTGCCGAGCAGCTTCCATTGGTCGCGCGAGACCCCGATCACCTGCCAGTTGGCGCCGATGTCGGGCCCACCGGGGATCTGCTCGGCCATGAAGGAGATGTTCCGCGTCGTCGGCCGGATGCCGCCGGTGACGCCCATCACGAGCGAGATCTGGTGCGGCTCGGTCACCAGTCCCATGGCGATCAGCGGGTCGAGGTTGGCGACGTGGCCGGCGTCGAAGCATTCGTGCTCGGGCTTGATCCCGAGCTCGCGCATCTCGGTCAGGAACTCGATGATCGTGTCGAACGAGTTTTCGAAGACCGCCTTGAAGACGAAGTCGTTCCGGCGCTTCGAGAACTTCGCGTAGTTCATCGACGACATGTTCAGCGCCGCCACGTCCGGGGTCAGCGCGCGCAGGTACGCCGCCCGCTTCTCGATCGGGATGCCGATCGCGCCGGTCGAGTAGTTGACGATCACGTCGCCGACCTCGTCGAGGATCGCCCGGGTGATCGCCTGGAAGTCCTCGATTTCGTAGCTCGGGACGCCGTCGGGAGTGCGGGCATGGATGTGGATCTGCGAAGCGCCCTCGTCGATGGCGCGCCGCGCCTCCGCGGCGTACTCGTCGGGCGTGTAGGGAATCGCGGGGCACTGCTCGCGGTTGGCGATCGCACCACTGATCGAGCACGAGATGATCACCGGATCTTCGAATCGGCTCACCGCGTCGCTCCGGACGTCGTCAGTCGACAGTCGTCAGTCGTCAGAGGGAGAAAACGGCGGCTGTCGGAGCTGAGACAAGCATGGGCGACTTCCGGCGTCTTCTCGTGTACCAGCGGGCGGTGTCGCTGGGTGACGATCTGCGTGAGCAGGTGGCCACATGGAACTCCTTTGACCGATGGACCACCGGGACTCAGCTCGTCCGTGCCGCGGATTCCGTCGCGGCGAACATCGCCGAAGCCTTCGGTCGCGCCGGGAAGCGAGACGAGCGACGGTTGCTCTACATGGCGCGGGGCTCGGCCCTTGAGACCGAGCACTGGGTGAAGCGAGCGCTCGCGCGCAGTCTCCTCACAGACGGCGAACTCGGAGCGAGAGCCCGAGAGGTGAGCAGGCTGCTGAACGGCTTGATCACTCGCCATCTGACGACTGACGACTGACGACTGACGACTCATACCGGCGTGACCCCATGCTTCTTCCAAGGCCGCTCCACCTTCTTGTCCTTGGCCATTCGAAGCGCCGAGATGATCCGCGGGCGGGTCTCGCGGGGGTCGATGACGTCGTCGATCATCGCGTTGCCGGCCGCGATGTAGACGTCGATCTGCTCGCGGACCGCCTCCAGCATCGTCTCGCGGGTTGCGTCGGGGTCGTCCGAGCCCTCGATCGCCGAGCGGCCGATGATGTTGACCGCCCCCTCCGCGCCCATCACCGAGATCTCGGCCGACGGCCAGGCGTAGATCTGGTCCGGCTCGTACGCCCTGCCGTTCATCACGTAGTAGCCGGCGCCGTACGCCTTGCGCACGACGACGGTCACCTTCGGCACGGTGGCGCGCGAGATCGCGTAGAGCATCTTCGCGCCGTGGCGGATGATCCCGGCGTGCTCGACCTTCGAGCCGACCATGAAGCCGGGCACATCCTGGAGGAACACGAGCGGGATCGAGAACGCGTCGCACAGGTTCACGAACCGAGCGGCCTTGTCGGCCGAGTCGTTCTCGAGGATCCCGCCGAGCTGCTTCGGCTGGTTGGCGACGATGCCGACGGGCTGGCCGCCGAACCGTGCCAGGCAGGTGATGATCGTCTTCGCGAACTTCGGCTTGATGTCGAAGTACTCGCCGTCGTCGACGACCTCGCGGATCACCTCGTACATGTCGTATGGATGCCGGTTCGACTCCGGGACGATGTCCAGCAGCCGCTCCGACATGCGATCGTCGGGATCACTCGTCTCCCGCACCGGTGGCTTCTGCTCGCAGTTCGAAGGGAAGAACGAGAGGTAGGTCTTCACCGCTTCGATGCACTCGGGATCGTCCTTGACCTCGAGGTCCCCCACTCCAGACTTCCGGCAGTGGACCTTGGCCCCGCCCAGGTCCTCCATCGAGATGTCCTCGCCGGTGACCGCCTTCGTCAGGTGCGGGCCGGCGAGCGCCATCGCTCCCTGTCCGACGACCATCGGCACGAAGTCCGACAGGCCTGGGATGTAGGCGGTGCCGGCCGCGCACGGCCCGAGCATCGCCGCGACGAGGGGCACCACGCCCGACATCTCGACCTCCTCCCGGAACAGATGGCCGGAGCCGGCGAACAGCGAGCCCGCGGCCTCCTGGATCCGCGCGCCGGCTGAGTCGAGGAGCCAGACCAACGGCATCCGCTGCTTCAGGGCGAGCTCGCGCAGCCGCGTGACCTTGAGCTCGCCGGTCATCCCCATCGAACCCGCCATCACGGTGAAGTCGTAGGCGGCGATCGCGACCGGGCGCCCGTCGACGTCGCCCCAGCCGGTGATCACGCCGTCGGCCGGCGCATCCTTGCCGGCCATCGCCTTCTGCGAGAAATGCGGGCGCCCGTGGATGCCCATCTCGACGAAGGAGCCCTCATCCACGAGCAGGTCGATCCGCTCTCGCGCCGTCAGCTTGCCGCGCTCGTGTTGCTTCTCGATCTTCTCCGGGCCGCCGCCCAGCTTCGCCTTCTCGCGGCGCTCGTGCAGGTCGTCGGTGAGCCCGCGCAGATCCATCAGCGCCCTTTCCAGTTCGGGTCCCGCTTCTCGAAGAACGCCGTCACGCCCTCGATCGCGTCCTCGGTCGAGAGCTCGATCGTGAGCTGCGTGCGCAGGTACTCCAGCGCGTCCATCAACGGCATGTCCATCTGCCGCCACATCGCGTCCTTGCCCAGCTTCATCACCAGGGGCGACTTCGAGGCCAGCTTGGCCGCCCAGTCGGCGACCGCCTCGTCGAACTCCTCGGCCGGGACGACCTTGTTGACAATCCCTGCTTCGCGCGCCTCCTCCGCCGTCAGCCGCTCGCCCAGCAGCAGCATCTCCGTCGTCTTCTTGCGCGGGACGTTGCGGTAGATCAGCGCCATGATCATGAACGGGAACAGCCCGACGTTGATCTCGGGCGTCCCGAAGCCGGCGGTGTCCTTGGCCACGATCAGGTCGCAGGCCAGGGCGATGCCGAGCGAGCCCGCGAGAACATGGCCGTTGGCAGCGACGAGCGTGGGCTTCCCGAGCTCGCCGATCTCGCGGAACACGTCGACGAAGAGCTTGATCCCCATGTACTTGTGCGCGACCGGGGCGTCGGCCGCGAACCCGCCAAGGTTGCCGCCGGCGGAGAAGACCTTCTCGTGGGTCGACGTGAGCACCACGACCCGCACGCCATCGTCCCCCTTCGCCTGCCGCAGGGCGGCGAGCAGCTCGCCTAGGAGCTCGTCGGAGAGCGCGTTCCGCGTTTCCGGGTCGTCGAGCGCGATCGTCGCGACGCCATCGGCGACCACGTACCGGAGCTTCTGATAGTCGGCCATAAGTAGAAAGTACTACTCTACACTTTCCAGGCCGCACGCACCGTTTCCGCCGGAAGGACGCAAGACAGTGACCACAGCCGTGATCAAGCCGGAGCACGAGGCCGCTCGCAAGCACCTCATCTTCACGCAGGAGCACATCGACCTGCGCGACTCGATGACGGCCTGGGTGCAGAAGGAGCTCCACCCGCACCGCAACGAGTGGGAGGAGACCCTCTGGCCGGACTCCGCGATGCGGCGCGCCGGCGAGCTCGGGTACCTCGGGCTCTGCTTCCCCGAGGAGTACGGCGGCCAGGGCGGCGACTACTTCTACTCGCTGGTCCGGGCCGAATGCATGAGCCACTCGGGCTCCGGCGGCACCAACATGGGCTTCGCCGTGCAGACCGACATGGTCCTGCCCCCCGTCCACCTGCTGGGCACCGAAGAGCAGAAGCAGCGCTACCTCGTGCCGGGGATCAGGGGCGAGCGCATCGGCTGCCTCGGCATCACGGAGCCCGGCGCGGGCTCTGACGTGGCGAGCATCCGGACGACGGCGATCCGCGACGGCGACGAGTACGTCATCAACGGCTCCAAGACCTTCATCACCAACGGCGCCCGTGCCGACTTCTGCGTGCTGGTCACCAAGACGGACCCGGAGGCGCGGCATGAGGGCATCACGCTGTTCGTCGTCGACCTGCGCGCCGGAGACGGGAACGCCATCCCCGGCTTCAGCGTCTCGCGCACGCTCGAGAAGATGGGAATGCATGCCTCCGACACCGCCGAGCTCGCCTTCGAGGACCTGCGCGTCCCGGCCGACGCGGTGCTGGGCGAGATCGGCAAGGGCTTCTACCACATCAGCTGGGAGCTCCAGGGGGAGCGGCTGGTGGCCGCCGCCGGGTGCTACGCGTCGTGTGAGCGGATGTTCGAGCGGACCCTCGAGTACGCGAAGGAGCGCGAGGCGTTCGGCCGTCCGATCGGCCGTTTCCAGGCGATCCGCCACAAGTTCGCCGACATGGCCACGAAGATCGAAGCCGCGAAGCAGATGACGCACGCCACGGCCTGGAGGTTCGCCAACGGCGAGTACCCGGTGCGCGAGATCACGATGGCGAAGCTCTACGCCACACGCACCTGCCACGAGGTCGCGGACGAGTGCGTCCAGATCTTCGGCGGCTACGGCTACATGAAGGAGTACGAGATCGAGCGCGCGTACCGCGATCAGCGCCTCAACCGGATCGGCGCAGGGACCGACGAGATCATGCTCGACGTGATCGGGCGCTCGTATGGCATCTAGCGTCGAGACGCCCGAGTCCGTCGTCCTCCCCCTCGTCGCGACCGACGAGGAGGTGGAGATCCGGGCCGCGGTGCGCGGCATCTGCGAGCGTGTGGGCGGGCCGGAGTATCACCGGCGGATCGTCGAAGCCGACGAGTCGCCCCGCGAGCTGTGGGACGCGCTGGCCGACAAGGGCTACCTCGGGGTCAACCTGCCCGAGCGCTACGGGGGCGGCGGGCTCGGCATGCATGCGCTCCAGGTCGTCGGCGAGGAGATCTCCGCGGCCGGATGTTCGCTGCTCCTGATCGTGGTCTCTCCCGCAATCGTCGGCTCGATCCTCACGAGGCACGGCACCGAGGCGCAGCGCGAGCGCTGGCTGCCCGAGATCGCGGCGGGCACCACACGCGTCGCGTTTGCGATCACCGAGCCCGACGCGGGCACCAATTCGCACAACCTCGCGACCGCCGCCACCCGCGACGGCGACGTCTACCGCGTACGCGGGACGAAGACGTTCATCTCCGGGGTCGAGGACGCGCAGGCGATCCTTGTCATCGCGCGCAAGCGCTCGGACGACGGCTCGCTCGGCCTCCCGCTGCTGATGCTGGTGGACACCGATTCGCCCGGGCTGGAGAAACAGTTCATCCCGGTCTCGGTGAGGGCCTCGGACAAGCAGTGGACCCTGTTCTTCGACGACGTCGAGGTTCCCGCCGATCGGGTGGTCGGCGAGTCCGAGACCGCGGGTCTCAAGGCGGCGTTCGACGGCCTGAACCCGGAGCGGATCATGGGCGCCGCGGTCGCCAACGGCGTCGGCCGCCGGGCGTTGCGGCTCGCCGCGGACTACGCGAACGAGCGGAAGGTCTGGAACGGCGCGCCGATCGGCTCGCACCAGGGTCTCTCCCACCCCCTCGCCCAGGCGAAGATCGAGCTCGAGCTCGCGCGCCTGATGACGCAGAAGGCCGCCGCGCTCTACGACGCCGGGGCGCCGACCGGCGAGCCCGCGAACATGGCGAAGTACGCGGCCGCCGAGGCGTCGATCCACTGCGTCGACCAGGCGATCCAGACGCACGGCGGCAACGGCTTCGCGCTCGAGTACGGGCTGACCGACATGTATTGGGGAGCACGCCTGACCAGGACCGCGCCGGTCTCGCGCGAGATGATTCTGAACTACGTGGCCGAACACTCCCTGGGCCTGCCGCGCTCGTACTGAGCGACCTGCGCGTCGCGTCCGACGGTCGATTACGCTGCCGCGCTGTCGGGGGTTCGACAACGGAGGTTAGGTGAGATGGTGAGCGACTCCTGTCGCGAAAGCGGGTTAGCCCGCGTGGCAAGGCACGTGACCATGAAATGGCGCTTCTTGGGGCCCGCGGCCTGCGCTCTCGCACTGGTGCTCGCGCCGGCCGCAAACGCTGCCGACCAGCAGTTCGTGCGCGGCGAGGTCGTCGTCAAGTACGCCGACGGCGCCACCGCGGTGCAGAAGTCGAACGCCCGCAGCACTGCCGATCTGGACGGGAGCGCGTCCCGAGTCAGGGGCACCGACGGCGCCCGAGTGGTCGCGGTCGATGGCAACGTGCGGACCGCGGTCAGACGGCTCGAGCGCTCGGCGGGGGTCAGGTACGCGGAGCCGAACTACGTCTACCACGCGCTCGCGACCCCGAACGACCCGCGCTTCGGCGAGCTCTACGGGCTCAACAACACGGGTCAGACCGGGGGCGCGGCGGACGCCGACATCGACGCGCCCGAGGGCTGGGACGCCCTGGGCCTGAGCGCGTTCCCCGGCGCCGGCGGCGCGAAGGTTGGCATCGTCGATACCGGCATCCTGCAGAGCCATCCGGAGTTCGCGGGCGGACGCGTCGCCAACTGCGGCGGCGTCAACAATTTCGGCACCAGCCTGGTGATCATCATCATCGGTGCCGACCCGACGATCGTCGACGGGAAGTGCAACGACGACAACGGTCACGGCACGCATGTGGCCGGCACGATCGCGGCCAACGCGAACAACGGCACCGGCGTGGCCGGCGTGGCGTTCAACTCGCCGCTGGCTATCTGCAAGGGCCTCAACTCGAGCGGCTCCGGCACCCTCGAGATGATCGCCAACTGCATCACCTGGCTGAACCAGCGCGGCGCCAAAGTGATCTCGATGTCGCTGGGCGGCTCGTCCGGATCGGCGGCGTTGCAGGCTGCGGTCCAGAACGCGACGAACAACGGGTCGCTCGTGGTGGCGGCCGCGGGCAACAGCGGCAACTCGTCGCTGAGCTACCCCGCCGCCTACCCCGAGGTCGTCTCGGTGGCGGCGACGGACCAGAACGACGCGAAGGCGTCGTTCTCGCAGTTCAACGCGGACGTCGAAGTCGCCGCGCCGGGAGTCGACGTGCTCTCGACCTGGAACGACGGCGGCTACCGCACGGCATCCGGCACCTCGATGGCGACGCCGCACGCGGCCGCGGTCGCGGCGCTGATCGCCGGGACGAACCCCGGCGGCGGTCCCGCCGCATGGCGCGCCGAGCTCCAGGCCGCGACCGATGACAAGGGCGCTCCCGGCCGGGACCCGCAATTCGGATTCGGCCGCGTGACGCTCTCGAAGGTGACGCCCTAGCTGAGCTCAGCGGATGGCGGCGGGGCGGGCGCGTTGCGCCCGCCCCGCCGCCCCTGCTTGAAGGGGCATGCCGGGCATCGGCCGAAGGTACGCCTCCCCCCGTTGGCGAGCTACCGAACCTACTCCTCCCCGGTTCCCTCGTCAATCTCGGCCAGCCGCCGCTCCAGGAAGGACTGTTCGACCGGGCTCGGCGTGAGATCCAGCGCCCGCCGATAGGCCGCGATCGCTTCCTCGCGTCGCTCCAGGCGCCGCAGCAGGTCGGCGCGGGCTGCGTGGAGGTGAACGTACTCGTCGAGCCCCTCGATGCGATCGATGGCATCGAGGCCGGCCTCCGGCTCCTCCGCCATCGCGATCGCCACGCCTCGGTTCAGCTCGATCACCGGCGAGGGCTGGACGCGCAACAGCCAGTCGTAAAGGTGGCGGATCCGGGCCCAGCGTGTGTCCTCGGGACGGCGGGCCGTGGCGTGCTCCACCGCAATCGTCGCCTGCAGCGCGTAGGGGCCGGGCGGACGTGCCGACGAGGGACGGCCTGGCCCGAGCGCCCGCTGAGTGAGCGCGACGCCCTCGGCGATCTGCCGGTGATCCCAGCTTGAGCGGTCCTGATGCGCGAGCAGCACCAGCTCCCCCGCCGCATCGACGCGCGCGGCGCGACGCGCGTCGTGCAGGAGCATCAGGCCCAAGAGGCCCGCGACCTCGTCCTCCGCGGGCATCAGCTCGATCAGCACCCGGCCGAGCCTGATCGCCTCGGCGCAGAGCTCGCGGCGCACGAGCTCGTCGGCCTCCGACGCCGCATACCCCTCGTTAAAGACGAGGTAGATCGTCGCCAGCACCGAGGGCAGGCGGGCAGGGAGCTGCTCGGGCTCCGGAACCTCGTACGGGATGCCGGCCTCCCTGATCTTGCGCTTCGCTCGCACGAGCCGCTGCGCCATCGTGCTCTCGCGGACGAGGAACGCCCGCGCGATCTCGGCGGTCGTGAGCCCACCCAGCGTGCGTAGCGTGAGCGCGACTCGTGCCTCGGGAGCGATCGCGGGATGGGCCGCCGTGAACATCAGCCGCAACCGGTCGTCCGGCAGCTCCGCAGTGCTCAGGTCGATCGCCTCCTCGGCTACCGGCTCCGACGCCTCCAGCAGGCGCCGCTTTTCGGCAAGGACCCGCTCGCGCCGCAGCCGGTCGATCGCCTTGTTCCGTCCCACGCGGATGATCCATGCGGTCGGATTGTCGGGAACGCCCTGGTCGGGCCAGCGCTCGAGCGCGACGATGAACGCATCCTGAACCGCCTCCTCGGCGAGGTCGAAGTCGCCGAGGACGCGGATCAGCGTTGCGACGGCCCGCCCCGACTCGCGCCGGAACAGGCGGTCGACTACATCCGCGCTCTCGGTTACGAAGCCGTCTCCCCGACCTTCGCGTTCGGGTCGTCATACCCGAACTCGCTGTAGTCCATCACGGGGCGTACCTCGATCGACGCCGGCGGCGTCAGCGGGACCTTCTTAGCCCACTCGAGCGCCTCGTCGAGGTTCTCGCACTCGAGCAGGTAGAAGCCGCCGAGCTGCTCCTTCGTCTCCGCGAACGGACCGTCGGTCACGAGGTGCTCGTTCTCGGCCGGCTTCTTCACGGTGCTGGCCGTCGCGCTCGGCTGCAGGCCCTCGCCTGCCAGGAACACGCCGGCTTCCGTGACCGCGCGCGAGTAGTCGTCCCACGGCTTCATCCCGGCCTGCATCTCCTCGGGCGTCGCGTCGTCCCAGCCGCCCTCTTCTCCGTACAGCGCCAACAGGTACTTCATCTTGCCTCCTTGGCCTTGAGCGACCGTTCTTTCGGTCGCCTTCAACCATAGGACGAACCGGGTCTGCCCGAATCGACAACGAGTAGCGTCTTCTGGGTGAGCGACGAAAACGGCAAGCCGGACGAGGAAGCCTTCCCGAGCCTGCTGGACCGCGATACGGCGCCCGGCCTGGCGCGACTGGCCGCCGGCGCCTGGTGGCGCACCGGCCTATGGACCGCGCATACGGCCGCGCGGGCGACGCGCCGCCTGGCCGAGGCTGCGCGCTCGGGGGACTCGGCCGCGGCGCTGGTCAACGAAACGCGGCACGAGGTCGCGAGCGCCGGCCGGCAGCTACTCGGCATCAGCGAGGCGACTTCCGGGGAGCGCCGCGGCCGCGGTGTCGCCGACTACGACGACGAGCCGCTCCGCGCGCGCTGGGACGACCTGGTGGATCTCTCGACGGAGATGGAGGTCGAGGTCGACGGGCACCCCGCGTTCGCCGGCATCCTCAAGGAGCTCCACCCGGATGAAGCGCGGATCCTCCGCCTGCTCTATACCGCCGGGCCGCAGGCTGCGGTCGACGTTCGCAACTGGCGTCCCCTCGGGATCGGCTCGCACGTCGTCGCACCCGGGCTCAACATGATCGGGCAGCACGCCGGTTGCCTGATGGTCGAGCGGGTTCCGGTCTACCTCTCCAACCTGTTCCGGCTCGGTCTGATCTGGTTCTCCCGCGACCCGGTCGGCGAGATCGGCCCGTATCAGGTGCTGGAGGCGCAGCCGGAAGTGAGGCAGGCCCTGAAGAGCGCCGGCCACGGCACGACCGTTCGGCGCTCGGTGCGCCTGACCCCGTTCGGCGAGCAGTTCTGCCTCGCCTGCCTGCCCGCCGAGACGCGCGAGTTCGACGCCGTGGGGGTGCCGGGACCGCGCGCGATCGACGAGGTGCCACCGCCAACCGAGGAATCGGAGCCCCGGGGTCAAGTAGCCGCAGGCTGCGGTTGGGTGCAGTGCGCGCAGCGGGTCGCGTCCTCCGGGATGTCGGACCGACACTCCGTGCAGGTCTTGGTGCGCGACGTGATCCCGCGGTGCTCCTTGTAGCGGTTGTAGGGCACGACGATGAAGAAGTAGACCGCGGCGCCGATCGAGACGAACGTGATCAGCGCGTTGATGAAGTCGCCGTAGAAGAACTCGCTGTCGTTGATCGTGAAGGTCAGCTCCTCGAAGCTGGGCTCGCCGACGATCGCCCCGATGATCGGCGTAATGATGTCGGCGATCAGGGCCTGCACGAGCGCTACGACAGCCAGCGCCATGACCAGGGCGACCGCGGTCTCGATCAGATTGCCGCCCGTGATGAATTGCCTGAACCCCTTGAGCACCGGGTTACGGCTTCCACGGAGCTGAGACGATCCCTCCCGATGGCGAGCGTGATCAAGGACACCGGCGAGCGGGCGCTCCTGCCGCCGTTCACGCCTGAGCACGAGGAGCTCCGGGCGACGATCCGACGTTGGGTCGAGGCCGAGGTGGCGCCGCACGCTGATGAGTGGGACCGGGCCCAGGAGTTCCCGCGCGCGGTCTATGGGAGAGCCGCCGAGCTGGGCTTTCTCGGGCTCAAGTACCCGGTCGCACTCGGCGGCCAGGGGGGCGACTACGTGCACGACGCGGTGTGGGCGGAGGAGCTGGCGGCGGCGGGCGCCGGAGGCGGTGTCGGCGCCGGGCTCGGCGCCCACACGGGGATCGCCACCCCGCCGCTCTGGAAGTTCGGCACCCCAGACCAGCACGAGCGCTTCCTGCGCCCCGCAATCGCCGGCGAGAAGATCGGCGCCCTGGGGATCACCGAGCCGGACGCGGGCTCGGACGTCGCCGCGATCCGCACCAGCGCCAGGAAGGTTCCGGGCGGCTACGTCGTGAACGGCGCCAAGACCTTCATCACGAATGGAGTCCGGGCGGATTTCCTCGTCTGCGCCGTCAAGACCGCCGGCGACCGAGGACACCACGGGATCTCGTTCCTCCTGCTCGAGCGCGAGATGCCGGGCTACGAAGTGAGCCGCAAGCTCGAGAAGATGGGCTGGCTCGCCTCCGACACGGCCGAACTGGCGTTCACCGACGTCGAGGTGCCCGATGAGAACCTGCTGGGGCCCGAGAACGGCGGCTTCTACCTGATCATGGCCAACTTCCAGTGGGAGCGGCTGCTGATGGCACTCGGCGCGGTCGGGGCGATGAGCAAGCTGCTCGCCGTGACCCTCGACTACGCCCGGGGGCGCGAGGCGTTCGGCCGGCCGATCGCGCGGTTTCAGGCCATCCGCCACAAGTTCGCCGAGATCGGCACGAAGCTCGAGGTGTCGCGCGCGCTCGCCTACCACGCGCTGCGGGAGTTCACCGGACCGGAGGCCGACCGTCGCGACGCGATCGCCAGGGAGGACTGGACGCACCCGTCGATCACCGCGGGGCTCGAGGAGGTCACCAAGGCCAAGCTCCTGACCCAGCGGGCCGCCGTCGACGTGGCCGACGAATGCCTCCAGATCCACGGCGGCTACGGCTACATGCGCGAGTACGGGATCGAACGCGCGCTGCGGGACCTCCGCCTCGGTCCGATCGGTGGCGGAACCGACGAGGTGATGAAGGAGATCCTGGGCAAGCAGTTGGGGCTCTAACGCCCGGCGGCGCCCCAGGGGGCGCCGCCGTGTTCGCGTCGTTGACCTTGTACGTCAGTCGCCGAGGATGGCCTGGAGCAGGTTGCCCCGGAACGGGCGGGTGCCGGGGACCAGCTGGAGCCCGCCGAAGCCGTGTGACCGCGCGTAGTCGAGCTCCTTCGAGAGGTCGCCCACGCCGTTCGTGCCCGGCAGAGGCAGGACCTGGAGCGTCGAGAGCGTCCCGATCGCCTGGCCGCTGCCGCTGAGGAAGCCGCTGCCCGAGTCGCCGGGGATGCCCGGCGTCACCGTCAGCACGGTCCGAGCACCAGTTGTCGCCCACGCTCTCGATCACCGTGCCCTGCTTCGGCCGGAGCTGCGGGATCCCGAGCCGGAGCGACGAGTTGCCGTACGAGAAGACGGTGTCGCCCAGCCTGCCTCCGGATCCGCCCACGCCGGTCGGGCCACCGAGGCCCGGCACCGTCGGGTCGATGCTCTCCACGTCGGCGGGATCCACGCGCACCAACGCGAAGTCGTTGTAGGCACAGGTGTTCTCGTCGGTCTCGCCCGCGCTCTGCATCGCGTTCCAGGAGCTGTAGGCGAGCGTGCCGGGGCGTGCCGCTCCTGTGATCTCGACCGGGGTGCCCAACGGGAGCGTGCCGGCGTCGCAGCCGTTGGTGTCGGTGGCGGCGCCCGTTCCCGAGCAGTGCGCGGCCTGCCCCAGGTAGGTGCCGCCGCCGTCGCGGAAGACGAAGTTGGAGGTGCACTGGCCGCCCTGGGTAAGCGTCTGGACGCCAGGATGGATCGGCGCGGCGTTGTGGTCGGCGGATGCGGCCGCGGGCGCGATCAGTGCCGCCAGGGCGGCCAGCGCGGCGACAACCGGCGTTCGGTGCTTCATTCGTGGTTCCTCGGTTTCGTCCCGTCGGGCCGGCTTCCCCCGCGCGCGACCCCCTAGGACGCGGAACGGGCCCGAATGTCGGGCTAGCCTGGCACACGCAAACCGCGGTATCAAGCGACAACCGTCACGGTCTGTGCCACACATACCGAACACCTGATCTGTTTTTCGTAATACGGTTCCGCCGCTTTTCGAGAACAACCAAGGAGGACATGGTCCGATGGGACTGCTTGACAGGCAAGAGCGCGATCATCACCGGCTCCGCGCGCGGAATCGGCCGCGCGACCGCCGAGCTGTTCGTGAGCGAGGGCGCACGGGTTCTGATCAACGACATCGACGGCGACGTCGCCGAGCAGGCGGCCGGCGAGATCGACGGCGAGACTGCTGTCTTCGCCGGCGACCTGACCGACCCAGCGTGCCGGACGCCCTGGTCAAGAGGCCCAGGACGAATTCGGCGCGGTCGACATCCTGGTCAACAACGCCGGCTACACGTGGGACGGCGTCGCCCACAAGATGACCGACGAGCAGTTCCAGGCGATGCTGGACATCCACACGGTCGCTCCCGTTCCGCCTGATCCGCGCGATCGCGCCCGCCTGGCGCGAGGCCGCCAAGGCGGAGAAGGCCGAGGACAACGAGGTCTTCCGCAAGATCGTGAACATCTCCTCGATCTCGGGGACGATGGGCAACGCCGGGCAGATCAACTACTCCGCGGGCAAGTCGGCGATCGTCGGGATGACGAAGACGCTGGCGAAGGAATGGGGGGCGCACAAGATCAACGTCAACGCCGTCGCGTTCGGCTTCGTCGAGACCCGCCTGACCCAGGCCAAGGAGAAGGGCGAGACGATCGAGAAGGACGGCGAGACGATCGAGCTCGGCGTGCCCGAGCAGATGCGCTCGATGGCCGCGATGATCATCCCGCTCGGCCGCCCGGCGCAGCCCGAGGAGGCGGCCGGCCCGGTGTTGTTCCTCTGCTCGCCGCTCGCCAACTACGTGCACGGCCAGGTGCTGAACGTGACCGGCGGCCAGTTCGGCGGCATGTTCACCTGACGCCGGCTGCCGGGACCTGGGCTCGTCGCGTCGCGGCGCTAGTCCCGGGGCTTGCGCTCCTCGGCGGGGATCGAGTCCTCGCCGGTGCGCTCGGTCAGGCTGGGCGGTGGCCACGGTCCGAACCAGTTGTCGCGGGCGCCGTCCATGGTGATCGTCGTCCCGGAGAAGAAGTCGCCTGCCGGCGAGGCCAGGTAGGCGACGAGCCACGCCCACTCCTCCTCGGTGCCGAGCCGGCCGAGCGGCACCGTGCCGGCGATGTTGTCGACGAACACCTGGGGGTATTTCGTCCGCAGCGTTTCGGTGTCGAACTGGCCCGCGGCGAGCGAGCAGAGCTTCGACCCCGTGGCGGGCCCACTCGATCGCGAGGGTCTCGCATCATGTTCTCGACCGCGGCTCGCGCGGCGCCCGAGTGGACCATCCCGGGCATTCCGTTGTGCGGCGAGAGCGTCACGCTCAGGACCTTCCCTCCGCCCTGGGGGAGGAATGCCTTGGTGGCGGCGGCATGTGTCATCAGCCAGGTGCCCACCACGTTCAGCTCGATCACGGTGCGAAAGCCCTTGGGGCTGATCGCCTCGGCCGGGCTCAGGAACTGGCCGCCCGCGTTGTTGATCAGCACGTCCACCCTGCCGTGGCGCTCGAGCACGTGGTCGAACATCTCGTCAACGGCGTCCTCGTCGCGAATGTCCATCGCCTCGGCCGACGCCTCGCCTCCCAGCTCACGGACCGCCGCCGCCGTCTCCTCGATCGGCTCGGGCCGCCGTCCGCATCCGACGACGGTCGCCCCCAGCCGGCCGAGCTCGAGCGCGGTCGCGCGTCCGAGCCCGGATCCGGAGCCGGAGACGACGCACACCTGGCCCGCGAGCAGGTCGGGCGCGAAGATGCGTGAGGTCTCAGGCACGGCCGCGGGAGCATATGCCGCCAGTACGCTGGCCCGCCATGAAGGTGAAGGCAGACAAGCGACCCCTCTCGAGTCCGCTCAGCGGCGGCAGCGAGGGCGCCACCGTCGCGGTGGACGCGCTGGAGGTGGGCCGCGTCGTAGCGCCGCCCCAGTTCTTCGAACGCGCCGGTGGCGAGCGGGTGGGCCGGCTGCGGATGCTGGGCCCGCTGACGCCCCGGTCGAACTGGTGGACGGTCCCGTGCCCCGCCTACGTGGTCACGCACCCCACCGCCGGTCACTTCCTCGTCGACACCGGGCTGCACCCGTCCGTCACCTCGAAGCCGTCCGCGAACATGGGCCGCGCGGTCGCCCGGTACGGGCGGCCGGAGCTGGAGCCCGGCGAGGACCTGCCCGCCCAGCTCCGTGCCAAGGGCATCGACTCGAAGACGATCTCGACCGTCGTCATGACCCATCTCCACTTCGACCACGCCTCCGGGATGGCGGAGTTCGCCGGCGCCTCGTTCGTGCTCGCCGAACGCGAGTGGGAGGCGGCGACCACCGGCCAGAACCCGTTCTTCCACGGCTACCGGCCGGCGCAATACGACTACGCCTTCGACTACCGGACGATCGACTTCGACGGCCCGACGGTGGGCTCGTACGCAAGCTTCGGCCGCACCTTCGACCTGTTCGGCGACGGCAGCGTGCGCCTCGCATACACACCCGGGCCACTCGGCGGGCCACCAGTCCGTGATCTGCCGCCTCCGCGACCGCGACCTGGTGATCGCCGGCGACGCGATCTACACCCTGGCTCAACTGGACGACGCGCCGCCGCCGCCACGCCCGGAGGATCCCCACACCTGGCGCCGCTCCGTCCAGGAACTCCGCCTATTCCAGCGCCAGTACCCCCAGGCGGTGATCGTCCCGGGCCACGACCCGAGGACGTGGCCGGAGCTCAAGCGGCGCTACGAGTAGCGTAGACCCTGCCCTCGAGCTCCGCGGCGCGCGCGTCGTGGCGGCCCGCCGCGGATCCTGCGCGGCTCACCTTCCGCTGTACCTCCGCGGCCGCGGCGGCGTGCTCGTCCGCCCTCTGCGCATGCTCCTCAGCAAGCTCGGCATGGCGATGCGCCTCCGCCCTGTGGTGCTCGGCCTCACCCCCCAGCTCCCGGGCCCGAGCGACGCTGGCGTCTGCCTGCGCCCGGTGGTCGCGCGCGTCGCGCCTCATCCGCGCGCGCTCGGCGGCGCGATTGCGGGCCTCACGGAACATCAGGAATGCGCCGAGGGCCACGAGGGCGATGCCGACGACGATTACGAGAATCGCTCCGGTGCTCACCCGGAAACGTGTTCCCCCTCTTGGGGAAGAGCAAACCGGGCAGCGGCGCCCTTTCGGCCCTCGGATTCGAGCACGCCGTACATGGCCTTCACCCGGTCGAAGATTTCCTGCGCTGCCGCGAGCTGCTGGGCCCGGTCCGGCGCCTCCACGCGCTCGAACCGGAGCTGTTCACCGAACTGGACGGTGACCTTGGGGAACCGGAGCCGCTTCCAGCCGCGCACTCCAAGCGAGCCGTGGATCGCGACGGGCACCACCGGGGCGCCGGACTCGAGCGCGAGGCGGCCCACCCCCGGCTTCGGCTCGCCGAGCTCGCGGGTGCGCGACCTGCCGCCCTCGCAGTACATGCCGACGCATCCGCCTCGGTCGATGATCGTGTACGCGGTCTGGAAGGCCTCCTCGTCGTTGTGGCCGCGACGGACCGGGAAGACGCCTCCGACGCGGAAGATGTAGTCGAGCACCGGATTCCCGTACAGCTGGGACTTCGCCATGAACTGGATCTTCCGGCGGATATAGACGCCGGCGAAGAAGTGGTCCATCTGCGAGAAGTGGTTCGGGGCGAGGATGAAGCCGCCCTCCGCGGGAACGTTGGGCGTGCCGATCGCCTTGGCCCGATAGAGGAGAACGGCGACCGGGGTCAGGAGGATCCGCACGGCCGAGTAGATCCAACCGGGTCGGTGGGTCCTGATCCAATCGTGAAACGGCTGGAACTGTTCGGGGGGCCGGGGGTCCTTGTAGACCTGTGGCTTGAGTTCGTCGGCCAAGGAAATGGCTACCCGGGGGTTGAATCCTTGTTACTCATTCGCCGCCCAGCCGCGCGACCGCTCCACCGCACGGCTCCAGTCCGCCATCAGCGACTCGCGCTCGTCGCCGCTCATGCGCGGCTCGTACCGGGCCGCCTCCCGCCAGCGCCGGACGACCTCGTCCGGTCCCCATACCCCGGCCGCGATCCCGGCGAGGTACGCGGCACCCAAGGCGGTCGTCTCCGAGATCTCGGGCACGCTGACGGGCACCCCCAGGACGTCGGCCTGGAACTGCATCAGCCAGCGGTTCGCGACCGCGCCGCCGTCGGCCTTCAGCTCCGAGAGCGGCTTCCCCGCGGCGACCTCCTGGGCGCGAACGGCGTCGACGGTCTGGTAGGCGATGGCCTCCAGCGCGGCGCGCGCCAGGTGCGCCGGGCCGCTGCCGCGGGTCAGGCCGACGATCGTGCCCCGTGCGTAGGGGTCCCAGTACGGCGACCCCAGCCCGGTGAGGGCGGGTACGAAGTACACGTCGTCGTTCGAATCGAGCGAGGCGGCAAGCGCCTCCGTCTCGGCCGCGTTCCCGATCACGCCGAGCCCGTCCCGAAGCCACTGCACGGCGGCGCCGGTGACGAAGATCGCCGCCTCGAGCGCGTAGTCGACCTCGTCGTCGAGTCCCCACGCGATCGTCGTCAGCAGGCCGTCCTTCGCCGGAGGCGACTCACGCCCGGCGTTCAGCAGCACGAAGCTGCCGGTGCCGTAGGTGTTCTTGCCCTGGCCCGCGGAATGGCATGCCTGACCGAACAGAGCCGCCTGCTGGTCGCCGGCGATCCCGGACACCGGCACCTCGCCCCCGAACTCGGCCGTCGTCCCGTAGACCTGGGACGACGGGAGCACCTCGGGCAGTCGCTCGGGATCCACGCCGAGCAGCTCGCACAGGTCCGGATCCCAGTGCCGCTCATGGATGTCGAACAGGAGCGTGCGGGAGGCGTTAGAGAGGTCCGTGGCGTGGCGGCCGATGAGCTTGAAGACCAGCCACGAGTCGATCGTCCCGAACACGGCGCGCTCGCGGGCGGCCTCGGAGTTGCGCAGCAGCCACTCGATCTTGGTGCCTGAGAAGTACGGGTCGAGCACGAGTCCGGTGCGCTCGCGGACCAGGTCCTCGTGGCCCTCGGAGCGAAGCTCGTCGCAGCGCGCCGCGGTCCTGCGGTCCTGCCAGACCAGCGCGTTGTGGACGGGCTCGCCCGTGTCGGGGTCCCAGGCAACGACCGTCTCGCGCTGGTTGGTGATGCCGATCGCGTCCAGCTCCGCCCCCTGGATTCCGGCGTCGACAATCGCCTCGACCGCGACCCGGCGGGTTACGTCCCAGATCTCAGCCGCGTCGTGCTCGACCCAGCCCGGCTCGGGGAAATGCTGGCCGAACTCGCTGTAGCTGCGGCCGGCGATGCGCCCCTCGCCGTCGAAAACCAGGCAAGTGGTGCCCGTCGTCCCCTGATCGATGGCCAGGATCACGGGCGCAGGCTATCCCTTGCGCCTTCAAACACGCCGGCTCTCAAACGCCGGGCTCCGCTTCGGCCTACGCCCTCCGCCTCGCGGTGTAGACGCGGGTGAAGTCGCGGAGCTGACGGGCGCGGTGGACGAACCCGCCGACGGTCTTCCCGGTCGCGCGATGCTCCAGGTCGAGCTCGATCTCACGAATCTCGAGGCCGGCGCGTACTACGTCAACCGTGATGCCGATCTCCATCCCGTACCCGCGCGCGAACGGGAAGCAGGCTCGAATCGCCGCCGGGCTGAGCGCCCGCTGGCCCGAGATGGGAGCGCCGGCGTGATAGCCGGACAGCCGCTCGATAGCCCACGCCGCGTAGCGCAGGGCGACCCCGAACCCGCCGCCGACCCGGCTGCGGAAAGCGGCGATCGCCAGGTCGCATTGTCCGTCACGCACGGAGTCGAGCAGTGGCAGGAGCTCGGCCGCCGAGGCTCCAAGGTCCCCGTCACACAGGAGGAACAGGGGCGCGTCGGGCTCGCGTGCGCGGTCGATCACTGCGGCCACGGCCGCCGTCATGTTCCCCCCCTTGCCCACCGACCGGTCACGTGAGACGACCAGGGCGCCATGCGCCCGCGCCACCTCTGCCGTCGCGTCCTCCGATGCATCGTCCGCCACGATCAGCTCCGCGCCCGGCAGCGCCTCGCCCAGCGCGACGAGCGTCGCTCCGATCCGGTCGGCCTCGTTGCGGGCGGCGATCACGGCGACGACCGGCGGGGCTGCGGCTTCCGTGGTCACCGCGACTATTCTGCCGCTGCGACGCGGAGTCCGTAGGACGAAGTGGAGCCCCGCCGTTTTTGAGGCGGCTTATTGAGCAGCTACGAGGAGGACACCAGCCGCATGGCGGACATCGAAGCGCACATCACCGGGACCGTGTGGAAGATCGAGGTCGCGGTCGGCGACACCGTCTCCGACGGCGACACAGTGGTCGTCCTCGAGTCGATGAAGATGGAGATGCCGGTCGAGGCAGAGGACGACGGCAGGGTCGCAGAGATCAAGTGCGAGGAGGGCCAGTCCGTCCAGGAAGGCGACGTACTGGTCGTCTTGGAGTGAGGCGGACTCCGACAGGACGAAGCCGAATCCCGCCGTTTTGGAGGCGGCTTTCATGAGCGAAGAGCTGGCGGGCGGGAAGCTCGTCCTCGACTTCCCCGCCGACGCGGTCGCACGGTTGCGGCTGAACAACCCCGAGAAGCGCAATCCGCTCGATCACGACGTCCTCGACGCGCTCGCGCACGCGCTCCCGGATCTCAACCGCGGGATCGAGGTCCGCTGCGTCGTCATCACCGGCACGGGCCGCGCGTTCTCGGCCGGGTACGACATCGGCGCGATTCCCGCCGACAGCTTCGAGCAGGACGCCGAAGCCCTGGTGGCGCATCCCTTCCACGCCGCGATGGAGGCGGTGAGCGCGTACCCCTACGCGGTCCTGGCCGCGATCAACGGCCACTGCCTCGGCGGTGGCCTGGAGCTCGCGGTCCGGTGCGACCTGCGGCTCTGCGCCGAAGGGGCCAAGCTGGGCATGCCGCCGGCGAAGCTCGGCCTGGTCTACGGGCACACCGGGCTCGAGCGATTCATCGACGTGGTCGGCGTCGCCTCGACCCGCGAGCTGTTCCTGACCGGCCGCACGATCGACGCGGAGCGGGCGCTGCGGATGGGTCTCGTCAACGAGCTCGTGGACGACGAGGAGGTCGAGACGGCGGCGCTCGAGCTGGCGACCGAGGTGGCGGCCAACGCCCCGCTCTCGGTGCGCGGCAACAAGCACGCGATCGAGAGGCTCGCCCGCTTCGAGCGCCTCACCCCGGAGCAGGAGCGCGAGTTGATCGAGCTGCGCGAGTCGTGTTTCGAGTCCGAGGACTTCCGGGAGGGCATCGCCGCGTTCGCCGAGAAGCGCAAGCCGCGCTGGCAGGGGAGATAGTGCCGTGACGCGGAGTCCGAAGGACGAAGCGGAGCCCCGCCGTTGTTGAGGCGGCTTGAATGACAGGCGAGACGACCCCGATGGTCGCCCTGGCCGACGCGGACCCGGTGATGGCGGGCCTGATCGCCCGGATCGGCCCGATGACGCTCGAGCGGCGGCGGCGCGGGCGCCCGCGCGGCGACGCCTATGGCGTCCTGGTGCGCGCGATCGTCGGGCAGCAGCTCTCCGCGAAGGCCGCCGCAACGATCTTCGATCGAGTGCTCGCCCTCAACGACGGCAAGGTGCCAACCGCGCCACAGCTGCTCGAAACGGGCGAGGAGACCCTGCGGGGCGTGGGCCTCTCCGGCCGCAAGGTCGAGTACGTGAAGGACCTGGCCAGCCACGTCGTCGACGGGGAGCTCGAAGTCGACCGGCTCGGGGACCTGACCGACGACAAGGTGATCGAGGAGATCACGGCCGTCCGCGGCCTCGGCGTCTGGACCGCGCACATGTTCCTGATCTTCCACCTGGAGCGCGAGGACGTTCTGCCCGTCGGCGACCTCGGCGTTCGCAACGCGATCAAGGCGGAGTACGGACTGGACGAGCTCCCAACGGCGACGGAGATGGAGGAGCTGGCCGAGCCATGGCGCCCGCACCGCACTCTCGCCAGCCTCTACCTCTGGGAGTCGCTGAGCAACACACCGGCTTAAGCCGGTTCACTGACTAGGGCGTCCTCTCAGAGGCTGCCCTCCACGAACAAGCGCAGCGACCCCGGCGTTCGACCAAGCCGGAGCCGCTGCTTGAACCGCCCTACAGGGACATAGAGCGGTTCCCCCGGGGCCGCCGGGAGCGCAAGGAAGAGCGCCCTCCTTCGCGCCACCGCCGGCGGCTTCTATCCGGCTACCCCACCCCACGCGATCCAAAAGGCCGTCGACGGCGATTGCTAAGCGATCAGGATGATCAGGATGATGATCAGCAGTAGGGCACCCAATCCGATGTACATGGCTCCTCCTTCCCTGGTATGACCCACCGCCGCTACCCTGCGGACTTGGGTGGAAACGGGTAGAGCTACGCGCCAGGCAGCCAGGGGAACCCCGCCGCGCTCACCGATCAGCTCTCGACCCGGCGCAGCGGTTCCGAGCCATCCCAACCCTGGGCACCGCCGCTCACCATCCCGAAGAACTCGCGCAGACCCTCGCTTTCCACATGGATCTCGATGTCGTGGCCCAGCGTGGCCGACGCATCGTGGAGAGTCGCTTCGACTTCGCCGAGCCGAGAGCTCAGGTACTGCGGCAGGCCTCGCTCGTCGAGCGAGCTTCGCAACTCGGCTACCTCCGCCGGCGGGACGACGTAGCCGACGTGGTGGATTCCCGGGCGGGGACCGGAGAATCTCTTCTCGACGCGCTCGGGCGCGAGGCTGACGGCTTCGATCAGCTCGATCGCGCTGTCGCCGCGGTAGCCAAAGGCGGAATTGTGGACGAACTCCGCCGGCTCTCCGCGCGAGAGGACGTCCTCGAGCGGCACGCTCTCGACGAGGAAGAACGGCCCGGCGCCGAGTTGGTCGACCAGCCGAGTCACGGTCGCCTCGATGTCCTCGACGACGTAGGCGTGATGGTGCGGCTCGCCGAGCTGCGGTCTGAACAGGTCCTCCGGCACGGTCTCTCCCATCGATAGCTGTAGACGCGGGAAGCTATCCACCTCGAGGGGAAGTGGGCGCTCCGAACCAGGTGGTTAGCGCGTCGGCGAGCCCCGGCTGGGTCAGCTCGCCAACCCAGGCCACATATCCGTCGGGCCGAATCAGCACGGCGGCGGGAGCAGCAACCGCCCCGAGTGCCGGAAGCTCCCACGGACCAACGTATTCGGCATCGATCAACTGGACACGATCGGCCCATGGCGTGATGTCGAAGTCGCCGAGCTCACCGAGGTTGAGGAGCACCGGCCGGGCGTCGTGCAGCAGGGTGAAGACGCCCAGCGGGCCGTCGGCGGTGAGCAGGTCGAGATCCGGCATGCGGCGTCCCAGCAACGGGTGTCCCTCGCCGAGGTCGTAGTGGACGTCCAGACCGAACATCATCGCGGCGAAGCCGTTGCGAGCCTCGTCCGCCGTGAGGAGCTCGGCAATGGTGTCGCGCAAGGCCTCCGTGCGTTCGTCCTGGCGGCGGAGCGCGACGTGCGCCATCGTGGTGCGCAGCACGCGCGCACCCACCGGGTGGCGCTCGGCGTGGTAGGTGTCCAGGAGGCTTTCCGGGGATGTCCGGTTGACCACCTGGGCCAGCTTCCAGCCCAGATTCACCGCATCCTGCACGCCGGTGTTGAGGCCCTGCCCCCCGTCCGGGGCATGCACGTGTGCGGCGTCGCCGGCCAGGAGGACCCGTCGCTCGCGGTAGGCCGCGGCCTGCCGGGTCATGTCGGTGAACCTCGAGATGAAGCTGGGACTGTGGATCCCGTAGTCGGTCCCATATACGCCGATGAGCCCCTCGCTCAGGTCGCTCAGGGTGGGCTCGGTCGTGTGGCCGGTGTGCGCCTCGGTCACCATCACGCGTACCGGCCCCTCGTCCTTGAAGACCACCTCGCCGTCGCGGATCTCGTACTCCACCCTGCCGAGGGCATGGGTGCCGTTGGCGTCGTGGCGGATGCCAAGTTCCGGCTCCTCGGCCATCTCGGCCTCGGCGATCAGGCTGCTGGTCGTCGGATCCCACCCGGGGAACTCGATGCCGGCTGCCTTGCGGATCAGGCTGCGTCCTCCGTCGCACCCGACGAGGTATTGCGCCCGCAACGACCGGCCGTCGGACAGCTCGAGGTCGACGCCCGCGTCGTCCTGCGCGAAACCCGTGACTTCACGTTCGCGATGGATCGGGACTTCGAGCTCATCGACCCAGCCGGCCAGGATGCGCTCGATGTGCTTCTGCCAGAGCCCGAGCGTGTACGGATGCCGGGTGGGAAAGTCGCTGATGTCCAACCGGACCCCGCAGAACTCCGACAGGTTGGCCACCTGTCCCTCCGAGAGGAACCGATCTGCGATTCCGCGCTGATCCATGATCTCGATGGCGCGTGAGTGCAGACCGCCGGCGCGCGAGCCGGGAAGGTCGTGGCTTGGGCGCCGCTCGACAATCGCGACGTCCACGCCCGCCAACGCCAGCTCGCCCGCCAGCATCAGCCCTGTCGGACCTCCTCCGGCGATCAGCACCGAATGTTCGGTCATCGCAGTCATTTAGCTCCTTCCATTCTTGGGTTCTCGCGGTTCGGCCGGCGTTTATACGGCATCAACCGAGGCTTCATGAGGGCCTCCGACGCGCTATAAATTGGAGATGGCAGGGAGAGCGGAGGCTCCCTTCCAGTCGCCGTCCGCGGCCCGCAGCGTCGACGCCGGGCCATGCGCGTGAGGCGTGCACGGATCGCGTCCGACCCCCTGCCTAGCGTTCAGGTTTAGTGGCCCCGCTGATCACGTTCGACGAGGCGCTCGCGCTCGGGGAGCTGACCGAGCACGAGGACATCCTGGCATTGGTCGAACGCGCCTGGGAGGCGCGGCAGGAACGGTTCGGCGATTCGACCGACCTCTGCTCACTCGTCAACGCGAAGTCGGGCGGGTGCGCCGAGGACTGCGGGTTCTGCGCACAGTCGCGCTACGCCGAGGCGGACACGCCGATGCACGCGATGCTGGAGCCGGAGCAGATCCTCGAGCACGCGAAGGCGGCGGAGGCTGCCGGCGCGCACCGCTTCTGCATGGTCACGCAGGGCCAGGGGCTCTCGAAGCGCGACTTCGAGCGGGTCGTCGAGGGCGCGAAGCTGGTTTCCGAGCAAACCAACCTGAAGCGCTGTGTCTCGATCGGCCACATCTCCCCCGCGCGGGCGAAGACGCTGAAGGAGGCGGGCGTCCAGCGCGTCCACCACAATGTCGAATCGGCGCGCTCGTACTACCCGGAGGTGTCGACCACGGTCCGCTACGAGGGCCGGCTGCGCACGATCGACGCGGTCACCGATGCCGGCCTCGAGAGCTGCGTCGGCGGCATCCTCAACCTCGGCGAGAGCCCGCGGCAGCGGGTCGAGATGGCCTTCGAGCTGTCCGAGATCGACCCCACCTCGGTCCCGATCAACCTGTTGAACCCGCGCGCCGGCACGAAGTTCGGCGAGCGGGAGCTGATGGACCCCTGGGAGGTCGTCAAGTGGGTCGCGATCTTCCGGCTGATCATCCCCGGGGCACTGTTCCGCCTCTGCGGCGGGAGGGTCGAGAACCTCGGCGACCTGCAGCCGCTGGCGGTGAAGGCCGGGCTGAACGGCGTGATGATGGGCAACTTCCTCACCACGCTGGGCTCGGAGCCGGCCGATGACCGGGCGATGTTCGAGGAGCTGGGATTGAACGTCGCCCGCCAGCCCGACAACGGCGCGAACCCGCGGCCCGACAACCGGGACGGGTGGCTCGACGGCTCGGCTCCGCAGACACCGATCGACGAGCTGATCGACAGCCAGGCCGACGCCAACTTCTGGGATCCGTCGACGCAGCTGCGGGTGATCAAGAAGAAGGGCCGGGTGCCCGGCTATCCGAAACGGCCGAGCGAGCTCGAGCAGGCTCCGGCCGGGTGGGGGGACTAGCGCCATGGGTGACGTCGCCGCGAGGCTGGCCGAACTCCGTCAGGCCGGCCTGCACCGGCAACTCCGATCCATCGAGGGTCCCCAGGGACCGCGGGTGCAGCTCGGGGGCGCCGAGGTCCTGCTTCTCTGCTCGAACAACTACCTGGGCTTCGCGGACCACCCCCGAGTCAGGCAGGCCGCGGCCGACGCCGCCGAGCGCTACGGCGCCGGCGCGGGCGCGTCGCGGCTGATCTCGGGCGACATGGAGCTGCACGGCAAGCTCGAACAGAGGCTGGCCGACTTCAAGGGCGCGGAGACAGCGCTCCTGTTCGGGTCCGGCTACCTCGCGAACACCGGCACGGTGGCGGCGCTCGCCGGCGAGGGCGAGGTGGTGTTCTCCGACGAGCTGAACCACGCCAGCATCATCGACGGCTGCCGGCTCTCGAAGGCGGAGACGTTCATCTACCGGCACCGCGACCTCGACCATCTCGAATGGGGCCTGCGCGAGGCGGGCGAGCGCGCCGCGCTGATCGTGACCGACGGCGTGTTCTCGATGGACGGGGACGTGACGCCGCTCCCCGACCTGGCCCCGCTCGCGCGCCGCTACGGCTGCCGTCTGATGGTCGACGAGGCGCACGGCACCGGTGCGATCGGCCCCGGTGGGCGCGGAACCGTTGCGGCCGCGGGCCTCAGCGGCGAGGTCGACGTGATCGTGGGCACCCTCGGCAAGGCGCTGGGTGGCTACGGCGCGTACGTCTGCGGCAGCGCCGACCTTCGCGACATGCTGATCAACACGGCACGGCCGTTCATCTTCTCCACCGCCCCGCCCCCGCCGTCGGTGGGCGCGGCGCTGGCGGCGCTCGAGCTCCTGGCCTCGCGGCCGGGCGTCGTCGAGCAGCTGCGCCGCAACGCCGCGGTGGTGCGCGAGACGCTGAGCGAGCAGGGGCTCGACGTGGGCGGCTCGCGGACACAGATCGTGCCGGTCATGGTCGGCGATGCCAGGCGCACCCTGGCGCTCAGCGAGCGGGTCCTCGAGGGTGGCGTGTTCGCGCAGGCGATCAGGCCCCCGACGGTCCCACGCGGGACCTCACGCCTGCGGCTGACCGTGATGGCGAACCACCGAACGGACGAGCTCCAGAACGCGGCCAGGATCATCGGCCAAGCGGCACGCGAGCTCGGCATCGCGGACTCCGAGCCCGCCCAGCTGCGGCGTGCCGCCTGAGCCTCCCGGCGCCGGCGTCTTCGTCACCGGCACGGGGACCGAGGTCGGCAAGACCGTGGTCGCGGCGGTAATCGCGCGGGACGCAACCCGGCGCGGTCTCGGTGTCGCGGTGTTCAAGCCCGCCGTGAGCGGCCTGGACGACTACGCGGACAGTGACGAGCGGCCAGATCACGAACTGCTCCGAGCCGCCGCCGGATCGGACCAGTCCGACGACGAGATCGCGCCGTATCGGTACGGCGCGCCGGTCTCGCCGCACCTCGGCGCCGAGCTCGCGGGATCCCGAATCGATCCCCGCCGTCTTCGCGCCGATGCCGGCGCTGCAGCCCATGACAGCGAATACCTGGTGTGCGAGGGCGTTGGCGGCTTCCTCGTGCCGCTCACGCTGGGCTACCTGGTTCGCGACTTCGCCCGCGACCTCGGCTTGCCGGTGGTGGTCGCAGCGTCGCCCGGCCTTGGCACGATCAACCACACCCTGCTCACCGTGGAGGCCGTTCGGGCGGTCGGCCTGGGGGTCGCCGCGGTCGTGCTCACACCCTGGCCTGACGAGCCCGGCGACGTCGAACGCTCGAATCGCGAGGCGATCGAGCGCCTCGGCGCCGTCCGTGTATTGGAGCTCCCCTGGCTCGATCTCCAGGACGTCGCGTCGTGGCCTGCGCTCGGGATCTGAATGGCGTGGACGATTCAGCTTCCGGTCAGGACGGAGGCGAGCACCGCGGTGGGATGAAGCGAGCGGGAGCGGCGCTCGTTCGCCACGCGCGGAGGGAGCCCGTCGTCGGGCCAACGCCGCGGCGGGGCCGCGGCTGCGCGACGGCGCAGGTCGGAGGTGCGGCTCTCGATGATTGCGAGATTGAGTCGGGAATCCATGGTGCCTCCTCGGGATAGAAACCACTCACTGTTGATTGGTGGTTAGTGTAGCACCATCTATTCCGCTTAGGCGGTTACAATAGCTCCATGGCTCCGCATCCGGCCGACACCGAGACCGCCGGCGCTCCCGGCGAGCTGGAGCTCGTCCGCAGCTTCGTGAACACCTACGACCACGAGACGGGGGCCGAGGACCTGGCCTCCCCTGCGGCGCTCTCGTCCTGGCTCGCCGAGCACCGACTCGGCCGGCGTGGGGCGAAGCTGGGTGATGCCGACCTGGCCCGCGCTGTCGAGCTGCGCGAGGCGTTGCGCGAGGCGCTCCTGACTAACAACGACGAGCCGCTGCCGCCGACGACGGTGAAGCGGCTGAACGCCGCGCTCCAGGGCGTGTCGCTCGGCGTGCGGGTCAACGACGACTGCACCATCGACCTGGAGCCGGCCGGCGCGGGCCTGGATCCCGCCCTGGCTCGGATCGCGTCGATCATCCGCGAGGCGATGCTCTCCGGCGAGTGGTCGCGGCTCAAGGTCTGCCCCGCCGAGGACTGCCTGTGGGCGTTCTACGATCGCTCGCGCAACCGCTCGCGGACCTGGTGCCGGATGGAGGACTGTGGGAACCGCGCGAAGGTCAAGGCCTTCCGCGAGCGCCAGTCGCACTAGGGGTTTCCGCCGGGCCGGGACGTAGGCTCGCCGCCGAGCGATGCCTGACTCGGTCTCAGCCCTCGATCACTCCCACCTCTGGCATCCGTTTACCCAGCAGCAGGGCTGGTGTGACGAGGAGCCGCTCGCGATCGAGCGGGCGGAGGGCACCGACCTGATCGACGCGGACGGCCGACGTTACATCGACGGCGTCTCGTCGCTTTGGTGCAACGTCCACGGACACCGGCATCCCGGAATCGACAAGGCGATCCGCGACCAACTCGACCGCGTCGCCCACTCGACGATGCTGGGCCTCACCCACGGCCCCGCCTCGGAGCTCGCGGCGCGGTTGATCGAGATCGCGCCGCCGGGACTCAACCGGGTCTTCTACTCGGACTCCGGGTCGACGGCGACCGAGATCGCGCTCAAGATGGCGTTCCAGTACTGGCAGCAGCAGGGCGGCGCGGCGACCAAGCGCACCTCGTACGTCTGCCTCCGCGACGCCTACCACGGCGACACCGTGGGGGCCGTCTCGGTCGGCGGGATCGACCTCTTCCACTCCGCGTACGGGCCGCTGCTCTTCGACGCGCACCACGTCGCCCCCGGTGACGCCGCCGAGCTCGAGTGCGTGCTCGACTTCCACGACGGCGAGATCGCGGCGGTGATCGTCGAGCCGCTCGTCCAGGGAGCGGCGG
Source organism: uncultured bacterium (assembly GCA_963807755.1). Lineage (GTDB taxonomy): Bacteria > Actinomycetota > Thermoleophilia > Solirubrobacterales > 70-9 > JALZKA01. The sequence goes on along the minus strand of CAWECM010000003.1, from coordinate 68,695 downwards.
GGATCCGGGCGCTGCCGCCGGGCTACCTGCGCCGGGTCCGCGAGCTCTGCGACCGCCACGACGTGTTCCTGATCTGCGACGAGGTCGCCACCGGCTTCGGGCGGACGGGCACGATGTTCGCGTGCGAGCAGGAGCGGGTCTCGCCCGACTTCCTGTGCCTTGCCAAGGGCCTGACCGGCGGCTACATGCCGCTGGCCGCAACACTCGCCACCGAGCGGGTCTACGACGGCTTCCTCGGTGCGCACGAGGACTTCCGCACGTTCTTCCACGGCCACACCTACACGGGCAACCCGCTGGCCTGCGCGGCGGCGATCGCGAGCCTCGAAGCGTTCGAGCGCGAGGGCACGCTGCTCAAGCTGCAGCCGAAGATCAGGCTCCTCGGCGAGCTGCTCGGCGCCGTGGCGGGCATGCCGGAGGTGGCCGAGGTTCGCGCGCGTGGCTTCATGGCCGGAGTGGACCTGGGCAAGCACGATCCCGCGCTGCGGCTCGGCCACCGCGTGACGCTCGAGGCCCGCGAGCGCGGCGCGATCGTCCGGCCGCTCGGCGACACGGTCGTCCTCATGCCGCCGCTGGCGATCTCGAAGGCCGAGCTGCGGCGCCTCGTCGGAATCGTCGCGGAGTCGATCCGCGCTGCACACGACGCCGCGTACGGCTCGGGCGAGCCGGCGCGGCTGCGGCCCGCCAAGGCCGCCCCGGCCGAGATCCGCCGCGCGGCCTAGCGGCGAAATCCTCATCGAACGTCCCGCAGTTGCCCCTGGGCGGGGTGCTCCGGGACGTTCGAGGTGAGAATGGGTGTGATGAAACGGCCGTGGCGCCGTAGTGGGGATATGCAAGGGGTTTTGACCGCTCCCGCGAGCGATATGCCTACCGACGCCGAGGCGGCGTTCGAGGAGCTGTATCGCTCCTCCCGCGACGACGTCTTCGCCTACGTGGCCGGGCTCCTGCGTGACCGCTCGGCCGCCGAGGACGTGACGGCCACCGCGTTCGAACGGGCCTACCGCCGCGCCTCGTCGTTCAACCCGTCGCGGGGCACCCGCCGCGCCTGGCTGTTCGGGATCGCCCGGAACGCGGCGCTCGACGAGATGCGCCGCCGCCAGCGCACGACCGAGATGACGAGCGAGCCCGTGGCCGACGACGCGCCCGCCCGAGGAGGCCGCCGAGGTCGCGATGCGCCGCGCGGCGCTCCGCCAGGCGATGCAGAAGCTGAACGCGCGAGAGCGCGAGCTGGTCGCGCTCAAGTTCTTCGCGGGGCTGTCCACTGCCGAGATCGCGAGCGTGATCTCGGTCGGCGAGCGCGCCGCCGCCATGCGCGTACACCGAACGATCGAGAAGCTGAGGAGGGCCTGCGATGAGGCTGAGTGAAATGGGACCCGGGCGCGACGACGCCCCGCTCCCGGCCGAGGTCGACGCAGAGCTTTCCGCCCTCGACGCCGCTCTGGCCGGCGACGACGTGCCGGCCGGCATGGAAGGGCTCGAGGCGCTGGTCAGCGATCTGCGTGCCGAGCGCTCCACCCCCGAAACCGAGTTCGGCGACGCACTGGACCGCTGGGCGGCCGCGGGGTTCCCCCGCGGCCGCAGGCCGGGGCTGAGCCACAAGGCGACCGCCAGCGACGCCGGCGGGCGCTTCCGGATGTTCATGGATTCGTTGACGCCGCGCAGGCTGGCCTACGCGGGCGGCGCCGCGGCGACGCTGGTGGTGCTCGTGGTGGCTGTTTCACAGCTGGATGTCCAGAGCGGCGATGACGATGACGCCGGCGACGGCGGCTTCTCGGAGCAGAGCCAATCCGAGCCGAGTGCCGGCGAGGGCGCCGCCCCGGCCCCTGCTGTACCGGGCGTCACGGCACCTGAGGCTGTGGAGGACGCGCGTTCGACCGGGCTCCTCGACAAGGACGCTCGCCCCGGCCCCGCCGGCGGGCAGGAGGAGCGCAGGGTCGAGCGCGACGCGCAGATGACGCTCGCCGCTCCCGCCGACGAGGTCCAGGACGTGACCAACGAGGCGATCACCGTGGTCGAATCGAACCGCGGCGTCGTCGAGTCCTCGCAGACATCCGGCACCGACGATCAGGCCCGAGCGACCCTGCAGCTCGTGATCCCGACCCGCACGCTCGACACCACGCTCGACCAGCTCTCGGACCTGGCCGACGTCAAGTCCCTCAGCGAGGGCACGGTCGACATCACCCGGCCGTTCGTCGACGCCAAGGACGAGCTCGCCGGCCTGCGGGCCGAGCGAGTTGCCCTGATCAACCAGATCCAGGCCGCCGACACCGAGGAGGAGCTGGACCGGCTCCGTGCCCGGCTTGATGTCCTTCTGAACACGATCGCCCAGGCCGAGGCCGACTTCGACAACATCCAGCGGCGTGCGGCCCTTTCCAACGTCACCCTGCAGATCACCTCCGAGGGCGCCGACGAGGGCGACTGGTCGTTCGACGAGGCCATCGACGACGCGGGCCGCGTCCTCGAGGTCGGCGCGGGGATCGCGCTGATCGCGGGCGCGGTGCTCCTGCCGCTCGCGCTGGTCGGCGCGATCATCTACTTCGTCATGTCCGCCGCGCGCAACCGTGCCCGCGAGCGCGCCCTGGACGAGTAACTACTCGTCGTACGGCTCGAAGTCGGCCTTGCGAGCGCCGCAGACCGGGCAGAACCAGTCGTCGGGGATCTCGTCAAAGGCGGTGCCGGGCGGGATGCCGCCGTCCGGGTCACCCTCGTCCGGGTCGTAGATGAACCCGCAGGAGGTGCAGATGTAGAGCTGCTTGGCCACTGTTTCTGTGCTCACGCGCCGCACTTTAGCCGAGGCGATCCGCGAGGATGCCCCGGATGGCCGCGCCCGATCCACCCCCCGACGCCGCGGGCATGCGCAACCCCTTCGAGCCCGGCTTCGAGCCCGCTCCCGCCCGCGCCGCATCCACGATCATCCTTCTGCGAAGGGGCGGCAAGCACGCCCAGCGGGCGCTGGAGGTCCTGCTGGTGAAGCGGAATCCCGGCGCCCGGTTCATGCCCGGCGTGTGGGTGTTCCCCGGCGGCGCGGTCGAGGCCGACGAGCTGATCCTCGGCGTCAGCGGGGCCGAGACCGACGTGGACGCCGACGAGCTTGCCCACCGTGCCGCGGCGATCCGCGAACTGGCCGAGGAGGCCGGGATCGAGTTGGCGCCGGACGCCGAGCTCTGGCTCTGGTCGCGGTGGATCACGCCCGAGCCGGTGCCGATCCGCTTCGATACGCGCTTCTACATGGCCCTCGCCCCGCCCCACTCCCCGCCCGAGCCCGACGGCAGCGAGATCGTGGACGCCGCGTGGATGAACCCGCAGGAGGCACTCGACCGCGGGGAGGCCGGCGAGATCGAGCTCGTGTTCCCGACGATCAAGCAGCTTGAGGCGCTGCTCCCGTTCGCGACCTCCGAGGATGCGATCGCCGCCGCGAGGGAGGCGAACGTCGCGCCGATCATGCCCAACGTGGTGTCGGACCCGGACTCCGACGAGGGCTGGAAGATGCTGATGCCGGGCGACGCCGGCTACGAGCCGCCCGACGCCTGAGCGCCCGGAGGGACGGGCAGGCCGCCTCCCGCCTCGCCGCATTCTCCTGAAATGAAAATCGCTCGCCCCGGGCGATCGCGCCGCGCGCGACCGCCCCGGCAGCGAGCGATTTGTCATTTCAGGAGGATCGCGGCGAGGCGGGAGGCGGCCCTCCCCGTCCCTGCGTTACGACTCAGCCGGGAACGCCTCGAGGCCGGCGTGCCACGGGCCGGAGTCGTACGTGTGGATCCCGTGCTCGACCATCTCCGAGCGGATCCTGCGGAACAGCTGCCCGGCGCCCTTCGAGCGCCTCCTCGTACTCCTCGGCGGTCAGCTCGCGCAGGCGCCAGTTGAAGTAGAGCTGGCGCTCGGACACGCCGAAGTCCACGTCGGCCTCGATCCCGGCGACCCAGTCCAGGAAGCCGGGGCTGAACGTCTCCCGCAGCGCGATCGGGTCGTACTCGCTGGGGACCGTGGCGATGAACCGCTCGTTGAAGTCGATGGACTCGAACTGCACGCGGTGGCGGCTGACCCGGCTCTCGACGATGTCCTCGGCGCCCTGCAGCGACTCGACGTTGAAGACGGGCATCACCGCCGCCAGGTCCGGCATGTGGGCCTTCGCCAGGACCGCCCCCGGCAGGACCTGTCCGCCGCGGAACAGCCGCCCGCCCCGCTCGCGCTCGTCGGCGTCGCACGACGCGCCCCAGAACTCGTGCGCGAGCTTGCCGGTGAGCCGGTTGGTGCCGCCCGGGCACAGCGCCACCGGGCCGCCCGCCGGGTTGAGGCCGCCGATCGGCTCGTAACGGACATCGCGCGCCTCCCCCACGCCGCGGACCACATCGGCCCACGCGGCGGCTTCGGTGACCCCGGCCATCGGGGGATCCTAGGCGACTACGGGGCGGCCATCAGGTTCGGCGCCCGGCCGTCGCCGAAGACGCCCGGCGGGTCCTGGATGAAGCAGGGCGCGAACGTGGCGCTCTGATCCGAGGAGGCGCCGGACGATGCCGCCGGTTCGAGGTAATCCACCGGAGTCTCGTCGGCCGGCTGATCCAGAAGCCCGGTCGGGTCGGGCGTGAAGTCCGGTGTTCTTGCAGTCGAAGTTGTCGAAGATGCCGCCCGATGCAGCCATCTGGTTCGCCAGGTAGTCGGGCGCCGGGTAGGCGTTGCCGCGGTTGGTCGGCAGGCGGGTGCCCCAGATCGACAGCGTCTCGGTGCCGAGGTAGCCCAGCTGCTTCAGGTAGGTGCGGGCCGTGTCCTGGCCGTTCGGAGTCCCCTGCGGCGCAGCGGTTTCCGGGAGCGTGTTGGACAGGCCGAAGCCGGGCACCGCGAGGAAGTCCGTGATCGTCTTCTTGTACTCGCGCAGGTACGAGACCGCGGGCGCGACGTTGCCCAAGATCGGCGCGAGCGAGTTCAGCATCGGCCGCAGGCCCTCCGGCCCGAGGAATCGCCCGAGCGCCGGGATGCCCCGGCGGCCGGCATCGATGAGCGGCCCGAGGTCGCGGAACAGATCCTCCAGGTTCGGCGAGAGCTGGCGGACGCTCCGCAGGGTGGGGCTGATGTCATTGGCGACCGGAAGGAGCTTCTGGACGAGGGGTCTGGCGTTCACCTGGAAGTCGTCGAGCGCCAGCAGCGTGGCCCGGGTCTCGCGCTGGAAGGTCGGCAGGATCTGGAACGACTCGGCCAGCGCCTCATCGGAGTCGGCAAGCGCTCCGAAGGTCTGCTCAGAGCCCACGATGGCGCCCGCCAGCTCCTGGTCGCGCGAGGACAGCGCTGCGAACACGGTCCCGGTGTCCCGAACGAGCCCCTTCAGCGCGACCTTCTGGCGGTTGAGTGCCGCCAGGATCTCCGAGGCGTCGGTCGCGAACGGCCCGAGGTTGCCGAGCGCGTCGTTCACGTCCAGGCCGCGCCCCCTGATCGCGCCGGCCACGTTCTCCTGCCAGCGCTGGAAGGCATCCCTCGTCTCGTCGTCGAGCGCGTTGAAGATCTCGTCGATCTGGGTGGCGTTCCGTGTCTGCGAGACGGCGAGCTCGCCGCCCTCCGCAATGGGCTCGATCGCCTCGGCCTCGGCGTCGGTGGCGTTGCTCGAGGCGCCCAGCGCCACCGGCGGCACATCCCCCTCGTCCGCGTGCTCCGGCTCGGTGCCCGACGTCAGCTCCACGTAGGTCTCGCCGAGCAGCGTCTTCTGACGGAGGATCGCGCGCGCGTCGCTGGAGATCGGCGCGAACTGCGGCTCGATCTCGATCGTCGCCTCGGTCGTGTCATAGCCCTCGACGCGCTGGTCCTCGGGCGCCAGGCCGATCTCCTTGACCTTGCCGACCGAGACGCCTCCGATGCGCACGTCGGACTCGACGGCGAGCTGGGTCGCCTCCGGGAAGTAGGCCGTGATCCGGTAGCTCTTCGGCTTCAGCGGCGTGGGCCCGCCGAACGCGATCCAGAGGAACAGGATCAGGCCGAAGCACGAGAGCGTGAAGCCCGCGGCGACCAGGATGCGACCGATGGAGGGCGCCTGCTTCTGCATTAGACCTCGCACACCTCCCCCGGCTCGAACAGGCCGCCGAGCCCGGTCACGTTGCCGAGGAGCTCCTGGATCAGCTCGGGCGGGACCGGGAGGGACTGCCCGAGGGCGCCGGTCAGCAGGTTGGTGATGTTCTCGCAGCTCGCCGTGAAGTAGATGCGGCGGTAGGCGCCGTTCCCGTCCTGACCCGTGAACACGCTGGTCCCGTTGTGCGCAAGCCAGGCGCCCCAATACAGGTAGCCCTCGTCGCGGTCCGGAGCGCCGGGCGCCTCGGCGCCGCGCGGGTTGTACGCCGCCATGTTGAGCAGCTCGTTCAGGCGACCGCCCACCTTGGTCAGCGGCTTCGACGCGTTCGAGAGCTTGTTCGCCGCGCCCCGCAGGTCGGGCACCACCGGACGCGCCGCGCGAACCAGCGGCCGGATCTGGTTCTCGATGACCGGCGTGGTGTTCTTCGCCAGGCTCGTCGCCGCCTCGTTGACCTCGGGCAGCTTCCGGGCGAACGGGCGCAGCTCGTTGAACGCGGGGCCGAGCTGGTCGCCGAAGTCCTTCGCGACCGCCAGCGCCTGGCGCGTTTCTCGCAGCGCCTCGGGCAGCAGCGCGGTCGCCTGCTGGACGTCCGGGTCCTGTTCGCCGATCGCCTCGAGGGTGGTGTTCGAGGCGTCGACCAGCGTCGCGATGTCCTGGTCCTGCTGTCCGACCGCACGGGTCAGCGAGCTGAGGTTCGACACCAGGCGCTTCAGGTTCTCGTCGCGCTTCGCGACCTCGGTCGAGAGCTGGTCGAGGTCCCGGTTGACCGGGCCGAGCGCGGCCAGCATCCTGCCCAGGTCCTCGTCGCGGCCGTCGAGCCCCTGCCCCGCGCCCACGATCAGCGCCCGCAGGTACTCCCGGCTGTCGGTGTCGAGCGCGGCCAGGACCTCGTCGAGGTTGACGTCTGGCGCCGTGTTTGCCATCGCCACCACGTCGCCTTCCGAGTACTCGCCGGCCTCCTCGGTGCCCGGGTCGAGCGCGAAGAACATGTCCTTCAGGCCGGTGCGCGGACGCATGAGGATCGTCGCGTCCTTGTAGATCGGCAGGAACTCGCGGTCCACATCGAACGTGACGACCGCGCTGCCGTCCTCGAGCTCGACGTCCGAGACGTCGCCGATCCGCACGCCGGCAACGCGGAGGGTCTGTCCCTGGCCCGGAACGACCGCCTGCGCGGTCTCGAACTCGGCCTTGAGCTCGAACGGCTTCTCCTCGAGGATCGGGATCCGGAGCCGCTGCTCCTGGAGGATGTAGTAGCTGACGCCGGCGGCGATCACGATCAGGGCGACGACCGCGACGAAGTTTCGAAGGCTCTTGCGGATCGCCGTCATCACGGCGCATCCACTCCCGTCGCGTCGCCCAGAGTCTCGGTGCCCAATGCCTGCGCGAGGAGGTCCGTGAGCCGGGACATGGTGTCCTCGTAGAGGCCCTTGCCCTGCTTCGCCTTCTTGCCCTGCGCGTCGAGCAGGTTCGCGGCGCGGTCGAGCGGCGCCTCGAGGTCGGCGAGCGCGGAGTTGAGCTCCGGCGTCACGTTCGGCTGCGCGGCTGCCGCCGCGCTGGTCTGCTCCGGAGCCGGGCCCTCCTGCGAATTGAGGTTGGGCGGTTCCTGCGTCTCGCAGTCGACGTCGGGACGGAACGGAGTCTTCGCCGACGAGTCGAGCGCCGGCATCGTGCCGAGGATCGGGAGCGGCGTGACGCCGACCTGCGTTTCCTGAAGGGGGTCGGGGAAGACCACGGTGTTCGGCCCGCCCGCGGCGAGGACCTTGATGTACGGGCCGTTCGCGTCGCCGGAGCGGCTCTCGCTGGAGATGCCGGTGATGCCGAAGGTGAGCTCCTCGAACACCTTGGCGACGCTCGACGGATCCTCCGGATCCGTGAGGGTCGGGGTGGCGTTATCCGGCACCGTCTCGTTCGACCACGGGATCGCCACCTCGTTCAGGCAGCTGGACAGCGAGCGGAACTGGTTCAGCAGCGGGATCGTCCGGCGCGAGAGGCGGCGAGATCGGGGATCGCCGGCCGGAGGTCGGCCGTGAGCCCGCGCAGCTCGTCCCTGGAGACGAGGCCGCGCAGCTGGCGCAGGAACGGCGTCGCCGCGTCGAGCGTCGCCGGGGTCGAGCGCACGCCCGGCAGCGCCTCACGGGCGAAGGCACGGACGGCGGGGAACGCCTCGTTCAGGCTCACCAGCGCCGGCTCACCCTCGCGGAGCACGCCCGGGAGCTCGGCGATGCCCTGCTCGAGGGCGGCGCTCTCGGCCGCGAACGAGCCCAGCACGATGCGCAGGTTGGTGACGAGGTCCTGAAGCGCGCCCTCGTTGCGGCCGAGCGCCTCGACGGTCGAGTCCAGGTTCACGATCAGGTCCGAGAGGTCGTGGGGCTCGCGCCCGAGGAGCGCCTCGTTCACCTGCGACGTGTAGCGGAAGGCGCCGGGCGACGATCGGAACAGCTCCCGCAGGCCCTCCGAGCCCCCGTGCTTGTCCAACGCGTTGCCGAACTGGTCGAGCAGGATCTGGAGGTCGGTCCGCACATCCGATTGGAGCGTGGTCAGCACCTGATCGAGCTGGACCGCGACCGCGGTCTGGCCGGCCGGGAAGACGTGCCCGTCGTCGGCCTCCGGCGCGTTCGGGCTGCCGGGCTGCAGGTCGACGAACAGGTTGCCCTCCAGGAACAGTCGCGGGCGGAGCTTCATCGTCGCGTCCGTATGGAGGGGCAGCGCCGACTCGTCCAGCTCCATGGTCACGACCGTCGCCGTCTGCGGCACCTCGCCCTCGGGCGGGTTGCCTCCGACCTGTGCGGTCTGGACCGCCTCCTCCGGCGCGAGGTGCTCGACCGAGCTGACCTTGCCCACGTTCACGCCGGCGATTCGCACCGGCGAGGCCGGCCGCACGTTGCCGGCGTTCGCGAACACGGCCTGGACCGAGTACTTGTCGGCCCAGGGCAGCGTCTTGGTGAACGCGTAGACGGACAGGGCGCCGACGACCACGACGAGGATCAGGCCGATCGCCCAGTTCGGGAGGCGCTTGCGTCGCTCGGCCCTCATGGCTGGCGCTTCTCCACTCGGGTGTCGACGAACTCGCGGTCGCCGTCGGCGTTCCAAAACAGGGTCGTCGGCCCGGCCGAGCCCGGCAGGTCGCTCAAGAAGAGCGACGGATTGTTCGCCGGCTGGCCCGGGACCCGGACGTCCGGGCTGGCGCCCAGCGGGTAGCCAACCTGCCCCTGCTGGCAGTCGGCGCCCTTCTGGCCGCTGGCCGTGTAGACGGGCACGTGCAGGATCGGCAGCTCGTCGGGCCGGAACTCTCCGCCCGCGGGCGGATCCAGGAGCGGCCCTGCCTTGCCGTTCGCCTGGAAGCCGGAGTAGCCGGCGATCGGCGTCTCGACCTCGCCCGGAAGCTCGACGGGGAGCGGGCCGAGCTGGACGGCCGTGGGGCCGAGCGGCGCCAGCGTCAGGGCCTGGCGGAAGTTGTAGCCGACCTGGTCGCGGTCGAACGCGGAGGGCAGGAACGTGAACCAGTAATTGAAGTAGTTGCAGACCGTCTGCGCGGGAACGACCCAGCGCAGCAGCGGCTTCGCCTCGTCGAGCGTCTGATCCAGGCGGACGAACGAGAGTTTGGTCTCTGGCTGGTCGATCAGCCTGCGGAGCTCCGTGAGCGTCGCGCGCAGGTCGCGGTTCAGGTCCGGCGTCCGGTTGAGCACCGGGGTACCCACCTCCACCGCGCTGTTCAGGCTTGGCAGCGCCAGGCGAAGCTGGTCGACCCCCGGCCGCAGGCGGCTCGAGAGCTCGGCGAGCTCGGCCAGGAACGGCCGCTGGCGCGGGAGCGTGTCGATCGCCGTCCGCAGCGTCTCCGGGCCCTCGGAGATCGTCTCCTGGAGCGCAGCGGGGTCGGACGAGATGGCTTCGAACGCGATCGCCGCGTTGGTGAAGAGCTGGGCCTGCTGGTCGGAGACCGGGGCGACGATCCGCGCCGTGTCGCCCAACTCGGCGAAGAAGCGGCGAAGCTGGGTGGACGGGTCGGCGAGGACGTTCGCGACGGGGCGCAGGTTCGCGAAGAGCGGGTTGAGGGCCTCGATCGCGTCGTTCAGTGACATCCCGCGGCCGGCGAACGCGTTCCCGAAACCCAGAAGGTTCTGGCGGGCGTTCTCCCGGGTCCTGGTGTCGAACGTGTTCGCGATCGCGTCGAACTCGGTCTGCGGCTGGAAGCAGCCGTCCTTGGCCTGCTCGGGGATCGACTCGGTGAATGTCTCCGGATCCGTCGGCAGGTCGCAGCTCACGAAGTCCGGGTCGGCCGCGTCGTTCAGGCCGTCGAACACATAACCCTCGGGCGCCGGCTCGCCGGTGCCGCGCACGATCTCCAGGTACTTGAGGCCGAAAGTGGAGCGGTAGCGCACGCGGAAGACCGAGTCCACCGGCAACGGCTCAGCGGTCTTGTCGAGCTTCAGGTTGAGGCGGGCGCCGATCTCCGGGATCTCGGTCTCGGACCCGTCGGATCCGGTCTGCGCGGTCTGCTGCGCGGACTCGTTGACGACCGGTTCGATCGACTCGATGATCCCCACGCGGGTGCCGCCGATTCGGATCTCGTTGTTGTTTCCGAGCCGGGCGGCGTTGGGGACCTCGACCGACACGCTGTAGACGGGCACGAACGGGAGCCCCTTGTTGGCGTTGTAGGCGAGAAAGACCGCGACGATCACGATCAGGGTCGTGACCGCCCCGACCATCGTCGGGGAGGCTGCGAGGGCGGCTGCGGGATTGCGTGGCTTCATGTGAGGCGGAGTCCGTAGGACGAAGCCGAGCCCCGGCGTTGTTGAGCCGGCTTATTCATGGGCCCAAGAGGAAGTCGAGGAGGTCCTGCGCCGCCTTGCCGCCACTGGAGCCGACGTCGTTCAGGGCGTCGGCGAGACCCTTGCCGCCCCGGCCGCCCTTGCCCCCCTTGCCACCCTTCCCGCCGAGTCCGAGGTCCTCGAGCGCCTTGCCGGGCAGGTCGAGGATGTCGTCGAGCTGGTCCTGGATGTCGCCGGGGTTCTGTGGGAGCTCCGGCAGCTGCGGATTCGATGGCGAGCCAGGATCAACCGGCAACTCGGGAGCGCCCGTACTGTCGTCCGGGCCTGGGGGGCCGCCGCCGGAGCGAGTCGGGACGCGAGCCGCGGAGTTGTCCGGGAACTCCCCATTCGGGTTGCCCGGGTCGCAGATGCTGTGGTCGGTCGAGCCCTCCGGGCACACCGAGCCGGGATAGCGGCCGATGCCGAGGTCCTCTTCCTGCTCGCCCGGGGTGATGCCCGGCTGGTTCGGGCCGAGCATGCCGACGCAGGGATGCGCCCGCTCGGGAACGATGGTGCGCCCCTGACCGGTTTCCGGGCCCGGCCCAGGCGCCTGGTCGATCGCGGGGTCATGCGTGAACTTCGGACTGATCGGCCAGTTCTGCGCTGAGTTCCACTGGCCACAGGGCCCCGCGAACACGTCGTAGAGGCTGAAGTGGAGGAAATGCCCGACCTCGTCGTACTGGTTCAGGGCGGCGCCGAAGTAGTAGAAGTAGTTGAGGAGCCCCTCCATCCCCGTGTAGCCGCGGGTGTTGGACTGGCCGGGCGTCTCGTTGTTTCTCCCGGTGTCCTCGTCGGCGCGCTCGTCGATCGCCACCGCACGGCGGGGGTCGGCGATGTCGTCGAGGAACAGCTTCGCCTGGTCGGCGACGGGTGGGGCGCTGGCGGCCGCTTCGGCCAGAGCCCGGATCTCGTCGTCGCCGCGACGGAGCGCCTGGATGCCGGGCTTCGAGGCGTTGCCGAGCGTCTCGAGGGATCGCTCCGTCGCGCGCGCGAACGGCGGCAGGTTCACGGCGAGCGTATTGAGGCCCGGCGCGGCGCCGCGCAGGTCGGCCAGGAGCGGCGTCGTCTCCCGCGCGACGTTCTCCAGCTCGGCCATCGTCGGGCCCAGCTCGCGCAGGGCGTCGTCGAGCAGGTCGAAATCGGTCGAGAGGTCGTCGCGTCGCTGCGCCGACGCCACCGCCGTGTCGCCGGCCTCCTCGACGAAGCGCACCACGTCCGCGGTCCGGGCCTCCAGCTTGCCGACGATCAGGTCCGAGTCGACGTTCAGCTGGGCGATCGTGCGGTTCTGCTGGGCGAGGAGCTTCAACGCCTGGTGCAAGTCCTGGAGGGCGGGGGCGCCCATCCGGATCGCCTCGTTCAGGTTCTCGGGATTGCCGGCGAGCGCGGTCCCGAACTCGTTGATCAAGAGCGAGAGCCGCTGGCGGTAGGGCAGCCTCATCGTGTTCAGCACGAGATCGTTCTGCACGGTCTGCGTGACCAGCTTCGGGACCGTCGCGCCGTCGGGCAGCGCCTCGCCCGCGGGCTGGCAGTCCAGGAAGTACTCGGCGATCAGGGACTGCGGCTCCGACGTGCATTCGGTCTCGTCGCCGAGCACCGCGAGCGGGCCCGAGAGTTCGATGGTCACCAGCGCGCGCTTCTCCTCGTTGATGTCGAGGTCCGTGATCGCGCCCGCGGTGACCCCGGCCACCTTCACCTCGGCGTCGGGAACCAGCCCGAACGCGTCGTACATCTCGAGCTTGTAGGTGTGTGTGTCGTCGGCGCCGGCGACGCTCACCAGGGCGGCCGCGCCGGCCGCGAACACGCATGCGATGAGGGCGAGGCGTCTCATGGGCCGGTCGGGAGCGCGGCCTCGTCGCAGCGAATCGTGCCGCCGTCGTTGAAGGGGACCGAGCCGTCGCCCGGGTCGCGTTCGAGCGCTGCCGGGCAGCGGGCGTGGTTGCCGACGTCGAGCATCTCGAGGTTGGCGCCCTGGAGCAGCTGGCCGATGTCCGTGTCGAGCGGGTCGAGCAGGTCGACGAGACCGGTGTCGGACACGGTGAACGGGTTGAAGGAGGCCGCGATGCGGCCGAGCCCGCCGCTGGCGTCGAGCGAGCCGGACGTCGAGAACCCGTCGAACCACCCCACCAGCTCCGGGGTGTACGCGCGGAGGTTGCCGATCTGGGGGAGTTGGTTTTGCAGAGCGCAGGCGGTCTCGCCGAGCGCGCCCTGGGAGAAGTCGTCGTCCTGGGCGGCCTCGAACTCGGAGTTCGGGTCGGATCCGCAGTCGGGCGCACCGGAACCAACCCCGGCCTTGGCGAGCGGCACCTGGGCACGGGTGAGCTCGACCAGGTCGTTCGAGCGCCCGCGGCGGCGGACGATCTCCGCGAGGTCGCGGATCGTCGGTACCGAGTCGGCCGCCGCAGCCCGGAACTCGCTGAAGAACGGGGAGAGGCGATCGGCGACGGGCTTCGAGGCGGAGACCAGCGGATTCAGGTCGGTGAGCGCCGCGCGGAGGTTGACGAACGTCGTGTTCGCCTGGCGCATGAAGTTCGGCAGCCGGGCGATTGCCTCGGCGAGCGCCGCGCGCTGGTTGCCGATCGCACCGAGCGCGGAGTTCGCGTTGCCGACCAATTGCGAGATGTCCTGGTCGCGCGCGGCGAGGAGGCCCGAGAGCTTCGCGGTGTCGACCAGGAGCGTCTCGAAGGCGTGGGTGTCCCTCGTCAGCTCGGCGAACACCCGTCGCGAGGTCGAGAGGAACGGGTTCGCGTAGAGAAAGCCGCGGTTCGCCTGCTTGGAGACTCCCTCATAGGAGTCGCGAAAGCCCTTCACGACCCGTTTGAAGTCCTTGACCGTCTTCTTGTCCAGGGTGTTGAAGACCTCGTCCAGATCGACCGCGGAGACCGTCTCCGCCTGGCTCAGGGTGCCGCCGTCTTCAATGTCGCCGCCCTCGTCGCCGCCCGCCCCCGCCGGCGGGAGGGTGAGCTCGACCTGGCGCCCGGCGACCGACGAGAGCGAGTTCTGGCGCACCGTCGCGATCGTGCCCTCGGGGAGGGGGGCGAACTCCTCGTCGAGGGTGAAGGTGACGAGGGCCTCGCCGTTGTCGCCGAGCTCGATCTCCTTGACGAGCCCGGCGGCGAGCCCGCCGACCATCACCTCGTTGCCGTTCACCAGCTGGCTCGCGTTCTGGAACTCGGCGGTTACGCGGTACTCGTCGCCGCCGTTTCGGAGCAGCAGGACGAGTACGACGGCGGCGATCGCAATCGCCGCGACCGCTGCGATACGGATGGCTCCGGACGAGCCGCTCAATGTCCTACTGCCTGCACCTTTCCCCTAACCGCGCCGGCCCCCCGGCACTGCGGGCGAAACTACCAGCAGCGATCGAGGGGTGTCAAAAGGGAACCGACCCCTCGGACACCGCATTCCCATGCGCATTTCCGGCCTCTTTCGTTGAGTTCGCGTTAAGCGATTTCGAGGCGCTGGAAACCCGGTCCGGAGTGGATCTCCCAGGCGGCGTATGGGGGCCTTGAGCGCAAGTGGGGAATAGGGTTCCTCGGTGGACTACGACTGGGTCGTGATCGGGTCGGGCTTCGGGGGATCGGTTTCGGCCCTCCGGCTGGCCGAGAAGGGTTATTCGGTCGGCGTGATCGAGTCGGGCCGGCGCTACGAGGACGCGGACTTCGCCGAGTCGACGTGGCAGATGCGTCGCTACTACTGGATGCCGAAGATCGGGCTGCGCGGCATCTTCCGGATGACCACCTTCAAGGACGTCTTCATCGTCTCGGGATCGGGAGTCGGCGGCGGCAGCCTCGGCTACGCGAACACGCTGTATCGCGCCCGCCCGGCGTTCTTCAGCCATCCCCAGTGGGACGGCCTCGCCGAGGACTGGGAGCGGGAGTTGACCCCGCACTACGACATGGCCGAGCGCATGCTCGGTGTCACCACCTACGAGGGGGTTGGCCCGGCGGACGCCATGCTCCAGGAGTTCGCCGAGGAGACCGGCGTGGCGGAAACGTGGAAGAACACCCGCGTCGGGGTCTACTTCGGGCCGGCGGGCGAGGAGGTCGACGACCCGTACTTCGGCGGCGAGGGGCCGAGCCGGACCGGATGCGTGCGGTGCGGGCAGTGCATGATTGGCTGCCGCTACGGGGCCAAGAACACGCTGCGCAAGAACTACCTGTGGTTCGCGGAGCGGCTCGGTGCGAGGATCGAGCCCGAGCGGACGGTCACCGACATCCGGCCGCTGGGTGCGGGCGACGGATCGGACGGGTACGAGATCACCACCGAGCGCTCAGGCGCCTGGCTGCGAAAGCAGCGGCGGACGGTGCGGGCCCGCGCGATCGTGCTCGCGGCGGGCGCGCTGGGAACCAACAAGCTGCTGCGCGAATGCAAGCACCGCGGTTCGCTGCCGCGGATCTCAGACCGGCTGGGGCAGCTGGTGCGGACCAACAGTGAGTCCGTGATGGCGGTCACTGCGCCCGACTCCGACCGCGACTTCTCGGATTCAGTGGCGATCACCTCGAGCATCTACCCGGACCCCAACACCCACGTCGAGGTCGTCACCTACGGGCGAGGTGCGGACTCGATGAGCATGCTCTTCACGCTCATGACCGGTGACGGGACCCGGCTATCGCGGCCGGTCCTCTGGCTCAAGCAGGCGCTGCGCCACCCGCTCCAGCTCCTACGCACGTTCTGGCCCTTCCGCTGGTCCCAGCGCACGGTGATCCTCCTGGTCATGCAGTCGCTGGACAACGCGATCAGGCTCGTTCCGAAGCGAAGGCTCCTGGGTCGTGGGGTGCGGCTGCAGACCGAGCAGGACCCCGAGCGCCCGAACCCGACCTACATCCCGGTCGCCGAACAGGTGACGCGCTGGTTCGCGGAGCGGATGGGCGGCCTCGCACAGGGCGGGATCACCGAATCGCTGTTCAACATCCCGACGACCGCGCACATCCTGGGCGGGGCGGTCATCGGCTCGGACCCCGACACCGGCGTGGTCGACCTGGACAGCCGCCTCTTCGGCTACCGGAACCTGCTCGTCTGCGATGGCGCCTCGGTTCCGGCGAATCCGGGAGTGAACCCGTCGCTGACGATCACCGCGATGGCCGAGCGGGCGATGGCGCAGATCCCGGCCAAGGATGGCGGGCAAGGGCTCGCCGACCTGCCCGAGCCGGTCCGCGCCGCGGCCTGACGCCCCGCGGAGCGCTTGGCCGCGGCGGGCGCTTGGCTAGCCGGCGTCCGCGAAGCGGCGCGCGACCTCGTCCCAGTTGACGACGTTCCAGAACGCATCCAGGTAGTCCGGCCGCTTGTTCTGGTACTTCAGGTAGTAGGCGTGCTCCCAGACGTCGACGCCGAGCAGCGGCGTCTGGCCGGAGGAGACCGGCGAGTCCTGGTTGGGCGTGGAGACGACCTTCAGGCCGCCGCCGTCGCTCACCAGCCAGGCCCAGCCCGAGCCGAACTGGCCGATGCCGGCGTTCTTGAACTCCTCCTTGAATTGATCGAGCGAGCCGAACGCCTCGTCGATCGCCGACGCGAGGTCGCCCGAGGGCTCGCCGCCGCCGTCGGGGCTCATGATCTGCCAGAAGAACGTGTGGTTCGAGTGGCCGCCCGCGTTGTTGCGGACCGGACCCTGCTTGTCGGCGGGCAGGCTGTCCAGGTTCTGGAGGACCTCGTCGACGTCCTTGTCCGCCCACTCGGTCCCCTCGAGCGCGGCGTTTGCCTTGTCGACGTAGGCCTGGTGATGCTTGTCGTGGTGGATCCGCATCGTCTCCTCGTCGATATGCGGCTCCAGGGCGTTGTAGTCGTAGGGAAGATCGGGAACGTCGTAGGCCATCGGGGGCTCCTTCCGGGGAAATTTGGTGCCTGATTCCAGCTTATTGAACGGCTTTCGGCGCGGATCAGCCCGCCAGGGTGAACCGGACCCTGCCGCCCTCGTCGGCGACCTCCCAGTCCTGCGCGAGCGCGTCGACGATGTGCAGGCCCAGACCGCCGTCATCCCGGATTTCAACCATCCCGAACGGCTCGTGGCCGCCGTCCTCGACCTCGCCCTCCAGCTCGACCTCGTGGGGCTCGACCGAAAGCCGGATCGGGCCTCCGGGCGCATACCGCGTGCTGTTCCCGACCAGCTCGCTGACGATCACCTTCAGGTCCTGGAGTACGACCGCCGGCATCGAATCGGCGTAGGCGGCGTGGAGCGCCGCGCGCGCCAGTGTTGGAGCCTCCTCGGAGGGCTCCATCGATAGCTCGAGTGACGTGTCCACTGCACACTCCGGTGTTGACTGCCTAACCCACCGTTTCGTATACCCGGGAATCCGGCCGGCACTCACCCCAGGGCCTCACAAGACCCCTGGCCGGTCGCTGGATAACGGCCCCCGGCGCCGGGTATCTTCCAAGACGTGGAGCCATTTCGAATCCTGGTCGTCGCCGCGGACGAACACATCAGCGAACCGCTTAGGCGCGAGCTCGACCAGCGCGCGGGCGACCGCCAATCCGAGGTGCGGGTCGTCGTGCCGGCTCTTGCCCGAACGCCGTTCGAGCAGGCGGCCGGCGCCGTCGACGAGGGCATCGCGCACGCCCGCGAGCACCTCGACGAATCGCTCGAGCGGATGCACGACGCGGGGGTCGAGGGCGAGGGCCGGGTCGGCGACTCCGACCCGATGCTCGCGATCGACGACGCGCTCTACGGGTTCCCCGCCGACGAGATCGTGATCGTCACCCACCCTGAGGACGAGGGTCGCTGGATGGAGGACGATCTCTTCGAGCGCGCCAGCGAGCGGTTCGAGCCGCCGATCCATCACTACGTCCACCGGGACGGACGGGTAGAAGAAACCGAGTCCAGCGGAGCGGGCGTCGAGGCATCCGATGAACCGGCGGTGGATCTCGAGTCGCGCAACCTGCCCAGGTTCACCGTGCGCGACATCGCCGGGATCGTGGTCGCGATCGTCGGCTCGATCATCCTGGTCGTGATCGCCAGCGCCAATCCGGACGAGACGGGCTCCGGATTCGACGTCGACGCGCTCCAAACGCTCATCGCCGGCCTGTTCGCGCTGATCAACATCGCCCACATCGTGGCCCTCGTTCTGTTCGAGAGCGTCGGCTACCGCGGCCTTCCCCAGCGGCTCTTCGCCAACCTGTCGCTATACGGCACGCCGGCGGCGATCGTCGTCAGCCTGCTCCTGCTGTTGGTCTGAGCCCGCTCAGGCAGCCGCGCGAGCCCGGGCAGGCGGCTTTGCGCTCCGCTTGCGGCGGCGGGCGCGGCCATGCGGGAACCGCGGGTCGGCGCCGGTCTCTTCGAAAGTCCGCCGGCCGTCGGGCTCCTCGTCGCCCTGAACCGCCTCGAGCAGTCGCGCCAGGCCGCGGCGCAGGAGGCGCGAGACCTGCATCTGCGACACGCCCATCCGGGCGCCGATCTCGTACTGGTTCAGGTCCTCGGTGAACCGTAGCTCGACTGCCTTGCGCTCCTGGTCGGTCAGGGTTGCGCAGCGCTCGATCGCGAACTGGGCTTCGACGGTGTCGAACCCGATCTCGTCGCCCCCTACGGTCTCGATCCTGGGTACCGATTCGGGCTCGTCACGGCGTACCGGCGTGTCCAGCGATACGGATCGCTGCGACTCGCGCGCCTGGAGCACGTCGAGCACGTCCTTCTCCTCGAGGTCCACCCGCTCGGCGATCTGCGCCACGGTCGGCGACTCGCCGAGCTCGTCGCTCAGCGCATCCGACGCGCGCTCCACCGCCAGCGAGCGCTCTTGGAGGCTGCGGGGCATGTGCAGCCTCCAGGAGTGGTCACGGAAGTGGCGTCGCAGCTCGCCCAGGATCGTGGGCGCCGCGTAGGCCTTGAAGCTGCGGCCGCGCTCCGGGTCGAAACCGCGCAGGGCCTTGACCAGCGCCAGGCTCGCGACCTGGGTCAAGTCGTCGGTCCGCTCGACTCCGCCGCGGTAGCGCAGGGCCAACGAGCGCGCGAGCGGAGTGAACCTGCGTACCAACTCCTCCTCGAGCCGGGGGGTCGGGTTCGCGACGTAGTCGCGCAAGAGGGCCTGCTCGTCGGTGATTCCAAGCAGGGGCCCGCAACGGGCGCCCTCGGAACGCAGGGGTTGGGTAGCGGTACTGGTGCTGGGTGTGCCGGACATCGCTCCTCCTCAATAGGTGGGTCGACGGTCCGTAGTGGCGCTGGCCTCTGTGGTCGGCGCCCCTGGGCGGTTGCCGTGCCGGTGTTTCTTGTGACAACGGCCACCAGCTGCTTTCACACATCCGGTGCGTGCGGGTTCAGGTACCCCGCCTCCGAGATCCGAAACCGCTATTTCGGAGGCGGGGAATCCGCTCAGGCAGTGGTTTTCTCGCGCTGCTCCTCGTGCTCGCCCTCGGCGATCTCCTCGATCATCTTGGCGCAGAACGCGTCGAGGTCCTCGGGCTTGCGGCTCGTCACGAGCCCGGCGTCCACGACCACCTCCTCATCGACCCAGTTCGCTCCCGCGTTGCGGAGATCGGTCTGGAGACTGGGCCAGGAGGTGAGCCTGCGGCCGTCCACCACGTTCGCCTCGATGAGGGTCCAGGGCGCGTGGCAGATTGCGGCGACGGGCTTCCCGCTCTCGAAGAACGAGCGGATGAACCGAACCGCCTCGGGATGCGTCCTGAGGTCGTCGGGGTTGGCGACTCCGCCCGGGAGCACCAGCGCGTCGAAGTCCGCCGGGTCGGCGTCGCCGACCGCCCGCGTCACCTCGAAGGAGTCGCCCTTGTCGAGGTGGTTGAACGCCTGGACCTCGCCTTCCTCGGGCGCCAGCAACTCGGGCGTGGCGCTCGCGTCCTGAAGGACCTGCCAGGGCCGCTCCAGCTCCACCTGTTCGACGCCTTCGTTCGCCGTCACGAACGCGATTCTCTTGCTGTTCAGGCCGGCCATTGGTCTGCTCCTCTCGTCGGTTTGGCTACTTCGGGTCCGGCCGCTCTTCGCCCGGCCAGCTCCGCGTGCCGCGGAAGAACACTGTGCGTACCCCATGGTCGAACGATCCGCGGACGAAGCGGAAGATCGCCCCTTGGAGGATCAGCGCGACCGCGAGCTTCGGCCACGAGATCTCACGGTGCTCGGGGTCCGGTGGTTCCTGGTCGTCGAAGCGCGCCCAGATGAACTCGAAGAGCTTGGTTGCGGCGAGCCCCGCCAGCAAACCGGCGACGATGCTGAATGGCGCGAAGAGGATCCGTCCCATGCCTCGCGGATACCCGGGGCCTTGGGGTAATAACGAGTCCGCCGGCGCGGCTCAATCCACCCGCAGGGCAAACATCGCGAGGTCGTCGCGCGGATTGCCGCCGACGAACCTCAAGATCTCGCCCTCGAGGCGCTGGAGCATCGCCCCGGGGCGCTCGGAGGCGAGGCCCGTCAGGAGGGCACCCAGGCGGTGGTCGCCGAAGAACTCGCCGTTGTGCCGCGCCTCCGGGAGGCCGTCCGAGCAGATGAAGAGCAGGGCGCCCGGATCCAGGCGGACCTCCTGCGCGCCGAACCTCGGGGCGTCCAGCACCCCGACCAGCGGTCCGGTGACCTCGAGGCGGTGGACCGTTCCATCGGCGTTCACGATCCACGGTTCCGGATGGCCGGCGGTCGTCACCGACGCCTGGATCCCGTCGGGGGTGGGCCGCAGCTCGGCACAGCAGAGCGTGACGTACGTGTGCTCGCCGGAGTCACGGATCGCCTCGTGGACCCGCGCGACGGCGCCCGCCGGGCCGAGGCGGGCAGTGGCCCTGACGGTGTGGCGCGCGAGGGCCGTCAGCGCCGCCGCCTCCGGTCCCTTGCCGCAGACGTCCCCGACCACGGCCATCCAGTGCCCGCCGACCTCGAACAGGTCGTAGAAGTCGCCGCCCACCTCGGTGCCCGCGAGGCCGGCGCGATGCCTGGCCGCGACCTCGGCGCCCGGGACCTCGATCAACTCACGCGGAACGAGCGCACCCTGGAGGATTTTGGCGATGTCGCGCTGTTGTTCGTACAGCCGGGCGTTGTCGAGAGCAACGGCGGCGTGGGTTGCGACCTCCATCGCAAACGCCAGGTCCTCGCGAGTGAGAGGCGGGCGGGCGGTGGAGCCGAGGACGGTGATGGAGAGCGTTCCGAGCACACGGTTCCGGGCGACGAGGGGGACGATCATGCTCGAAACCTCGTCGGCCTCCAGCAGGTCGGCCGGCGACGGCTCCGATCCATCGGCTCGCGGGCGCGGCGGGATGCCGCGCTCGCGCGCGCGACGCGCCTCGCGATCGTCGCTGACCCGGTTGTAGAGG
The DNA here is from genome assembly GCA_963807755.1 of uncultured bacterium. Taxonomy (GTDB): domain Bacteria; phylum Actinomycetota; class Thermoleophilia; order Solirubrobacterales; family 70-9; genus JALZKA01. The sequence continues at coordinate 47,611 of CAWECM010000003.1, read as the reverse complement.
ACCGGCTGGCGGCTTGAGATCGCCGCGCGGATCGGGCTCGTCGCGGGTGGCTCGGGCATCGCCCGGATCAGCTCCGTCGTCCGCTCATCGGGCGCCGCGACGCCGACGCGCCTGACGATTCCGCCCTCGGTTGCCTCGTGGACGACGCACACGTCGCCGACCGCCGGCACCAGCTGCCGGGCCAGGCTGCCGAGACGGGCGTCGCCCTCGATCTCGCGTTCGATCGCCTCGGTGATCCGCACCTGGAGCGATTCCCGCGCAGCGACGCGTTCCGCGTCCGCCTGACGATGAACCAGATCGCGCTCCCGGCGGGACGCGAGCAGCAGCACACCCGCGGCCGTAAGGGTGAGCGCGAGGCCACCGGCGCAGTAGGCGATCGCCGGGGTGAGATCGGTCGCGGTCGCACCGGCGACGGCCACCTGCCAGTCACGCCCGAGCGCCCTGACCGTCGTCGCGGTGGCTTCGTCGGCCTCAGCCTCCGACCCGCCCAACGGCTGACCGCTGTCGGAGATGCTGATCATCCCCGGCGTCTCGAGCTGTCGCTCGACCTCCCTGACGAGATCGGCGCCGGAGATCCTCGTCGCGAGGACGCCGGCAATCTGGTCCTCGCCTTGCTGCGTAACCGGGTCGTAGACGGCCGCCCCCGGCTCGTCTGGGCGCTGAAGGTCAAGCGGGGGGCTCAGCCGTGGGGTTCCCGAGCGAATGGCCGCGTGAGTCGTCGGCGCCCGCTCGGAATCGGAAAACAGGTCGACACCGAGGCTCTCCCTGCGCATCGCGTTGTCGGGGTAAACCAGGGTCACGGCCAGGAAGTCCTCGTCCCTGCCCTCGGGCATCGGGATGAAGTCGCCGCTGTCGCCGATCCTGGTAATCGGCCCGCCCAGCGCCCGCTCGAACTCCTGCCGGTCTGCCGGGGCGACCGGCTCGGCGAAGGACAGGCGCGTGAACGGAGTGTCGCCCAGGATTCCGCGGGCGAACTCGTGGAACCGCCCGGGATCGACCTGCCCATCGCTGTCCACAATCGTCGATGAGCCGCGTAGGCCGGCGGCGAGGACCGTCAGGTTCTGGCGGATCGCGACGGCGGCCTGTCGCGCTCGGCCCTCATCGGCCTCACGGGCGGAGTCGCGCTCGGCCTGGTATGCGAGCACCGTCGCCAGCGCCGTCGCAGCCAAGAGCGCGACGATGACCAGCGCCGTGAGCGTTCGGCGTCCCTGCAGCACAGGAGTGATCCTAGGATCATCGGCCCTCGAACGCGAACAGCGGCGCCCCGGGGGATGGCGCCGCTGCTCGAAGCTCCTCGATGGAAGCTGCCCGGTGTGAATGCCCGATCCGCCTGACTTGAATCCAGGCCCGCTTCGGGAAAGCCGGAGTTTGCGGCTATCCGATGCCGATCAGGGGACGCCGGCTCGACGACAATCGGTCGAGCCTTGGACGCGGCGCAGAGTTCTGCAACGCGAACCGCATGCTCACGGTCGTCCCGGCGGCGTCGGAGGCGACGGTCACTCCGTTGGAGACGCGGCCGATCACGGGAAGCCCAAGTCCGGTTCTGGTGCCGGACCGGGCGGTGAGGCCAAGCCCGCTGTCCGCAACGCGAACCAGGATGTCGGCGTCGCGACGCTCGGCGTAGAGCTCCACCCGGCCGCCGTTCGTCCCGTACGCGTGGCGAACCACGTTGCCGACCGCCTCCGAGGTGGCCAGCGCGATCCCGGCCGCGAGGTTGTCGTCACCAACGTCCTGCGTGTGGAACCACCGCAGGATCTCGGTGCGCATGAGCCGGACGCTGGTCGGCTCCGCGGCCATCGAGATCTCGAGGAAAGAGGACTTCGCGTGAGTCACACCTTCCTGTTGCCCGCTCGGAGCAGGGAATACTCCTAAGCGCACGAAGTCGCCCAGTCTTCCTCGTGCGGTGAGCAATCGGGGCGCCCGGATTTGAACCGGGGACCTCACCGACCCGAACGGTGCGCGCTACCAGGCTGCGCCACGCCCCGAGAGCGCCCAAGTATCGCAGGCAGGCTTCGCAGACTGGCCCGGGCATACTTGAACGATGGCGAAGGCTCCAACCAGGGGCGGGGCCGAGTCCGCAGGCGGGAAGCCCTGGGAAGCGCTCGCCATCACAGCGGTGTTCGCCCTGATGCTGGTCGCCGGGGTGCTGGCGATCGAGCCGCTCCGCGACGCGTTCGGCGACGCGGTGCGCGGCGACACGGAGAACCTGCGCCAGGACCTCCTCGACCTGGACGCTACGGGCGTCGCGATCCTCTACGCGCTGATCGCCATTCACACTTTCGTCTGGTACCCGGCGGAGATCGTGGACGCCGCCGCCGGCTTCGTCTACGGCTTCTGGCCGGCGTTCGCCATGGTGATGGCCGGCTGGGTCGCCCAGGGGCTCGCCGCCTACGCGATCGGCCGCACCGCGGCGCGCCCGCTGCTGTACCGGTTCATCGGCGAGGACCGATTTGGCCGGCTCGAGAGGGCGATCGAGCACGGCGGGGTCACGCTCCTGCTGGCAGCTCGCCTCGTCCCGATCGTCCCGTTCAGCCTGTTCAGCTACGTCGCCGGCGCAGCCCGCGTGCCGGTCGGGCGCTTCGCCTGGACCACGGCGCTCGGATACATCCCGATCACCGCGGTCTCGATCTACCTTGGGAGCCGTCTCGAGGAGCTCTCGCTGGACGACCCGCTGCTCTGGCTCGCGGTCGCCGGCGTACTCGGCCTGCTGGTCCTCACGCGGCTGCTGCGGCCCCTGATCGACCATTCGCCCCCGGACGCGGAGCCTGAGCCCGACGCGGAGTGACCTAGCCCGGCGGGACCTCGACCCGCTCGATCGCTAGCCGTGCCTCGTCGAGCTGGGGCACCTGGTCCAGCGTCTCCTCGCCGCCCGGGCCGCTGACGATCATCACCGGCTGCGCCGGGAGCTTCAGTTCGAACGCGAGCTTGCCGTCGGCGTCGACCGCGCTCTCGTAGTCGGGGTCATCGCTCTGGAGCTCGAGCTCGTCCTCGAACTCGACCTCCCACTCGTCGTGCTCGAGCCCCGGCGTGACCTCCGCGATCTCGTTGAGGAACTCCTCGTCCACGCCGTCCTCGTCCACGAGCCCGAGGTTCCGGAGGACGAGGGCCGCGAACTGCCACTGGTGGCCCTGCGCGCCCGCGGCGTCGGCCGCGATCGCCGCCTCGGTCACCGCGGTCCGGCCGAACGAGAAATGGCGAAGGTTGATCTGGGCGCGGTCGGTGCGCACGTACTCGTTGATCAGAGGATCCACGACCTCGCTTTGGAATTCGGCCCCGGGCACCGAGCGGACGTCGGTGAACAGGTCGATCTCAACCGGGGCGTCCGGCGATCCGAGCCGCTCCTCCTCCTGGCGGATCCCGGCGATCAGCCTCTGGACCTCCGGCCGGCCCTCGATCTCGACCGCCTGCGGGCCACCCTCGCCCACCGCGATCGCGATGATCGCGTAGCCGACGCCGACCGCCAGCACGGCCAGCAACACCCTGGGGACCCATGGGCTCAACCCGCGACGGCCTTGTAGTAGCGGACGGCGAGGCCCGTGAGGAGCGTCTCGAACGCCTCCTCGACCGGGCGCCCTCCGGACTCGGCGTAGGCCTCGAGGCCCGCGCGCTCGATCTCGCCCGAGACACGCACGACCTCGTCGACCAGCTCGGGGTGCTCGTCGCAGAAGAACGCGCCGATCGAGTACAGCTCGGTGTCCATCAGCGAGCGCAGGAATGGGGAGCTGGCTTCGGCCATCGTGCGAGAAGAAATCTAGTGAGGCGGAGTCCGAAGGACGAAGCCGAGCCCCGGCGTTGTTGAGCCGGCTTGAGTGAGGCCGAGCCCTGAGGACGAAGCCGAGCCCGGCGTTAAGGGCCGGCTCTTAACCTGGTGATCGATTCACATGGCGAACCGGAACGAGATAATCGAATTCTGCGACGAGCTGCTCGACGTCGGGACGTTCTCCGACTACGGCCCGAACGGGCTTCAGGTCCCCGGCGACGATGAGGTCGGGAAGATCGTCACCGGCGTCTCGGCCCACCGGGAGCTGATCGCGAGCGCTGTCGACGCCGGCGCGCAGATGGCGATCACGCACCACGGGCTCTTCTGGGATTTCCTCCCGCGCGCCCTCTCAGAGCCGATGGCTGAGCGTCTGCGTCTGGCCCTGGGCGCCGGGCTCTCGGTCGCCGCGTATCACCTGCCGCTGGACGCCCACCCGGAGATCGGCAACAACGCCCTGATCAGGGACGGACTCGGGTTCGAGCCCTCGCCGGAGCCGTTCGGCCTCGCACGGGACCAGCCGATCGGAGTGGTGGGGCGCAGCGCCGAGGGCATCGGCGCCGACCAACTCGTCGAACGGGTCCGCGCGCTGACCGAGCGCGACCCGCTGGTCTTCGCCACCGGCCCGGATCCGGTGCACTCGATCGGGATCGCCTCGGGCGCCGGGGCCTCGATGGTCCACGAGGCCGTGGGCCTGGGGCCTCGACGCCCTGCTCACCGGCGAGCCCGCCGAGCATGTGATGGCCGACGCACGCGAGGGTGGCCTTCATTTCATCGCCGCCGGGCACTACGCGACCGAGACTTTCGGGGTCCGCCGGCTCGGGGAGCTCGTCGCCGAGCGCTTCGACGTGGAGCACGAGTTCATCACCGTGCCAAACCCTGTCTGAACCCATCGAAACAGCCCCTTACCAGCGGGGGCAAACCGGCTTTCGCGACTTGCGTCGCTCACTCGATGAACACCGGATTTTGCGCTGATATTTATTGACACGTCCGGTCGTAGGGATAAGACTTAGCTCGCAACCCCGATAGAGGAGAAGGCGACTGTGCCCAACCACCTGACGCCCACGGAGCTCGCCGACGAGGTCAACATGAAGCGGCGAGAAGTCATCTCCAAGTGCATGGAAATGGGCGTCCCGATCTTCAACGGCCGGATTGACAAGACCCTCTTCGTGACCTCGATGCGCCAGCTCGCCGACCAGAGCAAGCGCACGCACGCCACCGCTTAGGCGATACTCACAGCATGCAGACCGCGGCACCCTCGCCGGCCGCCGGCGAGGGGGTCGGCTCGACCACGATCGCCGATCTCCTCCCCAAGGCCGTCGCCAAATACGGCGCCCAGCGCGCCGTGATGTTCAAGGACGACGACGGACAGTGGACGACGCGCAGCTACCGCGAGGTGGGTGACACGGTCGGGGAGCTCGCGCTGGGCCTGATCGGGCTCGGAGTCGAGAAGGGCGACAAGGTCTCGATCCTGGGCAACACCCGCGTCGAGTGGACCTACTTCGACTACGCGGCGCTCACCGCCGGCGCCACGGTGGTCCCCATCTACCAGACGAACTCCGCCGAGGAGTGCGAGTACGTCCTCGAGAACTCCGACGCCAAGGTGGTGATCGTCGAGGACGAGGACCAGCTCGAAAAGATCCGCCAGGTCCGCGACCGCTGCCCGGCGCTGGAGCACGTCATCAGGATGACCGGCACCGGCGGCGGGGCGCTCTCGGTCGCCGAGTTGGTCGAGCGCGGCGCCACGCTGGGTGAAGCCGATTGGGAATCGCGCTACGAGTCGGTGTCACCCGACGACATCTGCACCTTCATCTACACGTCGGGAACGACCGGCCCGCCCAAGGGCTGCGTGATCTCGCACGGCAACTACCGGGCGATGCTGGACATGGTGGTTGAGAAGAATGTCCTCGGCGGAGGCGATGAACTGACGTACCTGTTCCTCCCCTTGGCGCATTCGTTCGCGCTCCTGATTCAGTTCGGCTCGTTCGAGCTCGGCGCGACCCTTGCCTACTGGGAGCGCGACCCGCTGCGGATCATGGCGAACCTCACCGAGGTGAAGCCGACGTACCTCCCGTCGGTTCCGCGGATCTTCGAGAAGATCTACACGGCCGCCACTTCCGCGGTCGAGAAGGAGGGCGGGCTCAAGAAGCGGATCTTCGACTGGTCGATCGGGGTCGGCAAGCGCTTCCACGAGGCGGAGCGCTCGGGCGGCGCCGGGCCGCTGCTGCGGCTGCAGCACGCGCTGGCCGACCGCCTGGTGCTGGAGAAGATCCGGAACCTGTTCGGCGGCAACCTCCGCGTGGCGGTGAGCGGCGCCGCGCCGATCAACCCGGACATCCTGCGCTTCTTCGATGCGGCCGGTGTGCTGGTCCTCGAGGGCTGGGGCATGACCGAGACCTCGACGGCGGCGACGATCGCGACCCCGGACGACTTCCGGTTCGGCACCATCGGCAAGCCGTTCCCAGGCGTCGAGGTGAAGATCGCGGACGACGGGGAGATCCTGGTCAGGGGCCCAAACGTCTTCCAGGGCTACTACAAGAACGACGAGGCGACGTCCGAGACGATCGTCGGCGGCTGGCTCCACACCGGCGACATCGGGGAATTCGACGCGGACGGCTATCTCAAGATCACCGGGCGCAAGAAGGACATCATCATCACCGCGGGCGGGAAGAACATCACCCCGGCGAATCTCGAAGCCGAGATCAAGCAACACCCGATGATCTCCCAGTGCGTGGTCATCGGCGACCGTCGCCCCTTCCTGGTCGCGGTGGTCACGCTCGATCCCGAGGAGGCCGCGAAGTTCGCCGAGGAGAAGGGCCTGGACCTCGCCACGCTGCACACGGACGACGGAATCCGCGCCTCGATCCAGGCTCATCTCGACCAGGTGAACCAGAAGTTCGCCCGGGTCGAGCAGGTGAAGAAGTTCGAGGTGCTCCCCCGGGACTTCTCCCAGGAGGGTGGCGAGCTGACCCCCTCGATGAAGGTCAAACGGAACGTGGTCGCCCACAAGTACGCGGGCGAGGTGGACGCGCTCTACGCGGGCTGAGCCGCTCCGCGCGCGTCGTGGTCGAGGCGGGCTGTCTCGGTCACCAGGAACTCGAGCAGGCCCTCCATTCCACCCTCCTCGTGCACCCGTCTCTGGACGTCCGCTCCGCACCCCTCGTCGAGCATCGTCCCGATGTGAGCCAGCTCTCCGCGGCACCCCATCTCGCCCGCGACGGTGTCGGCCAGCTCCAGCGTGTCGTGAGCCAGCTCACGCGCCGGCTTCAGCCGCCCGGAGCGCGTGAGCAGCTTCGCGTCCAGGCCGTGTCGCGTTGCCTGGAAGCTCGACTCCGCAAGCGCTTCCCTGGCCGGGATGCTGGTGACCTCGTGCTCCGCCTCGATGCGCGCGAGGCAATGCACCAGCGCCGCCAACGCCGCGGTGCGCCGGAGGTCGAACTGGGCGTCGGGCGCGCGCACCTCGATCGTCCCCAGCCCGGGATGGATCCGGACGTCCCACCAGATGTGCGTGTAGTCCTCCAGCTCGGCCGCCACGCAGACCTGCCGAGTCACGTCGCAGAAATGCTGATAGTTCGCAAACTCCGGCGCCATCGCGGCCCGGGGATAGCTTCGGAAGACCACGGTCCTGGTGCTCGCGAGGCCGGAATCGCGCGCTCCCCAGAACGGTGAGTTGCCGCCCAGCGCGTTCAGCAGCGGCACGTGGGTGCGGATTCCGTTGTAGACCCGGACGGCGGTCTCCTCGTCCGGCATCCCGACGTGGATGTGCTGCCCGCAGATCGGTGTGCGGAGGACTCCCTGGAGCGAGTGCTCGATCTTCGCGTAGCGTGGTGTCTGCTGGATTTCCGACTGCCCCGGGTCCGACGCGGGGTGCAGACCGACTCCCATCAGGTGGCTCGAGCTCAGCAGCTCGCGCCGCGCTTCGCGAAGCGCGGAGTTCGCCTGCCGGACGGTCGCGGAAACCGGCGACTGAGCCTCGACCATCGCGCGGAACAGCTCTTCCTGGACGTTCCCGGGCCCAACATCGAGCTCGCCCAGCATCTCCGGATCACGATCACGCAGAGCGAAATCGTCGTCCACCAAGAGCAGCTCCTCCTCGACGCCGAGCGCGAAGGGCGGCTGCGCGCCGAAGTTGCTCGCCCAGGGCTCTCCGCGCGCTGCATCGGACGCCACTGCAATCCCTCCGCCGTGAGGACTCGCCGCTGCTGCGCTGACCTTCCTTGGTTCCGCCACCCGAGCCACCTGGTTCGCTCTTTCCGTTCCCACCCGCTGCCCGTTGGCGACGGGCCGAAACCGGCGACTAACGGTACCGTGTCACCAACGATGACCGGATGGATCCGGAGGCGGTGGGAGTCCGACGGTCCGATCGTCCGAGGGGGGCTCCTCTTCCTCGCGGTCGGACTCAGCTACGCGGCGGGGTCCATCACGACCTTTCTCTGGTTCAACGCGTCGGGATCGATCGCGGTCTTCTTCCCCTCGGCGGGAGTGACTCTCGCCGCGCTCGTCCTGACGCCGGTGCGTGCGTGGCCGGTCGTGCTCGCGGCGGCCGCATCGGCCGAGGTCATCGTCGACTTGAGCCACGACATCCCGCTCGACACGAGCCTGGGGTACGCACTCGCCAACACGGTCGAGCCGCTCGTGGGCGCCACCTTGCTCAGGCGCTTCGCGCCGGGGCTCGATCTCGGCAGGCTGTCCGGATTGCTCACGTTCATCGCGTGCGCCGTGGTCGCCAGCCCCGCCGTTGGAGCCGTGATCGGCGCCACCAACAACCAGCTCGACGGCGGGACCGAGTGGGGCGACTTCTGGCTCTCGTGGTGGATCGGGGACGGACTGGGGGTCATGGTCGTCGGGTCGGCGGTGCTCGCGGTGGCCGCGCGGGTCAAGCAACGGTACGTTGGCGCCATCTCCTGGAGGGCAGCCGCGCTGGTCCCGCTGACCATGGTTCTGGTGGGCGCGGTCTTCTGGCTGGAGGAGCTCTGGCTGATCTTCCCGGGCATCGCCCTGCTCGCCTGGACCGCGTTCGCCGCCGGTACGGTGGGAGTGGCGGTCGCCGGCTTCGGCATGGCGTTCGCGGCCGCCCACGCGACCGCCCACGGGCACGACTTCTTCGACACGGTCGGCGTCTCGCCGGAGACCGGGCTCATCTATCTGCAGGTGACCCTGGCCTTCGTGATCGGTGGCGCGCTTGCGATCGCCGCCGCGGTGTCCGAGCGCGACGACACGATGCGTGCCTTCGGCCGCTCGGAGGAGGAGCGGCGGCGGACCGAGACGCTCCTGGACCGCACCGAGCTGCTCCAGAGAATGGCAAGCCGGATGTCGGTGGCACTCACCCGCGAGGCGGTCGGCGAGGTCGCAACCACGACCACACTCGGTGGGCTCGGAGCGCGCGCTGCGATGCTGATCGTCCCGGGCGAGGACGGTCGGCCGGTGATCGCCGGGCACTCCGGCGATGGCGACAAGCCGGCGGCGGCGATGCGCGCGCTCGTCGATCGGGTGGCGGACATCCCGGTGGTCCAAGCGTTCGACTCGGGAGAGATGACGTCGTACGCCTCGCGTGCCGAGGGACTCGATCGGTTCCAGGCCCTTCGGGACGTCCCCGAGCCTCCGCACGCGGCCGTCGCGGTGCCCCTGCTGTACGAGGGCGCCACGGTGGGCGCGATTGCTTGGGACTTCGGCTCGGAGCGGCCGATCGACCGGGACCTCAGGGCGCTGGCGCAGACCGTCGCCTCGCAATGCGCCCTCGCGCTCGAGCGAGCGCGACTGTCGGAGGTGGAGCACCGATTCGCCCTCGAGGTGCAAAGCGCGATGCTGCCCAGCGCGGGGCGCCTGCCCGAGTCCGTCGACGTGCTCACGTACTACCGGCCGTCCGAGCGACATCTCGAGGTGGGCGGAGACTGGTACGACGTGACCCTCGCGGACGATGGTGAGCTCGTGATCGCGGTGGGAGACGTGGTCGGGAGAGGGCTGGAGGCGTCGGTCGCCATGGGTCAGCTCCGCAGCGCCGCCAGCGCGTTGGCGCGAGCGACGAGCGGCCCGGCGGAGGTGCTCGCCGGCCTGGACCGGTTCGCGGCGGACATCGACGCAGCGACGTTCTCGACGGCGTGTTGTGCTCGGTTCACCCCGGCCACCGGCCGCCTGCGCTATGCGGCGGCGGGCCACCCGCCGCCATTGCTCGTGACGGCGGCGGGCTACTCACTGCTGGAGGGCGGTCGATCCCTTCCACTGTGTCTCGCCCAGGAGCCGCGAAGCGAGGCGTCCGCGACGGTGCCGCCCGGCGCCCTGGTCGCGTTCTACACGGATGGCCTGGTCGAGCGGCGCTGGGAGCTGATCGACGCCGGCATCGACCGGGTCGGCAGGGCTCTTCAACGCGTCCTCGCGCAGGACCTGGAGCCGGTGATGGAGTCGATCGTCGCCGAGACTCTCGCGCACACGCCCGCCGAGGACGACATCGCGCTCGTCCTTCTCAGCCGCCAGCGCACCGGCCTGGCTCCCTCGGCTTAGCGTCTCCAACGCGGGGTATGCCGCCGCCATGGAGGCGAGCGGCGCTGCAGCCGGCAAGGACGCCGGTTTCGGGACCATCAAGACGCGCATCCCGTCGCGCCTCGACCGGCTGCCGTGGAGCCGATTCCACTGGCGGGTGGTGATCGGGCTCGGAATCGTCTGGATCCTCGACGGGCTCGAGGTGACGATCGTCGGCTTCCTGGCCCCCACGCTGGTCGAGCCGGGAAGCGGGATCGAGCTGACCAACGGCGACATCGCGCTGGCGCAGTCCCTTTATGTGGCCGGCGCGTGCACCGGCGCGCTCCTGTTCGGCCAGCTGACCGACAGGTTCGGGCGCAAGAGGCTGTTCCTGATCACGCTGGGTCTCTATCTGCTGGCGACCGTCCTCACCGCGATCTCCTGGACGCCGTGGTGGTTCCTCGCGATGCGGTTCCTGACGGGCGCCGGGATCGGCGGCGAGTACGCCGCGATCAACTCGGCGATCGACGAGCTGATTCCCGCGCGTGCCCGCGGGCGGGTCGACCTGATCATCAACGGCTCGTTCTGGGTCGGCGCGGCGCTCGGCGGCCTCGCGTCAATCGTGCTCCTGAAGGAATCGATCTTCGCGCTCGACGTGGGCTGGCGCATCTCGTTCGCGCTGGGAGCGACGCTCGGGCTCGGGATCCTCCTCGTGAGGAGGACCGTTCCCGAGAGCCCTCGCTGGCTCTTCATCCACGGCCGTGAGGAGGAGGCCGAGCGCATCGTCGACGACATCGAGCGGAGCGTGTCGGAGGACAACGGTGAGAGGCTGAAGGAGCCCGACGACGAGATCACTGTCCGGCAGCGCAAGGCGATCTCGTTCCGAGAGATCGCGCGAACCGCGTTCAAGGTCTATCCGAAGCGATCGGTTCTGGGACTTTCCTTGTTCGTCGGCCAGGCCTTCATCTACAACGCCGTGACGATCACGCTCGGCATCACCCTGACGACCTACTTCGGCGTGGCCGCCAACAAGGTTGGCCTCTTCTACGCCGTGTTCGCCGCCGGGAACTTCCTCGGACCGCTCCTGCTGGGGCGGCTGTTCGACACGGTCGGCCGGAAGCCAATGATCGCCGGCACCTATCTGCTGTCGGCGATCATGCTGGTCGGCGTCTCGATCCTGATCGGTGCATGCGATCCCAAGTCCTGCGAGAGCCAGTTCTCGGATTGGACGCTCACCCTCGCGCTCGCCGCGACCTTCTTCTTCGCGTCCGCGGGCGCCAGCGCCGCGTACCTGACAGTGAGCGAGATCTTCCCGATGGAGGTCCGGGCGCTCGCGATCGCGTTCTTCTACGCGATCGGCACGGCGATCGGAGGCATCACCGGCCCCCAGGTGTTCGAGAAGCTCGGGAGCGAGGGGACGTCCGAGCTGCAGATCGCGTATCTGATCGGTGCGGGGGTGATGGCGATCGGGGGGATCGTGGAGCTCTTCCTGGGGGTGCGGGCCGAGCAGGAACAGCTCGAGGACATCGCGAAGCCGATCTCGGTCGAAGATGCGGAGCGTGAGGAGGGCGATGGGGACGCCCGCGAGGACGATGCGGAGGCGGAGCGCGAACGCCGCCGGCGTGCGCGGCTGGAGCGCCAGCGCCGCGGCGCACGGCGGTACCGGCCGGGGCCCGGAATTTCCTACTCACCGTTCATCGGTGCCCCGGCGCCACGGGACGACCAGTGGCTCGACAGCGAGGTGGAGATGCTCCGCTGGGCGCTGGAGGAGGGCGGCGAGGCCGATCGGGTTGAGCTCGCGAAGCGAGTCGGCGCCAGGAACTGGGGCCCCGGGCGCTTCACCAGGGCGCTTCGGGAGGCGGTCGCGGAGGGTGTCGTCCGCAAGATCGGCCGACACCGCTTCGCCCTGACGGAGCAGCGGAGCCCGGGAGGGACCGCGGATGCCTAGCACGCCGCTCGCCTGCCGGCTCCTGGGACACAGACCTCACTTTCGAGCCGAGGGTCGGGCAATGCACTGGGAGTGCGGCCGGGGCTGCGGGATGACTGGCTCCAAGACCTATCCGTCCGCCGCAGACGCTCGGCGCTACGCGGCCGCGCTCGATCGCGACGAGCGTGCCGACGTCGGCAAGCGCGCACCGCTCTCCATGTTCATGCTGAGGTTCGCGCGCCGGCGCCGGACGTGAGCGAGCCCTGAGGGTCAGCCGTCGAGCGCTTCGCCCGCATCGTCCGCAGGCGGCGGCTCGGCGGCCTTCGGGCCGCTTCGCATCAGCACCGAGGTGGTCTGCTCGAGCACACGGCGCCACGCGGCAGGCGCCTCTCGCGCCCGTTCGACCTGGTCCATCACGTGACGGACTCGGCGCGCGGAGATCTCGATCCCGTGGCGCTCGGCGATGGCCCTGTAGCGGTCGTAGTCGCGGGCCAGCTTCAGGGTGACGGACTCGAAGCCGTGCTTGGCGATCTCGAGCCGCGCCTTGTAGTCGAGGATCGACGTCCCGAACATCAGCGCGTCGTCCAGCTCGGGCTCGATCAGGATGATGTCGACTCCGGGGTAGCGCTCCTCCCAGATCTCGACCGCACGGTGCAGGCGGTCGTGGGAGATCATCCGGAAGGCCTGGTTGCCGATGCCGACCATGCCCATGTCGCTCACCCGCTGGACGCGCGATCCGGTCATCGTCGGGATCCGGGTCGAGAAGTCGTTGACGTACGGAACCAGCGGGTTGATGACGACGACGAAGCGGGCGCCGCGCTCGATCGCCACGTCGATGTTCGTCGTCGAGAGGATGCCGCCGTCGATGAACTCGCGGCCGCGAATCTCCACCGGCTCGTAGATCAGTGGCAACGAGCCCGAGGCGGCAACCGCCTTCGAGATCGGTACCTCGGCCCACTCGCCCTCGCCGAGGACCACGCGCTCGGTGGTGTCGACGTCGGTGGCGGTCAGATAGAGCTCGGAGGAGAGGTGGCGGAAGTCGTTGGTGCGATCCGGGTCGGACAGGACCTCTTCGACATATCGCTCGATGCCGGTCCCCCGATAGACCCCGGGCGGGAGGGCCGCCGCGAGCCCCGTGGCGAGGTCGACCGCCGACGACTCGCCGAGGTTCTCCAAGAGCTCGCGGATCACGCCGGCGACCTTGAACGGCAGGCTCACCGAGCCCCGGATGAACCCGCGGTAGTTCGGGCGCAGCAGCATCGAGAGGTCGATGTCCGGGATCGGGGAGCGCAGCTCCTTGTTCAGCACCCGCATCATCTCCTCGGGCGTGACGCCGTTCGCGGTCAGGCTCGCGATGAAGGCTCCGGCGCTGGTGCCGACGTAGACGTCGAAGTCGTTGACCGTCTGGTTGACGGCCAGAAGGTCGAGGGCCCGGAGGGCGCCGATCTCGTACACACCGCCGGTGAAGCCGCCGCCGCCCAGGACGAGCGCCGTTTTCGAGCTGCTGCGACGGCCCCGGCGGGCGCGGGTCGTGCGTGGCTCGGTGGCGGCTACGTCAAGCTCGACGACCTTGCCCATCAGGCGTCAAGTATCGCAGGGCGACCGGAACATACGTTCCAGCGAGGGTTCGGGGTTCGGCCGCTGGCCTACCGGGTATCGTGCGCGGGGTGAGGACGCTCGCCTTGGCAGGGGTAGTGGCGGCCCTGACCGTCATGCCCGCGATCGGATCTGCCCAGCGCGCCACCGATGGCGTGCGGGCAGCCCCATCCGCGATGCCGGACGACGGCGGGACGACGCCGGTCGCCGCACGGGGATCCCGGCTCGCGGCTCGCGGCTCGCTCTCGAAGGGCCGGCTCCGGCGCAAGCTCGAGCGCGAGATGGATCGCGTCGGCGGCGGCAGCGGCGCCTGGGTGTACGACCTGCGCGCGGGCGGCCGAGGCGGCGCCGTCCTCTATTCGGATTCCGGCAAGCGCAGCCGGCTGCTGGCGTCGAACTCGAAGCTGTTCGCCACCGCTGCGTTCCTCAACCGCTTCGGCGCCGACGGCAAGCTGAAGACCACGGTCTGGGAGCGCGGTGCGCGCCGGGGACGCAACGACCAGATCCTGAAGGGCGGCCTGGTGCTCGTGGGCGACGGCGATCCGGCGCTCGCGGAGCCCGGCTTCGCGCGCCGGTACAACATGCCGGTCACGCGCATCAAGCCGCTCGCCAAGGGAGTCCGCAGGGCCGGGATCAAGCGCGTTCGCGGCAACCTGATGGTCGACCCGACCGTCTTCGACGGCAAGCGCTCCGTGCCCCAGCCGGGCATCGGCGGCGGGCCGTGGCTCGGAACCCTCTCCGGCCTCTCATGGAACGCCGGGCTGGGGAGCGGCAAGCCCGAGAAGGTCGCGGCACGCGAGCTCATGAAGCACCTGCGCCGGTCGGGCGTGAAGGTCACCGGCAAGGTTCGCGTGGGGAACGCGCCCCGCAAGGCGCTGGGCGACGAGCCGCTCGACGCCGTTCGCTCCCCGAGCGCCGCGCAGCTGATCGCGCAGACCAACACCCCGTCCGACAACTTCTACGCCGAGATGCTCCTCAAGCGGCTGGCTGCACGCGGCGGCAAGCAGGGGACCACCGCTCGCGGCGCGGGCAAGGCCGAGAGCTTCGCCCGGAAGTCCGGCAGCGGCGCGAAGCTGGTGAACGGCTCCGGCCTCAGCCGGACGAACCGCTCGTCGCCGAGCCAGGTCGGAAAGCTCCTGGTCCACATGTCGCGGGACAACGACCTCGACCGTGCGTTCCGCAAGTCCCTGGCCGTCGCCGGGCGCACCGGCACGCTTTCGGACCGCATGCGCGGCTCCGCCGCCGAGGGCCGCTGCCAGGCCAAGACCGGCACGATCGACGGCGTCAGCGCGCTCTCGGGCTACTGCAAGTCGAAGAGCGGCCTCGTCGCCTTCTCGATCCTGATGAACGGCGTGAACGTCGACACCGCCCGCCGCGCCCAGGACTCGATGGCCGCGTCGATCGCGCGGTACAAGTAGCCGCCGCTAGACCAGCTCGCGGAGCGCGTCCTCGTCGATGACCTCGACGTCGAGGTCCTCGGCCTTCGCGAGCTTCGAGCCCGGGCTCTCGCCCGCAACGACGTAGTCGGTCTTCTTCGAGACCGAGTTGGTGACCTTGCCGCCGGCGCGCTTGATCAGCTTGCCGGCCTGGTCGCGCGACATGTTCGGGAGGGTGCCGGTGAGGACGAACGTCTTCCCCTCCAGCGGGCCGCCCTGAGCGCGCCTCTCGGACTCGTCCAGCTCGAAGCGGAGGCCGCGGTCGCGCAGGCGCTCGATCAGCTTGCGGGTCGGCTCCTCGGCGAGCTCCTCGGCTATCTGCGCCGCGGTGATCGGGCCGACGCCCTCGACCTGCTCGATCCCCTCGGCGTCCGCGCCGAGCAGCGCGTCCATGGTGCCGAAGTGCTCGGCCAGTGCCTGCGCCGTCACGTATCCGATGCCGGGCAGCCCGAGGGCGAACAGGACGATCGAGAAGGGCTCGTTCTTCGACTCGGCGATCGCATCCGCCAGGTTCTTGGCCGAGACCTCGCCGAAGCCGTCGAGCTCGGCGAGCCGCTCCGGAGTCAGGTCGTAGACATCCGCCGGGTCGGTGATCAGGCCCTCGTCGAGGAACCGGTACGAGAGCTTCTCGCCGAACCCCTCGATGTCCATCACCGCCGTGAAGTGCTTCATGAGCTGGAAGGTCTGACCGGGGCAGCCGCGGCGGTTCGGGCAGATCGTGAAGACGCCATCCTCCGGCTTGACGGTGGGCGTGCCGCACGCCGGGCACTTCGTCGGGGGACGGGCCTTGCGAAGCCGCTTCCCCTTGCGATGCTGGATCAGGGGCGAGATCACCTGCGGGATCACGTCGCCCGCCCGGGTCACAACCACCTGATCGCCCTCGCGCACGTCCTTGCGGGCCAGGTCCTCCTCGTTGTGGAGGGTGGCCTGGCTGACGGTCACGCCGCTCACCTGCACGGGCTCGAGCTGGGCGAACGGGATCATGTTCCCGACCCGCCCCACGTTCCAGACCACGTGCTTGAGCGTGGTGGTGGCCGTCATCGGCGGGAACTTCCACGCGATCGCCCAGCGCGGCTCGCGCCCGACCACTCCGAGCTCCCGCCACAGCGGGCGCTCGTCCACCTTCACGACCACCCCGTCGATCTCGTAGTCGAGCCCCTCGCGCCGCTCCTCCCACCAACGGCAGCGCTTGACCACGCCCTCGACGCCGGCGTGCGTCTTGATCTCGCCCTCGACCGGGAAGCCCGCGTCGCGGAGCCAGTCGAGCTCCTCGGAGTGCGACGCGTGCTCGATCCCGTCGCGGGCGCCGATCCCGTACGCCCAGAGCGAGAGCGGACGGTCGGCGGCGATCTTGGGATCCAGCTGGCGGATGGTGCCGGCGGCCGCGTTCCTCGGGTTAGCGAACGCGGCCTCTCCAGCCTCGGTGCGCTGCTCGTTCAGCTCGGCGAAGCCGCTACGCGGAAAGTAGACCTCGCCCCGAACCTCGATCAGCTTGGGGGCGCCGGCGATCCGCTTCGGGACCTGGTCCATCGTGCGGATGTTGTGGGTCACGTCCTCGCCGACCCGTCCGTCGCCGCGGGTGACTCCGCGCGAGAGCCGGCCGTGCTCGTAGACCAGCGAGATCGCCAGCCCGTCGATCTTCGGCTCGGTCACGTACGAGATCTCCGACGCGGTGATGTCCATGCGCTTGAGCAGGTTCGAGATCCGGTTCTCCCACGCGCGCAGCTCCTCCTCGTTGCGCGCGTTGCCGAGCGAGAGCATCTGCTCGGGGTGAGCGACCTGCTCGAACTTGGCGAGCGGCGCCGCCCCCACCTTCTGGGTCGGCGAGTCGGGGGTGATGAGATCGGGGTTCTCGGCCTCGATCGCGCGCAGCTCGTTCAGCAGCGCGTCGTACTCGTCATCGCCGATCTCCGGCTCGTCCCTCTCGTAGTAGAGGCGGTTGTGGTGTTCGAGCTCCTTGCGGAGCTCGTCCGCGCGCTGTGCGGGGGAACCGGCCGGGCTCATCGGCGTGCGCTCGCCTCCCCGTCGGCGGTGTCGGCGGCGGAGTTCGCCCGTTCGAGCATGCCGTCGACGTCCCACTCGCCGAGCCCGCCGAGGCCGTCGTGATGGGTCAGGTCGAAGTGGATGGGGGTCAGCGCCACCCTGCCGCGGGCGACCGCCGCCAGGTCGGTTCCCGGCTCGTCCTCGAATGACGGCTCGAATCCGTAGATCTCATAGCGGCGGCGGCCCTCCGAGTCCTCCTCCACGAGCTTCAGCTCGTCGTCGTAGAGGCGCTTTCCGAGCCTCGCGACCTCGATGCCCGTGATCTCGCCCGCCGGGCAGTTGACGTTCAAGAGGATCCCCTCGGGGAGCGGGTTCTCGGTCAGGTGGCGGACCAGCTCCGCCGCCAGCGCGGCCGCGACCCCGAAGTCGAAGCTGCGCCCGAAGCGAAAGCCCATCTCGCGCGCCGTGGACTGCTGCGAGATCGCGATGGCCGGGATG
This sequence comes from uncultured bacterium, assembly GCA_963807755.1. Taxonomy (GTDB): domain Bacteria; phylum Actinomycetota; class Thermoleophilia; order Solirubrobacterales; family 70-9; genus JALZKA01. The sequence continues at coordinate 29,958 of CAWECM010000003.1, read as the reverse complement.
CCCAGGACGATCCCCTCGAGCGCGGCCGCCACGGTCCCCGAGTACGTGATGTCGTCACCGAGGTTCGCGCCGTGGTTGATGCCGGAGACGATCAGGTCGGGCCTCTCGCCGAGCAGCCCGAGGTCGGCGAAGCGAACGCAGTCGACCGGCGTCCCCTCGGTCGCGAAGCCGCGGTCGCCGTCGGCGAACTCGATCTCCTCGACCCACAGGGGCGACCGGGTGGTGATGCTGCGGGCGGTGGCGCTGCGATTCGAGTCGGGCGCGACGACGTCCACCCGCACGTCCTCCAGCTCGCGCAGGGCCCGGCGCAGCGTCTGCAGGCCCTCCGCCCCGATGCCATCGTCATTGGTCACGAGCACCCGCACGCGGGCGATTCTAGGGCGGGCCGTCACGCGACCCAGGGGCCCAGCGCGGCCGCGGGGCGAGACAACCAGCCCGACGTCGGTGCGTGCGAGCGCGGGGCGTAGCGGCCGATAGCCTGCGTCGCCCTTGAGCGACGCGGCTCCAGACACGGCGATCTGGCGCGAGCCGGCGCGCGGCGGGTACCCCCATCCCGGCGTGCTGACGCTGTCCGGGCTCGAGCGGCTGCGGCGTTTCCGGCGCCTCGGGTCTCCCCCGCCGCCCCTCTTTCACCTCACGGGCGCCCAGCCGATCCGCTTCGGCGAGGGCACGACGGAAGCGGAGATGCCCGCGTCACCGTGGCTCCTGAACTCGGCCGGAGTGATCGGCGGCGGCACGCTGGCGATCCTGGCCGATATCGCGTTCGGCGCCTCGGTCGAAACCGAGATCCCCGCCGCGACCCCGTACACCACGGCCGAGCTCTCCCTCACGTTCCTCCGGCCGGTCGGCGCAGGAGGAATGCTGACTGCCGCCGGCCAGGCGATCCACGTCGGGCGCAGCCTGGGGCTGTCCGAGGCGTTCGTCTTCGACGAGCGCGAGCGGCTCGTGGCGCACGGCACCTCCCGCCTGGCCGTGATGCCGCCGCTCGACGGACTCCCGGCGCTTCCCGACGACCTCGACCCGTACGTTTCGCCGGCGTACGAGACGCCGGACCCCTACCTGCGCGAACCCGTGGTGGGCGAGGTGCTCCCGCAGGAGTCGTGGGCCGAGCTGGAGGGTGTCGAGGTGCTCGCGAAGCAGCTCGGGGGCGAGCTGCCCCCGCCCCCGATCCACTATCTCACCGGCCTCGCGCTCCGCGAAGCCGGCGAGGATGCATCGGTCGCGACGCTGCCCGCAACCGAATGGCTCGCGAGCCCCACGGGGAACCTCCAGGGAGGCACCCTCGCGATGCTGGCCGACTTCGTGATCCAGGCCGCGGTGCTCTCGAAGGCAGGAGCCGGCACGGCCGTCGCGGGGCTCGACCTGAAGGTGAACTACCTGCGCCCGGCGCCCGCGGACGGCAACGACCTGGTGGCGCGCGCCGAGGTGATCCACTCAGGGCGAACGCTGGCGATCAGCCGCTCCGAGGTGGTGAACTCCGACGGGAAGCCGGTCGCCCTCGCAACGGGGAGCTCCATGTACCTCCCCGACCGCCCCGCCGCCCTGGGCGACGTGGAATTTCCTAGCTCGTCTCCGGATACGTGAACGCGGGCCCGTCTCCGTACGTGACGCCGGTGAAGTAGAGGCCGTGCGCCGGTGCGGTCTCGCCCGCGCGCTCGCGAGGCGCGCCCTCAAGCAGCTCGCGGAAGTCCTCAACGGTCCGCTTCCCGCCCGCGACCTCGAGCATCGTCCCAACGAGCACCCGGATCATGCTGCGCATGAACGCGTCGGCGGCGATCTCGAAGGTGAGGACACGCTCCGACTCCTCGATCCACTCCGCAGCCAGTACCACACGCTCGAACCGCACGTGCTCGGTCTGGGTCGGAGTGAATGCAGTGAAGTCGTGCTCGCCCTTGATCGACGCCGCGCATTCCCTGACCGCCGTCACCCCGAGCGGGTACGGCCACCAGAGCGCCCGGCCCTCCTCGAACGGGTCGCGCGCGGGGGCGCGCAGGACCCGATAGCTGTAGCTGCGCGACTGCGCCCAGCGGCGGGCGTCGAAGCCGTCGGCGGCCTGCTCGGCGGCGAGCACGGACACGTCGCGGGGGAGCACCGCGTTGATGCGCTCGGCGAAGCGATCCGGAGGCTCCTGGTCGAGCGTGAAGCTCGCGACCTGGCCAGTGGCGTGGACACCCGCGTCCGTGCGCCCGGCGACGGTCAGGTCGACCCCTGATCCGCCGAGGATCTTTCCGACAGCCCCTTCCAGCTCCTCCTGCACGGTGCGCAGCCCGGGCTGACGGGCCCAGCCGGCAAACGCACCTCCGTGGTAGGCGATTTCGAGGCGATAGGTGCTCATCGGGTGTTGGGGTTCACATACCCACTCACCGTTCGCTGTAAGGTCGGTCGAAGCGATTCGGGAGGAACCGCCGCATGTCGAACATGACGGAGAACCAGCGGGCGCAGTTCGAGCGCTACGACCTGCGCGAGAGGCGACCGCGGATGACCGAGGTCAGCGAGCGCGGTCAGAAGTACCTCGCGGGCCTGACGATCCTCTTCATCGGCGTCCTGGCGGCGTTGACCTGGGCCGCCGTGCAGATCTTCGACGGCTGGCATCACCTGATTGTGATCGCCGACTTCGTGATCGTGTTCTTTGCCATCGCCGCGTGGATCTACTCCACGCGCGGCGACGGCTGACTCAGACGAGCTCCAGGAAAACCATCTCGGTCGAGTCCGACCGGCGCGGGCCCAGCTTGACGATCCGGGCATAGCCACCCTCGCGGTCCGCGTAGCGCGGGGCGAGCTCCTCGAAGAGCTTGTGGACCAGGAACTTGTCCTGGCCGAGCTCCGTGAGGGCCTGGCGGCGGGCGTGCAGGTCACCGCGCTTGCCGAGGGTGATGAGCTTCTCGAGCTGGGGCTTGACCGCCTTGGCCTTCGCCTGGGATGTCTTGATCCGCTCGTGCTGGATCACCTCACGGCAGAGGTTGCGCAGAAGCGACGCGCGATGCGACTTGCTCCGCGAGAGCTTCCCTTTTTGCTTGGCGTGACGCATGAGCTACTCCCCGGCAGCTTGGCGGATCCGGCGACTACTCGCCGCGGAGCGAGAGCCCCAGCTGGTTCACGGCCTCGATCACTTCCTCGGTCGACCGGCGACCGAAGTTCGGGATCGCATTCAGCTCGGACTCCGAACGGGTGACCAGGTCGCCGACCGTCTGGATCCCGGCGCGCTTCAGGCAGTTGTACGCCCGGACGCCGATCTCGAGCTCCTCGATCAGGCGGTCATCGCCCTCGGCAACCGGCGCACCGGCCGCGGCGCCGTCCGCGCCGGGCAGCTCGTAGTTCGAGCGGTCCGTCAGCGCCTCGACCGACTCCGGGTCGGAGAAGATCGCCAGCGACTTGATCAGGATCTCGGCCGCCTCGCGCATCGCTGCGGACGGCTCGATCGAACCGTCGGTCTCGATCTCCAGCGCGAGCTTGTCGAAGTCCGTGCGCTGGCCGACGCGCGCCGTGTCGACGGTGTAAGCCGCCCGGCGGATCGGCGAGAAGATCGAGTCGATCGGGACGACGCCGATCGGCTGGTCCTCGGCCTTGTTCTCCTCTGCCGGCGAGTAGCCGCGACCACGGCCGATCGTCAGGTACATCTCGAGCTTGGTCTTCTTCTCGAGCGTGGCGATCGGCGCGTCGGGGTTCAGGATCTCGACGCCGGCTGGCAGGTCGATGTCCTTGGCGGTCACGTCGCCGGGGCCGCTGGCGACCAGCGGAGCCTCGACCTCGTCGGCGTCGGTGTGCATCTTCACGACGACGTCCTTGAGGTTGAGGACGATGTCGGTCACGTCCTCCTTGACCCCGGGGATCGTCGAGAACTCGTGCGCGACACCCTCGATCCGGACGCTCTTGATCGCGGCGCCGCCCAGCGAGGACAGCAGCACGCGGCGAAGGCTGTTGCCGAAGGTGTAGCCGAACCCCTTGTCGAGGGGCTCGATCGTGAACGTGCCCTTGTTGTCGGCCACGTCCTCCTTGCTGATCTTCGGGATCTGAAATTCGGGCAGGGTGGTCATGTCATCTCCGGTCTGTGGTGTTCTGGTGAGCGGCGTAAGGCGCGAAAGTGTGTTTGCCTCCCTCGCAAGGGAGTTTTTCTGGGGAGCTCGACTACTTCGAGTAAAGCTCGACGATCAGCTGCTCCTGGACCGGGGTCTCGATCTCCGTGCGCTCGGGGAGACGGAGGACCTTTGCGGTCAGGGCGTCGTGATCGGCCTGCAGCCACGGCGGTACCGCGGCGGTCAACTCGGTGGCGGAGCGGACTACGTCCGCCGCCTTCGCGTCAGGCTTGATCGTGATCACGTCATCGGGCCGGACCTGGTAGCTCGGGATGTCAACCCGGCGGCCGTTGATCAGCCAGTGTCCGTGGCTGATCAGCTGCCGGGCCTGGCGGCGCGAGGCCGCGAACCCGAGCCGGACCAAAACGTTGTCGAAGCGCCGCTCGAGGAGGCGCAGCAGGTTCTCGCCGGTCACTCCCGGCTGGCGCGCGGCCTTCGCGTAGTAGTGGCGGAACTGCTTCTCGAGAAGCTGGTAATAGCGGCGCGTCTTCTGCTTCTCGCGAAGCTGGTTGCGGTACTCCGACGCGCGCACGCGGGCGCGGCCGTGCTCGCCCGGCGGGTACGAGCGGCGCTCGACGCCGCACTTGTCGGTCAGGCAGCGCTCGCCCTTCAGGAACAGCTTCTGTCCCTCGCGGCGGCACTGCTTGCACTGCGGTCCGGTATCCCTCGCCACGGTTAGACCCTCCGCCGCTTCTTCGGCCGGCAGCCGTTGTGGGCCTGCGGCGAGACGTCCTTCACGGTCGTCACGTTGAGGCCGGCGGCCTGCAGCGAGCGAATCGCCGTGTCGCGGCCGGAGCCGGCGCCCTTGGCGTGGACCTCGACGCGCTCGAGGCCGTGCTCCATGCCCTTCCGGGCAGCGGCGTCGGCGGTCACCTGGGCGGCGAACGGCGTGGACTTGCGCGACCCCTTGAAGCCCGCGGAACCCGCGGATTCCCAGACGATCACGTTCCCCTCCGGGTCGGTGATCGTGACGATCGTGTTGTTGAACGAAGTCTTGATGTGGGCGATCCCGTAGGGGACGTTCTTGCGGACCCGGCGGCGGGCACGGCCCTTTCTCGGCTGCGGTGACACTAGCGGACTCCCCTGCTCACTTCGGCGTCGGCGGCTTCTTGCGCCCGGTCACGCTCATCCGCCGCGGGCCCTTGCGACCGCGGGCGTTGGTCTTCGTGCGCTGGCCCCGGACGGGCAGGCCGCGCCGGTGGCGCAGGCCCCGGTAGGCGCCGATCTCCGAGAGGCGCTTGACGTTCTGGGAGCGCTCGCGGCGCAGGTCGCCCTCGACCTCGCGCGACTCGACGGCCTCGCGCAGCTTGACGGTCTCCTCCTCGGTCAGGTCCTTCACGTAGGTGTTCGGGTCGACGCCGGCCTTCGCCAGGATCTCGTTCGCCGTCGAGCGCCCGACACCGTGGACGTAGGTGAGCCCGATCTCAATGCGCTTGTTGAGCGGGAGGTTGATGCCTGCAATACGAGCCATTAGCCCTGCCTCTGCTTGTGCCGGGGGTTCGAGCAAATGACCAGCACGACGCCGCGCCGCCGGATGACCCGGCACCGCTCACACATCGGCTTCACTGACGCTCGTACTTTCAACGCGATTTCGCGCCTTTCCCGGTCGTATCGTTCAGAAGGCCCATCTGCCCCATGAATCGGGCTGACGGGCGCAAAAACAAGCTCTCAGCCGAGGCTGAAAGCGACGTCGAATGGTAGCAGGGCACGCCTGAGCTACTCGTGCCAGGGAGTGAGGATCCGGGGCCCCTCTTCGGTCACCGCCACGGTGAACTCGAAGTGGGCGGTGAGGGAGTCGTCGGCCGAGTAGACGGCCCAGCCGTCGTCGCCCTGGACGATCTCGTGAGTGCCGACCGCGGTCATCGGCTCGATCGCGAGGACCATGCCGGGCTCGAGCTCGGGACCCCGCCCGGGCGGGCCGAAATTCGGTACCTGCGGGTCCTCGTGCATGTCGCGGCCGATCCCGTGCCCCACGAGGCTCCGGATGACCTCGAGCCCATCGTCCTCGACGGTGGTCTGGATCGCGTGCGAGACGTCGGAGGCCGGTTGCCGGGCGCCATCTGCTCGACCGCGGCGTGCAGCGCGGCCTGAGTGGTCTCCAGCAGGCCCTGCGCGGTCTCGGAGACCTCGCCGATCGGCACTGTGATCGCGCCGTCGGCCACCCAGCCGTCCTTGGTCACGCCGACGTCGATCGAGAGCACGTCGCCGCGCTGGAGTGCGTATGCGTCCGGGATCCCGTGCACGACCATGGAATTCGGCGAGGCGCAGATCGAGCCCGGGAAGCCGCGATAGCCCTTGAAGGTCGGAGTGGCGCCCTGCGACGCGATGAACCGCTCGGCGGCCTCGTCCAGCTCGGCCGTGGTCACACCGGGCCGCGCCTTCGCCTGGAGCATCTTCAGGCAGCGCGCGTGGATCCGCCCTGCGACCGTCATCGCGTCGAGCTGCTCTGGGGTCTTCAGGATGATCCCGCCGCGGTACATCAGGCCTCTTCCTCCATGCGAAGCGTGGCGAGCAGGGCGCGGATGTCCTCCTCGACCTGGTCCTGGTTCTTCTCGCCGTCGACCCGCTCGAGCACGCCGCGATCCTCGTACCAGGCAACCAGGGGCTCGGTCTTCTCCCGGTACTGGGCGAGGCGATGCTTGATGACGTCGGGCTTGTCGTCGTCGCGGGTCTGGAGCGCGGCGCCGCAGACGTCGCAAACGCCCTCGGACTCCGGCGGGTCGAACTCGGCGTGGAAGACGTGGCCGTTGGGGCAGGTGCGCCGCCCGCCGAGCCGGCGAACCACCTCGTCGTCGCCGACCTCGATCAGGAGCGCCGCGGTTAGCCGCTTGGCGAGCTCGTCCATTCGGCCCTCGAGCGCCTCCGCCTGGCCGACGGTGCGCGGGAAGCCGTCCAGGATGAACCCGTCCTCGGCCTCGTGGCCGGCGATCCGCTCGGCGATCACGCCGATGATCACCTCGTCGGGAACGAGGTCGCCGCGGTCCATGTACTCCTTGGCCTTCTGCCCGAGCTCCGTCTGCTCGCGCACGGCCTCGCGAAGGATGTCCCCGGTCGCGTAGTAGGGCAGGTCGAGGTCCTCGCGCAGGCGTTCACCCTGCGTGCCCTTGCCGGAGCCGGGCGGACCGAGGAGTACGAGATTGAGTTCAGACACGGGCGAAAGAGCCTACCGCGGGAGTGGAGCAATCCTGCGGCTCGCATTCGCCCGAGTTTTCGGCCCATTACGGTTCGAAAGCTCGGGCGGAATCCGCTCGGCCGCGGCGAAGGCCGCCGAGCACGCCGCGCACCACGATCTGCGGCCGCTGCGTCACGTCGTGGTGTGTGAAGGGAAGGACCGTCATACCCGGCGAGCTGCAGCGCTGTGATCTTCTCCCGGTCGCGCTGGAACTCTCGGCGTCCGGAGTGAAACTCGTACCCGTCCAGCTCAACGACAAGTCCTGCCCGGGGCCAGTGGCAGTCGACGAGATAGCCCTCCACGAGCACGTTGACCTGCGGCGTCGGGAGCCCCGCACGTCGGATCAGGTCGAGGAATCGCCTTTCGAGCTCCGACGCCGCCTGCGCGGCAGCTGACGGATCGTAGGCGGCAAGCCTCTCCAGCCGGCGCGCGCCCCGTCGGCGAGGATGCGAGTCGATTACCGCGGCGATCTCCCGGAGGTTCAGCCGGCGCAGGTGCTCGGCGCGCTCATAGCTGCGCCTGAGCTCGAGCGGAGACACGCTGCCTGCGAGGTCGAGGAGCGTCCGCGCGACCGAGGTGACTGGGATCGAGGCCCTCACGGTTCGCTCGAAATCCTCGAGAGCCATGCCGTGGACGGCGATTCCGGGCCGGCGGCGCCGCTTGCAGTCCGGCACCGTGACGTGCACCAGCGACCCGCGCGCCGGCAGCAGATCCCAGAGCCAGGCGGCGGTCAGATGGCTCAGGACCGCGGGCGGACCGTACGCGAGGACAGCCGCGAGCTGGCGGGCCGGTGGCCGCAGCGGCGGCGCGACGAGGCTGTACACGCCCTGGTGGACCCGATGCAAGCGGTCGTCGCGCGCCCGGCTTGTGAGCGCGCGTTCGCTGATCCCGCGAGGAAGCGCCTGCCAGGTTGCCAAGAGCCCGAACTGACGCCACGCCAGGGCGGCGACCGCCGAATCGGTCGCACTCATCGTTGCGCCCGAGGTTTCGAACCGATCTGACCCGAAAACTCGGGCGGGGTTGCCATGCGGGGAGTTTCGGCGCCCGGCACGCACGGGTGGCGGACGAGGTGCGCCGAGCCCGTCACGAACCGCCCACGACGCGCGCGGGGCCGGCCGGCTACTTCAGGAAACCCTCGTAGTTGCGCATCATCAGCTGCGCCTCGAGCTGCTTGACCGTGTCGAGCGCGACGCCGACGACGATCAGGATCGAGGTGCCGCCGAAAAAGAAGTTGGCCGAGGTCTGCGCGAACAGGATCGTCGGCAGGGCCGCGACGGCGCCGAGGTACAGGGCGCCCGGGAAGGTGAGCCTGGAGAGGATCCGGTCCAGGTATTCGGCGGTAGGTCGTCCCGGTCTCACGCCGGGGATGAACCCGCCGTACTTCTTCAGGTTGTCGGCCTGGTCCACGGGGTTGAAGGTGACCGCGGTGTAGAAGTAGGTGAAGATGATGATGAAGAACACCTCGCCGACCACGTAGGCCCAACCGTTCGGGTTGAAGAAGGTCGCGAAGTCGGTCCAGAAGTTGTCCTCGTTGCCGCCGAGGAGCTGGCCGATCGTCGGCGGGAAGGCCATGATCGAGGCGGCGAAGATCACCGGGATCACCCCCGCCATGTTCACGCGCAGCGGCAGGTAGGTCGACCCGCCCGTCGTCATTCGGCGGCCGACCACGCGCTTCGCGTACTGGACCGGGATCCGGCGCTGTCCCTCCTGGACGAACACGATGCCGACGATCACCGCGAGCGCGACGAACGGCATCATCACGACGAATACCTGGTCCGGGTTGGTCCACCAGGCCGAGATTCCCTGCGGAAGGCCGGCGACGATCGAGGCGAAGATCATCAGGCTGATGCCGTTGCCGATCCCGCGCTGGGTGATCAGCTCGCCCATCCACATCAGGAGGGTGGCGCCGGCCGTCAGGGAGAGCACGATCAGCAGCACGGTGCCGAAGGTCAGCTGCGCCCTCGATGATCTCGCTCGAGCCGAAGCTCTGCGAGTTGAAGAGGAGCACGTAGCCGATCGACTGCGCGAAGGCCAGGGCGACCGTGAGGTAGCGCGTGTACTGCGTGATCTTCTGCTGGCCGACCTCGCCCTCCTTCGAGAGGCGCTCCAGCGAGGGCACGACCACCGTCAGGAGCTGCAGGATGATCGAGGCCGTGATGTAGGGCATGATCCCCAGCGCGAACAGCGAGAGCCGCGAGAGCGAGCCGCCCGAGAACAGGTTCAGGAAGCCGAGGATGTTGTTGCCGGCGAAGTTGTCCTCGAGCGCTCTGGACCGCGTCGATGTCGACGCCCGGCGACGGGATGTAGGCGCCGAGCCGGTAGAGCAGCAGCATCGCCGCCGTGAAGGCGAGCTTGCGCCGGATCTCCGGGACGCTGAACGCGTTGAGGATCGTCTGAAGCATCGGGGGCGCCTAGCCCTCGTCGATCACTTCACAGGTGCCGCCAGCGGCCTCGATCTTCTCCTGGGCGGAGGCGCTGAAGGCGTGGGCGCGGACGGTCAGCTTGGTCGAGATCTCGCCGCGGCCGAGCACCTTGACCGGGTGCTTGCGGTTGGCGAGGCCGGCGGCGCGCAGGGTTTCCGGGCGTGACCTCGGCGCCGGCGTCGAAGCGCGCCTCCAGGTCGGAGACGTTGACGGGCTGGGTGTGGGTGCGGAACGGCTCGATCGGCATCGACGTCTTCTTGTTCGCGCCGCGCAGCTTGCGCATCCGCATGTAACATCGGGTTCTGGCCGCCCTCGTAGCCGCCTTGCGCTTCGAGCCCGAGCGCGAGCCGTAGCCCTTGTGGCCGCGGCCGGCGGTCTTGCCGGTGCCCGAGCCCTTGCCGCGGCCGAGCCGCTTGCGCGCCTTGCGCGAGCCCGGCTTCGGACGGAGCGAGTGGAGGCCGATCTCCTCGGGATCGAGGCGCGGCATCAGTCCTCCACCTACCGACCAGGTGGTCGACGACCTTGATCATTGCCGCGCAGCTGGGCGTGTCGGCCATCGCGCTCTCGCGCCCGATCTTGCCGAGCTTGAGCGCGCTGCAGCGTCTCGCGCTGCTTCGGGTTGGCGCCGTTGGCGGAGCGGACCTGCTTGAGCTTCACGTCAGCCACCCGACGGCTCCTCGGCGGGCAGGCTCCTCGGCCGGCGTCTCAGCTCGCGCTCGGACGTGGCCTCCGCGACCACAGCCACCGGCTCGGCGGCCTCGGTCGCCTCGGCATCGTCCTCGTCGCCCGCGAGCTTCTTCGCCTCGGCCAGCTTGTCGATGCCGAGCACCTGGTTGACCGAGAGGCCGCGCAGCTTCGCGACCTGCTCGGGGCGGCGCAGCTGGATCAGGCCATCCATCGTCGCCTTGACGAGGTTGATCGGGTTCTGCGTGCCGATCGACTTCGAGAGCACGTCGCGGATGCCGGCCAGCTCGAGCACGGCGCGCACGCCGCCGCCCGCGATCACGCCGGTACCGGGGCTGGCCGGGCGCAGGACGACGTGGCCGGCGCCGAAGCGGCCGATGATCCGGTGCGGGATCGTCTGCCCGTACTTCGGCACCCGGATCAGGCTCTTGCGGGCGTTCTCGACCGCCTTCTGGATCGCCAGCGGAACCTCGCGGGCCTTGCCGTAGCCGATCCCGACGACGGAGTTCTCGTCGCCGACGGCGACGAGCGCGGTGAACGAGAAGCGCCGGCCGCCCTTGACGACCTTGGCGACGCGGTTGATCTCGATCACGCGCTCCTGCAGGTCCAGGCCCTGCGGGCTCACGGTTTCGATTCGCGGTCACGTCCCATCTAGATCAGCGTCCAGGGTAGCCAGCGTTCAAAACTTCAGCCCGCCCTCGCGGGCGCCCTCGGCGAGCGCCGCGACGCGGCCGTGGTAGCGGTAGCCGCCGCGGTCGAAGACGCAGGTGCTCGACGCCGGCCTCCTTGGCGCGCGCGGCGAGCAGCTCGCCCGCCCTCTTCGCCTGCTCGGCGCGCGAGAGCTTGCGCAGCTCGGCCTCGGTCCAGGCGACCGCGGCCAGCGTGCGGCCCTCGTCGTCGTCGATCAGCTGCGCGAAGATGCCGCGGTTGGAGCGGAACACGGAAAGCGCGCGGACGCTCGGCGGTGCCGCGCACCTTGGCGCGCACGCGGCGGCGGCGGCGCAGGCGCTGCTGGGGCTTGGTCTGCACGGTCATGGCTAAGCCCGCTTACCGACCTTGCGGCGGACGTGCTCGCCCGCGTAGCGGATGCCCTTGCCCTTGTACGGCTCGGGCGGGCGCACGCGGCGGATCCGGGCGGCGGTCTCGCCGACCAGCTGCTTGTCGATGCCGCGGACGATCACCTGGGTCGGCTGCGGAACCTCGAACTCGATGCCGTCGGGCGCCGGCGATCGCGACCGGGTGCGAGTAGCCGACGCTGACAGCTCCAGCGCCTTGCCCTGCAGGCGCGCGCGGTAGCCGACGCCCTGGATCTCGAGCCGCTTCTCGAAGCCGTCGGTGACGCCCTCGACCATGTTCGCGATCAGGCTGCGGGTCAGGCCGTGGAGCGCGCGGTGCGGCGCCGCGGTCGGTGGGCCGCTCGACCGTGAGCGTCGCCGTCGTCCAGCGCGACCTTCATGTCGCGGCTCGACGGTCTGGGTCAGCTCGCCCTTGGGCCCCTTGACCGAGACCACGCCGGTGCCGACGTCGACGGTGACGCCCTCGGGGACTGCGACCGGCTTCCTTCCGATGCGGCTCATGATTCAGTCGTCAGTCGTCAGTCGTCGGTCGTCAGCGTCATCGTCGATGACTGACGATCTACCAGACGTAGGCGACGACCTCGCCGCCGACGCCCTTCGCCTTCGCCTCGTGGCCGGTCATCACGCCGGACGAGGTCGAGACGATCGCCGTGCCCATCCCGCCCTGCACGCGCGGGATCTCCGTCTTGTCCGACGTAGCGGCGGCGGCCCGGGCGCGAGATCCGCGTCGAGCCCGGTGATCACCGGCCGGCGGTCCTCCGTGTAGCGAAGCTCGATCCTGATCACCTCGCCGACCGCGGTCGGCTCGACCGCGAAGTCGGTGATGTAGCCCTGCTCCTTGAGGATGCGGGTGATCTCCTTCTTCAGGCGCGACGCGGGCACCTCGACTCGAGTGTGCTCGGCGGCGAGCGCGTTGCGCACGCGGGTCAGGTAATCGGAGATCGGATCGGTACAGCATGGCTCGCTACCAGCTCGACTTGGTCATTCCGGGGATGTAGCCGTTGTGGGCGGCCTCGCGCAGGCAGATCCGGCAGAGGCCGAACTTGCGGTAGTAGGCGCGCGAGCGCCCGCACCGCCGGCAGCGGTTGTGGGCCCGCGTCTTGTACTTGGGCTTGCGGCCCTGCTTGACGATCTTCGATGTCTTCGCCATCTCACTCGTTCTCCTTCGTCTCTTGAGCTCCTCGGCGACGCTCGGCGGCGGGCTGCCCTCGGCGCCCTCCTCGCCCTCCTCGCCTCCTCGTCCTTCACCGGCTTGGCGTAGGCCTCGGGGTTCTCCTCCTTGAGCTGCTCGAGCGCCGCCGGCCTCGGCCTCGGCCCGGAGGCGGGCCTCCTCGTGGCGGCGCTCCTCCTCTTCCTCGGCGCTCGTGTCGACCTGGCCCGGGCGGCCCTCCTGCGAGAATGGCATGCCCAGGCCGAGAAGCAGCTCGAAGCCCTCCTCGTCGGTCTCTGCGGTGGTCGCGATCGTGACGTCGAGGCCGCGGACCTCGTCGATCGAGTCGTAGTCGATCTCGGGGAAGATCAGCTGCTCGCGGATGCCCATGCGAGTAGTTGCCGCGGCCGTCGAACGAGCGCGGGTTGAGGCCGCGGAAGTCGCGGATGCGCGGGATCGCGATCGTGATCAGGCGGTCGAGGAACTCCCACATGCGCGCGCCGCGCAGCGTCACGGCCACGCCCGACCGGCATCCCCTCGCGGAGCTTGAAGTTCGCGATCGACTTGCGCGCGCGGCGGACGTTCGGGCGCTGGCCGGCGATCGTCGCGAGCTGCTCGGTCGCCGCCTCGAGGATCGGCGTCGACTGCTTGGCCTCGCCGACGCCCATGTTGAGCGTGACCTTGACCAGGCGCGGGACCTCCATCGGGTTCCTGTAGCCGAACCTCTCGGTCAGCGCGCGCGACGATCTCGGACGCGTAGCGCTCGCGCAGCCGCGGCGGCGGGGCCGCCTGCTGTGCCTCGGGTCGTCTCGGTTGTCGTCTGCTTCCATCGAAAGTTCCTCTAGTCGATCGCCTTGCCGGTGCGCTTCGCGTAGCGCTGCGCGCTTGCCGTCGTCGTCAGCGCGGACGCCGACCCGCGTGGGCTTGTTGTCGGTGGGGTCGACCAGCATCACGTTGGAGACGTCGATCGGCCCCTCCTTCTCGATGATGCCGCCGGCCTCGCCCCGCTGGGTGTCCTTGACCGAGCGCGGGCGCTGGTGCGCGCTTGACGATGTTCAGGCCCTCGACGTAGACGCGGCCGCTTCCCGGCTCGGTGCGCAGCACCCTGCCGGTCTTGCCCTTGTCCTTGCCGGCGGTGATGATCACGTTGTCGTCCTTGCGGATCCGCATCGGCTTCGCCTTGACCTTCTCCACCTGCGCTTCGGCATGCTCAGAGCACCTCCGGGGCGAGGGAGATGATCTTCATGAAGTTGCGGTCGCGCAGCTCGCGGGCGACGGGGCCGAAGATGCGGGTGCCGCGCGGGTCGCCCTGCGGGTCGATCAGCACGGCGGCGTTCTCGTCGAAGGCGATGTAGGTGCCGTCGGGGCGGCCGAGCTGCTTGCGGGTGCGCACGACGACGGCCTCGACGACCTCGCCCTTGCGCACGCCGCCGTGCGGCGTCGCCTGCTTGACGGTCGCCGTGATCACGTCGCCGACGCCGGCGTAGCGGCGGTGCGATCCGCCCTTGACGCGGATGCAGAGGATCTCGCGGGCGCCCGAGTTGTCGGCGACCTTGAGTCTTGTCTCCTGCTGGATCATCGGCCTACCGGGCCTTCTCCACGACTCTCGACCAGGCGCCAGCGCTTGGTGCGCGAGAGCGGGCGCGTCTCGACGACGCGGACGGTGTCGCCCTCGTTGGCCTCGTTGCGCTCGTCGTGGGCGTGCAGCGTCGCCGAGCTGCCGCACGACCTTCTCGTAGCGGCGGTGGCGGCGCGACGACGTCGACCCTGACGGTGATCGTCTTGTCGGCCTTTCGGAGACGACGCGTGCCCTGGCGGACCTTCTTGGTGCCCGGCTCGCGCTCGGCGGGCGGCGTGCCCTGGCCGGGCTCGCCGCGCTTCGCGCGCTGGCCTGGCCGCGGTGGCGGCGGCGCTCGGCGGCCTTGCGCTTGCGGGTCTCGGCGCGCTCGGCGGCGCGCTCCTCGGCGCTGCGCTGCGGCTTCGCCTCGCCGGCGTGGTCGAGCGCTTGCGCCTGCGGACTGCTTGGGCGTAGACCTCGGGCTCCTCGTCGCGGGAGCCTCCGCGGCGGGCGCCTCCGCGGCCGGCCTCGTCGGCGCGGGCGCCTCCTCGGCGCCGGAGCTGCCTCCTCGGCCGGGGCCTCCTCGGCGGCCTCCGCAGCCGGCTCCTCGGCCGGAGCCTCCTCCGCGGCCTCGGCAGCGGCCTCCTCGGCGCGGCCTCGTCGAGCCTCCGGCGCCTCGGCCTCGGGCGTCGCTTCGGTTCTGGTTCTTCTCTTCGTCGGCCATCAGCTCTAGCTTCAGTTCCTTGCTCGACGTCGATTCCGCGCTCGCGGGCGATCGTCAGCAGGCGCGCGACGTCGCGGCGCGAGGCGCCGAGGCCGGCCGTGTTCTCCAGCTCGCCGGTCGCGTGGCGGAAGCGCAGGTTGAACGCCTCCTCGCGCGCGTCCTTGAGCGCCTCGACCAGCTCCTGGTCGCGAGAGCGCGTGCACCTCGGTGGCCTTCACTGCCGCGCCCCTCGCGCTTGACGAACTTGGTCTTGATCGGAAGCTTGTGGCCGGCGAGGCGCATCGCCTCCTTGGCGAGGTCCTCGGGCACGCCGGCGAGCTCGAACATCACGCGCCCGGGCTTGACCACGGCGACCCAGCCCTCCGGGTTGCCCTTGCCCGAGCCCATGCGGGTCTCGGCCGGCTTCTTCGTGTAGGGCTTGTCCGGGAAGACGTTGATCCAGACCTTGCCGCCGCGCTTGATCTTGCGGGTCATCGCGACTCGGGCGGCCTCGATCTGGCGGTTGGTGATCCAGCCGCGCTCGAGCGCCTTCAGCCCGTACTCGCCGAAGTCGACCTGGCTGCCGCCCTTCGCGTTGCCGCGGCGCTTGCCGCGCATCTGCTTGCGGTACTTGACCCGCTTCGGGCATCAGCATCAGCGCATCACCCCTCAGGCGCCGGGCGTGGCCGGGCCGTCGGCGGAGCGGCGAGCTTCCGCGGTGCGGGCGCCGGCGTGGGCTGCGGGCTCGGCCGCTGCGGCCGCGGCGGGCGTCGCGGGCCGCCGGGCGCCGCCGGGCCGGCGCCTTGCGGAGCGGGGCCGCCGGGCGGCCGCCGGCCTGAGCCGCCGCCACGCGGCCGCCGCGGACCGCCGGCCGCGGCCGCCGCGACCGGCCGCGGTCGCCGCCGCGCTCGTGCGACGGCGCTGCGGCGCGGCGCGAGCTCCTCCTCGTCGGCTCGCCGGCGCGGAAGCCCTCGGGCATGACCTCGCCCTTGTTGATCCAGCACTTGACGCCGATCCGGCCGGTGGTCGTCCGGGCCTCGATGAAGCCGTAGTCGATGTCGGCGCGCAGCGTGTGCAGCGGGACGCGGCCGTCCGAGTAGCCCTCGGTGCGCGCCATCTCGGCGCCGCCGAGGCGGCCGGAGACCTGGACCTTCACGCCCTTGGCGCCGGAGCGCATGGCGGAGGTCAGCGCGCGCTTCATCGCGCGGCGGAAGGCGACGCGGTTCTGGAGCTGCTCGGCGATCGACTGGGCGACGAGCTTCGCGTCGAGCTCGGGGCGCTTGATCTCGCGGATGTTGACCTTGACCGGCTTGCCGGTGAGCTTGTGGAGGTCGCGGCGCAGCGCGTCGACCTCGGAGCCCGACTTGCCGATCACGATGCCCGGGCGGGCCGTGTGGATGTCGACCGTGACCTCGCCGCGCTGCTTGGTGATCTGATGTCGGAGAGGCCCGGCGTGGGCGAGCTTGTTCTCGATGTGGTCGCGGATCGCCAGGTCCTCGTGCAGGTAGTCGGCGAACTCGCGCTCGTTGAACCAGGTCGACTTCCAGTCGTGGATGTAGCCGACGCGGAAGCCCTCGGGGTGGATCTTCTGGCCCATCAGCTTCTCCTCGGCTCCGTCGTCGGGGTCAGCGCGACGCTCATGTGGCAGGTCTTCTTCTCGATGCGGGTCGCGCGGCCGCGGGCGCGGGCGCGCCAGCGCTTGCAGGGTCGGGCCCTCGTCGACGTGGATCTCGGCGATCCGCATCTCGTCGGCGACGAGCTCGTGGTTGTTCTCGGCGTTGGCGGCGGCGGAGTCGAGCAGCTTCAGGATGTCGCGCGGCGGCGCCGCGCGGCGAGAAGCGAGCAGCGCCTGCGCCTCGGTCACGGCCATGCCGCGGACCTGGTCGGCGACCAGGCGCGCCTTGCGCGGGGCCACGCGCACGTAGCGCGCCTTGGCGCGCACCATCGGCGCCTGGGTGTCGGTCTCGGTCGCGGCCATCAGCTCGCCTCGCGCTCCTTGCGCGCCCGAGTGGGCGCGGAAGGTGCGGGTCGGCGCGAACTCGCCGAGCTTGTGGCCGACCATCGACTCGGAGACGAACACCGGCACGTGCTTGCGGCCGTCGTGGACGGCGATCGTGTGGCCGACCATCTCGGGGAAGACCGTGGAGGTCCGCGACCAGGTCTTGACCATCTGCTTGTCGCCGGACTCGTTCATCTCGCTCGATGCGCCCCATCAGGCGCTCCTCGACGAACGGGCCCTTCTTGGTCGATCGGCCCATCGCGCAGTCCTCTACCTCTTCTTCTTGCCGCGCCGGCGGCCGCGGACGATCATCGCGTCGGACGCCTTGCCCTTCTTGCGGGTCCGGTAGCCGAGCGTCGGCTTGCCCCACGGGGTCACCGGGTGGCCGCCGGGCGTCTTGTGCGCCTCGCCGCCGCCGTGCGGGTGGTCGACCGGGTTCATCGCGACGCCGCGGGTCTGCGGGCGCTTGCCCTTGTGGCGGCTGCGGCCGGCCTTGCCGACCGTGACGTTCTGGTGCTCGGCGTTCGAGAGCGTGCCGACGGTCGCGCGGCACTCGCCGCGGACCATCCGCATCTCCGAGGAGGGCAGGCGCAGGGTGACCATCGCGCCCTCCTTCGCGACGACCTGGATCGCGGAGCCGGCGGCGCGGCCCATGCGGCCGCCCTGGCCGGGCATGAGCTCGACGTTGTGGACGATGGTGCCGGTCGGGATCGCGCGCAGCGGCAGCGCGTTGCCGGGCCGGATGTCGGCGCCGCTCGCCGGACTCGACGACGTCGCCCGGCCTGCACGCCCTGCGGGGCGAGGATGTAGCTCTTGGCGCCGTCGGCGTAGTGCAGCAGCGCGATGTAGGTGGTGCGGTTCGGGTCGTACTCGATCGTCGCGACCTTCGCCGGCACGCCGTCCTTGAGGCGCTTGAAGTCGATCTGGCGGTAGCGGCGCTTGGCGCCGCCGCCGCGGTGGCGCGAGGTGACGCGGCCGTGGGAGTTGCGGCCGCCGCTCGACTTCTTGCCCTTGGTCAGCGTCTTGTTCGGCCGTCGACCGGTCGAGCTCCTCGCGCAGCTGGTAGGTCGCGAAGCGGCGGCCGGGGCTGGTCGGCTTTGTCTTGCGAATCGCCATTGGATGTCAGTCACTCGCCACCGCCGCGCCTTCGAACAGCTCGATCCGCTCGCCGGGGGCGAGCTGGACGATCGCCTTCTTCCAGGCGCGGGTCGTGCCGCTGTGCATGCCGCGGCGCTTGGGCTTCGAGCGCACCTTCGGCGTCCGCACGCTCGACGACGGTGACGCCGAAGATCTCCTCGACCGCGTGCGAGATCTGGGTCTTGTGCGCGCGGTCGTCGACGCGGAACGTGTACTTGCCGTCCGCCATGAGCGCGTAGCTCTTCTCGGAGACGACCGGCTCGATGATCACCTGGCGGGCGTCCATCAGCTCACCCTCCGCCTCGGCGACGCCGCGCTTGACGTCGCCGGCGCGGGCCTCGAGCACCTCGAGCGCCGCCTCGGAGACCACCAAGGAGGCGGCGGCCGATCACGTCGGCGACGCCGACGGCGCTCGCGCGGCATCACGGTGACGCCGCGGGATGTTGCGGAAGCTCTTCACGGCGGCCGTCCTCCTCGGCGTCGAGCGACGACCAGCGTCGGCGCCGTGCGCGCCCCACTTGGCGAGGGCCTCGGCGGCCTGCTTGGTCGCGGGCTCGGCGTAGGCGGCGGCCGTCGAGCACGGCGATCGTGCCGCGGTCGGCGTGCACGGACAGGGCCGAGCGCAGCGCCCGGCGGCGGGCCTTGCGGTTGACCTTGAAGGTGTAGCCGCGCGGCTTCGGGCCGAAGGCGGCGCCGCCGCCGCGGCGGTGGGGCACGCTGAGCGCGCCGACGCGGGCGCGGCCGGTGCCCTTCTGGCGCCAGGCCTTGGCGCCGGTCATCGAGACCTCGCCGCGGCCGAGCGTGGAGGCGGTGCCGCGGCGGCGGGCGTTGGCCTCGGCGCGCGCGGCCTCGTGGACCAGCGACTCGTGGAAGCTCTCGGTGAAGAGGCCTCGGGCAGGTCGGCCTTGGCCTGCTTGCCGAGCATGGGGGCCTTCGGGCTAGCCATCGGTCCGGCACCTCCACGGTGCCGTTCTTCGGGCCCGGGAACGGCGCCGCGGAGCATCAGCAGGTTGCGCTCGGCGTCGATCTCGACGACCTCGAGCCGGCGCTGGGTGACGCGCTTGCCGCCCATGCGGCCCGGCATCCTCATGCCCTTGAAGACGCGGGCGGGGTCGGCGCTGGCGCCGACCGAGCCGGGAGCGCGGACGTTGTGCGAGCCGTGCGATATCGGGCCCGCGGCTGAAGCCGTGGCGCTTGATCGTGCCCTGGAAGCCCTTGCCGATCGCCGACGCCGGAGACCTTCACCCGCTGGCCGGGCTCGAACTGCTCGACGGTGACGGCTCGCCGATCTCGGGCCCTCCTCGGACCCCAGGTCCTCGTCGCGGAACTCGACCAGGGTGCGCATCGGGCCGGCGCCGGCCTTCTTCAGGTGGCCGAGCTCGGCCTTGGTGAGCTTGCGCTCGGCGACCTCGTCGAAGGCGAGCTGCACGGCGGCGTAGCCGTCGCGCTCGGAGTTCGCGAACGGCGGTGACCGGGCAGGGGCCGGCCTCGATCACGGTCACGGGCACGCGCGTCCCGTCCTCCTGGAAGAGCTGGGTCATCCCGACCTTCTTGCCGATGATCGCCGCCACGCTCACTAACTCAGAGCTTGATCTCGATGTCGACGCCGGCGGGCAGCGCGTCGAGGCGCTGCAGCGAGTCGATCGTCTTCGGGGTCGGCTGGTGGATGTCGATCAGGCGCTTGTGGGTGCGGATCTCGAAGTGCTCGCGCGAGTCCTTGTCCTTGAACGGCGAGCGGATCACGCAGTAGACGTTCTTGTCCGTGGGCAGCGGGACCGGGCCGGAGACGGTCGCGCCGGTGCGCTCGGCCGTCTCCACGATCTCGCGCGACGCGCGATCGATCGCGTCGTGGTCGTACGCCTTGAGCCGGATTCGGATCTTGTTGGTGGCGAGGGTCGCCATTGCCTTCTCTTCGTTTCTCGTCTTTCCGCGTAATCGGGGCGCCGCTCACGGGGAGCGCCGCCCCGGATCGTTGGCCTTATGTTCTTACGCGCGGCCCGTGGGCCGCGAAAAAGGGACCGGCCTGGCCGGTCCCTGTACGGGGTGTTACTCGATGATCTCGGTGACGACCCCCGAGCCGACGGTGCGACCGCCCTCGCGGATCGCGAACCGCAGGCCCTTGTCCATGGCGATCGGCTGGATCAGCTCGATCGTCATCTCGACGTTGTCACCCGGCATCACCATCTCCGTGCCCTCGGGCAGGTTGGCGATCGCCGGTGACGTCGGTCGTCCGGAAGTAGAACTGCGGGCGGTAGCCCGAGAAGAACGGCGTGTGGCGGCCGCCCTCCTCCTTCTTCAGGCAGTAGACCTCGGCCTTGAACTTCGTGTGCGGGGTGATCGAGCCGGGCTTGCACAGCACCTGGCCGCGCTCGATCTCCTCGCGCTTGGTGCCTCGCAGCAGGCAGCCGACGTTGTCGCCGGCCTGACCCTGGTCGAGGATCTTGCGGAACATCTCGACGCCGGTGACGACGGTCTTCGAGGTGTCCTGTGATCCCGACGATCTCGACCTCGTCGCCGGTGTTGACGATGCCCTGCTCGATCGCGGCCGGTGGCGACGGTGCCGCGGCCGGTGATCGAGAAGATGTCCTCGACCGGCATCAGGAAGGGCTTGTCGAGGTCGCGCTCGGGCTCCGGGATGTACGTGTCCAGCGTGTCGGCGAGCTCGAGGATCGCGCTTCACGGCCTCCTCGTCGCCCTCGAGCGCCTTCAGCGCCGAGCCCTTGATGATCGGGGTGTCGTCGCCCGGGAAGTCGTACTCGTTGAGCAGGTCCTTGACCTCCTCCTCGACGAGCTCGATCAGCTCCTCGTCGTCGACCATGTCGGTCTTGTTGAGGAAGACGACGACGTAGGGCACGTTCACCTGGCGGGCGAGCAGGATGTGCTCGCGCGTCTGCGGCATCGGGCCGTCGGCGGCCGAGACGACCAGGATCGCGCCGTCCATCTGGGCGGCGCCCGTGATCATGTTCTTCACGTAGTCGGCGTGGCCCGGGCAGTCGACGTGGGCGTAGTGGCGGTTCTCGGTCTGGTACTCGACGTGGGAGGTCGCGATCGTGATCCCGCGCTCCTTCTCCTCGGGCGCGTTGTCGATCTCCTCGAAGCTCTTCTCCTCGGCGCCGCCCTTCTCGCGCCAGCACCTTCGTGATCGCCGCCGTCAGCGTCGTCTTGCCGTGGTCGATGTGACCGATCGTGCCGACGTTGACGTGCGGCTTATCGCGCTCGAACTTCTCCTTCGACATCTCGTTCCTTCTCCGTTTCTCTCAGGTCTTGATCTTCTAAGTCTGTCTGCTGGTCGTTCTACCTTACGCGGGCGTGGCTCACCGCCCGTGGCGCCACTGTGGCCGCCTGCGGGCGAACCCGGGAAATATAGCTATGCAGCCCCGGCACCCACCGGCTCGCCGGAGCGTGCTTCGACGATCTCCTCGGCGATGTTGGCCGGTACCTCCTCGTAGCGCTCGAACTGCATCGTGTAGCTGGCGCGCGCCCTGGGTGGAGGAGCGCAGGTCGGTCGCGTAGCCGAACATCTCGCCGAGCGGCACGAACGCCTGCGACCGCGAGCGCGTTGCCGCGCTGCTCCTGGCCCTGCACCTTGCCGCGGCGGCGCGAGAGGTCGCCGATGACGTCGCCGAGGAACTCCTCGGGCGTCACGACCTCGACCGCCATCACGGGCTCGAGCAGGACGGGCTTCGCGCGGCGGGCCGCCTCCTGAACCGCCATCGAGCCGGCGATCTTGAAGGCCATCTCCGAGGAGTCGACGTCGTGGTAGGAGCCGTCGACCAGCTCGACCCGGACGTCGACCATCGGGTAGCCGGCCTTGACGCCGGAGCCCAGCGCCTCCTCGATCCCCTGCTCGACGGCGGGGATGAACTCGGTCGGGATCGCGCCGCCCTTGATCTTGTTGACGAAGTCGAAGCCCTCCTCGGGCGCGGGCTCGACGTTGATGACGACGTGGCCGAACTGGCCGCGGCCGCCCGTCTGGCGGACGAAGCGGCCCTCGACCTTCTCGGCGCGCTCGCGGATCGTCTCGCGGTAGGCGACCTGCGGGACGGCCGACGTTGGCGTCGACGTTGAACTCGCGCAGCAGGCGGTCGACGAGCACCTCGAGGTGCAGCTCGCCCATCCCGTGGATCAGGGTCTGGCCGGTCTCGTCGTCGGTCTCGATGCGGAAGGTGGGGTCCTCCTCGGCGAGGCGGGCGAGGCCCGCGCCGAGCTTCTCCTGGTCGGCCTTCGTCTTCGGCTCGATCGCGACGGCGATCACAGGCTCGGGGAACTCGATGTTCTCGAGCACGACCGGGGCGTCGGGGGCGGCCAGCGTGTCGCCGGTCGAGGTCTGCTTGAGGCCGACGCCGGCGAGGATGTCGCCCGCGTAGCACTCCTCGATCTCCTCGCGGTGGTTCGCGTGCATCATCAGCAGGCGGCCGATCCGCTCGGTCTTGCCGTTGGTGGCGTTCAGCACGCGGCCGCCGGAGCTGAGCTTGCCGGAGTAGACGCGGAAGTAGGTGAGCTTGCCGACGTAGGGGTCGGCCATGACCTTGAAGGCGAGGGCGGCGAACGGGGCAGAGTCGTCGGCGCGGCGCTCGGCGGCCTCGCCCTCCGAGCCGTCCTTGCCGCGGGACGAAGCCCTGGACCGGCTCCACCTCGAGCGGCGAGGGCAGGAGCTCGACGATCGCGTCGAGCAGCGGCTGCACGCCCTTGTTCTTGAAGGCGGAGCCGCAGAGCACGGGGGTGACCTTCAGGTCCAGCGTCGCGCGGTGCAGCGACTTGGCGATCCGCTCGTGCGGGATCTCCTGCTCGTCGAGGTACATCTCCATCAGCTCGTCGTCGTAGTCGGCGCAGGCCTCGATCAGGTGCGTGCGCGCCTCGTGGACGGCGTCCACCATCTCGGCGGGGACGTCCTCGAAGGACTCGAACTCGGTGCCCAGCTCGTCCTTCCAGACGAGCGCCTTGTTCTCGATCAGGTCGACGACGCCCTTGAACTGGTCCTCGGCGCCGATCGGGAGCTGGATCGGCAGCGGGTGGGCGCCGAGGCGCTCCTTCATCGTCTGGACCGAGTTGTCGAAGTCGGCGCCGATGCGGTCCATCTTGTTGATGAACGCGATGCGGGGGACGTGGTACTTGTCGGCCTGGCGCCAGACGGTCTCCGACTGCGGCTCGACGCCGGCGACCGAGTCGAAGACGGCGATCGCGCCGTCGAGGACGCGCAGCGAGCGCTCGACCTCGACGGTGAAGTCCACGTGGCCGGGCGTGTCGATGATGTTGATGCGGTGGCCCTTCCACTCGCAGGCCGTCGCGGCGGAGGTGATCGTGATGCCGCGCTCCTGCTCCTGCTCCATCCAGTCCATGACGGCGGCGCCCTCGTGGACCTCGCCCATCTTGTGGGTGCGGCCCGGTGTAGTAGAGGATGCGCTCGGTCGTCGTCGTCTTACCGGCGTCGATGTGCGCCATGATCCCGATGTTGCGGGTCTTTTCGAGTGGGAAGGTGCGTGGCATGGTTGCGTAGAGTGTGGTCCGAGGAGAGAGGTCAGGTTTGCCGCGGGTGCCGCTTCGAGGCACAAAAAAAGCCCTTTCGGGCCGGGCCGCGAGCGACGGCTGACTATAGCAGAGGCATGAGCCCGCCAAAAGCGCCAGATGCGGCTGAGAAAGCCGCGTTCCAAGCCTTCCCGACGGGCGGATTCGAGCAGGTCGGCGCGCCTTCGCCGGGACCGCTCGAGCGGGTCGCTGCGGAGCTGCTCGCGATCGTGCGCGAGATGCTGCGATCCCCGCCGGGTTGTACATGAGGCCGGCCGAGTCGCCGGTGCGGCGACCCTGCGGCGTGGCTTTCGTCTGGCCTGTGCTCGAGGCGCTCTGGCATCAGGCGCGGGCGGTTGTTCCGCTTCGCGGAGCGCGAGGTGACGCCGCTGCGCGCCGCCCTCGCAGTCGCGGCGGTGACCGCCCTGGCCCTCGCCCTCTCGCAGTTCGCCGACTACCGCAGCATCGCGATCGGGACCACGGACTACGTCGGGATCGATCAGGTGGCCCCCGCGCCCGAGGTGGAGGGCGAGACCAAGAGCGCCGGCAGCGCCCACGCCTGGCTCGGCCTGCCGCTCGCAATCGCCGCGCTGGTCGTCGTGGCGGCCTGCGCGCGAGGCAACCACAGGCGGCGTGGTTGCTGGCGCCGATCGGCGTCCTCACGATCGCGATCAGCTTGATCGTCGATGCGCCGAAGGGACTCGACGAGGGCGCGACCGCGGTCGCGTACCAGGGCGCCGAGGCCAGCCTCCTCGGTGGCTTCTGGGTGCAGCTCGCCTGCGGAGTCCTGCTGCGTTGCCTGGCGCCCCTGATCGCCGGCCTGATGAAGGGCGGCGCGGGCAGCGGCGCCTCCGCGAGCCTGCGGCGTCGCCTGCCGTTCGGCCGCGTGCGGACCGGGGAGGCCGGCGGATGAGGGAACGCGCCGGACGCGCCGAGCGACTCCTGCCGTGGGCGTGCTTCGCCGCCGCCGCCATTCTGTTCGCGTCGCAGCTCATGACCATGTTCGAGTTCACCCCGCCGGGCGCCGAGCCCCTCCAGGAGCGAAGCGTGATCGCGATCACGGCAACGCGCTGCTCGTCCTCGCCGTGTTCGCCGCGATCGCCATGGCTTCGCCGTCTGGGCGGGCTCGAAGCCCGCGGCGATGGCGGTCGCGGCGATGGGCGTTATCGCGCTGCTGTTCTTCCTGCTCACCGACCTGCCGGACGCCGGCCAGGTCGGCACCCTCGACGCCGCCGAGTCGTTCATCGATGCCGAGGCGATCCCGCAGGAGGGCTTCTGGCTCGAGATGCTCGGCGCGCTCGGCCTGGCGTTCACCGGCGCCGCGCTCGCGACGATGTCGTCCGAGCAGCTGGCGTCCCTGCGCCCGGGAACGAAGAACGACGAGCCGGAATCGACGATCTCCCTCGCGGGCCCGTCGGAGGAGCCGGCGAGCAAGGGCTCGGAGGCTGCGAAAAGCGAGTCTGGCTAGGCCGTCCTACCAGCGGTAGTGCGCGAACGCCTTGTTCGCTTGAGCCATACGGAAGATGTCGTCCTTCCGCTTCCAGGCGCCACCCTGCTGCTGGGTGGCGTCCAGGATCTCGTTCGCGAGGCGGTCGGCCATCGACTTCTCGCGACGGTCGCGGGCGAAGCTGACCATCCAGCGCACGGCGAGGGTGCGGGCACGCGGGGCCGGCACCTCGACCGGCACCTGGTAGGTGGCGCCGCCGACGCGGCGGGAGCGGACCTCGAGGGTCGGCGTGAGCTCCTTGATCGCCTCGTCGAGGACCTCGACGGGCTCGCGGCCGGAGCGCTCGCCGATGATCGCAAGCGCGTCGTAGGTGATCTGCTCGGCGAGGGACTTCTTGCCGTCCAGCATCACCTTGTTGATGACCTGCTGGACCAGGCGGCTGCGGTGCTGGGCGTCGGCCTCGACCGGCCGAATCGCTGCTCTCGCTCGGCGTGCCATTACTTCTTCACGCCGTACATCGAGCGCGACTGCTTGCGGTCGGACACGCCGGAGGCGTCGAGCGTTCCGCGGATCACCTTGTAGCGGACGCCCGGCAGGTCCTTGACGCGGCCGCCACGGACGAGCACGACGGAGTGCTCCTGAAGGTTGTGGCCCTCGCCCGGGATGTAGCACGTGACCTCCATCCCGTTCGTCAGCCGCACTCGGGCGACCTTGCGAAGGGCCGAATTCGGCTTCTTCGGCGTGGCCGTGTAGACGCGCGTGCACACGCCGCGACGCTGAGGAGCGGAGATCCGGCGCTTGCGGCCCTGGCCCGACTTGAGGCCGGGAGTCGAGACCTTCTTCTACGGGACTCTTGCGCCCCTTGCGGATCAGCTGATTGGTCGATGGCACGGCGCGTGATGGTAGCGGACGTCCCGCATCGCGACGCTATGTAGCCTGAGTCCCGCAGTGAGCCAGCCACCGGTACTGGCCGTCGATGTCGACGGCGTGATCAGCCTGTTCGGCTTCGACGGCCCGCTCGAGGAGGTCCCGGGCCGCTTCCACCTGATCGACGGCGTGGCGCACTGCATCGCCGACGGCGCCGGACCGCGCCTGCTGCGCCTCGCCGAGCACTACGAGCTGGTCTGGGCGACGGGATGGGAGGAGCGCGCGAACGAGCACCTGCCCCTCCTCCTGGGACTGCCCGCCGACCTGCCGGCCCTGACCTTCGGCGGCCGCGCCCGGTTCGGCACCGCGCACTGGAAGCTCGACGCGCTCGACGAGTACGCGGGCGACCGGCCGCTCGCGTGGATCGACGACTCGCTCGACCCGAGCTGCCACGAATGGGCCGAGAGCCGGACCGCCCCGACCTTGCTCGTCCCCACCGTCTCGGACGTCGGGCTGACCGACTCGCAGGTCGACACCCTGCTCGGCTGGAGCGAGGGTCTGGATTCGGCACATCCGGCGGTAGACTGACCCTCGTGGATGGCTGGGTACCCATCTTCTTCCTCATGGTGGTCTTGAAGATCCCCGTCGGCCTCCTCCTCTACATCGCGTGGTGGGCGTTCCACGCCCAGCCCGAGGCCGAGGAGGCCCCGGCCGGCGAGGAGGGCGGCGAGCACCCGTTCAAGCGCTTCCGGCGCAACCCGAAGCCTCCGCGAGGGCCACGCCGCGGCCCCCACGCGCCCGATTCGCTGCCGCTCCCCTCGTGCCCGCCGGGCGCGCGCAACCACACCTTCACTCCACCCGCCCCGGTCCGCGCCACCGCCGCACACGTCACCCGGCGCGGCGCGGCCGAGCCCGCCGAGGCTAAGCGCGAGCGCGGTGCCGGCGTCCACGCCGGGCGCGTCCGCGCATGCCGAGCGAACGCTCCTTGGCTGCGGCGACGACGTCCTCGACACTCTCCGGCCCCAAGAGGTCGCCTGGGTCAACGCCGAGCACCTCCGCGATGTGGAGGTAGACGAACAGCGGGGCGTTTGCCCACCCGTGCTCGATTCGCGACAGCAGTCCGGTGCTGTAGCGCCCACCCCTCGGGTGCTCGACCATCTCCACGGTCTCCACCTGGGTCAGATCGAGCTCTCTGCGCAGCCTCCGCACGCGCGCTCCCACGAGGCGCGAGTGCTCGGTCGCGAGCAGCATCTCGGGCGTCGTCGGAATCACGCGATTGCGGAGGTCGAGCGCGCCGCTCCGAGCGTCGTATGCGCTCGAGTAGTTGAGCCGGTGGCGCCCCATTCATCCTTCTGAGGATCGGGACGGGCAAACTCGCCCCGGCGGTCGCACCGCAACCCGATCGGAGCCGTCGGCAGCGACCACAGGGACTCGTACAAACACCCTCTCCTCTATCGATAGCCGCGCCCGGAAGGCCACAGGGGACTGGCTCGCCAGCCCGCCGGCGCTCCGGCTTCGCCGCGGCTATCGATAGCCACCCCGTCTCACGAGTGGTTATCGATAGAGGAGAGGTGCTCGTGGTGGGAGGGAGCCCGCGCTGCGCATCGGCCGGCGGGAGGCCGTGCTGCCGCCGCGTGCGGAATCCCGCACGCGGCGCGAAAACCCGACGCCCGCCGCTGCAGGGCGGGCCCGGCTAGCGGCCTCCTACCGCTTCCAGAAGTTGACCTGGAAGCCCTTGCCGCTCTGGCCGCGCATGAAGGTGCCCGTGCGCCCGCGCAGGCGCCAGCGGCCCGGAAGGTTGCCCTCCGGGAGCTGCAGGAAGGATGCGAACTTGCTCGACGACTTCGGGCAGGTGAACCCGCCCAGGGCGGTCATCTGGTAGGTGCCCCGCCGGAACCGGACGGTGCCGATGCGGTCGTTGTGGAGGACCCGGAACGTCGGGCACTTGCTGTGCCGGCCGCTCGGATGCCTGCCGCCGCCCCCGCCCGCCTGCCGGCCGACCCTCTTGACGCGGAAGGCCTGGTTGGTGCGGCGCTTGCTGAACGTAGCTGTGCGCACCTGCAGGCGCCAACGGCCCGGGAGGGTCCCGTCGAAGTCCTGGAGGAACTTCGCGAACAGTTTCGAGGACCGCCTGCAGCCGAGCGCGCGGCCGTCGAGGATCCTGACCCGGTATGGGCCCGCGGGCAGCTTGAGGCGCCCGATCCGGTCGTTGTGCAGCACCTGGAACGTGGCCGGGCACACCAACGGCGCGGCCGCCGCCTCCGCCTCAGCCGCCGCGGCGGTCGACCCTCCAGCCGGTCCGACCAACAGTGCCAGGGCCGCGAATGCGGCTACTCCCCGCGCTTTTTCACTGAATTACCCTCCGTTCGAGGACGAGCCGTCGCCCCCACCTTCGATTTCCTGCGCGAGCTCCTCGAGCTCCTCTGCAAATGACGGTCCGAACCCTTCCAGGTCCGACTCTTCGCCATTCTCGCGCAGACCGAGCTCGGCTGCAAGCTCGTCGGCGTCGAGCAGGTCCTCGTCGGGCCGCTGCGCCGGCTCCACCGGCTCGATCTCGAGCGAGCGATAGTGGCGCAGGCCCGTCGCCGCCGGGATCAACTTGCCGATGATCACGTTCTCCTTGAGGCCGACCAGGCGGTCGCGCTTGCCCTCGAGGGCGGCGTCGGTGAGCACCTTGGTCGTCTCCTGGAACGAGGCCGCGGAGAGGAAGGACTCGGTCGCGAGGGATGCCTTGGTGATTCCCAGGATCCGCTCCTTGCCCTTGGCCGGCGTGCCGCCGTCCTCCTTGGCCTGCTTGTTGATCTTCTGGAGCTTGTGCCGGTCCTCGAGCGCGCCGGGCAGGAGCGAGGTCGAGCCCTTCGACTCGATCTCGACCTTCTTCATCATCTGCCGCACGATCAGCTCGATGTGCTTGTCGTTGATGTCGACGCCCTGCGACTTGTAGACCCGCTGCACCTCACGCACGATGTACTGCTCGGTCTCCGTCCGGCCCCGGACCTCGAGGATCTCAGCCGGATAGAGCGAGCCCTCGTTGAGCTGGGCGCCGGCCTCGACCTTGCCGCCGTGCTTGACGAACAGACGCGAGCGCGGGGGCAGCTTGTAGTCGTGCTCCTCGCCCTTCGAGTCGGTGATCGTGATCACGACCGCCTTGTCGCTCTCCTCGACGGACACGCGGCCCTCGACCTTGGCGATCTCCGCCAGGCCCTTCGGCTTGCGTGCCTCGAACAGCTCGACAACGCGCGGGAGGCCCTGGGTGATGTCCAGGCCCGCGACACCGCCGGTGTGGAAGGTGCGCATCGTGAGCTGCGTGCCGGGCTCGCCGATCGACTGGGCGGCGATGATGCCGACCGCGTCGCCGAGCTCGACGATCGAACCCGTCGCGAGCGCCCGGCCGTAGCACTTCTGGCATACGCCGGACTCGAACTCGCACTTGAGCGGTGAGCGCACCGGGACGGTCGCGCCCTCCTCGTCGCCGTGGGCCTCGACGATCTCGGCGAGCTCCTCCTTGTCGATCTCCAGGTTGCGCTTCAGGAGCTCGCGGCCGCGCTTGGTTGCGAACTTCTTGGCGGCCGTGCGGCCGATCAGGTTCAGAGTTCGGCGAACCGTCGTCGAGCAGCACCGGCATCTCGATGTGCTCCTTCGTCTTGCAGTCGTCGGCACGGACGATCACGTCCTGCGCGACGTCCACGAGACGCCGGGTCAGATAGCCGGAGTCGGCGGTGCGAAGCGCCGTGTCGGCGAGGCCCTTCCGCGCGCCGTGGGTCGAGATGAAGTACTCCAGCACCGACAGGCCCTCCATGAAGTTGGCCTTGATCGGGCGCTCGATGATCTCGCCCTTCGGGTTCGCCATCAGGCCTCGCATGCCGGCGAGCTGGCGGATCTGCTTGAACGAACCGCGCGCGCCGGAGTTGGCCATCATGAAGATGGGGTTCAGCTCGTCGAGGTTGTCCTCCATCGCCTTCGCGACCTCGTCGGTGGCGTTGTTCCAGAGGTTGGTGACGTTCTCCTTGCGCTCCTCGGCCGTGATGTAGCCGTCCTCGTACTGCTGGAGGATCTCGCCCGCCTCGTTCTCGTAGCGGTCGAGGATCTCCTCCTTCGTCGGAGGCGAGATGACGTCGTTCTTCGAGATCGTGATCCCGGCCTGGGACGAGTAATGGAAGCCCA
>CAWECM010000002.1:0-120385 GCA_963807755.1 uncultured bacterium | reverse complement strand
GATGTATTGCTCGCGCTGCGCCGGCCAGCGGAGCGCGCGCGGGAGCCTGACCCCGCGCGCGTTGAGGCGTTCGGCTGCGTTCCACGCCAACGTGTACCCCCAGCCCTTTCCCTGTGACGTCTCCCAGACCCGCTCCGCGTCCGGAATCTGGCCGCTCTCGTCAACCCGCAGAAACCCGAAAATGCGCCGCAACGTGCCGTTGCGATCCGCGAGGAGGCGTTCCTGGGACTCCATCAGCATCCGCTCGCGCCGAACCGTTCGACGTAAGGCCGAATCTGTGTCGCGTATAGGCTCGTGGCCAAGTAGAGGTTTCCGGGATCGCGCAGTGCCTCAACGATCGGTCGCGACTCCCTCCCGCGCGCGCGGAGCTGGTGATACTGGGACGCCATCCGGCACCGGCTCTCTCACGAGGTACATGATTCGCGGCTCGCCCAGAACCGCGCGATCCGCTCAACCGTGCCCTGTGAGCGAGGGAGCATGGTGTAGCGGGTCGAGGACTCGCCTCGAATAGCTGCGTCCGGTCGAAGTGCGAGCGGTACCAGTCGACGCCCTCGGACCAAGTGCCGTCCGTGACGAAGAAGTTCGGTTCCTTGACCCGCGACATCGCGATCGCGGGGTGGCGTCTAAGTAACTGTGAAGGCTGGTTGTCCCGCACTTGGCGGCGCCCACCACCAGCAGGTTGGGTAGCGCACCCCCGCCCGCTTGGTTGCCGTTGGTCTCGAGAATTGCGTCAGACCCTTTGAAATACCCCGTCTCGCGCAGTCGACGCGCGTCCGATCGGCCCTGCGAAGGCGGCGGCTCGTTACAGCGTCCCCGACGATGACGTCCGCCTGCGACATCCTAAGCGGCCAGTCCGCCCCCCTCGGTTCGCGGCAGCCATGACGGACGCGCCCGGGCGTCGACCGAGCCCCAACCCGCTCGTCGCTCGGCGCGGCGGATCACGCTCTCGCGCGCAGCCGGCTCACCCGCGTCCTCACGGGCACGATGCTCACCGGCGTGGCATCCAGCTCACGCTGGTGGTCACCGGTGTCATCATGGCCCGCGCGCTCGGACCGACGGATCGTGGCCACCTCGCGCTACTCACTCTCGTTGCCGTCTCGCCTGGACGATCGGTCAGTTGGGGCTTCCCTTCGCGGTCTCCTACTACACCGCCCGGGCCGGCGGGCGCGGCCGTCCTCCTCGAGCGACTACGCGGGGCATACGTCAGGCAACTTGCCTAACGGTGGTGGTGACCGCGATCGCGTTGCTGATCCTGACGGACGGCCGACCCGGGTACGTGCGAGCTGGCGCGATCGTCGTCCTGTGCGTCCTCCCGGCGGCATTCATCCAGCAAACGGGCCTCGCAACCCTGCAGGGCTTGCGGGTGTTCAGAGCTTCAACCTCCTGCGCCTGCTCCCCACGGCCCTGTTCGCCATCGCGGCCGCCGGCCTTTTCGTAACCGATGCCGCCGATCTGATCAGCCTTGCGATCGCGTGGGGACTGGGGACGATCGCGGCCGGCCCCAATCACGATGATCACCGCAGCGCGCCGGGCGCATCGCCACCCACGGGGCGGGCGCGGTCGAGCTGCCCACGCTCAGGAGGCGCTCAGCTTCGGGCGACGGTCGCTCCTCGGCGCGGCCTCGCCGGTGGAGAGCTACCGCCTCGACCAGAGCGCGGTAGCGCTCTTCCTGTCCCCGAGCGCGCTGGGCCTCTACGTCGCCGCCCTGGCGTTCACCAACCTACCGACGTTTCTTCGGCCGCAGCATCGGCCTGGTCGCAAATCCATACGTGGCGAAACACCCTTCCAGAACGTTTGCGTTGCGGGTCATGTGGCGGTTCCTGGCGATCAGCGGGTCGTGGTCGCGCCCCTTATCGTGTGCTCTGGCTCGCTACCCCCACCTTGATCCCGTTCTTTTTCGGTGATGAGTTCGCGACTCGGTCCCGGTGGTCCGGATCCTTCTCTTGGCGGCGCTCTTTTACTCCCTGCGACGAGTCCTGAGCGACGGCGCCCGTGGGGCCGGCCTCCCGGGCGCCGGCAGTATCGCGGAGGTCGTCGCCGTTGCAACGGCGGTCGGCCTGTTCGCAATCCTGATCCCGCTCGGAGGATTGGAGGGCGCGGCCTATGCGCTAACCGGATCTTCGTTCGCGGCATTCGTCCTCCTGGTCGGGTTGTCCTTCTCCACGCCCGCCGCTCCCCCCGCGACGCCGCGACCGCGCGGGGAGACGACCCACGCGCCGAATTCGACCTCTGAGGAACACGCTCTCAGACACACGCGTCGTAACCGTACTCCGCCAGCATCGAGTCAGAAACGTTGCGGGCGAAGAGCTCCTGAAGGGACTCATCAAACGCTCCCGCCACGCACCCGCCCTGCCGGCTCGAAACGTCACGCTTGCCGTGGACCAGATCCGCCCGCAGAGGACTTCAGCCTGGTCCGAGCTCAACGCGCGATCGATGTGCTTGGCGACCTCCATACGACTGCCGTTGTGCCTCAATGTCGCCGCCTCCCGCTTCGCCGACCAGATCCTCGAACCGGAACGCGAGTGTGTTCGAGTCGTCCAACCACGGCTTGAAAGCCTCAAGCCGGACCCCTATCGGCGGGAGGGATGGCCACGACTCACCGGGACCGAACCCTGAGATCGCGGCTGCGATCCGCTCCGTCTCCCCGTTGAGTCGAGCGAACTTCCGGTGGTGTGGATGTCGCTTTAACCCGCCGCGTAATGAGCAAGGGAAATTACGATGTCGCGCGGATCGCGACTGATAAAAAGCACGCGGAAACCGAGGTCAGCGAGCATCTCTGTCAAGGCCGGGTGAGCGAACAAGTGCCCGGTGGCGTACTGCCCTTGCTTGACACCGGCGAGGGTGTGTCTCAGCCGGAGCCAGTCAAGCTCCGCGATGAGGGATCACGGCCGGCCGGGACCTAGTCCTGCGCCGGTAAATGTGAACCCCGGCTGATCGCATCGCCGGGAGTGAGCGAGCAGCCTGTGACCAGGTGAGTGCCGGCTTTAGGGATGCTGTTCATCAAGTACCCGCGGCGGCGGCCCAGCCGGTCTCACCCGAGCCTGCGCTCGAGCGAACGCGTATCCGAGCCGCCGTGCCCGGACGTTGCGCGCCGCGTTCGGCGGATGTTCGGTGTCACGGGGTCAGAGTATCGAGCCCGCTCTAGGCGACAGCCCATGGGATCATCGGCGTTCGCACCGCCGACCACCGACAGCCAAGACTCACGGTCTACAGCGGCCGCGAATCGGTCCCCACATGGACCCGGCGGCGCTTCCCTTGCGCTACCGGTCGTACTGGCGCGACCCGTTCGACCGAGCGATCGGCGACCGGCTTCGGCCAGGCATACGGATTCTCGACATCGGGTCCGGCCGAACTCCGTCCGTTCCCGTCGAAAGCGCGGCCGGACGACTGCGTCTACACCGGGCTTGACCTTTCCCCGGTCGAACTGGAAGCCGCCGGAGAGACGCCTACGACGAAGTCATCGTCGGCGACATCACCGAGTCGATACCGGCACTGGCCGACCGATTCGATCTCGCCGTGAGCTGGCAAGTCCTCGAGCACGTGAGCAGGTTGGACGATGCCGTGGCCATATCCAGGGTTATCTCCGCGAGGCGGCACGCTCGTTTGCTTCCTCTCCGGGAAGTTCTCGGTCTATGCGCTGGCGAACCGCATGCTGCCGGACCGGGTGGGCACGCGCTGGTAACGAACATCATGCGCCGCACGCCCGAGGAGTCGCCGGTGTTCGCCGCCCGGTATCACCGCTGCTACGCAACGGGGCCTGCGGGGCGCATTTCGGGACTGGTCGGATCTCGAGATCACGCCGTTCTATCGCGCCGGTACGTACTTCTTCTTCTCCCCAAGCTGCTAAAGGTGTTTCTTGCGTACGAGAACTTGGCTTACCGGAGGCTTATGGCAACCTCGCCTCGCACTATCTCGTCGTGGCCACACGTTGAGAATGGAGTCGTCAACCTTGGCCGTGCGGCCGGCAAGTGTCGATGACATCTCCAGACCACCCGCTTATCTGATCATCAACTCGTTCTCCTCCCGGAATGCAGGCGATGCCGCGATCGTGCTCGGCACAGCCGCCCTCCTGAGGGACGCGCGGCCGGCTCGGGTGACGAACGCGAGCCGCCACTACGCGGAGGACGCCGGCTTCTACGGCAGCACGATGTAGGCGTCGTGCCACCGGTTATCCCGTTTCCACCGCGAACCGGCGGGCCGAGCCCTTGGCGAGCCGTCGTACTCGCGCTCGGCACCCTGGCCGCGTTTGCACTCGTTCTGGTGGCCCGGCTTCACGCCGGCGCCGCGCGTGCGCTAGCTCGCCGGTTCGGATTGCGGGGCCTCGCGGCGTTGCTCGAGTCCGATCGGGCGATCGTGTGCGGGGGTGGCTACCTCTACTCCGCTCGCCGCCGGCTGAACCTCACGCTGTTGCACGGGTGCCTGTGCGTGCGGCTCGCAAGCCTGGCTTCCGTCGAGCCGCTGATGATGCCGCAGTCCGTCGGCCCCGATCTCGAAGCGGTTCGACGCCGCTCTCATCAAGTGGGGGTACTCGCAGGTCGATCCGATCGTCGTTCGCGACGATCCCGACATGGCCACGGCGATCAGGACGATGGGCCACGGCCACTCGTTCGAACTCTGCCCCGATATCGCCTTCTTTGGCTGGGATGGAGAACGGGCGGGCTCGGAGAGCACCGGAGCTGTGGGCATCGTGGCCATGGACTGGACCTGGGCACGCCCGGTGGATCGCCGGGACGCACTGGCGCGCTACATCGAGCGTCTGGCACAGGTGGCGGATCGGGTCGCGGGCGCCGGGCTCGAGGTCCGCCTCTTCGGACACTCACGTATGCCCGAGATGGAGCAGGACGACTTCGAGGTTGCCGAGCGGGTTGTCGCGGCCGCCGCCTCCCCAGCTGTGGCGCTGGCCCCGGCAGGCGCTACGACGGACGTGACGCTGCTCCGCGACGCTTTCGGCGAGCTCTCGGTTGTGATTGGCACGCGTCTGCACAGCTGCATCGTCGCGATGTCGGTCGATACGCCCGCGGTCGGCCTCGCCTATCAGCCGAAGACACGCGGGACCTTCTCGCTCCTCGGCCTCGACCCACTCTGTTTCGATGTCGAGTCGTTCTCACCCGACCTCGTCGCCACAACCGCGACCGAGTTGGCCCGGGACGGGCGGCGGCGCGACCTGACCCGCGAGCGAGCCGCCGCCGCGAAGGCCCAAATCGCGGCGTGTTATGCCCGGCGTCTCCCGTGAGATGCGCATCCTCCTCGTCAACAAGTTCTCGTACGTAACGGGAGGCGCGGACCGTCACTGTTTGGACCTCGCCGCCATCCTGCGCAGCGGCGGCCACGAGGTCATGTTCCTCTCGACCGGCAACCGCGAATCACACGAGGCTGGGGCGTTCATCCCGCCGACCGTCACCCACGCCGCCCGCGACAGCTTGCCCGCTCTCGAGAGCGTGCGCGTCGCCGGCCGGGCGCTGTGGAACCGGACGGCATACGGCGCGATGCAGGTGCTGATCGCCAGGTTCGCCCCAGATCTCATCCACCTTCACAAGCTCTATCCGCAACTGTCTGTTGCACCGGTGGTCGCTGCCGCGCGCCGCGGGACCGCGATCGGTTCAGACGCTCCACGACTATGAGTTCATCGCGGCGAGCCCGGAGGACGACACCGGCAGCCGCGTGGACCGTTCCGAGAGCCGACCGAGGTACCGAGCTCTCAACACGACGCTCCACGAGGTCAAGCGTCGCGTCCACGTCCCCGCCGTGGACACCTGGATCGCGGTCTCGCGCGCCGTTGCCAGGACGTACGCAGGGGCCGGGATCCCGGCGACCTCGATCCCAAACTTTACGCTCGCGAGCCCGGCGGACCCGGCACCCTACGAGGAGCGATCCGGGGTGCTCTACGCAGGCAGGTTGACGCCCGAGAAGGGAATCGTAGATGTGCTGGAGCTCGCCCCGAAGCTGCCTGAGGTGACGATCCGCGTGGCGGGGCGGGGTCCACTGGTGGATGACGTGCGCGCCGCGGCCGGGCGCTGCCCAACCTCGAGTACTTGGGCGCGCTCAGCCAGGCGGATCTGGACCGGGAGCTCAGGCGCAGCACGATCTGCGTGATGCCGTCGCGCTGGGAGGAGCCCGGACCTCTGACCTGCCTGGAGTCGATGGCGGCGGGAACGCCCGTTGTCGCCTATGACGTCGGCGGGCTTGCCGAATATGTGCGAGATGCACGTGCTGGGGCGGTGATTCCACCGGAGTCGAGCGCGCTCGCGAGCGCCTGCGCCGCGATCAGCGACGATCGAATCGGGTGGTCAGCCAACTCGAACAACGCGATCGCGGCCGTCAAGCACCGGCATTCCCCCGACGAATACCTTCGCGCCGTGCTCGCCGTTTACGCGCGAGCCGCAGACTCGCGGAGCGCTTGAGCAGGCTCTCCGAACTCCCGTCGAGGTGTCCCGGGGCCCGGCTCCGCAAGATCCAGAGCAAGCACACCAGGATGACAAGCTGGCCGAGGGCTTCGATCACGACTCCCGTGAAATCCCCTCTCGGGAGCCGGAGCACCAGAGCCACCGCAAACACCCCATAGAGGAGCGCCGAGAGCCCGCTTGTCTCAGGAACCAAGCGGTACCAACGGTCGACCACGCGCACGGCGGCCCCGAGCACCAACATGCCGATGATCACCCCCGCAAGGCCGGCGTTGATCCAGAATTCCCCAACGATCCCCGGGGGGTCACCCGTCCGGCGGTCAGCATCGAAGCGGAACACCGCCGGGCTGATCGCGGGTCCGATCCGCACCGGGGGCTTTTCAGGCCACACCGATTGCGGGATCGGGGCCCACAGGATCGACGCGAGCGATCTGCCGTACTCGTATGGGTACGCCTCCAAACACGCTCGACTATGGCGGCGAGGGGCCCGATGTCCATCCATCTACTCGCGCGCTCCCACCAGGTCGCTCGCCAGCGTCGACGGCCCGGTGGTCTCGCCGAGACTTGCGACCTGACCCTGGTTCACCGCACGCAGTCCGGCAAGCAAGATCGAGAACGCGAGGGCGGCCACCAAGACCGTCATGATCCGGCCCGGCGCAGGTTCGCGCTGGCGAAATGCGACCACGACCAGGACGGCCGTCGCCGCGACGACGAAGAACGTCGCGCGACTGCTGGTCACGTACGCGAAGTAGGCGGTCAGCGCTAGCGCAACCAGACCGGCCACCCCAGCTTCGAGCGCCAAGTCGCGCCGCTCCGAACCACGGTGTAGGTCACGAGCACGAACGCAAGGCCGGCGAGCGACATCCCGAAGCGGTATTGGCCAAGGGCGGTGAACTCGCCGCCGACGGTGCCGTACCGCTTTTGCGACGCCAGCAACGCGTCGAGTGAATCAAGACCCACTCGTGCCGCATAGAGAGCGAACGCCGCCATCGCCACCACGCACAGCGCGATAACCACCCAGAGAACCCGGCCGGGTTGGGGAGTGGCGACACCTCGGCCTACTGCCCACCGAAGCACGCGGCCCGGTGTGGGACGTTCCGTCCGCGGGGAAACGAAGTAGCCGACCGCGAGCGCAGCGAGGGCGGCGGCAACCGTGAGGAGCGCTGGCGTCAGCGAATCCGTGCCGAGCCCGGAGAGCAGGAACCCGAAGTCGGGATTCGTCGTGTCGATCCGTGTGAGATAGACGGTCTGGCCCGCGACGCCGAAGACCATCGCGAACCCGAACAGCGAGAGGGGATGGAGAAGCCGGTCGCGCGAGTCGATAGCCGCAAGTACGAAAGGAACTGCCGTGAGCCCGAAGGCCGCAGCACACTGGATATCGGCCTCCCGAGCAGTGATCGTGAAGCTGATGAGGAAGGCGAGGCCCGCAACAAGCAGGAGGCCGGGTATCGCCCACATGACCATCCGTCGATTGGACGGCGCGGATGGGGAGCGCGGATCCATCACCAGGGGCGCCGGTCCTCCCCTGAGATCGGTAGTGCTCATCTGTTAGCCGTCGCTGCGATGGATCTACGTCCCGCCTGGCGCGGATCTTCTATATCCGCGAGCGCGGCGTGGCGCAGGGGACGTTCATCGCATGCAAGACGAAGGAAGCCCGAGACCAGGCAGACGCTGTCGGTCGTTCTGCGCCGACTGCCTCTGGTCCTCGTTTGTGCGTTCCTCGCGGCCGGGTCTCGCGCTCGTCGTGTCGCTGCTGCAGTCGGAGGAATACACCGCCGAGGCATCGCTGCTGTTCCGCGACTCCGGTTTCGACCAGCGCCTCTTCGGCGGTGAGGCCCAGGCGCTGATCGCCCGATCGTGACGCAGCCACGAACGTCCAGCTCGCCTCGCTCGATGTCATCGCCGACCTCACCGCCGAGGACTTGGACACCGATCTCGACGGGGACGAAGTCACCGAGAGCGTCTCGGTGAAAGCGGGTCCGTCGAACGTCGTCGAACACAGGCCACCGACACGGACCCCGAGTTCGCCGCGTGATGGCCAACCTTCGCGCAGAACTACGTGGACTTTCGGCGGGACGCCGACCGCCAGCAGGTCCGCGAAGCACTCGGCTGGTCGAGGCTGACTTCGAGGGTCTTTCCCGAGGATCAGGAGGCCAAGGCCGGTGAGTCGCTGGCCCGCGAGATCAGCAACCTCAAGACGCTGGAGGCGCTCCAGACCGGCAACGCCGAGGTGGTGCAGGAAGCGGTGTCCCTGAGGATCCTTCGTCGCCGAAGCCCCTTCGCAACTCGGTGCTGGGAGGTCTCCTCGGCCTGCTACTTGGGGTCGGCTTGGCGCTGCTCTTCGAACGGATCGATCGCCGTCTCCGTGCGCCCAAGGACTTCGAAGAGGCGTTCGGGCTGCCCGTGCTGACCACGATCCCGGAGCGCAAGGCCCTCGCGCGCTCCAACCGGGACATGGAGCAGCTTCTCAACTCGGACGCTGAGGCATTCCGCATGCTGCGCACGCGCCTCCGCTACTTCAACGTTGGCCGGGACATCCGTGCGGTCCTGATCACCTCTGCGGCCCCGGGGGACGGCAAGACCACGGTCGCGT
This sequence comes from uncultured bacterium, assembly GCA_963807755.1. Lineage (GTDB taxonomy): Bacteria > Actinomycetota > Thermoleophilia > Solirubrobacterales > 70-9 > JALZKA01. The sequence continues at coordinate 111,391 of CAWECM010000002.1, read as the reverse complement.
GGAACCTAGCGTCGAGCGCTGCGGCCGCCGGCGTTCGAACGATTTTCGTCGAGGCTGATTTCCACCGGCCGACCGTCGCGGAACGCGAGGGGCTCGCGCCGATCCCGGGGTTGTCCGAGGTGCTGAGCAACCAGGCCACGTTCGACGGCACACGCCAGGAAGCCCTGGTTGAGACGAGGGTGAACGGCGGCCCCGAGGGGCGCACCCTTGACGTCGTCGTGGCCGGCTCCTACCCCCCGAACCCGGGTGAGCTGATCGAGAGCGAAGGCATGGCGACTCTCCTGAAGCATCTCGAGGGCGAATACCAACTGGTGATCATCGACACGCCGCCGATCTCCCTGCTCGCCGACGCGATCCCGCTGCTGCGGATGGTGGACGGCGTGATCGTCGTCGGTCTGCTCAACAAGACGACGCGCGATGACGCGAGTCGCGCTGAAAGACGAGCTTCACAAGCTCGAGGCGCCTGCGTTGGGCGTCGTGGCGAACCGGGCGCCCGCGCGCGCCAAGTACGGGTATTACGGGTACTACGGGAACGGCCGGGGGCCGGAGGCGGTCGAGCATCCCGTCGGCGAGCCCGAGGCCTAACGCGCCTGCTCCGATACCTCAGACCCGGCCTGCGCGACCCCCGCAAGCGTGCGCTCCATGCCCTCCGAAAGGACTTCCGCCGTGAAGTTGGCCCGGGCAAAACGAAGAGCCGCCGCGCCGCGCTCGGCGCGCTCGTCGGGCCGGTCGAGTGCACCGGCCAGAAGGCTGACGAACTCCCGCATGTCGGCACCGGTGGCTACCCACCCGCCCCCAGACGCACGGATGATTCTTGCGACCTCTGAATCGTCGCGAACGGCGGCAACGACTGGTAGACCGCGGGCCATGAAGTTCATCAGCTTCGAGGGCACATTGAAGTCGACGCCCTCGTAGAGCTGGCTCACGACGGCGATCTCCGCCCGTTCCAGCTCGTGCTCGAGCGCCGGCGTCTCGAGCACTCCCGTGACCCGCACCCGGTCCGTCTCGATCGCGGCGCGGACCGCGTCGCCCTCGACGCCATCGCCCGCGATCACGAAGCGCGCGCCGACTGCGCTCGAACGCATCCGACTCCTGAAACGCGCGGGTGACCGCGACCAGGTTCTGGGTACGGCCGACGTTGCCCATCGTCAGCACCGTCTCACCGTCACCGCCCCGCGCGGCCTGCGGCTGCTGTCGACACGCCTCGGTCGCGGGGTTGTAAAGGCGCACGAGTTTGTCGCCGGAAACCCCCTTGCCGCGAGGTTCTCGGCGAAACTGTCGGAGATGACGACGATCGCCGAGGCGGATGCGTACGCTGCGCGCTCGAACCGCCGCGCGGCATCGACCAGCCGTCCCTCCTTGAGGATCCCGCTTGCGGTAGCTCCGTCGGGGAGGATGTCCTGAAGCCAAAGCACCCAGGGCACCCGGCGAAGCCGCGCTGCCGCCATCGCGACACCTAGCGCGGGGAACGAGGGCGAGACGGCGAGGATCACGTCCGGACGGCGCAGAAATGGCGCCGCGAGCGCGAGCGCGACGACGTGGCTCAGCTCCTGCCTGATCCGCTCGACCTTGGTCCCCCGCCCGATCCAGATCGGCAGCCGAAGCACCGCGATCCCGTCGCGATTCTCGCGGTACGGCATCAGCCGAGAACCCCACCGCGGCTCCGGGTAGTGGGGGTGCGCTGCGATGACCTCAACGTCGTGACCACGCGCGGCTAGCGCGCGAGCCATCGTGGTACTCAGCGGTGCAATGCCGGACGGCTCAGGGTCATAGTTGTAGCTCCAGAGCTGGATCCTCATGGTGCGGCATCTTGAGACCGATTCGGCCTCACGTCACGTCACGCCGGGGCGCTCCGCGAAGCGGTCCAGCGATCCGCATTCTGCTCCGCGATCTCCTCGATGATCTCGGCGACCGAGTAGGTCAGGCTCCAGCCTGGATAGTCGCGGCGAAACTCTTCGACATCGCTGATCCACCACTTGTGATCTCCCATCCTTGCTTCTTCGCTCAACGACCAGCGAAGTTCCTGACCGGTTACTTCCTGCGTGATCTGTATCGCTTCGAGCATCGAGCAGTTGCTTTGACGTCCACCGCCGAGGTTGTAGACAGCGGCGGGACGGGGCGACGCTTGAAACGTCGCAAATGCCCGCGTCACGTCCGCGCTGTGGATGTTGTCGCGAACCTGCTTGCCGCGATAGCCGAACACCGTGTAGGGCGTTTCGGTAACCGCGCACCTGACCAGATACGAGAGGAAGCCGTGGAGCTTGGCGCCTGCGTGCGACGGCCCTGTCAGGCAGCCGCCGCGGAAGCAGACCGTCGGGATCCCGAAATACCGCCCGTATTCCTGAACCAGTAGGTCGCTTGCGGCCTTCGACACCCCGAACAACGAATGCATCGAACGATCAATCGTCATCGTCGTGTCGACGCCGCCGTAGTACCGATGGTCGCGCGGCAGTTCGTACCGGACCTCGGATTCCTCGAGCGGGAGGCGGTTCGGGGTATCGCCGTAGACCTTGTTCGTGGACATGTGAATGAACGTCGCTGCCGGGCAGTGGGCCCGCGTCGCTTCGAGCAAGTTCAGGGTGCCTCGCGCATTCACCTCGAAGTCGGTCACGGGGTCGCTTGCAGCCCAGTCATGCGAAGGCTGGGCGGCGGTGTGAACGACCAACTCGATCCGTGGGACGGCCTCACGGAAGACGCGATCGACCGCGTCTCCGTCGCGTATATCGATGTCGATCGACCGAAACGCGTCGTAGGCCTGCTGAAGCCGGCGGGTGACCGGCCGAGTCGACGCATCGGCGCCGAAGAACGTCGCCCTCATGTCGTTCTCGAGCCCGATCACGTCGTACCCGGCCTGGGCGAAGTGCTCAACGGTCTCTGAGCCGATCAGTCCCCCAGAGCCGGTGACGATGGCGCTCGGAACGCCCATCTCAGTACGCCCCGCGGCGCTGGGTCATCGCGCTCAGAGTCCGCACCAGGAACTTCAGGTCCTCGCCGATCGACCAGTTGACGACGTACGCGTAGTCGAGCTTCACCATCTTCTGGAACGGGATGTCGCTGCGGCCGAGTACCTGCCAGGGGCCCGTCATCCCGGGTTTCACGTCGAAGCGGGCGACGTAGCGCTCATCGACCAGAATCGCCTCCTCAGCGATCAGGGGCCGTGGGCCGACGAGGCTCATCTCGCCACGCAGGACGTTGATGAGCTGTGGGAGCTCATCGAGCGAGGTGCGGCGCAGCTTGGCTCCGAACCGGGTGATCCTCGGGTCGTCCGTCACCTTGAACATCCCGTCCGTGCGCACGTTGAGTCCGGCCACGGTGTCCTTGATCGTGTCGGCGTCGTAGACCATCGTCCGGAACTTGAAGAGCTGGAACGTTTTGCCCTTTCGCCCCGCACGTGCCTGACGGAAGAAGACGGGCCCCCGGGAGTCGAGCTTGATCCGGAGCGCGTAGTAGCCGAACACCGGCGCCAGCACGACGAGGCCGGCGCCGGCGAGCGTGACGTCCATCGCGCGCTTGACGGCCTGCGCCGACCGCGGGCGACCGGTAGTCGGCAGGGTGAGGATCGGCAGCCCCTCGATGAAGTGGAGCTCGGCGTCTGAGCGGAAGACGTCGGAGTCGCCCGGGACGAGGTCGACCTTGATGCCCTCCTCGGCGAGGAAGCGGAGCGCCCCGGTGCGCTCGTCAAGGCCTTCGTATGAACTGGCGAAGATGACGCGAGCGACGTCGGCGTCACGTGCGGTTTCGATCAGCTGCCGGGCCCGGGTGGGTCCGCTTGCTTCACTGAGTTGGATCGTCCGCGCCACCTCGAGGCCGTACTCGGGGTGGCGGTGGATGATCGCGCCGACACGGTCGGTGTCGGTCCCGGACCCGATCAGGAAGACGGGCTGGCGGTACCAGCCCCTGGAGGATGCGAGGTGCCGGGCGACCGTGCGGGAGGCGAGGATGAGCGGAATCATCGTGATCCACAGGGCCGCGATGGGGGCGATGGAAATCGTGCCGAGCGTGAGCAGCGCGTCGGCGAGGACCAGGATCCAGGCCCACCCAGCTGAGACCTCGATCAATTGGCCGATCTGGTTGGCGACCGAGTGCTCGATCCTGCGCTCGTCCAAGTGGTAGCTGCCGGCGGTGGTCGCGAGGATCCCCCAGAGCAGGATCGCGCCGCCCATGAACGTCACGGGATTGCCGTCAACGAGTGGGACGTCGAGCAGGCCTTCCTGTCCCAGCGGCGCCTCGAGCAGGCTGAGCAGCCCGAACGCGAGCAGGATTCCCACGGCATCCGAGAGCGCGAGCACGCGACGCATCCAGTAGCCGCGCGCACCGGCGCGAAGGCCCTCCGCGGCTCGATCCCGATGACGCAGACCAAGCCCGCGACGGGGCCTCGGCCGGTGCCGTACGGGCGTGGCGGTTTCCTCCAGGTAGTGGACCACCTCGTCCAGGGTGAGTTGGGTCTGCGTCTTGGGCGCGGTCCACCCCCTTCCCCCCGTATACCTGTTTTCAGGTACTCGTTCTATCCGATTCGGGCCGACCGTGCGTTACGGCCTTGCTGCTCGAACATCCGGCCAGGGTCCGGCCAGGCGCGGGACGCCGCCGATCGGGGCAGGTAGCGCTAGTCGGAGTCGGCCCCGCGGCGACGGCGGCCCAGCGGCACAATCCGATTCAAGCCGCTGCCGAGCCGCCACCACCGACTGCTCTCGATCCGCTCGAGGCGCTGCCTGAGCCTCGCCTCGCGCTTGAGCGCCACCTCGAGGTCCTTCGTGCGGCGCGCGAGCCGCTTCTCGAGCCGTGCCCGCACACGCTCATTTTGCGATTTCAGCTTTCGGGTCCGCCGCATGAGCTCGCGGGTGCGCAACATCAACGTCTCCCGCGACTGCCACGTCGCGTGCCAGTGGTGGATCGCGTAGGCGTTGGCAACGACGTCGCCGCCGGAGTCGGCAAAGGGAATCTCCCAATAGTCGAGCGGATAGAAGGTCTCGCGCCCGAACAGCTCGACATCGGGCGCGTCCCTCAGGACCCCCGTCAGGGCTACTGGCCCCGTCGCTTCCACCTGCGATCCCGATCCGGCCCGCTCCTGCACGACCTCGAGCGTCCGGGCGATCGCCGGGTGCCCCGGTACCGCGCCGACCACGGCGCTGCCGATCAAGCCGGGCCGCGCGTAGGCGGCGAATGCACTCGCGTTATCGACCAGCGGCTCCAACGACCGCAGGCACTCGACGTCCGTGTCCACGTAGACGCCGCCGTAGCGGTGGAGGATCTCGTAGCGCAGGACGTCCGACGCCTCGCCGAAGTTGCGACACCGCTCGAGGCTGCGCGAGTCGCTGAGGCTGGGCAGGTTCGAGTCGGTCCACAGGCGCAGCTCCCACCCGGGGTGATGGTCGGCCCACGACTCCCCGAACCGGGCGTACTGCGAGGGCATCGACTCACCGCCCAGCCAGATGCGATGGATCACCCTGGGGATCTTCATCGGCAGGCCGTGGATTCTACCGGCGGCGCTTGACCCAAAGCGCAGCAACGGTCCCGACGAGCAAGGCGGCAACGAGGGTCAGCAGGAGCCACGGCCAACCCTCGTCGCGCCCCGGCCCCGACTGCCCCGGGGCGGGCGTTGGCGTGTCGGCGCCGGCGAGGCAGAGTTCCGGGAGGGCGCCGAGGCGAGCTCGTCCAAGCCGGCAATACGCTGGTTTCGGGGCGCGGGGATCGGCACCGATCAGCCCCCATCCCGCCTCGGGTCCCCTCCCCGCCGGGTCGTCGAACAGCCGGTGAACGACCACCGCCTCGATCCCGGGCGTGCGGCGCAGGTCGTCGTAGATCGCAAGCGTCCGTTTGGCCTGCGCCTCCTCGGTCAGCCCCCGCGGGCCGCCGGCCCGCGTCCAGAGCCCGATCTCGGTGATCCAGATCGGTCGTCCTCGCGCCCCACCGCGAGCCATCTCCCGTTTCACGACCGCGACCTTGCGGTCGATCTCGGCGAGGTAACCGGGGCGGTCCTGCGCCTCGAGGTAGGGGTGGAAGCTCATCGCGTCGTAGAACCGAGCGGCGCCGAGCGCGTGCGTTCGGCGGAGGAACGCGTCGTACGGGACCTTCCCACCGCGAGAATCGTCGGTGCCGGCAACCCCCGCGAACAACACGGGCAGGTCCGGCCGAACCGACTTCACCGCCTGGTATCCGGCCTCGAGCCAGCGGACGTAGTGGGCGGGGCGCGGGTCGCGCCCGTAGAACACGGGGAGGTTGGGTTCGTTTCCGATCTCAACCGCCGCCAGCTCCGGGTAGCGGCGCACGGCCGACCGTAGGTGAGCCTTGAAGTCGTCGAGGTGCCCCAGGGCAGGTGGTGTCGTGACGCCGGCCTCGCACGGGCCGTCGCGAGCGAAGCAGGGGGCGCTCACCTCCTTCCAGATCAGTCGGAGGCCTCGGTCGTCCGCAGCCTCGTAGAGCCGGTCGAAACGCAACCACCCCGTCCGCTCGACCTCATTCCAGCCGCCCGGGAACCTGATCAGCGTGGCGCCGAGCTCCCGGGCCAGATCAAGCGCCTCCGGGTGCTGGAGCCAGTTCTCGTTGAGACCGAGCTCGACTTCGTGCTCAGCGCGGGCGTCCGCACCGGGCGGCAGCGCCGCCAGGACGGCCAGGGCGGCGAGCGCCGCTGCGCTAACCCGCGACCTGGGAAAACGCGGTGAACGAGGGCTTGAGAGTCTCATCGGCCCGGAGCAGGCCGGAAGTCCGGCAGAACGGGCACCCACCGCCCGGATTGTCCTGCCAGGAGAACCAGTTGAAGCCCCTGATCTTGTACTTGCCCTTCTTCTGCTCGAGGAGCCGGACCGTGCTCCTGAGCGCCCGCGCCTGCCCCTGAAGGCCCTTGTTGAGCGGGTGGCCCCCGCCGGCCGAGCCGTAACCGATCTCCGTGATCCGGAGCTGCGTCCGCTTGTCGTGGTTGCGCTTGAGCACCTTGCGCACCTTCTCGATCTGGTAGGTGATCCCGCGCTTGCCGGGGGCGTAGGGATGAATCGCGACGGTGTTGAACGCCCCCTTGATCCCGCGCGTCTCGTAGAGCCGATCGAGAAATGCCCAGCTCGTGATCGCGTCGCGGCCGCTGGGGGTGCCGAACATGCCGCCGAGGACGATCTCGGCGCGACGGTCCGCCTGCTTGAGTCTGTTCGCGGCCGCCTTCACGAGCCTGCCGTATTGCCCCGGGTTCGGCCGTGCGCCCCAGTAGAAGCCGTTCTGCTCGTTGTAGATCTGGTACGTGGTGATCGGAAGCGCCTGGCCGAAGCTACCGCCCCGCCCGTAGCGCTCCGCAAGCTGGCGGGCGACGTTCGCATAGGCGTTCCGGGCCGCGGCGCTGGTCGGCGGGCTGAAGCCTGCGGTCGGGCCCGGGCCGGAGAGACTCAGCATCACGCGCACGCCCTCCGCGGCGGCGCCCTCGACGATCGCGTCGAGCCAGGCGGTATCGAGCGGTCCTCCCTTTACCGGCTGGACTCGGTTCCACGCGACGGGCACCCGCAGGAGGCCGGCGTGCGCCTGGCCCATGCGCTCGAAGTCCGCGGGTCCGAGCGCACCCTGCGCGACGACCCCGTGGAAGCTGCCCGCCTGCGCGGGCTGGGCGGCGGCAAGCGTGGCCAGCGTCGCCGCAAGAGCGAGCAGCAGCGCCTTCACGAGCCTCATCCCCTCAAACGCGGTCATCCCATTGAACCTAGCCAACGGGCCGTGGCCCCAGACCCACTAGCGCGCAACCTGCTTGAACGCATTCCAGGACGGCTTCGGGTTGCGATTGGCAGTGAACAGTCCGGCCGTGGGGCAGAACGCGCAGCCGCCGCCCGGGCTGTTCTTCCATGCGAACCAGTTGGCGCCGCTGAGCCGCCAGCCTCCGCGCCGGCGTTCGAACAGCCGGAACGCCTTCCGCAGCATCCGAGCCTGGCCACGGCTTCCCTTGTTCAACGGATTGCCGCCGCCCTTCTTCGAGCCCCAGCCGAACTCGGTGATGCGGAGCCGGGCGCTCCCGTCGCCATGCCGGCGCATCACCTTCCGCATCGCCCGCACCTGGTACTTGACGCCGAACAGGTTGGGGGAATACGGGTGGACGGCAACCGTGTCGAACGCCCGCTTGACGCCGCGCACGGCGTAGAGCCGCTTCAGATATCCCCAGCTCGTGATCGCGCCGCGGCCGCTCGGCGTCCCGAACATGCCGCCGAGGATCACCTCGACCCGGCGGTCCGCCTTGCGCATCCGGCTCGCCGCCGCCTTGAGCAGCTTTCCGTACTTGCGCGGATTCGGCTTCGCACCCCAATAGGTGCGGCCGTTCTGCTCGTTCCAGATCTGAAGGCCGGCGATCGGACGGCCGCCCTCGGGGATTGTCCCGCCCGGGCCGTAGCGCTCGGCGACGGCGCCCGCGAAACGGGCGAACGCACGGCGCGCCCGCGGCCTGGTCGGCGGCGTGGCGATCCCGGAGGGACCGGGGCCGTGGAGTGACGGCAACACGCGAACGCCGTGCTCGCCGGCCCTCGAGACGACCCGGTCGAGCCAGGTCCACTCGAGCTGGCCGCGTTGCGGCTCGAGCCGCGCCCAGGGCACACGCACCCGCAGCGTGCCGGCGTTTCCGTCACCCATCCGCTCGTAGTCCTGGGCCCCGAGCTTGCCCTGGGAGACGACGCCGTGGAAGGACCCGCCCATAGCCTCAGGCGCCGCGAACGCCAGGGCGAGCCCGGCGACCAGCAATGCGATTCGTGGGCGCACCACTACGAGCCGGAGGCGCGGCGGCGCCAGACAACCACGGCAAGCGCGCCGCCAAACGCGAGCACGAGCACGATCGGGAGAAACGCGCCCATGCCGGAATCGGAACCGGACGCGAGCTCGCCGACCACTTCGGCGATCCCGGATCCGTCGTCGCCCCCGGAGCCGTCGCCGGCGCCGGCGATCGCCTCATCGCCGTCGCTCGATTTACCGCCGTTTCCCGGGTCCGTCTCGCGAGCGGCCTTTGCCGCGTCGGCGCCGTCCGAGCCCTGTTCAAGCAGGTCGTCCTCGGTTCCGGCAGGAAGCGCAGAGCCCGTGTCCGCGGGGCTACTCGGCTCGTTGCCGTCCGCCCCCGGGATGTCGAGGATGTACTCCTCCCCCGCCCCTGAGTCGTCCCCGCCGGCGACGGCGAGGCTGGTCAGGGCGAAGAACGCGACCAGGGTCAGGGGAATCGTCAGGGCTCGGCGCATGGGTCGTCATACGATCCGGGCGCCGGGAAACTGACAGACCTCGTCAGTTCGCCGGGGCTCGCTTCGTATCTAGCTACGTCTTGAACACGAACGCTGGCAACGGAGGGCAGCTCGCGGCCCGGCGGAAGCCGCGGGCGGCCGTTCACGCGGGCGACGCGGCAGGCCGGTTCGGCCTGTGGCTGGGCCAGGCGGCCCTGCCGTTCATGCTCGTCGCCTACCTCGGCTTCCGCGGCGGCGGCTTCGACGAGATCGTGCGCAGCGAGGTCGGGATCGCCGCGTGGTGGATCCTGCTCCTCGGCGCGGCGGTCGGCGTCCTGCCGTCCGCGCGCCTCGGCCGCGGCGCGTGGATCGCCCTCGGCCTGCTCGCCGCGTTCGCGGCGTGGACGGGCCTTGCGATCGGCTGGTCGGAGTCGGCCGAACGCAGCCTCGCCGAGCTCGGCAGGGTGGCGGCGCTCCTCGGGGTCTTCGCCCTGGCGCTCTCGGTCCAGGGGCCTGCCGGCCTGCGGCGCGCGATTGGGGCGGTGGGGGCCGCCATCGTGCTCGTCTCCGGGATCGCCCTGCTCTCGCGGCTGCATCCGGCCTGGTTCCCGGACCTCGAACTACCGGAGTTGATACCTGGTGCACAGTCGCGGCTCCACTACCCGATTGACTATTGGAACGGGCTGGCGGCATTCGCGGCGATTGGAGTCCCGCTCCTGCTGACCATCGCGACAGCCGCCCGAGGAGTCGCGCTCAGGGCCCTTGCGACCGCCCTCGTACCGGCGCTGGCGCTGACCATCTTCTTCACCCTCTCCCGAGGCGGGGCTGGCGCTGCGGCCATCGGGGTGGCGGTCTTGCTCGCCCTGCACCCGCGTCGCGTCGCCCTGTTGGGCCAGGTTCTCGTGGCGGGTGTGGGAAGCGCGATCCTGATCGGGGCCGCGAGCCAGCGCGACGCGCTCGTCGACGGGCTCTTGACGCAGCAGGCGGCCGATCAAGGCAACGAGATGCTCGCCATGGCGGTCGTGGTCTGCGCGGGCGTCGGCCTGGTCGCCGCCGCCCTCGAGATCGCGGGCCGCCATGGGATCGGTCCGACGATTCGGATCCGCGCCTCGCGTTCACGGTTGGCGATAGGTGGCGGGGCGCTGGCGATCGTCGTGCTGATCGCAGCGCTGGCTGCCGGCGTGCCCGGCGAGCTGTCGGACCGCTGGGAGGAATTCAAGGAGCCGACCTTCACCAGCGAGGGAGCAAACCGCTTCGACGCCGCCTCAGGCAGCGGCCGCTACCAGTACTGGGAGTCGGCGCTCGACGCCGGTGCCAGCGAGCCGCTGCTCGGCATCGGCCCCGGGACGTTCGAGTTCTGGGAGGCGCGCAACGGAAGCCTGCCGGGCTTTGTGCGAGACGCCCATTCCCTTTATCTCGAGAGCTTCGGCGAGCTCGGAATCGTCGGGCTCCTCCTGATCCTCGGCGTCGTCGGGGCGCCGTTCGTGGTCGGCATCCGGCGCTTGCGGGCCTCCCGGGCCGACGACCGCGTGCTGCTCGCGGGAGCCCTTGGAGCGTGTGCCGTATTCGCTGCCGCGGCCGCGATCGACTGGGCCTGGGAGCTCACCGTGCTGCCGGTGGCGTTCCTGCTCCTCGCCGCGGCGATCGTTGCCCGCCCTTCGCCGGACACCGCGCCGGGCGCGGAAGACGGAACCGCGCCTCGGCTCGCGCGGTTCGTGCTGCCCGCGCTCGCGGTCGCAGGCGGGATCGCAATCCTGATCCCGCTGGCCGGCAGCGAGGCGCTTCGCAACAGCCAGGCGAGCGTCGCAGCCCAGAATCTGCCCGGCGCCCTCGGCGACGCGCGAACCGCGAGCGACATCGAGCCGCTGGCCGCGACTCCCAACCTCCAGCAGGCGCTGGTCCTCGAGCTTCAGGGAGACCTCGACGGCGCCGTGGCGGCCGCCCGGCAGGCGACCGAGGACGAGCCCACCAACTGGCGCAACTGGCTGGTCCTCTCGCGACTGGAGGCCAAGAACGGCAACGCCGAGGAATCGGTGGCCGCGTATCGTGAGGCCAGGGACCTGAACCCCAGGGCCCCGTTGTTCAATCGCTAACCCATGGATCGCTACGACTACGAAGACGACCCTGCCCTCGCCGAATTGGCCGATCGCATGCTGCGCGAGCGCTCGGTGCCCGCCCCCGGCTATCGCGGCACGTCGCGCCGCCGGCTCCTCGCCGACCTCGGCCGGCAAGGACCTCAGCTGGCCCGCCCCCGGCTGTGGGTCGCGGGCTACGGCGGCGCAGGCGCAGCGCTGCTGCTGGTCGGCGCGGTCGGCCTGGCGGGCGTCGGCCCGTTCGGCGCCTAGGGACTCCGCTCGTTGACGGAAGTCGGGGCGGCCTCGAGCTCCGCGCGCAGGCGCCGCAGCGAACGCGAGAGGATCTGCTGAACGTTTGCGAGCGAGAGCCCGGTGAGGTCAGCGATCTCGGCGCCGCTGAGGTCGCCGCCGAAGCGGAGCGCCAGCACCTCGCGAACGCGATCGGAGAGCACCGCGAGCGCCGCTTCGATCTCCGGACTCGGCCCCAGGTTGGGGTCGGCTTCGGTGCTCTCGAGCCGCTCGTACGACACCTCGCCGGGCTCCTCGCCGAGCGGCCGCTCGCGATCCGAGTGGTCGGTCCGGTAGTGATCGATCAGCGTGTTGCGGGCGATCGCGAGCAGCCACGTCCGGATGCTCGCCCGTCCTGGGTCGAAGCGCGACCAGGCACGCAATGCCCGCTCGAAGACCTCGTGCGTCAGGTCCTCGGCCTCCTGCGTCGTGCGCACTCGGTAGCCGAAGTACCCGTAGACGTCCCAGACGTGGTCATCGTAGGCTCGGGCGAACTCGTCGGCTGAGGCGCGCTTAGGCAGGTCCAACCGAGAGGAGGTAAGCAGATTCTTCGCGCCACACTCGTCACCCAGGTTCCCTCGTCGATCGCCGTCGGCCGCGGCACGGCGCTGGTCCTCGCCGGGCATTGCCGGCATGCCACCCGGCGGATCTCCTCGCTTGAAGTCGGGGTGGGTCCCTGGCACTCACCCGTGATCGCCCACACCGCATCGCCACGGTCCCTTCCAGCCCGCGACCACTGGTGGGGACGCGTCGAGATTCCCGAGATCGACGAGGCCACGACCGCACCAATCGAACTGCGCGCGCGCCTCAGCGGTGGCGCAAGTGCGGCGGTCGCCGTCGGTGAGATCGAGCTCCTGCCAAGCCTCCCCTACTCGCCGATCCAGGCGCCGGAAGGGACGGACTCCCCTGACGAGGCCATGATCGCCATCTGCATGGCAACGTGGAATCCGCGCCTGGATCTGCTCCGCCGCCAGGTCGAGACCATCCGCGCGCAGACCCACGCCAACTGGATTTGCCTCGTCGTCGACGATGGATCGGACCGAATCGACGCGGCGGCGATGGAGCGCCTGCTGGACGAGGACGAGCGCTTCGTCCTCCGCCGATTTCCAGACCGGCTCGGCTTCTACCGGAACTTCGAGCGCGCTCTGGCCCTCGCCCCGCGCGAGGCCGAATTCGTGGCGCTGTGCGACCAGGATGATGCCTGGGAGCCCGACAAGCTGGCGACCCTGGTGGCGGCCTTCGGTCCCGACACCGGCCTTGCGTACAGCGACATGCGTCTCGTGTCCGAAGCCGGAGAGGTGCTGTCCCCAACGTATTGGACCCTGCGGGAAACGAACTACACCGACCTACGCAGGCTGCTCCTCGCGAACACGATCACCGGCGCGGCCTCCATGGTTCGGCGCGATCTTCTCGAGGACGCACTGCCATTCCCGCCCCGCTTCGGCGCCCTCTTTCACGACCACTGGCTCGGGGCGGTCGCGCTCGCCGTCGGTGAGGTCGCGTACGTCGACCGGCCACTTTTCGATTACGTCCAACATGGCGAAGCAACGCTGGGCCATGCTGAGGCGAACTTCGGAGCAACCCGTCCGCGCGGGTGGTGGCTGCGCTGGCTGAAGCTGGTTCCCTCGGTCGCGGCAGGGCGGCGCATCCCCTCGTTCTACACGCGGGTGTACCTGCCCGCCGTGCTGATCGCCACGGTCATCCGCCGGCGCTGCGGTTCGCGGATCGCGCCCGATCGGCTTTCCGTACTGCGGGAATTCGAGGAGGGCCGAGGGAGCCTCGCCGCCGAGCTCGCTCGCACCGCGTTCCGCCCTGGCTTGCGCCGCACAGCCACGCTCGGAAGGGAGCGTTCGTTCCTGGCCGCGCTCGCCTGGCAGGCCACGGCCAGGGTCCGCGGGAGAGTCGGCATCGGGACTCGCCCCCGGGACGGAGACTGGTCCTAGCCGGCATGACGCAGAGCACGCCCACAGCCACAGTGGTCCTCCCCAGCCTGGATGGCACGCGCACGCGCGATGCCCTGCGCTCGCTCGCGACCCAGACCGCACCGCACGAGACGATCGTGGTCGACAACGCCTCGCCCGATCGTGAGGTCAGCGCCGCCTGCGAGGAGTTCGAGTTCGCGCGAGCGATCGAGCCTGGCGAGAATCTCGGCTTTTCGCGCGCCGTCAACCTCGCGGCGGCCGAGGCGACGGGCGAGGCGCTGGTCCTCGTCAACGACGATGCTCGCTACGACCCGGAGTTCGTCGAGCGCCTCGTCGGCGCTCTCGAGCCCGGAACGAACGTCGTCGCCGCGGCCGGGCTCCTCAGGGCCGAGCGCGACGAGACCCGGATCGATACGGCCGGGATCGAGATCGACCGCACGCTGCTGGGCTTCGACTACCTGCACGGGCAGCCGCTTGACGTGCTCTCGGACGGCACGCCGGACCCGTTCGGGCCGACGGGCGCCGCGGCCGCCTACGACCGCGAGGCCTTCACGCGCCTGGGCGGCTTCGACGAGCGGATCTTCGCCTACTTCGAGGACGTCGACCTGGCGCTACGGATGCGCCTCGCCGGCTGGGATTGCCGGCTCACGCCCGGGGCCCGCGGCACCCACGCGCACGCGACGACCCTCGGACCCGGATCGCCGCGCAAGAACTACTTGATGGGATTCGCGCGCGGTTACCTCCTGCGAAAGTGGGGCGTCGTCAACGCACGGCGGGCGCCGGGGACCGCCGTTCGCGAGGCGGTGATCTGCTCCGGACAGGCGCTCGTCGACCGCAACCTCGCCGGCATCCGTGGCCGTCGCGAGGGGTGGCGGTCGGCCGCAGGGGGCGAGTACCCGGCCGCCGTGGTCGACGCAGGCGCGACGCTTGGGCTGGTCGACAGCCTCGCTCGTCGAGCGGGCCGGCTGGCCGAGAGGAGGGCACGGTGACATCCGCCGGGCTCGAGGTCGTCATCGTGTCGTGGCGGTGCGAGGACCTGCTGCGCCGCTGCCTGACCTCGCTTCGCGACCACCCCGCGGGGGTGGCGACGCGGATCCATGTCGTCGACAACGCGTCCGGCGACGGCACCGCGGAGATGGTCGCCGCCGAGTTTCCCGAGGTCGAGCTGACCGTGAACCCTGAGAACCTGGGTTTCAGCGCCGCGAACAACATCGCGCTGCGGCGGCCCCAGGCGGATTACGTCCTGGTGCTGAATCCCGACACCCGGCTCACCGAGGGAACCCTGGACGCGCTCCTCGGGCTGCTGGACGCGAAGCCGGAGGTCGGGATCTGCGGACCTCGGCTCGAACTGGCCGACGGGAGCTTCGACCACGCGTCGCGCAGGTCGTTCCCCACGCCGCTCAGCGCGCTGGGCCACTTCAGCGGCATCGGGCGCCGGGTCGAATCCGGCCCCCTCGCCGCCTACCGGGCGCCCGACGTCGGGCGCGGCCCGGTCGACGCGGTCAACGGCGCCTTCATGCTGATCCGCCGCGCGGCGCTGGATGAGGTCGGGCTCTTCGACGAGGGCTACTGGATGTACATGGAGGACCTCGACCTCTGCTACCGCTTCAAGCAGGCGGGCTGGGAGATCTGGTTCGAGCCCGAGGTCACGGTGATGCACGAGAAGGCCGGCACCAGCGGCCCGGAGCGCTCGCCGCGGTTGAACCGTGCCTTCCACGCCGGCATGCTGCGCTTCTACCGCGCCCATTACGCGCCGCAGCGCCCAATGCTCGTGAACGGGGCGGTCTACGCCGGGATCGGCGCCAAGCTGGCCGTATCGATGACTCGCTCGGGAGCGCGCCGGGCGCTGGCGAGATTCCGGTGAGGCCGCTTAGAGCTCCTCCGCCACCCGCGGGGCTTCGCGCTCGAACAGCCAGAAGCCGACTACGCAGGCCCCAACGAAGATCGTCGCGGGGATCAGCAGCGCCGCTGCACTGCCCGCCGTCTCGACCAGGTCCGGAGCGGAGGGATCGATGACCCAGATCCGCGCCTGCTCGAGGATGGGGGTCAGCGGATTTGCGGCCACCAGCGCGCGCCACGACTCGGGCACGAACTCGATCGGATAGATGACCGGGCTCGCGTAGAACAGGGCTCGCGAAGCCACGGTCCAGATCTGCTCGACGTCGCGGAAGCGCGGGTAGAGCGCCGCGAGCGCGAGCGAAACGCCGGTCGTGAACAAGAGCAGGGCCGCGAGGATCACCGGGAGCAGCAGCCAGGTCGCGCGCGGCTCGACCCCGATCGCAATGATCAAGGCCAAGGCCGCGACCAGGTTCATCAGGGCGGTCATGCTCGCGTTCAGCACCACCGACAGGGGAACCACGATGCGGGGGAACTGCATCTTGCGCACGAGGCTCTCGCGCTGCACCACGCAACGGACCGCAGTGCTGGTCGCGTCCTGGAAGAACTGGAAGAGCATGATGTTGAACAGCAGCAGCGCCGCGTAGTTCTCCACCTCTCCCCCGAAGCGGATCACCCTCGTGAACACCAGGTAGAGGACGCCGAAGAAGAGCAGCGGCCGGAGCAGGCTCCATGCGTATCCCAGCCAAGAGCTGAGATACCGCGTCTTGAAGTCCGCGGCGGCGGTCAGCCGGACCAGGTTCCAGAAACGCCGCGAGTCCCCGCCGAACGCCGACGGCCCGCGGATGGTGCGAAGCTCGAGCGCCGCGGGTTCGGCCGGCGGGGTCACGATCGCAACACGTCGGCTCGGACGCGTGGCTCGATCCGGACGTCGTGCTGGAAGTCGGTCAACGAGCCGCGTATCCGCGGGCCGGTCACCTCGAACGCAACTCCGAACACCGGGGTGACGGGCACCTCGCGACCCTGCCCGCGGAGGGAGAGCCCGCAGTTGAGCCGATATCTGCCGGGGGTGAGCCGGTTCTCGATCGTCGCGGCGATCACCACTCGCTCGCCGGCGTTGAGTTGATCACCGACATCCAGGGGAGGCGAGACCGGCGCGAAGATCCTGCCGCCTCCAGCCCTCCAGATCTCCAACGCGAACCAGGCCTTGCCGAGGTTCTGCTCGAGCTCGACCTCGGCCCGAAGCTCGATCGCCTCCCGCCGCCTCACCGAGCTGGTCCGCTCGCGATCGCCGCCTTCGATCCAGGCGTTGGTGATCCGGGCCAGCCGCAGCGGCTCGGACCGCGGGACCCTGGGATCGCCTGGCTTGCGGAGTCCGCGGCCGAGCTTCTGATGGGCGAAGTTGACCTCCGTGTAGCGGGCCGCAACCTCCCCCGGATCCCCGATCGTGTCGATGCGCCCCGCCTCGAGCAGCAGGGCGCGATGGCAGTACTGCCTGATGTTGGCCATCGAGTGCGTCACGAGCACGATCGTCTTTCCTCGATCGATCAGCTGCGCGAAGGTCTCGGCGCAGCGTTCCTGAAACGACGCATCGCCCACAGCCAGGACCTCGTCGATCACCATCACGTCGGCGTCGACCTGAACCATCACCGCGAAGGCGAGCCGGACGCGCATCCCAGACGAGTAGTTGCGCAGCTTCAGCTCGGTGAACTCCTCGAGCTCGGCGAACTCGATCACCTCGTCGTAGCGGCGTCGCGCCTCGCGTGGCGTGAGCCCCATCATCACCCCGTTGAGGACGACGTTGTCGCGAGCGCTCAGCTCCGGGTTGAACCCCACGCCCAGTTCAATGAACGGCGCCATGCGCCCCGCGACCCTGATCGTTCCCTTGTCCGTTCTGTAGATGCTCGCGATCAGCTTGAGCAGGGTGCTCTTGCCGGAGCCGTTGCGACCCACTACGCCGAAGAACTCCCCCTGCTGGACATCGAAGGAGACGTCTTCCAGTGCGCGAAGCGACCGAAACCGCCGGCGTTCGCGCGGATGCAGCACGCGATGCCTGAGCGTCCTCGCCCGATTGACGGGGATCCGGAACGCCTTGGAGACGTCCCGGACCTCGATCGAGTTCTCCCGCCGGGTCATCGGCGCAGAGGATAGGCCCGCTGGAACTGATGGCCCGGGCTTCCATCAATAGCCGGGTCGCACTGTCTCGATCCGCGACGTTCGCTCCGTCTACGATCACGGCGATGTTGCGCCCCGATTTCCCTCATCCGATCTTCATCGGCGGAACGGGCCGCTCCGGAACCACGATCACGGCCAGATTGCTGGGGCTGCACCCCCGATACCAGGTCATTCCCAAGGAGGTTCGCTTTCACGCGGACGGGTTTCCCGACCTCCTGGCTGGACGTCGCTCCGAGGATTGGTTCCTGGACCGGCTCCGCACCTACTGGTACTTCAGAGTCGTCGATGATGGCACCGAACGCGGGGTGTGGGACCTTGTGCCTCCATCGGAGTTCGAAGCGGCCGTTCAGCGCTTCGAAGCCCGGTTCGACACCGAACCGGTTGAGGCAGCACGCGGTCTGCTGCGGGACTGCCTCGACACCTTCACGCTGCGGCGCGGAAAGCCGGCATGGATCGAGAGCACGCCTACCAACGCGGAGGCGGCCCCCACGCTCCACTCGCTGTTTCCTTCGTTGCGCCTGGTCCATTTGATACGGGACGGGCGAGATGTCGCGTGTTCGGTTCCACGACGTCGATGGGGACCCACCACGATTGAGGATTCACTTGAATGGTGGGCCGGGAACCTGATCCGAGCCGACCAGGGCGCGGCGGACATGCCAGCCGGATCGGTGCTCACCATCCACCTCGAGGACCTGGTGCGAGATCGCCGGGAAGAAACGTACGCCAGCCTTCTGAAGTTCCTCGAGCTGCCCGACAACGGACGAATGAGGAGATGGTTCGACTCCAGCGTCACTGAGGAGCGGGCTCACCTGGGCCGCTGGCGCCACGAACTGACCTTGAAATCGCGAGCGCGGCTGGAAGCCGGTTACTCCCAGGCACTCGAGAAGCTGAGCGCAGAGCGGGTCGCGAGCCTGGAGCGCGTCGACGCCGCCGGCTAAACGATCGATGTACCTAGATCCCCCGCTTGCGCTTGCGGGGCCCAGCGTCAAGCGCCCGGGTGATCGCGTGGAACATGATCTCCCGCTCAGGACCCGAGGCGTTCGAGGACCACAGCTCGTCGAGCTCCTCGAGCTCGCCCTCGACGGGCTCGTCCGGCGCGGGTACGAACTCGGTGGTGGCCCACCCGAGTTCCCGGATCAACTCGCGGTTGCCCGCCTCGAAGGTCCGGTGGCAGAAGGCCTGCAGGATCTGCCGCGAGCGCCGCACTTCGGGCGACTCGGGGATCTGAAGGTCGCCGATGAGCTCCTTGATCCGTCCCAGCTCCGAGTTGTCGTGCTCCGATGACCAAAACCTGCCCCGTGGGGCCGAGCGGAGGAGGTTCACGACCTCGAGCGGGAGCCCGCGGTTGATCATCGGCGCTTCCCCGGGGACAACCTCGAGGTCCAGATCCCGACCGGCGAAGTCGACGACGACGTTGCCCCCGTCGAGGAGGTCCGTGCGAAACGGTCGGGGCTCGAACCGCACTCGCGGGGCGAGCGCTCGGACCTGCTTGAACGTCGTCGCGTACTTGAGGCGCTGCGCATGGCGGCGCAGGTATGTCGATGGGGGCGTCTCGTAGCGAAACCCCCACTGGCACCACGCTGCTTCCATCGCGGTGTGCTGCGGACGCACGTAGTAGGAGAGAGCAACAGAGCGCCTGGCGGCCAGTTCGTCGAGGCCGGCGAGAAATCCCTCATCGGGTCGCCAGAGCGGCTCAACGAAAGCCTCGCTGGTCAGGAGGAGGAACGGATGCTGCTCGGAGAGCGCATCGAGATCCGAAAAGAACCGCTCCAGCGCCTCGACCGATACGGGTCCTCCGTCCATGCTGGCAAGTACGACCGCTTGTGAGTTGATCGATCCGCGTCCGTCGAACGCTCTGACCCGAATCGGATCCGCGCGCTCCGCGACCGCCAGCGTGATGCCGTGCTCCCGGAGGAGTCGCTTCCTGTTCGCCGCGAGCCAATGCTGAACGGCGGAGGAGCCTGCCTTCGCAGCGCCGGCGTGAATGACGATCGTGCCCATCGCCGTTTCCAATCTACGAGACGAGTCGCCCGTAGCGCCTTCATCGTGAGTAAGGCGCAGATCCCCGCCTGCGCTTGCGGGGACCAGCGTCGAGCGCCCGGGTGATCGCGTGGAACATGATCTCCCGCTCAGGACCCGAGGCGTTCGAGGACCACAGCTCGTCGAGCTCCTCGAGCTCGCCCTCGACGGGCTCGTCCGGCGCGGGTACGAACTCGGTGGTGGCCCACCCGAGTTCCCGGATCAACTCGCGGTTGCCCGCCTCGAAGGTCCGGTGGCAGAAGGCCTGCAGGATCTGCCGCGAGCGCCGCACCTCGGGCGACTCGGGGATCTGAAGGTCGCCGAAGAGATCCTTGATCCGGCGCAGCTCGAAATTGTCATGTGCCGATGACCAGAAGGTTCCTCGGGGCGCCGAGCGCAGGAGGTTCACGACCTCGAGCGGGAGCCCGCGGTTGATCCGAGGCGCGGCGGTGGACGAGACCTCGAGACCGAGACTGCGACGTGCGAAGTCCGCGACGACGCTCCCCTCGTCCAGCAGATCGGTACGAAACGGCCGGGGCTCGAACACCACTCCCGGAGCGGACCGGCGGACCTGGCGGTGGGTGGTCGCATAGTGAAGCCCTTCGGCCCGGCGGCTCACGTACATCGACGGAGCCAAGTCGGAACGGAATCCCCACTGTCGCCACGAGGCCTCCAATGCCGTGTGCTGGGGTCGCACGTAGTACGAGAGCACGACGCGATGACTCGCAGCGAGGTCCTCGAGTCCGTGAAGGAAGCGCTCGTCGGCCCGCCAGAGGAGCTGATCGATCGTTTCGCTGGTCACCAGGAGCAATCGATGCCGGCCCGACAAGGCCTGGATGCCATCGAAGAAGCGGGTCAATGCCGCCGCCCAAACGCCGCCGCCTCGCTTCCTGGCCTGCCCCAGGGCGTTTGAGTTGATCGGCTTCCTCCGCTTGAACTCAGCGACTCGGATCGGGTCAGCCACGCGAGCCACGGCCACGGCGATGTCGTGCTCTCGCCGCAGCCGCCTCGCGTTCGAAGCCAACCAGTGCTGGACCGAGGACGAGCCCGCCTTGGCACCTCCTGCGTGGATCACGATCGTGCCCATGGTCTCTCCGAAATCTACGTGGGTAGCCTCGACACCAGCATGGGAAGCGGAGTGGAACCGTCGGACCCGGAGATGACCTCGGCGCGGAGCCCGGACGGCTCGGTGCCGCGCCGCCGGGCGGTGGTCGTCCTCGGGATGCACCGCAGTGGGACGTCGGCGCTGGCTCGGATGCTCTCGTTGCTCGGGCTGGCGCTGCCGGAGAACCCGATGGGACCGAGCAAAGGCAATGAGCTCGGGCACTGGGGAGAGTCGGACCCGATCAGGTGGCTGCATAAAGAGCTCCTGGAGTCGGTCGGGAGTTCGTGGGACGACGTGTCCCCGTTTCCCGCCTCTTGGTACGCGACGGATGCGGCGTCCGATTACCAGGCCCGGCTTGTCGCTCTGTTGGACGAGGAGTACCCGGGATCGGCGCCCTTCGTGGTCAAGGATCCCCGGATCTGCCGCCTGCTGCCGCTCTGGACCAGAGCGCTCGACGACCTCGACGTGGACGCCGGGTTTCTTCTGGCGCTCCGCAATCCGCTGGAGGTCGCCGCGTCCCTCGCGCACCGCGACGGGTTCGGCCATTCCAAGGGCCTCCTACTCTGGCTTCGGCATACGCTCGACGCCGAGCGCGAGACCCGCGACCAGCGGCGAATGCTGGTTTCGTACGACGGACTCCTCCGAGACTGGCGTGCGACGGCGGGTGACATCTCCGCGGGCCTGGGCTTGGAGTGGCCACGGGCCGGTCATCACGCCTCCACGGAGATCGATCGCAGCCTGGTGGTCGAGCAGCGCCACCACGAGTTCTCGGCGGAGGAGCTCGATGCACGAGATGACGTCGTTGACTGGGTCCGCGAGGCGTTCGCCGTGCTGCTCGAGGCCTACGACTCCAAGAAGGCGCCGGACACCGAGCGGCTCGACGCCGTGAATGCGGCGCTTGCGGACGCCGACCTGGCATACGGCGAGGTTTTGGCGGAATCGAAGCTCGAGACGGCGGAAGTCGGGGACCGCCTCGACCGGGAGCGCCGTGGGTTCGAGACAGAACGTGCCACCTTCGAATCCGAGCGGAAAGCGCACGAAGCTGAGAGCCAAGAGGCCGCGATGCGCATCGAGGAGCTCCGCGGGGAGGCCGAGGTACGCCGCAGCGAGGCCGAGGCACGCGAGTCGGCCGCGCGACAACGCGAGTCCGGACTGCGGCGCGAGATCGTCGAGCTGCGGCGTGAGCTACTCGAGACGAATCAGGCCGTCGCTCATCTGCGCGATTCGCGGCTGGGCCCTCGGCTCCGGCAGCGCTATCGGGCCACGCGCCAGCTCGGCTCTTGGCTCGTGAACCCTCGCTCGAACGGGCGGCCACGGAACGTGTGGGAGTTCCTTGCCCTGCGCCGCTCCGGGCTCTTCGACCCCGTTTGGTATCTGCGCCGGAATCCGGATGTCGCCGCGGCAGGCATGAACCCCCTGATGCACTACATCGAGCACGGCGCGCGGGCCGGGCGGAATCCCAGCGCGTCGTTCGACACGCCCGCCTACTTCGGCCGGCATCCGGGGCTGCGGGAGAGTGGCGTCAACCCCCTCTACCACGCTCACCGTGCCGGCGGCACCCGCCGGGCGGTTGCAGCGCGTGATCCGCTGGCGACCCCTCTCCCAGCCTCCGATTCGACGCTGGCCGAGGAGCCCGATCAGGGAGCAGCCGCAGCGCCGTCGGCGGCGGCGGTCGAGGCGGCGCGCGCGCGTCTGGACGCGCGGCCTCTGACGGTCTCGGTGGTCGTGCCCACGCACAACCGGGCCTCGGTGCTGGGCCACGCGTTGCGTTCGGCGCTCGAGCAGTCGTACCAACCGCTGGAAGTGATCGTCAGCGACGACGGGAGCACAGACGAGACCGAATCGATGCTGCGCGCGGAGTTCGGCGCTGCGCTGGAGGCCGGTCGGTTGCACTACCTGCGAAGCCCAGAACGGCGTGGGCCGTCGGGCGCCCGGAACGTGGCCCTCCAGGTTGCCCGTGGGGAAGTGATCGCCTATCTCGACTCGGACAACACCTGGCACGAGCACTTCATCCTGCTGATGGCCGCGAAGCTCGCGGAGCGCCCCGACGTCGCCACGGCGTACTGCGGGTACAACGTCCACCGCGATGACGAGGCAGCGCCGCGACCGAAATTCCATCGCTACGACCGCGCACAGCTCCTCGCCCGCAACCAGATCGACCTGAACTCGTTCGTGCACCGCCGGCGTGTCTACGAGCAGCTCGGGGGCTTCGACGAGTCGATGACGCGGCTCGTGGATTGGGAGCTCGTGCTCCGCTACACGGGGAGCTACCCGCCCGCTGCGGTGCGGTACCGCCTGCTGGACTACTACGCGGGCGACGGCGGGGAGCGCGTCACCCACACCGCGAGCTTCGAGGACAACGCTGCCATCGTGAGGCGCCGCTTCGCGCACGAGCGGGTCTATGCCGGTCTGACGCCGCCCCGGATCGGCTATGTGCTCTGGGACTACCCCGCCCTCTCACAGAGCTTCGTGCTGGCCGAGATACGGCAGCTGATCGAGGCCGGATACGACGTCCACGTGTACCACCACATGGCCCCGGACAGGGCAGCGGAGCTCGATTTCCGAGTCCCGACGTTTCGCGTGGAGGATGCGGAGGCCCTTGCTGGGCTGGTCGCGGCGCACCAGCGGACCGTCCTGCACAGCCATTTCGTCTACCCCGTGGTGGCCAAGTTGACGTATCCGGCCGCCGTCGCCACCGGAATTCCGTTCACCTTCATGGTGCACGCGGTCGACATCTTCCACCGGTCGAACCTCGAGCGGAACCGGGTCTCGGAGATCGCCAACCACGAGCTGTGTCTGCGCGTGTTCGGAGCGGGGGAACACCACCGCAACTTCCTCCTCGGCCGTGGGGTCCGGCCCGAGAAGCTGGCGATTGCCCGCCAGGGCTTCGGCAGCGACCACACGCTCGCCCCGCGGGACACAGTCGATCGGCGGCTCGAGCGACGGGGAAGAGTCGTCGCCTGCATCGCTCGCTTCGTCGAGAAGAAGGGCGTCGACGACCTGATCCGGGCCGGAGCACGGTTGGGGGATCGAGCTGAGATCCGGCTATTCGGCTACGGGCCGCTCGAGAGCGAGTACAGAACGCTTGCCGAGGAGCTCGGCGCGGAGCATGTGCAGTTCCACGGCCCGCTGGAGGACGACGCGGCCGTCCGCAGGGCGCTGGACGAGACCGACGTCTTCGCCCTGCCCTGCGTGGTCGACTCGAACGGCGACATGGACGGCCTGCCCACCGTGCTCGGTGAGGCGATGACGGCCGGCGTGCCGGTGGTCACGACGGACGTCTCCTCGATCCCCGAGATCGTGCGCGACGGCATCACCGGGTTCGTGGTCCCGCCCCGCGACCCGGAGGCGCTCGCGCGCAAGATCGCGGACGTTCTGGAGCTCGATCGCCCGTCCCTTGACCGGGTCATCCGCCGCGCGCAGCGCACGGCGTCCGAGGAGTGGAATCTGGGTCTGATGGTCGATGCGCTGCTCGACGCCTGGGAACGCCCGCCACTCGAGATCGCGATGGTCACCTACAACCCGGACGGCGACCCGGAGGCCGGCGACACGACGCTCGAGATCCTGCGCCGCATCTACGAGCTGACCACCACGAGCTTTCGGCTCACCATCGTCGACAACGCGAGCGACGCCGGCTTCACCCGGGCACTTGCCGAGGCGGTCACGGGCCACGCCAACACGTCATTGATCCTTCTGGACGAGAACATCTTCTGGGGGCCCGCGGTCAACCGGGCGTTTCGTGACGCGCGCAGCGAGTACCTCCTCTACGTCTGCAGCAACGAGGGATTCCTGCTCCGTCCGGGCTGGGAAAGGGAATACCTCAGACATCTCCGGGACAGCCGCGACGTCGCGCTCGCCGGCCACCCGATCAGCTCTCCCGCGTACCCAACCGGCCGGGACTACAGCCGTCAGCCCTGGTTCAAGGACTTTCGCAACAAGGAGTTCGCTCAGGCACACCTGGATCGCGAGTTCTTCCACGTCCAGGGCGGCCTCTTCGCGCTCCGCAGGACCGCGTTCAGCCAATGCGGGCAGTTCAGCGAACTGGTGTCACAGGACGCGGTCGACATCGAGTACAGCTACCTCTTGGAAAGTCACGGCTGGAAGCTTGGGCGTGTGGAACGGATCCCGTCAGTGACGAAAAGGACGCTCCCGCGGATACAGGCCCACCTCGACGAGAACACACTCGCCGCGCATCCGTTGTCGCTGGAGTCGCTGGAGCGGGCGGCCGACGTGGCGACCGGCCGATCGTCGTTCTGCAACGTCTGCGGCTTCACGGGTGACCACGCCGGCACCGCGGCCGACGGGGTCTGCCCTGCCTGCGGCTCGACGCCGTTCGGGCGCACGCTCTACCGCTATCTCGCCCGTTCGTCGCTGCCGTTTCGCGGCCTGAACTGCGTCGCGACCCTGCAGGACGAGCCGGTGGCGGCCGAACTGGAGCGGATGTTCTCGCTCACCCGCATCCCGGCCGTCGGCCTGAAGGACGATCTCGGCCGTCGCGACGTCGTGATTGCCGACGTGCCGGAGTCGGAGTCGGTGGATAAGGCGGGGGCCGCCGACCGCATCGCCGACGCGATCGCCGACGGTGGAGTTGCAATCGTTGGCAGTCCATTCGCCGAGCCGAACGGAGACGACGCGGATCCGGCCGTGTTCGCGGGCGAAGCCTTGAGCACCGATTCCGTCACGTACGCCAGCAGGGCGGTGGCCTTTGCGCCCGCGGGGCTGCTGGTGGCTCGGGCCACCCCCGCATCGGCCAGGGAGTCCGAGGTTCGCCCTGTCTGAGACCGCGACGATCTCCGGGGCGGTGAGCTGCCCGATCTGTGGCTGGAAGGGCACGCAGTTCGAACCGGCCGGCCGGATCCCGCGCCCGAACGCGCGTTGCCGCCAATGCAACAGCCTCGAACGGCACCGCGCAATGTTCCTCTACATCCGTGATGAGACGCGGATCCTCACCGACCCCACTCGCCTCCTCCATTTCGCACCGGAGCCGGCCCTGACAACCGTGTTCGAGCGACACCCGAACGTCGACTACGTCACCACCGACCTTTCCGGCCGCAACGTCTCAATCCGCATGGACATGGCCGATCTCCTTTTTCGGGACGACGTTTTCGACTGCGTCATCGCGAGCCACGTGCTCGAGCACGTGGCTGACGACCATGCTGCGATGCAAGAGCTGAGGCGCGTCACCAAGCCTTCCGGCTTCACCCTGCTGATGGTTCCGATCCTCGGGACGCCGGGCGGTCGAACCTTGGAGGACCCCTCGATCGTGGACCCCAAGGAACGCGAGCGTCTTTTTGGCCAGCGCGACCATGTGCGGAAGTACGGCCCCGATTTCCCGGACCGCGCTCGGGAAGCCGGATTTGACGTGACCGCTGTCAGCTATCCGAAGCAGCTTGGTGCGGACACGACAAGGCGGCATGCCCTGGCCCCGAACGAGCAGCTATTCGTCTGCCGACCCGGTTAGGCCTCCGTCTCCGGCCCCCCGCCGTAGATCTCGCTCCAGTCGAAGATCGGATCAGGGTTCAGTTCCGCGTGACCATCGTCGTGATGGAGCGCCTCCGCCGGGATCATCAATGACTCCAATCTGCGTCCCATGTTCTCGTAGTGGAAGTTCATGTTCCCGCGCCGCAGGCCGGCGCGGTCGTGCAGGACCCTGGCGTGAGCCTGCTCGGGTGAGCGCATCGGGTAGTGGCGGAGCCTGAACCGGCGCCGCGCCGGCGTCCCGTCGAGGGGGTTGTGGTTGAAGACCCGAATATTGGTGCGATCGGCTCGCCACGAGCGGATCCGCGGCGGACAGTCGGGGCGTAGGGCGTAGCGGCGCACGCGCTCGGTGGAAGCCGGGACATTCGGGTCATCCTGGTCGGTGAACCAGAAGTTGAAGTTGTCGAACTCGATCCAGTCGACTCCGGCCTCATGGGCTTCGACAACGTAGTCGTGGTAGGAGCGATCGCGGGCCGGCCCCTCGAGGAACTCGTCCTGGTCCGGCCAGGAGATCCAGTCGTAATCGCGGACGTGCCGGGAGATCAGGTGACGGGACATCGCCGGGTAGAGCTCATAGAAGTCGAAGTCGCGTGGCACCAGGCGGTGTTCGAGGAGATCGCCGCGGAAGCGCTCGAGCACGGCGGGGGTCTCGTCGGTGGAGCCGTGGTCCCAGACGACCAGATCGTGGTTCTGCTCGAGCATGTATGAGAGCGACTCCGCGAGCAGGTCGCCGTCGTTGAAGCAGAGCAGCACGCCCAGGCACCGGAGCGAAGTCATGCGGGGCATCAGCATACGATCGAGGAGCCGATGCAGAGCGGAATCGACACGACCCGGCTCTACCTCGACCTTCTTCGAGACGCCCTGCTGGACGAGCACTACGTCGAGAACGAGCTGCGCATCGAGCTCCTGATGCGCTCCCTCGAAGAGGGCGAGGACCCTCACCCCGGAAGGCTGACCCACCCCTTGCGCTACATGGCAGGAATGCTTCGACGGCGTGCGGCGGAGCGCCGCGCCGGCGAGCTTCCGCCGGGCGACGCGCCCGTCGTCGAACAGCCGAACGCACTCGCATACGCCGGACTCGGACGGGTCCGACTCGAGCACCTCGAATCGCTCCTCAAGTCCATCCGAGAGGAGGAGATCGCGGGCGACCTCGCCGACGTGGGGACCGGACGCGGGGGCGCCGCAATCTTCATGCGTGGCTTCCTGGAGGCACATGGGATGGACGACCGGCGCGTATGGGTGGCCGACCCCTTCGACGGCACCACGGCCCCGGCCGGAGAGGGCGATCTCTCCTTCCCTCCCGATCTCAACACGGTCCGGGAGGGGTTCGCGCGATTTCGGCTGCTGGATCAACGCGTGGTCTTCCTCCCGGGGGACCCTGCGAGCGTCCTGAGCACGGCGCCGATCAGCGAGATCGCCCTCCTGCGCATCGATGGCCTCGAGCCTGCCGAGGTGGAGGCCGTGCTGGAGACCGCCTACGACCGGGTTGCACCTGGAGGCTTCATCGTCATTGACGACTACAACGCGCCGGCGTGCCAGGCCGCGGTCGACCGGTTCCGCACGCGCCGTGAAGTCGTGGAGCCGCTCGCGCGGATCGACTGGAGCGCCGCGTTCTGGCGCAGGGATGGTGGGCGGTCCTCCGGCTCGACCGAAGCGCCGCCTGAGGTAGGCGCCCCCCCTGTGACCAAGGAGCTGTCGGTCGTCGTGGTCGTCCACGACATGCTGCGAGAGGCACGCAGGACGCTGCACTCGCTCTCGCGGAGCTACCAGGTTGGGATCGAGGAGCTCGACTACGAGGTAATCGTGGTCGAGAACGGCTCCGCGCCGGAGCAGCGCCTCGGAGAGGAGTTCGTCGCGAGCTTCGGGCCCGAGTTCCGCTACGTCGACCTGGGCGAGGAATCGTCCCCCTCCCCGGCGCGGGCGGCCAACCGCGGCATCGCCGCCTCGTCCGGGGGTGCCGTCGCCGTGATGATCGACGGCGCGCACGTGCTCACGCCCGGGAGTCCTCCGCTTCGGGATGCCGGGACTCGCGACCTACGGGCCCGCGGTCGTGACGGCGAGGCAGTGGTACGTCGGCCCCGGGCAGCAGCCCGAGATGGTGGCGGAGGGGTACGAACGCGAGCAGGAGGACCGCCTTCTCGAGCAGATCGGCTGGCCCGCCGACGGCTACCGGCTGTTCGAGATCGGCCACTTCATCGGACCGCGCGACTGGTTCGACGGCGATATGGGAGAGCAACTGCGTCTTCGTTCCCAGGGGCCTCCTCGAGCAGGTCGGCGGGTTCGACGAGAGCTTCTCCATGCCGGGCGGGGGGTTACGCGAACCTCGAGTTCTACGAGCGCGCTCGCGAACTCTCCCGGCGTGACGCTGGCGACCATCCTGGGCGAGGGCTCGTTCCACCAGCTCCACGGCGGGCACGACGACGAATCTCGACGAGCCGGCGCGGCGCCAGGCGCTGATCAGAAGCTTCGGCGAGCAGTACGCCGAGCTCCGGGGGCGGGAGTTCAAGATGCCCGAAAAGCATCCGTACTACGTCGGCAACCTGCCTCCGCCCGCTCGACGCACGAGACGCCGGCGCCTCGGCAGCGACCGGTTTCGCGTTGCCCACCCTCTGGACCGGCGGTCCTCCCGGCCGGCACCGATCCCCCAGGACCTGCGGACGGAGTTTGCCGACGCGTTCTGGCGCAGCGACGCCGCGCACCGTCCCAGGTGGCTCGGCAGGCCGATCCACCGGCCCCCCACCGACCTGTTCGCATACCAGGAGCTCATCCACCGCCTGCGGCCCGACTGGATCGTCGAGACGCGCACGGGAACCGGCGGTCGCGCGTTCTACCTCGCAACGATCTGCGACCTCTTGGAGGGTGGCCGCGTCCTCTCGATCGGCGACCGGTCGCTGGGCGACCCCCCCGCTCATCCCCGGATCTCATATCTGAGCGGTGATCCCGTTGCCGCTGAGACGGCAGCGGAGGCCCGGGCGGTGGTCGGCGACCGTCCCTACGCCATGGTGATCCTCGGTGGAGCGCGATCGAGTCAGGTGATCGACGCATTCCGGCTCTATGCGCCGCTCGTCCCGGTCGGGTCCTATGTCGTGATCGAGGACACCGTCCTCGACGGCACCGGGGCTTGGCCCGCGTTCGACCGCGGACCCTCGGCAGCGGCCCGTGCGATCGCGGACGAAGGCGAATTCGTGTCCGACCCCGCTCTCGAGCACGGTCTCACGTTCAACCACGAGGGCTTCCTCAAGCGCGTACGCTGAGCCCGGTGGCGAGCCCTGAACCCGAAGCCCACCCCGACGAACACGACCCCGGGCGCTGGGGCCATTCGCTGGCGAACCTCGGCGAGCTCCTGATCGACTGCCTCGACGCCAGGCAGGCGAGATCTGTTGCCGAGGTCGGCTCCTATGCGGGAGAGCTCACCGAACCCCTCCTCGACTGGGCCTCGCGCCGCGGGGCCCGGGTCATTGCCATCGACCCCGCGCCCCGCCCCGCGCTCGTGGAGCTCCGCCAGGACCGCTCCGACCTCGAGTTGATCAGAGCCCCGAGCGACGAGGCGCTCGGCCGGATCGAACTGCCGGACGCCGTGGTTCTCGACGGTGACCACAACTACTACACGGTGAGCGAGGAATTGCGGATCATTGGCGAACGAGCGGTCGGCGCCGCCTTTCCGCTGCTCCTCTTCCATGACGTTGGCTGGCCATGGGGGCGCCGCGACTCGTACTTCGACCCGGAACGGATTCCGGATGCGCAGCGACAACCACTCCTCCGGAACGCGCGCCTCTTCCCCGGCAACCGCGGCGTCGCCGACGAGGGTGCCCAGTTCCAGATCGCCGCAGTGCGCGAGGGCGGTCCCAGAAATGGAGTGTTGACCGCGATCGAGGAGTTCGTTGAAGCACGTCCTGAGCTGCGTCTCGCGACCGTGCCGGCGTTCTTCGGCTTTGGCGTGGTGTGGAGCAGCGATGCGACCTGGGCGGACGCGGTCGCCCGCGTGGTCGAGCCGTGGGATCGAAACCCTCTCGTCGAGCGCCTCGAAGCGAACCGAGTGTTCCACCTCGCGACCGCGGCCTCGCGCGCAGCCGGACTCCAGCGGACGGAGGCAACGACCACGAGCAATGCTCTGACCTGGGTGGAGGAGCTGCGCTGCGCCGTTGGCGGGGAGATCTTCCAGTTCCTGCCCGAGGACTGGGTCGAGAGCAGGCCGCAGCTCTCGATGGACGGGGCCGACTTCTTCCTGATCAAGTCGAGGCCGCTCATCGAGCGTTACGTCGAACTGCTCGCAGAGCTGCGGCCGCGCAACGTCGTGGAGCTGGGAGTGCTCAACGGTGGAGGTACCGCGTTCATACGCGAGATGGCGCAGCCAGATCAAATCGTAGGGATCGACCACAGCCCGCCCCATGACGAGGCCCTCGCGCGCTATATCGCCCGCCGGGGGCTCGAGGACACCGTTGCGATCCACACCGACGTCGACCAGGCCGACCGCGGCAGGCTGGCCGAGATCGTCGATCGGGCCTTCGGCAGCGAGCCCCTCGATCTCGTCGTTGACGACTGCTCGCACCTCTACGAGCCGAGCCGGGCCTCCTTCAACGAGCTCTTCCCCCGCCTACGTCCCGGCGGCGTCTACG
The DNA here is from genome assembly GCA_963807755.1 of uncultured bacterium. Classification (GTDB taxonomy): domain Bacteria; phylum Actinomycetota; class Thermoleophilia; order Solirubrobacterales; family 70-9; genus JALZKA01. Next base: position 80,719 of record CAWECM010000002.1, on the reverse strand, counting down.
TGATCGAGGACTGGTCCTGGGCGCACGGCGGCACCGGAGGCTATTTGCCGGACGAGATCCCCCTGACCCGGCTCGTCCTGGAAGCGACGCTCGCGCTGGCCACGAGCCCCGACCTGATCGCAGACGTCTCGGTGCAGTTGGACTCGGTTCAGATCACGCGCGGCAGCGCCGACGTGGACCCCCGCGGATTCGACGTCGCCGGCCTGATTGATTCGCGGGGTCAGCGACTGATGGCCCCTGAGCCTTCCTCGCCCTAGCGCCGCCGGAACCGCCGCCGCAGCGCGCGCAGCGGCGCGGTGAGCCGCCAGCTCGAGCTATCGACGACGTCTTGGAACTTCGCCGTCGTGCGCTCGAGCTCGTGATTCGAGGCGCCGAGCTTTGCCGAGGTTGCGTCGAGCTCCCGTGTGAGGCGAGTGGCCTCCGTCTCACAGCCTTCGAGCTTCTGGTTCACCCGACGAAGCTCGCGTTCGACCGCCACCTCGCGGTAGGACTGGCTGGCCGTCATGACGCGCGCGCATGCCGCCTCGGCCTCTGCGCGCACGGCGCGCCGCTCGGGGTCGGCCCCGGTGTCGGGCAGATGATCTGCCCACTTCTCGACCAGCGCGATGTACGCAGCGATCCACGCTTCGGGATCGCTCAGCAGGTCGAGCGGGCGGTGGTGGACAGCCTTGAAGTCCGCGGTGGCGACCTTCTTGCCGGCCGCCCTCGCCTGCATGCAGATGTCGAAGTCGTAGCCGTGAAGCTTGCCCAGCGACTCGTCGAAGCGCAGGTTCCGCACCGCCCAGGCCGAGAGCACCATGATGAACCCGTCGACCGAGTCGACCTCGCCGGGGCTCGCGTAGGAGGCGGTGCGCTCCGGGGTCCAGGTCGGCCCGGGGAACTCGCCGCCGCCGAACTCCTGGTAGCGGTGGCTCATGCTCGCCCAGGTAACCGCGCCCTGCCACCAGGCCGGGCCTCGCACTCCGACGGCGCCGGCGCAGCCGATCACCGCGACGTCGGGGTCGGCGAGGGTCTCGCGCACACGGGCGAGGAAATCCGGGTCGACGATCTCCGTGTCCTGGTGGGGTAGGACCAGCGCCTCGAGGTCTTCGTGAGTGCCCGCCTTGTCGAGCAGCAGGTTGTAGTTGTGGAAGATCGATCCAGCGGTCTGGTGTGCCATCACGAGCGAGTCGGGCTCGGCCGCTCGGGTGATGCCGGGGAGTGCGTAGCGGTCGTACGTCGCCGCGGAGGTGACCGCGACACCGAAGGCGATCACGGCCCGCCGTCCCCCGCGCCCGCCCGACCGAGCCGTTGGCGAAGCTCGCCCACCTCGCGCGCGAGCTCGAGTTCGCGCTCGGTGGGTAGCGGAGAGCCCGTGCTCGCCCGCGGCCCTACGCGCGATCGCGACTCTCGCGTCGCCGGAGCTGCGGAGGGTGCCGGCTGCGGCTCGGGCTCGTCCGCGCGGCGCCACCTGATCGAGCACCAATCGATCTCGTGGATCGCTTCCTGGATGTCGTGTTCACGCCGGTAGTCGTCGACGGCAGCGCGGCATTCGCGGATCAGCTGGTAGTCGTCGACGATCAGATAGCCGCCCGCCGCCAGCCCAGGGTAAAGAGAGTCGAGTGCTACCCGGGTCGACTCGTACGTGTCGCCGTCGAGGCGCACGACGGACCAGCGCCGGCCTCGCAGCGGAGGCAGGCTCTCGTCGAAGAAGCCCTCCACGATCCGTATACCGCGGTCGAGGCCGAATCGGGCGAAGTAGCCGCGGACCTCGTCAGCCGGCACCGCGAGGAAGTCGAACCTGCTGAGGTCGAGCTCGCGGTCCTGTGGGAACGCCTCGAGGTCGGGGGGCGGCAGACCCTGGAACGAGTCCGCGAGCCAAACCAAGCGATCGTCTCCCACGGTGTCAAGCGTCGCCCGTGCGAGCATCGACGTCCCGCCGCGCCACACGCCACACTCGATCATGTCGCCTTCCACCCGGTCGGCCACGACCGACTCGACGCACGCCTGCAGGTCGTCGAGGCGCTTGAGACCGCTCATCGACAGACCGGCATACGGCCAATCGGCGCCGTTCACGCGCAGCGAAAGCTCCTCGTCGGCGAGCTCCTCCGTGTAGATCCTCGTGTCCGCTTCGCGCAGGTTGCCGGTCCTCGTGACCGAGAGGGTCCGAGCCCCGGCGAGGTCGCAGAGCGCGAGCTTCAGAAGGTCGAGGTACGCGGTCCGCAGGGCATCTGTACTGACGCCCGGTCCCGTCGCGCGGATCGCGCGGTCGGTTCCGTGCTCGAGCTGCTCGGCGCGAAAGCTTTCAGGGTGACCGCTCAGATCACGGGAACATAGCGAGCGGCTCAACAGGCTCGGCGTTTCGCGATGCGCTAGCCTCGCGCCTGGTGCGCGGCACCCCGGCGGCAGATACAGGCCTCGAGGTCGGCCTCGATCGCTGGCTCCCGGGCACGCTCCCGGTCGGCTGTGAGACCGCGGTTTTGTGTGTGGGCACCTGCTTTCACCGGGCGTTCGACGTCGAGGCGCTCTGGATCACGGTCGACGGCGCCCGTCACCGGCCCGCCGCGCAGCGGTCACCACGCCCCGACAGGGCGCAGGAGCTCGGGGTGGGCGCGTACCGGAGCGGCTTCTGGGGGATCGTGCCAGTCACCGCGCCGGACGAGCCGGGGGCCGTCGAGCTCGGGGTCGAGGTCGAGCTTCGGGGTGGCCGCACGGAAACGGCGCCGCTCGGAGAGATCGCCGTCGTCGCGCGCCCCGAGCCCACGGCGATTGGTGGTCGCGAGCCGACCGGCGAGCCGCTGATTGCGGTCTGCATGACCACCTTCAACCCGGACCCCGGCCTGTTTCGCACCCAGGTCGAGTCGATTCGCGACCAGACTGACCGCGACTGGGTCTGCGTCATCAGCGATGACTGCTCAGAGCCGGCGTCGTTTGAAGGGATCCGCGAGACGGTCGTGGGGGACGCGCGGTTCGTCGTATCGCGCACCGAGGCGAATCTCGGTTTCTACCGGAACTACGAGCGCGTGCTTGCGACGGCTCCGCGAGAGGCGGAGCTGATCGCGTTGTGCGACCACGACGACTACTGGTATCCCGAGAAGCTCGCCATGCTGCGCGCCGCGCTCGGCGAGACTGGCCTCGCGTACAGCGACGCCCGCCGGGTGGACGCCGCCGGCAACGTCCGGACGGAGACGCTCTGGCGGGGCCGGCGGCCGAACCACTCGAACCTGGCCTCGCTCCTGATCTCGAACACGGTCCCGGGTGCGTCGTGCCTGTTTCGCCGGGAGGTAATCGAGCGCTCGCTGCCCTTCCCGGACGGTCCCGGCTGGGACTTCCATGACCACTGGCTCGCCCTCGTCGCCCTCGCTCACGGTGAGGTGGCCTACGTGGACCGGCCGCTCTACGACTATGTCCAGCATCCGCGCGCCGTCCTCGGGCGCGTGACGTCGCGGCCGGCGCCGCGCCGTCCCCAGACTCGCCCGAGCGCGAGGGAAAGGCTCGCCACATGGCGCGCGGCCTACTTCACGGCCTACCTGCAAGCGCAGCTACTGGGCGAGGCGCTGCTCGTCCGCTGCGGCGCCACGCTCACCCCGCGCAAGCGCCGCGCGCTGCGGCTCGTGGTGAACGCCGCCCGCTCCCCGGGGGCGTTCGCGTGGCTCGCCCTGCGGCCCGCCAGAGCCGTGGTCGGGCGCAACGAGACGCTCGGGACCGAGTGGATCCTCGTGCGGGGGATCCTCTGGCGGTTCCTGCTCGCGCTGCATTCCTGGCGCAGGCGAGAGCCCGGAGGATTTGCGGACGAGCTCAGCGTGCCGTCATTCAGGCCGCACGGGTTCGGAGCCCGGCTGCGGCGCTGGATCGCACACACAGATCAGCCGGAGGTACGGGACCGGTCGAGCCAAGCGTGAAGGTCGCGCTCGGTGTTCGCGATCCGCTCCGGCATCTCAGCCTGGTGGGTGGTGTAGTGGTCGAACCCGAGGTCGCGATATTCGGCCACGATCTCCGGGAGCGCGTCCGCGAGCGCGCGGCTTCGACGGTCCAGTCCGTGCACGATGCAGAGTCCGGTGGGGAGCGTGGGCACGATCGCCATGTCGAGATCGGGGCGATGGTGGTTGAGCGCCATGGTGGCTTTCCACACGTCGCCGCTGTAGAAGTCCGTCGTCCGCTCGCGGCTCGCGGTCTCCTCGTCGAGCGGGATGCAGTCGTGCAGGAGAACGACCGTGTCCGGGGCGGCGTGGGCCTCGAGGCTGATGAAGTCGGCCAGCACCTGCTCGAACAGGTGGAGGCCGTCGATGAACGCAAGCGCGACAGGGCCATCGAGCAGTTCGGTCAGGTCGTAGCGCGCAAAGAACTCGTCGCTCGTGAGCTCGTAGATCTGCGCGTTCGGGAGGTCTCGGTCGAGCTTCGGCTCGGGATCGACGCCGATGCACGGCGTCTCCGGGAGCGCCTGCGCAAGCGAGATGCCCTGGTCGACGCCGATTTCGACGTAGTTCGCGGGCCGCAGATGCGCGTGGACCGCTGCCAGCACCTGGTAGTAGATCGGGCCGGGAAATCGGCGCTGCGTTTCCGCGATGTCGGCACTCAGTCGCTGTGGGTCCCTCAGCTCCACCATCCACCCCCGAGTCAATCACGCTCGGCCCCAAGTCAGCCGCCCCGGAACCGGCGCGGACTAACCTGCCCGCGTGCCGACCAAAGGGAAAACGCGCCGGAAGCCCACGCTCGACGCGATCGATTTCGCCGTCAGGGAGATCGGGATCACGTCGTTCGCCGACCTTGATGCGGGCGCAACCTACGGAGAGAACGCGCTGTACGCGATGGACCGGCCCGGCGTGCTGGCAGGGGCGCTGGCCGACGCCCGTACGGCGCGCTCACGAGCCCAGCTCCTCGACATATTCGAACATGCGGCCGAGCGGCCCGGGCTGCGCGTGGTCGACGGTGATGCGTTCGACGGCGCCACGATCGACGAGATTGGCGCCGTGGACGCGGTCTTCCTGTTCAACGTGCTCCTGCACGCGGTCGCTCCGGATTGGGATCGGGTCCTCGAGGTGTACGCCGCCCGCACCTCCTGCTTCGTGATCGGGAATCCCCAGTGGAGAGGAGGTGCGAAGACCGTTCGCCTGGTCGACCTCGGGCTGGAGCGCTACGTGGAAGCGGTCCCCGCCAGCATCCCCAATCGAGAGCTGTTCGAACGTCTCGACGAATGGTCGCCGGCCGAGCAGCGGCCCCGGCGAGACTCGCGGACCGTCTGGCAGTGGGGGATCACGGACGAGGATCTGAAACGGAAGCTGGCGGAGCTCGGATTCGAGCTCAACTTCGAACGGAGCCATGGCCGGCTGGCCGGGTCCGAGGCGTTCGAGAACAGGACGTTCGTCTTCAGCCGCCCGGACCCCATGCCAACGGACAAGACCGCGAACGCTCGGATCGAGGAGGTCAGCCGCTCGCTCGCGACGGCCGAGCGCGAGCGCGACGAGCTACGAGGACGAGTGGCGGCTCTGGAGCGGACTCTCGAGGACGTGCTCGGGTCCTCGAGCTGGAAGCTGACCTCGCCGCTGCGGGCCGCCAAGCGCCCGTTCCGGCGCAAGCGATGACGTCCAGCTGGTCGATCTAGAACGCGCCGGTTCCCCGCACCACGGCGGGAACGGTTTGGGCCAACAGCCAGACATCTCGCGTCACCGAGATGTTCTCGACGTAGTCGATCTCCACCGCCATCCGCTCCTCGAACGAGAGCTCCCCGCGGCCGAAGACCTGCATCGGTCCGGTGATCCCGGGCTTGACCGCGAGCCGGAACCGATGCTCCGCCTGGTAGCGGTCGGCAACCAGCACCTCTTCCGGCCTGGGCCCCACGAGGCTCATGTCGCCGCGGACCACGTTGATCAGTTGCGGCAGCTCGTCCAGGCTGAACCGCCGCAGGAAACGGCCGACCCTGGTGATCCGCGGGTCGGGCCGGAGCTTGAACATCGGATCCGGCAGGGCTTCGAGGTCAACGAGGCCAGACAGGCGCTCCTCCGCGTCAACGTCCATCGAGCGGAACTTGACCATGGTGAATGGCTCGCCCTTCCGGCCCGCCCGGCGTTGGCGGAAGAAGACCGGGCCGCCGTCGTCGAGCTTGATCGCGAGCGCGATCACGGCGAGTACCGGCGCCAGCACGACCAGAGCCAGGAGCGCGATGAGGACATCGAAGGCCCGCTTGAGCGCAGCCGTCGAACGCGGCACGTCCCACGTGTTGTACTCGAGCACCGGCAGGTCGGCGACCTGCGAGAGCCGGAGCGCCGGTCGCGCCCGGCCGCGGAAGGAGGAGACGACGCTGAGCTTGACCTCGAGCCGGCGGCAGTGGCCGAGGAGGCGCTCGATGAAGGCCGGGTCCGCTTCCGACCATGCCAGGACGACCCGATCGATCCCGGCCAACGCCCGTTCCATGGCGGCCTGCTCATCGCCGTTGCGGCGGTCGAGGTGCTCCTCCGGGCTCTCGACCCGCCTCAGATCCAGGTGCATATCCTCGAACAGCTCGATCTTGCGGGCGATCGCGTCAGCCGAGTCGCCGACGCCGACGACCAGCGTGTGCTCGGGAGGCGTCAGGCGCCGCCAGGTGAAACGAGCGAGGCCACGCAGGAATGCGACGGCGACGGTCGCGCCCAGCATCACGAGCGTGGAGGTCAGGCCGAGCGACAGGCCGGGAGCCGCGCTCATCACCGCGACGGTTGTGACGACGGCCCAGGCGCCGAGGGTGGGGACCTCGTCGACGGTCAGGTGGCGGATCGCGCGGTGGTCCGCGTCGTAGAGCCCGAGGAGCTTCGCCGCGAGGGCGCCGATCGGCAGGGCGATCAGGGCCCAGAGGACCGACTCATCCGCACCCGACGTGGTCGCGATTCCGATGCCGAGCGCGGCGAACAAGTCTGCCGCCATGAGCATCCGCCGCCGGAGCTGATCCCGCCACCACCGGGGGCGCCCGCCGACGCGCGCTTCCGCCGGAGGGCTGATCGCTTCCGTGTCCCGCTCTCGTATGACCCAAAGCTCGCCCAGCCCGGCCGCGTGCTCCGGCGCCGCGCGGGCTTGAGTCCCGGGGGGCGAGACCGCCCCGCGACGCGCATCTCCAGTCACAACACTCCTCGTCTACCCGCTGGATGCCCACTCAGGCTATACAAACCTGACCAAGCCTGGAACGCGCGTACGACTTTCGGGCTCGGTGCCGATCCGGGCCCGAGCTGACGTCAGAGCCGCCCTGTTCCCCGCAGGCGCTCGGCCCAGCGCTCGCTGCGGTCGTCGGCGAGCTTCGCTGTTGCCGCTCCCGCGAGCGACAGCTCGCCCTCCCATTCGACGCCGACATGTGCCGCGATCGCCGTAACTGTCGCGTTCGAGTCGGCGACGAATCCCTCGTACGTGATGCGCAGGGGCTCGATCGAGCGCTCGGTGAAGAACCGCTCCCAGTCCTCCTGCTGGCGGACGAGTGCGTCGCGCTCGGCGAGGATCCTCGCCTCGTCGTAGGGAGGGTCCGGATCGCCGCCGCCGCGCGAGCGGAACAGATCGCCGCTCGGGTCGCGGTGCCAGACGCCCGAGCTGTCGGCGATGTAGTTGGAGATCGCCTGCGCGACGAGGTCCTCACGCGTCAGGTACACAAACGTCGCGGTACCCAGGAGCTCCGCGACCGGCGCTCGCTCCAGCAGGGGCTCCAGGTCCTGGTAGAGGGTCTTGAACGCAAACACTCCGTTCGGCGTGGCCTGCTCGCGCCGGAGCGCCTCCAGGTACTCGGTGAGGTCGGACGCCGACAGCCGTCGGGCCCAGGGCTTGAGCGGCCCGCGGGGGTTGAGGTACTCCCGTGGGATCCCGAGCACCCCGGTCGCCTCCAGCAGCGAGCAGAGCGCGGTGCTGCCGGTCCGCGGCAGCATCGCGATCAGCAGCGTCCGCGAGCTGGGTGGCCGGTCCGAGCGCGCGGGCACCGGGCCGGCCTTGGCGCGCAGCTCGCGAAAGACCTCGTCGAGGCTGGGGCTCACTCCTCGGTCTTCAGGATCTGCGTCGGCGTTGCGATCGGATCGGCCGCCGGATCACCCTGCTCGTCGATCCGGAGCTCGACCTCGACGGCGCCGATCCGCAACTGGTCGCCGTGCTCGGCCCGGGTCGCCGAGCGGACCGGGTTGCCGTTCAGGTAGGTGCCGTTGGCCGAGCCCAGATCCTCGAGCACGACGGTCCTGCCCTCGAGCCGCGCCAGGGCGTGGCGCCTGGAGATGCTGGGGTCAGGGATCGAGACGTCGGCTGCGGCGCCGCGGCCGATCACGGCTTCGCCCGAGAACGTGTAGAGCTGCTCGCGCTCGCCGGCCTGCAATGCGAGGTGTGCGGTGGCCATCGTTGCGTGAGTCTACGTTCGGCTGGCTGCGCCCACCAAGAGCGCAGACACGAAGTAGCGTCCTCACTTGTGCGAGTCCTGGAGCTGTGGCGCTATCCCGTCAAGTCGCTGCAAGGCGAACAGGTCGATTCGGTCGCGGTGACGGGCGACGGTCTCGAGGGTGATCGCCGGTTTGCGATCTACGACGTCGAGACCGGGCTCGGGCTCACGGCCCGGCGCGTCCCGGAGCTGCTGTTCGCATCGGCGCGTTTGTGCGACGACGGCAGCGTCGCAATCACGCTGCCCGACGGTTCGGTCGCCCGCGACGACGAGGCGCTCTCGGCATGGCTCGGGCGGCAGGTGGTGCTGCGCTCGCACGATGCCGAGGTGGGCCGTCATTACGAGAATCCGGTCCTCGACTTCGAGGAGGAGACAGAGCGGGATTGGGCGCGGTACGAGGGCGCGCCTGGCGCGTTCCATGACTCGCCCGACGCGCGGGTCTCGCTGGTTTCGACCACGTCGATCGGAGAATGGGATCGGCGCCGGTTCCGATCCAACGTGCTGCTCGAGGGACACGGCGAGGACTCGCTCGTGGGATCGCGGGTCACGCTCGGCGGCGCGGTGCTCGAGGTGGGGATGCGCATCGAGCGCTGCGTGATGACGGTGCGCCCGCAGCCCGGCGGGATCGAGCGCGACCTCCAGGTGCTCCGGACGATCGCGCGCGAGCGTGATACGTGTCTCGCGGTAGGCGCTGTGGTGGCGCAGCCCGGCAACGTGGCGGTCGGCGACCTGCTGAAGCGGAGCGACCTAAGCGCCTGAAGGCCCGGCCCAACTCCGCGCGGGTCCCAAATCCCCCACCCAAGCCCGGAGTGGGACTTGAACCCACGACCCCCTCCTTACCATGGAGGTGCTCTACCACTGAGCTATCCGGGCGCGGCGTTCAGGTTAGCGGCGGAGAGCCGTCTCGACTGCTGCGGCGAACTCGTCCACGTCATCAGGGGTGGTGTCCCACGCGCACATCCACCTGACGACGTTCGCTTGCTCGTCCCAGATGTGGAACGGGGGCTCGCCGGGGAGTTGCTCGAGCAGAGCGTCGATCGCCTGTCGCGGGATCCGGGCGAAGACGGCGTTCACCTCGACCGGGTGGACGACCTCGAGTCCGGGGAGGTCGCGGACGGCGCCGGCGAGGCGGGCCGCCATGGCGTTGGCGGCGCGGGCGTTCTCGAGCCAGAGGTCGCCGCGGAGCAACGCCTCGAACTGGGCCGAGAGGAAGCGCATCTTGGACGCGAGCTGGCCGAGCTGCTTGCGCACGAACTCGTAGCCGTCGGCCAGCTCCGGGCGGAGGAAGACGACCGAGTCGCCGAACGCGAGGCCGTTCTTGGTCGCGCCGAACGAGACGACGTCGGCGCCGCAGTCGGTGGTGACCTCCTTGAGCGAGGTGCCGAGCGTCGCCGCGGCGTTCGCGAGGCGGGCGCCGTCGACGTGGAGCAGCATGCCGAGGTCGTGGGTGGCGTCGGCGATCGCGCGGGTCTCGTCCAGCGTGTAGACGGTGCCGAGCTCGGACGACTGGGTGATCGAGACGATGCGCTGCTGCGCGTGGTGGTCGTCGCCCCGGCGAGCCTCCCAGCGGCCCAGGTCGTCGGGCACGAGCTTTCCATGCTCGGTCGCGACCGTGTAGAGCTTGGCGCCGGCGACGCGCTCGGGGGCGCCGCACTCGTCCACGTTCATGTGCGCCGTCTCCGTGCAGATCACGGCCTCGAAGCTGCGGGTGAGCGAGTCGAGCGCGGTGACGTTCGCACCCGATCCGTTGAAGACGGGGAAGCCGCGGGCGTCGGGGCCGAAGTGGGAGCGGAAGAGCTCCTCGACGCGCTCGGTCCACGGATCGCCGCCGTACGCGCCGGTGTGGCCCTCGTTGGCGGCCGCGATCGCGGCGAGGACGTCGGGGTGGGCACCGGCGTGGTTGTCGGAGGCGAAGTCCTTCACGGGCGCTCAATCTAGTCGCCCAGCCGATGAGTTTCGGCGCGGGGGCCGGTCTGTATGTTCGATGGCAGGCGACTCCCAGGGAGATCAGGTGACGACGAACGACAACCTGGCGATCGAGGCGACCGGCCTCGTCAAGTGCTTCGGCGAGACCCGCGCGGTGGACGGGCTCGACCTGAACGTGGACCGGGGCGCCGTCTACGGGGTGCTAGGCCCCAACGGCGCGGGCAAAACGACCACGATCAAGATCCTGGCGACCCTGTTGCGACCCGACGCGGGCTGCGCGCGGGTGATGGGTCACGACGTCGTCGAGGAGGGTGACGCGGTGCGCGGCCTGGTCAGCCTGACCGGCCAGCTCGCATCGGTCGACGAGGACCTGACCGGCAAGGAGAACCTGATCCTGCTCGCACGCCTCCTCGGCTTCTCCCGCTCCCGCGCGAAGAGCCGTGCGATCGAGCTCCTCGAGGCGTTCGGCCTCGGTGATGCCGTCAACAGACAGGTGAAGAACTACTCGGGCGGGATGCGCCGGCGGATCGACATCGCGGCCAGCATGGTCGTCACGCCGCAGCTGATGTTCCTGGACGAGCCGACGACCGGACTCGACCCCCGATCTCGAAATCAGGTCTGGGAGATCATCCGCTCGCTGGCCGGACAGGGCACGACCGTGCTGCTCACCACGCAGTACCTCGACGAGGCCGACCAGCTCGCCGGCCGGATCGCCGTGGTCGACCACGGCAAGGTGATCGCGGAGGGCACTCCGGCCGAGCTCAAGGCGTCGGTCGGGTCCGGCGCGGTGCACGTGCGGCTGATGGGCCCGGAACGGCGGGACGACGCCCAGCGGCTACTCAGCGACGCGCTCGCGGTGCCCGTCCATCTCGAGGCGGATCCGGCCGCGCTGTCCGCACGGGTGGATGAGCCGGAGCGGACGTCGCACGCACTGGCCGAGCTCGACCGCGCGGGGATCGAGGTCGCGGAGTTTGGGCTCGGCCAGCCGAGCCTTGACGAGGTGTTCCTCGCGCTCACGGGCAGGCCGGCCGAGGACCAGACCGACGAGCAGGCGGAGGAATTCGAGGAAGAGGAGGCGGCGGCGTGACGACCCAGGCTCAGCAGCAGACCGGGAGCACCCCGGACTTGGACGCGTCGCTCCTCGCCGTGCTTGGACAGGGCGAACGCCCGCCCCGGCCGAGCGCCGTGTCGGCGGCGCTCACCTTCGGCTGGCGCGGGCTGCTCAAGATCAAGCACGTGCCCGAGCAGCTCTTCGACGTCACGCTGACGCCGATCCTGTTCACCCTGATGTTCACCTTCATCTGGGGCGGCGCGATCGAGGGCTCGACCGGCGAGTACCTGCAGTACATCCTTCCCGGGATCCTGGTCGTAACCGTTACGTTCACGACCGTCTACTCCGGTGTCACGATGAACACCGACCTGACGAAGGGCGTGGTCGACCGGTTCCGCTCGCTGCCGATCTCGCGCTCGGCACCGCTGGCCGGGCCGCTGCTGGCTGACTCCTGCAGATACGTCCTCGCGGCGCTGGTCGGCCTCGCGGTCGGCCTGATCCTCGGCTTCGACGCCGACGGCGGCGTACTCGGGGTCCTCGGGGCGCTGGCGGTGCTGGTCGTCTTCGCGCTCGGGCTCGCGTGGGCGTTCACGGCGCTGGGCCTCGTGATGAAAACGCCGCAGGGCGTCATGAATTTCGGGTTCACGCTGATCTTCCCGCTGACCTTCATCTCGAGCGCGTTCGTCGACCCTGAGACGATGCCCGACGGCCTGCAGGCGGTGGTCGAGCAGAACCCGTTCACCCGGGTGGTGACCGCGACGCGCGGCCTGCTCGAGGGCACCGCATCGTGGGGCGACATCGGCATCGTGCTCGGCTTCGCGGCGCTCCTGACCGCAATCTTTGCGCCGCTCACGATCCGGCTCTACCGGACGAAGGCGTAGGCCTGTGAGGGGGAGCCCGTAAGGGCGGAGCCGAGCCCCGCCGTCGTTGAGGCGGCTTATCTACGGGTGTAGCTCCAACCGGGCGCCGTTCATCTTCGCGGCGGCGTCCGAGAGCACGTAGGCGATCGCCTCGGCGATGTCGTCGGTCGAAGTGAAGGTCTTGAACGACTCGTCGGGATTCTCCTCGCGCATTTGCGGGGTGAGGATCGCGTTGACGACGACGATGTTGGCGGTGGCTCCCGATTCGGCGAGCGAGTCGGCGAGGGCCAGGGTCCATGCCTCCGCGGCGGCCTTCGCGGCGCCGTAGGCCGCGTTCGTGCCGGACGGGGCCCGGGCCTGGGTCGAGGAGACGAGGACGAAGCGCCCACCGTCGTGGGCAAGCGCGTCGTGGAAGGCTCGGCTGACGTGCTGGACGGTGCGGACGATCAGGTCGTGGAGCCATTCGTAGTCCGCGAGCGGCGCGGTGGCGAGGGGTTCGCCCCCCTTCCAGCCGCCGACCAGGTGGAGCAGGGCGTCGACCCTGCCGAACCGCTCGGTGAGCGCGGCCGCCCAGTCCCGCGCGGCGTCCTCGGAGAGGAGGTCCACCACGCGAGCGTCGAGGCGCTCCTCGGGCAGGCCGAGGCCCTCGGCGACGGCATCGAGGCGGCCCTGGTCGACGTCGGTGAGCGCCAGCGTCGCGCCGGCTGCGGCGAGCCGGGCGGCCACGGCCGGGCCGAGCCCGCCGCCCGCACCGGCGATTGCGACGATCCTGCCGTCGAGGTCGGGCATGGTGGTCACGCTACCGCCGCGCGGTCCGCGGCGTCAGGAGCCAGGCCAGGACGACCGTCGTGGCGCCGCCGAACGTGCCGAAGAATATGTCGAGCGCGGAGTCGGTCCTGTCCGGCCGAAGCGAGGTACCCAGCACGGCGTCGCCCATGTACTCGCCGAGCTCCCAGAGGACCGTCAGGCCGAAGACGGCGACGAGGGCGACCAGGCCCCACTGGGGCCAGCTGATGCGAACGCGGAGGTACTCGGAGAGCGCCCAGCCGATCAGCGCGCCGCCCAGGCCGTGGGCGATCATGCTCATCTGCGGGCCGCTGAACGTCTCGTCGACCCAGATCATCCACAGGATCGCCAGCAGGCCGATCGCGAGCGGCACGAGGGCACGGTTCGAGAATCCGGCAAAGCGGCCGGCCACGAGCCCCGCGAAGCAGAGCGCGCACATCACGAGGGCTGCGCCGTTGCGAGTCTCGAAGAACGCCACGCCGAGGAGCGCGAGCGCCCCGAGGGCGAACGCGAAGAGGTCGATGCGAAGCCGGCCCGCCACGACGAAGAGGGTAGGGAGCGAGGTTGAAGATTCCCTTTAGGCCCTTCTAGACTCCCTCCCGGCGGGGGAGCGCCGGAGTAGGAGAGCCGGGCCGGTCTGTAAAATCGGTGCCCTAGTGCTGAGTGAGTTCGATTCTCACCTCCCCCATTGGCCTCGCGAACGCGGGGCCTTTTCTTTGCGCGGAACGACGACGGGCCGCGCTGAGGCGGCCCGTCGCGCTTGTCTCTGACGGAGCTACCGCTTGCCGCGGTCGCGCAGCGCGTCGATTGCGTCGTCCACCTTGTCCTTGGCGGAGTCCGCGACGTCCTTGACCTTGCCGGCGGCCCGGTCGGCCTTCCCCTCGTCCTTGAGATCGTCGTCTCCGGTCAGATCGCCGGCCGCTTCCTTCACGCGGCCCTTGGCGTCGTCGGTGTTGCGTGGCGTGTCGTTCATTCGCTCCCTCCTTGCTTTCGTGGGAGGACAGGTGCCCAAGAGAGCGGCTAACCGCCAGAGGGATCGAGAAACCGGCCGAACACAGAAACGGGCCGCCCCGGGGGGAGGGGCGGCCCGTTTCGGGCACTCATCGGTAAAAGCAGACGGGCCGCCCGGGGGGACTGGCGGCCCGTCTTGGCTTGGACGGGTTGCTCAGGGAGTTCCCGTCGAGGGTGTCGCGATCGCGAACCCCTCTGTTCGCTCGTTTGCCCCTCTCCACGCACGCCTAAACCTCATTTTTCGAAAGTTTCGGCAGCTCGCAACGGACCGCACAAATAGGCGCCGATACCAGGCGAAAACGTGCTCTCGCCGGGCCGGCGTCAGGCCAGCTCGCGGAGGCGCTGGGCCTCGGGCAGCTGCTTCAGCTTGCGCAGGGTGTTGTTCTCGATCTGTCGGATCCGCTCGCGCGTCACGCCGAAGGCGCGGCCGACCTCCTCGAGCGTCAGCGGCTCATGCCCCCGCAGCCCGTACCGCAGCTCGATCACCTGCCGCTCGCGCTCGGGCAGCGCGTCCAAAGCCTTCTGGATGTCCTCCCGCTGCAGATTCTCGGTCGCCGCCTCGAACGGCTCCTCCACCGACTCGTCGGCGACGAAGTCGCCAAGCTCGGACTCGTCCTCGTCGCCCACGGGCTTCTCGAGCGACACGGGCATCTGCGCCACCCGCAGGATGTCGCGCACCTCACGGACCGTGATCTTCAGCTCCGCCGCGATCTCCGACGGCTCCGGCTCACGACCCAGCCGCTGCACCAGCTGCCGCTCGACGTGCGTCACCCGGTTCAGCTTCTCGACCATGTGCACCGGGATCCGGATCGTCCGAGCCTTGTCGGCGATCGCCCTCGTCACCGCCTGGCGGATCCACCAAGTCGCGTATGTGGAGAACTTGTAGCCACGGCGGTAGTCGAACTTCTCGACCGCCCGGATCAACCCGAGCGATCCCTCCTGGATCAGGTCGAGGAAGCCGAGCCCGCGGCCCAGATAACCCTTGGCGATCGACACGACCAGGCGCAGGTTGGCCTCGACCATGTGGCGCTTGGCCTGCATGTCGCCCTTCTCGATCCGCTGCGCAAGCTCGACCTCCTGCTCGGCGGTCAAGAGCTCAACCCGGCCGATCGAGCGGAGGTACAGCCGCAGCGAATCCAAGCTCGGTTCGACCGTGAGGTCCAGCTCCGGCTTCTTCGCCTGCTCGCCGCGCGACCCGCCCTTCGCCTCCTTGTACGCACTCACGCCGTCGGCGGCGATCACATCCACCCCGTGCTCGATCAGGTAGGCGTGCAGGTCCCGGACCTGCTCCTTCGTGACCTCGACCTCCTCCAGGGTCGCCGAGATCTCCTCGAACGTGAGGTAGCCGCGCTCGCGGCCCTCACCGATCAGCCCGCCGAGCTCCTCGGCCTCGGACAGGGGCATCTGGCCGTTCAGCGGATCACCGCCGTTACGCGAGGGCTCGGTGCCCTCTTCCTCGGTAAGGATTACCTCTGCCTTCTCGGCCAACTGCCCCCGGTCCTCTCCTCCACTCGGGCCCGCCGAACGGCGCGAAGTATAGGGATGGTGAAGGGTGGTAAGGGTTCGGATACCGCATTGCCGGGATCTCCCTCTCGGTACCCTCCGGACGAATGAAGCCAGCCACCGACTCAGCTCAGCTAGCCGTGCCAGCCGCAAGCCGCGACGTACAGGCCTCTCGACCCGCCACCGAGGTGAGCCTGACCCGCGTAGGGGTTCGCGGAGTCGAGAAGGTCATCCACGTGAGCGACGGCCTCTACTTCGCCGAGCTCCAGTGCTTCGTCGACCTCAACCCTCGCCAGGCCGGCGTCCACATGTCGCGCTTCGAGGAGATCGTCAACGAGGCCATCGACCAGGTCGTCACGTCGGAGACCCTGCGAGCCGAGGAGCTGGCCGCGCACATCGCCGAGCGCGTCCGCGAGCGTCAGGACGGGCTGCGCTCCGAGGTCCACATCGAGGCGCGTTACCCGGAAACGGTGACGGCCCCCGAGTCCGGCATCTCCAGCCAGGAGATCTACAAGCTGCACGGGGTCGCGGTGGCGTCGGAGCGCGGCACGCGGACCCTCACCGGCGTCGAGGCACACGGCATGACCGCCTGCCCGTGCGCGCAGGAGGAGCTGACCGGCCGCGCGCGCGAGCGCCTCGAGGCCGATGGCTTCTCGGCCTCAGAGATCGAACGCATCTTCAGCGCCGTCCCCGTCGCCACCCACAACCAGCGCGGGATCGGCGAACTCCACCTCGGCCGCCCCGAGGGCGTCAACGTCGAGATCGATGCGACCGACCTCCTCCACATCGTGGAGCAGTCGATGTCGTCGGAGATCTACGAGCTCATGAAGCGCACGGACGAGGCCTCGGTGGTCGAGAAGGCGCACCGCAACCCCCGCTTCGTCGAGGACGTCGTGCGCGAGATGGTCCGCCGGGTCGCCGAGTCGTACCCGCAGCTGCGCGACGGCGGCTTCATGCTCGCCCGTCAGGAGAACCTGGAGACCATCCACCGGCATACCGTCGTCGCCGAGCGTGCCGGCCTCGTCGCCGAGGTGCTGGACGAGATCGAGACCGGCGAGCACTCGCGCCGCCACCTGACCGGCCGCGAGTGGCTCGAAGCGCCGAGCGCCGACTCCTAGCCGGCCTCGGTTTTCACGGCGGTCCGCGCCTCGGATGCCTCCGCCATATGGCGGCGCAGGCCGAAGAAGTAATCCAGCCCCGAGATCACGGTCATCGCAACCGCGGCGTAGACCGTCAGGTCCACCCACAGCGGGGTCGGCTCGAACGCGATCAGAGCGAAGATCGCCAGCACCTGCAGCGCCGTCTTCACCTTGCCCAGCCAGCTCGCGGAGATCACCGCCCCCCGCTCGGCCGCAACGGCGCGCAGACCGGTGACGGCGAACTCGCGCGCGATGATCACCATCGCCACCCACGCCGCCAGCCGGTCGAGCGACACGAGGGAGACCAGCGCCGCCGTGATCAGCAGCTTGTCCGCCAGCGGATCCATCAGCTTCCCGAAGGTCGTCACCTCGCGGCGGCGGCGCGCGATGTAGCCGTCGAGTCCGTCGGTCAGCGCCGCGAGCGCGAAAACGATCGCCGCGATCACGTCGCCCTCCGGGGTCTCGTCGAGCAGCGCGACCACGACCACCGGCACGGCGACGATGCGCAGCACGGTCAGCAGGTTTGGCACGTTCAGCGGAAACACTCGACGTCCATTATTGGGGTTCGACCAATGTTCTTGCCCGGGCGAAGACGGCGTCCAGCATCGGCTCGGTCAGCTTGCCCGTGAACGTGTTCTGCTGACTCGGGTGGAACGAGCCGACCAGCGTGTACGGGCCGACCTCGGCCTCCGCCTCGTGGCCGAAGCGCGGCTTCGGCCGCGGGGTTGCATGCCCTGCGCGATCGAGCACCCGCAGCGCGCCGTCCCACGCGAACGCTCCGAGGCAGACGATCACGCTCACGCGGTCGAGCAGCGCCAGCTCCTCGACCAGGTACGGGATGCACTCGTCCCGCTCGCCGGTCGTCGGCTTGTTGGCCGGCGGCGCGCAGCGCACGATCGCGCTGATGTACGCGCCGCTCAGGCGCAGCCCGTCGTCCGCGTCAACGCTGGTCGGCTGGTTCGCGAGGCCGGCGCGGTGCAGCGCTGAGTACAGCCAGTCCCCGGAGCGATCGCCCGTGAACATGCGCCCCGTGCGGTTGGCGCCGTGGGCCGCCGGAGCCAGGCCCACGATCAGGATCGGCGCCCCCGGGTCGCCGAACCCGGGCACCGGACGCGCCCAGTAGTCCTGGCCGCGATAGCGCCGCGGCGGGTCCGCGGCGACCGCCTCCCGCCACTCGACCAGCCGCGGACAGGCACGGCACGAGGTGACCCGCAGGTTCAGCTCCGCGATTCGATCCACCTGCCGAGAAGCCATCCCGGGTAAGTTCCCAGACCGCGTGAACCGCCGAGCCCCCATCAGTATCTCCCGCCGCCGCATGCTCGCCGTTTCCGGCGCGACCCTGGCTGCCGGCGCGCCCGTCGCGCTTGCCGCCTGCGGCACGGAGGAAGACGAAGAGGTCAGCCCCGCGCGCGAGGCCGAGCTGCTCAATGTCGTGCTGGCGCAGCAGCTGGCCGTCGCCGAGGCTGCACGAGCGGCGGTGGACATCGGCCGGCGCCAGGAGCAGGACGCGAACTCGATCCTCGGCCACTCGGTCGAGCGTCAGAAGTCTGCCCGTGCCCTCGAGACCGCCATCACCGACCTCGGCGGCACCCCCGTCACCGAGCCCGCCGAGCTAGTCGGCGCGGAAAGCCCCGTCGAAGGCCTCGCGCGCCAGCTCGAAACGTCCATCGGCGCGTCCCTCGGTGCGATCGGCGAGCTCTCGCCCGAGCAGCGCGAGCCGGTGCACGCCGCGATCGTCGAGGATGCCGGCGTGCTCGCCGAGCTTCGTGTGGTCCTGGGCGAGGACCCCGCACCCGATGCCTTCGTCATGGGCCCACCTGCGGAGGAAGCCGCATGACGAGCACCCGCCGGCAACTCCTCGGCCGCGGCCTCGGCGCCGCCGGCGTTGCCGCCCTTCCCACCTCGCTGATCGCAGCAACGCCGGCGTTTGCGCAGGCCAGCGACGAGACTGACGCGCTCGAGCGGATCGTCGAGCTCGAGCTCGCCGCGGAGCTGGCCTACTCGCTCGCGGTCGAGGACGGGGACCTCGACCCCGACGTCCGCGACGCCTTCGAGACCTTCGGCGGGTTCTGCGGCGAGCATGCAACGGCGCTCTCCAAGGCGCTCGACCAGCTCGACGTCGACCCGCCGGACGCACAGAGCGACCCGGCGGACTACGAGGCCCTCGCCGACTTCGATCCCCGGGCGCCGCAGAACCGGCAGATCGAGTTCATGCTCGCGCTCGAGGACGACCTCGTCCAGATCTATGCGGACGAGAACGCGAACCTGGAGGCACCGGACCTGGTCCGCAGCGCCGCGGAGATAGCGGCATCCCACGCACAGGTCCGCGTCGCCCTCGAGGACGTCGGCGGAAAGCGATCCTGAGCCAGCGCGACTCGCGCCCTAGCGCGGCGCGCGAATGCCGGTCACGCGGTCGGCGACGCGATCGCCCAGGAAGAACAGGGAGATCCACGAGATGGTCGCGATCGTCGGGCTCAGGAACGCGAGCGGCACGGATACGGCGAACACGCCGACGACCGCGAGGTTCGCAACTCCGGCGAAGCGCGCCTCGTACGGTGCCGCCTCGTCCCGGACGAGCCCCTCGCGGAACGCGTACACGACCACAGCGAGGAACGTAGCGCTGGCAAGCGCCAGGTTCGCTCCGTACATTGCGACCGCGACGGAGTCGTTGTCGTACTCGCCCAGCACCTCCGAGGTGAACGGCAACAGGGCGACGAACGACAGGTGCGCCAGGTTGATCGCGACCAGCTTGCTGTCGTACCTGGCGATCGAGCCGAAGAACCGGTGGTGGTCCATCCAGAACCGGCCGACCACGGCAAAGCTCAGGAAGTAGGCGAAGAACTCGGCGCCGCGCTCCCGAATCGCCTCACCGAGGTCGACGTTCTCCGGGATTTCGAGGGCCAGCACCAACAGCGTTATCGCGATCGCGAAGACGCCGTCGGAGAACGCTCCGATTCGCGCGAACTCGGTCTCGGACTTCTCGCGATGGTGGACCAGGGGCCGGTCCTGGGCGGCCATGCCCTCCCGTACGGGCAGCACGCGCGAAACCCTGCTGCCGCAAGGCGACCACCGCACGGCGATGCGGCCCCGACCGCCCTACGCTTACTCGCCGCATGGCAAACCGAGACGGCCAGCTGCGCAAGCTCGCGATCGTGCCCGCCTTCAACGAGGCGGGGATGGTCGCGCGCGTGATCCGCGATATCCGCCGGCACGCGCCGGACTTCGACGTGGTCGTCGTGGACGACGGCTCGACCGACACCACCGCGGCCCACGCCGAGGCTCAGGGCACCCCGGTGATCCGCCACCCCTTCAACCTCGGGATCGGTGGCGCCATGCAGTCCGGCTACAAGTACGCCCTCCGCAACGGCTACGACGTCGCCGTGCAGGTGGACGGCGACGGCCAGCACAAGCCGGCCCACATCCACGAGCTCCTCGCAAAGCTCGAGACCGAGGGCGACCAGGCGGACATGGTGACCGGCAGCCGCTTCCTCGGCAACCCCGGCTACAAGGTGCCGATCGGCCGCCGCGCCGGGAATCTGATCTTCGCCCTGGTGATGAGCGCGATCACGAGGAAGAAGGTGACCGACCCGACCTCGGGCTTCCGGATGACGAACCGACGCGGCATCGAGCTGTTCGCCCGCGATTACCCGCACGACTACCCCGAGGTCGAGGCGATCCTGATGCTCCACGCCCACAAGCTCCGTCTGCACGAGGTGCACGTCTCGATGAACCAGCGCGACTTCGGGCAGAGCTCGATCGACTATCCGCGCAGCGCGTATTACATGGCCAAGGTGCTGCTGGCGATCTTCATCGGCCTCTTCCGCCGCCGCCCCACCCCGGTCGGCTTCGAGTCCAGCCGCGACGCGATCCTCGGCGGGCCGCCGCCCGACACCGAGGAGCTGAAAGCGCTGACGAAGTGAGGCGCGCGGCCGCGCTCGCGGGACTCGCCGTCCTCCTGGCCGCCGCGCCGGCCGCGGCGGATGAGATCGAGGTGGCGGCCGCCCCGCCCACGCTGGGAGAGGCGATCCTGCTGGCCGAGCCGGGCGACACGATCGTCCTGGAGGCGGGCACCTTCTTCCTCACCGAGGGTGACGCGCTCGAGGAGAAGGACCTGACGTTGCGCGGGGCGGGCGAGGGCGAGACCATCGTGATCCCCACCGGCGGCGGGGAGGCGTTCGACGATCCTGGCGTGACGACGGAGAACCTCACCCCAGGGGAACCGCTGCAGCCCGATGTGGGCGCGGAAGATTCCGAGGCATCGACCAGCGGCGAGATCTCCACCCAGGCCCAGATCATCGCCGTCATCGCGACCCTGGCGATCTTCCTGTTCGTGCTCGAGCTGGTCCGCCGGCGCCGACTCGTCGAGCGCTATGCGCTGCTCTGGATGACCGCCGCGTTCGCGCTCCTGATCCTGGCCGTCTGGACCGACGGCCTCGACGTGCTGAAGGACCTGATGGGCATCGAGGACGCCGCCAACGCCATCTTCATCCTCGCCTTCGGCGTCGCATTCCTCCTGCTGTTGAACTTCTCGGTCGTCTCGTCCCGGCTCAGCGAGGAGACCAAAATCCTCGCCCAGGAGGTTGCGAGCCTGGAGGAGCGCCTAGCCACCGAGCAGGCGAAGAACGAGCCGCCAGTACCCGCCGAGCAGCGCGCCGAGTAGCCGCGAGCGAGAGGCGGCGCCGAGGTAGGGCGAGTCGAGGTTCGGCGTCAGTGCGCGGGCGAACTCGGCGGTCGTGACCGTCCGGGATGCCTGAATGGCGCGGCGCTCCCGCAGCAGGCGCGGCACCGCGGCGAGCGTGTCGCCCCAGGCACGAAGCTTCTGGCCGAACCAGCCGCCGGCGATCGACGCCGGGATCAGGGCCACCTCGGTCGCGATCAGCGCCGGCGCCAGCAGCGTGAGCAGGGCCCCGGGATAGGCGCGGATCATCGTCGCCCAGCGGTTGCGCTCCAGATAGCGCCACTTGGCCGGCCCCTTCTCGAACTCGTAGTCGTGGTCCACCCTTGCGTCGAGGGCTACCCCGAGCGCGCCGCCGGCAAGCCGAGCACGGAGGGAGAGGTCGACATCCTCGTGGTAGAGGAAGAAGTGTGCGGCGAAGCCGCCGAGCCGCTCGAACCCGGCGCGCGGAATCGCCAGACAGGCGCCGGACACGAACCCCGGCTCCGACACCCTCTCCTCTATTGATAGCCGCGCCGTCGGGGTTTCCTCTATTGATAGCCCCGCCGTCTCGGGCTTGTCTATCGGTAGTGGAGAGGTGCTCGTGGCCGGGTCTCCCGCTCCGCCGGCCCAGGCGATGCCGGTGAAATGGATCACGCCGCCGCGGGTGTTGATCACCCTGCCCTCCTCGGCGGTGACCAACGCCTGCCAGGCGGTCCAGCCCGACCCGTCGGCGAGCGGCCGCACGATCGCATCTCGCCACCCTGGCGCAACCACCGCGTCGGGATTGAGGAACACCAGCAGCCCGCCCGAGGCGTCGGCGGCGCCGAGGTTGCAGGCGGCGGGAAAGCCGGCGTTCTCGGAATTGCGGATCACGCGCGCCGAGGGCGCGACCGTCTCCGCGAGTTCGGGCGTCTCGTCGCCCGAGGCGTTGTCGACCACGATCAGCTCGTCGCCGTCCCCAAGCTCGGCCATGAGCGCTTCGAGCGGGCGGCGCAACGCCTCGCCGTGGCGGAAGGTGACGACGACGACCGACAGAGTCGCCACGGGAGTGGACTCGGCGCTCACGGGGGCGAAGCGTAGAGCGGAGGGCTAGATCAAGCCGCCGAGCGGATTCGAACCGCTGACCCCTTCATTACGAGTGAAGTGCTCTACCAGCTGAGCTACGGCGGCGCGGTGGGTGAGTGTAGGGGCCGCGATGGGGCCCCCGCGCTCAGCCGCGCCCAGCTACGCGCGAGTCGCTACTCGCTGCTCCCCTCGGCCAAACGGTACCCGACGCCGCGAACGGTGACGACGAGCTCGGGCTCCTGCGGATCGCGCTCGATCTTCTGGCGCAGGTTCGAGATGTGGACGTCGCAGGCGCGGACGTCGCCGGAGAACTCGGACTGCCAGAGCTCCTCCATGATCTCGAGGCGGCTGAAGACCTGCCCCGGATTGTCGGCCAAGAGCCGCAGCACCTGGAACTCCGACCGCGTGAGGTTGACGGGCTCGCCCCGCACCAGCACGAGATGGCGGGCCAGGTCGATCCGCACCTCGCCGGCGTCGATCACCTTGCCGCCGGTCTCCGACGTGGAGCGGTCCAGCTCTCGGCGACGCAGCTGAGCACGCACGCGGCCGATCAGCTCGCGGACCGAGAACGGCTTGGTGACGTAGTCGTCCGCGCCGACCTCGAGGCCGACGACCTTGTCCACCTCGGCGTCCTTGGCGGTCAGCAGGATGATCGGCACCGGACTCCGGGCGCGGACGTCGCGGCACACGTCGAGCCCGCTCTTCCCGGGCATCATGATGTCCAGGATCAGGAGGTCGAAGTCGATGTCGCCCTGCAACTTGGCATCGGCGTCGTCGCCGTCGTCGGCGATCTCAACCTCGAAGCCCTCCTGCCGGAGCGCGTAGCCGACCGCCTCGCGAACCGAGGGCTCGTCGTCCGCAACGAGAATCCGCTTGTTCATGTCCCTGCCTTTCTCGTCATGCCACCGGGGTCGCGGCCGGCTTCGCCGCCGGGAGCCGCACCCAGAAGTCGCTGCCCTGTCCGGGCTCCGAATCCACGCCGATCTCGCCGCCCATCACGTCGACCATCCGCTTCGCGATCGAGAGGCCCAGGCCGAAGCCCTCCTGCTCGAGCGAGCCGGCGCCACGATAGAAACGCTCGAAGATTCGGTCGATCTCATCGGCGGGGATCCCAGTACCAGTGTCGCTGACCTCGATCAGCACGTCAGTTGCGCCGCGACGGCGCGCGCGAAGCGTAACGGCGCCCGGCGGTGTCGTGTTCTTGAACGCGTTCGTAAGCAAGCCGATTAGCACCTGGCGCAGCAGCACCCGATCGCCCTGGGCGGCGAGGTCCGGGTCGAGCTCGAGGCTGAAGTCGATCCCCTCGGGAGGTGAAACGGCCTGGGCGGCCTCCTCCGCGGCGATCCCGACGTCCAGCACCTCGGTCCCGCCCTCGCCGACGGACTCGATCCGCGCGAGGGTCAGGAGCGACTCGGTCAGGCGGCTGATCCGCTCCGTGTCCTCGCCCAGGCGCCGCAGGAAATGCTCGCGCGCGTCGGGCTCGTCCTTGGCGCCTGAGCGCAGGACCTCGACCGCGCCCGAGATCCCCGCGATCGGGTTGCGCAGCTCGTGAGCCGCGTTCGAGACGAACTCCTTCTCCGCGATCTCACGGCGCAGCTCGTCGGTGCGGTCGCGGACGACCGCCAGCACCGCGCCTTCGGCCGGGATCTCGCGCGCCTGGAGGGCGTAGACCCGCTCGCCGATCCGCAGGCCGTCGTGCTCCGCCGAGCCCCCGCGGCTCGCGCGCCGAAGCCACGGGATCAGCGTGGCGGCGACCTTGCCGTCCGCGTAGATCAGCGGCCGCGCCGCCGGGTTCGCGAACCGCACGCCGCCGTCGGGCCCGACCACCATCACCGCGTCCGAGAGCGCATCGAAGATCGCCGAGAGGCGGTCGCGCTCGGAGCGCAACGCCTCGAAGGTCTGCCGCAGCGCGGCACGCATTGTCTCGAGCGACTGCCCGAGCTCGGTGATCTCGTCACGCCCGCCGGTACCTTCCAGCGGCTGGTCGAGCTGTCCCTGGCTGATCTTGGCCGCGCTGTCGGCGAGG
This sequence comes from uncultured bacterium, assembly GCA_963807755.1. Classification (GTDB taxonomy): domain Bacteria; phylum Actinomycetota; class Thermoleophilia; order Solirubrobacterales; family 70-9; genus JALZKA01. Next base: position 56,345 of record CAWECM010000002.1, on the reverse strand, counting down.
CGCTTGATCCGGGTGGTGATCGCGCTCGCGATCAGGAACGAGATCGCGACGGCCACCAGCACGGCGACACCGAGGGCGGTGAGCCGGTCGCCGCGCACCGCGTCGATCGCGTCCTGAAGCTCCGGCGGGCGAGCGGCCCGCACCAGGAGCGCGCCGTCGAACGCCCCGTCGCGGAGGATCGGCTGGGCGATCACGGTCACGCCGCCGGGCAGCGAATCGGTGTACGCCGTGCCCGCCAGCGCCTGGCGCACCGCACGATCGCGGCCGTCCACCTCCGACAGCGGGACGCCCTTCGACGAACGCTCGGTCTCGAGGCTGCCCTCGATGTCGAACAGCCAGGCGGAGATCGCGTCGTTCGGGTTCAGCTCCAGCACCGTCTGCCCGGCGCGCTCGGGACGGCTGCCGACCTCGGTCGCGAGCGCGGCGGTGCCGCCGCGCGCGATGTTCACGAGCTGGTCGTCGGCCGCCTCCTGTCCGGTCTCTGACACCAGCAGATAGGCGAGGCCGGCCGTGATCAGGGCCACCCCCGCGAATGCGAAGGCCAGGTAGAGGCGCACGCCGAACGGCCGTCGGCGCCTGAACCGGGTTTGCCCGACCATGGGATTCACGCGACTGAATGTACGGAGCGAAGCGGCCCGTTACCAGGTACTTCAGGTTGTGCGCAGCAGGAATTCCAGGCGAAACGCCAGCGCCTCGAGCGCGAGCTCCTCGCTGACGTTCACCATCAGGCGCCGTCGAGTGTCCATCACCAGCTCCGCGCCGCGACGGGCCCGACGCGGATCGAGCCCCTCGGCGTCCTCGCTCAACTCGGATTCGCGGTCGGCGGCAAGGACGAGCTCCGGGGCGCCGTCGCCCACCGCGGCCAGGTCGCGAAGCCAGGCGCCCACCAGCGCAAGCCCGGTGTCGAGCGCATCGGTCCGGCCGCGGCGCGAGGCTCGCTTGCCCGCGTCCGCTGCCTCCCTGCGCAGCCGCTGCTCCGTCCGCCTGTCGGCCGCGTCCTTGGCCTGGTCGGCGAGCGCGCCGAGCCGCTCCCTGACCCGGTCGCCCACCTCCGCGCCACGCTTCTCGGCCGCATCGAGGAGCCCCCGCCAGGGCGCATCGTCCAGCTCACCGGAACGCGCCGCGCGAGCGAGGCCCTCGGAGCGGGCCCGCAGCTCCCGCCCCCGGTCCGCCAGCAGCAGCTCGGCGCGCTCGAGGTCGCCGCCCGCGAGCCGCGCAGCGGCGCGGATCTCGCGCGAATCGCCCCCGGGGTGCGTGGCCCCGAGGCGTTCCTCGAGGGCGTCCGGGCCAAGCGCCGCGAAACGCACCTCCCGGCAGCGCGAGCGCACGGTGTCGAGCAGGGCCGACGGCTGCGAGGAGACGAGGACGAGATGGGCGTACCGCGCAGGCTCCTCCAGCGTCTTCAAGAGCGCGTTCTGGCTCTCCTCGGCCATCAGGTCCGCCTCGTCGATCACGAAGGCGCGCCGCTCGCCCTCGAACGGCCGATAGGGGACGGCCTCGATCACGCGCTCGCGAACCTCGTCCACCAGGTGCTGAGCGCCGGGCGGACGGAGCCAGGCGAGGTCGGGGTGCGGCGACGGGTCGGCGAGAGCCCGGCGCCTGGCCGAGTCCGGATCGGGGGCGCCCTCCGCAAGCAGCTCGGCCACGAACGCGCGCGCAGCGGCCCGCTTGCCGGCGCCGGCGGGGCCCGTGAACAGGTAGGCGTGCGACGGGCTCTCGAGCCCGGCCGCCAGCGCGGCCCGCGCAGCCGGCTGGTGCTCGGTGGCAGCCGTGAGGGTTTCGGGGAGGCCGGTCACCGCGCCCGCACGACCCCCATCACACGCTCGTGCACCTCGTCCGGGGTGCCGTTGCCGTCCACGACCACGATCCGGTCAGAGTGGCGCTCGGCGAGCTCGTCATACGCCGCTGCGACCGCTCGCTGCAGCTCGATGCCCTCGGACTCGAAGCGGTCCGACCCGTCCTCGGCGCCCTCGGCCAGGCGCTGCTGGCCGCGGTCCTCGGCGGCGCCGGGGTCGATGCGGAGCAACACGGTGACGTCGGGCACGCACGAGCCGACCGCGAATGCGTTGAGCTGCTCCACAAGCTCGACGCCGAGGCCCCGGGCGACCCCCTGGTAGGCGGCGGTCGAGTCGATGAACCGGTCGCAGACGACGTCGCGTCCCGCCTCCCGCGCCGGCGCGATCACCCGGACCGCTAGCTCGGCCCGGGCCGCGCAGAAGAGCAGCAGCTCGGCGCCCGGATCGAGCTCCAGCCCGGGGTCCTTGAGCAGGTCGCGGATCCGCTCCCCCACGCCCGTCCCCCCCGGTTCGCGCAGTCGCACCGTCTCCGGACCAAGCGCCTCCGCGAGGAGCGCGGCCTGGGTGGTCTTGCCGGAGCGGTCTATGCCCTCGAGGGTGACGAACACGCCGGCCGCACGCTATCGGGCGGCCTCGTCGACTCGGCGAGCGTGCGCAGCAGGTCAGGGCCGGATCGGGGGAATTCCCGATGGACCGGACCACGGCGAACGATGATTCTTGCGGCGTCCGACCGTCATATCGACAGCTGTCCATTTTCGCGCCGTCCGATCGTCATATCACTGAAGTCCCCCTTGGCAACGCAATTGGAGGTAGTTCGTGTCGTCCTTGACCCGCTGGGTCCTCGCTCACAAGCGCATCGTAGTCGGGCTCTGGATCGCCCTGGTCATCGCCGGTATGGCGGCGGCAGGGCCCGCGACCGACGCGCTCGAGCCCGAATTCTCGGTCCCCGACAAGGAGGGCTGGGAGACGAACCAGCAGATCGCCGCGCTGTATGAGGGCACCGGAGGCGACACGGCGCCGCTGGTCCCGGTCGTCACGCTGCCGGAGGGCGAGTCCGTTGACTCCCCGGCCGTCCGGGCCGACCTCGAGGGGATCGACCAGCGCCTGGCGGAGGCCCTTCCGAACGCGCGCGTGGCCTCGTACGCGTCGACCGGCGATGACACCTTCGTCTCCGAGGACGGCTCGACCACCTTCGCCGTCGTCTACCCGCAGCCGGACCCGAACTCCGCGTTTGGCGAGAACCCGGCCGCCGAGGAGGCGGCGTCGGGGGCGCTCGAGGGCGCCACGGTGGCGGGCGAGCCCGTCCGCCTGACCGGATTCGACGCGCTCTTCGAGGACTCGGGCGCCGACAGCGAGGGCCCCGGCGTCCTCGTCGAGGCGGTACTCGGCGGCCTTGGCGCACTCGCCGTCCTGACGTTCGTCTTCGCCTCGTTCCTGGCCATCGTGCCCCTGCTGATGGCCATCGCCTCGATCATGACCACCTTCCTGCTCCTGCTCGGCCTGACCGAGCTGACGACGGTCTCCCCGATCGTGCAGTTCCTGATCGCCCTGCTCGGGCTCGGCGTCGCGATCGACTACTCCCTGATCGTCGTCTCGCGCTGGCGCGAGGAGCGAACGCACGGCCGCGAGGGAGACGAGGCGGTGCAGAGGGCGATGGAGACCGCCGGGCGAGCCGTCCTCTTCAGCGGGATCACCGTCGCGATCGGTCTCCTGGCGCTGATCGCGCTGCCGCTGCCGTTCCTGCGCTCGATGGGCTACGGCGGGATGCTGATCCCACTCGTATCGACGCTGGCGGCGCTGACCCTGCTGCCGGTGGTGCTCGCCAAGGTGGGGCACAGGCTCGACTGGCCGCACCGGCGCACGGACGACAAGGCCAGCCGCGCTTGGACCCGCTGGGCCGAGGGCGTCTCCAGGCGGCGCTGGCTCGCCGCCGGCGCCGGCATGGCGGTCGTGCTCGCCCTGGTCCTCGCCGCCACCGACCTCCAGCTCGGCGCCTCGGACGCGGACACCGTGGCCAAGTCCGGGGATTCCTACGAGGGCCTGGTGGCGCTCGAGGACGCCGGAATCGGGGAGGGCTCCCTGCTCCCGCACGAGATCCTGATCGAGGGCGACTCGGATCCGGATGATGTCGCCGCCGCCCTGCGCGAGGTCGAGGGCGTCCACGGCGCGGTTGCGCCCGACGACGAGTCGTGGCAGCGCGATGGCACCTCCCTGGTGGAGGTGATCCCCGTGCCCGATTCGGGCTCGGACGAGGGCGAGGCGACGCTGGAGGGCGTGCGTGACGCCGCCCACGGCGTCGGGACCGACGTCCTGGTGGGCGGTCAGCCCGCGGCCAACGACGACTTCATCAACGCCGTCTACGGCAGCTTCCCGTTGATGATCGCGCTGATCTGCGTGACCACGTTCATCCTGCTCGCGCGGGCCTTCCGCTCGCTGCTCCTGCCGCTCAAGGCGATCATCCTGAACGTCCTGAGCGTGGCAGCGGCATGGGGAGTCCTGGTCCTGGTTTGGCAGCATGGCTACGGCTCGGAGCTGATCTGGGACATCGAAGCCACCGGCTCGATCCCGTCCTGGATGCCGCTGATGATCTTCGCCTTCCTGTTCGGGCTCTCGATGGACTACGAGGTGTTCATCCTGGCCCGGATGCGCGAGGAGTACGACCGCACGGGATCAACCGACACCGCTGTGATCCAGGGCATCGGCCGCACCGGGCGACTGGTGACGAGCGCGGCGCTGATCCTGTTCCTGTCGTTCGTCGCGATGGCGTCGAGCCCGGGCACGGACTTGAAGATGTTCGCCACCGGCCTCGGCGCGGGGATCTTGCTCGACGCCACGATCATCCGGGCGCTGATCGTGCCCGCGGTGATCTCGCTCATGGGCCGTTGGAACTGGTGGCTCCCGAGTTGGCCGGCCAAGCTCCTGCGCGTCGAGCCCTCACCGCTGAAGCCGGCCGAGCAGAAGGCGTAGCCCGAGAGGAAGCGGGGCGCGCGCCAACCCCCGGGGCGCGCGCCCTCTCGGGTCCGGGGGCGAATCCGGTGAGTTTCTCCCCTGGTACCCCCGGTGGGCGTACTGCGGGAGAAAGTCGATGCGGCAATCGCGGGGCTGGCCCTTCGGCAGCACGGTGCCGTCACGCGCGCGCAGCTGCTCGAGGCGGGCCTCAGCTCCAAGATGATCGCCACGCGGATCAGGGCGCGGCTACTCGTCCCGATCCACCGAGGCGTGTACCTGGTCGGATTCGGTCCGGTTGCTCCATTGGCTCGCCAGGCGGCGGCGGTCCTCGTATGCGGGCCGCACGCGCTCCTCAGCCATCGAACCGCCGGCCGTCTCTGGCAGCTCCCCGTCGCGGCGGCGGATGAGATCGAGCTGACTGTCGTGGGCCGCTGCCGCAAGTCGCCGGCCGGCTTGCACGTTCATTCGATCGCATCGCTGACTCCTTCCGAGCTCCGTCGACACGACGGGATCCCGATCACCTCCCCCTCATTGACCGTGCTGGACTTGGCCGGACTCTCAACCGAGAAGACCCTCCGAGCCGTCGTCAACGAGGCCAGGGTGCTCCAGTTGGTCACGGACGAGGAACTGCGCGCAACGCTTCGGCGACACCCGCACCGTGCCGGCGCGCAAGCCCGTACCGCCTGGATTTCTGGTTCGAGCACGCGCGTGTGGCCGTGGAGATCGACGGCTATCGCTACCACGGAACGGCGAAGCGGTTCGTAGACGACCGGCGCCGCAAGCTGGTACCTCGCCGGCCGAGAATCTCCTTCAGTAGCCCTGGAAAGGACGCTGAGGGAGAAAGTCAGCGCTTCGAGCGGCTTCGGCTGCCGGCCTTCTTCGTGCGGGCGGTGCCGGGTGACGGCGGCTTTCGGCGCCGGCCGCCGTTTCGGCCGCCGCTCCGGCCCGCCGGCTTGGCGGGATCGGTCCCTGCGTCGCCGTTGGCCTCGGCGGCCGCCTTCGCGGCCTCGCGTTCTTCCTTCTGGCGCTGGCGCTCGGCGCGCTTCTCGCGCATCTCCACCATCGTCGGGCAATCGTCGTTCAAACAGAGCTTCCAGGGCCGGCCGCGGAAGCCCTTGACCGTCAGTCGCGGGGCCTCGCCGCACACCGAGCAGCGCTCCTCGAGGCGCCAGAGCTCGTATCCCCGGCCGGGCAGCGGGCCGGAGTTCCGGCATGAGTCCGGGTGCTCGGGATCGTCGCGGTTGTAGCCCTCGCAGCCCCAGAAGCGCTTGCCGCCCTTCATGTCGATCACGCGCAGGCGGTTCGGCGAGCCGTCCTCGTGCTTGCGCCCCGCCTCCTCGCAGACCTTGCACGGGCCGAGGAACTTGTCCTCGTCCATCCCCGCCCAGATCACCTTGGCGAGGTCCTCCTTGCGCTCCTGCATGTCGTGCGTCGTGCCGTGGAGCATCTCCCGGCTGATCTTCAGGACCTCGTCCTTCGTGATCTTGCCCGCGGCGATCTCGTCCATGTCCTTCTCGAGCTCGGCGGTCATCTCCGGCGTCGCCATGCGCGGCACGTGATGCTTGAAGGCCTTGTACATCGCGATCCCGGTCTCCGACGGCTCGGGCGGGTTCGAGTAGACGTAGCCACGGTCGTACAGCTTCTGGATGATGTCCGCGCGGGTCGCCTTGGTGCCGAGGCCGCGCTCCTCCATCAGCTCGATCAGCTTGCCCTGGCTGATCCGTGAGGGCGGCTGCGTCTCCTTGGCGACCGACCACGGCTCGCCGTCGAGCGCCAGCTCCTGGCCCTCCTCCAGCTTCGGAATCTCGTCGTCCGACGAACGGGCGTAGGTGTAGATCCGGGCGAAGCCGGGGTCGAGCACGACCGAGCCGCGGACGAAGTAGCTCTCCGAGCCGGCCTCGATGTCGGCTCGCGTCGACTCGGTGACCATCGGCGGGCCGAAGGTGGCGATGAAGCGCCGGACGATCAGCTCGTACACGCGGCGCTTGGGCCCGTCGCCCAGAGCGTTCGGATGGACGGCCTGGGTCGGATGGATCGGCGGGTGATCCGTGGTCTCCTTCCTGCCGCGCGTGGCCTGCATCGGCCCGTCGAGCACGAAGGCGCCGGCCTCGAACTCGGGGATCCGGACCATCTGCTGCACGAGCTCGCGGGTCGGCAGCGACGCCGGGTACACCGTGTTGTCGGTGCGGGGGTAGGAGACGAAGCCGTCCATGTAGAGGTCCTCGGCCAGGCGCATCGCCGCCGCCGGGGTGATCCCCAGCCGGCTCGAGGCGTCGGTCGTGAACGCGGTGGTGTTGAGCGGGGTCGGCGGCTTGCGGTTCGACTTGCGCGCGCTCACCGACTTGACGACGCCCGGGCTCTTGGTGCCGGCGAGCGCGGCCTTGGCCTCGGCCTCGTCCCAGAACTTGTCCGTCGCGTGGTGCGTCTCGAACGACCCGTCGGGGTGCTCGAACTTCGCAAAGACCTCCCAGAAAGGCTTCGGGACGTGGGCGCGGCGCTCGAGCTCGCGCTCGACGATCAGGCCGAGCGTCGGGCTCTGCACCCGGCCGACGGACAGGAAGTTCGAGCCGAAGCGGCGGGTGGCGAGGGAGACCGCGCGGGTCAGCGTCGCGCCCCAGATCAGGTCGATGTCCTGGCGGGCGGCGCCGGCGTAGGCCAGGTCGTAGGAGAGCTCGTCGAGGTTGGCGAACGCGCGCTCGATCTCGTCCTTGGTGAGCGCCGAGTAGCGGGCGCGCTTGACCGGCGGGCGATCGCCGATCCCGCCGTCGACGATCTTCGGGTTGGCCTCGAGCGCCTGCTGAAGCGCCTCGTGGCCGATCAGCTCGCCCTCGCGGTCGAAGTCCGTGGCGATCACGACCTCGTCGGCCTCCTTGGCGAGCTTGCGGACCGCCTTGACCACGTTCTTGTCCGTGGGCTCGGGCACGAGCTGGGCATCGATCAGGTCGTGCAGGTCGGTTTGCTGCCAGTTGGAGTAGTCCTCGGGGAACGCCACGCCCATCACGTGTCCCTTGAGGCCCACACACGTCTGCTCGCCGTCAGCGCCCGACCACTCGTAAAACGGCACCCTGTGGCTGGCGTGCTCTGAGGCAGAGCCGCCGCTCAGGATGTCGGCGATCTTCTTCGCCGAGTTGTTTTTCTCCGTGATGATCAGGCGCACTAGATATAGGCCGGGTTGGTTCAGCGGGGTTCGGAAGGATTGCCCCCCGCCCGGACGGCGAGGGTAGCAAGGGGTGTCAAGCCCCCATTTCGGGCGTCAGATCAGCCCGAAGGGCTGGTGATCGGTGGAACGACGCGAGTCGCTAAGGCAGGTTTGCCTCCCTGGTAGGGGCATATGTCCGTACGGACGGGCCCACGTGTCCGGTTCATTCCGGGCACGAGGCGCTCCTCCTCTACGCTTGATTGGAATGCCCGCCCAGGCATATGCAGGGAAACAATGCGTCTGCCAGTTCCGCAGGGGAATCTGCGATCAGTCGTGCGTGCGCGACATGCTGGAGACGCCGCTCTACATCGCCTGCCTGAAGCTCAAAGGACGCAACTGCCTGGTCGTGGGCGGCGGTGAGATCGGGCTCGAGAAGGTCGAGGGCCTGCTCACCTGCGACGCCACGGTGACGCTGATCGCCCCCGCCGCGGTGCCCGAGCTGGAGGCGTACGCCGCCGAGGGCTCGATCACCTGGGAGCGCCGGGCCTACGCGCCGGAGGACCTCGAGGGCAAGTTCATGGTGATCGCCGCCACCGACGACTCGGAGACCAACATCGGGATCTACGAGGACGCGGAGGGCCGCGCGATGCTGGTGAACGTCGTCGACGTCCCACCGCTCTGCAACTTCATCCTGCCGGCGATCGTCCGCTCCGGCCCGCTCGCGATCGCGATCTCCACGGCCGGGGCATCACCGGCCCTGGCGAAGCGCATGAAGCGCGAGATCGCCGAAACGTTCGGCGAGCCCTACGCGCGCCTGGCGATCATGCTGAACGACGCCCGGGGCTGGGCCAAGGGCACCCTCCCCACCTACCAGGACCGCAAGCTGTTCTTCGAGGGGATCGTCAACGGCGACCCCGACCCGGTCGAGCTCGTCCGCGAGGGGCGCGAGAACGAGGTCCTCGAGCTCATCGAGGCCGCGAAGGCGGCGACGCAGACCGCGGGGTCGGTGTCCCGGTGAGCGTGAACCGCCGCCCGCTCGGCGACAGTGGCATCGAGGTCTCGGAGATCTCGCTCGGGTCGTGGCTGACCTACTCCGGCGGCGTCGAGCGCGAACAGACCGAGGCCTGTACGCGCGCCGCGTTCGACCTCGGGATCAACTTCTTCGACACCGCGAACGTGTACGGGCGCGGCGCGTCCGAAGAGGCCTGGGGCGAGATCCTGCCGGACTTCCCGCGCGAGGAGATCGTGCTCGCGACCAAGGTCTACTTCCACATGTCGAAGACGGACTCCGGGCTCTCGGCCGATCAGATCTCGAAGCAGCTCGACGCGTCGCTACGGCGCCTGCGCACCGATTACGTCGACCTGTACCAGTGCCACCGCTTCGACGTCGAGACGCCGATCGAGGAGACGATGGAGGCGCTCACGGCCGCCGTGGAGTCCGGCAAGGTCCGGCACATCGGCTTCAGCGAGTGGACGCCGGAGCAGATCCGCGCCGGCCTCGAGGTGCCCGGCGCCGCGAAGTTCGTGTCCTCGCAGCCGCAGTACAACGCGATCTGGCGCGCGCCGGAGGACGAGGTGTTCCCGCTCTGCGCCGAGAACGGGATCTCGCAGATCGTCTGGTCGCCGCTGGCACAGGGGGTGCTCACCGGCAAGTACGAGCCGGGCTCGCCGCCGCCGGAGGGGACGCGCGCCTCCAGCGGGGAGATGGGCAACTTCATCAGTCCCTACCTGGAAGACTCGGTGCTCGAGGCGGTCGCCCGGCTGCGACCGATCGCCGACGAGGCGGGGCTGACCATGGTCCAGCTCGCCCTCGCCTGGGTCCTGAGCCACGACGAGGTCGCCTCGGCGATCATCGGCGCCTCGCGGCCCGAGCAGGTCGAGCAGAACGTCGCCGCCTCGGGCGTCGAGCTCTCGAGCGACACCCTGGCCGCGATCGACGAGGCCCTTGCCGGCCACACCATCGAGGGGCAGCGGTTGGGCAACAACGCCCGCGAGGGCGTCAAGCACCGCTGACGTGAGCCGGAGGGGAGCCGTTCCCCGCTCCGCAGCGCGGCGGGAGGGGGAGCCGCCCTCCGAACCGCCGCTATCTCCTGAAATGACAAATCGCCGGCCCGGGCCCGTGCCCGGCCCGAGCGCCCCAGCCCACGGCGATTTTCATTTCAGGAGGACGCGGCGGTTCGGAGGGCGGCTCCCCCTCCCGCCCGAACCTCTGCCAGCTCCAAGAGCAAGTCGCGCACCTCGGTCGCCGCGATTCGATCCCGGGCCAGCTCGGGCTCCGAGGCGATCAGGACCGGCGCGTCTTCCTCCGGTTCCTCGGAGGGCAGGCGACCGTGGGTGCCGCGGACGTGGCTCGAGTCCAGCGGGACCACGTTCAGCAGGTAGCGCATCCCCATCTTCTTGCGCAGGAGCGCTGCTGCCGCCCGGGCCTTGACCAGGCGGTCGTCCGGGTCGAGGAACAGCTCCGCGGGGTCATACCCCGGCTTGCGGTGGATCTCGACGGTGCGCGCGAAGTCAGGCGCCCGCTCCGCGTCGAGCCAGTAGTGGTACGTGAACCAGGCGTCGCGCTCGGCCAGCGCGATGAGGTCGCCGGCGCGCTCGTGTCCGAGGCCGGCGGCGGCTCGGTCCGCGCCCTCGAGCACGAGGTCCACACCCTGGAGCGCGCCGATCGCCTCCCGGGCGCGTGGCACGTCCTCCGCCGAGCGGACGTAGACGTGTGCGATCTGGTGGTCCGCGACCGCGAACGCCCGTGACGTCCAGGGATCGAGGTACTCCATCCCAGCCTGCTCGTAGACGCGCAGCAGCCCGGCCCGGCGCAGCGCGCGGTTGATCTCCACGGGGCGCGAGGCCGGCGTGATCCCGTACTCGGACAGCACCACGACCCGGTCGCCCCGACCGCGCGCATGCTCGATCAAATCGCCGAGGACCTCGTCCAGCTCCGCAGCCGCGCGGGCGGCCTCGGGCGACTCGGGCCCGAAACGCTGGAGGTCGTAGTCGAGATGCGGCAGGTAGGTCAGGAGCAGGTCGAGCCGCTCGGAGTCGAGCAGCCGGCGGGATGCCTGCGCGATCCAGCGCGACGACGTGATCCCGGCGCCCGGACCCCAGTAGGTGAAGAGTGGGAACTCGCCCAGGGACGACGTCAGCCGGTCGTGCAACTCGGGCGGATCCGTGTAGCAGTCCGGGTCCTTGCGCCCGTCCGCGTGGTAGACCGGGCGCGGGGTGACCGTCAGGTCGGTGCTCGACCCCATCGCGTACCACCAGCAGACGTTGGCCGCCCGGAATCCCGGCTGGGAGCGGCGGGCGGTCTCCCAGACCTTCTCGCCCTGCACCAGGCCGTTGTGCTGCCGCCAGAAGAGCACCTCGCCCAGGTCGCGGAAATACCAGCCATTGCCCACGATCCCGTGGTCCGTCGGCTCGAGCCCGGTGAGGAGCGTCGACTGCATCGAGCAGGTGACCGCCGGGAGGACCGGCTCGAGGCGGGCCTGGAAGCCGTCATCGGCAAGCCGGCGCACGCGGGGCATGTCGCGGAGCGCACGGGGCGTCAGGCCGACGGCGCAGACCACGACCAGCGTCATGCAGCCACCCCCGCGCCGAGCTCCAGCAGGCGGTCGCGGGTCCAGGCGAGCTCCGCGGCGAGGCCCTCGACGAGGCGCTCGTCCGCGTCCCCGGCCTCCGCGCCGTCCGGCAACACGCTCCATGTGTAGGTCTCGATCTCCAGGTGGCGGGTGGCCGGCCGGTGCCCGCCGACCAGCGCCTCGAGCGCGCGCTCGAGCTCGGCCTGGGTCGTGTGCTCGGCCCGGTGAACCGGCACGTGGAAGTGCACGCGCCACTCGCTCGCGCCCCGAAGCTCGCCCCCGAGGGCGTCGGGCAGGTCGTCGACCGCTGCGACGTGGCCGTTGACCCGCTCGCGGACCTGGTGGAGGAAGCGGGGCTCGTCGAATCCGGCCAACAGCTCGCGGCCCGCCGCGGAGGCCGGCTCCGGCACCCGCAGAGCGCTCGATATCTGCGCCTTCACCACCGGCACGCGGGCGGCGGCAAGCGTCTGGAGGGCGGTGTCCGCCTGCTCGAACTGGACGGCCAGGTGACAGGTGTCCATGCAGACGCCGATCCAGTCCGGCGCGAGGCCGGCGAGGAAGTCCGCGGCCTGGGCAACCGTCTCGATCTCGCACCCGGGCTCGGGCTCCAGCGCCAGCCGGATCCGCCGGCCGGTGCGCTGCTCCAACCGCGCCAACCCGTCCGCGACCTGCTCCAGCGCCGCGCGCGCCGCCGCGGACGCCGAGGGGCTCCAGTCCTCCCGCCAGCCGAGCGGGAGCGTCGAGATGCTGCCCTCGGCGACGTCGTCCGGGAGCATCTCGGCCAGGATCTCCGCCAGGCCCAGCGTGTGATGGCGGCGCCGGGGGTCCGCCCAGTGGGGGCGGTAGACGTTGCGCTTGACCACCGGGGCGTGGAACGCGTCGTAGGGGAATCCGTTCAGCGTCACCACCTCGAGGTCCAGCCGATCGAGCGCCGCCGCGAGCCGTCGCCCCGCAGACGGGTCCTCCACCACCCCGTGCCCAAGCCAGAGGCCGACCCCGAGCACCGGCTCCTCCAGCCGCTCCCGCACCGGCACCGCGTAGCGCTCGAGCTGCGCGACCACCCCGTCCAGGTCGGTCGCCGGGTGGACGTTCGAGCAGTACGCCAGGTGCAGGACGCTGCCGTCCGGGTGCCGAAGCCTCACTCGCGCTCCCCGCGAAGGACGGTGTTGCCCTCGAACGTGGCCGTCAGGTCGCGCTCGCCGAGGTCGCCCAGGATCAGCCGCCCGCTCTGTCCGAAGAACTCCACCGGGTTGCGCCACACGACCCGGTCGACGTCGTCGTCGTCGAACCCGGCGTCCTTCATCGCCGCAACCGTCTTCGGCACCTTGAGCGGATCGGAGACGCCCCAGTCGCAGGCCGAATTGACCAGCATCCGCTCGAGCCCCTGCTGCTGGAGGATGCGGACCATGCGGTACTCGTCCATCTTCGTGTTGGGGTAGATCGAGAACCCCGCCCAGCAGCCCGAGTCGAGGACCTCGGACACGGTCAGCTCGTTGTTGTGGTCGACGACCACCATCTCCGGATCGAGCCCCGACCGCCCGACCAGCTCCAGGGTGCGTCGCGTGCCCTCCAGCTTGTCCCGGTGCGGGGTGTGGACCAGAACCGGCAGCTCGTGGTCGGCGGCGAGGGCCAGCTGCGCCTCGAAGGCCTCGTCCTCAGCGTTCGTCATCCCGTCATAGCCGATCTCGCCCACAGCAACAACCCCGTCCTTGGCCAGGAACCTCGGGAGCAGGTCCAGGACCTCATCGCGGAGCTCCGGGTCGTTGGCCTCCTTCGGATTGAGCCCGATCGTGCAGTGGTGGCGGATCCCGAACTGTGACGCCCGGAACCGCTCCCAGCCGAGCAGCGAGTTGAAGTAGTCGACGAACGAGCCCGCCGAAGTGCGCGGCTGGCCAAGCCAGAACGCGGGCTCGACGAGGGCCCGGACGCCCGCGGCGGCCATCACCTCGTAGTCGTCGGTGGTGCGCGACGTCATGTGGGCGTGCGGGTCGAAGATCCTCATCGTGGCTCCTTGTCGGGGATGGTCAACGTGTCCTCGTGGGCGGCCAGGGCGCGCTCGGCCGCCTGCCGGCGATCCGCATAGGGCCCGTCGAGCTCGGCTTCGATCGCGCTCAGCTCGGCTTCGGGCGGGAAGCGGTCGATGACTCGCCAGACCTCCGCCGGAACGTCGCGGCCGGCGGCGACCCGCTCGTGCACAAAGGCGGCGAGCATCCGGGCACCCTCTGGCGTCGCCCGCTCCTCCAGCCCGTCGAGCGGGGCGATGGGGACGCCGACGAAGACGCACTTCAGCACCGCCTGGTCGTAGCCGTCGTGGTCGAGGTACGCCGTCGCGTACGGCCCCAGGGCCGCCGCGATCAACCGCGTGTCGTTGCTGCGGATCGCGTCGTCGACGAGGCCGATCGCCCGCTCGCCGATCTCCAGGTACGGGAGCGCCCGCAGCAGTCCGCGGCGCTCCGCTGCGTCGCCGTAGCGGTACAGATCATCGAGCTCGTCGGCGGCCCCGGGACCCAGCGCTGCGAGCAGCAGCGTGCGCGCGGCGTCGTCGACGGTCCACGCGTGCACGTCGTCCGGGTCTCCGCCGGGCTCGAGCGGGTCGCGCCCGACCTCGCGGCCGACTGACGGGAACCGCATGCGGATCGCGGCCGGCTCGGCCGGCGACCTCGGCCAGCGCCTCGTCGAGCCACGCCAGCCCCTCCGGTCGTGCTGCGAGCTCGAGTGCGCGCTTGAGCTCATCCGGCTCGCGGAGCCGCGCCGTCATCTGCTCGCCCGCTCCCTCTCGCCCACCCGAAGGGCCCCGATCGCGGCCGGGACGCTCGCGTGCGCGGCATGGGAGTGGCGCGAGAGCTCGACGGCGACAAGCCCCTGGTAATCGATGGCCTGCAGCGCCCCGAGGGCGGTCTCCAGGTCCAGGTCGCCCTCTCCGAACATCAGGTGCTCGTGGACCCCGGGCCGCATGTCGGCGACGTGGACGTGCGCCAGGCGGGCGGCCGAGCGCGCGACGCAGACCTCGGTCGGCTCGGGCTCGACGCAGACGCAGTGTCCGAGGTCGAGGGTGAGGCGCAGCCCGCGCGGATGGCCCAGCTCCTCGGCGAGGCGCTCGAAACCGGCGAGCCGCTCGACCAGCATCCCCGGCTCCGGCTCGAAACCCAGGACCACGCCGTGCTCCTCCGCGTGGGCCAGGATCGCGTGACACCCCTCGGCCAGGTGCTCCCAGGCACGGTCCGGATCGGCGCCCGGCGGAAGCGCGCCGGACCAGATCGAAACGACGGGCGCCTCGACCTCGGCCGCCACGTCCACGGCCCGGCGCAGGAAGTCCAGCCGCCGCTCGCGCCCGTCGCCGAGCAGCGTCGGGTGGTGTTTCCGCCGCGGGTCGAGTGCGAACCGGGCGCCGGTCTCGATGACGCAGCTCAGGCCGAGCTCGTGAGAGGCGGCGCCGCAACCGGGCGGCGCGGCGCGCCAGGTCCGGCGCGAACGGGTCGAAATGCACGTGGTCGAGCGTCAGAGCGACCCCGTCGTAGCCGCTGTCGGCGAGCATGCTCAGGGCGTCGTCGAGCCGGTGGTTGGTCAGCCCGTTGGTCACGTATCCGAAGCGCAGGCTCACGTCACCGCCCTCCTCCGCGCGAGCGAGCGGGCGAGGGGCCACATCGCCGCGACCCCGAGCGCACGGCCCGGCCGGTCGGCCCCGGCCAGGAGCCCCGCCTCGAGCGGCATCAGCCCGAGCACCCCGGCGCCGACCGCTCGCTGCATCCGAGCCGGGGAGGGATCGCGCGCCGCGTCCGCCTGCGCCCGGCCGACGGCGACGGCGTACGCGCCGACCAGGCCCACCGCGAGCGCGCGTGGCAGGACCGCGCGGGAGCGGCTCGCCGCCACGCCGGCCGCGGCCGCGGCGATCCCGCCCGTGGCGGCGAGCGCCTTCTTCACGACGTCGGAACTGCCGCCGGCCACCTCGTGCCTGGAGATGGCGGTGACGCTGGCGGTGTGGGCGCCGACGATCGCCGCCGCCGGGAGCGCTCGGCGCGCGCCGCGGGCGCCGGCGCCCATCAGCACGTCGAGCGCCCGGCAGGCCGACATCCCGGCCACTCCCGCGGGGGTGCCCTTCAAGGCGAGGTCGTACCCCCAGACGCTCGCGGCGAGCGGCAGCGCCACCCGCAGGGCGCGCGACCCGTCGGCCGCCACGGCCAGCGCCGCGCCGGCGGCCGTGAGGCCGCCCGCCAGGCGAAGGGCGAACTCCGGCGTCACCCGCCCGGAAGGGATTGGGCGCCCCGGCCGCTCGACCGCGTCGATCTCGCGGTCGGCGTAGTCGTTGAGCGCCATGCCGGCCATGTAGATGCACGACGAGGCCGCGGTGATCCCGGTGGCGCGGCCCAGGCCGCCGTCGCGCCCGCGGAAGGCCGCGCCGACCAGAACGTCGCCCGGCACGCTCAATACCGCCGGGAGCCGGACGAGCTCCGCGACCGCGCCGGGCGCGGGCAGTCCGCCCGCCGCTGCCGTCACGCCGCGACTTCCTCAAGGGCCCAATCGGCCAGCATCCGGTACTGCTCGTGTAGGGCGTGGACGTCCGTGCCTGCCGGGTCCTTGAAGAAGAATGCGAGCTCCGCCTGCTCGCCGGCCTCGCCGCGCTCGAGCGCCAGGCCGCCGAGCCGCGCCAGGTCGAGCACGAGGGGCGCCGCGAGGGCCGAGTCGCAGCCCTCCCACGTGAACTGCATGCGCATCCGGACCCCGAGGAAGCCTTCAAACGTCACGTTGTCCCAGGCGGTCTTCCACTCCCCCAGATCGCCGACCCGCTCGATCCGGACGGGCGAATCCACCGGGTAGCCCAGGATCTCCTCGACGCAGCGGCCCTTCGACGCGAGCTTCGAGCGCGCCCGGTCGGGATCGGCCAGCGCGTTGCCGTCACCGCCGCCAAGCAGGTTGACCCCCGCCCAGGAGCGGACCCGCAGGGCCCGCTCGGCGAACGCGGGCGCCAACGCGGACTTCAGCATCGTCTCGCCGGTCTTGCCGTCGCTGCCGGCCAGCGGCACGCCGTGCTCGAGCGCAAGCGCCTCCAGCGCCGGGAGGCGAGCGCCGGTGGAGGGCGTGAAGTCGATGAACGCGCAGCCGGTCTCGATCGCCGCGAGGGCGTAGAGCGAGCTGGGCGGCAGCACTCCGCGCCGGCGGGCGAGCGCCCGCCCGAGCGACGCGGGGTCTTCGTGCGCGGGATCGGGCTCGACCGGCGGCTCGGTGGAGGCGACGTTGATCACCACGACCCGCTCCAGGCCATGGCGGGCCTTGAACGCGCGCAGGTCGGCGGCGGCGCGATCGACCGCAGCGCGCGGCTCGGTCCGCGCCTCGTGCCAGCCGATGCCCGACCGGGTGTCGGCCTCGACCGCGGCCAGGGACTCGGCCACTGCCTCGGGCAGGCCGGGTGGGATCACGCCGCCGTCGACGAGGCGGGCGGCGCGCAGCGCCAAGGGCGTCTCCACCACGTCGTGGCCGCCGAAGACCAGCTCGTCCACCGGCGCCAGCCCGGCCTCGGTGAACGGCTCCGACAGCGTGACCATCCCCGTCCCCGGCGCCAGGCTCGACGCGATCGCACGTGAGCCCGTGATGGTGGTGACCGCGACCGAGCCGCGCACCCCGGCGAGCCAGACGCCCAGGCTCATGCCGGAAGCCTCGCGGGCGGGAACGTCACGTTCTCCACGGTCTCCTCGTGACCGTGAACGTGGGTGAAGCCGAGACTCGCCAGCCGGTCGAGGACCGAGTCCACCAGGCGCTGCGGCGCACTGGCCCCCGCCCCCAGCCCGACTACCTCGGCGTGCTCGACCCAGGCGGGTTCGAGCTCGCCGGCGCGGGGCACGAGGTGAGCGTCCACGCCCTCGGCGGCGGCCACCTCGACCAGCCGGTTCGAGTTCGAGGAGTTCCGTGCACCCGCGATCAAGACCGCGTCGCACCGGCGCGCGATCGCCCTGACCGCCGCCTGGCGGTTCTGGGACGCGTAACAGATGTCGCTCTTGCGCGGCCCGACCAAATCGACGAAGCGCTCCTGCAGCCGCGCGACCAGCCCCGCCGTTTCGTCCACCGCGAGGGTCGTCTGGGCGACGTAGGCGACCGGTTCGTCGGGCGCGATCGGCAGCGCGTCGATGTCGGCCTCGTCGGCGACCACGTGAATGTCTGCGGGTGCCTCGCCCAGGGTGCCCTCGACCTCCTCGTGGCCGCGGCGCCCGATCAGCACCACGGTGCGTCCCTCACGGACGTACCGGCGAACCTCCACGTGGACCTTGGCCACGAGTGGGCAGGTCGCGTCGACCACCCGGAGCTCGCGCCGGCGCGCGCCGGCGCGGACTTCCGGGCTGACGCCGTGGGCCGATAGGACGCAGACCTCGCCCTTCGGCACGTCGGCCTCGGAGCCGACGAACCGCGCGCCGCGCCGCTCGAGCTCCTCCAGCACGAACGGGCTGTGGATGATCTGGCCGCGGACGTAGACCGGCGGGCCGTAACGCTCGAGCGCCCGCTCGACGGTGCCGATGGCGCGCTCGACGCCCGCGCAGAACCCGTGCGGGTGCGCCAGCAGGACAACGCCCGACTCACGCCCCCCCTGGGCTGACTCGTCCGTCATGTGCACCTCGCTAGGTCATCTGCGCGCGACCTTCAGGGTCGCCGTGGTCGTTTCGCTTGGCCCGCCGGCGTGAGTGGCCTTGAACTGGACGCGCACGCGCTTGCCGCGGGCCGCCCGCTTCGGCTTGAAGGTGAACTTCGTGCTCCGCGCGGCCTCGCCCGCCAGCTCGTCGAGCCACCAGCAGCGTCCACTCGTGACCTTCACGAGCCGGGACTTGGCCTTGACGCAAACCTCGACCTCGGTCGCGGGCCCGCCGTCGTTCGCCAGCCGCGCGGTGAGCGATGCGGGCCGGTTCACCTTGGCCCGCTTCGTGCGCGGCTTCACGGTGAGATCCACGGCCGGCTCTCCGCCCCCCACGGAATCGATTGAGAACGCGACCGATCCGGGCGGCTCCTCGACGTTGCCGGCGACGTCGGTTGAGCGAAACTCGACCACGTGCGAACCCTCGGCTGCGACCGCGACGGTGGTCTCGAACGGGTCGTCACCCGCGGTGTTGTCGGCCGTCTGCCACTCGCCCGTCGCGCCGTCGGTGTTGATCCGGTACTCGGTGATGTCGACGCCGGAGCCCGGAGTGCCACCGCCGCCCTCGGCGACGTTCACAGTGCCGCGCATCGAGGGCTCGTGGAAGCTGCAGTAGTAGTTGAAGCTGCCCGTGGCGTTGAACGTCTTCTCGCCGCTCGGGTCGTCGGGGGCGCGCCCGAGGAGCTCGTCCTCGCCGCAATCGCCGAACCCCACCGCCCATTCGGGCGGGCTGTCGTCGATGCAGACGTCGTGGTTCTGGTTCGCGAAGTCCCAGACGACCGTGTCGCCGACGGTCGCCTCCACGAGGTTCGTGTCCCACGAGAAGCCCTCGGCTGTGACCTGGTGCGTCTGCGGGTCCGGGCCTCCCTCGTCCGGGTCCGTGGCCGAGAGGGTCACGTCGACCGGGGCGTCGTAGGTCCCGCCGGGACCGGGGTCGGCCGGGTCGAGGCTCGCGGTGGTGACGGGCGGCGTCGTCTCCTGGCCGAGCGCTGCGGGCGCGCCTGCGGCAAGCGTCAGGCCGAGCGCCGCGAGCAGAGTCGCGAGTCGCCTCATCACGCGACCACCTGCATCTGCGCCATCATCTCGTGGTCGCCGTGCTCGAGCGCGTGGCAGTGGTACACGAAGCGCCCGGTGTGGTGGGTGAAGTACGGGCGGACCACGGCGGTCTGGTTGGGCCAGACGGCGACCGTGTCCTTCATCCCGCGGTCGGCGGGGTGGGGCCTGCGCCCGTTCACGGAGATCACCTTGAAGTGGGCGAGATGTGCGTGCATCGGGTGCATCGAGACGGTGTCATTCACGAACCTCCAGGTCTCCGTGGTGCCTAGCGTCGGTTGGACGTCGATTCGGTCGTGGTCGAAGATCTTGCCGTCGATCAGCCACTGTCCTGGCGGCGGATTGGCTTGGAATCCGAGTGGGAAGGTCCGCGCGCCCGAGGGTGACGGCAGCAGGTACTCGTCGCGCAGGCGCTTCGGTACGCGGGCGGTCTCACGACCGCCGCGCACGACGTCGAAGCGCATGACCCTGCGTACGTTCTCGCCGCCGACCCGGTTGATGAGGCTCATCTCGGATCCCGCCGTGTAGTAGCGGAAGTCGACCACGACGTCCGCGCGCTCCCCCGGACAGAGCGCGATCGCATTGCGCTTGTGCGGGCGCGGCAGGAGCCCGCCGCTGTCGGAGGCGATCTGGGTCAGCGCGGCGCCGCTCGACAGCGCGAGCTCGAGCGTCCGGACGTTCGAGGCGTTCAGGATCCGGAACCGGTAGAGGCGGCGCTTCACGCTCATCCGCGGCGCGACCGCGCCGTTCACGAGGATCGTGTTCCCGTAGAAGCCGTCGATGGGGATCTCGCCCGGGTAGACGAGCTGGTTGTCCTCGTCGAACGACCGGTCGGCGATCATCAGCGGCACGTCGTACTCGCCCTGGGGCAGGTCGAGCTTCGAGTCGTAGTCGTCCCCGAGGATGTACATGCCGGCCCGGCCCTGGTAGACGCCCCGCGCGGTGAAGCCGTGGCCGTGCTCGTGGTACCAGAGGGTCGCTCCTCGCTGGCGATTCTCGTACTCGTAGGTGAACTCGCCGCCCGGCGGGATCACGTCGTCCGGATGGCCGTCGTACTCCGGCGCGTTGATGCCGCCGTGGAGATGGACGACCGCGTCCTCGCCGTTGGCCAGCTGGTTGCGCTGGAGGACCGTGACCGGGCGCCCGCGGCGGGCCCTGATCGTCGGCCCCGGGAAGATCCCGTCGTAGCCGAGGACCTCGGTCGGCGCGCCTTCGAGGATCTGCATCGAGCCGGGGCGCATCGTGATCTCGTACGCGTCGACGCCGCCGGCCGTCGACACGGGCTCCGCGACGGGTGGAATCGGCAGGTCGCGTGCGAACGGAGCCAGGCGCTTCCTGGCCAGCGCTCGCTTGCCCGCCGAGGTCGACCCCCCGCGGCTCAGCAGTCGCGAGGGCCCCTCCAGCGAGCAGATCAGCGCTGCGCCGCCGACCCCGTGGAGGAAGTTCCTCCTGCTGATCGCCTGGTCATCGAATCCGATCCCGCTCAACGACGCCCCTTCTTCTTCTTGACCTTCAGCGTCGCCGTCTCGCTCGCCCGCCCGGCGTTGTCCGCCGTGGCAACGAACCGCAGCCGGATTCGGTCGCCCGCCGCGGACCGCTTCGGCTTCGCCCGGAAGGTGGCGTCCACCGCCTGACCCTTGCCCAGGGTCGGGGCCTCGCGGCAGTCGTTGCCGAGGATCCTGACCTTGCGCTTCGGGCCCTTGACGCAGAGCTCGACATCCTGGGCCGCCACGTCGCCGCGGTTGCGCACGGTGAACTCGAACTTCGCCTTCTTGCCGAGCTTCACGGTCTCGCGCCGGGGGGCGACCTTGGTCCGCAGGTCGGCCTCCCCGCGTCGCCGACCGTGATCTCCTGGGTCTCCTCGACGTTTCCGGCGGCGTCCGTCGAGCGGAACTCAACGGTGGCGCCGTCGCCGTCGATCACGATCGGCCCCTCGACGGTGCCTTCGTCGAGCGGCAGGATGCTGACGTTTCGGAAGTCGATGACATCCGACGTGCCATGGTTTTGCAGCCCGATGTAGCCGCTCGAGAACTGGCGCGCGTCCGTCGGCGGGTCGCCGGCACGGATCGACTCGAGTGGGATCGAGTTGTCGAACTCGCTGAGAATTGTGCCGTTGCGGATCACCGTGTACTGCTGCCCCTCGACCCGGATCTCGTAATCGACCCAGTCACCCCGCGGATCCGGCATGTGGTCCGGGTCTTCGACGGGCAGGAAGTTGTAGATCGAGCCCGTCTTCTGGGTGTCTGACTGGTAGTCGTTGATCTGGATCTCCTGGCCGCAGTAGATGGCAACCCACGCCGGGTCATTGGCGGCGGACCCGGTCCGACCGCAGTACTCGCCGTCCCAGTCGCCGGGGCCGGACTCCGGCCGCTGGGCGAGCGGAATCCGCGGATCAGGGAACCGCACGAACACACCGGAGTTACCCGATGTGCCCGATGACGAATCGCGCCACTGCATCTTCAGCGAGAAGTCGCCGAACTCGCGCACGGGGTACCAGGGCATCCCGAGGCCGCCGAAGGTGCGGGCGAAGCCGCCCTCGGGGTCGTCCATCCACTCGAGCCCGCCCGGGCCGGCCTGCGCCCAGTCCTCGAGGTCGGCCTCCGAGTTCAGGATCGTCTGCTCGGAGACGTACTCCTGGAACGGGCCGCCGTCGACGCTGAACTCGGTCTTGGCGACGCCCGAGCCCTCGCCGTCGTCGGCCTCGAGCGTGACCTCGAAGGGCCCGTCGCCCTCGGTCGTCGCGGTCGTCTCCGGCGGCGTCGAATCGATCTTGACGTTGAGCGATTTGGTCGCCTCGACGTTGCCCTCGACGTCGGTCGAGCTGTATTCGACCGTGTGCTGGCCGTCGCCGGTCACGGTGAACGGAGCGTCGTAGGGCTGGAGCTCGCCGCCGTCGATCGCGTACTCCGTTGAGTCGACGCCCGAGCCACCGGCGTTGTCGGTTGCGTTCAGGGTGACCTCGACGTCGCCAAGGAACCAGCCGTTTTCACCATCCGGGTCGGCCGGGTCAGTCGTCGCCGTGGTCGTCGGGGCGGAGTTGTCGCCGCCGCCACTGTTGCACTCGTCGCCGGGCGTCTGCGGGTCGGCGCTGCCCTCGACGATGTTGAACGCGTCGATCGGTGCGACGTCGTCGCCCGACCCGTCGTGCTTGGCGAAGAGGCCGACGCGCAGGCCGCCCGGCTCGCTCAGGTACTCGTCGACCGGCATCGGCTGGCCGAAGTCCTCGAACGTGGTGCCGTCGGTCGACGTCCACGTCGAGATCTCCTGCGCTGCCGCGTCGTGCACGAAACGCACCCAGACGTAGTCGCCGTCGAGCTCAAGCGCGCCCGAGTTCGGGAACTGGCTCGTATCCGGCGGAATCACCACCGCCGCGTCCTCGGCGGTCAGCACCCGCTCGGCCCACTTGCCGGGCTGGTCACCCGGGTCGCTGGAGGTGTCGCTCTTGTACTGCACCGCCGTCTTCGCGAAGTGGTTCGGTGTGAACCGGTTGATCAACGCCAGGCCGGCGGCCTCGCCGTCGGTGTCGATGTTGGCGTGCGCGATCTTCGCCGTCGTCACCCAGGATTCGTCGGTCGGCACACCCTGGAGGATCATCTGCGCGTTGCCGGTGCCGCCGAACAGGTCGCCGGGGATAATCGGCATCTGCAGGTGCCCGTCACTCACCGTCGGCGGGTCGGTCTCACTCGCGTTCTCGAGCTCCCACTTCGGGTCGAGCTCGGTGCCGTCGAACTCGTCGCAGCTGTCCACGGGAGGACAGGGGTTATCCGGCGTGAACCGCACGAAGTCGAACGAGGCGTTGATGTCCCCATCGCCCTCGTCGGCCATCGCGTTGACGCCGATCTGCGCCGGCTCCGCCGGCAGCGGCGCCGCGCCGTCGAGCTCCGTCCACGTCTCGCCGTCGGTCGAGTACGAGGCCGTCAGCTCCGACCCGTCGCTGGTCAGGCGCATGAACATGTGGTTCGGCCAGGTCCCGGGGTCGTCGACGTTCGGAGCGTGCGTCTCGCGCGAGCCGTCGGTCTCGGTCCAGTACTCGATGAACCGCGTGCCCTCCGGGTTCATCGTGAACGCGAACTTCGTGTAGTTGTCGTCGTCGACCCACAGCATCAGGCCGCCGTGCTGCCACTCGTTGGTGTGCTCGATCGCGACCCTGGTCGTGACCTCCCACGGCCCGTCGGCCGGAGCGTCCTGGGCGACGTATGAGATCGGGCCCGTGTTGCCACCGTCGATGTCGCCGTGGGCGACCGGGAGCACGAGACTGCCCTCGCTAACCGTGGGCTCGCCACCGGGCGCGTTGCGGACCAGCGTCCAGCGGTCGGTATCGAGCTCGGCTGCGTCGAACTCGTCCGAGCGCGGCACGCAGCCGCCACCGTCGATCTCGATCGTGAACGTCACCGACTGCGTCTCCTCGACGTTGCCGGCGGTGTCGCGCGAGCGGTACTCGACGGTGTGCTCGCCCTCCTCGGGCACCGTGAACGGATCCGTGTAGTCGGTGAAGGCGCCGCCGTCGACGCGGTACTGGGTCAGCTCGACTCCGGTGCCGCCGGCGTCGTCGGCGGTGAGCGTCACCTCGACCGGAGCGTCATAGGTCTCGACCGGCTCCGCGCCGTTCAGCTGGATAGTCGTCGTCGGCGGCGCCGTGTCGCCGCCCTGCGGGTTGATCGTGATGGTCTTCGAGTCGGTCGTATCGTCGGCGTAGGTGACGGTCAGGGTGACGTCGAAGGGGCCGTCTTCCGCATAGGTGTGGATCGGGTTCGCCTCGGTCGAGGTCTCGCCGTCGCCGAAGTCCCACTCGTAGGCGACGCCGCCGGACGCGCCAACGTCGAACTGGACCTCAAGCGGATTGCCCGTCGCCTCCCACTGCGGGTCGGCGCCCGGGGTCGGGCCGCCGCCCGTGTAGGTGAAGCGGTAGAGGCCGGCGTTCGGGCCGGTATCGAAGAATCCGTCATAGACCTGGACGTAGTACGAGCCGTCCGGGGCGAACTTGGAGTCCATGTAGTTGCCGTCCCAGTCGAGGACGCCACGCAGGCTGTCGGCGTAGATCGGCTGGCTGCCGTCCTGGTCGGTCTCGGGGTCGAGCAGCAGCCCGTGCTTGACGCTCTGGTTGCCGAAGTCCTGCACGAACCAGCGCCCGTCCCAGTACTCGGGCCAGGCGACCGACGGATCGGCGGTCTCCTCGTCGTAGCGGTAGACCGGTCCAGAGAAGACCGTCGCGCCGGAGGCGGTCAGGTACGGGCAGAGCTGGGTCGGATTCGCGCCGTAGTTTGGGGCGCCGTTCGGCCGCGGGAATTCGGGGCAGCCGTTGGCCCCGCCCGGGTTGCCGCGGCTGTACCAGACGTTCAGCGGCCGCGCGGTGCCCGCGTCCATCCCGGTACCGGTCTCGTGCGGGAGCACCTCGAGGCCGGTGTTGTTCTCGGAGTCGTTGACGATGTTCTCGCAGTCGTAGAAGCCCGCGATAGGGGAGCCCGCGGCGCCGCCCGAGACGTAGCCCGCCTCGTTCGTGGTCCGCAGTGCACCGCCCGCAAGCCGGTCGCGGTAGCCCTGCTGGTTGCCCATGCAGTACGGCCACCCATAGTTGCCGGCCTGCGGGATCTGCGATGCCGACTCGTAGGTCGAGGGGCCCTGCTGCTGATTGGGCTGGCCCGCGTCGGGGCCGACCCAGGCGGCATATGGGATGTCGGTCTCAGGGTCGATCGCGAGGCGCGACGGGTTGCGCAGGCCCATCGCGTAGATCTCGGGCTTCGTGAGATCGCCGCCGCCCTCGGTGCCGTCGAACAGGTTCGGCCCGTTCGGCGACTCGGCCGTCGGCAGCTCATAGGTGGTGCCGATCCCGATCTCCGGTTGCTCCCCGTCGGGGATGTCGTCAATCGGGTTGAAGCGGAGCATCTTGCCGTTGTAGTCGTTGGTGTTCCCGGCGGTGCGGCGCGCGTCCTGGTAGGAGAAATTGAGCTCGCCGCAGTCCTCGTTGTTGGCCGGATCGCCCGGGCCCGGCAGCGGGGTGCG
Organism: uncultured bacterium; assembly: GCA_963807755.1. Lineage (GTDB taxonomy): Bacteria > Actinomycetota > Thermoleophilia > Solirubrobacterales > 70-9 > JALZKA01. The sequence continues at coordinate 31,220 of CAWECM010000002.1, read as the reverse complement.
CTGCGGGCACTTGTTGGTCGGGTTGTTGCCCGAATAGCCGTTCGAGTTCTGCGAAGAGTTCGAGTCGCCGGTCGTGACATAGAGGTTGCCCTCGGAGTCGAAGCCCATGCCGCCCCCGCGGTGGCAGCAGCTGTAGATCTGCGACTCGTACTCGAAGATCACGACCTCGGACGCGAGGTCGAGCTCCTTGGTCTCGAGGTCGATCGTGAACCGCGAGATCCGTGGATGATGCATCTTCGTCCGCCGCCGGTCGGCGCCGTCGGCGAGGCCCGGATGGTTCGGGTTGTTCGGGTTGAAGGTCGGGAAGTACTGGACGTAGATGTGCCCGGTCTCCATGAAGTCCGGGGCCAGGGTGATGCCGAGCAGCCCGGCCTCGATCTTGCCGTTGATCTCGTCGCCGCCCCCACGGTCGCCGTAGACGGGGATGATCCCGGCGAGGGTGGCGCCGCTGTTCACGGTGCCGTCGTGCTCGGCCGGATCGAAGATGTGCACGTTTCCGCAGCCGACGCCGACGTTTGGGTCGTCGAAGTCGAGGATCCGCTCGGTCGGCCCGGGCAGGCCCGCGATCTGGCCGCGCTGCGCGTTGGTGCGGCAGTCACCCCGGCCGATGTAGATCACCCAGCCGTTGGGGGCGACGGTCAGCCCGTGCGACTCGCCGGTATGCATGAGGTTGCCGCTGGTGCCATCGACCAGGCGCTCGCCCTCGTAGTTGGTGCTGATCGTCGCCTTGCAGTCCGCGCGCACGAGGCCCGCCGTCCACTGGATCGCGCCCAGCAGGTGCTGCTGGATCTCGGTCTCGCCGTAGCTGCCCTCGGTCCGGCCCATCGCCGTGTAGAAGGAGCGCCCGCCCTGGAAGTCGCGACACCACGAGACCGGGTGGTCGGTGCCGCCGGTGTCGGTGCCGTCGCCGGCCGGGTCGCCGGGCGCATGCCAGCGGGCCACGGTGTGGACCTGGCCCGTCGGGCGGTCGTTCCACCGGTACCACTGGTCCGTGCGGTCGAGCATCAGCGGCAGCTCGCTGGTCGCCGGGTGCACCCGGTCGCCGAAGACGACGGTCTGGGGACCGGTCTCGGTCGGGCTGCAGACCTGGCCGGGCTCGGGCGCGGGCGGACAGGGCTCGGCCGGCCGCGCGCCGACGAGCCCGTCGAAGAAGTCCGAGTCCTGCTCGGCATCGGCGGTTGAGCCGATGCCCAGGAAGCCGTGGCCGTCCTGGACGTAGGCGCGCAGCGCGTTCTCCTGAGAAGCCTCGGGAAGGACGTCCCCGTCCGCGTCGAGGAACGCGACGGCGGCGTACTGCTCGAGATTCGCCGTGGTGAAGTCGGCCGGATCGTCAGAGACCGAGACGCCGAAGCCGTTCGCCGTGCCGAGATCCTGGATCGCGACGATCCCAGCGTCGGTGGTGGCGTCGGAGCCGTCGTGGAAGACCAGGATCTCGGGCGCCGTCTGCGCGGCGGCCGGCCCGGCGGTCGCGAGCGCGATGAGCGTGCAAGCAGCCAGCGCGGCGCCGACCATCCCGCGCAGGTGTCGGGCGGCGGTTCGCCGGGCGGTCCGCTCGGGGTGTCCCTCGCCGCGGGCGACGCCCGCGGCGAGCCCTACCGGAATCCGCCTCTTCAACACCACTCTGCCTCCTTGTTCCCTGCCGCCGCTATCGATGCCGCGGGACGTCGAGCTCCGCCAGGTACTTGCGGCTCACCCATGCGGTGTTCGCTTGCCCGGCCGGGTTGATCACCGGGTCCGGCGCGTCGTCGTCCTCCACGAGGTACTCGTGGTCGTCGAGGTCGCGCAGCACCGCGAAGATCCGCCCGAAGTTGATCTCGCCCTTGCCGACCGCCGTCAGGAAGAACGGACGCCCCGGGTTCGCGACGCCGTCGGGCGTCGTGCGATTTCCGGCCGGATCGAAGCGCAGGTCCTTGACGTGGAACAGCGGGAACCGGCGAGGGTCGTCGCGCAGGTAGTCGCGGGGGTTCTGCCCGCCGGCCACGACCCAGGCGATGTCCATCTCGAACCGGACCAGGCGCCGTTCCGTCTCCTCGAGCAGCACCTCGTAGATGACGGTGCCGTCGTCGATCGTGAAGTCGTCCGGATGGTTGTGGAAGTAGAACGTCAGGCCGCGGTCACGCGCTGCGGCGCCGAACTCGTTGAACTCCTCGGCCAGTGCCCGGTATCCGTCGACGGTCCTCGGCACATCCCCCGCCGGGATCGCGATCCCCACATAGGGGATGCGGAGCTCCTCCGCCTCGTCGAGCACCAGCTCGATGTTGTCGCGCCAGGCGTCGTGACCGCCGGGGACGTGGCTGCCGATCACGCGGAGGCCGTAGTCCCGGGCGAGGGCGCGGAACTCGGCCGGCGTGCGACCGTCGTAGGTGCCGCCGATCTCGACCGTCTTGTAGCCGGCGTCGGAGAGGACCTCGAACGTCCCGTCGAGATCGAGCGAGTCGTCGTCGAGGAAATCTCTTACGGTGAAGAGCTGGATGCCGATGTTGGAGGCCCGGAGGTCGCTCCGCCGTTTGTCCTTCTTGCCCTTGCCCTTCCGCCCCGCGATCGCGGGCTGTGGGAGCGAGCCGAGCGTCACCGCCGCGGCCGAGCCTGCCGCCCCGCCGATGAAGGCCCTGCGGGTCGCACCGCCACCGCCGACCTCGGGGGTCTCGTCGTCATCCGCGCCGGCGCCCTCCTGCGCGCGCGCCTGTCCCAACCACGACCTTAGCTCCAGCAACGTTGTCTCCTCCTGCCGTCTGGCGCCTTCTCCCCGCCGGGCAACACCCGCTAAGCGCTAGAGCTATTGATTTGGTGAACGCGCCGAAGCTAATCGCTTAGGCGGCGTATGTCAAGAGCTTTGTCCACCATTCGCGCAAAAGGCGAAAGGCGGGGTCATCGCCCCTTGTTCCTGTCTCTTCTTCTTCTTCTCGACCTTGAGGGTCGCGGAGTCGGTCGCCCGGTCGGCGTTCGCGGCGGTGACGATGAACCGGATGTTGATCCGGTCGCCGGCCGCCGAGCGCTTCGGCTTCAGCCTGAAGGCTGCCTCGACCGAATCGCCCTGATCGAGGCTCGCCTCCGGGCGACACTCCTTGCCGAGCACCTTGACCTTGCGCGCGGGGGCCTTGACGCAGAGCTCGAGGCCCTCGGCGGCCGCGTCGCCGCGGTTGCGGACGGTGAGGTCGAACCTCGCCTTCTTGCCGGGCTTCACCTTCTCACGGCGCGGCTGGACCCGGGCGGCCAGGTCCGGCTCGCCCAACTCATCCTGGACGTTGAACTCGATCTTCACGATCTGCGTCTCGTCGGTGGGCTCGATCTCGTTGCGGCAGCAGCCGACCGCGAAGCGGCCCATGTAGAGCGCGCCGTCGGGGCCGAAGCGGGTGCCGATCACGAGGCTGTTGAAGTCCGCGTTCTCATCACCGGCGGCGTTGTAGGGCAGCCAGTCGTGGACGTGCAGCATCTGGTTGTTGTCCTCGCGCAGCCGGACTTCCTTCCAGAAACCGTCGTCGGCGCCGCGGTTGTTGATCAGCCACGAGCCGTCGTAGTAGGCCGGGAACGCGCCGGGTCCGCCCGTCTCCTCGTCATAGCGGTAGATCGGGCCGGTGATCGGCTGGTTGCCGCCGGCCGTCAGGTCACCGAAGTCCTCGACGGGCTGCTCGTTGTTGGTCTTCTTCCAGATCGTCGCCGGGACCGCTGGGCCGGGGATGTTCGCCAGGCCCTCGAACGTCGGCCCTGGGTTGTCCTGGCCATCGGGCGCGTAGTCGAGGTCGGACGGGATGTCCTCCAGCGAGCAGTCGTAGAGGCTGTCGGTGGTCTCGTCCGTGGCGTAGTCCCAGCGATACGAGCTGTTCGCCGGCGAGTTGTCGGCGACGCAGAACGGCCAGCCGTGGAAGCCCGGCCCGGAGAGCAGGTTCCACTCGCAGCCGCCGGCGGGGGCCCGGTCGGGTAGGTCCTCGCCTGCGTCGTGGCAGTACTCGCCGACGGCCACGGTGCCGGGGTTCGCCGGGTCCGTATGCAGCGTGAACGGCTGGCGGAAGCCCATCGCGAAGATCTCGGGCCGGGTGTTGGCCGTCCCCGGCGCGAACATGTTGCCGTCCGGGATCGAATACGTCGTATCCATCCCGGGCTGGGTTCCGGCCGGGATCTCGTCCAGCGGATGGATCCGGATCACCTTGCCGCGGAGGTCATTGGTATTCGCGGCTGTCTTGCGGGCGTCGCGGTGCTCCTCGGCGCGGTAGTCGAGGGGCGGGTACGCCCCGTGCCCGTCCTCGTTCGGCGAGACGTCGTCGCCGACGCCCAGGTAGAGGTCGCCGGCGGAATCGAAGACGAGCCCGGCGCCGCCCACGTGGCCGGGACCGTTGCCGCTGGGACACTCCGCGCACCAGGTCGGGTCGCCGGCGATCTTCAGCTTGGGAACCTCGAGGATCGGGCGTTCGGAGTCCGGCTCGAACGCCGCGCCATCGGCGGTCATCGTGAAGCGGCTGATCAGGTTGTGGCCAACGGTGTACTCGTCCCCGGTCGTCGGCCAGGCCGGGTTGCGCGGCGAGTAGTAGATGAAGATGTCGCGCTTGGTGGGATCGGCGAGGTCGAACCCGGGCTCGAGGCTCATCCCGAGCACTCCGTCCTCGGAGTTCGAGTGGTCGGCGCGGGTCGGGATCGTTGCCACGATCGTCTGGTTGTTCGGCGCCCCCTCCGGATCGTGCATCTTCACGTAACCCTCCGAGGTGAAGCCCTGGGTCGGGCCGATCTCGGTCCAGTAGACCTTGCCGTCAGGGGCCACGTCGATCGCGATCGGGTTGTTCGCATCCGAGACGAGGACGGTGCGGGTGTAGTTCGACCAGACGGTGCCGCCACAGTCGGAGGCGTTGCCCAAGCCGGCGGCCCAGCGGATGCCCCCGATCAGGTGATCGAGGAACGGGTTGTCGCCGCCGTTCTCGGTGTACACCGCGGTGTTGTGGCCGATCCCGGTGACCCAGGCGCGCCCGTCGTCGTAGGCCTTCGGGGTTCCGGTGCCGTCGTTGACGTTGTCGCCGTCATACGACTTGCACCACGAGATCGGATGGTCCTGGCCCATGCCGTTCGGTCCGGGGTCGTAGGTCCGCTCGTCGAAGTTCGCGAGCACGTGATGCGTGCCCCGGACGTTGCGGTCCCAGTTGTAGTGCTCGTCGGTGACGTCGAACGTGTCGGGCAGTTCCGCCGTCGACGGATGGTTGTGGTCCTGGACCAGCACGGTCCCGGTCTCGCCGTTGTTCGCGTGCCCGGCCATCGTCGTGCCGACAACGCTGTTCGGCCCGCCGTCCCACCAGTCCCACGTCACCTCACCGGCGCCGATGTCGGTCGCGTTGTGGTTGGCGACGATGCCGCCGCCTGACTGGACGAAGTCGATGATCGCCGCCTCCTCGTCGGCGTTCCAAAGCTGCCCCGGCGTCCCCGGCGGGGTCCTGCCGCTCCAGTAGTCCGACGCGTTGAAAAGGAAGATCACGTCGTACTGGGCGAGGTTCTCCTCGGTGAAGATCGCCGGGTTGCCGACCTCGGCGTTCCGGCAGCCCGGGATCGCGCCGCCCCCGGTGCCGGTGCCGTCGCAGGTGCGGTACTCGCTGGTGTATCCGGCCGCCTCAAGCGCTTCCTGGATCGCCGCCACGGCGCCCGTCGCCTCGCCGTTCGGCGGAATCGCCTGGCCCCCACCATCGTCGCTGTGCCGGTAGCCGGTCGTGCCGCTGTAGATCAGGATGTTGCCGCTCTCGCCCTGGGCGGAAGCGGAGGACGGCGCGAGCGCCAGCACCGAGGCGAACGCGAGAACCGCGATCAGGATCCGCCCACCGAGCCGGGCGGGCGCCGAGGGGGAGGGCTTTGAGGTGGCGGTTCGCTCCGCGCCATCGACTACGAGCGCGGCTCGCGCGTTGAGCGCGCGAGCCTGGCCTGCTGACGGCGGAAACGGTCCGTTCCTCATACATTCCTCCTGGAACTTCGACCGACGGTCCCCTGCGCCGTATCGTTCGTGCAGCGCGCGCAAGCTAGCCGATGAGAACGCCTATGTCAAAGACTTTTGCCTGAAGGACGTTCAGAACAGGCAAGGACGGGGCTGCGGGTTATCTCCGCTTCTTCGCCTTGACCTTGAGCGTCGCCTTGGCGGTCTCTCGGTCCGCGTTCGCGGCCGTCGCGATGAAGCGCAGCGTGACCTTCTTGCCGGCGGCACTGCGCTTTGCCTTCACCTTGAACCTCGCCGTCTCCCTGTACGGGTCGTCGAGGCTCGGGTAGCTGAAGCATTTCCGGCCGATGATCTTCGCCTTCCGCTTCGGCGCCTTTGCGCAGACCTTGACGTCTTCGGCCACGACGTCGCCGGTGCCGCGCACGGTCGCCCGGAAGGTCTTTTGCTTGCCGACCTTGACGGACGCTCGTTTCGGCTGCACGTTGAGGCGCAGGTCCGCCTCGCCGCCCGCCTCGACGCCGCAGGTCGCCGACGGCTCGACCCCGGCGGTCGTCTCGAGGCCGCCGAGCACCTGGGCCAGGAAGTTTGGCTCGGTGTACGACTCCTCCGTGTGACCCATCGCGGTGTACCAGGAGCGCCCGCCGTCGTAGCGCTGGCACCACGTCATCGGATGATCGTCGTCCGTCGTGTTCCCGTCCTGCTCGTCGTACGTCGACTCGTCGACCGTCGCCAGGATGTGGATGTCGGCGGCGCCGCGCGGACTGTAGTCGTCGTCGCCGACCTCCGCGAAGTCGGGGGACTTGAAGTTGTACCACTCGTCAGTCCGCTCGTAGCGAGCCGGTAGCCCGGCGGTCGAGGGGTGCTCCTGGTCCTCGACGTCGATGGCGGCGTTGGCGGTCCCGGGCGGGTGGCTGATGAAGTAGGCGCCCACCAGATGCCCGTACCAGTTCCAGTCGTACTCGGTGTCGGAGGCCGAGTGGATGCCGGCGTAGCCGCCGCCGCCTTGGATGTAGGCCTCGAACGCGGCCTGCTGGTCCTCGTTCAAGACGTCGCCCGTGGTCTCGAGGAAGATGACCGTGTCATACGAGGCGAGGATCTCCTCGGTGAACAGGGAGGAGTCCTCGCTGTGGTCCACCTGGAACCCGTTGTCCTCGGCGAGCACGTCGAGCGCCGCGTGACCCTCGTCGATCGATGAGTGGCGGAACCCGGCGGTCTTCGAGAACGCGAGCGCCCGGAAGCTGGCCTCGGGATCGTCCTCGCCCAGCACGGTGACCGTCACGGAATCGGTTTCCTCGGCCACGCCGTCGGAGACGGTCAGCTCCGCCTCGTGCTCCCCTGCCTCCGTGTAGGTGTGGGTCGGGTTCTGCTCCGTGGAGTCCTCTGTCCCGTCCCCGTCGAAGTCCCAGCTGTAGCTGAGCTCGTCGCCGTCGGGATCGGAGGCGGCCGCATTGAAGTCGACCTCGAGCGGAGCGAAGCCGGCCGTGGGCGTGGCTCCGATCTCGTCGATCACCGGCGGGTTGTTGTCACCCGGCGGACAGCCGCCGATCTCGCCGTCGAGGGTGAAGTAGTCGAACCCGACCTCGTCGCCGCCCTGCTGGGCGCCGAACGCGAACAGCCCGAAGTCGGGCGCCGCCATCGGATTCGCAACGGGGTCGCCGATCGACTCCCAGGTCTCGCCGTCAAGCGAATACTCGCCCGTGTAGGTCTCGCCCGTCTTGGTCAGGCGCAGCCAGGCATCCTCGGTCCCCTCCGGCAACGGTGTCACCTGTGGCTGCGGCTCCTGGATCACGGCGCCGACCTCGGAGCGCAGCTCGATCCGGTTGACCGCGGTGTTGTCGACGTCGGAGATCAGGTCGAACTTGACGTAGTTGTCGGTGTCCTCGAGGGCGATCAGGCCGCCCTGCGAGTAGCCGCCGTCGAGCGCGCCGCCGAGGACCTTGGTCTCGATGGTCCAGTCGGCCTCCGCGTGATCGGCCGACTGGAGGATGAAGTTGTTCGGCGGCGGGACCGTGTCGGCGGTGTAGATGTCGCCGGGCTCGGTTGTGATCCTGAAGCGCGCCGCCGGAAACCTCGTAGGCCTCCGGATTGTCGTTGACGATCGCGTTCCAGCGGCCGGTGTCCAGGGTGGCGCCGTCGAACTGATCGCTGCGACTGCCGCCGCTCGTGCCGCTCGTCAGCTCGAAGCTCTCGAACGCAGCCTCGGGTGACGTAGCCGCTTCGTTGTTGAACGCGAACATGCCCACCCTGGCGTCAGCCGGAAGCGGCGCGGGACGTCCGACCGGAACCCAGGTGGTGCCGTCGGTCGAGTAGGCGCCCGAGATATTCGTGCCATCGGAGGTGATCCGGACGAAGTAGTCGTCCGGGAAGTCCTCGGGCAGGTTGGCGGTTGAATCGAGAGCATCGTTGCGAGGCGTGCCCGCGGTCTCGTAGATGTACTCGAACTTCTCGTCGCCCTCGGCGGTGTGGGCGATCCGGCCCAGCTTCGTGTAGTTGGCGTCGTCGCCATAGACGAGCATCCCCGCCTGGTGGTACTGGGCGTCGCCCACGAAGTTGATCTCGGCGGTCGCCTCCCAGGGCCCGTCGGGCGCATCGCGCATGACGAGATTCTGGGCCGTGTCGCTGCCTCCGTAGAGATCGCCATTCTCCGCCGGGATGCGCAGCGCGCCGTCGCTCACGGTCAGGTTCGCATTCGGCCGCACGGTCTCCCACGGCGGGCTCTCGAGCTCGGCGCCGTCGAACTCGTCGACGACCGTGTCGCCGCCGCCGCCGCCCGGGGCATCGGGGTCGAAGTGGATCCAGTCGAAGTGCGCGACCGGATACGTCGCCGCGACGTCGGAGAGGGCCGCCGGCCCGATCTGCAGGTTGTCGAACGTATCCAGCGACGCCGGTCGCCCGACCGGCTCGAAGTCGACGCCGTCGTACGAGTACTCGGCCGTCAGCTCGTCGCCGTCCGAGTTGATGCGGACGTAGTACTCCAGCGGCGCGTCGGCCGGGATCCCGCCGAGCTTGTCCGCAGCTTCGTTGCGCGGGACGCCTTCCGACTCATAGATGAACTCGAAGTCGCGCTGGCCGCCGGCGCTGATCATGTGGATCGAGGCCCAGTTGTCGTCGTCGGAGTAGACGCGCAGGCCCGCCTGGTGGTAGTTCTCGGAGAGCTCGTCGACCTCGATCTTCGCGGTCACCGAAACCTCGCCGTCGGGCAGCGGCTGGACCATGATGTTCCGCGCGCTCGTCCCGGGGCCATAGATCGAGCCGTTGTCGATCGGGACGTGAAGCTCGCCGCCCGAGACCGTCGGCGGTCGCGTGTTGTCCGGCCTGATGATCGTCCACTTGGAGTCGATCGCATCCCCGTCGAATTCGTCGGAGAGCGGACCCGTCGGGCATTCGCTCGGCTCGTTCACGTTGATCTCGACGGTGGCCGTCCCCTCTTCCTCGGTGTCGGGGTCGGTGACCGTCAGCGTCGCCGTGTACTCACCGACCTCGGTGTACGTGTGGGTCGGGTCCGGCTCGGTCGAGACGGGACTGCCGTCGCCGAAGTCCCACTCGTACTCGAAGTTCGGATTCGGCGAACCGTCCGGGTTGGTCGCCTCGCCGTCGAATGCCACCTCGAGCGGCACCGTGCCGCGGTCGGGGTCGGCGGACGCCGTCACCTGCGGGCCGGTCAGCTCGACGTGGTCGATCCGGTAGATGCCGGACTCCGGGTTGTCCTGCTCGAAGCCCTGACCCCACTCCACCAGGTAGAGCGAGCCGTCGGGCCCGAACTCCATGTCCATCGGGCTCTGGTAATCCAGGTCGGCGAAGTCCTCGACGTTGCTCGCGTTGCCGTCCTCGTCGAGCTCGGCGGTCTTGATCCAGTCGTTGTTCCACTCCCCGATGAACCACTTGCCGTCGAACTCCTCGGGGAACTTGGTCTCTGACGGATTGTCGGGGTCGTAGTAGTAGCGCGGGCCCGCCATCGGGGCCCCGCCGGTGCCGAGGCCGGGGACGCGCGCGTCGGTGTCCGAGTAGCCCATCCACATGGTCGCGGGCTGGACCGGCTCCAGGTCGGTCAGCCCGGTGTTGTTGGGCGATTCATTGACCGGCGCCTCGCAGTCGAACGGCTCGCCGGTCGAGACAAACGTGTTGTTCGGGTCCGTGAACTCGCCGTCGACGTACGGGGTGTTCTGACGGACGCAGTACGGCCAGCCGAAGTTGCCCGGCTCCGTGATCACGTTGAACTCGACGCTGCCCTGCGGGCCGCGCTCCGGGTTCGGCCCGCCGGCGTCGGGGCCGTAGTCCGAGGCCAGCGCCCAGCCGGTCACCTCGTCGATCTTGAACCGGAACGGGTTGCGGAAGCCCATCGCGTAGATCTCGGGCAGCGTGTTTGCGGTGCCTGGATCGAACATGTTCCCGGCGGGGATGTCGTACGTGTCCCCGATGCCGGGCTCGGTCCCGGGGGTGATCAGCTCGTGCGGCGTGATCCGCAGCAACTTGCCGTTGTGGTCGTTCGTGTTGGCCGCCGTGCGCTGGGCGTCCCAGGATTCACGGCCCGGGCGCTCGTCGATCGGCGCGTAGCCCTGCGACTCGAACGGGTTGGTGTTGTCGCCGGTCGAGATCAGGAGGTTGCCGTCAAGGTCGAATTCGAGCGCGCCTGCGGAGTGGCAGCAGGTCTCGCGCAGATGCGTCCACTCGAAGACGTGCTGCTCGGAGGCCATGTCGAGGTCGCCGTTCTCGTCGAGCTGGAACCGCGAGACGCGCTGGGTCAGGGATTCAAGGGGAAGGGCGGAGTAGGAGAGGTAGATCCAGCCGCTCGTCTCGAAGTCGGGTGCGAGCGCGATCCCCATCAGGCCGTTCTCCTCGAAGGTGGTGACCGGAACCATGCCGATCTCCGACGCCGTCTCGGTCTCCGGGTCCCAGACGCCGACGACGCCGCGACGTTCGGTGTAGAAGACGCGGCCGTCCGGGGCGACCTCGATCTCCATCGGATTCAGGGTGTTCGGCTGGCCGGCTCCCTCGTCGCCGACGAGCTGGGTCTTCTCGAATTCCGAAGCCTGCCCGTGTGCCGAGCTCGCCACCACGGCCCCCGCGAAGAACGTTGACGCAACGCAGAGCGCCGCAACCCTCACCTGACGCGCCCAGCTCCTCCGCCCTGCACGTACCGACCGCGACCCTAGCTCCAGCAACGTTGTCTCCTCCTGCCGTCTCGCGCCTTCTCCCCGCCGGGCGGACCCGCTAAGCGCTAGAGCTATATATCTGGTGAACCAGCCGAAGCTATTCGCTCAGACTGCGTATGTCAAGACCTTTGTCCTGAGGGACAGGCAAAAGGCGCGCCGGTTTACCGGCCGCGCCTTCGATCCCTCTTGACCTTCAGCGTCGCCCTCGCGGTTTGCCTGTCCGCGTTCGCGGCCGTGGCGACGAAGCGCAGGCTGACCTTCTTGCCGGCCGCCCGGCGCTTCGCCTTGACCTTGAACCGCGCGGTCTCCGTATACGGGTCGGCGAGGGTCGGGTAGCGGAAGCACTTGCGGCCGGTGACCTTCGCCTTGCGCTTCGGCGCCTCGGCGCAGAGCCGGACGCCGGTGGCCGGGGCGTCGCCCGTGTTGCGGAGCGTCGCGCGGAAGGTGCCCGCCCTGCCCGGCTTCACGGATCTGCTCCTCGGTTTCACCTCGAGGTCGAGCTCGGCCGCACCCGCGTCGGGCGTGGCAACCTGGATGCGCCGGAAGTAGACCTCGTCGCCGGCTCCGTGGTTCTGGATCCCGAGCTTGGTGGCCGACAGGTCGCGCGCGGGATCGGTCGAGGTGAACTGGTTGATCAGGGTCCCGTTCAGGCGCACCTCGACCACGGGGTCGTCGACGGTGATCTCATACGCGTTCCATTCGCCGGGCGGGTTCAGCGCGGCGTCGCGGGCCGCCGCGTCGGGCGCCTGGAAGTTGTAGATCGCCCCGGTCGTCGAGTCGGGATCGTCGGTCGCGTCGATCTGGATCTCGTAACCGTGGTCGACCGCGTCCCAGGCGGGATCCGGCTCGTAGTCTGGATCCGGCTCCCAGTTTCCAACGAACACACCGGAGTTCTCGTCGCCCGGCATCATCCACTCGAGCCGGAAGGTGGCCGGCGATTCGAAGAGCTGCGGGTGGTAGAGCATCCCGAGGCCCCCGAACGACTCGAGGGTGCAGTCGGACGTGAAGTTGAAGCCGCCGGGGCCGGCCTGCTGCCACTCGGCGAAGCTCGCCTCGGTGCCGTCGAAGAGCATCGCGAAGCCCGGGTCGGGCTCCTCGGGCTCCGTGCAGGTCGGCTCCACGTCGATCGGCTCGAGCGAGAACGAGTCGAAGGAAGCCTCGTTGCCGGAGCCGTCGCCGTTGAAGGCGGCGAGGCCCACGGACACGTCCGGGCCAAGGGCGGCCAGCGCCCGCTCCCGCCCGAACTCGTTCCAGTCCGTCCCGTTGAGCGAGTACGCGGCGGTCAGGTTCGTGCCGTCGCTTCGGACCCGGAGATAGACCTCGGTCGGGAAGCCGGCGTCGAAGTTCGGGCTGCGGTCGACGGCGCCGCCGTCTACCGGCTCACCCTCGTCATTGAGCATGAACTCCATGTTGCGGGTGTCAGGGACCTTGATGTAGGAGAGCTTCACGAAGTTGTCGTCGTCGGCGTAGACCATCAGCCCTGCCTGTTCGTAGTCCTTGCCGGTGAACGGCATGTCGACCTTGGTGATCGCCTCCCAGGCGCCCTCGGGGGCCGGCTGCAGCACGAGGTTCTCGGCGTTCGTGTTTCCGCCGTACATGTCCGTGCCGTTGCCCGTGTCGATGTGGAGCGCGCCGTCGGCCACACGCCGCTGGCCGGGGTTGTCGCGCACGATCTCCGACCAGCGGCACTCGTCGAGCGCAGCGCCGTCGAACTGGTCGTTCGGTTCGACCGGACCAGGCCCGCAGTCGGTGGCGTCGATCTCGATCGAGTCCGAGGCAGTGTTTCCGTCCTCGTCGGTCACGGTCAACTCGGCCTCGTAGGTGCCAACCTCGGTGTAGGTGTGGACCGGGTCCGGCTCGTCCGAGGTGCCGTTGTCGCCGAAGTCCCACGAGTATTCGAGCTCGCCACCGTCGGGGTCGGAGGCCTCGCTCGTGAACGTGACGTCGAGCGGGATGTCGCCCGTGGTCGGGTCGGCCGAGACCGATACCTGCGGGGCGCCCTCGACGTAATCAAACCGGTGGACGGCCGACTCCGGCGTCCCGTTGAAGGAGCCGGTCCCGTAGTCGAGGACGTAGAGGGCACCGTCGGGCCCGATCTCCATGTCCATCGGCCGGACGACGTCGAGCGCGGGCGTATCGAGGAAGTCGCTGACCTCGAGCGGACCGCCGAGCGAGTCGACCGCCGTCTCCTTGATCCAGCTCCGGCCCCACTCGCCGAGGAACCAGTGCCCGTCGAAGTGCTCGGGCAGCTTGGTGCTGGAGGTGTTCTCGGGGTCGAAGCGATAGACCGGGCCGCCCATCGGCGACTCCGAGCCGCCCGGCTGCATCTCGGCCTCCCAGGGGCCCTCGAACCCGTACCAGATGTCGGGCTGGGTCACCGGCGGCAGCTCGGTGAGACCGGTGTTCCGCGGGGACTCGTTGACGGGCGCGTCGCAGTCGAAGGGATCGCCGGAAGAGCCGGTCGCGAAGTCGTAGTCGATGTAGGCATCGTTGTCGCCGGTGCAGTAGGGCCAGCCGTAGTTCCCGGCTTCGCGGACGACGTTGAACTCGACCTGGCCGCCGGGGCCGCGAAGCGGATTGGCGGGGCCCGCGTCGGGCCCGTAATCGCCGACGTAGAGGTAGCCGGTGGCGGGATCGATCCCGATCCGGAACGGGTTCCGGAAGCCCATCGCGTAGATCTCGGGCCGAGTGTCGGCCGTGCCTTCCGCGAACAGGTTGCCGGCGGGGATCGTGTACTCGGCCTCGACCGGATCCGGCTTGATCCGCAGGATCTTCCCGCGCAGGTCGTTCGTGTTCGCCGCGCTCCGCTGCGCGTCGTAGGCCGGGTTGCGATCCGCGCGCTCGTCGATCGGCGCGTACCCCTCGGACTCGAACGGATCGGTGTCGTCACCCGTCGACAAGTAGAGGTTGCCGGCGGGATCCCAGGCGAAGTCGCCGCCGTGGTGGCAGCACATCCCCCGGTCCTGGTCGACCTCGAGCAGGATCTGCTCGCTCGCGAGGTCGAGCTCCTCCGCGGCCGCGTCCCACTTGAACCGGGAGAGGTAGTTGACGCCCTCGAAGGGCTCCCAGTCGGCCGGCTGGCCGTCGTGAGGGGCTTCGCCGGCAGGGGTGTCGAGCTCCGGCGAGTAGAAGATGTAGACCCAGTTGTTCTCTTCGAACGCCGGGTCGAGCGTGAGCGCCTGGAGGCCGTCCTCCTCGTAGCTGTAGACCGGGATCTCGGCGGCGACGTGGGTGTTGCCGTCCGCGTCGGTGTGGAAGAGGGTGCCTTCGCGAGAGGTGTGAAGCACGCTGCGATCGGGCATTACGGTCAGCCCGATCGGCTCGCCGGCTTCGGCCTCTCCTTGGGCGAGGGTGGTCTTCTGGAAGTTGTCCCAGATCGTGCCCCCGCACTCGCCCTCGGCCAGGCCCGCGGCCCACTGGATGCCGCCCAGGACGTGGGCGCGAAACTCCGGCTCGGCGTACGACTCGGCGGTGTGCCCGCCGCCCGTGTACCAGGAGCGGCCGCCGTCGTAGGGGTGGCACCAGGCCGTCGGGTGGTCCTCGCCCATCGCCCCGGAGCCCGGCGCGTAGCTCGTCTCGTCGAGCGTCGCGAGCACGTGCACGTCCCCGCGCGGGTTCGATTGGAAGTTGTACCACTCGTCGAACCGCTCCCAGCGCTGCGGCAGATCGGCCGTCGAGGGATGGTCGTCGTCGGAGACCTTGACGATCGCGTCCTGGTTGGCGGGATGACTCTGGAAGTAGGCGCCGACCAGGTCCCCGTACCAGGGCCAGTCGTACTCGGTGTCGGAGGCGGCGTGGATCCCGGCGTAGCCGCCGCCCGCCTGGATGTAGCCCTCGAAGGCGGCCTGCTGTTCGGCGTTCAGCACGTCGCCGGTGGTCGAGAGGAAGACGACGGCGTCGTAGTCGCTGAGCGGATCGTCGGCGAAGCTCGCCGCGTCCTCGGTGTGGTCGACCGCGATCCCTTCCCCCCGGCGAGCTCGCATACCGCGTCGACGCCGGTTTCGATCGAGTCGTGGCGGAAGCCCGCGGTCTTCGAGAAGACCAGCACGAGGTCCTCGGCCCCGAGCGTCGCCTCGTCGCATTCGGGCCCCGCGGCGGGGATCGTGTTCTGGGCGCCGGCCGGCGCGGCCGGCAGCGCCAGTGCGAGCAGCGCCGCCGGGATCAGAAGCCCGGCCCGGCGACGCAGTCCCCGAACGATCGGCTCGACCATCGCCCGCCGCTCCACCACCTCACCGACCTCGCTTCTTCTTCTTCTTCTCGACCTTGAGGGTCGCGGAGTCGGTCGCCCGGTCGGCGTTCGCGGCGGTGACGATGAACCGGATGTTGATCCGGTCGCCGGCCGCCGAGCGCTTCGGCTTCAGCCTGAAGGCTGCCTCGACCGAATCGCCCTGATCGAGGCTCGCCTCCGGGCGACACTCCTTGCCGAGCACCTTGACCTTGCGCGCGGGGGCCTTGACGCAGAGCTCGAGGCCCTCGGCGGCCGCGTCGCCGCGGTTGCGGACGGTGAGGTCGAACCTCGCCTTCTTGCCGGGCTTCACCTTCTCACGGCTCGGCCGGACCCGGGCGGCCAGGTCAGGCTCGCCCGGCGGTTCGACATCGCCCTCGATCGAGAAGTCGACCGAGCCGGGCGGCTCCTCGACGTTGCCGGCCTCGTCGGACGAGCGGTACTCGACCACGTGGTCGCCCTCGGCCGAGACCGGGAACGTGGTCACGAACGGGTCGTCGCCGGTGGTGTTCTCCGACGTCTGCCACTCGCCGGTGGTGCCGTCGGTGTTCACCCGGTACTCCGTCATCGCCACGCCCGAGCCCGGCACGGGCTCCCCGCCGCCGCCCTCGGCGACGTTGACCGTGCCGCGCATCGACGGCTCGTGGAGGCTGCAGTAGAAGCCGAACGAGCCCACGGCGTCGAAGGTCTTCTCACCGCCCATGTCGCCCTCGCGTGCGTCGCCGAGCACCTCGTCGTCACCGCAGTCGCCGAAGGCGACGGACCACTCCGGCGGGCTGTCGTCGATGCAGACGTCGTGGCTCTGGTTGGCGAAGTCCCACTCGACCGTGTCGCCGACCGTGGCGTCTACCTCCTCGGTGTCCCAGGCGAACCCCTCGGCGGTGACCGTGTGGGTCTGGGGGTCCGGTCCAGGTCCCCCGGGCTCATCCGGGTCCGTGGCCGACAACGTCACGTCGACCGGGCCGTCGTAGGTGCCGCCCGGTCCGGGGTCGGCCGGGTCGAGCGTCGCGGTCGTCTCGGGCGGCGTCGTATCGCCTCCGCCTCCGGTGATCGTGAACTCGGCCGCTCCGGGCGGCTCCTCGACGTTCCCCGCGACGTCGGTCGAGCGGAACTCGAGCGAGTAGTCGCCCGGGTCGGTGAACATCGGCGGCTCGAGCGGGTTGTATGCCGTCCACTCGCCGCCGTCGACCCGGTACTCGGTGGAATCCACGCCCGATCCGCCGGCCTCGTCGGTGGCCGTGAACGTCGCGGTGACCGGGCCGTCGTAGCTCGGCTGCGGCGCCGCGCCGTTCAGCTGCGCCGTCGTCACCGGCGGCGTCGTGTCCTCGCCGCCGCATTCGTCCGGCTCGAAGCGGGCGAAGTCGAACCTGGCCTCTTGCTCGAACGGGGGTCCCTCGATGTCGGATCCTCCGTAGAGCCCGAGCTGGACGCCCGCGCCCTCGCGCGGCGGGTTGGTGTCGACCGCCCGCGTTCCGGCGTGTTGGACCCACTCGCCGGGCTGGCCGCCATCGTCGAGGGCGTACTCGCCGGCGATCGTGTTCCCCTCCCGATACAGTCGAAGCCAGACCGTCTCGGTCGTGTTCGGGATCGCCTCGGCGGGGCCGACGTCGCGGACGTCGGTGGGCTCGTCCGAGGCCATCTCGACGCGGAGGTTGCCGCTGTTGGAGTCGCGGCCAAAGACGAACTTGACGAAGTTGCCGTCGCTCTGCCAGAGCATGATCCCGGCCTGCGCCCAGGACGTGTTGAGCTCGGGAGTCACCCGGGTCATGAGCGACCAGTCGCCCTCCGGCACCTGCTGAGAGACGAGGGCGAGCGGGCCGGTGATCGCGCCGTCGATCTCATTCAGGATGGGAAGCACGAGGTGCCCGTCCGCGACGGAGGCCTCGCCATCCTCGACCCGGGTGGTCCACCTGGGGTCGACCGTGCCATCGCCGAACTCGTCCGAGCGCAGGCAGTCCTCGAGCTCGACCGAGAACGCGACCGTCTTCACCGTCTCCTCGTTCCCGGCGGCGTCCGTCGAGCGGAACTCGACGATGTGCTCGCCGGGCGTCGAGACCGTGAGCGAGCTCGCAAATGGCTCGGCGTTCTCCTCGTTGTCCACCTGCTGCCACTCGCCCATGGCGCCGTCGGTGTTCACCCTGTACTCGGTGAAGTCGACGCCGACGAACGGGCTGCCGTCGTCATCGGTCGCGGAGAGGTTCACCTGGACCGAGCCGGTGTAGGTGCCGCCCGGGCCCGGGTCGGCGGGGTCGAGGGTGGCCGTCGTCTCCGGCGCGGCGGCGTCGTCGATCGTCACCACGCTGAACGTCGCGGACCCCGTCTCAGAAACGTTGCCCATCTCATCCGTCGCGCGGTAGTCGACCGCGTACTCGCCGTCCTCGTCAAAGGGGACGGGATCCGAGTAGGGCTGCCAGTCCTCCTCGGCGTCCGAGTTGACGCGGTACTCGATCGATTCGGTGCCCGCGCAGCCCACGTCGTCCGCGTTGATCGTGAGCTCGGCGCTGTCGACGAATGTGTCGGGCTGGCCGGGCGGGGTGTGGCCCGCAAGCTCGTGCGAGACCTCCGGAGGCTGCTCGTCACTGAGGCATTCGTCCTGGACGTTGAACTCGATCTTCACGATCTGCGTCTCGTCGGTCGCCTCGATCTCGTTGCGGCAGCAGCCCACCGAGAACCGGCCCATGTAGAGCGCGCCGTCGGGACCGAAGCGGGTGCCGATCACGAGGCTGTTGAAGTCCGCGTTGGTATTGCCGGCGGCGTTGTACGGCAGCCAGTCGTGGACGTGCAGCATCTGGTTGTTGTCCTCGCGCAGCCGGACTTCCTTCCAGAAGCCGTTGTCGGCGCCGCGGTTGTTGATCAGCCACGAGCCGTCGTAGTAGGCGGGGAACGCGCCCGGCGGAGCGTCCTCTTCGTAGCGGTAGATCGGGCCGGTGATCGGCTGGTTGCCGCCGGCGGTCAGGTCACCGAAGTCCTCGACGGGCTGCTGGTTGTTGGTCTTCTTCCAGATCGTCGCCGGGACCGCGGGACCGGGCAGGTTCGCCAATCCGTCGAAGGTGGGCCCGGGGTTCGACTGGCCCGCGGGCGCGTAGTCGAGGTCGGTCGGGATGTCCTCCAGCGAGCAGTCGTACTGGCTCCCGGTGCTCGTCCCGGTGGCGTAGTCCCAGCGATAGGAGCTGTTCGCCGGCGAGTTGTCGGCGACGCAGAACGGCCAGCCGTGGAAGCCCGGGCCGGAGAGCAGGTTCCACTCGCAGCCGCCGGCGGGGGCCCGCTGTGGCAGGTCGGATCCCGCGTCGTGGCAGTACTCGCCGACGGCCACGGTTCCCGGGTTCGCCGGGTCGGTGTGCAGAGTGAACGGCTGGCGGAAGCCCATCGCGAAGATCTCGGGCCGGGTGTTGGCCGTCGCCGGCTCGAACATGTTTCCCGCGGGGATCGAGTAGGTCGTGCCGGCACCCGGCTCGGCGCCCGGTGCGATCTCATCCAGCGGGTGGATCCGGATGATCTTGCCGCGCAGGTCGTTCGAGTTGGCGGCGGTCTTGCGCGCGTCGCGGTGCTCCTGCGCGCGGTAGTCGAGCGGCGGATAGGCGCCGTGGCCGCCCTCGTTCGGCGAGACGTCGTCGCCGACGCCGAGGTAGAGGTCGCCGGCGGAATCGAAGACGAGGCCGGCGCCGCCCACGTGGCCGGGGCCGTTGCCGCCGGGGCAGCCCTCACACCACGTGGGGTTGCCGGCGAGCTTCACCTTCGGCACCTCGAGGATCGGTCGCTCCGAGCCCGCCTCGAACGCGGTCCCGTCCGCCGTCATCGTGAACCGGCTGATCAGGTTGTGGCCGACCGTGTACTCGTTGCCGGTCGTCGGCCAGGCCGGGTTGCGCGGCGAGTAGTAGACGAAGATGTCGCGCTTGGTGGGATCCGAGAGATCGAAGTCGGGCTCGAGGCTCATCCCCAAAACGCCGTCCTCGGAGTTCGAATGGTCGGCGCGGGTCGGGATCGTCGCCACGATCGTCTGGTTGTTGGCCGGTCCCTCGGGGTCGTGCATCTTCACGTAGCCCTCCGAGGTGAAGCCCTGGGTCGGGCCGATCTCGGTCCAGTAGACCTTGCCGTCGGCCGCCACGTCAATCGCGATCGGGTTGTTGGCGTTCGCGACCAGGACGGTGCGGGTGTAGTTCGACCAGACGGTGCCGCCGCAGTCCGACTTCTTGCCCTCGCCCGAGGCCCAACGGAGCCCGCCGACCACGTGATCGAGGACGTTCTGGTTGTCGGTGAAGACCGCCGCGTTGTGGCCGATCCCCGAGATCCAGACGCGACCATCGTCGTACGCCTTGGGATCGCCGGTCGCGTCGTTGACGTTGTCGCCGTCGTACGAGCGGCACCACGAGATCGGATGGTCCTGGCCCATCCCGTTCGGCCCCGGCTCGTAGGTTCGCTCGTCGAAGTTCGCCAGCACGTGGTGGTCGCCGCGGACGTTGCGGTCCCAGTTGTAGTGCTCGTCGGTGACCTCGAACGTGTCCGGCAGGCCGGCCGTCGACAGGTGGTTCTGGTCCTGGACCATGACCTCACCGGTCTCGCCGTTGTTCGCGTGCCCGGCCATCGTCGTGCCGACCGCGGAGTTCGCGTTGTTGGCGTCCCACCAGTCCCAGGTCGTCACCCCGGCGCCCATGTCGGTCGAGTTGTGAAGCGCCGCGATCCCGCCGCCCGACTGAACGAAATCGATGATCGCGGCCTCCTCGTCTTCGGTCCAGAGCTGACCGGGCGTCCCACCGGTCCCCGAGAAGTAGTCGGAGGCGCTGAAGAACATGATCGCGCTGTACTGGGCGAGGTTCTCCTCGGTGAAGATCGCTGGATTGCCGACGTCGGGATTACGGCAGCCGGGCTCGGCGCCCGCGGCTGTGCCGGTGCCGTTGCAGGTTCGGTAGTCGCTCGTGTAGCCCGCGGCAGTGAGCGCTTCCTGGATCGCCGCCACCGCGCCCGTCGCCTCGCCGTTCGGTGGGATCGCCTGGCTGCCGCCCTCGTGCCGGTAGCCGGTAGTGCCGCTGTAGATGAGGACGTTGCCGTTCTCGCCCTGGGCGGAGGCCGAGGGCGGGGCGAGCGCCAGCATCGAGGCGAACGCGAGGACCGCGATCAGGATCCGCCCACCGAGCCGGGCGGGAGCCGAGGGGGAGGGCTTTGAGGTGGCGGTTCGCTCCTCGTCATCGAGTGCGAGTACGGCTCGCGCGTTCAGCGCGCTCCGACCCTGGCCTGCTGACGACGGAAACGGTCCGTTCCTCATTCTCTCCTCCTGGAACGAACGACGGTCCCCTGCGCCGTTCATCGTTCGTGCAGCGCGCGCAAGCTAACCGATGAGTAAGCCTATGTCAACGACTTTTGCTTGGGGACCGTTCAAAACCCCATGGCCACCAGTTGCGCTCGTTGAACCGGACCGCGAGCGCCGGGACGATCAGGGCACGGACCAAGAACGTGTCGACCAACAGGCCGAGGGCAACGACGAAGCCGACCTGGAAAAGGGCCTCGAGCTCGAGCGCCATCAGCACGCTGAAGGTGGCGGCCAGGACGAGCCCGGCGGAGGTGATCACGGCGCCGGTGCGCTCCAGAGCGCGGGTCGTGGCGACGTCGGTCGCGACGCTGGTCTCGCGCTCCTCACGGATCCGGGCGAGGAGGAAGATGTTGTAGTCGACACCGAGCGCGACCAGGAAGATGAACGCGAACAGCGGCAGCGAAGGGTCGCTCGCGGGCTGGTCGAAGAGGTGGGTGAAGGCCAGCGAGCTCGCCCCGAGCGCGAACGCGAACGAGAGGAGGACGGTCGCGATCACGTAGAGCGGCATCACCAGCGCGCGGAGCAGGAACGCGAGGATCGCGAGGACCAGGGCGAGCGTGATCGGGACGATCAGCCAGGTGTCCCGGGCCAGGGCCTCCCGGGTGTCGTAGGCCTCGGCGACGGCGCCGCCCACCAGCGCCGGTGCGCCGCCCGCGGCCTCGCCGGCGCTGCGCCGGATGTCCGGGATCGCGTCGGTCGCCCGGTCGGAGAACGGGTCGACCCGCAGATAGCCCTCGGCGAGCGCCAGGTCGCCCGGCGCCGGAACGGCCCCGGCGGCCTCGTCCTCAGGGACCGACCTCGCCGTGACATGCATCTCGCCGACCGGGCTCGCCGCGCCCTCGGTGAGACTGGCGATCACGTCCTCGACGGCGGCGAACTCGGTGACCACCTGTAGGGGGGCTGCGCGCCCGGTGCCGAACCTCTCCTGGATCAGTTGCTGCCCATCCACGGACTCGGGCCGCTCGCGGAACTGCTCGGAGAAGTCGAGCGTCTCGCGGCCGCCGAGGTTCCCCAGCGCGCCGCAGACCAGGATCGCGCAGCCCGCCACGGCCACCGCGGCGGGGCGCCGCGCCACCAGGCCGGCGACGCGCGCCCACGTCTCGCTGGACCGACTGGGCGTGGTCTCCATGTGGGGGATCGCGGGCCAGAACGAGCGCCGTCCCAGCCCGGCGAGCACGGCGGGAAGCAGGGTCAGGCCGGCGGCGACCATGACGGCTACCCCAAGGGCGAGCAGCGGGCCCATCTCGCGGGTGGCGTTGAAGTCGGCGACCGCGAGAACGAGCATCGCGGCGACGACGATCGCGCCGGCGCTGAGGATGGCCGGCCCGGTCTGCTCGGTCGCACGGGCCATCGCCGTGCCCGGATCTTCGGTGGTGCGCAACTCGTCGCGATAGCGGGCGACGATCAGCAGGCAGTAGTCCGTGCCCACGCCGAACATCAGGACGATCAGGATCGCCGTCGTCTGCCCGCTCACGGTCGTCAGGCCCGCGGCGACGAGGCCGTAGATCAGGCCGGCCGCGATGAGATACGCGAGGGCGACCACGACCAGCGGCACCGCCGCCACCAGCGGCGAGCGGTAGATCGCGAGCAGCAGGACCAGCAGTACCGCGACCGTGACGAGCAGCAGGGTGTCGTCGATTCCCTCGACCGCGGCGCTCCGGTCCGCGTCGAAGCCGGCCTCCCCGGTCACGTACGCGCGTAGGCCCGTCTCGTCCCCGGACGGGGGAGGGACCGCGGCGCGGATCGCTGTCGCCGCGGCCTCGGCAACCTGGGTGCTCCCGTCGGTCATCAGCGCGGCGCCGAGGACGACGCTCCCGTCGCTCGAAACCGACAGCCCCGGGCCACCCGGGCTGAGATCGAGGGGATCCCGCTCCCCGCAAACCAGGCCGTACGGAGTACCGACGACGATCAGGCTGGGGATCGCCGCGGAGCGGCAGACCTCGAGCGCGTCCGCCTGGATCCGCGACCGATCCCGGGCCGTGATGCCGCGCTCACGGAAGTAGGCGACCACCGCCGCCATCTCGCTCCCGGCCCGGAACCGCTCGTCGACGATCCGCTCGAACTTGGCCGACTCGGAGCCCCGCACGATGAAGGTCTCGCTTTCGTCCGCCGCCTCCTCCTGGAGCTTCGGCTGCAGGGGCGCGAGCGCCAGCGCGGCGGCGACCCAAACCCCGATCACGACCCACCGCGAGCGGCGGCCGGCCGCGAACGCGGACACCCGGGCCAGCGGTCGCATCAGCCGTTGAGCGCCCGGCCGTTGCTAGATGCCGCCGCCGACACCCTCGATCTGGGTGACGACGTCGTCCTCGGTGTAGACGTAGATCGCCTTCAGGTTGATCTCGACCGGAACCGGCTGGCCCTCCCCGTCGGCGATCGAGACGACTACTTTGCACCCGTGCTCCCCGGCGGTCGCGACGGCGTCGGAGAGCTCGAGCCCGATCAGCTCAGCCGTGTCGAAGGCGTTCTCGGCGGGCTCGAACTGCGGCACGCCGGCCTCGCTGCCGGCCCGCTCCATGGGGCACTCGACGGCCGTCAGGTCCTGGGCCACGGGGTCGGACTCGTCGTCATCGTCGCCGCCGCAGCCCGCGGCCACCAGGACGACCGCGAGCGCGAGGGGAAGCGTTGAGCGGAGCACGAGCCTCTTCATCGGCGCTGCCGAACGCTACCTACTCCGCCTCGCCGGACTCGGCCCAGAGGTTCACTCCTGCCTCTCCGGCATGGCGGTCGATCGCGGCCAGCTCGTCGTCCGAGATGACGAGCTTTTCGAGCGCGGCAACGTTCTGCTCGAGCTGCCCGACGCTCGACGCACCGACCAGGGTCGAGGTCACGCGCGGGTCGCGGAGCGTCCACGCGAGCGCCAGCTGCGCCAGGCTCTGACCCCGCGCCTCGGCGATCTCGTGCAGCGCGCGGATCCGCTCGAGGTTCTCCTCGTGCAGCCATGCCGGGTCGAGCGAATCGTCGCGGGCGGCCCGGGAATCGTCGGGGATCCCTTCGAGGTAGCGGTCGGTGAGCATGCCCTGTGCGAGCGGGGTGAACACGATGCAGCCAATGCCCCGATCGCCGAGGACATCGAGCAGCCGCTCCTCGATCCAGCGGTTCAGCATCGAGTACGAGGGCTGGTGGATGGTCAGCGGGGTCCCCAGCTCGCGCAGGATCGCAGCCGCCCGCTCGGTCCGTTCGGGCGAGTACGACGAGACGCCGGCGTAGAGCGCCTTGCCCTGGCGCACCGCGGTGTCCAGCGCCCCCATGGTCTCCTCGAGCGGCGTGTCGGGATCCGCGCCGGTGCGAGTAGAAGATGTCGACGTACTCGAGGCCCATCCGGAGCAGGCTCTGGTCCAGGCTCGCGAGCAGGTACTTGCGCGAGCCGCCGCTCGCCGTACGGGCCCGGCCACATGTCCCAGCCCGCCTTGGTCGAGATGATCAGCTCGTCGCGGAACGGGCGCAGGTCCTCCGCCAGGACCCGCCCGAAGTTGTTCTCGGCCGAGCCGTACGGCGGGCCGTAGTTGTTGGCGAGGTCGAAGTGCGTGATCCCCAGGTCGAACGCGCGGCGCAGGATCGCGCGCGGCGTGTCCAGCGGACGGTCGTGGCCGAAGTTGTGCCAGAGCCCGAGCGAGATCGGCGGCAGCTGGAGCCCGCTGCGCCCGCATCGGCGGTACGGCATCGAGTCGTAGCGGTCGGCGGCGGCGAGATAATTCATGCGTCCCTGGATATCAGGCCGCTGCGCGCGACGTCCAGCGCATCGCTACCGCTTGATCTTGAGCTTGGCGGCGACCCGGTCGGTCGCAACCCCGGCCGCGGCGGAGAACGACAGCGTCACCTTCCGGCCAGACCGGCGCGTGGGCTTCACCTTGAACCGCGCGGAGGCGTCGTCCCCGGCGGCGAGCGTGCCCGCTCCGCGGCACGCCTTGCCCACCACCTTCACCTTGCGCTTCGGCGCGCGGACGCAGAGCGCGACGGCTTCGGCTGCGGCGTCGCCCGTGTTCTCGACCGCCAACCTGAAGGTGGCATTCCTCCCGCGCCTGACCGTCTTGGTGCGCGGGCTGACGCGCGCGTCGAGCCGCGGCTCGCCGGGCTCACCGTCGTCGGAGATCGCGAACTCGATCTCCTTCGTCGCCTCGACGTTGTTGGCGGCGTCGGTCGAGGAGTACTCGACCACGTGATCGCCCGGCTCGGAGACGGTGAACGCCGTCTCGAACGGGTCGTCTGCACCGGTGTTCTCGCTCTCGACCGGCGCGCCCGGGACGCCGTCGGTGATCACGCGGTAGGAGGTCGTCGCGACCCCCGATGCGGGTGCCTCGTCTGGCTCCGCCACGGTCGCCGTCCCCCGCATGCCGGGCTCGTGGAACCCGCAGTAGAAGCGGAAGAGCCCGGGCTCAGCGGGATCGCCTCGCCCCCGTTGTCGCCGTTCGAGGCGCTATGGACCGGACGTCGGCGCCCCCGGGCCCGGCCGGCAAGGCGTCGATCCGCACCTCGTGGAAGCCGCCGTTGAAGTTCCAGGCCACGGTGTCGCCGACGGCTGCGTCGAACTCGTCGGGGTTCCAGGTCGAGCTGCCGGCGTTCACCTCGTGGGTCTCGGGCTCGCCGCTCGTCTCGGGATCGGCGGCGGAGAGGGTGACCTCGACGGGCCCGCCGTAGTCTCCGCCCGGACCGGGGACCGGCGGGTCGAGCGCCGCCTCGGTGACCGGCGGAGTCGAGTCGAGAGGCCCGCCCGAGATCTCGAAGCTGACCGATTCGGGCGGCTCCTCGACGTTGCCGGCCTGGTGGTCCAGCGGTAGTCGAGCGTGTGCGCGCCGGCTTCGGAGACGACCGGCGGCGCGACCGGGTTGTAGGCCGTCCACGCGCCGCCGTTGATCCGGTAGTCGGACGCCGCGACGCCGGAGGCCGCGTCGGACGCCGTGAGGGTGAGCGCGACCGGGCCGTCGTAGGTCGAACCGGGCGGAGCGCCGTTGAGCTGCGCGGTCGTCTGCGGCGCGGCCTGGTCGAGCGCGAGGTCGAACGATTGCGGTTCCTCCTCGTTGCCCTGATCGTCGGCCGAGTAGTACTCGACCTCGTGCTCGCCGTCCGCGGAGACCGTGAACGGCGCCGAGTAGGGGGTCCAGGCCCCGCCGTCGACGCGGTAGTTGGTCTCGGCGACCTCGGATTCCTCGTCGGTGGCGGTCAACGTCACCGCGACCGGCGATGTGTACCAGCCATGCTCACCGTTCGGCTCGGGCGGGTCGAGCTCGTGCTCGGTCGCCGGGGCGCCGGTGTCGGGCAGTCGTCGGGCGTGAAGCGGATGTAGTCGTAGCTCGACGAGATCGACCCGTTGCCGCCGTAGGGGCCGATGTAATCGGCCTCGGCGGGCGCAAAGATCGACCCGATGTCGACCGAGGTCGTAGCCCCCATGCCGAACGTGAGCGGCGTCCATTCGCCTCCTCCCTGCTCGGGGTCGACCAGCGAGTAGGCGGCCGAGACCTGGTTGCCGCTTCGCATCACGCGCACCCACCAGGTGGGCAGGTCGGTGGCGGGCGGGGCCAGGCCGATGCGATCGCCGAGCGTCCGAGTACCCCCGTTCTCGTACGTCATCTCGAAGTAGGTGTCGACCGAGCCCGGCGGATTGCCGTCGTTGTTCCGCGTATGGGCGACCTTGACCCAGTCGTCGTCCGATTGGAACAGCTTCAGCCCGACCTGGGCGTAGCGGCTGGCCGTGTTGCCGCCGACGTCCGAGTCGAGGCCCGGGGCCGAGATCTCGGCGACCAGCGTGAAGTCCTCGTCGGGCAGCGGCTGGCCGATCAGGCCCACCGGCCCGGGACGGCGAGGTCGATCGAGAACGAGCCGAGCGGGGGCTGAGGGCGGCGCCCGAGACGCTGGGCGCGCCCGTGCCGCTCGCCGGCGTCGTCGGGTGGCGGAAGCTCCAGCGCGCGAGGTCGAGCTCGGTTCCGTCGAACTCGTCCGACGCGGTTACGCATTCGCGCCGGGATCACGTTGAACGAAACGCTCTCTGGATCGAGGTGTTCCCGGCGGCGTCGGTCGCCCGGTAGTCGACCTCATTGGCTCGCGGCTCGTCGAAGACGACGGGCTCGGTGTACTCCTGCCATTCCTCGGCGGCGTCGGAGTTCACCCGATACTCGATCGAATCGATCGCGGAGGCGTCGGTGGCGTCGAGGGTGAGCGTCGCCCGGCCGAGGTAGTCCTCGCCTTCGCGCGGGCCGCTGAGCTCGGCGGAAACCTGCGGCGGCGTCGTGTCCTCCTGCTCGCCGGTGAAGTCGATCCGCATCAGGCTGCCGGCGCCGAGCCCGGGCAGGCCGGAGCGACAGCAGCCCGTTCCACGTGACCAGGTAGAGCGAGCCGTCGGGACCGAACCGGGTCGGGATCACGAAGTTGTGCGACGGGGTTCCGAACTGGTTTGCCTGGAAGAAGCCGTTGACGCGGAGGATCTCCGAGCCGTCGTCGCGAACGCGTACCTCGCGCCACCAGTTCGAAGCCCGGTTGAAGATCAGCCACTACCGTCGTAGTACGCGGGCCACTTGGTCTCCGACGGGCTGTCCGGGTCGAAGTCGTAGACCGGGCCGGTGGCCGCCTCGTTCGCGAGGGCCGGAATCCCGAACCGGGGGGGCGTGCCGCCGCCGTTCTTCGCCCAGACGTCGGCTGCCGCCGCCGGGCCCGGGATCTGGCCGAGCCCCGTGTTGAACGGCGAGTCGTTCGGGATCTGAGCCGCGGAGCAGTCGTAGCGGGCGCCCTGCGGCCCGGCCGGGAACTGGTACCGGAAGTAGCTGCGAGCGACCGCGTTGTCCCCCACGCAGAGCGGCCAGCCGTAGAAGCCGGGGCCGGCGACCCGGTCCCACTCGATGACCCCGGCGGGGCCGAAGGTGGCACTGTCGGTGGCCGCGTCGGGGCCGTACTCGCCGACCACCACCGCGCCCGGCTCGTTCGGGTCGGCGTGGATCGTGAACGGGTTGCGGAAGCCCATCGCGTAGATCTCGGGCTTGGTCTGCGCGGTCCCCGGCACGAACATGTTGCCCTCGGGGATCGAGTAGGTCGTGCCCGCGCCGGGCTCGCCCGCGGCGTTCGCGAGCGGGAGGATGCGAAGGATCTTGCCGCGCAGGTCGTTCGTGTTGGCGGAGGTGTTCCGGGCGTCGTAGCGCTCGGGGTAGCGCTGGTCGATCGGTG
Organism: uncultured bacterium; assembly: GCA_963807755.1. Lineage (GTDB taxonomy): Bacteria > Actinomycetota > Thermoleophilia > Solirubrobacterales > 70-9 > JALZKA01. Next base: position 3,486 of record CAWECM010000002.1, on the reverse strand, counting down.
CGTAGTTGTGGTTCGAGCCTGAGTTCCGGCCCATGAACGGGTCGACGTCGTCACCGGTGCCGAGGTACAGGTTGCCCTCGGAGTCGAAGCTGAGCGAACCGCCGCCCTGATGCGCGCTGTAGGTCGTCTTGCCGGCGATCCCGTCGGAATTGTTGTTGCCCACCGCGACGCGCGGCACGCGCAGGATCTCCTGCTCGGACCCGGGCACGACGGCGGTGCCCTCGGCGTTCAGCGTGAAGCGGCTGACGACGTTGTGCCACGGCAGGTAGGTGCTGTCGGCGACGCAGTTGGCCGTCGGCGGGGCGCAGTTCGAATCGGCCGCCGAGAGGCGCGGCGAATAGTAGACGTAGAGGTGGCGGTTGGACTCGAAATCCGGGTCGAGGGCCATGCCGAGGACGCCGGCGTTCGATGAGGGGTACTCCGCCCGGGTCTGGAGCGTGAGCAGGTTGCTCGTCTGCTCCGTGTCCGGGTCGTACATCCGAAGCTGCCCCTGCGAGTCGACGGCCTGGACGCCGATCTCCGTCCAGTAGGCCTTGCCGTCCGCCGCGATGTCGAGGCCGATCGCCCCGTTCAGGCCGGTCTCGAGCACGGTGCGGCTGAAGTTCGACCAGACGGTCCCGCCGCAATCCGAGTCGCTCCCGGCGGTTCCGGCGACCCACTCGACCCCGCCGACCAGGTGCTCCATCAGCTCGTTGTCGCCGGGCTCGCCGCCGAACTCAGGCTTCGCCTCGAGGAACGAGGCGCTGAAGTGGCCCAGGCTCGAAGACCAGACGCGGGCACCCTCGTACATGCGGCACCAGGCGATCGGGTGGTCGGCGCCCATCGAGGTGACGCCGCTCCCCGACGTTGTAGCTCTCCTCGTCGAGCGTCATCAGGATGTGGTGCGTGCCGCGCGGGTTACTCGGAGAACGTGTAGTGCTCGTCGCCGAACTCGTATTCGATCCGGCAGGTCGCGGGTCGAGGGGTGGTTGCGGTCGGAGACCTGGACGCTCGGCGACGTTTGAGATATCGGTCGCCGAGTGGCCGGGCATCAGGGCGCCGATCGCGCTGTTGCCCGGGGCGTCCCACCACGGCCAGGTGACCCGCGCCGGCGCCCATCGTCACCGAGGCGTGCATCGCCGCGATCCCCGCCACCCGCATGGGCGAACCCCTCGATCGCGTCCTGCTCGGCGGCGTTGAACAGCGGTCCTGTCTGGGGCTGGCGTTGCGGAACTGCGATGACGCCTGCCAGAAGACGAGCGCGTCGTACTGCGCCAGATTCTCGGGAGTGAAGATCGCCGGGTTACCCCCTCCGTGGCGTCGCGGCACCCGGGGCAGCCCCGGGAGCGGTTGCCCTTGCTCTGAGTTGCCGCAGGTCTCGTAATCGCTCTCGATCCCCGCCTCGGCGAGCCGGCTCTGGATCAGATCGACGACCTGGGGCTGGATCGCCTCCCCGGTGTGGTTGTGGCGGTAGCCGGTGGTTCCCGAGTAGACGAGGACGTTCGGGGGGTCACCCTGGGCAAGCGCCGGCTCCGCTGGAACCAGCAGCGCGAGTACGAGTAGGCCCAGCGTCCCGCCACGCACGCATGCCCGCACCGACCGGTGTCCGCTCCTCCGTTCCACGTCTCCTCAGACGCGATCTCCGCCTGAAGCTGCGCCTGACCCTCCTGCTGGATCTGCGCGACCGGAAAACCGAACCTAGTTCGTTGCTATGCCGATGTCAACAACCTTTTGTCGGACAGCCTGCAAAAGCATCAGAGCGAGAACCGTGGTATTTTCGTCGCGCAGGGCGCAAACGGCATTCTGTATGGCAGAAAGGCCGGGTGCGCGCGAAGGGGGCAGGAGGAGATCGGATGCAGTTCGGACGACGAGCGCTGTGGCGGGCGGCCCGGCGGGCGATGCTTCCCCTCGCGGCCGGATTGGCTGCGGTGACCGCCTCGCCGGCCGCCGCGCAGGGCCCTGACGCGCACGTCCTGATCTACAGCGGCACGGTCGCGCACCGGCACGCCGACACGATCGCCCAGGGGATCGGGCCGATCCAGGATGCGCTCGATGCGGCGAACATCTCCTACGACTGGGAGGACTGCGGCGAGATCGCCGCGATCCCCGATTGCCACGACCCCAACCAGAACCCGCGCATCTTCACCCCCGAGAACCTCGCGCAGTACGACGCGATCTTCCTCTTCAACGCGGGCGGCAACACGCCCCAGCCGCTCTTCACCGAGAGCGACCGCGCGGCAATCCAGGGCTTCGTCAACGACGGGGGCGGGATCGCCGCCAACCACCTGGCGACCGACATGGGCGCCGGTCAGCCGAGCTGGGGCTGGTGGGACGGTCTCGGCAACAGCGCGCTCGGCACGACGATGCCCGCCCACCCGGCCGCCCCCCAGACGGTGACCGCGCACGTTTCCGATCGCAGCCACCCGTCGACCCGCGATCTCCCCGACACGATCCAGCACTCCGACGAGCACTACTCCTTCGACCGCAGCGTCCGCCTACACTCACCACGTGCTCGTGACCCTCGATGAAACCTCATATGACCCCTTGGCCGAGCCCCACGGCGGGGGCAACCCGCCAGCCGTGGCGATGGGCAACGACCACCCGATCTCGCGGTGCTGCCTCTATGACGGCGGCCGGATCTGGGCGACCTCGATGGGCCACTTCCCGAACCTCTACACGGCCAACGGAGGCGACAACTACCTGATCGACCACCTGCTCGGCGGTGTCCAGTCTGTCGCCGGCGTCGAGGGCACCGAGGGCGACTGCGGCGGCACGGTGTGGTCGAACTTCAGCCGCACGATCCTCACCACCGACGTCCAGGGGCCGATCGGCCTCGACATCGCCGAGGACGGGACCGTCTACTGGACCGAGATCGGCGAGCAGGGCATGGAGTCGGAGGGCCGCCTCGACAAGCGGGTATCCCGCCACCGGCGAGAGCAGCGTCGTGCACGTGATCCCGACCCGAGCCGACGCGCTCTCGACCTCGGAGGACGGCGTCCTCGCCATGGCGCTCGACCCCGACTTCGATACCAACCGCCATCTCTACATCTATTACTCGCCGCGGGGCGAGGACGAGGGCTGGCCGGTCGAGGGCACGGGCTTCGCGCTCGGCTACAACCGCCTCTCGCGGTTCACGCTCAACGAGGAGGGCACGGCGGTGGTCGAGGAGCAGCCGATATTCGACGTGCCGAAGGTGAAGGTCGCCGAGGACGGCGACGGGATCGGCAACCCCGGCTCGCCGAACTGGCCCGCCCACACCGGTGGCGCCGGGCTCGACTTCGACTCCGAGGGGAACCTCTACCTCGGCGTCGGCGACGACGTCAACCCGTTCGGCACCGGTCAGGACGGCCGCGGGCCGATGGACCAGCAGTACGAGCACCGCTACGACGCCCGCAACACGTCGGCGAACACCAACGACCTGCGCGGCAAGGTCTTAGGCATCGACCCGCTCGAGGAGATCGAGCCCGGGTCCGGAGCCCGGCATGGGCGAGACCTACGCGATCCCGG
>CAWECM010000001.1:0-1727040 GCA_963807755.1 uncultured bacterium | reverse complement strand
TTATCGACCGCTACGGCGCCGACGACCACCGCTCGATGAACGCGACAACACCTCCGCCTTCAACTGCCGGTTCGTCGCCGGAACCACACGCTGGTCGGAACACGCCTACGGCCGGGCAATCGACATCAACCCGATCGAGAACCCGTACGTGACCCCCTCAGGCCACGTCTCACCGCCCGCCGGCCGGCCCTTCGCCGACCGCTCGCGCCACGCGAAGGGGATGGTCCATCACGGCGACGACGCCTGGGACGCTTTCCGGGACGTCGGCTGGAAATGGGGCGGCGACTGGTCCGGGACCAAGGACTACCAGCACTTCAGCTCGACCGGAAGCTGATCGCGTGGCGAAGGAGTCGGAGCGCCTCGTCTGGGCGGTCGAAGAGCTCCGCATCGAGCCCTCCGATCGCGTGCTGGAGGTCGGCTGCGGGCACGGGGCGGCGAGCAGGCGAAACCACGAATACGTCGATGCCGGCAGGGCGTCCTTCGAGTCCGGTGTGCTCCAGGACGCCGACTTTGGCGACGAACGCTTCGACGCGATCCTCGCGCTGCATGTCGCCGCGTTCTACCGCGACCCCGCGCCCGCGCTGCCGATCGCCCGCGACCTGCTGGCCCCGGGCGGCCGCCTCGGGATCTTCAGCCAGGCACCCGGGTGGACTGCGGGCGCGGCGCGCGACTTCGCGGATTCCCTCGCCACGACGCTTCGCGCCCACGGCCTCGAGCCGCGGCCGCTCACCGCGGACCTCTCGAACGGCCCGGCCGCCGGCGCTCTCGCGAAGTAGGCTGCCCGCCATGGACGAGGCCGAGCACGGGTTCCGCGAGGGCCAGAAGGTCTGGGTCGAGGACGGGGACGGGAAGCACCACCCCGGCATCTTCGTCGGCGACAACGAAGCCGCCGGATGGTTTGGCGGCGGGCCGAGCGCCTACGTCGTCCACCCCGAGGCGCATCAGGCCGAGGTCGTCTCGATCTTCCGGATCACGCCGCGCGACGATTAGGCCCAGCGCCGCAGCGGACGGGGCCCGGCGAGTGTTACATTCGGCACGATGTCAGGGAGGACCGTGTGTGCATGGACGCTCGCGGTCGCGGTCGCGGGGATTGCGGCCGGACCTGCGGATGCGGCGCCGAACGCCCTGAAGGGCAAGCTCCTCTTCTCGGCCCACGACGCCGCGCACGGGGCCGAGGTCTGGAAGACGGACGGGACCAAGGCCGGCACCAGGTTCGTCGCCGACCTCCATCCGGGCGACGATGACGGGTTCCCGGGGCCGGACAGCTCGTTCCCGACCGGGTTCGAGCGCCTCGGCAAGCGCGTGTACTTCACGGCCAGCGACGGTGAGCATGGCGTCGAGGTCTGGAAGTCCGACGGGACGAAGGCGGGCACCAAGCTGCTCAAGGACATCAATCCCGGTGACGACGACGGCATGGCCGGCCCGGACTCCTCGTTCGCGACCGGGTTCACACGCATGGGCAAGCGCGTCTACTTCAGTGCAAACGACGGAAATCGAGGTCGGAGCTCTGGCGCACGAACGGCAAGCGCAAGGGCACCAGGCCCGTCGAGGACATCTTCCCGGGATCGAACGGTTCGGCGCCAGCCAGCTTTCTGGCGCACCGAGGACGCCTCTACTTCCGCGCACAGGATCCCGAGAGCGGGGCCGAGCCGTGGCGGAGCGACGGCACCAAGCAGGGCACCAAGCGGCTCGACGACATCAACCCGGGGATGCCGAGCTCGCAGCCGTTTGCGTTCGCGTCGCTGGGCAAACGGATCGTGTTCCGCGCCGACGACGGCACCCGCGGAGCGGAGCCCTGGAAGACGAACGGCAAGCCCGGCGAAGCGACGCTCCTCGAGAACATCAACCCCGGGGTCGGCGACGTCGAACCCGGTGGACTTCGTCCGTCTCAAGGGCCGTCTCTACTTCGGCGCCAACGACGGGACCATCGGGTCGGAGCTCTGGCGCACGGACGGCACGAAGGCGGGCACGAAGCTCGTCGAGGACATCAACCCGGCGGCCGGCTCGTCGCCATTCCGGCTCGCGGCCTTCAAGCACCGCGTCTACTTCTCAGCCGACGACGGAACCCACGGGAGAGAGCTCTGGCGCACGGACGGAAGCGCCCAGGGGACGAAGCTCTTCAAGGACATCCGGCCGGGGATGGGCGGCTCGATCCCATGCGAGCTGGTCAAGCTCGGGGAAGCGACTGCTGTTCGGCGCGGCGACCGACCCCGACGGCTACCGAGCCCTGGCGCAGCGACGGCACCAACCCCGGCACCAGGCTCCTGAAGGACATCCGGCCGGGGATGCTCAGCAGCACGCCGTTCGGGTGCGACTGAGGGTCAGCCCTCGATCGCGGCGGCGGAGAGCGTCGAGGAACCGCTGGTTCTGCTCGCGAGTGCCGTAGCTGACGCGGATGTGACCGGGCCCGCCGAGCGGAGCGCCCGGACGGACGATCACGCCCTTCTCCCCCAGCGCGGCGACGACCTCCGCCTCGTCGGCCTCGCCGAGGTCGATCCAGGAGAAGTTCGCATGCGAGTCGGGCGTCTCGAGGCCGAGCTCGCGCACGCCCTCTTCGACGAAGATGCGCTCGACGATCGTCCGCTCGACCCGCTGAGCACATCGTCCTGAGTGGCGGATCGCCTCGGCGCCCGCGGCCTGCGCCAGGGCGTTCACCGAGAACGGCTGGCGAACCGCGTCGAGGGCGGCGCGGATCTTCGCCGAGCAGAGCGCGTACCCGACCCGCAACCCCGCCAGGCCGTAGCACTTGGAGAACGTCCGAGGACGACCAGGTTCGGGAGCGACGCCAGAGATCGACGCGTCTCCTCCGGGTCGTCGTGGAGCTGGTACTCGGCGTACGCCTCGTCGAGCATCACGACGACGTGGTCGGGCACCGCGCTCGACGAACTCGGCGATCCGCGCGATCGGGATGTGGGTCGAGGTCGGATTGTTCGGGTTGCAGACGATCACCAGCTGCGTCGCGGCGGTGATCTCGGCGAGCATCGCGTCGAGGTCGTGCTCGTCGCCGTCGGTCAGCGGCACGCGGATCTCGCGCGCGCCCGAGAGCGGCGCGACGTAGGGGTAGATCGAGAACGAGGGCCAGGCGTAGACGACCTCGTCGCCCTGCTCGCACAGGGCGGCCCCGGCGGCGAGCAGGAACTCGCAGGACCCGTTCGCGACCGCGATCGCGGCCGGGTCGGCATCGTGGCGCTCGGCGATCCGCTGGCGTAGACAGCGTCGCCGCCGGATCCGGGATAGCGGTTGCATCGCGTCGCCGCGCGCTCGATCGCGGCGACGACCTCGGGTGCGGTCCCCACGGCGACTCGTTCGAGGCCAGCTGCGCGATGTCCTCGGCGACGATCGCCTCGGGCGCCTTGCCGGCGGGACGCCTGCTTGTAGCCGGACGGCTTCCAGGCGCTTTCGACGAGCCGCATGTTCATCCGACCTATTGCGCGGAGTGGAGGTCCGACGCGGGCTCTTCGTCTCTCCGAGGTACACGTGCTGGGGCTGTGGTCCGCGGGCCCGTAGTCGTGCGCGAGCACGCGGATCACGCGCTCCATCGCCCCGGCACGTCGATCTCGCGGTTGCAGAGGAGCGGCACCTGGTCGAACCCGAGCGCGCGCGCCGCGACCGCCGGGAACTCGGCGTCGAGGTCGTCGGTGCAGTGTGAAGATGCAGCTGACGAAGCCCTCGGGCTCGAGCCCGTTCCGACCCATCAGCTCGCGCATCGAGCTCGCGGTCGCGCCGAGGATCGATTCGGCGTCGTTGCGCTCGGCCTGGGCCGCGCCCCGCGACTGCCCAGAGGCGCTCAGTTCGTCGCTCATCGCGCCGCGCATCCTTCCAGAGCCGCCCGACCTCGGGCGCGCCGAGCCTTCGCGCCTCGCCCTCCGGCAGCCGGCCGAGCGCGAGCGAGCCGAACCCGACCGCGCCAGCGAGACGACCTCGTTGCCGACCGCCTCCGCCATCCGCCGGACCTGGCGGTTGCGCCCCTCGCGGATCGTGATCTCGATCCCGCGCTCTCCGCGCGCGCGCGACCCGCGCCGGCGCGTCGGCCCGTCCTCGAGCTCGACGCCCCGCGGCGAAGCCGGTCGAGGTCGCGTCCCCGGTCGGCGGCTGCGCAGCCGCACCCGGTAGGTCCGCTCGACGCCGTAGCGCGGATGGGTGAGCCGGTTCGCGAGCTCGCCGTCGTTCGTCAGCAGGATCAGCCCGGTCGAGTCGGCGTCGAGGCGGCCGACCGGATAGAGCCGCCGCTCGGACGGCGACCAGCTCGATGACCGCCTGCCGCTTGCCGGGCTCCCGCGCGGTCGAGATCACGTCGAGCGGCTTGTTGAGCATCCACACCTCGCGCGGCTCGGGCTTGACCGGCCGCCGTCGACCGCCACCCCGCTGCGCTCGTCGACGTCGCGCGCCGGATCGGTGACCGTCCTCGCCCGCCGACGCGTCACCCGCCGGCGACGATCAGCTTCTCGGCGCGCCGCCGCGAGGCGACGCCGCGAGTGGGCGAGGTACTTGGCGAGCCGCACCGAAGCGAGGCTAGCGCCGCGCGCTGCTCGCCCGCCTTCAGCAGGCGCTCGCGCAGCTCGTGCTCGTCCTCGGGCGTCGGGTCGAAGCGCGACGGGTCGGGGAGCTGCGTCGAGGCCGCTGAGGCCGAACACGCGCTCGAACAGCGGCGTCGTGCGATAGATCGTCGGCGCCGAAGCGCGAGCGCCCGGACTCCTCGATCAGGCCGCGCTCGGCGAGGGTCTGCACGGCGGACTCGCAGGCGACGCCGCGGATCCGGGCGATCTCGGGCCGCGAGACCGGCTGCAGGTAGGCCACGATCGCGAGGGTCTCGGCCTGGGCCTGGGTCAGCGGCGGCGTCTGCGGCTTCGCGCAGCAGCCGGCGCGCGGCGTCCTCGGCGACCGGGTCGGCGGCCAGCGTCCAGCCGCCGGCGACGTTGCGCAGCACGAGGCCCGCGCTTGCCCTCGGCGAACGTGCCCTCAAGGCCGTCGAGCGCGCGCTCGACCTGCGCCTCGGTCGCGTCGCGTCGCCTCGACCAGCTCCGCGACCGACACCGGCTCCGGCGAGAGGAACAGCAGCCCCTCGATCATCCGCTCCAGCGCGGTGCCTCCATCAGGCGACCTCCTTCTGACGCCGACGCTGCGACCGACGCTGATCCCGATCGGCCCGAACAGCTCCTTCTGCTCCCAGGTCGCCTCCCCTCGCTTGTGCATCTCGAGCAGCGCGAAGATCGTCACCGCCTGGGTCAGCCGGTCCTCCGTGCCGAACGCCTGTCGAAGTCCAGCTCGCCCCCGCGCGCGAGCAGCTCGCGCAGGACGCCGAGCCGGCGCTCGAGCGAGACGGTCGGCCGGATGTGAGACGTATCCGGCGCCGGCGGCATCCGCAGCAGCTCGCCGATCGCCTGCGCGAGCCGATCACGCTAGTACACCGGGCGGGCGGCTTCGAGCGAGACCCGGCGCAGCTCCGGCGGCAGCGAGGCACGGCGATAGAGGAAGCGGCGCCCGTCCGCGAACAGCTCGGCCAGGTGGCCGCCCGCGTCGCGGTACCGCCGGTACTCGAGCATCCGCGCGAGCAGCTCTTCGGCCGCCTCCTCGGGCTCGAGCGCTCCGCGTCGGCCTCCTCGCCGCGGCAGGAGCAGGCGCGACTTCAGCTCCAGGAGCGCGGCGATCAGGACCAGGAACTCGGTCGCGGCCTCGAGGTCGAGGTCGCCCTGCTCCTCGAGGTGCTCGATGTAGGCGACCACGACCTCCCCGAGCTCGACCTCCGCGAGGTTCGACGCTCCTCGCGGAGCACGACCGCCATGAGCAGGTCGAACGGGCCCGCGAAGACGTCGAGCTCGAGGTCGAGGTCGGCTACCGGCACGGACGTGAGCTTAGAAGCGGGCCTGGACGGCTACCTGGGAGCGCCGACACCCATCGCCTCCCGCACGTCGGCGAGCGTCTCCGACGCGATCGCGCGCGCCTTCTCCGCGCCCTGGTCGAGCGCGGCCTCGATCGCGGCCGGGTCGGGGCGGAGCTCCTCGAAGCGCTCCCTGACGGGCGCCAGGTAGGCCACCACCTCATCTGCCACCGCCGACTTGAAGTCGCCGTAGCCGGACCCGTCGAACTCGCGCTCGACGTCCTCCGGCGTTACCTCGCGGACAGCGGCGAGGATGTCGATCAGGTTCGTGATCCCGGCCTTGTCGGGCGCCCGGCGTACCTCGGATCCGGAGTCGGTCACCGCGCTTCGCACCTTCTTCGCGACGACCTCGGGCGGGTCGAGGATGTACACGGTGCCCTGCTCGGAGCCGTACGTGGTGGACATCCGGGACTCCGGGTCCTGCAGGTTCATGATCCGCGCGCCCACCTCCGGGTAGCGACCCTCGGGGACCACCAGCTGCTCGCCGAAGCGGGCGTTGAACCGCTCGGCGACGTCGCGCATCAGCTCGACGTGCTGGCGCTGGTCGTCGCCGACCGGCACATCGGTCGCCCGGTAGGCGAGCACGTCGGCCGCCATCAGCACCGGATAGAAGAACAGCCCCGCCGAGATCAGGTCGCGCTGCTGCTCGGACTTCTCCTTGAACTGGTGCATGCGGTTCAAATCGCCGTGGGCTGTGACCGCGCCCAGCAGCCAGCTGAGCTCGGTGTGCTCATGCACGTCGGACTGGCGGAACAGGATGCAGCGCTCGGGATCGAGGCCGGCGGCGAGCAGGATCGCGGTCGTGTCGTAAAGGCGCTCGCGGAGCTCGGCCGGGTCGTAGGCCACCGTCAGCGCGTGCAGATCCACGACGCAGTAGATCGACTCGCCCAGGTCCTGGCCCGCGACGTACTGGCGGATCGCCCCGATGTGGTTGCCGAGGTGCTTTCGCCCGGTGGGCTGGATGCCGCTGAAGATGCGTGTCACGGAGCGAGAATCTAGAGGTTCGGATCGACCATCCAGCGGGCGCTCACGGCGCCGGCGGCTCACGGAGCTGGTGGGCGGGCGTGAAGAAGCCGCGGTAGGCCAGCCCGGTCGCCACCACCGAGGAGATCGCGACGCTCCCGAGCAGAACCCAGAGCAGGATCAGCTGCAGGCGCACCGCGTCGGTCGGGTCGGCGCCCGCCAGGAGCATCCCGACCATCGTGCCGGGGAAGAAGATCAGCCCCGTCGTCTTGGTCGAGTCGACGAGGGTGATCATGCCCGAGCGGAGGCTCCGCCTGACGATCGGCGCCGCCGCCTCGGCCGAGCTGGCGCCCAGCGCGAGGGTCGCCTCGATCTGCTTGGCCGAGCTCTCGATGTCGTCGCCGAGGCGGTTGAGCGCGACCGCCGCCGCGGTCATCGCGTTCCCGATCACCATGCCCCCGACCGGCACCAGGTATTGGGGCTCGGGATCGAAGATGCCGAGCGCGAGGACCAGGCCAAGCGTTGCGGCCGCTGCGACGGCGAGGGCGACCAGCAAGGGGCCCAGTGCTCCCGGGACCTTCGTGGCGCGAGCGCGCGCCGTGTAGGCGCCGAATACAACCATCACCACGATCAGCGCCAGGACCAGCCAGAGGCTGTCCTCGTCGAAGATGACCTGGATCACGTAGCCGATCGCGAGCAGCTGGATCAGCGACCGCACGACGGCGACGGCGATGTCCTCCTCCAGGTCGGCGCGGCGCCAGAACGAGACGGCGATCGCCACCGCGATCAGGACGAGGCTCGCGGCGACCTGGCCGAGGCTGACGTCGATGCCGACGTTCATGCCAGCACCTCCGCTGCCGCGCCCTGTTCGACCGCCCGGCCGGCGTCCACGCGCACGATCCAGTCGGCGAGGCGCTGCGCCTGCGCCGGGTCGTGGGTGACGGTCACGGTCGCGAGATCGAGGCGCCTGCGGAGATCGGCGAGCGTGCCCTCGACCGCGTCCCGCGCCGCCTCGTCGAGCGCCGAGGTCGGCTCGTCCAACAGCAGCACGCGCGGCTCTAGCGCGAGGGCCCGAGCCAGCATCACCCGTTGCTGCTCGCCGACGGACAGCTTGCCGGACTCGCGTTCCGCGTAGCCCGGGTCCAGCCCGCTCAGCCGGAGGAGCTTCGGAAGATCGGGCTCTCTGCCGTTGTGCGACGCCGCGAACTCGATGTTCTCGCCCACCGTCCCCTCGATCAGCGCCGGCAGCTGTGGGACCAGGCAGACCTCGCGGCGAAGCGCCCTCGGCTCGCGCTCGCGGACGTTCGCTCCCCGGTAGGCGACGGTCCCCTGATCAGGGTCCGTCAGCCGGTTCAGCAGCCTGAGGATCGTCGACTTGCCCGACCCCGAGGGGCCGACGAGGGCCGAGGCGCCTTCGCGGAGCGAACAGCTCAGGTCGCGCAGCACCGGTCGGCCGGCACGGTTGAGGCTGACGCCGTCGAGCTCGAACAGCATGTGCGGATTATCCGCGGGACCTCCGACGGCAGACGGCACGTACTCGATTGCAGATGTCAGTCCCACTCGGGAGGTTCGAGATGTCGCGCGCCGTCGTATGCCTTGGCTCACTGCTCGCGTTCGTCGTGCTCTTGGTCCCCGGCGCCCAGGGCGCCGGGGCACCGATCCCCTACGACAGCTCCCCGGACGCGAGCGTGGTGGCGCCGAACGGCGAGGGGCCGCGCTACGCGACCGTGAGCAGCGGCGGGCAGACGACGATCCTCCAGATCGACCAGAGCGGGGGCGAGATTCTCGGAACCAGGACCATCGACGGCGTCTACGCGATCCCCGTAGTGGCGGCGGACGGCACCTCGGCCGGTCTCTCCAGCGACGGAAGCCGCCTGGTGCTGTTCGAGCCGCGCTGGTTCCGGTTCCAATTCCCTCGCGAGCAGTCGAGGTTCGTCGTCATCGACATCCGCTCGAACGGACGGATGCAAGTGGAGCGGCGGCTCGCGTTGCCAGGCGACTTCAGTTTCGACGCCCTATCGCCTGACGGCCTCGGCCTGTATCTGACCGAGTACCCCTCCCGCGACCTGAACGACTACGCCGTCCGCGAGTACGACCTGGAGCGGCAGCGGCTGCTGCCCGACCCGGTCCTCGTCGCCCACGAGGTCTCGCCGGGCGAGATGCGCGGGGTGCCGATGACCCGCGCTACCAGCCCCGACGGCCGCTGGGAGTACACGCTCTACAACGGCGGCGGCGGCCGAAACGACGTGGCGTTCATCCACACCCTCGACACCGAGCGGGGCCTGACCCACTGCGTCGATCTCGCGATGGTCGATGGGAACGAGGCCTGGCGCGCCGGCCTCGAGCTCACCGACGACGCCGGGACGCTCAACGTGACCCGTGGCGACGAGACGCTCGCGATGCTCGACACGGAGTCGTTCGGCCTGAGCGAGCCGATCGCGCCGGAGCTGACCGTCGAGCCGGAGTCCGGCGGTGGGCCGAGCGGGCTGGCGATCGGCGCGATTGCTGTCGGGACCGCGCTCCTGATCGGCACGGCGCTCGGCCTGCGCCGCCGCCGGCGTGCCTCGGAGCTCCCGCCCGATCCGTTCGCCCCCGGCGCGCCCCCGGCCAAGGAGGCCCCCGACGGCGACCCCCAACGCGACCGAGTGTCGACTTAGTTGCTTCAGGCGCAAGAAAGTCGACGCTCGATGCGGGCGCGGGCGGTTCGGCCCGCGCTCGTCGCCGGCGCGGGACAATGCGTGGTGGCGATGGACGCGGAACCGCGTGTCTTGGGCGCGATGGGGACGGAGCTGGCTCCGGTCGCGCGGCGGCATGAGCGCGCGCTGATCAAGGCGGCGCAGCGGGGTTCCGAGGAGGCGCTCGAAGAGCTGTTCCGGCGCCACTGGCGAGCCGCGCACCGCGCCGCGTACCTGGTTGTCCATGACGGGGCGGCCGCTGAGGACATCGCCCAGGAGGCATTCATCGCAGCGGTCCGCGCCCTGGACCGGTTCGACCGCCGGCGGCCGTTCGGCCCCTGGTTGCACCGGATCGTCGTGAACCGCTCGATCGACTGGAGTCGCGCACGCAAGGCGCGCAGGGAGGTCTCGGGAGAGGCCGTGGAGCTCACCGAGCCAGGCGCCGATGTCGATCTCGCCGGCCTCGCCGACTCCGACCGCGTCGTCGCGGCGCTCAGCTCGCTCGGGCCGGAGCAGCGCGCCGTCGTCGTCCTCCGCTATCTGCTCGAGTACACGCCCGGCGAGATCGCCGACCTCCTCGAGATCCCGCGCGGCACGGTGAACTCGCGCCTGCGGCGGGGGCTCGACGCCCTGGCTCGCGAGCTGCCAGAGGTGGAGGCACCGTGAGGCGACGCTCCGACGAACGGGTCCGCGCCGCAATGCGCGACGTCCCTGCTCCGGGCGAGGGCCAAGCGGAGGAGCGCGGCTGGGCCGTGGTCCGCGAGGCCTTCACCGAGCGCGAGGCCGTCCGGCCGCCGCGGGGCGTGCGTGCCCGCGCCGGCGTTGCCGCACTCGTCGCGGGGCTCGTTGCGGTGGTGGCGCTCACCCCTGCCGGGGCCGAGGTCCGCGAGTGGCTCGCCGACGCGATCGAGGTCGGCGAGGAGGACGCGCGCCCCGTGCTGGGATCGTTGCCGGCGCCAGGCTCGGTGCTGGTCGAGTCGAACGACGGGGCATGGGTCCTGAACGACGACGGCTCGCGCCGCAACCTGGGCGCCTACCGGCACGTCACCTGGTCGCCGAACGGCCTCTACGTCGGTGCGGCCGAGGGACGCGAACTGTTGGCGCTGACCCCGCAGGGGGATGTCCGCTGGAGCCGGACCGCGCCGGCCGCGATCAACTCGCTCGACTGGTCGAGCGACGACGGCTTCCGAGTCGCGTACGTCGCCGGCCGCGAGCTGCGGATCGTCGCCGGCGACGGCAGCCCGGTCGACGAGCCCAGCCTCGCCAAACCTGTCGGCTCGACCGCGATCGCGTGGCGGCCGGAAACCCTCCCCACAGCCGCGCGCCATGAGCTCGCGTACGTGGACGCCCGCGATCGCGTCGTGCTCGAGAACACCGACACCCGGCAGGTTCTGTGGCGCTCCGAGCCTGTCTCGGCACCGGTCGAGAGCCTGCAGTGGTCGGCCGACGGGGAGCGGCTCCTGATCGAAGCCGACGGATTCGCATCGCTCGTCGACGCCCGCGGCAACGGGCTGTTCAAGGGCCCCGTCGCAACCGGAAGCGCGGCGACGCTTGCGGCCGACGGCAGGCGGATCGCCGTCGTTCGCCCCAACCGAGCCGGCAACGCCGAACTCGTGCTCATCCCCGCCAGCCTGGCCGAGGACCGAGAGCGCGTCCTCTATCCGTCCACCCCGGGCAAGGGGGGAGCTGCCTTCGGTACCCCCACGTTCTCGCCCGACGGCGAATGGATCCTGCTGCCCTGGCCCGAGGCAGACCAGTGGCTCTTCATCCGTATCGCAGACCGCCGCGTCGTGCCCGTCGCCGACATCTCCCGCCAGCTCGACCCCGACCGCAGGGGCTCCGCGACGTTCCCGAATGTCGCCGGATGGTGCTGCTGAGGCACGCATACGCATAATCGAGGGGTGGCCATCCCGCTTCCCCGCGACCTCCAGCCGATGCTCGCGACGCCGAGCGACGAGCCGCCCGGCGGGGACGGATGGGCGTTCGAGATCAAGTGGGACGGGGTTCGGGCCCTGGCGTTCCTCGACGAGTCCGGCACCCGTGTCGCGAGCCGCCGCGGCGAGGACACCACGCCTCGCTACCCCGAGCTCGCGGAGATGGCGGCGGCGATCGGCGGCCGCGACGCCGTCCTGGACGGAGAGGTCGTGGCCTTCGACGACGAGGGCCATCCGAGCTTTCAGACGCTGCAGCTGCGGATGGGGCTCTCGCGACCCGAGACGATCCGCCGCCGGGCACAGGAAGTGCCGGTCAGCTACGTCGCCTTCGATCTGCTGGCGCTCGACGGCGAGAGCCTGCTCGCCGAGACCTACGAGCGCCGGCGCGAGCTGCTGGCCGGCCTCGCGCTCGAGTCCGACCACTGGCGGACTCCGGCGCATCACCTCGGAGGCGGCGGGGCCTTCCTCGCCGCGGCCCGGTCCCAGGGCCTCGAGGGCATCGTGTGCAAGCGCCTCGGGAGCGCCTACCGGCCGGGGGCCCGCAGCCGCGACTGGCTCAAGATCCGCGCCCGGCTGTCCCAGGAGCTGGTGATCGGCGGCTACATGCCGGGCGAGGGCGGGCGCCGGGGCAGGGTCGGCTCGCTGCTCGTCGGCTACTGGGACGCGACCCCCTCGGAGGCGGAATCGCTCGGCCGGCCCCAGCGGCTCGTCTATGCGGGCGGTGTCGGCACCGGGTTCACGGACGCGATGCTGGAACGCCTGATCGGGCTGCTGAAGCCGCTCGCACGCGAGGAGACCCCGTTCGAGCTGGGCGAGGACCCGCGCGAGAAGTACAAGGCGAGGGCGCGTGAGCGCGGTGCGGGTCCAGTGTGGGTGGAGCCCCGGGTGATCGGTGAGTTCGAGTTCACCGAGTGGACGCGCGAGGGCACCCTGCGCCAGCCTGCGTTCAAGGGCCTGCGCGACGACAAAGACCCCGGCGAGGTCGTGCGCGAGGGCTAGAAGGCGCAAGATCGCCTGCGTGTTATGTGGCCAGGCAGGGTTCGGGCGCTACTGTGGGGTACCTAATGGCCTACACCTCGCGATGAGTTTCACGCCCGTCGCTGGTCTTTAGAGAAACCCATGCCCCGCGCTATCTGGACAGGCTCAATCTCATTCGGGCTCCTGAACGTGCCCGTGAAGCTCTACAGCGCCGTCTCGCGCAAGAACGTCTCGTTCCGCGAGCTGCGCGCCTCCGACAGCTCCCGCGTCCGCCACAAGCGCGTCGCCGAGGCGGACGGCGAGGAGGTCCCCTACGAGGAGATCGTCAAGGGTTACGAGATCACCCCCGAGCAGTACGTGATCCTCACCAAGGACGAGCTCGACGAGATGAACCCGAAGAAGACGCGCGCCATCGAGATCGAGGCGTTCGTCGACCTCGACGAGATCGATCCCATCTACTTCGACCACCCCTACTACCTCGGCCCGGACAAGGGCGCCGAGAAGGCCTACGCCCTGCTCACCAAGGCGATGTCGGAACAGAACAAGGTGGCCGTCGCGCGCTTCGTGCTGCGCAACAAGGAGAACCTGGCCGCGATCCGGCCGATGGGCGACGTCCTGACGATGGCGACGATGCGATTCGCCGATGAGGTGGTGTCGCCTGCCGAGATCTCGGAGATCGTGGAGGACGTCGACGAAACCCCGCGCAAGGCCGAGGTGGACATGGCCAAGCAGCTGATCGACTCGCTGGCCCAGGACTTCGACGCTGGGGCGTTCAAGGACGAGTACCGCGAGGAGTTGCTGGCGCTGATCGAGCGCAAGGCAAAGGGCGAGGACATCGTCGAGGTCGAGGGCGAGGAGCCGAAGCCGACGAAGGCGCCGGACCTGATGGCGGCGCTCGAGGAGAGCCTCGCCGCCGTGAAGTCGGAGCCGCTCGCGGAGGGCGCCGAGAAGAAGGCCGCGCCGAAGAAGCGCTCGACCGCCAAGAAGAAGGCGCCGGCGAAGAAGGCGAAGACCGCGTCGAAGTCGTAATCCGCGGTGGCGTCCGGCTCCGCCGCATCGAAGACACGTAACGAGGTCGAGGTCGACGGCAGCGACGCTCTCCCTCTCGAACCTCGACAAGGTCCTCTGGCCGAAGACGAAGACTCACAAGGGCGAGGCGATTGACTACTACGCCCGCGTCGCCGACACGCTCATCCCGCACCTCCGAGGCCGGCCCCTGACCCTGGTCCGCTTTCCCGAGGGCGTCGACGGCTTCCGGTTCTACGAGAAGCGCGCCCCCAAGGGAGCCCCGGACTGGGTGAAGACGGCGCGGGTCGGCTTCGACAAGGCGGGCGAGATCGACTTCGTCGTCTGTGACGACAAGCCGACGCTGATCTGGCTGGCCCAGCTGGCGGCGCTCGAGCTGCACCCGTCTCTCTCCAAGGCACGGAGCATGGAGGTCCCGACCTCGATGGTCTTCGACCTCGACCCGGGGCCCCCCGCCACGATCAAGGAGTGCTGCGTGGTCGGGTTGCGGGTCCGGGAGCTCTTCGAAGGGCTCGGGCTCGAGTCGTTCGCGAAGAGCTCGGGCTCGAAGGGCCTCCAGGTCTACGTCCCGCTGAACGGCAGGACCAAGTACGAGCGGACGAAGCCCTACGCGCAGGCCGTAGCACAGGCGCTCGAGCAGGCCGAGCCCGACCTCGTCGTCTCGAAGATGACCAAGAAGCTCCGGGTCGGCAAGGTCCTGGTGGACTGGTCGCAGAACACCCGCTCGAAGACGACCGTCTCGGTTTACTCGCTGCGAGCCCGTGAGCAGCCGACGATCTCGACCCCGGTCACCTGGAACGAGGTCGAGGCCGGGGCGAAGGGGAACGCCGACCTTCGCTTCGGGGCGGACGAGGTGCTGAAGCGGATCGAGAAGCACGGAGATCTCTTCGCGCCCGTGCTGGAGCTGAAGCAGACCTTGCCGCGGGGCAGGGGACCGGGGTAGGGTCAACCCGTCAACGAGGGGAAAGGACTCCCAATGGGCAGGTGGTCGAAGGCGGCGCTGGCGGGGCTCGTCTGTGTCGCGGTGGCACTTCCAGCGGGCATAGTGATGGCCGGCGGCAACTCGTCGAGCGGCTCCGTCACGAGACAAACCGGTGCGTGGGTGCCGTCGAGCGTCGAGGCTCCAAAGAAGTGGAAGCAGATTCCAGGCTTCGGCGGCGTGGCCAGCACACCCGGCTTCATCACGGTCGACCTGAGTGCTCAGATGAAGAGGGGCAAGGCGAAGTTCCGGATCGTGCCGGTGGCCGGCGGCGGGGCGATCGACCCCGGGCCGGTGACGTTCACCGCCAAGGCGGCGAACTCGTTCACGTGGGCGACCAATGACACCTGCGGCCAGGGTGAGCAGCACGTAATCCAGTGGAAGCGGTCGGGCAAGAGGGACGCGGTGGCGGCGAAGCTGAGCGCGCACTCCGTGTACGACGAGCTCTGCATTTGAGCCTTCGATCGCTCGGGGCGCTCGCGGCGGCCATGCTGGCAGTGGCAGGATCGGCCGCCGTGTCGGCCGGCGGCCCCGCTGCGCCGCGCGCCGGTGGCTTGGGTGGCTGTGCGCTCCTCCCCGGAGCCGACGCGTTCCACCAGGATGTCTCCGGCCTGCCCGAGGCCGCCAACTCCGAGACCGTGATCGACCGGATCCTCGCCGACGGCGGCAACCACCTGCACCCGGACTTCGGCTCGAACCCGCGCTACGGCATCCCGTACGAGGTCGTGAGCCCCAAGCAGAAGCGCGTCCGCGTCAAGATCCGCGCGTATCCCGGCCAGTCCGACAAGGGGAGGCAGCCGATCCCACGGAACGCCCGTATCGAAGGCGGCAGGCGCTCCGACGGCGACCGCCACGTCCTCGTACTCCAGCGCGACGGAGCCGACGCTGATCCCCACTGCCGGCTCACGGAGCTCTACCGCGCCTTCCCGCGGAAGGGCAAGCGCAACCGCTGGCGGGCGGACCAGGTGAGCGAGTTCGATCTCGGCCGCACGCTTCCGCAGCGCCCCGACGGCTGGACGTCGGCCGACGCCGCGGGCCTGCCGATCCTGCCCGGTCTGGTCCGCCACCGCGAGGTCGAAGCGGGGCACGTCGATCACGCGATCCGGATGACCTTCGAACGCACGCGGCGGGCCTACCTGTCGCCGGCGACCCACTACGCATCCGAGGAATGCGGGCCGAATGTGCCGCCGATGGGGATGCGCCTCCGGCTCGACGACGCGTACCCGACCGCTGGGATGAGCGCTCCAGCCAGGGTGATCGCGGAGGCGCTCCAGACCTTCGGTGCGATCGTCGCCGACAACGGTTCGAACTTCTTCATCACCGGCGCCAGCGACCGGCGCTGGCGGGACGGCGCGCTCGGCGACCTCAAGGAGATCCCGGGCAACCGCTTCGAGGTGGTCGACACGGGAGCCGCGCTGACCACCCCCTGCGACTGACTTGGCGCCGAACGTCCCGGCGGCCCCCGCCAGCGGGGGCCTGCGGGACGTTCGCAGGAGTTTTCGACCGGCGCTCGTCGGTTACCCGGTTTGTTCATGCTCGAGCTCGACGCCCTCAGCAAGCGCTACGACCAAACGGTCGCCCTCGACGGCCTGTCGTTCTCGGTCGCGGAGGGGCAGGTGTTCGGGTTCGTCGGCCCGAACGGGGCGGGCAAGACGACCGCGATGCGGATCGTGCTGGGTGTGCTCGCGGCCGACGCCGGCGAGGTCCGCTGGCGGGGTGCGCCGCTCGATGAGGGCTCGAGACGCCGGGTCGGCTACATGCCCGAGGAGCGGGGCCTCTACCCGAAGATGCGCGTTGGCGCGCAGCTGACCTATCTCGCCGAGCTCCACGGACTGGACGCGGCCACGGCCCGGCGAAATACCGAGACGTGGACCGGCCGCCTGGGCCTCTCGGAGCGCCGCGATTCGAAGGTCGAGGAGCTCTCGCTCGGAAACCAGCAGCGGGTCCAGCTCGCGGCGGCGCTGGTCCACGAACCGGACCTGCTCGTTCTGGACGAGCCGTTCAGCGGGCTCGACCCGGTGGGCGTCGACGTGCTCAGCCGCGTGCTGATCGACGAGTCTCGCCGACGGGGAGTTCCGGTCATCTTTTCGTCACATCAGCTCGAGCTGGTCGAGCGGCTCTGCGACGCGGTCGCGATCATCAGGGACGGGCGGCTGGTGGCGTCCGGCGACGTCGAGGACCTGAAGCGGCAGCGCTCTGGACGGCGGTGGCGGCTGGAGCTCGACGGCGACGGATCGCGCCCGCTGGAGGTCGCGGGCGCCCGCTCTCTGGGCGCGGACGTCTACGCCCTCGAAGCCGGTGTGGACCCCCAGCAGCTGCTGGATGCCGGTCGTGAGCGGGCGACGGTTGTCCGCTTCGGCCCCGAGACGCCGTCCCTGGCCGAGCTGTTCCGCGATGTCACGGGCGAGCAGGAGCCCGTGAACGGAGGGGACGGATGACGGGCCGGAAGGCGATCTTCCTGACCACGCGGCGAGAACTGCGCGAGCGGGCGCTCAGCAGGGCCTTCCTGATCTCGACCGCGGTACAGGTCGCCGTGGTCGTCGCGATCGTGGTGGTGAGCGCGCTGAGCAGCGGCGGCAGCGACGAGTTCGACGTGGGCGTCGACTCCGCCACGCGCGCGGTGGGCGAGGCGGCGGTCGCAGCCCAGGAGGGCTACGACGTCGAACTGACCCTGGAGACCGTCCCGAGCGTCGATGAGGCCCAGAGCCGGGTGTCGGACGGCGAACTGGACGCCGCGCTGATCGACGGGCGCCTGATCACCGACGGCGAGCCGTCGGACAGCCTCTCGGCGCTGCTGCAGCAATCGGCGGCCGAGGTGAGCGGCCAGGAGCGACTGCGTGCGGCGGGCCTCCCCGAGGACGAGATCCGCGCGGCGCTCAACCCGCCCGGTCTCGAGGTGGAGGACGTAAGCGACGCCGAGTCCGGCGCCGCCGGGGTGGCGTTCGTGAGCAGCCTGCTGCTCTACATAGCGATCCTGGGCGCGGGCATGTCCGTCGCGACCGGCGTGGTCGAGGAGAAGGCCACGCGCGTGGTCGAGGTGATCCTCTCCGCGATCAGGCCGATCCAGCTGCTGGCGGGGAAGGTGCTCGGGATCGGGCTCCTGACCCTCGCGCAGGTCCTCCTGATCGTCGCCGCGGGGCTCCTGGCGGCGCTCCCCACCGGGGCGCTCGACCTCCCCGACAGCACCGTCTCGACCGTGCTGCTGATCGCGCTGTTCTTCGTCCTCGGGTACGTCCTCTACGCGTGCGGGTTCGCGGTCTCGGGGGCGATCGTTTCGCGCCAGGAGGACGTGCAGAACTCCTCAGCCCCGCTGATGATGATCCTGATCGCGGCCTACCTTGCGGCGATCTCGGTCGCCGACGATCCCGACTCGACGTTGGCCGTCGCGTCGACCTTCATCCCGTTGGTCGCGCCGATGGTCGTCCCGGCCCGGGCCGCCAACGACGCGCTGCCCGCGGGCGAGCTCGTCATCTCGATCATCCTGATGCTCGCCGCGATTGCGCTCCTGCTCTGGCTGGCGGCCCGGATCTACAACCGGGCGGTGCTGCGCATGGGGGCGCCGATCAAGCTCCTCCAAGCCGTGCGACTCGCGCGCTGAGGCGACCGGCCTAGACCGACACGGGGCCGGCGGCGCGGGCGGACGGCCGCACGCTGAGCGCCCGCACCGAGGCTGCGATCCGCCGAACGCCCTCGTCGAGGTCGGCGGGCTCGAGATATCCGAACGACAGGCGCATCGAAAGGTGCGGGGAACGGGCGATCCGCATCGCGCCGCCCGGCGCGTAGGCGACGCCCTGCCGGCGCGCCTCGCCGACCAGGTCGCGCTCGGAGACCGTGGTGTCGAGGGTCAGCCACAGGTGTCCGCCGCCGACGGGCATCACGTAGCTCGCCATCGACCCGAAGTGCTGCTCGATCGATTCCAGCAGAGCGTCGCGGCCCCTCCGGTAGTGCCGGTTCGCCAGCTCGATCTGCGCGGCGTACGCCCCGCTTGCGAGGTAGCCGGCGGCGACGAGCTGGGTCAGGGTCGGCGTGTGGATGTCGTCGGTCCGCTTCTCGGCAACGATCCGCTCCGAAACGGGGCCACTGGCTGCCACCCAGCCGGCCCGGAGCCCGCCACCCACGGTCTTCGAGAGCGAGTCGGCGTAGATCACGTGCGCGGGCGCATCGGCGCGCAGCGACCGCGGGGTCGTGCCGTCGAATCGCAGGTCGCCGTAGATCCCGTCCTCGACGATGAAGAACCCGTGCCGGCGCACGAGTTCCAGCAGGCGCTCGCGCCGCTCGGGCGAGAGATCGCGGCCGGTTGGGTTGTGCGAGCGCGGCTGGATCGCCAGTGCCTTGATCTCGGTACGGGCCAGCAGCGACTCGAGCGCGTCGATCTGGAGGCCCTCCTCATCCACGGGCACCGGGTGCACTCGCGCGCCGGCCACGCGAATCGCCCGGATGACCGACATGAAGCTCGGGTCCTCGCAGGCCACGGCGTCGCCGTGGCGCAGGATCGCCCGCATCGCCAGGGAGAGCCCCTGTGAGGCCCCGGTGGTAACGATGACGTCGTCGGGGTCTTCGGCGGCGCCCCGCTGAGCTGAGAGCTTGGCGATCTCCTCCGCGAGCTCGGGGATGCCACGGACGTCCGAGTACTGCAACGCCCGCTCGGGCTGTTCGCGCATCACGTCGGCCGCCAGCTCCCGCATCTCGTCGGTCGGGAAGATGCGCTCGGACGGATACCCGACGGACAGGGGCATCAGGCCCTCGATCTGGATGTGGTCGTGCATCTCGCCCAGCACGCGATCGCCGTAGGTCTCGTCGTTCTCGGGGAGGACGTAGCGTTGCCATGCGATCGAATCCGGCACCCGGCTTTGATCCTGAATCGGCGCCGCCGCGCGCACGAAGGTCCCGCTACCGACCTTGGAGGCGACCAAGCCGCGCTCGGCCAGCTGACGGTAGGCGCGGGCCGCGGTGAGGTGGTTGACGCCCGCCAGCTCGGCGAGCTGGCGGGTGGGCGGCAGCTTCGCGCCCGGCGCGAGCTCGCCGTCCGCGATCGCTTGCTCGAAGATCGCGACGATGCTCGCGGTGACGCCGCTGCGGCCCTCGCCGTCGCCAGCCCCTCGTATATCGGTCAATTTGCCTCTGTATGACATTGACCCGAGCAGTATGGCCGCTAACGTGAACATTGTCAATAGGACAAAGACTCAATTATTAGAATGAACGACGACCGGAGGTCACACATGTCACACAAGATCACCACACGCGCAGAGATCAGGATCCGCGCCGCGCACGAGTCGGACCTCGCCGCCGTGGCCCGGGTCGCCGGCCGTGACACGCACGAGCCCCCCGCCGGGCCAATCCTCCTGGCCGAGGTCGGCTCCGACATCCGCGCCGCGATCTCGCTAACGGACGGTGAGATCGTCGCCGACCCGTTCCATCGGACGGACGAGCTCGTCGCGATGCTCCGGATCCGTGCGCGCGAGGCGGCCGCATCGGATCAGGACAACGTCGTCAGGTTCGAGCGCCCGCGGCGAACACGGTTCGCGTTCCGCAGCGCGGCGTAGATCGAGTCAGCCGAGCGGCTGGCGGATCACCGGCCTGCGCGAGGCCGCGGCTTCGTCCAAGCGTCGCACCGGGGTCGTGTACGGCGCCTCGGTGACGATGGCCGGGTCCTCCTCCGCCTCGGCGAGGATCGCGTCGATGGCTGCGGCGAGCTCGTCGAGCGACTCGCGGGTCTCGGTCTCGGTCGGCTCGAACATGAGGGCCTCGTCGACCAGCAAGGGGAAGTAGATCGTGGGCGGGTGGAAGCCGAAGTCGAGCAGGCGCTTGGCGATGTCGAGCGTCTTCACCTTCAGGTCGCGAGCGGCCGGCTTGCCCGTGAGGACGAACTCGTGCATGCAGCGATCGCCGAAGCCAAGCGGCAGGTGCGTACCCGCGCGGCCGGCCATCAGCTTCGCGAGCAGATAGTTCGCGTTCAGGACCGCGGTCTCGGATGCTTCGGTAAGGCCATCCGCGCCGAGCGACGTGATGTAGGCGTAGGAGCGGACGAAGACCCCGAAGTTGCCCTGGAACCCGCGCAGCCGGCCGATCGACTTCTCGCCGGAGTGGGCGAGGTCGAAGCTCGGGCCTGACCCGTTCGAGGGCTCCGACCGTACGATTCGCGGAACCGGGAGGTAGGGCACGATGCGGTCCGAGACCGCGATCGGGCCGGCGCCCGGCCCACCGCCGCCGTGCGGCTGTGAGAACGACTTGTGGAGGTTCAGGTGGACGATGTCGAACCCCATGTCGCCTGGCCTCGAATGGCCCATGATCGCGTTCAGGTTCGCGCCGTCGTAGTACAGGGTCCCTCCCACCCCGTGGGTGATCTCGGCGATCTCGCGGATGTTGCGGTCGAAGAGCCCGAGCGTGTTCGGGTTGGTCAGCATCAAGCAGGCGACCTGATCGTCGGCCTTCGCCCGCAGGTCGTCGAGGTCGACGCCCCCGTCCGGCGCCGTCGCGACCTTCACCACCTCGTAGCCGGCCATCGTCACGGTCGCCGGGTTCGTGCCGTGGGCGGTGTCGGGGGTCAGCACCCGGGTGCGCTCCTGTCCGCGGTCCTCGTGATAGGCGCGGGTGAGCAACAGCCCGGCGAGCTCGCCGTGGGAGCCCGCGGACGGCTGGAGCGAGACGTGGGGCAACCCCGTCAGCTCGGAGAGCGCCCGCTCGAGGTTCCACATCAGCTCGAGCGCTCCCTGCGCCCGCTTCGGGTCCTGCGCCGGATGCAGCCGAGCATGGCCCGGCAGCGCCGCGACCTTCTCGTTCAGGCGCGGGTTGTGCTTCATCGTGCAGGAACCCAGCGGGTACGGCCCGGTGTCGAGGTCGAAGTTGCGGCGCGAGATCCGGTTGTAGTGGCGGACGATCTCGGGTTCGGAGACCTCGGGGAGCGCGGCGGGGCGCTCGCGCAGGAGCTTCGCCGGGATCAGCTCCGCGAGCGGAGTCTCGGGGACGTCGGAGGGCGGCAGCACCGCAGCACGCCGGCCCTCGACCGTGCGCTCGAAGATCGTCGTTGCACGCTCGCGCTGCATCGGCGTGGGCACGTCGGCGGTTCGCGGCGGGGCGACGTGCTCGCTCATGCGCTCACCTCGGCAGCCTCCCTCGAGGAGACCGGAGTCGCGGCAATCGCGCGGCCGAGCGAGTCGGCGAGCCGGTCGATGTCCGCCTTCGAGCGGCGCTCGGTAATCGCGACCAGAAGCCCGTTCGGATGCTCCGGATAGTCCCGGCCGAGGGGCACTCCGGCGGCTATCCCGTCGGCGGCGCACCCGTCGAGCACGTCCTGGACGGACGCGTCGACCGTGATCGGGAACTCGCGACAGACCGGTGCTCGGTGGAGCAGCTCGACGCCTTCGACCGCGGCAAGCCGCTCGCGCGCGTAGGCGGTGCGGCGGACCATGAGCTCGCCCAGTTCGACGAGACCGTGCTTCCCGAGCCAGACCAGGTGGATCACACCGCCGAGCGCGATCAGCGCCTGTGAGGTGCAGATGTTGTGGGTCGCCTTCTCGCGGCGGATGTGCTGCTCGCGGGTCTGGAGCGCGAGGACGAACCCGCGCCGCCCGTCGGCGTCGGCCGTCTCGCCGGCGATCCGCCCCGGCATGCGGCGCAGGTGCTCCTCGGTCGCGCAGAAGAATCCGAAGGAGGGGCCGCCGTAGTCGAGGCGCCCGCCGAGGGGCTGGCCTTCGCCGACGGCCACGTCGATGCCGGCATCCCCGGGTGGGCGCAGGACGCCGAGCGTCATCGGGTCGACCGCGGCGATCGCCAGCGCGCCCGATTCGTGCGCGGCCGCCGCCAGCGCCTCGAGGTCCTCGATTCCGCCGAGGAAGTTGGGGTTCTGGACGAAGATCGCGGCGACGTCCTGGTCGACGTACCTCTCGAGCTCGGCGGGGTCGGTGAGCCCGTCGCGCAGCCCGACCTCGACCACCTTGGCATCGAAGCCGCGGGCATAGGTCTCGAGCGTCTGGCGGCTGTGTGGGTGGAGGCCACGCGAAACGACGAGCCGGCTCCGGCCCTTGCGCGCGCCGAGCGCCAGGTAGGCGGCCGAGGCCACCGACGAGGGGCCTTCGTACATCGATGCATTGGAGACCGGCAGCGCGGTCAGCTCCGACATGCAGGTCTGGAACTCGAACATCGCCTGCAGGCCGCCCTGCGAGACCTCGGGCTGGTACGGCGTGTAGGGCGTCAGGAATTCCGAGCGCGAGAGGATCGCGTCGACGATCGCCGGCACGTAGTGGTCGTACATCCCTGCCCCGAGGAAGCAGACCTCGGAGTCCGCATCCGCGTTCCGGGCGGCGAGCTGCGCAAGGTGCTCGAAGACCTCGGGCTCGCTCTTGCCCTCCGGGAGATCGAGGTCGCGGCCGAGCCTGACCTCCTCCGGGATCTGTTCGAAGAGCTCCGCGACAGACGCGGCGCCGATCGCCTCGAGCATCGCCCCGCGGTCGGCGTCGGTGGCAGACGTGTAGCGGCTCATCGAGAGACTGAGCTTAGAGCCGCGCCCGCGCTCAGTCGTCCCCGAGGAGCTCCTTGTAGGCGGCGGCGTCCATCAGCGCGTCGACCTCGGATGAGTCCGAGAGCTTCACCTTGACGAGCCAGCCCTCGCCGTAGGGGTCCTCGTTGATCCGCTCGGGGCTGTCCGAGAGCTCCTCGTTCACCTCGACGACCTCGCCCGAGAGCGGTGAGTAGACGTCGGAGACGGCCTTGACGGACTCGACCTCGGCATAGGTGGCGTCCTTGGCGACCTCGGTGCCCACCTCGGGCGGCTCGAAGAAGACGACCTCGCCCAGCGAGTCCTGCGCGTACCAGGTGATGCCGAACGTGGCGGTTTCGCCCTCGATCCGCGCCCAGTCGTGCTCGGGGTGGTACCTGAGCTCGTCGGGATAGCTCTCTTCGACCGCCAACGCGTCTCCTCTCAGTCCTTCGTGTACAAGGGCTTGGACTCTATGCGCGCAGGGCGGCGCCTGCCGCGGACGTCGATCTCGATGTCGGTTCCGGGCTCGACCAGCGCCGCGTCGACGTAGGCCATTCCGATGCCCCGCTCGAGCGAGGGCGAGTGGGTCCCGCTGGTGACGACGCCGGCTCCCGCGCCGTCCGGGCCGATCACGCCGTTCCCCTGGCGCGGGATCCCCCGCCCCGTCAGGACAAAGGGCGCGAGCTTCTGCGCCGTACCCTCCGCGCGGACGGCAGCGATCGCCTCGGAGCCGATGAACCCCGTCGCCTCCTTACAGCACCATCCGAGCCCCGCCTCGATCGGGTTGCGGTTCTCGGAGAGGTCGTTGCCGTACAGGTGGAAGCAGACCTCGAGGCGCAACGTGTCGCGGGCCCCGAGTCCCGCCGGCGCGGCGCCGCCCTCGAGCAGCGCGTTCCAGAGCGCTTCGGCGCTGTCCGGCCGGGCAGAGGATCTCGACCCCGTCCTCGCCCGTATATCCCGTCCCGCACACGAGGCACTCCCCGCCCGCCACGGGCAGCGTGGCCGTGTGCATCCGGGGCGGCAGCTCGCCCTCCGCGATACCGGCGACGATCGAGCGGGCATCGGGCCCCTGCACCGCCAGCATCGCCCAGTCGGCCAGGCGGTCGGTGACCTCGCAGTCGAACTCGCCGGCGTGATCGCGGAACCAGGCCAGGTCGCGCTCGTGGTTGGCGGCGTTGGTGACGGTCAGGAAGCGCTGATCGCCCAGCCGGTAGGTGAACAGGTCGTCGAGGACGCCCCCGTCCTCGCGGCACAGCACCGAGTACTGCGCGCCCCCGACCTCGATCTTCGCGACGTCGTTCGAGAGCAGCCGCTGGAGCAGGTCGAGCGCTCCTGGACCCTCGGTCTCGACCTCACCCATGTGCGAGACGTCGAACACGCCACAGGCGGAGCGCACGGCGAGGTGCTCGGCCGAAACCCCCACGTACTGCACCGGCATCTCCCAGCCCGCGAACGACACGAGCCGCGCGCCGGCGGCCACGTGGGCGTCGTAGAGAGGGGTTCGGCGGAGCTCATCCACGGCCACGGCAGGCTACCCGGCAGATGTATGTTGGGCGCATGGGGGAGCTGGAGGTTCCGCCGCGTGACTTCGAACCGCCGCAGCGCGGCAAGCTGCGCATCCTCTCGATCGACGGCGGCGGGATCCGCGGCCTGATCCCCGCGATCGTCCTCAGCCGGCTGGAGGAGCTGCTCCGGGCGCGCGATCCGGACGCCGTCCTCGCGTCGACCTTCGAGCTGATCGCCGGCACGTCGACCGGCGGCCTGATCGCGCTTGGCCTGGCCACCCCGCGCGATGGCGCCCCCGCGATGAGCGCTGCCGAGATGGTTGACCTCTACAGCGGCGATGAAGCCCGCACGATCTTCGGCCGCCCACATCTGCGCCGGCTGCCCGGCCTCGGTCGTCTGGTCGATGCTTTGGACCCCAAGTACGAGCTGGACGGCCTCCGCACCGTGCTCGAGGGACGGCTGGGTGACGCGGCGCTCGCGGACGCGCTCACAGGCCTCGTGATCACCACCTACGACATGCAGGGCCGCCAGCCGCGCTTCCTCAAACCGTGGCAGGCCGGGGCGGCCGAGCTCAGTGCGGTGAACGCGGGGCTCGCCACGGCAGCCGCCCCCACCTACTTCCCCCCGCTCCGGAGCGGCGACGCAACGCTCGTCGACGGCGGCGTGTTCGTGAACAACCCCACGGTGGCGGCGACGATGGAGGCGATGAAGCGTCAGGACGGCGACCCGATCCACGCCGACGATCTGCTCGTCGTCTCCCTCGGAACCGGCCAGTACGAGCGCGCCTACGACCCCGACGAGGTGGCCGGCTGGGGCGCGCTGGGCTGGATCCTGCCGACCCAGGGCGAGCCCCCGCTGATCTCAGCGATGCTCGACGGGCAATCCGACTCCGCGCACCACTGGGCCCACATCCTGCTCAACCACCGGCCGGGTTCGGAGCCCGACCGGGGCATCGACTTGGGCGCCGGGCCCCGGTACTTCCGTCTGCAGCTGAACCTGCCCGAGCCCCTGCCGCTCGACGGTGTCGAGGCGAGCGAGATCAAGCGCATCGCGGAGTGCGGACGGGCGCTCGTCGACGCCCGGACCGACGAGCTCGAGGCGCTGGCGGACGTGCTTACGAGTCCCTGAGGAAGTCCGGGACGTCGATGTCGCCGTCGCCGACCGTGAGGTCGCGGCGCTCGCGGTCGCCGAGCGGCGTTGACGCTGCGCCGGCGGCGCGGTCGCGCACCCGGATCGGGCTGCGCGCCAGCGTCTCGAAGCCCTCGAACCCGGTGGCGATCACGGTGACCCGCACCTCGTCGCCCATGCGTCGGGTCGATGACGGTGCCGAAGATGATGTTGGCGCCCTTGTCGGCCGTGCTCGACCGACGATGTTCGGCGGCCTCGTTGACCTCGAACAGGTTCAGGTCCTCGGAGCCGGTGATGTTGAGCAGCATCCCGGTCGCGCCCTCGATCGACTCCTCCATCAGCGGCGAGGAGATCGCCTGCTTCGCCGCCTCCACCGCGCGGTTCTCGCCCGACGCGTAGCCGATGCCCATCATCGCCGAGCCGGCGTTCGACATGACGGTGCGGACGTCGGCGAAGTCGAGGTTGATCTGGCCCGGGGTGGTGATCAGGTCGGTGATGCCCTGCACGCCCTGGCGCAGGATGTCGTCCGCCATCCGGAAGGCCTCCTGCATGGAGGTCCGGCGCTCGACGATCTCGAGCAGTTTCTGGTTCGGGACGATGATCAGCGTGTCGACCTTGGCGCGGAGCTTGTCGATCCCCTCGAGCGCCTGCTGCATCCGGCGCTGGCCCTCGAACTCGAACGGCTTGGTGACGACGCCTACGGTGAGCGCGCCGATCTCCTCCTTGGCGATCTCGGCGATCACCGGGGCCGAGCCGGTGCCGGTGCCGCCACCCTCGCCCGCGGTGACGAACACCATGTCGGCGCCCTTCAGCGCCTCCTTGATGTCGTCGCGCGACTCGGCCGCCGCGCCGCGCCCCGACTTCGGGGTTCGCGCCGGCGCCGAGGCCCTTGGTGAGGTTGTGGCCGATCGAAAGCTTGATGTCCGCCTCGCAGGCCTGAAGCGCCTGGACGTCGGTGTTGATGGCGATGAACTCGACGCCCTTGAGGCCTGCGTCGACCATCCGCGAGACCGCGTTCGTGCCGCCGCCGCCGGCGCCGACGACCTTGATTACTGCGAGATAAGACGACTCGACCATGGCCTTCCCTGACGTCGCTGACCCATTCGTGATTCCGCCCGAGGCTAAAGCCAATACTTTAGGGTTTTGCAGGCACAGCCCTCGACTTGAAGCCGACCGTACGACATCCCCGGTGCCTGTCAATCGCACGGACGTACCCGGCACGGAATCGTGCAAGCGGCAGAACTCTCGCACTCACGGTTGAGGGTTCAGGATTCTCCAGAGTCTCAAGGCTGGGCTTGACAGTTCCTGGTGCTCACGGCACCGGCGGTTCACGGTGGCGTGCTGCCGGTGGTGGCCGTCGAGCTCGTCCGTCACGGGCGGTGCCGCCCCGCCGACCGCTGGGCGCTCCGCCACGCGCACATCGACGTAGGTGAGCGTGTCGAGCTGCGGGTCGGCCAGCATCGCCGGCGGCGGCCGCCCACTTGGCCGCGGCAGCGTCACGAGTCGCCGAACCAAACGGGATCGCCGCCCCGCATTGTCACCTGCTACGCCCTCGCTCCCCGCCGATCGCCATCTTCTCGACCAGTTCCAGCAGCGGCTCCGGCGCGGCGCCCATCACGAGCGCCATCTGCGAGCGCGTCGCCGCTGAGCCGGCCTTCGCCGGCAGCCGTCCACGCTCGACCGACGGCGTCTTCAGGCCGCCCACGTCGACGCCCGGCAGGACGGTTCCGTCGGCGGCGACCGGCACCGATTCTTCGCCGGCCGTGGCCAGCAACACGGGCGGGCGCTCCTTCACCTTGATTGCGAGGCCATGCGGGAAATCCGCGTCGGCATCCACCCCGATGACCGTCGGAAACCGGCGACCGCAGCCTCCAGAGCTTCATCGTCGACGTTCAGCGTCGTCATGCCGCCCGCCGCCTCGGTCAGCGCGGCTTCCACGGCCCGTTGCTCGGGTCCGGGAGGCCCTCGATCGTGACCTCCACCGCGACGAACGACGAATTGCGGAGCCAGAGCTGGTAGGCCGCCGCGAGCACAGCCAGCGATGATCAGAAGCACGAACAGGATGCGTGGCGCGCGCGCTCTGAGGCCGCCGGCGCCGCGCTTCACGGGCGGCTTGCGCGGTTTCGGCGGTGCCTTGCGCGCCCTCGGCTTCGTCCGCTTCGGCGGCGCCTTGCGGGGCGCGTGGCCGGCCTGCTGGCGACGCGTCCGAGACCCGGCGGCGGTCGCGCCGCGGCCAGCGGCGCGACGCCGTCCTGCCGGGGTCGTAGCGCGCGACTTGGCCATCCGACTCCTCTTCGCCCGGCGGCGTCGCTCTCCTCCCCGGTCCTGGCCTCACCCGGCCTCGAGCTCCCAGCCCTCCGGCCAGTCCACCTGGCCCAGCATCTGGACCTCCGGCTCGAGCTCGACCCCGAACCGCTCGTGGACGCGGCGGCGCCCGCGGCCATCAGCTCCAGCATGTCGGCGGTCGTCGCCCCGCCCGTGTTCTCGACGAAGTTCGCGTGCTTCTGCGAGAAGCGGGCGCCGCCGACGTGCCAGCCCGCGGCAGCTCCGGCGGCGTCCAGGAGCTGCCCGGCGCTGCGGCCCTCGGCCCGCGGGTCGTCCGGGTTCTTGAACGTCGAGCCGAAGGTCTTGATCCCGGAGGGCTGCGCCTCGCGCCGCTTCTCGCGCATCTCGGCGAGCGTCGCCTTGACCTGCTCGGGATCGCCTCGGCGAGCGCGAACGACGCGCGGGACACCACCTCGCCCGGTCGGCAGGTTCGAGCTGCGGTAGGAGAAGCCGAGCGCGATCCGGCTCGCGCCGGTCGACGCCGTCGGCGGCCGCACACGTCCACCCACTCGAGCACCCGGCGAGCTCGCCGCCGTAGGCGTTCGCGTTCATCCGCACGGCGCCCGCCGACCGTGCCGGGGATGTTGATCCCGAACTCCAGCCCGGTCAGCCCCCAGCGCGCGGTCTTGGCCGCGGCGGACGGCAGCCTGCCGCCGCCGCCGCAGACGATGCGCGGTGCCCGTCGCGCTCCATCTCGGCCAGCTCGCCGTCGAGCTTCAGCGCCAGCCCGCGCACGCCGGCGTCGGAGACCAGGAGGTTCGATCCCGAGCCGACGATCCCGACCGCGATGGCCCTCCGGCCGCGCCCAGGCCAGCAGCTCGACCAGCTCGCTCCTCGGTCGCCGGCCGGGCGAACAGGTCGGCAGCGCCGCCGGCGCGCACCGTGGTGAGGCGGGCGAGGGGGTAGTCGCGCTCGACGCCTTCAGGCCGACTCACGACCCGTCCTCCGCCAGCTCGTCGCAGGTTGACATGTCCCCCGCCCCGATCGTCACGAGCAGGTCTCCCTCGCGCAGCCGCGAGGCGCAGCGCGCGCGCCGCGGTCTCGCGGTCGCGGAGCCACCAGCACGGGCCGGCCGCCGGCGCGGTCGGCCGCCGCGCGGGCGACCAGCGAGGCCGCTGACACCCGCCAGCGGCCCACCGGCTCCTCGCGCGCCGGGTAGACGTCGAGCACGCCGACCTCGTCGGCGGCGGCGAGCGCCGCGCCGAATCCGCCCGGCAAGCGCCTTGGTGCGCGAGTACAGGTGCGGCTGGAAGACCGCGATCAGGCGCCTGGGCCCGAGCTCGCGCAGGGCCTCCAGCGCGGCGCGCGACCTCGGTCGGGTGGTGGGCGTAGTCGTCGTAGACACGGCGCCGCTCGCGGGTGCCCTTGAGCTCCAGGCGCCGCAGCATCCCCGGGAAGCTCGCGAGCGCCGCGCGCCGACGGCGTCGGTCTCGAACCCAGCCAGCTCGAGCGCGGCCAGGGCGGCGCGCGCGTTCAGGAGGTTGTGGCTGGCCGGGCACCGGCAAGCTCGAGTCGGCCGGCCCCGGGCGCGGTCTCCGTCGAACCGCACGACGCCGTGTCCGCCCGGCGATCGCGATCGAGGCCCGGTCGCCCGAGCACGACCCCGCGGCGCCGGCTCCGCGAACCGGCGAACGCGTCGAACAGCTCGGCCCGCGACGACCAGCGCGAGTGGTGGTCGAGCTCGACGTTCGTGACCACCGCGACCTCGGGCGCGAGCTCGAGGAAGCTGGCGTCGGACTCGTCGGCCTCGGCGACGACCCACTCGCCCTCGCCCCAGCCGGCGTTCGCCGCCGCGCCGTCGGGGCCCGCGCCGGGCAGCTCGCCGCCGAGGAAGAACGACGGATCCGCGCCCGCGCGCGGAGGGCGTGCACGAGCATCCCGGCCGTCGTCGTCTTGCCGTGAGTGCCGGCGACCGCGATCAGCCTGCCCTCGCCGCAGAGCTCGGCCAGCAGCTCGCCGCGGTGGAGCACGCGCTGACCCCGCTCGCGGGCGCGGGCGAGCTCGGGGTTGTCGTCGGCGATGGCGGTCGAGACGACGACCTCGGCGTCCTCGCGGCACGGCGTCGGCGTCGTGTCCCACCCGCGGGTCGAGCCCGGCCGCGCGCAACCGGTCGCAGGTAGCTGCTCTCGGCCCGGTCGCTGCCGGTGACCCGCGCGCCGAGCCGGTGGCAGACGAGCGCCAGGCCGCTCATCCCGGCCCCGCCGATGGCGATGAAGTGCAGCTTGCGTCCGGTCCAGTCCTGCTCGCTCATCGTCGTCCAAGCGTCGCGAGGACCTCTCCGGCGACCCGCTCGGCGGCGTCCGGGCATGGCCAGGGACGCCGAGGCCGCGGCCATCTCGCGCGAGGTGCTCGTCGTCGGCCGAGCAGGTCCCTGCGGCGCTCCCAGACCGCGTCGCCGGTCAAGCTCGGCGTCGTCGATCACCACGGCCGCGCCGGCCTCGCGCCATCCACTCGGCGTTGGCGTGCTGATGGCGGCCCGCGCGTGCGGGTAGGGCACGAGGATCGCGGGACGGCCCGCGGCGGCCAGCTCGAAGATCGAGCCGCCGGCGCGGGCGAGCACGAGGTCGCACGCCGCCAGCGCGTCGGCGAGGCCGGGCTCGTACTCCAGCAGCGTGTAGTGCTCGGCCGCCGCCCCGGCCGCGGCCAGGCGCCGCGCGCGCGGGCGTAGTCGCGGTGGCCCGGCGATGTGGAGGACGTGGAAGTCGCGCGCGCTCCGGCCGTCCGGAGCCAGAGCGTCGAGCGCGGCGAGGTTGATCGAGCGGGCGCCCTGGCTGCCGCCGAAGACCAGCAGGCAGCGCTCGTCGCGCGTCGATGCCGAAGCGCTCCCGCGCGGCGCCGCGGTCGGCCTGGCGATCGCGGCCGGCACCGGCCGGCCGGTCACCAGGTACCGCTCGCCCTCGAGGCCCGGGATCGGGAACGCGAGGCAGACGCGCCGCGCGCCGGCGCGCGAGCAGGCGGTTGGCGAGGCCGAGGTGGCGGTCGGCCTCGGTCAGCACCAGCGGCAGGCGCATCGCGAGCGCGGCGAGGCCCGCCGGGCGCGGCGACGTAGCCGCCGCCGCCCAGCACGGCGTCGGCGCCGCGCCGCCGCAGCGCCGCCCGGCGGCGGGAACGGCGCCGGCCGCGAGAGCGAGCGCCGCCGGCGGCGCGCAGGGGGTTGCGCCGGTCGACGCCCGCGGACGCGAAGGAAGTCGATCTCGTAGCCGGCCGCGGGGACGAGCTCGGCCTCGGCCCGCTCGGCGCGTGCCGAGGAAGAGACGCTCGGCGCCCTCAGCCCGAAGCGCGTCGGCGACGGCCAGCGCCGGCACGACGTGCCCGGCGGTTCCGCCCGCGGCTATCGACGACTCTTGGTGCTGCCGTTGCCTTCGCGCACCGTCGACGACGCGCAGTCTCGCAGCCGGGCGCTGCGCGGGCGATGTTCGAGCAGCGAGTGCCGACCGCGGCCAGCATCACCAGCAGGCTCGAGTTCCCGTAGGAGACGAACGGCAGCGGCACGCCGGTGAGCGGCGCGAGGCCCGAGCACCGCGAAGAGGTTGATCGTCGCCTGGACCAGGACCAGCGAGGTGAGCCCCGCGGCCAGCAGCTTCGTGTAGCGGTCGCGCGCTCGCTGGGCGGTCCGCAGCCCCGCGTAGCCGAACAGCCCGAACAGGCCGACCAGCATCGCGATGCCCACCAGCCCCAGCTCCTCGCCGATCACCGCGGCGATCATGTCCGTGTGCGCCTCGGGCAGGTAGAAGGCCTTCTGGAGGCTCTCGCCGAGGCCGACGCCGAAGATCCCGCCGGAGCCGAGCGCGATCTGCGCCTGGTTCGCCTGGAAGCCGGCGCCGGCGGGGTCGGCGGTGGGGTCGAGGAAGCCCGTCAGGCGCTCCATCCGGTACGGCTCGATCATGATCGCGAGCACGATCACGACGCCGACTGCGCCGCCCGAGCAGCGCGAGGTCGCGCATCCGGGCGCCGGCCGCGACCAGCAGCGCCGTGGCGGCGAAGCAGGCGACCATCGCGGTGCCGAGGTCGGGCTCGACCACGACCAGCAGGCAGACCAGGGCGACCGCGCCAGGAACGGGACCATGTCGCCGATCGTCCGGGTCAGCTTCGGCCGGGTCGCCAGCAGGTGCGCGCCGTAGAGGATCAGCGCGACCTTGGCGATCTCCGACGGCTGGATCTGGAAGAGGCCGGCGCCGATCCAGCGCTTGGCGCCGTTCACCTCGACGCCGATGCCCGGGATCAGCACGGCGACCAGCAGGAACGATCGAGAGCGGCCATGAGGAGCGCCGGTCAGCGGCCGGACGATCGCACCCCGCGGATCGAGAGGATCCGCATCGCGACCAGCCCGACGGCGCCGAAGAGGAGGGTGCGCTTCAGGTAGTAGGCGCCGTCGCCGGTCTCGCCGAGAAGCGAGGTCGTCGAGCTGGCGCTGAAGACCATGACCACGCCGAAGGCGACCAGGCACAGCGTCGCGGTGAGCAGCAGCGAGTACTCGATCGGCTGCGATGCCTTCTTGCGCTTCGCGCGCGGGCTTGCGCTTCGCCGCCGGCTTCTTGGCTCTTCGTGGCGCGCTTCTTGCGCGTCGGGCTCACGGCTCGAGCCCCTGGACCAGCGACCGGAAGTGCTCGCCGCGCTGCTCGTAGTCCCGGTAGGCGTCGAAGCTCGCGCAGGCCGGGCGCCAGCAGCACGATCTGCCCGCGCTCGGCCGCCGTCGGCAGGCGGCGGCGAACGCTGCTCGCAGGCCGGCGGTAACCGCTGGCAGGGCACGCCCGTCGGTGCCAGCACGGCGGCGATCGGCTCGGCGGCGGGACCGATCAGATAGCGGCGACCGCAGCGCTCGGCGACCGGCTCCGCCAGCCCCGCGAAGCCCTCGCCCTTCAGCGACCCGCCGAGGATCACGTGCACGCCGCCGTCGAACGAGCGGAGCGCGGCTGCGGCGGCGGCGACGTTCGTGGCCTTGGAGTCGTTGACGTAGAGCGACGCCGTCGATCTCGGCCACCCGCTCGAGCCGGTGCGGAACGCCGGCGAATGATGCGATGCCCGGTCGCCACGGCGTCGCGCTCGAGGCCCATCGCCAGGCGGCCGCGGCGGCGAGCGCGCGTTCTCGGCGTTGTGCGGGCCGATCAGCCCAGCTCGTCCGAACGGGCTCGAACGGGATCTCCACGGCTGGCGACGTCGACCTCGCGCAGCGCTCGCCGCGGCAGCTCGAGGCCGGCGATCACGCGGGTCGGAGCCGTCGACGATCGCCGACGTCGTCGTTTCCCTGGTTGGCGAAGATCCGCAGCTTGGCGCCCAGGTAGTCGTCGAAGCTGCGGTGGCGGTCGAGGTGGTCGGGCGTCGCGTTCAGCAGCACCGCGCACTCGGGCGCGAAGGCCGTCGGAGTCCTCGAGCTGGAAGCTGGAGCCTCGCAGACCACCGTCGCGTCGGCGTCCAGGTCGCCCACCAGCGAGGCGAGCGGCGTGCCGACGTTGCCGGCGACCGCCACCGGCTCGCCCGGCGCGTCCGCCAGATGTGGCCGAGGAGCTCGGCGACGGTGGTCTTGCCGTTGGTCCCGGTCACCGCGACGAAGCGATTCGGCAGCAGCCGCCAGGCGAGCTCCAGCTCGCCGATGACCGGAACCCCAAGCGTGAGCGCGCGCCTGACCGCGGGCGCCTCGCGGGGCACCCCCGGGCTCTTGACCACGCAGCGCGCGCGCTCGACGCAGCTCGTCCCGATCACCATCCAGGTTCACTTCGACGCCGGCCTCGCGCAACCTCTCGGCGCCATCGGGCGCCCCGGATCCGCCCCGATCACCTCCTCCCCGCGCTCGGCCAGCATCCGCGCCGCCGCCTGCCCCGACCGGGCCAGGCCGACGACCAGGTACGGCCCCTCGGGCAGGGGCGGTCGTCGGGTGGTGTGAAGCCACATGCCTAGATTCGCCCTGTGCGGGCGGCACCCTGCGCGGCCGGGATAACCTCGCTGCGTGTTCGAGGCGGTCCACTCCGAGCGCTCCAGCGCGCCGCCCGCGGCCGTCTGGGCGCTCTGGGCAGACGCCTCGCGCTGGCCCGAGTGGAACGATCAGCTCGAGTCCGGCGAGCTCGAGGGCGAGCTCGCGGTCGGGACCGGCGCCACCGTCAAGTTCAAGCGCGGCGGCAAGATGCAGCTTCACCGTCCTCGAGGTCGAGCCCGAGCGCCTCTTCGTCGACGAAGCCAAGTTCCCGGGCTGTCGCTTCGGCCACGAGCACCGGGTCGAGCCCGCCGGCTCGGGCAGCGAGATCACCCACCGCCTCTACCTCGAGGGCGCCACCTCCGGCCTCTTCTCGCGCCTCCTCGGCCGCAAGCGGATGGAGAAGTCGGTGGTGGGCTTCGTCGAGCGCGAGCGAGCGCTCGCGGAGCAGCCCTAGCCGAAGGAGTTCTGGAACAGCGTGTAGCCGATGCCGGCGCAGACGGCGGCGACGATCCAGAAGCGCAGCATGATCTTCGTCTCCGACCAGGCGAGCATCTCGAAGTGGTGGTGGACCGGGGCCATCAGGAAGACCCGGCGGCGGATCAGCTTGAAGCAGATCACCTGGATCGCGACCGAGAGCGCCTCGATCACGAAGATCCCGCCGAGGATGATCAGCAGCAGCTCGGTCTGCGTCATCACCGCCAGCGCCCCGATCGCCCCGCCCAACCCCAGCGAGCCGGTGTCGCCCATGAAGATCGAGGCCGGGAACGCGTTGAACCACAGGAAGCCGACCGAGGCGCCGACGAGGCAGGCCGAGAGGAGCGCGAGGCCCTCCTGACCGCTCGTGATCGTGATCGCCGTGTAGGCGAGCAGCACGATCGCGCACGAGCCCGCCGCCAGCCCGTCGAGGCCGTCGGTGAGGTTGACGGCGTTCGACGCGCCCGCGATCACCAGGAAGACGAAGACCACGTAGGCGACCGGCCCGACGTCGATCTCGCCGCCGAAGATCCGCGACTGGATCTGGGTCTCGAGGCCGACCTCCTCGGTCGCCACGTACCAGAGGCCGACGGCGAGGGCGATCTGGGCGAGCAGCTTGTAGCGGGCGGAGAGGCCCGAGCGAGCGGCGCTTGGTGATCTTGATGAAGTCGTCCGCGAACCCGATCGCCGCGCACCCGAGGCGCGACGCCGAACACCGCCAGGCTCTGGGTGTCGCGCTCGGAGAGCACCAGGTAGGGGACCGCGATCGCGAGGAAGATGATCAGCCCGCCCATGGTCGGCGTGCCGGCCTTGGCGTGGTGCTCCTGCGGGCCCTCCTCGCGGATCTGCTGGCCGAACTCCCGGACGCCGCAGGAACTCGATGAACTTCGGCCCGAGGAAGATCGTGATCAGCATCGCCGCCATCCCGGCGATCAGGACCTCGCCGCGATCGATCGCGGCGACGACCTCGCTGTGAGCTGGCGCGAGCGTCAACGCACTCGCGCCTCGCGCCGCGCGACCAGCTCGTCGGTGACGCGCTCGAGGCCGACCGAGCGCGAGCCCTTCACCAGCAGCGCGTCGCCGTGCGCGAGCATCTCGTCGGCCAGCGCGACCGCGGCCTCGGCGTCGGGCGCCCAGTCGTCGGGCGCGTAGTCGCGGGCCAGCTCGCCGACGCCGATCATCGGCCCGACGCCGAGGCCGCGCGCCAGCGCGCCGACCTCGCGGTGGTAGGCGGCGCCGTCGGGCCCGAGCTCCGCCATCCCGCCGAGCACGGCGACGTGCCGGCCGCGCCGCCGGGCATCGCGGCCAGGTGCTCGAGCGCCGCGCGCATCGAGATCGGGTTGGCGTTGTAGCAGTCGTTCACGAGCACGATTCCCCCGGCGAGCTCGACGAGCTCGCCGCGCAGGCGCGAGAAGGCTATCTCCGGCGCCCGACGCGCCATCTGCTGCCGGCGTCGCCTCCAGCGCCACGCCGATCGCGATCGCCGCCAGCGCGTTGGTCAGGTTGTGCGCCTCGGCGAACGGGAAGACGAAGCGCTGCTCGCCCGCCGGGCGTCCCGACCGGCGCCTCGATCGTGCGCGCCGAGGTCACGCGACGCCATCGGCGCGGACGTCGCCGCCGGCGCCGAACGTGATCGTCTCCAGACGTGTCGCGCAGATGCGGCTCGAGCGCCTCGGCGTCGACCGGCACGACGCCGACCCCGCTCTCCGAGGCCCGCGAGGATCTCCGCCTTCGCCTCGGCGATCGCCTCCAGCGTCCCCAGCAGCTCCAGGTGGACCGGGCCGACGTTGGTGATCGCGGCGACGTCGGGCTCGGCGATCTCGCACAGCTCGGCGATCTGGCCCATGCCCGCGCATCGCCATCTCGAGCACCAGCACCTCGGTCTC
Organism: uncultured bacterium; assembly: GCA_963807755.1. GTDB lineage: Bacteria > Actinomycetota > Thermoleophilia > Solirubrobacterales > 70-9 > JALZKA01. The sequence goes on along the minus strand of CAWECM010000001.1, from coordinate 1,690,901 downwards.
CGGGTCGCGCGCCGAGGATCGCCAGCGGCAGGCCGATCTCGGTGTTGAAGTTCTCCGGGCTCGCGTGGACGCGGAGCGGCAGGAGCGTGCGGCAGATGTCCTTGACCGAGGTCTTTCCCGTCGACCCGGTGATCCCCACCACCCGGCACCCGAGCTCGCGCCGCCACGCGCGCGCGAGCGCCTGAAGCGAGCGCGAGCGGATCGTCGCTCGCCAGCACCCAGCCGGCACGCCGCGTCGGCCGAGCCCGGCAGCATGGCGTCCGGCGCGACGACCACGCCCCAGGCGCCGGCCTCGAGCGCACCGCCCGCGAACTCGCCGCCGTCGGCGCTCGCCCCGGGGAGGCCGAAGAACAGGTCGCCGGCGGCGACTCGCGCGGGAGTCGACCTCGGCCCGCTCAGGGCGGCCCGCCGTCGCCCTCGCGCACGACCTCGGCTCCGCCGGCTTCGGCGATCCGCTCTGGCGCCAGCTCGATCACGTGCGTCCGCGGCCCGCGACGCCAGCCGCGCAGCTCCTCGCGCGCGACCTCGCGGTCGTCGAACGGGATCTTGCGCCCGCCCTCGAACTCCTGACCCTGCTCGTGCCCCTTGCCCGCGATCACCACGGTGTCGCCCGGGCCGCGGCTCCAGCGCGAGCGCCGCCGATCGCGGCTCGGCGGTCGACCTCGACCACGATCCGTCCCGGTCGTGCCCGCCCTCGATCCCCGCCCGCGATCTCGGCGATGATCGCCTCGGGCTCCTCGGAGCGCGGGTTGTCGGAGGTGACCACCGGCACGTCCGCCAGCCGCGCCGCGATCTCGCCCATCAGCGGGCGCTTCTCGCGGTCGCGGTCGCCGCCGCAGCCGAACACGCAGATCAGCCGGCCCTCGGTCAGCCGGCGGGCCGCCGTCAGCACGTTCTCGAGCGAGTCCGGCGTGTGCGCGTAGTCGACCAGGACGGCGAACGGCTGGCCCTCGTCGATCGGCTCCATCCGGCCCGGGACCCGCTCGCGCCCTGGCGAGCGCGCCGGCCGCGGCCAGCGCGGAGGCGCCCAGAGCGACCGCCGGCGCCGATCGCCGCCAGCGCGTTCTCGACGTTGAAGTGGCCCGGCAGCGGCATCTCGACGGTGAGGCCCCCCAGGGTTCCGGTCGACCCCGAAGCGCGAGCCGACGCGTCGAACGAGACCGTCGTCGGCGCGGATGTCGGCCCCTCGTCGCCGGCGGCGGAGAACGTGACGAGATCCTCGCCGTACGCGGCCTCGATCTCCGCCGCGAGGCGCCGGCCGTATTCGTCGTCGATGTTCACGACCGCGGCGCCGGGGCGCTCGCCCCGTTCCGGCAGGAACAGGAGCCGCTTGGCCGCGAAGTAGTCCTCCATGTCCGGGTGGAAGTCGAGGTGGTCCTGGGTCAGGTTCGTGAACACCGCGACGCCGAAGCGAATGCGATCGGCGCGCCCCAGCGTCAGCGCGTGCGAGGAGACCTCCATCGCGCAGGCGCGGTCGCCCGCGTCGAGCATCGCGCGGAACGTCGCCTGGAGGTCGATCGCCTCGGGGGTTGTCCGCTCGACCTCGGCCTCGACGCCCCCGATCACGCTCTTCACCGTCCCGAGCAGGCCCGGTGCGCACCCCGCCCGCCTCGAGCAGGTGGCGGATCAGGAACGCCGTCGTGGTCTTGCCGTTGGTGCCGGTGATCCCGGCCACCCGGAGCTCGGCCGTGGGGTCGCCGCAGAAGGCGACCGCGGCCGGCGCCATCGCCGCGCGCGCGTCGCGCACGAGCGCCTCGCTCGCGTCCAGGCCCAGCCGGCGCTCGACGACGAGCGCCGGACTGCCCGCCTCGATCACCGCCTGCGGCGAAGTCGTGCCCGTCGGCCGTCGCGCCGGGTACGCAGAAGAACAGGATGCCCGGCCCGGCGCGGCGGCTGTCGTAGGCGAGGCCCGTGATCTCGACGCCGGCGTCGCCCGCGATCTCGGCGTCCTGGCGCCGCGAGACCTCGCGGAGCTCCATCGGAGCGATTCTAGGTCCTGCCGGGAGGGCAAATCCGGTTTGGCGCCTTGCGTCGGTTACGGCGCGGTGGCGGTGTCGTCCGCCGCCACGCCCAGGTACGGCAGCGCGAACTTGGCGATCTCGCCGAACGCGGGGGCCGCGACCGTCGCCGCCGTAGTGGCTGCCCTGGCGGGTCGTCGACCACGACCGAGACCAAGAGGCGCGGGTCTTCGGCGGGCGCGAAGCCGACGAACGAGCCGACGTACTCGGTCTCCGAGTAGGTGCCGTCGACGACCTTCTGCGCGGTTCCGGTCTTGCCGGCCAGCACGTAGCCCGGGACCTGCACCGCCGAGGCGGTGCCGCCGGCCTCGAGCACGCCCTCGAGCATCTCGCGCAGGCGCGCGGCGTTCTGCTCGGAGATCACCCGCTCGCCCCGGGTCGGTCGGCGACCGGCTCGCCGTCCTCCTCCAGGATCAGCCGCGGCGTGCGCAGGACGCCGCCGTTGGCGATCGCCGCGTAGGCGGCTTGCCATCTGGATCGGGGTCACCGCGAGGCCCTGGCCGATCGGCAGGTTGCCCATCCTCGAGCCCGAGTACTCATCCGGCGGCAGCACGATGCCCTGCTCCTCGCCGGGGAAGTCGATGCCGGTCGGCTCGCCGAAGCCGAAGCGCGCGGATCCAGTTGTCGAAGGCGTCGTCGCCGCGCTCCGTTGAGCTCGAGCCCGATCGTCACCGCGCCGACGTTCGAGGACTGGGCGAGGATGTCGGCGACGCGTCAGGGTCATCGGGCCCCGCGCGTGGGCCTCCTCGATCGTCCGGTCGGCGACCGTGATCGTCGGCGGCAGGTCGAACGGGGTCGAGGGCTTGACGAGGCCCTCCTCGAGCGCGCCCGCGACCGTGAACGCCTTGAAGGTCGAGCCAGGCTCGAAGGTGAAGCTCGTGGCCATGTTCTGCAGGTCCTCGGTCTTGGCCTCGTCGAGCTCATAGGGATCGACGGCCGGCCAGTTTGCCATCGCCAGCACCTCCGAGGTGCGCGGGTCCATCACGATCGCGGTGGCGCCCTCGGGGCTCGTAGGTTTCGCCGATCTCGTGGATCACGCGCTCGGTGGTCGCCTGGATCGCGGCGTCGATCGTCAGCCGGAGGTCGGACCCCCGGCGGCGGCGGCGATCGTGTCGCGCTCCAGCTCGTCGCCCAGCGCGTCGCGGGTGATCTCGCGCTCGCCGTCGCTGCCGTGCAGCGGTCTCCTCCTCGGAGGCCTCGAGCCCGGTCAGGCCCTGGTTGTCGATGCCGACGGTGCCGATCACCTGCGAGGCGAGCTCGCCCTCCGGGTAGATCCGGCGGCTGTCGGGCAGGAGGCCGATGCCCGCAAGGTCCAGCTTCTCGACCTTCTCCGCGGTCGGCAGGTCGACCTTGCGGGCCAGGTATTCGAAGCCGGAATCGGGGTCGGCGAGCTGCTCGAGGATCTTGTTCTGATCGACGTCAGGAGCGCCCGCCAGCTTGGCGGCGGCCGCCGGCGGATCCTCCACCTGGTACGGCGTGGCGAACACGCTCGCCGCCTCCTCGGAGACCGCCAGCTCCTTGCCGTTGCGGTCGAGAATCGCGCCGCGGACACCCGGGACCATCACCGTCTCGGTCTGCTGGCTGTGCGCGTCGGCCCTGTATCCCGATCCCTCCACCGCCTGCAGCCAGGCGGCGCGGACCAGGACCAGCGCGAGAAGCAGCGACGAAGAGGCAAAGAGGAGGCCGAGCCGGCGGTCGATCAGGTTCACGGGGTGATCCCGCCGGCCGTCGGGCGCCGTCACAGCCGGCGCAGCCGGCGCGGCGGTCTCAGCCGGAACCGTGGTCGTCGGTGGGCGCGACCGTGGTGACCGGCTCGGTCGGGAGCCGCGGTCTCCGTGCTCGGTCCGGAACGACGGGAGCGACGGGGAGTCGCGGGCGGCACGTACTCGCTACCGATCGTGATGCCGCCCTGGCGGAGCGCTCGGCGGCGGCGGCGGCGTCGCCCGGCTTCGGGCTCGAGATAGCGGATGGCGCCGGGCTCGGGCACCATCAGGCCGAGGCGCGCGGCGGCGGCCTGCACGCGCTCGTTGGAGAGTCCGGCTGCGATCTCGGCGCGCAGCGCCGAGTTCTCCTGCAGCAGCTCGTCCGAGAGCGCCGGCGGTCTTGCTCGAGGACGGCGTTGAAGCTGAGCGCGAACACGTTGAGGGCCGACGATCCCGACGAGGAGCGCACCCAGCAGCCCGATCCACAGCCGGCTGCGGGTCAGCCGCAGGACGAAGCCGGAGTCGGCGATCCCGCCCACGGCGACCGCCGTGCGGCCGACGGCGACCGGGACGAGCCGCGGCGCGGGACGCTGAGCGGGGCGCGGCGGCGCGCCGAGGGGCGTGCCTGACGGCGCGAGCCGATGCGGCGCGGCGGGCGCGCGGCGGTGCCTCGCGGCTGTTGCGGCGGCGGGCATCAGGACCGTTCCGCTGGCGGGAGGGCGATGTCGGTTTCGCGCCTTGCCTCGCTCATCAGAGACCTCCGTTCGGCGCGGCAGCCGCGCCCTTCCTGCGCGGCGAGCTTCACGCGCCACGCGCAGATGCGCCGAGCGCGAGCGCGGGTTGGCCTCCGATCTCGGCGGCGGTGGGGGCCACCGCGCGCTGCGTGAGGAGCTCGGCCTCGGGCTCGTGCCCGCACGCGCAGACGGGCAGCTCGGGCGGGCAGACGCAGCCCTGCGCGCGGTCGGCGAGGAAGCGCTTCACGCGGCGATCCTCGAGCGAGTGGAACCTGATCGCGCCCAACCGCCCGCCGCCGCGCAGCAGCTCCCAGGCCGCCGGCAGCGCGCGGTCGAGCGACTCGAGCTCGCCGTTGACGGCGATCCGGATCGCCTGGAAGGTCCGCTTCGCGGGATGGCCCGCGGCCGAAGCGGTAGGCCGGCGGCACGGCGTCGCGGATCGACGTCGACCAGCTCGGCGGTGGTCTCGAACGGGCGCCGGGCGACGATCTCGCGGGCGATCGAGCGGGCGTGGCGCTCCTCGCCGTAGCTCGCGCAGGACCTCGGCGATGCGGTTCTCCGGCCACTCGTTCACGACGCTCGCGCGCCGACAGCTCCGCGCCGGGGTCCATCCGCATGTCCAGCGGCGCGTCGTAGGAGTACGAGAAGCCGCGCTCCCAGGCGTCGAGCTGCATCGAGGAGATCGCCCAGATCCATGTAGACGACGTCGGCGACGACGCCCTCGGCGGCCGAGCTCTCGAGAGCCCGTCGGCGAAGTCGCGCGCGGATGAACCGCGCCTGGCAGCCCAGCTCGCCTCGGATCTCCGCGAACCGCTCGGCGGCGGAGGGATCGCGGTCGATGCAGACCAGCGTGCCCGTCGGGCCGAGGCGCTCGGCGATCAGCCGAGCGTGACCGCCGCCGCCGAAGGTGCAATCGACCGCCAGCTCGCCCGGCTGCGGGTCGCAGAGCGCGATCAGCTCGGGCGCGAGGACTGGGACGTGCTCGGTGGGCATGTAGATCAGTGTGGCCATCGCCGGTTGCGGTCCCCGCTCACCCGTTGTCCCGTGGCCAGTCGCGCGGCTGCGAGCTCCTCGGCGACAGCGCCGGCCTTGGCGTCCATCTCCGCCGACTGCTCGGCCCAGCGCTCGGGACTCCAGACCTCGAGGTGGTCGTCGGCGCCGACCACGATGCAGGCACCCGGCGAGGTCGCCGTGCTCGATCAGGTGCTTCGCGATGCGCACGCGCCCGGCGGAGTCGAGCGTCTCGTCCTCGGCGTTGGCGTGGAAGCGGCGGCGCATCATGCGGCGCTTGCTCGACGAGCGGGTTGAGCCCGGCGAGGATCTGCTTCGCGAAGTCGTCGAAGCCCGTCGCGCGGCCAGATCTCGACGCAGGGGTCGAGGCCCGCGACCAGGACAGCGCCGTCGGCGAGCTGCGCGCGGAGCCGCGACGGGATCGTCAGCCGATCCTTCGCGTCGAGGCTGTGCTCGTGCTGGCCGCGGAAGGCCAAGGTCTTCGGTCCTCTCTCCTCGAATGGTGTGCGGTTGAAGTTCTTGGTCGCCACTGGAGACTTCGGGCCGGGAGTGGTGAGGTGGGAGGAGCCTCGCCACCCCGGCCCTTTGGTCAACTTGGGCGCCACGGTAACCCACAACGCCCCACTTTGCAACACCATTCTGCTCGCGGGCATTACGACCCGCTCCGTCGGACGGAACTGCTACCCGCCGCCGGTTGACCGCGTTTATGGCTTGACAATGGGACTTTGCGACCGCGCGAAGGACTCCGCGAACGTCCCGAGAAGCGCCCCCGGATTGCAAGGGCGGTTGCAACACGGGTCCCATATGGCGATCAGACGGACGCGCGAAGGCCGATAGGCTGCCGCCCGCGATGAGCGATGAACCGACGACGTCGACCTCTCCTCCGGGCGCGGGGGAGCTGGCCGCCGGTGGGGTGCCGGAGGGCGGGCTCCAGGACGCGCCGCCGGTAGCCGAGGTCCCCGACGACGCCAAGGACACGCGCGGGAAGCACGTGAGCGCCCTGGTCCGCAACGTCTGGGTCCTCGGCCTGACCTGGACGGTCGCGATAATCGTCCTGATCGCCGTCGGCACCCAGGCCGGCTTTGGCTTCGGGGCGATCGGCGCCGCGGTGGTGCTGCTGATCGCGCTGGTGATCGTCTGGCTGATCGCGTCGAGCCGGGCCGCAGGCGACTTCTTCAACGCATACGCGCACGGGCGCGGCCTCACGCGGGTGTCGGGCCGCTCGAGCCTCCCGCCGGTCACCGCGCTGCTCCAGAAGGGAGACCGCCGCTATACGCAGGAGTTATTCAACGGCACACTTCCCGGCGGCTTGGTCGGCTCGCTCGCCCACTACACCTACGAGGAGCAGTCGACCGATTCGAAGGGCAACCGTCAGACCACGTACCTCCATTTCACGGTCGCCGTCACGCAGCTTCCCGAGACCGCCCCGTTCCTGGGCGAGCTGGCGCTGCAACGCCGCTCCGGCTTCCGCTTCATGGACTCAGCCGAGGACGTGTTCCGCACCCGGCAGCGGGTCGAGATCGAGAGCGAGTTGGCCGACAAGAAGTTCGAGATCTTCACTGGGCAGGGCGACGAGCTGAACCGCGCCCGGCAGGTCTTCACTCCCACGTTCGTCGTCTGGCTCGGCGAGGAGGCGCACGAGGGCATCGCGTTCGAGCTCACCGCCGGCGCCCTCGTCGTCAACATCAAGGGCCACCTGAAGACAGCCCACCAGCTGGACGCATTCTGCGAGGGCGCCGCCGTGGTCGCCCGGCGCCTCCTGGAAGAGGCCAGGGAGTAGCCGTGAGCCGTGCGGCTCAGTGAAGCTCGGCGAGCCGGTCTGCGACGACGCGGGAGTTCGGTAGACGCGCCTCCACGCCCTCGTGCAACAACGCGACGACGGACGCGGCGAGAGCGACCCGGAGCGCTCCGGGCTCCAACGAGCCGACGTGCGCGGCATCGAATCGGGAAAGGACGTCTGCGGGCAGGGCGTCGTAGCCGCGTGCCTGCCGCGCGGGCCGCCCCAGGCGGAGGCAGGCGAGCGAGAGCGCGTGGTCGCGCACGGCGCCGACATAGTGCTCCGCCTGCCAAGCACGCCCGCGCTCCACGCACGCGCGTGCGTGGAGCGCATAGATCACGCCCCACCCAAAGATGGCCCCTGCCGCCCCCGGCGTGGATATGAAGAGGTCCCCGGCAGCCGCGGGCGCGAGACGGTCGGCCTCGCTCACAGCGGCGTCGCCGAACAGCAGCCGGAATCGTGGCCCGGTGGGACGAAACTCAGCCGCCGTCGTCATCGAGAGGTCGAACTGAAGCGCGCCCGGGAGCAGGAACACCCGATACGCGGTCGGTCCGAGCTGGAGGTCGGCAAGCGCTACCGCGTCAAGCTCATCGACAAGCGTGCGCGTCCAGGCGGCAAGCACTTCAGCCACACGGGCATGCTCGGCAACGGCGAAGGTGAGATCCAAGTCCGAATAGCGGTCGCCGGCGTCCACGGCGAGCGAGCCGACCACGGCGCCGGCGACCACCCGCTCGTCCTCCACCCCAAGCGCGAGCGCGCGCTCGCGGAGAGCATCTCGCTGCTCAACCCTGAACACCGTTGCGAATCTAGTACGAGGGCGCGACAGCTACAACGCCCCGAAGAGGGCATCGGAGTGGGCCACCAGGGCCGCGGCGATCGTGAGCAGCGCCGACGGCACGAGGACGAGGGCCACCACGAGCTGGATCTGGGGCGCGGCCCGCGCCGCAAGCTCCTCGACCCGGCGGCGCTCCTCTCGTCGCAGGACCGCGGCCTGCGCGTGGAGCTGGTCTGCGAGCGGCGAGCCGTAGCGGCGCGAGCGGTCCAGGGCCGCGGCGAGGGCGCCCAGCTCGGACGCTCCGGTCCGGTCGCGCAGCCGCCCCAGCGCGGCGGCGACCGTTGAGCCCGTCTCGATCTCCGCCAGAGTGATCGCCAGCTCGGTGGCGAGGGCGCCGTCCGTCCCGCCGGCGATCTCCCCGAACAACGGCGCCGGTGCACGGCCCGCCGCGGCTCCGACGGCCAACAGGTCGAGCGCGTCGGGCAGCGCGGCCACGAGCCGGGCGCGATGACGTCGTGCGGCACGCTCGGCATGGGCGTCCGGGGCCAGGAAACCGGCTGCCACCAGGCCCGCCGCAAGGACGGGCGCGAGACGTCCCGGCGCGACCGGCGCGATCAGCCCGAAGGCGAGCGCTCCCGCCCCGGCCCCGGCCAGCTTGGGCAGCAGGACCGCGCGGTCGATATCCAGGCGCCGGACCGTCCGCCGCGCCGCGGCCGGCGGCCCGAAGCCGGCCAGCTCCCATGCGGAGGCGAACACCAGGAGCCCGGTCATACCGGCCAGCACCGGGCTCACGGCGCCGCGACCCTCCCCAGACGCCTGATCGCCGCGAACCCGGCCACCTGAAGCGCCCCGGCGACCGCGAGCAGTGCGAGCGAGGCGCCGTTCCGCAAGAGGCCCACGACGAAACCGGGCGCCAAGAGCTCGGCCAGAAGCGCAGCGCCCGCCGGCATCGCGGCGACGAGCAGCCCGGTGAACCGCGCCTGGGCGGTGGCCGAACGGGCATCCGCCCGGGCGCGCTCGCGCGCTGCGGCCGCATCGGCGTAGCGACGCAGCAGCGAGACGAGATCACCGCCGGCGATCCGCTGCGAGAGCAGGACCGCACAGAACGCGTCCACCCGCGGGGAGCGGATTCGCCGGCGGAACCCGGCGAGTGCCCGCTCGAGCGGCGCGCCGAGATCGAGGTCGGCGCGCACCCGGGACATCTCGGCGGCCGCCGGACCGTCCAATGATCCCGAGGCTCCGTCGAGCGCTGCGCGCGCGGAGCGTCCGGCGGCGAGGGCGTCCGCGGTCGCCGTCGCGATCCGCGGCAGCGCGGTCTCCACCGCGCGCCGGTAGCGCCGCGTACGCGAGGAGAGCGCCCAGCTTGCCGCGGCGGGCCCGGCAGCGGCCAGCGGCGCCGCGGGGGCCGGGCCCAGGATCCAGGTTCCGCCGAAGAGCAGGCCCGCGCCGACCAGTAACCCCAGCCGTCGCCGCTCCGCGGCGCTGGGCGCGTATCCCTCGCTGCCCGCCCGGCGGAGCGGCTCGAACGCCTGGGCGACCCAACGCGCGGCGGAGGGGGCCGCGCGCACGACATCACGGGCCGCCACCGCGGCGAGGCCGCCCGCGAGCCCTGCAACCAGGACGGCCGCCGTCACGCCGCCCAGAGCTCGCGGACGGCGACCACTCCGGCGACCGGGACCACCTCGGCGACCTGGACGAGCCGCCGCGCCCCGCCGGCCTCGCGGCGCAGGTGCGCGACGAGGTCGATGCCGCGAACCACCTGGTCTCGGATCGCGTCGTGGGGCAGCCCGACGCCCGCCATGAGAGCCAGCGTCTCGAGCCGGCGGAGGGCGTCCTCGGGTGAGTTGGCGTGCAGCGTCGACAGGGCGCCCTCGTGCCCGGTGTTGAGAGCCGTGAGGAGATCGAGCGCCTCGGCACCGCGCACCTCGCCGATCACGATCCGGTCCGGTCGCATTCGCAGCGCGTTGCGCAGGAGATCACGGATCGTCACCTCTCCCCGACCCTCCACGGACGGTGGCCTGCTCTCGAGCCGGACCACGTGCGGCTGTCGCAGACGAAGCTCGGCGGCGTCCTCGATCGTGATCACCCGATCGGCCGGGTCGATCCAAGCCGACAGCGCGTTCAACAGCGTCGTCTTCCCCGAGCCCGTGCCGCCGGTGACGAGCAGCGTCCGGCGACCCCGAACGGCGTGCTCCAGGATCTCCGAGGCGGCGGGCGCTACCGACCCGGCCTCGACCAGCTCGGCGGGCCCGGGCCGCTCGGCGCCGAACCGCCGAATCGAGATCGCCGCCCCGTCGACTGCGAGGGGCGGGACGACGACGTTCACGCGCGAACCGTCGGCGAGGCGAGCGTCGGCCATCGGGCAGAGCTCGTCGACGCGTCTGCCCGTCGGCGCGAGGATCCGCTCGATCGTGTCGCGCACCTGTTGCTCGCCCGCGAACTCCACATCGGCCCGTTCGATTCGCCCGGCTCGCTCGACGTAGACCTCGCACGCCCCGTTCACCATCACCTCCTCGACCGCAGGGTCGGCCAGGAGCTCCTCGAGCGGCCCCAGGCCGATGGTCTCGCGCACCACGAGCTCAGCCAACGCGGCTCGCCGGTCCGGGTCGAGCACGGCGGCCTCGCGCTCGACCAGCGCCGCCACCGACTCCCCCAGGTCACCGCCGAGCCGGCCCGCGGAGGCGTCGGCCCGCCGCTCCTCGGCGAGCTGGCCCCGCAGCCGCTCGGCGAGCGCGTGCGTGTTCCGCTCGAGCGCGTCCACACCCGGGAGAGGGCGCAGCGGCCGCGGACTCTCCCCGGCTAGCTCTCCTCAACCGCCAGGCGCGCGGGCGCCTCACGACGCCGCCGCCTCGGCAGCACCATGCCAACCGCGGCAAGACCCGGCGGCAGGCGCCCGCCGGTCGAGAGCCAGGAGCCGGCGAGGATCAGGAGCATCCCGGCGACGGCCGCCGGACCCAGGCTCTCGTCGAGGAGAGCCACTCCGAGCAGCACCGCGATCGCCGGGTTGACGTAGGTGATGACGCTCGCGCGGGTCGCCCCCACGTCGGCGATCAGATTGAAGAACAGGATCAGAGCGAGCGCCGAGCAGACGGCGCCCAGCACCACGATCGAGGCGACCGCACCGCCGCTGACCTCGGCGCCCGGGATCGAGCCGATGCCGGCCGGCGCCAGCATCACGGTGCTGATCGCCAGCGCGACCGCCACGGCGCCGATCGGATTCACGTCGGAGAAGTGGCGCTTGACGATGAACAGGCCGGCTGCGTAGCAGAGCGTCGCGCCGAGGATCGCGAGGGCCCCGAGGATCTCGCTGCCGCGACCGCCGACGTCGACGCCCAGCAACAAGACGACGCCGCCGAGGCCGACGAAGAGTCCGACGAGCCGCAGGCCCCGGACGCGTTCGGTTTGGTCTACGCGGAACGCGAGCAGGGCGGTGACGAGCGGCAGCGAGGCGATGAGGATCGCTGCGAGAGACGACGACACGTGCTGCTCGCCGAGCGGGATCAGCCACCAGGGAAGGCCGCACTCGGCGATCGAGAAAGCCACGAGCGGCTTCGCCTTCGAACGCAGCCCGTCCAGGTAGCCGAGCTTCCAGGCGATCGGCAGCAACAGGGCGGCGCCGATCGCCACCCGGCCCCACGCGACCAGCATCGGCGAGGCTCCGTCGTCGAGCGCGACCTTGATGAAGAGATACGGGACGCCCCAGATGAGCGAAACGGAGGCGAACAGGATCCACGCTCGGCGGGACATCGGCCTGACGATAGCGACGAGGGTCCCGGCCTCAGCGGCGCCCCAGGTGCGCCCTCAGCCAGGCGCGCAGGAGGATCAGCCCGGCACCGGCGCCGCCCACCGCGGGCATCACCTCCTCCAGCGGGACGCCTCCGACGTGGGCGATCACGAGCCCGAGCCCGTCGATTCGCGCCGTGTGGCGCGGTAACGCTCGACCTGGTCGGCCATCTCCTCGGCTGCCTTCGCCGCGGCCGGGCCCTCGTACTCGTCGTGGCGCCTGACCCACTCGCCGTCCGCCGAGGTCTGCGGGTAGCCCTCGGGCGTGTCCTGCCAGTCCTCCTGGCGCCCGAGCGCGGTGATGTCGAGGTAGGCCCAGAGGCCGCCGAGCGCCTCGTCGCCGCGGGCGTCGACGAAGTACGTTCGGAAGATCCGGCCCTCGTCGTCGCGGAAGAACGCGTTCGTGCCGTGCCACTCGCCGACGTCGAAGTCGGCGTCGAAGTCGTCGGTCAGGGTGTACCAGGGGAAGACCTCCCAGCCCATCCGCGCCTTCCAGCGCTCGATCTCGGGCTGCGGCGCGCGCGACACGAACGCGAACGTGGTGTCGCGCGCGTTCAGATGCGCGGGATGGGTGACCTGATCGGCGACCCAGGAGCAGCCCGGGCACCCCGACTCCGGCCAGCCGTTCACCCCGGGCTCGTAGAAGAAGCGGTAGATGATCAGCTGCCGGCGGCCCTCGAAGAGGTCCGCGAGCGTCGCTTGGCCGTTCGGGCCCTCGAACGCGTAGTCCTTCTCGACGAGCATCCTCGGCATCCGCCGGCGCTCCGCGGCGAGCGCATCGCGGGCGTGCGTCAGCTCCTTCTCCTTGACCAGCAGCTCCTCCCGCGCCGTCTGCCACTCCTGCGGCGGGACGATCGGGGGCAGGCTCATTTCGTTCGTGCTCTCACGCTGCATTCGGGTTCTCCTCTCGTTGTTCCGCCAGCCGCTTCAACGCGGCCAGCCTCGTGTCCCAGTCCGATGCGAGCGCGGCCATCCAGCCGGCCGTCTCCTGCAGCGGCTCGGTGCGGATCACGAAGATGACCTCGCGTCCGACCCGCCGCCGCTCGACCAAGCCCGCGCGCCCGAGCACCGCCAGGTGCTTGATCACGGCCGGACGGCTGACGGGCATCTCCGCGGCGAGGGTGGTCGCAGTCCCCCGGCCGCGCCCCGCCAGCGTCTCCAGCAGGCGCCAGCGGGTCGGGTCGGCCAGGGCCGCGAAAACCTGGGTCCGCGGATCGCTCACGCGGCGACCTCGGTTGCGTACGCCGCCAACTCGCCGAGCTCGAGCCGCCAGCCCTCGGTGTTCCACTCGAAGTTCTTGCGACGCTTCTCGGCTGTGGTGTCGAGGGCTGCGAACCCGCTCTCGACGACGCTGAGCCGGGTGCGGTCGCCCTCGGCGACGAGGGTGAACTCGACGAGGGTCGAGTTCCCGTCGACTGGGTCGGTTCCGCCCGGGTCCTGGAAGGGCGCCCAGCGGAACGAGAACGCGTTCGGCTCCTCGAGCCGCTCGATACGGCCACGGGACGCCGCGCTCTCTTCCCAGCGCAGCTCCAGCGCTCCCCCGACGCGGAGGTCGACGTCCGCGCCCGCGTCGCCGAACCAGGCGCCGAGGTGCTCCGCGCGGGTGATCAGCTCCCAGACCCGCTCCACCGGGGCGTCGATCACGACCTCCCGCTCGATCCTGTCCTGCATGCTGGGGAACCTCCTTCTTGAGAAACCCGTTGGTTACACCTCAACTGTAACACATGGGTTACTCCTCAGTCACGCGGTAGCTTCCCCACGTGCCCGAGCAGCAAGTCGTCCTCGTTTGCCGCCACCTCATGCCCGCCGGGCTCGCCCTGCTGGCCGAGGCCGGCCACGAGGTGCGCGAGGGCGGGCTGGAAGCCACGGCCGAGGAGCTCAGGGAGCTCGCGCCGGGGTGCAGCGCGATCGTGGCCGACCCCAGCGTGCCGGTGGGACCGCCCCTGCTCGATGCCGCGGGGGCGGAGCTGCGGGTGGTGGCGAACTTCGCGGTCGGCTACGACAACATCGACCTCGACGCCTGTCGCGAGCGTGACGTCGTGGTGACCAACACCCCGGATGTCTTGACGAACGCGACCGCCGAGCTGGCCTTGGCGCTGACGATGGCGGCGGCGCGGCGGGCCAGCGAGGCCGAGGCCGACCTTCGTTCGGGCCGCTGGTCGGGTTGGGACCCCGGCGCGTTTCTCGGTCTCGAACTCAGCGGAGCGACCATCGGCGTGGTCGGCCTCGGCCGCATCGGATCGCGCTACGCGGAGCTCGTGCGCCCCCTCGCGGGCGAGCTGCTTTACAGCGCCCGATCGCCGAAGCCGGAGGCGGAGCGGGACCTCGCCGCGGAGCGGGTCACGTTCGAGCAGCTTCTCGAGCGCTCGGACGCCATCAGCCTGCACGCGCCGGCGAGCCCCGAGACGCACCACCTCATCGGCGCGGCCGAGCTGCGGACGATGCAACCGCACGCTGTCCTGGTCAACACCTCGCGCGGCTCCCTGGTCGACTCTTCCGCGCTCGCGGCGGCGCTGGCGGCCGATGAGATCGGCGCGTCCGGGCTCGACGTCTACGAGCACGAGCCGGAGGTTCCTCCGGACCTGCTCGCGGCGCCGCGCTGCGTACTCCTGCCGCACATCGGCTCGGCGACCCAGGTGGCCCGCGACGGCATGGCGACGCTCGCGGCGGGCAATGTGGTGGCGGTGCTCGCCGGCGAGGAAGCGTCGAACCCCGTCATCTAGATTCGTCGGGTGGCGGCGATCGAGGTCATCGAGGCGGACATCACTCGGCTCGAGGTCGACGCCATCGCGAACGCCGCGAACACCGATCTCGCCCACGGCGGCGGGGTCGCTGGGGCGATCGTGCGAGCCGGCGGACGCTCGATCCAGGACGAGTCCGACACCCTGGCTCCGATCGAGCTCGGCAGCGCGGTCGCCACCGCCGCCGGTGACCTCCCGAGCGGGTGGGTGATCCACGCCGCGACGATGAAGCTGGGCGGTCCCACGTCGGCCGAGATCATCCGCTCGGCCACGGCCGCCACGCTGAAGGTCGCCGACGAGCTCGGCTGCCGCTCGCTGGCGATGGTCGCGTTCGGCACGGGCGTGGGCGGTTTCCCGCCGGCGGAGGCGGCTGCGATCGAGATCGAGGAGGTCCGGCGGCACCTCGACGGGAACCCCGGCCTGGAACGCGTGGTGTTCGCGGTACGCGGGGCCGATTCCGTCGCCGCGTTCCGGGCCGCGCTGGAGGCCTGAGTGGACCTCGAGCTGGCACTCACGATCGTCCTCGCGTCGGTCGTCGCGTTGCTGATCGCGGCGCAGTTCCTCCGTGTGCCGTATCCGATCCTGCTCGTGATCGGTGGCCTGGGGCTGGGAGCGATCCCGGACATCCCCACGGTCGAGCTCGAGCCGGACCTGGTCCTGGTGATCCTGCTGCCCCCGATCCTGTACGCCGCCGCGTTCTTCACTCCACTCCGGGAGCTGCGGCGAAACGTCGGACCGATCTCGCTGCTCGCGGTCGGCCTGGTGCTGGCGACGATGGTGGTCGTCGCGCTCCTGGCGCACCACGCGCTCGGCTGGGATTGGGCGCCGGCGTTCGTGCTCGGCGCGATCGTCTCCCCCACTGATCCAGTGGCAGCGACCTCGATCGCCCGCCGCCTCGGGGTGCCGGGCCGGATCGTGACGATCGTGGAGGGCGAGAGTCTGATCAACGACGCCACTGCCCTGGTCGCCTACAAGTTCGCCGTCGCCGCGGTCGTGACGGGCAGTTTCAGCTTGGCCGAGGCGGGCGGCGAGTTCGTGGTGAACGCGCTCGGGGGAGTCGCCGTGGGCGTCGCCGTCGGTGCTGTCGTGGCGGCGGTCCGGCGACGGCTGGACAACCCCCCGGTCGAGATCACGCTCGCCTTGTTCACCTCCTACTTCGCCTACCTTCCGGCGGAGGAGCTGGGGGTCTCGGGCGTCCTCGCGGCGGTAACCGTCGGCATCTACATGGGCCGGCTGACGTCGCAGCTGACCACTCCGACCACTCGGATCCAGGGAATCGCCGTCTGGGAGATCCTCACCTTCGTCCTGAACTCGGCGCTGTTCGTGCTGATCGGGCTACAGCTCCCCACCGTTCTCGATGCGCTCGACGAGAACGGCGCGGGCGAGCTGATCGCGGATGGGGCGCTGGTCGCGGCCACCGTGATGGCGGTGCGCATCGCCTGGGTCTTCCCGCTGACCTACGCACCCCGGCTCTTGCGCAGGTTCCGCGAGGCCGGCCCGCCGCCACCCTGGCAGCACACGCTCCTCGTGGCCTGGACCGGCATGCGGGGCGCCGTCTCGCTCGCAGCCGCGCTGGCGGTGCCGCTGGCGATCGACGCCGGAGGGCCCTTCCCCGAGCGCGACGAGATCATCTTCCTCTCCTTCTCGGTGATCCTGGCCACCCTGATCCTCCAGGGCCTGACCCTCCCTCCGCTGATCCACTTCCTCGACGTGGACGACGCCGACGAGCAGCTGGACCGGGAGGAATCCAAGGCACGGCTCCTCGCCGTCAAGACCGCTCTCGAACGCCTCGACGAGCTTGTGACCGAGGAGTGGGTGCGCGAGGACACGGTCGAGCGCGTCCGCCGCTCGTACGAGTACCGGCAACGGCGGTTCGCATCGCGATTCGACGACGAGGCGGACTCGGACGGCTACGAGGAGCGCTCCGAGGCATATCAACGACTGATCCGCGAGGTGATCGACGCGCAGCGCCTGACCCTGCAGGCCCTGCGCGATTCGGGCAAGATCAACGACGAGGTCATGCGCCGGATCGAGCGCGAGCTCGACCTCGAGGATTCGCGCCTCGAGATCTGACGTGGCCGGCGGGCACGACCTCGAGGCGGAGATCCTGCGACGGGTCCGCTCGATCCCGCCCGGGTTCGTCGCGACCTACGGCGACCTCTGCCCGGAGGCGCCCCGGCGGGCGGGCGCGGTGATGGCATCGAATGACGACCCGGGCTTGCCCTGGCACCGCGTGGTCCGCTCGGACGGATCGCTCGCGGTGGGCGAGCGCCAGCGCCGTCTGCTCGAGGCCGAGGGGGTGCCGTTCCGCGGGTGTCGCGTCGACCTGCGTGAGGCGTGGTTCGCGGTGGACGACAGCGGTTGAGGCCGCGGGGTGGTCCTGCCCGCCGCGACAGCTCACCGCGCGAGCAGCCGGATCGAGCCTGCGATCCCCTCCGCGCGGATCAGCCGCAGGGCCTGTGGGCGGCTCAGCGCCAGCGTCGCGACCCAGCGGTCGGCTCCCAGCCCGGTCTCGGCAGGTGCCTTCCGGAGTTCGAGCAGTGGCACCCGCTCCGCAGCCACATAGGTGCGGCCGACCGCCGGCCCGGGGCCGGGGTCGCCGCTGACCACCACGTCGACCGCGGCTCCCGGCGCAGCGCGACTGGCCTCCAGCGCGCCGGCGCCCGTGACCGCGATTTCGACCGGGGTCGTGCCACGCGGGGGACCGGCGGGCCCGCGCTCCGCCCCGCCGGCGGCCGCCAGGCTGGACGCGGTGACGTAGGACCCCGCGGGCAGCGTGACCCCGGGCCGGCGACCCAGCGCCTCGGCGGGCACCCCGAGGGCATCAGGTGGCGCGAAGGCCGATGGGACACGCCGCTCGTCCAGATCGCGCTCGACGACCGAGCGATCGAGTACGGCGCGGCGCTCGAGCGTCGCCGTCGCCACGACCACCGGCCGCAGCCCCCCGAAGTCGCTCTCGCCCGGCGCGGCACTCCCCGCCAACGCCGCGGACATCCCGGCGCAGGCGAGCGCCCCGGCGGCGAAGAGCACGGCGCGTGCGCGAGGGCTCACCGGCGCTGGTGGACCGGCGCGATCCTGGGCTCGTGTCCCGGCACGAGAGGCAATTCCAGCGCGGCGACCGTGCCATGCCCGAGCGTGCGGACCCGCAGGCGACCGCCGTTGCCGCGCGCCAGTGACCGGGTCAGGCGTAGGCCGTGGCCACGGCGGGGTCCGGCGTGCTCGCGCACGCGGGCGGCGGGTCGGGGACCGTGATCGCGGACCGCCAGCTCGAGGCGGCGCCCGCGTCGCGCGCCCTCGATCGTGATCGGGCCCCCACCGTGCTCGAGCGCGTTGGCGATCAGGTTGTCGAGCGCCTGCGCCACGCGGACCGGGTCGACGTCGGCGAGCTCCTCGCCGCAGCGCCAGCGGACGCTGATCCGCCGGCCCGCGACCGCGACGCGCGCGCGCCAGCGCTCCGCTGCCGCGATGGCGAGCATCCGTCCCTCGACCGGGCGCCGGCGCAACTCGAAGCGCTGGCCGTTGACCTCGCGGTCCAGGTCCCTCAGCGCGGCGAGCGCGAGCTCGAGTGGCTCGGGCCGGGTCGCGGAGCTCGGCTTGGCCGCGAGCACCATGGCCTGCAGGGGGCGGCGAAGCTCGTGGACGCGCTCGTTCAACGTCCGCCGGCGGCGCGCGCCGCGGACGCGGTCGCGGACGGCGACCACCGCCATCGTCAGGGCAACCGGCCAGGTGACCCCTGCGATCCCACCCAGGACCGTGAAGCGGATCGCCGTTCATGACGGCAGCAGCCGGTAGCCCACTCCCCAGACGTTCACGACGAACCGGCCGCCGTCGGGATCGAGCTTGCGGCGGAGGCGGCTGGCGTGCGAGTCGAGGGTCCGGGTCCGCCCCATCGTCTGGAAGTTCCAGACGTCGCGCAGCAGCTCCGACTTGGTGAACACCCGTCGCGGCTCGGACGCCAGTGTCAGCAGCAGCTCGTACTCCTTGTTCGCGAGCGTGACGGGTTCGCCGTCGACCCGGACCTCGCGGCGCGACGAGTCGATCATGAGATCGCCCACCCGGATCGAGCCCTGCCGATGCTCGGAGCGGCGCCGGAGGACCGAGCGCAGGCGGGCGGAGAGCTCCGCGTAGTGGAACGGCTTGACCACGTAGTCGTCGGCCCCCTCGTCGAGCCCGCGCACACGGTCCACCTCGCCCGAGCGGCCGGTCAGGATGACCACCGCCAGGCCCGCGTCGTAGCGGCCGGTGGTTCGCTCGGCGCCTCGGATCTCGCGCAGCACGTCCAGGCCCGATGCGTCCGGCAGGCCGATGTCGAGCAGGAGCATGTCGGGGCTTCGGTACTGGCAATGGCGAAGCGCGTCGGCCGCGTTGGGCGCGGCGACGGCCTCGAAGCGGTCGGCTCGCAGGTGGTCGCAGAGCAGCTCCAGCGTCGGTGGATCGTCCTCGCACACCACCACGACTCCGAGCGACTCGATTTTTGGAAGCATCTGGCGGGCCTTTCGTGGGGTCGGACAGCCGGAGAACAACCCCGACCCGCGGTCGGCCGCCCCGGGCGACACCGAAACCGAGCCCTATTCGACGTCGCTGGTGCAAACCCTCGTTCAATGGCAACGGGCGACTGGCGCGGGGGGACGAATTTGGAAAAGATGCCCTCGCTCGCTTGAAAGGGCGGCCGCCCGGCCGCCGGGGATTCGGAGCTAAAGGAAGAAAGTGGAGAAGGCCACCCGCCGGGGTAATTACGAATCAGGTTCGGACTACGTCCTCGAGTACGGCGAGCTCCGCTTCTCCTTCAACGAGCAGGATTTCGCGCAGCGCGTCGAGCAGGCCGCTGTGAAGCTCGACTTCGTCGAACACGGGCTGGCCGGTGACGAGCTCCATGACCTGCTCGAGCTCGCGGTGAACGGCGAGATCCGCGAGCCGACCTCCACCCTCGGCGAGCACATCAACGAGCATTGGACCGAGCTCGTCGGCCCAGCCAACAAGAGCCTCGTCCACTGGCTTCGCAGGCTCGTGTTCCGGGGCGCCTGGCTCGACCAGCGGGTCAAGGAGGGCGAGCTCGACGTCGTCTTCGACGACGAGACCCACAGCTTCGGCTACGTCCAGCCCGAGCGCGACTCCGAGCCGATCGAGCTCAGTCGCGAGCCCAGCTGGGCCCAGCTGGCCTATCGGAGATAGGCCAGCAACAACTCCGACAGCTGCTCCGCTCGCGTCCGCCGCTGTCGGGCGAGGGTTCGTTACCTGACCCGGCAGGTCGTAAGCGTTCTTGCCGGGACTTCGTCCCTAGCCGAGTCGTTCGCGGACCAGCGCGGCGGCCTCGGGCGGCGTCAGTTCGGCGAGCTCTGAGCGCAGGCGGCGGATCTCATCCATCTCGTCCTCGGAGCGGAGCTCCTCCTCGCGGATGACCCGGCACTCGGCGAACCGGAGCGCCGGCTCGATTCCCTCCTCGGCGAGCGAGGCGTCCAGGGTCACCAGCGACGACTCGGTGGTCGCAACGGCGCGGTCGGCCGAGCCCTCGTCGTCACCCTCGTCGAGCGCCGTCGCGATCACGGTCAGCGATCCGGCGTCGTCCTCGGCGAGATCGCGGCCGGAGCCGAACAGCCGCTTCACCTCGGCGACTCCGTCGGCCGCGACGGCCAGGCGCGAGAGCGAGTCGCAGACGAGGACGGCGTCGCCGCCGGCCTCTGCGACTCGGCGGCCACGCTCCAGGGCGAGCTCGGCGATCTTCACCTGCTCCGCGGGCGCGAGGTCCGCCGGAGCGAGCGCCAACTCGGCGTCCGGCAGCGCCCGCTCCCACGCGGGTGCCTCCTCCGGCCGCTCGTCGATCAGCAGGACCATCAGCCTCGCCTCGCCGCCCGCGACTACGGCCTGGCCGAGCTCGCGCAGGAGCGTCGTCCGGCCCGAGTGCGGCGTCGCGCGGATCAGCACGCGCTGGCCGAAGGCAAGGGGTGCGAGCAGATCCACCGCGCGGACCAGCAGCCCGGCGTCGTCGGCAACCGGGATCCGGCGGGTGGGTGGCTGAGGCGTCAGCCCGTCGAAGTCGACCCGGCCCTCCTCCTGAGGCTCGCCACCGTTCACCTTGTCGACATGCACCAACGCGCGATGGCGCTCGCCCCGACGGGCGTTCCGCGCCGGGCCGGAGACCTCGTCGCCCGGCCGGAGCTCGCAGCGCCGGACCTGCGAGGCCGAAACGTAAACGTCGTCGGCCCGCGTGCTCAGGCCGCCCAGCCGGAGGAACCCGTGGCGCTGGCGGGTGAGCTCCAGGATCCCCGTGACCTCCTCGGTCTCCTCGGGCTCGTCCTGCTCGGCCGCGTCGCGCGCGGGGCGGTCGCGACGCGGGCGCTCCTCGCGCCCGCCCGCGGCCTGCAGCCGCTCGCGCTCCCGGCCACCGCGGCCACGCCCTCCGCGACGGCCACGACGGCGGCGCGAGCGGGGCGCGGCCTCGCCTTCATCGCCGCCGCCACCGCCCTCGAGGCGCTCGACCAGCTCCTCGCGGCGAAGCAGCCGGTAGCCCTCGATGCCGGCGTCCGCCGCACGCTGGTGCAGCTCGGCGAGATGGAGTTCGGACAGTTCGGACGCGCTCATGCGAGCGCAGAGTTATATCCACTGTGAGGCGGAGTCCGAAGGACGAAGCCGAGCCCCGGCGTTGTTGAGCCGGCTTCACTGTGAGGCGGAGTCCGAAGGACGAAGCCGAGCCCCGGCGTTGTTGAGCCGGCTTATCTGGGATCAGCGCACCGCTTCGCGCGCCTCGACGAGGCCCCGAAGCCATTCGCCGAACTCGGGCCGCGTCTCCCAGTCGGCCTTGAACTTCTCGGCGCCGGCCGTGGTCAGCGGGTGGTCGAGCATCTGCCGCAGGACCTTGGCCGGGGTGGTCGCGATCTCGCACCCGAGTTGGGCGGCGGTGATCACGTGCTCGGGATGGCGGAGCGACGCCGCGATGATCTGCGAGGTGACGCCGCCGGCGCGGAAGCACTCCACGATCTCCGACGACGACGCCGCCCGAATCGATCGAGATGTCGTCGAGCCTGCCCATGAAGCATGAGACGTAGGTGGCGCCGGCGCTCGCCGCCAGCAGCGCCTGGTTCGGCGAGAAGACGAGGGTCATGTTGACCGGGATGCCGTCGGTGGTGAGCGCGTGCGTGGCCTCGAGGCCCTCCTTGCAGAACGGGACCTTGACGACGACGTGCTCGTGCAACTCGGCCAGCGCGCGGCCCTCGGCGACCATGCCGTCGGGGTCTTCGGACACGACCTCGGCCGAAGTCGGGCCGCCGGCGAGGTCGCAGATCCGCTTGATGATGTCGCCCGGATCGCCCTCCTCCTTCGCGAGCAGCGAGGGGTTGGTGGTGGCGCCGGCGAGAACGCCCCATTGGGCGATCTCCTCAACCTCTGCGACTGATCCGGTGTCGATGAAGATCCTCAAGTCGTCCTCCGGTGAGTAGTTCGATCCGTCCACCGAGGTTAGGGCAGGCAGCGGTCATAAGGAGGCCGGATCGATCCCCTCCGCGGCAGCGTCGCCCACCCACCGCTCGGCCTCGGCGGCAACCCTCTCGCGGTCCCAGCCGAACTCGCCTCCGAGCGCCTCGGCGACCGGCTGGACGTCGCCGGGCGTGCGGAGCCGCGGTGCGGCAAGGACGCCCAGCCGGGTCCGGCGCAGGAGGACGTCCGCGACCGACCGCGCCTGCTCGAAGCGCGCCGCAACGACGGCCTCGGCAAGCAGATCGGGCCGGCCCTCCACGATCGGCCGCGCCAGCTCCGGGCGCTCCGCCGCCAGCCTCAGGACATGACGAGAGAAGTGCCCGTACCGAAACGCGAGGAGCTCCCGGTGACCATCGGGCAACGCCCCGTTCAGGCCCTCGGGCGGCGTGAGGTCCTCGTCCGAGGCCGGCATCCCGAGCGGCAGGTCACCGGTGCGGCACGGCGCCTCGCGCCCCTCGCGGTCGACCATCCGGTCGACGACCTGCTTGGCCATCCGGCGCCAGGTGGTGAGCTTTCCGCCGGTGATCGTGATCAGGCCGGAGGACGTCTCGTACAGCTCGGCCTTGCGCGAGATATCGACCGACTTGTGCGGATCGCCGCTGGCGATCAGGGGGCGGACTCCCGCATAGGCACCGGTGATCTTCGAGCGGTCGAGCGCGGTGCCGAAGTAGCCGTTGACCGCGTCGAGCAGGTAATCGACGTCGTCCGCGGACGGCTCCACGTGATCGATGTCGCCGTCGTAGTCGCGGTCGGTCGTGCCGATGAGCGTGCGCCCGTACCAGGGCAGGGCGAAGATCGTGCGGTCCGCGCCCGCGGGGACGATGCAGGCGGCATCGCCGATGTTCAGATCGTCGAACGACACGGTCACGTGGGTGCCGCGGCTCGGCGAGATGCTCGGGATCTCCTCCTCGTCCCGGATCTCGTCCGGGCGAATCCGGTCCGCCCAGACGCCGGTCGCGTTGACCACGTTCGCGGCGCGTACTGCGAAGCGCTCGCCCGACCCGGAGTCGACGCACTCGACCCCCGCGGCGCGTCCGTCCGCTTCGACAAGATCCACGACCTCGGCGCCGTTCAGCGGCACCGCTCCGAACCGCTCGGCCTCGCCCAGGATCGTCAGGACGAGCCGCGCGTCGTCGGTCTGGCAGTCGTAGAACAGATACGCCTCCCGTGGGTCGCGGGGGCCGAGGGCCGGGATCAGCGCGGTGGCCTCGTCGCCGGGGATCGTGCGGTGACGATCCGGTGACCACGCCTCGACCGGCGGCGCGGCCTCCGAGCCCTCGCCCCGCAGCGCGGTCTCGCGCTTGCGCTCCCGCCGGCCGGACCCCACGCGGGTCGTCGCCATCACGTCGTACATGTTGAGGCCGATCCCGATCCGCCGGTTCTTCCGGTCCTCCCCCATCGCCGGGACCAGGAACGGCGTCGGGTAGACGAGGTGCGGCGCGAGCTCCACCAGCAGCTGGCGCTCGAGGAGCGCCTCGCGCACCAACCCCAGGTCGAAGTTCTGCAGGTAGCGGAGCCCCCCGTGGACCATCTTCGACGAGCGGCTCGAGGTCCCAGCCGCCCAGTCCGCGCGCTCGACCACTGCCACGTTGTATCCGCGTGATGCAGCGTCGAGGGCAACGCCGGCGCCGGTCACGCCCCCGCCGACGACCACGACGTCGAACTCCTCCTCCGTCAGGGCGTCCAGGGCGTCGGTGCGGGAGAGCATCGGTCAGCCGCCGCCGTCTACTCCAGGTAGGTGACGACGGCGTCCGCCGGTGGGCGCTTGGGCGCGGGCTTCTCCTGGACGGCGTAGCCGAGGTGAATGAGGCCGACGAAGCGCTCGTTCGCGGGCACCCCCACTGCCTCCAGCCCGGCGCGGTCGCGAAGGATCGCCGGCGTGCGCCAGTAACCGGCCAGGCCGCGGGCGTGGGCGCCGAGGAGCACGATGAAGGCTGCGACCCCTGCGGCGTGCAGGTCCTCCTCGTTCTGGACCTCGTCGTCGGTGAGCGCGCATGAGCAGACGACCAGCGTCGGCGCCCGGTCGAGCTTCGCGGCGGCCTCGGGGCCGGCGGCTGCCTTGAGCCGCTCCAGCGTGCCCGGCCCGATCACCCGGAAGCGCCAGGGAATCGTCAGGTTGTGGTTCGGCGCCCAGCGGGCCAACTCGAACAACTCGTCGAGAACCTCGCGCGGCACGGCCTCGGGCTTGTACGCCTTGTGCGTGCGCCGGCCCCTAATCGCCTCGTCAACGTCCACGACGGCTAACGGTACCCGGCGTTTGAGCTACGCGAGGGCGCGGCGGTACCAGAACCAGCCCGCGGCCAGGGCGAGCGCGAGGCCGCCCAGGCCGACCGCAACGGCCACGCCGGTCGAGTCGCCGGCCGGCTCCTCCGACTCCTCCGCCGCGGCCTGTTCGGCCAAGACCTCGGCGGCAGGCTCAGCCGGCGTTTTCGGACCGCCGTCATCACGCGCCGCGCCCCGGTTATTGCCCTCCCCCTCGGCCTTCCGATCACGGCCGCCCTGATCGGATGCGCCCGCCTTCGAATCATCCTCCGACGATCGCCCAGGAGCGGTCGACGCCGGCGGCTCAGCCCCCTTCTCCACGTCGGGCGAGGGGGCTCCTCCCCGCCCGCGCGGCACGGGCTCGACCGGCAGCGCCTCGCGGCTCGCGGCCAGCATCGCCTGCGACGTGACCCACACCGGGGTCTGGGAGCTCGAGGAGCTGTAGGCGTAAGAGCCGTCTCCTCGCTGGCGAGCCGCGAGGTAGTCGAGCCCCGAGCGCCCGCGGCGCTTGACGCGCGCCGGATCCACCCGCGCGGCGACCAGGCCCTGCACGGCCCACGCCGTGGACTGCGAGTTCGTCACGCCGGTCTCGTTCAGGCCCCAGCCGCCCTCGCGGCGCTGCGTCCGGCGCAGATAGGCGATTCCGGCCTCGAGTCTGCGCGAGCCCGCGGCCGCGATGCCCTGCATGGCCGCTCCGGTCGAGTCGGGATCAGACGGCTGTGACGGGCCGAAGCCCCAGCCGCCGTCCTCTCGCTGCGCCCTGCGCAGCCACCCCGCCGCCCGGGCGACGCCACTGGAGCTCCCGGCAGCCCGCATCGCGAGCACGCCGTACGCGGTCAGGTTCACCTGCCCCTGCCACGACCCGTCGCTCGATTGTCGGTTGCGGAGCTCCGCGACAAGGTTGCGGCCGGCGAACCGGCTCGCGTCGAGCCCCGCGGCCTCGACCGCCAGGATCGCCAGCTCGAGCTCGTTCGGCGAGCGAATGCGTCCGGCCTGGTCCTCGAGGTAGTCAACGGGCGTCTGGCCCCGCGGGCCGACGTCGAGCGGGTTTCGCCCGGCCGCCTCGAGGCCCAACATGGCCCAGCCGGTCATCTGCGGATTCGCCCTCGAACCCGGCGTGGCGGCGTAGCCGCCGGAGTCATCGCGGGCCCGTTCGAGCCAGGCGCGGGCCGCGCCGGCGCCCGCAGCCCGGGCGTCGTCCAGCGGCGAGCCGCCTCCGGCGAGCAGCAGCGCCGCAAGCGCCAGCGGAAGGGCGCCGGCGGGATGCCAGCGGAACTCCAGTCGCGAGCGGTACCGCTCGATCATCGCCACCAGCGCGGGCCCCGCTGCGAAGCGCGATCGCGAAGTTGCCCAGGGCGTGGGCGACGTTGAACGGGACGCCCCGCGCCGAGAGCGCCAGATAGCGGTCCAGCGACTGCTCGCCGCCGTAGGTGACCATCACGGAGAGATCCAGCAGCGCCCCGTAGACGAGCGCCATCGCCGCGCACGCGCAGGCGAGACCGAGGCGCCCGAGGTGCCGGCCGAATGCGAACGCCAGGCCGGCGCCGGCGAGGCCGGCCAGACCCCACCCGCCCATCTGCCACACCGTCCATGGCCCCTGGCCGAGCCACATGTTCGAGATCGGAGCGGCCAGGGCGCCCACCGCAAACCCGGGCGCGCCGCCCAGCGCGTAGCCGGTGAGGAGCGCCACGTCGGTGGTGCCGACGACGTTCGGCACCGGCGCGAGAAGAAGACGCCCAGCCACCGCGAGCGCGGCAAGGGCCGCGACCAGCGCCACGACCCTGGCGCTGGGGCGCGTCCGCTCGTACCAGGCGAATCCGACGACGAGAACGACCGCGAGCCCGGCGAATGACGCGACCTGCCAGCTCACGAATCCCTCCCCCGACCGCCGCGCTTCGCGTCCGCGGCGGGGCAGGCGGCCGGACGCAGCAAGGCGATTCCCGCCTCCGGCGTCACCGCGGCGCCGTCGAGGATTCGCGCCACCTCCGTCGCGAAGTACCAACCGCCGGCCAAGACTTCGGCTGGCGGGCCGTCGGCCAGGACCTCGCCCTCGCCGAGCAGCACCACACGATCCGCGAACCGCGCTGCGAACTCCACGTCGTGCGTTGCCACGACCACCGCTGAGCCGCCCGCGGCAACCGCGTCCAGCCAGTCGCGCAGCGCGTGCTTGCGCGCCGCGTCCATCCCGCGCGTCGGCTCGTCGAGGCAGACCAGGCCGGGCATTCCGCCGTCGCCCCGGCCCGCCATCGCCAACGCCATCACGAGCCGCTGGCGCTCACCTCCCGAGAGATCGCGGGGATCCGCCTCCCCGGCTCCCGCGAGTCCGACCAGACCGAGCGCAGCCTTCCCGTCCTCGCCGGGCAGCTCGTCGGCGATCCGATCGCGGACGATCATCTCCGAGGGAGTCTGCGGAGCGAGCGCGACGCCGCCAGGCGCCTCGACCGAGCCTGCTGTCGCCGGCACGACGCCGGCGGCCGCCCGCATCAGCGTCGTCTTGCCCGCGCCGTTACGGCCCATCAGCACGACCCGCTCGCCGCGGCGGATGTCCAGGGAGAGCCCGCGCAGCGCCCGCTCCACCTGGGCGCCGGCGTCGAGCTCGACCCACAGGCGGCGAGCCCTGAGGGCAGGGGCGGCATCGGGCTCGAGGGCCCGGGTGGGAGCGGGTGTCCCGGTCGGCAGCGGCCGCTCCGGCAGGAGCCGCCTGGCGGCCTTGACACCCACCGGTACCGGCCGAACCCCGATGCCCGCGAACAGGGTTGCGGCCGGAGTGGCGAGTGCAGGATCGGAGTCCACCGTCGACTCGAGGAACGCCCCGGGCTCCCCGTCGAAGCGCAGCCGGCCCTCGGCGAACGCGACAACCCGGTCTGCCGCGGCCAGGCACCGCTCCAGCCGGTGCTCGGCGATCAGGACGGTCGCCCCCCACTCCTCGTTCAGCCGCCGCAGGAGGCCGATCAGCTCGTCGCCCGCGACCGGGTCGAGCTGCGAGGTGGGCTCGTCCAGCAGGATCAACCGTGGTCGTGAGACGAGGGCTGCGGCCAGCGCCACGCGCTGCAGCTCCCCGCCTGAGAGAGAGGCCGTCGGCCGCCCGAGGATCCGCTCGATGCCCAGCGCCAGCGAGACCTCCTCCACGGCGCGCGCTCTTGCGGCGGCCGGCTCGCCGCGGATCTCCAGCGGCAGGTCGATCTCGGCTCGGACGGTGGCCGAGACCACCTGCGTCTCGGGCTCCTGGGCAACCATCCCGACCAGGCGCCCGAGGTCGGCCGGGCCGTGCTCGCGCAGGTCCAGTTCGCAGATCCGTGCCGTGCCGGCGACATCGCCGCCGTAGAAGTGCGGGATCAAGCCCGCACGCCGCCCGGAGGAGGGTCGATTTTCCCGGAGCCCGAGCGGCCGGAGAGCAGCACCATCTCCCCCGCCTCGACCCGCAGGTCGATCTCCCGCAGCGCCGGACCCGCGGCGTCCGGATAGCGGTAGGAGAAGCCGCCAAGCTCAAGCGCTGGGCCGCGATCAGACATAGCGAAGCTCCGGGATCCGGTGGGCGCGAAGGCGATCGAGGACCAGCGGCACCGATGCCGCGACGGGAAGCGCCAGGGCGAGCCCAACGGTTGCCGCGCTCGCGTCGATGGTCACGAGGGGATACGACTCGTAGCCGGCGACGCCCGCGATCCGCGCGCCGACCACGGCGCCCAGCGCAAGGAGGCCCGAGAGCGCGAAGGCGAGGTCACCGGGCGCCCGCGGCTGCGGGGCCGCCCGGGCGGGGGCGTCGCCGGCGTAGCCGCGCAGCTCCAGCGTGGCGGCGACCTCCACGGCGCGATCCAGCGAGCCCGAGACCAGGCGGTGAAGCATGGTCGCGCGTCCCACCGGCGCGGCGCCGGGTCCTCGCAGGGCGACGGCCTCGCGCACCCGGGCGTGGTCGGCGGCCGCGAGCGGCGCGAGGCGCGCGATGAGCGTCGCGGTGAGCGACGAGCGCTTCGCGATCGGCCGCGCGAGGCGGAGCAGCCGGTCGGGGTCCACGCATGCGGTGTGGATGGCAAACGCCGCGACCACGATCGCGATCCGCAAGGCAAGGACGGCGCCCTCGGCGAGGGCCTCGGCACTGATGTCGATCGGTCCCAGGACCGGAACGTCGGGCCCGCGCACCAGGATCGTGTCGCCGCGCTGCGAGGCGATCACGTTGACCACGACGATCACGACCCCGAGCGTGACGCCCCAGCGCGCGGCCAACGCCAGCGCTCGTTGCGCCCCCGCGGCAACCCCGGCGATCGTCACCGCCGCCGCGCATCCGGCGAGGACGATCGGGTTCGCGACCACGAACGCAATCGCCGCGAACGACCAGAGGTGGAGCGCGGCGGCACCCGCGCCGGCTCGGCCAAGCGGCGTCGGCCGAGGGGCGTATGCGAGCGCCGAGGTCATTCAATCTCCCTTGCCAGGGCGGCCAAGATGCTTTCGCGCCGTACGTCGCTCATTCGGCAACTGGCACCGGCAGGGTCTCGTCGCTGCCGGCGGCGACGACCACCGCGTAGCGGTCCTCGAGGACCTCGGCATCGAGGGCATCCGCGGCCGCGGCGACGCCGGCTGCGTCGACGCCGCTCACGACCCAGGTCGGTGGAGCCTCGCCGTCGCGTACGGCGGCGACCAGGCCGGCGCCCCGGCCGAGGCGCGAGGAGATCTCAGTCCGCTCGTCGAGAGCGAGAAGCTCCGGCGAGGGGTTGCCTTCGAACCGGGCGAACACGCCGCTGGCCGCCGGCCCGTCGTCGATCTGCGCGGCCGCCGGATCGCGCCGGATCGCGCTCCAGGGACCCACGAGCACGCGCAGCGCCTCGTCCCCTGCCTCGGCCTGGTGCGGCGCCTGGCTGACGCTCACACCCTCGTCCGAGAGGCGCTCGGCCGCCGTCCGGCAGGGCGCGCCCTCGCCGGCGCACTCCACCCGGACCGGTAGGCGCTCCTCGTCGGCGGAGAACTGCAGGAACGGCTCCGGCCACGCTCCCACGACGGCCGGCACCCGCATCGCGTCGGTCCAGTCGTGGTGGTCCCACCAAACCCGATCGCCGCCGGAGATGGAGCGTTCCGCGGAGCCCACGGGCGACTCGATCCCGTTCACGTAGAAGAACCAGTCGAGCCGGCGCTCGCCCTCGACGGCCCCGGCCACGCCGTCGATCGACTGCACGAACCCTCCCCCGTACCGTGTCTCGATGTCCGCCTCGCGATCGAGCATGCGCAGCACGGTCTCCGATTCGTCCGGGTCCTCGACCGTGGCCTCAACCATCGGAGTGTGCCCGTAGTCGCGCGTCACGGTCAGCGTCGCCGTGCCCTCGGACGAGGGGCCGGGACCGAGGCCGCAACCGGCGAGCGTCGCGGCCGCGGCCACGATGGCCAACCGGTTGCGGCCCGGGCCCAACCGCTCAGCTCCTGCGAATCCGCTCGCAGTTGCCGCGCACCCGATCGTTGCCGTCGCCCCGCTTCAGACGCACGACGTCGTCGCCACCGCCGCAGTTCGCACGATCGCGACCGCCCTGGCGGAGGTTGATCAGATCGCCGCCGCCCGCAGAGCGCACCGCGTCGAAGCCGGGAGTGCCGCTAAGGCCGTCAGCCTTCGCGCTGCCGACGATCGTGCGACCGTGAGCGCTCGGGCACGCGGAGGCCTCGCCGACGCAAACCGCGAGCCGGTTCGAGCGCACGTCCTGTCCGCGCTCGGCGTAGAGCTCGGTCGTGCCGTCACCGATGCTGACGTCGTACTGCCCGCCGGCGCCCGTCGGGGTCGACATGTCGGCGCCGGTGATCGCCACCCCGGAGTTGGTCGACTGGCAGGCGAACCCGTGGGCGCTGACGCGGACGGTGAACTCGCCGTCCTCGTCGTGCGCAGGAACGCCGCGGAGCTGCAGTGCGCAGCCGGTGTTGACCGAAGGTGGATCGCCCGGCTGAGGCGGGTCGCTCGGAAACGCGGCGTAGTGCCAGAGCACCCTGTCGCCGTTCTTGACCTTGGCGACGTCGGCGCTCGACGTTGCGCTCGCGTAGTTGACGTAATAGAGGAAGCCGGCGTTCGGGTTCGGGAAGACGCCGAAGCTCTTCAGGCCTCCGATCTGACAGATCTGCGGACCGAAGTCGGTCGGGCGTGTGCGAACGGGGTCGAGCGCCGGGTTGGTGAGCTGCGCCCGGCCGAGCACGGTCAGCGCGCTGGCGCCGGGGAAGCGGGTCGCGCGCGGACGGGCCTGGCAGTTGGGCCTGCGCGCGCCCTTCACCTGCGCCGCGCCGGTCGCGTACCAGGTGCCCTCGTCGAGTGTCTCTCCATCGCCTTCGACGCGGAGCTCGACGAGCTTGGTCTTGTTCGGCGCAGCCTCAGACGCGCCTGCCAGGGCCAGCAGCGCGACGAGCGCCACGGGTAGAACTCGGAACATTGGCCACCCTTTCCTCGAGGGGTTGAAACGGCTGCCGCGGGCAGGTCTCCTGGCTCCCGGCCTTCAGGTTGTCGCGCCTTCCCGGAGGGCTTGGCCTCCCCAGTGGCTTTGAATGCGACCCCTCGTCGCCGGTCACAGTGGCGGGACCGCGCCGGTTTCTCACCGGACTTCCCTTGACCACGCGGCCTTATGAACGGGGGCAGTCTACACCTGTATCTGAGGCGGAGGGCGAAGCCCGAAGCCGAGCCCCGGCGTTGTTGAGCCGGCTTATCTGAGGCGGAGGGCGAAGCCCGAAGCCGAGCCCCGGCGTTGTTGAGCCGGCTTATCTGAGGCGGAGGGCGAAGCCCGAAGCCGAGCCCCGGCGTTGTTGAGCCGGCATCTTTCGTGCCAAGATCGGGCTCGTGCCCGACGAGAAGCTCCCCACGGGTCGCGTCCAGCGTCTCGCCCGCATCGGGCGGACGGCGGCGGGCGTCGCCGTCAAGCAGACCGGCACCAAGGCGGCGAACGTGGTGCGCTCGCCGGAGCGCTCGGACAGGGCGCTGGAGCGGCGTCAGATCGAGACCGCCGAGCAGATCGTGACCGTGCTCGGCGGCATGAAGGGCGCCGCGATGAAGGTCGGGCAGATGCTCTCGTTCCTAGACCTGGGACTCGTGCCGGAGGACTACCGCGAGGAGTTCCAGGCGAAGCTGGCGACCCTGCGCGACTCCGCGCCAACCGTTTCGTTCGACCAGATGAGCAAGGTGATGGCCGAGGATCTCGGCCAGCCCGCGGACAGCGCGTTCGCCGAGCTCGATCCCGCGCCCGTCGCTGCCGCCTCGATCGGGCAGGTGTATCGCGGACGGCTCCACGACGGCCGCGACGTCGCGGTCAAGGTCCAGTACCCCGGCGTGAACGACGCGGTCCGGGCGGACATGCAGAACCTGGGGATGCTGCTGCGGCTCGCGAAGCGGATCACGCCTCAGATGGACGTGAAGGCGGTCGGCGAGGAGATCCGCGCCCGGATCACCGACGAGCTCGACTACGAGCTGGAGGCATCGAACCATCGCACGCTGGCCCGCCTGTACCGCGGCCATCCGTTCATCCACGTGCCTGCGGTGGTCACCGATCTCTGCCGAGAGCGGGTGATCGTCACCGAGTACGTGGAGGGCGAGCGCTTCGAGCAGATCGCGTCGTCCACCCAGGAGGAGCGGGACCGGGTCGGCGAGATCGTCTACCGCTTCTACTTCGGCTCCATGTACCGGCACCGGAAGTTCTCCGGCGACCCGCACCCGGGGAACATGATCCGGATGGCCGACCGGCGAATCGCCTTCCTCGACTTCGGCCTGTTCAAGGAGCTCCGCCCGGACGCGCTGGAGCTGGAGCTGGCCTCGGGCCGTGCCGCGTCCGAGCGCGACGCGGTGGAGCTCCACCGCCTCTGGACCGAGGGCGGCTTCCTGCCCGAGCCCGAGAAGGTCTCGCCCGAGGACCTCATGGCGTACGTCGAGGATGCGATCTGGTGGTACATCACCGACGAGGAGGCCGGGATCACGCCCGAGGCCGTGCAGCGGATCGCGATCCAGGCCGGCGACCCGCGGTCGACGCACTTCCGCACGATGCGCCACCAGGACGTGAACCCCGAGCATCTGATGGGCCGGCGGCTCGAACTGCTGGTCCTCGCGGTTCTCGGCGAGCTCCACGCGACTGCCAACTGGCACCGCATCGCCCGGGAATGGTTGTACGGCTCAGAGCCGGCAACCGAGCTTGGTCGCCAGGAAGCGGAGTTCCTGGCCGCGCGATAGCGCCGTTCGAGCCCGCGGGCTGACCCTGCTACGCGCCGGTAGCAATTTGGTGCGGCCCCCACCCGAGGCCGGCGGGCGGCTACTCGGCCTTGCGCTCTTCGACCTTCTGGACGAGCTGGTCGTATGCCTCGGGCATGGCCTTCTTCATGCGCGAGAGCTCCCAGTGCTCGATCTTGATCAGCTTGATGTCGGCGGTCGAGGTGACCGTGGCGGAACGCTCGGTGTGCTCGAGGAGACCCTGTTCGCCGAACACGTCGCCCTCGCCCAGGTCGGCCAGGTGCTCGCCCTCGCGCTCGACCTTGGCCGAGCCCGACTCGATCGCGTAGAAGTGGTTCGAGAAGCCGCCCTCGCGAACGATCTCCTTGCCCGCCGGCCACTCCTCGAGCGTGGCGAAGGGCGCGATCTTGGACAGCGCCTCGTCGGGCACCTCGGCAAAGAGCGGGATTCGCTTGAGCTGGCTGACGTCCACTGGTCCCTCCGGTAGCGCTGATCGATCGGTGGGGAACCTAACCGATCTGCACGTGGCCTGAGCGGGGTGCCTCGGCGCCGGGGAGGAACTGACCGTCCGGTCAGTTACGATCGGCCCGTGAGCAGCGTCCAGGCTCCGCCCCGCATGTCGAGCAACCCCGTGGGCCGGGTGCTGGGCGACATCCGCGCCGAGCGCCGCGCCCGCAGCGGCTTCCCGCCCGGCCCAGGAGACTTCAACCTCGCGCGGACGAAGCGGATGGCACACGACCCGCTGTCGATCCTGCTGCCGCTCGAACGCGAGCACGGGCCGATCTTCAGCGTCCGCCTGCTGCACAGCCGGGTCGTCTTCATGCTCGGGCCGGAGGCGAACCGCTTCATGACGGTCGAGCATCCGGAGCTCTTTCATTGGCGCGAGTCGAGCTTCGGCGACCTGATCCCGCTGCTCGGCGACGGACTCCTGACGGTCGACGGCGCCTACCACGATCGGGCCCGGCGGATCATGATGCCCGCGTTCCACCGCGAGCGCATCGCCGCCTCGGTGGACGTGATGTTCGAGGAGGCCGGCGCCGCCCTGTCGCGCTGGCGGGTCGGCGATGAAATCGATCTGTATCGGTGGGCGCGCGGCATCGCGATGCGGATCGCGATGCGTGCCCTGCTGGGGCTGGACCCGGACGATCGCGGCAAGGGCGCGCTCGCGGCCGAGCACTTCGAGCGCGCGCTCTCCTATTACGGAATCGAGTTCCACCTCCGCCTGCTCCGCGGCCCCGGCTCGCCATGGCGGCGCATGGCCCGCTCGCGCAAGATCCTGGACGAGATCCTCTTCGAGGAGATCCGGGCGCGGCGCGGCACCTCGGGCGACGACGCGAACGACATCCTCGGGATGCTCCTGGCGGCGACGGACGAGGACGGGTCTGCGCTCTCCGACCAGGAGATCCGCGACCAGGCGATCACGCTGATGTTCGCGGGCCACGACACGACGACCTCGACGATCACGTTCCTGCTCTACGAGCTCGCCCGCCACCCGGCGGCGCTCGCCAAGCTGCAGGCAGAGCAGGACCGCGTGCTCGGCGGGAGCCCGCCCCATGCGGCGTGCCTCGAGCGCGAGCTCCCCGAGTTGGAGATGGCGGTCGACGAGACGCTCCGCCTCTATCCCCCCGCGTGGATCGGGCCACGGCGCGCCGTGGAGCGCTTCAAATTCGGCGGTCACGAGGTCCCCGCCGGCGCGTACGTCAACTACTCCTCGTGGGCGAGCCACCGCCTCCCCCGGGTCTTCGAGAACCCGGAGGCGTTCGTGCCGGAGCGATTCGAGCGCTCGCGCAAGACGGCGCTCCCCCGCGGCGCCTACGTCCCGTTCGGGGGCGGCTCACGGATCTGTATCGGCAAGCGGTTCGGTCAGACCGAGGTCAAGGCGCTCGCGACCGCGATCACGGGGCGCTTCCGGCTGGAGTTGCTGCCGGGGCACGCGATGACCATCCGCCAGATGCCGACCCTCAGTCC
Source organism: uncultured bacterium (assembly GCA_963807755.1). Taxonomy (GTDB): domain Bacteria; phylum Actinomycetota; class Thermoleophilia; order Solirubrobacterales; family 70-9; genus JALZKA01. The sequence continues at coordinate 1,656,492 of CAWECM010000001.1, read as the reverse complement.
CGAGGGCGGACTGCGGATGGTCGTTCGCGAGCGGTAGCGGGCTACGCCTGCTGGCCCACCGTGAAGCGCACCTGGTCCTCGACGACCTCGGCGTCGAGGAGCTTGTCGTCCAGGGCCTCGGCGGCCTCGGGCTCCACGAACACCGGCTGCTCGCCGATCACCTGATCGCCCTCCTCGGGAGCGTCAACGACGCTCAGCCGCAACTCGAGCTCCTGTCCGGCGGAGTTCTCGGAGCTGGGCGCGCGGGAAATTCGCATGCCGCTTCCGTCTGGAACCTCCGCGTTGGTCAGGATCGTGTTTACGGCGGAGACTGCGTCCTCTGTTAGCGCGAGCACAATGGCCCCTTTCCTGTCCTCGGGATCTTCGGTTTCTCGTTCCCGTTTCGCCTACCCACGTTGTCGCGATCAACTCAAATAGCTTGCGGTCGTGGCAGCCGAGCGCATCCTCGCCGAGCGCGATCTGAACCGGGCGGTCCTGGCGCGCCAGCTGCTGCTCGGGCGTTCGCGGCTCTCCCCGCCGAAGGCGCTGGAGAGAATCGCCGGGATCCAGGCCCAGTACGCACCCTCCATGTACATCGGGTTGTGGTCGCGCCTCGCCGGCTTCGAGCGCGATGACCTGACCCGCGGGCTCGAGCGCCGGTCGGTCGTCCAGGCGACCCTGATGCGGGCCACGATCCATCTGGTCTCCGCGCGGGACTACTGGCCGTTCGAGCTCGCGGTGGCGAAGTTCCGGCGCGAGATGTGGCTCGCCTACGGCCGGCGCGCGGCCGAGACCGACGCGCGCGAGATGGCACGGCTCGCCCGGACGGTGGCGACCCGGATGCGCGGGGGCGAGCAGACGCGCAAGGAGATCCAGGCTCTCGCCGGCAACTCGATGCGCACGAACGGCGTCGGGATGTGGATCGATCTCGTGCGGGTCCCTCCCTCCGGCACCTGGGAGCGGCGGGGCGCCGACCTCTACGCGCTCGCGGAGGACTGGCTGGGCCCGGCCGAGGTTCGCGTCGACGCCGCACGCGAACGTCTGGTCCGCGCGTACCTCACCGGCTTCGGCCCCGCGGCGCCGGCCGAGATCGCCAACTGGGCGGGGCTGAAGCCCCCCGCCGTTGCCAGCGCCCTGAAGGGCATCCGGCTCCGGCGCTTCAGGATCGAGGCGGGCAGCGAACTGGTCGACTTGCCGCGATTGCCGCTCCCCGACCCCGACATCCCGGCCCCGCCACGCTTCCTCCCGACCTGGGACGCGAGCCTGCTCGTTCACTGCCGGCGGGCGCAGATCCTCCCGGAGGAGTTCCGCTCACGCGTGTTCGGCGTGAAGACCCCGCAGTCGGTCCCCACGTTCCTGGTCGACGGCCAGGTGGCTGGGAAGTGGCGCTACGAGAAAGGCAGGGTTCGGGTGGAGCCATTCCGGAAGCTCGACAAGGCCGAGCGGCGCGCCCTCGACGCCGAGGCCGAGGCCCTTGCGGAGTTCCACGCCTAGGTTGCCTGGGTGGGCGCCGGATCCTTTGTGAAGTACTCGAGCGCGGTGCGGGTCTTGGTCTGCTGCTCGCCGAACAGGTTGATGCCGCGGGACGCCAGGTCGGCTCGCACCTCCGAGGCCACCTGAAACGCCTCGCCGGGTTCGCACTTGGTCGACAGCTCCAGGATCCGCGAACCGTCGGGGTAGAACCAGAGCTCGGTGACGAGCCGGCGATCCGCGCCGGCTGGGACGGCCTTGAGCTTGAAGACGTGAACCGGGCCGAGCACAGTGAGGTCGTCGAGGCCGATCCCCTTGGGGGCGTGCTCCGCGTAGAACTCGCGCTGCCCCTCGGAGAACAGGGTCGAGATGGGCGCCTGTCCCGAGGTGGCGGCGAGCACGCCGGGGCCCTTCACCACGCCCTTGAACGAGCCCGAGCAGACGAACCCGCCGGGAAGTGCGTCGACCTCCACGTTGAAGCGCTTGCGGGCGCGGAGCTCCGGCGGCAGGTCGGGCGGATCAACGGGCCTCAGCTTCACCACCGAGTCCTCCGGCTTGCCCTGGGTGCGACGCGCGCGGACGACCAGGCCGGCCTCTTCGAGGGCCAGCTCGGGAGTGTCGAAGAAGAAGACCTGGCGAATGAAGGCGTCGAGCGGATCGAGGCCCAGCCCGACGATCGTGGAACGGCGATCCTCGTCCGGGACGGTGAGCTTCAGCTCGACCGTGTCGGTCTCGTGCAGCAGCGTGACGAGCTCCTGCAGCTGCTCATCCGTGAGCCCGGGCGCTCCGCCCCCCGTAGTCATGCAATGGACTATCTCACGTCCGGGTCGCGGGCGCCGCGAAACTCATCGCCTCGCCGGAGGACGCCGGCTCGTCGCCCATCCCGTCGTCGTCGGCAACGACCTCGCCGATCAGCACCGCGCTGCCGAAGAGCGCCATCGCGACGACGACCACCGCGACCAGCCTCACCGGTGGGCCGCCGTGGATCCCGGTTTCGTGGACGGCCGTGTGACCCTTGCCCCGGGCGATCAGCCAGCGGTTGACCGGCACCGTGAGGACGAAGGCGACGAAGAGCGCGAACGCGAGCGAGCCCCAGAAGAGCAGGTCGGAGAGTCCCGCCTCCATCGCGCCGGGGATGATCAACAGGATCGCGTTGTCCACGACCTCCATCGTCGCGATCGACAGCGTGTCGGACGCCAGGGCGATCGGGATCACGACGGCGAGCGCCAGGCCGGCGCGCAGGAGCGGCAAGCTGGTCAGGGCGTAGCCGAACAGGAATGCGAGCCCGATCGCGAGGAAGATCGTGGCGAGGTCGGACCATCCCAGCGCGGTGCCGATCGCGACCCCGGCCACCTCGCCGATCGCGCAGCCGGTGAGACAGTGCAGGGTCGCGCTGAGGGCGACTCCGGTCAGGGCGCTGCCCTCGGTCGGCATCTCGTGATGGTGCGTGTGTTCGGCGTGTGCTTCCAAGATCTCCCCTGGATCGTACGCGTGTGATGCGTTACGTTAGCGTACCCCTAGGGGGTATTTCGGGATGCGTCCGCCCCGAAGGAGTAGGCTGGCGCTCGAATCGGAGGCAGCATGGAAGCTCGCAGCACCGACGAGACGGAGCACGTCGAATCCGGCAAGGGAGCATCGACGGCGGACGAGTTGACGCTCCGCCTCCAGGCTGTCATGCCGGCGCCCCGGCCTCGCGTGTTCGCGTTCCTCACCGAGCCGTGGGAGGTGGCGCGCTGGTGGGGACCGGCCGGCTTCACGGTTGCCACGATGGACTCCGACCCGAGCGTCGGCGGCCGCTACCGGATCGCGATGCAGCCGCCGGACGGAGAGCTTTTTCACCTGTCGGGCGAGTTCCTCGAAGTCGAGTCGCCGGCGCTGGTCGCCTACACGTTCCGCTGGGAGCCGCCGGACCCCGACGACGTCGAGACCGTCGCGACGCTGAGGCTGGGTGAGCTGGGCGATGTAACCGATCTCACTCTGGAGCAGGGACCGTTCTCGACTGAGGTGCGGCGGAGCCTGCACGAGCGGGGCTGGAGGGAGAGCTTCGAGAAGCTGCGGACGCTGCTTCAGGGCTAGACTGGCCGCGGGAGCAGGAACGGGAGGGACTCCGGAAGCCGGCTCCACTTCCTTAATTCGGTTTGGCCCAATTCCTATACCGGCTTGGAGCGTTCGCCGCCCGCAAGCGCTGGCTCGTCTTGGGGGCTTGGCTGCTGCTGCTCGTCGTGGTCGGGCTCCTGATCCGAACACTGGGCGCCAACACGTCCAACAACCTGGAGCTGCCGGGCACGGACAGCCAGGCCGCTTCGGACCTGCTGGCCGCCCGGTTCCCGCCCCAGCAGAACGGGTCGAACCCGATCGTCTTCCGGACCCACACCGGGAAGGTCACCGACCAGCCCCGCAAACAGGCGATCAAGGACACGCGCGCGGCCCTGCTCGAGTTGCACCAGGTCGACACCGCCCCCGGTCCCTTCGGCGAGCGGAGCGGGTCGCAGATCAGCAAGAACGGGCAGATCGCCTTCATCCCGGTGCTTCTCAACATCGGCAACGAAGAGCTGACCGAGGAGATCGCCCAACGCATCCTGGATACCGCGGAACCGGCCGGCGGGCGGGCATGGAGGTCGCGGCCGGCGGTCAGGTCGGCAGCGAGCTCTCCGAACCCGCCACCGAGAGCAGCGAGGTGATCGGGATCGGAGCCGCGATGGTCATCCTCGCCTTCACGTTCGGGACGTTGGTGGCGATGGGGCTGCCGATCGTCTCCGCCGCCTTCGGCTTGGTCGTGGGACTCTCGCTGATCGGCCTCCTCGGCCACGTCACGGAGGTGCCGTCGATCGCGCCCACGCTGGCGACGATGATCGGCCTCGGCGTGGGGATCGACTACGCGTTGTTCCTCGTCGTTCGCTACAGGCACGAGCGGGACCATGGGCTGGAGACGAACGAGGCCGTGGCGGCGGCGGTGGCGACGTCGGGGACCGCGATCGTCTTCGCGGGAAGCACCGTGGTCCTCGCCCTGGTGACGCTGCTGGTCGCCGAGATTCCCTTGGTGACCTCCCTCGGCTATGCGTCGGCGGTCGCGGTCATCACGGCGGTCCTCGCGGCGATCACGCTGCTGCCGGCCATCCTGGCGGCGATCGGCCCCAGGATCGACTCGCTGCGCGTTCCGACATTCTCGATGCCGGCCAGGTTCGCCGCCGCGGGCGGCCTCTGGGGCGCGTGGGCCCGGTTCGTCACGACCCGGCCATGGCGCTGTGTCGGGATCCCGATGCTGATCCTGCTGCCGCTGACCATCCCGTTCTTCTCGCTCGACCTCGGCCAGGAGGACATCGGCGCGACCCCGAAGTCGACCCAGGAGCGCAAGGCATATGACCTGATGGCTGAGGGGTTCGGCGTCGGGTACAACGGCCCGCTGCTCGTCGCCGTGGAGCTCGGGACGCCCGCGAAGCCCAGTCAGAAGTACCTGAAGCAGGACAAGAAGGCGAAGAGCCTCAAGCGCAAGCTGAAGTCAGAACAGCAGCAGGGCGAGGCCGAGGCGGCAAGCCTCGAGGCGCGGGGGACGCGCTCCAGGCCGAGCAGGGTGAGCTCGAAGGACAGCAGGCCGCGCTCGAGGGCGAGGCAGCCGGCCTCGAGGCCGAGCGGACCGACCTCGAAGCGTCGCGCGCCGCGCTCGCCCGCCAGCGGACGCTTCGGGCGGAGCTGTCGGCGCTGGCCGGCCAGGCGGAGGAGGTGGCGCGCGAGGACGCCAGGCTGGCCGCCGAGGAGGCTGCGATCCGAGCCGCGCTGAGCGCCGTCCAGGCGGCGCAGTCCCGGGTGGCGGCCCAGCTCGCCCAGGCGGAGTCCCCGCGGAGAAGGAGCGTCTCCGCCCGGCGGCTGGAGCGGCTCCAGGCGCGGGAGGCAGAGCTGACGTCGGAGCTCCAGGATCTCGCTGATCGAACGTCAGCGCCTGACCGAGCAATCGGACGCCCTGGCGCGCGATGCCGCCGGAATCCGGGCTCAGGCGGCGGCGCTCGGAGGCGAGGCGGTGGGCCTCGTCGGCGAGGCCGAGGCCCTGGCGCTCGAGGCCGCGTCCCTCTCGCAACAGAAGGACGCGCTGGAGCAGGAGGCGGCGGCCGCCCAGGTCCAGGCGGCGAACCTGGAAGCGCAGAAGGCTGAGCTGGAGGCCGATCAGAAGGTGGCGAAGTTCCAGCAACGGGACGCCGAGCAGCTGAAGCGCGAGCTCACGAGGGAGCTCACGAATGCGGGCGGCGACAAGCGCGGCACCGATCCGCGCCTGGTCGACCTGCAGCGCGGGCTCAAGCAGACGATGGGCGTCGACGTCGTCTCGCCGCCGCAGATCAACGATCCGGGGAACGCCGCCATCTTCACGGTCATCGCCACGACGCCGCCCGCGGACCCGGCGACGGCGGACCTCGTGGTGACGATCCGTGACTACGTGATCCCTCAGCGGACCGCGGGCACCGACCTGACCGCGCACGTCGGCGGGCAGACGGCGAGCTACGTCGACCTCGCGACCGGGATCTCGTCGCGCCTGGGCGTCGTGATCCTCGCCGTGATCGCCCTCGGATTCCTGGTGCTGATGACGGCGTTCCGCTCAGTAGTGGTTCCGGCCCAGGCGGCGATTGCCAACGTGCTCGCGGTCTGCGCCGCATTCGGCGTCGTCACCGCGTGCTTCCAGTTCGGATGGGGCCTCGATCTCGTCGGCATCGACACCGCGCAGCGACACGGATCCGATCGCGAGCTTCGTGCCGCTGATCATGTTCGCCGTCCTGTTCGGCCTGTCGATGGACTACCAGGTTTTCCTGATGAGCCAGATCGAGCAGCACCGGGCCGGTGCCGCGTCGCACAACGAGGCGATCGCCGCGGGGCTCGAAGCCGGGGCCAAGGTGATCACTGCGGCCGCGCTGATCATGATGGCCGTCTTCGCGAGCTTCATCCTGAACGGGGACCCGACGGTGAAGCAGTTCGGCGTCGGGTTGTCCGTCGGGGTCGCGCTCGCTGCGATGTCCGTTTTGGTGCTCGCGCCGGCGCTCCTGGTGATCGCGGGGTCCAAGAGCTGGTGGGTGCCGAGCTGGGCGGATCGGTTCCTCCCCCACCTCGACATCGAGGGAGCGAAGGCCGCCCAGACCGCGGACGCCGCCGAGGCTGAGGCCCGGGCATAGGCGATACCCCGGCTTGCCCCTCTTCCTGGCGGGTAGCCGCATGCCATGAAGGCGACCGAGGTCGGGGAGACCGCACTGGTGGGCTGGCGCGAGAAGGCTGCTGCCGGCGTCGCTGCGCCGCTGTCGCAGCGGACTCCGCTTGACGAGGAGCAGGTCAGAGCGCTCGCCGGCGCCCTCTTCTTCGGTCTCGCCCTCTTCTACGTCGCCGGCACTCTGCGCCGCGCGATCTCCGCCGCTCGAAACTGACCGAGCAAGCCCCGCGTAGCTAGCGCAGGATCACCAAGCGGACACTCTGACGCTCGCCTTGCTGATCGAGAGGCGTCACCAGGGCTGTGCCGTGCGCCCTGCGGAAGTCCCGGGTGCCACCGGTGATCGCCAGGCGGCTCTGCTCATTTGCCGGGTTCACGTTGCCGGAAATCTGAATCCGCCCGCGGTTCCGCCAGAAGAGCGTTGCCTGACACTGGCCCCCGACTGAAGGTGATCCTTGACAGGCGGAGGAGAACCGCCCGATCGGCTGCCCCTGTCGCCGCAGTTCACCGGACGAGCCGAAGAGATCGCCGGCCCCGTTCGGCTCGCCGCTGGGCAGGTAGTACCCCTGGGTGACGACGATCCTCACGTTGACCCTCTCGCGCGAGGGAAACGCGCCGGTAGCCGATGTAGCCAGCGAGCCCGCGACGGCGGCGGTTGCAATCGCGGCTGCGACTGAGATGAGGCGAGTTCCCCCCATGACGCTCTGGTTTCGCGGAACGCACGCGACTTCCTGCGAAGGAGATGCGGCGACTAGACGGCAGGCTCCATCAGCTCTCTTCAAGCGCGGGGCAGATCTCGAGATAATCCTGATTCGGTACGAGCTCCTGCCACCGCTCTGGAGAGATGCCGCCGGTGACGGCACACGCGTGTTGCAGCCAGACGTCGGGATCGACGTCCCAGCGGATCGCGCGCCCGACTACCGAGACCGCGAACAAGCGATCGCCGTCGGGCGCGAAGCGCGCAGTCGTCCAATTCGTCAGACCGGGAAGCGGTGCGCCGATCGGCTGCTGCGACGCGACGTCCCAGAGCACCACCGTGCCGTCGTTGTAGGAGGTGGCCAGCACCCGGTTGTCCGGGGAGAACGCCACGGACAGGGCCTCACCTTCACGTGAGGTCAGCAGCGCCCCGACCCGGTCCCAACTCTCCGTGTCCCAGAGGTAGGCGTTCCCGTCGAGTTGACCCCCGGCAAGCAGTCCGCCATCGGTGGAGAACGCGACCGATCGGACCTCCCCGTCGGACGTGAGCCTGACAAGCCTCTCGCCGGTGTTCACGTCCCAGATCTCGACTCCGTCGGGCGTTGCGCCGCCGCGTGCGCCGAACGGGATCGCGAGCTGTGAGCCGTCCGGGCTGAAGGCCAGCCCCATCACGAACGGCGGCAGATCCCCCGGGGGATCGATCGGCTGGCGTCCATCCAGGGCCCAGATCCGGACATCACCCCCCACGCCGGCTGCGGCGAGTAGCCCCCCCGTGCCGAAGGCAAGCGCCTGGACGCTGTACCTGTTAGCCACCTCGGGGCCGCGCGGCGAGAGCAGAAGCGGGCCGAGACGCCGCCCGGAAGCCGGGTCCCAGACACCGACGGCGCCATTCTGTCCTGCGACTGCCAGTCGGCGCCCCTCTGGCGCGTACTCGACCGCAAGCACAGATCCGCCGGCGAAAGCCTCGAAGCCGCCCGTCCTGCGCAGCGTTTCGGCGTCGATCAGGTCCACCCGGCCGTCGAACCTCGCGACCGCAAGCGTTTGCCCGTCTGGGCTGAGCGCGAAGGTGGGCGGGGAGGGTTCGGGCGTGTGATTCTGGGTGTTGGTGGGGAAAGGTTTTCCAAGACCGCGGTTGCCCGCGACGTCCCAGATGATCGCGCTGCCATCGCCGGCGACCGCGTAGAGGGTGCGCCCATCGGGGCTGAAGGCGTGGTCGCCCAGCGGGGCGGAGGTTCCCTCGAGCGTCCCAATCGCGACTCCCTCCTCGACGTCCCACAAGACCACGTCGTTGCCGCTCGAGGTAGACAATGTCCGTCCCTCGGGACTGAAGGCCCCGACCGTGAGGTCCTGGCTCCTCGGAAGCGTCCGGACCCGCCCGGAGGCCAGATCGAGCAGACCAAGACCCCCGTCCGCTGACTGGAACGCGAGACCCCGTCCGTCCGAACTGATCGCAGCGTCCACGGCACGCACGGGGTATCGACGGACGCGAAGGGTATTCGCGTCGATCGCAAAGATCGCGTCACCCGTGAGCTGGATCGCGGGCCCGGCCGGAGCCGAGAGCAGCACGGTTGAGATGGGCTTCGGGCCGACCCGGACGGCCGGGCCCAGCGGCGAGCCGCTGCTGGCGTCGAAACCGCGGACGAACACCGGCGCCGAATCGGGGAGGTCCCCGGTGGAGTAGCTCACGAGCAGGTTCCGTCCGTCCGAGGAGTAGGCGGCCGTCGCGTAGTACTCCGGGGCGGCGGGATGGTCGCCGAGCGGGATGTCGTTGCGCACGCGCAGGGTGTCGAGGTCGACGATCTCGAGGGAGCCCGCCCCCAGCATGCCGTTTCCGGTCACCGCGAGGGACTCGCCCAGCCGATCGAATTCGAGGGTCCAGACCGGGCCCGGCGCCTGGTGTGTGCCGATGAGTTCCCGGGTTTCGGTGTCAAACAGGCTTACGATCCCGTGCCGAGAGCCGATCGCGAGTGTGCCTCCGTCTGGGCTTAGCGCGAACGAGGTGGGCTGGTCGCGCTCGGTGTCGAGGACACCGAGCGCCGCGGGGCTGCGAAGCAGGGTCGAGAGCAGGACGGAACGGGTCGCAACGGAGTCGTCGAGCGCCACCCCCGCGGTGGCGAGAACAAGCGCCTGGTCGAGGCGTTCCTCGGCAACCGCCTCTGCCTCCAGCCGTTGGGCGTCAGCAATGGTGGCCGCCTCGCGCGCGTCCTGCCCCTCGGAGATCGCGATCGCCCCGGCGACCGCGGCGGCGGCAAGCAGGATGCCAACCCCTGCGAGCAATGTCCGCAGGCGGCGGTTGGCGCGCCGCTGGCGCTCGGCCTCGCGCTCGCTCGCTCCCCGGCTCTCGTCGAGGAATTCGCGCTCGAGCTCGTTCAGCTCCGGGTCGTGCTCGGCGGCCCAGTCGAGCGCCGAGGCGAGCCGGGCGCCGCGGTAGAGCTCGGCCGGATCGCGCTCGGAGTCTCGCCACTCCCGGGAGGCGCCGATCACGTGGTGGTGAAGGCGCCGGCCCTCGGCGTCCTCCGCCAGCCACGAGCGCAGCCGCGGCCACTCGCGAAGCAGCGCTTCGTGGGCGACCTCCACCGCGTCCTCCTCGACGGTCAGCAGCCGGCTCTCGGTGAGCACGTCGAGCGCCCCGGCGGCGTCCTCGTCGTGCTCGACCTCGAGCTCGTCGAGCGCCACGCGGCGGCGGACGAATGCCTCCGGTCCTCCTCCGTCACCGGCGAGCCGCAGCAGCATCGGCCGCGCCCGCTGCCGCTCGCCTGCGCTGAGGCGCTGGTAGGCGTTCTCGGCAAGGCGCGCGACCGCGCCCTCGACACCGCCCGTGCGCTCGTAGGTGCGGTAACGCAGCGGTGCCCGTCGCGGCCCTGCCAGAGCTCGAGCAGCGCGGTCGAGAGCAGCGGAAGGCCGCCGGGCTCGCCGGCGACGTCCCCGACCAGCGCCGAGACCAGCCGCGGCTCTGTCCGGAGCCCGGCTCGTCGCGCGGGTAGCTCGATCGCCCGCCGCAGCTCGTCGCGCCGCAGGGCGCCGACCAGAATCTGGTTTGCGCTGATCAGCATCGAGAGGCCCGGGTGCTCGGCGCAGCGCCCGTAGAAGTCGGCGCGGATCGCGAGCACGACGAGCAGGCGCTGGTCGGGTCGGCCACGCCCTCGACCAGCGCATCGAGGAACGCCTCCCGCTCTGCGTCGTCACGGCAGGCGACGAAGACCTCCTCGAACTGATCCACGGCCAGCACCAGGCGCTCGCCGGCGGGAAGCCGCTCGAGCGCGTCCGCAACCCACGGCGCGGTCTCCTCGCGTCCCGCCTCCGGCACCGCACGAGAGAGGGTCCGCGAGAGCTCCGCGAGCGGGCGCTCGCCGGGACGCATCACCGCTCGGCGCCAGCGCTCCGATCCGGGTACCACCCCGTCGGCGAGCGCAGGCAGAAGACCGGCCCGCACCGCCGACGACTTGCCGCTGCCCGAGGAACCGACCATCGCCAGTAGGGTCGAGCCGACCAAGCGGGCGACGAGCTCGGCGACAAGACGCTCGCGGCCGAAGAAGTACTCGGCGTGGGCGGCGTCGAAAGGCGCGAGACCGCGGAACGGGCAGACCGCACCCTCAGAGCGGCCGGGGGGCTCATCGACCGCGTAGAGGCGGGTTCGCTCGCTCGCGGTCTGAAGATCGACGACGCCGTCTGCGATCGCGGCCTGGGCCGCCCGCAACCCGCTCCGATCGCCGGCCGCCCTGCCCGCGGTCGCGGCAAGGCGCTCAGCCGCCTCGGACCGAGCCCAGCCGCCGGCCACGCGGTGGATGCGAAGCGGCACCCCTTCGCTTTCGGCAAGCAGGGTACGGAGGGGCATCGCGATGCCCTCGGCAGGGGCGTAGAGGGCGGCGATCTCCGCTATCGCATCCTCGCCGAGCGGATGAAGCCGCAGGCGCTGGGCAGTGCGCCGCCTCGAGCAGTGCCCCGAAGCCGGCGGCCCGTGCTCATCGCGATGCAAAACGCAGATCAGCACCGGCCGACCGACAGCATCGTGGGCGAGTTCACCGCGGCCCTCGAGCACCGCCGGCGGTGCGTCGTCGGCGTAGTCGAGCGCCAGCAGCGTCGGGCGAAGGCCCTCTTCGGCCTCGTCCATGGTCGCCATGGCGTCTCGGTCAGCTCACCGCCGCCGGCGTAGAGAACCGCCGCGCCCTCGCGCCGGACCTCGCCCGCGAGCTCGGCGACGAGTCGCGTCTTGCCGATCCCAGCCGGCCCGGAGACGATCGCGCACACGGCATGCCCTGCCTGCGCCTCCTGCCAGCGCCGACGAAGCCAACGCAGCTCGCGCTCGCGCCCGGCGAGCAGCGGCGAGCCGCCTTCGAGCTGCACCGGCAGCTCCAGGACCGGCGGCGGCGCATCGAGGCTTGCGTCCTGGGCCAGGATCGCCGCCTGCAGGTGCTCAAGCTCGGGACCGGGCTCGATCCCGATCTGCTCGATCAGAGTCTCGCGCGCCTCGTGATATGCCTCGAGCGCCTCCGACTGACGCCCGGCGCGATAGAGGGCCAGCATCCGCTGGGCGTGAAGGTGTTCGCGTAGGGGCTCCTCGGCGATCAGCGCTTCGAGCCGGGCGATTACCTCGTCGTGGCGCCCGGCGGCGAGGTCCGCGTCGATCGCGAGCTCGATCGCCTGCTGGTGAAGCTCGTTGAGCCTGCCGATCTCCGGTCCGGCAAAGGGCTCGCCGGCGACGTCGGCAAGCGGGGCACCGCGCCAGAGGTCGAGCGCGGCGCTTGCCGCACCGTTCGCTGTGTCCGCGTCGAGTGGCTCGCGGGCAGCTTCCTCAACAAGGCGCTCGAAGCGCAGCGCATCGACGGCATCCGCATGCAGACGCAGCTGGTAGCCGCGCCCGCGGGTGGCGATCTCGGCATCCGCGTTGCTCTCGGCGAGCGCCCGGCGCAATCGGGAGACGTAGAGCTGGACGTTCTTGACGGCGCTCGCCGGGGGGTCGTCTCCCCAGAGTCCATCGATCAGCTGATCACCGCTCAGGGTGACGTTGGCATGCAGCGCAAGCATCGCAACGACGCTGCGCTGCTTGCTTCCTCCCAAAGACAGAGAGTGTCCGTCGGCCAGCGCCTCGACGGAGCCGAGAAGGCGTACCTCGAAAGCCATGCTCGCACCGGACGAACCGACCGTACTCCTGTTGGAGTACCCGATCAACTTTGCGCTCCCAGCCCCTCCATCGCGACGGGCACGGAGCGCGACGCTCCGTGCCCGTCGCCTTGATGTGCCGGCGAGAACGCGCTCATCCCGCCGAGGGTGACGGCGACACTGCGGTGCGCCGCCGGAACGTCATCAGCGCAGCACCGCCGAGTGTGGCCAGAGCCATCGCGGCCGCCGCGCCGATTGCCGCGCTTGCCCAGTCGAACCCGCTCCCTGTGTCGGCCGGCGACCCGGAGACGACTCCGGTGGGCTCGCCCAGGCCGTCCGATCCGAGGATCGCGTTCGGCGTCGCGTACTCGGAGCCTCCGGCATACGGCGATTCCACCGAGCCGCTCGGTGAGCCCGGCTCGCTGATTTGACGCTGGTCGGAGTGGAGGGCGTTGGTCGCGGGCGGATCGATCGTGTTGAGGGACGAGCCATCTGCCCCGAACGGGTCAGCGCCCGCGCTCGCCGGGATCGCTAGTGCGCAGACCCCCAGGGCAAGTGCGAGGGCATGACACGGCCGCGCCCTCCGCCTGCGCCGCGAGATGGTCTTCATGGTGTGGGTCCGCATCAGGACCTCCCTTGTCGTGGCCCGATGCCTGTCTTCGTTGAGACGGCTCGTGCCGGTGATCAATGGGAGGGTCTGACACGGCGGTATACGCTCGGTTTACACGACCAGTCGGGCGAGCATCCCGTTGTCCCGTAGCGACCCATGGAACGACGAAACCCGCTCTACAGAGCGGGTTCGGTAGCACCGCTACGGGGATTCGAACCCCGGTTTCCGGACTGAGAATCCGGCGTCCTAGTCCCCTAGACGATAGCGGCAGGGTCGGTCGATGTTAGCAACGGCAAAGGGCCGTTTTCGGCCCGTCAGGAGCCGGTTCGGCGGGTGTGCGAGAGCGTGTAGACGGGCGGCCGGAAGCGGAGCGCTGGGTCGTCCGAAGCCTCGATTCCGTCGACCAGCCGCATGGGGTCGTAGACGATTCCGTCATCCGCGTTCTCGTCCACCGCGGTGACGTCGAGGGTGCCCACGGTGACGCGGCGCCGGTCGTCGGGCCAGACGTCCGAGGGGTCGTGCGGCTCGTCGCCGGGGGCCGCGATCTGGACCTCGAGGCGCATGCGCACGGGCTCGTCGTTCAACCGGTCGCGGAGCTCGTCGAAGAGGTAGTCCGGGCCGCGGCGCTTGGCCTCCTCCTTGGAGAGGTCGGGCTCGTCGGCAGTCGGATGCCAGAAGTACCGGACCCAGTTCTCTCCCCCGTCGGCGTCGAGCCATTTGAACGCGTGGAAGGGGAAGTACGAGCGGGCGGCGAAGCTGGCTCGCCGCTCCAGGGCGGCGTCCGTCTCGCGCTTGGCCTTCAGCGCGCCGGGGTAGCGCGCGACGAAGAACGGGAGCTTCAGAAGACTCGTGAGGCCGGGCTTCGCGACGCTCAGCGCGGCGAAGAAACCCTCCTGGTCACGGAACGGGAAGTACGGCAGCGTCTGGGCGAGGATGTCTGTCGCGGTGCCGTCGGGAAGCTGGAAGCTGACCGCCAACCCGCGGACGTCGGGGACATAGTCGGGCACGGTGGGATCGCCGCCGCCGTTCGAGAACCGGACCTTGGCCGTCATCGGCTGCCCGGTCATGTGGCCGGCGCGGGTGAGGCTCGCCGCCTCCGGCGTGGCGCTGAACGTACCGACGCAGTGAATACCCTTCGCGTGCAGCGCGCGGTGCCCGTCGTGGGCGCCGAAGCGCTCATGGATCTTGTCCATCGCCTGCTCGGGCGTCGTCCCCATGGGACGACCCTAACCACTATCTGGTGGCCGGAAAGATGCGGCTGAGAGGACTCGAACCTCCACGGGCGTTAGCCCACCGCCACCTGAAGACGGCGCGTCTACCAATTCCGCCACAGCCGCGTGCAGTCGCCAAATCTAGCTGCTACCAGGCCCCGCCGCCGCCGCCGCCCGAGAACCCTCCGCCGCCGCCCGAGAAGCCTCCGCCTCCCCCGCCGCCCGACGACGACTGCGGCGCGACCTGGCTCGCGAAGCTCGACGCGAAGCCCTCGAAGCTCGGGGTGACTCCAGTGTGCACCCCGCCCAGATGCGGCACCAGCCAGACGCCGGACGTGGTGGCTTCCCGCATCACCGGCTCCGGGATCCGGCCGGACGCGATCACCTTCTCCGCGGTGCCGAACGCCACGGCGTACACCAGGATCCGCCGCCACAGCTTGAGCGTCGACGGCGGGTCATCGCTCAGCCGCGGGAAGTCGCCGGTCCAGCGCGCAAACGCGTTCCAGTTCGCGTGACGCTCGCGACTCGCCGGATCCAGGCGCTGCAACCACGTGGCGGGGAGCAGATAGACGAACATCATGCCGGCGAGCGTCGCGAAGATCGGGATTGCAACCAGGTGCGTCCGGTCCCAGTACGCGAGACCGAGGACGACGTAGCCCGCGAAAGCGACGAACGCGAGCAACGAGCGCGCACCCGTCAGGTCGCGGTCCCACTTCATCTCGCCCTCCTCGGCGCGATCCAGCGACCCGCGCAGGTTCTCCCACTTCGTCCGCCAGCTCGACGAATGCTGCGGAACGCGCTCCTTCAGCCTGCCGAGGTCGCCGGGCCCCTCCTCCAGCAGACCGTCGAAGAACTCGAGGGTGTCGCGCTCGTAGTCGCTCAGCACGGTGTCGTCCGGGCGCTCCGCCGGGAGGCTCAGTCGCAGATCGAGCGCCTCGCCCTCGCTCGCACGGCCCTCGTAGAAGCCGCGGTCCACCAGGTCGAGCAGGGTGGCCAGCACCAGCCGGTCGTCGAACTTCCCCTCCTCGGCGAGCGCGTAGGCGAGTGCCGGCGGAATGTCCTCGGGCGGCTCGGAGAGGTAACGAGCCACGTGACTCCGCCGGTCCCTGCCCATGATGTAGAGCCCGATCGCAATGCCCACGACGAGCGCCGTCCAGATGACCTCCAGCAGCACGATGTTCGCTCCCACGAACGCGGCGAAGTCGTCCACCAAGCCTGCCTCGTCGTCGACGGCAGCCTCATCGGCAAGCACCGTTTCGAGGCCGGGGCCTGTGCGCTCGCTCGCTCCCGCCACCGACGCGAACGCGTCGCGCGGGAATACGGCGCGCAGCACGGCTTCGTCGCCCGGCGGCAGCCGCTCAGCCTCCACCGAAGCCGAGCCTGGCGCCAGTTCGGGATCCACGCCCAGCTTCCGCGGACCCAGCCACGCCTCCAGCGGCTCGTCCGAGTCGCCGGCGAGCGCTATCTCGGCGTCGAGGTCGTCGAGCCAGAAGTCCCACTGACTCCCCCAGACCGCCCACGGCACGTCGACCACGTCGTCGTAGGCGCGCGCCGCGCCGGTCACGTCGTACTCGACCTGGAACGTCCGTGTCTCGTCGAGCGCCGTGTAGTGCCAGACGACACGGAAGCCTCCGGTCGGGCCGCCGTCCTCGGAGGTGAGCTGTATCTGCTCCGCGCCGAACGTGCCGGGCCGGTCATACGAGCCCAGCACCGTGTTGCCGCCGGGCTGGTACTGCTCGCCGCCCTCGGACACGCTGACGTTTCGCGCGGTCACGCCCGCCGCCAAGGGGATGTCGCGGTAGGCGCCCGAGAAGTCGCCGCTGAAGTTGAACTCCAGCTGCTCGGTCACGTGCAGGCTCGCGTCCGGCTGCACCGCGACCCGCACGTCAGCACGCTCCACGCGGTAGTGCTTCGGCTGCGCCGAAATCGTCACCTGCGAGAGCCCGTAGAGGATCCCGCCGACGATGGCGAGGATCACCAGCCGGATGATCACCCGCTTGGCGACCGAGCTCATCCGCTCGACCCCCTGCCGACATCGACTCGCGGCGCCGCCTCGGCCTCGACCGGCGCGTCGAAGAACTCGCGGCGCTCGAACCGGAACGCTCGGGCGACTACCACCGGCGGGAACACCTGGAGCTTCGTGTTGTACGTCTCGACCGTGTCGTTGTAGACGCGGCGGGTGATCGCGATCTTCTCCTCCACCTCGTTCAGATCGCTCTGGAGGCGGGCGAAGTTCTCCGTCGCGAGCAGCTGCGGATAGTCCTCGGCCACGACCAACACTCTCCCGACGCCGCCGGCGAGCGTTGCCTCCGCCGAACCGCGCGGCCCGGGAGGGGCATCGTTCGCCGCAACCGCCGCGGCTCGGGCACTCGTCACCTCCTCGAGCGTGGCCCGCTCATGGCTCGCGTACCCCGCGACCGCCGCGGCCAGACGTGGGACCAGGTCGTGCCGCATCCGCAACGCGACGTCGATTTGCGACCACGAGTTCTCGCATGCGAGCCGCAGCTGCACCAGGCGGTTGTAGGTCAGCACGACCCAGAGCGCGAGCAGAGCTGCGACGGCAACCGCGACGATCACCCCGGCGGACACGGCCTCAAGCTATTCGATCCGCCGGTCTGGCCAGATCGGATCACGGTAATGGCTTGCCCTCCGGACCAATGGCTAGCCTTCCGGCACGATGCGGGTAGGTCTCGTCCTCGGCGCAGGAGGAATCCAAGGCGGCGCCTGGCTCACCGGCGGGCTCCACGCTCTCGCCTCGGAGACGGGCTGGGACCCGATGGAGGCGAAGCGGATCGTCGGTACGTCCGCGGGCTCGATGATCGGCTCGATCGTCGCCGCCGGCACGCCCCTGTGGTTCATGGTCGCCCACTCCGCCGGCGAGTCGATCCCCGGCCTGACCGACGCGCGGGGCCGTCCCGCCTCCGAGGCGGACCGCTCGGCGGGCGCGGTCTTCCGCCCCGCCAAGGCCTGGCCGCCGATCGGCCCCGGCTCCTGGCCTCTTGCGCTGCGCACCGTGTCCCGGCCGCACCGCTATCCGCCTGCATCGATCGCTGCCGGCTGGATGCCGCGCGGATTCATCTCGACCGAGCCGCTGAAGGACATCGTCCGCCGCTCGTCGGGCGACGGCTGGAGCCCACACGAGGGCATGCGGGTCGTCGCGTGCGACTACGCCACCGGCCGCCGCGTCGTCTTCGGCCGTCCCACCTCGCCCGAGGCCGAGCTGGCCGACGCCGTCGCCGCCTCCTGCGCGATCCCAGGCTTCTACCACCCGGTCGAGATCGCCGGCCGCCGCTACGTGGACGGTGGGATGTACTCGACCTCGAACCTCGACATCCTGCGCGACGCGCACATGGACGTGGTCATCTGCCTCAACCCCACCTCGTCCCTCCACCCCACCCGCGCGTGGAATCCGCTCGAGTGGGGAGCGCGCGCGATCCGTGGCGCCACCGGGCGGCGGCTCGGGTCCGAGGCGCGGAAGATGCGCGAGAACGGCGCCGAGGTCGTCCTGGTTCAGCCGCTCGCGGACGATCTGCGGGCGATGGGCTCGAACCTGATGAGCCGCCGCAACCAGCACCGCACGCTCGAGGTCGCGATCGAGACCGTCAAGCGCCAGCTGAACGAGCCCGAGAACGCCGAGATCCTCGCCAAGCTGCCGAGGGCCAGCCGCCGGGAGAAGATCCACCGGCCCGACGGCCCGCCGTCGGAATGGCCGTCGCTGCGGATCGAGGACCTCCGGCCCGGCTCGCCCCTCTACGCCGCGAACGGCGACGGCGCGGCGCTGGCCGACCCGGCCTGACGACGCCCGCTCCCCACCCGCATTCAGGCGGCGATCTGGCGCAGTGCCGCAACCCCGGCGTTGTGCCCGTTCATCCCGTGGGCGCCCGGGCCGGGCGGCGTCGCGGCCGAACAGATGAAAACGCCCGCCACCCCGGTGTCGTACGGGCTGACGCCGGGCCGCGGCCGGAACAGCACCTGCGTCGGCGTGTTCGCGCCGGTGATGATGTCGCCGCCCGTGTAGTTCGCGTTTTCGGCCTCGAGCTGCGCCGGTGTTCGGACCGACATCCCGACGACCCGCTCCCGGACGCCCGGCGCGAACCGCTCGATCTGGGCGATCACAGCGTCGGTCGCGTCGCCCTCGTAGCCGGCGGGAACGTGCGCGTAGGACCAGACGGGATGGACGTCACCCGCCGAACGCTGCGGATCCGCCAGGTACTGCTGGCCGACCAGCACGAACGGCCGCTCGGGCATCCGGCCGGCGTTCACGTCGCGCTCCGCCGCGACCGTCTCCTCGAACGTGCCGATCGCGTGCACCGTTCCCGCCTTGGAGCAAGCATCGTTCACCCACGGCACGCCGCCCTCCACGGCCAGGTCCACCTTGAACGCACCGGGCCCGCGGCGGTATCGGCGGTACGCGCGTGCGATCCGCGGCGGCAGCCTGTCGCCGGCGATCTCGGCGACCGCGGCGGGCGCCAGGTCGAGGATGACCGCGTCGGCATCGCCGAGCTCGTCGAGCGAGGAGACGCGCACGCCCGTCTCGATCGCGCCGCCGTGCTCGCGCAGGACCGATGCGAGCGCGTCGGTGATCGAGCGCGAACCGCCCGCCGCGACCGCCCAGCCGAAGCTGTGACACGCGCAGACGAGCGCCATCCCGACCGAGGAGCTCATCGGCCGGCTCAGGGGGCTGAACGCGTGCGCGGCCACACCGCCGAACAGCGCCCGCGCGTGCAGCGTTCGCCAAGCGCGCGCCAGGAGCGTGGCCGGCATCGCCGCCGGGATCCCGAACCGGGCCAGGCGCAGCGGGTGGTCCGGCCAATGCAGGACCGGCCGGAAAATGTCATCTGCGAGCTCGCCGAACCCGGCGGAGGGACGGCCGAAGACCCGCTTCCACGCCTGCCCGTCCGGGCCCAGCGCCTGGGCGGTCGCATCGATCGAGCTGAGCATCACCCCGGCGCTGCCATCGTCCAGCGGATGCGCGAGATCGACCTCGGGCCAGCGCCACTCGAGGCCGTGGCGCTCGAGCCCAAGCGAGTTCAGGAAGGGAGAGCCCACCGCCATTGGATGAACCGCCGAGCAGACGTCGTGCAGCAGGCCGGGCACCGTCAACTCGCTGGTCCTGGTTCCACCCCCGATCGTGTCCTCGGCCTCGAGCACCGTGACCCGCACTCCCTCGAGCGCCAGCGTGACGGCGCTCGCGAGGCCGTTGGGCCCCGAGCCGACGACGACCGCGCTCGTCAAGCGGGGACCGGCTCGGGGTCGACGCGCTGCTCGCGGCGCCAGGTGACCTCGGTCGGGAAGTCCCAGCTCTCCTCGAGCCACGGCCCGCGAGCCACCATGTCGGCGACGTCCACCCAGCCCTCCTCGACCAGCCCGGTCGCCGCGTCGAAGATGCGGTAGCGCTGGCGCTGGATGTGGGCGGGCTGGGACTCGAGCGTGATGACCCGTACGTCGCCCTCGTCATAGCCCGCCTGTTCCTGCACGGCCGCCAGCAGCTGCTCGTTGTGGAAGTGGCCGTCACCGAAGTTCCAACCGTTCAGCACGCCCGAGATCAATTCTCCCTCGCGCACCGCGTAGGCCTCGACGTCGTCAACGGCGTGCGGCAGCAGGCCGTTCAGCGCCCGGCCGTGCGCGTGCATGGCACGGAACGCGAGCCCCTTGTTGAGCAGCAGCTCCGCCGTCTCGCGGTCGTAGAGGGCGGCGAGCTGCTCGACCACGATCGGCGCCACCTTTTGGACCTCGCGGTCGAGCCGGCCCTCGGCATCGGTGTCCTTGCGAAAGAGCCACTGGGTCGTCGCCCAGTTGCCCGCGTAGTAGCGCATCGAGGGGAGGAACGAAACCAGATCGGGCCGGAGGTTGCCGAGCACTGGTATCGCGACGCCGAACACCGCCAGCACGACCATCAGCACCGGGTCGTCGAGCGTGGAGAGCGGCACCGAGCCGTTCTCGCCGAACAGGAACAGAAGCCCGAAGATCATGAAGAGATTCCATTCAAGGGGAACGGCGAGCGGGAACGTCGACGTGATGTGGACGTGGAAGATCACCATCCCGATCACGGCCAGCGTGCCGATCACGCCGCCGCTCGAGAGGAGCAGGAGGAGCGGCAGGGAGAACTCCATGATCGTCCCCGCATGCGCGGCAAGCGCCGCCTGGCGGGACGGCCGCAGGTCGCTGGGGTGATCCTCGTACAACCGCGCCTTCGCCCGGCGGGAGCGGTTCCACGGGGTGTTGCTGATCATCACCGAGACCACGTACGGGAAATGGCGGTTCAGCTTCGACGACGCGGCGCCCCACCAGATGCAGACGAAGACGATCTGCGAGGCGACGATCAGGTTGCTGAGGGGGAACAGGAAGACCAGGAGCAGGAAGCCGTAGACCTCGATCCGAGCGCCGAGGAACGAGACCTTGTCACGCAGTCCGAGCAATGCCAGCGCCCCGAACAGGACGGCGATGGCCGCGGGATCGAGCCGCCCGCCGGCCAGGCCGGCGACGGCCTCGTCACCGGCGATGAACAGGTAGCCCGCCAAGGCCAGCACCGCCGCGTAGAGCCCCACGTCCAGCAGCGTCCGGCGAGAGCCCGCCGTCATCGGCACTCGGTCGGGCCAGGGCGGCAGGCGGATCGTTCCGGGCCGGAGCCAGTAGAGGATCCCGCCGATCATCGGCGAGAAGCGGAACGTGAGCGGCATCGAGCCGCAGCCCAGCCCGACGACCTCCCAGAGCAGGGTCCAGACCACCAGCTTCTGGAAGACGATCGGCTGCGCCCACCAGTCGCCGAACTCACCGAGGCCGCCCAGGCCCGGCGTCGTGGCCGAGATCGCCAGCGCGGCGCCGAACGAGAAGACGACGAGCTTGACGAGGTAGAGGAGGTAGACGGCTGTTGGCGTGCCGAAACCGTTGATCGCCCAGTCCTGCGCCAGTGGCTTGATCCGGGCCAGGTGTGGCTTCGCCCGCCACGCGTCGACGTCGAACGGGGGTTCTGTGGGGGTGAGGAAGCCCATGAGCCGACCCTGGTCGCGGACTCTATCCCGAGCCCTCGGCTACCGGCATCTCAGCCGCCGCTCGGCCCAGCCGCGCAGTATGCGTCGCGCGCCGCCCCGTAGGCGGGCAGTCCGGCGGCGGCGATCAGGCGGGCGTTCAGCGCCGCGTAGTCCTCGATGGACTTCGCCACGCGCGCCCGTTCGGCGTCGCTGCGCGCGTTGAGCAGGCGCTCCGCGTTCCGCCACACGACCTCGCGCCACGTCCGGGTCAGCTCGAGCCCCGCGAGGTCGTCGAGCGGGATCAGCGGCGAATTCGAGAGGTCCATCGAAGGATCGAAGCGCCGGCGGACCGCGGCGACGACGCGCGGATAACCCCGGTTGAGCGTTCCGTTGGTGAAGTCGTGGTCGGGCTTGCGTGAGCGGCCGTCCCTCGTGTGCAGCCCGAGCGAGGCGAGCACGAAGGGCATGTCGTTCTGCACGTGAGCGTTGATGCCCAGGAGCATGTCCTGGACGCCCGCCTTGTCGCCGTCCTCCGCGACCTGGAACGCGATCCGCCACGCCTCGGGAATCGGCTCGCCCCTCCTCCAGGCACGGATCACCCTGAAATAGAAGTTCGCGAACAGCCCGTCCTCGGCGTAGAGATACTTCGGGTCGATCATCTCCCGCCGGACCAGGCCGGCCCGGATGTCGTCGCGGATCTGCTTGGTCAGCTCGAGGTAGGTCGTCGCGAACACCGCCCGGTGGTCGCATCCCAGCCGGTTGCGCAGCGTGCGCAGCCGCTGGATGGTCACCCGGACGCACGTCGGCTTCGCCTGTCGGCAGTTCGCCACCGGCCCGGGCTGCGGGTTCTTCGCGGTCGGGATCGGCGGCAGGAGCTCCGTCCATGGGACGTCGATCACCTCGGCGGAGGACTGGCCCGAACCCGTGCCCACGGCCGCCACGGTGAGCGCCACCGCAATCCAGATCCTGGCCCGACCCCTCAAACCGGATCGGATCGTAGGCGACCAGCGCGCACAGACGCGCCGGTCACCCGGCACCACCCTGCCAAGATTTCCACGTGCCGTTGCCCACCTCGACCGTCGGGAGGATCGCCGCGATCGCCGCCGCGGCGGTCGTCCTGCTGCTCGTCCTCACGCAGCTGTTCCTGCCGGGCATCGGCGAGGGCGCAATCGAGGACCGGCTCACCGAGGGCGGGGGCGTCGCGGAGGCCTCGCTGTCGGCGACCCCGGCGGCGCGGCTCCTCTGGGGCAACGGGGACCGAATCGAGGTCTCGGCTACCGGCCTGGATCTGGAGCTGGACGAGACCGACCCGGAGGTCTTCAAGGAGCTCGATCGCTTTGACGACGTGGAGATCGTGGTTTCCTCAAGCCGGGCCGGGCCGGTCGACCTCGACACGTTCATCCTGACGCGCGACGGCGACGGCCCCTACTCGCTCGAGGCGGACGGCGCCACGTCCGCCGCCGATCTTGCCGAGTTCTTCGCCGACGACGCCTCGCTCCCAGGGGCGGACATCCTCGGCGGCATCATCAGCGCGACCGGGGTTGGCGGCACGGGCCTCGACGTCGCGCTCGACATGGAGCTCACCTCGAACGACGGGCGGATCGAGGTGACAGCCGGCGAGGGCGAAATCGCCGGCGTGCCCACCGGTCCGCTGGCGGCCGTCGTCACTCAGGCGATCCTGGAGCGACTGTGAGGCGGAGTCGGAGACGAGGCCGAGCCCCGGCGTTGGTTATCTCATGACGATCACGGCCCGCACCCCAAGCGGTCTCTCCTACGAGGCTGCCGGCGAGGGGCCCGCCGTGCTCCTGATGCACGCCGGGCTCACCGACCGGCGCATGTGGGACCCCCAGTGGCGCCGCTTGACGGAGAGCTTCCACGCGATCCGCTTCGATGCGCGCGGGTTCGGCGCCTCCGCGGACCCGGCTCGGCCCTACACGCTGCACGGCGACGCCCTGGACGTCCTGGACGCGCTGGAGATCGAGCGCGCCGCGGTGGTCGGCGCCTCGATGGGCGGGGGCGCAGCGCTCGACATGGCCCTGGCCGTGCCGCACAAGGTCTCGGCGCTGGTGACCGTGAACTCGGCGCCGTCGGGGTGGCATCACACGCGGGACATCATGCGCCAGTGGGAGGCCGTCGACGCTGCATACGATCGCCACGGCGCCGACGCCGCGAACGAGCTGGAGATGAAGATGTGGCTCGACGGGCCGCACAGGCCGACCGACGAGGTCGACCGCGACGTACGCGCGGCCGTCGGCACGGTGAACCGGGTGCTGCTCGAGCGTCAGGCGGCGTTCACCGTCGAGCCGGGCGAGCTCGTGCCGCCGGCCGTGGACCGGCTGGGCAGCCTCCGGTGCCCCTCCCTGGTGATCACCAGCGAGCTCGACCAGCCGAGCGTGGTCGCCGGCGCCTTCGAGCTTGCGCGCCAGACCGGCGCCGAGCACGTCGAAATCGCGGGTGCCGCGCACCTCCCGAACCTCGAGCGCCCGCGTGAGTTCCTGGCGGCGATCCTGCCGTTCCTCGAGCGGAACGCCGGTTAGCGCCGGTCAGCCCGCGGCGATCGCGTGCGCGGTAACGGCGCCGGCGAAGAGGCCCGTGGTGGCCTGAGCGCCGCGACCGGATCCGGAGCGGGTGGCAAAGCCCTTCCCCATCGGTTGGTGACTCTATCCCCGCCCGGAGCCTGGCAGGATCAGGGCGTGCGAACGGCGATCGTCTCCGACCTCCACCTCGGCGCGGGGAACGACTCGGACATGCTGCGCCGCCGCGAGGCGCTCGACGTGCTCCTGGGCGGGATCGCCGGCTCGGATCGCCTGATCCTCCTCGGCGACGTGATCGAGTTGCGCGACCGCCCGCTCGGCGAGGCGATCGAGCTGGCCGTGCCGATCCTCGAGGAGATCGCCGAGGCGGTGGATGGTGGCCTCGTGCTGGTCCCGGGCAACCACGACCATCGGCTTGTGAGCGGCTGGCTCGAGCAGCGCGCGCTCGCGGGCCGGCGCCCCCTGCGCCTTGCCGACCGCGCCCGGATCGACGTGTGGCCCGCCTCGGCGCTGCGCGACGCCCTCGGCGATCTCGAGTGGCGCATCTCCTACCCCGGGCTTTGGGTCCGCGACGACGTCTACGCCACGCACGGCCACTACCTCGACCGCCACCTCACGATCCCCACCTTCGAGCGCCTGGGGCTCGCGCTCGTCGAGCGGACGCTGGGCCTGTCGCCCGCGATGCCCGACCCGCTGGACGATCCCGACCACCAGCCCGAGCCGGACTCACCCGACGACTACGAGCGGATCACGGCCCCGATCTACGCGTTCCTGTTCGCGCTCGCCCAGGCCGGCCCGCTGAGCGGGCACCCCGGCGGCACCCCTTCGAAACGTGTCTGGGACGCGCTCTCGGGCGGCGATAGCGCGGCCGGCAAGATCCGTGGCTGGCTCCTGGGGTCGGTGGCGCTCCCGGGAGCGGTGGGGGTGGCGAACCGGCTCGGCCTCGGGCCGGTGCGGGCGGACCTATCGCCCGGCGCGATCACCAGGGCGGGCGTGAGCGCGATGGGCGAGGTTGTCGAGCGCCTGCGGATCGACGCGCAACACGTCGTCTTCGGCCACACCCACCGCCGCGGCCCGATGCCCGAGGAGGACGACTGGCGCCGCGAGGAGCGCGGCCCCAGCCTCTGGAACGCCGGCAGCTGGGTCCACAGCCCGAGCCTCTTGCGCTCGCGTGCCGAGAACAGCCCGTATTGGCCGGGGACCGTCGTGTTCGTCGACGATGACGGCCCGCCGCGGATGGAGCACCTGCTGGACGACTGGACCCGGGAGGACCTGGAGCAGTGATCGCTTCCTCGGGGTGAGTCTGCGCCGACGTCACAAACATTCACTCCGTGAGCACTGATGGGGTAGATGACCTCAATGAGCTCAGCCGATCACCTGCGGCGCTCGGCGCGCGATCCGGACGCGTTTGCAGGCTTCTTCGATGCCTACTTCGACGATGTGCTGCGCTACCTGACGAGGCGCACCTGTGACGCGGAGGCGGGTCTCGACCTCACTGCCGAGAGCTTCGCTCAGGCGTATCTGAGCCGGCATCGCTTTCGCGGCTCGACCGATCGCGAGGCGGCTGCGTGGCTCTATCGGATCGCCAAACGTCAGCTCGCCCGCTACTTCAAACGTGGCAGCGCAGAGCGGGAGGCGTGCGAGCGCCTGGGGCTCGAACGGCCCCAGCTTGATGAGGAGAGCGAGCGACAGATCGAGCGCTTCGCCGCACTGGACGACCTTCGCGCCACCCTGCGAGTGGAGTTGTCTGAGCTCTCGCCCGCTCATCGCGAGGCGCTTCTGCTCCGAATCGTCGAGGAGCTGCCCTACCGCGAGGTGGGCCGGCGGCTGGCGATCTCCGAGCCCGCGGCTCGAGCGCGTGTATCGCGCGGCCTGAGATCGCTGGCCGGTGCTCTGGATCGAAACCGAATTCAACTCCTGGAGGAGCCGTTGACATGACTGAACATCCGAACGAAGAGCGACTTCCAGCCGTAGATCAGGTTCGTGAAAGGCTGCGCACCGATCTGCTGAGCGCCGCTCGCGCGAACCCCACCGCGCGAACCCGTTTCACTCGGCGGCGACGTCTCGCGGGCCTGGCCGTGGTTGCCCTCATGGCCGCGCCGGCTGGGCTCGCTGCAGCCGGCGTCTTCAGCTCGGCTGAGATCGAGTACGAGTGTCCCGCCGCCGAGAAGCTCCATGAGGGATCCGAGCTCGAGCTGGGGGTTCCGGTTGAGGGCGCGGACGCGCCCGGACCGGTGGTGGAGGAGGAGTTGACGGCACCGCCCGAAAACCCATGTGACGAGGAAGGAAGCGCTCGGCGTGGAGCACCCTGAGCTGCACGAAAAGGGTCCCCCCGAGGTCATCGAGGAGGAGGTCGAGCGCCGCGCCGGGGGGATCTACGGCACGATCGTGGCGGCCGGAGTGCTGGTCGCCGCCGGAGACCCGAGCGGCGGGGCCCCGGTGGACGCCGTGGACGCAGGGATCTATGCCGTCGTCACAACGGTCGTGTTCTGGCTCGCGCACGGATTCTCGCTGGCGCTCGCCCGCCGGGCAGCCGGACACCCGGCGGCGACGCCCCGCGTCACGCTCAGCCGCGAGTGGCCGATGGTCGCCGCGACCGTGCCCCTGCTCGCGATCATGGCGGTGGCGTCCCTTCTGGGAGCCAGCGACGAAACGGCGATCAATGCGGCCGTCTGGGGAAGCATCGTCGTGCTTGGGTCGCTGGGCGTCACGATCGCGCGACGGGAGGAGGTATCGCGAACCCAGGCCATCGGCACGGTGCTGGGCTGCGCGGCGCTGGGCGGGCTACTCGTCCTCCTCAAGGTCGTCGTGCACTGAGCCCGGGCGGCTGAGCAGGCCGATCGCATGCCGCAGCGAGCCGGTGATTGCGGCGCCCGCCTGCTCGATCGCGTTCGGGTTCCCGGGGAAGTTCACGATGAGGGTGCGGTGCCGGGTGCCGGCGACGCCCCGCGACAGGAACCAGTGCTCCGGCACGTGCTCGCGGGACGCCAGGCGCATCGCCTCGGCGAAGCCGGGAGCCTCGCGGTCGATCACGTCCCGGGTGGCCTCGGGCGTCACGTCGTCGCGCGAGAGGCCCGTGCCGCCGGTGGTCGCGATCAGGTCGCAGCCCTCCTCGTCGGCGTAGAAGCGCAGGCGGCCCGCGATCAGCTCGCGCTCGTCGGGGATCAGCTCGACCGCGATCACGTCGCACCCCGCCGCCTCGAGGAGCTCACGGAGCCTGGGTCCCGACACGTCCTCGCCGTCCCCGGCGGACTTGGACGTCGAGACGGTGACCACGGCAGCCCTCATCGCCGCCACTCCCCGCTCCGGCCTCCAGTCTTCGAGAGCAGCGTGATGCGCTCGATCTCGACGCCGCGCTCGAGCCCCTTGACCATGTCGTAGACGGTGAGCGCCGCGACGGAGCACGCGGTCATCGCTTCGAGCTCGACCCCGGTGCGGTCCACGGTCCGGGCCTCGCCGGTGAGTACGACCAGTCCCTCGCCCGCGTCGATGTTGGCCCGTACGTCGACGAACGTCAGTGGGAGCGGGTGGGCGAGCGGGATCAACTCGGCGGTCCGCTTGGCCGCCTGGATGCCGGCGATCCGAGCGGTGCCGACGACGTCGCCCTTGGGCGCGTCGCCCCGCTCCACCGCGGCCGCCGTGTCCGGCGTCATTCGCACCCGCGCCTCGGCGACGGCCACTCGTTCGCTTACCGGCTTCTCGCCGACGTCCACCATGCGCGCTGCACCCTCCTCGTCCAGGTGCGTGAGCTCATCGGTCACGGCAATTCACCTTCCACCCAGCTCTCGCCGCCGTCCGAGATCTCCTTCTTCCAGATCGGGGCCTCCGCCTTGATCCGGTCGATCGCCTCGCGCGCGCCGGCGAACGCCTCGCCGCGATGGCCGGCGGAGACCGCGACGATGACGCTGGGCTCGCCCAGCGGAACCTCGCCGGTCCGGTGCTCGGCCGCGATGGCCTGCAGGCCGTGACGCTCGGCACAGTCACGGAGAATCGCCTCGATCCTGGGCTCGGCCATCTCGGCGTAGGCCTCATAGGAAAGCGAGTCCACCTCCCGGGTGACGCCCTGGAAGGTGACGATCGCGCCGGCGGCGGGGTCGCCAACCGAGCGCGAGAGGGCGTCGAGGTCGAGCGGCTCGGCGATCACCCGCGCCCGGATCACCCGGGTCGACTCCGGTGCACCACCGGACACCGGCGGGATTGCGGCCAGCTCGTCCCCCTCCGCGATGGGTGTTGAGTCGCTCGCGTACTCGCGGTTCACCGCCATCCGGAACGGCATCTGCCCCGCAACCGGTTCCAGGGCGCGGATCGCGTCGGCGACGGTCGCACCCTCGTCGAGGTCGAGCTCGAACGACCCCGAGCCGGCGCGCTCGCGCAGCACCGCGAACAGTCGGACGTTGACCCTCACAGACGGAGACTACGCCCGCAGGAGCTCAACTCGCACCCGCTCGCCTGCCGGCGCAGCTTCGGGCCCGGCCTCGACGACTGCCAGGGCGTCCGCGCCGAGCATCGAGGTCAGGATGTGGGACGCCTGGGGGCCGGTCGGAGTCGCGACCCAGCCGTCGTCCGTCAGCTCGAGGCCGCAGCGCACGGCCTGGTCGCGTTTCGGCAACCGCGCCACTTCGGAGGCCAGCGTTGCCGTCGCGGTGTCCGTCCCGGGATCGGCACCGGACAGGGCGCGGATCGCGGGACGGACGAACAGAACGAATGTGACGAATGCCGAAACGGGGTTTCCGGGCAGCCCGAACGCAAGCGCGCCTGTTCCGGGCCCCTCGCCCCGCACGCCGAACCAGGTCGGCCGTCCGGGCCGGAGCGCCACGCCCCAGAACTCCTGCTCGACGCCGAGTTCGGTGAACGCGCCCTTCACATGGTCGTGCGGCCCGACCGAGACGCCGCCGCAGGCGACCGCGACGTCCGCCTCGAGAGCCCGCTCGAGGGCATCGCGTGTGGCGCCCGGGTCGTCCGGGCACCGCTCGTTGGCGACCACCTCCGCCCCCGCGCCGCGGGCGAGGGCCGGAATCGTCTGCGCGTTCGAGTTGCGAACGCCGCCCGGGCGCATCGGCTCTTCGGGAAGCAGCAGCTCATCCCCGGTGCTGACCAAGGCCAGCCGCGGTCGCCGCGCGCACGAGGGCGCCGGCACGCCGAGCGACGCGAGCACCCCAAGCTCGGCCGCGCCCAGCACCGCGCCGGCCCGCAGGATCGTGTCGCCGGAGCGAATGTCCTCGCCCGCCCTGCGGATGTCGCGGCCGGGGTCGGCATCCACCTGGAAAGTGATCACATCGTTCCGCTCGGCGACCTCCTCGACGCGGATCACGGCGTCCGCGCCGTCGGGCAGGACGCCGCCGGTCGAGATCCGGAACGCCTCGCCGGCCTGAAGCGCGCGCTCGGCCGGCGCGCCGGCGCGGGACTCCTCGGCCACATGCAGCGTCACAGGCGACCCGGGCCCGGCGCCATCGGTGTCCGCGGCCCGCACGGCGAACCCGTCCATCGCCGAGTTGTCGAACCCGGGAACGTCCTCGCGAGCGACCGCATCGGCCGCGAGGACCCGCCCCAGCGCCTGTTCGAGCGGCACCGACTCCGCCTCGAGCCGTGCCGCCACGCGCGCCAGCACGGCGTCGCGCGCCTCCGCCACCGAGATCGGCTCACTCACCCCGCGCACCCTAGAGGCGCTCGATGAGTCGCGGCGGTAGCGTCGCGGCGTGGATGAAGGCGCGAAACCGCTCGGGGTTGTCCTGGCCGGTGGGGCGGGCGCGCGACTCGGCGGGTCGAAGGCGATGGTCGAGCTTGGCGGGCGGCCGCTGATCTCGTACCCGCTGGCGGCGTTTGCGGAGGCCGGGATCGATGTGATCACCGTCGCGAAGCCCGACACTGAGCTGCCGCCGCTCGACGTGCCGCTGATTACGGAGCCCGCCGAGCCCACCCATCCGCTTCTCGGCCTGATCACCGCCCTCGCCCACGCCGGCGAAAGGCCGATCGTCGCCAGCCCGTGCGACACACCCTTCATCTCCGCTTCCGTGCTGATCACGCTCGCCGCCTGCCCCTCCACCGCGGCGGTCCACGACGGCGAGCGCCTCCACCCCCTCATCGCCCGCTATCAGCCGCACGACCTCCGGGCCCTCCGCCACGGGCTCGAAACCAACGCATCCGCCACGTCCACCGCCGAGTCCCTCTCCCCCGCCCTCATTGACTCCAACCCGCGGGACACCTTCAACGTCAACACGCCCGAGGACCTCGCGGCGGCGACGGCACGCCTCGCCCATTAGATTCTCCCGGGATATGGCCGGCCATCCGATCTTCGCCACGATCTACGACCGGCTGCTGGCCGAGAGCGAGCGGAAGGGCCTCGGCGAGACTCGCTCGAAGCTGCTCAGCGACGCCAGCGGCAGAACGCTGGAGCTGGGCAGCGGGACCGGAGCCAACCTCGAGCACTACACGAGCGCGGTGACGGAGCTCGTGATGACCGAGCCCGACACGCACATGGCCAAGCGCCTGCGGGCCCGCCTCGACGACGAGCGGCCGTCCGCCGCGGCGGTCGAGGTCGCCGAGGTCGGAGCCGAGAGCCTGCCGTTCGAGGACGCCAGCTTCGACACGGTCGTCTCGACCCTCGTACTCTGCACGGTCCCCGATGCGACGGCCGCTGTGGCCGAAGCGCATCGCGTGTTGAAGCCGGGCGGCAGGCTCCTGTTCATCGAGCACGTTCGCGATGCAGATGGGACGCGGCGGGCCCGCTGGCAGGATCGGCTGGAGCGTCCATGGGGCTGGTTCGCGGGCGCCTGCCATCCGAACCGCGACACGGGACAGCTGCTCACCAACATGTTCGCCGACGTCACCATCGAACGCGGCGAGTTCCCGGGCTCCGGCACCGCCCTGGTCCGTCCGATGATCATCGGCACCGCGGCCCGTTAGGGAGGCGAGGACGCCGCCTACGCGGCCTCGAGCGTCACCCGGGCGTTGTAGTCCGGAATCCCGGCCTCGGGTGAGCGCACCCCTCCCGCCACCAGCACGTTGCCCTCGGGCCAGTGGACCTGGACGTTGCCGGGAGCGATTGGCGCGACGTGGACGCGGCAGCGAAGCTCGCCCGTCGCGCTGCGCACCCATACCTCCTGGCCGCCGGCGAATCCGAGCCGTTCGGCGTCGTGGGCGGAAACCAGCACCGCCTCGCGCGTGGCTCCGGTCAGGGCGTCGCGCGAGCGACTGGACCATCGAGTTGAACTGCTTGCCGCGGCGTGTGGCCAGCAGGAACTCATCCTCGCCGGCCTCCGAGGGCGGCTCGGGAGCGCGGACCAGCGCGAAATGTGCCTGGCCGTCGTCGGTCTCGAACCGCATTCCCTCGCAGAGCAGACGGCCCCCGTACTGGAACGAGTCGCCGCCCTCGCTCAGCTCGGCGATCCGAGCGTAGGCGGGGACCGCCGCCGCGATCTCGCGGCGCAGATCGAGCGTGCTCGACGCGTCCAGCGCCGGCCCGATCTCGGGTCGCACCCGGCCCGCGAGGTCGAGCAGGACCTGCGATTCCGGCTTCGCCTCGGCGATTCGCGGACCCTCGATCTCGGGGCTCAGCACCACCCGGCGCTCGGTCGTCGTCTCGGTGACGCCGCCGGGGATCTCGTACCGCGTGGCCGCCGGCAGCAGCAGCACGGCCTCGCCGGGGTCGGCCAGCATCTGCGACGAGAGAACGATGTCCATGTGGATCCGCAGCGGGGTCCGTTCGAGCGATTCCCGCACCCGGGCCGGGTCCGGCAGGACGTCGAGGAAGTTCCCGCCCGACGAGAACAGGACGTCCAGCGCGCGGTCGTGCGCGGCGTCCAGCATCTCGGGTGCGGTCAGGCCGCGGGTAACCGGCACCTCGAAGCCCCACAGCTGCTCGAAGCGCTTCGCGTTGGCCTCGGTCACCGGCAGGCCGCCGGGAAGGGCGGTCGCGTAGCAGCCCATCTCGGCCCCGCCCTGCACGCCCGAGTGGCCCCGGATCGGCATCAGCCCGCAGCCCTCGCGGCCGACGAAACCGCGCGCCAGGCCCAGGTTGACGATCGCCCGCACGGCGTCCTCGCCCCCCTGGTGCTGGGTCACGCCCATGCTCCACACGAGCACGCCCCGCTCGCGCTTCGCCCAGCATGCGTGCGAGCTCCAGCATCCGTCGCGCGGGGCGCCGGCCACCCGCTCGAGGGCCTCCCAGTCCGATGCAGAGCACTTCCTCGCGCAGCTCCTCGAAGCCGGCGGTGTGCCGCGTCGACGAACTCCTCGTCGACCCAACCCCGCTCGATCAGATGGCGCAGCGCCCCGGTGAGGAATGCCACATCGCCGCCGACGTTCAACGGCAGGAAGTCGTCGGCGATCTTCGTCCCGAACAGCGCGCTCTCGGGCTTCGACGGGACCCAGTAGCGCTCCATGCCCGGCTCGCGCAGCGGGTTCACCACCGCCACCCGGGTCCCGGCCTTCTTGGCCTGGTGGAGGTACTTGGTCGTCACCGGCTGGTTGTTGGCGACGTTCGAGCCGATGAAGACGATCAGGTCGGTGCCGATCCAGTCCGAGTACGAGCAGGTGGACGCGGCGACGCCGAGCGCCTCCTTGAGGCCGAACGTGCGACGGCGAGTGGCAGACCCGGGCGGCGTTGTCGATCGAGTTCGTGCCCATCGCCCGCGCCGCCTTCTGTGCCGCGTAGTACGACTCGTTCGGCATCCCGCGGGAGGTCAGATAGAAGCCGATCCGCTCCGGCCCGGCCTCGCGGATGCGGTCCGCCGCCAGGTCGAGCGCGTCGTCCCAGCTGATCCGGCTGAATCCGGGCTCGCCCGCGCCGCGGATCATCGGGTGGGCGAGCCGTCCGAGGCGCCGGAGCTCGTCGCCGCGCAAGCCCCGCAGGCGACTCGGCGTCGGCCAGCCGGCGCTCGTCCAGCGCCCCCATCGTGTTCAGACGCAGCAGGCGGAGGCGGATGTTGCAGAGGTGGACGCCGGCGATCGTCCAGTCGCGCATGCCCTTCGTGCCGAGGGCGCAGCCGTCGCAGACCCCCTCGCGCAGGATCCGCATCGCGTAGCCGGCCTGGTCACGGTTCTCCCAACCCGCGCGGAACACCTCGGCGAAGTTGTTCGGGCGCTGCTCGCCGATCCCGAACGGCTTCCAGCTCGCCCAGTTCGAGGGCGTCCAGCGTCTCTTCGGCTTCCGCAGCTCCTCCACGCGGACTATGTTCGCAAGCATGGAGGAGCGGACCAATCCGCATGCGTACCGCCGGTCGCGCGCGACGGGGCTGAGGACTTCGTCGCGGTCGAGGAGCCGCTCGAGATCCGGGTCGGCGGCGAGCCCCTTGCGGTGACCATGCGCACGCCGGGGCACGACGAGGAGCTGGCGCTCGGATTCCTCTACGGCGAGGCGCTGATCGACGGGCCGCGCGAGGCTGGCCCGGACGCCGACCTCTCGGCGAACGTCGTCGAGGTCGCGGGAGGCCGTTGCTGCGCGACCCGGGCGAGCGGCGCTTCTACACCTCCTCGTCGTGCGGCGTCTGCGGGAAGGGGGCGATCGAGCAGGTGGCCGTCCGCAGCGAGCCGCTGCCCGAGGGCCCCGTCGTGGATCGCGCGACGCTCGCCGCACTGCCCGAGCGCCTGCGACAGCCCGCGTTCGACGTCACCGGCGGCCTGCACGCGACGGGCCTGTTCGACCCCGCCGGCGAGCTCCTCTGCGTCCGCGAGGACGTCGGCCGCCACAACGCGATGGACAAGGTGGTCGGCCGGGCGCTCCGCGAGGGCGCCCTGCCGCTTCACGGCCGGGTCCTCTGCGTCAGCGGCCGGCTCTCGTTCGAGCTCGCGCAGAAGGCCGCGGTCGCCGGCTGCCCGATCCTGGTCGGCGTCGGCGCTCCGAGTTCGCTGGCGATCGAGCTCGCGGTCGAGCGCGGCCTCACCCTCTGCGGCTTCGCGCGCGGCGGGACCGCTGAACGTCTACGCGGGTGCGGAGCGAGTGGGGTAGCTGCGTTCTGGGCTGGTGGCGTCGGCGGTCATCCGCCGGCCGCTCAGAGCTCATGCCGTGGGCGGTCGTCCGCCGGCCGGGTTTGGCTGGGTAGGGGAGGTGTGGTGTTGGTGGTGTTCGGGGACGCCTGCGTAAGCGCTGCGTGGGCGGTGCTCGCGCGGGTTTCGTATCGGGGTGGTTGACCTTGTTCTCGCTATGCGAGAGGAACGTCGACCACCCCCCTCGATAGGTGGGGGTGAATGCAGTTGTTTCCGGATAGCGGAAGCAATTGCAGCAACCCCCTCGCGGGCGCCGCGCGGCACGCGCGAATCGCGACCGAACGCACGCGGACGAGCGACCGCGGCCGCGCCCCTCCAGCCTCCCTCTCCATTATTGATAGCCCGGTCGGCGCCGCCACGGACGCCGGCGGCAAGACCGACCACGGCCGGCGCGTCTACGCGGGTGCGGCCAGGGTCTCGGCGTCGGTCTGAGTGGGCTCACGCCTTGCCGCAACCGGCTCGATCCGGATCGGGATGCCGTTCAGGTGCGCCATGCCGGCCAGGCGCTCGAGCTCCTTCGGGTCGGATGACGCAAGCGCGTTCACGTTGGCGCCGCCGGCGCGGTTTGCGACCGCCAGCCGCCGCCACGGTGACCCCAGCCGTGCGGGAACCGCGACCGTGCCGCGCTTCACCTCGTCGGTCAGCTTGGCGGGCAGCTCAACCGAGCCGTGCGGCGAGGTGATGACGGCACCCGTCGCCGTCGGCGAGGCCGGCCGCCGCCCCGTCCTCTGGATGGATCCGCGCCGTGTGCTCGCGTCCGCCGCGCATGAGGAGCGGGGAGTTGTGCATCCACGAGTTGTGCGAGCGCAGCTCGCGCAGGCCGATCAGCCGCAGGGGGAAGTCCGGGTCGTGCCCGTTCGCGCGCCGCCAGCGTCTTCGCGTCCGCGAGAACCTCCGGCGCGTCAAGCCGCACGCGCTTGTCGCCGTGCCGGATCTTCCTGCGCAGCACGCCCGCCGGGCAGCTCGTCGCCCAGCACGATGCCGTGCGGGTTGCGCCGCAGCTCGGTCACGCTCAGGCGGCCGCGCCGGAGCCCGAACCAGTCGCCGCCCGGCCCCGCGCGGAGGATCAGGTCGACGAGCCGTTCGGGCGACAGGCGCACGCCGGCCTTCCCCGCCCAGCGCAGCAGCCGGAGGCTGGAGGGAACGACGCCGGCCCGGCGGGAGATCTGCGTCGATGATCTCCCACTCCTGCCGCGCCTCGCCGGCCGGCTCGACCACCGGGTCGGTCATCTGGATGAACGGCGTGGTGAAGAGGCTGAGGAACGGCAGCGGGAAGTCCTCGCGCTCGTACATGGTGGTCGCCGGCAGCACGAAGTCGCACAGTGCGGGATGTGTCGGAGACGTAGAGGTCGATCGCGACGCTCAGCTCGAGGCCGGACATCGCCGCCTCCAGCTCCGCCGCCGTTGGGAACCGAGAGAACCGGGTTTCCGGCGGAAACGAAGAACGCTCGGATCTGCCCCTTGCCCGGCGTCGTCATCTCCTTCGCCATCA
Source organism: uncultured bacterium (assembly GCA_963807755.1). Taxonomy (GTDB): domain Bacteria; phylum Actinomycetota; class Thermoleophilia; order Solirubrobacterales; family 70-9; genus JALZKA01. The sequence continues at coordinate 1,621,263 of CAWECM010000001.1, read as the reverse complement.
CCGAGGCCGGCAGGCTGCCCAGCACCTCGGGCAGGTCGCCGATCCGCGAGCGCACCCGGTCGTACGTCGCCAGGTTCGACCATGCTCGCCAGCCGCTCGAAGTCGACCGGCGGGTCGCCGAACACGGCACCGCCCTCGCGGTCGAGGTTGCCGGTGACCAGGTTGAGCGCGTCGAGCAGGAACGAGACCACCGTCGCGTTCCGGCCGAGGCACGAGCCGGTGCGCCCGTAGACGGCGGCGCGCTCGGCGCGGGCGAGGTCCCGCGCGAGCCGGCGGACCTCGCGCGCGTCGACGCCGGTGTGGACCTCGGTCTGCTCCGGCGGGATGGGCCATCGCAAGCTCCCGCAGCGCGGCCGCCCCGCGGGCCTGTCGCGCGATCGCCTCGCCGTCCTCGAGGCCGTCGGAGAAGATCGCCTCGAGCATCGAGAGCAGCAGGAAGGCGTCGCAGTCGGGGTGGATCGCGACGTGCTCGAACGCCTGCGCGGTCTCGGAGCGGCGCGGATCGACGACGACCACGCGCCCGCCGCGCTCGGTGATCGCGTGCAGCTGGTCCTTCACGCGCGGCGCGGTCATCACGCTGCCGTGGGAGACGAGCGGGTTGGCGCCGACGATCAGCAGGAAGTCGGTGCGCGCGAGGTCCGGGATCGGGACGATGTACGGCGAGCCGTACAGGAAACGGCTCGCGGCGAAGCGGTTCGAGACGTCCTGGCTGGACGCCGTGTAGAAGTGCGGCGAGCCGAAGCGCGTCCACGAAGCCCTTGGCCCAGAGCGGGTGCGAGTACGAGAACGCCGCGGGGTTGCCCATGTAATAGCCGACCGAGTCGCCGCCGTGCTCGCTCGACGATCGCTCTGAGCCGCGTCGCCGATCTCGTCCAGCGCCTCGTCCCAGCTCGACCCGCTCGAACTCGCCGTCGGTCGTTCCTGCGCAGCGGATGGAGGACGCGGTCCGGGTCGTTGTGGACCTCGGTCATCGCGATCCCCTTGGGGCACGCGAAGCCCTGCGACAGCGGGTGCTCCGAATCCGGCCGCAGCTTTGTCAGCTTGCCGTCCTCGACCGTCGCGACCATCCCGCAGAGCGGCTCGCAGATCCGGCAGTACGTGACCTTTTCTTCGAGAGGCAGGGCGACCTCCGGCGTCGGTTGGGACGATCGTACCGTTCGCCACCGCAGCCTGTTTCCGGCAGCGGCTCAGCCCCCGACGCGCTCGGCTGCCGCCTTCAGCTCGGCAACGCTCCGCCCGTCGCGGCCCGCCATGAAGCAGGCGATCGGCGCCGCGATCCGCTCGGAAGCGTGTGCCGCGGTCGCCGCCAGGTCGAGCAGCTCGGCCGTGGTCTCCTCGTCGGGCGCCTCGGCGCCGATCTCGGCGGCGAACGCCGTCAGCCACTGGTCTGCGTTCATGGTCCTCCTAACGCTCGATGACCCTGGTCGCCGAAGCCTTCCATATGGCCACGACCTCGCGGCCCGGCGCCAGGTCCAGCTCCGCGATCGCGGCAGGCGTCACCTCGGCCGCGAGCGCCTGCCCGGCGGCATCCAGGCCGACCCGGGTTCGGCTGCCGAGCGCCGTGACCGACGCGACCCGGGCCGTGATCCTGTTGCGAGCCGAGCTGGGCGCGTCGGCGAGCGGCGGCTCGAGCGTGATCTCCCAGGGATGGACGCTGACCGCGACGGGCCCGGCGAGACCCTCGTCGGTGCTGATGACCGTGCCTCCGCCGGCGAGCGCGACCTCGGTGCCGCCACCCGCCCGTTCCGCGGCCGTCCCGGTCAGCACCACCGAGCCGATCAGGTCGGCTACGAACGCCGCGGCGGGCCGTGACGCGAGCTCGCCCGGGGTCCCTCGCTGCACGATCCGCCCGGATTCGACGACTGCGATCTCGTCGGCGAGTGTCGCCGCCTCCTCGAAGTCGTGGGTGACGAGCAGCGCCGGCACGCCGGCATCGCGGATCGTCCGGGCGAGCTCGCGCGACGCGTGCGCCCGGGTGCGGGCGTCCAGCGCCGCCAGTGGCTCGTCGAGGAGCAGGACGCTCGGCTCGAGCGCCAGCGCGCGGGCGAGCGCGACTCGCTGTCGCTCCCCTCCCGACAGCGTGCGAGGCCGCTCATCCGCGTGCGCCTCGAGCCCGAAGCGGGCCAGGAGCTCGAGCGCCAGGCGGCGCCGCTCGTCCCGTCCGGCGCCCCGCAGCGGATAGGCGACGTTGCGCCAAACCGGGAGATGCCCGAACAACGCGTAGTCCTGGAACACGTATCCGCAACGGCGGTGCTCCGGGGCCACCGACAGGCCCGCAACAGCATCCGTCCACGTCTCGCCGCCGCAGCTGATCCGGCCGCGATCCGGCGAGTTGAGCCCCGCGACGGAGCGCAGGAGCGACGTCTTTCCCGCTCCGGACGGCCCGACCAGCGCGAGACATCGGTCCGACTCCACGCCCAGCGAGAGGTCCAGCTCGAATCGCCCCAGCCGGAGGCCAACGTCCTCAATCGACAACAAGGCCGAACCCCCTCCCCACCGAGACCAGCTTGACCGCAGCCAGCAGTGCCGCCGAGAACCCGACGAGAACCGCCGAGAGAGCGAGGGCGCCGGTCAGATCGGTGCCGTAGAGCTCGACGATCGCAAGCGGGGCGGTCTGGGTGATCCCCTGGAACGACCCGGCGAAGACGAGCGTCGCCCCGAATTCGCCAAGCGCGCGCCCCCAGGCCAACGCGCCTCCGGTCACCAGCCCCGGGGTGACGGCCGGAATCGCCACCCTCGCGAACGCGCGCGGCTCCGAGTCGCCGAGGGTCCGCGCCGCCTCCAGCCACGTCGGTTCGAGCGCCTCGAAGGCGGCCTGGGCCTGGCGAAGGTAGAAGGGGCTGGCGACGAAGACCAGGGCCACGATCACGCCCGCCGTCTCGAACACGAGCTGGATGCCGGCGTCCTCGATCCAGCCGCCGATCAGGCCGTTCGGCCCGAGTGCGACGAGCAGCCCCAGTCCGGCGACGGCGGGCGGCAGCACCAGGGGCAGCTCGATCAGCGTGATCGCGACGTTTCGGCCACGGAATCGCCGGGTCGCCAGGAAGTAGGCGACAGGCGTCCCGATCACGACGATCACCGCCAGCGCTGCGACCGAGCAGACGAGGCTCAGGCGCAGCGCGTCCATCGTTGTCGAGTCGCCGAGCGCATCCCAGAGCTCGGCCGGACCCGCCTCGAGGAAGATCGCGGCGACGGGGATCGTGAGGAATGCGAGCGCGAGGGCCAGCAGACCGGCGAGCAGGACCGGAAATGCGCGTGGGCTCAACCCGGGCCTCCCGGTCGCAGGAAGCCTGCCTCGAGGAGGTCCTCCGCTCCATGCCCCTCCAGCAGGCCGGAGATGAACTCCTCGGCCAACTCGCGATCGTCGGAATCCGCGACCACCGCGATGCCGTAGACCACCTCAGGCTCCAGCACGGGCGGGAGCCGGACCGCGCGGAGCTCGTCACCGGCCGCCGCCACATCCGTCACATAGACGAAGCCGGCATCCGCGGCACCGGCGACGAGCTTGCCGACGATGCCCTTCACCTCGGGCTCCTCCGAACGCACCGCCGCGAAGATCGAGCGGCGAAGCGGATTCGCAAGCCCGGCGAGGACCGCGCGCGTATAGTCGCCGACGGGCACTCCTTCGGCGCCGACCACGATGTCGATCCCCGACTGGGACAGGTCCCCGAGCGCATCGATGCGCGAGCCGGCCGGGATCGCAAGCACCAGCCTGTTCCGGGCGAACGCGACCGGCTTCTCCACCAGCCCGTCGGCGTAGAGGTCCTCCGGGAGAGTGGTGTTCGCCGACGCGAAGACGTCCACCGGCGCCCCGGCTCGGATCTGGGCCGCCAGCTCATCGGAGCCGGCGAACGAGAACCTGGCGTCGCCGGCGAAGTCGCCGTCGTAGTCCTCGAACGCCTCGGTCAAGGACGACGCAGCTGAAACCGTGAGATCCGCACCCGACTCCTCGCCTGAGCCGCAGGCCGTGAGCATGAGCCCGGTCAAGCCCACGGCGATCGCCCGGGCGATCACGGGCTCCGGATCACCATCACCGACGTCGCCTTGACCATCGCGGTCGCCTCGACGCCCGGCTCGAGGCCGAGCTCCTCCACGGCGTCACGGGTGATCGCGGCCGTTACCCGATGCGGCCCCGCCTCGATCTCCACGATCGCCATGACGCCATCCGCTTCGACCGACCGCACGACACCCGGAAAGCGATTGCGCGCGGAGAGCTCGTCGCCGGCGCGATGGCGCTCGGGCCGGCCGCCCAACCGGCGGACCTCGCTCAGCGAGACCAGCCGGCGGTTGCGCTTGTCGCGCGTGGTGCGGATCTTCCCGTCGCGGTCCCACCGCCGCACGGTGTCGGCGCTGACACCGAGCATCCGCGCGGCTTCACCGAGGGTCACACGCTCAGGCATGGTTGCCTAAGCATTACATAGGCAGAGGTGGACTGGCGCTACGGGCCCGTGAAGCTCCCCGCGAAGCACGGCAGCGCCCCACAGGTGTCAGTGATCAGGCTCTGCGCGTCGGGCCGCAGGAAGTCGGAGACCATCTGCATCTCGTCCGGCGCGACGCCGCGGATCGCCGTGGGGATCCTCGCCGGTCTCGTTCGGCGACGTTCCCGACCGGCGGCGCGTCGGTGCCGATCTCGCTGCCCGGATCGCCCGGGTCCGGACGGATCGGCCCGCTGTCCCAGTATGTCGATCGCCGAGCCCGTGTACGGGTAGCTGCTGATCCGCGGGACATCCCAGAGCCGGTCGACCCCGGGCCAGCGCCCGTCGTAGACCACGGGATCGTGGACCTGGGCCCCGATCGTCCGCGCCTCGACGTCCGCCTGCCAGGTGGTCACCTGGTGGTCGCCGAACGCGACGTTCAGCAGGACCTCGTGCGGCGGAGTGTTCGGCAGGGGTCGTCGGTCATCCGGTGCGCGTAGCCGTTCGCCTCGCTGCGGTCCCAGAGCATCTGGATCATCGACAGCACCAGCTGCTGGCGCAGCGGGCTCGGATAGGCCGGGTCGAGGATCGGCTTGTAGGTGTCGAAGTCGATCGAGCGGTTCAGCAGGACCGAGTAGTTCATCGCCGGGACGCCGAGCGACGCCCGGGTGAAGTCCGGGCGCGACCGCGGTCAGCGACGCCGCCCAGGATCCCGCCCTGGCTGTTGCCGTTGTAATACAGCCGCGCCGGGTCGATCACGCCGGCGCTCGCCGCGTCGCCCGGGTCGACGTGGAACGCCGCGTCGCTCGACGAAAGCCGTCGGCGTGGATCATCAGGCGGCCGAGGAAGAGCTCGTTGAGATCCCCTGCTGGACGCGGTCGGTCGAGCTCCGGGAAGTTGCCGAGGTCAGGCAGGACGTTGGTGACGATGTTCGGGACGTCCTCGGTCGAGAAGCCGATCGCGTCGGTCGCGCAGATCACGAAGTTGTGCGTCTGGCCCAGGATCTGCTGGTCGCCGGAAGTCGCCTCGTCGGCGCTCGCCGAGCAGGCCGTGTCCGTACAGCTGCGGCCGCCCGGGCGCGGCGCAGCGCAGCGCGCGGGATCCCGCAGTTGAACCTCGCGGTGTAGGTGCCGTTCTGGCCCGGCAGGCCCATCCGGCCCGAGCGCGAAGCGCCGCACGCGGTCGCAGTCCGGCTCGAGGTAGCACGGGACCTCGAACGTGCCTCGCACCCGGCGGGCCAGCTCCGGGTCCTGAGCCGGGGTGAAGTTCTCGACCTGCGTGACCGCGAACGCCGGCGAATCGCCCTGGACCTCGCACGTCGGCCATCGTGGTGTCGCCGAGCCCGGCGAACGCGTCGTCGCGGATGTGGAGCAGCCGCTCGGCGATGTTCTCGTCGCTCGCGACCGTGAAGTCCCATGCGAGGTAGAGGTCGCGGCGTTCGATCGTCCGCGTCGCCGCAGCACCCGGAAGATCGCGCGAACCGCTTGCGTTGCGAGTTGATCGCCGAGCTGTCCGACGGCAGCTCGTCGCGGTAGTAGCGGAAGCCCTCGGGGGCGGACAGCGGTCCGCCGGTCCCCGTCCTTCAGATTCCGCAGGGCGACGACATAGCGGTGCCCGGCCTCGTAGTTGCGCGCCGGGTGGATCAGCAGTGCCGTCTCGTCAGGTGACGACGCGTTCGAGTCGAGCTCGACCCAGATCGGCCAGCGCTCGCCGGTGGTCGCGTCGATCACCACGACCGGCGCCGGGGCCGCTCGAGATCGTTGCGCGAGAGCCCGTCGAGCCGGACCGGGTCGGTTGCCGCGAACGCCTCGGGGGTGTCCAGGCCCGGCACGCGCACGAGCGTGGTCTGCCCGGGGCTGAAGCCGTCGTTCAGGTTGTAGGGCGCGGCGTCGATCTCCGTACCCCCCGAGTTGGTGGGCATCGCCGCGTCGTCGAAGGCAACCCGTCTCCCGGTCGTGCTCGTCTCGTCGGCCACCGTATGGAAGTTGTCCGGGAACGGCAGCATGCACTCCGGAACGCCGGCCTCGGCACCCTCGTCGAGCGTGATCACGCTGCACTCGCCGGCCCGGCTGATGTCGATGTCCTTGGGCCTGCACGGCCCGGTGTTGCGACGGAGGTCGGACTTGCCTCCTCTGACACCTTTGCCGTCAACCAGAATCTGCCGCGGCTCGCAGCTTCGGACTGCGGCGCGGTCGGACGGTCCGAGCGGCAGCTTCACGATCGTCTGGCCCGGCTTGGCGCGGCCGCGACCAGAGAGCTTGGCTTGCGCGGGCGCGTCGAACGTCTTCGAGGTGGCCTGCAGCTTGACCGGCCGGTTCGTCCGGCCCTTGAGTCTGACCTTGATCGAGCCGCTTCGCAGGATCTGCTGCTGGCCGTCGGTGACGACCTTCACCCTGACCGGCTTCGCAGCCGCCGCCGTGGGCCATATCGCCGCGCACCCGGCGGCGCACACGACCAACGCAACCATCCCCGCCTTCAAACTCCGCATCAGCAGTCCCCGCCTTCCGCGCCCACGGCGCTCCTCCAAGCCAACGGAGCGGAAACCTATCAGCCGCCGATCGCGCTCATTGTGCGCGGCGGAGCGACGAAGCCCGGCTCGTTCACGTGGTGCTTCAGCTCCTTGCGCCACGCCGCGTCGCGAAGGATCGCCGTGAGCTCGTTGTCGCTTGCCCCAGCTCGCATCGGCTCGCGCAGGTCCGTCTCGCGGATCGAGAAGAGGCAGGTGCGCAGCTTGCCGTCGGCCGTCAGCCGAAGGCGGTTGCAGTCCGCGCAGAACGGCTCGGACACCGGGTTGATGAATCCGATCTCGCCCTGCCCGTCGGCGAAGCGGTAGACGCGCGCCGTCGCGTGCGGCTCGCGCGGGAGCGCCTCCAGGGGATGGTGCGCCTCGATCAGCTCGCGGACCTCCGCGCCGGTCAGGACCGCGTCGGGTTCCCAGGCACGGTCGCCGTCGAGCGGCATGAACTCGATGAAGCGCACCTGGTAATCGGTCGAGCGCGCCAGCTCGGCGAAACGGTAGACCTCATCCTCGGTGAAGTCGCGAATCGCCACCGCGTTCACCTTGATCGGCTGGATTCGCTCGTAGGCCGCGATCGCCTCCAGGCCGCGCAGGACCTGCGGCAGCGCGTCGCGGCGGGTGATCTCGTGGAACCGGTCACGGGCGAGCGAGTCCACCGAGACGTTCACGCGGTCGATGCCGGCGTCGACCAGCGCGGCCGCGTCGCGCTCCAGGAGGTAGCCGTTGGTGGTGACCGAAAGGTCCGCGATTCCGTCGATCCGCCGCAGCATGCCCACCAGCCGCGGGAACTCGCGCCGTGCCAGCGGCTCGCCGCCCGTCAGGCGAACGTCCGTGACACCGAGCTTCGCGAACGCGCGGACCAGCCGCTCTATCTCCTCGAACGTGAGGATGTCGGAGCGATCGAGCCATTCCATGCCCTCCGCCGGCATGCAGTAGCGACACCGGAAGTTGCAGCGGTCGGTGACGGACACGCGCAGGTCCGTGAGGATCCGGCCGTGCGCGTCGGCCAGGGGTGCGTCGGAGGGAGCGCTGCCGGAGCTCATGCGTCCTCATCTTCGCAGGCCCGCTCACGGGCGCGGGATCGACGCGCAGCGCGGACAGCTACCGTGGGCGTATGAGCGATCGGCTCGCCGATCCCGCTGCCGTCTCCGAGGCCCTCGCGGGCGAGCGCTTCCTCGCCGACGAGGCCCTGTCCGTGGCGGTCTTCCTGGCGCTCGATCTCGGACAGCCGCTGCTCTTGGAGGGCGAGGCCGGGGTCGGCAAGACGGAGACGGCCAAGGCACTGGCCACCGCGACGGGATCGCGCTCATCCGCCTCCAGTGCCACGAGGGCATCGACGTCCACAGCGCACTGTACGACTGGGACTACCCCCGGCAGCTGCTCGCGGTCCGGGCCGCCGAAGCCGCCGAGCGTCCCCCCGGGGGACCTGTTCCAGCGTGACTTCCTGCTCCGCCGCCCGCTCCTGGAGGCGCTCGAGCATGACGGGCCGGTGGTGCTCTTGATCGACGAGATCGACCGGGCCGACGACGAGTTCGAGGCGTTCCTGCTCGAGCTGCTCTCCGACTTCCAGGTCACGATTCCGGAGCTGGGCACGATCTCGGCGGCGAAGCGCCCCGTCGTGGCCTCACCTCGAACCGCACCCGCGAGCTGCACGACGCGCTGAAGCGCCGCTGCCTCTACCACTGGATCGAATACCCGGCGGCCGACCGGGAGGCCCAGATCGTGCGCGCGCGTCTTCCGGGCGTCGATGCCGAAATCGCGGACCGCGTGTGCACTGCCGTGGCGCGCCTGCGGGACCAGGGCCTCTACAAGGCCCCCGGAGTGGGCGAGACGATTGCCTGGGCGCAGGCACTAGGCGCACTCGGCCCGGGCGAAGACGACCTCGATCGCGCCCTTGGCGCCGCGTTGAAGGTGCGCGAAGACATCGACCGGGTCCGCGAGAGCGGGGTGCTCGAGGGTGTCTGAGCGGCCGTTGGTGAGCGACCGGCTCGTCGCGCTCGCCGGCGAGCTCCGCCGGCACGGGACCAGCGTCGGCACCGGCGAGCTGATCGCCGCCGAGCGCGCGCTGGCCGCGGTCGACCCCGGATCGCGATCCCTGGCGCGTCACGCCCTGCGGGCGACGCTCTGTGCCGGGAAGGGCGACCTGCCGGTCTTCGATGCGGCGTTCGCCCGCTGGGCGGCGATCGGCGCTTCGGCGCCGGAGCGCCCCGAGATCGAGCCGCTTGCGACGCCCATGCCGCCGCGCGCGGCGATCCCGGCCGATCTCCCGCCGCCGCTCGCGATCGATGCGGAAGCGGAGCTACGCCCCGCGGCCTGGTCGGATGTCGAGCTGTTCCGTGAAAAGGACTTCGCCGATTACGACGATGACGAGCGCCGCGCGGCTCGGGCGCTGATCGCGCGGATCGCCGCCCGCGGGCCGCAGCGAGTCAGCCGGCGGACCCGGCCTTCGCGGCGGGCGGGCCACCGGCCGGATCCGCGCGGCACCCTGCGCGCGGCGCTGCGACACGCGGGCGAGCCGATCGAGCGGCGCGGGCGCCGGCGGGTCCCCGGCCAGCGCCGGCTGGTCCTCGTGCTCGATGTCTCGGGCTCGATGGAGCCGTACTCGCGCATGCTCTTGCAGTACGCGCAGGCGTGCGTCGCTGCTCGCCGGCGCTGCGAGGCCTTCGCCTTCGGCACGCGGCTGACGCGGATCACCGGCGAGCTCTCGGGAAGGGACCCGGACCGGGCGCTCGGCCGCGCGTCGTCCGCGGTCGCCGACTGGTCGGGAGGGACGCGGATCGGGGATGCCCTGGCGGAGCTGAATCGCGAGCACGGCCGGCGGATCGGCCGCGGCGGCGTTGTCGTCGTGCTCTCCGACGGCTGGGACCGCGGGGATCCCGAACAGCTCACGGACGAACTGGCCCGCTTGGCGCGCTGCGCCCACCGCCTCGTCTGGCTGAACCCGCTGAAGGCGAGTCCCGGCTACGAGCCCCTGACCCGGGGAATGGTCGCGGCGCTTCCTCACGTCGACGCTTTCCTGGCGGGCAACAACCTCGCCTCGCTTGCCGAGCTCACGGACTTGATGGAGATCGGGATCGAGCCACGCAGGTGATCGGAGGCCTGATCCTGGCCGCGGGCTCGGGCTCGCGCTTCGGCGGGCCCAAGCAGCTGGCCGAGCTCGACGGGAAGCCGCTGCTCGACCACGCGGTGGATGCGATGTCCGCGGTGCCCGCGATCGAGCGGATCGTGGTCGTGCTCGGTGCGAACGCGGATCTGATCCGCGCGGGCGCCGGCCTGGACGGCGTCGACGTGGTGGTGGCTGACGACTGGGCGGACGGCGTCTCGGCGTCGCTTCGCGCAGGCATCGCCGCCCTGCGGGACGCCGAGGCGGTGGTCGTCACCCTCGGCGACCAGCCGCTCATCACGCCCCAGGTAATCGCCGCGGTCGTCGACCTGGGCGACTCTCGCCCCCCGGCCGCACGCGCAACCTACGGTGGCAACCTCGGACATCCGGTGCTCATCAAGCGCGTGCTCTTCGATCGGGTCGCCGAGCTCGCCGGCGACGCGGGCGCCCGCGACCTGCTGGAACTGGCCGGGGTGGCGAAGATCGAATGTGGGCACCTCGCCGACCCGCATGACGTCGACACCCCGGATGACCTGGCGGAGATCGCCGCACTCAAGATCCCCGAAAAGGAAGTGAAGGGATAAATCGATCGGCGTGCGCGTCCTCGGCATCTCCCACCAGGCCGACGCCGGCCCGGGCGTCTTCGCGGAGGCGGTCCGGGCGCGTGGCCACGCGCTCGACGAGTGGGTGCTCCCCGACGGGGACGCGCCGGGCGACCCGCTGGGCTACGACGCCGTGATGACGTTCGGCGGCTCCATGCACGCCGACCAGGAGGACGAGCACTCCTGGCTCACGGACGAGAAGCCGCTGCTGCGCGAGCTGATCGAGCGCCGCGTACCGCTGCTCGGCGTATGCCTCGGTTCGCAGCTCGTCGCGGAGGCCGCGGGTGCCCCCGTCGAGCCCGCGCCGAAGCCCGAGATCGGCTGGTTCGAGGTCGAGCTGACGGCCGAGGGCGTCTCCGACCCGCTGCTGGCGCCGCTCGCGCCGCGGTTCACCGCCTTCCAGTGGCACAGCTATCGCTCGCCGCTGCCTCCGGACGCCGTGGCGCTGGCCCGCAGCCCGCTCGCGCTGCAGGCATTCCGAGCCGGCGACCGGGCGTGGGGCATCCAGTTCCACGCCGAGGTGACCGAGGCCGACGCCGTCGGTTGGGCAGAGCGCTTCGAGGAGGATCACGACGCCGTCGAGATGGGCCTCGATCCCGATCGGCTGATTGAAGAGATCCGCGAGCGGATCGGCCCTTGGAACCGGCTCGGACGCGATCTCTGCGGGCGCTTCCTGGACCTGGCCTTGGCGGCGAGCCGATGAGTTTTCTCGCCGGCGCGCGTCATAGTGGCTGAACCGAAACTTCGAGGAGGACCAATGGGAATCGTCAGGTGCCACATTTCGATGTCGCTCGACGGCTACGCCGCAGGCCCGAACCAGAGCACTGAGAATCCGCTCGGCGAGGGCGGCGAGCAGTTGCACGAATGGGTCGTCAACAACGACCGCTGGCGGCAGCAGCACGGCAGGGAGGGCGGCGAGACGAACGCGTCCTCGGCGGTCATGGACGAGGCGATCGCCGGGGTGGGCGCCGTCATCATGGGCCGGAACATGTTCGGCGGCGGCCCCGGGCCGTGGCGCGAGGACCCGTCATGGGACGGGTGGTGGGGCGAGGACCCGCCGTTCCACGTACCGGTGTTCGTGCTGACCCATCACGAGCGCGAGCCGCTCGTGATGGAGGGCGGGACTACGTTCCACTTCGTGACCGACGGAGTCGAGTCGGTCGTGGCGCAGGCGCGCGACGCTGCCGGCGACCAGGACGTCAACGTCGCCGGCGGCGCCGACACCATCAACCAGACCCTGCGCGCCGGTCTCCTGGACGAACTGGAGCTCCACGTCACGCCGGTGATCCTGGGCGGCGGTGAACGGTTGCCGGATGACGTTGCGGGCGTTAGGTTCGAGGTCGTCCGGGCCGTGGAGGCGCCCGGCGTAACCCACGTCAAGTACCGAGTCGTGAAGTAGCGATCGGTGAGGGGGCCGCTAACGCCCATTCAAGTACGCATTCACCGTGATGCTCTCGCTGGTTGCGCTGGCGATCCTGCTCGTTCTGATCGGCTGAGCCGATCTAGACCTGCCCGGGGGTCAGGTAGGCGCCCGACAGGCCGCCGTCGACCATGAACGTCGTGGCGGTCACGAAGTCGACTCGTCGCTGGCGAGGAACAGCGCGGCGCTGGCGATCTCCTCGGCCTCGCCGAAGCGGCCCATCGGCAGGTGCACCAGCCGGCTGCGCCGCCTTCTCCGGGTCCTTGGCGAACAGCTCCTGGAGCAGCGGCGTGTTGACCGGGCCCGGGCAGAGCGCGTTGACGCGGACGCCGCGGCGGCGAACTCGACGCCCAGCTCGCGCGACATCGCCAGCACCGCACCCTTCGACGCGGTGTAGGAGATCTGCGAGACGGCCGCGCCCATCACCGCGACGAACGACGCGGTGTTGATCACCGAGCCGCCGCCGGCCGTCGAGCAGGTGCGGGATCCCGTGCTTGCAGCAGAGGAACACCGAGCGGACGTTCACGTCCTGGACGCGCTGCCAGGCGTCGAGCGGCGTCTCGATGACGGTGGTGTCCTCGTTCGGGTTGATGCCGGCGTTGTTGAAGAGCACGTCGACCGAGCCCAGCTCCTCGCGCGACACGCGCATAGAGCGCCTGCGACCTGCTCCTCGTCGGTGACGTCGGCCTCGATCGCCAGCTCGCCCTCGAGCGCCGGCGTCGAGATCGACGCCGACCACCCGCGCGCCCTCCTCGGCGAACAGCCGCGCCGACTCGGCGCCGATGCCGCTGGCGGCGCCGGTGATCACGCAGACCTTCCCGTCCAGCCGTCCCATGGCCTATCCCCTCGCTCCGTCGCGTAGTAGACGTTCTTCACCTCCGTGTAGTGGTCGAGCGCGTCCGGGCCGAGCTCGCGGCCGACGCCCGACTGCTTGAAGCCGCCGAACGGCGTCGTCACCCGCACCGAGCTGTTCGAGTTGATCGAGATCACGCCGGTGTCGATCGCTCGCGCGACCCGCAGCGCGCGCGCCGCCGTCGCCGGTCCAGATCGAGCCGGAGAGGCCGTAGATCGTGTCGTTGGCGAGGCGGATCGCCTCGGCCTCGTCGTCGAACGGGATCACGCATGCGACCGGGCCGAAGATCTCCTCGCGCGCGGCCCGATCCGAGTTCGACACGGGCGCCAGGACCGTCGGCGGGAACCAGTAGCCGGGGCCGTCGGGGGCCGCGCCGCGGAAGGCCACGGGCGCGTCGTCGGGGACGAAGGAGCCGACCGTCTCGCGCTGGCCGGCCGAGATCAGCGGCCCCATCTCCGTGGACTCGTCGAGCGGGTCCCCCACCCGCATCGCCTTCACCGCGGTTTCCATCGCGGCGAGGAAGTCGTCGACGGCGCCGCGCTCGACGAGGATGCGCGAGCGGGCGCAGCAGTCCTGCCCCGCGTTGCCGAAGACGGCGATCGGCGCCGCGGCGGCGGCCGCCTCGAGGTCGGCGTCGGCGAACACGACGTTCGCCGACTTCCCGCCCAGCTCGAGCGTGACCCGCTTGATCGTCGCCGCTGCGCCCTCGGCGATCCCGCGGCCCACCTCGGTCGAGCCGGTGAACGCGATCTTCGCGACGTCCGGGTGCTCGACCAGGCGCGCGCCGCAGACGGAGCCGGGGCCCGCGACGACGTTGAGAACGCCCTCCGGCAGCCCCGCCTCGAGCGCGATCCGCTCGCAGCTCGAGCGCCGATGAGCGGGGTCAGCTCGGCGGGCTTCAGGACGACGGTGTTGCCCGCGGCCAGCGCCGGCGCCACCTTCCACGACGCGATCACCAGCGGGAAGTTCCAGGGGACGATCAGCCCGACCACGCCGAGCGGCTCGCGGAAGGTCATGTCGACGCCGCCCGGCGACGGGGATCGTGTGACCCAGCAGGCGCTCCGGGGCGCCCGCGTAGTAGCGGAAGCACTCGACGACCATGGCGATCTCCCCGCGGGCGTCCGAGATCGGCTTGCCGGCGTTGCGCGCCTCGACCGTGGCCAGCTCGTCGGCCTCCGCCTCGATCGCGTCCGCGAGCCTCCGAAGCGTCGCGGCCCGCTCGCCGGGCTCCACGGCGCGCCAGGCCGGGAAGGCGGCCTTCGCGGCGTCCACCGCGGCGTCGACCTCCTCGGCGCCCGCCCGCGGGACCTCCGCCATCACCGTCTCGGTGGCGGGCTCGATGACCTCGATCACCGGGACGCCACCTCCGACCGCGACGGCCTCCACCAGCGACGCCGAGGACGCTGCTCTTGACGTCCTCCTCGGGGTGCCAGAGGACCCCGAGCACGTAGCGGTGGTCCGGGTATCTCGACCGCCTCGATCACGTCGTCGGGCTCCGACCAGCCGCTCGCCACGAGTCCGTCGCCGAGCCCGGCGACGCCCTGATGGTGATGCGAGCGGACGGCGACCCGCTCGCCTCCCACGGCGCGCGCGGCGAGCGATCCGGGCTCGAGCCGCACATCGTGGTCGCTGAAGCTGCCCGGGGTGTGAAGGTGACGCTCGGCCGTCGGGCAGGTGCTGCTCGAGGGTGCCGCCGCAGGCCACGTTCAGGACCTCCATGCCCGCGGCAGATGCCGAGTAGCGGCAGGTCCCGCTCCAGCGCGCGGCGCGGCGAGCGCGAACTCGAAGCGGTCGCGCTCGGGCTGGTCGCCTGTGGTCTCCGGCTGCCGCTCGGCGCCGTAGAGCGACGGGTCGATGTCGGCGCCCCCCGCGAGGATCAGGGCGTCGACCAGGTCGAGCACCTCGTCGGGTGCCTCGGACCCCACCCTCGTCCGGCGGGAGCAGCGATCGGCAGCGCGCCGGCGGCGCCGCAGGGCGAGCGAGTAGTTGCGCGGCGAGACGTTCGCCTCGACCTCCCGCCACACGGTCCACGCGGCCGGGTCGAACGCGGCGCAGATGCCGACGACGGGACGTCGCGAGCCGGTCACAGCCGCTCGAAGCCCCGGAACCGCTCCCAGTCGGTGACCGCTGCCTCGAACGCGTTCGAGCTCGACCTGGGCGCGGTTCAGGTAGTGGTCGACCACCTCCTGCGCCGAACGCCTCGCGCGCCAGCTCGGACTGCGGCGAACAGGTCGCGAGCGTCGTAGAGGTTGCGCGGCACGTGCGGCTTGTCCGACGTGTAGGCGTTGCCCTCCGATCGGCGGCTCGAGCGGCAGCTCGGAGTCGATCCCGTGCAGGCCCGCCGGCGATCATCGCCGCCAGCGCGAGGTAGGGGTTGACGTCCGCGCCGGGCAGCCGGTTCTCGACCCGCAGCGCCCTCGCCGTGGCCGACGACGCGCATCGAGCAGGTGCGGTTGTCGTTGCCCCAGGCGACCGCGGTCGGAGCGAACGAGCCCTCCGCGAAGCGCTTGTACGAGTTGACGTGCGGGCGCGTAGAAGCAGGCGTCAGCTCGCGCAGGCCGGCGAGCTGGCCCGGCGACGAAGTGCTCGAACAGCTGGCGGTCGTCGGCGAAGGCGTTGCGGCCGCCCTCGTCGGCGAGCGAGCAGTGGATGTGGCATGAGTTGCCCTCGAGCTCGTTGAACTTCGCCATGAAGGTGATCGACATGGCCCTCCTGGGCGGCGATCTCCTTGGCGCCGTTCTTGTAGATCGCGTGGTCGTCGGCGGCCCGCGAGCGCCTCGCCGTAGTGGAAGTTGATCTCGTGCTGGCCGAGGTTGCACTCGCCCTTCGAGTTCTCGACGCTCATCCCGGCGCCCGTCCATCTCGTTGCGGATCCGCCGAGATCAGCGGCTCGACCCGCGCGCGCCCGAGCAGCGAGTAGTCGATGTTGTAGAGGTTGGCCGGCTCGAGGTCGCGGTAGCGCCTGCGTTCCAGGCGTCCTCGTAGGTGTCCGTGAAGACGATGAACTCGAGCTCGGTGCCGGCGTTGGCGACCAGCCCGCGCTCGGCCAGCCGCGCGAGCTGGCGGCGCAGGATCTGGCGGGGCGAGGCGACGACGTCCTTGCCGTCGGCCCACTGGAGGTCGGCCATCACCAGCACCGTCGCCCTCGTGCCAGGGGATCGGCCGCAGCGTGTCGAGGTCGGGCTTCATCTCGAAGTCGCCGTAGCCGCGCTCCCACGAGGACATCTCGTAGCCGCCGACGGTGTCCATGTCGACGTCGACGGCGAGCAGGTAGTTGCAGCCCTCGGCGCCGTGCTCGAGGACCTCGTCGAGGAAGTGCGTGCGCGGTGAGCCGCTTGCCCTGGAGCCGCCCCTCCATGTCGGCGATCGCGAGCAGCACGGTGTCGACCGTGCCGTCCGCGACCGCCTTCTTCAGCTCATCGAGCGTCACGCTCGACCGACGTGCTACGAGCTCGACGTGCGTCGGTGCCGGTCCGGCGTGCCGCGCTCGGCCAGCGCCTCGGCGACTGTCGATGTTGCGCACCTGGCCGGTGAAGTACTTGTGCGCGCTCGACCTTCCACCAGATGCCGACGATGAGCAGCACCACGCCGCACCGTGAGCGGCGCGTAGTTGAGCGCCTCCCAGTCGAACTCGTCGTCCCACGGGACCGCCGCCGGCGTGAACGGCAGGCAGAAGATGATCGTGATGAAGCCGACCCAGAACGACCGCGAACGGGTTCATCCACTTGTCACTTGCTTGCCGAGGTTCCACGCCGGCGACTGCTCGAACTCGTCGCCCATGCGCCAGCGCAGGTAGATCGGGATCGCGTAGGCGATGTAGAGCCCGATCACGCGTGATCGAGACCACCGCGAAGAACGCGTACGGGAAGGATCGCCCGCCGGTTGCCCTTCAGCGCCGGCAGCGTGATCAGCAGCGCGGCAGACCGCCATGCAGATCACGGCGTTGTACGGCACGCCCTTGGTTCACCTTCGACAGGCGCTTCGAGCCCGGGAGGCCGCGGTCGCGCGAGAACGCGAAGCACATCCGCGAGGCGCTGGTCGAGGCAGGCCAGGCCGCAGAACAGCTGCCCGATCGTCGAGATCAGCACGCACCGCCTTGAACGCCGCCGGTGCGACAGCGCCGCGTTGAAGATCGCGAGCGAGCGACCGGCGCCGTAGCCGTCGCCCGCGTTGACCGCGTCCGCGTCCTGGTCGCCGCGAACGTGATCGCCAGCAGCACGAACCAGCCGATCACCGCCGAGTAGAAGATCGACTGCCAGACGCCGCGCGCCGCGCCGTCGAGGCGTCGTGCGTCTCCTCGGAGATGTGCGCCGAGGCGTCGAACCCGGTGATCGTGTACTGGGTCAGCAGGAAGCCGAGCGGCAGGATGTAGAACCAGAAGAACATGCCGCCGGCGTCGCCGTCGTTGAACCCGGAGTTGTTGATCCGCTCGGTGAAGACGAAGTCGACGCTCTGGTGGTCGTCGGGGACGAAGACCAGGATCCCGATGATCACCGCGACGCCGACCACGTGCCACCAGACGGAGATGTTGTTGATCAGCGCCAGCAGGTGGGTGCGGAAGATGTTGATCGATCGCGTGCGACGCAGGATCATCGCGAACAGCAGCGAACGTCTCGCCGAGGATGTGCTCGGAGTCGCGCGAAGTTGATGCGATGAAGTCGACGTCGTAGAGGCCGAGCACGCGTTCAGGAACGTCGCGCACGCGTAGTCGACCGAGGCGACCACGCCGACCAGGCCGACCAGGTTGAACCAGCCGGTGAACCAGCCCCAGACCGGGCCGCCGAGCTTGCCGGCCAACCAGTAGATGCCGCCCGCGGTCGGGTACTTGGAGACCAGCTCGGACATGCAGAAGCCGATGATCAGGATCGGGATCGAGATCAGCGGCCAGCCCCACGAGATCGCGATCGGGCCGCCGTTGTTCCAGGCCTGGCCGTAGGTCGTGAAGCAGCCGGCGAGGACCGAGATGATCGAGAACGAGATCGCGAAGTTCGAGAACCCGCTCCACGCCCGGTTCAGGTCCTGCTTGTAGCCCAGCTCGGCGAGGAGCCGCTCGTCCGTCGTCCTTGGACTGCTGCTGCGGTCCGAGTCGCCATCTCGCTCTCCCCTCGTCGTGCCGCACTCGCGTCTTGCGATAAAAGGTGTGCCGGACCGACCTATGGACGAGCGACCCTATTCGCCGGAGCGCGGACGCACGTCAAGGGCTGTCGAAGCCGATCTCGTACGAGATCGTCGAGCTGCTCGAGCGCCGAGCTTGGACCGCTCGGGCCGGCGACCCCGAGCCGCTCGACGGCGGCATCACCAACCGCAACTACCGGGTCGCGCTTCGGCGAGCGCGACTACGTGATCCGGGTGCCCGGCAAGGACACCGATCGCTGCTCGGGATCGACCGCGAGGCCGAGTGCGATCGCCAACGAGCGCGCCGCCGGCGTCGGCATCGCGCCCGCCGGTCGCGCGCGATGCTCGACGACCCGCCATGCCTCGTCACCGAGTTCGTCGAGGGCGCGCGGCGATGACCGCCGAGGACCTGCGCGAGCCGGAGTCGCTCGAGCCGGTCGCCGGCGCGCTGCGCGGCGTTCCACGACTCGGCGCGCCGCCTGCCCGCCGAGCTCTCGACTCGTTCCGCATCGTCGAGGACTACGCGGAGATCGGCGCGCGAGCGCGGCGGCCGGCTCCCGCGGCGCTACGAGGACGCGCATCGAGCGCGCGCGCGCAGATCGAGGCGGCGCTCGAGCGGCCCCGAGCACGACGCCGGTCCCCTGCCACAACGACCTGCTGGCCGGCCAACTTCATCCGCGGCGACGAGCGGCTCTGGATCGTCGACTGGGAGTACGCGGGGATGGGCGACCGCTACTTCGACCTCGGCAACTTCGCGGTCAACAACGAGCTCGACGAGGCCGACGAGGAGGCGCTGCTCGACGCCTACTTCGGCGAGCCGCCGACCGCAGCGCGGCTGCGCGCCGCTGCGGCTGATGCGCTTCATGTCCGACTTCCGCGAGGCGATGTGGGGCGTCGTCCAGAGCGCCGTCTCCGACCTCGACTTCGACTTCGCCGGCTACGCCGCCGAAGCACTTCGAGCGGCTGCGAGCGAGACCGCCGCGGACCGCGCGCTTCGAGCGCTGGCTCGAGGAGGCCGCGATGGCGCTCGAGCGCTGAGCTGCCCGACTCGCGCCCGCTGCGTGATCATCGGCGGCGGCGTCGGCGGCACCTCGATCGCCTACCACCTGGCGGAGCTCGGCTGGGACGACGTCGTCCTGCGTCGACCGCAACCAGCTCACCTCCGGCTCGACCTTCCACTCCGCCGGGCTCGTCGGCCAGCTGCGCGGCTCGGTCTCGCTGACGAAGATGATGATGCACTCGGTCGAGCTCTACCGGCGGCTCGGCGAGGAGTCCGAGTTCGACCCGGGCTGGGTCGAGTGCGGCGGCATCCGGCTCGCCTCGAGCGAGGAGCGGATGGAGGAGCTGCGCCGCCAGGCCGGCTGGGCGAAGACCTTCGGGCTGCCGCTCGAGCTGATCTCGGCCGACGAGGCGAAGGAGATGTTCCCGCTGATGTCCACCGACGGCGTGCTCGGCGGCGGCCTGGCTGCCGACCGACGGCTACCTCGACCCCTCGCAGCTCACCTTCGCGCTGGCCGACGGCGCCCGCCGAGGGCGGCGCTGCAGGTCTTCACCAACACCCGCGTGACCGGGATCGAGGTCGACGGCGGCCGCGTGCGCGCGGTCGAGACCGAGCAAGGGCCGAGATCGAGGCCGAGGTCGTGGTGAACGCCGGCGGGATGTACGCGGCCGAGATCGGGCGGATGGCCGGCGTCCGCATCCCGGTGATCCCGATGTCGCACCAGTACCTGGTCACCCAGCCGTTCCGCGAGCGCGACCGGCCGACAAGCGGCTGCCGACCCTGCGCGACCCCGACCTGCTCATCTACTACCGCGAGGAGGGCGGCGGGCTGGTCATGGGCGGCTACGAGCGCGAGGCGCAGCCGGCGTTCATGCCCGACGGCACCGGCGGCTTCGACGCGATCCCGCCCGACTTCAACGGCCGCCTGCTCGAGGACGACTGGGACCGCTTCGAGGAGATCATCGAGAACTCGAAGCGGCGCGTGCCGGCGATGGACGAGGTCAAGGTCACGCGGCTGATCAACGGGCCCGAGGCGTTCACCCCCGACAACGAGTTCTGCCTCGGCGAGACCGAGGTCGCGCGGCCTCTTCGTCGCCGCCGGGTTCTGCGCCCACGGCCTCGCCGGCGCCGGCGGCATCGGCAAGGTGATGGCCGAGTGGATCGCCGAGGGCGAGCCCAGCCTCGACCTCTGGCACATGGACGTCCGCCGCTTCGGCGCGCAGTACCGCTCGCCCGCCTACACGCCACGCGCGGATCCGCGAGACCTACGAGACCTACTACGACATCCGCTACCCGAACCACGAGCGCCAGGCGGGCCGGCCGCTGCGGCTCTCGCCCGCCAACGCCTGGCACCGCGAGCACGGCGCGGCGTTCGGCGAGAAGTCCGGCTGGGAGCGGGTCAACTGGTACGAGTCGAACGCCGCCGGCGGGCGACGAGTCGCTGCGCCCGCGCGGCTGGGCCGGGCAGCACTGGTCGCCGGCGATCGGCGCCGAGCACCGCGCCACCCGCGAGGCGGCGGCGATCTTCGACGAGTCCTCGTTCGCGAAGCTGGAGATCGCGGGGCCGGGCGCGGCCGAGCTGCTCGAGCGCCTCTGCGACAACCGGGTCGCGCGCGAGGTCGGGCAAGATCACCTACACCCAGATGCTCAACCGCCGCGGCGGGATCGAGTGCGACTTCACCGTCGCCCGGCTCGGCGAGGAGCGCTTCTCGATCGTCACCGGCACCGCGTTCGGCAACCACGACCGCGAGTGGATCCGCCAGGCACCTGCCCGGACGACGGCGTCGGTCGCAGGTCCGCGACGTGACCTCGGCCTGGTCGTGCTTCGGCATCTGGGGCCCGCGGGCCCGCGACGTGCTCGCGCCGCTGACGCCCGGCCGACCTCGCCAACGAGGCGTTCCCCTACATGTCGCGTGCGCGAGATCACGGTCGGCGACGTCCCGGTGCGGGCGCTGCGGGTCACCTACGTCGGCGAGCTCGGCTGGGAGCTCTACTGCCCGACCGAGTACGGGCTCGGCCTCTGGCGGGCGCTGTGGGAGGCGGGCGAGCCGCACGGGATCGTCGCCGGCGGCTACCGGGCGATCGACTCGCTGCGGCTCGAGAAGGGCTACCGCGTCTGGGGCGCCGACATCACGCCCGACGAGACGCCCGTACGAGGGCGGGGTCGGCTTCTGCGTGAAGCTCGACAAGGAGGGCGGCTTCATCGGCCGCGACGCGCTGGCCGAGGCGAAGGAGGCGGGCCCGCGCAAGCGGCTCTGCTGCCTCGCGCTCGACGACCCGCGCTCGGTCGCGCTCGGCAACGAGCCGGTGCGGATCGGCGGCGAGATCGCCGGCCGGGTCACCACCGGCGGCTACGGCTACACGGTCGAGCGCTCGATCGCCTACGCCTACCTGCCGCCCGACCGCGCCGAGCCGGGCACGGCGGTCGAGGTCGAGATCTTCGGCGAGTGGATCGACGGGCGAGGTCGCAGCCGAGCCGCTGTTCGACCCGAAGGGCGAGCGGATCCGCGCCTAGAGCGGCGCCCGCCTCAGGCGGCGCGCGGTAGGCAGCCCGGCGAGGATGTGCTCGGTGCCCTCGATGTGCTCGCGCATCAGGCCGACGGCGCGGCCCGCGTCGTCGCGCTCGCAGCAGTGCACGAGCCGGCGGTGCTGCGCGTTGGAGTGCGTCAGCACCTGCTCGGGGTGGGCGATCAGGGCGATCAGGTCGCTCATCTGCCCCTGCACCTCGGTCATCTCGGCCACCAGCCGGGGCGAGCGGGCGGCCTCGGCCAGGCCGATGTGGAAGCGGATGTCGGCGCGCCGGTAGTCCTCGAAGTCGCCGGACTCGGCCATCTTCTCGACGAACTCGTCGAGACCGTCGAGGTCGGCGGATTCCGCGCGCTCGCAGGCGAGGATCGTGGCCCCGGTCTCGATCGCCACCCGGTGCTCGAGCACGGCCCACGCCGTCTGCCCGAGCGGCTCGGGCTCGCCGCTCGGCCAGCGGCGGGCTCCTCGGCCACGAAGGTGCCGCCGCCCCGCCCGCGCTGGGCGATCAGGTGGCCGCTCTGCGACGAGCGTCGTGAGGGCCTGGCGCAGGGTCGAGCGCGAGATCCGCAGCTCGCCGGCGAGCTCGCGCTCCGGCGGCAGCCTGCTGCCGGGCGCCAGCAGGCCCAGACGGATCGCGGTGCCAAGGCGCTCGACAGTCTCCTCGAACGTGGTCGGCGGGCGCACCGGCTGGAACACCGCCTCGAGTGCTGCATCGCGCGCCATCGGGCCTACCGTAGCGCCCGGCCTGCCCCGTGGAAGAATCCGCAGATTCCGCGATGGCGAAGCGCCCCGGCCGACCTTTGGACACGCGGATAACCGCTGTCCCCTCGCGGCTTACTAACCTGACCCAACTCTTCCCATTCAACTTCGTCGCGGACGGGGCGCCCGCAAGGTTGCGTCCCACGCGCACGCTCAGGAGGCCCGAAGATAGAGATGACGACGATCCGTCAGAAGAACGTCACCGCAGCGCAGTGGAGCCCGAACGGCGAGGCTCTCGGCACGCTCGATCTCAGCAAGGACGAGGCGTACCCGTTCGGCGCCAACGTGTTCTCGCAGCAGGTCCAGCGGGAGCGCCTCTCCCGCGACGCCTACCGCAAGCTGCAGGGCGTGCTGGAGACTGGCGAAGCGCTTGGACCCCGAGCTCGCCGACGAGGTCGCCGAAGGGATGAAGGAGTGGGCGCTGGAGAAGGGCGCGACGCACTTCACCCACATGTTCCAGCCGCTGACCGGCCTGACGGCGGAGAAGCACGACTCATTCTTCGAGCCCGAGGGCGACGGGACGTCGATCGCGAAGTTCAAGGGCACCGAGTTGATCCAGGGCGAGCCGGACGCATCGTCGTTCCCGACCGGCGGCGTCCGCGCCACGTTCGAGGCGCGCGGCTACACGGCGTGGGATCCCACCAGCCCGGCGTTCATCCTCGAGAACCCGAACGGCGCGCTGCTCTGCATCCCCACCGCGTTCGCCTCGTGGACCGGCGAGGCGCTGGACGCGAAGATCCCGCTGCTGCGCTCGATGGACGCGCTCTCGCGCTCCGCGATCCGCGCCCTGCGCCTCCTCGGCGACGAGGAGTCCCAGCGCGTGTTCACGACGGTCGGCCCGGAGCAGGAGTACTTCCTGATCGACGAGCAGTACTACTTCGAGCGCCCCGACCTGGTCACCACCGGCCGCACGCTGTTCGGCGCGAAGCCGTCGAAGGGACACGAGCTGGATGACCACTACTTCGGGTCGATCCCGGAGCGGATCCTGGCTTGCATGCTGGACGCAGAGACGGAGATGGCGAAGCTCGGCATCCCGGTCAAGACGCGGCACAACGAGGTCGCTCCCAACCAGTACGAGATCGCGCCCGTCTTCGAGAACTCGAACGTCGGCTCCGATCACCAGCAGCTCCTGATGCAGGTGCTGCAGAACGTCGCGCGACGCTACGGCCTCGTCTGCCTGTTGCACGAGAAGCCGTTCGCGGGCGTGAACGGCTCCGGCAAGCACAACAACTGGTCGATGGGGACGGACTCGGGCCACAACCTGATGGACCCGGGAGCTACCCCGGCGGAGAACACGAGCTTCCTGTTCTTCTGCGCGGCGGTCATCCAGGCCGTCAACAAGCACCAGGGCCTGCTGCGCGCGTCGGTCGCCTCGATCGGCCAGGATCACCGCCTGGGCGCCAACGAGGCGCCGCCGGCGATCATCTCGATCTTCCTCGGCGCCGAGCTGGAGAAGGCGTTCGAGGCGATCGCGTCGGGATCGGGCGACCCGCACACCCCGGGGTCGTTCCTGGAGCTGGGCGCATCAGTCCTGCCGCCGCTCCCGATGCACGGCGGCGACCGCAACCGCACCTCGCCGTTCGCGTTCACCGGCAACAAGTTCGAGTTCCGCGCCGTCGGATCGAGCGCCTCGCTGTCGTTCCCGAACACCGTGCTCAACACGATCGTCGCCGAGGCGATCGACGAGCTGGCGGACGAGCTCGAGGCCAAGGGCTCGGACGACGTGGCCGGCCGCTGTCGCCGAGATCGTCGGGCGGTCCTACGAGGCCAACAAGGCGATCTGCTTCGACGGCGACAACTACTCGGAGGAGTGGCACGCCGAGGCTGAGCAGCGCGGGCTGAAGAACCTGCGCACCACCCCCGATGCCCTGCCCGAGGTGTTGTCCGCGCCGACGATCGAGGCGTTCGGCAAGTACAACGTCCTCTCCGAGCGCGAGCTCGACTCGCGCTACGAGGTCTGGCTCGAGCAGTACGTGATGCGGTCCAACATCGAGGCCGAGACGACCGAGGCGATCGCCCGGACGCAGCTGCTGCCGGCCGCGCTCCGTTATCTGGCGCTGATCGACGATGCCGAGATGCCGGCGTTGACGGGCGAGGTGAAGCCGCTGGTCGAGGACCTGGTCAGCGCGATCGGGGATCTCGACAGAGGCGAACCAGTACCCGGACGGCGTCGAGGGGCTGGAGCTCGCCGAGTACGCCCGCGACCACCAGCTTGCCTCGATGGCGAAGGTCCGCGAGGCCGCGGACAGGCTGGAAAAGGTCGTTGCGGACGACCTCTGGCCGCTGCCGAAGTACTCCGAGATCCTGTTCATCAAGTAGTCCAACGGCTCGACCGCGACGCGGGTGGCACTGCGCGGCAAATCAAGTCAGTGAAGGGGCGTCGGCCGTGAGTGTGGGATTCGGGGTCATATGCGACCCGAATCCCACAGCGGTGATCGAGCAGCTGCTGGCGGCTCTCGCCAGTCGCTAGTCCCAGCCGACCGCCCCGCCGAGCCGACCCGCCGCGTCTTCCGCCTCCGCGGCCATCCGCGCGACGATCTCCGCGGCCGGAAGGGTCTCGCGGATCAGGCCGGCCGTCTGGCCGGTGAACGGGACGAGCTCGTGCGGGGCGCCGGTCGTGATCGCCTCGATGACCTGCGCCCGCAGCTCCTCGGCGCGCTCGGGGACCGGTGACGGCTCAGCGCGCAGCGCATCGACCCACTCGGTGCCGAGGACGCGCGGCACCACACGGTAAGCCGCCTCGCTCTCCGTCGGAAACAGGGCCGCCCACGCCTCGAGCCTGACCGTGGCCTCGGACTCGGCGCCGACGATCGCTTCCTTCCAACCCTCGTGTGCTGCCGCTTCATCGGAGGCGAGGAAACGGGTCCCGACATTGGCCCCGGCCGCGCCGGCCGCGAGCACCGCCGCGAGCCCACGCCCGTCCGCGACGCCGCCCGCGGCGAGGACGGGTATCGGATCCACGGCGTCGACCACCTGCGGCACCAGGGTGAGCGTCCCCGGCCCGGTGACCATCCCCTGGCCTCCCGCCTCGCTCCCCTGGGCCACGATGGCGTCCACCCCCAATTCGGCGGCGGCACGAGCCTGCGTCACGGTGTGGACCTGCTGGAGTACCTTCGCGCCGGCATCCCTCGCGCGTCCCACCAGGTCCCCCGGGTCGCCGAGGGCGAAGGAGATCCCGGCAGGCCGAGCGTCGAGCGTCGCGGCGAACGCGTCCTCGTCCAGTTGCGGGACGACGTGGTTCACGATGAACGGCCGGTCCGTGAGCTCGCGGACGCGGTCGATCTCGGCGCGCAGCGACTCGGCCGACCCGAAGAGCCCGGCGAGGCTGCCGATTGCGCCCGCCTCACCGACCGCGGCAACGAGCTCGGGCGAGGCGGCCGGCCAGATGGGCGCCTGGACGATGGGCGCGTCGATCCTGAACAGGTCACAGAAGCCGGTGCGCATCACGCACCCGATCCTCTCACCCCGTCTTCTCGAAGACCAACCTGTAGTGCTCGAGCAGCTCGCGTTCGAAGCAGGCGCTGTTGGCGCTCACGCCCGACGTGAAAGCAAGGCGGAAGTCGGAGCTGGTCAGCCAGCGCGGCACGAGCCGCGCTTCAGCAGCCGCTTGCGCCAGCTCGGCTCGCGCGAAACGCGCTCGCCACTGCTTGATCGTCTCGATGTAGTCGAGCCGGCCGCTGGAGCTGTCGACGAGCCGGAAGTGCGGCGCGGCGGTGCTGACGATCTGCTCCTGGCCGAACGGGAGGAAGGAGCCCGGGAACTGGTGCTGCATCAGCGCCAGGTACCACTCGTCGGACTCGCGCGGCGCGTCGATCGTGACCCGTTCCGGGTCGATCATGTTCGGCCCGAACACCATCGTCTGCAGGTAGAAGCGCCCGCCGTCCGGGAGCACGGTCGCGGTGTTCGCGAACAGCTCGCGATAGACGTCTTCCTGACGCCCGGCCCGGTAGTCCTCCGGCGAACAGAAATGCTCGAACGCCCCGAGGCTGGCGACCGCGTCGAACGGCCCGAACGTGTCGCCGGTGACCCGGCGGGCGTCCTGGATGTGTACGTCCAGGCCGTGGCGCCGGCACGACTCGGCCTGCGCGGAAGAGAGGGTCACGCCGACGCCCTCCCCGCCCCGCTCGCGGACGAAGTTCAGCATCGGCCCCCAGCCCGCAGCCAAGATCGAGCACGCGCCGGCCCGGCCCGATGCCGATCTGCTCGGCGACGTACTCGTGCTTCCGCGCCTGCGCCTGCTCGAGGGTGAGCGAGAAGTCGCCGTCGTACTTGGCGCCCGAGAAGTCCGCGAGCTCGCCGAGGCTGAGCCGGAAGATCCGGTCGATCAGCGAGTACGTGAACTCGAGGTCGGAGCGGTTTGCCATCTAGATCCCACGCATATGTCGCGCGATCACGACGCGCTGGATCTCGTTGGTGCCCTCGTAGATCTGGGTGATCTTCGCGTCGCGCATCATGCGCTCCACGGGGTACTCGGTCACATAGCCGTAGCCGCCGAGGACCTGCATGGCCTCCACCGTCACCTCCATCGCGGTGTCGGAGGCGAACAGCTTCGCCATCGAGCTGTAGAGGCCCAGCTGCGGGTCTTCCGATCCGCCATCGCGCACGCCTTGTAGAGCAGCTCGCGCGCGGCGGCCGTCCTGGTCTGCATGTCGGCGAGCTTGAACTGGATCCCCTGGAGCTCGTTGATCGGCTTGCCGAAGGCCGTGCGCTCCTTCGCGTAGTCGTTCGCGAAGTCGATCGCGCCCTGCGCGATGCCGACGGCCTGCGCCGCGGCGCCCAGCCGCGTCCGCTCGAGCGTCCCGAATGCCACCGACATCCCGCGCCCGACCTCGCCGATCACGTTCTCCGGGGGAACCCTCACGTCCTCGAACACAGGCTGCCCGGTCGGCGACCCGTGGATGCCGAGCTTGTGTTCGAACTTCGGCACCGAGAAGCCGGGCGCGTCCTTCTCGACGACGAACGCCGAGATCCTGCGCTCGTCGCGGTCGGTCACGGCGAAGACGACGTAGAAGTCGGCGATCCCGGCGTTCGTGATCCAGTTCTTGGTGCCGTTGATGACCCAGTCCGCGCCGTCCTGCACGGCGCGTCGTGCGCATAGCCGCCGGGTCCGACCCGGCGTCGGGCTCCGACAGGCAGAAGGCGGGCGATGTCTCGCCGGAGGCGCAGTCGGGAAGGAGGCGCTGCTTCAGCTCGTCCGAGCCGAACAGCTGGATCGGCAGGGTGCCGAGCTCTTGGACCATGAGGATCAGGGCGACGGCGGCCGATGCCTTCGCCAGCTCCTCGACGGCGATCTGCAACATCAGCGTCCCGGTCCCGGTCCCGCCGTATTCCTCGTCGAACGGCAGGCCGAGGATGTCCTGTTCGGCGAGCAGCTTGCGGATGTCCCACGGGTACTCGTCCGCCTGGTCGATCTCGGCGGCGCGCGGAGCGACGCGCTCGGCCGCGATCCGGCGTACCAGGTCGCGGAAGTCCTCGTGCTCCTGGGGGATCGCGTAGAGGTCGTTTGGCACGGTCGTCGTCATGCTCTTCAATCCTGTCAGCCCCGGCCCGCTCGATGCCCGCTCAGTAGACGACGACCTTGCGCCCGATCTCGGCGAACCGGTATAGGAACCTCGCGTCCGGCTCGGGGACGCGCACGCAACCGTGCGACGCCGGGTAGGTCGGGACCTGGGCGTACTCGTGGAAGGCGATGCCCTGGAAGAAGTAGGACGCCCACGGCAGCCACTGGCTGAAGGGGACCGACCAGGACATCTTCTCCTTGCGGAAGACCGAGAACGTGCCCGCCGGAGTCGCCGTGCCGGGTGCGCCGGCCGAGACGTGGATCGCACGCTTCGTCCGTCCGCTCTGGACGGCCAGCGCCACCCCCTTGTCACGGAAGACTTCGATCCGCCTCTTGTTGCCGGAGCCCCGCGGCTTGGGCCGCCGCCCGTCCTCCAGGGCCGCGCGGGTGAGCGGACCGACGACGCCGTCGCGGTCGAGGCCCTCCCAGGACTGGAACGCGATCACCGCCTGCTGGGTCCGATAGCCGTTGATACCGTCCACGGCCCGTTTGGGCAGGTACCGGAGTCGCGCGAGGCGGCGCTGGATCGAGCGCGTGCCCGCGCTCTCGGCGCCCCTGGGCCTGGCCTTCGAATCGGGTCGGCCCTCGGGCTTCGCGTAGTCGCCCCGTGCGCGTGCGGGCTCGACGCCCACGCCGCCCGAGACCACCTTCGCGGACTCAACGTCGGCGAACTGCGTCAGCGTGTAGGTGACCTGGCCGAGGCGCGCGTCCAGCTCCTGTTGCTGGGCGCGGCTTCGCCGTCCCTCCCGCTCGGGGATGCCGGCCACGAAGTCGCGGGAGACGCGCACCGTCGCGGTGCCGTCGTCCGCGATGTCCACCCCGCCGAGCTCGGTACCGGGCGGGATCTGGGTCTGCGCCTCGACTCGCGCACGACGCTCGGCCTTCGTCGGGCCGGCAACCAGCGCCTCGACCGCGGCCTCGACATCGGACCGCGTCCCCTCCAGGTCGCGTTTGACCGTGCGGAACTGCTCTCCGGAGGTGAAGTAGAGCTCCGTTGCGGCTTCGTCAGGCGGCGCATGTCCCTCCCCCCGGCCTTCGGACGCGGACGCCTGGGTCCCGGACTCGGGCGCTGCGGGCTCCTCTTCGGAGTCGCCACCCCCGCAGCCCGCCGCCAGCATGGCGGCGAGCGCGAGCAGCGCTCCCGCCTGGCCCCGATCCCGCCAACCCGTCATGCGCGTGGAGGCTAGCCGGGAGGCTCTAGAACGCGGGGGCGGCCTCGCGGAGCGCGCTGCGAATGCGCTCGAGCAGCCACTCGTACGAGCCCGGTTCGCCGAACTCCGCGATTCGGCGCCAACCCGCGAGCGCGCGCTCGAGGACCTCGGGCGCGAAGCGGCCGAGCACGGTCACCTCCGCCTCCTCGGTGTTCCCGCTGTGGCGGACGGCGTAGAGCTCCTGCGTGTCCGCGATCCATGCCGCCCGGTAGGTCGCGCCATGGACGCTGCGCCAGTTGAGTCCGAGGTCGCGCTCGAGCGAAGGGCCCCGCCGCGGGTCCTGGTCGTAGAAGGAACGCATCGCCGGATCCATCGAGTCACGGGCGCGCTGTCGCGTCCAGCGGCCGGCCTTCGCGCGGGGACGGTGACGTTTCGACTGGGCCTCGGGCACGGTTCCGCAAGCATGCCGACGGCGGCGGCAGGCCTCAATGTGGCCCGCCACCGAATCGAGGTGCGGTTATCCGTACGCGCGCGGGGTGCTCAGAACCCGCCGTTCATCGAAACCGCCAGGGCGAACCCGGTCGGTATCGCCAGCAATATGAAGACCAGAGTCGCCTTCGTCGTGCGCGTCATTCACACCCCCCTAGATCCGATGCCAGACGGTGAAGTCAACCGTCCTGCGGGACCCCCTGCAAGCACCCGGCGACAAGTTCACCCGTTGCGGGGATCATGGGTTTCGGCACGCCGGGTACCTGCTTCCAGGTGTGCGCGTGGGTGCGCTGGCTCAGTTGCCCTCGGAATAGGCAGGCTCGCGCCGCCCCATCGCCTCGCGCTCCTTCGGTTCGTCCTCGCCGGCCTCCGCGGTATCCGGGCGCACGATCGCGACCGCCGCGACGACTGCGAGGCCGGTCAGCGCCGCGCCGATCAGGAACGCGAGGTGGTAGCCGGAGTTGAGGGCGGATGCGCTCGAGACGCCGTCGGCGAGCAGGGCGTCGGTGCGCTCGGTGGCGAGCGTCGCGAGCACCGCGAGGCCGATCGCGCCGCCGACCTGGACGGTGGTGTTGACCAGGCCCGAGGCCAGGCCGGCGTCGCTCTGCGTGGCGCCCGACATCGCGAGCGTCATCAGCGCCGGGAACGCGAGGCCCGGCGCCGAGGCCGAGCAGCAGCATCACCGGCAGGACGTCGGTGACCGAGCTTCCGTCGACCGGGGCGCGCGCGAACAGCAGCAGCCCGGCAGCGGCCGAGATCAGGCCGGCGATCAGCGCCGGCCGCGGGCCGACGCCCATGATCAGCTTCTCGGCGTAGCCGAGCGACAGGGTTCCCATGACGATGCACGAGGGCAGGAACGCGAGTCCGACCTCGAGCGCGCTGTAGCCGAGGATGCCCTGCATGTAGAGCGCGCCCGAGGAAGAACATCCCGAAGAACCCGACGACCAGCAGCCCCATGACGACGTTGGCGCCGACGACGTTCCGCGACCGGAACAGGCGCAGCGGCATCAGCGGGTTCGCGATTCGCGCCTGGCGGACGACGAACGCCGCGAGAAGCGCGAGCGCGATGGCGCCAAGGCCGAGCGTCTGGGTGGAGCCCCAGCCCTGCTCGCCCGCCTCGAGCAGCGCGTAGACGCCGAGCATCAGGCCGGCGGTGATCAGGACGGCGCCCGGGATGTCGGCGCCCTCGGCGAGGCCGATGCCCTTGCGGTCCTCGACCAGCCGCAGGGTCAGCAGGCGCGATCGCGATCCCGACCGGCAGGTTGATGACGAAGATCCAGTGCCAGTTGATCGCCTCGGTCAGCACGCCGCCGGCGAGCAGGCCGATCGAGGCGCCCGCCGAGGCGACGAAGCTGTAGACGCCGATCGCCTTCGCCTGCTCCCGGGGCTCCGGGAACATCGTCACGATCATCCCGAGGATGACGGCCGAGGCGACCGCGCCGCCGGCGCCCTGGATGAAGCGGGCGGCGATCAGCATCCCCTGGCTCGCGCGACCGCGCAGACCAGCGACGCGACCGTGAACACGGCGAGGCCGATCAGGAAGATCCGGCGCTGGCCGATGCAGGTCGCCGAGGCGCCCCGCGAGCAGCAGCAGGCCGCCGAACGCGATCAGGTACGCGTTGACGACCCAGGCGAGGTTCGACTGCGAGAAGCCGAGGTCGTCCTGGATCGAGGGCAGCGCGACGTTCACGATCGTCGCGTCGAGCACGATCATCAGCATGCCCGCCGCAGAGGACGTAGAGGGCCATCCAGCGGCTTCGTTCGGTCGTCGGCAGTCACGTTTCTCGGTCTCCTTGGGTCGCGTTCGCACATAGAGACCGAGGCCTGCCGGAAAACTCATCGCGACTCTCGCGGCCCGTCGAGGGCCTAGAAACCCGCTAGTTGCGGAATCGGCTTCAACAACGGGTCGTTCGAGCCGCCCGTGCGCGGTTACGCTCGCGCGCGCTCCGAAGGTCCGCAAGTCAAGGGAGGCTCGTGAAGCTCGTGATCGGCATCGTTCGGCCGGAGAAGGCGAACGACGTGCTCGAGGCGCTCTACCGCGCCGAGGTGCGCGGCGTCTCGATCAGCCGCGTCCAGGGCCACGGCGGCGAGCTCGACCGGGTCGAGACCTACCGCGGCACCACGGTCAAGGTCGGGCTGTCCGACAAGGTCCGCTTCGAGATCGCGGTCTCCGACGACTTCGTCGCAGCCGACGATCGACGCGCTCTGCGAGGGCGCGCCGCACCGGCGAGGTCGGCGACGGCAAGATCTTCGTCGTCCCGCTCGAGCGGGCGGTCCGCATCCGCACCGGTGAGACCGACCAGGGCGCCGTGACCCCGGTGGAGCTGCGTGATGCGAAAGCGCCCTGACGGCAGATCTCGTATCGAGCGTCGGCATCGCGCTCCGAGGATCGACACCGGAGACACCGCCTGGATGCTGATGGCGACCGCGCTCGTGATCCTCATGACGATCGGGCTCGGCCTCTTCTACGCCGGCCTGGTGCGCGCGAAGAACGCCCTCAACACGTTCATGATGTGCATCGCCGCGCTGGCGGTGGTGACCATCTCCTGGGCGCTGATCGGCTACTCGCTCGCCTTCGGCGAGGGCAGCGGGTTCATCGGCAACTTCGACTACGCGTTCCTGAAGGACGTCGGGTTCGAGCCGTTCGCCGAGGGCCAGACGATCCCGCACCTCGTCTTCTTCGCCTTCCAGGGCGAGCTTCTGCATCATCACCGCGGCGCTCGTCTCGGGCGCGGTCGTCGAGCGGATGCGCTTCTCCAGCTACCTGGTCTTCATCGCGCTCTGGTCGATCCTCGTCTACCCGGTGATGGCCCACTGGGTCTTCGGCGGCGGCTTCCTGTTCGACGGCGGCACGCTCGACTTCGCCGGCGGCATCGCGGTCGAGATGGGCTCCGGGTTCTCGGCGCTCGCGGCCGCGCTGATCGTCGGCGCGCGCAAGGACTACGGCCGCCAGGCGCTCCTGCCGCACAACGCGGTCTCGTCCTGCTCGGCGCCGGGTCTGCTGTGGTTCGGCTGGTTCGGCTTCAACGGCGGCAGCGGGCTCGGCACCGGCAACAGAGCGTGCTCGCGTTCGCCAACACGCTGCTGACGCCGGCCGTCTGCCTCGCGACATGGTTCGCGCTCGACGCGATCCGCGGCCGCAAGGTCACCGCGATCGGCGCCGCGACCGCGATCATCGTCGGCTGCGTCGCGATCACGCCGGCCGGCGGCTTCGTCAGCCCCGGCTGGGCGATGGCCCTCGGCGTCGTCGTCGACGCATCCCCTGCTACGCGCTGGTCGCCTGGCGCCCGCGCACCCGGGTCGACGAGACGCTCGACGTCCTCGCCGTGCACGGCCTCGCCGGGCTTCGTCGGGATCCTGTTCATCGGCTTCGTCGCCCAGGAGGCCTGGAACGGCGTCGCGGCGGCCGGCCTGGCCCCGACCGGCGACGGGCTCCTCTACGGCGAGGCGTCACTCCTCGGCGACCAGGCGCTGGCCGCGCTCGTCGCGCCGCTCTACGCGTTCGGCGCGACGTTCGTCCTCCTCAAGGCGATCGGGTTCGTCACCGGTCTGCGCGCGATCCGAGCGCGAGGAGGCGGTCGGGATGGACGTCGTCTACCACGGCGAGGAGGCCTACCCCACCGGCGAGGGCGCGATCCTGGTCTCGACGGAGTCGAGGGTGGAGCGCCCCGTGCCGGTGGCGGATTCGCGCTAGGTGGTCCCTAGGACAGGCTCGCCGGCAGGCCGAACCGCTCGAAGAGTGACGGCGTGCGGAAAGCGAAGACCTGGGCGATCGAGTCGCGGCGGACAGTGAGGACGTCGAGCGCGATCGGGAGGTAGTGACCGGCTTCGGCGTCGAGGGCGTAGGTGCCGACGGCGAGCTGGCCGTTGGCCCGGGCCGGCGCGTACCGCAACCGGGGCGGCGGGCCCTCGGGCATCAGCCAGGATTGGGCGACGGCGTCGCGGCCGCGCTGCCAGCCGGCGTACGGAGGCATGGAGAACTCGGCGTCGTCGGCGAGCATCGCGACGATCGCGGCGACGTCACCCTGCTCGAACGCCGTGGTGAACCGCTCGACGAGGGCGCGCGCCGCACCGTCTCCGAGGGACCGCATCGTCGCCTGCTGGCTGCGCTCCGGCAGGCGCTCCTCCACCACCCTGCGCGCCCGCTGCATCGCGCTGTTGACTGATGCCGGCGTAGTGTCAAGGGCCTCGGCGGTCTCGCGAGCGGAGAAGCCGAGCACCTCCCGGAGGATCAGGACAGCCCGCTGGCGCGGCGGCAGGTGCTGGAGCGCGGCGATGAACGCGAGCTCGACCGCCTCGCGTCGCTCGTATCGGGCCTCGGGCGCTGCGTATCCGGCTTCGAGACCGAGCTCCGAGTCCGGGTAGGGCTCGACCCAGAGGTGCTCGGGCAATGGGTCCCCCGCCGGTGCGGCCGGGTCGGTCGGGGGGCCGTAGTCGATCGGCAGCACGCGCTTGGGACGGCGCGCGATCGCGTCGAGGCAGGCGTTGGTCGTGATCCGGTGAAGCCAGGAGTGGGTGGCGCTGCGGCCCTCGAACTTCGGGAGGCCGCGCCACGCGCGCAGCATGGCGTCCTGGAGCGCGTCGTCAGCGTCGTGGAGCGAGCCGAGCATCCGGTAGCAATGCGCGTGGAGGTCGGCGCGGTGCGGCTCGATCAGCCCGCGAAAGGCGCTCTCGTCACCTGCTCGCGCCTGCTCGAGCAGATCCCGCTCATTGATCTTGAGGCCGGTGCTGGCTGGCATCCTCTTCCTGTTAGACGGTCGCGAACCGGTGAATTCATCGGCGGCGATGACTTTGAGGGGACGCCCGGAGTCTAAGAAGACAGGCATGTCGCCCCCTCCCGGGAACCGCGTCGTCCATCTCGAACTGTGCACCCCGAACCTGCCTCGGGCGTGTTCGTTCTACACGCGGCTCTTCGACTGGCGGGCCGAGACGGTCCACATCGGAGCCGGGCGCTATCTCGCGCTCAACCTCGGGGCCGATGTGGAAGGCGGGGTCGCGGAACAGGACCGGGAGCAGCCGATCTGGCTGCCCTACGTCGAGGTCGCCGACGTCGAGGCCGCCACGAACCGCGCCCTGTCGCTCGGCGGATCGGTAGCGATGGAGCCGCGCGAGGGGCCGGCCGGCTGGCGGAGCGTCGTCGGCGGGCCAGCCGCGGCGGAGATCGCGCTCTGGCAGCCCAAAACGTCAGCTGCGCTAGCCGACGACCGTCTGTCGCCTGGTCTTTGATCGCCCGGCTTGGTACGGATAGCCCCGCTGCTTCGGCGCGAACGCCGCGAATCGGTAGGTCTGGCGACCGGTGGTGGCTCGGAAGCGATAGCCCCCCGTCCAGACGCCGTGCTTGTTCGTCCCTCCCCGGCGGAGAGGGAGCCAGCGGCCGTTCGCGCGAACCTTGAGCGCGACGTGACGCCCGGCGGCGCGTGGCCCCGGCAGCTCGACGCGGAACCGGACGCGGTCGCCGTTCTCGACCACGCCGCCCGGCTTCAGCGCCAGCCGTGGTCGGGCTCGCACCCGGATTGAGCTGAAGGTCTCCGCTGCCACCGACGGGCTCGGCCAGTGGGCGACCCGCACCGTGCGGTTCGGGCCGCGAGGCATCCGCAGCGAGAACCGCCCTGACGCGTCCGTCGTCGGAGTCCCCACGACCCGCTCGGGCACGCCGCCGAGGTCCGTGCGGGCCCCAACGCAGACCTCGGCGCCTGCGACCCCGTCACCGCCGGAGTTGAGAAGGCGCCCGACCAGCGTCGCCCGGCCGCGGAAACGCAGCGGGCCGTCGGCCTTGCGGAGGTGGGCTCTGATCCTGGTACCGGCAGCGACGTTCGACAGCGGACAGGCGTTATCGACCCGCACGCGACGCGCTGCGCAATCGCGGCTGCCGCCGGTGTCGGGCGCAAAATCCGTTGCGCACACGCGGACCCGGTTCGGGCCCTGCCGGAACGGCGGCTGGGCGGTGCTTGCCAAAAAGCCCGGCGCGGCGTGCGCGGGGCAGGGTCTGAGCCTGAGGGCCACGTGGCCCTTGAGCGCACACCCGAGTGTGTTCGCCACGGCGGGTTCGCCGTTGACCTGGACGAACACACGGTGGACCCCGCTCCCGGCGTCGCTGGCCGAGACGCCGATCTGCTCCGACGCTCGCCGGGCGCCGCCGGCGAAGAGCGAGCCGGCGGCGGTGACGCGAGGCGGGCTGGCGTCGACGAGGGTCAGCATCAGGCGCCGGATCCGGACCCGGGCCTCGGACCCGGGCCCGCACTTCCCGCGCGCGCCACAGCGCAGAGCAGCCCGCACTCCCCGGACGCCTGCGCCGCGCCAGGTGATGCGGTGAAACCCTCCGGTCGCGGTGCCGAAGGGAACAAGGGCTTCCATCGGGCCGACCAGGAACTGGGGCACGTGGCCTGCCCGGTGTCTCCCGCTGACCATCGCGCTGGCCCGCACGAACCGGGTTCCGGCGGGGGCCGTCGCAGTCCAGGCTCCCCAGCGCCCCGTGTTGGTGTGGCTCGCCTTGTGCGTGACGGCCAGGCCGGCGCCGCCCGTACCGCATGCCGCGTCCGACTGGTAGTGCGTCGACGTCCGACGGAAGTCGATGTCGGCGGGCCCGACGCCGTATTTCGCGTGGCACTGGGCGGCGCGGTAAGTCCCGGCTTGGGCTTGGGTCAGCGGCCCGATCAGCCAGCCGGCAGCCGCCAGCGTGAAGATCAGAGCGGTCCGTGTCATGCCTCTTCCCACCTCGCGCCGTCCCTCCTGGTCACCTATTGCTCGAATCCGAACTCGGGCGGATCCTCGCTCGCCGGTGGCGATGGCTCCGGGGCCGGGGTCGGTGCCGGAGCCGCGGGGGTGCTCGCCGGAACCGGGGCCGGCGCGGGAGCGCTCGCCGGGACCGCTGTCTCGGTCGGAACGGGCTCCGGCGCGGCCTCGGCCTCGGGCCGGCTCACCCCGTCGGCGCCGCCGGGCTTGTGCCGCGCCGGCGGCCGATCACGGGCCCTCCGAGCCTCCTGCGTCGCGGAGGGCGATTCGACCGGAACGGGGTCGAGGCGCTCGAACGGCGGGACCGCGGCCGCGCGCAGACTCGGCCCGGGGGCGGGGTCGGGTCCCTGACGGTCCGAGGCAAGAAGGCTCGCGACAAGGGCGAATGCCGCGACGGCCCCCACCGCGACCAGCGCGTAGGACGGTCTCGTCCCGCGCTTGGCCGGCGGGGCCGCGGTCTTGGGCGGAACGGTCTGCCGGGTCCCTTCCGGGGCCCGCCACGGAACGCTGAGCGCAATCAAGTCGTAGCGCTGGTCCGCGGCCGCGGTCGCCCTGGCCCGGGCCGCGAGAGTGAGCAGCCTTCCCAGCCGCTCCCGCCTCGCCGAGTGGCGCCGCAGCGATGTGTGCAGCTCGAGCGATGCGGCGGTCCCCCAAGGATGCGACCACTCCGGGTCCGAATCACCCGTGAGGTCGTCGCTGTCGAGCCCGTCGGGGACCGCCTCGCTGCCGGCGCTCGAGCGGATGGTGCGTCCGGCGAGGTGCGTGCGCTCGAGCTCGAGCAGCCGGGTGAAGACGACCAGATCCCGGTAGCGGCTGGCGGGGTCCAGCGTCGGGCGCCTGAGCCGGGCCCTGAGCTCCGCTTGGACGGCTCGCAATGAGAAGAACGTCTCGAGGCGCGACGATCCCGCGCCGCCGGTGGCGCTGTCGGACGGCGCCGGTGGGGCCCCACTCCCGCGCGGGGCAAGCGGCGACCCTTCCGGGGCCCGCCACGGAACGCTGAGCGCAATCAAGTCGTAGCGCTGGTCCGCGGCCGCGGTCGCCCTGGCCCGGGCCGCGAGAGTGAGCAGCCTTCCCAGCCGCTCCCGCCTCGCCGAGTGGCGCCGCAGCGATGTGTGCAGCTCGAGCGATGCGGCGGTCCCCCAAGGATGCGACCACTCCGGGTCCGAATCACCCGTGAGGTCGTCGCTGTCGAGCCCGTCGGGGACCGCCTCGCTGCCGGCGCTCGAGCGGATGGTGCGTCCGGCGAGGTGCGTGCGCTCGAGCTCGAGCAGCCGGGTGAAGACGACCAGATCCCGGTAGCGGCTGGCGGGGTCCAGCGTCGGGCGCCTGAGCCGGGCCCTGAGCTCCGCTTGGACGGCTCGCAATGAGAAGAACGTCTCGAGGCGCGACGATCCCGCGCCGCGCTGCGTCGCGTCGCGTCGAAGGCTCGCGTTCCCCGACCTCGGGTGCGGCACCGTCCTGGCACCTCCTTGGCTCGCTGCGTGGCCCGTGGCAGTCGTTGCAATTCAGCTTACGCGCAAAACCCGGGCAAAACCACCATTTCTCGGGTGAAACTTGAAACCCACCATCTCGCACGGCACCGCCCGCCACACCGCGTCTACCCTTGGGGGCCGGGAGACCGTTGTGAGCAGCCTGCCGACCTCCGAGAGCATCGCCGCCGCCTGGTTGCGGGACGGACGCCGAGTCGTCGGCGCCACGCTGGTCGAGGCGATCGGCTCGGCGCCGCTCGACCCCGGTGCGCAGATGCTCGTCGACGACCACACCAACATCGAGGGGTCGG
The DNA here is from genome assembly GCA_963807755.1 of uncultured bacterium. Classification (GTDB taxonomy): domain Bacteria; phylum Actinomycetota; class Thermoleophilia; order Solirubrobacterales; family 70-9; genus JALZKA01. The sequence goes on along the minus strand of CAWECM010000001.1, from coordinate 1,583,241 downwards.
TCACGGGCGGCTGTGTGGAGGGGGCCCTGGTGGACGAGGCGCAGCGAATCCTCGGCGGCGAAACGGCCAAGGTCGTCACCTACGGCGTCTCCGACGAGGAGGCGGCGGGCGTCGGCCTGATGTGCGGCGGGACCGTACGCGTATTCGTCCACGAGCAACGGGGCGACGCGCTCGAGGCGCTCGACGCGGTGGCCGAGGCGCGGGCTGCGGACGAACCGGTGGCCGTCGCGACCCTTCTGGACGGCGATCAGGCCGGCGCCAAGATGGCGATCCTGGGCGACCGGGTGGTCGGCGGGCTTGGGGTCACGGAGCTGCTCGATAGCTCGGTCCAGCGCGACGCGCGTGGCCAGCTCGACGAGGGGATCTCCCGTATCCGCCGCTACGGAGCCGGAGGCGAGGTGATGGGCGCCGACCTCGCCGTCTATATACAGGCGTTCTCGACGCAGCCGAGGATGGTGATCTTCGGCGCGATCGACTTCTCCGCCGAGATGGCAAAGGTCGCCAGCGAGATCGGATACAGGGTCACGATCTGCGACGCCCGCGGGCCGTTCGTCAAGAGCCCGCGCTTCTCGCGGGCCGCGGAGGTCGTGGTCGACTGGCCAGATCGCTACCTCGAGGGGGAGGACCTCTCAGACCGCGACGTCGTCCTGGTCTTCACCCACGACGCGAAGTTCGACGAGCCGGCGCTGATCGGGGCGCTCGCCACCGAGGCCGGCTACGTCGGCGCGCTGGGCAGCCGGAAGACACAGGCAAGACGAGTGGAGCGGCTGCGCGACGCCGGCCTCGACGACGAGGCGATCGCCAGGATCCACGCACCGTGCGGACTCGACATCGGAGCCCGCACCCCGCCCGAAACGGTCGTCTCGATCCTGGCCGAGGTGATCGCCGTCCGCACGGGCCGCACCGGCGAGAGCCTGCGGGAGACGAGTGGTCCGATTCACGGGCAGGACGTGGTCGCCGAGTCTCGATAGCGGCCCGAGCCTTATCCGACCGTCGCTACTCCGCGCACGCGTTGGCCGTATCGCCGGAGTCCAGGTGGCAGCGGTTCGAGCCGGCGCCGCCCTCGTGATGATCGGGGCCGGGCCCGCCGGCCAGGCGGTCGTCGCCCGGGCCCGCGGAGAGCACGTCCCAGTCCCGTCCGCCAAAGAGCAGGTCGTCGCCCTCGTCACCGTAGGCCGTGTCGTCGCCGTCGCCGGTGTGGACCAGGTCGTCACCCGCGTCCGCGAAGACGACGTCCGCGCCGCGACCCGCGATCACGACGTCGCGGCCGCCGCCCGCGCAGATCACGTCGTCGCGCCTGGTCCCGCGGAGGAACTCGCTTTTAGCGGTGCCGCTGACCGTGCAGTCGCGCGGGCGCGCGTTGAACTCCTCGACGGCCATCACCGGCCGCAGAGCTCGCTTCGTCTCCTTGGTCGCGAACGCCTTGCGCAGCACGTCGTCGCCCAGCGCGTTTGAGAGAGCGGCCATGATCATGCCCTGGTCAAGGGAGAGGTACGAGCCGGAGACGGCCCCGCTGTCGACGTTCACCGAGTCGAGAAAGCCCAGATCGGTGTAGAGGCCGTCGAAGTCCCCCTCAAGGGCCGCCAGATTCGCCCTGGTCGCCGCCGGCGCGAACCGCAGGCCGAGGAACGCGGCGTGTGGGGTGACGACACCGTTGGTGTAGGCGCTCGGCGGCGGATCGGGCGTTGGCTCGCGATCGGGGCAGCCCGGGAACCCGCGATCGACAAGAGTTGCGTCGTTGTTCGATGGATAGCCGTTCGGGTCCATCCCGAGAGCGTCGACCCCGTAGGTGCGGTAGCCGCCCTCGGGCACGTTGGCGGGCGAGAAACCCCAGTACCCGTACTGCGCCTCCGTCAGGCCGTGGTGGGCCTGCCCCTCGACGGTGAGCGGATGGTTCGACCTCCAGCTCCCCGGCGCCCAGTCGTCCTCCGGCACGAACAACGCCGGCATCAGCGCCTCGAACATGCTCCCGCCCCATGACGGCGTCACCAACGTGTCGTTACCCGCGGAATCCTTGTAGGGATAGGCGCCCTCGAACACGCTAACGCCGTAGTACTCGCGGGTAGACCCGATGGGCATGGTTTCCTGCCCGCATGAATCGGTAAAGCTCCGAAACGCCCCGAAATAGTGCCTGGGCGGAAGCTCGCCCTTGGCGATGCCGATGTAGCTCGCGATCCGGCTCTCGCTGACGATGGTGTCGTAGCAGCACGGCGCGTTGCCGGTCTCGGGTTCGAAGTGAAAGAGGATCTGGTTGCGTTCCGGGACGTAGTAGAGGCCGAAATCCATGCTGTCGTAGATCGCCTCGGTCCGGTCGGCCAGCTCCGGAACGCTGCTGCTGACGACCGCGAGCCCGGTCGCGAGCCACCCGTTGTCCACCGAGGACAGGCGGGGCTCGTGGGGTTCGCCGCTCGGCGGCCACACGGTGATCTTCTCGCCCGTCCGGTGGTCGTACCAGTTGAAGAACTGGCCGCTCTCTGGGTGCCGCTCCATGCTCTCGAGCGTGGAGACGGTCCGCTCGAGGCGGCTCACCGCCTCGTCGTGATCGATGATCCCGAGCTTTTCGGCGCCGACCGTGCTCCACATGTAGGCGCCGATGTTGGTGGTCGACGTTTGGACGGCGCGCTCCCCGTCGCTGGAAAGGCTGTCGGTTGGCAGGCCGGAATCGGGATCGGTCATCGCCACCATGGACTTCCACGTGTCCACTGCGTATCGGTGCAGCGAGTCGCCTTGTGCCCCCGGCGCGGAGGCCGCGCCGCCGGCCAGGACGCCGAGCACCAAGCATCCGAGCGCGACCGCGACCGACCCGGTTCGGCGCCGCGCATCGGTCCCACCTGTGACCGGCGAGCTCGGCATCACCGTCTACATTGCCCTGACTTTCAACATTTCTAACGCGAAACTGTGCGGATCGCCGAGAAAAGTTGGGCCTCAGGGCGAGGCCCAGGTGCGCCTTCGCGTCAGGCCGGCGGCATCTCGTCGAACTGCGGGGCGTCGTCCCCGATCTGGTGCCAGCTGGCCTTGTAGGCGACCTGCTGGTGGAAGCTCGGCTTCATGTCGAGGTCGCCCATCAGCCCTGCGGCCACGAAGTACACCTCGCCGAGGTCGTCGTAGATGCTGGACCCGCAGTTGCTGCAGAAGTTGCGGGGCGCGAGGTGGCTCTCGTAGGTCTTGACCAGGTCCCCGCCCTTGGTGAATTCGAAGTTCTCCTTGGCGACGACAACCCCGGCCAGGCTCGAGCCCGTCCAGTGCTGGCAGCGTGTGCAGTGGCAGTACCCCAGTGCCTGGGGATCCTGAACCTCGTACTCCACCTCGCCGCACAGGCAAGTTCCATTGAGCGTTTCTGTCATCTCGACCCCTCCTTGAGTTGGCGATGGACGATCCGCCGCCACGCTATCACCGGGCAGGACGAAGCGAGGGACCCTGGATTCAGATCGGGGTACTCAAGGCGCCGCCAGCTCCGGCGCCCGCAGCAGGTCGATGAGCGTGTAGTCGCCAGGGTCGGCGCTCGGCAGCGTCGGCCGCCACTCCGCCTCGTCGGCGCTGCGAAAGCTCTCGGGGTCGGCGTCGACGATCCCGACCAGCACCTCGCCGACGATCCGCCCACCCACTTCCCCGAGGCGGTCCCCGTCATGGCGAGTGGCGGCCTCGCGCAAGATGTAGAGCCAGAGCGGCGTCTCGCCCTGCCAGCCATGCTCGGCGAGCCCACACTCGGCGGCCGACAGTGGCTCGACGCCGAGTTCGCGGGCGATCGCCTCGCCGGAAGGGAGCCCGGTGGCATGCCCGCGCTGCAGGTCGCGCGCGGCGAGCGACCGGTAGGCGTCGTCGTCGACCTCGCCGCTGATCGCCTGCGGCAGGTTGATCAGCGAGGCGGGCAGGCGTCCGTCGATCCGTTTGGCCCGCTGCGCGGCCGGACGCCCGGGAACGTCGAACAGCAGCGACCAGTCGACCGCCATCTCCGCGCCCACAGGGGTAAATCCGACCAGGTCCGGGAACAGCGGGAGGGCGCCCTGCCGATCGTTGATTCGGTACCGGTGGCGGATCTGCGAGTGGCCGTAGCGGTAGGCGGCGTCGGCGAACTCGAACGGGATGAACGGCTCGCCGTCGATCCGGTAGAGCTCGCCGCCGCGGTCGAGCAAGCGCGCGGTGAGCTCGGCTCCGATCAGGCTTGGGAGGAAGTCGTGGAGGAGGACCCACTGGTAGTGCCAGGTGAGCGAAGACCGCGCTTCGTCGAACACTGACGCGTCGGGCTCGCCGTCAGCGCGCAGTCGGTCGACGAGCAGGTTGTGGGCGCGGAGGAAGGCGACCTGGAGCTGGTTCATGAACAGGTGGGAGTCGTTGCGCGGGTCGCCGAGCAGCGCCACCCCCTCGGCGTTACGAGGCACGTCGACGCCGCCCTCGCCGAGCAACAATCGGGCGGGATCGTCGCGCTCGTAGAGGTAGGGCGAGCCGACCGGCCCACCGCCGTAGACGGATTCGAGGTTCGCCCTCGGGGTCCGGTGGTTGCGCAGCGCATCGGGATCGGCCCGGTCGACGAGCGGAGAGCGATCTGCGGTGACGTCGTGGGCGATGAACTGGCCGAAGAACGGCCAGCCGGCCTCGACCGAGGCGTCGTCGTGCCCGCGGGCCTCAAGCGGCCCACCGTCGCACGGTCCGCCGAGGACCCCGAGCGCGCGCAGCCGGGCCTCCTCGGCCTCGAGCGGCGCCAGGCTCTCGAACAGGTGGCGGTAGCGGCCACCGAAGATCGGAGGACCGCCGGCGCGACCGGGCGCCAGGCACTGGTCGCGAACCGCCGGGTGACTCGCGGAGGCACTCACAACGTCACAGCAAGCGCGGGCCTACGGCCGGACGGCGGACTGAGCCAGCCAGTCGTCGAAGCGGATCTCGCCGAGGTGAACGGCGTTGTCCGGCACCAGCGAGCGCTCGTCCAGCTCTGCGCCGAAGTAGCGCGCCTCGGGGTCGGCGACGACGGTCCGGGGATCGCCCATCGAATCCAGGCCGTGGCGGATGAACTCGTCAAAGCGGAACTGCTCCGGACCAGCGATCTCGATGACGCCGTCGGCCGGCGGCCTCTGGCTGATCTCGCACACCGCGGCCGCGACGTCGTCCGCCGCGATCGGCTGGATCAGCACGTGCGGCAACCGAACGACGTCACCGTGCGTGGCGTCCTCCGCGATCCTCTTGACGAACTCGAAGAACTGCGTGGCGTGGACGAGCGTGTACGGGGTCGACGACTCGTCGATCAGCGTCTCCTGCGCGATCTTGGCCCGCATGTAGCCGCTCTCGGTCAGGCGCCTGGTCCCGACCACCGAAAGGGCGACGTAGTGCCGAACGCCGGCCTCGGCCGCGGCGGCCAGCAGGTTGGTGGTGGAGGTCTTGAAGAACTCCATCACCGCGTCGTCCTCGAACGACGGTGAGTTCGAGACATCGATTAACACCGAGGCGCCGTCGAGGACGTCAGCGAGCCCCTCGCCCGTGAGCGTGTTGACGCCGGTGTCGGGCGAGGCAGCGACGGCCTCGTCGTCCTCCGCGTCGAGGCTTGAGACGACCTTGGAACCGATGAGGCCGGTTCCGCCGATGACCACGTACTTCATGAGCTTCCTTTCACTCGCGTTCGGGCGCGCCCTGGCTACCCGGCAGCGGCCGTGACGTTCGCCGCGGTCACGATCCGCTCAAGCGTCTCCTCCGGGTGGGAGACCATCGCGCAGTGTCCGCTCGCGACCTCGACCGTGTCGGCGGCCATCCGCTGCGCGAAGTGCCGCTCGGCATCGGGTGGAATCACCTCATCGTTCTCGGCGACCAAATACCACGACGGCAGCGACTTCCACGCCGGGACGCCCATCACGTCTTCGAACGTTGACGTGTGCAGGGGCTGCTGAACGGCGTACATGACCTTCGCCTGGACCGGGTCGATATCGGCGGCGAAGTGACCGAGGAAGTCGTGCTCGGGGATCCATCCGAACCCCTCCGAATCGATTTCGACATTCGCCACCCCCGGCGTCGGAGGACCCTGCGCTAGTAGCGCGCCGATCGACTCACCCTCGTCGAGCCCGAAAGCCGCGATGTAGACGAGGCCGACGACGTTCGGTGCGTCGGTGCCAAGGGAGGTGATGACGTGGCCTCCGTAGGAGTGGCCCGCGAGAACGGTCGGGCCGCGTTGGCGGGCGAGCACGTGGCGGACCCTCGCGACGTCATCAGCAAGCGAGGTCTCCGGAAGCTGAGGGGCGGTGACTTCGTAGCCGTCCGCCTGCAAGCGCTCGATTACCTCGCTCCAGCTGGAGCCGTCTGCCCAGGCTCCGTGGACAAGGACGATGTTCGGTGATCCGGCCATCAGCCGCCTCCTTCCGTGGAAACAGCGACCCTACACTCCCGGTCGCGCCAGGGCCTGAATCGAAGTCGTGGCCAGAGGCCGGTTCACGAGCAGCATGGTGCGGTGTCATCTACTCGACCGGGATTTGAGAACCGGACCGTGGCTCTCGCCGATCAAGCGCAGCACGTACGCGTCTTGGTACCGGGAATAGCGAAACAGCGGACGGGCGAGGCCGATCACGATGGGCGACACGGCGTGCCGGGTGCGCGGCCGCCATGAGCCTCGCATCGGTTCTAGAGCGGGACCGTGGCTCTCACCGATCAATCGCAGCACGTATGCGTGTCGGTACCGGGAATAGCGAAACAGCGGACGGGCGAGGCCGATCACGATGGGCCGGACCATGTGCGGGGGCCGCGGTGGGCTCGGCACGTACACGTGGTCATCGGTCGTCGGGTCCGCATGCCGCGCTGTCACGGTCGCACTGATCGCTCGAGCCGTGGGTGGGATCAGTCGGAGACCCAGACCGAGGACCAGCGCGGCAAGGAGTGCAAGCAATAGCGGCATGGCCCATTGGACGTCGTTGGCGCCGTCGCCGGGCCCGAGACGCGGGGGCTCGACCGCGGCGCTTGGCGGGGCAGGGTTGGAGCAGCAGCGCCTCGGCTCGTGAAGCGGGTACTCGGCCTGGAGCTCCGAGGAAGCGCGATCCGGACGAGCCTCGCTCGCCGGAGCCCCGGATGCTGGGGGGCCGATCGCCAGCGTGGTCAGCCAGATCGAGGCGACGACGCCCGCTGCTGTCCTGCGCCGGCACGTCATCTGATCGTGATCGGAGTACCGATGGGCATCACGTCACCGAGCCGGCGGATCGCCCGGTTCGGCATCCGGATACAACCGTGCGAGACCCGGCCCGGCAACAACTCGGGGCGATCGGTGCCGTGGATCCCAACGAAGCCGCCGCCCGGCCAGTCGGTCACGGCACTGGACTGAGCGCTCGTGCCGAACGCGATCGGACCGTACGCCGGGCTCCGGTACCGCGTCAGCCTGTTGCGAACGTAGAACTCCCCGGCCGGCGTGGGCGAGCTCGGCTGACCGACGCCCACGACAGTGCTGAATACGGGCCGGCCCCCGCGCAGCAAGGTTGCCCGCAGGCGGCGCCGGTCGACGATGAGCCGGGTATTGACGGAGCCGTACCCACTCAAAGCACCGCGCTCGAGCCACCCGGTCACCTCGCGGGTCCCAGACGGCAGGCGCACTCGCACCCACAACCCGCCAGACCGCCCGCGCGCGCGATCCAGCACCTGGATCACGTTTCTGGTCCCCTCGGGCGTGCGTCTCCGGATCGCGGCCACGGGTTCAGCCGCCGGCGTCGGCGCCCTGCGGGCGATCGCGCCGTGCCGAACCGGTGCCCACCAAGAGCTGTGGGGCCGGTCCGCGAGCGTCGCCGGACGCCCGACCAAAAACGCGGGGTCGGCCGGCCCCGGCAGGGATATCCGGGCGCGCGATGACGGGGCCTCGTGCATGAGGGTGATCGCCCCCGCCGTCGCTGCGCCGACGCCGATCAGGGCCGCCGCAGCGCCGAGCCCGCGAAGGCGTTGCGGGCGTTGCGGCAGCATCAGGGCTCAGCCGATGAAGTTGGGGTCTTCGCTCGAACGCGTTGTCGGCTTCGCGACGACGAACTCAGTCGATGCGACCAGTTGTTTCACCTGTCGCCTCGACTTCGGCTCGTCAAACGCGTCGGGCGCGGGGAGAGCACCGACGAGGTGGCGGATCCAGGCGGCGTGGCGCGCCTCGACCGAGTGGATGCGGATCCCCGCGGCAAGAAGCTCGGGGCTCTGGATCCGCGGCGCCTCTTCCTTGTAGGCCGCGACGGCGAGGTCCTCGAACGCGACCGCCGTCTCTCGAAACAGCGACTGGTTCTCGGTCACGCCCTGGAAGTCGAACCGTGGTCTCTTGATCGCCGCATCGCCGAGCAGCTCCTGCAACGCCTTGACGTGAGCGCGTTCGTGGGATCCGACTATGCGGGCCTGCTCCTTGAACCTCCCTTTCAGCGACTTGAGCCGCTCCGCCTCCGTGTAAAAGGAGGCTTGGAGGTATTCGAGCGAGAGTGCATAGTTGAGGATGTCCTGATCTTGTTTTCGTGAGGCCGCGCGCGCGGCCCGGGGAAATGCCAGGCCGCCGACGAGCAACGAGGCACTCCCGATCCATCGCAGGAGTTCTCTGCGATGGGAGAGTCCGAGCGGTTCGGCCGTCTCGGCGAGGGCCCCGTCACGATCGAGAGCCTCCACGGCGACCGGGCCCAGGGCCACGGGAAGTCTGTCGGCTCCGGTCAAGGCTCCAGCCCCAGCTGCGAGAGTTCGGCTGTCGCGTCTTGGACCCCGATCGCCCGGTCCGATCCCCGGGGCGCCGGGTCCTCGCCCGCGATGCTCTTCGCCCAGGACGCGTGGCGTGCCTCGACCGAGGCGATCCGGGCCGCAGCGGCAAGTGCCTTCGGGGTCAGGTTCGTCGCCTGTCCGTTGTAGGCGGCCACCCCGGTCTCCTCCAGGTCGATCGCCGCAGCCTGAAACGTCTCCAAGTCGGCGAAGGCATCCCCGAAGTCGAAATCCGGTGCCGGTCGGGCCGCGTCCTTGAGCGCTCCCTCGATGAACTTGCGGTGAGCGCGCTCGTGACCGCCGACAACACGAGCGAACTGACGCCACTCACCACGGAGGACCGTCGAGCCGAGAGCTTCGACGTAGAACGCTTCCTGCACGCGTTCAAGGTCAAGAACGAAGTTGAGGACCTCGACGTCCTGCTCCGGCGACGGCCGGGCCGAGACTGCCAAGCGCGGCAACCCGCCGATCAGCACTCCGCCGTAGAGGACCCCTGCCCCCCCGAAAAGCGCCCGTCTGGAGAGCCGTGTCCGCGATCCGCGATTCGCCAACGATGCCTCGGGCTCGACGCCGCCGGCGCGATCAGCATGGACGACCTGTCCATCTCCTTTCGCTGGCACCGCGCACTCCACCTCCATAGACGCCCGACAACCCATTCCCTCGATTCACGCTACGTCCGGAAAACCGAAAAGCAACCCGGTCAGTCGTGTGCGCGCGGGTCGATTACCACGGGTCAATTACCACGTGTTGGGTGCAGTGCGCCGGTTTGTGGTAAGCGACGATTTGCAGGCCTTTAGCGGAGCCTGAGCCGAAGCAGCACCTCACCGTCGAACACCTCGCCGGTGTTCTCAAAGCCGTAGCGCTCGTAGAAGCGGACCGGGCTGCCGGGGCCCTGACCGGCGCACGTGCTCAGCACCTCGGCTCCGGGTCGGCCACGGAAGTACTCGACGATCAGGTCGAGCGTGGCGGTGCCGAAGCCCTGCCGCTGGTAACGCTCGTCGATGAGGAGCTTCCACAGGTAGTGCGGCCTGTAATCGGGACTTCTGACCTCGTCGGCGATCATCACGAACCCGACCGGCGTGTCGTCCGCATGGACCACCCAGTACAAGGCGCAGGCGTCGGGGTGTTCTGCGGCTTCGCGCAATGACTGGGCGACGCTGCTGACGAAGCGCTCCTGGCTCGCCGATACGCGCAGAGCATCGACCGCTTGGCGGTTCGATTCGCTGAGTGGCCGAAGGGAAACCACGCCGGCGGGATGCCGGACCGTTCGAGCGGCCGCGGCGCTAGTCCAGGTCTTCGATCTCGCCTTGGTAGCGGGCCATGCCCCGGGCGATGCCCTCGCCGATCGCGGCGTCGACCACGCCCTGGGAGTCGATGATCAGGTTGGCGCGCGCGATGCGGCGCTGGAACTCCTCGTCGGCACGGACCGCGCTGATCTGATCCTCGCTGCCGCGAAGCAGTGCAAAGCCCTGCAAGTCGCCACCGTGGGGCGTGAGCAATACCACCTCGAAGTCCTCGATCTTGCCGTCACCTTGGAGCCCGCCCCAGTATTCGACGCTCTCGTTGAATACCTGGAGGGCCCGCTTTTCGCGTCCGCGCACGACCTGGCCCCATCCGATGAACAGTGCAGCGTCAGCCATCCGGCGCTCCTCTCCTAATCGACCTTCCCGACCCTACCCCCCGCTCAGGTACGCGGCAAACGGACCTTCGGAATGCACGTGCGCTTTGGGGTCCTACTCCTCCAGGACGCTGCGCTGGCTGAGGACGTAGAGCAGGCCGAGCGCCGGCAGCACCAAGACCACCGCGACGCCGAACACGATCAGAACCTCCGTCAGGGTGGCCGGGTCGGCGGCGCCGGCGGAGATCGTCAGCGTCTCGGGCAACAGGTACGGAAACTGTGCCACCCCCCAGGCCCAGATCACGGCCGCCACGGCCGCCACCGCGAGCACGCGGGCGCCGCGATGCGCGCCACGCCGGAGCAGCGCCAGCACTCCTAGGCCGCAGACGGCCGAGAGGATCACCAACGGCAGCGCCTCGCCGATCAAGCCGTCGTAGATGAATCGCGCGTCGGCGCGGAAGACGAAGATCCCGGCCACGGCGAGAGCACCGGCCGCAACCGCGGCGCCGATGGCGCGCGCCGTGAAGTAGCGCTCGAGCTCGGCGTCGCCGGCCCTGCGCGAGTCGTTGACCAGGAAGACCGCAGCTAGGTAGGCGCTGGTCGCGACGAACAGGGTCCCGGTCAGCAGCGAGACTCCGTTGAGCCAGCTCGTCACCGCGTCTCCCTCGGCGTTTCCCAGCGGCACCCGCCCGGAAGCGACAGCCCCCACGACCGTGCCCATGAAGAATGGGGTGAGCAGCGAGGAGATCCCGAAGAGCGCCTGCGAGGCCCGGCGCTCCCGGACGCCGGGCGCGAGCCGGTGGAACGCGAACCCGCCGCCCCGGAGCACGATCCCGAGCGCCGCGAGGCTGAGGGGGATGAAGAGCGTGGAGAAGACCGCGGCGAAGGCGGCCGAGAAGGCGGTCCAGAGCACCACCAGAACGAAGATCAGCCAGACGTGGTTTGACTCCCAGACCGGGCCGATGGCCCAGTCGATCAGCGCCCGCGCCCGCGTGCCACGCTCACCGCTGCCCGCGAACAGCGACCAAAAGCCGGCCCCGAAGTCAGCGCCGCCGAAGACCGCGTAGAGGGTGGCGCCAACCCAGAGCACGCCGGCGACCGCGTCCGCCGTGCTCACTTCGATTCCTCGGCGATCGGGGCGGGAGCGGCGGGTGGGCCGGCACTGGGCCCATAGGGAACCTCCTCGTCGGGGATCCCTTCCGCGCGCCAGCGGCGAGCCATCGAGCGCAGGATCAGGATCGCAGCGGTCCCGAGCGCGGCGTAGAGGACGACCACGATGCCGAAGGTGACCCAGATCCCGTCGGCACCGGTCACCGCCTCCTCGGTCCGCATCACCTCATAGACGATCCAGGGCTGGCGGCCGACCTCGGTCACGATCCAGCCGGCTTCCATGGCGAGCACCGTCGCCACCCCCGAGACCGCCACGGCGCGCAGGAACCACTTGGTCTTCGGGATGTCGCGACGCCGCCACCAGACGAATCCAAACCACAGCCCGAGGAGAATCAGGGCCGTGCCGATCCCGACCATGTAGTCGAAGGCCCAGTGCAGCAGCGTCTTGGCCGGCGGCTGGTCCTTCTCTGGGACCGTGTCGAGGCCGATCACCTCGGTGTCGGTGCTGAAGCCGACCAGCCACGAGTCGAGGCCCGGGATCCCGATCCCCCCCTTGATCCCGTCGTCGGTGCAGCGGCCGCCGATGTACTCGGTGACGTCGGAGTGGGTGTGCTGTACGCACTCCATCGCCGCGAACTTGATCGGCTGGTCCTCGGCGATCGCGCGCGCGGCGGTGTCGCCGACCCCGAACTGGATCGGGGCCAGGATGCAGCCGACCGTCAGCGGGATCAGCAGGCCGAGCCGGTGATGGCGATCACGGCGCCCCCGCAGCATCCCGACCGCGTAGACCGAAGCGACCAGGAAGCAGGTGACCAGGTAGGCAGCCAGGATCATGTGCGGGACCTCGTAGGGAACCGCGGGGTTGAAGATCACCTTGAGCGGGTCGACGTCGGTGACGGCGCCGTCGGATCCCAACGTGAAGCCCTGGGGCTGGTTCATCCAGGCGTTGACGGCGACCACCGAGAAGGCTCCCCCGATCCCGCAGATCACGACCGGCACCCCGGTCCAGAAGTGCTTCCATCCACCGAGGCGCTTCCAGCCGAAGATGTAGATCGTCAGGAAGATCGCTTCGAGGAAGAAGAAGATCCCCTCGATCGTGAACAGCACCCCGAAGACCTCACCGAACCGTTTGGTGAATTCGGGCCACAGCAGCCCGAACTCGAACGAGAGCACGGTTCCCGTCACCGCTCCAACCGCGAACGTCACCGCTGCCACCTTCGACCAGCGCTGGGCCAGCTCGAGCGCTACCGGGTCCTTTCGACGCAGTCCGAGGTAGTTGGCGATCAGCATGATCGCCGGGAAGCCAACCCCGAGGCTGGCGAGGATGATGTGGAAGCCGAGCGTGAACGCCATCTGCTCGCGTGCGGGGAGCAGCTGCGAGGAGGCGGCGAGCGTTGTCAAGCCGTCGACTAGGAAGGTCCCGCCCTCGGCATCTCGCCTTCATCGGGCGTCGCGCGCTCCTTGCCAGGCAGCTTGTTCTCGAGGACCCAACTCTCCCGGGTGCCGGACCGCGTCGCGACCCACGCGTTCAGCACTTGCAGGCGCCGGCCACGCACGCCGCTGAGGTAGGTGAGGTGGACCCCCAGGTACATGGCGAAGGCGGGGCGGCCGGAGAGCTCGACGCCCCTGACCTGGCAGACGGCCTTCCCGCGTCCGATCACGGCGAGGGCTCCCTTGTCGAGGTACTTGAACGGCGTCGATGGGCCGGGCTGGCCGCGGCGAATCGCTCGCGCGACGTGGTGCGCTTGCTGGATCGCGGTCGTCGCCAGGCCGGGAAGCGGCTTGCCGTCTGGCCCCTCGTGGGCCGCCATGTCGCCGATCGCCGAGATCTCCGGGTGACCGGCGATCGTGCAGTCGGAGCCGACCTCGATGCGCCCGCCCCGATCGGTGCCGGCCCCGGTAGCCCGGGCGAGGACCTCGGTCAGGCCGGCGGCGTGGACGCCGGCCGCCCAGATGACCGTTCTGGAGGCGATGCGCTCCTCGCCCTCACCGGTCTTTACGGTCAGCCCCCCGTCGTCGATCGCCGTCGCCATCGCGTGCTCGCGCACCGTGACGCCGAGCTCGGCCAGCCCCCGCGCGGTCTTCGCCGAGAGCTTCTCACTGAACGCCGGCACGACGCGATCGCCGGCGTCGACCAGGATCACGCGGGCCCGTGTGGTGTCGATGCGCGAGAACTGCCGCTTCAGCGTCGAACCGGCCAGAATCGCGAGCTGGCCCGCGATCTCGACCCCGGTCGGCCCGCCGCCGACGACCACGAAGGTCAGCAGCTCGTCCCGTACGTTCGCATCGGCGGCCCGTTCGGCCTCTTCGAAGGCCGAGACAATGCGCTCGCGCAGGGCGACGGCGTCGCGAAGCGTCTTCAGCCCGAACGAACTCTCGGCCCATTCGTCATGGCCGAAGTAGGAGGTCTCCGCACCGCAGGCGACCACCAGGCTGTCGTATTCCAGCGGCTCGGCCCGATCGAGGATCACCCGGCGCCGCTCCAGGTCGAGGTCGGTGACCTCCGCCATCAGGACGCTCGCATTCGGGTGCCGTCTCAAGTGCCCGCGGATCGCCGACGCGCAATCGCCCTCGGACAGCCCGCCCGCCGCCACCTGGTAGAGCAGCGGTTGGAACAGGTGGTGATTCGTGCGGTCCACCAGCGTCACGTCGGCGTTCGCGCGCCGCAGCTCGCGAGCTACGGTCAGCCCCCCGAAACCGCCGCCGATGACGACGACGCGGCGGCGCCCGCCGCCGGCTTCAGCCGTCACCAGCGGTCTCCCGCTGGATCGCCGCCGCGCCCATCCGCTCGAGCAGATGGTCGCCCACGCGCAGCGCGTTAGCCATCGCGGTCAGCGCCGGGTTGACCGCGCCGATGCTGGGGAAGATGCTGGTGTCGACGACGTAGAGGTTGTCGAGCTCGTGCGCCTTGCAGTTGACGTCCAGCACCGAGCTGGACGGATCGGTCCCGAACCGGCAGGTGCCGGCCTGGTGCGCGCAACCGGCCACTGGGATGTCGGTCTTCATGTACGCGTGCTTGGTGAACAGGTGCTCCGAGTGCATGCCGAGGTGTCCGAGCATCGACCTGAGCTTGTCGTAGAGCTGCTTCTTCGCTTCGGCGTTCGTCTCCGTGTAGCTGACCGTGAGGTTGCCGTCGCGGTCGACGAGGACGCGATTGTCGGGATCTGGCAGGTCCTCGGTCGAGAGCCAGAAGTCGACCGCGTGACGGGCCATCCGCTCCAGCGTCCACTGCGGCGCCAGCTTCGTCTCGCCGGGCTTCTCGCCCCGGAACATCGGCGCCTGCGATTTGCCGATCATCTGGATGTTTCCGAGCGGATACTCGAAGTCGTCTGACCCGAAGTAGAAGTCGTTGAGCCCGAGGGTCTTCTGGAACACCGTCGGGTTCTCCTCATGCGAGAGCGCGAGCACCGCCACGCTGTCGTGGAACATGAAGTTGCGACCGACCTGGTCGGACCGGTTGGCGAGACCGTTCGGATGCTGGTCGCTCGCCGAAAGCTGAAGCAGCTTGGCCGAGTTGGCCGCCCCGCACGAGACGACCACGATCTCGCCGGCGAACCTCTCGGTCTCGCCGTCGCGCTCGACCAGGACTTCGGTGACCGCGGTGCCGGACTCGTTGGTGTCGAGCCTGACGGCCTTCGCGTTCCTCAGCAGGGTGACGTTGGGGTGCTCGAGCGCCGGCCTCACGGCCAACACCTCAGCGTCGGACTTGGCGTGCATCAGGCACGGGAAGCCGTCGCAGTTCGGGGAGCGGACGCAGCGGCTGTAGGGCATGTTGCCCTCGTCGAGCATGATTCCGCAGGGCGCGTGGAACGGATGGTGGCCTGCGGCGGCGAGGTCGTCGGAGAGCTGTTGGATCCGCGGCTCGTGGGAGACCGCCGGGAAGGGATAGGGCGCGCCGGCCGGAGGCTCGGTGGGATCCTCGCCGCGGGCGCCGTGGACCTGGTAGAGCTGCTCGGCCTGGGTGTAGTAGGGCTCGAGCTCGTCGTAGGAGATCGGCCAGGCCGGCGAGACGCCGTCGTGGTGTTGCAGCTCTCCGAAATCCTCTGCTCGCAGACGGTAGAGCGCCGCGCCGTAGAGCTTCGTCGCCCCGCCGACGAAGTAATGCACCTGGGGCTGGAAGGCCTTCGCGGTCTCGGCGTCATACCAGGTGTCCGGCGAGACGTAGCGGTTGTCGACGAACACGTCCTGCGCCAGCCAGTTCTGCGGCTCGCGCGGGAGCCAGTCGCCGCGCTCGAGCAGCAGGATCCGCTTCCCCGAGGGAGCCAGCCGGTGGACCAGTGTCCCCCCGCCGGCGCCGCTTCCGATCACGATCACGTCGTAATCGCTCACGCTCCGTACTCCTCCAAGCGCTCGACGATGATGATCCGCGCGGCGGCCTCGATCAACGCGAGGTGCGAGAAGGCCTGCGGGAAGTTGCCGAGGTGGCGGCCGGTGTCCGTATCGAACTCCTCCGCGAACAGGCCCAGCGGAGAACCGACGCTGAGCAGCTTCTCCATCAGGTCGCGCGCTCGCTGCTGCTCGCCCACGATTGCCAGCCCCGAGACGAGCCAGAACGAGCAGATCAGGAAGCTGCCCTCCTTGCCCGACATGCCGTCATCGGTCTCGTCGGTGCGGTAGCGGAGCACGAACCCGTTCTCGGTCAGCTCGTCGGCGATCGCGAGCACGCTCTTGTGCAGGCGCTCGTCGTCGTGCGGCAGGAAACCGAAGATCGCCGCCAGCAGGGTCGATGCGTCGAGCGCGTCGGTCTCGTAATGCTGCCGCAGCACGCCGTCCCTGACGCCGTGCTCGAGGATGTCTGCCTTGATCTCCTCGGCGGTCTCCTGCCAGCTCGCGGTCAGCTCCTTGTCCCCACGGATTCCGGCGAGCTTCGAGGCCCGGTCCAGGGCGACCCAGCACATCAGCTTCGATGAGACGTACTGCCGCGGCTCACCACGCGCCTCCCAGATGCCCTGGTCCGGCTGGCGCCAGACGTCGATGGCGCATCTCGCCTGTGTTTCGACGATCGGCCACAGGCGCCCCGGGAGGCGCTGGCTGCGCCGAGTGTGGAGCAACACCGAATCGAGCGCTGCCCCATAGACATCGTTCTGGCGCTGGTCGAAGGCGCCGTTCCCGATCCGTACGGGGCTGGCCCCCGCGTAGCCGGAGAGATCGTCGCGAGTCGACTCGGTCAGGTCCCGCCGCCCGTCGATCCCGTACATGATCTGCAGCGCCCCGTCCTCGTTTGTCTCGAGGTCGGCGATGAACTGCATGAACTCGTCGGCCTCGTAGTCCAGGTTGAGGAAGTGCAGGGCCTGCAGGGTGAAGGTGGAGTCGCGGATCCAGGTGTAGCGGTAGTCCCAGTTTCGCTCGCCGCCCGGGGTCTCGGGCAGCGAGGTCGTGAGCGCGGCGACCGTCGCCCCGGTCGGCATGTAGGTGAGGCCCTTGATCGCGAGCGCGGAGCGCTGGATCGGCTCCCGCCAGCGGTGGTCGACCATTCTCGCTCGTGCCAGCCACTCGCGCCAGAAGCGGGTGGTTGCGGCGATCCGAGCGTTCGCGTCGTCGAGATCAGTCGGGGAGGCGAGGCCCTCGGCCCAGGAAAGCGAGCAGTAGATCTGCTCACCCTGGTGGAGGGAGTGCCGCGCCCGCACCGAGTTGCCCTCGATCCCGAGCTCCATGCCCGTCTGGAGCCTGATCGTCTGCTCGGCGCCGCTGGCGTCGGCGGCGTGACGATCCTCGCCGACCAGCGACCACTCCGCCTGGGCGCTCCCGTAGTCGAATGCGGGCTCGCAGACGAGTGCCATCTCGACGCTGCCCTCGAGGCACAACGCGGTGCGAACCAGAAGGTGCTCGCCGTCCGCGTCGGCCGGTGCACGGGTATGCGGGGTGACGGTGTCCTCCCCGCGCCGCGGTCCCATCGTCAGCGCGTCGCGGACGACCACCCAGCCGGTCGGCGTATGCCAGGTCGTCGCCAGGGTGTTCGTCCCCGGCTCGTAGAACCGCGTCGTCGGGACGTTGATCCCAAATGGCCCGAACCGGAAGGCACCGGCCTCGCGGTCGAGGAGGCTGCCGAACACGCTCGGCGAGTCGAACCGCGGCACACAGAGCCAGTCGATCGCACCGTCGGGAGCAACAAGGGCGCCGGTATGGCAATTCGAGAGGAAGGCGTAGTCGGCGATCGGCGGAAACGGCGAAGGGGCCGCCGCGCTCTGGGGCGTGGTGGGCTTCGCCGCGGTCACGACGCGATCCACGGCCCGTGCCAGCCACCGTAGTCGGCGACAAGCTCATCGGCCGCCTTCGGGCCCCAGGACCCGGGCTTGTAGGGATGGACCCTCGGCGGATTGTCGAGCAGCGGCTGCATGATCCGCCACGTCTCTTCGATGTTGTCCTGGCGCGTGAATCGGGTGCTGTTCCGCTGCATCGCCGCGTGGAGCAGTACCTCGTAGGGGGTCGGACCCTCGCCGCCCTCCTCGGCGAACTCCATGTCGAGGTTGATCCTCTCCGGC
The DNA here is from genome assembly GCA_963807755.1 of uncultured bacterium. Classification (GTDB taxonomy): domain Bacteria; phylum Actinomycetota; class Thermoleophilia; order Solirubrobacterales; family 70-9; genus JALZKA01. The sequence goes on along the minus strand of CAWECM010000001.1, from coordinate 1,565,361 downwards.
TCGCGGACATCGCTTCGCTGGGCGTTGACGAGCACCCGGATGCCGGTGGACGGGTCGAGCTTCATCACCAGCTGGTCGGGCTCCGGCCGCCGGGTCCGGGCGGCGAACCCGAGCCGCGGTGCAGGCTCGAAGATCAGCCGCAGCTCCGTCTGGGTCACGGGGAGCAGCTTGCCGGTGCGGATGAAGAACGGGACCCCCTCCCAGCGCCAGTTGTCGATCTCAAAGCGAGCGGCCGCGTAGGTCTCGGTGGTCGAACCCTTGGCCACGCCGTCGACCTTTCGATAGCCCTGGTGCTGTCCGCGGACATAGCTGGCGGGATCAGCCTGAGGCATCGCCGAGAACACGGCGAACATCGCATCCTTCAGCGGGCGCGCGGCGCGGCCGGCCGGAGGATCCATCGCGGCTGCGGCGACCACCTGCATCAGGTGGTTGACGACCACGTCTCGAAGCGCGCCCACGGGGTCGTAGAAGTGGCCGCGGTCCTGCGATCCCGAAGTCCTCGGCCATCGTGATCTGCACGCAGGCGACGTGGTTTCGGTTCCAGACCGGCTCGAACATCGCGTTGGCGAACCGCAGGTAGAGGATCTCTGCGAGCCCCATCTTCCCCAGGAAGTGGTCGATGCGGTAGAGCTGTGACTCGTCGAGGTACTGATGCAGCTCCTCGGCGAGCTCGCGCGCCGACTCGAGGTCGTGGCCGAAGGGCTTCTCCACGACGACCGCGGCGCCGGTGGTCAGCTTCGCGCCGGCGAGCCCCTTGACGACCATCCCGAACAGCGACGGCGGGATCTCGAGGTAGAAGACGGGGCTCTTCGCGTCTTTGAGCTCCTTGGCCAGGCGCTCGTAGGTCCCGTCGTCGGCGAAGTCCCCTTGGACGTAGGAAAAGCGCTTGATCAGGCGGTCGAAGACCTTCGGGTCGACCTTCTCGCCCGTACCCTGAATCGCCGCGCGGGCGTGCTCGCGAAGGTCGTCCGCCGACCAGTCGTCGACCGCGACGCCGACGATCCGACAATCGAGCAGCGCCCGCTGCTCGAGGCGGTACAGGGAGTGGAACGTCATCACCCTCGCCAGATCCCCCGTGATCCCGAAGATGACGAACACGTCACATGACGCATCGGCCTTCCGTGGCATGGCGCCTATCCTATGTCCGCGGCATGGTCGGCTGTAGCCCGGTTGTTAAAACGGGGCCTGCGACCCAATCGACCGGAACTGGGAATCACCACATGATCGGCAAGCGGATGGTCGAGGGAGTTCCCGCGCTGACTCTCGAAACCGACGGCGGCGTCGAGGTCGCCTTCGTACCGAGTGCGGGCATGGTCGGGTGCTCGCTGCGCCACCGCGGAGAGGAACTGCTGGGTCAGCGCGGAGGCCTGCGAACGTACATCGAGGAGCGGTCGACGATGGGGATCCCGTTCCTCCATCCCTGGGCGAATCGCGTGGCGGGGGCGCGGTTCTCGGTTGGTGGCAGGGAAGTCGTACTCGACTCGGGTCAAGCGCCGGTGGCGCTCGGGCCAGGCGGGCTGCCAATCCACGGGCTCCTCGCTGCGGCCAGCGGATGGCAGGTGGACAGGCACGAGGCGGTGGGCGGCGGCGGCGTTGTGACCGCGAGCTTCGACTTCGCCCGGCACGAAGAGCTGATGGCGGCTTTCCCGTTCCCGCACAAGGTGCTGTTCGAGGCGAGCCTGCGCGGTACGACACTCACGGTAACCACCGGCGTCCACGCCTCCGGCGACACGAGGGTGCCGATCTCGTTCGGCTATCACCCCTATCTGCGGTTACCCGGGGTCGATCGCGCCGACTGGAACGTGGGCATCCCCGTGCGCGAGCGCCTGAAGCTCGACCGGCGCATGCTCCCGACCGGCGAGCGCGAGCCCGTCGCGGTGGCGAGTGGTCCGCTCGGCACCAGAGAGTTCGATGACGAATACCTTGCGCCGACGGATGCGGCGCCGTTCGTTCTCGCCGGGGGTGGCCGACGAATCGAGCTCTCGGTCGGTCGCGGATACCGCTTCGCCCAGGTTTACGCGCCTGCCGATGACGATGTTGTCGCCTTCGAGCCGATGACGGCTCCGACCAACTCCCTCGTCGCGGGCGGTCCTGACCTCCCGCTGATCGAGCCAGGCGGGCGCTACGAGGCGAGCTTCTCGATCGCCGTCGAGACCAGCTAGCCCGATGCAAGTTGCCGTCGTCGGGCACGTGGAGTGGGTCAGATTCGGACGATTGGAGCGCGTGCCCGCGCCCGGTGAAATCGTTCACGCGCTCGAGGACTGGGAGGAACCCGGAGGCGGCGGCGCAGTCGCCGCGGTGCAGCTCGCGCGCCTGGCGGGCGAGTGCCTCTTTCTGACCGCGCTCGGAGATGACGATCTCGGGCACAGGGCGAAGTTGGGGCTGGAGGAGCTCGGCGTTCGGGTCGAAGCAACGTGGCGATCCGAGCCGCAACGGTGGGCGTTCGTCCACGCGGACGCCAACGCCGAACGCACGATCACCGTGATCGGCGAGCGCCTCGGGCCGCATCGGGATGACCCGCTGCCGTGGGCCGAGCTCAAGGGTTTCGATGCCGTCTATCTCACGGCCGGCGATCCCGCGGCGGTCCGGGCGGCGCGAGCTGCACGCAAGCTTGTCTCGAGCGTGCGCGCGGTGGATTCGCTGGCGACGGCGGGGGTCCAGATCGATGCACTTGTGTCGAGCGCGGAAGATGAGGGGGAGCGCTACGCCCCGGGCGACATCACACCGCCGCCCCTCCTCGTTGCGCGAACCGCCGGTGCGGCAGGTGGTTCGCTCGAAACCGCCGACGGCGCCAGGAGCGGGTGGGCGGCCCCTCGCCTCCCCGGCCCCCAGGTCGACTCCTATGGCGCGGGGGATTCGTTTGCCGCGGGCCTGACCTTCGGGTTGGCACAGGGCCGCTCAGCTGAAGAATCAGCTGCGCTCGGGGCACGCTGCGGTGCGGCGGTCGTGACGGGGCGCGGACCCTATGCGGGGCAGCTCCGCGAGCCTGGTTGACCCGAGCAACCGCTCGAGAGCGGTCGCGTTAGGCTCGCATCGGATGATCAACCTCGAGGTCTTCGGGCAGTCGACCACGATGGCTGCGGTTGCGCGGTCGCTCGAGGCGGCCGAGGGTGTCAGCCGCGTGAGGCTGGTCGAAGCCACTCGCACAGAGCACTCCATCGTGCTCGCCGCAGCGCGTCCGAGGGCGGTCGACCGGCTGCTGGAGGAGCTGCGGGGGCACGGTGTCCCCGACGCCGATATTACGTTGACGCGGGTGGATGTTGTCGGACCGTTGGCAACCGAGAGGCCCGAGGTCAGCCTGATCTGGGAGGACGTGCTCGGCATGGCCTGGCTCAACGCGCGACCGATCGCGCGCTACCTCGCGTTCATGTTCGTGGCGGGCGTGGTCGGCTGCTACGGAGTGATCGAGCGGAACACGATCCTCATCGTCGGCGCGATGGCCGTTAGCCCCGACCTGTTGCCGATTACATCGATCGGCGTTGGCGTCGTGAGCCGCCGCGCCGCTCTCGCGGGCAGGGCCTTGCTTACGCTTGCCTTTGGCCTCGCGCTCGCGAGCGCCGCGTCGGCCGTGTTTGCGCTCGCGCAGGACGCGCTCGACCTGGTCCCGTCCGACTTCAACCTCGACGCGACGGTGCTGGGGACCCTGACCACCGTCAATGACGAGACGATCGTGGTCGCGCTCGCCGCCGGCGTCGCCGGCATGCTGGCGCTTGAGACGCGCGCGAGCTCGGGGGTGGGAGTGGCGATCTCGGTAACGACAATTCCCGCAGCCGCCTACCTCGGCGTTGCGGTCGGGCTGGGCGAGATCGAGAACGTTGGGGGGGCGCTGGCGGTCCTCGTCACGAACGTGGCGATGATGGTGATCGGCGCGTCGGTCACGCTTGTCGTTCAACGCACCCTGCGCCGGCGGGCACTCGCAAGGCGCGAGGGGACGACGGATCGAGAGAGGTCGGGTACGCGATGAGCACTGGTGATGAAGACCGCCGATGCGAGCTGACCGCCGGGGAGTTCAGAGACCTATTCGAGGCCGTTTCCACCTGGGGGCGCTGGGGCTCCGACGACGAGCGGGGGACCCTCAACTACCTCACCCCCGCCCGGGTCCTCGAGGCCGCGCGGCTCGTTCGCACCGGGCAAACCGTGACGCTCAGCCTGCCGCTGAACACCCGGCTGGGAATCGACAATCCCGCGCCGGTGGACCACCACATGACCATGCTGGGCGATGAGGACATCGGATCCGGAACCCTCCGGTTCGCCAAAGACTATGTCGGCGCCGATTACCACAACCCCTCCCATACCCACATCGACGCACTCTGCCATGTCGCCTTCGACGGGGCCCTGTACAACGGAAAGCCGGCCGCCTCGCTGACCCCGGATGGGGCGACCGCCGACGCCATCGGGGTCCTCAAGGACGGCCTCATTGGGCGTGGCGTGCTGCTCGACGTGCCGCGACTTCGCGGCGTCCCCTGGCTCGAGCCCGGCGAGCACATCTTCCCCGACGAGCTCGAGAGCTGTGAGCACGAGCACGGGGTGACGGTCGAGGAGGGGGACATCCTGCTCGTGCGGACCGGCCACTCGCGACGCCACGCCGAGCTCGGTCCCTGGGACACCGACAGCGCCAAGGCCGGGCTGCACCCCACCTGCGTCCCCCTCATGGCGGAGCGGCGCATTGCCGCGCTCGGATCGGACGGCAACAGCGACACCACCCCGAGCACGACCGAGGGGATCGATTTCCCCATCCATACGTTGACGCTGAATGCGATGGGGGTACACCTGCTCGACTATCTCCAATTCGAGGATCTCGTCGCCGCGTGCGAGCGAGAGGCCCGCTGGGAGTTCCTCTTCCTGGCAGCACCGCTACGCGTCATGGGCGGGACGGGCTCACCCGTGAATCCGATCGCGATCCTGTGAGCGCCCGAAGCGCCCCGCACAGCAGCGAAAAGGGTTCACGACTGGGAAGTTGAACTCCATGCTCGATGCCGTCGGCCACGCCCGCAGAGAGAAGGACTGCGCTCATAGCCGGATGGCTTATGGCGTCCACCTTCGTCACGGCAATCGCCGCCCTGGCTCTCTACGACCCGGTGCTCAACGATGCGGCGTACATCCTCGGGGCGGGCGACGATGGGCGCATCCAGGCGGGTGCCCTTCTCGAGTTCCTCCTGATGGTCGGCAACGTCGGTACGGCCGTCGTGATGTTTCCGATCCTCAGGCGGTACAGCGAGGCCCTCTCACTCAGCTACGTCGGGTCACGCGTCGTTGAATCGACGATCATCGGCGTTGGCGCCATCAGCCTCCTGTCGATCCTCACCCTGCGCGACGACCTCGCCGTATCGATAGGCGGAGACGCGGGGTCGCTCGACATCGCCGGGCAAACCCTTGTTGCGGTCCACGACTGGTCGTTCCTACTCGGCCCCGGATTCTGCGTAGGGGTCAACGGCATCCTGCTGGGCTGGCTGATGTACCGAACCGGCCTGATGCCTCAGCGCCTCGCGCTGCTGGGTGTCATCGGCGGACCGTTGATCTTCGTCTCATCGATCGCCGTGCTGTTCGGCGCCTACGAGCAGAACGGCGCGCACGTCATCTTCTCGATTCCGGAGGCCGCCTTCGAAGCGTCGTTTGCGATCTATCTGATCGTCAAGGGCTTCAGGCCTTCTCCGGTCTTGTCCGGAGCGCCGGCCACATAGCGCTTCTCATCTCAAGCGCTACTCCGAGAGTCCGGCGGCTTCGAGAGCGTCGTCCTTGCTCGCAAAGGGCTCGATCCGCATGATCCTTCCGTCGCGCAATGTGAGCAGCGACGACCGCGCCTCGTCGACCTCGAGCTCATTGGTGCGTCCGCTCAGCCGCATCACCGCGACGACCTGATCACCCGCGTCGATCAGCTCGTCGACTTGGACGCCGTACTCGTCCCAGGCCGACAGGAACTGGGTCCAGAAACGGCGGACGCCGTCGTACCCGCGGTACTCCTCGCTCGCCAGGAGCGAGTGCGGGGCCGCAACCCACTCGACCTCGGGATCGAAGATCTCTCGCACCTCGTCGAGGCGGTGCTCGAGGTTGCCGACGTCGACGCCGTTGAATGCGGCGAACAACCTGCGCACGGCCTCGACGTTCTCCTGCGACATCGCCCGCGCAGTATCTCGCGGAGAGGTAGCGCTTTCCATGCGAATCGGAAGTCTTGCCAGGCAGGCCCTCCCTGGGAACGCGGGAGGGTGGAAACGCGTCCCGGAGTCGGGGTGACTGGATTGAAACCAGCCACCGCTCAACCCCCAGCCGTGACTCGATCACCGTCGTTCAGCGGAGCTCCTCGGCCAGCCCGATGATGATGCCCTCAGGGCCACGCATGAAGCAGAGCCGGTAGATGTCCTCGTATTGCGCGATCTCGCGGACGAGTTCTCCACCGTGGTTGCGTAGGCGGGCAACGACGTCGTCGAGGTCGTCGACGGCGAACATGATGCGACCAATGCCCAACGTGTTCGACGGCGCGTTCTCCGGCTCGGATTTGACCGCAGGCGGCGTGTGGAACTTCGACAGCTCCACCCCGCCGTGGCCGTCCGGGGTCCGCATCATGGCGTTCGTGGCACGGACGCCGTTGAGCCCGACGGTGCTGTCCACCCAGGGCCCCTCGACCGTAATCTCGCCTTGCAGCTCCATACCGAGTTCGGCGAAGAACGCCTTGGCGGCCTCGAGGTCCTCGACAACGATGAGGACGTTGTCCATCCGCTTGAGAGTCATGCGCTCGTCCTTCCTCCGGCCAGCTCCTCGGCCGTGTATGCGTCATGCCGGCGTACCCAGGAACCGGTCTGGTCCTGCGGCACGCCCCCCGGCACGTCCTGCCACTCCTCCTGGCGGCCGAACGGCGTGATGTCCAGAAGCCCCCAGACGCTGCTGAGGTCCTCGGCGGCGCGGCCGGCGGCGAAATAGCTGCGGTAGATCTGGTCACCGTCGCGCAGGAAGACGTTGACACCCCAGTACTCGGGGACGTCGAAGTCCGAGGAGAAATCGTCCAGCGTCGTGTACCAGGGCACATCCCAACCCATGCGCTTGCGGTAGTCCTGGATCGCGTCCTGCGAGCCGGCGGACACGAAGACCAGCGTCGTGTCACGCGCGTTGAGGTGGGTGAGATTCGGCAGGTTGTCGGCGAACATGGTGCAGCCCGGGCAGCCCTCGGGGTACTCGGCGATTTGCATTCCCGGGTCGAGGAAGAAGCGGTAGACGATCAGCTGTCGACGCCCCGCGAAGAGTTCGAGGAGGCTGACCTCGCCCTCCGGTCCCTCGAAGCGGTATTCCCTATCGACCCGGACCATGGGCAAGCGGCGGCGCTCAGCAGCCAGCGTGTCGCGCGCGCGAGTGAGCTGCTTCTCCTTGACTAGGAGCGCCTCGCGATTGGAGTTCCACTCTTCTTCGGACACGACAGCGGTTGGGATGGTCATCGGTCTCCTCTTCGTCGTACTCGGACAGACGGCGTGCAGATCGCCACTGTGGCGGTACACTAAACCAAATGGTTAAACGAACCTCGTTGGACCGGCTCTTCCACGCCGTCGCTCACGAAGCCAGGCGTGACATGCTCGAGCGGTTGGCGGCGGAGGACCTGACGATCGGCGCGCTGGCCGAGCCATTTGAGATGTCGCTTCCCGCCGTGTCCAAGCACGTAAGGGTGCTCGAGAGCGTCGGGCTGATCGACCGTACGGTCGAGGGCAGCGAGCACCGGTGCCGGCTGAGTGCGGCAACGCTTGAGCCGGCCAGCACCTGGCTGCAGGGCTACGAGCGCTATTGGACGGAGCGTCTCGACGCGCTCGAGGGCGCGATCGCTCGGTCGCGCGACCGGTGACCTCCGTCAAGATCCAACGGACGATCCCGGCATCACCGGCGACGGTCTACCGCGCTTGGCTCGATCCTGAGCTCCTGCTGCGGTGGTCGGCTCCGGTCGGTTGGGAGGCCGTTCGCTTCGAGATCGACGAGCGTGTCGGCGGGCACTACCGCTGCTGGCACGTTGACGAACGGGGCCAAGAGGTCGGCGGCTACGACAGCGAGATCCTCGAGCTCGTGGCGGACGAGCGCATCGTGCTGCGCTGGCAGTTCGTGGGCCCCGACCGCCGCCCGCTTGCAGAGCCAAGTTCCCGGCTGACCATCACGCTGCGCCCCGTGCCGCCCGATGCGTGCGAGCTCACCCTGGTCCACGATCGACTCGATGGACTCGAGCGAACCGTGCCCGGCATGACCGACGCGACCCGCCGCGGCTGGTCGGGCACCTTGGTCAGGCTGGAGCGGACCGTCCGCGCAGTTTCCTAGCCGCTTGTCCAATCGGCCGGGTGTAGGGTCGGCAGACACAGACCTAGCCGTGACGATGGGGGAAGACACCAACAGATCGCCGACATACCGTCGTCGGACTGGCACCTAGCGAAGGAGTTTCTCGATGAGCGCCCCGACGACCACACCTGACACGATCGTCTTCGTTCACGGCTTCTGGGTCACGCCCCGGTCCTGGGAGAACTGGATGGCCCGGTTCGAAGCGCGCGGCTACAAGGTCCTCGCGCCGGCCTATCCGGGCTTTGAGGTCGAAGTCGAGGCGCTCAACGCCGACCCAACGCCGATCGAGAACGTGAGCGTGCCCGAGATCATCGCCCACTTTGAAGAGGTGATCGATGGGCTTGATGCTCCGCCAATCCTCATCGGACACTCAGCCGGCGGTGCGTTTACGCAGATCCTCCTCGACCACGGCCGCGGCGCCGCCGGAGTCGCTCTGAACTCGGCTCCGACCGAGGGCGTCCGGGCAATCCCAGCGGCGCAGCTGAAGGCGACGCTCCCGGTCCTCAAGAACCCGGCCAACCGACACAAGGCGGTCGGGTTCACGTTCGATCAGTGGCGCTATGCGTTTACGAACACCTTCCCTGAGGACGAGGCTCGGAGGCTCTACGAGCGCTACCACATCCCAGCCTCCGGACGGATCTTCTGGGACAGCGTCTTGGCCAACCTGCAGCCGGGCCATCAGGAGGTGTGGGTCGACTATCACAACGACGATCGGGCACCGCTGCTGTTCGTTTCGGGCAGTGAGGACCACCTGATGCCGCCGAAAGTCCAGCAGTCGAACGCCAAGCACTACAAGTCCGACACGATCACCGAGATCAGGGAGTCCGAGGGCTTCGCTCACCTGCTCCCGGCGCAGACCGGGTGGGAGGAGATCGCCGACTCCGTCTTGGAATGGGCGGTCGAACATGCAGGGGTTCCGAGTCGGACGTGACGGCTGATGGCGGCCGCGGCGACACTCGTCATGTGGTTTCACCTCCGCTCGCCGGAGCTAGCCGAGGACTTTGAGCGTCTAATGGCAAGCGATCGGGAGATCGTCCATGGCTCGCTGGACACGATGGCGGATTGGCGGTTGACGCGGCCGACGGATGTACCCGGACAGGCCGTTGAATCGGCCGATTACGTGCTGATCGCGGAGATCGTCAACATCGAGCACTGGCCGCAACAGGCGGAGCGACGGGTCCAGGCCCTGGCGGATGAATTGGAGCATCTGGTGTCCAGCCGGAGGATGCTCGTCCTCGAACGCATCCTTTGAAACGAGCTCCGCTCTGACGGACGCGTGAAGCACCCTTGTTCGTTTCGGGTCAGGCGGACGTGTCGTATCGGCGAACCGTCTTGATGTGGGCGGCGTTGATCCGATGCTCCCGACCGTCAAGGTCATGCACCGGTATCAACGGGACGCGTCCCGTGCGCAGGTCGCCGATTGCCCGATCAATCTCGTCAACCGTGTCTTGCACTTCCAACTCGTCGCCATCGATGAAGTGGATCACCGATTCGATTTGCCCTGCCACGATCCCGACCCTACACGGGGGGAAGCGCGGGCAGACAACCATGCCGTCCTGAGGCGGTCCTGGCCTAGGTTGCCGTGGCCGAGATCATCGCGGGCCTCGGCCCGAATGAGCGCCGCAGGGTCGCCGAGCTACGGGAGTCAGGACGGTTCTTCTCGGGTTGACGGGACGGCAAGCTCTGTCGACCGCCAAGCGCTTCGCGAGGTGCTGTCGCTCGATGCTGCCCTGGCGTCGCTGCGCAACTCCGACCCCGATGCCCCGCCCTCGCGCAGGTTCATATCGACGGCGAGCACGTTGTCTTTGCGATGACCTGCTCTCGGCGAGGAGGCGAATGAGCCGATCGACGTGCGGGTGCTGGTCCACGGCGACTACCTGCTGACGATCCACGACGAACAGACCTCGCTGCAGCGAGAACTACTTCGAACGCATCCGCAAGCAGATTGGGGGCATCGTCGACGCGATCGACGCCGCCGGTGACGCGTTGGCAAAGCTCATCGACCTGCGGCAGAACGAGATCATCTACTGGCTGACGGTGGTGGCGACGGTCTCCCTGCCGCTGACCTTCCTTAGTCGGGGCGACTGGATTTGAACCAGCGACCGCTCGGCCCCCAGCCGAGGGTCTAGGTCGTAGATCCGTCCTGTGGCGTCCCCGGCGTCCCCATCGTCCCCGCGGCGTGGACGATCTGGACGCATAGGACGCAGCAGTCGGTACCAAAGTGGTACCGCGTCAGGAGCGCCGCGAAAGTATCGCTTTGCATGGAAAGCGACTATCTACGGATGCCGGCGCATCCTGACGGCAGCGCGCAACCCGGGAAACCCATTGAGGACGAGCCAGCCCCCGACAAGCAATTCCCCGGCAGCCAGGACCGCGTACTCCCACTGCGCTCCTTCGCCTTCGTAGCCCCAGATGCTTGCCACGGCGTAGTAGCTGGTCTCTGCGACGCGCCTAGCCATCGTTCTCGATCAGCGCATCTAGCTCGAACAGCGCTTGGTCAAGCACGTCAAGCGCAAACGAAAGGTCATCGTCAGTCAGCAGTAGGGGCGGGTTGAGAGTGACTGCGTTCGGGACAAAGCTGTAGAGAAACACCCCCCGCTTTTCGCACTCCGCTGCGATAAACGCCGAAGGATTGAACGCAATGGCGCCATCGACTGCGTCGTGGTGCCAGCGATCGGGCTCTACCCATCGGTCCCAGGTAGCGGGGGTTCGAACCAGCTCGATGCTCCATGCGTATCCGCGGCCCTGTATCCCGCCTGTACAAATGTGCTTGTCCACGAGCCGGTTCAATTCTTGGCCGAGCTCCTCACCCCGGGTTCGCACCCGCTGGACAACCCCGTCCTCGAGCATGGTTTCGATGGTCGCCACTGCTGCTGCCACGACGAGCGGATGACCTGAGAAGGTGCTGTAGCTGCCAAGACGTCCGTCGGAGAAGAATGATGTGAGGGCCTGGCTGAGAACCACAGCTCCCCCAGGAACTGCCGCGCTTGTCAATCCTTTTGCTGTGCAAACCAGGTCAGGCTCAACTCCGTAGTGCTGGTATGCCCACCAAGTGCCGAGGCGGCCCATCCCGGAGATGACTTCATCGTCGATGAGGAGGATGCCCAAGCGCTGTGTCATCTCCTTTACCTGGCGCGGATAGTCCTCATGGACCATGTATCCAGCAGCTCCGCACCAATACTCCGTTACATAAGCCGCCACGCTTTCCGGGCCAAGCGACCGAATAAATCGCTCGGTTTCAGCCACACATCTCAAGACTCCAGAGCCATCTCGGCAGTCGTTTTCTCCCCGTATGCATTCAGGGCAATAGGCGGCCGGACCAACAGCTACGCCCGCCTCCACGGCTGGTCGCCTTAACAGCCCGTCTCGGCCGGCAAACGCATTGCGCAGCGCAGGAATCGTCGTAGCCGCCCCCGCCCCGGTGGTCCACCCGTGAAATGCCAACTGCCTAGTGACGATCAACGGCTTACCCGTGTAGAGGCGAGCGAACAGGAAGGCAGCCTCGACGGCTTCTGAGCCCGAACATGTAAAGCGCACCGAGCCAGGCCAATCTTCACCGGCCATTGTCTCCTCAACGAGCAATGCGGCTGCCCGGGCGCGCGTCTCGGTGGCCATGAGCTCCGAGACGTGATCCAAGCCGTCCACTGCGGCATGCAATGCGGCACGCACTTTCGGGTGACCGTGCCCGAGGCCAGTGCAGGCGTACTGACTGTGAAGGTCCAAGAGCCTGCGACCGTCATCCATCTCAAGCCAAGGCCCCTGCGCATCGGTCACGAACCTGGCGACATAATCGGCGCGACTGGTGCCGGGGTGCAGGAGGTAATCCCTATCTGACTCGACTGGGGATTTCTTTGGCAGGTGCGCGGACACGAATCACACCGATTCAGCAGGTCGTCCGACCAGGCCGTGTGGTCGCACAACGATGATCACCACGACGATTAGGAGCGCGATGGCGTCTCGATATGGGAGCGCACCATCAGGTAGGTAAGCCTGAAGCATGACCTCGATAGCGCCCAAAATGAAGCCGCCAATTACGGCCCCAGAGAGGCTTCCCAGTCCCCCGATGGTTGTTGCGATGAATGCCTTGATCACGGGCAGCAAGCCCATCGCAGGGTCGACCGAGCCACGTTGCGCAACCCAAAGCACACCAGCAACGCCGGCGAGGAGACCGGATAGCGCAAAACTCGTCGCCACCACCTTGTTCGCCTTGATGCCCATGAGACGCGTGACGTCGAAATCTTGCGCGGCAGCGCGAATACTGAGGCCCGGCGTGGTGCGATTCAGGAAGGCGGTCAAGAGAACGAGCATGACCAGAGCCGTCACTGCGGAGACGGCCTGAATTGCCCCTACTTGTATACCGGCGACCTCGATGCTTGAGCCCAGCCAATCCGGGATTGGCACCGCTTTTGGCCGGGTGGAAATCAAGTCTTGGAAGAGAATCTGAAGGATCAAGCTGACCGCAAAGCTGCTCAGGAGCAAAGTCGCAACCCCTTGACCCCGTAGAGGGCGAAAGGCGATCCGCTCCATGGCTACGGCGGCGATGGTTGCCGCCACAACTCCGCAGACGACAGCAAGCGCGAACGGGAAATCTGCGGCCACCGTGAAATAGAGGACATAGCCGGTGATCGTCATCAGTTCGCCGTGAGCGAAATTGATGAGATTGAGAATGCTATAGACGATCGCGAGCCCAAGGGCGAGCAGCGCATACGTGCCGCCCAGGCTAAGCGCGTTTACGACCTGCTGGATGAAGGTTTCCATCAGCCGACCGTGATCCCGAGGTATGCCTCGCGGACTTCGGGAGCATTTAGAAGCTCTTCGGCCGGACCCGAAAGTGCGACCTCGCCCGTAGCCAAGACGCAACCGCGGTCGGCGATAGTTAGTGCCCGCTCTGTGTTCTGCTCGACAAGAAGGATCGTCGTTCCGCGCTCACGAAGCTCGACGATGAGCTCGAAGATCGAGTCCACGAATTTGGGGGCGAGCCCGAGGGAGGGCTCGTCTAGGAGCAACAGATCCGGGTCGGACATCAGTGATCGGGCGATCGCTAACTGCTGTTGTTCGCCTCCGGACAAAGTTCCAGCAAGCTGAGAGCGCCGCTCCGCAAGACGCGGAAAAAACCGGTCCACGTCTACCGGGGGGCGATCGCGCTCCCTCGCAGCTCTACCGAGCGTTCCTAGCCTGAGATTTTCCTCCACACTCAGTTCAGGAAATACCCGACGTCCCTCCGGGGTGAGAGTCATCCCGATCTTCACCAGGTCCTCCGGGGGGTGGTGTGTGACGTCGCGGTCGCGAAACCTGACCGTGCCCCCGACGGATGGCACGAGGCCCATGATGCCCATCAGGAGCGTGCTCTTCCCCGCTCCATTAGCGCCAAGCACCGTTACGATTTCGCCCGCATCGACCTCGAGGCTGACGTTTCGCACGGCTCGGATTGCGCCGTAGGCAACGGTCAGGTTTTCGACCGCTAGGAGCACTACTACTCTGGCGTTGGAATCTGGTCGGCCTCCGGAATTACGTTCTCCAACAGCTCCCGCTCGCCGTCTTGCACTTCGACGACGGCGACCTGCTTGATTGGCATGCCGTTGGTCCCGGCATAAGTGATCGGCCCTGTGAACCCCTGCACATCCTCGAGCTCAGCAATCGCGTCACGTAAGGCGTCGGGTTCTGTCGATCCGGCTTCCTTGACGGCAGCGTCCAGAACAGGAATCACGTCTGCGCCCACTGCCGAGTAGACGCTCTCCGGCTGGCTGCCTTGGGCGGACTCGAAGTCCTCATAGAACTTCTCGAGGTCCGAGCCGGGCTCTGGGAGACCAGAGCTGTTGTGGACCAACCCGTTGACTGCGTCACCGAGCTCGAGAACTGTGGGAGTGTCGATTCCGTCAGAGCCGATCACGGGCGTATCAATCCCAGCGCCGCGAAGCTGCCGGATGAAGGCCGGGAAGTCCGGCTCGTACGCGGACGTCATGATCACGTCGGGTGCGGGATTGAGCTGGCCGATCCGAGTCACGATCGCGCTGAAGTCCTGCTGGCCGATCGTGAAGCTGTCCGATCCGACGATCTCGCCGCCGCCTGCCTCGAACGCCTGCCCGAAGTACACCGGCACCTTGTCGGTGTAAACGGTGTCCTCCGAGTTCAACGTGTAGGCAGTCTTGTATCCCTGGTCGAGGGCGTAGCTGGCCAGAACGGCACTACCGGCGTTATCTCCATACGAAATCCCGAAGAAGTAGTCACCGATTTCGTCCGGCAGGATGGGAACGGACGAGCAGATCGACATCGTCGGGACGCCAGCGTCTTGTCCGATCGGTCCGCCCGCAAGCGCAAGGTCCCCGTCACAAGGGACGATGAGTATGTCTGCGCCACCATCGACGAGTTCCTGGGCCGCGACAGCGGTCTGCGCCGGATCCGAGCGTGTGTTCTTGAGCTCGAGCTCGACTGGATGCTCGCCGTCGAGCCCTCCATCCTCGTTAATCAGCTCGACGGCGACCTCGAGTCCATCCACCGCCGGCTTATCGAACGGCGCAATCGCTCCCGTTTGCGCCGTCGCCACGCCGATCGTGAAGGAATCGTCGGAGCTGCCCCCGTCCTCCTCTCCGCACGCTGGAAGAACAGCGATGCTTACGGCGAAGATGGTCGCCAACGCCACTCGTGTGGTTCATCTTCTTGGTCATGATGTCGATCCCTCCCCGGGTTGTGGACGATGAGGTTCTGACCGGCCCAGGTAGGCCGAAATGACGGCCTCATCCGCCTGGATGTCGGCCGGCGAACCTTCCGCTATGACTTCGCCCTCATTGAGGACGATGATTCGTTCGCAAAGCTGAGTAATTAGGTGCAGGTCGTGGTCGATGATCAAGACTCCGAGTTCGTATTTCGCCTGCAGAGCACGGATCGTGGCCAGTAGCGCCGTCGATTCAGCTCGATTCATCCCCGCGGCGGGCTCGTCGAGGAGAAGGAAACGAGGACGCGTGGCCAATGCGCGCGTAAGTTCTAGGCGTCGCTGTTGTGCGTAAGCGAGGGTCCCAGCCCACCGGTCCGCAAGGTCGAGAATTCCCTGTTCCGCCAGAAGTTCGCGCGCGTGCTCGATGCGACTGCGCGAGGGCACATGGCGGAGACCGACCTCAACGTTCTCCTGCGCAGTCAGACCCCCGAATAGGCGGATGTTCTGAAAAGTGCGCGCGACTCCGGCGTCGCACATGCGCTCAGCTTGGAATGTCGTCACCTCTTCTTGGTCGAGCCAGATCGCTCCGGCCGTCGGCTGTCGCGCACCAGAGATCGCATTGAGGAGCGTGGTCTTGCCCGATCCGTTCGGTCCGATTAAGCCGACGATCTCTCCTTGACGGAGCCCTAAAGACACCTGATCGAGGGCCTGGAGTCCTCCGAACCTCTGAGATACGCCTTCAGCTCGCAGACTCCCGGCTCGATTTTGGACCACCCCTGTCAAGGCGCTTCCACCTCGGGAGCTTCCGACCGAGAGCTCCGTGGCCGAAAGGCGATCTCGTCGATCTCAGAGCGACCGAAAAAACCTTCAGGTCGCACGTAGAGGCTTAGGAGGAGTGCAACGCCCAGCGCGAGCTGGGTCAACCCGAACACTTCTGGCAAGTCAATCGGGCCCAGCGCGAAGCCCCCCTCAGCGCGGCGGGTCACCTCGATCAGCAGGGTCACGGCAGTGGCCCCTACGACCGCCCCCGTGACCGTTCGCTGGCCTCCCACGATTAGCATCGCGAGGTAAGTCGTCGCAAGAACGATGTAAAACTGAGCGGGCGAATACGCACCAACGGAATGTCCTAAGAGCACTCCCGCCGCGCCGACGATGGCACCGCTGAGGACGAACGCTATGAAGCGGGCGCGGACGACACGGACGCCAGTCGCGCGCGCTGCAAGCTCGTCTTCCCGGCTGGCACGCAAATCGAGTCCCGCTCTCGAGTCGCGGTACAGACGCGCAACTATCACAGCAACTACAGCGAGTGCCAAGGCGTTCCAAAAGGTCACGTATCTCGGCACGCCGAAGAAGGTGCTGGCGCCGCGGGTGATCCCGCTCGCTCCGATCAGGACGAAATGAATGATGATCAGCCACGCAACCGTGTAGATGGCCGCGCTGGCAGCTGGCAGTCGCGCTAGCGGGAGGCCGATGACAGCGGTGACTCCAGCGGCGACAAGAACTGCGATTAGTAGAGCCGGAAACGGCGCGAACTCCGCCCCTGCGATGAAGCTCGGCAAGTCCGGGAGCAAAATCCGGCTTTGTGGTGGCGCTGAGCGTGAGGATTCCGCTCGTGTAGGCGCCGATCGCCATCAGGCCCGGATGAACAAAACTGATGATGCCTGAGTTGCCCATGAAGATCCCCAGGCCAACGACCGCCGCGACAGCAATCATGAAAGTGGTCGCGGTTCGCTCGATCGCATTGGTCCCTGCTACGGAAACCACGATCGCGATGAGCGCCAGAAGTGCTGCAAGCAAAAATGCGCCTATGGCGGCCCGTGCCGCTGGCCCGGAACGCGCGTAGAACATGCGTGCGGCGTTCAATGGCCCAATTCACGGCGCCGAGCCATGGGCTAGACCGCCCCCCGGACCAGGTCGCCGTACGTCTCTGGACGACGGTCACGTAGCCAGTAATTCTGAGTCCTCCGAGTTGCTGCAAGCGCGGTGAGATCGACGGTGTGAATCAGCGTTTGCTCCGACGCGTCGCCGACCTCGGCAAGAATCACGCCTGACGGATCGGCGAAGTGGCTGCGCCCAATGAATGTATGAATGCCGTCGTTGCCGGTCCGGTTGGCAACGCCAACCACAAGATGATTCATCACGGCAGCCGCCTGGCTACACAGCTGGAGTGGATCGGTCTCCTCCGCGATTGCGTTTGGCCCCACTACGACTTCAGCTCCATGCAGCGCGAGTAGTCGGTGGTGCTCCGGATAAAAGAGATCCTGACCCAGCGCAATGCCGACCTTGGCACCGGCGACCTCAAAGACTGGGTACTCCGAGTCTCCCGGGCGGTAATAGAACTTCTCATTGAAGTTCGGCTCTTCAGGAAGATGCATCATGCGCTGCTTCCCCAACAGCTCACCCGACTCAGAGACGGCGATCGCGGCGTCGTAGTAGACGCCAGGGCGGGCCTCCTCGTAGATCGAAGCGACGATTGCGACTCGGTGCTCGCGGGCCATACGTCGCACGGCTTCGGTCGACGGGCCTCCTGGGACCGATTCTGCCCACTCCATCCAGGTCGAGTCCGTTCGATATTGAGGAAAGAACGGAAGGAAGCTCAAGTCAGGCAAGACGACCAAGCCCGCGCCGTTTTGAGCCGCCTCGGAAACAGTCTGAGCCGCTTTTTCGGTCGCTTCCTCCTTGGTCGGGGTTGTCGCGAGCTGGGCTAGCGCGATCCTGATCTCTCGTCCCATGCCTTCGAGTCACCCCTTCAGCTGAAACTCGCCTCCCTGTGATGCGGAAAGCGCGGACTCGCGTAGGCTAAGCACGAACTGGCCTAGCTGCCAGGGCCAGCTATCACCTTGTGACTGAGTCCAGTCGACAGCCAGAGCTTTACGTCGAGATCGAGCCGAAGGGGCCCGGAGTCGCTTCGTTCACAGCTTGTAGTCCAGCTTCGAAGCGCAATCCGGGAGGGGCGGCTTCCCCCCGACGAACGTCTGCCGTCAAGTCGCCGCCTCGCATTTGACCTTGGGGTCTCGCGCGGAGTCGTCTCCGATGCCTATTCGCAGCTCGTCGCGGAGGGATACATAGAGCAATCGCAAGGAGCCCTCCCGAGAGTGCGCCATCTCCCCGATCAAAATCCTCTCGAGCCGGTCAGATCGAGAGAGCTAACGCACCGTTACGAGCTTGTAGGCACCGTGCCGGATCTTCGTCTTTTCCCTCGACGCGAGTGGCTCGCGGCTCTTCGCGAGAGCATCAAGACAATCCCGGATGCCGAGCTCAACTATGGCGATCGGCGCGGAACGGAGACGCTTCGCCAGACATTGGCCGCATATCTCGGTCGTGTGCGAGGTGTCTCTGCCACGGCGGAAACCACGTTCGTCTCTAATGGATACACGCAAGCTCTGTCGCTGCTGTGCCGAGTCCTCGCGCGCGGTGGAGCTCGGCGCATTGCGGTCGAGAATCCGAGTGATGACGATCAATGGGACGTGATCCGACGCGCCGGGCTCGACCTCGTGCCTTGTCCGGTAGATGAGCACGGAATTCACGTCGCCACCGTTGACGCGGAAAACGTCGACGCTGTAGTGGTGACGCCCGCCCACCAGTTTCCAACTGGCGCGGTCCTGGCACCAGACCGGCGAGCCGAGCTAGCTGCATGGGCCCACGCGAACGATCGTCTGATCATTGAGGACGACTACGACTCCGCCTACAGATACGACCGCGATCCCGTAGGGACCCTGCAAGGCCTGGCGCCTGACCATTGCGCTCACATCGGGTCTGTTTCGAAGCTACTCGCCCCGACGCTTCGAATCGGATGGGCGGTCATTCCCCCACGGCTCATGACAGAGCTCACCCGCGAACGTTGGGCGACTGATGGCGGGCATCGCGCGATCGATCAATACGCGTTCTCACTTTTCATCGGTAGCGGGGCACTCGATCGCCATCTACGCCGCTCCCGCCAGGCCTACCGCAGCCGCCAGCTGAAACTGGTCGACCGGCTCACATCCGAGATCCCGGAAGCCAAGGTCGACGGAATCGCCGCTGGGCTCCATTTCGTCCTTCGTCTTCCTAACGGCACGAGCGAGACCAACGTGGTCTCACGATTGAAAGAAGGCGGGATCTTTGTCCGCGGTCTGACCAGCTATCAGCTCGCTTCCTTCTGAGCGAGCCCGCCCTAGTGATCGGCTATGGCAGTCTGGTCGATGCTGCGATTCCCGACGTTGCCGCCCAGATCGCAAGCGCAGTCCGCGATTCGCAAGCGCTTACTGCTTGATTGCCCTGCGCGAGGGCTAAGCACTAGTGGTCGTGCGGTCTCTGAGGCTTCTGTCTAAGCCGGCGCTCATTGCGCTTCCGTTCGGAGCGACTTGGACGCTTCTCGTCAAGCACCAGCCGCGGGGCGGTTTCGCGGAAGGGCCCGCTCGTATCTCGCCAGGAGAGTTAGGTCCTTTCCATGCAAAGCGGTACATCTCCGGGAGCCGACCGGGGACGCGGGGACGGCGGGGACGCACCTCCACTTAACTCATGCAGTCGGGGCGACTGGATTTGAACCAGCGACCGCTCGGCCCCCAGCCGGCAACCGATCAGTGTCGATGTGTCCCAGGGCGTCGCCAGCGTCCCTATCGTCCCCGACGGCGGACGATCTGGACGGATAGGACCTAGCAGTCGGTACCAAAGTGGTACCGCGGGGCGGGTCTATTCGAATCGGCGTTCTGGCCGATACTGCCCGCTCAGCGGGGCTCGACCTCGCTGTCGTCGTCGCCCCCGGCTGAGTTAGGCCGCGGTCTCGCGGTGTGGCAGCTTCCAGCCCGGCCGCGGATAGTGGCACGTGTAGCCGTTCGGGATGCGCTGGAGGTAGTCCTGGTGCTCGGCCTCGGCCTCCCAGAACGGGCGCGCCTCGCTGATCTTGGTCACGACCTTGCCGGGCCAGAGGCCCGAGGCGTCGACGTCGGCGATCGTGTCTTCGGCCACCTCGCGCTGCTCGTCGCTCGTGTGGAAGATCTCGGAGCGGTAGGCAGAGCCGAAGTCGTTGCCCTGGCGGTCCTTGGTCGTCGGGTCATGGATCTGGAAGAAGAACTCGAGGATGTCTCGGTAGGAGATGCGCTCCGGGTCGAAGGCGATCTCGACCGCCTCGGCGTGACCCGGATGGTTCGCGTAGGTTGGGTTGTCGTTCTCCCCGCCGGTGTATCCGACCCGGGTGGAGATGACTCCGTCGCGCTGGCGCAGCAACTGCTGGACGCCCCAGAAGCAGCCTCCGGCGAGGATCGCGGTCTCGGTGTTGTCGCTCATCGGATGGTCCTTTCTTGTCCACGCAGGAGATCGCGCGCCTCTTCGGCATGCGCCGGGCTGACCAGAATGTCATGCACCCCGCCGGTCCCCAAGCCGTCACCAGCCCCGGCGCCGCTGTTCGTCAACCGGGGCAGGCACTCGATGTCCGCGCCACGCAAGACCGAGCAGAGCAGCTCGGCCTCGGCCTCGCTTCGGGCGACCTCAACTACGACCCAATCGTCCGCGCCAGACATCTTTAGCCGA
The DNA here is from genome assembly GCA_963807755.1 of uncultured bacterium. GTDB lineage: Bacteria > Actinomycetota > Thermoleophilia > Solirubrobacterales > 70-9 > JALZKA01. The sequence goes on along the minus strand of CAWECM010000001.1, from coordinate 1,544,900 downwards.
ACGTGAACACGTACGCCTCAGCGCCGGGCTTGAGGAACGTGATCTCCAGAGTCCGTTCGCGCACCGCGTCGTGCTCGCGAACGAGCTGGTACATGCGGCCCTCGCGGAGCACGCCGTTCCCGTCCGGGTCGACGTCCACGCCGTGCGACGGGCCCGGCGCCTCGCCGTCGAGAAGCAGGCGGAAGGGAATTGGCTCTCGCCCTCTGGACGACAGCACGAGATGCGCGTCGCGCGCGTGAAACCGGAACGCGATGCTCCCGCCGGCGCGGTCGAGCACCACGTTCTCCTGGCCGATCGTCCACTCGCCGCTGAGGGCCCAGTTGTTGACGCTCAGCTCATCAGTGAGCTCGTAGGCCTCGTTCGTCCAACGCGACGCGTCGCCGACCGACCTCCGCCACGCCCGGAGCCGAGGTACGTCTCGGGCGTATGCAGGTGGTCCCAGTCGGCTTCGGCCTCCACGCCGACGCCCTCGACGGACACGAGCTCGCGCTCGACGCCCAGCAGTCGCTGGATCACGCGCTCCGATTGCTCGTAGCGTCCTTCGCCGAAGTGCTGGTCGCGGATGACCCCGTCGGCATCGATGAAGTAGAGCGCCGGCCAGTACTGATTGGCGAACGCGCTCCAGATCTCGTATTCATTGTCGACCGCGACCGGGTAGTCGATCGCTCGCTCCTCGCCGCTTCCCTCACGCCTTCGATCTCGTGCTCGAACGAGAACTCCGGGGTGTGGACGCCAATCACGACCAACCCGTCGTCTCGGTAGGCCTGCGACCACGCGCGGACGTACGGCTCCTGGCGCAGCCAGTTGATGCAGGTCAGCGTCCAGAAGTTCACCAGGACGACGTGGCGGCGCAGCACGGCGGGACCGAGCGGCTCGGAGTTGAGCCACTCGGTCGCCCCGCCGAGGGAGGGTATGTGCACGACGGTCGAATACACGGTCATCTACGGAGCTAGCGGAGCCCGGTGCGGACCTCGGAGACGAACAGCTCAGGCTCCTCCCAGGCGGCGAAGTGCCCGCCCTTGTCGAGCTCGTTGTAGTGGATGAGTTTCGGATAGGCCGCTTCTGCCCATTCCCGCGGAACCTGGTAGAGCTCCTCGGGGAAGAGCTCACGGCTACCGGGACGGTGACGCCCTTCGGGTCGAAGAAGCCGAACTTGTTCTCGGCATAGAGGCGTCCCGACGAGACCCCCGTGTTCGTCAACCAATAGAACGTGATGTTGTCGAGCACGTCATCTCGTGTCAGGCCGAAGCCGTGCTGATCGCCGTCAAAAACGCGCAGGATGTGCCCATGCTCGTCGAGTCATGGTCGATCATCCAGGCGGCTAGGCCGACGGGTGAGTCCGCAATTCCGTAAAGCGTCTGCGGATGGGTCCCCATCTCGAGTGCATAGACGACGTCCGTCGCGAAGAAGTCCTTCAGCTTCTCGTAGATGCGGGTTTCCTCGTCGGCGAGACCGGATGGCGCGGGGCCGCCCGACTGGACCGCCTCCGCGATGTCGGCTCGAACAGCACCAGGGAAGTTGGTGTGGATGCCGATCAACCCCGGAGGCGCCTGTGCGCCCATCAGGTCGGTGATCTGCCCACCCCAATCGCCGCCCGAGGCGACGTAGCGGTCGTATCCCAGGCGCTTCATCAGCACCGCCCAGGCGCTCGCGATGTGATCGGGGCCCCAGCCGGTCGCGGCCGGCTTGCCCGAGAACCCGTAGCCCGGCATCGACGGGATCACCAGATGGAACGCGTCCGACTGCGCTCGCGCCATGGGCCGTCGGATTGGTCAGCGGATCGATGATCTTCAGCTGCTCGATGATCGAGCCGGGCCATCCGTGCGTGACGATGAGCGGCAGCGCATCCTCGTGCTCCGAGCGAACGTGGATGAAATGGATGTCCAGCCCGTCGATCTCGGTGATGAAGTGCGGCAGGGCGTTCAGCCTCTCCTCGCACTTGCTCCAGTCGTACTCCTCCACCCAGTAGCGCGCGAGCGCCTGCATCGACGCGAGCTGCGGGCCCTGCGACCGATCGTCGACGGTCTCCTTCTCGGGCCAGCGCGTGGCCAGGATGCGCGCACGCAGGTCATCGAGATCCGCCCGGGGATCTCTCCCGTGAACGGCCGGATCGCTGTGGCGTCCGCTGCCTTTTCGGTCATGACAGCCATGTGGGCTCCTCACGTTGGTGGTTATGGCGCAGACCGTGTTGAGGTCGGTACGCCGTACACCGGCCGAGGGTCGGAGCCGGAAAGATTCGCTCGCCGAGTGCTTTGGGGCGAAGCGCAAATCGCACCCTACACCCGGCTGTCAACGCCTCTCAGGGGGGCAACTTCTTCTCGGAACTCTCGGAGCTGGCAACCCTGAGTTAGACTCGGGACTGACAGGAGGTCGATGAGCTATCTCGAAACCGAGCATCTCCGGGTGCTGATAGCCAACGAGCGCAAGGATCGGCTGGCGCTCATCGCACCCACTGTCGCGAATCTCGGGCACGAGGTGGTCGCTAGCGAGATCGACGTCCAAGACGTCGGAGCCGTAACCGCCAGGGAACGACCCGATGTCGCGCTGGTCGGCCTCGGCAGAGTTCGGACCACGCCCTCGAGCTGATCGACAAGATCGTGCAGGAGGCCGCGTGCCCGGTGATCCTCCTGATCCACGTGCCCGATCCCGGCTTCGTCAAGGAGGCCTCGAAGCGCGGAATCTTCGCCTGTATCACCGACGCCGACGTCGACGAGTGGCAGAGCGCGATCGACATCGTGCTCCGCAGGTTCACCGAGTACCACGACCTCGAGGGCGCGTTCGGTCGCCGGGCAGTCACCGAGCGAGCCAAGGGCATGCTGATGGAGCGACATGCGGTCGACGACGCCGACGCCTTCGAGATGCTGCGCGACCAATCGCGCCGGACCAATGCCAAGCTTTCAGACGTTGCAGCCGCCGTCGTCGACAGCCAGCGGCTGTTGCCGAAGCAGCCGGACACCTCCCGGTCCGCGCGCTGGTCCTAGCGGGCGGCTACTCGACTCTTGGAGTGGGCATCCCACCGCGTCCGGCGGCACGGTGTTCCTACCTTCGCGACAAGATGCCGCAGGTTCGTCTCTGACGCGGCTTCCGGGAAAGTCGGGGCGACTGGATTTGAACCAGCGACCGCTCGGCCCCCAGCCGGCAACCACTCAGCGTCGATGCGTCCCTGAGCGTCCCCCGCGTCCCCATCGTCCCCGACGGCGGATGATCTGGACGAATGGGACGTAGCAGTCGGTACCAAAGTGGTACCACGGACGAGTGCCGCCAAAGTATGGCTTTGCATGGAAAGTGCAACATTTCGCGAGATACTGCGTGGCGATGTCGGTGGAAACCGTCGCCCTCGTGCGCACCCTGTTCGAAGCGTTTCTTCGCCGTGACGCCGAGGTGATGCAGGCCCTGGTGGCTCCAGGCGTCGAATGGGATGCGACGCGCGGCGCGGGTCTGATCCCACCGGAGGGGGTCGGCATCCATCGGGGCACCGAGCAAGGCGTCGAGTTCTGGCGGACCTGGCTGTCGTCCTGGCAGGATCTCCAGTTCGATTACGAGCTGCGCGACGCGGGCGACGTCGTCGCCGGACTGATCACTAACCAGCGCCAGTGGGGCCGACAGAGCGGCGTCGTAACCGAGTTCCCTTCATACGCCTGGGTCTACACAGTGCGAGATGGGCGCGTCGTCAAGGGAACCTTCTATCCGGATCACCCGTCCGCCCTCGAAGCGCTCGGTCTGTCGGCGTAGCCGCTGCTCCGGGTCGCTGTCGCTTCGCGCGAGCGGCGGTCGTGCCGATGCTACTCACCGGGTGCGGGCGCGGCGGCGAGCGCGAACGGGCTGCCCTCGGAGTCCCGGCACACGGCCCACCGATCGCCGGGATGGATGATCGAGCCGCCGAGCTCGCGGACGCGCTCAAGTGTCCGGGGCAGGTCGGCGACGGTGAAGTAGGGCAGGGACGCGGTGTCGCCGGGGCCCGCTCCGCGCTCGTGGACGCCGAGGCGTAGGTCGTCGCTGTCGGTCTGCCACCCGGATCCGGCCGCGGCGGGCCGTGGCGCGAGGGTGGCCCCGAGGACTCCGTGCCAGAACCGGCGGGCGCGATTGGGATCGTCGGCCGGAAACTCGATCAGTGGCGCGGGCATGGAAGGAGTATGGCCGGCGCTCGCGCTCACTGCTCCTTCGCGCGAATGGGAAAGCACCAGGATTTGTGTCGCTTTCTGTGCATCGCGATATATCTCTGGGAGCGGACGACCGGGGACGCGGGGGACGGTGGGGACGCAATTCCACCCAGCTCGTCTAGTCAGGGCGACTGGATTTGAACCAGCGACCGCTCGGCCCCCAGCCGAGTGCGCTACTAGGGCTGAGTTTCGTGCAGATTGTGCCCTCGAATGTGCCCACGGGCGACGCTACGGGCGCTGCCAGGCATCGTCCGGAGCCGGTTCGGTGACCAGGTGTGATGCAACGATTCGGGGAGCCCGCGGCGGGCCGCGGGCTCCCCGACCAGACTCAGGCTCGCGCGGCCGGCTCGTCCTCACCAAAGACGAAGATGCCGTGCACCACGTAAACGCAGAGCACGAAGATGCCGAGCGACCACCACGGGTAGGCGCCGCCGATGGAGAGCAGGGCGCCGATCGCGCCGAGGCTGCCCCCGATGATTCCGATCACGCGCCCGTAGGCGTTACCCGCCATCAGCGAGAAGCCGCCGGCGAGCTGGATCACCCCGAGGATGATCAGAACCCAGCCGAGGGTATTGAGGTCGCTGAGGATGAACCTCGTGTCGTTGACGAAGATATTGGCGTCGTCAAGCGCTCCAATTCCGTAGAGAATGTTGAGCGTGCCCACGATCAACAGCAGGGTTGCGGCGAACACGACTCGACCAGCACCTCTCATCATGTAACTCCTTTCGCTGGCTTTGGGGCCGCTGGTCCGCGGACCCTCCGATGCCGGCACACGCTGGGCCGACTTGTCAAGAAACTAGTCGTCCTTCCAGGACCCACTCTCACCCCGATGGGGTGATTCGCCGACGCGGGAGCGACCGCCGTGGCACCTCACCCGGTACGGGTGATGTGCCGCGACAGCTGTACGTGTGTGATGCATGCATCTCAAGCGAGACTGCCGAGACCAGCTACATCGAAGGCGACGCACTGCCTTGGGTCCCGTTCGCCCCGCTGAGCGAAAAAGTTCAGCTGCGCTACCAGCGGATAGACCGACTTCGCGGCGAGATCCTGGTCTCTGTGCGGTTCCCGCCCCACAGCGGCGTCGCACCCCTCTACGTGACCGGTCCGGTGATCGCGCACACGATCCGGGGCGCCTGGCGGTACCGGGAGCAGGAGTGGGTGGCGAGGGCCGGTGACACCGTCTTCGTGGCAGCCGGCACCACGGGGTCGATCGAGAGCGTCGGTGACCATGAGGTCGAGGTGTTCCTGGTCGTCACCGCGGAGATTCTGTTCTTTGATGAGGACGGCAGCCTCGTGTGGCAGGAGAACTGGAAAAGCTCGATCGAGCGCTGCGCCGAGTACCGCTCGCTGCGAAGGGCCCCCATCGACGCCTGAGCGGCCGCGTTCCGTGCTCAACCACGGGTACACTCGACGAGCCTCCGCGGCAGGCCTGAACCCGCGAGGGACCAGTAGACAAGCTCGTCGCGAATCAACGACTGGTCGAGGTTGCGCAGATAGGGGAGGTACTGACATGAGCCCAGCCGCGGAACCCGCCGTTCTCGCGGGGAGTGGGTTCGAGCCCGCAGAGGACATCAACGGTCCACGCCTCGGTCCCGGGATGGTGCGTAGGCGGCGGCTGATCGAGAGGCTGCTCGAGTCGCGGTCGACACGGCTCGTCCTGCTCACGGCGCCGCCCGGGTACTCGAAGACGACGTGCCTGGCCGAATGGGCGACCGCCGACAAGCGCCCGTTCGCCTGGGTATCAGCGAGCCACCGGCACGACGATGCCGCCCTCCTCGTCAGCGCGGTCGTCGAGGCCCTCGGCGAGATCGAACCCGTCGACCCCGACATCCTGGCATCACTCGGGTCGCCCGATCCGAGCATCCTGGCCGTCACGCTCCCCCGGCTCCGCCGCTCACTGAGTGAACGCAGCGAGCCGTTCGTGCTCGTCATCGACGACGTGCACCGGCTCAGCTCCAAGGAGGCGTTCGAGGTGCTCACGGCGCTGATCGAAATGCTGCCCCACGGCTCCCAGCTCGCGCTCGCCTCCCGGACGGAGCCTCCACTTGCCCTCGGCCGGATCCGCGCCCACCGGCAGCTGATGGAGCTGGCGCAAGGCGACCTGGCAATGTCGCGGGTCGAGAGCGGTGAGCTGCTCGACGGGCTCGGATTGAAGCTGACCCCCGCTCAAGGCGACCTCCTGTTCGAGCGCACGGAGGGATGGCCCGCCGCGCTCTCGCTCGCCGGAATCGCCCTCGCCGCCCAGACGGACACCGCTGCGGGCGTTGCCTCGTTTGCGGGGGACGACAGGATCGTCGTCGACTACCTTCGAGACGAGTTCCTCGGCGCGACCACGCCCGCCAAGCTCAGATTCCTGACCCGCACCTCCGTCCTGGAGGAACTGACAGGACCCCTTTGCGATGCGACCCTCGAACGATCCGGGTCGGCCAAGGTCCTGCGAGATTTGGCGCGGTCGAACTCCCTCGTCGTCCCGCTGGACCGGCGCGAGGACCGCTACCGGTATCACCACCTGTTCGCGGAGATGCTCCAGGCCGAGCTCCGGCGAGGGGATCCCGACCTGGTGCCCGCACTTCATGGCAGGGCGCGCGACTGGTACGCCGCCCATTCCGATCACGACCGCGCGATCGAGCATGCGATCGCCGCAGGCGATCTGGAGCGAACCGCCAGGCTGATTTGGGACGCCCTTCCTGAGTTCATAGGGAGGGGTCGCATAGCAACCATCGGCCGCTGGTTGGCAGAGATCGGGGACGACCGGGTCGCATTGTCCGGGAAACTGTCCTTGACCGCGGCCCATCGCTGTCTCGCGCTCGGCGAAGGCGCGCGAGCCGCGCACTGGGCCAGAATCGCGGAGGGGATCGGCAGGGCATCAGAGAGCCAGGACAAGTCGATCGAGCCCGACGTGCTGCTTGTGCGGGCGACCCTTGGTACCGAAGGCGTGACCGAGGCCGGCGAGAACGCGGAGCGCGCGCTGGAGCTCTTCCCCGCGGAGAGCCCCTGGCGGGTGCCCTGCTTCCTCTATCTCGGGGTCTCGATGCATCTCACCGGCGCTCCGGAGCGCGCCGTGCCACCGCTCCAGGAGGCCGTCCGCCGCGGAGCGGTCGCGGTCCCGGTGATCCAGGTCCTGGCCCTCTCCCAGCTCTGCGTGATCGCCACAGAAGCCGCCGACCCTCCCACCGGACTGCGCCTGATGGCGCAGGCCCGAGAGCAGGTCGCCAGATGCGGCCTGGTCGACTATCCCATCGTGGCGATGGTCTATGCAACGTCGGCGATGGTTTCCGCCGGCGACGGCCAGGTGGAGAGGGCGCAGGCCGACGTTGCGGATGCAAAGCGGCTGCTGCAGGACCTCACCGACTTCGTCCCCTGGTTCGAGGCGCAGGTCAGGCTCGTCCTGGCACGGGCCTGCGCCCGGCTCGACGATCGCGAGAGCGCGCGCATTCTGCTCCACGAGGCGGAGGAGGCCATCGAACGGACTCCGGATGCCTTGGTCCTGAAGAGATGGCTGAAGGAGTCCCGGGCAGCCGTGACCTCGGCCCTCGCGGAGGGCAGAGGTCAGGAGTGGGCCCTGACAAAGGCCGAGGTGCGAACGCTCCAGTACCTGCCGAGTCACCTCGCTTTCCGCGAAATCGGAGAGCGCATCCACCTCTCCCCTAACACCGTGAAGACGCAGGCACAGGCGATCTATCGCAAGCTCGGCGCCTCATCGCGGGCGGAGGCGGTGGAGAAGGCGCGAACAGCCGGCCTCCTCGGCGAGGACCCGCTCGACGAGCGTTAGTCCCCCTCGGGACAGCGGGCTGGCGCTCAGAGACCCGCTCAAACATCATCCAAACGGGGTGAAAGCCGAGTGCGCCGGGCCGCTTAGTCTCGGCCGCAACCGACTCCCTCGAAAGGAGCCCGCAGTGAGCGCGGATGAAATCGAAGACATGGGTCCGATCGACTACGTGTTGGTCGAGTGGCCCGGACGCCAGCCGACGGGCGACGCCGCCCCGATCCTGCTCGACCTGGTCGAGCGTGGGATCGTTCGCGTGCTCGATCTCGCCTTCATCACGAAGGGCGAGGACGGGTCCGTCGCGGGCATGGACGTCACCGGTCTGGGCGAAGTCTCGGAGGAGCTGAGGTTGTTCGAGGGCGCCTCGTCGGGGCTGCTGGGCGAGGATGACGTCGCGGAGGCGGCCGAGGCGCTCGAGCCGGGGACCTCGGCGGCGCTGCTCGTTTACGAGAACCGCTGGGCGGGCCCGTTCGCCGCCGCCGTTCGGCGCTCGGGCGGCCAACTGGTCGCGAACGGCCGGATCCCGGTCCAGGCCTTCCTCGGCGCGCTCGAGGCCGCCGAGGAGGCGGAGGCAGCCGCCGCCGAATCCTGAACGAGGTCCTGAACCAACCGAGAGGAGAACCAATGCCTGGTCTAGTCAGAGGTGTCGCCCGAACCGCGGTCGTGGCAGGCACCGCCACGGCGGTCAGCGGCCGAGTCCAACGCCGTCAGCAGAACCGCTGGGCGCAGCAGAACGCGCCGTCGCCCCAGCCCTCGGCGCCGGCTCCGGCCGCTGCGCCGGTCGAGGACCCGATGGCACAGCTGAAGGAGCTCGGGGAGCTGCGTGACAGCGGCGTCCTCACGGAAGACGAGTTCGCAGCGCAGAAGGCCAAGCTGCTGGGCTCCTGATGGACAGACGAGAGATCATCGGCCGGCTCCTGGCCCAGGCCGGCACCACGTTCCTGCTCGACGAGGCGCCCGATCGGGCGATGCCCGAGAAACCCATGCCCCGGTGGCAGCGATGCGGCTGATCGATCAGTACGACGAGTTCGATATCGCCTTCCAGTTGGCCGCGGAGCGCGGCTGGATGGTCCCCGCAAACACGATGCCGCCGGACGCCCAGGCCGTGAAGATGATGCGGGCACTGGTCAAGCTCAACCTCCACCGAGCCCGGTCGACACCCTCGCCGACGACATCGCCGAGGCGATCGACACCCTCGAGACGAAGGGCCCGTCAGCGACTCGGAGCGCCAGCGGGTGAAGACCGGCACCGGCTACTAGAGTGAACTAGGCTCGGCGCCATCCTCTTCGAACTGTCCACCGTGGAGCTCGGGCTGCTCGTGTTCGGGCTCATCCTGGGCTCGACCGCGCTCGGAGCGTTCGTCGGGCGCCGCGTGCACCACCTCTCGGAGACGCTCACTGAGCCGTTCGGGGTGCTGCAGGCGGCGATGCTCGGGGTCGTCGGCCTGATCCTCGCCTTCGGCCTCTCGCTCGCGCTCTCTCGCTACGAGGATCGCCGGGCCACCATCGTCGAGGAGTCGAACGCGATCGGGACGACCTATCTGAGGGCGCAGACGCTGCCGGAGCCGATGCGCAGCCGCTCCCTCGAGCTGCTGGTCGACTACACCGAGAGCGCGATCCGCCTCGCCGAGCACGTTCCGGGCAGCGCCGAGGAGCTCGCCGCCGCCGAGGAGGAAGAACGGCTTCAGCGGCGTCTCTGGGCGCTCGCCGGCCGGGCGCTCGATTCCGCCCCGCAGGCGAGTGCGCCGCGTCTGTATGTCGAGACGCTGAACGAGATGATCGACTCGCAGACGGTTCGAGTAGCCGCCCTCAATAACCAGGTTCCAGGCGAGATCTTCTGGCTCGAACTGATCGGGGCTTCAATCGCCCTCGCGCTGCTCGCGGCGTACTTGACACTGGTGGGACGGGGGCTCACCGGGGTGGTGATCGCGTCCGCTGTCGTGGCCTTCCTGCTCTTCGTCACCGCGGATCTCGACCGGCCGACGCGCGGTCCCATCAAGGTCCCGGACACGCCGCTCGTCAATCAGCTCGAGTCGATGAGGCTCGACCCCGCGGCCGCCGGTCCGCGAACCTGACCGTTCAGGCGTCCGCATGAAGGTTTTCGCCGTAGGCTGCGGGACATGCGCTCAGTCGCGCATGAACCAGGCCCGCACTTGCGCTTCATGGTCGATGTAGGGCTTGCCCGAGACATCGACGACGACCTTCTCGATCGTGCCACCCGTGAAGCGAAACGGCGGCCTGTACGCCGGGGTAACCGGCGAGGCGCTGTCTCGTCCGACGCAGATCCCGTCGCCCACGAGACAGAACACCCCAGGTTGCGTCACGATCTCGCCCTCGCCAACCTGCTCATCATCGACGTACAGCCTCAGCGTGCCTTCGAAGCCCGGCATCTCCTCGTTTGAGCTCGGTCCCTTGAGTGAGAAATCGGCGCTCAGCACCTGGCGTCCGGATGCCAGCTCTCTGTCGGCCACGATCTCCTGCAGGTGGGTGCCAACCCAGTTGAACGTGTAACGGAGACGACCGTCCTGCACGTACAGACTGTGCCCGCCGGCCACCCCGCCGTGGGCGTAGATGACGCCCTCGGCGGAAGACGACTCGAGCTCCACGCCCGCGGCGATCGTGTAGGGCCGCCCCGTGATCCGGACTCCTCCCTCCTCGGGCACGTCGGCGGTGTTGGGAAAGTAGACGTAGCGCTCTCGATCCACGCCCGCACGGGGTCGCTCCGCGAGGACCTGCTCGAGCGCAGTACGGTCATCCAGCGGTAGCCCGTTGTAGATGCCGGCGTAGTAGGACCAGAGGCTCTTCAGCTGCTCGAGCCGCTCGGGCTCCCGCTCGGCGAGGTTCACGGTTTGGGCCCGGTCGCTCTCGAGGTGGTAGAGCTCCCAGACGTCTTGCTCGAACTTGCCCCAACCGCTCAGTGGCGGATGGAGGGTGCAGGCGAGCCAGCCCCGGTCGTAGATCGAGCGCTGCCCGAGCATCGCGTAGTACTGGGTCTGCTTGCCCGGCGCCTTCGGGTCGGTCAGGGAGGCCGCGAAGCTCTCGCCCTCGATCGCGCTCTGCGGGTAGCCCTTGATCGTTTCCGGCGGCTCGATCTCGAGTAGTTCGTAGATGGTCGGGACCACATCTACAGCGTGCGTGTACTGCTGTCGAGGCTCCTGCTGGGCGTCGATTCTGGCCGGCCAGGACAAGAAGCACATGTCCGCGACCCCACCCTCGTAGCCCGCCCAGCGCTTCCAGTAGGGAAACGGGGTGTCGAACGCCCAAGCCCAGCCGGTCGTGTAGTGGTTGTAGGAGGCTGGGGTGCCGAGCTCGTCCATGTGGGGGATGGTCAGCTCGGTCGAGTCGGCGATCCCGTTGAAGAAGCGCCATTCGTTGAAGGAGCCGTTCGGCCCGCCCTCGCCGCTGCCGCCGTTGTCGGAGACGACGACGATCAGCGTGTTGTCGAGCTCCTCGGACGCCTCGAGGTAGTCGAGCACCCGCCCGAGCTCATGGTCGGTATAGGAGACGTAGCCGGCGAAGACCTCCGCCATCCGCGCGAACAGCCGCTGCTCATCGGCGCTCAGCGAGTCCCATGGGCGCACCGTGTCGAGCATCGGCCAGGGCTGGCCGTCGGGGCCGGTCGCGGCGGGCTCGCCGTGCGGGTTGATCGACGAGAGCTCGGTGTCCTCCGGCAGCAGGCCGAGCTCCTTCTGCCGGGCCAGGATCTCCGCACGGATCGCTTCGTAGCCCTGGTCGAACCTCCCCTTGTATTTGTCGGTCCATTCCTTCGGCGCGTGATGGGGCGCGTGACCGGCCTGCGACGCGAGGTACATGAAGAACGGCTTGGCGGGGTCGACTGCCTTCGCGTCTCGGATGAACTCGATCGCCTTGTTGGAGAGGTCGCTTGAGAGGTGATAGCCCTCTTCGGGAGTGGCCGGCGGGTCGATCTGGTGGTTGTCGTAGACGAGGTCGGGATACCAGCTGTTGGACTCGCCGCCCAGGAAGCCGTAGAAGCGCTCGAACCCGCGGCCGAGGGGCCAGCGACCCTTGAAGGAGGCGAGGGTCGTCTCATCGCCTGGGGCGAGATGCCACTTGCCGACGCAGTAGGTGTTGTACCCGTGCTCGGCCAGCACTTCCGAAATCAGCGCGTTCTCGAACGGGATGCGCGCGGAGATGCCCGGAAACCCGGACCCGAACTCCGCGATCGTGGCCATGCCGTTGGAGGTCGCGTTGCGCCCGTTCAGCAGCGACGCTCGCGTCGGCGAGCAGAGGGCTGTCGTGTGGAAGTTCGCGTAGCGCACGCCGGCGTCCGCGATGCGGCGCATGTTGGGGGTCTCGACGGGACCGCCGAAGACGTCCATCGTCCCGTAGCCGATGTCGTCCCAGGAGAGCAGGAGGACGTTCGGCGCTCCATCTGGCGGCTTGGGGGGAAGGAACGGCGCCCAGTCCGGTTCGGAGTCCCTGATGTCGAGGGAGATGCGGCCTTTGAATGGCTGGCTCATTCCGGGAGTGATACGCCGCCCAGGAAGCGGGACCGTCATCCGATTCGGGTGATCCTGGGCGAGCGCACGACATCATCCAAAGCGGGTGAAGGGCGTCCGAGCGCGGATGCGGATGATGTTCACCCGGGCATGAATCGATTCGGAGGCTGCTGATGGAGTGGACGCTCGCGACGGTCGCGCTTGCGCTGCTGGCAGTTGCCGCGATCTCGCGCCGACTGTCGGGTACTCCGGTGACCCCCGCCATGGTCTTCGTGGCGATCGGCTTGCTAGTAGGCCCTCAGGTCCTGGACGGCATCGACGTGGACAGCACCAATTCAACCCTGCGGGCACTCGCCGAAGCGACCCTGGCGCTGGTGCTCTTCTCGGATGCCTCGCGAATCGACCTGCGTCAGCTTCGTCCCGAGGCCGGCGTGCCGATTCGCCTGCTGGGTTTCGGGCTGCCCCTCACGATCGCGCTCGGCACCCTGCTCGCCGCCGTGATCTTCGACCAGATGACCTTCGGAGAGGCGCTGATCCTGGGGGTGATTCTGGCGCCGACCGACGCGGCGCTGGGCCAGGCGGTGGTGACCTCGCCGCGGGTCCCCGCGGCGATCCGGCAGGGGCTGAACGTCGAGAGCGGGCTCAACGACGGAATCTGCGTGCCGCTCCTGTTCGCGGCGGTGGCGGCGGCCGACATCGAATCCGAGATCGCCGGGGGCCGCGGCGTGGCCACGCTGCTGGCCGAGGAGATCGGGTTCGGGATCGTCGGCGGGGTCGCGGCGGGCCTGCTGATCGCCGGGATCCTGATCCACGCGGGCCGCCGCGACCTGATCGCGGGCCCCTGGCGCCAGGTGATCCCGGCCGCGGGGGCGGCACTGGGGTATGGGATAGCGAGCGCGCTCGGCGGCTCGGGCTTCATCGCGGCCTTCGTGGGGGGCATGGTCTTCCGGGCCGCACTAAGACGGGATCCCGAGGAGGAGAACCGCCTCAGCGAGGAGCTCGGCGGGGTCTTGAGCGGCGTCACGTTCCTCCTCTTCGGGGCGATCCTGCTCGAGCCGGCCCTCGGCAACGTCTCGTGGAGCATCCTGCTCTACGCCGGGCTCAGCCTCACCATCGTTCGCATGGCGCCGGTCGCAGCGGCCATGCTCGGCACCCACGCGCGGCGGCCGACGCTGGGATTCCTCGGCTGGTTCGGCCCCCGGGGGCTCGCCTCGATCGTGTTCGCGCTGATCGTCATCGAGGAATCGGCGCTGCCCCAGCAGGAGACGATCGTCACCGCCGTGTATCTGACCGTGGGACTCTCGGTCCTCGCCCACGGCCTCAGCGCGGCCCCGCTCGCCGACCGCTACGCCCGCTGGTTCGAGCGCCATCCGCGCGACGCGGCTCCGCCGATGGAGAGCGAACGGGCCGAGATCAGCCGCTCCCGCGGCCCCGCGTGGCTGGGCTGAGGGGACGAGTTCCGGAATGGACCCGCAAGCCGGTAGCAGTGACCCGACGCGCCGCACCTGGCTGGCCCAGGAACGCACCTGGCTCGCCTGGTGGCGAACCGGGCTGACGACGGTGGTCGCGGCGATCGCGGTCGGGCGGGTGGCCCCCGAGATCCTGCCGGGAGCCGCATGGCCCTACGCCGCGCTCGGCGCTGGCTACGCGCTGATCGCGCTCGCCGTCTTCATCGGTGGGCTGGTCCGCCACCGCCGTAACTCGGAAGCGCTGGCGGAGGGCCGCTTCGAGCCCCTGCCGAGCGTCTGGGTCGAGGCGCTGACGGCGGCCGCGTCGGCCCTGACCCTGGCGACCCTGGCGCTGATCTTGATCTGACCAACTCGGCGGAGTCGACAGCTGCAGCCGTCTACTCAGTCTCCGGCGCCCCTGTCGTCCGCGCCCTAGCTCAGCTCTCGAACGTTCTGGTCGGCATCGGCCAGTTCGTGGAGCCTCCCCTCAGCACGCACTCAGCTAGACCGGCTCCGCCGGAAATGAGATGCTTCCCGGAGCGTCACGGGCGTCCCCATCGTCCCCGGCGGTGGACGATGGGGACGAATGGGACGTAGCAGTCGGCACCAAAGCGGTACCACGGGGGCGAGGTGGGTTCGAGCCGGCGGCCCAATTGGTTTCTCGCTACGTCGCACGGATCATTGAGTAACTACGCCTCGGGGACCCGGTGCGCGCCGCTGCAGCACGCTGAGTGCTGCCGTCCGCTCCTGAGGCGGCGGGCTGCGACGTGCAGGACGGCGAAACCTCCACGGACACCCCCATGGACGTGCCCGGGGAGAGCTCGCGTACGTCCGTGGACCCTAGTTCGTGCCGGCGAGGGTCCCGGCGTAGACCTGCCAAGCGAGGGCGCTCTTGGCGGCCAGGCTGAGGACCAGGTAGGCGCGTTCCGGAAACAGCGGGTTGGCCCAGCGGCCGATGCGGCGGTACTGGAGCCACATGTTGAGCGCGAATGAGTTGAACAGGATCAGCAGAGTGACGAAGATCGCGACTACGAAGCCCGGGACGCCGGCGCCCTCCCCCTCGGCGGTCGCGATCTGCAAGGCGATCGCGATCCAAGGGACCATTCCGACGATGCAGCCATAGACGAACGGCCGCCAGTCGACCCGCTCGCGTCCGACGTTGGAGCGCTCCATATCCAGCCCGAACAGGATCATTGCCGCATTCACGCCGAAGAGTGCTACCAGCGCCGTCGCCTCGCGGACGCCGGCGAGCATCGCGATCAGGACGATCATCAGGGAGGCGCTGAGCGAGTACTCCCACCAGCGGGCCGGGTTGATGCCGCGCGCAACCTGCCGCTCGTACCAGCCACGCGCCCACGTCGCTACCGACAGGTGGTCTACGGCAGCGAGCAGAAGGAAGATCGCCACGGCCAAATCGATCCTCAGGTCGAGCAAGCTCGCCGGGCCGCCGTAGTCGCCGGCGCCAGGCGGGCCCGTCAGGTAGGTCGCCGTGACCGGGAGCGAGACGGCCGTGGCGATGATGAGGATGGTGGCCGCCTGCACGACGTGAAGCACACCGACCCCCAGGTTCCAGCGCCTGAGCCTCATCAGATCCATGGCTCGCGAGGAATCCGTCATTTCACGCGTGCATCCTCCCCGAGTCGCCCGTCGCGGTCGCGGGTCATGTATTGCGCTGCCTGCGCGCCGAAGACCTCTCGACCCTGCTCGGGAAGGCGACGATCGCGGCGCTCGTTCACGATTCCCCAGGCCAGGAGGCCTAGGGCGGTCCCGATTATCGCCGAGACGAACGCTCCGTAGACGAAGATCGCGAGCAGGCTCATCGGCCGATCCCTTCCCCGATCGAGGTCGTTTCGCCTCGCCTCGGCACGAGGAAGGCTCCGAGCGCCAGGATCGACGGAACCCAGATGGCGACGAAAATGCCCGCCGTCTCGTCACCGCTGAAGTAGAGCGTGACCGATAGTGCGAACGCGAGGAACGCGGCGAGGCCGATGAGCGCCCTCGCCTGGGCCTGGTAACCGTGGGGTCGCTTCAGGATCGATCTCCAGTCCCGCCGGATCAATCCCGGCTGCCGGGACGACGTCGACGAACCGCGGCCGCCGAGACTGGGGCCCGTGCCCGGGACGGCCGGTCGACCGTCCCGGGCTTCGCGTGTGACCGCGCGGATTCGAGAGTTGCGCGGCACGAGGGTTACGGCGCGAACGGCAGCAGGACGCCGTCGATCACGTGAACGACACCGTTCGAGGCCCACGCTGCGTTCGGGGCGGTGATCTTCACCTTGCTACCCGTCGCGTCGATGAGCTTGGCGGACCCGCGCCGCTTGGTCAGGCGCTCGCCCGCCAGCAGAGTCGGAATGCGCTTCGCGGCGATAATCTGCTTCGCGCCGCGGCGTCCGGGCGCTACGTGGTAGCGCAGCACCTGCTTGACCGCCGGGAGCCCGAGCGTGGCGACCCCGTTGAAGGCGTCGTGCTCACTGGCGGCTCCGGTCAGGTCGAGGAACGCTTGGTCTGTCGGCGCGAACACGGTGAGCTGCCGCTTGCCATCGAGCAAGCCGTCGAGCCCGGTTGCGACCACCGCCTCGCGAAGGACGTCGAAGTCGGCTGCGTTATGGTCGAAGCCGCTGGCGCCGGAGATCCCGACGACCTTGTCGACGATCGTCTTGTTCTTCTCCATGCCGGCCGAGGCGGGGGCGGCGATCATCGCCAGCGCCGCTACTGCGCCGATCAGGGAGAGCGCGAACTTTGCCATCTGGTACTCCTCTGTGTCGGTTGGGTGTCTAGAGTTTGTCTAGACCGTGTACCGGCACTGTACCAGGATGTCCAGAGTTCGTCTAATCCTTGTCTAAGTTCTGTCGGAGAACTCCCGTGCGACGCGGGCCGCGTCCTCGATCGGGCCCCGCTCGAGCCGCAGCGCCTCGATGTCAGCGAGCTCCTCGGCGCCGGCCCCTGCACCGCCCAGCGCTAGCGGCCGGGCCGCGCCCAGCTCACGCAGCTTCGTCCGCGCGCCTACGAGCGGCTCGCGACTGAGCGCTGCGATGACGATGAGCGCGGCGTCGACCGCGTCGGCGGTCTCGGCGACCGACTCGAGCGGGGTGTCGGCGCCGAGGAACGCGATCCGCCAGCCGCGGCCATGGAGCGAGAGCCCGAACAGGATCAGTCCCAGGTCGTGGCTCTCACCGGAGGGGCAGGCGAGGACCGCGACCGGGCCTATCCCCGTCATCCAGCCGCGGGCGAAGCCGAGAAGGCGGCCCCGAAGAAGGTTGGTCGCGAAGTGCTCTTGGCCGATGGTGACCTCGCCGCGCTGCCAGCCGTCGCCCACCGCCC
Source organism: uncultured bacterium (assembly GCA_963807755.1). Taxonomy (GTDB): domain Bacteria; phylum Actinomycetota; class Thermoleophilia; order Solirubrobacterales; family 70-9; genus JALZKA01. The sequence continues at coordinate 1,527,747 of CAWECM010000001.1, read as the reverse complement.
GGAGGACCGGTAGCAGCACCCCCTCTGCGACGGCGTCGAAGGACAGGGCGGCTAACGCCCGGTCGAGGATCCGGTTTGCCGCCTCCTCGTCGAGCCGCTCAACCGCGGTCAGGAGCTCGCGCGCAGTGAGGTCGGGGGCTGCCGCGACGCCCGTGGGCCCCGTCGCTCCCGGGATTGTTCCCTCGCGCACGGCGGCAGCAGCCTGGGCGGCGGAGAGACCCTCGGAGATGAGCCCGCGCATCGCCCGGGCTCGCTCTTCGTCGGTTGCCGAATACAGCCGAAATCCGCCCTCGGATCGGGCGGGCTCGAGGATGCCGTAACGTCGCTCCCAAGCGCGCAACGTGTCGACGTTCACGCCGGTGCGGCGACTGAGTTCACCGATGCGCAGCAGCGCGGGCGGCGCGAATCCCTGGGCAGACTCTGGACGCATACTTGACGAGAGCGTACAGCGTTCCGCCCTCGCCGAAAGCGGAGGGACTGGGTTTGGCCAGCGACCGCCCGATCTGGAGCGTGGAAGCGGCTAACTCCTGGAACCGATTGGGGTCGCGGGGACGGCGGGGACGCACATAGCCTCTCTTCTAATCGGGGCGACTGGATTTGAACCAGCGACCGCTCGGCCCCCAGCCGGCACGCGATTAACGCCGATGCGTCCCTGAGCGTCCCCCGCGTCGCAGTCGTCCCCGACGGCGGACGTTCTGGACAGATAGGACATAGCAGTCGGTACCAATGCGGTACCACGGGGCCGGGTGGATTCGAATCGGCGGCCCGATTCGTTTCTCGCCACCACCCACGGATCAGGAAGCAGATACGCCTGGCGGCGTGACTCTCGCTCTCGCATTCACGCGGATGGAGAAGTGGGTCTGCCGCATGTAACGTCGGAGCCGTGCCCGAGACTGGAGGGGGCATGACGAGCGATGACTTGAGCACCGATCTCGACGCGTTCGATCAGTTCGAGGCGAGCGCATGGGAAGAGCGAGTAGAGGGATACGCGGATTTCTTCGGCGCGATCACCGGCCGGCTGATCGAACCGCTGCTGAATCTCGCCCGCGTTGGTCCGGGAACACGTGTGCTAGACGTGGCGACCGGCCCCGGCTACGTGGCGGCGGAAGCAGCCCGCCGGGGGTCTACCGTTTGGGCCGTCGACGTCGCCGAAGCGATGGTGGCCCGGGCCGCCGCAGAGCATCCGGACATCGAATTCACGCGGGCGGACGCGCAGTCACTCTCGTTCGAGGATGGGACCTTCGATGCAGTCGTAGCCAACTTCGGGCTCCCCCATTTCGGCCGTCCGGAACTCGCCGTCGCCGAAGGCGTACGAACCCTCGTTGCGGGGGGGCGGTTGGCTCTGACGACCTGGGACTCTCCCGCGAAGATGCGCATGTTCGGCGTCTTCTTGGAGGCCGTCGCAGAGGCTGGGGCGGGACCGCCTGACGGCCTCCCCCCAGGTCCTGATGTCTTCCGTTTCTCCGACGACGAAGAGTTTCGGCGCCTCCTCGAAGCTCAGGGCCTCGTCGAGGTGGAAGTGCGACGTGTGGGATTCACGCACGAAGTTGAATCGTTCGAGGACTTGTGGAGCGCCCTGCAACGCGGGACGGTTCGGATGGCCTCGCTCATCCTCGGACAGCCGGAGCCGACGCGGGAACGTATCCGTGCGGCCCTCGAGCACCGCCTGACTGCCTACGGCACCGAGGGACGGTTCCGCGTGCCGATCTCGGTGAAGCTCGCGGTCGGACGCAAGATCGGCTGACCGAGCTCCCCGGAACGACCCGACCCCGCGCCGGGCGGCAGGCGGCGACGGCAAGTGGGACGAGCCGTGATCAGGCCGCCTCCACACCGATCGCGTATATGGGCCGTGGCTCGGCGCCGAACGTCCCGGAGTAGCCGCTATGGCGAACACTCCGGGACGTTCACCGCTTCGCGGCCGCTGTCGCATCGCGCGACGTGCAGCAGCGTCCATCGGCTTGGATCGGTGCGTCGCAGTGGAATCCGATAGGCGGCCCGATTCGTTTCTCGCTACCACCTGCGGATCGTGGAGCGCGTACGCCTGGCAGCCTGACCTGCTCACACACAGCAGCCCGGCTCAACTTGTACGACGCCTCCCTTGAGCTTGAGGAGAAATCATCCGCTGAGGAGTTAGCCTGGACCGGTCGTCCACGCCACCCGTGCTGTAGACGGTCGCCCTCCCATGGCACTCAGAGGAGATAGCCGATGATCGTTCTGAATCTCACAGCACGCGAGAGGACTTATCTCGTCGACCTGCTTGATCCATGAATCCGAATGGAAGTGGTACCACGTGCCGGTACCACGCGAGGAGCCCTGCGCCCCTAACGCTGGTGGGCCAGGGCCCCAAGCCCGCTGAAGAACGGGGTTCTCGCGTGATCGGGGCGACTGGATTTGAACCAGCGACCGCTCGGCCCCCAGCCGAGTGCGCTACCAGACTGCGCCACGCCCCGTGGCCACAGCGAATGATGCCCGAACGGGGTATCAGACGCGAAGCGGGCGACCGGATTTGAACCGGCTCTTCGAGCTTGGAAGGCTCACGTGCAACCAATAACACTTCGCCCGCGGAGCGTCCGAGTATAGGTCGGGTCGGGTGCCGCTCAGCCGCGCAGGCGCATTCCGAAATCGGTCGTGTAGGTGCCGCCGTCGGCCTTGCGGGCGCCGGGCATTCCGGGCATGAAGCCGACGCCGACGTCCTTGAAGAGCGGGTTCAGGATGTTCGACCGGTGCGGCGGGCTGTTCATCCAGGCCTTGACCATCGCCTTCGGCGTGCCGTGCTCCTCGCCACCGAAAGCGATGTTCTCCCCGCAGGACCAGCGGGTGAGCCCGCCGATCAGATAGTCGACGACACGAAGTCTCGATTCGAGCGACTTCTCGCCCGGGCATTCGTGCGAGAAGCACGCCTTCTTGACCATCGCCTCGGTGTGCTTCTGGGCCGCCCGCTGAAGGCGCTTGTGGTTGTGCAGCCTGCCGATTCCGCGCTGCTTGCGCTCGCGGTTCAGAAAGCAGCGGATCGACGCTCGGGCCTGGCGGTTGCGGAGCTTCTCGGCGCGGACGTCACCGTACTTGGTGCATGCGGTTCCGGCCGCGGCCGGCTCCGGCACCGAGGCCGCGGCGAGCAGCGCCAGCGCCGCCGCGACCACGAGGGCGATCAGGCGGGTGATGTACGGGGAGACTGCACGGAGTGCCATTCCCCCCTACGGTCGGAGGACGGGGCCGACACGGTGAGCGACGGCGCGAGCGTTGGACAGATGTCCGGCGCCGAGCGCCGAATACGTCAGTTATTGGGCTTGCGCCAGCCGAAGATGACGGCGTACGTCATGTGGCCGCTGCCGGGCCGGCACTCCTCGCCACCCGGTGGGAACGGACTCCCCTGCTTGCCGCCGACGCCGACTTGGCGAAAGCGGCCGTCGACGATGTTCTTCCTCGAGAACGGCGTGTTCATCCATTCCTCGATCATTGCCGCAGGCGTGTCGGAACAGCCGAGGATCTCCCCGTATCCGTACCGGCCACCGCCCTTCAGATAGCCGGACGACTCGATTCGCTTCCGCAACGAGCGCTCGCCCGCGCACTGGTGCTTGAAGCACTCGTCCTTGATCATCACCTTCGCGTGCCGGCGCGCGATCCGGGTCAGGTCGGCATTGGCGCGCACGCGCTTGCGATCACGCTGAGCGCGCTGCCTGTTGATCAGGCAGCCGAGCGCCTTGCGGAGCTGCTTGGACGAGGCCTCGCTCGGGGTGTGCGTGGCGTGCGGGCCACAGCCGGCGCCGAGCGCCCGGGCTTCAAGTCCGGGGGGCGAGATGAGCAAGGCGAAGCCCAGCGCCGTGAGCGCGGCCACCACCGCAACTCCGACGCCGATCCGCTTGCCTTTCCCTGCCGTGTGTGTCATCTCAACCCCACGAGCTAGCAACATCGGAAAAGCCGCCGAGTTGCGCTCGGCGGCTGGCTTGGAGCGGGGGAGCTGGGATTCGAACCCAGGTTCTCGGTTTTGGAGACCGAGCGTGTGACCAGGCTAACTCACTCCCCCGAGTGCCAGCAGCTTAGAGACCATGGGAGGATCTCCTTCCAAGCGATGCGGGCGGAGGGACTCGAACCCCCACGCTCCGAAGAGCACCAGGACCTAAACCTGGACCGTCTACCAATTCCGGCACGCCCGCGGGGGCCCCGATGTTAGGGCGAATCACCGTCGCGCCCGGTCGCATCTCGCTTTATGCTGCGCGTGATGGAGGCCGTGACCGCGCGCCCGGGCTATGAGCTCTGGCGCCCGAACAGGGAGAAGGCTCAGTCGAAGACGACGAAGGCGATCGTGGCCTTCGTGCTGCTCGTCTCGGCCGGCCTGATCGCGATCGTCGTGATTGGGGGCTGGGAGCGGATGCAGAGCACCAGCATCGCGATCATCTCTCTGGTCTGGGCCGGGCTCTACGTCCTGTTCGCGATCCTGATCGCGAACTGGAATCGGGGACTTCTGCCGGTCGCATCCGCGCTCGCCGTGATCATGGCCATCTTCGCCGCGGTGGCGGCGCCGGGATGGTTCGACCGCTCCAAGGAAGGGCTCGACTCGCCGCTCCTCCCCGAGGACCTGATCGGCCTGCTCGTCGTGATCCTGGTGTTCGTCCAGATCCTGCTGATCGTGGTCGCGATGATCGCCTTCAGCCAGGAGTGGCACGTGGAGGAGGAGCGCCCGGTCGGAGGCACTCCGCTCGCCGGCGAGGACGACGCGCCCGGCGCGCCGCCGGCGCCCTCCCCCGCCTAGGGGTTCGTCCGCTCAGCCGCTTCTGGCGCCGAGCGTCACCGTGTAGAAGGCCCTGCCCTTCTTGGCGATCATGCCGACGCCGATGTGCTCGTAGCCGGAGTCCAGGATCTGGACCCTGTGGCCGGCGCTGCGCTTCCACTGGCGCACGACCTCGCGCGGTGACGCCCGGTCGCTGTTCAGGGCGATGACCTCGCCGACGCGCCAGCTCCGCGCACCGTTCATGTAGCCCGCCTTGCGGATCCGGTCGGTGGTGTTCGCCTCACCGGAGCATTGATGGGCGAAGCACCCCTGCTTGAACATCCGGCGCGAATGCCTCTGGGCCGCCCTGTTCAGCGACCGCTTCAGCTTGAGACTGCGGGCGGAGCGCTCGTCGTTGATCAGGCACTTGACGGCGCTCCGGGCATTCGGGAGGGCGACTCGGTCGCTCCGCTTGCTCGCGACGCCCGTCTTGCCGCAGCCGCCGCGCGCCTCGGCGCTCGTCACCGTCCCGAACAGCAGCGCGGCACACGCCAAGCCAGCCGTGACGGCGAGGGTACGCAGGATCGGCTTGAGCGAAAGTAGCGACACGAAGTGGATCCTTCCCTGGATCGTTGTACCCGATTCTAGGTAGTTCAGACGCTGGCTGTAGACCCGTTGCGAACGGTCGGACGCCTGAACGGTGAGCAGAAAGTGTGCCCATTGTAGGCAATCCCTAAACCAACTGACACGAACCTAGCAAAGCGTCCGGTCAGAACAGGCTGGTCTCCGTCCGCGGTTCGATGAGCTGCGGCCCGTCTTCCCGAACGTTCGACACCAGGTCCCCGACCTCCTGCGCGAGCAGCGTGTCGTCGGGAACGGGAACCAGCAACCGGCGGATCTCCTCCTCGTCGGCGTCGGTATCGAGCCACTCCGCCTCCATCGCAGGATCGAGGATCACCGGCATCCGGTCGTGAATCGGGCGCATCAGCTCGTTCGGCGCACAGGTCACGATCGCGCAGCTGTGAATCGGCTCGGCGCCGCGCGGGGTGTACTCCGCCCACACGCCGGCGAACGCGAACAGCTCGTCGTCCGGGCGGTGGAACCAGAGCGGCACCTTCCCGCGCTCGTCGCGGCGCCACTCGTAGAACCCGTCGGCGGGAATGAGGCAGCGTCGCTCGCGGAACGACTCCGCGAACGCCGGCTGCGAGGCGATCGACTCGGCCCGCGCGTTGATCAGCGGGCGCTGGCCGCGCTCGGTCGCCCATTTCCCGGGAAGAAGCCCCCACCTGAGCTTCCCCAGGTCGCGCCGCTCGGCGCGCTCGCGAACCGCCAGCACCGGGTCCGTGGGAGCGATGTTGTACCGCGGCTCCTCACCCACCTCGGCCGTCTGGTCGAGCCCGAAGCGCAGGCGCAGGCGCTTCGGATCCGGGTTCGCGAGGGTGTACCGGCCGCACATCGAGTCGAGGCTAGCTGGAGAGCGGAGCCGATGCCGGAGGCGGGATTCGAACCCGCATGCCCCGAAGGACAATTGATTTTGAGTCAATCGCGTATGCCAGTTCCGCCACTCCGGCTGGAACACGGCGAGGATAGTCCCGCCGCCCGCGATAATCGTTCCGTGGCAGCGGACGACCAGCGCCTGAAGGCCATCGGCGAGCTCTGCGCCTTCGAGGGGCGGCTCGCCGGCACCGACGCCGAGCGGCGGGCGGCCAACCACCTTGCAGGACGGCTCCGGGCCCTCGGTCGCCGCGTCGACCTCGACCCCACCTACGTCCACCCCCAGGCCCCGCTGATCTGGGCGGCGCACTGCGCCCTCGCGCTCGCGGGCAGCCTCGTATCCGTGGCCGAGCCGGCCATCGGGTTCGCGCTCGTGCTACTGGCAGCGACCTCTCTCTACCTCGACCTCAACACCCGCTTCTACCTGTTGCGCCGGCTCTTCTTCCGCAGGGCATCGCAGAACGTCGTCTCCCCCGGATCGAACCCGACGGCGCCCGCCCGTCTCATCCTCGTCGCCCACTACGACGCCGGCCGCACCGGGACGATCCACCAACCCAAGCAGGTGGCCCGCGCCCAACGGCTCGGCCGCTTCGTGTCCTTTCCCCACACCCGCCTGCTGTTCTGGTCGGTCGCGGTGCTGCTGCCCCTGCTGGGCGCGCGGATGGCCGGCGTCGAGTCCGACTCCATCTCGATCCTGCAGCTGCCGCCGACCCTGATCCTCCTCGTCGCGATCTTCCTGCTCGTCGACGTCCAGTTGTCGACGGTCGTCCCCGGCGCGAACGACAACGCCTCGGGCGTCGCCGCCACCCTCGCCCTCGCCGAGCGCTTGCGCGACGATCCAGCCCGGAACCTCGACGTCTGGGTCGTCCTCACCGGAGCCGAGGAATGCGGCATGGAGGGCATGCGCTCGTTCATCCGCCCGCGGCGCAAGCTGTTCGAGTCGAAGACCACCTTCGTGGTGACGATTGATTCGGTCGGCGCCGGCGACGTCCGCTGGGTCGAATCCGAGGGCCTGACGGTTTCGTTCCCCATGGACCGCCGACTCGCCGAGCTCTGCGCGGCAATCGCCGACGCCGACGAGGACGGGCGCTACCGAGCCGCTCCGCTGCGCCACGGATTCGCGACCGACGCGCTCGCGGCGCGCGTCGCCGGGATGCGCGCGACCACGATCACCTGTCTCGAGCCGGGAGCCATGGTCCCCGCGAACCATCACACGCACGCCGATCAACCCGAAGCCATCGACGTCGCTGCACTCGACCGCGCCGAGGAGTTCGCGCTCGACCTGATCCGCGCCCTCGACCGCGACGTTGCCCGCGCGAGCGAACTCCCCGATCGCGAGTTCGAGCCCGCGTCCTCAGGCGCCTGATAGAACCCGGCGATGGACGTGGGCGAGCGCGGCGAGAAGCTCTGGGAGCCGTCCGCGGAAGCGGTCGAGCGCTCGCAGATGACCGCCTACATGCGCTGGCTGGCGGAGCGGCGCGACCTCGACTTCGAGGGCGACTACCACCGGATGTGGCAGTGGTCGGTGGCCGAGATCGACGCCTTCTGGCGCTCGATCTGGGACTACTTCGAGGTCGGCGCGACCGCGGCCCCGGAGACCGTCCTTGGCAGTCGCGAGATGCCGGGCGCCGAATGGCTCCCGGGCGTGACGCTGAACTACGCCGAGCACCTGTTCCGCGACCGTGACCCCGGCGCGCTCGCGATCCAGCACCAGGCCGAGGGGGGCGAGCTGGGCTCGATCACCTGGGGCGAGCTCACCACCCGCGTCGCCGCATTCGCCGCCGGGCTCCGCGAACTGGGCGTCCGGCGCGGCGACCGCGTCGCCGCGTACCTGCCCAACTCGCCCGGCGCGATCATCGGATTCCTCGCCAGTGCCTCGATCGGCGCCATCTGGTCCTCGTGCTCGCCCGACTTCGGCGCCCGCTCCGTCATCGACCGCTTCGCCCAGATCGAGCCGAAGGTCCTCCTCGCCGTCGACGGCTACACCTACGGCGGCAGGGGCTTCGACCGGATGGACGTCGTCGCCGGCCTCGAGCGCGAGTTACCCGGCATCGAGCACACCGTGGTCGCGCCGTACCTCGATCCCGACGCCGACCCGGCGGCGCTGGCCAAGGGCATGCGCTGGCGGGACGTCGAGCTGGCCGGCGCCGGCGCGGAGCTCCGGTTCGAGCAGTTGCCCTTCGACCATCCCCTCTGGGTCCTCTACTCGTCGGGCACGACCGGGCTGCCCAAGGCAATCGTCCAAGGGCACGGCGGCATCCTGCTCGAGCACCTGAAGAAGCTGAACCTCCACGTCGACGCGCAGGAGGGCGACCGCGTCTTCTGGTTCACAACGACCGGCTGGATGATGTGGAACTTCCTCGTCTCGGTTCTGCTCACCCCGGCCTCGATCGTCCTGTATGACGGCAACCCGGGACACCCGGACATGGACGTCCTCTGGGACCTCGCCGAGCGCGCCGGCATCACCTGCTTCGGCACGTCCGCCAGCTACATCGCCGCCTGCATGAAGGCGGGCGCGGAGCCGTCCGCGGGGCGCGACCTCTCGCGCCTTCGCGCCGTCGGATCGACCGGGTCGCCGCTCGCGCCCGAGGGATTCCAGTGGGTCTACGACCACGTGGGCGAGGACACCTGGCTCTTCTCGACCTCCGGCGGGACCGACGTCTGCACCGCGTTCGTCGGCGGGGTGCCCATCCTGCCCGTTCACCGGGGCGAGCTCCAAGCGCGCGCGCTGGGCTGCAAGGTCGAGGCCTTCTCCGAGGAGGGCGTGCCTCTCGTCGACGAGGTGGGCGAGCTCGTGATCACCGAGCCGATGCCGTCGATGCCCGTTTTCTTCTGGAACGACCCGGACGGCGAGCGCTACCGCTCCTCGTACTTCGAGATGTTCCCCGGCATCTGGCGCCACGGCGACTGGATCGAGATCACCTCGCGCAGCACCGCCGTGATCTACGGGCGCTCCGACTCCACCATCAACCGCGGCGGAATCCGGATGGGAACCAGCGAGATCTACCGCGCCGTCCTGGCCCTCGACGAGATCACCGACGCGCTCGTTGTCGACGTGCCCAAGCCCGGCACCGAGGGCTGGATGCCCCTCTTCGTCGTCCTTCGCGACGGCGTGGGGCTCGACGAGGACCTTGAGAAGCGGATCGCCGTCCGGATCCGCTCGGACTGCTCGCCCCGGCACGTTCCGAACGAGGTCCACGTCATCGCCGAGGTGCCCCGCACCCTGTCGGGGAAGGTCCTGGAGGTGCCCGTCAAGCGAATCCTGATGGGCACGCCCGCTGAGGAGGCGGCCAGCCGTGACTCGCTCGCGAACCCCGCCGCGCTCGACTGGTTCGTGGAGTTCGCGGACCGCACATAGCCGCTAGGGCGCGCGCAGGTGCGTGACCGTGAGGCCGCCGCGGGCGAGGATCCGGGCCGGCGGATACGCGCGGAACCTCGCCTGCGCGCGCTTCGGGAACGTCCGCGAGACCAGATTCACGAAGAGGGGCCTGGGCCTGCCCCGAGCATCCCGGGGGGTCCTCTTCAAGGCCGCAAGCCCCATCTTGCGGGTCTTGCACGGTGAGCGGAACGCGCTCGGCCCAAGGGTGCAATTGAAGCCGTTGGTCTCGGTGGCGGTGCCGCGGCGGCTGACGATCCGCCGCGCCAGCCGTCCCGGCGTCCTGGCGTTCGGCCGCGCCGAGACCACGATCTTGCCGGCCACGAAGTACGGAAGCTCCTGGATCCGGGTGCGCTGCTTGGCTCGGACCAGCAGGACATCCCCGGCCTCGAGGCCGGGCACCCGCTGCGAATAGACCACCCGCTGCCCGCCGGAGAACGAGGCCGGCAGCTCGCGTGCGCGGCGCCTCGTGGTACGGCGGACAACCGACTCCACTCCCCTGCCAGCACGCGCAACCGCTGCGTTCAGCCGCGCCTTGCCGCCTTCCACGCTCCCGTCGGGCCTGTCGGCACCGATGACCACAACCTCGCCGCCCCGCGCCCGCCTTGAGTGGGCGCCGACGACCATGTTCAGTCGGCAATTGCTCGGAGTGCAAGGCAGTCGCGCCGGGTTCGCGACGCGGAACGAATCCCCGGTGACCAGCGGGCAATGATGGTTGCGATTCGGCCGGCTCTGCCGGCACTCCAGTCCCACCGGGCCGGACACGCGCCGCCCGCTAACGGCCTTCCCGTTGCCCGCGAGCACGATCCAGCCTCGGAGCCTGGGATCGAACGAGTACGGGCGGCCCACGCACCGCGGCAGTGCGTCGACGCACGTCGTGGTGACCGTGACCTCGGCGTTCAAGCGGACGAGATCCCCCCGCTTGAGGCGCGGCAGGGAAAGCGACAGGACCGTCCGGGGCGCGGCCCCCTTGCTCCGCGTGATCGGCACGGTGTCCCGGAGCTCACCCTGGCGCGGGGTCGAGTCGCCGGTCAATGGACCGGCACCTTGGCCGGGCGCCTCGGCCTCGCCCGCAACGCCCAGCGCCGGCAGGGCCACGACGGCGGCCAGGGCCGCGATCCAAGTCCCCCCGCCCGTCCCCCGCGATCCCCTCAAGCCAAACCGAGTCCCGTCGCTTGTTCCCGGGTCCGAGCCACCACCTCTTCGGCGCCCTCGACCCGCCCGTCTCTCATCAGGACCGTACCCGCCACCACGGTCGCATCTACCGCGGCGCCCGAGGCTGCATAGACCAGCCCCGCGTCGAGCGTCCCCAGGCTCAGCTCGGCCGACTCGGTGCGGATCAGCAGGAAGTCCGCGGCGGCGCCAGGCTCCAGAGCGGGCCGGCGCAGGAGGGGCGAGCGATCGCCGCGCGCGAGCGCGAGCGTCTCGCCCGCCGTCACCGCCGCCGGATCCGCGGCAGCGTTCTTCTGCAGCAGGGCGAACACCTTCATGTCGTCCATCAGATCGAGCGAGTTGTTGGAGCCGGGACCGTCCGTTCCCAGGCCCATCGCCACCCCCGCGTCGCGAGCGTCCCGATAGGGGAACAGTCCGCCGACGGCCAGCTTCAGGTTCGCGACCGGGTTGGTGACGACCGTGGCGCCCCGCTCGGCGATCAGCTCGAGCTCCGACCGATCGAGCCAGACGCCGTGCGCGAGGACCGTCTCGGGGCCCAGCAGGCCGCAGCGGTCAAGGTAGTGCGCCGGCCGCATCCCACGCTCACTCACGCATTCGGAGACCTCGTGCTCGGTCTCCGAGAGGTGGATCTGCACGGGCACGCCCAGCTCGGGCGCTCGTTCCGCCAGCCTTCGCAGTGACTTCTCGCTCACCGAGTAGATGGCATGAGGAGCGAATCCCGGACGTGCCAGCGCGCCGCCGGAATCGGCGATCTTCTCGATGCTGCGCTCCGCGTCGTCGCACGCGCGATCCGATTTGGCCGGATCGGAATCGTCGATCAGCGGAGCCGCCGTCACGGCGCGGATCCCCGCGTCCTCGACCGCCCGCGCCGCCGCTTCGGCGTGCCAGTACATGTCCCAGAACGCGGTCGTCCCGCTCTGGATCATCTCGACGCACGCCAAGCGTGTACCCCAGTACACGTCGTCGTCCGACATGCGCTTCTCGACCGGCCAGATGTAGCGGGTGAGCCACTCCATCAGCGGCAGGTCGTCGGCGAAGCCGCGGAACAGCGTCATTCCAGCGTGCGTGTGCGCGTTCACCAGGCCGGGGACCAGCGCCATGCCGTGCGCGTCCAGTACCTCGTCGCCCTCGGCAGGTTCCACGTCCGGGGCGATCGCGGCGATCCGCCCGCCCTCGCACCGAACCCCCACAACGGTCCCCTCGAGCGTGGCGTCCTTGACCGCGAGCCCCATCTGGGAAACAGAATATTTCAGCTGTCCAGCAGGGCAGGCACCACCTTCGCGAGCGCGGCCTGCAGCCGGGCCCGGTGTGCCCGCTGCCCGGCAGCCACCTCCTCGAGCGTCAGCTCGGTCGCGCCCACCCCGTTCGCGAGGTTGTCGACGACGCAGATCGCGGCGTACGCCAACCCCAGCTCGCCCGCCACGATGCACTCGGCGGCGACGGTCATCCCGACCACATCCGCGTGCTGCGCGATGACCCGCACCTCGGCCGCCGTCTCGAGGCGGGGTCCCGTCACCTGCCAGTAGACGCCGCCGTCGCGCAGCTGGAGCTCGGCCGCGAACGCTTCGACGACCCGTGCGCGCCAGTCAGGATCGAAGCCGGGAACGCGGTGGGCGGTTGGATCCGAGCGGATCGTCAGCGGCGGAAGGTCGAGTGCGATGAAATCGTCGGGGCACAGAAAGGTGCCCGGGACGAGCTCTGGGCGGAGGCCGCCGACGGAGCCGACGCCGAGCACGCGGTCGCAGCCGGCGTCGGCGAGCTTGCGAAGGTTCGCTCCGTGGTCGATCAGGTGGGGCAGCGCGTAGGGCTCGCCGTGCCGATCGATCACGGTCGCCCGCTCGACGTCGAGGCCGGCCGCGCCGCTGCCGAGGACGACGCCCAGCGCAGTCATGACCAGCCCCTGCCCACTACGCCGGCGTGATCGGGTTGCGCCGCTCGGAGAAGCGGCGGTCCCGGCCCTCGGCGAACGCGAAGCGGCGGATCAGGTCCGCCCGCAGCTCGTCCGGCTCGATCACGGCATCGACCACGAGCTCGGACGCGAGGTGCAGGATGTCGATGTCGGCCGAGTATTCCTCGCGCTTATCCGCTACGAACCGCTCCCGCTCCGCCTCGTCCTCGATCGCCTGAATCTGGTTGAAGAACACCGCGTTGATCGCGGCCTCAGGGCCCATCACCGCGATCGAGGCGGTCGGAAGGGCAATGCAGCAATCGGGCTCGAACGCGGGCCCCGCCATCGCGTAGAGGCCGGCGCCGTACGCCTTGCGGACGACCACGGAGATCTTCGGCACGGTCGCCTCCGAGACGGCCGAGATCATCTTCGCCCCGTGGCGGATGATCCCCTGGCGCTCGACGTCCGTGCCGATCATGAAGCCCGGGACGTCGGCGAGGAACAGGAGCGGGACGTTGAACGCGTTGCAGGTCGCGATGAAGCGCGCCGCCTTGTCGGCGGAGTCCACGAACAGGACGCCGCCCTTGTACTTCGGCTGGTTCGCGACGATTCCCACCACCCGGCCGTCGAGCCGCGCGTACCCCACCACCAGCTCCTTCGCCCAGCGCTGATGCACCTCGCAGAAGGACTCGGCGTCCACGACCGCGCCGATCAGCTCCTTGACGTCGAACGAGGTCTTCTCGTCGGCGGGGACTATCTCGGATACGCGACGCTCCGCCCCGGGCTCCGCCGGCGGCGCCGCAGCCGGCGTCTCGCGCCAGTTCCCCGGCATGTAGGAGAGGTATCGCCGGGCCGTGTCGATCGCTTCCTCGTCCGTCTTCGCGAGGAAGTGGCCGCAGCCGGAGACGCCGGTGTGCATCTTGGCTCCGCCCATCTCCTCGAGCGTGACCTTCTCGCCGATCACCATCTCGGCCATTCGCGGCGAGCCCAGGTACATCGAAGCGTTGCCCTCGCGCATGATCACGACGTCGCAGAACGCCGGGATGTAGGCGCCGCCCGCCGCCGACGGCCCGAACAGCAGGCATACCTGCGGCACGCGGCCTGAGAGCCGCACCTCGTTGTAGAAGATCCTGCCCGCCCCACGGCGGCCCGGGAACATCCGCACCTGATCCGTAATCCGGGCTCCGGCCGAGTCGACCAGGTAGACCATCGGCACCTCGAGCGCGAGGGCCCGCTCCTGGATCCGCAGGATCTTCTCGACGGTCTTGGGCCCCCAGGAGCCGGCCTTGACCGTGGGGTCGTTGGCCATCAGGCAGACCTTGCGCCCGCCGATCAGCGCCAGCCCTGTCACCACTCCATCGGCGCCGAGCCCCTCCTGCTCCCAGTTCGCGAGCAGCGCCTCCTCGGCGAACGACTCGGGGTCCACCAGCCTGGCCACCCGCTCGCGCACCGGCAGCTTGCTCTGCTCGGCCGTCTTCTGGTGGTGTCGGTCCGGGCCACCCGCGAGGGCGGATTCGAGGGCCGCGTCGAGTCGATGGCCCTGTGTGGTCTCGCTCATCCCGGGCGGAGTCTAGGCCCCCGTCCCCGCAGCTCAGCGCCGGCGCTTGATAGTCGCGTTGTAGAGAAACTCTTGGTTGCTGTCCGCGTCCGTTGGCGGGCCACCTTCGCCGTTGGCGGGCGCCGGGAACCACGCCGCCGACTCCGCGCCCGGTCTTTGGACATAGAAACCTTGGATGTTCGGATTGTCGTGACCCGGCAACTGCAGCGCGATGAAATCGCCCTTCTTGATGCGAAGGTGGCTCTTGAACCGATGCCGCCCGGGCTTCTTGACCCGGCCTGGTTTCGATTTCCGCACGAACTTGAACTGGCCGGGACCTGTCTTGCGCACGACTCTCAGGCGGAACTTCCAGCCACCGGGCGTCTCCGGGTCGACGACCGTCCGGAACCGCCAGCTGCGGATCACGCCTCTGAATGGCGCCCTCGTCCTGTCCGCGGGAAGCTCGAGTTGCTGCACCGCACAGCTCGCGATTCCGATGCCGCATGAGTAGCCGGAGCCGGGGTCGGGCGATCCCTTCAGATCGCTGCCGATCGTTGCCGCCGACGCCCCGCTCGGCACGATGATCGCGAGACAGAGCCCACCGACCATTCCGGCCCCGACGATCTCGCTCCACTTCAATCGCATGAGGTCGTCTAGCGCGTCTCGTGCACGGTCGTCTCGCGCTCGGCGGGATCCTCCAGCTCGGTCGGCTCCCCGGCGGTCTCCGGCCCTGCGTCCGAGTCGTCCGGGGGAGCTTCCTCGGCCACCTCTTCCGCCTCGAGGGGCTCGCCATCCGCGGGCGCCACGGAGCCCTCGGCCTCCTCGGCGGCTTCCTCAGTCTGAATCGAGTCCACTGCCTCCAGCAGCTGGTCCGCCAGGCGCTGGGTCTCGTCGGCGATCTCCTCGCGGCGCTCGACCAGGCTCGTGACGGCCTGGTTCAGCCGACGACGGCGTGCGATCGCCTCGTCGATGATGCTCTCGGCCTTCGACTCCGCCTCCGAGATCAGCTCGTCCGCCTTCTGGCTCGCGTTCAGCTTCACCTTGCGGGTCTCGTCCTCCGCGTTCTGCCGGAGCTCGTCCGCGAAATCCTTGGCCTCGGTGCGCAGCTTTGCGGCCGCCTCTTCCGCCGCGGTGAGGATGCCGGCGGTGCGCTCGCCGACCTTCTCGAGCTCGCTGGTCACTCCCGGATCCGCGTTGGCACCGCCGGCGCGGGACTCGACCCAGTCGGCCACGCGGTCGAGGAAGGCATGCACCGACTCCGGGTCGTACCCGCGACGTGACTGCGGGAATCGAGCCTGGCGAAGCTCTGCGCCGCTCAGGCTGTCGCTGCCCTGCACCTGGTCCATCAATACCTCCGGTCCGTGGATGGGAGCCCGTCGCGAACGACGGGATCGTACCCCGCTACCCGATGGGCGCTCCGCTCACTCCGGATCGATCGCGACCGGCTTCTCTCCCGAGTAGTCGTAGTACCCGCGCCCGCTCTTACGCCCGTAATGCCCCGCTTCGACCAACTTCGTCAGCGTCGCCGGGGCGGCGAAGCGCTCCTCGCCGTACGCGTCGCGCATCACGGCGGCGATCGAGGCAAGCGTGTCGAGACCCACGAAGTCGGACAGCGCGATTGGGCCCATCGGATGGTTGGCCCCCGCCATCATCCCCGCGTCGATGTCTTCGATCGACCCGACGCCCTGTTCATAGGCGTTGATGCCGTCGAGCATGAACGGGACCAGGAGCCGGTTGACGATGAAACCGCGGTTGTCGCCCGCGGCGATGGTCTTCTTGCCAAGCGCGCCCCCGAGCTCGAAGCCCAGATCCGCCGCGCTCTCCTCCGTGCCCTCCGCCTTCACGACCTCCAGTAGCGGCATGACCTGGACCGGATTGAAGAAATGCAGGCCGAGAAAGCGCTCGGGACGGGATGTGCCGGCCGCCTGCTCGGCCACCGAGAGCGACGAGGTGTTGGTGGCGAAGTGCGCCTCGGGCTTCACGACCGCGTCGACATCGCGCCACATCTCGAGCTTGGCGTCCAGGTCCTCGGTGATCGCCTCGATCACCAGGTCGCAGTCGGCGAGGTCGGCGTAGTCGGTCGTCGCCACGATCCGGGCGCGGACGGCGTCGGCATCGGCCTGCTCGAGCTTGCCCCGCTCGACCGCCTTCGCGAGCTGCTTCTCGATCTTGCCGATGCCGGCATCGAGCCGCTCCTGCGAGACCTCGCGGACGACCACGTCCCACCCGGCCTGCGCGCAGACCTGGGTGATCCCGTGGCCCATCAGGCCGCAGCCCACAACTCCTACCTTGCTGATCTCCACTCGCTCACTCCTCTTCGGGCTCTGGCAAAGCGCGGGAGCCTATTGGGTCAGCCACGCGGCGGTGTGATCCCGAGCGCCTCGAACCGCGCGGCCATCGCCGCGGCGAGCGCGTTGAGCCCGCTCATCGGGCGGACCATGACCGTGAGCTCCTGAACGAGCCCCGCGCCGTTGAATCGCAGGAGGTCCAGGCCCTCGAGGTCGCGGTCGCCTACGTGCGCCGTGAAGACCAGGGTGGCAGCGTCGCCGTCCTCGAGCTGGTGGCGGTAGCGGAGGTCCTCGAACACGCGCATCGCGCCCTCCACGAGGATCGTCCCCACGAGGTCCCGGCCCTCGTACGGGCGAAAGACCACAGGGGAGAGGAACCGGACGTCCTCGGCGAGGATCTGGTTCAGTCGGCCCCCGTCCTTGGACTCCGCGGCCTCCCGGAAGGCGTCGCTTCTCATCCGGTCAATTCTCGAGCGTGGCGTCGAGGGCGATCTCCTCGACCGCGCCCAGGGCCTTCGACACCGCGCACCCGGACTTGGCGACGCTCGCGTGCTCGGCGAATCGGTCCTGGTCGATCCCTGGGACCCGCCCGCGCACCGCGACCTCGATCCGCGTGATGGTGAGGCCGTCATCGCCCTGACGCAGGGTCACGTCCGCGTGGGTCTCGAGCGAGTCGGGCGGGGTTCCCGCCTCGGTCAGGACGAAAGAGAACGCCATCGTGAAGCAACCGGCGAGGGCGCCGGCGAGCAGCTGGTCGGGGTTCGTCCCCTCCCCCTCCTCGAACCGCGACGAGAACGAGATCGGCGCCTCGATCGCGCCGGTTCCGAGGGCGACGGTGCCGCCGCCATCCTGTAGGGATCCCTGCCACTTCGCGGTCGCACTGCGGTTCGTCATCGCTCCTCCTTGCTCATGGGTCTCAGTTGCGCCAGTCCACCGGACCGGCCTTCAAGACGTGTGCCCCGAGCGGACGTCCGAGAATCTTCTGGACCGCGCGCGAGGCCGCGATCAGCTTCGGCAGGTCGATGCCGGTGGCGATGCCCATCTCGTCGAGCATCGAGACCAGGTCCTCCGACGAGATGTTGCCCGTGGCCCCCGGCGGGACCGGGCAGCCGCCCAGCTCGCCGAAGGCCGCCTCGAACGAGTCGACGCCCTGTTCCAGAGCGGCCAGCACGTTCGCCAGCCCCTGGCCGCGGGTGTTGTGGAAGTGCGCGGTCAGCCCTGGGCCGGGCAGCCGCTCGCGCGCGGCGGCGAAGAATTCCGCGACCTGGCGCGGGTTGGCCATTCCGGTCGTGTCCCCGAACGCGATCTCCTCGCAGCCGGCGGTCGCCAAGCGCTCGGCGATCCCGAAGACCCGCTCCCGCGGCACCTCGCCCTCGTATGGACAGCCGAACGAGACCGAGATCACGCCCTCGCAGCGCAGCCCTTCGGCCTGCGCGTGCTCGATCACCCGCTCCAAGCCGCTCAGGGACTCCTCGATGGAGCGGTTCACGTTCTTCTGATTGTGGGTCTCGGACGCGGAGAGGAACAGGTTCACCTCGTCGAACCGGTCGCGCCGGGCCAACGCGTTCTCGAGCCCCTTTTCGTTCGGGATCAGCACCGAGTAGGCGACTCCGTCGAGCTTTGAGTAGCGGTCGAGGACCTCGTCGGCGTCGGCGAGCTGCGGGATCACGTCGGCCCGCACGAACGAGGTCAGCTCGATCCGCCGGTACCCGGCGGCGCCGAGCATCGCGATCAGGCGGACCTTCTCGTCCGTCGGGATCGTCTCGGGCTCGTTCTGGAAGCCGTCCCGGGGGCCGACCTCGCGCAACCGGACACTCTTCGGGAGGTCCGTCATTCGCCGAGCTGACCGACCTGGATGACGCGGCGCTCGTGCGTGCCGATGCCGATCGTGCGCTCGCGGTCGGTCACCTCAACCTCGAACCGCAGCTTGCGCCCGTCGACCACCTCGCGCAACGTCGAGCGCACGATGCACTCGGTCCCCTCCAGTGCCGCCGCGACGTGCTTGACACAAACCTCGAAGCCCACACTCGCGGTCCCCTCGGGCAGCTGCTCCATGGCCAGGATCGCCGAGTTGCGTTCCATCATCGCGATCATCCCCGGGGTCGAGAGCACGCTCGACCCGATCGTCCCGCCGACATCGGTGAGCAGGCGATCGTCGACCGCGAACGTGTCCTTCCGCTCGGCGCCCGGCTCGATCATGGGAGACCTCGGATCAACACATCCCCATCCCGCCGGAGACGCCAAGCGTCTCGCCCGTGACGTAGGAGGCGTCGTCGGACGCAAGGAACGCGATCGCCGCCGCGACCTCGTCGGGCGTTCCCAGGCGCCGGAGCTGCGTGCCGGCCTTCATCGTCTCGATCACCTTCTCGCCGATCTCGCCGAACTCGAGCGCGCCCATCAAGAGCGGTGTCTCGATCGGGCCCGGGCAGATGGCGTTCACGGTGATCCCGAACCGGGCGCCCTCGCGCGCCATCGCCTTGGTGAAGCCGAGCACGCCGCCCTTGGCGGAGGAGTATGCGACCGAGCCCTTCGACCCGATCCGGCCGGCCTCCGAGGAGACGTTCACGATCCGCCCGTAGCCGGCCTCCTGCATGCCGGGCAGCACCGCGTGGGTGCAGGCCAGGACGCCCATCAGGTTGATCGCGATCACCCGCTCCCAGACGCCGGGGTCGGTGTCGGCGAAGAACCCGAACTCGTCCGTCCCGGCGTTGTTGACGAGGATCGCGAACGGCCCGCGCTCCGCCGCGAGTGCATTCGCCGAGGCCGGATCCGTGACGTCGAGCCGGGCGGCGGCCGCGGAGATCTCGCCGGCGACGGAGGCCGCGCCATCCTCGTTCACGTCGCCGATCACCACGTCCGCGCCCTCGGCCGCCAAGCGGCGGGCGGTCGCGGCACCGATCCCGCCGGCGCCGCCGGTGACGAGCGCCCTTCTGCCCTCGAGCCGCATGCGCGGGCCAGGATATCCGCGCGCCGCCTCTAGACTGCCCGGCCGATGGCTGGCTCGGCGATTCCGATCATCGGTGGCACCGGCGCCCTGGGCTGGGGGCTCGCGTTCCGCTGGGCGCTCGCCGGGCGCCCCGTCGTCATCGGCTCCCGCGATGCCGACCGAGCCCAGCAGGCCGCCGACCGCATCAGCGCCGCGGTGCCCGACGCCGAGGTCGAGGGGCTCACCAACGAGGATGCGGCAAAGCAGGGGCCGGTGGTGGTCCTAGCGGTGCCGTTCCGCGCCCAGTCCGAGAACCTGACGAACTTGAAGGACGCCCTCGAGCCCGGGCAGCTCCTCGTGGACTGCACGGTGCCGCTGGCCGCAGCCGTGTCGGGCAAGGCCACGAGGACGCTGGGCGTCTGGCAGGGGTCGGCCGCGCAGCAGGCGCAGGAGATGGTCCCCGAGGGAGTGACCGTGGTCGCCGCGTTCCATACCGTCGGCGCCCCCGAGCTCTCGGACCGCGAGCTCGAGATGGACGAGGACGTGCTCATCTGCGGGGAGCGGAAGGCCGACAAGGCCAAGGTCGCCGCGCTCGTCGAGGCGATCCCTGGCCTCCGCGCGGTGAACGCCGGCCCGCTGGAGGCCGCGCGCTTCGTCGAGCAGCTCACGCCCCTGCTGATCGCCATCAACGTCCGGTACAAGGTCCATGCCGGCATCCGGATCACCGGCCTCCCGGACGCCGACCACTGGGAGTGACTTGCGAGGCGGAGGCCCAAGGCCGACGACGAGCCCCGCTGTCGTCGAGGCGGCATGAATGTCGCCCTGCTGGCGGGCGGTACCGGCGGCGCGAAGCTCGCCGCCGGGATGCAGGACCTCGTCGGCGACGATCTGACCGTGGTCGCCAACACCGCCGACGACTTCGAGGTCCACGGCCTGCTCGTCTCGCCGGATCCCGACCTCTGCACCTACTGGCTCGCGGGGCAGATCGACGAGAAGCGCGGCTGGGGTATCAAGGACGACGAGTTCACGGTCCACGAGCGGCTGGTGGAGCTTGGTGCCCCCGATTGGTTCAGCCTCTCCGACCGCGACCTCGCTGTGTGCCTGTACCGCACGCACTTCATCGCCGAGGGCGGGAGCCTGACCGCCGCCCAGGCGCAGATCGCACGCGGGCTCGGCGTCGCGGCGTCGGTGCTCCCGATGTGCGAGGAGCGCGTCCGCACCCGGGTCAGGACCCCCGCGGGCTGGCGCGGTCTCCAGGAGTTCCTGATCCTCGACGAGGGCGCCGCGCCGATCGAGGCCATCGAGGTCGACGGCCTCGCGGACGCCAAGCCGACCGATGAGGTGGGCGCCGCCCTCGCGGGTGCGGACCTGATCGTCATCGGTCCGTCGAACCCGGTGATCTCGATCGGACCGATCCTCGCGATCCCCGGGATCCGCGACGCGATCGCCGACGCGCCCGCACCCGTCGTGGCGGTCAGCCCGTTCGTCGCAGGACGCGCGATCAAGGGACCCACCGAGGCGTTCATGGCGGCCATCGGCCGCCCCTCGAGCGCCGCGGGCGTCGCCTCCCTCTACCTCGGGCTGCTCGATGGCATCGTCGTCGACCAGGGCGATCCCGATCCCGCGCCCGATGACGTCCGTTGCCTCTCATGCCCCACGCTGATGGACGGCGCCGACGGCCGTCGCGCGCTGGCCGAGCGCGTGCTGGCCTTCGCCTCGGAGCTGGCGCCCTGATGGTGGCCACAAGTAGGGAACCCGGTTGAACGCCACGGCCATCCTCCCGGTCAAGCGCTTCGCGCGGGCGAAGACGCGGCTGCTGGGCGACGTGATCGGTCCGCCGGAGCGCGCCGCGCTACTGCGCGCGATGCTCACGGACGTGATGGCAGCGATAGAGCGTTCCGACGCGATCGAGCGCGTGGTCATCGTCACCGCCGAGGGCCGGGCGGAGAAGCTGGCGATGGAGGCTGCGAAGCGGATGGGTACGGCGGTCGAGGTGCTGCAGGACCCACGCGATCCGGGTCACTCCGAGGCGGCGACCCTGGGCATCGTCCGTGCGAAGGCGCTTGGCGCCGAGTGCGTCGCGCTGCTTCCCGGTGACTGCCCGTTGCTGGACCCGAGCGAGGTCGATGTTGCGCTCGCCGGTATGGAGACCGGCCGCGTGGCGGTCGTGCCTGATCGACACGGGACCGGCACGAACGGTCTGCTGATGGCGCCGCCGGACGCGATCGGGCCGGCGTTCGGTCCGGGCAGCTGCGAGCGGCACCTCGACCGCGCGGGGCGCGCCGGGTGGAGCGCGGTCCGCGAAGACCTTTCGTCCCTCGCGCTCGACCTCGACACCCCCGCCGACCTCGACCTGCTCCGCGAGCGCCTCGCGCGGGAGCCTGAGGCCGCACCCGCCACCGCGGGCGTACTGGCCGAGCTGTGATCTCCGTTCGCCCGGTCCAGGGTCTGCCGGAGATCGAGCCGGGAGTCCCGCTGGGGACCATGCTGGCGCAGGCGGCCGAGCCCCGGGACGACGAGGTCCTGGTCGTGTCGCAGAAGGTCGTCTCCAAGGCCGAGGGGCGCGTCCGCGCTCTGGCATCCGTCACCCCGGGGGAGCGGGCCGCCGGACTGGCGGTGGAGCTCGACAAGGACCCCCGGCTCGTGGAGCTGATCCTCGGCGAAACCGCCGCGGTCATCCGGGCGGAGGGTGGTGTCCTGATCGTCGAGACGACGTCCGGGCTGATCTGCGCGAACGCCGGAATCGACTCGTCGAACGCGCCGGACGAGGACGTCGTGGTGCTGCTGCCGGTCGATCCCGACGCCTCCGCCCGGAGCCTTCGGGCGGAGATCCGCAAGGCCTCCGGGCGGCGACCCGCGGTCGTGGTCGCGGACTCGTTCGGACGTCCCTGGCGGGTGGGGCAGACGGACGTCGCGATCGGGTGCGCCGGGCTTGCGCCGCTGGACGACTGGCGCGGGCGCCGCGACCGTTCAGGCCGCGAACTCGCCGCGACGCAGATTGCGATCGCCGATGAGGTCGCTGCCGCCGCCAGCCTCGCTCGCGACAAGGCGTCGAGCGAGCCCGCCGCGATCGTCGCCGGGCTCGGGCGCCACGTCACGGCGGACGACGGCCCCGGAGCAGCCGCGCTCCGCCGGGCGGCGGATGCGGACCTGTTTCGCTAGAGGACGAGCACGGCGGCGCCCTCGACCCGCCCAGCACGGAGATCATCGAGCGCCGTGTTCGCCTCGGCGAGCGGGTACTCAATCACCGCCGTCCGTACTCCGGTGTCGGCCGCTACGGCGAGGAGCTCGTCGCCGTCGGCCCTGGTGAGGTTGGCCACCGAGCGGATCGCCCGCTCGCGCCAGAGAAGCTCGTAGGGAAACGAGGGGATATCGCTCATGTGGATCCCCGCGCACACGACGACGCCGCCGGGTGCGAGCGCGCGAAGGGCCTCGACCACCAGCCCACCCACGGGCGCGAACACGATCGCGGCGTCGAGCTCCTCCGGGAGCGAGTCGGCGGCGCCGGCCCATTCGGCCCCCAGGCCCCGCGCAAACGCACCGGCCTCCTCCCCGCCCCTCGTGACCGCGAAGACCCTCCGCCCCTGGTGCACGGCGACCTGGCAGATGATGTGGGCCGAGCCGCCGAATCCGTAGAGCCCCAGCCGCTCGGCGTCGCCGCAGAACCGGAGCGCGCGATAACCGATCAGCCCGGCACACAGGAGCGGCGCCATGTGCGGATCGTCGGTGTCCCCCAGGAGCGGAAAGCAGAACCGCTCGTCGGCGACCGCGCGTTCCGCGTAGCCGCCGTCGCGCGTATAGCCGGTGAACTCAGCGCGCAGGCAGAGATTCTCGCGTCCGGAGAGGCAATACCGGCACTCGCCGCAGGTCCACCCCAGCCAGGGGATCCCGACCCGATCGCCCGGCTCGAAGCGGGCACCCCCGGGAGCGGCGACCTCGCCGACGATCTGGTGCCCGGGCACGAGCGGCAGCTTCGGCTCGGCCAATTCGCCGTCGACGATGTGCAGGTCCGTTCGGCACACGCCGCACGAGCGGACGCGGACCAGGACTTCCCCTGCCCGCGGTTCGGGGTCCGGGACCTCGCTCGGCTCGAGCTGTCGCCCGGCTTTCTCCATGACCATCGCGCGCATCGAGGAAATCCTCGCATCAGCGGCCCGGAATGGGATACTGCGCGCATGGCGCGTGGAGGGGACCCCAAGGTCAAGCGGCTCGCTCAGGTGCAGCTGTTCTCGGGCTGCAGCAAGCGCGACCTCGCGCGGATCGCGGCGCTATCCAACGAGGTCGAGATCTCGCAGGGAACGGTGCTGATGAAGCAGGGTGACGTCGGTCACGAGGCATTCGTGATCGAGGACGGCCGTGCGAAGGCGACCGTCCGCGGGAAGAAGGGCAGGAGCATGGGACCCGGTGAGGTCTTCGGCGAGATGGCGCTGCTCCACGCCGCCCCGCGCTCGGCAACGGTCACGGCCGAAACCGACATGAAGCTGGTCGTGCTCGGATCGCGCGAGTTCTGGACGCTCCTCGAGGACATCCCCGGGGTCGCGCTGAAGGTCCTCGCGGCGGTGGGCGAGCGCCTCCGCGACAACGAGGGCAAGCAGCCGCACCACTAATTCGCGCCGGGCCTAGTAGGTCTCGACGATGTCGTAGAGGGTCGTTCGTTGCGCCGGCGTGCGTCCGGCCGCCCGCGCAGCTGCGATCAGGTCATCGGGCTCGAGCCGCACTCCGTGCTGAGAGCCGGCCATTCGCGAGATGTTCTCCTCCATCAGCGTCCCGCCGAGGTCGTTCACGCCCCAGCGCAGGCTCTCGGTGGCCGCGTCGATGCCCATCTTCACCCAGCTGGCCTGGAGGTTTCTCACGGTCCGTCCGAGCGCCAGGCGGAAGGCCGCGGTGTGCTTCAGGTTCTCCTCCCGCGAGATCTCCTCGATCCCGTGCGTGCGGCCGAGCATCGTGTGGAACGGGATGAAGCTGAGCGGGACGAACTCGGTGATGCCTCCGGTCCGCTCCTGGAGCTCGCGGATCACCTGCATGTGGCGAGCGAGCTCCCAGGGCTCCTCGATGTGGCCGAACATCACCGTTGAGGTCGAGCGCAGCCCGGACGCGTGACAGGCCTCGATGATCTCCACCCACCGCGCCGCGGGGAGCTTGTTGGGCGAAATCCGTGCGCGAACGCCGTCGTGCAGGACCTCGGCGGCGGTGCCCGGTGTCGACCCGAGCCCGCACTCGAGCAGATAGTCGAAGACCTGGGCCGGTGACCGGCCCGAGCGCTCGCACATGAAGTGGACCTCCATCGGCGAGTACGCGTGCAGATGGAGCTCTGGAGCGACCTCCTTGGCGAGCCGCAGCCAGCGCCCGTAATGCTCGAGCTCGTAGTCCGGGTGGATCCCGCCCTGCATGCAGATCTCGGTCGCGCCGAACTCAACCGCCCCGGCGATCCTTGCCTGGAAATCGTCCTCGGTGGCGTGGTACGCGTCCGGCGAGCGACGACCCTGGCCGAACCCACAGAACGCGCAGCCGACGGTGCAGATGTTCGTGAAGTTGACGTTACGGTTGACCACGAACGTGGTGACGTCGCCCGCGAGCTCCTCCCGGAGCCGGTCGGCGCCGGCGCGCATCGCCTCGATCACGTCCGGCCGCGTCTCGGCGAACAGCGCTGTCAGCTCGTCCTCGGAGAGCGCGTCGCCGCGCACTCCCTTCTCGATCGCCGCGGGTGCCAGGTCGGGGTCGATCGTCCGCTCGGTGCGCCGCCCGGACCCCTTCCGGGGGATGAAGCTCCAGTACTTGAGCTTCACGGCGTCGAGGACGCCCTGCTCCATCCATTCCGGCTCCAGGTACTGCGGATAGGCACAGAGCCGCTCGGTCAGGGCGTACCCCTGGGGCTTGAGGCGCTTGCGGACCTCGTGCGGGCTCGGGAACGCGTGCTCGGGCGAGATGTGGTCCCCATTGGCGGAGAGGCCACCGAGGTCGGTGGCGCCCGCGGCCACCAGCTCGTCCCACCAGTCCGCCAGGTTCGGTGGGATCTGGATCCCGACGTCGGGCATGAGGCGGCGCGTCTCGGCGACGAGTCGCTTCATGTCATCGAGCGTGATGCGGGTGGCCCAGGGCGGAAGCTTCGCTTCCGAGTCGTCAGTCTTCAGTCGTCGGTCTGGCGACTGGCGACTCCAGCGCTTCTTTGCTGCCTCATCAGCGATCTCAGCAACTTCCCGCCCGTAATAGCGAGGATGCGCCACGTAGTTCTGCAGGATGACTTCCTGGAGATGGCCGTGGCGCTCGTGCGACGCAGCGAGCGCCTCGAGCGAGGCGACGCGCTCCTGTTCGGTCTCGCCGATGCCGACCAGGATCCCGGACGTGAACGGGATCCGCAGCTCGCCGGCGGCGTCGATCGTCGCCATCCGGACGTCAGGGTGCTTCGAGGGCGAGCCGGCGTGGACGGTCTGCATCAGGCGCTCGGAGATCGACTCCAGCATCAACCCCTGCGAGGCGGTCACCTCGCGCAGGCGGGCCAGGTCGTCGCGGGACAGGGCTCCCAGGTTCGTGTGCGGCAGGAGGCCGCGCTCGAGCGCGCGCTCGCAGGCCCAGGCCACGTAAGAGATGAAGTCCTCATGGCCGTAGTGGCGCAACCGCTGCGCCACCTCGGCGTTCACCTCGGGCCGCTCGCCGGTCAGGACGAGCAGCTCCTTGGCGTTCCGTCTCAGCGCCTGCTCGAGTCGCTCCTCGACCTCGTCGGGCGAGTAGAGGTGCGCCTTGCGCGTCGCGAACGAGCAGTACTTGCAGACGCACCGGCACGTTCGCGAGAGCGAGAGCGTGTAGTTGCGCGAAAATGTGACCCGGCGCACGGGCCCAGGCTAGATCACTCGTTGCGCGCGCGGACCTCGGCGTCCTTGACCGCCTGGCCCACGGCACGGGCATCCGAGGTCGGCGGCTCCGAGCCTTCCGCGAATTGCGGCCCGGCGATGATGAAGCGGTAGATACCGACCGCGAGCACCGCGCCCACGATCGGGCCGAGCACGTACGGGAACAGGTCCGAGGCCTCGAGCCCGTCGCCGATCAACGCCGGGCCGAACCAGCGCGCCGGGTTGAACGAGCCGCCGGTGAGCGGTCCGAAGATCATCACCAGGAAGCCCAGGGTGGTACCGATCGCGTAAGGAGCCCATTCCTGGCGCGCCCGCGGGTTCATCGCCACGGCGAGGACCACGAGGACCAAGAGGAACGTTCCCAGGCCCTCGACCACGAAGCCGGAGAAGTCGTTCGCGAGGAGGTCGCTGATTTCGGCGTTGCCGTAGCCGAGCGCGCGGCCCTCGTCGAGCAGGAGACCCTTGACCAGGAGCGCGCCGAGCACGGCGCCCGAGAGCTGGGCGAGCATGTAGACGACGGCGTCGACCCAGTCGATCTTGCGCTGGACCGCCGCCGCGAGCGTGATCGCGGGGTTGAAGTGGCCGCCGGATACGGCGCCGAAGGCCATGATCAGCCCGAACAGCATGAAGGCGTGGACGAGGCCGACGACGGCGAAGTCGGACCCGGTCTGCGCCTCGGGCGAGCTGGCCACGAACAGCGTGACGACGGTGCCGATTACGAAGACCAGGAACAGCGTTCCCAGCAGCTCCGCGATGTAGGCGGCCAGACCTCGATCCTGCACTTCTTCTACCTCCTGATGGACTAAGCGTGTACTCGCGACGGACCGTCGCACGGACCGGCGCCGCGGCAGTGTATAGACGCGCACTCCCCGCGCGTGCCGCGCCGCTACCCTCGGCGCAACATGAGGGTCGTTGCGCTGCTGGCGGCCGTCGTGGCGGCGGCCCTCGCAGGCTGCGGCGACGACGGTGCTGAACCGGGCGCCTCAGGCGAGGCGACCCTGGTGCTCGACTTCTCGCCGAACGCGGTTCACGCGGGCCTGTACGCCGCGATCGACCGCGGGTGGTTCGCGGACGAGGGCCTGGAGCTCGAGATCCGCACCCCCGGCGAGTCGACCGACGCGCCGAAGCTCCTGGAGGCCGGCCGCACCGAGTTCGCGGTGCTGGATATCAACGACTGGGGGATCGCCCGCGAGCGCGGCCTCGACCTGCTGCCCGTGGCGGCGCTGGTGCAGGTCCCGCTCGCGGCGGTGATCGCCGGCGAGCGTGACGCGGTGCGCCGACCGAGCGATCTCCAGGGCCTCACAGTGGGAGTCACGGGTCTCCCGTCCGACGACGCCGTGCTGGACCGGGTCGTCGCAGCCGACGGAGGCGACCCCGCCGAGGTCGACCGCACCACGATCGGCTTCGACGCGGTCGCTGCGCTCTCAGCCGGCCGGGTGGACGCGGCGACCGCGTTCTGGAACGCCGAGGGGGTCGCGCTCCGCGAGCTCGGCGTCCCGACCCGCGAGTTCCGGGTCGGCGAGGTGACCGGCGAGCCATTCCCCGAGCTGATCGTGGTCGCGCCGAGGGAGCTCGTGGACTCGGACCCGGGGCTGGTGAACGCTCTGCGCGACGGCGTGGAACGCGGCTACGCGCTGGCTAGCGACAACCCGGAGGCTGCCCTCGATGCGTTGCTGTCGGCCGAGCCCGGCCTCGAGGCCGAAGTGCAGGAGGCGCAGATGAGGGCTCTTTCGGCAGCGGAGGCGTTCACGGCGGGCGCCGCCCCGGGCGTTATCGACCCGTCCCGAATCGCGAACTGGCGCGCGTTCGCGCGATAGCACGGCCCGGAGCCCCCGGTGTGGCGCCGGGCGGGCACTGCGCGACGCTCGGCGTGGTTAGAGCCGGCGGCTCGCCCGGAACTGCTTGCGCACGGATTCCGGCCGGCCCCACATCTGGTGGACCTCGGCGCGGCCCTCGCGGAAGTCGCGCAGGATCAGCTCGGCCTGGATGTCCTCCTGGTCGAGGAGGGCCAGGGTGCCCTTCACCGTCGGGGCGGCGGCGGCGTGCCCGAACTTGTTGGCGACGATCAGCCGCCAGTGCCAGTCGGCCTTCGAGTAGGGCTGAGCGTTGATCTGCGAGAGGATCACCGAGGCGTCGATGTAGCGCTCCTCGTCGAGCAAGCGCATGTCGAGCGTCAGGTCGGTCCAGTCGTCGGGAAGTGAGTCGAGGATCTCCTGGAACTGGTCGGCAAGCACGCCTGGGAGCCTACCCCGCGGCGATCACCATCCGGTGCGCGAGCTCGGCGCCGATCGCGTGCGGCCGGCCGTCGACCTCGATCGAAACGGACCCGCCGAACGGCTCGCGCTCAGCGACCGTCACCATCGAGCCGGGCCGGATCCCGCGCTCGGCGAGGAAGCGGAGCATCTCCGGGTCGGAGTCCGAGACCCGCGCCAGCGTACCCCTGCCGCCGGGCTCCAGCTCGGCGAGCGGCACGCCGGGCTCGCTCTTGAGTGCCAGCTCGCGGTCCGGGATCGGGTCGCCGTGCGGATCGTGCCCCGGGTCGCCGAGCGCCTCGGCGATCCGCTCCTCGAGCTCCTCGGAGATGTAGTGCTCGAGTACCTCGGCCTCGTCGTGCACGCGGTCCCACGGCATGCCCAGCACATCGGTCAGGTACGACTCGAGCAGCCGGTGGTGGCGGATCACCTCGAGTGCCACCCGCTCGCCCTCCTCGGTGAGGAGCGCGCCCCGGTAGCGCTCGTGCTCGACGAGGCCCATCTCCTGCATGCGCTTCAGCATCGCCGTGACCGAGCCCGGCGAGACGCCGAGCCGCTCGGCGAGCGCCGACGTCGAGACCGCCCCGTCGCTGCGCTTCGCCAGCGCATGGAGAGCCTTTGCGTAGTCCTCGACCGCCTCGGTGTTGGGCGCGTCGGGTCGTCTGAATCCGGAGTGCGCCATCAGACACCCACCCCTGCCGGGGGGGCAAAGTTGGTTTCTCGCCTTGCGTCGCTCATCAGATCACACGCTGATCAAGAGGCCGGTCAAATAGAACGCCACGACGCCAACCGCAACGCCGGTCGCCGTCGCCGTGTCGAGCAGACGCCCGGCGCGGTCGCGCATCGCGGGCGCGATCTGCACGATCACCTGGACGACGGCGCCGACTCCGACGCCGAGCAGCAGCGCCGAGAGCTCGGGATTGGTAACGGAGGCGCCGATGATGCCGCCGAGGATCGCGGGGGCGCCGGCGATCAACCCCAACAGCAGGAGGCGCCGAACCGACGGGTTCGACCGGGTGAGCGGGACGACGATCGCGAAGCCCTCGGTGGTGTTGTGGATCGCGAATCCGACGACCAGGAACGCGCCGAGCGCCAGCTCGCCGATCGCGTAGGCGGAGCCGATCGCAAGGCCCTCACCGAGGTTGTGGAGGCCGATGCCAAGCGCGATCATCAGCGCCATGCGGCGTGCGCCCCCGCCCTCGTCGCCCGCGCGCTCGCCGCGGGCCCGGAGGTGGCGGTCGACCGCCGTCAGCACCAGGTACGCCAGGCCCGCGCCCAGCACCAGCAGCTCGACGCCGCCGAATGCGCCGCCGGACTCGTTCGCCAGGTCGATGCCCTCCAGCGTCGCATCCACGGCAAGGAACGCGAGGAGTCCGACCGTGATCGCCATCAGCACTCGGATCCAGTCCGGCTTGAACCGGCGCATCGCCGGCAGCAGCATCATCCCGAGGACCACCGGGATGATCCCCACGTAGGTGCCCAGCAGCGCCATCAGGGCGAACAGATCGCCGTCGGCTTTGGGCGTCTCCACCGCGGCGGCGACCTCGTGCTCGATCACCACGCCCGTCGAGGTGACCAGCGAGACGATGTACGGCTGACCCTCCTGCCAGGGGTACGTCAGCGAGATCGTGCCGGAGCCGAGGCGGCCGATCGGCTCGTCGACGCCGGTGAAGTCGACGAACGCGTCGTTCACGAACGCCTGCGCGACCGTCACCTCGTCGGGCCCCGTGTTGCGCAGCGTCAGCTCGATCCGGTTGGGCTCGAGCTGGGTGCGCTCGACCGCGAGCTCCTCGACCGGCGGGCCGCGGCGGTCCGGGAGGCTGTCGCCGCCGGCGATCGCGAGTACGACCAAAACGGCCGCGATCAGCGCCGCGACGCCGGCGCCCAGGACCCAGGTCGGGATTCCCGACAGGGGGCCGCGCTCGAGTGTCTCGCCGCGCGCCTCCATCAGCTCACATCGAAAAAGCCCATCCACCCCAGCTCGGCGAACTCGGTCTTGTGGGCGTGGAACATGAACGGGCCGGGGTGCGGGAACGTCATCTCGAGGATCCCGCGCTGAGCCTGCCCCTGGATGACCGTGTCGGTGAACTCCGTCGGCTCGAGCCTGGTGCCGGTCGGGTAGTAGTCGAAGAAGTTCCCGTGGATGTGGAACGAGTTGATCGGGTCGTACTCGAGCGCGTTCACGAGATAGATGCGGACCGGCTCGTCCCGGGTGATCTCGATCGGCTCCGCCATGTAGTGGAACGGGATCCCGTTGACGGCGTAGAACTGGTTCCCCTCCGCGTCGAAGGTGGTGTTGTAGCCGTGCTGCACCATCACCATCTCGTCCGCGTCCGGCCGGCCCTGCTTGGGATCGACGATGAAGGTCCCGTACATGCCGCGTGCGATGTGCTCGGCAAGCGGCGCGACGTGGCAGTGGTAGAGGTGGAGGCCGAACGGCTCCGCGTCGAACTCGTACACGGTCGACTTGCCCGGATTCGATGATCCCGGCGCCCTGGCCGGGAACCCCGTCCATCGCCGACGGATGCAACCCGTGGAAGTGCACGGTGTGCGGGTGCTGGGACCCGTTCACGAAGCGGATCCTCAAGGTGTCGCCCTCGCGGCAGCGCAAGGAAGGCCCCGGGATCCGGCCGTCGTAGGTCCAGGCCGGGAACTTGACCCCGGGGGCGATCTCGATCTCCTTGTCGGCCGCGACGAGCGTCCACTCGCGGAGGGTCCGGCCGCTGGCCAGGCGCCTCGTCTTGCCGTAGTCGAAGTCGCGCAGGATCTCGGTCGGGTTGAACCCGTTCCCGTCGTGATCGACGTTCAGGCCCCCGCGGAAGGTCGGGCCGGCGGTGCCGAGTCCGTTCGCGTGTACCGGGATGCCGCCGTGCGCGGTGTGGCCGGCGGCGGCCGCAACCGCATCGGGGTGCTGGTTGCCGCCGAGCGCATCGTGGATCCCCTGGTGCGGGACGACCTCGTGCAGCGCCGCCAGGGCGGGACCCGCCGCGAGGGCGCCGCCGAGCAGGCGCCGGCGGCTCAGCCGGAGCGCGCGCTCGTCGGCGTCGGGCTGCGAGGCCTCGCGATCTCGGCCTTGGTCTTTCGGTCTTCCACAACAGAGATTTTGACACATCAAAAAGCACGACGTCAAGCGCTGCCTAGAATTCGAGGCGTGACCACGGTCGAGCTCGACGGCCAGTACCGCGCGCTCCGCGAGGAGGCGGGCATGCTCGAGCGCGGCGAGCGCCGTCTACTGGCATGTCGTGGCCCGGACGCCGCCTCCTACCTCCACGACCAGGTCACGAACGACGTCGAGTCGGTCGAGCCCGGCCGCGGGTGCTACGCGGCGCTGCTGGACCGCAAGGCCCACATGCAGGCCGACCTGCGCGTGCTGCGCATCGCCGACGACGAGCTGCTGGTCGACTGCGAGGAGACCGGGCGCGAGGCGCTCGGCGTCCACCTCGGGATGTATCGCGTCGGCCGCGACGTGGAATTCGAGAACCTCGCCGAAAGCCACACGGTCGTCTCGGTGATCGGGCCGGCTTCCGCGACTGCCGCCGGAGTCGGGCCCCTGACGCCCGAGCACGCGCATCGCGAGATCGCGATCGGCGGCGCCACCGCGCGCGCCGTGGCAACCGACGTCGGCATCGACCTGATCTGCGCGCGGGCCGACCTGGAGGCGATCGAGGCGGCGCTCGCGGACACGGGCGTGGAGAGCGTGGACTCGGCGGCCGCCGAGATCGTCCGTGTCGAGTCCGGCCGGCCGCGGTTCGGCCTCGACATGACGACGGCCACGATCCCCCAGGAGGCGGGGATCAACGAGCGCGCCGTCAACTTCGAGAAGGGCTGCTACATCGGCCAGGAGACCGTCGCTCGACTCCACTATCGCGGCAAGCCGAACCGCCACCTGCGCGGGCTTCGCCTCTCCGGGCCCGTCGAGCCCGGAGCGGTGGTCAGGCTCGGCAACCGGGAACTGGGCACCGTCGGCACCGCGGTCCTCTCCCCCGCCCACGGCCCGATCGCGCTGGCGATCCTCCGGAAGGAGGCGGAACCCGGTTCGACGGTCGAGATCGACGCGAACGGCGCCACGGTCGAGGCGGCGGTTGTCGAGCTTCCGTTCGTTTAGGGTTTCGCCCGGAGATGTGGTTTCGGGAGGCCGCTGGCCTAACGCGCGGCGTACGCGCCGGAGTGCTTGGCCTGTTGGTGGCCGCCGCGGTCCTGCTCGGCGCCTGCGGCGAGGACGATTTCCCGAATGACCCGCGCCCGGCGAGCCCGGTCGAGCTGACCGCGGCGATCGACGATCGCAGCGTCACCGTCTCCCCGAGGACGCTCGGCGCGGGCCTCGTGACGCTCACCGTCTCGAACCAGACCGGCGAGCCCGCACGTCTGGCGCTCGAAGGCCCCACGTCCGCCGCCACCAACGAGATCCCGCCGGGAGGCACGGGCACGATCAAAACCACGCTCGAGGAGGGCGAGTACGAGGCGACCGCGGGTGCCGAGTTCGACATCCGGCCCGATCTGGTCACCGTCGGGCCCGACCGCGCCGAGCTCGCAGAACGAGCTGCTGCAGCCCTAGCTATTCCGGGACGCCGTCGTCCGCATCGGCCGACCAGCGCGTCGATGCGGTCGAGCTTCTCCTGACGTCGCGATCATCGCGTCGAGGCCGGCCGCGGGCCTTGTCCGAGCTGGTCTTGATCCCCGGTGAGGATCGAGCGGATCGGCCTGCGCCTGCTTCAGCAGGGTGATCGCCTCGGCTGTGATGTCACGCACCGCGACGGCGTCGACGTCCAGCTCTCGGTCCCGGGCCATCAGGATTCTCGCCGCGGCAAGCCGGTAGGCGACCTCGAGCACGAGCGAGTCGGGCTCCTCGCGGTCGACCGCGACGATCAGCTTGTTGCCCTCGTACTCGGTCAGCTGCTCGCGGCCGGACGGGATCCGCTCCTCGCCCGCGACCACGAGCACGCCGAACGCCGCGGCCCGCGAATCCATGCCGCCGTTCAGCTCCGCCCACGCGGCGTTCTTGGAGAGCTTCTTGTCCTTGGCCTCGAAGACGATGCGACCCGCGCAGGGGCCCTCGCGCCGCGCCGAGCTCGACGAGCGTGTCGCCCTTCTTGCCGCCCCCCTCGGCGCCCTCGGCGCCCGTGTGCGACGCGCTGTCGCCGCGAGCAGAGGCGATCCGCTCGATGGCCTCGTGCACCCGCTCCTCGAAGGTGAAGCCCTTGGCGGTGCCGCGCTCGGCCTCGGTGGCAACCCGCTCGTCGGCGTCCTCGCGCTCGCGGAGCTCGATCACCTGGCGCTGGAGCGCCTCGATCCGCTTGCGGTTGGCCTCGCCCTCGTTCTGCTGGCGCTCGTCGAGCGCCTTGAACCCGCGGACTACCGCGGCCTTGAAATCCGTGAGCGGGTTGGCCCCGTCCTCGGCTGAGAACAGCTGGGCGATCTTCGTCCGCTGCTGCTCCAGGGCCTCTGTGACGAGCTTGTCGATCTCCTTCTGTACCGACCCGTCGCGGTCGCCGTCGAACGTCTCGGCGATTCGCTCGGCCAGCTGCTGGTCGCCGGTCTCGAGCGCCTTCGAGAGCCGCTCGCGAAGCGCGCCGGCGTGACGCTCGAACTCCGCGCGGACGTAGTCGACATTGACGGCCGTCTCCTCGGTGTCGAGGACGCGGGCGCCGATCTCAATCGCCTTCGTGATCGTGTCGCCGGGCGGCTGGCCCGCTTCGGCGCGCTCGCGAACGACGCGCGCGGCGCGCTCGTCGCTGAGCTCGAGCCGCTCGATCACGAGCCGGTCGCCGATCGCGCGAACCGCGCCCTGATCGATCCCGTCGAGTGGTAGTTGTGGCTTCTCCGAGGCTTCCATCTGGACTCTCGAAGGTAGTCGCGGCGGCGGACGTGAATCTGACGTGTGCAACGCAGCTGCCAGATACCATCCCGCGCCTTCCCCCGAACCAGAGGAGTTGACCGAACCAGTGGCTGTAGACGTATCCGAGGTCTCGAAGCTCGACGTGGAGCCCGGCACGCTGCCGGAGACGATGGCGGCGTGGGTGATCCGGCCCGAGCGCGAGGGCGAGCCCAAGGACGCCTTCCAGCTCGAGGAGATCGAGGTTCCCGAGCCGGCCGCCTTCGAGGTGATCGTGCGGGTGATGGCCGCCGGCGTCAACTTCAACAACGTCTGGGCGGCGCTCGGCAAGCCGGTCTCCGTGTTCGGCTACGGCGACCACCCGGAGTACGGCCACCACATCGGCGGCTCGGACGCCTCCGGCGTCGTCTGGAAGGTCGGCCCCGGCGTCACCAACTGGAAGCCCGGCGACGAGGTCGTCATCCACTGCAACCAGGCCTCGTACGAGGACGTCGAGGTCCACGGGCTCGACCCGATGGCCGCGCCCAGCCAGAAGATCTGGGGCTACGAGACCACCTGGGGCTCGTTCGCCCAGTTCACGAAGGTCCAGGCCCAGCAGCTGCTGCCGAAGCCGCAGAACCTCTCGTGGGTCGACTCCTCGGCCTACGGCCTCACGTACTTCACCGCCTACCGGATGCTGTTGGACCGCTGCAAGGTCCAGGCCGGTCACAACGTCCTCATCTGGGGCGCGGCCGGCGGCCTCGGCGTGTTCGCCACGCAGCTCTGCAAGGCGGCGGGCGCCAACGCGGTCGGCGTCGTCTCGTCGGCCGAGAAGGGCGAGCTCGTCAAGTCAGCTCGGCGCCGTCGACTACATCGACCGCAACGAGTTCGCGCGGGATGATGCGCAAGGGCGGCGAGACGCCTGAGGAGGAGAAGGCGCGCTTCAGGGGTCAGCAGGGCGTTCGCCAAGAAGGTCAAGTCGATCCTGGGCGACGCGCCCGACATCGTCTTCGAGCACGTCGGCCAAGCGACGTTCCCCACCTCCGTCTTCACGGTCAAGCCGTTCGGCAAGGTCGTGATCTGTGGCGCCACCTCGGGCTACACGCTCGATTTCGACGTCCGCTACCTGTGGATGAAGCAGAAGGAGATCCTCGGGCTCCCACTTCGCGAACGCGTACGAGTGCATGCGCGCCAACCAGCTCATGGCGGAGGGCAAGATCCGCCCCGTGCTGTGGAAGGCGATGGGGTTCGAGGGCGTCCCCGAGGCGCACCAGCTGCATGCACGAGAACAGGCACGCGGGCAAGATCACGACGATGGTCGGCGCCACCGACAGGGACGAGGGCCAGGAGCTCGAGGCGGCCCGGCGCGATCTGGGCTGAAGTCGGCGCCTAGGCGCCGATAGGATCGCTGCGATGCAGCTGAACTACATCGAGTGGCACGTCACTCCGTTCCGGGCGGACCAGTGGCTGGAGATCTGGCGTCCCGCCCTCGATCGCGCCCTCGCGGCCGGCGCGAGCACCTGCTACCTCACGCGGAACATCGACGACCCGCTTCACTTCCGCCAGGTGTCCGTGTGGGAGGACAAGGACGACTTCGACGCCTACTGGGCCTCGGACGAGATTGCGCGCCTTCGCGAGGAGGCGATGGCCTACTACCACAAGCCGATCGTGCTCGGTGTGGCACTCGCTGGCCGCCGAGGCGGCACTCGACCGCAGCGGTAGCGGCTAGGCCACGACCTGAAGCCGTGCGTGCTGCTTCGCGAAGCGCTCGCCGGCCTCGACCAAGACGCTCACCATCGCGTCGGTCGCAGCGCTCCGCGTGCGGCGCGTCTCAGCCCAGACCCGGCGGGCGGGGGCCGGCGGATCGGTCGGCAGGACGACGATGTCGCTGCGCAGTGTGGGCAGGGCGAGGTCGGGCAGCAGCGTCACGCCAAGGCCGGCGGCAACGAACCCCTGGAGCACGTGGTAGTCGTCGGATTCGAAACCCACGCGCGGGTCGAAGCCCGCGTTGTTACATGCAGCCTTCAGCATGTCGCCGCATGAGCTCGGCGCGTCGCCGCTCAGCCAGACCTCGTCGCTGAGGTCGCCCATGTTCACATTCGCCCGGCGGGCGAGCTTGTGCTGACTGGGCAGCGCGACGTGCATCGACTCGGTGAGCAGCAGGCTGCGCTCGAGGTCTCGCTCCTCCTCGCCGGGACGCGCGGGGTAGTCGAAGGTAAGGGCGACGTCGATCTCGCCGGCTCGCAGCTGCGGCAGCGACTCCTCGGGCTCGGCTTCGGTCACGCTCAGGCGGACCTTGGGATGGCGTTCGACGAACTCGGAGACGGCCATCGTCAGGAGCGTCGCGCTCGCGCTGGGAAAGCTCGCGATCCGCACCTCGCCGCCCTCGAGGCCGGCGATCGCGGCGAGTTCGCGCTCGGCCTCGTCGAGGCGGGCGATCGCCGCATCGGCGTGATCCACCAGCACGCGGCCCGCATCGGTGGGCAACGTGCCCTCGCGGGTGCGCTCCAGGAGCTTCATCCCGACCTCCCGCTCGAGGGTCGCGACCTGCTGGCTGACGGCTGACTGCGACAGGTAGAGCGCGTCGGCGGCGGCCGAGAACGAGCCCCGCGCCGCGACCTCACGCAGGATCCGCAGCCGCTTCACATCAAGCATAAGCGCACCTTATCAGATGTCACAGAACTCCCTGTTGCGCTTATTCCACTCCCGAGGGAGCATGAATGCATCACGAACGACCGCTGTCGATCGTTCACGAGACGGAGGCGAAAAGATGAGGCAACAAACCGAGAGCCAGAAGATGACCGAAGTGACGATCCGCAGGCTCGCCGACGCCGACACTCCGGCCGTGCCGAACCTCGTCCAGCTCGATTCGGCGGACGCCCCGAAGGGCGAGCTCCTGGGCGCCGAGATCGACGGCACGCTCGTGGCGTTTGCCCCGATCGCCGGCGGCAGAACGGTCGCGGACCCGTTCAGCCGCACCTCGGAGCTCACCGCGCTGCTGTCGTTGCGGGCGGCCCAGCTCCGCGGCCGCCAGCCCCGCCGCCGCCGGTTCGGCGGGCTGTTCGCCCGCGACCGAGGCCGCCCCGCGCGCCCGTCGGCTCCCGCTCCCCCCGGCGCGGGCGACCGGCTCCTCAGCCAGCCTCTGCGCTGATCCTCACCGCACCATCCGACGCCTCGGCGGGCCCCGGCCGCCGAGGCGTCAGCCTTTCTCGAGCGGCGCCATGGTGAGCCCCGCCTGCTCCAGCTGCTCCCAGTAGAGCTCGGCCGGCTCCGCGCTGTCCGGTCCAGACGATCGCCTGGCCCGAGTTGTGGATCTTGTCCGCGAACCTGTAGCCGGCATCGAGGTTGACGCCGGGGATCACCCGGGCGAGCGTCTTCGCCACGTGGTCGAACGTGTTGTGGCTGTCGTTGAGCACGATCACGCGCCAGCTCCCTCCCAGCCCGGAGCCCGGCCCTGCGCTGCGCGGACGGTCGATCGTCTCCGTGCTCATGGAGAGAGCCTAGGAGCGCTGTCGGTGCCGTGCGGTTCCGCTACTCGGCGATGCCGACCCGAACCCGGGTGAACGAGCCCACCGTCGGACGGCTCGAGTTCTTGCGACTCCCGACGCCGAAGCCGACCTTGCGCCCGCCGACCCCCTCGGGGTTCGGATCGACCACCGAGACCAGTTCGTCGCCGTTCACCGACGCCCTGATCCTCGCGCCCTTGGCTTCGAGACGGAGGGCGTTCGGCTTGTTCAGCTTCCGGATCGCGTCGCTGCGGCCGGCCTCGGAGACGGCATTGGAATTCGGGCTCCGGTCGAGCTTGTAGCGACCGCTCTTGGGCCGGATCTCGAGCTCGTACCAGTCGCCGCGGCCCAGACGGAGCTTGACCGCCAGATACGCCGACTTGCGCAGAGCCTTCGGCGTCTTCCTCGGCAGGATCTGGCCCTTGGCGAAGATCACGTGGTTGGGCTGCGAGGCGTCGCCGACGACCGGCGGGCTGAACTCGCAGAGACGCTTGCCCTTCACGCTGACGCCCATCGTCTTCGGCTTCTCGCGGTAGCGCTTGTCGCACTTCTTGCCGCCGCCGCTGCGCTTGATCTCCTTGAACGCGCCGCGGGAGGAGAACCCGTTCCCGTAGACGTAGACGATCGCGGCGGCGCTGGCCGTCAGGGCAAGCGAGAGGGCCCCTGCGGTCAGCAGTAGGGCGAGCGTGCGGGTGGGTTTGCGCTTCGGTCGCATGGACGGATGAGCCTAGAGGGAAAGACACGCGCCAAGGGCGAAAGGTGCGGTGCCGTGAATGCTCGCGCTCAGGCCGCTTGCCCGGCCTCCCGGCGTTTGCGCCAGTAGCGCTCGAGCCCCAGCCAGAGCTGATCCGGCGGCATCGCCTGCCGGAGGCGCTTCGCGATTTCACCGCCCTCGGCGTCGAAGCGGTCCGCAAGCCAGGCGGCGAACCGCTCGCGATCCCCGGGTTCGCTCTCCGCAGCGGCCTCCGCCAACCAGAACTCGAGCCGGTCGAGCTGGCCCGCGACGTCTTCGCTCGCGCCGAAGTGCGTGATGCAGAGCCGAGCCGGCTCGAGCGAGCGCAGCATCGCCAGCGACTCGCGCCAGGCCTCGATCTCGATCTCGGGAGGCGGCGTGGGCGCGGCGACGAGCTGCGAAGGCGGCACCCGGACCCCGGCGACGTCGCCGCAGTAAGCGTCACGCGACGCGGGATCGAAGTAGACGACGTGGTGGCGCGCGTGTCCGGGGGCGTAGTGCACCTCGAGGCCCTCGACCTCCTCCCCGCCCTCGAGGACGGTCACCCGCTCGGCCGGCACGGGTGCCACCTCGCCCCAGAGCGCCTCCATCTGGTCGCCGTAGAGCCGGCCGGCGCTCGCGACGAGGCGTGACGGATCGATCACGTGTGGGGCACCGACCTCGTGGACGTAGACCCGGAGGTCCGGGAAGCGCCGCGCGAGGACGCCCGACGCCCCGGCGTGGTCGAGGTGGATATGGCTGAGGAGCAGCGCGCGGGGCTCGGCCTCGACCCCTGCCAGGAGCGTGTGGGAGCACGACGCGGGACCCGGGTCGACGATCACGCCGGGCTGGACCTCCCAGGCGCCGATCACCCGGTCCCGGCCCATGTGCATGCAGTCGATGACGTTCGCCATTGCGCAGAACCCTAGAATTTCCTCATGGCCGAGCACCGCCTGCCCGACCCGGACCGCCCCTGGGTCATGCGCACCTACGCGGGCCATTCGGACGCCCGCCGGTCGAACGAGCTCTACCGTCGCAACCTCGCGAAGGGCCAGACGGGCCTGTCGGTCGCCTTCGACCTGCCCACCCAGACGGGTTACGACCCGGACGCCGTGCTGGCGCGCGGCGAGGTCGGCAAGGTCGGGGTCTCGATCGCGCACAAGGGCGACATGCACGCCCTGTTCGACGGCATTCCGCTGGGCGAGATGAACACGTCGATGACGATCAACGCGACCGCGGCATGGCTCCTGGGCCTCTACTGCGCGGTCGCCGAGGAGAACGGCGTCGAGCTGTCCGCGCTCAAGGGCACCACCCAGAACGACATCATCAAGGAGTACCTCTCGCGCGGCACCTACGCGTTTCCGCCGGGGCCGTCGATGCGCCTGATCGCGGACACCGTCGCGTTCTCCGTCAACGAGATCCCGAGCTGGAACCCGACGA
This sequence comes from uncultured bacterium, assembly GCA_963807755.1. Taxonomy (GTDB): domain Bacteria; phylum Actinomycetota; class Thermoleophilia; order Solirubrobacterales; family 70-9; genus JALZKA01. The sequence goes on along the minus strand of CAWECM010000001.1, from coordinate 1,487,787 downwards.
ACGTCTGCAGCTACCACCTGCAGGAGGCCGGGGCAACGCCCGTCCAGGAGATTGCCTACGCGCTGTCGACCGCGATCGCCGTGCTCGACGAGGTGCGCTCGCGCGGCCAGGTGGCCGAGGAGGACTTCCCGAAGGTCTTCGGCCGGATCTCGTTCTTCGTCAACGCCGGCGTCCGCTTCATCGAGGAGCACGCGAAGCTGCGCGCGATGTCCGAGTTGTGGGAGGAGATCGGGCGCGAGCGCTACGGCGTGACCGACGAGAAGTACCTGCGGATGCGCTACGGCGTGCAGGTCAACTCCCTCGGGCTGACCGAGTCCCAGCCGGAGAACAACGTCCCCCGGATCGTGCTCGAGGCCCTTGCGGTGACACTTGGCCGCGACGCGCGCGCGCGGGCGATACAGCTGCCCGCCTGGAACGAGGCGCTCGGCCTCCCACGGCCCTGGGACCAGCAATGGAGCCTTCGCATCCAGCAGATCCTCGCCTTCGAGACCGACCTCCTGGAGTACCCGGACATCTTCGAGGGCTCGAGGGTCATGGACGGGCTCGTCGCCGAGTTGGTGGACGGCGCCCGGGTCGAGATGGCCGTTGTGGAAGAGCAGGGCGGCGCGGTCGAGGCCGTGCCCTACATGAAGGCACGCCTGGTCGAGTCGCACCGCGAGCGGATCGCCGCATCGAGCGGGGCGAGATCAAGGTGATTGGCCAGAACTCGTTCACGGAGTCCGAGGACTCGCCGCTTACCGCGAGCGCGGACGGCGGCATCCTGACGCCCGACCCCGAGGTCGAGCGCGAATGCCGCGAGGCGCTGGAGCGCTGGCGGGCAGAGCGCGACTCCGAGGCGGTCGAGAGGGCGCTCGCCGACCTGGGCCAGGCAGCCGCCGACGAGCAGGCCAACATCATGCCCGCCACGATCGCGGCGGCCAAGGCGGGCGTGACGACCGGCGAGTGGGCGCAGGCACTGCGCGATGCGTTTGGCGACTACCGCGGGCCGACCGGCGTCGGCGCGTCGTCGTCCGGCAGCGTCCGAGGAGCAGCTCGCCGGGATCCGTACGCGAGTGGACGAGGTCTCGGACGCGCTCGGGCACCGGATCCGCATCCTGGTCGGCAAGCCCGGCCTCGACGGGCACTCGAACGGCGCCGAGCAGATCGCCGTCCGTGCACGAGACGTGGGCATGGAGGTGATCTACCAGGGGATCCGCCTGACGCCCGAGCAAATCGCGGCCTCCGCAGCCGACGAGGACGTGGACGTCGTCGGGCTCTCGATCCTCTCCGGCTCACACTTGGAGCTGATCCCGGACACGGTCCGGATGCTGCGCGAGCGGGACGTTGATGCGCCGGTCGTGATCGGCGGGATCATCCCCGCCGGCCACGAGCAGAAGCTGCGCGACGCCGGCGTCGCCCGCGTCTATACGCCCAAGGACTTCGAGATCAACCGGATCATGGGCGAGATCGTCGAGCTGGTCGCCGAGCGGGCCGGCGCCGAGGCGAAGGCCCCCGCCTGACCGCCGTGTACCGGTGAGCCCCCGGCCGATCGAGTTTCCAGTCGAGGGCTTGACGGACGGCGTCATCCGCGTCCGCTTGCCGGCCGATGCCGACGCGCCGCGGATCGTCGAGGCGTGCCGTGATCCCGACGTGGGCCGGTACACGACGGTCCCCACCCCCTACCAGCCCTCGCACACCGTCGAGTGGATGCAGCGCGGTCTCGCCGGGCTGGCCGCGGGAACCGACGTGCAGACCGTAATTGCCGAGGCCGACGGCGTCGGACGTGCTGGGAACGATGAGCCTGCACGAGATCAACCGGGCGGCGAGCCGCTGCGTCGCGGGTTACCTGGTCGGCCCCTGGGCCCGCGGGCGCGGGGTTGCCGGGCGGGCGCTTCAGCTGCTGTGCGGCTTCGCGTTCGACGAGTTGCGCCTCGCACGCGTCGAGGTGACGATCGAGCCCGGCAATACTCCGTCGCGCGCGACGGCCGAATCGGTTGGCTTTCGCGAGGAGGGGCTGCTGCGCTCCTACATGGCGATCGCAGGGGCCCGCAGGGACATGCTGATGTACTCGTTGCTCCCCGGTGATCTGCGCCGTGCGGATTAGATAACTCCCTCACCAGGGACGCTACGCTCGAAGGGTGAACGAGGAGCAGGAGCACCTCGACGGCGACCGTGGTGCCTGGCTTCGCTGCTACCGCTGCTGGTCGCAGCGCCTCGAGGCCCAGGTCCACTACGACGCGATCCTTCGCGTCGACCCGGAGACCGGCGACGCCGCCGAGCGCGTCGAGGAGGTCCAGGAGGCCGTCGTTCAGTGCCTCGACTGCATGCATGACCAGCCGCACCTGACCGTCGAGGAGGGGCGCGTCGTCGCCGTCGGCGACCGCTGGGAGCGGATGGTGGCGGGCAAGCCGTTCGTGGCCTCGTGCACGGTTACCGTCGACCAGGACATGGTGGAGTCCTGCTCCGGCCCTGAGGCGGCCGACAGCCTCACCTACGCCTCGTTCGGCGACGCCGGCACCCGCGAGTTCTTCACCCACGTGCGCTTCCACAAGCACGACGAGGAACGCATCATCTCCCACCTCCTGGTCGAGCTCTACGCCCGCACCGAGGAGGAGGCCATCGACGTGCTCGAGGGCGCGGCACGCGGAGCGCTCGAGATCACCTCGCTCGCCGAGGAGTCGCGGCCGCCCGCGCACTCCCACGGCGAGGCGCACTGACCCGCCGAGTTTCTCCGTAGGACCCCCTGTCAGGGGTGCAGAGGGAGAAACCCGGGGATGGGTGGCCTTAGGATCGCGGCGTGGTGACGCGCACGGATGCCGCAACCTGGCCCTGGCCGAGCGAGCCCCCGAACGCCGAGCATCGCGCGGCGTACGCGGACGCCGAGCCGGCTCCGTTCTGGCTCGACACGCCGGATCGCCCGACTGCCTCACCTCCGCTCGACGGTTACGTCGAATGCGACCTGGCCGTGGTCGGCGCCGGCCTGAGCGGGCTGTGGGCAGCCGTCCTCGCCAAGGAGCGAGACCCGGACGCGGAGGTGGTGATCTGCGAGGGCGGCCGGGTCGCGGACGCGGCCAGCGGCCGCAACGGGGGCTTCTTCATGTCCTCGCTGACCCACGGGGTCGAGAACGGGCTGGCCCGCTTCCCGGAGGAGATGCAGGCCCTCGAGCGGCTCGGCCTCGAGAGCTTCGAGGGCGCCGCCGCGGCCTTCGAGCGCTACGGGATCGACTGCGGGTTCGAGCGCACCGGAGACATCCTGGTGGCGCTCGAGCCGCACGAAGTCGAGTGGGTCGAGCACGAGACCAGGGTCCTGCGCGCGCACGGGCACGACGTGGAGCAGCTCGGCCGCGAGCAGCTCGAGGCCGAGGTGCGCTCCCCCATCTACCTGGCCGGGCGCTGGCAGCGGACCGGGTCGGCACTGGTCGATCCCGCCCGCCTCTGCTTCGGGCTCGCGCGCGCCGCGCGCGACGTCGGCGTCCGGATCTTCGAGAACACCCACGTGCACCGGCTCGAGGAGCGCGGCTCGATGGTCGAGCTGCGGGCCGGTGGCGGGACGGTCCGCGCGCGCCGCGCCCTGCTCGCGACGAGCGCCTTCCCGGGCTTGGTCGGCGCGATCCGCCGGCGGGTCGTCCCCGTCTATGACTACGTGCTCGTGAGCGAGCCGCTCGACCGCGAGCGGCGTGAGGCGATCGGCTGGAAAGGGCGCCAGGGACTCGGAGACACCGCGAACCAGTTCCACTACTACCGGCTCACGGCCGACGACCGGATCCTGTGGGGAGGCTACGACGCGATCTACCACTACGGCAACGGTCTGCGGCCCGAGCTTGAGCAGAGCGAGGAGTGCTATGCCGGGCTGGCGCAACGCTTCTTCACCACCTTCCCGCAGCTCCAGGGCCTGCGCTTCACGCACCGCTGGGGCGGCGCGATCGACACCTGCAGCCGGTTCTTCGCGTTCACCGGAACGGCCCATGACGGCAAGGTCGCTTACACGGTGGGCCACACCGGCCTGGGCGTCTGCGCGAGCCGGTTCGGGGCGAGCGCCGCGCTCGACCTGCTCCAGGGCGTCGCGAGCGAGGCCACGCGCCTGCGCGCGATACGCAGCCGGCCGCTGCCCTTCCCGCCCGAGCCGCTTCGCTGGGCGGCGATCGAGCTGACCCGCAACCGCCTCGACGCCGCCGACCGCAACGGCGGCAGGCGCGGCCTTTGGCTGCGCGCGCTCGACCGGGCCGGCCTCGGCTTCAACAGCTGACGACGGATAGAGTCCCGCCGCGATGGCGATCGGGGCGTTCATCGGCACCGGGCGCGACCTCGACCGAGCGCTCGACCGCGTGCGCCGTGCGGAGGAGCTCGGCTACGAATCGGCGTACGTAACGCACATCGCCGCGCGCGACTCGCTCACCGTCCTCACGCGATACGCCACCGTGACCGAACGCATCCGGCTGGGCACGGGCGTCCTCCCAATCTTCTCGCGCACCCCCGCGTCAACGGCCCAGACCGCGGCGACGATCGACGAGATCTCGGACGGGCGGATGGTGCTGGGCATCGGCGTGTCGCACCGAGTCACGGTCGAGAACTGGTTCGACGCCGAGATCGCGAAGCCGGTCACTCAGATGCGCGAGTACGCCGGAATCGTCCGCGCGATCCTGAATGGCGAGGAGCCACCGGCGGGCGAGTTCTTCAACTCCAAGTTCGGCTTCATGGGCTATCCGCCGCGCCCCGAGCTGCCCATCTACATCGCGGCCCTTTCCCCGAACATGTTGCAGCTCGCAGGTGAGATCGCCGACGGCGTGATGCTCTGGCTCTGCAACCCCCAGTACATCCGCGAGACGGTGATCCCCCAGGTGAGGAGGGGCCGCGAGCGGGCCGGCAAGGCCCTGGACGGCTTCGACGTCGTCGCCGCGGTCCCGGTCGGGGTGACGGACGATTCCGACGCCGCCCGAAACGCCTTTCGCAAGGACCTGATCCCGTACGCCTCGCTGCCGTTCTACCGGGCGATGCTCGAGCGCTCCGGCTTCGGCGCGGACCTCGCCGCGTTCGACGAGGGTATGGCCGGAGGAGACCGCGACCGGGCCGTGGCGGGCCTCTCCGACGAGCTGCTCGCCTCCCTCGCGGGGATCGGGGACGGCGACGCCGCCCGCGCCAAGGTCATCGAATACCAGGACGCGGGCACGACCTCGCCCTGCATCGGCGGCATCCCGAGCGCGGGCTTCGACGCGGCCCTCGAGGCCGTGGCCGAGCTCACACACGGATCTCCGGCACAGGCGTAGGGTTGAAGCCCTGGCAGGGCGTCAGCGCGGAGGGAATCGAAATGAGCGAACGCCAGATCGTCGTAGTCGGCGCCGGGCAATCGGGGTTGTCCGCCGCCCTCAGCCTCAAGGACCTGGGTCTCCACCCAGTGGTGCTCGAGCGGGCTGACGCCGTCGCCTCAGCGTGGCGCGGTCGCTACGACCGCCTCAAGCTGAACACGTGGCGCGGGTTCTCGCATCTTCCGGACAGGTCGTTCCCGAAGGGGACAGGAAAGTTCCCGACACGCGACGACCTGGTGGAACACCTCGAACACCACACGGCCGAGGCCGGCCTCGACATCCGGCTCGGGACGACGGTAGAGCGAATCGACCGCGAGGACAACGGTTGGGTGGTGCGGACCGCCCAAGACGACCTCCGGGCTCCACAGGTCGTGGTCGCCACGGGGTACGAGGGTGTGCCGTTCATCCCCGACTGGCCAGGCCGCGATGAGTTCGAGGGCGAGCTGATCCATGCGCGCGAGTATCAGCGTCCCGCTCCGTACGCCGGACGGCGGGTACTGGTGGTCGGCTCGGGCTGCACGGGTATGGAGATCGCCCACGACCTCGCTGAGGGCGGCGCCGCCAAGGTCTGGCTTGCGGTCCGCACCCCACCGAACATCATGCTGCGCGAGGGACCGGCCGGAATCCCGGGGGATGTGATCGGCGTCGCCCTGCTGCGAACCCCCGTCCGGTTCGCCGACGGCTTCGCGCGCTTCGGGAACCGCATGGACGTCGGCGACCTGACCGAGTACGGGCTGCCGGTGCCGCAGGAGGGCGTGTTCTCCCGCTTGTCCCGGCTCGGGGTGGCGCCCGCGATCATCGACAAGGAGATCCTCGCGACGATCAAGTCGGGCACCATCGAAGTCGTACGCGGCGTCGAGTCGCTGCAAACGAACGGCGTCGCGCTTGCGGACGGCGCCGCCGCGGAGCCCGACGTGATCATCTGCGCGACCGGCTATCGCCGCGGGCTGGAGCCGCTGGTCGGCCATCTCGAGGTGCTCGGCGAGCGCGGCGTGCCACGGGCGCTCGGGACCAAGCCGGCCGCCCCAGGGCTTCGCTTCATCGGGTACGTCCCGCGTCCCGGCGGTCTCGGCTATATGGCCAAGGAGGCGAAGCGCGCCGCGCAGGCTGATCAGGCGCGAGCTCGCGGCCGCGGCCGCCTGAGCCCTACTCGACCGGGCCCTCTGCGTGGTCGGCCTCACCGCGGTCGCGCTTCGGGATCAGCACCGCGCGCTTGAACTCGGCGACCAGGTCGCCGGTCTGCTTGTAGACGCGGGTGTGGACCTTGACCACGCCGCGGTCGGGCTTCGACTTCGAGGGACGCACCTCCAGAACCTCGGACTCGCAGTAGAGCGTGTCTCCGTGGAAGACAGGGCTGGGGTGGCTCAACTCCTCGGTCGCCAGGTTGGCGATCGCCTTGCCGGAGACGTCCGAGACCGACATGCCGAGGGCGAGCGAGTAGACCAGCGGGCCGACGACGACGTTCTGGCCCTGCTGCGACTCGGACGCGTACACGTCGTTCAGGTGGAGCGGGTGATGGTTCATCGTGATCAGGCAGAACAGGTGGTCGTCCGACTCGGTCACCGTCTTGGCCGGCCAGTGCTTGTAGATCGCGCCGACCTCGAACTCCTCGAGATAGCGGCCGTACGCGTGGGCGCCCGAGGCCTCACGCTCGGCCTGGTCGGTGGTCAGCTGATGGTTCTCTTCGCTCATGCTCCTCTTTCCAGACTGCCGGTCTCCTCAGGGGACGGGGCAGTATGGCGAAGCGCCGATTCCAGCAGCGCACCCACAGCGAGTACGAGGTCGTCGTCACCGGGCCGCGCGAAGATCTGTGCCGAGGCCGGCAGCCCTTCCGGTGTCCGCCCGCATGGAAGCGCCAGCGACGGCGCGCCGACCGCGTTCAGGGGAAAGGTCAGCTGTGTCATCCGCTCGCGGACGTCGAGCTCATCCACGTCGGCAGGCGGCGGCACGATCGGCAGGGTCGGGGCGATCACAACGTCCACCCCTTTGAGCGTCTGTATGAAGCGCTCGCGGTAGCGCACGCGCGCGGCCTTCGCGACGGCTGCCTGGTCGTCGGAGACGCCGATCGCGCGGCCGACCTTGAACTGCGCGTTCGGCCCGTAGGCGTCGCGGTGCGTCGCGTACAGATCGCGGTGGACCTCGGCGATCTCGCGCTGGAACGCCGGATGAAGACCCTCCGGAAGCCTTAAGTCGACTGCGACGAGGTTCGGGAACAGGTCGGCTGCGAGCGCCACCTGCTCGCGCACGTCCGGCTCCGCGTGCTCCAGCCAGGCAACGCCGGCGGAGACTTCGCCGAGGTCGCCCAGCGCATGGGGCTCGAGGGCGGCGAGCTGCTCCATCGCCTCCAGGCAACCGGCCACGTCCAGGGCAAGGGGCCCGGCGTGGTCGAAGGTCGGGGCGAGCGCAAAGCAGCCGCTCATCGGCACCAGGCCGAAGCTCGGCTTGAAGCCCACGACCTCGCAGCAGGCCGCGGGAATCCGGATCGACCCGCCTGTATCGGTGCCGAGCCCGAGGTCGGCCTCGCCGGCGACCAGCGACGCGGCGGAGCCGCCGCTCGAGCCACCCGCGACCCGGCCGGGGAAGCGCGGGTTCGGGACATCGCCGAAATGAGGATTCTGTGACGTGATGCCATAGGCGAACTCCTGCAGGTTCGCCTTCCCCTCCACCGCCCAGCCGTGGTGCTCCAGCAGCCGCACGGCCGCCGCCGTGCGACCGGGCACGTGGTCCGCGTAGATGGCGGAGCCGTAGGTCGTGCGGATCCCCGACGTGTCGAAGAGGTCCTTGACCGCGAGCCGGCGGCCCTCGGGACCGCCGCCGAGCTTCGTGACCCAGATCGCGGGGGGCGGGTCCGTCGTCACTCGAGCGCCGCCTCGGCGCCCTCGAAGCGGCCGATGTCGGCGACGTCTTCCTCGAGGGCATCCATGACCTCGTCGTCCAGGGACTCGAACGGGTCGAGCGCAACCTTCAGGCGGCTGCCCGAGCGCTTGTTCGACCACACGCCGGCGAGCCGCCCGTCCACGCAGATCGTCGGACGCAGCACACCGCCACCCGGGAGGATGCGCTTCTCGCCCCTCTGATCGACCGCGTGCACTCGCTTCCCGTACCCCATCAGATAGGTATCGAACGCGGGCAGCAGGCGAGCCACGGGCGAGCGGGGCGAGCGGGCCTGCCAGCCACGTGGGGCGAATGCGGTCGCGCCCGGGATCGTGACCTCCCGGAGCTCGGGGGCGATCCGCTCGATGCCGACCCGGCACTCGCCAAGCGGCAGGCCGGCCCAGAACGAGAAGTCCCGCTCGGTCGCCGGCGCGAACGCCTTGAAGTACCGCCGCGCCAGCTCGGCGAGCGCATCGGAGCGGTCGCGCCGCTCGGGATCGCCCAGCCACTCGCGGGTGGTCACGAACACGCTCTCGCGCCCCTCGTCAGGCCCGATGCATGCGTCGCCCCCGACGACCAGGAGCATCGCGAGGTGGGTCCGGGTCTGGACGCTCGCCGGAAAACCGGCCTCGGCGGCCAGGCGCAGGGCCTCACTGCGGGTAAGTCTGCCCTCCGCCTCGAGCTCGCGGCGCGCCGCCGCCAGCCCTCGGTCGCGCGCGGCGTCCGATACGCCCAGGGCGGCAAGCCGGCGGAGCGAGAACCCCTTGATCCGCTCGGCGAAGATGGGCGCGAGCCACCCGAAATCCTCGGCTGGGAACAGGTGAACCGTCATCCGCATCACCCAGTGGCGCATGATCGAGCGCTCCTCCACCCGAGCCCGCTCGAGCTCGGCCGCCGTGAGCCCCCGCGAGCGGGCGCGGACCTGCAGTCGCCCCGCCCGCGGCTCCTGGGACTGGGCGCCGCCGATCGCGCGCAGGACGTCGGCGGGATGAACGCGCCCGGGAGGGCGGTGGATCAGCTGGGAGCGCGCGCGGAGCGGCGCGAGCCGCTCGGCGTCGAGCGCCCCAGCGCTCAGCGAGCCTTCCTCAGCTTCGAACGGGCTTCCTGCTTCGTGATGACCTGTCCGACCAGCCGCTGGATCCGCTGGTCGCCCTCGATCCGGACGTGTCCATGGTCATAGGCCTCGTGCCAATGGCTGATCCGGCCGTCGGCGGCGAGCTCGTTGAAGTGCGACCGCGGGATCGATACGTGCAGGCGCTCGTCCTCCGCATAGCCCTTTGACACCTTCGGACCCGGCAGCTCGATCCGGTAGAGCTGTGTGTCGCCGCGGCCGCGCAGCTCGAGCCCGATCACGATCTTGAGGCTTGCCAGTGCAGGCACCTCCTCCTGGATGCCCGCAACGGCTTGCTCGATTAGCTGGCCGGTGGACGCCACCGTTAGATCTTGTGCCTCTCGAGCAGCTTCTTCCCGATCACCATGCGCTGGATCTCAGAGGTACCCTCGCCGATCAGGAGCAGCGGTGCGTCGCGGTAGAGCCGCTCGATCTCGTACTCCTTCGAATAGCCGTAGCCGCCGTGGATGCGGAAGCAGTCCTCGACGCACTCCTTGCCGGTCTCCGAGGCGAGCAGCTTCGCCATCCCGGCCTCCAGGTCGGAGCGCTCCCCCGCATCCTTCATGCGGGCGGCCTTGCGGGTGATGAGCCGTGCCGCCTCGACCTTGGTCGCCATGTCGGCGAGCTTGAACTGGATGGCCTGGTGCTGGGCGATGGGCTTGCCGAAGGTCTTGCGCTCCTGCGAGTACGCGAGCGCCAGTTCGAGCGCCCGCTGCGCGATGCCCACGCCGCGCGCGGCGACGTTCACCCGGCCGACCTCGAGGGCATCCATCATCTGGCGGAAGCCCTCGCCGACGCCGTCGGGGCCTCCGAGGATGCGCTCCTCCGGGCACCGGTAGCCGTCGTAGACCAGCTCCGTGGACTCGACGCCTTTGTAGCCCATCTTCTTGATCTTCGGGGGCACCTCGAGCCCGGCGAACTCACCCTCGTTCTTATCGGCCCAGGGCTCCTTCTCCGTGATGAAGCAGGTCATGCCCTTGTAGGGCGGGTCGGCCTTGGGGTCGGTTTTCACGAGGACGAACACGACGCCCGAACCGAGGCCGTTCGTCACCCACATCTTTTGGCCGTTGATCTCCCACTTGCCGTCCTCGCCCTGCTTGGCGGTGGACTTGATGCCCTGGACGTCTGAGCCGACCTCGGGCTCCGAGAGCGAGAAAGCGGCGCGGAGCTCGCCGGTCGCCATCTTCGGCAGGAAGTGGTCCTTCTGCTCGTCCGTGCCGAACTTCAGGAGCAGGTATGAGCCGATGAAGTGGGTGTTGACGACGCCGGAGATCGAGATCCACCCGCGCGAGAGCTCCTCGACGATCATCGCGTACGTGGTCAGGTCGAGGCCCATGCCGCCGTACTCCTCGGGGATCGTGACCCCGAACAGGCCGAGCTCCTTCATCTGCTCGACGATCGGCTCCGGGAACTTGTCCTCCGAGTCGTACTCCTCGGCGTGCGGGATGATCTCGTTGTCGACGAACTGGCGGACCATCTCGATGATCGCCTGCTGGTCGTCGGTCATCTCCTCATACGGAACGGTCGCTACGGGCATGGCTCCTGTCTTCTCGGTCGGTTGCCGGGAGGAGGATATTCGAGCGTCAGAGCTCCCAGCCGAAGCACCGCGAGGACCAACTCGGGCCCTCGCGCTCGTAGAAGCGGTGGGCGTCGGGACGCGCGCCCCCGGAGTCGAGCTCCAGGTGGGTCGCCCCGCGCTCCTTCGCCCAGGCCCTGGCAGCGTCGAGGAGGGCCTTGCCGATCCCTTCGGAGCGCCGCGCGGGATCGACGGCCAGGTCCTCGACCCAGGCCCGGTATCCGAAGCGCACCGAATGCATGTCCTGGTAGCCGGTGCAAAAGCCGACCAGCGCCCCGCCGTCCTCGGCGACGAGCACCACGCAGTCGTGCGACTCGATCGCCTGGCGCATCGCCACCGCCGCCCGCGCGTCGTCCCAGAGCGAGGGCTTCGCCCCGGGCGGCGCGAACAGCCATTCGTACAGGCCGAGGAGCGCCGTGACCTCGTCCTCGCGCGCAGCCCTGATCTCGATCTGATGTGACGCGTCCACCGGGCGGAGGATGACACGGGCGCGCGCGGTCCTCGCATATCGTTGGCCGCGAGTGAGGCGGAGTCCGAAGGACGAAGCCGAGCCCCGCCGTTGTTGAGGCGGCTTATATCCCCGGACAGGAGCAGCCACTTTGAGAAACCCCCGAGACTTCGCCAAGCCACTCGCGATCGGCGCGCCGGAACCGGTGCTCGAGGTGCCGTTCACGCCCTCGCGGATGATCCATTTCTTCGACGCGTCGAACGAGAAGATGGCGGCCAAGGTCCCGGACATGGCCAAGCAGGCGGACATCCTGCTCGGCAACCTCGAGGACGCGATCCCGGTCGACAGGAAGGAGGCCGCGCGCGAGGGCCTGGTGCGGGTGGCGAAGGAGGTCGACTTCGCCGAGACCGCGCTCTGGACGCGAGTGAACTCGCTCGAGAGCCCCTGGGTGCTCGACGACCTGACCACGCTCGTCACCGAGATCGGCGACAAGCTTTCCGTGATCATGGTGCCCAAGGTCGAGGGCGCCTGGGACATTCACTACGTCGACCGCCTGCTCGCCCAGCTCGAGGCCAAGGCCGGCCTGGAGCGCCCGCTCCTGGTCCACGCGATCCTCGAGACCTCGCAGGGAGTGGTGAACCTCGAGGAGATCGCCACGGCCAGCCCGCGAATGCAGGGGATGAGCTTCGGGCCCGCGGACCTCGCCGCCTCGCGCCGTATGAAGACGACCAGGGTGGGCGGTGGGCATCCCGGCTACCTCGTGATCAACGACCCGGACCCCGAGGACGAGGATGCTCCGCGCGCGACCGCCCAGCAGGACCCGTGGCACTACTCGATCGCCCGCATGGTCGACGCCTGCACGTCGGCCGGGATCCTTCCCTTCTACGGCCCTTACGGAAACATCAAGGACGTCCAGGGCTGCGAGGCGCAGTTCCGGGCCGCGTTCCTGCTGGGCTGCGTCGGCGCCTGGTCGCTCCACCCGGTCCAGATCGAGATCGCGAAGAAGGTCTTCTCGCCCGACCCCGAGGAGGTCAAGTTCGCCAGGAAGGTGATCGAGGCGATCCCCGACGGCCGCGGCGTCCACATGATCGACGGCAAGATGCAGGACGACGCAACGTATAAGCAGTGCGTGGTGATGGTCGAGCTCGCGGAGCTGCTGGCGCAGAAGGACCCGGAGCTGAAGGCGGCTTACGGGTTCTAGCTCGCGCCGGCGACGCGAGCGAAATCGTTCACGACGCGACTCAGTTCGTCCGGCTTGCTCAGCATCGGCAGATGTCCCGAGGCGATCTCCCGGACCTCGTCGGCGGCGAGGTTCCGCGCCATCCGACGTTGAAGCGCGGAACCGAACTCCTTGTCCTCGGTCAGGTGCACGTACGTCCTCGGGACCTCCGGAAGCGGCGCATCGATGCGCTCGAAGTACACCGCGCGGCTCTCAGGGGCGAACTGGCGGACCACTTCGTCGGTCGTCTGCTCGTCGAGATCGTTGCACTGCCCGCTGCGAAGCGCCGACGCCGGCGGCTTCGTGCCTGCGACCCGCATCGCGACGCTCAGAAACGCACGTTTCGGGAGCGGCAGCGACGAGAGGAAGGATCCGCCGTCGGGCGGAATCGCCGCGCCCACGCCCGCAAACCCGCCAACGCGGTCACCCAGCCCGGCGGCCAACTTCAGGCCCACGACGCCGCCGAGCGAATGGGCGACTATCGCTACCCGGCCAGCCGGAAACGCATCCACCTGCTCGCGCACGTGTCGGACGTAGTCGTCGAGACCCAGCCCCGTCCGCGCGCCGACGGCTCCGTGCCGTTCAGGGAAGTCCGTGAACAGGTACGCAAACTCGAGCTTGGGCGCCATCCCTTCCCAGATCCAGCCGCCCAGGCCCGCGCCGTGCACGAAGACCAGCCCGAGGTCGGGATCGTCGGGTGCGCTCGCGGTCACGGTGGACGCAATGCTACGTCGGCGGGCGACCCACGGCGCATACATCGCAGTTCCGACCGCGATCGCCGATGATGTGCGCGTGACGACCGAGACCCACGAGATCGTCCAGCGTCGGCGGATCTACGTCACCGGCCACCGCAACCCGGATCTCGACTCGATCGCGTCCGCCATCGGCTACGCGGAGCTCAAGGCGCGTGTGGACGCACAGAACGAGTACGTGCCCGTCCGCCTCGGCGAGGTGAACGCCCAGACGGAGTGGGCGCTGGAGCGCAGCGGCGCCGGCCTGCCGGACGCGATGAGCCACGTCTTCCTCCGGGTCCGCGACGTGATGCGCGACAGCTTCCCGGTGGCCCGCCACGACGAGCCGGTGCGCTCCGTTGGCCTGACCATGGCCCACGAGAACCTGGACATCGTCCCAATCGTCGACTCCGACGGACGCCTGATCGGCGTGATGACCGAACGGGCGCTGGCCCACCGGTACATCCGCGAGTCGCGCACCACGTCGACGCTGGTCGACGCGCCGACCACCGTCGGCAAGATCGTCGAGGTGCTCGACGGCGAGCTGATCCAGGGCTCGGACAAGATGGTCGAGGGCCGCGTCTGGGTCCACTCGATCGACCCGCAGCGCTCGCAGAGCCAGATCTCCGCCGGTGACGTCGTGGTCGCCGGCAACCGCGTGGACGCGCAGCGCCAGGCGCTGGAGCTGGGTGCCGCGCTGCTGGTCGCTTCCAACGGCGCCCGGCCCGAGCCGGAGATCCTCGAGCTGGCGTCGGAGCGGGACGCCACGGTGATCGTCAGCCCACTCGACAGCTACGTCTCGAGCCGCATGATCACCCTCGCCGCGCCGTGCAGGGCCCTCGCCGACACCGAGCCGCTCACGGTCGACCGCGACGACCTGATCTCCGAGATCTCCGAGGACATCAAGGACGTCCACTACCGGGCGGCCGTGGCCGTCGATCGCGCCGGCAGGCCGGTCGGGCTGGTCACGCGCTCGGACCTCGTCTCCCCGCGGCCCCGCCGCGTCTTGCTGGTGGACCACGCCGAGCAGGCGCAGAGCGTGCCGGGGGTCGAGGAGGCCGAGATCGTCGAGATCCTCGACCACCACCACATCGGATCGATCGAGACCCGGATCCCCGTGCGCGCGACGTTCGACCCGGTGGGATCGACGGCGACGCTGGTGGTCGAGCGCTTTCGCCAGAACGGCATGGAGCCCAGCGCGCCGGCCGCCGGGATGCTGCTGGCCGCGGTCCTCTCGGACACCGTGCTGCTCAACTCGCCGACGACGACGGACCGCGACCGGGTTGTCGTCGAGTTCCTCGAGAAGGCGCTGGGCGTCGAGGCGGCCGGGTTCGGCGGTGAGATGTTCGAGGCGGGATCCGACGTGACCGGGGTGTCGGCCGACGAGATCGTCGCGCCGCGACACCAAGGAATACACGCTCCCGAACGGCGACACGCTCGCGATCGCCCAGATCGAGGTGGTCGGCAAGGGTCTCCTGGACCGCGGCTCCGAGCTGCGGGAGGCGCTCGAGCGGATGCGCGAGTCGAATGCGCACGCGCTGGCCGCCCTGATGGTGACCGACATCCTCAGCAAGGGCACCGATCTGCTGGTCGCCGGCGATGCCGCACCTGTCGAGCGGGCGTTCGGGAAGTCGCTGGAGAACGGAGCCCTGCCGCTCCCGGCCGTGATGAGCCGCAAGAAGCAGGTCGCTCCGAAGCTCCTGGGCGCGTTCGCCTCCTAGCCCTCGGCCGCCGGGCGACCACGTCCATCGAGCCGGATCGTCCACGGCTCGATGGTGTCGATCACGAGGTGCGAGTCGCTCCAGGAATCGCGCGCGAGCGTCGCGCGCACCTCGTCTTCAGAGTCCGCTTCAACGGCGTGAACGACGCGGCGCTCGTCGCTGAGCGGACCGCCCAGGATGATGAAACCGTCGTCGACGAGCCCATCCATGAAGGCTGCGTGTTCGGCCCACCCCGTCTGCTCCTCGAGCGCGCGACCCGGAACCCACTCCGGGCCGGCTCGATGCAGGACGACGTGGAAGACCAAGCCGGTTAGCCGAGCTTGTGTTTCAGCGACTCGAGCTGATCGTGCACGGCCTGCGGCAGGCGGTCGCCGAACTGGGCGAGGTGTGCCTCGACCTGGGGCAGTTCGTCGCGCAGCTGGTCGGCGTCCACCGTGGTCAGTTCGCGCATCGCTTCCTCGGAGACGTCCAGCCCGTCCGTGTTGACGGCGCCGGGTGCCGGCACCAGTCCGATCGGCGTCTCCGTGGCCTCGGCGTCGCCGTCGCACCGGCGGAACACCCACTCCAGGACCCGGCTGTTCTCGCCGAACCCCGGCCACAAAAAGCCGCCGTCGGCGTCCTTGCGGAACCAGTTCACATAGAAGATCTTCGGCAGGTTCGCCGGGTCGCCGCGCTCGCCGATCGCGAGCCAGTGCGCGATGTAGTCGGCCATGTTGTAGCCGCAGAACGGCAGCATCGCGTATGGGTCGAACCGCAGCGCGCCGACCTTTCCGAACGCGGCCGCCGTCTGCTCCGAGCTCATCGTCGCGCCCAGGAACACGCCGTGCTCCCAGTCGAACGCTTCACGCACCAGGGGCACGTTGGTCGCGCGGCGACCGCCGAAGAGGAACGCGTCGATCGGCACGCCCGCGGGGTCCTCCCATTCGGCGGCGATCGACGGTGCCTGCGCGGCCGGGACCGTGAAGCGCGCGTTCGGGTGCGCTGCCGGGTCCTCAGAGTCGGGCGTCCAGTCGTTGCCGTGCCAGTCGATCGCGTGCGCCGGGGGCTCGGAGGTCATCCCCTCCCACCAGATGTCGCCGTCATCCGTCAGCGCGCAGTTCGTGAAGATCGTGTTCTTCTCGATCGCGTCCATCGCGTTCGGGTTCGTCTTGTAGGCCGTGCCCGGTGCCACACCGAAGAAGCCGGCCTCCGGATTGATGGCGTAAAGCCGCCCGTCCTCGCCGAACTTCATCCACGCGATGTCGTCACCGACCGTCTCGACCGTCCAGCCCTCCAGGGTCGGGATCAGCATCGCCAGGTTCGTCTTTCCGCACGCTGACGGGAACGCGCCCGTCACGTACTTCACGTCGCCCTCGGGGGAGGTCAGCTTCAGGATCAGCATGTGCTCGGCCATCCAGCCCTCGTCGCGCGCCATGACCGAGGCGATCCGCAGGGCGAAGCACTTCTTGCCGAGCAGCGCGTTGCCGCCGTATCCCGAGCCGTATGACCAGATCTCGCGCGACTCGGGGTAGTGGACGATGTACTTGACCTCCGCGTTGGTCGGCCACGGGGTGTCCTTCTCGCCCTCCCCGAGTGGAGCCCCTACGGAGTGCACGCAGGGCACGAACTCGCCGTCTGCACCGAGGACGTCGAGCGCGGCCTTGCCCATGCGGGTCATGATCCGCATGGAGACAGCTACGTACCGGGAGTCCGTCAGCTGCACGCCCACGTGGGATTTGTCGGAGCCCAGCGGGCCCATCGAGAACGGGACGACGTACATCGTTCGGCCCTTCATCGAGCCCGCAAAGAGCTCAGTCATCGTCTCGCGCATCTCGGCTGGGGCCCGCCAGTGGTTGGTCGGCCCCGCCCCGTCCTCGGATTCCGAGCAGATGAAGGTGCGGTCCTCGACGCGGGCGACGTCCGAGGGGTCGGACCAGGCCAGGTAGGAATTCGGGCGCTTCGCATCGGAGAGCCGCCGGAAGGTGCCGGCGTCGACGAGCTCCTGGCAGAGCCGGTCGTACTCCTCGGCGGTGCCGTCGCACCAGTGGACCTGATCGGGCTTCGTCAGCCCGGCGATCTCGTCGACCCACGCGACCAGCTTCTGGTTCTTGGTGGGGATCTCGGTCGCGGCGGCGGTCTCGCTCACTGGTAAAGCAACTCCTTGTCGGAAAGCATCGGGCCGTCGGGCCCGTGATCGATGGACGGCGCAGGGACCCCGGCCCCCGCGCGGTAACAGGACCGTCATTCTGACGTACCGCGCAACGCGATGGCGTCAGGTGACCGAGCGGTCAGTCCGGTTTTTCGCCCGGTTGCAGGAAGAACACCGCTCCGTCGGTGCCGAACCGGCGACCGGGTCGCCATCTGGCGACCGCGCTCCGGTAGATTTCCGCGCCGCGCCGGGGGCTCCCGGAGCACCTCCCGCCAATGCGCTTCTACGAGTACGAATCACGCCGCATCGTCGAGCGGTCCGGAATCCCGGTCACCGAGTACGGGTTCTGCCGCTCGCGCGAGGAGGCGAGGGAAGCCGCCGAACGGATCGGCGGCCCGACCGTGATCAAGTCGCAGGTCCTGACGGGCGGCCGGATGAAGGCGGGCGGCGTCAAGTTCGCCGACACCCCGGAGGAGGCCGCCGCGCACGCAGCCGAGATCCTGGAGCTGGAGATCGGCGGCCACATGCCGGTCGGCGTCCTCGTCGACCCCAAGGCCGAGGTCGAACAGGAGTACTACGCGGCGGTCGCTCTGGGACGGCCGGGCGAAGCGCCCGATGATGCTGTTCAGCGACATGGGCGGCATCGACATCGAGCAGGTGGCCTCCGAGCACCCCGACCACGTGGGCCGCGGCCATCTTTCGAACCTCCACCCGATCTCCGACTTCCGGGCCAAGGAGGTCGTCTCACGGGTCGGGATGACCGGCTCCGGGTTGAACCGCGCGACCGGGGTGCTCGCACGGCTCGCACGGCTGCAGCGCGACTATGACATGACCCTGGCCGAGATCAACCCTCTCGCCCGCCTCTCCGACGGCTCCTTCGTCGCGCTCGACGCGCACATGGAGCTGGAGGACGAGGCCGTGGGCCGCCACAAGCCGGTGCTCGCACGAGCTCGGCGTCGACCTGGACGAGCCGCGCGAGCTCTACGAGCCGAGCGAGTTCGAGCGGAACGTCAAGGCGATCGACGCCGCCGACCATCGGGGCGTGATCCAGGGCAAGGACCACGGTTTCCAGGGCAACCTCGGGTTGGTGATCGGTGCCGGCGGCGGCTCGCTGACGCTCACCGACGCCGTCCGCTCGCAGGGCGGCAAGCCCGCGAACTATGCCGAGATCGGCGGCAACCCCTCGGTCGCCAAGGCGAAGGGGCTCGCCATGGAGGTCCTGCGCAAGGACGGAGTCGAGAAGATCGCGGTGATGATGTCGATCGTCTCCAACACCCGTGTGGACATCGTCGCGCGCGGCGTGATCAAGGCCTGCCTCGAGCTCGGCAAGGACCCCGCCGAGACGATCGCGGTGTTCCGGATCCCGGGCGCCTGGGAGGAAGAGGGGGCCAAGATCCTCTCCAAGTACGGGATCGAGTTCAAGGATCGCGAGACCTCGATGTGGGAAGCGGCCGGTGAGGCCGTGGCGCGGATCCAGGGCTGATGAGCATCCTGCTCGACAAGGACTTCACGTTCATCGTCCAGGGGATCACCGGGCGCGAGGCCGTGAACCTGACGCGCGAATGCCTCGACTACGGCTCGAAGGTGGTCGGCGGCGTGACGCCAGGACGCAAGGGCCGGGAGGTGCACGGCGTGCCCGTGTTCGACACGGTCGAGCAGGCGGTGGAGGACCACGGGGCGCCGATCGACGGCGCGGTCGTGACCGTACCGCCGGCGTTCACCAAGGACGCCGTTTTGGAGGCGATCGAGAACGGCATCAGGCTGATCGTGGTCGTCACCGAGCGAATTCCCCGCCGCGACGTTGCGGAGATGGTCGAGCTCGCGAACCTGCGCGGCGCCCGCCTCATCGGCCCCAACTGCCTCGGACTGATCGTTCCCGGCGTGTGCAAGATGGGCGGCATCGGGGGCCCGGCGAAGGATGCCGCGAAGGCGTACTCCGCGGGTCCCGTCGGCGTCATGTCGCGCTCCGGCGGGATGACCACGGAGATCTCCTCGTCGCTGACCGCCGCGGGACTGGGCGTCTCGACCGCGGTGTCGATCGGCGGCGACGCGATCATCGGCTCCACCTACGCCGAGCTGATGCCCCACTTCGATGAGGACGAGCAGACCGAGGCGATCGTGATCTACACCGAGCCGGGCGGTCGCATGGAGGCCGAACTGGTCGACTGGCGCACGGAGCACGGCTCGCGGCTGCCGATCGTCGCGTTCATGGCGGGCAGGTTCATGGACGACGAGGAGATGCAGGGCATGAGCTTCGGGCACGCGGGCACGATCGTCGAGGGCCCCGACGACTCGGCGACCGAGAAGATCGCCCGCCTCGAGGCAGCTGGGATCCCGGTCGTCGAGCGCATCGACGAGATTCCGGAGCGGGTCAAGGAGACCATCAATGCCTGACGGCTCCTCCGCTTCGCGTCCGGTGCCGTCAGGGTCCGCTCAGCACGGCGTGTTCATCAACGTGACGGTCGACTCGTCCGTCGCGAGCGACTCCGACCTCGCCAAGAGGCTCGAGGAGGCGTGCCCAGTCGACATCTTCGCCGCCGCGGACACCGGCGTCCAGGTCGTCGAGGAGAATCTGGACGAGTGCGTGCTCTGCGGCCTCTGCCTGGACGCCGCGCCCGCCGGGACGGTCACCGTCACCAAGCTCTACGACGGGACGACGCTCGACGGCTGAGCCGGTCAGCACCCCGTGCTGACCGACCGCTCGAACTCACCGTTCGCGAGCAGGCTCAACGCGAGACGCGGGTAGCAGTTCTGTTCGAAGTACGGATAGCGCAGCCGGAAGTGGAACCGGGACTCGGCCGAGGCGCGGCGCCGGCTTTGGCGTTCCACGCCGCCGCTGCGCGAGACGAGCCGCCAGTTCGTGCCCGTTCGAACCCTCGTGTCTCGGCTCACCGAGGTGATCGACCTCCTACCGGGCCCCCCGGTCGCGCACCAATGGACATCGAGGCGAACAGTCCACTGGTGTACTCCGAAGCTGGTCTTGCGTTCAGCCGCGCGCGCGTCGTGGCAGCGCTCGCCGGCGGCGCCGGCCGAGGGTGCGGCGGCGAACACGGCCGGCGGGGCGAGAAGCATGATCCCGAGTGCGAAGGTCGCGATTGTCAGGGCCAGGGCGGGTCTCGAGGCTGATTGGGTCATGTCGGCGACGGTAGGTGGGCGCAATTGACCGGTGGCGCACGAACTGTGCCGGTGGCGGGCCGGATCTGCTCTACGCTCGGCACGCCACCGAGAACCGGACCGGTCGGGGAGAGATGAACAACCGGAACCGTTACGTAGCCATGGTGCTCTGCCTGGCGGCCGTCTATTACGGCGCCGCCGAGCTCGGGCTGAGCCTGGCGTTCGAGACGCCCAGCGTCAGCGCCGTCTGGGCGCCCACCGGGATCGCGCTGGCCGCGTTGGTCCTCTTCGGTCCCCGGCTCTGGCCGGGCGTCGCACTTGGCGCGCTGCTCGCCAACGCGTGGACCGGAGTGCCGCTGCTCGCGGTCCTGGGCATCACGGCCGGCAACACGCTCGAGGCGCTCGTCGGCGCCTATCTCCTCACGCGGCTCACCGATTTCAGGCCGTCGCTCGAACGGGTGGCGGACGTGGTCTGGCTGGTCACCCTCGGCGCGGTGCTGAGCACGATGGTGAGTGCCACGTTCGGCACCGGCAGCCTGCTCGCGGCCGGCGAGATCGACGGCGCCGACATCGGTTCGGTGTGGCGCACCTGGTGGCTGGGTGACATGGGCGGCGACCTCCTGATCGCGCCGGCACTGATGGTCGCGTTCACCCACTGGCCGTACGCCCGGCTGCCGGGAGGGCTCGTCGAGGCGGTGGCGCTGGCCGCGGGAATCGCGGCCACGGTGGCGTTCGCCTTCACGCGCGAGGAACCGCTCACGTTCCTGTTGCTGCCGCTGCCGATCCTCGCGGCCTTCCGGTTCCGCCAGCTGGGGGCCGTTGCGGCAAGCCTGATCACCGCCGCGATCGCGATCCCGCTGACCGAGGACATGCAGGGCCCGTTCGCCGCCTACGCGCCCGACGACCGGCTCCTCCTCGCCCAGTTGTTCGTGGGAATCGTCGGTCTGACCACCCTGGCGCTGGCGGCCGTGATCTCCGAGCGCCAGCGCGCCGAGGACTCGATTCGCTACGTCGCCGACACGCTCCAGGAGAGTCTGTTGCCGGCCTCCCTGCCCCCGATCGCCGGGGTGCAGGCCGCGGTCGAGTTCCGCCCGGTTGGCGAGCGCGGGATCGTCGGCGGCGATTTCTATGAGGTGATCGAGGGCGAGGAGGGGAGCGTCGGGATCGCGATCGGTGACGCCGTTGGGAAGGGGGCGATCGCGGCCGCCGACACGGCGCTGGCGCGCTACACGCTCCAAGCCGCCGCCCTGCACGAGAACGAGCCGAGCAGGATCCTCAGCGTGCTCAACGAGGCGATACTGCGGCAGACGAGCGACCATCCCTGCACCGTGGCCTACGCACGGCTCCAAATGAATGCGGACGGGGCCATGCTCACCGTCTCGATCGGAGGCCACCCGAGGCCTCTGATCCTGCGGGTGAACGGCACCGTGGAACCGATCGGCTATCCGGTACCGCCGCTGGGAGTCCGGCGCGGCCTGAACCTCACGGACCACACCACACGGCTCGCGCCCGGGGACGCCCTGATCCTCTACACGGACGGCCTCACCGACGCGTTCGCGCCGCACCGCGTCGTCTCGCCGGACGACCTCGCGGTCGCGTTGCAGCCGTACGCCGGAGGCACGGCGACCGAGATCATCGAGGCCGCGAGCCGCGCGGCCGTGCCGCCGGAGGCGCACAGGAGCCCCCGCGACGACATCCTGCTCCTGGTCCTCCGCCTGGAGGAGCCGGGCCCGCCCGCCCCGGCACTCTGAGGGCTACGGCGTCAGGCGGGGGATGTACGTGCCGTCGTCGTCGGTGAGCTCGATCTCGATCGTGGCGGTTCCGGCTCCCGCGGCCTGACCAGCCCCCGATTCCTCGTAGGACACCTCGCATTCGAACGTGGTGCCCGCCTCGACATCAACGTCCTCCGGGCAGGACACGTCCATGGCGTCCGCCGTCGTCCCGAGCTCAGGCGCGGCCTGGCCGGCGAGGTCGGACTCGAGGTCGTCGATGTCCAGCGATTTCGAGCCGAACAGGGCGACCCCGGCCAGGACCGCGGCGATCAGCACGGCGATCACGACCACGATGCGCCTCAGGTCCACGGTCCCGCCCTCTCGGTCATTCCGCCGCGAACCTACCACTGCCACACTCCGCGCCCATGAACTTCATCGAGGACGTGCTCGAGCGCTTCCCGGCGTCCAGGCCGGCGCTGGTGGCGATCTCGCGAGAGGGCGAGCGGCGGGTCTGGCACTTCGGCGAGCTGATCGCCATGAGCGCCGGCGTCTCGGGCGCCCTCGCGGCGCGCGGCGTCCGCCGGGGGGACGTCGTCATGACCCTCGTCGGCAACCGGATCGAGTGGGTACTGACGATGCTCGCGTGCTGGCGGATGGGCGCCGTGGCGCTGCCGTGCAACACCCAGCTGCGCAGCGCACGACCTGGAGCTGCGAGTCGGCGCCGCCGAGCCGGCGCTCTGCGTCGGCGAGGACGAGCTTCTTGGCCGAGCTCCCCGCCGGCGTGCCGACGATGCCGACTGGCCGAGTTCGAGGCGATCCTCGACGAGGACCGGCCACAGGAGACGCCGGCCGCCGTGGCCGACCTGGTCCCGGAGGATCCCGCTCTGGTCGTCTTCACCTCGGGTACGACCGGTGAGCCGCGCGGAGCGCTCCACGCGACGCGATATCTGACCGGGCAGCGTGCACAGGCGGAGCACTGGCTCGGCGCGCGGAAGGGCGAGCTCGTGTGGTGCACGACCGCGACGGGCTGGTCGAAGTCGGCCCGCAACGTGTTCGTGGCGCCGTGGCTCTGCGGCGCCGCCGCGCTGATCTGCGACGCGCGGTTCGAGCCCGCACAGCGCCTCGACCTGATCGAGCGGGAGGAGGTGAGCGTGCTCTGCCAGGCGCCGACCGAGTACCGGATGCTCGCCAAGCGCTCCAGCTGCGGCCCCTCCCCAACTGCGGCGGATGGTCTCGGCGGGCGAGGCGCTGAACCCGGGGGTGATCGAGGCGTTCCGGGAGGCGGTCGGCCTCGACATCCACGACGGTTACGGGCAGACCGAGACCGGCACCTCACCGGCAACCTCGCGGACGAGCCGATCCGGCCTGGCTCGATGGGACGCCCGCTGCCGGGCTTCGAGCTGCGGGTCGCGGGCGACTCCGACGCAGGCGCCGAGCTTCAGGTCACGCGTCGCTTCCTGCCCGACGTTCTTCAGCCGCTACCTCGACGAGGAGCCGGGCCCGGTGGCGGACCGGCTGGTCGACGGCGAGTGGTGGCCGACCGGCGACGTCGTGCGGCGCGATCCCGACGGCTTCCTCTGGTACGAGGGGCGCGACGACGACCTGATCGTCTCCTCCGGCTACCGGATCGGGCCGTTCGAGGTCGAGTCGGCTCTGCTCACCCATCCCGCGGTCGCCGAGGCGGCCGCGGTCGGAGAACCCGACGCCGAGCGGGGCGCGGTGGTCCGCGCGATCGTCGTCCTGCGCGACGGGCGAGCGGGTGCCGAGACTGGCGGCGGAGCTCCGGGAGCACGTGAAGGAGGTCACCGCGCCCTACAAGGCGCCGCGGATCGTCGATTTCGCGGACGAGCTGCCGAAGACCGCCAGCGGCAAGATCAGGCGCGCCGAGCTGCGACGCGCCTGAACCGATCCGCTATCTGACGCCCGTGACCTCGCGCTCGCGCTCTTCCTCGCGCTCGGACGGCGGCTTGGCGCCGTCGCGGGGTATCGCCACCTCGGCGCCGAGCCCGGTCTCGGCGCGCACGTGGAGCTCGTCGAACCCGCGCTCGGCCTTGGTCTCCTCGCGCGAGAGCAGCGAGCCGACGATGCAGCCGAGGAACCCGAGCGGCACCGAGATGATCGCCGGCTGCGTCAGCTCGATGAGCGGATCACTCGGCGACGTCGGGCCCAGACAGCACCAGGCCCGACGGAGCTGACGGTACCCGACAGGACGCCGGTCACCGCGCCCGTGGTGTTGAACCGCCTCCACGTCAGCGCCAGCAGCAGCGCCGGGAAGTTCGCGCTCGCCGCGACCGCGAACGCGAGCCCGACCATGTACGAGACGTTCAGGTCGGAGCCGCCGATGACCGCGATCGCGATCGCGATCGCGCCGATCGCGAACGCCGCGATCCGGGCCACGTAGACCTCCTCGCGCTCGGAGTCGCGGCCCTTGCGGATCACGTTCGACCAGACGTCGTGCGCGACCGCGCCGGACGCCGAGATCACGAGGCCGGCGACGACCGCGAGGATCGTCGCGAACGCGACCGCGGCGATGATCGCCAGGAAGGCGTCGCCGCCGATGGAGCCGGCGCCGCCGCCGACGTTCTGGGCGAGCAGCGGCGCGGCCAGGTTGCCGGCCTCGTCCACCGCGCCCGTCGTCCCGGCCTCGCCGAGGAGCGCGCGGGCGCCGAAGCCGAGGAAGGTGGTCATCACGTAGAAGGCGCCGATCAGGCCGACGGCCCAGACGACCGACGAGCGCGCCGCCTTGGCGTCCGGGACGGTGAAGAACCGCATCAGGATGTGCGGCAGCCCGGCGGTGCCGAGCAGCAGCGCGAGCCCGAGCGAGATCGTGTCGATCGGGTTCGTGAAGCGCAGGCCCGGCGCCAGGTACGCGGCGCCGTCGTCGGACTGCGCCTCGGCCCGGTCGAAGATGTCGATCGGGTTCCAGCCGATCTTGCCGAGCACGAACAGCGAGAGCACGACCGTCGCGGTCATCAGCAGCACGGCCTTGACGATCTGCACCCAGGTCGTCGCCAGCATGCCGCCGAAGACGACGTAGAGAGCATGAACCCGCCGGTCAGCGAGCACCGCGAGGTTGAAGTTGATGCCGACCAGCGCCTGGATCAGCGCGCCCGCGCCGACCATCTGCGCGATCAGGTAGAAGCCGGCGACGACCAGCGTGCCCGAGCGCCGCCGCGACCCGCGCCGGCCGCTCGTTCAGCCGGAACGAGAGCACGTCGGCGATCGTGAACTTGCCCGAGTTGCGCATCCGCTCGGCGAGCAGGATAGAGCACGATCAGGAACGCGACGAGGAAGCCGACGGAGTACAGGAACCCGTCGAACCCGAACAGGAAGATCAGCCCGGCGATTCCCAGGAACGATGCGGCCGACATGTAGTCGCCGGCGATCGCGAACCCGTTCTGGACGCCGGTGATTCCGCGGCCCGGCGGCCCAGAAGGTGGTCGCGTCCTTGGTCCGCTTCGATGCCCAGTAGGTGATGCCGAGGGTGATCGCGACGACGACCGCGAAGATCGAGACCGCCTCGACGTTGACCTCGGCAATCGGACAGGGCGGCTCATCGAGCTGCCGCACCTCGACTCGACGCGTCGGAAACGGCGCGCTCCGGCTGCGCGCGCGCGGCGAGCGGGTCGAAGACCCGGTCCGACTTGCGCAGATAGAGCCAGCCGAGGACCCACGTCATCACGAACTGGGTGAGCGCGAGCGCGTAGCCGACCGTGAAGCCGTCGATCAGGCGCTCGCCCATGAAGTCCGGCGCGTAGCCGGCGAGGGCGATGAAGCCGAAGTACCAGACGAACACGAACGCGAGCACCGGGATCACGAACGAGCGGCGCTTGCTGATGAGCTCCTGGAACTCGGGCGAGCGCTCGGCGGCCTGCCAGTCGATCTCGGGGTGGTGTGCGGATCCGGCAGCGCCGGACGCACCCGTGGTGGGTTGCGACATCTCTCCTCTCCCGTCGAATCGGGGGCCGCTCCGGGGGCTTCTGGGGGGATGCCACGCCGTCCGGGGCGAATGTCTGCGCCTCCATTTCCCCGATCTGCGGAGTACAAACGGATCGGTCGCAAACGTCAGGATGCGCGGGCGCCCGGGCTCGTCCGCTCACGCATGTCGGCCGGCCGCGCTGCTCTTCCCATCGCTCGCGCTCACGTCCTCGTTAGTCGTCGACCTCGCCCTCGAACAACGCGAAGAAGGCGCCCTGCGGGTCCGACAGCACGGCGATCCGCCCCGCCGGGATGTCGATCGGGCCGGCGTGCAGGGTGCCGCCCGCGCCCTGGGTCGTCGTGACCGCCTCATCCAGCGAAGCCGCGGTGAAGTAGGGCGTCCAATGCGGCGGCACGCCCGCGTCGGCCTGCTGGGGCGCGAGCTCCCGCATCCCGCCGTTACGGCCCTCGGCCGCGCCCTCGGCCGCGATCGTCCAGTAGCGCGGCCCGCCCTGGGTGTCGACCTCCGCGATCCGCCAGCCGAACAGGCCGGAGTAGAACGCCGAAGCCGCCTCGACGTCGTTGGTCGCGAGCTCGTTGGAAGTCAGGCATCCGGGATCGTTCACGAGCGTGGCGCCGATCGAGTCGCGCGCCTGCCAGACGCCGAAGACCGCGCCGGTGGGATCGGCGATCACCGCCATTCGGCCGTTCTGCATCACGTCGAACGGGCCGGCGTGCACGCTGCCCCCGAGCTCCTTGGCCCGCCCCGCCGCGACGTCGGCGTCGGCGACCGTCACATACGAGAACCAGTTCGGAGGAATGCCCGCCGCACGCTGATCGGCCATCTGCTCGTAGAGCGCGGCGACGCTCTCGCCACCCAGCATGAGGATCGTGTAGACGCCGCCGCCCGCCTCATCGGGGATCGGGTTGTCCTTGGCCTCCCAGCCGAACAGGCTTCCGTAGAACTCCTTCGCCCCCTCGGGATCGGTGGTCGACAGCTCGATCCAGCTGAAGGTTCCCGGCTCGTAGCTCGTGCGCCTCCCCATCGTCAGCCCTCCTCGCTCCAGAAGTCCTGGACCATCTCGGCGTCGCCCTCGTGCCGTGGGCTGAACACCAGATACTCGAGCCCCTCGGGCCCGGCCTCGAAGATCCGCGTCACGTCGGGGCCGACGCGGATCACGTCGTTGGCCCGAACCTCGAGGATCTCGTCATCGAGCTTCATCCGGCCGGCCCCCGAGAGAATCACGTGCACCTCTTCGGCCTGGCCGTGCTTGTGCGCGAAGGGCTGGCGCTGGTCCGGCTTCACGCGCAGGTGCCCCAAGCCGCTCTGCGCGAGGTCGATCTCCTCCCTGGGGAACCGCGCCTCCTGCAGCTCTCCGATGCCGTGCTTGGCCGCGGAATCCGCGACGTCCTCCAGATTCACCTTGGCGTAGTCGCCCATTGATCCTCCTTGTGGGTCTAGAACAGTTTCGCCTGTGTCGCGGGATCCGGCGGTGTCGATGCCGTGTCCGCTCGCCTCCGCGGCGCCGATGCCGCCGCATTCGTCCGCCCGACGGGTGCGCTCGGCCGCAGGAACCGCCGCGGCGGATTCTCGCCGCGTGCCAGCTTCGTGAGCCGATCGCGCTCGGCGACGGGAAGGTACGAGCCCTTGCCGTAGAGACGCTCGTAGCGGTCGACCAAGTCCGGGCGGTATTGGCGCAGCCAATCCATGAACAGTCCCTTTACCTCGCCACGCAGGTGCAAACCGATCCCGCCGACGCTCTTCGCCCCCATGTCGCCCGCCACCTCGAGGATGCGCTCAACCTGGCGGGGGTCGTCGTTGATCCCCGGCATCAGCGGCGCGACCAGCACCCCGGTAGGGATCCCGGCACGGTTCAGCTCGCCGACAGCCGCCAGCCGTGTCCTCGGATGCGGCGTGTGCGGCTCGCTCGCTCGCCACGCCTTCTCCTCGAGCGTCGGCACCGACAGGTTCGCGACGAACTCCGTGCGCGCGGCGATCTGCTTGAACAGGGGCAGGTCACGCAGCAGCAGCGGCGACTTGCTGAGGACGGAGCAGGGATTTGAGAAGTCGCGCATCGCCTCCCAGATGCCGGGCATCAGCTTGTACTTCGACTCGGCCCACTGGTACGGGTCCGTGTTGGTGCCCAGCGCCACGTGGTCGCCGTGCCAGGAACTCTTGCCGAGTTCCGCTCGCACGAGCTCGGGCACGTTCACCTTCACGACGATCTCGCGCTCGAAGTCGCGTCCCGCGTTCAGGTCGAGGTACGTGTGCGTAGGACGGGCGAAGCAGTAAACGCAGGCATGAGTACAACCCCGGTACGGATTGATCGTCCAGCGAAACGGCATCCGCGAACGCTCGGGGACGCCGTTGATCGCAGAGCGCGCCTCGACCTCGTGGAAGCGGATGCCGAGCGCCTCCGGCGCATCGAACGTGCGGGTCACCGGCTCACCCAGTCCGGGGAGCAGGCCCTGCGTATCGGCTCCTCTCTCGAGGTTGTCCCAGCGCACGAACGTATGTTCGCACGCCTCCCGGACGGAATGTCTGTTCCGGGGGAATTAGATAGCTAGCTAACTAGTTGCTACCCTCGGTGGCGTGGCCACCGCGACCCGGAAAACCTCGGAATCGGAACTCGATGCGTTCCGGAGCGCCTGGGACGAGTTCTTCGCCGCGGTTCGCCGCGCGCGCGGGCGGGCGGCGCGCGAGAGCACGCCCGGCTCGCTGACACTCGCGCAATTCCAGCTGCTCACCGCGTTCGAGACCGCAAGCGAGCTGAGCATCGGCGAGCTGGCGCTGGCGGGGGGAGTCGCGCCTCCCACCGCCACGCGGATGCTCGGCGGGCTTGAGCGCGATGGGATCGTCGCGCGCCGTGCTTCCGAGGTCGACCGGCGAAGCGTCCGCGTGAGCTTGACGCCCAAGGGCCGCCGGCTCCTGCGCACGAAACGCAAGTTGATCGCCGCCAAGCAGCGGGCCATCTTCGACGCCCTGACCGCCAGAGAGCGCCGGGAGGCCGAGTCCATCCTCCGCCGGCTCGCCGTCGCGATGGAGGAGCTTTGAACCCGAATCTCACCGCCGGTCGCCAGCACTACGGCCTGACGCTGGCCGTGCTGTTGATCGCCGCCATGGCCTTCGCCCTGCAGCAGACGATGGTCGCCCCCGCCCTCCCCGCCATCCAGGAGGAGCTCGGGACCTCCACGACCACCGTTACCTTCGTTCTCACCGGCTTCCTCCTTACCGCCTCGGTGTCGACGCCGATCTTCGGCCGCCTGGGCGACATGTTCGGCAAGGAGCGCATGCTGGTGATCGCCCTCGTCGTCTTCGCGTTCGGCTCGCTGGTCTGCGCACTCTCGCACTCGATCGAGGTCCTGATCGCCGGCCGTGGGATCCAGGGCATGGCCGCCGCCGTGTTCCCGCTCGCGTTCGGGATCATCCGCGACGAGTTCCCGCCCGAACGGGTCGCCACCGGGATCGGCCTGATCAGCGCCACGTTCGGCATCGGCGGCGGCGTCGGCCTCGTGCTGAGCGGGGTGATCGTCGACCACCTCGCGTACGAGTGGATCTTCTGGCTGGGCCTCGTCTTCATCGCAGTCGCGATCGTCGCCACCTTCCTGTGGGTGCCGGAATCACCCGTGAAGAGCCCGGCCAAGATCGACTGGGGCGGCGCGGCTCTGCTCTCGGGGACACTGATCTCGCTGCTGGTGGGGGTGAGCGAAGCCAACTCCTGGGGGTGGGGCTCGCCCGAGATCATCGGATTGTTCGCGACCGCGCTGGTGCTGTTCACGGTCTGGGTGCGCTACGAGCGCCGTCAGCCCGAGCCGCTGGTGGACATCGCGCTCATGCGCGAGCGCCCGGTCCTGACCACGAACCTGACCGCGATGCTCGTCGGCTTCGGGATGTTCGGGTCGTTCATCCTGATCCCGCAGCTCGTCCAGCTTCCCGAATCGACCGGCTACGGCTTCGGCGCCACGGTCACCCAAGCCGGTCTGTTCCTGGCGCCGTCGGCCGCGGTCATGCTCTTCGCCGGCCCCCTGGCGGGCTGGCTTGGCGGGCGCTACGGCTCACGCCTTCCGCTCCTGATCGGCACGGCGCTCACCGCGGTCAGCTTCGCCCTGCTGACCGTGGCCCACGAGGAGCGCGCCTGGATCTACGTCGCCAGCGGCATCCTCGGCCTCGGCATCGGGTTCGCGTTCGCGTCCATGGCCAACCTGGTCGTCGAGGCCGTCCACCCGACCCGCACCGGCGTCGCCACCGGGATCAACACGATCATGCGCACGATCGGTGGCTCACTCGGTGGCCAGATCGCGGCCACGATCGTCGCTTCCACCGTAGTGGCCTCCACCGGGCTGCCCGAGGAATCCGGGTTCGAGCTCGCCTTCGCGCTGTCGGGAATCGGGATGGTCGGCGCGTTCGTGGCCGCGCTGGCGATCCCGCGGGATCTGCCCTACTCCCCCACCCGCGTGTCGCGGGAGACCGTGGCGGCGACCACGCCCCTGGCCGGCCCAAGCGCCTCGGGCGGAAGCCAGTGACCGGCGTCGGTCTCCAGGTATTCCGGGGAGAGTCCCCCGGCCTCGAGTAGCTGCCGCGCACGGCGCGCGAACTCGACCGAGATGATCGGGTCGTTGGCGCCGTGATGGATCAGCACCCGAAGCGATTTGCGGCCAGCGAGCTCCGGCTGCCAGCCGTCCACGGTCGGGATGAAACCGCTGAACGCGAGCAGTCCGCCGGGCAACGGGCGATCGGGGCCCAGGGCGACCGAGTAGGACATCACCGCGCCCATCGAGAACCCGCCGATCACCGCTCGGTCCCAGCCGATTCCACGCTCGGCGAGCAACTCGTCCAGGAACGCGGTCAGCAGCCCGTAGCTCGCGTGGAAGGTCTCGGGCTCGGGGTAGCCGACCCGCGGGACCAGGTACCAGTGGCGGCCTCCGGGCGGGACGTTGGTCAGCGGCGCCCCCGTCGTGACGCCGAGCAGCCGGCGGTCCGGGTCGAGTTCGTCGAGCAGGCCGAACAGGTCGTTCTCATCCGAGCCACGTCCGTGGTTCAGGACAAGGGCGCCCTGCGGCTGCCCCTCCGGCTCGCGGAGGAGGTGGACCAAACTCACGCTGTCGTGCGCTGGCGCGGGTTCGTGATCGGCGTCAGCACCTTCTCGATCTCCTCGCGCCGGTCCTCGAGGAACGGCGGCAGGATCAGCTTCTCGCCGAGATGGGCCGGATCCTCGTCCACGCCGAAGCCGGGCTCTGGGGTGGCGAGCTCGAACAGCACACCGCTGGGCTCGCGGAAGTAGATCGAGCGGAACCAGAACCGGTCGATCACCGGCGTTGGGCGGGCGCCGCGCTGGATCACGCGCTCGCGCCAGGTCTCGTGGTCGTCGGAGGCGGAGTTCCACGCGATGTGGTGCACGGTCCCGGCGCCCTGGACCCCCGGCTCGGCCGGCGCCGGGTCGTAGGCCCACAGGCCACCGCGGCTCGGGCCGCGGACCTCCCAGCCCTCGTCGGCAGGCGCGAACTCGAGGCCCTGCTCGAGGAGGTCGCGGCTCGACTCGGGATCGCCCGTGTAGGCGCGAGCGTGGTCGAAGCCCTGGAGCGCCAGCTCGCCGGGGACCTCGGGGTGGTCGGCGATCAACGGCTGGTCGGGCACCTCGGCGACGACGAGGGTGTGCTCGAGGCCCTCGGGGTCGGCGAAGACGAGGCCTCCGTCGGTGCGCGAGCTTGCGGTGCCGGCCTCCTCGAGGCGCCGCTGCCAGAAGTCCAAGGCGTCGGTGGACGCGACGCGCCAGCCGATCCGGTGGATCATCCCGCCGCCGGCTCGGCCGAGCCGGGCGCCCGGGAATTCGAAGAAGGTCATGTCGGCGCCCGGGCTCCCCTCCTCGTCCGCGTAGAAGAGGTGGTAGACGCTCGGCTCATCCTGGTTGACGGTCTTCTTGACCATCCGCAGTCCCAGCACCCCCGCGTAGAAGTCCACGTTGCGCTGTGCGTCGCCGGTGATCGCGGTGATGTGATGGATTCCGTTCAGCTTCATGAGTCCTCCGAGCGTCGGGAAGTACTTGCATGCGCAACTATAACACCACAAGTAGTTGCTCGCGCAATCAGTTCGCTACGCTTCAGCCATGACGGCCGCACGTCGCGACTCACCACTCACCAAGCAGGAGCTCGACGCCTGGCGAGGGATGCTGCGCGTCCACCGCGACGTCGTCAACCGGCTCGACGCGGAGCTCGAGCGCGAACAGGGCCTCCCCCTCTCGTCGTACGAGGTCCTGATCTCGCTCGCCGACTCGCCGAATGGCCGCCTGCGGATGGGCGAGCTCGCCGGCGCCCTGCTGCTCAGCCGCAGCGGGCTCACGAGGCTGGTCGACCGGCTCGAACGCCAGGGGATGGTCGCTCGAGAGCGGTGCGAGGACGACGCGCGGGGGTACTTCGCGGTAATCACCGACGCCGGCCGCGACAAGCTCGAGAGCGCCCGGCCCGCGCACTGGGCGGGAATCCGCGAGCACTTTCTCGGCCGGCTCACGCCCGACGATCTCGACGCACTGGCCCACGCCTGGAGCCGGGTCGCGACGGCCTCGAACTCCGCCTGAGCGGACAACTCCTCGGCAGAAGGTTGTCCGTTGGCACGAGGAGGCGTACCGGTACGCTGGCCACGAGGCGACGAGCTGGAAGCGAGGAACAGATGACGGTTGAGACGACTACGACCGGGACGGGGGCGACGATCGACCGCGACCGGATCAAGCAGCTCACGGAGCAGCAGATGGATCTGCTGGCCCAACGCACACCGCGTTCGAAGGAGCTGTACGAGCGCGCGGTCAAGGTGATGCCGGGAGGCGTCCCCTCCTCGTTCCAGGAGAACGACCCGTGGCCCGTGTACCTCGAGCGGGGCACCGGATCTCGCGTCTGGGACGTCGACGGCTCCGAGTACACGGACTTCCACAACGGCTTCGGGGTGATGTGCATCGGTCATGCAAATCCGACGGTGGGCGCCGCGGTCAAGGCCCGCCACGACGACGGCACGCACTTCGCCGCCCCCACCGACGGCTCGATCGTGGTCGCGGAGGAGCTCACCGATCGCTTCGGTCTGCCGCAGTGGCGCTTCACCAACTCCGGGACCGAGTCCACCATGGACTCCGTCCACCTCGCCCGCGGCGCCACCGACAGGGACGTGATCCTGAAGATCGAGGGCTCCTATCACGGCCACCACGACGCCGTGATGGTGAGCGTCTATCCGGAGCTCGAGGACCTGGGCGACCGCGACGATCCGATCTCGGTCCCCTACGGGGCCGGCTACCCACGGGCGCTGACGGACCTGACGCGCTCCGTCCCGTTCAACGACGCCGACGCGCTCGCGAAGGTGCTCGAGAAGCTCGATGGCACAGTCGCCGGGCTGATCATGGAGCCGGCGATGATGAACATCAACATCATCCCGCCGCGCGAGGGCTACCTCGAGCGCGTGCGCGAGCTGACACGCGAGCACGGCGTGCTGCTGATCTTCGACGAGGTGAAGACGGGCGCGACGATCGCGCGCGGCGGCGCCACCGAGCGCTTCGGTGTGACGCCCGACATGATCACCCTCGCCAAGGCGACCTGCGGCGGTTATCCGGGCGGCGCGATCGGCATGACCGATGAGGTCGCCGAGGCGATCACGTCGGGCAAGGTCCATCAGTACGGGACGTTCAACGGGAACCCGCTGGTGATGGCGGCCGCGCAAGCGACTCTGACCGAGGTCCTCACGGAGGATGCCTACGCGAGGCTCGAATCCGCGAATGAGCGCCTACGCGCCGGGTGCGACGAGCTGATCGAGCGCTACGGCCTCCCCTGCTACACGCAGGGTCTCGGGGCCAAGGGCTGCGTGATCTTCTCGTCGGAGCCCCTGTATGAGTACCGCGATTACCTCACGAAGGTGGACGGCGATCTGTCGACCCTCGCGTGGCTGTTCCACATGAACCACGGGATCTTCATGACCCCCGGAGTCGAAGAGGAGTGGACCCTCTCGATCGCGCACACCGACGAGGACATCCGGCGGTATCTGGACGCCTTCGAGTCGTTCGCGCGCGACGTGACCGGCGGCTGACCCTCAGTCGCCGAGGGGCGACGGGCTGCCCAGCTCGAATCCCTGCGCCATGTCAACCCCCCGCCTTCGGAGGATCGGAACGAGGTCCCCGGATTCGACCCGCTTGGCCACCGTTGTCTTGCCGGTCCCATGGGCCAGCCGGACGATCGCCCGCAGGGTGGCGTCGTCCGCGTCCTCCTTCATCAGCTCGCGCGTCACGGGGCCGGCGATCTTCACCTGGTCGAGCGGTAGGCGCTGTAGCTGTTCAAAAGCTCCCTGCGTGCCGGTGAAGCCGTCGAGCACCAGCGGGCACCCGGTTGCCGCGAGCTGGCGCGTGGCCGCCGAGGCGGCGACGACGTTGCGCTGAATCGCGGCCTCCCCGATCTCCAGCCCCAGCCAGCGCGTACGCCCGGGAGCGCCGTGCAGCACGCCGACGAATCGCGACAGGGCGCGCCCGTCGTTGAGCGTCTCGCCCGAGAGATTGATGTGCAGGCGCGTGCCTCGGGACCCGTTGGCCAGCGAGGCGAGCGCCTGGTCGACGACCCACCGGTCGATCTCGGCACAGAGTCCCGGCTCCTCCGCGGCCACCGCGAGAACTTCCGACGCGGGCAGCACCGAATCCGCGCTCCCGCGCATGCGGACGAGCACCTCGCGATGGGCAACCTCGCCGCTCCGCAGGTCGATCGCGGGTTGTGCATAGAGCAGCAGATCTCCCGCCCGCAGCGCTGCGCGCACGTCTTCGGCTCCCGAATCCGAGACGGCCGCGCCCGGCGCCTCGGGCGCGAGAGTCGGTTCAACGCGAGTCTCGACGACGCTCGGGAACGCGATGCGCGTTCGATCCGAACGGGCGGCGTCGGTCACGTCCTGGCAGACGCCCACGACCCGCACGACCGTGCCGGTGTCATCCACGATCGGTTCTCCCTTGCAGCGGAGCACGCGCTCGGATCCGTCGACGGTGACGCGGTGCTCGAGCCTGTACGGCCGCCGCTCCCGAACCGCGGTCTCGATCTCGACGCGCACCCGCGCGCGATCGATGGGATGCACCTGCCGCAGAACGCCTTCGTAGCTCGGCTCGAAGGTCGCCGGATCGAGCCCGAAGATCCGGAAGAGATTGTCCGACCAAGTGACCCGGTCGTCGCTGACCCGCCACTCCCAGCTGCCGATGTCGGCGACTCGCTGGGCCTCACTCATCCGAGCGGCGGCGGCGCGAAGCTCGTCCATCGGGCCGTGGGCGAGCCGCTCTTCGCCGGGGCCGCCCAAGTCGAGAAGGGCGGCCACCGGCCGCTCTTTGATCTCCCCGGCGGAACTACCCGAAAAAGCCATCCCCGGGCGACCGTAGCTCGCAAAAACCGCGTCGCAAGGTGACATTCGTCCGCTCTACCGGGTTCCGTGTAGGGCACGTACCACAAACCGGGGACAGCCAGGCAGAAGAATCTTCAGGACGACGCGGGGCGAAGCGGGATGGGCAGGCCTCCCTCATGTCCCAATGGCTGGTCATCTAGCCTCGGAGGCATGGCCAACCGCCTCGCCGACGAGACCAGCCCGTACCTGTTGCAGCACAAGGACAACCCGGTCGACTGGTACCCGTGGGGCCCCGAGGCGCTCGGCCGCGCGCGCGAGGAGGATCGGCCCATCCTGCTCTCGATCGGCTACTCGTCCTGTCATTGGTGCCACGTGATGGAGCGGGAGTCGTTCGAGGACGAGGCGACCGCCACCTACATGAACGAGCACTTCGTCTGCATCAAGGTGGACCGCGAGGAGCGCCCCGACGTCGACGCGATCTACATGGAGGCGGTCCAGTCGATGACCGGCCACGGCGGCTGGCCCCTGACCGCGTTCCTCGACACGGAAACCGTCCCGTTCTACTGCGGTACCTACTTCCCGCCCGAGCAGCGCCAGGGCATGCCGAGCTTCGCGATGGTCATGGAGGCGGTGGCCGAATCGTGGGGCACGCAGCGCGAGCGTCTGCAGGAGTCCACCGGCCGGATTCGCGAGCGGCTCGGGGCCGTGGCGAGCATCGAGCCGTCGGACGAACCGCTGCATCCCGCGCTGCTCGACGGGGCGATGCGGCAGCTGGAGCTCGCATCGGACCCGGCGAACGGCGGCTTCGGTGGGGCGCCGAAGTTCCCGCCGGCATCGTCGCTCGAGTTCCTGCTCGCCCGGGGCGAGAGCGAGATCGTGACCCGCACGCTCGACGCGATGGCATGCGGCGGCATCCACGACCAGGTGGGCGGCGGCTTCGCGCGCTACGCCGTGGACGCCGTCTGGCTCGTCCCCCACTTCGAGAAGATGCTCTACGACAACGCGCTCCTAGCCCGCGCTTACCTTCACGGGCACCAGGCGCTTGGCCATGAGCGCTGGCGCGAGGTCTGCGAGCGGACCCTCGACTGGATGCTCGCCGAGATGCGCGGGCCGGAGGGCGGCTTCTACTCCGCGCTCGAC
Organism: uncultured bacterium; assembly: GCA_963807755.1. Taxonomy (GTDB): domain Bacteria; phylum Actinomycetota; class Thermoleophilia; order Solirubrobacterales; family 70-9; genus JALZKA01. Next base: position 1,451,473 of record CAWECM010000001.1, on the reverse strand, counting down.
GCGGACTCCGAGGGCGAGGAGGGGCGCTTCTACGTCTGGAGCGCGGACGAGCTCCGCGAGGTCCTGGATTCGCGCCGGGCTCGGGAGCGACGCGAACGAGCTGCTCGCATGGCTGGGGAGTCAGCGCGGCAGGGAACTTCGAGGGCCGGAACATCCTCCACGTGCCGGCGGGGCCCGACGCTGAGCCGCCCGCGGCGCTGTCCGCGGCGCGCGAGGCCCTCTACTCCGCCCGCGCGAAGCGCGTCTGGCCAGCGCTCGACGACAAGCGGATCTGCTCCTGGAACGCGCTGGCGATTGCGGCTCTGGCCGACGCGGGAGCGGTGCTCGGGCGCGCGGACTATGTGGAGGCGGCCCGCGGATGCGCGGAGTTCGTTCTGGCCGACCTTCGCGGGCCCGATGGCAAGCTCCGGCGCACCTGGAAGGACGGCGAGGCGCCGATCGCGGCGTTCCTCGAGGACCACGCGTACCTGGTAGACGCGCTCATCGTGCTGTATGAGGCGACCTTCGAGCAACGCTGGTTTGACGCTGCCCGCGCGACCGCGGACGCGATGATCGAGCGGTTCGCCGACCCGGAGCGCGGCGGCTTCTTCACCACCGCGGCCGATGCGGAGGAGCTGATCGCCCGCCGCAAGGACGTCGACGACCACCCGATTCCCTCCGGCAACGCCGCGGCGGCCTACGCACTACTGCGCCTGGCCGCGCTGACCGGCCAGCACACGTATGAGCAGCACGCCATCTCGGTCTTCCGGCTGTTCCACCGCGTGGCGGAGCAGCACCCGCAGGCGGTGGCCCACCTTCTGCGCGCCCTCGACTTCCACCTCTCGCCCAGCCGCGAGGTCGCGCTCGTGGGCCCTGCGGACGCGAACGGGCTGGACGACCTGGCGGGGGTGGTCCGCTCGAAGCTCCGGCCCCACCTGGTGCTCGCCGGCGGCGCCGAGGGCACAGCCAGTCCCGAGCTGATGCGCGAGCGCACCGCCGTCGAGGGCAGGGCCGCCGCATACGTCTGCGAGGGGTTCGCGTGCCGACAGCCCGTGACCGACCCGACCGAGCTGGCAGCGGCGCTGGAGGCGTAGCGCCACCGCGGTCGGTCTGCCGCCTTGCGTTGGATGCCGCAACCCGTGATCGGAGCAGTGACGGGGGCGGATTCTGAGCGCTCGAACACTTTGCCCCGTGATGACGGGGGAAACCGTTCCAGCGCTTGCGCAAGCGGCATGGGAGCTGGCCGATAGGCAACACGGTGTGGTAGCTCGGTGGCAACTGCTCGACCTCGGGTTCTCCGCCCGGGCGATCGAGCACCGCGTCACCAAGGGCCGTCTGTATCCGGCTCACGCCGGCGTCTACGCGGTCGGGCGCCGCCATTGAGCCGTGAGGGCCAGTGGCTGGCTGCGGTGCTCGCCTGCGGTCGGAGTGCCGCCCTCAGCCACGACAGCGCGGGATGCCTCTGGCGGCTGCGAAAACTCGAGCGAGGCCCAATCGAAGTCTCGATCCCTCGTGCCCGCAACAGCCGCCCGAACGGCATCACCGTCCACCGCCGCCGCCCCGACGCCCTCGACGACGTCACGACCCGCGACCGGATCCCCGTCACCAGCCCCATGCGCACATTGGTCGACCTCGCAGCCCGAGCGGGGCGCGCAGAGGTCGAGGCCCTCGTGAACCGGGCCGACAAGGTCAGCCTGATCGACCCGGAGTCCCTGCGGGCGGCCCTCGACCGCCTCAGCGGCGAACCCGGCGTTCCGCTGCTTTGCAACGTCCTCGACCGCGCAACCTTCACCTTGACCGACTCCGAGCTCGAGCGCCTATTCCTGGCGATCGTCCGTCGCGTTGATCTCCCCAAGCCAGCGACCCGCCAATGGGTCACCGGCCACCGGGTCGACTTCTTCTGGCCCGAGCTAGGGCTGGTGGTCGAGACGGATGGCCTGCGCTACCACCGGACCGCGACCCAGCAGGCCCGCGACACGGTGCGCGACAACGCTCATCGCGCCGCGGGCCTGGTGCCCGTTCGCTTCACCCACGCGCAGGTGCGATACGAACCCGGGTATGTGGAGGAGATCCTTGCCGCGGTGACCCGCAGGGCCCGGCGCGGATAGTCTTCCGCGCCGATGGCTTCGAAGAAGGCGAGCGCAAAGCAGGTCGCAACCGAGTATTTCGATGCGATCGCGGAACGCGATCTCGATGCGATGGCGGGATGCTGGAAGCCGGGCTCAACCGACCGGATCTATGGGATGGTCGACCTCCGGGTTCCCGATGACCTGAAGCGGTGGTTCGGGAACCTGTTCCAGGCGATGCCCGACTTCACGATGTCGGTCGTGGACATGGTCGCCTACGGGGACAAGGCCGCCGTCCGCTGGAAGGCGACCGGCACCTTCACAGGCCCGGTGAAGTTCGAGGGGCTGACGGCAACCGGCTCACGGGTCGAGATGGAGGGGCTGGACCTCCTCACGATCGAGGACGGGCTGGTCGTGGAGAACCACGCGTACACGAACGCGACCGAGCTCGCGCGGCAGTTCGGGGCCATGCCGCCCGCCGGCTCGGCCGGCGAACGGGCGATGCTGGGCGCCGTGAACACACGGACAGCCGCGATGACCTGGGTCAAGCGGATGCGCGAGCGCGGCTAGCGCCGCTTCCGCTTGACCTTCAGGGTCGCCTCCATCCCGTAGGAGGCGTGGTTGGGGAGCGAGCACCAGAGCCGATAGGTGGACGCACGCTTCAGCCACACCCGCGGCAGATTCGCGACCTCGCCGGGTCCCAGCTCGCCGGTGCCGTGCTCGGTCGCGGCGCCCACGCGCCGGAGCTTCAGGTCGTGCGGATCCTCGCCCGCGTTCTGGAACTGGATCACCGCCGGCCCCGGCGCCACGCGGGTGCGGCTCAGGACCAGGTCGAACTCGTCGCCGCGGACGCCGACGCGTGTGAGAGGCCGCTCGCCTCGCTCGGCGGCGGGCGCCTGACCGGCGCCGAGGACGACGGCGGCGACCAGCAGTGAGCAGGTCAGCGCGCGCTTCACGCGACGAGGGAGTAGCGGTCGAATCCGGACGCGCCCGGGATCAGCGCCGCGGCGTCGACGTCGAACCACTGCTCGAGCAGCGAGCAATACATGGCCCGGAAGTCGGCCGAGTGGCGAAGGTTGTCGTCCTCGTCCAGGTCGCCCAGGCCGCGGAACTCGCTCGACCATGCCTCCCTGGACCTTCGTGCCCATGACGAACGCCGACCCGGCGGCTCCGTGATCGGTCCCGGTGCCGTTCTGCTCCGGGCGGCGGCCGAACTCCGAGTAAACGAGGGTCAGGACCCGGTCGGCCAGGCCGCGGGCCTCGAGGTCGGCCTGGAACGCGGCGAGCGTGTCGAACGTCAGCCCGATGTCGTCGCCGAACGAGTCGAGCTGGTTGTCGTGGGTGTCGTAGCCTCCGGGGGCACTGGTCGAAACGCAGCGGATCGGCAAACCGGCCTGGAGCATCGCCGCGAGCGCGGCGAGGTTCCGGGGGAACCAATGGTCGGATTCCGGATACGGCACCGGGGGCGTGACATCACCCCCGAACGGCTGTAGCTGGCTGCGCAGGGTGATCGACTGCTCCGCGATCCGTCCGGCCGCCCGCCGTCCCGAGTCGCCGCCGGCCGCAACGGTGCGACCCACCGTCTGGACAGCCTCGAACATCAGGCCCTCGACCTCGCCCCAGACGCCCGGCGCCCAGAGGTCGTACGTGGAGCCGTCGATCGCCGCGACCGGCCGGTTCGCGGTGGCGAGCGAGGGCGAGAGCCAGCCGTCGAGCGAAAGCCCCTGGAGCGGGTTGTCGTCGGTGCCGATCTGGTCGATCAGGCGGCCCATCCAGCCCGTGCGCTCGTTCGGGTCGAGCTCGCCGACCTCCCAGTAGTGGCGAGAGGTGAAGTGCGACTGATCGGGGTCGTCGTAGCCGACCGAAGGCAGCACTGCGAGCTTGTCCGCACGGTGCAGGTCGTCGAGCTTGGCCGCGCGCGGGTGCCAACGCAACGCCGGATCGTCGCGGAACGCAAGCGTCTCCTCGGAGGTGAGCCGCAGCGAAGGACGCAGCTGCCGGTAGCGCGCGTCCTCGGTGGGCGCGAGGATCGAAAGCGAGTCTGTGCCGCCGTCCATGAACACCGTCAGCAGCACCGGCTGCTGCGACCCCTGCGCCTGCGCGATGCCCGCTTGGAGGTCATGCACCCCGAGGCGAGACGCGCCGTAGACGGAGAGCATCCCGAGCCCCGCCCGCATCATGAACGAGCGCCGGCTCAGCCCGGTTCCGGCCGGCAGCGGCATCCCCCGCTCGACCCTGGGAAGGCCGTAGCCGGCCTCGGCAGCGGCCGAGCGCAACAGGTGCGCCCGGGAGAACTCGTTGCAGTGGCAGGCCATCCCTCTCCTCCGTTCAGCAGGTCTGCATGTCGGGCGACGTCGCGAGCATCATGCGGAGCGCGTTCTGGCGGAGCGCCCGGTAACTGGTCTCCTGCCAGTCCGCCACGATCGCGTCCTCGACATCCCGGCCGAAGTTGACGAGATCCGTGCGCGTTCCACCGGCGATCGTCGGGCCGCCCCAGTAGCGAAGGGCCCGGTCCACCGCCTGCGCCGGCGTCTCCTCCGAGTCGTACCGCTCATGCGACGCCTCGTCTTCGCCTGTGATGTAGGAGGCGGCGATCCACCGGCCGCGGTAGCTCGAGGTGTCGAGCCACCGCTCCTCGTCCCAGCCGGAGACGTTGGGCGGGCTGAACGGGCGCTGCCCGGCGAGGTCGGAGACCCACGTCCAGCTGTCCGTGTCCACCCCGCGTCCGCGCGCCCGCAGCATCCCGGCGATGAACACGATCGGCGGCTTCACCATCGCCGGGCCCTCGTAGAAGAGGGGGTGCTTGAGGATGGCGGACAGCAGCGGCCTGACGGCGTAGCGCTTGCGCTTGTAGAGCCCGATCAGCTTCGCCCGCGTGGGCCCGGGGGCGGGCGCCCCCACGAAATAGCTCCAGAGCTTGTCGACGAAGTAGCCGGCGTGCGCGGGATGCTGCAGGCAGAGCCGGCACGAGTCGCGCCAATCCCAGCGCCCGGTCTTGCCGAACACTGTCTTGTTCCCGCCGTCGTGGTAGCTCCGGTCGAACCGGAAGTTCACGAGCCCGACATCGTCGACCCAGTCCGCGCGCCAGCCGGTCAGCGCGCGGGCCTGTTCGCGCACGTCGTCCTCCGAATACGGATAACCGGACTCGTCCGAGGCGCCGAGCGTGAACAGCTCCATCAGCTCGCGTCCGTAGTTCTCGTTCGGCGACCAGCGGTTGTTGTCGATCCCCGAGAGCCAGACCAGCATCGCCTTGTCGTGCGTGACGTCGTAGAGCAGGTTCGAGAACCGACCGAGCGCCCGCCGGCGGAAGAGCTGGGCCTGCCCGACCAGGTGCCGCTGCGAGCCGACGTCGCCGGTCGCGAACCAGTCGTGCCAGTTCAGGGCCATGCGCTCGACCAGCGGCTGGTTCGAGCGGACCATCTTGTCGAGCCACCAGAGCGCGTCGTGGCCCCAGAGGTCGTACGGCGCGATCGGCAGGCCGTCGCCGTCGACGGGGGCGGGACCCCTGAGCCTCGCCTTCGGCGGGTCGAGCAGCGACGCGACCGCACGGTTCATCCCCTTGCGCGCCAACCGCTTGGCCTCGCCCGGCTTCGGCCCGAAGCCCGCGCGCCAGAGTAGCCGCTCCGCGTGCCTCTCCTTGAAGGGTCCGCGATACCTCGGGATCTCCGCCATCCCGGCTTGCTTCGGCACGCACACGTGGGTTCCTTAGCTTCGCGCCCTAGGAGGCACCACGGCTGGACGAACGGACGACCGAGGCTGCGTCTAGCGTTGGCCGATGCTCGAAGCCGCCGGTTGGGGCTTGCTGGGCGCCTCGTCGCTCCTGATCGGCGCGGTGATCGGCGCGCGGCTCAAGCTGTCGGTGCCGCTTGTGGGCCTGGTGCTCGCGTTCGGCGCGGGCACGCTGATCAGCGCGATCACGTTCGAGCTCACCGAGGAGGCGTTCATGCTCGGGGGCGCCGACACGGTGGCGCTGGGGCTGGGGCTGGGCGCGATCGCCTTCTACGTCGGTGATCGCCTGATCGAGCGTCAGGGCAGGCAGCGGCGTGGGCGGATGGCGGTCGGCTCCGCGCGGCAGGACGAAGGCGGAACCGCGCTGATGCTCGGGGCGGCGCTGGACGGCGTGCCGGAGTCGGCGGTGATCGGCACCAGTCTGCTGTCGGGCGCCGGCGTCGGAGTCCCGGTGCTGGTGGCGGTGTTCCTCTCGAACCTCCCGGAGGCGATCGGCTCGGAGGCCGGAAGGCCACGCCGTCCGATTGCCCGGGTGCTCGGGCCGTGGCTTGCCGTGGTCGCCGCCAGCACGATCGCCGCGGCCCTCGGCTTCGGCCTGCTCGATGACGCCTCGAACGATCTCGTCGGCTTGCTCCAGTCGTTCGCGGCCGGCGCGGTCCTGGTGATGCTCGTCGACGAGATGATCCCGACCGCGCTCAAGCAGGGCGGTCGCGCGGCGGGGCTGGTAGCCACGCTCGGCTTCGCGCTCGCCTACCTGCTCTCGACGCTGTAGCCGCGGACCTCGTCCACGACCACCCGGCCGCCGACCTCTGCCCGCCCGTCGCCGACCGGCCGCGCGAACAGGACCGAGCCCCGGCCCTGCCGCACCTCGATCCGACGGCCGAGCCGGGCGCCGAGGGCGAGCGCAGCGGAGCCGGTCGCCTCGTCCTCTGGGATGCCCGCATCGAGCACGAACGAGCGCGCGCGGATACGTCCGGCGGCCTGCTCCTCCCACGCCCAGCAGTAGGCGAGGGTGAGGCCTTCGGGCGGTCCCGCGAGGGCGTCGACCTGGCCGGGGGACTCGAGCTCCACATACTCGAACGGCGGCGACCACCCCGGGTCCGCCTCGACCCACGTCAGGTCGGGCTCGTGCCGGACTGCGACCTCACCGGCCGGGACTCGCAGGCCGTCCACGGCCACGCGCTCCTCGCGAAGCAGCCAGGCGGCCCCAACCGTCGGATGCCCGGCGAACGGCATCTCCATTTCGGGGGCGAAGATCCGGATCTCGCCGCTCTTGGCGTCATCCACAAAGACGGTTTCGGCGAAGCCGAGGTCGTGCGCAACCGCCTGGCGCGCCGCCGGCGGGACCTCGCCGCCGGCGAGGAACACACCGAGCGGGTTTCCGTGCGAGCCGTCGGCGGCCGTGAACACTCGCAGGACGTGGAGGGTCGCCATTGCCGCGATCATGACAGCGGGGGCGCGCCCGCCCGTGCCGGGGTTCCGTTCTCGACCCCGACGAAGGAGCGCGCATGCCGGAACGGTTCAAGCGAGGCGACCGCGTGGAGTGGAACTTCCGCGGCCGGACGGTCACCGGGCGTGTGCGCCGCCGACTCGCTGCACGAACGGAGTTCGCCGGGCAGGTCGTCGCCGCCTCGAAGGACGACCCGCGCTACGTCGTGCGGAGCGACAAGAGCGGCAAGGAGACCACCCGACGGCCGGAGGCGCTGCGGCGGCTCACCTAGAGCACCGGCAGGAACCGCTCGATCTCCCAGGGGGTGACCTGGACGCGGTAGTCCTCCCACTCCTGGCGCTTGATCTCGATGAAGCGGTTGAAGGTGTGCTCGCCGAGGACGCGCAGGACCAGCTCGGACTCGGCCGCGACCTCGATCGCCTCGCCGAGGGTCTCGGGCAGCTGCTCGATGCCGCGCTGCCGGCGCTCCTCGGGGGTCAGGTGGTACAGGTTCTGCTCCATCGGCTCGGGCAGCTCGTATCCCTTCTCGATCCCCTCGAGGCCCGGCGTGGAGCATCCCGGCGAAGCAGAGGTACGGGTTGCAGGCCGGGTCCGGGCAGCGCAGCTCGGCGCGGGTCGCCCGCTCCTTGCCGGGGTGGTAGAGCGGCACCCGGATCAGCGCCGAGCGGTTGCGCCGCGACCAGGCCAGGTAGACGGGCGCCTCGTAGCCGGGCACGAGGCGCTTGTAGGAGTTGACCCACTGCGCGAACAGCGGCGAGATCTCGCGCGCGTGCTTCAGCTGGCCGGCGATGAACGCCTTCGCGGTCGCCGACAGGTAGTACTGGTCGTCGGCGTCGAAGAAGGCGTTCCTGCCGTCCTTCGCACAGCGACTGGTGGACGTGCATGCCGGAGCCGTTCTCGCCGAACAGCGGCTTCGGCATGAAGGTCGCGTGCCAGCCGTACTTCATCGCGTACTCCTTGACGACGATGCGGTACGTCATGCAGTCGTCGGACATCGCGAGCGCGTCCTTGTAGCGCATGTCGACCTCGTGCTGGGAGGGGCCGACCTCGTGGTGCGTGTACTCGACGTGGATGCCGAGCTGCTCGAGCGCGAGGATCGTCTCGCGGCGGACGTCGGAGCCGGCGTCGAGCGTGGTCAGGTCGAAGTAGCCGCCCTCGTCGAGCACCTCGGGGATGCCGTCCTCCGGCTTGTCGCGAGCTGAAGTAGAAGTACTCGAGCTCGGGGCCGATGTTGTAGGCGTCGAAGCCCATGTCCTCCGCCCGCTGGAGCGCGCGGCGCATGATCCAGCGCGGGTCGCCCTCGTACGGCTCGCCGCCGGGGACCTGGATGTCGCAGAACATCCGCCCGACGCCGTTCTCCTCGGGCCGCCAGGGCAGGATCGTCGAAGGTGGTCGGGTCGGGCATCGCGATCATGTCCGACTCCTCGATCGGGTTGAACCCGGTGATCGAGGAGCCGTCGAAGCCCATCCCGCCCTCGAACGCGTCCTCGAGCTCGGAGGCGTTGATCGAGAAGCTCTTGAGCTGGCCGAGCACGTCGGTGAACCAGAGGCGGATGAAGCGGACGTCGTTGTCCTCGACTATCGCTTGACGTCGTCGGCGGCCGCGTGCTCTGGGTTCGATCGCGCCATCGCGGCTCCCTCGCTTACGTTCGCGGTGTCCGCGAACGCGTCGGCGAACCGATCGAGCGCGCGGACGCGGCCGCAAGCTGCGCACGCCGCATGCGCTATAACTTACATGCGGTAAGTAACTGGCTAAATGTAAAGTAATGGCACGATAAACGGTGGCTAAAGGCGGCAGTCCCGCGCCACCGGAGGTGCGAAGGCCATGACGATTAAGACCGACTACAGCCGCTTCGACATCCACGACGAGCTCACCGCGCCGGAGGGCAGCGTCAGGATCCTCGAAGGCATCTCCGCGCGGCCGGCGAGATCACCAAGTTCATCGGCGTCCTGGCCGGCGCGCCGGCCGCGCTGCGGGCCTATCGCCCGGATGCGACACGAGCTCCGCGACGGCGTCCTCCCCGCGCCACCCGCGAGCGGATCGCGCTGGCGGTCGCCGAGCGCCGCGGCGACCCCTACTCGTCGCCCAGCACGCCCGCACGGCACGCGCGGCCGGGCTCGGGCCTCGACGAGGTCTCGCGCGCCCGCAGCTTCACCTCGGGCGACGAGAAGGAGGCGGCGCTGCTGGCGTTCCTCGAGGCCCTGCTGGCGACCGACGGGCGCCCGCGGCGCACCTCGGCGAGGAGGCGCGCGAGGCGGGCTGGACCGACGAGGAGATCCTCGAGGCCGTCGCCCACGTGGCGCTGCCGAGTTCCAGACCCTGATCGCCAACGCGGCCGCGCTGCCGCAGGACCAGATCGACCCCTCGATCCTCCCGCAGGCGGCCTAGCGACAAGCGGCCGCCTCAGGACGAGGGACGGACCCGGGACCTCCCTGAGACAAGAGCACCCGGGATTCAAGAGCAAGAGCCCGTCGCGACCTTCCCCCCTCGCGGCGGGCTCGCTCGTGTCTCGTTCAGGCGATCGGGTCTAGCCGCAGACGGGCCAGTGCTGGCGGCCATCGCGCTGGTCTTCAGCGCGACCGCGACTACGGCCTGGGTCTTCCAGGCGTAGTCGATCGGGTCGCCACCCGGGCGTCTTTGGCGAGTGACGCCAGGTCGAGCGCATGAACTGGAAGGCCCGCGCGGTAGGTGCCGCCGCCGCCGATCGCATTCGGGTCGCCCCCCGACTCGCATTCGCTCGTCCTGCGGGCCCAGCGCCGGTTGCGGTCGGAATAGCCTTCCCAGATCGACGTGTACCCGGCTCTTGCTCTTGGCGGACTTGGCGCTGCCGCCACCGCCACCAGCCGCCACCGCCGGTGGCGCCGATTCCGCCGCCGCTGGCGGCGCCGGCGTCAGCGGTCGCCAGGCCGGCGAACATGGCCACGACGGCCATCACGACCGCCCAGAACGCGAACGCGGTCGGGACGAGGCGTCGCTGCGCTCGCGGCGCCTGTCAGTTTGGGTTGTCGCCCGTTCGGGCGTGAAAAGTTCTTCCATGGTTTCTGATCGCTTGCGGGGTTAGCTGTCGGGCTCGCGCCTGAAACTGGCGCTACGTGGCAGAGTGCCATGCGATTCGCCCCGGGACCTCGGTCCGTTGGGTCCCCCGCTCCCCGCGATATGTAGGCGGGGATTCAGCGGAAGTCGGCGGCAGATTAGCAGAAGATCAGACGAAGGTTTGCACTTTATGAGCAAACGCTAGGAACGAAACATTCGCTACTAGCGTGATTTTTCGCTCAGAGCCTCGGTTCCTTCCCTCCGAGCACTGGAGAGGGCCCCGTCGCCGGGGCCCTCTCGTCAGCAGGCCTGTAAGCCGGATTCTGTCGTGCGCAGCCATCTCATCTGTGCGCCCCACCTGGATCTCGCCGGGCCGGGTCTTCGATCCTGCTTGGGCTTGCACCGGACGGGGTTTGGCCAGCCGCCGCGTCACCGCGACGCTGGTGCGCTCTTACCGCACCGTTTCACCCTTGCCTGTGCGCGCCTCACGTGAGGGCGCGCCATCGGCGGTCTGTCTCTGTTCCACTTTCCCGCGGGTTTCCCCGGGTCGGCGTTACCGACCGTCCTTGCCCTTCGGTGTCCGGACTTTCCTCGAGAGTCACCTCCCGCGACTGCGTGGCCTGCCCCACAGATGCTACGCCGCCGTTCAAGCGTCGGAGCCCAGCTGCATGTTCAGCGCCAGGATCCATTCGGCGAAGAACGGCTCGACGATCCGGTAGGACCGATCGGCCCGTTGGCCGACGAGCTCGCGCTCGGTGAGGGCCCGGAGCGCGGACTGCATCGTCGCTGACCGACGGCAGCCCGTACCGGGCGCGGTAGCTCTCGGTCAGCGGGCGCCCTGGCTCGACGGCAAGGGCCTGGAGCAGCAGCTTCTGCGCCGCCGACGCCTGGTCCCAGCGCAGCTGGAAGTGAGCGTGCTCGGAACGCAGGACTGCAGTCAGCGCGCGCTCGAGCTCGGGCTCGCGTCCGACGCCGTCGAACGGAGTCTGCTCCCAGAGGAAGTAACAGAGCTCCTGGGTCGCGTAGGGGTGGCCGCGCGGTCCGCTCGAGCAGCTCGTCGACGAGCGGCGGGTGCGATCTCCTTCCGGCTCGCCTTGAACCGCTTCGCGATGAACGGCGCGAAGAGCTTCGGCGTCGATCACGTCCGAGCTCGACCTTCTTGGCGCTGCGCCAGAACGGCTCGTTCTCGTCGTTGAAAATGCGCTCCATCATGTGGCGGCGGCTGCCCAGGTAGACGTGGGCGACCTCGGGCTGCTGCTCGAAGATCGTCCGCATCAGCTTCGGCAGCCCGGGGTCGATCGTCTCGATCTCCTGGAACTCGTCGAACACCAGCGCCACCCGCCGGTCCTGCGTCCGCCGCGAGCTCGGCCGGCAGCTCGAGCAGCCGCTCCAGCGTGGCGTCGATGTCGGCTGGCGACGTGATCGACCCCGAACGAGAACGTGTACGAGCCGTCCTCGGGGCTGACCGTGACCGGCGGGCTCACCCGCAGGCCACGGAACGGCGCCAGCGCCGCCTCGCGCGCCCGCTCGAGGGGCGATGCGACGTGCTCGTAGATCGTCGGCCGCCAGCTTCTCGGCGAGCTTCTCGTTGGTCGGCGTGCGTCATCAGGTTCACGTAGGCGACCAGCACGCCGTCAGCGACGCAGCCGCTGCATCGCCTTCCAGACCAGCGACGACTTGCCGTACCGGCGGGGCGCGAAGATCACGACGTCCTGCCCGTTCAGGACGTCGAACTCCAGCTCCTGGACCTCGGGCTCCCGGTCGGCGAACGCGTCGTCGAGCGCGAGGCCCCCGTATCGGAAGGGGTTGACAGGGGTCTTTATTGAGTTCGCCATTATGGCGAAGATCATAGCACCAGCTATTTGCGCCTACATACACCGCCGCTCGCATAGACGAGCCGGCTCAGCTGAGCTCGGAGCCGCAGCCGCCGCACGGCCGTGCGGCCGTGATCCGGCCCCGCACACGGGGCAGTCAGCCGTCCCGTCCTCGACCAGCCGGCACCACAGCGCCGTGATCCGGTCGTCGAGCGTCGCGCGCCCGGGCTCGGGCCGGCAGGCAACATGGCGCCGCGACGGCGATCCGTGCTCGCGCGCGCCGTGCGTGCGGGCCGGGGTTGTGGCCGTCGCACTCATCAGACGCTCCGGAAGACCCCGACGACCTTGCCCAGGAGCTGGGCGCTCCTTCGTGCGGATCGGCTTGTAGGCGGAGTTCTCCGGCTGCAGGCGGATCCTGTCCTTCTCGCGGAAGAAGCGCTTCACGGTCGCCTCGTCGCTCGAGCAGTGCGACGACGATCTCGCCGTTGGCCGCGTCCTCGGCCTGCTTGACGACGACGAATCGCCCTCGAGGATCCCGGCGTCCTTCATCGAGTCGCCCTTGACGCGCAGGATGTAGTCCCCGTCCTCGCCGCCGATCACCCCAGGGCAGCTCGAGGTACTCCTCGATGTTCTCCTCGGCCAGGATCGGCTCGCCGGCAGCAACCTCGCCGACGAGCGGAAGTCCGGGCGCGCGGAGCGCCTGCTTCGCCTTGTCGACCAGCAGCTCGATCGCGCGCGGCTTGGTGGGGTCGCGGCGCAGGAGCCCGATCTTCTCCAGGTTGGCGAGGTGGGCATGCACGGTCGAGGACGAGTGCAGGCCGACGGCCTTGCCGATCTCGCGCACCGTCGGCGGGTAGCCGGTCTTCGCCGCGTACTTGCGGATGTAGTCGAAGATCTCCTTCTGGCGCTTGGTCAGGTCCATCTGCAAGGCTCAGCTCCTCGCGGCGTCGGGCGTTTGACGGGAACACATGTTCGTAAGAGTAGCCCCACGTCCGGACGGATGCAAGGACTCGTGACGGACGGCGGGCGGGAGGTTGCGCGCGCACTACAATCCTGCGGCCAAGCGGCTGTGGCGGAACTGGTAGACGCGCAAGGTTGAGGGCCTTGTGGCTCGCGAGAGCCGTGGAGGTTCGACTCCTCTCAGCCGCACTGGGAGAAGCCCCTGCCAACCGCGGGGGCTTCTTCGTTCCCGGGAGAATTCAATGGACCGGAGGCAGTGGCTGCCTTGGCGTGGCGCGCTGATCCGTTCGTGCGGGGATAGGATCCTGCCGAGTCCTGCGGCTTCAGATTCTCGCCCGGGATGTACCGAGGGAAGGATGAGACATGAATGGCGTCAGCATGATCCGCCAGCTCGCATCGACAGACTCATGCCGATCGCGTGCCTGAGCGCAGAACCGTGATCCCCACCCAGACCGCCGGGGCCTGGATCACCGAGAAGGCCCCCGATGGCGCCATCCCCGAAGAAGCGATGTCGCCGCTCGCCGCGGCGCGCCTCGTCGAGGAGGAGCTCGCGGTGGAGGGCATACCGGAGCGGAATCTCGCGACGTTCGTGACCACCGTCATGGAGCCGGAGGCTCGCTATGTGATCGATGCGAACCTCCACCGGAACTTCATCGACCACGCTGAGTACCCGATGACGTTCGAGATCCAGCAGCGGTGCATCCGGATGCTGGCCGAGCTCTTCAATGCGCCGGGCGAGACGACCGGCACCAGCACACAGGGGTCCTCCGAGGCGATCATGCTTGGCGCGCTCTCGCTGAAGTGGAAGTGGCGCGAGCGACGAGAGGCCGACGACAAAGCGACGGACTCGCCCAATCTCGTCTTCGGGGGAGACGTACACGTCGTCTGGGAGAAGTTCTGCCGCTACTTCGACGTCGAACCGCGGATCGTCCCCCTGCAGCCCGGGAAGTACACGATCGGCCCCGAGGATGTGGAGCCGCACCTCGACGAGAACACGATCGGCGTTGCCGCGGTCGTCGGGACCACCTTCACGGGTCACGCCGACGACGTGGTCGGGATCAACCAGCTCCTGCTCGAGATCAAGGAGAAGAGAGGGCTCGACATCCCGCTTCACATCGACGGCGCCAGCGGCGCGTTCGTGTGGCCGTTTCTCTACCCGGACTCCAAATGGGACTTCCGTCTGGAGCAGGTCCGTTCGATCAACGCCTCCGGCCACAAGTTCGGACTGGTGTACCCCGGGGTCGGCTGGCTGATCTTCCGGGAGAAAACCGACCTGGCGGACGACCTCGTCTTCTATGAGAACTATCTGGGAAAGACCGACGCGACCTTCACCCTGAACTTCTCAACCGGATCCTCGATGGTCCTCGCGCAGTACTACAACTTCGTGCGCTGGGGCAAGGCGGGCTATCGGTGGGTGATGGAGACGATGCAGGAGAACGCCCGGTCGCTGGCCAAGGACATCGACGCTCTGGGCAAATTCCAGATCATCGGGGAGGGAGAGGAGACACTCCCGCTGGTCGCCTTCAATCTCGCCGACGAGCATCCCTACGACGAGTTCGACATCGCCTTTCAGCTCTCTGCCGAGCGAGGGTGGATGCTCCCCGCCTACACCATGCCTCCCAACGCCCAGGACGTGAAGATGATGCGAGCGCTCGTCAAGCTCAATCTGGCTCGGTCGCTGGTCGACAGGCTCGATGACGACATCGCCCAGGCCATTGAAACGCTGGAGGCGAAGGGCCCCGTGACTGAGTCCGAGCGCAAGCGGGTTCAGACCAACGTGACCCATTGATACGGGGGATCGCAACCGACGTTCACGATCGCGACCGCCTGCTCAAGCGGCCGCTCCTCGATCGAGCGGCTGCGCGGCTCCGCCCTCGACGGACTCGGTGAGCCCGCGCTCGCGAGGCTCCGCCGATTCCGCGGTCGCGAGGCGGAACAGGGTCAGCGCGCCCAGCAGGAGGCCGACGTCGCGCAGCGCGATGTCGCCGTAGCCGCCGACGAGCAGCAGGCTGAGAATGATGCCGCCGAGCCATCCCGCGACGAGCAGCCCGCCGAACCGGGGGACGACGAGGACGATGAACCCGGCGAGGATCTCGATCGCGCCGACGGCGTACATCGCGTCCTGGGCGCTGCCCGGGATGATGTCGTTGAACTCGGTGGCCAGGTACGCGGGCCAGTTCTCGTTCATCACCTCGGCGAACTTGTCGAGCCCCATGAGGACGGGCAGGACGAAGAACCCGATTCGCAGCAGGCTGAAGGCCTGGGCGACAGGATCCTCGCGCAGGCGGGACATGCTGGGGAACGGGATCGGCCGCAAGGTCGCGGCAATGGCGTTCATGTGAGTCTCCTTTCGGGGAGGGTCACATGGTTAGCGCCGGATGCGCGCGCGTTCTTACGCGTCGATTTCGCCGCGCACCAGGTCCCGCAGGCTCCGGTGGTCCTCGTCACACGCGGGGCATCCGGCCAGATGCGCCCGCATGCCCGGCACGCCGGCGTCGGCGTCGGCTCCGCTCAGCTCGAGCTCGACGTACCGGTCGAGCGCTTCGAAGCACTCTTCACAGCTCAGCTCCGGACCTCCGGACCCGAGCAGCAGCCTGAGGCGCTCGGCGTCTGCTGCTTCGCTCGTCATCTCATCCTCCTCCGCCCTTCACGGCGCCCCCGTCGGCCTCGAACCTCAGCCCGGCAGATGCCAGGTGGGCGCGAAGCTTCTTGCGCGCGTCGTGAATCGTCTTGTAGAGCGCCCCGCGGGTCGAGCCGAGGCGTTCGGCCAGAACGTCGATGGGCACACCGTCCAGCGCCACCGCCACCAGCACCTCGCGCTGGTGGGCCGACAGCTCGGACTCGAGCGCGCGGCCGATCGAGCCCAGGACCTCGCGGGTCTCGGCGTTCTGAGCCGGCGAGTCGCCCTCGTCCGCGAATGCCTTCCAGCGCTCGGCGTCGAGCGGGATCTCGCGGCCCTGCCAGGCTCGGCGGCGCAGCTTCACGGCGGCCTCGAGCAGGGCGAACTTGTAGGCCCAGGTCGTGAAGCGGCTCTCGCCGCGATAGGTGTCGAGCTTGCCGAGGATCGCCAGCAGGGCGTCGTTCGCGCTCTGGTGGGCGAGGTCGTCGAGATCGCCGCCACGCAGGTGCGGCTGGCTGGCGCGCCGCCGGCCGATCTCGAAGCGGGCTGCTCGCAGAAGCAGCGCACGCAGTCGCGCCCGGGCGTCCTCGCCCCGCGCGCCGTCGGCGCTCAGGGAAGCGACCCATGCGCGCGACTCGGCGTCCGGGCCGACTGCCGTTGGGGCTTGGCTTGGTGGGGTCATGACGCTGGCCGGGAGCGTTCCGGCGCTCAGGCCGACGCTACCACCCCGATCCTGAACCCTCAGCACTCCGTTGCACCTCTCATCCTGGGTCGCATGCCTGGTTAGCGACTCGAGTCCCGCGGTTCTTACATACCGCAGGTAAGACCGCCGCGCCACCCGACGCAGACCATGGAAGGGACGGCATCGACGCGCCGTCAAGAACCTCATCAAGGAGCGACATGTCCGACCGAAAGAGATTCGTCATCGTCGGCGCCGGTCTCGCCGGGGCCAAGGCGGCGGAGACGCTGCGCGCGGAGGGATTCGACGGTCAGCTCGTGCTGATCGGCGAGGAGGCCGAGCGTCCATACGAGCGCCCGCCGCTCTCCAAGGACTACCTGCGCGGAGAGGTCGACGACAAGCCGTACGTCCACCCGGACTCCTTCTACGGCGAGCACCAGATCGACCTCATGGCCTCGACGCGGGTGACCGGCGTGGATCTCGGCCTGAGTGAGCTTCTGCTCGAGGGGGATCGGCACCTGGGCTACGACCGCCTCCTCCTGGCCACCGGCAGCGTGCCCCGGCGCCTCGACGTGCCCGGCGCGGACCTGGACGGCATCCACTACCTGCGAACCGTCGGCGATTCAGAGCGGATCGCCGGGCGGATCGAGCGCGGTCAGCGGCTGGTGGTCGTCGGGTCCGGCTGGATCGGCGCCGAGATCGCCGCGTCGGCCCGCCAGAAGGGTTGCGAGGTGACGATGATCGAGATGGCCTCACTGCCACTCGAGCGGGTGCTCGGCCCCGAGGTCGGCCAGATCTATCTCGACCTCCATCGCGACCACGATGTCGAGTTCCTGCCCGAGACCACCGTCGAGCGGTTCGAGGGAACCGGGGCGGTTGAGCGCGTCCTCACACGCGACGGTGCGGTCCTCGAGACGGAGTTCGTGGTGGCCGGGATCGGGGTCGCGCCCCGGACGGGTCTCGCCGAGACCGCGGGGCTCCGAATCGACAACGGCGTGATCGTCGACGAGGGCCTGGAGAGCAACGCGCCCGGGGTGTTCGCCGCGGGCGACGTGGCGAACGCCCGCAACCCTTTCTACGGCCGCCACCTCCGGGTCGAGCACTGGGCCAACGCGCTCAATCAGGGCCCGGCGGCCGCGAGGTCGATGCTCGGCCGCGACGTCAGCTACGACGAGATCCCATACTTCTTCTCGGACCAGTACGACGCCGGGATGGAGTACAGCGGCTACACGACCGAATGGGATGAGGTCGTCTTCCGCGGCGACGTCGAAGCCCGCGAGTTCATCGCCTTCTGGCTGCGGGACGAGCGGCTCGTCGCCGGCCTGAACATGAACGTCTGGGACGTCAGCGATCCGATCCGCGAGCTGATCCGATCGCGCCGCCCGCTGGATCCCGGCGAGCTCGCCGATCCGGACACACCGCTCCCGGACCTGGTGGAGAAGGTCGGATCGTTGTGATGGGCTCGTCGAACGGCTCCGGGCCCGCGGTTACGGCCCTGACCGCGGCACAGGGTGTGGACCCGGCGGCCGCGGAGCGCGCGGCCCGCGACCTGCTGGTCGCGCTCGGCGCGGACCTCGAGTCCGCCCACCTCAGGGAAACGCCGCGGCGCGTCGCCAAGGCATACGCCGAACTGCTGACACCCCGCCCGTTCAACCCCACGACGTTTCCCAACGACGAGGGCTACGACGAGCTCGTGGTCGTCGGCCAGATCCCGTTCCAATCGCTGTGCGCGCACCACCTGCTCCCGTTCCACGGCAAGGCCCATGTCGCGTATCTCCCCGGCGATCGGCTCGTGGGCCTGTCGAAGCTGGCCCGTGTGGTGGAGCTCTACTCGCGGCGCCTCCAGCTCCAGGAGCGCCTGACGACCCAGATCGCCGATTGGATCGAGGAGCACCTCGCGCCCCGCGGCGTCGGCGTGGTGCTCGAGGCCGAGCACCTGTGCATGTCGCTTCGGGGAGTCCAGACCGCGGGCGCGAACACGGCGACCTCGGCCCTCCGCGGGCTGGTCAGGGACGACCCACGCACGCGGCAGGAGTTCCTGAGCCTGATCGGCGTTGGGTAGGGAGCGCTCGCAAGCGGCGAGACTGCACGCCTCCTTGTCTACGGCGTCAACGCGAATCAGCGACGCCGCGCACGACGACGTCGACGATCCCCTCGAGGAATGAGGGGTCGACCGGCGCCCCGGTGAGGAGCAGCCGCAGATGGATCGGCCCGAGCACCGACTCGATCACCTGGGCGGGGTCGGTCCCCCGTGCCACCTCTCCGCGCTCGATCGCCCGCTCGACGATCACGCCGTCGAGCGCCAGGCGCTCGGCCCAGAAGCGGCGGTTAGCCGCCGCGAGCCTGCTGTCGTACGGCGCCGAGGCCGCCACGGCGCGCGCCATCGCCGCGACCTCGGGGCTCGAGGCGTTCGCCGCGGCTGTCCGTGCGAGCCCGAGCAGGTCCTCCCGAAGCGAACCGGTGTCCGGCACGGTGATGTGCTCGCCGGCGCGCTCCAGCATCGCCTCGAGGACGAGCTCCTCCCTCGTGCCCCAGCGCCGGTAGAGCGTGGTCTTGTGCACGCCCGCCCGCGTGGCGACGCGATCCAGGCTGAGCGCCGAGTAGCCGCCCTCGGCCAGCTCGCCGAGGGTCGCGTCGATCGCCGCGGCGCGCACCCTGGCGCTCCGGCCGCCCGGCCGGCGGCGGGTCGGCTTGCGGATCCGGTCGCGGGCCGGCGATGTCTTAGCGGGCGGCACCTGCTCATCATAACGCAACAAGATGTTGCGTTTGCTACCTTGACGACATGAGGGCGTACGGGCGATCGCAACCTCTCCACCGGCTGGTCCGGCGGACCGCCGCGACGCGGCTCATGGCGCGGGTCTACGGAGTCGTCCAGCAGCCTCTCGACCGGTTCGTGTACCGCATGAGCCGGGGACGGGCAACCGCCTCGTCATGGCTCGCCGGCGTCGATATCACGATGCTGACGACGACCGGCGCGAGGAGCGGTCTCCCCCGCACCCTGCCGGTCCTCGGCCTCGCCGACGGCGATGCCGTGATCCTCATTGCCTCAAACTTCGGCCGGCCCAGGAACCCGTCCTGGTACCACAACCTGCGAGCAAATCCGCGCGCCACCGTCGTGATTCACGGGACCACACGCGAGCTCGTGGCGCGCGAACTGAGCGGCGAGGAGCGTGATCGCGGCTACCGGCGGGGCGAGGAGATCTACCCCGGCTTCACCTACTACGAGCGCTGGGCTGCGAACCGCAGGATCCCCGTGCTCAGCCTCGAGCCGCCGTCCTGACCCTCAGTCGGCCACCGTCACGTTCGTCAGCCACGCCGCCGAGAGCGATGGGATCTCGCGCGCCGAGTCGATCCCGCGGACCGAGCGGCTGAGCCCCAGCCAGGTCTCCTCCGCCCCGGGGAGCGCGTAGAGCAGTGGATCGGCCCGCGCCTGCTGGGCCTGGGTCGCAACGAGCTCGTCGGCGACCTGCGCGTCGCCGGCGTCGAGCAGCGCGAGGCGCACGGCGGAGCTCGGCTCCGCCCGGAACTCGATCTGCTCGAGCGCCGGGCCGAGGTCCACTTCGCTCGTGGTCCCCCACCAGTCGGTGTTGCGGGCCAGCAGCTGGCGCACCGGGCTCCGCTCGGCGAGCGCGAACGGGCCCGTGCCCGTGTCGAATTCGCGAAACGACGGGTCCGCACCGTCGAGCGTCTCGAGCGCGCGCGGCGAGACGATCCCGAGCCGCGGCGCGGCCAGCCGGCGGCCGAACCCCGGATCGGGCGCGGCGAGGAGGAAGCGCACCTCGTCGAAGCGCGGCGCGAACACGTCGACGAGGTCCGGAAGGAGCGCCTGGCCCTCGGGAGTGGACTGCCAGCGCTCGGCGTTCGCGACGACCGCGTCGGCGTTGAACGGCTCGCCGTCCTGGAATCGGACCCCCCGCCTGAGCGTCAGCGTCCAGACCGTGTCGTCGCCGGAGCGGCGCACCCGGCGCGCGAGGCCCGGAACCCGGCGGGTGTCGCCGAACGGGCCGGCGAGGCTGGCGACGAGCGGCTCATGGATCTGACGCGTGACGAGTTGCGCGGCTCGCGTTTGGGCGGCGAGCGGGTCGATGCCGTCGACCTCGTCGGCCACGGCCCAAACCAGGGCCCCGCCCTCGCCCAGGGGCTCACCGGCGGAGAGTGCCGGCGTTCCCTCGTTGTCCGCGCCGCCGCAGGCGGCCAACGCAAGCGCGGCGAGCAGCGCAACGGGCAACCCGAAGCGGGCAGCTGCCCGGCTCCGTCGCGTTGACACGAGGCTTCCCTCGGGTCAGATCTTGAGGAGGACGAGCGTGTTCACCACGAACACGATCGCGAAGAAGATCGTCCAGCGGTCTAGGTTCCGCTCGACGAGGGAGCCACCGCCGAACGAGCTGCCGCTCTGGCCGATGCCGAACGCGCCGGAGAGCCCGGCGTCCTTGCCCGAATGCAGCAGCACCAGGAAGATCAGGATGCCGCAGATCAGGACCTGCACGGCGTTCAGGATGCTTTCCATCGCCGGGGCAGTCTAGAGAACGCCGGCTCAACGACGCCGGGGCTCGGGTCCGGCCTCCGGCCTACGCCCCACGGAATCACCCCGCGCGATCGAGCTCCTTCAGGATCTCGATCGCATCGCGGCGCAGCTGCGCGTCCAGGCGCGCCCAGTCCTCCGGCGAGAGCTTCCCCTGCTCCCGGTCCAGCTCAGCGTCGCGGATCTCCCGGTACTTGGCCTCCTTGCGGGCTTCGAGCTCGGCGCGTCGCGGGTCCTCGGTGGTCTCCCCCGCCCCGGGGTCCGAGCCCGAGCCGTCGCGCCACAGGGGCATCGTCACGAAGACGGCAGCGACGCCGACGATCAGGATGACCAGCAGGACCTCCATCGGCGGCGGAGGCTAGTCGTCCAGCCCTGGAGCGCCGTCCCACTCGTGCTCGAGGATCGACATGATCGCGAGCGACTCGTAGACACCGTTCGCGAGCTGGGCCTCGCGCATGACGCCTTCGTGGATGAAGCCGACGGCGAGGTACGCCCGGAGCGCGCGCTCGTTGTGAGGCATCACGTCGAGCCACACACGGTGCGCGCGGAGCTCGCGAAACGCCTGGTCGACCACGAGCCGCAGTGCCATTCGGCCGAGACCGCGTCCACGCTCGGCGATCACGATTCGCCGGAGCTCGATGACCCGGTTCGGGTCCTCGACGCCGCGCAGGATCGCGTACCCCAGTGGCTCGGAGCCCTCGCGGACGATCAGATGCCGCTGATTCGGGTCGGCGACCGTCGCCTCATGTCGTTCCCGCGACTCGACCGTCACGAAGCGCGATACCTCGGGATGGGCTTCGGCGGCCATCACGAAGGCGAGGTCGGCCGGCGTCGTGTCGCGGAGGTCCACGGGGGTCAGGCGCGGCCAAGGTCGCGCGCGAGCCGGGCCGCGTGTACGTCCGAGACGCGGCTGCGACGCGCCGCGGCCGCCGGCCACGCGGCCAGCAGTCCGCCGATCACGCCCGTTGCCCCGCCGATCCAGATCCAGATGACCATCGGGTTCACGTTGACCCGGAAGTCGACCGGCAGCTCGCCCTGCTCATAGCGGTCACGCAGGTTCTGGACGGCGATTCCCTGCAGCTGGGCGCGAGTCTCGGCGATCTGGCGCATCCGGTCGACACCCCCGGGCGTGTTCGGGTCCGGCATCTCGCCCTCGGCCGGCAGTGTGATCCGGTCGATCCTGCGATCGGCGCCGGCGATGAAGTCGTCCACCGAGGTCAGGTCGGGCCGCATCGCGGTCCAGAGGTCCTCGGCCGCGCCGCCCGAGCGACCCACCTCACTGGTCGCCTCACCTTCGAAGAACGACGCCAGGGTGCCGGCCGAGCGGCCCGAGTAGTAGTTCCGGGACGGGGTGAGGACCGACTGCTTGCCGTCGCGATCGATGTTCAGCACGGCCCCGAACGTGAGCCGTCTCCTCCTGCTCGTCCACGGTCGTGAAGGCGCGCTCGTAGGTGACCGAATAGTCCTCCACCTGAGTGGTGTCGCCCGGGAGCATCCGGACATCGCGGCTGGTCTGGAAGCTGGAGGACGCGGCCACGGCGACGAACGCGATTGAGACTCCGATGTGGACGATGTAGCCGCCGTAGCGGCGCCGGTTGCGCGAGACCAGTCGGCCGAGCGCAGCCGGCCAGGAGCCCCCCGCGAGCGCCCGCTGGGCCGAGGCGCCGCGCGCGAACTCGCCGGCCAGCCCGGCGAGGGCAAACGCGGCGAACGTGAACATCACGAGTGCCAGCGGCTCGTCGGCGGCCGAGGTGAACACCGCGAGCACGACCGTCACGGCGGCTGCGAACGCGATCGGCGGGCCGAAGAGGCGGAGCGCCCGCCCGGCGCTGAGCCGGCGCCAGGCCAGGAGCGGGCCGATGCCGGTGAACAGCACCAGCCCGAGCGCGAGCGGCGTCACGTAGCGGTCGAACCACGGCGAGCCCAGCGACGAGCGCTCGCCCGTGATCGCCTCGGAGATCAGCGGGAAGAACGTGCCCCAGAAGATGATCAGGCAGAGACCGACCAAGAGCAGGTTGTTGACCAGGAACACGGCCTCCCGCGACGCCAACGACTCGAGCCGCCGCTCCGCCCGGAGCTCGCGCTGGCGAGAGACGATGAGCACCGTCGACCCGACGAGGACGACGGCGACGAGCCCCAAGAGCGGCGTCGCCCACCGTGGAGGCGCCGAACGCGTGGATCGACTCGAGGATCCCGGAGCGCACAAGGAAGGTGCCGAGCAGGCAGAGCGCGAACGTGGCGCAGATCAGCGACACGTTCCACACCTTCAGCATGCCGCGGCGCTCCTGGACCATGATCGAGTGCAGGAACGCCGTCCCGACGAGCCACGGCATCAGCGACGCGTTCTCGACCGGGTCCCACCCCCAATAGCCGCCCCAGCCAAGCTCCATGTACGACCATCCCGCGCCGAGGAGGATCCCGCAGGTGAGGAAGATCCACGCGAGCAGGCGCGAAGCGCCGGGTCGAGCGGATCCAGCTGGCGTCGAGCCGGCGCGCGACCAGCGCCCCGATCGCGAACGCGAACGGGATCGAGAACAGGACGTAGCCCGAGTAGAGCATCGGCGGGTGGATCGCCATCGCGGGATGGCGGAGCAGCGGGTTCAGCCCCACGCCCTCCGCGGGCACCGGGTCGAGCCGCGCGAACGGGTTGGCTCCGCCGGCGATGAGCATCAGACCGGTGAAGAAGATCCCGAGGCCGCAGAGCACGGCGGTCGCCCACGGCACGACCTCCCGATGCTTGTGGCGGGTGGCGAACAGAACGCCGCTCGATGCCAGCGAGAGCACCCAGGCCCAGAGCAGGAGCGAGCCGCCCTGGCTGCCCCACATCGCGGTCATCTTGTAGAGCGTGGGCGTCGTGGTCGAGGAGTGGTCGGCGACCAGCTCGACCGAGAAGTCGTCGCGCAGGAAGGCGGCTTCGAGCACGACCACGCAGACGGTGAGCAGGATCGCCGCCGCGTACACGGCCCGGCGCGAGGAATCCACCCAGCGCCGGTCGCCCGTGAAACCGCCGTAGAGCGCGGCACCGGCGCCGTAGAGAAACGCGATCAGCCCGCCGACGAGGCAGGCGATGCCGAGCTCGATCAAGCTGCGTTCGGGTCGTAGATCACGCCATCGGGATCCTGCTCAGCCTGGAACTTCGACGGGCACTTCGTGATCAGGCTGTCCTTCTCGGCGAGGAGCGTG
The DNA here is from genome assembly GCA_963807755.1 of uncultured bacterium. Classification (GTDB taxonomy): domain Bacteria; phylum Actinomycetota; class Thermoleophilia; order Solirubrobacterales; family 70-9; genus JALZKA01. The sequence continues at coordinate 1,427,437 of CAWECM010000001.1, read as the reverse complement.
CCGTCGACCAGCTCGCCGTCCACGATCACCTCGCGGCCCTCGCGGAACGGGTCGGGGACCTGACCCGAATACTCGACCGGCACGGACTTCGAGGGGTCGTCGCGGTCGGCGATCTCGAAGCTCAGGTCGGAGCCCCGGTGCTCGACCGACCCGGCGACCACGTTGCCGTAGACCTCGGAGCTTCCCGTCGGCTCCTCGGCGAGCAGCTCAGACGGCGACCGCGCCTCGGTCGAGGCGTTGAACGACGTGTAGACGAGCGCCGTCGCCAGTAACACCGCGGTCGCCCAGCGCGACGACCAGGCGGATCTTTCGCTTGCGATCCGGGTCCATCGGGACCCGGGATTATCGCAGGGCAGGTGTTCCGAGTCCGCCCCTAAGCCTCCCGCTCGAACTTGATCTCGCCGCGATCGACCGATGAGCGCGTCCCGGGAGTCTCCGACGGATCCATTCCGTCGAGCGCGGCCTCGGAATCACTCATGTCCTGCTGGGTCTCGAAGAACTGGACGACGACCGCGGTCCGCTGGTCGGGGTCGTGCATCACGGTGATCCCCTTCGCCTTGACCCCCTCCGGCGGCCCGTCTTCCTCGCCACGCTCCGTGACGCGGCTCTCGAGGTGTTCCGCATCCACGTCGGTGAATCTGACCACCCTCATGTACATGTTTCTCCCCCTTCTTTCGGTTGTGCCGAACCTACACCCGGATATGTTCCAGGGCAATGCCCGACGATCCCGTCCTGATCATCACCGGCGCCTCCTCGGGAATTGGCGCCGAGAGCGCTCGTCAGGCGGCCGAGGCCGGCTACCGGCTGGTCCTGGGCGCGCGGCGCGAGGAGGAGCTTCGCGCGCTCGCCGACGAGCTCGGCGGACCTGAGCGGGCGATCGCGGTGCGGAGCGACGTGACCGAGTGGCCCGACTGCGAGGCCCTCGCTGACGCGGCGATCGAGGCGTTTGAGGGCTTCGACGCCGTGTTCGCCAACGCCGGCTTCGGCGCCACGCGCGGGTTCCTCGAGGAGTCCGCCCGAGCATTGGCGCTCGATGGTCCTGACCAACGTGCTCGGGGTCGCTCACACAATTCGCGCCACCCTCCCCCACCTGCTCGAAAAGGGCACCGGCCATTTCCTGATCACGGGCTCGGTCGCGGGCCGGCGCGCGCTGCCCGGCTCGCTCTACTCGTCGACGAAGTGGGCCGTGACCGGAATCGGCGAGTCGCTCCGCCAGGAGCTCCGCCAGATGCACGACAACCAGCGCATTCGGGTGACCCTCATCGAGCCCGGGATGGTCGACACCCCGTTCTTCGAGAACCGGCCCGGGCCCGACAACGCGCTCCACGACGCGGACATCGCGCGCGCCGTGGTCTACGCGCTGTCCCAGCCCGAGCGCGTCGACGTCAACGAGATCCTGATCCGGCCGACCCAGCAGGCGAGCTAGCAACCGCGCCCGGGTACCGCCGTACCAACTACTCTTCGCGCCGTCATGAGCGACGTGGCCTTTGCCGGCATCGTCCGCCAGGCCGAGATGGTTCGCCAGGGGGATGTGACTCCGACCGAGTTGGTCGAGCTCTACCTCGAGCGGATCGAGCGCCTCGACCCGAAGCTGAACTCCTACCGCGTCGTGCTGGCCGATCGCGCGCGGGCCGACGCGAAGCGGGTCGAGGAGCGGCTGTCGAACGGCGACGTCAACGGGATGGCCCTCGCCGGGGTTCCGATCGCGATCAAGGACACGGAGGACCTCGAGGGCGAGATCACCGCCTGGGGCAGCGCCGCGTACGACGAGCCCGCCGCGGCCGACGGCGAGATGGTCCGGCGCCTCCGCGACGCCGGCGCGGTCGTCATCGGCAAGACGAACCTTCCTGAGCTTGCGATCTGCGGCTTCACCGAGAGCGAGGCGTGGGGAGTCACCCGCAACCCGTGGAATCCGGACACGACCCCGGGCGGCTCGAGCGGCGGCTCGGGCGCGGCGGTGGCGGCCGGGCTGTGCGCGGGCGCCTCCGCGTCGGACGGCGCCGGGTCGATCCGGATCCCGGCGGCGCTCTGCGGGCTGTTTGGGCTGAAGCCGCAGCGCGACCGCATCTCGCTGGCCCCCGCTCGCGAGCACTGGCACGGATTGTCCGTCGCCGGGTCGCTCACCCGGTCGGTCGCCGACTCGGCGCTGTGGCTTGACGTCTGCGCGGGTGGGGTCGCCGCCGGCCCTCCCCCGCCCGATCACCCGTTCACCGAGTCGGCCCGGACCAAGCCCGGGCGGCTCCGGATCGCGTACTCGACGAAGTCTCCGCGGCTCCTGGCCCCGCCGATCGTGAGTGACGAGGTCAAGGCCGCGGTCGAGGCGACGGCGGGGCTCCTGCGCTCCCTCGGGCACTCCGTCGAGGCGCGGGATCCCGACTGGGGCGGCATCGGCAATCACGCGATCCCGCGTTACGCGAACGGAATCGCCGAGCAGGTCGCAACGGTCCCGCGCCCCGAGCGCCTCGAGAAGCGCACGCACAACTTCGCGCGCCTCGGCCGGCTGCAGGGAGGCAGGCCGCTGCGCAGCGGCCGGCGCGCCGAGGGCAGGGACGCCCGCAGGATCTTCTCGATGTTCGACGACTTCGACGTCCTGGTGATGCCGTCCGTCGGCGAGCCTGCCGTTGCGATCGACCGGTGGTCCGACACCGGCGCGCTGAGAACGGAGCTTGGCATGAGCCGGGTCTATTCCTTCCTCCTGCCGTGGAACCACCTGGGCAACCCCGCCGCCTCGCTTCCGGCGGGCTTTACGCCGGCCGGCGCACCCCTCGCGGTTCAGCTCGTGGGACGCCCGAACGACGAAGCCACCCTGATCTGGGTGGCCGCGCAGCTCGAGTCCGAACGCCCCTGGGCCGACCGGCTACCGCCGATCAGCTGATGGTCACCTTGATCGCACACATCACCGACTCGCACGTCGGAGTCGGACCCGGGACGGAGGCTGCGGCCGAGGCGCTCGCGAACGCGGTCCGGGCGATCAACGAGCTCGACCCCGCCCCGGTCGCGGTGCTCCACACCGGCGACATCGCCGCGAACGGCTTGCCCGAGGAGTACGAGCGCACCCGCGAGCTGCTGGCGCCACTTCCGATGCCGGTGCACCCGCTGATGGGAAACCACGATGACCGTGAGGCGCTCCGCGCCGCCTTCGCGGACCACCCCGGCGTGGCCGCGGCGGATGGATTCATCCAGTACAGCACCGAGTGCGGGCCGGTCACGGTCATCGCGTGTGACACCCACGACCCAGATTGGTACGGAGGAAGGCTCGGCGCGGACCGGCTCGCCTGGATCGAGTCCGAGCTCGCCCGCGCCAATGGGCCGACCGTCCTGGCGATGCACCACCCGCCGACCCTCACCGGGATCCACGAGTTCGATGCCGAGATCCCGCTGGTCCCCGAGGACCGCGAGGCCCTGGCTGCCCTTCCTCACCAGCCCGACCTGATCGTCGCCGGGCACATTCACCTCCCAATCCGCGCGATGCTCGGGCGGACGCCCGTGTTCGTCAGCCCGAGCGTCCACCTCCAGGCGGCGTTCGACCTCACCCCGGACGCCGAGGTGAGGCTCGTCGCGGATCCCCCCGGCTACTCGGTCCATCTCAACGGGGCCGACCCCGAGCTCATCAGCTACGTCAGGCCGCTTCCGGTCCCGTCCGAGTAGCCGCCGCAGCGACTAGGCTGGCGCCGTCGGACTTCGAGTCACCGGGGAGAGAGCATTGCGCCGCGTGAGCAAACCAGCCGTGACCATGACCGCAATGATCGTCACGGCGGCGATCCTGGCGGCGTGCAGCTCCGCGGACACCAAGAACGACTACGTGGACACGGTGAACGCGATCCAGACGAGCGCGCTCGACGCCTTCAACCAGGCCGCGAACTCGACCCCCGAGAACAATGAGGCGATGGTCGAGCAGCTCGAGGCCGGCGAGGCGGCGCTCGCCGACGCGGTGGCCGACCTCGACGAAGTCGAGGTACCGGAGGAAGCCCAAGACGGCCACCCGAAGCTCGTCGCCGGCATCGACGACCTGCGGGCCCTGTTCGAGCAGACCGCCAAGGACGTCAGGAAGGCCGAGGGATCCGGCGCGTTCGGCGCGGTGACGGCGCTCGCCTCCGAGGGCGCGGTGATCGGAACCGAGATCGACCGGGCGATCAACCAGATCAACGACGACCTGGGCGCCGAGTAGCCGGATAGGCCGGCTCAACAACGCCGGGGCTACAGCTCGAGCACGTACTCCTGATAGGTGATCGTCGGGCCCCAGTCGGAACGCTCGTAGGAATTGACGATCCGGAACCCGGCCTCCCGGTAGATCCGCGCAGCGGTGGCGAGCGCGCTGAACGTGTAGAGCTCGACCCGGCTCATCCCGAGCTCGCGGGCGCGCTCGATCGCTTCACCGACCAGCCGCCGGCCCAGCCCGGACCCCCGCAGCTCGGGGGCCAGGAGCACCCAGCGGAGCGAGCCGACGCCGCCCCCCTCGTCGGTGAGCGCCACCGAGCCCGCGAACTTGCCGCCGCGCTCCACCACCCAGATTCCGCCGCCGTCGGGCCAGCCGCGCTCGACCGCGTCGGCAACGCTCTTCGCGACCATCGCGACGAACAGCTCGTTGCGTTCGAACTCGGCGGGATAGAGGCGCTCGTGCATCGCGACGATGGCCTCGGGATCGCCGGGACGCATCTCGCGCCGGATCTCGTACGCCCGACGGGCGCCGACGGGCGCCTGGTCGAGACCGTTCTCTCGGCGGACCTCGCGAATCAGCATGAGGAGCATCCTGGCGCAGGCGATTGATCGCCGCAACACAAACTTGCGAACCGATTTAGCGTGATTTACGCTGAATCCGCTGTGGAGCTGCGCCAGCTCAGATACCTGGAGGCCGTCGCTCGCCACGGTCACTTCACCAGGGCGTCCGAGGAGCTCCACGTCGCCCAATCCGCCGTCTCCCATCAGGTGCGCCGGCTCGAGCAGGAGCTGGGCGTCGAGTTGCTCGAGCGCACGACCCGCTCCGTCGAGCTCACCGCGGCGGGGCGCGTGGCGGTGGCCAGGGCGGAGGCGGCGCTGGCCGAGGCGGACGGGATCCTCGACGAGCTCGACGAGCTGCGCGGCCTCGTGCGGGGGACGATCCTGATCGGCGCCCTGCTTCCGGCCGGGCCTCTGGACCTGCCCGCCCTGCTCGCGGAGTTCAGCCGACGCTACCCGGGAATCGAGATCGAGTTCCGCGAGGGGACCTCGTCGTTCATGCGCGAACGGCTCGCCGCCGGCGAGCTCGATGCCGCGTTCGTCCTCGAGGCCGACCCCCAGCCGCCGGAGCTCGGTCGGAGACAGCTGTCCGAGACCGAGATGGTGCTGGCCATGAGCCCCACCCATCCACTCGCCGCCAAGGCCCCGCTGCCGATCGAGCGACTCGACGGCGAAAACCTGATCGCGTTTCGGCGCGGGTCGTCCGTGCGGCTCTCGCTCGACCGCGCGCTGGAGCGGGCGGGCGCCCAGCCTCGCATCGCCCTCGAAGGCTCGGACCTGCTGCTGATCCGGGCGCTCGCTGCGCAGGGCTTCGGTGTGGCCGTCCTGCCCCGCTCGTTCGCCGAGTTCCCTGGCCCCCCGCTCTCCATCAGGTCCCTCCGCCCGGCGATCCACCTGCCCGTCGTGCTCCTGTGGCGCGAGCGCCGCTCGCAGCCGCCCGCAACGCGAGCGTTTCTGGACTTCGTCGCCGACTACGTCAGTCGAGGCTAGGTCAGCCGGCTCAACAACGCGGGGCTCGGCTTCGCCCTTCGGGCTCCGCCTCACGTGCCGAGGGCGCTCGCCAGGAACTCGCGAATCTCGGTGCCGGCCGGCCCGTTCGGCGCGTAGAGGGCGTCGACGTGACCGGCGTTCCGGGCCAGGTACCACTCCGAGTCGGGAAAGAAGCTCGCGACCTTCCGGCCCTCCGAGGGAGTCGTGATGTCGTCCATCTCGCCGGAGATGACCAGCACCGGCGCTTCGGTCGGCTCCTGGGTCTCGGGGTCGACGGGCGGCTCATAGACGTCGGTGGGAGCCGGGAAGGTCAGACACGCGAGGTATGCGGTGCCGGGCGAGTATGCGATCTCCCGCGTCGTGAACGGCTCGAACGCGTCCTGGCGATAGTCGCCGATCGCCTCCTCGAGCTGCGCTCGGCGCTCGGACTCGGAGGCGTACTTGTCCCAGATCATCGGGTAGTCATTGCAGCTCACGATCCACTGGCCGGCAGTCTGATAGCGGTCGTCGTTCCGGATCCCAACCCGCGCCGGGGCGACGAGCTTCTCCCATGCCGTCGGGTCGCCGTCGACGAGCGCGCTCAGGGCGCGGTCGAGCTGGAGGTAGCTCTCGGGCGGGCTGCCCGAGGCGTCGATCAATGCGGTCACGGCTTCGATGACCGGGCGGCGCTGTTCACGCAGCGCCTCGACCCCTTCCTCGAGCCGCGCGATCGCGTCGCCGTCGCAACCCGGCGCGCGCTCGCAGGCGAGCCCCAGTGACCTGATCCCGGTTCGCGGAAGGCTCGGGTACCAGGGGTCCTCGCCGAATGCCGGGTAGGCCGAGTCGAGAACCAGCGCGTCGAGCTTGTCGCCGTGGCGGTAGGCGTAGGACTGGGCGAGGAAGGTGCCGTACGAGTCGCCGTAGAGCGCGATCTTCTCGTAGCCGAGCGCTTCGCGAACGGAGTCGATGTCGTCGGCGGCCGCCGAGGTGCGGTACGAGATGAACTGGTCTCCCAGGCGCCGGGCGCATTCGGCCACCGTCACGAATTCCGGGCCCTCCCCGGCCTGCAGATCCGGGCAGTCGAACTGCTCCGAAAGACCCTGGCCGCGCTGGTCGACCAGAACCATGTCGTGGTTCTCCAGCAGTGGGCGCATCAGCTGCTCGTACGTCCCTCCGGTGCCGCTCGAGGGATAGCCGGGTCCGCCCTCGACCATGAAGATCGCCCCCTCGGAGGGCGCGCTGCGGTCGCGCCGCGGGTACACCGCGAACCCGATCTCGGTCGTCCCGTAGGAGGCGTCCGCGCGCTCGAACGGGACCTCGATGGTGCCGCACCGGAATTCGGGCTTGTTGGGGAGCGGGTCGCACTTCCCCAGATCGGAGAACGAGATGGAGCCGAACTCGGGCGCTGGGGCTGGGGCGGGTGTGGTGTCACCGGAATTGTCCCCGTCGTCGCCTCCGCCGCAGCCGGAAAGGAGCAGCGCTCCGGCCGCCAGCGCCGCCGCCCGCCTCGTCCACCGGCCCACCCCGTGCGCCATACGCGCATCGTATCCCCAGCGGGGATCGGGCTACTTCGGGGGCAGCGACGAGGCGAAGCCGACCCCGGCCTCGACCCATCCGGCGAGGTCCGCCGGCTCGGCGATCGCGGCCGGCTCGACGACCACCATGCCCTTCGCGGGCCGTCCGGTGAAGTCGAACTCCCGCGTGTGTTCCTCCCCGAGCGCCTCGGCGGCCTCCGCCGGCTCCAGCCGGACGATCAGGTCCTCGCCCAGGATCCCGCACGCCATGTTGCCGCTCACCATCCAGGCGATCCCGCCGAACATCTTGCGCTCGGTGAGGTCGCCGCGGAGGGTCAGCAGGTCACGGACGCGCTCGGCCAGGGCCTCGTCGTAGGCCATCGAGCGAGCCTACTCCGAGCCCGGCAGTGGGAAGAGCTTCAGGAATCGCCTGATCACCGCTCTCTTGCCCTCGAAGCTCACGCCTCCCGCGCTCTCGGCATCCGCCGGTGAGAGCCCGGTCCAGAGCAGCCCCGTGAGCGTCTCGGGGTCGGTCGCGATCACCGCTTCCGGTGAGTCTGCGGGACCGCGGGCAACGGCGAGCGCTCCATCGGCGACGGCCACCGAGAAGCGCTGCCCGTCGAGTCGCAGCTCGAGCCTCGCGTCCAGGCCCTCAGCCGCTTCGGCGTCGAACAGGGTCTTGAGCGCCAGCACCGTGGAGTCGACACCGATCCGCCTCCCGCCCGGAGGGAACGGGGCCGGCGCGCCCCACCGGCCCAGGCCGATCACGACCGGCTCGAGCTCGCGACCCCGGTCGGTCAACTCATAGACCCAGGCGCCCGCGGGCGGATCGAGCTTGCGCCGAACGACCACCTCGGCGTTGGCGAGCTCCCGCAGACGCTGGGTCAGCACGTCGGGGCCGAGATTCGGCAGCCCGGCGCGCAGGTCGGTGAAGCGCTTCGGGCCGAGCAGCAGCTCGCGCACGACCAGGAGCGCCCAGCGCTCGCCCACGAGGTCCAGCGCGCGTGCGATCCCGCAGCTGTCTCCATACGTTCGCTTTCCGGCCATTCGCTGATCCTAGTCCCGGTTGGTTTTCCTGGTCGATTACTTGGTTGTTCCAATCATATGATACGGTGCGCCAACTAGCAAGCCCAAGGGAGGCAACATGAGCGAGCGCGACACGTACCCCCACGGAGTCCCCAACTGGGTCGAGGCCCTGGTCCCCGATCCTGGCGGGGCCATCGACTTCTACGCGGGCATCTTCGGGTGGCAATTCGACGGCCCGGGCAAGATGCCGGACGAGCCCTCCTCCGAGTACTTCGTCGCGAGGCTCCGCGACCGGGACGTGGCCGGAATCGGGTCCCAGCCCTCGGGCGCTCCCGCGCCGGCGTGGATCACCCACATCCGGACCGACAGCGCCGACGCGACCGTCGAGGCGGTGCGCAACGCCGGCGGGACGGTGGTCGTCGATGCTTTCGACGTGCCGCCGGTCGGCCGCATGGCGGTGCTCGACGATCCCGGCGGCGGGCGGTTCGCCGCCTGGGAGGCCGACGGCCGCGAGGGAGCGCAACTCGTCAACCAGCCAGGCGCCTGGTCGATGAGCGCCCTTTTCACCCCGGATGCGGCCGCCGCAGAAGAGTTCTACGGCTCCGTGTTCGGATGGAACCGGGAGGCGTTCGGCGGGCCGGTCTCGATGTTCCGGCTGCCCGGCTTCGTCGGCGGCGAGCCGCAGCAGCCGGTAGCCCGCGACGTCGTCGCGACCATGGTCGACGTCGGTCCGGATCCCGGCGCGCCCGCGGGGTGGCGACCAGACTTCTGGGTCGCGGACGTCGACGAGGTGGCGGCGAAGGTCGCGGAGCTCGGCGGCACCGTGATCGAGCAGCCCGCCGAGGTGCCTGGCGTGCCGATGCGGAGCAGCCTCGTTGCCGATCCGTACGGCGCGACGTTCTCAGCGACCCAGCTCTTGATGTCCGCCTGAGACGCCGATCTGGTTCGATCCCCGGATCGAGGTGGGCACAGACAAAGGGCGCCCGGCTCCCGGCGCCAGGGCACGCAAGTGGTGCCGGGACGCGAGGGCGGCCGTCTGCGACGTCAATCAGCCATGGGAGCACGGCACGGTGGTGCGCGCCACGCGCTACCCGGGCTACTACGACTACAACGTCGTCTTGGTCGAGGGCGACCCGGCGATGAGCGCCGAGCAGCTGATCGCTGCCGCGGATGCCGGCCTCGAGGGGCTCGAACACCGGCGTCTGGATTTCGAGGATGCCGATGCCGCAGAGGCGGTGCGAGCCGACCTCGAGTCCGCCGGCTGGGAGACCACCCGGTTGTCGTGGATGCTGCACACCGAGTCCCTGCCGGGGGACGCAGGGATCGAGATCGAGATCGAGGACGTGGACTACGACTCGGTGCGTGAGCTTCGCGTCGCCTGGCATTACGAGGAGTTCCCGCCGGAGCTCGACCCCTCGGACTACCTCGACGCCGCGCGCGAGGTCGCGATGAGACAGGCGGTTCGGGTGATCGCCGCTCGCGACGGTGGCGACCTGGTCGGATATGCCGAGATCGAGCGCATCGGGACAACCGCGGAAATCAATCAGGTCTACGTCCTGCCCCGGCATCGAGGCGCGGGCCTCGGAACCGCACTCACCCGCGCCGCGATCGAAGCCGCTGCCGACGCCGCGGACCTCTGGATCGTCGCCGACGACGAGGGCCGGCCGAAGGAGCTCTACCACCGGCTCGGGTTCCGACCGGCTTGGACGTCGGTCGAGTTCCTGCGCCTGCCCCGTGCCTAGCTGGTCACCGGCCGGTCGCCCACCCAGTAGCGCGGCCCCGGGCCGAGGCTGGCGGCGCGGTCGTTCGGGTTGGAGAGCTTGCAGCGGTCCAGAGAGAGGCAGCCGCAACCGATGCACTCGGTCAGGCCCGCCCGCAGGCGGTGCAGCTCGGCGATCCGATCGTCGATCCGCGCCGTCCACCCGCTCGACAGGCGCGACCAGTCGCGGCGCGTCGGCGCGCGGTCGGGTGGGAGCTTTGCCAGCTCCGCCGCCGATCTCGTCGAGCGTCAGGCCGATCCGCTGGGCGAAGACGATGAATGCGATCCGCCTCAGCACGGGCCGCGGGTAGCGGCGGTGCCCGGAGCCGGCCCGCTCGGAGCGTGATCAGCCCGCGTTCCTCGTAGAACCGGAGCGCCGAGGCTGCCACGCCGCTACGCCGTGCGACCTCTCCGATCGTCATCAGTTCCGACATCGGCGCCCAGCGAATCACATTCGGCGCTTGACTTCAAGTTCACTTGAACTTGTAACGTCCGGAGCCCACGATCGAAAGGAACGTCATGACCGCCACACAGACAGCGAGCGAGCGCATCACCGAGGAGGTCACGTCGTGGCCCGGCGTCACCGCCGGTCCGGGCAGTCGAGGCGAATTCTCGTTCAAGGTCGGTCGCCGCGAGATCGGCCACCTGCACGGCGACCATGCCCTGCACATCGGCTTCCCGAAGAAGGTCTGGTACGAGCTCTACGAAGAGGGCCGGATCGGATACCACCCCGTGTTCCCCGGCCAGCCGGGCTACGCGGCCCGCCGGATCGAGGACGCCGACGACGTGCGGGACGCGATCACGATGCTGCGTATGAACTACGACCGAGCGACGGCCAAGCACGGCCTCCCGGACGACGATTGAACGTCCCGGACTACCGCGTATACGGGGCACTCCGGGACGTTCGGGGTGGGCCTACTTCGGCTCCCAGAGCGCGAGGTCTCCCGCCGCGGGCGTTGTGACCACGCTGCGACGGCCGACCGGTCCCTCGCGGGGCTCGAGCAGGACGGCGGCGCCCAGTTCCCGGGCACGCTCGGTCGCCTGACGGACGTCGTCCACCTCCACATAGGGCAGCCAGAGCGGCTGGTGGACATGGCATTCCACCACCCCTCCCCCGCCGAACCCACCGCCCAGCGCCATCGCGGTATACGACTGATCCCCATGCACGATCCGCTCCGACCGCCAGCCGCAGAGCTCGCCGTAGAACGAGGTCGCGCGCATCGAATCTCCGGTGTGGAGCTCGAGGTGCACGACGGGCTCTGGGTTCACCTGCCATCACCCGTAGTGACCTGGCCCCCAGCGAAAACTCATCGCGACCGATGAGTTTTCTACGGACTGGGTGTCTAGTGTCTTGGATGCAGATGGCCACGCAGGCACAGACGCCCGTCCTCGAGCGCGAGCTGCTCGCGGCGGCCCGCGAGGGCGACGAGCAGGCGTTCTCGAAGCTGGTCGAGCCCCGCCGCGGCGAGCTCCACGCGCATTGCTACCGGATGCTCGGCTCCGTCCAGGACGCCGAGGACGCGCTCCAGGAGGCGATGCTCCGCGCCTGGAAGGGGCTATCCCGGTTCGAGGGCCGCAGCTCGCTCCGCTCGTGGCTCTACACGATCTCCACCAACACCTGCCTCAACGCGATTGAGCGCCGGCCGAAGCGCGTGCTGCCGATCGACTACGGACCCGCCGCCGACCCCGGCGTGCGTGCCCCGAAGCCCAACGAGCCCGGCGCCCCGATCGTCGAGTCCGTCTGGATCGAGCCGTACGCCGACGAGCACATGCAGATCGCCGACGGGCTCGCGGGGCCGGAGGCGACCATCGAACAGCGCGAGAGCGTCGAGCTCGCGTTCGTCGCCGCGCTGCAGCACCTACCGCCCAACCAGCGCGCTGTGCTGATCCTTCGCGCCGTGCTCGGCTTCTCCGCGCAGGAGGTGGCCGACGCGTTGGACACGAGCGTTGCCTCCGTCAACAGCGCCCTGCAGCGCGCCCGCAAGACGGTCGACGAGAAGCTGCCCGACGAGAGCCAGCAGGAGGCGCTTCGCAACCTCGACGACGCCGAGCTCCGCGAGTTGGTGGAGAATTACTCGGCGGCGCTCGAGGAGGGGGACGTCGACCAGATCCTGGCGCTCCTCACGGAGGATGCGACGTGGTCGATGCCCCCGCTCGTCAACTGGTACCGCGGCAAGGCGGCGGTCCGCGGCTTCCTCGAGCTCGGCCCCGCCCCGCTGCGGTGGCGCCACATCCCCACTCATGCCAACGGACAGGCCGCGGTTGGGTGCTACATGTGGGATGAGGACGCCGGCAAATACCTGTCGTTCTGTATCGACGTGCTCACCCTGCGCGGCGGCAAGATCGCCGCCGTCACGGCGTTCATCGATCGTGACGTCTTCCCGCGGTTCGGGCTGCCGGACGAGTACCCGGCCTAGCCGCCGCCGTCCCGCGCCGCGATAGCACGCAAGCTGGCCAGGGCCGCGTCGCGGTCGTCGGTCATCGGCAGGCGGTCGCTGATGCCGGTGATGTCCATGACCCGCCGAACCCTCGGAAGCGGGCTGATCACAGCGAGCCGGGCTCCTGCGCGCTCGATCCGCCGTTGGCCACGGAGCAGCATCCGGAGCCCCGTGGCATCGACGAATTCGCAGCGGCTCAGGTCAAGCAGGACGTTCGGGATCTGGAGGCCGACCACGAAATCGATCGCAAGGTCCATGCGCGCCTCGTCGGCGAGGTCGAGCTCGCCCACGATCGAGACGGCGACGATGTCGTCGCCGTCCATGGCACGCTCGATCTCAGCCAACCTCGACCTCCCCTTTGTCCCCCCCGAAGCACCTGTGGCCGACGAGGTGGCCCGCGCTCAGTGCGAGCGATCAGGTGGCCGAGCCTACGACATCGCACAGGGCGGGCCAAGGCGAACCGCACCGCCCTGGCCGTGCCCTGCATGAAATCGGTTACACGTTTACCGCGCGCATCCCCGCTTCGTCGTAGCGCTTGCCCGCCGCCGCCGGGACCTCGGCGTCGATCCGCGCGAGGTCGTCAGCGGCCAGCTCGATGTCCGTCGCGGCCGCGTTCTCCTCGAGATAGCTGCGGCGCTTGGTGCCCGGAATGGGCACCACGTCGTCGCCCTGGGCCAGGACCCATGCGAGCGCGAGCTGGCCAGGCGTGCACCCCTTCTCGGATGCGAGGTCCTTCACCTTGGCGACCAGGTCGAGGTTCCGCTCGAGGTTCTCGCCGGTGAACCGCTGCCCGCTCCGGCGGAAGTCATCCTCGGCCAGGTCCTGCGGCGAGCGGAAGCGCCCGGCCAGGAAACCGCGTCCCAGGGGCGAGTAGGCGACCAGGCCGATCCCGAGCTCGCGCATCGTCGGCAGGATCGCGTCCTCGACGTCCCTCGTCCACAGGGAGTACTCGGTCTGCACCGCGGTGATCGGGTGCACGGCGTTCGCCCGGCGGATCGTCTCGGCCGAGGCCTCGCTGAGGCCGAGGTGACGGACCTTGCCTTCCGCGACCAGCTCCGCCATCGCGCCGACCGTCTCCTCGATCGGGGTGTCCGGGTCGATCCTGTGCTGGTAGTAGAGGTCGACGTGGTCGGTTCCCAGGCGGCTCAGCGAGCCCTCGATCGAGCGGCGCACGTTCTCGGCCGAGCCGTCGACGCACCGGCCCGCGAATCGTCGTCTCGGCGTCCCGAGCGGACGCCGAACTTGGTCGCGATCACGACCTCGTCGCGGCGGCCGGCGAGCGCCTTGCCCGAGCAGCTCCTCGTTGGTGTGCGGGCCGTACATCTCGGCGGTGTCGAGGAAGGTGACGCCGAGCTCGATCGCACGATGGATCGTTGCGACGGCCTCGCCCTCGTCGGTTGTCGCCGTAGAAGGCCGACATCCCCATGCATCCGAGGCCCTCTGCGGAAACCTCGAGTCCTTCGGTTCCGAGTTTGCGTGTCTCCATGATCAGCTCCTTTCCGTTTCATCCCCCGCTATTCACGGTAGGAGCTGAAGCGCGCTCTAAGTCAAGGCCCTGGCGGCCACATCTCCTTGACTCCGAGCGCACTCTAACTTCTACCCTTCTGATATGGCCACCGTCACCGCCCCCACCCGGACCGAGACCACCACCGACCTGACCATCGCGGAAGCCGCCGAGGCCGCGGACCTGAGCGCGCACACGGTCCGCTACTACGAGCGGGCCGGCCTGCTGGCTCCGATCGAGCGCAACGGCTCCGGGCACCGCCGGTTCACCGAGCAGGACGTCGAGTGGCTCGTCGTGTGCACCAGGCTGCGAGCGACGGGCATGCCCATCCGTCGTGTGCGCGAGTACGCCGAGCTGGTCCGTGACGGCGACGGAAACGAAGCGGCCCGCCTCGAGCTCCTCGAGACACACCGCGCGGAGGTCCTCGAGCGGCTCGCCGAGGTCCAGCGGAACCTCGAGCTGATCGACTACAAGATCGGGCTCTACCGCTCGAAGGCCTGCGGTTAGCTCTAGGCGTTCTTCTTGCGCTCTAGCGCCTTCGCCTGACGGCGCAGGTCCGCACTTTCGGCCTTCGCCGCCTTCAGCTGTTCCTTGGCCTCCCGGAGCGCCACCGTCGCATCGTCCACCGCGGCCTGCCGGCGCTCCTCGCGGTCCGCAGCCTCGCCGAGGGCACGCTCGATCCGCTTCAGCTCGCGGCCGGCCTGCGCGGCCTCGCGCCGCTTCGCGGAGCCCCCCTCCTTGCGCTTGCCGGCGGTCCGCTTTCCCTTCGGCGCGGTTGAGACGGGCCCCGACAGGCCGATAGTCGCGCCCGTCTGCTCACGCTCGAGGCGGCCCGCGACGACCCGCTCACGGAGCTCGGGGTCGGCTGCCGCGGCCCGCAGAGTGCCGTCGACCAGGTCGAGCGCCTGCTTGGTCGCCTGGTGGCCGGCGTCGCTCGCGGCCTTCTCGGACGCGTCGAGCACGGCCTGAGCAGCTTCGCGCTCCCGGGCCGCTGCCGTGCGCCACTTCTCGACCTCCTTGTCGCCGCCCTCGAGCGCCGCCTGCTGCGCCTTCTCCAGGGCCTCGCTCGCCTTGGCGAACGCGCGCAGCGGTTTCGGCTGCGCCAGCGCGACGACGTTCAGGAGCCACGCCGCCGCGCTCGGCCGCTTCAGCTTCTTGACGCGGTCGGCCTCCTCGCGATCGCCGTCCGCGCGCAGCCCCTTCACGAGCTCGTCGCGCGCGGCGACGAAGTCGCTGGGGTGCTCGCGGTACAGGTCGTCGAGCGCGGTCAGCTCGTCTCGCCCTCGTCGATGATCGAGAGCACGTTGCCGGCCGGATCCTTGAACCAGGCGATCAACGGGCCGCCGCCCCGGAACACGCCCTTCTCGTCGGTCTCGATCTCGGTGCCCTCGTAGCGCTCGAATCGAACTCCGCGCTCGGTCAGGCCGTCGACCGTCGCCTCGACATCGGCGACCGGGAAATTCAGGATCGTGAACGACGCCGGTTCGTGGTCTTCCTTCGGGTAGATCAGGGTGCCGCGGTCGCCGGCCAGCTCGAGCGTGAGCCCGGCCTCGTTCTCGGACACGTCAAGTCCCAGCGTCTCGCCGTAGAATCCCTTCGCGGCCTCCATGTCGTTCACCGAGAAGCCCTGAAACGCCTTGCTGTCCTTCAGCATGGTCCTTCCTTCCGTTCGCTTTCACAAGTAACGACCACGCCGACCGCCGCGATTCATCGGTCGGGAAGCACTGTCGGCAGCCAGCCGCGCACCGCCTCGGCGATCGGCTCCATCTTGCGCAACGTGTGGGTCCCGGGCACGAGCGTGACGGTGCGCCGAGGGCCCTCGGGCGGGACGCCGAACTGGTCGCTCTCACCCTGGACGACCAGCATGGGCACGGTCACCGCCTCGAGCTCGTCGAGGCGATCGGGCGCGCGCGGCTTGCCCTTGCGCTGCGGCGGCTGCACCGGGAACGCAAGGCACAGCAGGGCGGCCGCGCCCAGCGCTTCCGCGGTCCGGCAGGCGACGCGCGCGCCGATCGAACGGCCGCCCGTGATCAGGTCAAGGTCCCGGAAATCGCCGGCCGCCAGGTGCTCGACCACCGCGGTCCACGCGGCGTCGAGCTGCTTCGCGGGAGCGGGCGACCGCCGCCCCGCGACGCGGTACGGCTGCTCGACGAGCGCCACGCTGACGCCGAGGTCAACGGCGACGTCCCGGGTCGTCTGGATGTCCTTCGACTCCACCCCGCCCCCCGCGCCGTGGCCCAAGATCAGAGCCGCACCCGCGTTCGCAGCCTGGTCGACATGCGCCCGTGCGGGCCCGTGCGGCGTCTCGATCTCGACTGCGGTCACTCGTCGGACTGTAGATGCCAGTTGCGCGCGGCGTGGTGCGCCGGACGGCGCAGGGCGTTCACTCCGAAGCGCTCGCGGACCTCGTCGAGCGCGGTGTCGAGCTGGTATCCGCCGAACCGGTCGAGCGGCAGGCCGAGCTGGATGCCCGCTCCGCGTGGCGCGAGATTCGAGACCGCGATCCCCACCATGGTCACGCCCCGCTTCCGGAGCATCGGCATCGAGGCAGCCAGCAGCTCTCGGGCCGTCGCAAGGACCGGGCCGCTTGCCGACGTCGCGTGCGCGAGCGTGCGGGACCGCGTCGCGCGGGTGTAGTCGCCGAACCGGAAGCGCAGCACCACGGTTCGCCCCGCCCGGTCGGCCCTCCGCATCCGTCCCGTCACCCGGTCGACCAGGGCGATCAGGATCGTGTCGAGCTCGCTTGGCGACCTGCGCCGCAGGCCAAACGCGGACTGCGAGCCGAACGACCGCCTGCCGGGTCCGGTTCGCACCCGGCGCCGGTCACGGTTGTTCGCCACGGCGTGGAGGTGCTGGCCCGCCGCGCGCCCAAGCATCCCGACCATCACCTGCTCGGGGAGATCGGCGATCTGGCCGACCGTGCGGATCCCGTGCCGGTGGAGCTTCGCGGCGGTTGACGGCCCCACGCCCCAGAGCGTCTCGACCGGCAGCGGATGTAGGAACTCGCGCTCGCGCTCCGCTGCGACCACCAGGAGGCCGTCCGGCTTCGCGGCGCGGCTCGCCATCTTCGCAAGGACCTTCGTCCGGGCGGCCCCGACGGTCACCGCCAACCCCACCTCCTTGCGCACGCGCCCGCGAAGCCGCCGCGCGATCCGCTCCGGCGAGCCGGAGATCCGCTCGAGGCCGCGTACGTCGAGGAATGCCTCCTCGAGCGAGAGGCCCTCGACCGCCGGCGCCGTGTCGCGGAAGATCTCGAACAGCGACCGGCTGGCCTCGGTGTAGGCGGAGAAGCGCGGCGGGACGAAGAGCGCCTCGGGACAGCGTCGCTTCGCCTCCGTCCCGCCCATCGCTCCCCGGATGCCGAACGCGCGCGCCTCGTAGCTCGCCGCCATCACGACGCCCTCGCCGACGCAGACCGGGCGGCCCCGGAGCGCCGGGTCGTCCCGCTGCTCGACCGACGCGAAGAACGCGTCGGCGTCGGCGTGCAGGATCGTCGCCTCGCGCGGCACGAACGTATGTTCGCACCGCGCGAGGCGGAACTACGGCCGCGCTGCGGTCAGTGCTTGGGCTTCAGCTGTGCCCGGATCTCGCCGCTGCCGAACTCCGTCGAGTGGACGTTCGCGTACACGACGCCGGCGCGCACCGCGCGCTTGAGCTCGTCGAGCTCGCCCGCTGCGATGCCCTGGTTGGGGTTCGTCGTGAGCACGTCTTCGCTCGTGACGTCCCCGGTCAGGGTCGCACTGCCGACCGGGCACGCGGGCGTACCCGCGGGCCCGTTGCCGAGGTTGCTGCAGATGAACACGACGATGCCGCCATTCACGCCCTTCTGCGCGAAGTGCAGATGCGCCTGGGTCACGTCGGGGATATCCGCGTAGCGCAACTCATAGCGAATCGGCCCGTCGCCCTTGGGCACCTTCGCCTCGAACTTGCCGCTCGCCTCGGTCGAGATCGCCGGCACCTCCTGGTAGCCGCTCAACGTGCCCTTCACGTTCGGCCCGTTGGTGGCCAGCGCTATCGCGACCCCGACTACGCCGAGGACCGCGATGCCGCTTGCCACGGCGATCCGGAACCTGCTCCCACGCATGCTCCCACCTCCTGTTGGTACGGCGGGCCGGGGACGGCGCCGCCGGTGTGCCAAAACTACGTCTCCCCGCGCCGGGGTCAACCGTCCCGTCGGCCTCGCCCCTTACCCTGCCCGCGCCGTGTACGACACGCTTGTCGCGCTCCACCTGATCTCGGCGGCGATCTCGTTCGTCACCGTCGTGATGTTCAGCGCCTGGGCCGCCGGCGCGCCGATCACGCGCGGCGGCTTCGCCCTGTCGGACGCGGCCTGGAACGTGAGCGGCGCGGGGCTCCTCATCTTCGGTGTCTGGCTCGCTCTCTACGTCGACGGCTACGAGCTCTGGGACGGGTGGATCCTGGGGGCGCTCGCGCTGTTCGCCGCCGTGAGCGTGTTCGGCGCCCAGGCTCGCACGCAGGTGCTCGGCCGGCTCGGCGCCGAGGCGGCGACGGAGCGCGACGTGACCATGTGGCACTGGCTGCGGACCCTTGCGCTCGTCGGGATCCTCGTCCTCATGGTCTGGAAGCCGGGCGCATGAGCCTGCTCGCGACGATCCGTCCGGACGATTGGAACCTCGCCCTGTTCCTGCACGTCCTCGCGGCGTTCGTGATGGTCGGGGCGCTGGTCACCGCCGTGGCGTACCTGTTCGCCGCGCGTCGGGACGGCTCACTCGAGCTCACCCGCGCGGGCTTCCGCACGCTTCTGATCGCCGCACTGCCGGCGTTCATCGCGATGCGCCTCTCCGCCCAGTGGATCGTGTCCGAGGAGGGCCTGGAGGATGCGGGGCTCACCTGGATCGACGTGGGGTTCATCACGACCGACGGGGGCCTGCTGGTGCTGGTCGGCGCCACGGTCGCCGCCGGACTCGCGGTACGCCGGGCCGAGGGCGTGCGCGGCGTCGCGCTGGCCGCCTGGCTGGTGGCGGCGCTGATCGCCGTTTACGCCGTCGTCATCTGGATCATGGCGACGAAGCCGGCCTAGAGCTTTCGGGCGTCCCAGTAGCCCTCGATCCGCGCGACGAAGCGCTTCGGCTTCTCGGCGAACAGGCGCTCCCCGTAGGCGAATGCCTCGCCTTGGAGCTCCGCACGGCGCGCCTGGATCTGACCCTGGAGGTGCGCGAGCTGCCCGCTTGTCAGGGCTGGCGCTTCGTTTTCGAGGTAGGCGCCCAGAACCACCAGGTCGTGATCGTCGCCCAGCCGGTCCGAAAGCTCGTGCGCCTCGTCGGCCATCGCCTTCATCACCTCGGGCCACGCGCGGCGGACCAGGCGCAGGTGGTACCAGAGGTCCTTGGAGCGCTTGCGCCATTCGTGCAGCGGCTCGTCGGCCGGGTCATCGTGCGCCTCGCGGAATCGCTTGCGCCCGCGCGAGTACGCCCGCTTCAGCCCCGCCCGCAGAAGGTCGAAGCCGTCATCGGCGAGCGGCCACTCGTCGACCCCCGCGTCTCCCTCGGCGATCGCGGTGGCGGTGCGATCGCGCACGGCGGCCAGCTCCTCCTCGCCCACCTCGTCCTCGCCCAGGACCAGGGCACGGACCGTCCACCACCCGCCCGGCGGCGGGTCGTCGGCGAACCGCTCCGCCAGGGCATCGAGCGTGTCGGCCCTGACCTGCGCGTCACGAACGTCCGACAGCTCTCGCCCGGCCGCACGGAAGCGGGCGTTCTCCCGGTCGTAGACGTCCTCCCCCAACTCCGGGCGCACGAGCTTGAGCGTAGCCCGAGCTTCTTCATGTCCTTGCGCGATTCGTGCACGGCCTGGACCGGATCGGCATCGGAGTCGCGCAAGCGCTCGACGGCATCCTGGGCACGGCCGTGGGCAACGCGGCGAATGCCGTCGGCCTCGGCCTCTTTCTTCAGCCGGAACGCGGTCACGACGGGGCTCCCTCCGTGGCGAGTGTCTCGTTGAGGTACCGGCGGTCGTCCGTGACCTCCCGGCCGAACCACTCCGGGGGCTCGAACGAGTCGGCGGTCTCCTCGTCGGGGAACTCGACCTCCGCGATCCGCAGCCCCTCGAGGGCGCCCCCGAACTCGTCCAGCTCGATCGCGAGGTCCCCGTCCGGGATGACGCGACGAACCTTCTCGATCCGCCGGCCTTCGGTGAGATCCCACAGTGAGTCGAAGACCTCGCGTTCGATCGCGATCTCCTCTTCGGTCCGGACCCGCCCCGTGCCGCCCTTGACCGTCAGCCAGTGCTGGGCTTGAGCACGCCGCACCCTCACCTCCGCCCCACCCTGATCGTCGGCGAGGGCCAGGTAACCCTGCTCGATCTCCCAGGTCTCCGACGGCTCGCCCTGCAGCTCCGAGTCGATCAGGAACTTCCGCTCGATCTCCATCTTCCACATATTCCCCGGTTGGGCGGCTCAAGGCGGCCGGCTCCGTGTACGGTCGGCACATCGTGATCGATTCATCCCGTCGCTGGGCGGAGCCGGGGCGCAAGCCGTCGTACGCGGGACTGCCGAGCTTCGGGGAGGAGCCCTGGTCCGAGGACCCGGCCGACCTCGAGGGCGTCGATGTCGCGATCGTGGGTGCGCCGTTCGACTGGCTCGCGACGGACCGTCCCGGTTGCCGTGAAGGCCCGCGGGCGATCCGGGTGGCCAGCCGGCCGGCCGGCCCGGAGGTCGGAACCGGCGTCGACGCCACCGAGCGCCTGCGGCTCCTCGACTACGGCGACGCGCCGGTCGTCCCGTTCGAGGTCGAGATGTCCCGCGCGGCGATCGAGGCGACCGTGGGCGAGGTCGTCGCGGCCGGCGCGATCCCCTTCACCCTCGGGGGCGATCACTCGATAACCCTGCCGGCCCTCCGCGCGTGCGCCAAGCGCCACGGGAAGCTCGGCCTGGTCCACTTCGACACGCACACCGACACCGCGCCCGAGACCTACCTCCACACCGATAACCACGGCACGATGATGCGCGCGCTGGTCACCGACGGGCACGTCGACCCGGCCCGCTACGCGCAGGTCGGCCTGCGCGGGACCTGGCCGGGAACCGAGGTGTTCGCGTGGCAGGCCGAGGTGGGCATCGCGCACTTCACGGCCGAGGACGTGCGGCGGCAGGGGATCGACGACGTCGTGCGTGCGGTGGTCGCGATCGCCGGGCAGGGCCCGTGCTACCTCAGCATCGACATCGACGTGCTCGACCCGGCATTCGCGGGCCCCACCGGCACG
The DNA here is from genome assembly GCA_963807755.1 of uncultured bacterium. GTDB lineage: Bacteria > Actinomycetota > Thermoleophilia > Solirubrobacterales > 70-9 > JALZKA01. Next base: position 1,406,293 of record CAWECM010000001.1, on the reverse strand, counting down.
CCGGAGGCCGGAGGCCTCGAGCCTCGCGAGCTGCTGGCGGCGGCGCGGGCGCTCGCTGAGGCGCTGGACGTGGTCGGGGCAGACCTGGTCGAGGTCGTTCCCGGCGGTTGGGGAACCGCGGACCCTGGAGCGGTCACGGCCGCCGGGGTCGTGACGGCCGCCCTGACGGGGATCGCCGCCCGCCGGCCGGGCCGCGAAGCCTGAACGCGCGCCCCGAGCCGCCCGGCTAGTCTCGACCGCCCCTCCCAGGCTGGCGATCCGTGCACACCGACATCCCGACCCGCAGCGACGTCGAGCGCCTCATGACGGTGCGCAGGGACGGGTGCGTTTCGATCTATTTGCCGACGTCGCCGGTGCCGGCCGAGGCGGACGCCGCGCGGATCGACCTGAAGAACCTGAGCGGCGAGGCGCGCGCGCAGCTCGCCGAGATCGAGATGGACCGCCATGCCGTCAGGGACATCGAGGAGGCGCTGGAAGCCGTCGCCGGGGACGAGGGCTTCTGGGCTCGCCAGGGCCGGAGCCTGGCCCTGTTCGCGACGCAGGCCGGCGCGCGCAGCTTCCGCCTCCCCAACCGGCTGACCAGGATGGTCGAGGTCTCCGACCGCTTTCACGTCAAGCCGCTACTCCGCACGCTGACCTTCCCGCAGGCGGGATTCGTCCTGGCGCTGTCCCAGAACGGCGCGCGCCTGGTCGAGGTCACGCCGGACGACGCGCCCGTCGAGGTGGAGGTACCCGAGATGCCGCGGGACGCGGCGAGCGCGGCCGGCAAGGCATCGCTGGGCGACCGCTCGGCGGACCGCCGCATCCAGGGCTCCGAGGGGAAGAAGGTCCGCCTGCGCCAATACGCCCATCGGGTCGAGCTGGCGCTCCGGCCTCGGCTCACGGGCTTGAACCTGCCGCTGATCCTGGCGAGCACCGAGCCCCTCGAGTCGATCTTCCGCGCGGCCAACACCTACCCCCACCTCGCCGAGCCGGTGATCCCGGGCAGCCCGGACGATCTCTCGGATGGCGAGCTCGCGGAGGCGAGCCGGACCGTGCTCGACGAGCTGTACGCCAAGGAGCTCGCCGACGTGAGGGCGCTGTATGACACGCGGGTGCCGCAGGGCCGGGCCAGTGACGACCTCGCCGAGATCGCCCGCGCTGCCACCTTCGGCGCGGTGGACACCGTCTTCCTCGATATCGACGTGACCGTCCCGGGGTTCGTCGACGAGGAGAGCGGCGCGCTGACCCTCGACGACGCCGACGACGCGGCGAATTACGGCATCGCCGACGAGATCGCGCGGCGGGTAATGCTGGCCGGCGGCAAGGTGCTCGCGGTGCGGAGCGACGACGTGCCAGGCAGCGGATCGGTCGCCGCGATCCTCCGCTACGCCATCTGACGCGTGTCCCTGCTCAGGCGCACCGCCGAGCTCGCCGAGGAGTACCTGGACGGGGTCGGCGACCGGCCCGTCGGAGCGCTCACGGGCTACGAGGAGGCGCTGGCGGGCCTCGACCGGCCGCTGCCCGAGCACGGTGCCGAGCCCGAGGCGGTGATCGAAGAGCTCGCCGCCTCGGTTGGGCCGGCCACCGTGGCCAGCGCGGGACCGCGCTACTTCGGCTTCGTCACCGGCGGGAGCCTCCCGTCCGCGCTTGCCGCCGACTGGCTCGTCTCGAGCTGGGACCAGAACGCCTTTTCGCGCACGACCTCGCCGGCCGGCGCGGCCGTCGACGCGGTCACGGAGCGGTGGGTGCTCGAGGCGCTCGGGTTGCCGGGCGACGCGGCCGTCGGCTTCGCGACGGGCACCACCACGGGCAATCTCGTCGGGGTCCTCGCGGCGCGCAATCGCCTGTTGGCCGACGCCGGATGGGACGTCGAGGCCGACGGGCTCGCCGGATCGCCCAGCGTGCGCGTCCTGGTGGGCGATGAGGTGCATCCCTCGCTGCTGAACGCGCTGCGGATGGCCGGCCTCGGCTCAGAGCGCGCCGAGCGGGTTCCCGTGGACGCCCAGGGCGCGATGCGCGCCGATGCCCTGGCCGAGGCGCTGGCGAGCGACGCCGGCCCGGCCCTGGTGTGCGCGCAGGCCGGCAACGTCAACACCGGCGCGTTGGACCCCGTGGGCGAGATCGCGGCGACGGCGCGTGGGCGCGGGGCATGCTGGGTCCACGTCGACGGGGCGTTCGGTCTCTGGGCGGCCGCCGCGCCGTCGCTCCGCCACCTCGTCGAGGGCGTCGAGCGGGCCCACTCGTGGTCGGTCGACGCGCACAAGTGGCTGAACGTCCCGTACGACACGGCGCTCGCGATCGTCGCGGACCCCGCGGCCGCCCGCGCCGCGCTCGGCGCCAGCGCCAGCTACCTCCCAGTCGCCGAGGACCGGGAGCCGGGCGAGCTCGTGCCGGAGATGTCCCGGAGATCCCGGGCGGTGCCCGTCTACGCAGCGCTCGCCTCGCTCGGGCGGAGCGGGCTCGACACCATGATCGAGCGCTGCTGCGCGCACGCCCGCCGCCTGGCTTCGGCGATGGGCGGTTTGGAAGGCGCGGAGGTCCTGAACGAGGTCGTGCTCAACCAGGTGCTGGTGCGCTTCGACGACGACGATCGAACCACCCGCGCGGTCATCGACGAGGTGGTGCGCAGGGGCGACGCGTGGCTCGGCGGCACCGTTTGGCAGGGCCGCGCCGCGGTGCGGGTCTCGTTTTCGAACTGGTCGACCACGGATGCCGACGTCGACCGCCTGGCGACCGCGTTCACGGACGCGCTGGGCGCGGTCCGGAGCTGACGGTCAGGCCTCTGGAAGCCGCTCGCGGGCGATGTCGCTCCGGAAGCCTGCGTCCTCGTCCTCCACCCGCCGGGCCTCGGCCAGCACCTCGTCGACCTGGCCGACCGGGATCGCCATTGCACCCGAGGAGTCGGCGAACACGTACTGGCCGGGGAAGACGCCGACGCCGCCGACGACCACCGGCACGTTCACCTGAAACGGCGTGACCTCGCCGCCGCCCCAGTGAGTTGCCTCCCCCGAGCAGTAAGCGGCGAAGTCGTATCCGGCGAGCTCGTCGAAGTCCCGCAGCCGGCCGTCGGTCAGCACCCCGGCGCAGCCGTGCTCATGAAGCCGGCTGAGCTTGGTGCCACCGCCCATCGAGGTCTCGGTGTAGCCGTTGCTCGCGAGCACGACCACCTTGCCCTGGGGGTCGCTGCCGACCGCCTCGTAGAACAGGTTGCCGAGGTTGTAGCGGTCGGGGTCGAGCCCGGCCGAACAGCTCGGGAAGTACGAGATCGTCACGGCCGGCCCGAACAGGGTCCTGCCTGGCGTGGGGGTGACGAGGTCGAGGATGTGGCAACGGTGGCGGTGCAGCCTCCCGGTCGCGTCGACCAGGTCGGCGCACTTGAGGCCTTCGACGTCCTTCATCCCGCCAAGCCTTTCAAAATAGTCAAGAATCGCCGCGTGGCATCGCGGATCGACGCGCTGATCGAGATGTTCTACGAGGAGCTCTGGAACCGGTGGAACGACGCCGCGGTCGATGGCACGCTCGCCGAGGCGTTCGAGTTTCGCGGCTCGCTCGGCCAGACGACCGCCGGCCGCGACGGGTGGCGTGCCTATCGGGACACGATCCGCGCGGGCTCGGCGGACTTCCACAACGAGGTCCTGGATCTCGTCTGCGAGGGCCGGCGAGCGGCCGCGCGCCTCCGCTACACCGGCACCCACACGGGCCCGCTGCTGGGGCTGCCGGCCACCGGGCGCCGCTTCGAGTACGCGGGCGCCGCGTTCTTCGCGGCCCACGAGGGCCTCCTCGTCAGCGCCTGGGTCCTCGGCGACCTCGAGGGGCTGCGCCGCCGGCTCGGGTGAGCGCACGCAAAGAGGGCCCGCCGGCGGCGCCGACGGGCCCTCGTGCTGCTGCGCTCGTCGCTCAGGCAGTCGCCGGCCGGGGGGTGTACCGGGCGGCGAGGCCGCGCTTGCGTGCCAGCCAGGCCACGGGCGCCAGGGTCAGGCGCTGGACCCACACGGGCGGGAACGCGCCCTGGACCTCGTCCTCGAACTCGCGCACGAACAGCGCCAGGTCGAGCGGCTTCGGCATGCCCTTGCGGTTCGTGCGGCCTTCCTCGGCGAGCTCGACGGCGGTCTCGAACAGGTTCTCCATCCGAAGCGCCGGGCGGACCTCGACGCGGACCCGAGCGGTCTCGTCGCCGCCGTTGGCGAACTTGTGCGCCGTGCCGGGCGGGACGACGACCACGTCGCCGGGCCTTCGCCGTCACCTTCTTGAGTCCCTTGCGGAAGCGCATCGTCCCGCTCACGACCTCGAAGCGCTCCTCCTGGGTCGGGTGGACGTGCATGCCGGGCACGTGGCCGTCGGGGCTCAGCTCGAGGTCGAACGCGAGCAGCTCGCCGTTGGTGTCGGCGGCGGTCTTGCGAAACGTGATCCGCTCGCCGCTGAGGGGGTTCTCGATGGTCTGTCCTGCGTATGCCATTGTCGCTCCTTGTCGTCGGCGCCCTGTCGGGGGCGGGGATCGATTCGTCGCGATCAAGGCTCTCGCCGCGGGCTCGTTTCATCGTCGGCCTGGGTGACGATTTCGGGTCGCCTCGGAGGAGGAACCCGGGTCCTCCTCGGGGATGACTCGCGGTCAGATCGTCTCAGCCCTGAGGCGCCTGGCCGGGGCTGACGATCCCCGACTCGTAGGCGAGCACCACTGCCTGGACGCGGTCGCGCAGCCCGAGCTTCATCAGAACGCGGGCGACGTGGGTCTTCACGGTCGTCTCTCCGACGACCAGGGTCTCGGCGATCTCGGCGTTCGACAGTCCGCGCGCGACGAGCCCGAGGACCTCGCGCTCGCGCGGAGTCAGCTCGTCGAGGCCGGCCGGCTCCTCGCGCGGCGGCCGGGCGCGCGAGAAGTCCTCGATCAGGCGGCGGGTGACCGAAGGCGCGAGCAGCGCCTCGCCTGCCGCGACCACCCGGATCCCGTCGATCAGCTGCTCGGCGGGCACGTCCTTCAAGAGAAATCCGCTGGCCCCCGCGCCGCAGCGCATCGTAGATGTACTCGTCGAGGTCGAACGTCGTCAGGATCAGGACGCGGGCGCTTTGGTCTGAGTCCTCGGCGATCCGCCGCGTCGCGTCGATGCCGTCGAGCTCCGGCATCCGGATGTCCATCAGCACCACGTCGGGGCGCAGGCGGCGAGCGCTCGAGATCGCCTGGTGGCCGTTCGCCGCCTCGCCCACCACCTCGAGGTCGCCGGCCGCCTCCAGCACCATCCGAAACCCGCTTCGCACCAGCGACTGGTCGTCGGCGATCAGGACCTTGACGGTCATCGCTCGAGCGGCAGGGAGGCCCGCACCAGGAAGCCTCCGTCGGGGCCGGCGCCGGCGCGCAGCTCGCCCGCGAGAGCGGCGACCCGCTCGCGCATGCCGACGAGCCCGTGGCCCGCTCCCTCCCGGGCGTCGGCCGCCGGACCCGGGCCATCGTCTGTCACCTCGACCACCAGCTCGTCGTCACCGTAGCGAAGCGTGACCCGGCTCCTGGCTCGGCCGGCGTGCTTGATCGTGTTGGTGAGCGCCTCCTGGACGATCCGGTACGCGGACAGGTCGACCCCCTGCGGAAGGGGACGGGCGGTGCCCTCGACGGCGAAGTCGACGCTGAGGCCGCTCGAGCGGGCGTTGGCCAGCAGCCCCTCGATATCGCCCACGCCCGGCTGCGGGGCGCGCGCCGCCTCCTCGCGCTCGCTCCGCAGCACGCCGAGCGAGCGGCGCATCTCGCCGAGCGCGCTCCGGGCGGTCTCCTCGATCGTCGCGAGCGCCTCATCGGCCCGCGCGGGGTCGCGGTCGATCACCCTGCGCGGCGCCCTGCGCCTGCACGACGATCACGCCGACGCTGTGGGCGACGACGTCGTGCAGCTCGCGCGCGATCCGGGCGCGCTCGTCCGCGAGCGCGATCTGCGTGCGCTGCTCCTGCTCGAGCTCCAGGGACGCGATCCGCTGCCGGCGCGAGCGGGAAACGCGTCCGGCGAACCAGGGGGTCGCGGCGATCAGCCCGCCCGACCAGATGAAGTTCGCGAACTCGATCTGGTCCGACGCCACCACGGTCGCCCAGAGCCCGGCCACCCCCACCACGAGGCCGGCGACGGCGGGGCGGTCGTCGGCGTAGACGCCCACCGAATAGGAGGCGACAATCCCCGCGGCGAGCGACGCGAACAGCGGCGGGTCCTGATCCGGCGCCCCCGCCTCGGGGAACGTGAACAGCGCCCCGCCGAGCGCTTCGTTCAGGATCGCCGTCGCGCACAGGATCGCGATCACGGCCACCGGGGCCTGGCGCCGGAACGCGAGTGGCAACGTGAGCAACAGGCCGCCGGCGACGTTCAGCGCGACCGAGCCCTCCGAGCCGTGCAGCGCGAGCTGGAGCAGGAGCGCCGCGGCGAGGGCGGCGGCGAGCAGCCAGTCTGACCTCTGTGGGTGCATCGCGGGCCCACGCTAGCGCGGGCGCGGGCGTATCTCGTCATCCGCAAGGAGGACGAGGAATGGCCCGCCTGGCCGACGCGGGCCCCACGACTCAGGCGCAGACTGGCCAGTGTGGAAGCCGATTCGACCCGCATCGAGACCGCAGCCGTCCGCCCCACGGCCCGGCGCCGCGCGCTCGCGCCGGCGACGCGCCGCGCGGTGCTCACCGCGCACATCGTCGCTTCGGTCGGGCTCCTCGGCGAGGTCAGCGGCTTCCTCGTGGTCGCGATCCATGCGTCCGCCGCCGGTGATCCGAGTTTCGCCGCCGCGGCCTACGATCTGCTCGCCACCTTCACCGTGGTCTTCGGCATCCCGCTCAGCCTCACGGCGCTGGTGACCGGCATCGTGCTGGGGCTCGGCACGAAGTGGGGCGTCCTCCGGCACCCGTGGGTGACGATCAAGCTCGGCCTGCTGGCGTCGGTCATCCTGGTCGGCGCGCTGGTACTGGGCCCGTCCGTCGAGCAGATGCGGACCGGCGGCGGCGGCCGTGAGACGCTGATCGTCCTCGGCGCGGCCTGGGACGTCCTCGCCCTCGGTTTGGCCACCGGGCTCTCGGTCTACAAGCCAGGACGGGCCCGGCGACGGGCCGCGTGACCTCCCGCTTCTCAACACGAACGGAGACCGATATGCAGGACGCGGAGCGGAACCACGACCTCGACGCGCTGATCGGCAGCTGGACGACCGAAGCGACCCACCCCTCAATGCCCTCGGCCGTGGTGCAGGGCGAGGCCGTGTTCGAGTGGCTCGAGGGCGAGCGTTTCCTGATCCAGCGCGCCCGGACCGACCACCCCCGGTTCCCCGACTCGATCGCGATCATCGGCGGCCCGGCGGACGGGCCCGCGATGCACTACTTCGACTCCCGCGGCGTCCAGCGTGTCTACGAGATGAGCTTCGACGACGGCACTTGGAGGATGTCCAGGAACGCGCCCGGATTCTCGCAGCGGTTCGAGGGAACGTTCGCGGACGGCGGGGCGACCATCGCCGGGCTCTGGAAGCTCTCGCGCGACGGCTCGAGCTGGGACGATGACCTCGCGATCACCTTTCGCCGCTCGGAGGCGACCGGCTGAGCGCTGGGTCTGACCGGCGCCTCAGTTGGTGATCCGGAAGGTCTCCTTGGCCTCGCTCGCATCGCGGTTCTTGCTCACGTCGGTAGCGCGGACGCGGAAGACGTGCTTGCCCACCGGGAGGGTCCGTTGCAGCGGCGAGGTGCACGGCGCGTACACCTCGGCGTCGAACCTGCAATCGAAGGTCGAATTGGGCTCGGTAGAGGTGAACGCGAACGTCACGGTGTGGTTCGTCCCCGTCGCAGGCGGCTTCGCGGTGACGATGGTGTCGGGGCCCGTCGAGTCCTCGGTGTAGGGGAACGCGGCCGAGCAGGGCGATGTGTTGCCGGCGGCGTCGGTCGCCCGCACCCTGAGGTTGGTCGTCTGATCCGCTGGGACCGTCGCGGTGATCCCGCTGGAGCCGTTGAAGACCGTGGCCGTGTTGGAGCCCAGGACCGGGCCCGTGCAGCCCGACCCGCCGTAGACCCTCACCGTCGTGCCCGCGGCGGCTCCGGTGCCGCTGACCTCGGGGGCGTTGTCCTTGGAGGGCGAGTTCGGGTCGGTGTCGGTGATCGTCGGCGCGAGAGGGCCTGGTGCCGACCCCTCGATCCGCACCATCTTCGCCACCGACGGCACGCCGTTCGAATCGATCGCGAACAGCATGTAGACGCCGGGGGGTGCGATGTTCGGGTTCGCCGGCGTCTCCGCTACGAGGCTGCCGCCGCTGGCGGTGAACGCGAGCGGCACGTAGCGCTGCTCCATGTTCACCGAGTGCGTGACGGCGCCCAGCCGCATCATCGCCACCTTCTCGATCGAGGCGGCCTGGGGGGTACCGACCGAGAACGAGTTTCCGTACGACACCACCCCGGGCGCGGACGTGATCTCAGGCCGCGGGGCGAGTTCGCCCGAGCCGTCGTCCTTGAACAGGTACGGCGGCGTGAACACCTCGGCGTTCTTGTTCAGGTAACCGGCGGCGGTGCAGGCTCCGCAGATGCCGCCGCCGGCCGACAGCACCCGCCCGTCGGGCAGAAGGAGCGCCGAGGAGTGGTACTGGCGGGTCATCTGCATCGAGTCGAGCGTCGTCCACTGTCCGGTGTCGGGATCCCAGAGCTCGGCGGTGTAGACGCCGTTCTCCATGTCGATCAGTGGCACCCCGGAAGAGTTCCCGCCCGTGGCGAGCACCGTGCCGTCGGCGAGGACGGTCAGGTTGTGCTGCCGGCGCCCGGTCTCCATCGAATCGGTCGGCGCCACCTGGGGCGCCGACCCGTTCAGGTTGATCGTCGTCGCGCTCGCGGTCGAGGGACCGCCGCCGGCGACGAGGATCTTGCCGACGTCATAGAGCGCGTGGCTGCCGTAGCTTCGGCTCACGGTGTCGCGCTGACCGAGCCCGAGCCACGAGCCGGTACCGGACGGGTCGAGGCTCCGCATCGTCGTCGAGGGCCCCGAGAGGAACGCCCGCCCGTTGGGCGCGACGTCGAGCCACGGATAGAGCGGCAGGTCCTTCGCCGCGGTGCTGAGCGAGCGGAGGGTCCCGTCGGTCTTCCGCACCTCGGGTGCGTCCGGTCTGCCCGAGACGCCGTCGGTGATCAGGATCTCACCGTTGTTCAGCGGAGTTACGCTCGGGTACCAGCGCTCCTCGGCCATGTCGGGACCCCGGGTCCAGGTGTTGGTCTCATGGTTGAAGGTGTGGGTCTGCCTGATCCCGTCTTGATTTTCGCTCTTGTTCCCGCCCGCCGTGAAGAGCGTCCCGTCCATCAGATGGGCGAGGCCGCTGCAGAAGATGTTGAAGCCCATCTCCATGGCGTCCACGTGCGAGCCGCTGGTGGGATCCCAGACGGTGGCCCGGGTGAAGCTGTGATCGTCGACGCCGAGCTGGTCGGCGCTCGAGTCGTAGGCGAGGACCTTTCCGTCGGCAAGCAGCGCCATGTGGATCCCGACCACCGGCCAGTCGACGACCGGGCCCCACTGGCCCACCTCGCCCTCGTCGCCGGCGACCGCCACGGCTGCCGCCGCGGCGTCGGACTGGGTCGCCGCCTCCGTCCGCTCGCCGAGCCACTCCTCCATCTCGGGCGTGACCGAAACGGAGTCCTCTGCGATGTGGCCCTCCACGGTCTTCACCGGGTGGGCGGGCGCGGTCATGGGAATGAGGCATGCGAGGATCAGAGCCGCGAAAACGGCAAGGCCGAAAGTCTTGTGTCGCATTACGCTGCTCGCCCCCCGAGCTAGGTTCCAGAGATCAGGCGCGCATCGTCACAGCCGTCTCTGCCCTCGTCAAGACGCCCTACCTCAAACCGGTACCCAAATACCCAAGAGCGCGGTTTGATCCCGGTCAGCGTTTGACAAGTTTCAGGGTCCTGTGCTTGGTTCTGGGATCGCCTCCCGTCGGCGTGAAGGTGACCGCGAGCTTGACCTTCGCCGCGCCGCGGCGCGTCAGCCTTCGCTTCGTCGCGCCCTTCGGCCTCACCGCCAGCTTCACCGTGCGGGGCCCGCCGGCCGTCGCTCTCGCCCCTTTCACCTGTTTCGTCGCCGCCAGCACGATCCCACCGGCCCCCGGGACCTTGGCGGGCAGGCCCGCGGTTCCGTTGCGCTTGTTCAGCTTCACCTTGCCGAAGCTGAACCCGTTGTCGGGGCCGCCCTCCTCGATGCGGATCATCCTCGCCACCGACGGCACGCCGTTCGATTTGATCACGAACAGCATGTAGACCCCGGGGGGTGCGATGTTCGGGTTCGCCGGAGTCTCCGCGACGAGCCTCCTGCGCTTGGCGGTGAACGAGAGCGGCACGTAGCGCTGCTCCATGTTCACCGAGTGGGTGACGGCCCCCAGCCGTACCATCGCCAGCTTGCCGATCGAACCGGGCGCCGGAGTGCGGACGGTCATGGAGGCGTCGTAGTTCACGACCCGTGGCGCGGAGGTGATCCGCGGCCGCGGAGCAAGCTCACCCGAGCCGTCGTCCTTGAAGAGATACGGCGGCGTGAACACCTCGGCGTTCTTGTTCAGGTAGCCGGCGGCGTTGCAGACGCCGCAGACGCCGCCGCCCGCCGAGAGCACCCGTCCGTTGGGCAGCAGAAGTGCGGAGGAGTGGTACTGGCGCGTAACCTGCATCGAGTCGAGCGTGCGCCACTCGCCCGTCGCAGGATCCCAGAGCTCGGCGGTGTAGACGCCGTTCTCCATGTCCACGAGCGACACGCCGGACGAGTTCCCGCCCGTGGCGAGCACCGTGCCATCGGCCAGGACGGTCAGGTTGTGCTGCCGGCGCCCGGTCTCCATCGAGTCGGTCGGGGTCACCTCAGGCGTCGGTCCGTTCAGATCGATCACGTTCGCGGTCGGGGTCGAGGGACCGCCACCGGCGACGAGGATCTTGCCGACGTCATAGAGCGCGTGACCGCCGTAGCTTCGGCTCACGGTGTCGCGCTGACCGGCCCCCGTCCAGGCGCCGGTGCCGGACGGGTCGAGGTTTCGCATCGTCGTGGAGGGGCCCGAGAGGAACGCCCGCCCGTCGGGCGCGACGTCGATCCACGGATAGAGCGGTAGGTCCCGCGACGCGTCGCTGAGCGAGCGGAGGGTCCCGTCGGTCTGCCGCACCTCGGGTGCGTCCACCCTGTTCGAGACGCCGTCGGTGATCAGCATCTCGCCGTCGTTCAGCGGGGTCACGCTCGGGTACCACCGCTCCTCGGCCATGTCGGGACCCCGGCTCCACGTGCCGGTCTCGTGGTCGAAGGTGTGGGTCTGCCTGATCCCGTCTTGATTCGCGCTCTTGTTCCCGCCCGCCGTGAAGAGCGTCCCGTCCATCAGATGGGCGAGGCCGCTGCAGAAGATGTTGAAGCCCAGAAGCATGGCGTCCACGTGCATGCCGCTCGTCGGATTCCAGACGGTCGCCCGCGTGAAGGTGTGGTCGTCCACGCCGAGCTCGTCGGCGCTCGAGTCGTAGGCGAGGACCCTTCCGTCGGCGAGCAGCGCCATGTGGATCCCGACCACCGGCCAGTCGGTCACCGGCCCCCACCGGCCAACCTCGGCTTCGTCGCCGGTGACGCCGGCCGCCGCCAGTCGGGCGTCGTCCTCGGTTGCCGCCTCCGTCTGCCGCTCGAACCGTGCCTCCATGGCGGGGGTGAGGGCGACGGAGTCCTCCTCGATGTGGCCCTCCACGGTCTTGACCGGGTGGGCCGGCGCGCTCACCGGAACGAGGCATGCCAGGATCAAGGCCGCAAAGACGCCGACGCCCAACCCCCTATGTCGCATACCGCTCGCCCCCGAGCTCGCTTCCTGAGGTTCGCCGCCATCGTCACACCCCGCTCGGCCCCCGTCAAGTCGTGGTACGGCCTGCAGGCAGCTCACGACCGGCTGGCGTACACGTTCAGCCGTGCGCGCCCGCCTGCACCTCCGCCCGCGGACGTACGGTGGGCGTTGCGACCAGCGTGATGATCGCAACCACGGCGCCCACCACGGCGACCGCGGCGAATCCGTCGGCGTACCCGGCGACGAACGTCGGAGCCGCGGCCGCGATCGCTGAGATCGCCGCTACGCCGAACGCCGCGCCCAGCTCGTGGCCGGTCGTCATCAGGCCCGACGCCAGCCCGGCCATTTCCTCGCCGATCTGGCTCATAGCGGCAATCGATGCCGAGGGGAATACGAGGCCGACGCCGAAACCGAGAACCACGAACCCGGGCAGCACATCGGTTCCATAGCTCGCCGTGTCCGGGGCGACGAGGAGCAGCAGCCCGCCCGCCCCGACAAGCAGCAGGCCCAGCGCGCTGAGGTTGCGGGAGCCGATCCGCGGGATGAGGTTGTTCGCCACGCTGGCGGCGACTCCGATCACCACCACGAGCGGCAGGAATGCCAGACCGGTCTCGAGAGCCGACCAGCCGAGGATGTCCTGGAGGTAGAGCGTGTTGAGGAAGAACACGGCCACCAGGAGCGCCGTGGCGACTCCGATCAAGCCGACCCCGGAGACCAGCGAGCGGTTGCGCCAGGTGCTCGGCGGGAGGATCGGCTCCCGGACGCGTCGCTCGACCAGGAGGAACGTCGTCAGCAGAGCCGCCGAGGCGATCAGCAGGAGCAGGGTCCGGGCGGAACCCCAGCCGTGTTCGTTCGCGCCCTCGATCCCGTAGACGAGCAGGACCAGGCCGGCGACCGCCGTCACCGCGCCGAGGAAGTCCAGCCGGCGCCCGGTCGCGGTCGGGCGCGTGCCCGGCACGATCCGGAGCACACCGAGCGCGGTAGCGACGCCGATCGGCACGTTGATGAAGAACACCCATTCCCAGCCGAGTCCCGTGGTCAGGATGCCGCCGAGAACGACGCCGGCCGCTGCGCCCCCGCTGCTGATCGCAGCCCACGCCGCGAGGGCGGCGTTGCGCTGGCCTCCTTCGTAGGTCGTCGTCACGATCGAGAGCGCGCCGGGGGTGAGCATCGCCGCGCCGATCCCCTGCACCGCGCGCGAAGCGATCAGCGCCTCCGGCGAGGGAGCGAGCCCGCTGGCGAGCGACGCGAGGGTGAAGATCGTGAGCCCGAGGAGGAAGATCCGTCGCCGGCCGAAGAGGTCGGTGGCCCGGCCGCCAAGCATGAGGAAACCGCCGGTGAAGAGCACGTAGGCCGTGATCACCCACTGCAGATCCCCCGCGGGGAACGCGAGGTCCTCGCCGATCGAGGGCAGCGCGACGTTCACCACGGTGATGTCGAGAATGACCATGAACTGCGCGAGGCCGAGCAGGATCAGGGTCGTCCAGGGCTTCCTCTCGGAGCCGGAGTCGATCGTGTCGGCGGGGTCGTGCATCTTCGTTTCTCCTTCGGCTGAACGGTTGGGCCTATACCCCGTGTGGGTATAGCACATATACCCCTGGGGTGTATCCCGAAACCAAGCGACAATCGCGTCGTGTCGGCGCCCTGTAGCGTCGAGACATCGCCAACGACGAGCACGAAGCCGGTAACGGCGAGCTGACCAGCCACGAGGACGGACCGCAGCTGCGCTACCGCTCGACGCGCGGGCGCTGGGTGCTCGCCGCGGTCATCCTCGGCTCCGGTGCGGCCTTCCTGGAATCGAGCGTGGTCACGGTCGCCCTGCCCGAGATCGGCCGCGACCTCGATCTCGAGCTCGGCGGACTGCAGTGGGTGATGAACGCCTACCTCCTGGCGCTCAGCGCGCTCATCATCACGGGCGGCTCGCTCGGTGACCTCTACGGGCGCCGGATCGTGTTCGTCATCGGGCTGATCGGGTTCGCTGCGACCTCGCTGCTGTGCACCGTCGCGCCGAGCGGCGAGGTGCTGATCGTCGCCAGGATCCTGCAGGGCGTCACCGCGGCGCTGCTCGTGCCGGCCAGCCTCGCGATCGTCGAGGCGAGCTTCGCCGAGGAGGATCGAGGCAAGGCGATCGGAGCCTGGGCCGGCTGGTCGGGCATCTCGAGCCTGATCGGGCCGCTCCTCGGCGGCTGGCTCGTGGACACCGCGTCCTGGCGCTGGGTCTTCGCGATCGTCGTCGTGGTCGCCCTCGTCGCCGCCTGGATCGGCGCCCGCCACCTTCCCGAGAGCCGCGCGCAGCGAACCCGCGCAACCCGCCCCGACTGGACGGGATCGGTCCTGGTCAGCCTCGGACTGGCCGGCCTCACGTACGCGCTCGTCGAGGCCGGCGGCGGGGGGCTCGGCGACGCGGGCGTCCTGATCGCCGGGGTCGCAGGCGTCGCGTTGCTGATCGCGTTCGTGCTCTTCGAGCGCCGCACTCCCGAGCCGATGCTTCCCATGGGCATCTTCCGCTCGCGACAGTTCTCCGGGGCCAACGCCGCCACGCTCGCCAACTACCTGGCGATCGGCGCGCTGTTCTTCTTCCTCTCGCTCCAGCTCCAGAACGTGCTCGGGTACTCGGCGCTCGAGGCCGGCGCGGCATCGTTCCCGGCAACGGTGATCATGCTGGTGCTCTCCCCGCAGGCCGGCGCCCTCGGCCAGCGAATCGGCCCCCGGATCCCGATGACCGTCGGCCCGGTGGTGCTCGGAGCGGGCCTCGTGTTGCTCGCCGGAGTCGAGCGCGGCGATGACTACATCAGCGCGATCCTGCCCGGCGTGGTCGTCTTCGGCCTCGGGATGACGATCTTCGTCGCCCCGCTGACCGCCGCGGTCCTCGGTGCCCTACCCGACGCGCAGGCCGGAATCGCCTCGGCCGTCAACAACGCCGCCGCGCGCCTCGCCCAGCTGTTCGCGGGCGCCGCGCTCCCCGCCGCGGCGGGACTGTCCGCGACCACCGCGGTCGGGCCCGGCGCCTTCTCCGACGGCTACCGCACCGCGATGCTGATCGCGGCCGGCGTCGCTGTCGTCGGTGGCCTGATCGCGTGGGCCACGATCCGCGGACCCGAGCAGCGCCGCGCGCCTCGCCATCCGAGCGCGAGCCAGGGCTGCACCTCGTGCGCCCCGGAACGAGAACCCGCCCGGCCGTCGCCCGCCGGCGCCTGAACGGTCGCCGCTCAGGTGCGCGTCAGGGGGTCGGCGGCTTCGGTCACGCGCCGCCCAGCGCTACGGCTCCGGCCTTCAGGCGCTCTTCCTCGAGCGTGCTCTCCTGGTCGGCGGCCCGCTGGATCAGCCGGTCGAGGTCGACACCGCTCAGCGCGGGGTACGCCTCACGGACCTGCCCCAGTGCCAGCCAAAGGCACTTCTTGCCGGCGACACCCAGCCGGAGTGTCTCCAGGGCCATGAACATTCCGTGGTCGGGCTCGCCGGAGCCCGCGCCGCTGAACTTGATCCTGCTCGCCTTCTCGGCCATCCAGCCGGTCACCTGCTTGACCGGGTTGCGGGCGACGTCGAGCCGGTCCATGAGCTCCGTCAGCGTCTCCTGGTCCTCCTCGATATCGGCGGCGATCCGGGTCATCACCTGGCCCAGCGGGGTGCCCTCGGCCCGGTCGCGGATCTGCTTGGCGAGGTCGGAGCCGAGCATCGCACCGCCAAGGTGGTCGTTCAGGTACACGTCCATCGGTTTGTCGGCCATGGGCCGTCCTCTACCCGCTGGAGGCCGCATCATGCCGTGCGTTGCTGTTCGAGGTCAGTCGTTCCGCGGCTCGTAATAGAGCCCGACGACGCCGTTCGAGTAGGCGGTGGAGCTCAGCAGCTTCATCTCGCGCTGCGCTTCGATCTCCTCGAACCAGCTCGAGCCTGCCGACACGACCGGGTGCACGACCAGGTGGTACTGGTCGACCAGGCCCAGGCGGATCACGGTTCGCGCCAGCCGCGCACCGCCGGACAGGTGGATGTCGCCGCCGGCCTGCTTCTTCAGGTCGTTGACGAACCGAACGATGTCCTCGTCCCCGTGCGCCAGGACCAGCTCGGCGTTGTTCCACTCGAGCGGTGCCTTCTCGCTTGCGCCGGAGAAGACGTACTTCTTGTAGGCGTTCATCTTGCGCGCCATGCTCTTGCTGGTCTCCGAGCCGTCGTTGGCGGTCTCGGCGCCGGGCCAGTACTCGAACATCTCGTCGTAAGTCGTCCGCCCGACCAGGATCGTGTCGAACGTCCCATACAGCCGATCGAGCTCCGCGAAGAGATCGTCGGGGACTCCGGTCGCCCATGCATCGGGATCGTCCAGCCGTCCGTTCAGGGTGGTCATCATCCCCATCACTACCTTGCGCATCGGGTCTTCTCCTTTGTTGTCGCCTGTGAGCTCCGCGTCATCCACGCCCCCGCATCAGCGCGACTGGAGGGCGTCGAGGGCCACCGCCATCGCGGCGCCCACCCGCCAGTCGATTCGGGAACCTGCGGGCGTCGCGGGCAGTTCGACGTCGTAGACGTCCCGGGCGGCTCTACGGCGCTCGGACGCCAGCACCAGGGCGCCGTCCCGCGTGCGGAAGTCGAAATGGAACCTGAAGGGAGCCGGGATGAATTCGTCGAGAGTCAGGCCCCACAGTCGCCGGGCGACGGCCACGCCCCCGCTGCGCTCGGTTCCCACGGCCTCGAGGTCATCCGCCGAGACGCCGAGGCGCCAGGTCGACCGCGTCAACGACTTGCGGAACTCCTTCTTGAACCAGCCGATCGGCTCGCCGTCGGCACCGGTGACGTCGTATGCCGCGTTCAGGTCGAGCTTGTCACGGGCTTTGAAGCGGAAGAGCGGGTCGGCCCGCTGCTCGTCGGCATAGAACGCCACCTCCTCGTTCAGCGCGATCCGCTTCTGCTGCGCGGCGGCAAGCACCGGACCCTCCTCGCCGGGAGCGGCGGCGCGGTGGACCGTGTAGCGGTTGACCAGCGCGGTGAACGCCTGGCGGACGACGAGCCCGGTCACCGGTGTGCCGTTGGGGCCTTGCGATGCCATGCGATCGACCGTACGCCCAGGCCGGCCGTCGCACATCGGGCGCGAGTAGGAACCCGCTCATACTCGAGGATGAGGCGGGGTGGTATCCCCGCTCACCGTGACAGAACACGCGAAGTCGCAGGAATGCCTGCAGCCTGTCCGGGGAGTTTGCTTTTGCACAGGTGGTCGGAGAAGATCGACCCGCCTTAGTGAATCACCAGTGGAAGGAGTCGCGGTGAACAACGAATCCGTCCGATCCGGCGAGGGCTGGATCGCCTTCGCGGGGATAGTCCTGATGATCGCGGGCTTCCTCAACTTCATCTGGGGAATCGCCGCTATCGACAACTCGTCGTTCTTTACCGACGAGGGTCGCTTCATCCTCTTCGATGATCTGAACACGTGGGGTTGGTTCTTCCTCATCGTCGGCGTCCTGCAGATGGTCGCCGCGTTCTCGATCTGGAACCGTCACGCGTTCGGTCAGCTGTTCGGGATCTTCTCGGCGAGCGTGAACATCATCATCCTGCTGTTCACGGTGAACGCCTATCCGTTTGCGGCGTTCATGCTCTTCATCATCGACCTGCTCGTCATCTACGCCCTCACCGCTTACGGTGGGCCTGAGCGTGCGTACGGGGGACCTGAGCGCTCCACGCGCGGCTAGGAGCTCACCGTCAACACGGGCTAGGCGGCGGCGCGCTCCTCGCGCACCGCGCGGTCGCCGATCACCTTCGTCAGGAAGGCGAGGCTCCGCTCTGCCTCGTCGATCGTCCCGCACTCGACGCTCAGGAACAGGTCGCGGTCGAGCGGATCCAGGATGTGCAGGACGCGCTCCCAGTCGACGGCCCCCTCACCGCAGGCACACCCGACGGGCGTGCCGGTGACGACGCCGCGCTCACGCTCCGCGTGCTCGAAGCTGATGTCCTTGGCGTGCACGTGGCGCACGTGGTCGCGGACCTTCTCCAGGCCGTCGTAGGGGTCCTCGATCCCGGCGAGATAGGAGTTGCCGGTGTCCCAGTTGACCGCGATCCGCGCCGACGGGACGAGGTCGACGATCTTGAGCAGACCGTCGGCCGTCTTCGTGTAGATGCCGTGCGGCTCGATGCAGACGTCGACGCCGTGCCGGCGCGCGACGAGGTCGGCCTTCTGCAGCGTGTAGCGCATGACCTGGTGCGCCTGCTCGTCGTCCATCCAGTCCGGCTTGACCATCTCGTCGGTGTTGACGAACCGAGCGCCCACCGCGTCGGCCAGCACGATCGCCCGCGTGAGGCGGTCGACGGCCGCCTCCGGCTTCATCAGCGGGCTGTGTCCGCTGATGCTGGCCACCTTCACCCCGTGGCGATCGCAGATCTCCGTCATCAGCAGCGGGTCCTCTTCCATCGAGTACGAGTGGAAGTAGTGCACCTCGCTCAGCAGCTCCCAGCCGGTGTGCACCATCGGCTCGATCCATCGATAGCCGAGCTCACCGGCGATCTCGACGCCGGCCTCGAAGCTCTTGTCCGAGCTGCGGACGAACTCCATGTTCGCCGCGATCCTGTAACGGGCCATGGGTGTGGGCTCCCTCCTCGGGCCTCAGGACACTCGGATCCGAGTGTTGTCAGCGCCTGGACGATTGTCAAGCAAGCGGACGCTCGATTCGGTACTCGGCGAGTTCGAGCCCCATCTCCGAGTCAAAGCCGGAGCCCGCCCTGATCCAGCCGCGGCGCTCGTAAAAGCCCCGCGCCCGGTCATTCGCGACCGGGGTGAACAGTCTCGCACGCTCGTAGCCCTGCGACCTCATCGCCTCGATCGCGCGATCGTGCAGGGCCGACGCGATGCCGGCGCCCCACCGGTCCGGGACGACGAACAGCTGCCACAGGTGGGCCTCGCCCGGGATCGGCGGCTCGTCGAGCCACGCCCCGTCGGGTTGCTCGAAGGGCCGCCCCCGCGCGGGCGTGAACGACACGTGCCCGACGGGGCGCCCGTCCTCGTGCGCGATCAACGCCCACGTGGTGGGTTCGACGAGTCGGCGCAGGGTGCGCTCCCGCTGCGGCTCGGGCGGCGCCCACCCAGGAGGCGCGAACTCCGCGAACGACTCGAACCCCGCGAACAGGGTGGCGAGGATGTCGTCGATGTCATCGGCGGTTGCCGGGCGGGTGTCGATTCGGGGGTCGATCGGATCGTGATAGCAGGTCGTTGAGGTCTATTGGTACGACACGTTCGGGTCCGAATCCCGCGCGGAGCCCGGGCTGTGCTGACCGGTGCCTACCAGGAAGGCAAGGGCGCCGACGACGTCAACCTGAAGATTGCCAAGCGGGCCGAATGGTCCGAAGGCGGGGCGAGCCGGGCTGCTCCGGCTCGAGCGCCGCCGGTACCAGCGGCTTTCGAGAAGCGGACGACGGGTCTCGAACCCGCGACCTTCGGCTTGGGAAGCCGACGCTCTACCAACTGAGCTACGTCCGCGTGGCGGACAATTCTAGGCCCGTCAGTCGCGCAGCTCCGAGTCGGCGACCTCGCGGCCCATGCCGTCCAGGATCCGTACCTCGGAGAGCTCCCGGTAGGGGATCGGGGTGACGGCGCCGACGCTGCCCTCGCCGTCCTCGATCTCCAGCTCGCGCAGCGGCAGGTGGCGCCCGTCGCGGGCGACGAGCTCCACCTCGTAGCGGCCGGTTTCGACCGCGTCGTAGATCACGACCAGCACCCATGAGGCGCGGCCCTGGTAGCCGTAGACGTATCCGACCTCTCTTCCGCCTGGGACCTGCATCGTGGCCGCGTCGAAGTACTCGCCGTTCGCGATCGCGAGGGTGTCGCGGTAGGAGTCGGCGAGGTCACGGTCGTCGTCGAGGGCGGTCCAGACGGCGCCCGCGGCCACCGCCGCCGCGGCGATCGCCGCCAGCGCTGGCACCAGGAACCTTCGGCGCATCGGCGTCCGGGTCGGCACCGGCGCCATCCCTCCCGCCACGCGGCCGTCGAAGCCGGCCGGCGGTTCGACGGGCGGCGCCAGGTGAACCAGCTCGTCCGCGACGCCGCTCATCCGCTCGACGTGCGCGCGGCACGCCGGGCAGTCGGCCAGGTGCTCGAGCGCCCAGGCGCGCTCCTCGCCGTCAGCGATCCCCAGCGCCAGCTCGGGCGCCAGCCCCCGGAGACGTCCGCATTCGGCGCTCATGGCGCCTCCTCCGCGTCGAGGCCCGGCGCCGCCGAGCCCGTGGCGATCCGCTGCATCGCCGTGCGGATCCGGGTCTTCGCGGTCCCCAACGGGATCTGCTCGATCGTGCCGATCTCCCGCGCCGTGTAGCCGAAGAGGGCCGCGAGCAGGAGGGCGCGCCGCTGCTCCGCCGGCACGTCGGCGAGGGCCTCGCGGATCTCCCCGACCTCAGCGGCGGAGCGGGAGCCGGCCGAGATCCAAAGCGCCTCCTCCGCGTGCTGGATGGCGCCCGGGTCGAGCGGCTCGGTGCGGTGCGCGCGCAGGTGGTCGATCGCCAGGTTGCGGGTGATCGTGAGCAGCCAGGTCGAGACCTTGCCCCGCCGCACGTCGTAGGACTCGGCGTGACGCCAGGCGCGGGTGAACGCCTCCTGCGCTATCTCCTCCGCCACCGCGGGGTCGCCCACCATCGTCACGGCAAGTCCGAACACCCGCGCCTGGTGGCGGCGGACGAATGCGGTCGCGGCGTCGCTGTCACCGGCGGCGAAGCCCGCCACGAGCGCCTCATCGGAAAGTGGCCACATCTGTTGTTACGTTCGCCGCGGCCGTTGGGATTGCGTGCGATCCAATCCCCCGGGCCTCCTCGCCCGTAGCAAGGGACAGGAACGAAATCTCGACCGTCAGAGGAGGCTACCCGTGCGCGTCCGCAAGTCACTGGCCCTGATCGCGATCGTGATCCCGCTCGCCCTCGCCGCGTGCGGCGACGACGATGACGACGACACGAGCGCGGCGACCACCGAAACCACCACCGAGGAGACGCCGACCGACGACGCCGCGCAGACGGGAGGCGGTGGCGAGGAGTTGACGATCTCCGAGACCGAGTTCGCCCTGGATCCGGCGGATCCGAGCGTGGCGGCCGGCGAGGTGACGATCACGGCCACGAACGACGGCGCCACCGTCCACAACCTGGAGGTCGAGGGCGACGGCGTCGAGGAGATCACGGACGATCTCGATCCGGGGCAGAGCGGCGAGCTGACGCTCGACCTCGCCCCGGGTGAGTACGAGATCTACTGCGCGATCGGCGATCACGCCGCGCAGGGCATGGAAGGCACGCTGACGGTCGAGTAGCCGCCTACAGATCGACGGGAGCGCGATGGTCGCCCGCGCTCCCGTCGGGGTGGCCCGCGGGGTCGAGCACGAAGTGCCCGGTCGCCGTGGCCCGATAGAGGCGGTGGGCGGCCGGCGGGCGCATTTTCTCGGCGGGAAAGTGCTCGAGGTTGTGGTTCTCCGGATCGGGGAACCGGGCGTTGAAGAGCTCGGCCCCGTGCTCGAAGCCCGGGTCGTCGGTCAGCTCGACCGCATGCGCATCCAGGTAGACGGCCCGCCCGCCGCCGGGCAGCACCTGCGAATTGAAGATCACGATGCTCACCTCGGGCCGGGCCGCGATGTTCCGGGAGTGCCGTGCGCCGGGCTCGGAGACCCAGAAGAACTCGCGATAGTCGGCTGGTGAGAAGTAGACCGGCGATGCCCACGGGCGGCCGTCGCTGTCGGCCGTGGCGAGCGTCATGAAGTGGTTCGCGTCGATGATCTCCCGCGCCATCGCGCCCAGGTCCCGCTCCTCGGCCATCGCGGCGAAGCGTACGGATTCGCACGGGGGCCGGGCGCTAGACTGGCCCCTAGGTCCAGACCCACTCAGGGGCGGGACGGACCGTTACCGGGACACTCAGCGACTTCGCGCCGTCATCACGGAAGGTGGCGGGGGTGCCGGTCTCACAGATCTCAGCGTTCATGCTGTCTTTTTCTCGACTCACAATCGCGTCTCATGGCTGAGCTCAGCGCCGTAGAGCTGGGCGAAGGCCCAATCAGCATCGAGGTCGACGGGGAGTTCGACCTCGCCGACGAGGAGCGCGCGCAGGAGCTGATCGACCGCGCACTCCAGACCAGCGCCCCCCTGCTGATCGACCTCACGACCTGTTCGTTCATGGACTCGACCGGCCTGCGGATCCTGCTGCGGACGCACATGCGGGCGCAGACCGGGGGGCTCCGCTTCGCGATCGCGGGATCCGACCCCGCGGTGCGCCGGACCCTGGAGATCACCGGGTTGCACGAGAGCCTCCCGCTCTACGACGACCGGACCGCAGCGCTCGGCGCACTGGCCATCGAGACCACGTAACGGTCGTCGACCCCCGGCGGCGCGGCTACGCGTGCAGCGCGACCGCCGGCTCGCGGCTCCACCGGAAGCGGCGCCGGGCCGCCCCGCCGCCTCCGCGCAGCGCCCGCCGGGCGCGCTTGAGTTCCGCGCCGAGGTCGCCGCCTGCGTCCTCCGCCATGTCGGCCCCCGGCTCGCCGGCGGCCGCGCATTCGAAGCTCATCGAGACGGCGGCGCCGCGCTCGTCGGAGTCGATCCGAACGTCGCCCGCGAGCTGGCTGACGATGGGGAGTCCGAGCCCGAGCCCGGGGGAGTCGATCCTCGGCGTCATCCCGCCGCCGCGGTCGGCGACGGTGACGATCAGCCGGCCCCTCAGGACCCGCGCGAGCACCAGCACGACGCTGCCCGACTCCGGCCTCTCGTAGCCGTGGACGACCGCGTTGCCGACGATCTCCGTGACTGCGATCTTGACCGCTTCCGCGTCACAGCCCAGCGTCCCCGCGATTTTCTCCAGCGCCTGACGCGCCCGGCTCACGCTGGCGGGCTCGGCAGGCAGCTCGAGGCGCAGGTTCGCCGACACGCCGCACCATTACCCGCTCAGGCGCAAGTCACCCGCGAATCCGCAGGGACAGGCGTCGATCGCTCTCTAGGCTTCGCCCGGTGAGCGGGAAGTCGTTCCTCGCGGTCATGGCCGTGCTCGGCATCGTCGCGCTGCTCGGGTTCGGGGTGGTCAGCAAGTCGGGCAAGCAGCTCGAGGTCGGAGAGGAGGCTCCGGCGCCGGAACTGCCCGTGCTGGCGGTCGGCGACATGGACCTAACCAGCTCGACGGCTTCCGTCGACGACTTTCGCGGCAGCTGGGTGCTGATGAACATCTGGGCGTCCTGGTGCGGACCGTGCGAGTCCGAGGCTCCCGACCTCGTCGAGTTCCAGAAGCGCAACGGCAACGAGAGCTTCACCATCCTCGGCATCCAGACCCAGGACGGCACCGAGGACGGCCTCGAGTTCTTTCGTGACTTCGGCCTCAACTACCCCTCCCTGCGCGACGGCTCCGGCGACTACGCCGACGACCTCGGCTCGACCGGCGTCCCCGAGACGATCCTGATCGACCCGAATGGCGAGGTCGCCTACATCCGCCGCGGAGAGGTCGACGCCGAGCTGCTCGAGGCCGAGGTCCTGCCGCTGATCAGGGCCGCGACCGTCGCGCCGGAGGAATCGTGAAGCTCCGCGCGGCCGCCGTCGTAGCGCTGTTCCTGGCGATCGCGGCGCCGGCGCTCGCCCAGGAGCCGCAGACGTCGCTCCCCGACGTCGAGGACGAGGTGATGTGCCCGGTCTGCGGCACCACGCTCGAGCTCGCCTCCGACGCTCAGCAGGCGATCCGCGAGCGCGACTTCATCCGCGGCCTGATCGCCGACGGCCGCAGCAAGGAGGAGATCAAGGACGCGCTCGTCGCCGAGTTCGGCGACGAGGTGCTGGCGCTCCCCGACGACGAGGGCTTCGACCTCGCGGCCTGGATCGTCCCGGGCCTCGCGATCGTCGCCGCGGCCGTCGCGATCTTCATCGCGTTGCGGCGCTGGCGCAGTGCGTCGGACGGCGACCCGCCCGGGCCGGCTCCCGAGCCCCTCGACGCCGAGGACGCCGGGCGGCTCGACGCCGACCTCGAGCGCTACGGGCGCTAGCGCGCGCTCTGCTTCAGCGCGTCGACACCGACGAAGAACTCGCCCCGGTTGTCGACCTCGGCGATCCGCAACCGGACGCGCTTCGCGTCGATGTCGAGCTTCTTCATGTTCGCCTTGACCGTTCGGTACGGCCGCGTCAGCGGATCACCGCGCTTCGTCCAGAGCAGGGTCGCGAGGATGTCCTTGTCCTTCAAGGACTTGATCTTCGCGTTCCGCTTCATCAGGTCCACGCGGAGCTGCTGGTTCGGCTTTGACAAGGGGATGCCGCGCGGCGGCGGGGGCGGCGGGGGCATGCCTCCACCGCCGAACCTGAAGTTGTTCGGGGTGAAGAAGCGGTTGTTGGTGTTGTCGTAGAAGAGCTTGAACTTGATCTTGTTGACCGAGTTCCGCTTCAGCTTCAGCACCCGGTGGAGGATGTTGACCCCGGGGCCACCCTGGGTCAGGAGCGCGGCGTTCTGGCCCTGCGGCGGCAAGGGGACAAGCGGCCCCATGCCCCGCGGAATCCCGCCATAGATCTGCCAGTTTCCGCCCCCGCGCTCGAACCGCTTCCAGTGCGAGAAGTTCCCCTCCTCGAAGCCCCCGTTCGGCACGTTCACCGGTGCGGCAAGCGCGATCGACGTGGTCCCCACGGCGAGCACGGCCACAACGGCGACGATTCCCCTAACTCTCATCCTGATCCTCCCCTGAGCGATTTGCCGGGCCAGTGTATGCGTACAGGCGGGCGGGCGTCTAGCCGCTGATGCCGAGGACAGCGATGGAGGAGGAGGCGAGTTGGCCGTCCCCAACCTCCTGTTGACACCGGAGTGAAATCTGGTGTTGGCCGCGGGTGAGACGGTTCGTGACCAGCGTCACCGTGAAGCTGTCTTCCGGCGCGTCGTTGTCCCCGGGCGTGACCCCGGCTCCGGTCTGATCGCCGTCAACAAATATTCGGCAATCGAGCACGCCGCCGCCGCCTGCGTCGACGAACTCGCCGGTCGCGATCGCGAGTACTCGGCCAGCCGATCGGAGTCGGACCGAGATGCTCACGCATGGGAGGAAGCTGAGATCGATCGGGTCACATCCGGCATCCAAGTTGCCCGAGAGGGGAGCGAACGCATTCGGCGTCCAGCGTCTTCTCCTTGATCTCCTTGCCCGTGAGTCCGTTCTTGCGGACATCGCGAGCCTTGACTGCTTCGCGGTTCTCCAGGTCACGGCTCTCGATCGAGTTGTTGACGATGTCGCCGGAGTCGATGAAGCCGGCGGCGTAGGCGCCACCGCCGCCGATCACGAGAACGAGCGCGACCGTCGACATGACGTTCGCGTACGTGAGGTGGTCGCGGATCTTCATCGGGGAGAATCGTAGGTCAGCGGTCGAGGACGGTGACCGTTCGCCCGCGGGAGCGGACCGGCGCCTTGTATGGCCAGTCCGCCTCGCGCGCAACCTTGACCCGGAACTTGAAGCGCACGTCGTACTGGTAGAACCGGCCGAAGCGGTACGGAGCCTTGTAGCTCCCGTTCGGCTTCGAGCGGAATCCCTCGCCGACGGTCTGGTACGTGTGGCGATCCTGCTTCACCTGCAGCTCCAGGAGCTTGCCACCCGCCGGAATCCGGGCGCCCAGCCTCCCGAGCTTCCCGCGGAACATCACCTTGCCGCCTTCGGACACTCTGGACTTGGACGTCCTGAGCGAGGCCTTGGTTCTCACGGCGAGCCGCCCGCCCGACGTCGCCTCGGGCAGATATCGCCGGGTGCCCGCGTATGTCGCGGTCACCCGGCGGGACGGCCCGGCTGGGAGTTTCGACTTCCATCGGCCGCGGGCATCCGTCCGGACCCTGGTGATGCGCTCCCGGATCAGGGCGCCGTCGCCGAAGTACTCCTCGATCACGATCTCCTGCCCGGCGATCGGCTCGCCCGAAGCCTCCCGAAGGACGCCGGCGACCCTGGAGCGCCGGCCATACGGGATCGTCGTTCGCTTGGCGCCTCCCGGCTCCAGCGCCGCACTCAGATCGACCCCGGACTTGAGCGGGAACGGGAGCGCCATCTCGCGCCCGTCCTCACGCTGCGTCGTCTCGGTCTGGTTGCCGGCGTTGTCGGTGACGACGGCTCTGAACTCGTAGATCCCGGCCGGGACCGACGTCGAATCGACCCTGCGCCCGGAGCTCGCCGGCCGCGAGCACCGTTTCCAGCGGCTGCCAGATCCCCTCACCCTCGGCCCGGTAGAAGAGCTGGCCGCTTGCCATCCCCGATTGTGCGTCCGCAAGCGTCGCCCGGATCAGCTCGGGATCGTCGGGCAGTCTGGCTGTTTGAGAACGCGACGTCGGGCGCGTTGTTGTCCACTCGGACAGTACGCGACGTCGCACGCCTGATTCCCGGCGAAGTCGACCGCGCACACGGATACACCGTTCTGACCCTCCGTGAATGGAGCACCGGATGTGTCCAGCTCATCCACACCCGTAAGGAACGGGCCGCAGGGTTGCAGACGAGCAGCGAGCTCTGACCCTGTCACCGCACCGGGGCAGTCGGCTTCTACATCCTCAACGCTTACGCCGTTGACCCGCACGACCACCCGCCGAAGTCCCGAACCTGCATCGTCCGCCGTGTACTGGAGGCCGTGTCGACCCAGGCGCCAGCCAGGGTCGACCGCAGAACCCCCAGCCACAATCTCCGGATCCGCATAGTCCGCCAAGGTCAATCGCAGACCCCGCACCCACGTCTTCGCGGCGTTGCTCTCCTCGCAGCCGCGGTCCTCGTCGCAACCGAGCTCGGCGACGAACTGTGCCTGACGGTTGCCCCTCCAGCGCTCGATGTGGAAGGCGCCCGGTGAGCCGTCGCCCTGGGCGATTCGGCGTGTCTCCCGCCCGTTCTGATCCGCCATGAAGAGACGCGCTCGGTGGCCGGCGGCGCGGCGGAGCTTCGCGTCGACCCGGATGCCGACGATGCCCGTGTCAGCCGGAGCGGCCCATCGCACGGAGCCCTCGCGGCCCTTCTCGGCCCGGAGACGGTTGTTGATCTGGATCGCGTTCTCGGCGCTGGGGTTGGCGCAGGCCGTCGTCACGCCGTAGGGCCGCGGTTCGTGGAGGAGCGCGTCGCCGTGCCCGCGGTTCCCGGGGTGGCATTGGATCACCTCGTAGGTCGCGCCGGCGCCGAGAGCACCAGACGGCAATGTGAACGCGACCAGCGCGCTCGCGCCGACGATGAGCGCGACCCGCGTCACGGCCCGAACTCCTGCTGGACCGCGGCGCCTGTCGAACCGCCGCCCCCGCCGCTCGAGGCGCTCGCCGGCGCCGAGGGCGCCGGCGCCGCCGCCGACTCGACGCCGAACTCCTGCGAGACGGGCGGCGCCTCCGGCGCAACCGGCGGCTGGCTCCTGGGACCTGCGCCTTCGTCGCCGTCGGGCTCGGCGTCGCGTTGTTCACCCGGCGGCGTAGGCGTCTTGCCCGGCGCCGTCGCCGGGGTGTTGGAGACGGCGGGGTCGCGCGGCGGGTCGATCGGTCGCGGCTCCCCCACGCGCTCGGTCGCGAGCTTCGCGGGCGGCGAGCTTTCGGACCCGCCGATCGTGACCGGTCCGATTCCGGCTGCGACGCATGCGGTCGCGGCGGCGCCGCCGCCGAGGCACGCGAGTGCGGCCTTGCCCGCGCCGCCCAGGCCGGCAAGCTTCGCCGCGAACCCCGCACTGGCCGCTCCGGCGCCGCGTGCGCCGGACATGCCCGCGACGGCCTCGGCCGCATCCGACCGCGACGCGACACTCCCCACGGTCTCGCGCATGCGTTCGCCCGCGTCGCCGATGCGCTCGAACACGGTCGCGGTCGGGTCCACGGCTTCCAGCGCGCCGGGAACCAGCAGCCCGGATCCCATGTCGTGGAGGTGGCCGTTGAGCTTCGCGACGAAGTCGTGACAGGGCCGGCAGTGAGCCAGGTGGTGCTCGGCCTGCAGCACCTCGTCCTCGTCCGCCAGTCCCGCCGCGTACGACTTGAGGAGGGGCTCGCGCTCCTCGCACCAGCGGCCCTCCTCGACCAGCCTGAGTTTGGCGGCGAGCTCGTCGACCCCGCGCGTGATCTCCTTGCGATACGCCCGAGGCGAAAGTCCCTGCACCAACCCGCAGACCTCGCTCGGGTCGAGACCCCAGCCGTAGCGCAGGAGCATCACGGCGCGCCGTCGGGGAGGCAGGCTGGCCAGGAGGTCGCGGATGATCTGCGACGACTCGCGAGTGGTCGCCGAGTCTTCCGGTGTGGCGGCGGAATCGGCAATCTCGCCGGCGGCTTCGATCGGCGCGATCGGCTTTCGCTTCCGGCGCCGGAGCTCCTTGGATGCGTGGTTTGCAACGGCCGTCAGCACGTAGCTCCGGACCTCCTCATCGGCGAGGTTCTTGTGGCGTCGCTCGAGCGCTCGCAGCGTTCCGAGCCAGGCGCTCGAATAGATGTCGTCGATCTCGTCGTCGGAGAACGCAGCGCCGTACGCGCGCCGGATCAGTCCCGTCGCCGGTCGCCGGAGATCCTCATACAGCCCACTCGCACGGCGATGCCATTCGGCACGTTCAGCCTCGGCGAGGCGCATGGCGCCCGCTCGTTTGAAGAAGCCGATCGAAGTTCCGGATCCCATGCCCGTTCCTGACTCGGAACCCCACGGGCGGGGGCCACGCCCCTCCCTCCCGAGATCGAGTTCGAAACTAAGCGATCCGATCCTCGCAGTGCGGTGATCGAGCCTGCCAATCCGTCGAGCTCCTCCGCAAATAGCGAGATCTTTGTTGGTCGATGCTTCGAGTATTCGCGCTGGTGTGTCTATGCGACATACCAGCGCGAAATGTCGAGCCCGCACGCGCCGATAATCTCTCGCGCCCGATGCCCGACGAAGGCTCCCCCGCCCCCGACTTCACTCTCCCCGACCAGGACGGCAACGAAGTCTCGCTCGCCGACCTCAAGGGCAAGACGACCGTCCTCTACTTCTACCCCCGCGCCGATACGCCCGGCTGCACCACCCAGGCGTGCGGCGTGCGTGACCGCGCGGCCGACTACGAGGCCGCCGGCGTACGGGTGATCGGAGTCTCCCCCGATCCCGTCTCGGCGATCAAGAAGTTCGCCGACAAGCAATCGCTCGACTTCACGCTTCTCGCCGACGAGGACCACGCCGTCGCCGAGAAGTACGGCACCTGGGTCGAGAAGTCCATGTACGGCAAGAAGTACATGGGCGTCCAGCGTTCGACGTTCATCATCGAGCTCGGACGGCAAGATCGCGAAGGCGTTCGAGAAGGTCTCGCCGAAGACGCACGACGACGTCGTGCTGAAGGCGCTCACCGAGCTCTAGCGCAGGTAGAAAGGGGGGCGATGAGCGCGGCGTCCGTCATCCTGACCCGCTTCCGGCGTCGGAGCGCGACCCAGCGGATCGCGATCCTGTTCATGATCGGGTCCGCCCTGTTCGCGATCGCGTCGGTGCCGGGCTACGCCGAGTTGAGCGACCGCGCGTCGGCGTTCACATACGCGGCCGGATCCGTGTTCTTCACCGCCGCGGCGTTCGAGCAGCTCCGCACATCGGACCCGGACCCGCTCGACCGCTGGAGCGCGCTCGTCCAGTTCGCCGGGACCCTGTTCTTCAACGTCAACACGTTCATCGCCGTCGACGAGCGCCTCGACCCGCACGCCAAGAACCTCCTCGTGTGGACTCCCGACGCGATTGGCTCGCTCTGCTTCCTGATCGCGAGCGGCATCGCCTGGTACGCGGTCAAGGGGCAGCGCGACGACAAGCCCACCCGCCGGATCGCCGACCTGAACCTTGCCGGGTCAGTCGCGTTCGGGTTCTCGGCGGTCGCCTCGTACACCGTCAGCGGCACCGACGAGCTCGTGAACGCGACCATCGCCAGCTCCGGCACGCTGATCGGGGCGATCTGCTTCCTCGTCGCGGCGTGGATGCTGAAGCGGACCGCCGGCTAGGGCTGTTCGGCGCCGGCGTCCTCCTGGGCGAGGGCGATGTTGATGATCGCCCCGGCGGCGCTGCCCGAGCCGATCGCGACCGCGACGGACTGCGGGACGGCGCCCGCCGCGTCCCCGGCGACGTGCAGCCCTGGAATGTTGGTGGCGCCGCCCATCTCGGTCGCGACGAAGCCCGTCTCGGTGAGCTCGGCTCCGAGGCTCTCCGCGAGGTCGGTCACGAGACTCAACTCGGGCTGGATGAAGATCGCATCGCACTCCAGCGGCTCGCGACCGACGAGCTCGATCCGGACGGCTGACCCGGCGCCCTCCACCCGCTCGACCCGCGCCTGCAGGTGCTCGATCCCGGCCTGCCCGAGCTTGGTCCGGTCGTCCTCCTCGAGTTCGGCGTCGCCGACGACGGTCACCGAGTCGCTGAGCGATGTGAGGAGCAGCGCCTGGTGAGCGGCCCGCGGGTCCGTGGCGATCACGGCGACGCGCCGGTCGCGCACCTCCCACCCGTGGCAGTAGGGGCAGTGGAAGGCGACTTCGCCCCAGAGCTCCTCGACGCCCGGAACATCCGGCCGCCCGTAATCGAGCCCATGCGCCAGGAG
Source organism: uncultured bacterium (assembly GCA_963807755.1). GTDB lineage: Bacteria > Actinomycetota > Thermoleophilia > Solirubrobacterales > 70-9 > JALZKA01. Next base: position 1,376,112 of record CAWECM010000001.1, on the reverse strand, counting down.
CAGCTTGCGGGCGGCGAGGGTCTCGCCGCCGACGTCGAGCTCGAAGCCGTCGGCGGTGGCCCGAGCGCCGGTCACCTCGTCGCGGCGGAACTCCACCGTCGGGTACTCGGCGATCTGCTCGCGACCGATCGCGCGGAGCTCGGCCGGCGGCGTCCCGTCGCGGGTCAGAAGGCCGCCGACGCCGTGCGAGACGGCGTTGGCGGGCGTCTCCGTGTCGAAGACGAGGACGCGGCGGCGCATCCGTCCGAGGACCAGCGCCGCCGACATCCCGGCCGGACCGCCGCCGACGATCGCGACGTCGATCGTGTCGCTCTCGCCGCCGGCAGCCATCCCGGAGAACGTAGCGATTCAACCGCTCGGCGCGAACAGGCTCGCCTCGATGCCGTCCGGGTCGAGGACGAGCGCATAGCGCTGACCCCAGAACGCGTCCCACGGCTCCTTGGTGCCGGTGTAGCCCTTCGCGACGAGCCGCTCGTAGGTGGCGTCGACCTCGGCGGGCGAGTCGCAGAGAAACGCGAGCCCGATCCGGTTGTCGCCGCCCGGCGGCTTCCACTCGGGGTGGAACGAGTGGATCGTCTCCACGGTGTCGAATGCGAGGCGCGTGCCGCCCGGCAGCTCGACCTCCACGTGCGGCTCCGAGTCCTTCTCGGCCGGGATCTCCAGCCCCAGCTCGCGGTAGAAGGCGAGCGAGCGGGCCATCTCGTCCACGACGACTCCGATCACGTTCAGCTTGGTGCTCATCCTGTCCTCCTCGTTCGATTGCTGACAATGTGTCGGAGTCCATGGTCGAGCACTCAGGCACGCCGGTCTTGAACGTTTCGGACGTCGTCGACGTCGGCTACCGGGAGGTCGCGCCCCATGCCGCGCTCGCGCCGTTCGTCGAGTGCCTGTGGGCCGCCGGCCGCAGGGAGATGCGCACCGAGAACGACCGCCGCATCCTCCCCGACGGCCGCATGGACCTGGTCTGGATCCGTGGCGTAGGCGTGCTCGTCGCCGGGCCGCAGACCCGGTTCACGGTGCGCTCGCTGCCCGCTCCACTGGTCGCCGTCGGGGTTCGCTTCCACCCCGGTGTCGCGCCCGGCCTGCTGCGCCTGCCCGCCGCCGAGTTCGTCGACGGACACGTTGGGTTGGACGCCGTCGACGCCGGGCTTGCCGCCAGGCTCGAGCCGGCGCTCGACGCCTCGCGAACCCTGGGCGGCGCGTTCGATGCCTTCAACCGCGAGCTGCTGCGCCACGTGGACCGCCTGGCCGAGCTCGACGGCGCGGTCACCGAGGCGACCTCGATGCTGGACTCGTCCTCCGCGAGCGTGGCCGACGTTTCCTCGCGCGTATACGTCAGCGAGCGCCAGCTGCGGCGCCGGTTCGCCGAGCGGGTCGGGTACGGACCGAAGACCCTGCAGCGGGTGCTGCGGTTCCAGCGCCTGGTTTCGATCCTCGGCGAGCCGGGCACGAACCTCGCGCGGGCTGCCGTATCCGCGGGCTACGCGGACCAGGCCCACCTGACCCGCGAGTGCCGCGAGCTCTCGGGGCTCACCCCGGCCGAGCTCGCTGGTTGGCTGGGCGGCGATGAGAATCGCGCGCAACCGCGGTCTTAGTTGGCAATTCATCCCGAAAGGACTTCAATGAGCAAGCTGTTCGTGACCGAGTTCGTGAGCCTGAACGGCGTCATGGAGGCGCCCGGCGGCGAGCCAACTCATCCCCACTCCGGCTGGACCTTCGCGTCGCACTACGGCGACGACCACTACTCCTACAAGGACGCGGAGCTCCAGGAGACCGAGTCCCTCCTGCTCGGCCGCAAGACCTACGAGGGCTTTGCCGCCGCCTGGCCCGAGCGCGGGGGCAAGGGCGACCCGTTCGCCGACAAGTTCAACGCGATGCCCAAGTACGTCGTCTCCTCCACCCTGACCGACCCCGAATGGAACAACACGATGGTGCTCGCGGGCGACCCGGTCGAGGAGGTCCGCAAGCTCAAGGAGACGTCGGACGGAACGATCTCGATCCACGGCAGCGCCCAGCTGACCCACGCGCTCGTCGAGGCCGGCCTGATCGACGAGTACCGGGTGATGATCCATCCCGTCCTGGTCGCCGGTGGACTGCGGATGTTCCCCGACCCTGCCGAGATGCAGAAGCTGCGGCTGACCGACACGAGGACCTACGACTCGGGCGTCGTGGTGCTCGTCTACGAGCGCCGGGAGGACTGAGATGCCGACGGTTACGTCGAACGACGGCACTCGGATCGCCTACGACTCCGTCGGGTCCGGCCCGCCGCTGATCCTGGTGGCGGGCGCGACCCAGTACCGGGCGGTCGACCAGACCACTCCGGAGCTGGCACGCCTGCTGGCCGAGGCGGGCCAGCGGGTCATCAGCTATGACCGCCGCGGCCGTGGCGAGTCGGGCGATACCCAGCCATACGCGGTCGAGCGCGAGATCGAGGACATCGAGGCGCTGGTCGCCGAGGCGGACGGCGAGGCGAGCCTGTTCGGCATGTCCTCGGGCGCGGTGCTCGCGGCCGAGGCCGCGGCGCGCGGCGTCCCGGTCACGAAGCTCATGATGTACGAGCCGCCGATGCTCCTGGACGACTCCGGCCCCGAGCCCGACCCGGGGTACGTCGAGCGGATGGAGGGCCTCGCGAAGAACGGCGACGGCGACGCGATGGCCTACTTCATGGGTTCGGTCGCCGGGATGCCCGCCGATCAGGTGGAAGGCTTTCGCCAGACGCCGATGTGGGCCCCGTTCGAGGCGGTCGAGCACACGCTCGCCTACGACGGGCGGATCATGGAGCCCTACGGCAAGGGCGAGCCGATCCCACCGGGACAGTGGGCCGGCGCCCTCCAGCCGACCCTCGTCTTCGGGGGTGGTGACAGCCCGGAGTGGATGCTGAACGCGGCCCGGGCGGCGGCCGACGCGATGCCCGAGGGTGAGGTGCGGATCGTGCCGGGCCAGACCCACGAGTTCGAGCCCGCGGTGCTGGCCCCGGAGATCCTGGAGTTCCTCAGCGCCTGACCTTCTCGCAGTCGCGCCTCACGCGGTCGCCCCTGGCGCCGCTCACCCTGTCCTTGCCGGCGCCGCAGCGCACCCGCTCGCGGCGCTGGCCCTTGGAGTTGATCCGGTCCTTCCCGCCGCCGCCGCTGAAGCCGTCCTTGCCGCCCTTGCCCGTGAGCCTGTCCGCGCCGCCGTTCCCGTTCAGGACGTCGGCGCCGCCGGTTCCCACCAGCACCTCCCCGGCGCGGGTGCCCCGGAACACAAGGCGGCCCTGGCCGTCGGTCGAGCAGGTTACGCTGGCGGTCGTGCCCGCCGGGCAGCTCGGGGCCGGCTCGCAGGGCGCGCCGGCGACGTTGACCTGACGGGTGACCGGCCCTCCAGGCCGATTGACCCGGAGCTCGAACGCCCGGCTCTCGTCGCAGGCGCCGCCGGAGACCTCGGTGGCGTCGGTCGCGGGCCGCGGCGTGGGGTCGCCGGCGAGCGCGGTTGAGGAGGCGCGCGCGGCGCTCCATGACAGATAGGCAGCGCCGGGGGCGCCCGGCGCGAACTGCCTCGGGGCGGCCAGGAACGAGATGAAGTCCGGAGCGCGCTCCGAGTTCCCGGCGGTGCGATCCGGCGTGCCTAGGGTCGCCGCGTCGAACTCCGCCGCCGTGTCGTACGCCGGGTTCGGCGCGGTGCCGGTGCTCCGGTAGATGAGGTTCTCGAACCCCGGCACGGAATCGCCGAACTCGTTGTCGGAGTAGACGAGCTCGGTCTGTCCGAACTCCTGCTCGGCGATCTGCCACGAGGAGTTGTCGGCGATCACATTGCCGCGCACGACCCCGTTCGCGATGGTCCCGGAGCCGCCCTCGAGGTTCACCACCAGGCCGCCGCCGCGGTTCGGGTCGGGTTCGAGCGCCTGGTTCGCGTACAGCCAGGAGTCGGTCAGCCTCAGCGTCGGGCTGCCGCCGCCGGTGATGAAGATCCCGGCGGCCGATTCCGGGGTGACGTTGGCGGCGATCGTGCTGCGGGTGATCACCGCCGTCGAGATCCCTTGACTCAGGAGGATCCCGCCGCCGGCTCCGGCCGGCCCTTCGACCTCGTTGCCGGTCACGTGCGAGTCGGCGAGGTCGAGGCGCGTGTTGATCGCGCTGACGCCTCCGCCTCGCGGGTGGGCAGTCGTGTTCTCCGAGACGGTCGACGCCGCGATGTCGAGGGTGGCGACGCCGTTCTGCTCACCGCCGCAACCCGCCCCCTCGCTGGAGTGGACGCCGCCGCCCCTGGACGCAGCGAAATTGTCCACGACCGCGACCCGCGTCAGGCGGACGACGGGACAGCGTCCCTGAAGCACCGTCTGCGCGCCGATGCTCATTACCCCGCCGCCGCCGACGCCCTCCGGGTTCGTCGCCTCGTTGCCCGCGATCACCGAGTCCGTGACGCTCACGTTGGCGCGGAACGAGGAAATCCCGCCGCCGCCCGAGTCGGCGTGGTTGTCGGTCACCGCGCAGTTGGTCATCACGAGGCTGACCCGGTCCTCCACGTGGATGCCGCCGCCCTGGTCGACCTGGGCGGCGCTCGCCGTTGTATTGCCGGACACCTCGCAGTCGCTCATCACGAGCATGCGCTCGGTCGAGGAGAGGTGATTGATCGAGTGGACGGCGCCTCCGACGACGGTCGAGGTGTTGCCCGTGATCGCGGTGCCGCGGACGAACACGTCGGCGTCGGCGACCTGGATTCCTCCGCCGCCGCCGGTCGGCGAGAGCACACCCGCCTCGTTGTTGCGAATGGCGCCGCCGTTCACCCGGATTGCCGAGCCGATGCTGCCAAAGATCCCGCCGCCGCCATCGCCCGCGCGGTTGTCCTCGATCACGCACCCGTTGAAGGTCGCGCTCGCGTCGGCGTGGACGAACACGCCGCCGCCGGTGCTGTTGGGGTCGAGGGCCGTGTTGCCGGCGATCACGCAGTTCGCGAACGTTGCACGTGCCGCTGGGCTCCCGTCGGGCGAGAGGACCTGCACCCCGCCGCCGCGCCGCCCACCGAACTCGGTGCCGGTGCCGCCGGTGATCGTCAGGCCGCGGACGGTGACGGTGCCGCCGATGATCCGCATCGCCGACTCATCCTCCCCGGCGGCGTCGAGCACGGTCTGGGCGGGCCCGGCGGGCGCGGTGATGGTCACCGACTGCGGGTTGACGCGGACGTTCTCGGGATACGTTCCCGCCGCGAGCGAGACCGTGTCGGCCCCGGGCTCGGTGTAGGCCGCGTCGAGCGCCGACTGGACCGTGGGATGGGCGCCGCTGGGAACGTTGAAGGTGTCCCCGCGCGCCGGGTCGGCGCCGAGGAGCGCGACGCAGAGCGCCGTCACGATCCCCGCGCGTCTCAAGCTCACCCCGGCCTGCACTCGTCAGGCACGGTAGCGCAGAGGGAAGAGGTCGCAACCGCGGGCGCTGACGGAGTTTCTCAGGAGGTGAGCGGGTGGGCGCGGCAGAAGTCGCGGACCGCCTTGTTGAACAGCTCGGGCCGCTCCAGGTTGGAGACGTGACCGGCGTCCGCGATCAGGACCAGCCGCGAGTCCGGGATCGCCTCGTGAAACTGGCGCGCCACCGACTCGGGCGGCGAGCGCAGGTCCTCCTCGCCCCAGATCAGGAGCGTCGGGACCGAAATTCCCGGCAGCACCTCGCGCAGGTCGGCCTCGGCGAGCGTTTCGGAGTTGCTGCGCATCGTCTCGGGCCGCGCGTCGGCCATGACCCGCTCCATCTCGGCGACGGCCTCGGGCGGCGGGTCGGGCGCGAAGAGACCGGGGAGCTTGGCCTCGAACTCGCCGGGGGCCTCGAGCTGACTGCTCAGGGCCACCAGGCGCGCCTCGATCTCGGCCGCCGGCAGTGAACCCTTCCAACCCGCATAGCTGCCGCAGAGGATCAGTGACCCGACCAGCTCCGGGCGGCGGCGGTAGAGCTCGAGCGCGACCACGCCGCCCCACGAAAGCCCCCCGACGTGCGCGGGCGCCACCTCGAGCGACTCGATCAGGCCGGCGAGCGTGTCGGCAACGCCGGCGAGCCCGAAGCCGTCCAGCGGCAGATCGGAGGAGCGCCCCGCGCCCGGCTCGTCCCAGGCGACCACGGTGAGCTCGTCGGCGAGCCCGGCCAGCTGCGGCTGCCACATGCGAGCGTCGCTCGCGGCGCCGTGGACGAGCACGAGCGCCGCCCCATCACCGGCGCGGTCGTAACCGATCCCCAGACCGTTGACCTCGATCGTCGGCATCCCGACGCGAGCTTAGAGCCGCCGCCACGGGTGGGCAACGGCCCCATGTGTGCGCTTGGTTAAGCCGCGCGTGCGACGAAAACCCGGTGACCGGGGGCAAAAGCGCCCTTGCCGTAGCCGCGCCGGACCTGGACGCGGAAGTGGGCCTCGCGGAGCATCTTGTCGATCTCGCGCACCGGCCAGAGGCGCAGGCGATGGATCTCCTCGGAGCGCCGGTAGGTGGCACCGCCGCCGATCCGCCTGAAGGTAGTGATCCGGCGCTGCATCCGCCCGCCCGACTCGCTGGCCGCGTAGAGGATCGCCCAGTCGTCGCCGACACGGAACGCCGACTCCTCGCCGCCGGGTACGCGCCCGGGGGTGGCGAGGTCGAAGACGAAGAGCCCGCCGGGACGGAGCGCGGTGCGCACCCGCCCGAACAGGTCGACCAGCTCGGCCTTGGTCCCGCGCGCGGAGCCGACGTAGCCGAGGACTTCTCCGATCGCGATCACCGCGTCGCACTCGGGGAGCTTGGCCTCCGCCCAGGAGCCGACGCGGAAGCTGGCCGCCGGCGCGTGTGAGCGCGCGAGCTCGACCATCGCGCGGGACGCGTCGATGCCCAGCACCCGGTGCCCCGCCTCGGTGAGCGCCTGAGCGGTGGCTCCCGAGCCGGAGCCGAGCTCGACTATGTGCCCGCGCTCGAGCCCGCGCTCGGAGAGCAGCGAGACGAGCAGCGGCCCGGCCTCCTCGGCGAGCTGGAGAAAGCCGGCGTCGTGGACGTAGGCGAGATCCTTGCCGTAATCGGCCACTTCGGCGCCCGTCCCCTACGAGACCGATACGTAAACGAGGAACGCCGCGAACAGGCCGGACCAGATCGCGATCGCGGGCCAGCGAAACCGTCCCCGGCGGTGGAGCGCGACGTACGCGAGCACCCCGCCGGCCAGTCCGAGACAGCCCGAGACGATCGCGTAGCGGGAGAGGTCCCAATCGGTCAGCAGCAGGCCGAACGCGATCGGGATCGTCGACTGGAAGACCATCGCCCCCGTGATGTTGCCGAGGGCCAGCGAGTCCTTGCCCTCGCGCACCCAGAAGAAGCTGTTCGCCTTCTCCGGCAGCTCGGTGGCGAGCGGCGCGAGGATCAGCGAGAGGACGAGGGCGTCGATCCCGACGTCCTCGGCGACGTGGAGAAGCTCCTCGACGAACAGGTGCGCGCCGCCGACGATGGCGCCGAGGCCGATGATGAACTGGAGCACGACGAGCCGGCCCGTCGGATCGCCCGCGTGCGGCGTGCGGTCGAGGTAGAGCGGGCCGATCTCGTCCACCGCCTGCAGCTCGCCGCCGCCCAGGAGCGTGCGCCGCACGTAATAGCCGTAGGCGACCACGAACACCAGGATGAGGGGGATCTGCAGCGCCTCGGGCACGTCGACCGCGCCGATCGCCACGCCGAGCGCGAAGAAGATCAGGAAGAACACGAGGTCGCGCTCCAGCGTGGGCTTGTGCGCGCGGAGCTCCGTCCCCTGCTCCCGGCGATTGCGATAGATCAGGGCGGAGGTCCCGACCAGGGCCATCGCGATGGTGGCCAGCAGGAACGGGGCGCCGATGATCGCCCCCACCGCAACGTCGTCCGCCCCCTCCGCACCGCCGATGATCGCGACGATCGGGATCAGCGTCTCCGGCATCGCCGTGCCGACCGCGGCGAGCAGGCTGCCCACCGCCCCCTCGCCGAGCTCGAGCTTGTGGCCCGCCCACTCCACGGCGTTGGTGAAGACCAGGGCGCCCACCAGGATCACGGCGAAGCTGAGCAGGAGTAGGAGGACCGCGCCCATCGGATGAACCTACTTACCCGTGCGCGCCGGGCTCAGGCGTAGAGAAACGCGAGCGCCAGCACGACGTACACGGCCAGGAGCTGGATCCCCTCGAACCAGTTCGACTCGCCGTCCTGCGTGACGTAGGCGGCGATCAGGATCGCGATGATGACGCCCCCGAGCTCGAAACCGTTGAAGACGAGCGGCATCGGGTTCGGGCCGATCACGAACGAGAGCAGCACCAGGATCGGCACCACGAACAGCGCGATCTGCGCGGCCGAGCCGACCGCGATGTTGACCGCCAGGTCCATCTTGTCCTTCTTCGCGACGAGCACCGCCACCCAGTGCTCGGCCGCGTTGCCGACGATTGCGACCACGATCACCCCGACGAAGAACTCGGAGATCCCGATCGACTCCGAGGCCTCGGAGATCGACCCGACGAGGATCTCCGAGACGAGGCCGACGGCGGCCCCGGCGATCGCGAGCATCGCGACGCAGCGACGCACGGACCAGCCGAACGTCTCGTGCTCCTCCTCCGCGTAGGGCGGGTTGTAGACGTCCCTGTGGGTGCGCAGCGAGAAGATCAGCCCGCCGATGTAGGTGATCCCCAGCACGATCGCGACCCCGATCGACAGCTCCTCGAGGTCGGAGCCGAAGTCGACGATGTCGTCGCTGACGCTCGGCAGCCCGCCGCCGGCGACCAGCGCGTAGACCGCCGGCATGATCATCGCCGCGACGGCCAGGAACAACATCGTCGCCGTCGCCGTCGCCGCGGTCTGGTTGAAGACCTGCTTCTTGCGGCCGATCCCGCCGACGAACATCGAGAGGCCGAGCACCAGCAGCAGGTTGCCCAGGATCGAGCCGATGATCGAGGCCTTGACGACCTCCTGGAGGCCCTCGGCGAGCAGGAAGATGGCGATGATCAGCTCGGCGGCGTTGCCGAACGTGACGTTGAGGAAACCGCCGATGCCGGGCCCCGAGCGCGCGGCCAGCTCCTCCGTCGCCAATCCCATCAGGGCAGCGGTCGGGATGATGCCGAGGGCCGCCGAGAAGAAGACGATGGTCGCCGAGGCGTGCGCGAGCTCGAGGATCACCGCGAGCGCGATGAACGGCGTCAGCAGGTACGGCCAGCCCTGCGCTGAGAAGAGAAAGCGGCCCACGGGCGGGAAAGCCTAATCGGGAGCGATAGGAAGACGAGGCCCCGGCTCGCGCGGAGCCGGGGCCTCGAAGTCGCGGGCTCGCGGTGGCCCTACTGCGACAGGCAGTCCTCGATGTCCTTGTCGCTCTGGGCCTGCTCGAGGCAGGCGCTGACGTCATCGAGGTTCGACGAGCCCGAGGAGCCGTCGAGCTCGGGCATCTCGCCGCCTGGCGCACCCGGCACGGGCAGGCCCTGCAGACCTTCTTGGAGCTGGCGCGAGAGGTCGGCCTCGCTGGTGCCGAGCTGCCCCAACAGCTCGTCGAGCGGCTGCGCGTCGGCCGGGGCCTCGATCGTCTGCTCGGAGTTCGGGTCCGAGATCCCGACCGACAGGGTGAAGTCGAACCCGTCGATTCCGCTCGCGGAGAGCGCTTCGACGCCGTCCGCGCTGAAGCCGAGGTCGAGGCGGCGGAAGGTGTCGTCCTCCTCCGCCACGTAGACGTCGACCGTGCTGGCGAGGCCCTCGAGCTGGGCCGGGTCGAACGGAACCGTCCCGCTCGAGGCGCCCTGCTCGGCGAGCGCCGCGAAGTCGAGGTCGCCCGAGACGTGAGTCACGGACTCGCCGTCGATGTCCTCGGTGCCCTCGTTCTCGAGGTTCGACAGCGAGTTGACGAACGCGTCGGCGCTCTCCGGGTCCTGGGTGGTCTCGCCGGCGCTCTCAGCGCTCTCCAGCAGCGGGCTGATCTGCTCGTACAGCCGCTGGCTCGCCTGGTACGTCGTGTCCTGGTAGGTGATGAAGACCGAGTCGTCGGTCAGCGCCAGGCCGCCGGAGAAGTCGAACGAGAAGGATCCGCCCGGCAGCTGCGGGATGCCCTCCGCCGTCACGTCCGCACTGGCGCTGAGGTCGATCTGGGGAGGCTCGCCCTCTCCGCCTGAGGAGAACGGGCCGCTGATGTCGGCGTTGATCGAGCCGCTGGTGACGCCCTCGAGCGAGCCCTCGAGCCCGACGTTGACCACCCCGCTCTCGTACTCGGTGTCCTGGCTGAGCGCGGTGCGCAGGAGCTCAGCGGGATCCTCGTCCCCGCCGTCGTCGCCACAGCCGGCGATGAGCGCGGGGGCCGCGAGCGCGACGACGCACGCGGCGAGAAGCTTTCGGGTGCGGTTCAAGGTCAATTCCCTCCGGATATGCGTGGCTTCGTTGGGCGGCGCAGGGTAGCGAAGGGCTCCGGCCCGACAAGCCGGTCTGGACGGATCATCTACGCTCGGCGGCCAATCTTGACCGCTCCACGCACGATTCTCTACACGGGCAAGGGCGGTGTCGGCAAGACGTCCGTAGCGGCCGCGACCGCACGCCTGTGCGCGGCTCGCGGGCTCCGCACCGTCGTGCTCTCGACCGACCCCGCGCACAGCCTGTCCGACTCGCTCGAGGCCGAGCTCGGCGCGGATCCGACACCGATCGGCGCGCGGTTGTGGGGCCAGGAGGTGCAGGCCCAGCGCGAGATGGAGGACAACTGGGGGCAGGTCCAGCGCTGGCTCGCGGGCCTGCTCGCCGACCGCGGGGTGATGGACATCGCGGCCGAGGAGCTGACCGTCCCGCCGGGCATGGACGAGCTGTTCAGCCTGCTGCAGATCAAGCGCCACCACGCCTCGGGCGACTACGACGTGGTGATCGTGGACTGCGCGCCGACGGGCGAGACCCTGCGGCTCCTCTCGTTCCCCGAGATCGCCCAGTGGTGGCTGGAGAAGGTGTTCCCGGTCGAGCGGAAGCTGGTGACGGCCGCGCGCCCGATCGCGAAGACGTTCCTCGACGTCGACCTGCCCGACCAGGACGTCTTCGGCGAGGTCAACCGCCTCGTCGAGAACCTGGTGGCGATGAACGAGATCCTCCGCGACCGCGAGCGCGCATCGATCCGCCTGGTGATGAACGCCGACCGGATGGTCGTGAACGAGGCGCAGCGCACCTTCACCTACCTCAACCTCTACGGCTACCTGACCGATGCGGTCGTCGTGAACCGCCTGTTCCCCGACGAGGTGGGCACCGGCTACTTCGGGGAGTGGTACCGGCGTCAGGGCGCCCGTCTCCGCGAGATCGAGGAGGGCTTCGCGCCGGTGCCGGTCCTGCGCGCCCGGTACTTCGACGAGGAGGTGGTCGGGACCGTGATGCTCGACCGCCTGGGAGCGGAGGTCTTCGGCGCGGGCGATCCCGCCGAGCTGCTCCACACAGAGCTCGCGCAGGAGGTCGAACAGCGTGAGGGCGGGATCACGACGATGCGCTTCCGGGTGCCGTTCGCCGAGCGCTCGGAGGTCTCGCTGAAGAAGGTCGGGTCCGAGCTGGTCGTCGCGGCGGGCCGCGAGAAGCGGACTATCATCCTCCCGCCCGCCCTCGCCCGCCGCAGCCCGTCCGGGGCGAAGCTCGAGGACGGTTCGCTCGAGGTGAGCTTCACCGCGGATGACGGAGTCTTCTCAACAGAACCCGGGCGGCCCGCAAGCCGCCCGACAGAGCCCGTCTGAGGCGCTTCGCGACCTGCTCGAAGCGCACGGGGACCGCGACCTGCGCTGCGTCGAGCTGTGCCCGATCTGCCGGGCCGCCGACGTCCTGCGGGCCACGGCGCCCGACGACCTGAAGGACCAGTGGCAGGTGGTCCAGCGCGAGGCGCTGCTGACGATGAAGGCCGCGATTGACCGCTACGTCGAGCGCCTGGACGCCGAGCCGCCCGAGCGCGGCCCGAGCGTCCAGGACATCCCGATCGAGTAGCTCCTACTTGTAGACCGCCTCGAGCAGAAGCCAGCAGCCGTCCTCGCCGGTCGCGCTGGCAAACGGATCGTTCAGCTGGAGTGCCGGCTGGAACAGCAGCTGGTTGGTCCCGCCCGACGAGCAGCGGAGGAACGACGTCCGGCGCGACTCGATCGCCAGGTACTCGCCCCTCTTGACCCGGATGTTCACCTTGAACTTCTCGATGTCGTAGCGCTGGCCGACGCCCCGCTGGCCCTTGTACTTCAGCCTCGGGCCGCGGTAGGTGACCTTGGCCCTGCCGGCACCGGGCCGCACCTTGGCGAGCAGGGGCCGGAAGCTCCCGGGACCCTGCGCGATGATCTTGAGCCTCTTGATCTTGCCGCCGTGCGGCGCCTTCGGCTTGCCGACGCCGGGCGCGTTCGTGTAGCCCTCCATCATCACCCGGGTGCACTTGCCCGGCATCGCCTTGAAGCACGGGTGTCCCTCGGTCCCCGCGTTCGAGGGCTGGATGTTGCGAGCGAGCTTCGAACCGAAGCTCTCGGCCGAGGCCGAGGCCGGAACGGCCAGGGCGAGCGCGGCCAGCGCTGCTGCGGTGAGGATCGTGCGATACATCGGGTTGTCCCTTCTCTTGATTGCCTTATCCGCCAACGCCTAGCGCAGCGGCCCGTGGAGATATGCGTCGGTGAACTCCGGCGCGCCCGGGAGGTTGGTGGCGCCCGACCCGAACGCCACGTAGGCGCCGGAGAGCGAGATCGAGCCGAGGAAGCTGTCGGCGCCGCTCGCCGGTTCCCCGGCTGAGGTCCGGCTCACCAGGCGGGTCCTGCCGGTCTTGCGGTCGTGGACGTAGATGTCCGTCACCAGGTCGTCCCCCGGGAGGTTCGTCGCCTCCGAGTCGAAGGCGATATACCGCCCCGAGCGGGAGATCGCGGTGCCCGAGAAACTGTCGCCGTTCGCCGGGGCGCCGGCCGAGGTCCTGCTCACCAACCGCGTACTGCCGCTCTTGCGGTCGTGGACGAACGCATCGGTCACCGAGTCGTCGCCCGGGAGGTTGGTGGCGGTGGAGTTGAACGCCACGTAGCGGCCCGAGGCGGAGATCGAGGGGAAGCTGCTGAAGCCTTTGGCGGGTTCGCCGCCGGACGTCTTGCTGACAAGCCTGGTCTTGCCCGTCTTGAGCTCGTGGACGTAGACGTTGTTCGGTCCCCCTGGGAGGTTGGTGGCCTGCGACGCGAAGCCGACGTAGCGCCCGGAGGGAGAGATCGAGTGGTTGGGGTAGGTGAGCCCGTTGGCCGGCTCGCCGACGGAGTTCTTGCTGACCAGCCTCGTCCTGCCGGTCTTGCGGTCGTGGACGAAGATGTCGCCGACCGTGTCGTTGCCCGGCAGGTTGGTGGCGGACGAGCGGAACGACACGTAGCGACCCGTTGCGGAGATCGAGGCGCTGTCGCTGCCTCCGTTGTCGGGTTTACCGGCCGACGTCTTGCTGACCAGCCGCGTCCTGTCGGTCCTGCGGTCGTGGACGTAGACCTTCTCGAAGCCTCCGCCGGCGGGAAGGTTGGCCGCCCCCGAGCGGAACGCGACGTAGCGCCCAGAGGCCGAGATCGAGGGAGCGTTGCTGTTGCCGTCCACCGCCGGCTCGCCGTCGGACGTCTTGCTGATCAGCACGGTCCGGCCGGACCTGCGGTCGAGCAGGTAGACGTTCTCGTCGGAATCGCTCCCCGGCAGGTTGGTGGCCTCCGAGTCGAAGGCGACGTAGCGCCCCGAGGCGGAGGCCACGACGCCGCCGCTGTCGCCGTCCGCCGGCACCCCTGCCGAGGTCTTGCTGACCAGCCCGGTCCTGGCCGAGCCGGCCAGCGCCGGCACCACACCGAGGCCGATCAGGGCGAGCGCGGTCGGGGCGGCGATTCGGAGGTGTCCCCCCAAGCGCCTCATGGGATGCTGCGCTTGACCTCGCAGCCGTTGGCCTTGTCCTTGCCCGGGCCGCCGACGCACTTGTCGCGACCGGGTCCGCCGAGGAGCCGGTCCCTGCCCGAGGCGCCCTCGAGCGTGTCCTTCCCGCCGGCGCCCTTGAGTTTGTCGGAGCCCTCGTTTCCGCAGAGCCCGTCGTTGCCCGTGTCTCCCCGCACCAGGTCCTTGCCCTTGAGGCCAACGAACCCGTCGGCCTCGGTCGGTGGCGCGATTCCGCCGGCGGCGAGCCTGTCTGCGCCTGGTGTGCCGACCCGGTTGACGATCACGCCGCCGCACCTGACCCGCTCATAGGCGCCGATGTCGCAGCGGCCGCCGAGCTTGCGGGGGACGCCGCGGGCATCGACCCCCTGGCAGTCCGCGGGTTCCCCGGAGCCGGCGTTGATCGCCGGGCTTCCGGGCCTGAGCGGCAGGGTGTAGAGGGTCTGCAGGGCACCGCCGTAGAAGAACTCGCCGCCGAGCAACGGGTCGATCGGCGCCGCCGCGGTCCCGACCTGGTCGCCCGCGCCCGGGGGGAACGCGCAGCCGGTGACGTTGCCGACGATGTTCGATCCCTGCGACGTCACCTGCCCCGCCGGCTGTTCGCTGCAGTCCGGCGGGCCGCCGCCGGAGTTGTTGCCCGCGAGGATCGTGTGTTTGAGCGTCGCGCCGGCCTGGTCCCCGGGATCCTCCTGAACCGAGATCGCACCCCCCGGCCCTGCGTTCTGAGTGACCGTCACGCTCTCCAGGATCGCGGTGCCGTTGCGAACCCGAAGCGCGCTGCCAGACCCGGAAACGGCCAGGTTGTGGTCGATGCTACGTGTTCTCGAACGTGCTCGCGGCGCTGACCAGCCAGCCGGCGCCGCCGCCGCCGAACCTCGGCTTCGTTTCGCCTGATGCTGGTGTTCGAGATCCGGAAACCCGCGCCCGAGATCGCGCCTCCGAACGCGGCCTGGTTGAACCGCAGCACCGAATCCGCGATCGTCGTGGTGTCTCGGCCTTCGCCGTGGAGGCCGCCCCCGTACCCGCCGATGATGTTCGGATCGAAGTTGTAGGTGGAGTTGGAATCGACGATGACCCGCTTCAGGCTCACCGTGCCATGTTGTTGTAGATACCGCCCCCCTGCGCCCCTGTCCCGATCGCGGAGTTGCCGATGATGCGGCCGTCGCGCATCGAGAAAGAGGCATCCGGCTCGACGCGGATGCCGCCGCCGTGGCGGTTGGCCGTGCCGTCCGCCGGCGCGACGCCGCCGCTGACGCTGACGCCGATCAGCGTGAGTGCGCCCGAATGGATCTGGAGGGCGCGTCAGTCGACCGTTTCGCCGTTGGCGTCGATCATCGCCTCACTTGGCGCCGGGGCTTCCGGGTGGCACGCCTGCGGGTTTCGGATCGTGAGGTTGGTGACGAAGTCGAGGTCACCGCTGAAGCCCTCGGGCTCTCCGGGCAGGCTCTCTCTTGGGATCTGAAGGTTGTAGGTCCCGGGGGCGAGGATGATCGTGTCGTGCCCGGGCGCGTTGTGGGCGGCATCGATCGCCCCGCGCAGGGAGCAGTCGCCGACGGGGCAGTGGTTGAGGACCGGGTCGTCGGTCCGGGTGACAGTGAACTTCGACTGCCTGGGCGAGACCCGGCGCAGCGAGGGCAACGCAGACCATCGCCAGTGTCAGCCCCACCAGTCGCCGCGATGATAGGTGCGCACCGGCAACAGCGGCCTTCCCCTACCCATGATTCCCTCCAACTCGGGCTCGATGAGCGGCCATCATGCGGCCGCCCGGCCTGCCCCGGTAGGGGTGAAAACCCTCTACTTTCCGGACCAAGGGGGAAGCATGGGTGACACCGACACGACGGCGGCGCGGGGCGGCTCGGGTAGCCGCGCCGCGTGCCCGCCTGATCGGGCGCGATGGGGAGCTCTCGGTGATCGAAGCTGCGGTCGCGACGCCGGCCGAAAAGCCGATCCTCGAGTGTGTTGGAGAGCCGGGAATCGGCAAGACCGCACTCCTCAACCACCTGTGCGCGCACGCCGACGAGGCAGCTACCTGGTCCTTGCGGGCCAGGCGACGGAGCTCGAGCGCGACATCGCCGTTCACGCCTTTCATCGACGCGTTCGACGACTACCTGCGAGCCGGGCGGGACCCGGGCTGGCGCTCCTCGATGCGGGCGAGCTGACCGAGCTCGGCGCACATCTTCCCGTCGATGGGTCGCAAGAGCGAGCGGGGCGGCCTCGAGAGCGAGCGCCACCATGCGTATCGCGCTGTTTCCGCGCTGCTCACCGCGCTCGGCCGCTCGACGCCCGTGCTGCTCGCGCTCGACGACGTTCACTGGGCCGATGTCGCCTCACAGGAGTTGCTCTCCTACCTCCTTCGGCGACCTCCGCCGGGTCCGGTTCTGATCGCGTTCGCGTACCGCGCCCGGCGCGCACCGGCCCGCCTCTATCGGGGAATCGAGGCCGCGACGCGGATCGGGGCGCTCGAGCGGCTGGCGCCCGGGCCTCTCACGCCCGACGAGGCCGAGGTGCTGATCGGCGAAGGCCATCCCGCCAGAGCTCCGCAAGATGCTCTACGGCGAGAGCGGGGGAAACCCGTTCTACCTCGGCGAGCTGCTCCGCCTCGGACTCGGGGGCGATCGCGCGGCTACGGAGCCCAACCTGATCGGGGTGCCCCCGCGCGTTGCGGCAGCCCTCGCCGAGGAGATCGCGACCGTCTCGCCGGCGGCCCGCTCGCTTGCGCAGGGCGCGGCGATCGCCGGTGAGCCCTTCGAGCCGGAGCTCGCCGGAAAGGCTGCCGGCATGCCAGAAGAAGACGTGCTCCCGGCGCTCGACGAGCTCGCGGATACCGGCATCGTGTTCGAGTCCGATTTCCCGGCCCGGTTTCAATTCCGACATCCCCTCATCCGGCGCGCCGTTTATGAGTCCGCATCGCCAGGGGTGCGGATCGCGGGCCCACCGCCGGATCGCCGCGGCGCTCGAGCGCGCCGGTGCGCCGCCGGATGCTCGAGCCCATCACATCGAGGCGTCCGCAGCAGTCGGAGACGATGCCGCGATCACGGCGCTGGTTGCGGCTGGACGAGCCGCTGCAGCTCGGGCACCGGCCTCCGCGGCGCATTGGTACGGCGCCGCCTTGCGTCTGCTGCCGGCCGACCATGAGAGCCGGCTCGAGCTGCTGGTCGCGAGGGCGACGGCACTCGGTGAGGCGGGGGCCCTTGCCGACTGCAGGGACGCCCTCATGGAGGTCCTGGCCATGTTGCCGCTCGAATCAGGGGGCCAGCGGGTCCGGATCGTCGCCTCACTCGCAGCCGTCGAATCGCTGCTCGGCCGTCACGCCGAGGCCGGACGCCGATTGCTCGCGGAGCTGGAGGCACTCGCCGACTCTCGCTCCCCGGAGGCCGGGATGGTGCATGCCGCGCTCGCCACCCGCGAGAACTATGCCGGTCGCTTCGAGGCGATGGCCGAACACTCAGAGCGCGCCCTCGCGATCGCGACCGAAAACGAGGACGATGTAGCCGCCGCGGAGGCGAGCGCGCTGCTTGCGCTCGGCGAGCTCGGCAAGGGACAACCTGATGCAGCGGCCCGCCGGCTTGACGAGGCCGGGAGGTTGCTTGATTCGGCCGACGACCAAACCCTCGTCGGGAGACTCGCAGCGCCCCACTACGTCGGTCACGCCGAGCAGTGGGGCGACCGGTTCGCCGATTCGCTGCGTCATCTCGAGCGCGGGGTCCGGATCTCCCGCAGCGCGGGTCAGGGACAGCTCCTGGCGTCGATGTTGACCGGGCAGGCGTGGGCCGAGTTCTTCCTTGGCAGGTTGGACCGAGCCGATGAGCTGGCCGAGGAAGCGGTCGAGTCGGCCCGTTTCGGGGCCAGTCCGCTGGTCCTCGCCTGGGCGCTCTGGACGCCCTGTCTGGTCGCGATCGCTCGCGGCGACTCCCAGCGCGCTATTGCCGCGGCGGAGGAGTCCGCGGAGCTCGTGCGAGGGATCGATATCGGCGTCCTCTCCGCCGCGCAGGGTTGGGTGCATGGCTGGGCACTCGTCGAGGCCGGCCTGGCGGATCGCTGTGTCGAGGTGATCGAGTCCGCCGGGCTCACCGATCCCGACCAGCTCCTGGTGATGCCTGCGGCGATGTGCCTGACCTGCGAGGTGCTCGTCCGCGCTGAGCTCGCCCGCGATCGAACCGAGGCGGCGCAGCGTTGGGCCGACAGGGCAGCGGCGTTCACCCAGCTGGCTTCCACCCGGCGCGTTCGCCGGATTCGGACGCGGCGCTCAGGCGCGGGTGTTGCTCGCCACGGGGCTGGAGCGGGAAGCTGCCGAGGTCGCGCTCCGCGCGGCCGCGGGCGCCCGCGCGGTCGATGCGCCTCTGATCGAGGCGCGGTCCCGTACTCTCGCCGGTCGTTCGCTTGCCGCAGCAGGCGAGAATCGTCCGGCGATCTCCCAGCTCGAGCTCGCCCACGCCACCCTTCGCACGCGTGGGGCCACGGGTTGGGCCGACGAGGCGGCCCGCGAGTTGCGCAAGCTCGGCCGCCCGGCGGCGCGAACGACCGCCGGCCGGAGCCCGGGCGCAGCCGGCCTGGCAGCACTCAGCAAGCGTGAGCGCGAGGTGGCGGACCTGGTCGCCGAGGGGCGATCGAACCGCGAGATCGCGGGAGCCCTCTCACCTGAGCGAGAAGACCGTCGAGGGCAATCTGCGTCGCATCTTTGCCAAGCTCGAGATCTCGCGCCGCGGGCAGATCGCCCCGCTCCGCCACCGCGAGGAGAGCTCGTTGGCGGCCACCGACACGGCGGGCTAAGGCGCCTTGCCCAACGTGGCCTTCGGCTGCCAGAACGCCACCTCCGCTCCGTCGGGAACCGACACCACGCTGCGCCACCCTGCCGGGCCCTCCCGCGGGCCGAACATGACCGTGGCGCCGGCCCGCTCCGCCCGCTCCGTCGCCGCCTCGATCCCGTCCACCTCCGCGTAGGGCAGCCACAGGGACCGCGCCGCCCCGCACTCGACCACGCCGCCACCGACCTCGCCCGTCCAGTCGAGCGCCTGGTACGGGTGCTCGCCGCCGTCCACCCGCTCGACCCGCCAGCCGCACACGCGCGAATAGAACTCGCACGCCCGGGCCAGGTTGCCGGTGTGGAGCTCGAGGTGGACGACGGGGTTCGGCACGCTCATTGAGATCCGGGCCGCTCGGGAAATCCATCGGCGACCGATGGATTCGGGGGCAGCGGCGGGTCGTAGGTTGTGAGAGCCGTGGAATCCCCCACTCAAGCCAAGCCCGAGACGGGCGACCTCGAGGCCGCCCGCGGCGGCGACGAGGGTGCCTTCGAGCGCATCGTCGAGCCCTATCGGCGCGAGCTCCAGGCGCATTGCTACCGGATGCTCGGCTCCGCCCAGGATGCCGAGGACGCGCTCCAGGACACGCTGCTGCGCGCGTGGCGGGGGCTGGCGGGGTTCGAGGGCCGCAGCTCGCTGCGCGCGTGGCTCTACCGGATCGCGACGAACGTCAGCCTGCGCGCGATCGAGCGCCGGCCGAAGCGGATTCTGCCGGTCGACTACGGGCCGGCGGGCGACCCGCACCGACCTGGACGACCCGCTCACCGAGTCGGTCTGGATCGAGCCCTACCCGGACGACGGCCTCAGGGACGTCCGCTCGTCGCCCGACGCGCGCTACGAGCAGCGCGAGAGCGTCGAGCTGGCGTTCATCGCCGCGCTTCAGCACCTTCCCGACCGGCAGCGGGCCGTCCTTCTGCTGCGCGACGTGCTCGGCTTCGCCCCGGCCGAGATCGCGGAGGCGCTTGATTCCACCCCTGCGTCGGTCTACAGCGCCCTGCAGCGTGCCCACGCCGCGATCGACGAACGCCTGCCCGAGCGCAGCCAGCAGGAGACCCTGCGCTCGATCGACGACGAGCGCCTGCGTGAGGTGACCGAGCGCTTCGTGGCCGCCTGGGAGGCCGACGACGTTTCCGCGCTGGTCGAACTGCTGACCGACGATGCGGCGATCACGATGCCGCCGCGGCCCAGCTGGTACCGGGGTCGCGAGGCGGTCGCCGCGTTCCTGGCGAAGATCCCGATGGCCGAGCGGAGCATTGGCGGATCGTCCCGGTCTCGGCCAACGGCCAGCCCGGTTCGCCACGTACGGGCTCGAGGCCGACGGGCGCTGGTACGCGCACGCGATCCAGACGATCACGCTCGACCCGAACGGCCTGATCGCTGAGATCACCGCGTTCCTCGATCCGGGCGCGTTCCGCCAATTCGGCCTGCCGCACGAGCTACGGCGCAGTAGCGCCGGCGATTGATTCGGGCCGCCGCCCGTCCGACTCCCAAAGGCAACGACGCGAGGGAGCTGAACGATGAGCACAGGCGACACGAGCCGAACGCAGGTCTGGGTACTGGTGATCGCCGCCGCAGCGTCGTTCATGGCCGCCCTCGACACGCTCGTCGTGACGACCGCGCTGACCACGATCCGCCTCGACTTCGGCGCCTCGATCGAGCAGCTCGAGTGGACGGTCAACGCCTACAACCTGAGCTTCGCCGTCCTCATGATGACCGCAGCGGCGCTCGGCGACCGTTTCGGGCGGCGGCTGATGTTCGCCGCCGGACTCGGGCTGTTCGCGGTCGCGTCGGCCGCCTGCGCCCTCGCCCCGACGTCGGCTGGCTGATCGCCGCCAGGGCAATCCAGGGCGTCGGCGCGGCGATCATCACGACGCTCGCGCTCGCGCTGGTCAGCGGCGCGTTCCCCCCGGAGCGGCGTGCGTCCGCGCTCGGGATCTTCTTCGCGATTACCGGCCTCGCGGTGGCGGGCGGGCCGCTCGTCGGCGGCGCGATCGTCGAGGGGATCGAATGGCCGTGGATCTTCTGGCTCAACGTCCCGATCGGCCTCGCGCTGGTCCCGCTCGCGCTGCGGAGGATGCCGGAGAGCTTCGGCCCTGACTCCGGCATCGACATCCGCGGGTTGGCCCTGATTACCGCGGGCGCCTTCGGCCTCGTCTGGGGGCTCGTGCGCGGCAACGTCGCCGGCTGGGACAGCTTCGAGGTGGTCGCGATGCTCGCCGGCGGCGCGCTGTTGGTCGCCGCATTCGTCGCCTGGGAGCTGCGGGCGCGAGAGCCGATGCTGCCGATGCGCTTCTTCCGCTCGCGGGCGTTCTCGGCCGGGAATGCCGCGATCTTCTTCGCCCTTGCGTCGCTGTTCTGCGGCGTCTTCTTCATCGCGCAGTTCATGCAGACGGGTCTCGGTTCCGGGCCGCTCGAGGCCGGCCTGCGGCTGCTGCCGTGGACCGCGACGCTGTTCTTCGTCGCCCCCATCGCCGGCGCGCTCGTCGACCGCTTCGGCGAGCGGCCGTTCCTGGTCGCCGGCCCGCTGCTGCAGGCGGCCGGGATGGGCTGGATCGCCCTCATCGCGGGCCCGGGGATGGCCTACAGCGAGATGATCGCGCCGCTGATGGTCGCCGGCGTCGGGGTCTCGATGTCGTTCCCCGCGGCGCAGAACGCCGTGGTCGGGTCGGTCCCCGAGGCCGCGCTCGGCAAGGCGAGCGGCGTGAACATGACCATGCGCGAGCTCGGCGGCGTGTTCGGGATCGCGCTCAGCGTGGCGGTCTTTGCCGGCGCCGGCAGTTACGCCTCCGCCCAGGCGTTCAGCGACGGCTTCGTCGCTGCCATGGGCCTGTCCGCCGGGCTCTCGGTGGTCAGCGCCCTGTGCGGCGCGGCACTGCCGAGCGGTCGCCGGCGCGAGGCGGCCGTCGCCCCGTCGACGCGGCCCGCGCTCGAGACGGAGGGGGCCTGACCACGTCGAACGTCCCGGGGTACCGCGTATACGGGGCACTCCGGGACGTTGGATGCGGGCAGGCGCGATGCGGGGCCTCGACGCGGAGGTGGCGCAACGGCTCCGCCACGTGTGACGTACGTCACACGAGCGTGCCGAGGCACGTACGTAACCTTCGATACGTGGGTGGAGTTTGCGCGAACTGTGGGACCGCGAATCCGGAGCGGGCTCGCTTCTGCATGTCGTGCGGAGCGGGGCTCGCGGCGACCTGTCCGAACTGCGGCACCGAGAACCCGCCCAAGGCCAAGTTCTGCATCGAGTGCGGAACGGCGCTGAGCGGCGCCGCTGAGCCGGCGACCGCCCGGCCCGGCCCGGCGCCGCCCGAACACCTGCGTCCGGCCCAGCTTCCGGAGGAGCGGCGCAAGGCCACGGTCCTTTTCGCGGACCTCTCGGGCTACACCGCGGTCGCCGAGCGGATGGATCCCGAGGCGGTCAAGTCGATGGTCGACCGCGCGCTGCGCCGCCTCGGCGAGGAGGTCGACCCGCTTCGGCGGCACCGTCGACAAGTTCATCGGCGACAACGTGATGGCGGTCTTCGGGGCGCCGGTTGCGCACGAGGACGACCCCGAGCGCGCCGTCCGTGCAGGCCTGGCGATGCAGGCCGCGATGGCGGA
Source organism: uncultured bacterium (assembly GCA_963807755.1). Lineage (GTDB taxonomy): Bacteria > Actinomycetota > Thermoleophilia > Solirubrobacterales > 70-9 > JALZKA01. The sequence continues at coordinate 1,353,900 of CAWECM010000001.1, read as the reverse complement.
GATCAATGAGCGGATCGAGGGGGTCGAGTTCGCGCTGCGCGTGGGGATCAACTCCGGCGAGGTGCTGGCGGGCCAGGTCGGCGACGGATACACGGTGATGGGCGATCCCGTGAACGTGGCCTCCCGCCTGCAGTCCGCGGCGCGGCCCGCGTCGGTCACGGTCGGCGAGATCACCCACCGCCTCACGCGCTCGTCGATCGAGTACGTGGAGCTCGAGCCCCTGCGGCTGAAGGGCAAGTCGGAGCCGGTGCCGGCATGGGAGGCCGTGCGGGTCGCGGTCGCCGGGACCGCCGTCACCCGCGCCTCAACGCCGCTCATCGGCCGTGAGGAGGAGTCGGAGATCCTGAGCTCGCTCTTCGACCGGGTCGTTCGCGAAGAGCGATCGCACCTGGTGACGGTTATCGGCCAGGCCGGGGTCGGCAAGAGCCGGCTCCTGCGCGAACTGGCGGCCGAGGTCGCCGAGCGGCAGGACTCTCCGCTCATGCGGGTGGGCCGCTGTCCCGCCTATGGGTCGGGCCTCGCCTACTGGGCGCTCGGCGAGATCGTCCGCGACCAGTTCCAGATCGTCGACACGGACGATTCCGATGCCGCCTGGTCGAAGCTCCGCTCCGGCTTCGAGAAGCTGTTCGCCGAGGGCGGTGTCGAGGGAGAGGAATCGCCGGAGCGCGTCGCGGCGACGATCGCCCGGCCGCTCGGCGTGGAGCTTCCCGACGAGGTCGCCGATGACGTCCTGCTCGACGGCGAGGACCCGCAGCAGACACGCGCGCGCATGTTCAGCGCAGTTCGCTCGCTGGTGGAGGCCGCGAGCCGGATTCATCCGCTGGTCCTGGCGATCGAGGACATCCACTGGGCGGACGAGGGGATGCTCGACCTCATCGAATACCTGGCGCGCTGGGTCCGCGGCCCGGTGCTGGTGGTCTGCCTTGCGCGGGACGAGCTGCTCGACCGCCGGCCCGGCTGGGGCGGCGGGCGCCGGAACGCGACGACGATCGCCCTCGAGCCGCTCGCCCGGGAGCGTGCTCGCGACCTCGTCCTGGCGCTTCTGCCCGGCGACGAGGAGGAGTGCGACGCGCGGGTCGTCGCGCAGGTGGCGGAGCGGTCCGGAGGAAACCCCCTGTTCGCGGAGGAGATGGTGAACCGCATCCTCGAGGAGGGCGCTCAGCCCGGCGAGGCACTGCCCGAGACGGTCCACGCGGTGTTGGCGGCCCGCCTGGACGCGCTGACCCCGCCCGAGCGCACGCTCATCCAGCACGCCGCGGTGATCGGCCAGACGTTCTGGCAGGGTGCGGTCGAGGCCGCGACGCCGCCGGACGCCAGCGTGGACGACCTCCTCGGCTCGCTCGCCGAGAAGGACCTGGTGGTTTCCAGCGCCGGGAGCCGCCTGGCAGGCGAGCGCGAGTTCGCCTTCAAGCACGTGCTGATCCGTGACGTCGCCTACTCGACGCTGCCGAAGACGGTGCGAGCACGAAAGCACGCCGAGGTCGCGACCTTCATCGAGGAGCGTTCGGCAGAGCGCTCCGAGGCGGTGATCGGGATGGTCGCCGACCACCTCGGCCGCGCGGCCGCGATCGGCAAGGACTCCGGCGTCGAGGCCGATGAGTTGCACGAGATCCGCGACCGCGCCCACGCGGCGCTCGAGGGGGCCGGCGACGTCGCGGCCGACCTCTACTCGAACCAGGAGGCGCTGGGGCACTATGAGGCGGCTCTGAGCCTCGACGGCGAGGAGGGCAAGTGCGAGCACCCCGACGTGCGCGCGCGGATCTCCGAGAAGCTCGGCGACGTCGCGCTCCGTCTCGGCCGGGTCGATCGCGCGGTCGAGCTCTGGGAGGAGTGCCTGGAATATCACCGCGGCCAGGAGGACCTGGCGCGGGTCGGCGACCTGCACCGCAAGATCGGCGCGGGCCTCTGGAACAAGGGCGACCGCGAGGGCTCGATCGGGCATTACCAGCGGGGGATCGATCTGCTGAAGGACGGCCCGCCGTGCCTCGAGCTGGTGCGCCTCTACGAGGAGGCCGCCTCGCTCTACATGCACACCGGCGACAACATGCTGGCGATCTACGCCTCGGAGAAGGCGCTCCGCCTGGCCGAGCGGCTCTCGGAAGCGGCCGCGGCAAGCCGCGCGCACGGGATCTTCGGACGCGTGTTCGGCCGGATCGGCGATTCCGAGCGCGCCCGCGAGAACCTGGAGCGCTCGGTCGAGCTGGCGCGCGACTCGGACCCGGTCGAGGCGATCCGGGCGCTGCTTGCCCTGGGCTATCACTTCGAGATCTCCGAGGCCGACTACGCGGCTGCCGCCGATGCCTACGGCGAGGCGCTCCAGATCGCCGAGCGAATCGGGGACCTGCCCTCTCAGGTGGAGCTGCACGCGTCGCTCTCCACACTGGCGCTGCACAGGGGCGAGTGGGACGCCGTCGAGTCCGGCACCGAGACCGTGGCCGCACTGGTCGAGCGCGAGGGGCTCACCGGCAAGCTCTGCTTCCCGCACCTGCTGCGCGGCGCGCTGCGCTGGCGCGGCTTGGACCTCGACGGAGCGGAGCGGTCGCTGCGCCGAGCCGCCGAGCTGGCCGACCAGGTCGGCCGCTCCGAGGTCGGCTTCCAGGCGCTTCACTGGCTCGCGACGGCGCTCCGCGACCGCGGCGAGTACGCCGGCGCGGACCAGGCCCTCGCCACCGCGCTCGACACCTGCGAGCGCGCCGGCCTCGTCGCCCAGTCGGTCGAGGCGACGGCGGCCCGGTCGATCAACCAGGCGCTGTGGGGCCGGACGGACCAAGCGCTGGCACTGGCCGAGGAGGCCGCCGGCCTCGCCGAGCGCCTGCGCTACCCGGTCGGCAGCGCGGCCGCGCTCGAGGCCCGCGGGATCGCCGCCGGCGAGCAGGACACGCTCGACCAGGCTCGCGAGGCCTGGGAGGCACTGGGCCGCCCGGTGGACGCCGAGCGGGTCGAGCGGCTGGCCGAGGCCGTAGCCCCCGGTCCCTAGGCCAGGCCCTCCTTCTCGTACTCGCGCAGGAAGCCCTCGAAGAGGCGCAGGTGACCCTGCTCGTCATGGAGGATGGCGATCACCATGTCCTGGGTGACCGGGTCGATGCCCTCGGTGAACTCGATGATCCGCGAGTAGTGCTCGATCGCGCCGGCCTCCGCCTCGATCACGCCCTTGATGACGTGGACGATGTCGACCTGGTCGCCGGGCGGCTGCAGGTATGACTGCTCGGCGTCGAACTCCTCGGACCCCGGGACGACCCCGTAGAGCTCCTTGATCCGCTGCGCGTACTGCTGCGCGTGGCCGAGCTCCTCCTGGATGTCCTGCTCCAGGGACTCCTTGATCTCCTGGGCGCGGACGCCGTCCGGGTTGACCGAGTTCGCGATGTAGCTCATCACCGTCTCGATCTCCATCCAGTACGCCTTCTTGAGGAGGTCGATCACCTCCTCGCGCTTGTCGGTGTTCGCCTCCGCGAGGATGTCGGCGCTTCCCACTGCTGCCTGGCTCATGTTCACGGTCGCTCCTTCGTTCCAGTTGCTCTGTGTGGCGGGTTCCCGCTCCGCGGTGCCGGTAATCGGCGCTCGTACAATCGTCTCATGCCGCGCGCCCAGGCCAGCGACGGAGCGGGGCTCCACTGGGAGGAGCAGGGATCCGGCCCCACCGTCCTGCTCGCACCGCAGTGGTCGCTCCACCCGATGCTGTGGGAACCCCTGACGGACGAGCTCGTCCGCGACCATCGGGTCGTCCGCTACGACGAGCGCGGGACGGGGCGCTCCGACCGCGTCGGCCCCTACGACCTCGGGAGGTCGACCGACGACCTGGAGACGATCGCCGAGGCCGCCGGGGGTGGCCCCGCCGTGGCGGTTGGACTGATGGACGGTCCCCATAAGGCGGTTCGCGTCGCCGTCCGCAGGCCGGACCTGATCGCACATCTGATCTGTCCAGGCGGGGCGCCGCTCGGGCGCCGCGCGCTCCAGGGCTCGGACGCGATGATCTCGTCGAACACGGTCGTCGGCGCCTTTTTGCAGCAGCTCGAGACCGACTACCGCGCGGCCGTGCGCTCGCTGGTCGAGAGCGCGAACCCGCAGATGAGCCAGGCCGATGTGCGGCGCCGAGTCGCCGGGCAGGTCGAGCACGTTCCCCTGGAGGCGGCGACCGCGCGCGTGGGTGCCTGGGCGAACGATGACCAGGCCGAGGAGCCCGCCCGCGAGATCGGCGATCGGCTCGTGGTGCTCCTCTCGCACGCGATCACCGGCGGCTGGTGGCCCGGGCCCGAGGTCATGGGTCCGCTCCTTCGCGAGTATTTCCCCGAGGCTGTCGTGCAGGTCATCGACGACGGCATCATCTCCCGTCCCGACCTGACCGCTGCGGCGATCCGCGAGCTCACCACCGCGGACCTGGAGGCGACCGCTTCGCCGAAGAAATGAGACGGAGCGCCACGATTTAGGGATGTGCGGCGCTCCGCCTCGGCATCGGAGGTGCCCCGTGGATCAAGGCTGATCGCCCCGACCTCGGGTGTCGTCCCCGATATCGGCAATCGCCGGCAACCCCATCGCGCCCGGCGGGGATCTGGCCGGTTGTACGAGGCCCTGGGGCGTCAGGAGGGGTCGGCGAGCCGCCCCGCGAGGGCGCGATCGTGCTCGTGGCTCAAGGTCGACACAGCGTCCGCCGGACTCAGCCAGCGCAACTCGTCGACCTCGTCGTTTGGCTCGAACTCTCCCTCCAGGGGCCGCATCAGCCAGTAGCGGACGAGCTTGCGGCGGCCCCTCCGGTCCAGGTAGCCGACGCTCTCCAGTTCCTCCTCCAGCTCGCAGCGCAGCCCGGTCTCCTCCTCGACCTCCCGTAGGGCGGCCGCCTCCCACCCCTCCCCGGTGAGGAGCTTCCCCTTCGGGAGCGACCAGTCGTCGTAGCGCGGCCGGTGCACGACCGCGACCTCGGCCGCGCCGTCGCGCTCGCGCACCACCACGCCCCCGGCAGCGCGGATCTGCGGAATCGCGGTCATTGCGAAGAGCTTGCCACGAGCCGCAACTTCGACCTGCTATGAGTGTTCGCTAACAAAACCATGAAGAACACCTCACATAACACGTCCCTGGCCGCCCGCGAAGCCGCGTTGGGGGTGTTGTTCGCCACCGTCGCGGCGCTGGTCCTGATCGCAGCGATCGCTGCCCTCTCGAGCCTCGCCCCGAAGGCGGAGGCGAAGGCGCTCAAGACGCTGAATCACGAGTTCCCGCTGCCTTCGCGCCATCAGTACGGCGACGGCGTGGGCGCCGGCCGTGGCCACCAGGGCCAGGACGTGTTCGCCCAATGCGGCAAGCGCGTGCTCGCGGCGCGCGGCGGCAGGGTCCAGGACCGCGGGCGCCACTACGCGGCCGGCAACTACCTGGTCGTCGACGGTCGCTCGACCCGGGTCGACTACGTCTACATGCACCTGCGCCGCAGCGGGATCGCCCACCAGGGCGAGCGCTTGTCGCGCGGCGAGCGGATCGGCAAGGTCGGCCAATCCGGCAACGCGGTCGGCTGCCACCTGCACTTCGAGATGTGGTCGAAGCCCGGCTATTACGAGGGTGGACACGCGATGCGCTCCGTAACCAAGCACCTGCGTCGCTGGGACCGGGGCGGCTAATTCCAGCCACGGTTGCGGAACCCGGACTTCGGCAGTAGGCTGCGGCGCGCTGGCTTGGAACGGATCAACCGGGAGGTTCTGGTGAGGGGTGTGGGAAGACGTGGGCTCATCGCGGTCGCGTTGACGATCGGCTGCGTAGCGCTGGTTTCGGCGCCGGGAGCGTCGGCGAAGGTGACGGTGAGTTCCGGCGGCTCGCACGCCTGCGCGATCAAGGACAACGGAAAAGCGCTCTGCTGGGGTGACAACAGCGACGGAGAGCGCAACGCCCCTGGAGGGAAGTTCAAGGCGATCAGCGCCGGCCGCGACCACTCCTGCGGCGTCAAGAAGAGAGGCAAGCTCGTCTGCTGGGGAAGCAACGCCGACGGCGAGAGCACCGAGCCCGGCGGGAAGTTCAAGGCGGTCGCGGGCGGCTACTACGTGACGTGCGCCCTGCGGGCGAAAGGCAACGTGGACTGCTTTGGATCTGACAGCTACGGCATCGTCTCCGAGGAGCCTTCCGGGAAGTTCCGGTCGATCAGCATGAACGCGTACTCCGAGCACGCGTGCGGCGTGAGGAAGAACCGCCGTGTGCATTGCTGGGGCGACAACGACTACGGGAAGGGCGATCCACCGGGCGGAGCGTTCAAGCTCGCCCGCGCAGGGTCCTACCACGGGTGCGGCGTGCATGCGAACAATCAGCTCGAGTGCTGGGGCCTCGACGACTACGGCGAGACCGGCGCGCCCGGCGGGAAGTTCAAGGGAGCCGGCGCCGGCTACTACGTCTCGTGCGGAATCCGCCTGACCGGCAGGCTGAACTGCTTCGGCTACGACAGCTACGGCGTCGACGTTGAGCCGCCCGGCAAGTTCCGTGCGATCAGCCTGGGCGAATACGCCGGCTGCGGCGTCAGGGAGAACAGCAAGGTCGATTGCTGGGGCGACGACAGCACCGAAATCGTCAACGTGCCCAACTCGCTGGACTAGCGCATCGCCCTGTCTAGAGTCTTCGGGGTGCCCACGCGCCCCGTCGATTCGCTGCTCGATCTCACGGTCCTCCCCGGGTTCACGTCGGTCGGCTACCGCCTGCGTGAACGCGGCTTCGCGCCGACCCCGGACCTGACCGGCAAGGCGTACCTCGTCACGGGCGCCAGCTCGGGGCTCGGCGCGGCCGCGTGCGAGCTCCTGGCGGACGCCGGCGCCCGCGTGCACATGCTCGTCCGCGACGAGGAGAAGGGCGAGCGCGTCCGGGCCGAGATCGCGGGACGGGCCGCCGGGGGCCACCTGTATCTCTGGCGCTGTGACCTCGCCGAACCGGATTCCGTGCGCGAGTTCGCGACCGCCTTCACTGCGGACGTCGGCGAGCTGAACGCCCTGGTCAACAACGCCGGGGTGATGGCGCCGGAGCGCACGCACACGCCGGAGGGGGTCGAGCTCACCTTCGCGACCAACGTGGTCGGCCCCTTCCAGCTGACCGCGTTGCTCCTGCCGGCGCTCCGGGCTGCGAGCGGGCGAATCGTCAACGTCTCGTCCGGCGGGATGTACACCGCGAAGCTCGACGGCGACGACCTGCAGCTCGAGCTGCGCGACTTTGACCCCGCGCGCTTCTACGCGCACGCCAAGCGCTGCGAGGTCGTGCTGACCGAGCTCTGGCAGGAGCGGATCACCGGCAGCGGTGTCACCGCGCACTCGATGCATCCGGGGTGGGCCGATACGCCCGGGGTGCGGGCGTCGCTGCCGACCTTCCGCAGGGTGATGCGGCCGCTTCTGCGCGACGAGCGGCAGGGCGCCGACACGATCGCCTGGCTCTGCTGGGCGCCGGAACCGCTGGCCGACCCGGGCCGCTTCTGGCACGACCGGCGCCCGCGGCCGACCCACCGGGTGCCGTGGACCCGCGAGGAGCGGAACGACCGCACACGGCTGTGGGACGAGTGCGAGCGACTGAGCGGTGTGGCCGTCAGGCCGTTTCCGCACTAGGCGGGGCGGCCGCCGGCGGCGGAGACGCGGACGGCGGAATGCGGAAAGCCGCCCGGTAGTCGATGAACTCCTTGATCACGATCTGCAGCGTTGCCGCTGCCGGGATCGCCAGCAGCGCGCCGATGATCCCGAACAGGGTCGCCCCGAACAGCACCGCGATCAAGATCACCATCGGCTCGACGTTGACGGCCCGGCGCTGGATCTGAGGCCGGATCACGTAGTCCTCGATCTGCTGGAAGGCGATCGCGTAGACGATCCAGATGATCACGCCGACCGGGAAGTTCACGAACAGCATCACGATCGCCACCAGGGCGGCGGCGATCGTCGCGCCGACCAGAGGGATCAGGTCGGCGAGGGCGACGACGAGCGCCAGCGCCCCCGCGAACGGGGCGCCGAGGATCGTCAACATGATGAAGGCGAAGATCCCGGCGAGCACCGCCTGGAGCAGCGCCGCGCCGACGTAGCTGCCGATCGCCCCGGCGATCGAGTCGAACGTGCGGCGCAGCCGCTCCCGGTGCGCGTCGTCCTGCATCTCAACGATCCGATTGACCCAGCGGCCGCCGCTGGCGACCATGAAGATCGAGAGGATCAGGATGGTCACGCCTGCGAAGATCGAGTTGACGAGGCCGACCCCGATATCGCTGAGAATGTTGGCCGCGTCGCCGATCTTGCTGGGCAGTTTCTCGGCTTCCTCCTCGAGCTTCGTGACGATGTCGTAGTCCTCGTTCAGGTTGGAGAGGGTCTCGTTGTCGTTCACGAAGTCCTCGACGTCCTGGACGTACCCGGGGACGTCCTGCGCCAGGTCCTCGGCCTGCCCCACGAGCGGTGGGACCAGGAGTCCCGCGAGAACGATCGGGATCGCGATCAGCGTCAGGTAGACGGACACGATCGCAAGCCCGCGCGGCATGTGGCGACTGAGCAGCGCGACCGGCCCCGACATCGCGATTGCGATGAACGCAGCGATCACGAGCCACGAGATCGGCTTGCGGAGCAGGTAGATGAGATAGACCGTGACGATCACGGTCAGCACGATCAGGACCGTGCGCAGCACCGTGCGTGCCTCGAGGTCGAGCGATCGGATCGCCGGCATCATCCGGCCCTCATTCGCCGCCGGGGTCGGGTTTCCTAGCGGTGCGAGCCGCCTGTCAGATCGCGGCCCGCGCGGCCCAGACCATCCGGCCGAGCTTTTCCGCCAACGTGGCGGGCGTCCAGTGCTCCGGATCGCGCAGCAGCGTGCGGGCCCCGACCTGCGCGATGCCGACGATCGTCTGGCTCAGGAGCTGGGCGACTGCCTCGGCTTCCTCGCCCTCGAGGTCGGCCAGCCCCTCGACCCAGCGGCGCGTGATCGTCGACGCGAGGTGCGCCTGACGCTCCATGCCGCGGGCGATCCGGGCAGCGACGACCTCGTTGCCGCCGCCCTCGCCCAGAAAGACCACGCGGTAGATGTCGGGCGAGTCGGCGACCGCGGTCAGAAACGCCTCGAAACCGCGGATCAGCGCACCCTCAGGGTCGGCGCTGCCTCCCGTGGGTGCGGAGCGCGGCCTCCGTCTCGCGCAGGACGCGCTCCTCCTCGCGGTCGAGCATCGCCGTGAAGAGCTCGTCCTTGGACGCGAAGCAGTCGTAGACGACGGGCTTCGAGACCCCGGCGGCCGCGGCGATCGCGTCCATGGAGGTCCCCTCGAACCCGTTGCGGAGAAAGAGGTCGTGGGCGGCGTCCAGCACCAGCGGGCGCCGGCGCTCGGGGCCCAGGTGCGCGGCGCGTTTGCGGCGTCGCGTTTCGATTTGGCTGACGGCCATTCCTACTTATGGTAGCATTTTCCTACTCAAAGTAGAAATTTGAAATGGAGTTGACCATCCAATGACCACCGCCGTCCCGACCGACGCCTCCCAGGTCGAGGAGGCCATCGCCTCCGACGACACCCCGCCCTTCTCGCTCGAGCTCTCACAGGATCAGAAGGACATCCGCGACTGGGTCCACGGATTCGCCGAGAACGTCGTCCGCCCCGCAGCCCACGAGTGGGACGAGCGCGAGGAGACGCCCTGGCCCGTGATCCAGGAGGCGACGAAGATCGGGCTCTACGGCTTCGAGGGCATGGCGCAGTTCTTCGCGGATCCCAGCGGCCTCACCCTGCCGATCGTCAATGAGGAGCTCTTCTGGGGCGATGCCGGGATCGGCCTTTCGATCCAGGGCACCGGCCTCGCGGTCGCCGCGATCTTCGGTCAAGGCACGCCGGAGCAGATGGGCGAGTGGGTCCCGCAGTGCTACGGCACGGTCGAGGAGCCGAAGGTCGCCGCATTCTGCGCCTCGGAGCCGGACGCCGGCTCGGACGTCTCGGCTCTCCGCACGACCGCCAAGTACGACGACGCCAAGGACGAGTGGGTCCTGAACGGCCAGAAGGCCTGGGCGACGAACGGCGGCATCGCCGACGTCCACGTCGTCATCGCCTCGGTCGACCGCGAGCTCGGCTCGCGCGGCCACGCCGCCTTCGTGATTCCGCCGGGGACCCCCGGCTGCGAGCAGGGCGCCAAGGTGAAGAAGCACGGCCTGCGCGCGTCGCATACGGCCGACGTCCACCTGGACGACTGCCGCGTCCCGGGCTCGTGCCTGCTGGGGGGCAAGGAGAAGCTCGACGAGCGCCTCGCCCGCGTGCGCGAGGGTAAGCAGTCGAAGTCGCAGGCAGCGATGCAGACGTTCGAGGCCACGCGCCCGATCGTCGGCGCACAGGCGATCGGCATCGCCCGCGGCGCGTATGAGTACGCGCTGGGCTACGCGAAGGAGCGCGTTCAGTTCGGCCGGCCGATCATCGAAAACCAGGCGATCGCGTTCACGCTCGCGGACATGAAGATGGAGATCGACGCCGCGCGCCTCCTCGTCTGGCGCGCCTCGTGGATGGGCAAGACGGGCCAGACGTTCGAGAACGCCGAGGGCTCGATGTCGAAGCTGAAGTCAGGCGAGGTGGCCGTCTGGGTCACCGAGCGCGCGATGCAGATCCTCGGCGGCAACGGCTACACCCGCGAGTTCCCGGTCGAGCGGATGCACCGCGACGCGAAGATCTACGACATCTTCGAGGGCACCGCCGAGATCCAGCGATTGGTGATCTCGAGGGCGATCTCGGGGATGAAGATCCAGTAGCGCTCAGTCGAGCGTCAGGGCCATGCCGAGCGAGTCCGGAGCTGTCTCGGTGAACCCGTGGCGCGCGTAGAGCCGGCGTCCCGGCGGATCGGCGAGCAGGTTCACCCAGGCGCCCGGCGGCGCCGCCTCGCGGATACGGTCGAGGAGCGCCGTGAGGATCGCATCGCCGAGCCCGCGGCGCTGGTGCTCGGGCAGCACGGCCATGTCGACGATGTGGAAGTACCAGCCTCCGTCGCCGATCACGCGGCCCATCCCGACCGGGCCGGCCTCGTCGTGGAGGGCGTGCACCGCCGTCCAGTTGCCGCGGACCACCGGCTCGGCCTGGTCGAGTCGCTTCGGGCCGAGCCCGGCGTGCTCGCGCAGGCGGAGATACGTGACGGCGTCCGGCAGGCCGGGCACCAGCGAATAGCCGTCGGGTACGGCCGGCGTGTTCACCGCGCGAGGTCGTCCGCCACCGCGTAGGCGAACCGCGCGGCCTCGAGCACCGTGTCCCAATGCAGGTTCTCCGGAACGTCGGAGGGCAGGTGGTAATGCGTCAGGTAGTGGTAGTCGTTGACCGAGCTGATGCTCGCCATGGGATAGCCGTGGCGGTGGGGGATCACCGCGTCGGTCGACGCCCGGGCGCGGAAACCGCGCTCGAGCCTGAGACCGTGGCGCTCGGCCAGGCCGACGACCCGATCGCGAAAGTCCTCGTCGAACTCCTCCATCCACACCGGGCCCTCGCCCTCGAGCAGCACCAGGCGCGGCGACCCCACCGTGTCGAGATTGACGAAATAGGTCGAGTCGGGCGGCAGCTCGTCGCGGTGGGAGGCCATGAAGCCCCGGATACCGTCCTGAAGCGTCTCCTCGGCGCCGGCCGAGACGAGCCACACCCGCAGGTCGTCGACCGGGCGCTCGCGCAGCATCTCCGCCAGCGCCACGAGGCAGCCGACGGCCGAGAGGTTGTCGTTGGCCCCCGGGACCACGCGACTGCGCCACATGTCGCCGAGCACCGCGGCGCTGGTTGCCCCGATCGCAACGGCGGCTTTCGCCGGCCCCCGCCGGCCGGTGACCGCGGCGGCGACGCCCGCGATCGGCCCTGCGAGGGCGCCCCACCATTGCGGCGGTTGGGTCTTGATGTGCGGGATCACCTCGGGAAAGCGCTCGTGGAACGCCGCGACGGCCGTCTGGTCGAACATGAAGCCGGTCTGTGCCGCGTCGTGGTGCGCCAGCACCACGAGCGTCCGCGAGGCTCCGGGGTCCCCCAGGCGGGCGACGACGTTGACGGTCTGCCGTTCCTTGCGCACGACGCGCCGGAGGATGCGCGGCCCGTTCTGGATCTCGTCGACGAACCCGGCCAGCGCGAGCGCCGAGAGCACCCCGCCGAGCCTGCGGCGGCCGCCGAGCGTGAGCGCCGCACCGGCCATGCCGAGGGCGCTGAGCCCGGTCGTGTTCGGCGGGAACGTGCCCCACGACGGCTCGACCTCGAGGTCGACATCCGCGACGCCGGCCACGCGGAGCCGCTCAGCGAGCCACTCGGCGGCCTCGCGTTCGCCGGGCGAGCACGGTGGGCGCTCGATGCCGGCGAGGTGCTCGATCACCTCGCGCAGCGTGTCCGCCGGCGGTGCGGGGATCGTCTCGTTCGTGGTGTCGGCTGCGGTGGACAGGCCGAGCACCCTACCGCCGAGGCGTCACCGCCCGCCACCGCGTCGAACGTCCCGCGCTACCCCGCATAGCGGGTACTGCGGGACGTTCGAGCTCGGGGGTGTGGAATCACGCCTCGATCGGCTCGGCGGCCGGGCGCTCGGGCGCCGCTGTCTCCGCCTCGATCTCGGTGTGGGCCTTGCTGTCGCGGCCGCGAATCAAGACCAGCGTGGCGATCACACCGAGCGCGGCGATTCCCGCGCCCACCATGAACGCGTCGGCATAGCCCTCGGTGAGTGCGCCGGGGCCGGTGTCGCCGGTCGCGGCCAGGTCGCCGATCGTCGAGAACGCGACCGACGAGAGGATCGCCAGGCCGAGCGCGCCGCCCACCTGCTGCGAGGTGTTGATCAGGCCGCTGGCAAGGCCGGCCTCACGGTCGGCGACGTTGCTCATCGCCGCGATCGTCTGCGGGACGAACGCGAAACCGAGACCAACCGCCGCCAGCAGGGACGGCCCGAGCACGTCGCCGAGGAAGCTGCCGTCGGCCGAGATCTGGCCGAACCAGAGCAGCCCGCCGGCGATCAGCGCCATTCCCGCCGCGAGGATGGGCTTGAAGCCGATCCGGGTGACGATCTGCGACGCAATGCCGGCGGAGATGATGATCGACACCGCCAGGGGCAGGTAGGCGAGGCCCGCCTCGATCGCGCTGAAGCCGAGGACGTTCTGCATGTACAGGGAGATGAAGAAGAACATGCTGAACAGCGACGCGCCGGTGAGGATCCCGACCACGTTCGCCCCGGTGAGGGTGCGGTTGCGGAAGATCGAGAACGGCATCAGCGGCGACGCGGAGCGCAGCTCGATCGCGACGAACGCGCCGATTAGCGCCAGCGTCAGCGCCAGCAGGCCGATCGTCTGGCCGGAGCCCCAGCCCGCGTCGGGCGCCTCGACCAGTGCGTAGACGAGGACGGACAGGCCCGCGGTGACGCTGAGCGCGCCCCAGAGGTCGAAGTGCCGGGTCTCGGACTCCGAACGGCTCTCGAGGATCAGGCGCGGCGCGACCAGCGCGGCGCCGATGCCAATCGGGACGTTGACCCAGAGGACCCACTCCCAGCCGACGTACTCGGTGAGGATCCCACCGAGCAGGACGCCCGCGGCGCCGCCGGAGCCGGCGACGGCTCCCCAGACTCCAAGCGCCTTGTTGCGCTCGGCGCCGTCGGAGAAGGTGGTGGTGACGATGGACAGCGCCGCCGGCGAGAGGAGCGCTGCGCCGAGACCCTGTACCGCGCGAGCGGCGATCAGGGTCGCCTCGGACTCGGCGAAGCCGCCGACCAGCGAGGCGATCGCGAACAGGATGAGCCCGCCGATGAAGATGCGCCGGCGACCGAGCAGGTCGGCAAGCCGCCCGCCCAGGAGGAGGAAGCCGCCGAAGGTGAGGACGTACGCGTTCACGACCCAGGACAGGTTCTCCTGCGAGAACGCAAGGGACTCGCCGATCGTCGGCAGCGCGACGTTCACGATCGACGCGTCCAGCACAACGACGAACTGCGCCATGCAGAGCAGCGCGAGAGCGATCCATCTCTTCTCTCGGAATTCCTGGGCGTCCGTCATGCGTTGCTCCTGTCGTCTGGTTTGCTCGCTTGGTACTTCTGTGCAATAATCGGAACCTGAATTCCGGTTCCGCTTGGGGCACTATACGGAACCTTGACTCCGTTTGTAGTCCGCTCACAGGGTAAGACGAACGACGGCCGCCGAATGCGACAACGATCACCATGAATGTGTCAGTCACCACCCTCCCCCGGCCCGCCCGCGCCGACGCGGTGCGCAACCGGGCCGCGGTGATCGAGGCGGCCCGCCGCGTGATGGCGAAGAAGGGCCTCGAAGCGGGCATGGACGAGATCGCCCGCGCGGCGAAGCTCGGCGTCGGCACGGTCTACCGCCACTTCCCCACGAAGGACGACCTGATCGTCGGCGTGATCCGCGCCCGCTTCGAGCGCCTCGCCGAGCGGGCAAAGGCCGAGCTGGAGAACCCGGACGCCTGGGCCGGCCTCGAGGCCACCCTGCGCTTCGGCGCCGAGCTGCAGGCCGCTGACCGCGGGCTCTCGCAGTGCATCGGCTTTCGCACGGCCGGCATGGACGAGGTGATCGAGGCAACGGGCCTGCCCGAGGCGACGGAACGCCTGATCGCGAAGGCGCTCGAACAGGGGTCGATCCGGGACGGCTACACGGTCGACGACGTCGGCCCGATGATGTGCTCGCTGGCCGCGTCGATGGTCACCCATTCCGAATACGACTGGAACCGGCTCCTGACGATCATGCTCGACGGGATCCGCGCCACGGACCGCGAACCCCTCCCCTAACGAGTCGCCTCCTCCAGCGCCAGCACGATCGAGCCGAACGGCGCACCCGTCGCCCGTTCGAGGCCGATCTCGCAGGTCCGGTTGGTCGAGAGGTACGCGTCGAAGGGCCCGCGCTCCGCCAGCTCGTGCGCCTCGGGTTCGGTCGCTGACGCCGTCAGCTCCGGGTGGAGCATCCCGCGATCGCCCGCGAAGCCGCAGCACGTCGCGGCGACGGGCACCACCGCCTCGTCGGCCACCTCGCCCGCCAGGGCCTCGAGCCGACGCGCCAGGCCGAGATGCCGGGTCGCGCAGGTCGGATGGACCGCCACCCGCCCAAGCGTGCGCCGCCGCGGCAGCCCCGGAAGCAGCCGCTCGAGCCACTCGACGGAATCCAGGATCTCGAGCTTCGCGTGCCGCTCCCGAACCTCGTCCGGCAGCGCATCCGCCGCTTCGGCGACCAGGCCGAGCGTGCAGGAGCTCGCGTCCACCACGATCGGCAGCTCACCCTCGCCGCTCCAGCGCCAGAGGGCCTCGACGGTGCCCCTGACCATGTCCGCGTGAGCACCGGCGTGGCCCTTCGAGCTGAACGGCACGCCGCAGCAACGGCCCGCGACGTCCGGCGGCACCCAGACCGGCTTGCCCGCGCGCACCGAGACCGCCACCAGCGCGTCCGGCAGGGTCGGCCCGATCCCGGCGCGCTTCGAGCGGCCCATGATCCGGTTGGTGCAGGACGGGAAGTAGACCGCCGCCGCCCCCTCGTGCGTCGTCATCGGCAGGGTTTCCGCGGGCCGCGGCAGCGCGCCGCCGCCGAGCCGCTCCGCAACCGGGCCCACGCGGAGGCCCGCCCGCGAGCCGCGTTCGACCCACTCCCAGTGCCGCTGCGCCTGGCGCGCGGCCACCGCTGCCGGACGGGAATGCTCGCGGGCGCGGAGGCCCTTCACGAGCTTGCCCGTGTCTATCGACAGTGGACAGGCCAGCGCGCAGGTGCCGTCGGCCGCGCAGGTCTCGAGCCCGTCGTAGGAGTACTCGCGCTCGAGCGCGGCGGCCAGGGGCGAGCCGGAGGGCTGGCGCGCAACCTCGCGGCGTAGGACGATGCGCTGGCGGGGGGTCGTGGTCAGGTCACGGCTCGGGCAGACCGGCTCGCAGAAGCCGCACTCGACGCAGTGGTTCGCGACCTCCTCGATCTCCGGCGTCGTCCTCAGGTTGCGCAGGTGCACCCCGGCGTCCTCGTTCAGCAGGATCCCGGGCGCGAGCACCCCGTCGGGGTCGGCGAGCCGCTTGACGCGCCACATCAGCTCGGTCGCCCGCGCGCCCCACTCACGCTCGACGTACGGCGCCATGTTGATCCCGGTGCCGTGCTCCGCCTTGAGCGAACCGTCGTACTTCCCGACGATCAGTTCCACCAGGCCGGCCATGAACGACTCGTAGCGCTCGAGGTCCTCCGCCTTGGCGAAGTCCGGGGTCAGCATGAAATGGAGGTTCCCGGCCGACGCGTGGCCGGCGACCCCGGTCAGGAAGCCATGCTCGCCCAGGAGCGCCTGGAGATCCTTGGCCGCCTCGGCGATGCGGGCGGGCGGCACGCAGACGTCCTCGACGATCAGCGCGGTGCCGGGCGGGCGCAGCCTGCCGACCAAGCCGTGGAGACCCTCGCGCACGCGCCAGTCCAGCTCAACCGCCTCCGGCTCGCGGTGCCACTCGACCGCGCGGATCAGGCTCTTCTCCCCCACCGCCTCGAGCGCGGCCCGCTCCCCCGAGCCAAGCTCGTCCGCACCGGCGGCGCCGAACTCCACCAGCAGCACGGCCGATTCGGGCGGCAGCTGCTGCCACTCTGCCGGCACACCGGGGATGTTCATGCTGGCGATCATCAGCGCCGGCGCCACCATCAGCTCGACCGCGCTCGCCCCGAGCTCGACCAGCCGCGGCACGGGCTCGCAGGCCTCGTCGATCCCGGGGAAATGGAGCCATGCCGTCGTGGTCGCCGGCGGGACTGAGACGGTCTCGTAGACCACCTCGCAGATCAGGGCAAGCGTGCCCTCCGAGCCGACGATGAGCCGGCGGAAGATCTCGAGCGGCTCGTCCGCGTCCAGGAAGGCGCAGAGCCGGTATCCGGTGGTGTTCTTGATCTCGAACTTCCTGCGGATCCGCTCGGCAAGCTCCGTGTCGGCCCGGACCTCGTCGCGGATCGCGGCGAGCCCGCGCGCGAGGTCCGGCTCGGCCTGCGCGAAGCGCTCGGCCGCCCCGGGCTCTCCGGTGTCGATCAGCGCCCCGGACGCGGTCAGGAACGTGAGCTCCGCGACGGTGGAGTAGGAGTCCGCCCGGGTGCCGCACCGCATGCCGCCGGAATTGTTCGCGACGACGCCGCCGACCGTCGCGATGTCGGTCGACGCCGGGTCGGGGCCGAGCCTGCGGCCGTGCGGCGCGAGGACACGGTTCGCGTGGCCCAGCACGGTGCCCGGCTTGACACGCGCGCGGGCGCCCCCGTCCAGCACCTCCACCCCGCGCCAATGCCGGCGGACGTCCACCAAGATCCCGTCGGTCTGGCTCTGGCCGTTCAGGCTGGTGCCGCCCGCCCGGAACGTGATGGGGATGCCGTGCTCGCGCCCATAGGCGATCACCGCCGAGACGCCGCGCGGATCCCGGGGCTGCACGACGGCCCTGGGGATCAGCCTGTACGGGCTGGCGTCGGACGCGTAGCGGATCAAGTCGGTCGCGCGCCCGAGGACAGCGTCCTCGCCGAGTAGCCGCACGAGGTCCGATCGCAGCGGCTCGGGCGTCCCCGTGGCGACCCAGTCCGGCGCGGCGTCGGGCGCAGCGCCGGCCGGGGTCAGAACAGCCACATTCCTGGAGCGACCGGGGTCTCGACCAGCCGCGGCTCGCCGGCGGCAAAGGCGTCACGCAGCGCCTCGACCAGCTCTTCACGGCCGCCCGTGACCTCGCGCGCCGCCACGCCGTAGCCCTCGGACACCGCGATGCAGCTCAGCGACGGGAGGTCCAGGCCCGGGGCGCCGCCGACTCCTTCGATGTCGGCGAACCACTTGAGGATCGCGTACTCGGAGTTGCGCAGGACGAGGACCGTGAGCGGGACCGAGTACGCGGCCGCGCTCCAGAGCGCCGTGATCGCGTACTGCGCCGACCCCTCCCCCACGACGCAGACGACCGGTCGACCGGGCTGCGCGAGCTGCACCCCGACCCCGGCCGAAAGCCCGAACCCCAGTCCACCGCCGGCCCCGAAGTAGTAGCTGCCCGGGCGCGAGATCCTCAGCTGGTTGCGGAGGGCGAGGGTGGCCGAGGGAGCTTCGAGCACGACGATCCCGTCGTCCGGGAACGCCTCGCGGAGCGCGTTCATCGCGGCCGTCCCCGTGATCGGGTCTGCCTCGTCACCGGGAACGGGCTCGGGCAGGGATTCGCCGGCGTCGCGGCCGGACTCGGCCACCTCGCCCAGCAGGTGCAGGAGCGCAAGCTTCACGTTGCCCAGGATCGCGTTGCCCATCGGCGCCCGGGCAGCCTCGTCCGGGTCGCTGCGTGATCTGCACGAGGGCGGCGCCCTCGGGCAGGAGATCGCCCGGGATGTTGGGGTAATACGGGAACACCGAGGAGCCCGCGACGAGGATCAGGTCGCGTCCCTTGAGCGTGTCGGCGAGCGGGCCGATCGCGGGCGGCAGGACTCCGCGGAAGTTGGGGTGGCCCTCGGGGAAGCCGAGCCGCCCGCCGCCTGGTGCCGGGATCGCGAAAACCGGCAGATTCAGCCGCTCGACCAGGGCTACGGCGGCCTCCCAGGCGCCCGCGGCGTCGATGTCCGGGCCGGCGACGAAGACCGGGCTCGCGGCGTCGTCGAGCCTTCGCGCGAGCGCGGCCATGGCGTCCGGGTCCGGGCCCGAGGACGCGGACACGCTGCGGTCAATGGCGGCGTCCGCCTCGGCGTCTGAGACCTCGGCGTCCCAGTCGTCCATCGGCACCGAGACGAACGCGGGGCCCTTCGCCGGCGTGTTCGCGAGGTGGATCGCGCGCGCCAGGGCGAGCGGGACGTCGGCCGCGCGTGGCGGCTCGTAGCTCGACTTCACGAGCGGATGTGGCATTCGGGCGGCGTCGCGGTTGGTGAGATTGGCCTGGAGGGTGATCAGTTCGCGCGCCTGCTGGCCCGCCGTGACAAGCAAAGGCGTGTGGTTCGCCTGCGCGTTGAAGATGGCGCCCATGCCGTTTCCCACGCCCGGCGCCGTGTGCAGGTTCACGTGGCCGACCGTCCCGCTCGCCTGGGCGTAGCCGTCGGCCATGCCCACCGCCACCGCCTCCTGGAGGCCGAGGACATAGCGGAAATCGTCGGGGAAGTCGGCGAGCATCGGCAGCTCGGTCGACCCGGGGTTGCCGAACATCGTCGTCATCCCGTGCCGGCGAAACAGGTCATAGGTCGCCTCGCGAACGGTCCGCACGCCGCGCACCCTACGCGACACCCACGGCACAGCCCGTCACCCACACACGAGCCAACGGCGGCGACCCTGCCCGCCGGCCGCGATGCAAGCATCAGGCGGCCGCGCCCCGTTCGCCGAACAGCCCTGACGCGAGGCCCGCGGAGTCGACTCGCCGCGCGACGTCCAACGCCAGCGGCGCGCCGTGCAGGTAGACGCCCGCGAGCCAGAACGGCACGCCGATCACGTCCGGGTCGGCGTAGGCGAACCACCCGAACTCGATCTCGGCGGCTTCGACCAGGCAGCCCGCCAGAGCCAAGGCGACGCCGAACGGGTACAGCAGGGCGCGGTCCTCACGGAACGCGACCCGAACCAACCAGACGGCGACGTAGGCGATGGCGAGGGCGCCGGGTGCGTCCGGCGCGACCAGCCCGCTCAGCGCGTATGCGCCGACGAACCAGGCGAAGTCCGCCGCCAGTCGCCCCGGCCCCGGCTCGGGCACACCGCGCCCCTCGGCCAAGCGACCCAGCGGAATCGTGAGCGCGACCAGCCCGGTCAGGAGCACGGCGAAGTTCAACGGCACCCAGGCAGCCTGGTCCCACAGCCAGGGATCCGGATACGAGAGCAGCCCCGACTGCACGTGGAACTGGTCGCAGAGAGCGCCCAGAAGGCCGAACCCCACTGCCAGTCCCAGCCAGCCGGCGAGCCGTGACCCGGCCCCCTCGAAGAGCATCGGCGGAACCTACAGGCACGTAGGATCGGGGGCGCAGATGGACGTCCGGAGCACCCTCACGAGCCCGATCAACCGCGTCGGCGCGGCGGCTCAAAACGCCCTGGAAGTCGCGCGCTTCGGAGGGCTCGAGACCGGCGAGGAGGGATCGCCCTACGAGGTCGTCGCCGAGCGGCCCATCTACCGGCTCCGGCGGTACTTCCCGGAGAGCAACACGGAGGGCTCCCCCGTCGTCCTGGTCCCGCCGATGATGTTGGCCGCCGAGGTCTACGACGTCTCGCCCAGCTCGACGGCCGTGGGAACGCTGCACGCGCACGGCGTCGACCCGTGGATCGTCGATTTCGGCGCGCCCGAGCACGAGGAGGGCGGCCTCGAGAGGAACCTGACCGACCACGTGCTCGCCGTCTCCGACGCGGTCGACCGCGTGCGCGAGGTGACCGGCCGGGACGTGCATCTCGGGGGTTATTCGCAGGGCGGGATGTTCTGCTACCAGGCCGCCGCGCTCCGCCGCGGCGACGGCCTCGCCAGCGTGATCACGTTCGGCAGCCCGGTGGACACGGCCGCCGCGATGCCGCTCGGCATCCCCGAGGGGGTCGCGTCGCGGGTGGCGAACGTGCTCGCCGACTCGACCCTCGCCCGCAACGCCGTGCCCGCCTGGATGTCACGGCTCGGCTTCCGGATGCTCGACCCGGTCAAGGCGGCCCGCCAGCAGGTCGACTTCGTCCGCCAGCTCCACGATCGCGAGGCGCTGCTGCCCCGCGAGCGCCAGCGCCGTTTCCTGCAGGCCGACGGCTGGGTGGCCTGGCCCGGGCCGGCGCTCGCCGACTTCATGCGGCAGTTCATCGCCCACAACCGGATGCTCGAGGGCGGCTTCGTGATCGACGACCGCTTGGTGACGCTCGCCGACATCGACTGCCCGATCCTGACCGTCGTCGGCGAGGTCGACGAGCTCGCGCCGGCCCCGGCCGTCCGCGCGATCGTGCGCGCCGCGCCGCGGGCGGAGATCTTCGAGCTCGCGCTGACGGCAGGACACTTCGGCCTGGTCGTCGGCTCGGCGTCGAACGCCACGACGTGGCCGACGGTCGCCGCGTGGACGCGCTGGCGCGATGCCGGCGAGGAGCTTCCGGCGGATGTCCGCCGGTCCGAGGTTGCCGCCGAGCTGGCCGAGAGTCCGCGGCCCGGGCGCCCGGGCGGGCTACGGCCTGGGGTTGGCGGCGGGCGTCGGCTCGAACCTGGCGCGTTCGATCCTCGGCGGCCTGAGCCGGACGACCGGCACCGTCCGCATCCTCGGCGAGGAGGCCCTCACGCAGCTCCCGCGCCTGATCCGGCTCGACCAGGTGCGCCCTCGCACGCGGATCTCGCTGGGCAAGCTCCTCGACGAGCAGGCGGACGAGCACCCCGGCCAGGTCTTCTTCCTGTTCGAGGACCGCGCCCACACCCATGCCGCCGCCAAGCACCGCATCGACTCGATCGTGCGCGGGCTGATCTCGGTCGGGATCCACCAGGGCGAGCACGTGGGGGTCCTGATGGAGCCGCGGCCGACGGCGCTGACCGTCGTTGCCGCGCTCAACCGGCTCGGCGCGGTGGCGGTCCTGCTGCGCCCGGACGGCGAGATCGCGCGGGAGGCCGAGCTCGGTGAGATCGGCCGCGTGGTGGCGGACCCCGAGCACATGAACCGCGCCGGTGACGCCGGCGTTCAAGTGCTCGTGCTCGGCGGTGGCGCGGCTCCGCGCGAACTCGGACCGGGTGTGATGGACATGGAGCGAATCGACCCGGACGAGGTGGAGCTCCCTGGTTGGTACAAGCCGAATCCCGGTCGCGCCCGGGACCTCGCGTTCATCCTCTTCACGGGCGCCGGCGACCGGACACGGCCGAACCGGATCACCAACCGCCGCTGGATCCTCTCGGCCCTGGGAACCGCGTCCTCCGCTGCGTTGAGCGATGCCGACACCGTTTACAGCGTGACGCCCGTCTACCACCCGTCGGGCCTGATGGTCAGCCTGGGCGGTGCGATCGCGGGCGGCTCGCGCATCGCCCTTGCGCGCGACTTCGACCCGGCGACCTTCTGGGACGAGGTGCGGCGCTACGGGGTCACGGTCGGCTCGTACACGTGGACGATGCTGCGCGACCTGGTCCAGGCGCCGCCGCACCCGAACGAGCGGCACCACCCCGTGCGCCTGTTCATGGGCTCCGGGATGCCACGGGGGCTCTGGAAGCGCGTCGCCGAGCGGTTCGCGCCGGCCGGGGTCGTCGAGTTCTACGCGTCGACCCAGGGTGAGGTCGTGCTGGCGAACGTGTCCGGCCACAAGGTCGGCGGGATGGGCCGGCCGCTGCCGGGTTCGGCACGGGTCAAGATCGCCGCGCTGGACCTCGAGAAGGGGCTCGAGACGACGCCCAGCGGGTTCGCGCGCGAGTGCGACACCAACGAGGTCGGCGTGCTGGTCGCCGAGGTCGATCCGGACGTGAACGCCTCGCTCGACACACCGTTGCGCGGCGTTTTCCGGCCCGACGACGCCTGGCTGGCAACCGGCGACCTGTTCCGCAAGGACCACGACGGCGACTTCTGGCTGCTCGACTCGATCGCCTCGCTGATCCGCACCGAGCATGGGCCGGTGCCGCCCACCCCGATCCGCGACGCCCTGTGGACGCTCCCCTCGGTCGACCTCGCAGTCTGCTTCGGCGTCCGCGATTCGGCGGGTGCGCACGCCGTCGCCGTCGGCGCGGTGACCCTGCGCGAGGGCCACGAGCTCACCGCGGCCGACGTCACCGACGCGCTCGCCACGGTGAAGGCCGAGGAGCGGCCGGCGTTCGTCCGAGTGGTCGACGAGATCCCGGTCACCACCTGGTACCGGCCCGTACCCACCGACATCCAGGCGAAGGGCGTACCCAACGGCAAGGACGGCCTCGCGTTTGCGCTGGGCGAGGACGGGACGTACGCCGAACTGACTCGCAGGTCAGCTTCGAGATAGACCACTAGAGTCCCCGCGCATGACCGACTTCGAGACGATCGACCTCGCGGTCGCCGACGGCGCCGCGACGATCACCCTGAACCGCCCCGACAAGCTCAACGCCTGGAACCTGCAGCTCGGCATCGACCTCCGTCAGGCGGTCGAGGACCTGGCCGCCGACGAGTCCGTCCGCGCCGTGATGATCACTGGCGCCGGCCGGGGCTTCTCGTCCGGTGCCGACCTCTCCGAGTCGCGGGAGGAGGACAGCGACGGCATGCCCGACCTGCGCGCTCGGCTGAAGGAGCGCTACCACCCGATCATCACCGGGATCCGCGAGATGCCGAAGCCGGTGATCACCGCCGTCAACGGCGGCGCGGTCGGGATCGGCTGCTCCCTCGCGCTCTCGGGCGATCTCGTTCTGGCCGCCGAGTCCTCGTACTTCCTGCTCGCGTTCGTGAACATCGGGCTGGTGCCCGACGGCGGCTCGACGGCGTTCGTGCCGGCCCGGATCGGGCTCGCCCGCGCGACCGAGATGATGATGCTCGGCGAGCGCGTCCACGCGCTGCAGGCGCTGAATTGGGGCTTGGTCAACCGGGTCGTAGCCGACGACGCGCTGCGCGCCGAGGCGGACGCTCTGCTGACGAAGCTCGCGAACGGGCCGACGAAGGCATACGCCAACGGAAAGGCACTGCTCAACCGGCGCATGTACGCCGACCTCGACGAGCAGCTCGAGGCCGAGGCCGACTTCCAGGGCGAGCGGGGCGCTTCGGCCGACTTCATCGAGGGCGTCCTGGCGTTCATGCAGAAGCGCGAGCCCAACTTCACGGGCAAGTAGAGGCCGACGGCGCCCAATGGCGGGCTTCGGCTGGGACGACGCCGATCGCGACGCTCTCGAGATCCTGCGTCCCCTCCTCGACGCCGGCGGCTACCTGCCGTGGAGCGAGTGGGCGCTCCGTCCGGCCGCGCTAGCGGCGGTCTGCAACGAGATCGTCCTGGCCGGCCGGCGCGAGGTCGTAGAGCTCGGATCCGGGGTCAGCACGGTCGTCCTCGGGCGCCTGCTGGCGCAGCGGGGCGGCCGGATCACCGCGGTCGAGCACGATCCGAGCTGGGCCGGCGTCGTGCGCGGTCTGCTGAAGTCCGATGGGCTCACCGAATGGGCCCGCCTGATCGAGGGTCCGCTGGACCCGCACCCGCTCGCCCTCGACGGAGCACATTGGTACCCCGAATCCGCTCTCGCCGAGCTGCCGGCCGGGATCGACCTCCTGCTCGTCGACGGTCCGCCCGGCAACGACGAGGGCATCGAGCGGAGCCGCTACCCCGCGCTGCCGGCAATCAACGAGCGGCTCGCGCCGGGATCCATCGTGGTTCTCGACGACGCCGAGCGCCCCGGCGAGCAGGCGATTCTGGAGCGCTGGTCCATGGAGCACCCCGACTGGGCGTTCACGGCCCGCGACGAGGGGATCGCGATCGGAGTACGGGCCGCCTAGTCCTTCGCCTGCGCCTTCAGGTCCTTCTTCGCCTGCTTCAGCTCAGCTGCGACCGTCCCCTGTTGGTTGGGGATCTTGAGCCGCCGCTCCAGGATCGGGATCGCTTCGCCCGGACGCCCGGCCAGGCGCAGTGCGTGCCCCAGGTTGTAGAGCGCGTAGGCGTAGGTGATGTCCTCACTGCCCTCGAGCGAGTCGACGGCCTGCTGGAGGAGCGGGATCGCTCCTTCGTAGTCGCCCTGCCCGATCAGCGCGAAGCCCTGGTCGTTCAGGGCGACGGGATCGGCCGGGGGTTCTTCGACCGGCGCGGCGGGCTCCTCCGGCGGCGCGGCGGTTTCGGTCTCCTCCGGCGGGGTCGTCTCTGCTTCCTCCGGTGTCGCCGGCTCTTCCTTGGCACCGGCATCGCGATCGGGCCCCGCGTCCGCGGCCGGTTCGGCTGGCGGGGGATCCTCGTCGCCGCCGATCGCGTTCGCGAGCGCGAAGCCGGCGATCAGCGCGACCAGGGCGAGCGCGGCGACCGGCAGCCACCTGGTCGGCCGCGTCGTGCCGCTCGCCGGCTCGTCCGGAGGTGGCGGCGACCATTCCTCCTCGGGCTCCGGCTCCGGTTCCGGCGCGGGCTCCGGTTCCGGCTGAGGCTCCAGTTCCGGCGCGGCGAACACCTGCGGCCCCGGTCCGGCGTTGAGCATGGCGAGCGCAGCCACCGCCGACTCCGGTCGCAGCTCGGGGTTCTCGGCGCTCAGGCGCTCGGTGAGCCCGATCAGGCGGGCCGGGCTCTCGTCGCCCAGGCACTGCGAGAGCACGACGCCGCACGCGAACAGGTCGCTCCGCTCGGTCGCCTGCTCGCCGCGCCAGAGCTCGGGGGCCATGTAACGGGCGGTGCCGGGGATCTGGCCGGTCTGCGTGATGGACGTCGCGTCCTGCGGGCGGGCAACTCCGAAGTCCGTCAGGCAGGCGCGGCCATCGCGGTCGAGCAGCACGTTCCCCGGCTTGACGTCGCGGTGGATGATGCCGGCGGAGTGGATGTGCGCGAGCGCGCTGAGCACGTCGGCGGCCAGGCGCTCGGCGTCGGGCTTGCCGCCGGAGTCGATCCGGTCCTGAAGCGAGCCGCCGGACAGGTACGCCATCACCAGATATGGGCGCTCCACGTCAGCGTTGAAGTCGTAGATCGAGACCAGGTTGGGATGCTGCAGCGACGCCGCGATCCGCGCCTCCCGCCGAAACCGGGCGAACCAGGCCCGGTCCTCGACCAGGCCCTCGGACAGGACCTTGACCGCCACCGGACGCTCCAGCAGCGTGTCGGTCGCGAGCCACACGCTGGCAGCTGCCCCCGCCCCCAGCCGGCGCTCGAGCTCGTAGCGGCCCGAGCGCAGGCGCAGGCCCTCGGCGAGGATGACGCTCATCCGCTCAGCGCGCTCTCGTCGATCCGCCCGTGAAGGTCCATGACGGACTCGTATACCTCGATCGCGCCCGCTTCACTCAACTCTGCCTCCGCGAACCCTCCACTCAGCACGCCGATCGCAGGAACTCCGGCCCGCCTCGCGGCCACCACGTCCCAGGTCGTATCGCCGATCACGAGCGCGTCCCTGGTCTCGGCGCGGTCCAGCGCGGCCTCGACCAGGTCGGGGGCGGGCTTGGTCCGCTCCACGTCGGCCGCGGTCGTCCAGTCGGCGAACTCGCGCGCGCCCAGCAAATCGACGTAAACGTCAACCTCCGCCTGCTTGGCCGACGACGCCAGCACCACCGCGACCCCGCGGCGGTGCAGGTCCACGAGGAAGTCGCGGGCGCCCGGGAACACGCGAACTTCGGGCAGGAGCTCCGCGTAGCGCTCGCCCTCGGCCTCCCGCACCGCATCGCCGACCCGCTGCTCGGCGTCGTCGCCGGCCACGCGCGCGACCATCTGGTCGCCGCCGACGCCGATGTGCCGGTGAATGCGCCACAGCGGCGCGGAGGCACCGTGCTCTCGCAGAGCGCGGTCCCAGGCGATCGCGTGCTGATAGTTGCTGTCGACGAGCGTGCCGTCGACGTCAAGGATCGCTGCGGCAATCAGGTGGAGATCGACTCCACGAGATCGCCGACCTGATGCTCCTCGACGTTCCGGGCGATGTCCGCCTGCGCGACAATCCCGACAAGCTGGTGGCCGTCGATCACAGGCAGGCGCCGGACCTTGTGCTCCGCCATCGTCCGCAACGCCTCGTCGATCGAGTCATCAGCGCCGATGGTCACCGGCTTGCCCTCGCCGAGCTGACCCGCGGTCGTCGCAGCGGGATCCTGACCCTCCGCGATGACCTTCACAACTATGTCGCGGTCGGTCAGCATCCCCTTCAGGCGGTCGTCCTCGCCGCAGATCGGCATCGAGCCAACGTCCAGCTCCTTGAGCTTCTTCGCCGCGTCCTGAACGGTTTCTTTCTCGCCGATGCACTCGCAATCGGAAGTCATCACATCGCGTGCTGTCTGAGCCATGTCTTCTCCTTCGAATCTCGCTCACTGCCCCTCGTACCC
Organism: uncultured bacterium; assembly: GCA_963807755.1. Classification (GTDB taxonomy): domain Bacteria; phylum Actinomycetota; class Thermoleophilia; order Solirubrobacterales; family 70-9; genus JALZKA01. The sequence goes on along the minus strand of CAWECM010000001.1, from coordinate 1,327,194 downwards.
ACCCTATGCCTAGGATCACGCCCGTGAACGCCACGTACTCGGTCGCCGGCAAGGTCGCGCTCGTCACCGGGGCCGCCAAGGGGATCGGCTACGAGACGGCCCGCCAGATGCACGAGAGAGGCGCGAGCGTCGCGGTGCTCGACCTCGAGCGGGCTGACGCCGAGTCGGCCGCCGACGCGATCGGCGAACGGACGCTGGCCCTGGACGGGGACGTGACCGACGGCCGGGCGATGGAGCTGGCTGTCAGCGAGGTGGTGGAGCGGCTCGGCGGCCTGGACGTGGTCGTCGCCAACGCGGGGATCGCCCCCAAGCCCCGGCCGATGAGCGTGATCGGCACCGAGGAGTTCGAGCGGGTGATCGACGTCGACCTCTACGGGGTCTGGCGCACGGTCCGCCCGGCGCTCCCACAGGTGATCGAGCGACAGGGCCACGTGGTCGTCGTCGCATCGGTCTACGCCTTCGTCAACGGGATGATGGCCGCGCCGTACGCGATGGCGAAGGCCGGCGTCGAGCAGCTGGGCCGGGCGCTCCGGGTCGAGCTCGCACCGCACGGCGCCAGCGCGGGCGTGGCGTACTTCGGCTTCATCGACACCGACATGGTCCGCGCGGCGTTCGCCGACCCCGTGGCCCAGCGGGTCGAGGCCGCGTTCCCGCGCTGGCTCACCAAACGCCTCACCCCGGAGGTCGCCGGGGCGACGATCGTCAACGGGATCGAGCGCCGGGCACCGCGCATGATCGCGCCGCGCTGGTGGGGCGCATGGTCCGCGCTTCGCGGCGTGGTGAACCCGTTCTTCGACCGCTACTCGGAGCGCGACGACGAGATCGCCGAAGCGATCCGTCACGGCGAGCGCAACCCGTAGCGAGTGGGACGGGGAGGAGGGCCGCCCCCCGCCCCGCCGCTATCTCCTGAAATGACAAATCGCTCGCCCCTGGGCAGTGGCGCTTGCGGACGCGCTTCGCGGCGAGGATTTTCATTTCAGGAGGGCGCGGCGGGGAGGGGGGCGGCCCTCCTCCCCGTCCCCTCCCCGCCGCTGGCGAGCTACTTGCTGCGCGAGCCCGCGGCGCTGTCCGCGGCGTCCTTGCTGGAGGTCACCGGCTTCTTCGTCTCCGCCGATGCCGCCGGCTTCTTCGCCGCCGATCCGCCGTTGGCCGGCGGGGCGGTCTTCCAAGGCGTCGGCATCTGCGCGGGGTCATCGTGCACCGACGGCTCGTTGTCCGAACGCGATCGCCAGAACGCCAGGCCCGCGGCGACGCCGGCGGCAGCGCCGGCGACCGCCAGCGCCCGCTCACGACCGCCCTCGAGCCGCTCGGGTATCGAGCGGGCGAAGTCGACCGCGTCGCCTGCAGCGGCCTGGGCGTGGTCCGCCAGGGACCTGGGCTTGGACTGGAACGGGAGCTTCATTTCATCACCTCGAGATCGGTTAGCCCCTCTTGCGCTACCCGCCGGCCTGCCGCCGAAACGAGGTCATCCAGGGCTTCGCCGTGAGATCGGCGCGCAGCCCCGCCACCCGTACGATGCGCGCGTGGCACGGACGGTCCTGCTCTTCCCCGAAGGGGCGTACGGCCCGACCAACAACTGCGTCGGGATCGGCGACGTGTTGCGGCGGCGCGGTCACCGCGTCGTCTTCGTCATCGAGGAGTCGTTCGCCGGCGCCCTGGCCGAGAAGGGCTTCGAGGAGCGGCTGATGCGCCTGACACCGCCGGCCGAAGCCGACGAGGACCCGGGACAGTTCTGGAAGGACTACATCCGGGACACGGCGCCCACATTCCGCAAGCCCACGCTCGATCAGCTCGCGGGCTTCATACAGCCGACCTTCGCCGCGCTCGTGGACGGGGCGAAGTACGTCGACGAACGTCTCGAGGAGATCCTCGGCGAAGTCGACCCCGACGTCATCGTCGAGGACAACGTCGTCGCCTTCCCGGCGGTCCCCGCCTCAGGCCGGACGTGGGTCCGAATCGTCTCCTGCAATCCGGCCGAGCTCAAGGATCCGGACGTGCCGCCCGCGTTCTCCGGCTACCCCGCGGACGACCGCACGCGCTGGCAGGACTTCCGGGACGAGTACCGGCGCACCCACGGAGCCCTGCACGCGGACTTCGACGCCTTCTGTCGGGAGCGGGGCGCTCCACCGCTGCCGGACCTCGAGTTCAGCACGATCACCTCGAGCTGGCGAGCAACATGGCCGGGGCGGAGTTCCTGCCCCAGGCCTCGATCCTGCCCGGCGTCGACCTCGTGATCACCCACGGGGGGCAACAACACGGTCACCGAGTGCTTCCACTTCGGCAAGCCGATGGTGGTGCTGCCCGTCTTCTGGGACCAGCACGACAACGCGCAGCGGGTCCACGAGACCGGGTTCGGGGTCCGGCTCGACACCTACGACCATGCTCCCGATGAGCTGCCGGGCCGCGATCGACCGTCTCTTGGGGGACGCCGGCATGAAGGCGCGGCTCGCCGCGATCGCCGCTCGCCTTCAGGCGGGCCCGGGCACGAGACGCGCAGCCGACCTGATCGAGGCCGTCTAGGCGCTCGGGCCCCAGTCGTCAACGAAGAGATCCAGCGCGAGCTCGGCATCAGGCGCCGCGTACTTCGAGAAGTCCGTGACGCCCGCCTCCGCCAGCACCTCGTCGTCGATGTACGCGTTGCCGGTGCACTCGCGGGGGTCGCGTCCGAGGATCTCGTACGCGGCGTCGGCGTAGATGTCAGCCGTGCGGGCACGCGCCATCGCCTCATCCCCGCCCAGCAGGTTCTGCACCGCGGCGGTGGCGATGATCGTCCGCGGCCACAGGCAGTTGGCACCGATGCCATTGTCCGCCTCGTCGGCCGCGAGCCCGAGGGTGAGCATCGTCATCCCCATCTTCGAGAGCGTGTAGGCCGAGTTGTTCTTGAGCCACTTCGGGTCGGCGGAGAGCGGCGGCGAGAGCGTCAGGACGTGGGCGTGCTCCGAGGCGCGCAGGTGCTCGAGCGCCGCCTTGGTGAGCACGAACGTGCCGCGCGAGTTGATCTGCTGCATGAGGTCGTAGCGCTTCACGTCGAGCTGCGCCATCGGCGCCAGATTGATCGCCGACGCGTTGTTGACGACGATGTCGAGCCCGCCGAACTTCGCGACCGTCTGCTCGACCGCCGCGGCCACCTGGTCCGCATCGCGAACGTCGCCGACGATCGGGAGCGCGGTGCCGCCAACCCCCTCGATCTCCTCCGCCGCCGTGAACACGGTCCCGGGCAGCTTGGGATGCGGCTCCGCCGTCTTGGCGATCAGTGCGACGTTCGCGCCGTCGGCGGCGATCCGCTTCGCGATCGCGAGGCCGATCCCACGGCTCCCGCCCGACATGACGACGGTGCGACCCGCCAGCTTTCCATCAGACATGGCGCGGCAGCCTACTCGCGGGCGCCGCGGCGGGCGTAGGCTGCGTCAATGGACCTGACGATCGGGACGTGAGCGATAACGGCTCCAACCGCCGGATCAGCGTCGGCGTGGTCGGCGCCGGGTTCGGCGGCGTCGGCATGGGGATCAGCCTGCGCCGCGAGGGCATCGAGGACTTCACGATCTTCGAGCGTGGGGACACGGTCGGGGGCGTCTGGCGCGCCAACACATATCCCGGCGCCGCCTGCGACGTCCCCTCCCACCTCTACTCCTTCTCGTTCGCGCCGGGCCACAACTGGTCGCGCCGGTACGCGCCGCAGCCGGAGATCCTCGAATACCTGGAGGAGGTGACGGACCGGTTCGGCATCCGCCAACACCTGCGCCTCAACACCGAGGCGACCGAGGCTCGCTTCAACCCCGGCGCAGGCCGTTGGACGCTCAAGACGGGCGATGGCGAGAGCCACGAGTTCGACCTCCTCGTCACCGCCTGCGGACAGCTCACGCGGCCCGCGACGCCGCAGGTCGAGGGGCTCGACGACTTCGCCGGCAAGGTCTTCCACTCCGCCGAGTGGGACCACTCGCACGACCTCACCGGCGAGCGGGTAGCAGTGTTCGGAACCGGCGCCTCGGCGATCCAGTTCGTGCCGCGCGTCGCCGAGCTCGCGGGCGAGCTCACGATCTATCAGCGCTCCGCCCCGTGGATCGTGCCGAAGGTCGACCGCACCTACCCCGAGTGGGAGCGTCGGATCTTCGAGCGCTTCCCGGCGCGGGTCGCGGCCTCTCGCCTCGGCCTGTTCGCCTTGTTCGAGGTCGGGACCTACGGGTTCACTGGCAACCACTGGGTCCTGAGGCCGTTGGCGGCACTCGCCGACGCCTATCGCAACCGCGAGCTCCCCGATCCCGAGCTGCGCGCGCTCGCAACGCCGGACTATGAGATCGGGTGCAAGCGCGTCCTGTTCTCGAATGAGTGGTACGCGATGCTCCGACGCGTGAGCGTCGAGCTCCTCGGCGGCCCGGCTCAGCGGGTGACCGCGTCCGGCGTGGTCGGCCCGGACGGCGTCGAGCGCCCCACGGACACGATCATCTGGGGCACCGGCTTCGAGACGGCCCGCTTCACGAGTCCGCTCGACATCTACGGGCCGGAGGGCAGGGAGATCGGCAGCGTCTGGGGGGACCGTCCCGAGGCCTTCCTCGGGATCACGGTCTCCGGCTTCCCGAACCTGTTCATCCTCTACGGGCCGAACACGAACCACGGCTCGGGGTCGGGGCCGTACGCGCTCGAGTGCGCCTTCCGCTACATCATGGACGCGGTAGGGCGCCTCCGCGCCCGGAACCTGCGTTGGATCGACCTCAAGCCGGAGACGCAGGCGGCCTGGCGCGAGGAGCTCGATCGCCGCAACCGGCGGACGATCTGGGTGAACGGTGGCTGCAGCTCCTGGTACGTGCACAGCGGGCGGCAGACGAACAACTGGCCGGGGTCGTGGCTCGAGTACCGGCGCCGGACGCGGCGGCTCGACCCCGCGGACTACCGCTTGGCGGCGTAGGTCGTCAGTGGCCCGAGCGGGCCATCGCCTGCAGCAGCGCGTCCTGGTCGAGCGGCTCCGCCGTCAGCGGATCGGGAGCCCGGCGGCCCGCCTTGAGGCCGTCGATCACGATCCCGAGTAGCCGCCGCCACGAGTCTTCCGGCGTCTCCCTCGTGAACTCGATGGCGGCGGCAAGCATCAGCTCGATCAGGGGCACGTCGAGTGTGTCGAGGTCGTCCCGCAGCTTGCCCTGCTCCTTGGCCGCGGCCACAACGCGCTCGACCTTCGGGCGCACCGACGCGCGCACATTGTCGACCCACTCCCTGCCTCCGGGGGCGCTGAACATCAGCTCCTTGAGGGCGCGGTTTCGGCCGTGGAACTCGGCGCCCTCCTCGATGAACCTGGTGAGGCCCCTCCACGGGTCGGGGTCGGCAGCCGCGGCATCCACCATCGCCAGGAACTCCTCGACCCGCGTCCGGAAGAGCTCGTCGATCAGCGCCTCGCGGTTCGGGAAGCGCCGGTACACGGTCCCGACCCCGACGCCGGCCCGCTCGGCGACCTCGTCCAGGCTGACCTGAAGCCCGCGTTCCGCGCACACGTCGGCCGCGGCATCGAGGATCCGCAGGCGGTTGCGCTCCGCGTCGGCTCGGAGCGGGCGCTCGGATGTCGCCTCGTTGGCCATCTGTGACGATTGTACGGATAATCGGAGGGAATTCCTCCGGTTACGTGCTACGGTGGTCGGGAAGTTGAGAAATTCCCTCCACTTACGATCGAGGTAGCGCGATGCAAGCAGGCACCAAGTCCGATCCCCACCACGACCGACGCTGGCTGATCCTGGGCGTGATCGCTCTCGCGCAGCTGATGGTGGTCCTCGACGTCACGATCGTGAACATCGCGCTCCCGTCGGCCCAGACGGACCTCGGGTTCTCCGACGACTCGCGTCAATGGGTGATCACGGCCTATGCCCTGGCGTTTGGCTCCCTGCTCTTGCTCGGCGGCCGCATCAGCGACCTGATCGGTCGCAAGTGGACGTTGATCGCCGGCCTCGCCGGATTCGCGGGCGCCTCCGCGGTGGGCGGCGCCGCGCCGTCGTTCGAGGTCCTGATCGGCGCTCGCGCCCTCCAGGGTGCGTTCGCGGCGCTCCTCGCGCCCGCGGCCCTTTCGATCGTCACGACCACGTTCACCGATCCTGGCGAGCGGGCGAAGGCGTTCGGGATCTATGGGGCGATCGCCGGCTCCGGCGCCGCCGTCGGCCTGCTGCTGGGCGGCGTTCTCACCGAGCTCCTCACCTGGCGCTGGACCATGTACGTGAACCTGGGGTTCGCGATCCCCGCTGCGATCGCCGCCGGGCGCCTCCTCGTAAACATGCGGCCAGCCGCGCGCCCGCGGATCGACGTGCCGGGCGTCCTCGTCGCCACGGCAGGGCTGTTCGCCCTGGTGTACGGGTTCGCCAACGCCGAGATGGACGGCTGGGGCGCGCCGCTGACCGTCGCGATGCTCGTCTTCGGGGTCCTTGCGCTCGGAGCGTTCGTCGAGATCCAGCGCCGCGTCGCGAACCCGCTGCTGCCGCTGCGCATCGTCGCCGACCGCAACCGCGGCGCGTCCTTCCTCGCGGTCGGCATCGCCTCGATCGCGATGTTCGGCACCTTCCTGTTCCTGACGTACTACCTGCAGCAGAACCTGGGCTTCTCGCCGATCGAGACCGGCCTGGCGTTCCTGCCCATGGTGGCGGCGATCATGGCGTTCGCCACCACCGCGTCGACGCGGCTCCTCCCCCGCGTCGGCCCCAGGCCGCTGGTCCCGACCGGCCTGGCTCTTGCCGCCATCGGCCTTGTCTACTTCACCGGCATCGAGGTCGACTCGAGCTACGCGGGCGCGGTGCTGCCCGGCCTGCTGGTCATGGGCGCCGGGTTCGGCCTGATCATGGCCCCGTCGATGGCGACCGCCACCAGCGGCGTCGCTCCGGCCGACGCCGGCGTCGCCTCGGCGACGGTCAACACCGCCCAGCAGATCGGCGGCTCGGTTGGCACGGCGCTTCTCAGCACCCTGTTCGCCGATGCGGTGAGCGCGTTCGCGGCCCCGGCCGGAACCCCGGCGCAGCTGGTCGCAGCCGAGGCTGCGGTGCACGGCTACACGGTGGCGTTCTGGTGGGCCGCGGGCATCCTGGCGGCCGGGGCGATCGTGACCGCGCTGCTGTTCGAGCGGGGCCGCGCGAGCGCCCACGAGCCCGGAGCGGCGCCGCAGCCGGCCATCGAAGGCGCGCTCTAGGAAGACGTGAGATCGATGGCCATCACCACGTCGTCGACGTAGCGATCGCCCAGCCGGAACTCCCCGCGCAGGACGCCCTCGACCTGGAATCCGCTTGCCTCGTACGCCGCGCGCGCGGCGGCGTTCGGTGCCAGCACGCGCAGCGTCAGCCGGCGAGCCCCGCGCCGCCTTGCCTCGGCGATCGCTCGCTCGACCAATGAACGACCGACGCCACGGCCCTGTTCGCTCGGATCGACCGCGAGGCCGCGGATCTGGAGGACATGCGCGTTGGACGCCAGCTTCGTCGCGGGATGCAGCTGGATGTAGCCGACCGGCCGTCCTCCCACTTCCGCGACCAGCACGTCCTCGGGCCGATCGCCGTCCTTGAAAAACGGAGCGTCACGGCCGGGCTCCGGCGCCGGCGTCACGTCCGGGGACCAGGTCGCTGCATCGAGCGCCAGGAGGGCCGGGCCGTCCTCGCTCACGGCCGCCCTCACTCGAGGTTCCATACGTCCTCGATCCTCACGTTCGGCCCCCGGGCGCGCAACGCGATGTAGTCGGCGACACAGAGCGCGACGAGGACCGCGACCACCAGCGCCGCAACCGCGAGCGCGGGAAGGTTGCCGGCGACGAGCCAGACGACCGCCAGCGCGGCGACGCCTCCCAGCCGTCGAGCGCTCAGCTGGCCGGTGATGCGAAACCGGAAGAACGCCTGCGCAAGCAAATAGAGCGCCGGGCCGGCGACCACCGGCAGCAGCTCCGCGGTCGGAAGCTCGTCCTCGGGGTCGGCGATCACCAGTTCGTCCCCCACCGCGGTGACGATGATCCCGGCCACCAGGAGGGCGTGGCCGTACGTGTAGAGGTCCCGTGCCACGACGATCGATTCCGTTGCGCGTGCGAGGGCCTCCTCGCTGCGCCCCTGGATCGACGAGAAGTAGAGCCACCAGAGAGCGGCCGTGCCCAGGAACGCAAGCGAGAACGCCGCGATCGTCGTCGTGTCGATCACGTCGAGCTCGGACGTGGTCGCGCCCGTGATCACGATCGTCTCGCCCAGGGCGATGATCACGAACAGGCCGAAGCGCTCGGTGAAGTGCTCCGTGCCGAGCGTCCACGAATGCATTGTGATCCCGCTGACCCGGGGGACCCAGTAGGTGACCATTGGCCCGCCGTAGTCGATCGCGAGGGCCACCAGCCAGAGCACGATCCGGGCGTCATCGTCCGCCAGGCCGCCCGCGATCCAGAACAGGCCCGAGGTGCAGAACCAGACGAGGATGTTCTCCGCGCGGCGGCGCTCGAGGCTCCCGCGCTCGCCCGCCATGAACGCCAGGAACGCTGTGCGCCCGACCTGGATCGCGACGTATGCGCCCGCGAACAGGAGGCCCTTGTCGCCGAACGCCTCGGGGATCGCGATCGACATCAGGAGGCTCGCGAGCATCAGGCCAATCATCAGCAGTCGCACCAGGAGCACGTCCGGGTCGAGCTCGTTAGTCGCCCAGGTCGTGAACTGCCAGGACCACCAGACGACGAGGAGGATCAGCGCCGCTTCGCCCGCGCCCGCCCAGGTGAGGTGATCGCCCAGGTAGTGGGACACCTGCGTGATCGCGAAGACGAACACGAGGTCGTAGAAGAGCTCCAGAAAGCTGGCCCTGTAGGACTCCCCGTCCTGGCTGCGTCTGACCGTCGGCGCCACGTGCGCCGAAGGATGCCAGTCCCCTGGCGCGGGAGGTGGGTTCCGGCGTCCTGGCGCCGCGCGTCAGCGCGCGGCGTGGTTCAGCTTGCGCGCGAGACGGGCCGGGTCGGCGAGCAGCGCGGCGGACGCGGCACCTGCATGCGTCACGCGCCTCCCGCGTGCCAGATACACCTTCGTGCCCTCGGCCCAGACGCCGTCCGCAACCTCGTCCGCTCCACCGAGGCCTCCCGGGCGGTGCCGGCGGAGGTCGCTCAGCACGAAGTCGACGCGGCCACGCGTGAAGCCGGCGGCGACCTCGTGGCCTCCCGTGGCGCACCAGCGCCAGATCCGCTTGCGCTTCACCGGCTGCCCTGCGCGGTGGAGGACCCGCTGGTAGCGCTCCCCGATCCGAAGCTGCGAGCCGATGCCCCTCGCGGTGAGCTTCCCCTCATCCCAGCCGCCGCAGCTGACCTCGGGCACGCCGTACGTCCGCTCCCACATCTGCAGGTAGGCCTCGGCGCCGCGGCCCATGTCGCGGATGATCTCGTCGCCCGCGATGAGGCGCAGGTCCGCGACCCAGTCCGGGTAGAGGCCGTAGTGGGCGACGCCGTCGGTGTTCAGGTCGAAGACGCGCTCGCCCGAGACCTGCCGGTCGAGCGTCACCCGGCCGTCGAACGACTTGAACGGGTAGGCGAGCGGGTTCTGGGCGGCGCTCGGCCGCGGGTTGCCCTGCGAGCCGAAACCGTTGGCGTCCGCACCGTAGCCGACCCCGTAGTACTGCCTTCCGAGCTCCTCGCGCACGGTTCGCAGGTGCTCCCACTTGTGGACGAAGCTCTCGGCGTTGCCCGCGTAGGGGGTGACCACCCCGCCGAGCTTGTAGATCCGCGGCAGCGCGTCGTCCGTGGACCAGCTGTGCGAAGAGAACATCCCCGGATAGTCCATCCCCTCGAGCTTCGTCAGCGCCTGGTTTCGCCCGCGGACGCTCATGTGGTCCGGGTCGAAGATCATCCGGTGGTCGGCGATCCGGTCGATCGCATACCGGCCGAGGTCGGAGAGCCCGCGGGCGTTGCAGTTCTCCTGGCCCTCATAGATCGGCAAGACGGTCGGCAGGCCGGCCAGCTCGTCGAGCCCGTTGCCGAAGATCTGGTCCTGGGAGATCGGGGCGCCGCCGGTGGCCGGGGTGTTGTCGTGGTAGTGCGGGTCCTCGCAGTCGCCCAGTGCCCAGAAGCTGCCGCTGGTCAGGAACTGGCCGCCGTTGATCACGACCCCGAGGGCACCGCCATCTCCCGCGACGCCGGTGAGCGCGTTGTCGAACTTGTTCGTGATCTCGAGCTGGCGTATCCCCAGCTGATCGAGCCTGTCCATCCAGGAGCTGATGCCCTCGGGCGTACAGGCGGGCGCCGGCCGGTTGATCGGCACCAGGCGGCAGTTGAACGGCTCCGACACCTCCATCCCCTGCACCACGGCGAGCTTGCCGCTGTTGATCACGCGCCTGGCCTGGAACGGGTTGCGGACGATCCGGAACCAGCCCTTTCCGGGGCCCCCGGACTGCGCGTCGATGTAGTCCTCGAGCTCGCGGATCCGCTTCGCCTGGAGCAGGACGCTGTCCATCTCGTTGCAGGAGTTCTGCTTGAACGGATAGACGTCGCAGAGGACCCGGTTCTCGACGAAGAGGTTCACGAAGATCCGGAGGCCCCCGCGCCAGGCGCGCTCCAGCCAGCGGTAGTAGAGCGACTCATGGGTGAGCGACTGGGGGTGCGGCCAGTCGTTGAACGTCGGCCAGCCCACGGGGTCGTGGCAGCGCGCCGGGTTGCCGTAGAGGACGTTCTCGAGGATGGCCGCGCAGCCGTTGCCGAGCTCGTGGTCCGCGCAGTCCCGGAGCGCGTACGGCGCCCCGTAGCGGTGCCACGGGCGGCCGCAGTGCGCCTTCCCGCCCAGGAACTCGAACGCCATCCCGTGCATGTGGCCCTCGAGCAGACCCTTCACCTCGCCGTACGGAGGCGAGCCCGCGGTCGGCTCGCCCTGCACGTTGAGCTGGGCCTCCGGGTACTTGGCGCAGTCCGTCGCGCGCACCAGCCTGAACGCCTCACCCTCGCCGGCCGGCACCGAGACGACGTTGCCCGCATCGTCCATCGCCAGCGCCCGGCCCAAGGGCGCGTTGGTGATCCGGAACGACCCGCCGCCGCCCGTCACGGTCCACTCCGCACGGGAACTGGGTGCCGTCTCGACGATCACGGCGCCACCGTTCGAAAGGCCCATGAAGTCGTGCGCCGGGCCGTAGAACAGGTAGATGCCGAGGTCCGTGGCCTGCATCCGGAACGGCTCCGCCGCACCGATGCGCGGAGCCGTGGCGGTGTAGCCCGCTCCGGTCTGGGCGATGAGGCTCCCCCCTGCCGCCGGCTTCAGCGCGAAGCAGCCGTGGACGATCGAGTACCGGGTCAATTTCTTCGGCGCCGCGTCCGCCATCCCGGTTGGACCCGCCGCCAGCAGGCCGAGCGCGGCCCCTCCAAGGGCAAGCAGCGCCAGCGCTCCGGGCACTCCGCCCTTGCGAACCCCTAGTCCCATCGCGGCGAGCGTAGACCAGGGCCGGCGACCGCGCGCCGGTTGCGGTACGCGTGTCCCACGCTCGGATCGTGCACCGTGCAGTGCGGTTGAAGTCAAACGTGCAACGAATGCGCTCGGGGGTTGCCAAGCTCCTTTCGCGTGGAAAGGCTGCGACAGCTGGATCGAACGGCCCAGGCGGCGGTGGCTGCCATCGTCGCGGTACTCGCGGTGATCGTGCTCATCGTGGCCAACGCGCTGAACGACGCCAAGGCCGAGAACACCGTCGAGCTGTTCCTCGCCGCGTATGAGGCGCAGGACTACGAGACCGCCGCCGAGCTCACGGACGGCGACCCCGAGGTCGTTGCCCAGGCCCTGGAGGCGAACTTGGACGGCCTGGACGGTGCATCGCTGAACGCTTCGATCGATTCGGTGGCCGAGGAGGGCGACCAGGCCGAGGCGGCAGCGGTCATGACCTGGTCCGTGCCCGACATCGGCGAGTTCGAATACACGAACGACGCGCTGCGGCTGAACCTCGACGGCGACGAGTGGCGCATCGCCTGGAGCGAGCGCGTCGTCCACCCCGATCTCCAGGGCGATGAGCGCCTCGGTACGACGGAGGAGCCGCCGCCGCGCGCTCCGATCCTCGATCGCGAAGGTCGCGAGCTCGTCTCGGTCCAACCCGTCGTCGAGGTGGGCGTGATCCCCGAGGAGCTGGACGATCCGGAAGCTGCGGTGGCCGAGATCGCCGAGCTGACGGAGGCCGACGCAGAGACGTTCCAAGCCGCGATCGACGCCGCAGCGGACCCCGGCAACTTCGTCCCGGCGATCACCCTGCGCCAGTCCGAGTTCGACGCGGTCGAGCAGCAGCTGAGCGCGATCCCCGGCACCGAATTCGGCGAGCGCGAGCTCCCGCTGGCGCCGAACCGCGATTTCGCGCGCGTGCTGCTGGGCAACGTCGGCCCGGCGACCGAGGAGCAGATCGAGGAATCAGACGGCGAGGTGGACCTGGACGACGTCATCGGGCAGGGCGGCCTCCAGGCCGAGTTCGAGGAGCAGCTGGCGGGGACGCCGGCGCGCGCGGTGGTGATCCGCAACGCCAAGGGCGACGTCGTCGAGACGATCGAGGGAACCGACGCCGTCGACGGCGAGCCGCTGGAGACGACGCTCGACCTCGAGGTGCAGGACGCGGCCGAGAAGGCACTGGGCGACATCGACGGCAAGGTCGGCCTGGTGGCGATCGAGCCATCGACAGGCGACATCCTCGCGGTGGCCAACCGCCCGACCGACGACGGATTCAACCGGGCGATGGCGGGGCAGTACCCGCCGGGTTCGACCTTCAAGGTGATCACGACCACGGCCCTTCTCGAAGCCGGCCTCGATCCCGAGGAGATCGTGGACTGTCCGGAGACGATCGTGGCCGGTGGGCGCGAGTTCGTGAACTTCGAAGGCTCCGCGGCGGGCGCGGTCCCGTTTTCGACGGACTTCGCGCAGTCGTGCAACACGGCCTTCGTCTCGCTGGCGGACCGTCTCGAGCCGGACTCGCTCCGCCAAACGGCCCAGACCTACTTCGGCTTCGGGACGGATCTCGGCTACCTGCCGGTGGAGGCGTTCAGCGGCGATGTTCCTCGCAGCCGCGACGAGGTCGAGCAGGCAGCCGCGATGATCGGCCAGGCGCGGATTCTGGCCAGCCCCCTCGCGATGGCCGGCGCGGCGGCGGCCGTGCAGGACGGGACCTGGCACGAGCCGCGGCTGGTGGCCGACGACGAAACCGGCGAAGCCGAGCCTCTGCCGGCCGACGATGCCGAGACCCTCAGGCTTCTGATGCGCTCGGTGGTGACGACCGGCACCGGGACGGCGCTGGCGAGCGTGCTCGGCGAGCCGATCGGAAAGTCGGGCACGGCCGAGTACGGCTCCGGCGACCCACCGCCGACCCACGCCTGGTTCATCGCCGCGCGCGAGGACGTGGCGGTTGCGGTGATCGTCGAGGACGGGACCTCGGGCGGTGAGGTCGCCGCGCCGATCGTCGCTGATTTCCTGACACGGCTGGACTAGCGCCGGCGTGGTCGGTCTGCCGCGGGCGTTCGCGGCGCCGCCGCCCGGGCTATCGATAATGGAGAGGGAGGCTGCAGGGCGCGCCGTCCTGGTCGCTCGTCCGCGTGCCTTGGGCCGGGGGGTGGTCGACGTTCCTCTCGCATAGCGAGAACAAGGTCAACCACCCCGATACGAAACCCGCGCGAGTACCACCCACGCAGCTCTTACCCAGGCGTCATCGGCAACCGCCAACACCACACACGCCCTACCCAGCCAAACCCGGCCGGGGGGACGACCGACCACGGCCTGAGCTCTGAGGGACGCACGGAACGAGCGCCTTCAGCCGTCCGCGCCCTCCCGGACGCGCCGCAACACAGCGCCGATCCGCTCGGCGCCCTCACCCTCGTCGAGCATCATGTAATAGGGCCTGCCGGCGCTCGCCGCCCACGGCACGAGCACGTCGAAGTCGAGGCCGCGCAGCAGCTCCAGGCTCTCGATGTAGCGGTTTCGGTCGCTCGAGTCCAGCACCGCGGCGCGCCACTCGCCTTCGCGCAGGTAGAGGGTGTCGCCGGTGAACAGCAGGCGATGCTCGCCGGTGTTCCAGAGGTACGCGGTCGCTCCCGGCGTGTGGCCGGGGGTGGGGATCACCTCGAGATCCGGTCCGAAGCCGTGGCGGCGCGAGAAGGTCCCGCGCACCTGGAGCCGCTGCTCGGTCCGCTCCGCGTCGTCGCGGTGGACGAACAGGGGCGCCTCGAGCCCGGTGCCGGGCAGGCCGCCGAACAGGGACTCGTGCCAGTGGTTCAGGTACTGGCGCGCGATTCCCCCCAGCGCCTCGAACGCAGGGACGTCGCGGCTGAGCTCGCCGTTCGAGTAGATCAGGACGTTGCCCGCCTCACGCTCGAGCAGGAAGGCGCGCGCCGCGACGGACCGGTCAAAGGGGAGGGCCTGCGGCGACGAGGCGTGCAGGCCTGCGATCAGCGTGTGGGTGTCGGTCATCGCCGTGGTCATCGGGGCGCACCTCCGGTCCGATTTCAGGTTGCGGTTCACATGATGCAATCTCAAGTGCACTTGAAGTCAAGTCCGGTCTACTCTGCGGCTTGTGGCGTCTTCGAATCTGGATCTGGCGATCAACGCCCTGGTTTTGATCCGCAACGCGCAGCGCGCGATCGAGACAGCGCTGCGCCTGCCGGCCGAGGACCGGGCCGCGGTGGCCAAGCAGGTCGAGGAGGTGCGCCACAGCGTCGGCCAGGTGGCGGCGTCCCTGGCGGGAAACATCCCGGGTGCGCAATCGCTGGCGGGGGCGGGACAGGTGGCGGCGGGCGGCCTGGCCCAGCGGTCGGAGTTCCGGGCCCTGACCGGCATGGTCAGCTTCTTCGCGCGGCAGGGATCGGAAGCCCTGGGCGCCGTGGCGGGCATCGCCGGCTCGATGGGCGGCGAGCGCGACCGTTCGCTCGCCCTCTCGGAGCGGATCTCGAGCCGGCTCGGGGAGGTCGGCGTGGCCACTCGCGAGGACCTGGCGCGGGAGCTGGGGGTCGACCCCCGTTCGGCCGACTTCCAAGACGCGCTCGAGCGCACGCTCGGGACACGCCGTGCGGAGTGGTACGGAAGCGGCACCTATGGCCTGCCCCGCGACGAGCTCGAGGCGATGATCTCGGAGGCCCGCGAAGCGAGCGAGCGCTCCGCGGAGGAGCGGAGCGGGGAGCCTGCCGAAGAGACGCCGCCGCCCGCGGCGCGGCCTGCACTGAGTTCGGCGATCGAGGATCTGAGCTCGTCCCTCGACGAGCTCGAGGGGGCGGTGTCGGCGCGGACCGACCCGGCTTAGCTGGACGCGGCGGGTACCGCCGCGACCGCGTGGACGCCGCCGTCGACGTGCAGGATCTCGCCGCTGACCGCGCGGGACAGGTCGGATAGGAGGAACAGCGCGGCGTCTGCGACCCCCGAGGCGTCGCGGCGGTCCCAGCCGAGCGGAGCGGTCTCGCCCCAGTGCTCGGCCAGCTGCTCGAACCCGGGGATGCCGCTCGCCGCCGGGGTGGACACCGGTCCGGCCGCCACCAGGTTCACCCGCACCCCGCGCGGCCCCAGCTCCCGGGCCAGATAGCGCGCCACCGACTCGAGCCCGGCCTTGGCCACGCCCATCCAGTCGTAGGCCGGCCACGCAACCGAGGCGTCAAAGTCGAGGCCGACGACGCTCGCGCCGGCGCCGCTGCCGTTCCGCTCCGCCAGCAGCGGCTCGAGCGCCTGCGCCAGCGCATTCAGCGAGAAGGCGCTGGTCTCGAACGCCCGCAGCGCACTCTCGCGCGAGGTCGCCATGAAGTCGCCGCCGAGGGCGTCGCCGGGCGCGAAGGCGATCGCGTGGACGACGCCGTCCACCCCGCCCCAACGCTCGCTCAGCTCGCCCGTCAGGGCGGCGAGGTCGTCCTCGGAGTCAACGTCGAGCTCCAGGACGTCGGGCGGCTCGGGCAGGCCCTTCGCGGCCCGTTCGGTCATCCGCCGCACGCGTCCGAAGCTGGTCAGCAGCACCTGGGCGCCCTCCTGCTGCGCGCGTTCGGCGATCGAGTACGCGATCGAGTGCCGGTTGACGACGCCGGTGATGAGGATGCGCTTGTCCTGAAGGAGGGTCAAAGCAGGACACGATCGCCATAGAGCCCGTCCGCCGTGACCGTCAGTCCGGGCTCGGGACTCGCGCCGTTCGCAGCTTCGGCGGCGGTCCGGTGGACGACCTGAACCCTCGCCCGCACCGCGAGCTTGTCGCCCGCGCCGAGGATGCGCCAGCGCAGGGTCACCAGCTCATGGGCATCGTCGAGGGGCGTCGCATCTTCAACGTCCGCCTCGACGCGGATCGTCTCGCCGATCGCCACGGGCCGCTTGAAGGTCACGGAGTCGAGGCCGCGAAGCGCGACGACGCGCTCCGGGTCGAACCCCAGCATCCCGATCGAGTACGAGAGCACGAGCATCCCGTGTGCGATGCGCTCGCCGAAGCGGCTGGACGCGGCCCACTCGGCGTCCGAGTGCTGCGGGTGCCAGTCGCCGGTCAGGGCGGCGAACGACACCAGATCCGCCTCGGTGATCGTCCGGGCACGGCCCGTCAGCCGCGCGCCTGGACTCAGGTCGGATGCCTCCATTTACCTCAGAGCCTCCTCATGAATAGGGATCTCAAAGCGCCGGGCGATCAGCTCGCCGAACGCCTCGGCGGCGCGGCGGTGTCCCAGCGGCGACGGGTGCAGGCCGTCGCCGTCGAAGTTCTCCGCAAGGCTCAGCCCGGGATGGTCGGCAACGTCCAGCACCGCCGCGTCGTGCGCCGCCGCGAGCGCGCGGGTCGCGTGATTCATCCGAACGAGGCCCGCCTCCAATCGCGCACGGGTGCGGGGGCCGAGGGGCAGGAAATCCCAGCGCTCGGGAGCGGTGGCAGTGACCATGCTGACCGTCGGAAGCGCCCGCTTGAGCCCACCCAGGATGGCGCTCAGGTTGCGCGAGTAGGCGAGCGGGTCGAGCCGCCCGTAGAGGAGGTCGTTGGTCCCGCAGACCACGGTGACGAGGTCGGGCTCGAGCTGCAGAGCCCGGCCGAGCTGGGCGCGCACGTCGGCGCTGGTGGCCCCGTGCTCGGCGAGGTTCTCGTATGCGAAGTCCCCGGGACCGCCGGCGAGCGCCGCCGCGACCCGGTCCGCCCAGCCCTCGCCGGGCGCGGATCCGGTCCCGGCCGTGAAGCTGTCGCCCAGAGCGACGTACGCCCTCATCGCATTCCCTCGAGCGCGCCCAGCGCCCAGCCCACCCGGCGGCGGGTGTCGCTCGGCTCGATGACCTCATCGACGAAACCGGACTCGGCCGCCGTCGACGCGGTGAGATGCTCACCCGCGTATTCCTCGGCGAGGGCGTCGCGCGCCAGCTCGGGCTCCGGCGCGGCGGCGATCGTGCGGCGTTCGACGATCCCGACGGCCTGGCGGGCGGCCATGATGCCGATCTCGGCTTCGGGCCACGCGAACACCATGTCGGCCCCGAGGCCGCGCGAGTTCATCGTGATCACGGCGCCGCCGTACGCCTTGCGCAGGATGACGGTGAGCTTGGGGACGCGCGCCGCCGCGAACGCGCGCAGCAGCTGGGCTCCGTAACGGATCACGCCGGCGTCCTCCTGGCGCGTGCCTGGCATGAAGCCGGGGGTGTCGACGAGGACCAGCAGCGGGATCCCGAACCGGTCGCAGCGATCGACGAACAGCGCGCCCTTCTCGGCCGCCTCGGCGTCGATGACCCCGCCCAGCCTGCGGGGCTGGTTCGCGATGACGCCGACGGCGCGGCCCTCGATCCGGGCGAAGCCGGTGACCATGCTCCGCGCCCAGCGGTCGTCCAGTTCCAGGAGCCGGCCGGAGTCGGCGATTGCTGCGATCACGTCGCGCACGTCGTAGACCCGGCGGGGATCCATGGGAACCGGGGCCGCGGGGTCATCGCCGTTCGGGGGGAGCGGCGCCGTGCGCCGGACCGGCGTGCCAATCCGAGACGGCAGGAACGAGAGCAGCTCCTGCGTCAGCACGACAGCCTCGGGAACGTCCGGGGCCACGAGCTGGCAGACGCCGTTCGCGGCGTGGACGCCGGGGCCCCCGAGCTCGGCCATGCCGACGTCCTCGCCCAGCGCCTCGCGCACGATCTGCGGGCCGGTGAGGAACATCCTGGCCTCCTCCGTCATCACGACGAAATCGGTCAGTGCGGGCGAGTACGCCCCGCCGCCGGCGGAGACGCCGGCGACCACGGAGACCTGCGGCACCTGGCGCGAGAGCTCGACGCTGGCCCGGAAGATCCGGCCGTATCCGGAGAGCGCAGCGTGACCCTCCTGGAGCCGCGCGCCGCCTGACTCCACGAACCCCACGATCGGGGCGCCGGCGTCGCCGGCAAGGCGCATCACGCGGACGATCGAGTCCGCGTGCGAGGCGCCGAGCGAACCGCCCTTCAGCCGCGGGTCCTGCGCGTAGCAGTAGACGGGCCGGCCCGAGAGCGAGCCGGCTCCCGCGAGCACGCCGTCGCCGGCGGCGCCGCCGGAATCCGACAGGACGCCGCTGCGCAGCGGCATGAAGCTGCCCGGATCGCAGAGCAACTCGACTCGCTCACGCGGGACGTCGGGCCGCTGCTCGGCCGGGACCTCGGTCCGGGGGGCTGTGGCCACCGGATTCATGAGCCGATGCAGAGGACCGCGTTGTGGCCGCCAAAGCCGAACGAGTTGGAGATCGCCACCCGCCTGCCGTTGCCGGACGCGGTCGCCATCGCGCGCGCCTCGTTGGGGACGTAGTCCAGGTCGAGGCCCTCGTCGGGCTCCGAGTAGCCGAGCGTCGGCGGGGCGACGCCCCGGGCGAGCGCGCCCGCGGTGGCAACGGCCTCGACCGCTCCGGCGGCGCCCAGGAGATGCCCGATCGCCGACTTGGTCGACGAGACCGGGATCTCGTTCGCCCTCTTGCCGAGCGCCGACTTCAGGGCCTCGGTCTCCGACCGGTCGTTCAGCGGCGTGGACGTGCCGTGGGCGTTCACGTAATCGACCTCGTCCGCGCCGATCCCGGCATCGCCGAGCGCCAGGGTGATGGCACGGGCGGCCTCGTGGCCCTCCGGGTCGGGGGCCGTCAGATGGTGTGCGTCGGACGTGGCGGCGTAGCCCAGGATCTCGCCCAGGACCGGCGCCCCGCGCCGTTCGGCCGCTTCGGCCTCCTCGAGCACGAGGGCGCCCGCGCCCTCGCCCATCACGAATCCGTCCCGCCGTGCATCGAACGGGCGCGAAATGCCCGTCGGGGAGGTGGCCGCCATCGCGGAGAACGCCGCGATCGCGATCGGGGTGAGGGTCGCCTCGGCTCCGCCGCAGACGACCGCGTCGGCGTCGCCGGCACGGATCATCCGCATCGCGGCGCCGATCGAATGGGCGCCGGCCGCGCAGGCGGAGACGACGCCGTAGGTCTGGCCATGGAGGCCGTGGCGCATCGCCACCGCTGCGGAGGCGGCGTTGCCCATCATGAGCGGCACCGAGAGGGGGGAAACCGCACCGGCGCCACGGTCACGCAGCACGCCGACCTGCTCCTCGAGGGAGCCGAGGCCGCCGATACCCGTGCCGATCACGCATCCAACGCGCTCGGCGTCCGGGGAGCCGCCGCCGTTCCACGCGGCCTGCTCGAGGGCCTCGTCGGCCGCCACCACCGCGAGCTGCGTGAAGCGGTCGGCCCGCCGGGCCTCCTTGCGGGTCAGGTGGTCGGTCGGCTCGAACTGGTCGCAGCGGCCCTCGCCCTCGGCGATGCCGCATTCGCCCGCAACCCAGCGGTCGAGCAGGGCCTCGGCGCCGACCCCCAGCGGGGTTACGGCGCCTACGCCCGTGATGACGACGCGTGGAGTCATCCCGACTTCGTCACCACCAAGTCGATCACCTGGCCGACGTTCGTGATGCCCTTCAGATCGTCGCCCTCGAGCCGCACGCCGAACTCGTCCTCGACGATCTGCGCCAGCTCGACCAGGTCGAGGGAATCCACGTCGAGGGCCTCGAACTCGGCCTCCCGCTTGATCTCGCTCGGCTCGGCGCCGACCTCGGCGAGGCCTTCGAAGATCACCTTCTCCACCTGTGCGCTTTCAACCTTTGTCGTCATTTCAGTTCCTTTCTGTCTCTCGATTGGCTTGAAGTTCAGGCGCTGAGGCCGCCGTCGACGGTCAGCGTGGTTCCGGTCACATAGCTCGCCGCGTCCGAGGTGAGGAACCGCACGCAGGCGGCCACCTCGTCGGGGGTCCCGGCCCGGCGCGCGGGGATCTCCCCCAGCGCGTCGCCGTTCACGTCCTCCGTGAACCGGGTCTCGACGAACCCGGGAGCGACGGCGTTCACCGTGATCCCGCGGCGCGCGACCTCGACCGCCACGGTCCGCGTCATCCCGATCAGCCCCGCCTTCGCTGCGGCGTAGTTGGCCTGACCGGCGTTGGCACGCGGGCCGACGACCGACGCGACGTTGACGATCCGGCCGAAGCGCGCGCGCAGCATGGGCCGCAGCGCGCGGCGGGTGGCACGGAAGGCCGCCGACAGGTTGGTGTCCACCACCCTGGCCCACGCCTCGTCGTCGAGCTGCGGAGCGAGCCCGTCGGCGCGGATGCCGGCGTTGTTCACGAGCACCAGCACCGGGCCGTGCTCGGCCTCCATCGCGGCGAAGACGCCCTCCAGGCCGTCCGTCTCGCAGATGTCGCCGGCGATGGGCACCGCCGTGCCGCCGGCGGCGTCGATGTCGGCAACAAGCTTCTCGGCGCTTTCCGAATCCGACCGGTAGTTGACGCCCACCGCCCAGCCGTCGGCAGCCAGCGCACGGGCCGTCGCCGCGCCGATGCCGCGCGCGGCGCCGGTGACGACCGCGCACCCCTCGGGCCTGCCGTTGCCATCGGCCATCACGCGGCCTCCCACTCGAGAACCGTCGCGCCCCAGGTGAGGCCGCCGCCGAAGGCCGCGAGGAGGATGCGGTCTCCCGGCTTCACGCGGCCGTCTTCGATCGCAGTCGCGAGCGCGATCGGAACGGAGGCGGCGGAGGTGTTGCCGTAGCGCGAGATGCACTCGACCACCCGGTCGGAGTCCAGGACCAGCCGCTGCGCCAGCGCCCGGAGGATCCGCGCGTTCGCCTGGTGGTAGATGAAGAGGTCGATCTGGCCGAGCGTCAATCCCACGGCGCCGGCGGCCTCAAGGCTCGCCTGCGCCATCCGGCTGACCGCCTCGCGGAAGGTGTCCTGGCCCTGCATGCGGATCAGTGCCTCGTCGCGCTCGACCCGGACCATCTCGGCCTGCGCACCGTCGCTGCCGAGCACGAACGGGCCGAAGCCCGATCCCGATCCGGGCCTGACGACCGCCGCGCCCGCCCCGTCGCCGAACAGTGCCGCGGTCGAGCGATCGTCGTGGTCGGTGAGGGTGGTGAGCCACTCGGCGCCGATCACGAGGATCGCCTCGGCGCGCCCTGCCTCGATCTGGGCGGCGGCCATCGCGAGCGCCTTGACGAAGCCGGTGCAGGCGGCGTTGACGTCGAGCGCGCCCGCCTCGAGCGCGCCGATCCGGTCAGCCACCAGGGGCGCGAGAGCAGGTGTGAGTCGGTCGTGGCTCATGGTGGCCACCAGGACCTGGTCGATCTCGGACGGCTCCACGCCGGCATCAGCCAGGGCGCCGTCCGCCGCATCGGAAGCCAGGGAGAGAAGGTCCTCGCCATCAGAGAGCACGCGGCGCTCGTGCACGCCCGTTCGGGCGACGATCCAGCCGGGATCGATGCCCAGACGCGCGGCGATCGGCTCGTTGTCGACGACCCGCGCGGGGACGGACATCGCAACCCCGGCGATCGCCGCCGGGCGGAGAATCCGCTGCTCGAGGACGCCGGCCCGTTCCTGCACGGCCGCCTCAGGCATGGCTCGCCACCGCCTCGTCCGGGTTGCGCTTGACCAGCTTGGTGAGGACGTCGCCCGGGCCGGTCTCGACGAAGGTCTCGACCCCGCGCTCGCGGAGCGCGCGGACCGTTTGGCGCCAGCGCACCGGCCTGACCAGGGCGTCGGCCAGCTCGGAACGTGGGGAGATGAACTCACGCGCCGTCGCGCAGGAGACGACCGGGGTCCGCGGCTCGCGGAACTCGACCTCTGCGAGGGCATCGCGGAATCCGGCGACGGCGGACTCCATCTCCTGCGAGTGGAATGCGCCCGCAACGGGCAACCGCAGAGCGCGGAGCCCTGCCGACCGGGCGCTGCGCCGGGCCGCGTCGAGCGCGTCGGCCGGGCCGGCGACCACCAGCTGCTCCGGCGCGTTGTCGTTCGCGACGGTCAGCTCGTGCTTCTCGGCAAGCTCGAGGGCGGGCTCGCGCTCGCCGATCAGGGCGAGCATGCCTCCGCCCCCGCGTTCCGCCGCCTCCTGCATCACCGCGCCGCGCCGGACCGCGAGGCGCAGGCCATCGGTGTGGTCCATGGCGTCCGCCGCGGCAAGCGCCGCCAGCTCGCCCAGCGAGTGACCGGCCATCAGGGCCGGGTCGCGGGTCCGCAGGCGCTCCCACCCGGCAAGCGCGGCGCAGTAGATCGCGGGCTGCGCGAAGCGGGTGCCGTCCGCCACGCGTTCGAAGGGATCCGAGCCGACGAGCTCAGCGGCTAGCGCGAGCAGGTCCGGCCTGGCATCCGCGACGGTCTCGCGCATGCCTGGTTCCTGGCTCCCCTGCCCGGGGAACATAATTGCTGTGAGTGGCGACTGGCTCACGTCACCGATACTTCCCCGCCGGGCGCCCAAGGTCAGCCCCGGCGCCCCCCAATCCCCCCGTTCGTGGGGGGTGGCGGGGAGATGCGGGGGGTGATGCGGGGGGTGGAACGACTGTTCAGGTGATGAGGCCCTGGCGCTGGGCGGCCTTGACGGCTTCGGCGCGGTTACGCACGCCCAGCTTCCTGTAGATCGCGGAGGTGTGCTCCTTGACCGTGTGCGGGGACAGGAACAGGGCCTGAGCGATCTCGGCGTTGGTGGAACCGTGCGAGATGTGGGTCACGACTTCGCGCTCGCGGGGCGAGAGGGCGACCTCGCTCTCCTCCGGCCCCGGCGCGAACACCTCCTGGCCGAGCGCGACCATCCGCACCGCACGGACGACGTCTGCCGCCCCCCAGTCCTTCGAGACGAACCCCGAGGCACCGGCGGCGCGCGCCACCGCCGGCGAGATCCGCCCGGCGCCCGAAATCAGCAGCACCTTCATCTCGGGATCCGCGCGCCGCAGCTCCTCGGCCACCTCCGCACCCGACTCGCCGGACAGGAACAGGTCGACCAGGGCCACGTGCGGCTTCAGCCGGGCAGCCTGTTGGAGCGCATCGTCCCCCCCGGTCGCCGCGGCGCAGCTCTTCACCCAGGTCTGCCTTTCGAGCAACAGGCGAAACCCCCAGTGAACGACGTCGTGGTCGTCCACGACGAGCACGCGCAGGCCATCAGCCGGCGTCGCCATCGTCCTCCGACAGTGGGCAGACCAAGCGCACACGCCAGCGCTCGTCGCCGATCGGCCCGAATTCCACCACGCCCTCGTGACGCAGCGCCTCCATCGACGCGAGGCGCAAGCCAAGCCCGGCCCCCGGTGCGGCCGGCGGCGCCCCATCGTTCGCGACTTCGAGGGTCAGCGTGTCGCCCTCCTGCCCGATCTCGATCTCAATCTCCTTGGGGTTGGCGTGCTTGCCGATATTGCGGAGCGCCTCGGACAGCACGGACTGGGTGAGCGGCTCCAGCCGCTGAGGGACCCGGACCTCGCTCTGCCAGCGCACGCGGACGCGCTCGTCCTCCTCGGCGAGCCGGTCGAGTAGCCCCCGCAGGGTCAGCTTCGTCTCGCGCTCGGGTGGTGCGAGCCCGCGCTCGAGCGCGCCGCGAAGCTCGCGCAGCACGGTGCGAAGCTCCTCGTCGGCGCGGGCGCGGTCGTCCTCGGTGAGCGTGCCCTCTGCTCCGAGCACCAGCGAGAGCGCGAACAGGCGCTGGATCACCTGCTCGTGGAGCTCGCGGGTGAGCGCGATGCGCTCGTCCAGCTGGTGCGCGCGCTCCCGCTCGCGCGTTGCCTGCTCGACGCTCGCGACCAGGGCCGCGGCGCGGCCGAGGGTGCGCAGCGGTAGGCGCTCGGCCTCGTCCAGCTGGAACGGCTCGCCGCCGTGGTCGGCGAAGATCACTCCCAGCCAGCGGCCGCCCGTGGCGACCGGAACGCAGGCGATGGCCCTCGTGTCGACGATCCCGCGGAAGCGCTCCGGGACCTCGCCGAAGTCGGTGAACACGACCACGTCGTCGTCCTCCAGCGCCTTCTGGGCAACCGGAGTCTCGTTCAGGTTTCCAACGAGGTGGCGCAGGAGCGCGGGCTCGACTCCGTACGCCCCGACTGCCCTGACGGCCTGGTAGGCCTCGTCGTAGAGCAGCAGCGTGGCGCGGCGGAGCCGGGTGAGCCGGCAGACGGCAGCGCAGAGGCGGTCGTAGAACTCGGCGGCCGGGATCGCGCCGGCGTGGTGCTCGCCGAGCAGTTCGACGAGCACGTCGATCGCCTGATCGCGCGCGGTGGGGGCCAGCTGGTCTATGGGTGGTCTAACCCGGGCGCGGCGCGCGGGTTACCGCCGGCACCCCCCGATCGTCGGGTCGATCCCCGCGAACCTCGTCCGGTCGGACCAGGGAGCGAGGTTGGGTTTAGAGACACCGGAGTTCGGATAGCCGCCGATTCGGAAGAAGTTTCAGGCACGCTGCCGGCAGGGGCGGCAAGGAGGAGTCATGAACAGGTCTCGGTCCCTACGGATGCTCGCGGGCGCCGCAGCGGGTGTGCTCGCGATCGCGCTTTTCGGCGCGAGCCAGGCGCAAGCGGCACCGAAGAAGTGCAAGCCGGGCGCGCCCGGCGTTGGGGACGAGTACTACCCCGGATACGGCAACGGCGGCTACGAGGTCACGCACTACGACCTTGACGTCGCCTACGACCCGGGCACGGACGTGCTGAACGGGAAGGCCAAGATCGAGGCCAAGGCCACCCAGAACCTCTGCAGCTTCAACCTCGACCTGGTCGGGCCTCGAGGTCCGCTCGATCAAGGTCGACGGCGCGACGCGCGGTGGGCCGCAGCGGCCAGGAGCTGACCGTCAAGCCGAGGAAGCGGTCTGAAGGACGGCCGCAAGTTCACGACGAAGGTCCGTTACGGCGGCGTGCCGGTCGAGTTCGTCGATCCCTGGCTTCGACATTCGAGCCGGCTTCATGACCACCGCGGACGGCGCCACCGTCGCCGGCCAGCCGGAGGTCGCGACCGCCTGGTTCCCGGTCAACGACCACCCGCGCGACAAGGCCTCGTACTCGTTCGAGGTCAGCGTTCCGCGCGGAGTCGAGGTCGCCGCCAACGGCTTCCTCAGGGACGTCGACCGCCGTGGCGGCCACGACCACTGGAAGTGGGACGCGCCGCGAGCCGATGGCGTCCTACCTGGCGACGATCGACATCGGCGAGTGGGACGTGGACCGCTATCGCACCGCCGGGCTCCCCGTCTACGACGCGGTGGACTCGTCGCTCACCGGCGGCCTGCGCGCCGAGATCGACTCGTCGCTCGCGCGCCAGGGCGAGATCACCCGCATGCTCGAGGACGCGTTCGGCACCTACCCGTTCCGCACGATCGGCGCGATCGTGGAGGGCCAGGACGACCTGCGCTTCGCGCTGGAGACGCAGACCCGGCCGGTCTACTCGAAGCTGTTCTGGCTGGACAGCGAGGGCATGCCGGAGAACGGCGACCCGGTCGTCGTCCACGAGCTCGCCCACCAGTGGTTCGGCGATGACGTCGCCCTCGCACCGTTGGCAGGACATCTGGCTGAACGAGGGCTTCGCCACCTACGCCGAATGGCTGTGGGAGGAGTACGAGGGCCGCGCGACGCCGCAGGAGATCTTCCAGGCGGAGTACGACGCTCGTCCCGCGGACGATCCGTTCTGGACCATCGAGATCGGTGATCCGGGCGTGGAGCACCTGTTCGACGAGCCGAGCTACGTGCGCGGCGGTATGACCGTACAGGCCCTCCGCAACGAGGTCGGCGACCGCAAGTTCTGGCGGATCGTCCGAACCTGGACGCGAACCAGGGCCGGCGGCACGGGCACGACGCCCCAGTTCATCCGCCTCTCGGAGCGGATCGCCGGGCGCCAGCTCGACGACCTGTTCGACCTCTGGCTGTTCACCCCGTCCAAGCCGCCGCCCGAGGCGGTCTCGGGCGACGCCGCCGGACGCCAGGCGCTGAGCGCGAGCGAACGCGACGCGGCGGCTGAATGGTCGGCGGGCTTCCGGCAGCGCCTTGCGACCGGCAGCTACTAGCCGCGGCACAAACGACGGCTTCGTCACCTACGACGAGCTCTCCGGGCCGGGCCTCGACGCTGCGCGCTGGAGTCCGGCCCGGCTACCGCTTCCGGCGGGCGATGAGCACATCCCGCTCGACCCCAATGCGGAGGTTGCCGTCGGCGACGGCGAGGTGCGAGTAGCGATCCCGCGCTTCTCGCTGGCGCACGACGGGTTTCAGGCCGCCGACAGCCCCAAGTACCTCACCTTCTCGACGCACCAGTACGAGCTGCCCCCGGATCGGCCCGCGACGTTCGCCGTCGACCTCGCGGTCGAGAACGTCGGCGGCACACCGGACGACTACCGCCGGGGAATGGCCGCCTTCCACGTGTTCGACCTCAACGTGAGCAAGCGCGTATTCGCGGTCGTCGGCACCTCCACCCGCGTGTTCGCGATGCACGAGCAGCTGGGCTTGGGCGGTGGCGGAGAAGGCGAGCCCTTCTACCACGTGGTCGAGTCGCCGTACGAGGACTTCGACGACGACTTCACCCGGCTTCGCGCGTGTGAGATCACGCTCGACCGGAGCGAATCGACCGCGGCCTGGCGCGTCGACGGCCACACCGTGTACCAGGCCCACGGCACCCTGATTCCCGAACGCGCGAGCATCGGGTTCGGGATCTGGACGATGCTGCCGATCCGAGACGGCCGCAGCCGCTCGCTCGACGGGCAGGGCTTGAACGCGCGGTGGCGCCGGTTCCGAGCACGCGGGGTCGACGCGTGAGGCCCCCTACGCTTGAGTGAGTGACAGCCACCGCGACCACCATCAAGCGCACGTACTACGCGCTGATGCTGGGCAACACGCTGGCGGCGTCGCTGATCTGGGGAATCAACACGATCTTCCTGCTCGACGCGGGGCTCAACAACTTCGAGGCGTTCGCGGCCAACGCCTTCTTCACGGCCGGAATGGTGCTGTTCGAGGTCCCGACCGGGATCGTCGCGGACATGTGGGGGCGGCGCATGTCGTTCCTGCTGGGAACCGTGACGCTCGCGGTCACCACCGCCCTCTATGTGCTCCTGTGGCAGGTGGAGGCGCCGTTCTGGAGCTGGGCGGTGGTCTCCTTGCTGCTCGGGCTCGGGTTCACGTTCTTCTCGGGCGCGGTGGAGGCGTGGCTGGTCGACGCGCTGAGCGCGACGCAATTCACGGGCCCGCTCGAGTCCGTCCTCGCGCGCGGCCAGATCATCACCGGGGTGGGGATGCTCACCGGCTCCGTGGCCGGCGGGTTCCTGGCCGAGGCCATCAGCCTCGGTTTCCCGTTCGTCGCGCGCGCCGGGATCCTGATCCTCATGTTCGCGTTCGCCTTCGCGATGATGCACGACATCGGCTTCGAGCCGCAACGCAGGGGCAAGCCGATCACCGAGATGCGCCGGATCGCCTCGGACTCGATCGAGTTCGGGTGGCGCGTCCCGTCCGTGAAGTACCTGATGCTCGCGGCACCGTTCACCGGCGGCGTCGGGATCTACGTCTTCTACGCCCTCCAGCCCTACCTGCTCGAGCTCTACGGCGATCCCACCGCCTATGGCATCGCCGGCCTCGTGGCGGCGATCGTCGCCGGCGCGCAGATCGTGGGTGGCCTGGCCACCCCGACGCTGCGCGGCCTTTTCCGACGCCGGACCTCGGCCCTCATCGCCGCCGAGGTGGTGTCGGTCCTGGCCCTGCTCGGGATCGGGCTGATCGAGAGCTTCGGCGCGGTGATCGCGCTGATCGCCGTCTGGGGCCTCCTGTTCGCCGCGACGATGCCGATCCGCCAGGCTTACCTGAACGGGATGATTCCCTCACAGCAGCGGGCGACGATCCTGTCGTTCGACTCGCTGATGAGCTCGGCCGGGGGCGTTGTCAGCCAACCGCTCCTCGGCCGCTCGGCCGACGTCTGGGGCTATCCCACCTCCTACGTGCTGTCGGCCGGGATCTCGGCCCTCTCCCTCCCCTTCATCTTCAAGACGCGGGCGGAGAAGGCCCCGGCCGACGTGGGCCCGCTGCCGGCCGAGGAGCCCGCTCCCGCCGAGGAGCCCGCTCCCGCCTAGAGCGCCGTCACGCCTTCGAGCTGAAGCAGGAACCGCTTGCGCTCGACGCCGCCCGCGTATCCGGTGAGCTTGCCGTCGGTGCCGATCACGCGATGGCACGGGACGATGATCGAGATCGGGTTGCTCCCGTTCGCCATCCCCACCGCCCGAGAGGCGGTCGGATGCCCGATCCCGCGCGCAATGTCCCCGTAGCTGGCCGTGCGCCCGTACGGGATCCCCCGCAGTGCACCCCAGACCTGCTCCTGGAATTGCGTGCCGACCGGCGCCAGCGCCAGGTCGAACTCCGTACGCTCGCCTCCGAAGTACTCGGCCAGCTGCTCGCGGGCAGCGGCAAACGGCTCGCGCGCCGACTTCCAGTCCGGCACCACCGCCGCCGGCCGCCGGCCACTCTGCATGTGGAGGCCGTGCAGGCGCTGCTCGTCGCCGATCAGCAGGAGATCGCCGACGGGGCTCTCGATCGTGGTGTGAAGCATCGTCTCGGTCATTTCTACCTCCAAGGAGTCGTTCAGGGATAGAACGCTCGCCCGGGCCGGGACGTGAGATCAGGGGCCCAGCGTGACCCCGGTCAGCGCCTCGCTCAGTTCCCAGAGCTTGCGGCGGGCATCCGCGTCGTAGGCCTGCGGGTCGGGGGACGCCTCCGCCCGTCCTTCGAAGTAGCGGCCGGTCACGCCGGCGAGCTCGCCGTCCGCTGCCAGGCGGACCGTCGCCTCCATGCCCTCGGCCACCGTGCTGACGACCCGCCCGAAGGAAGCGCGCACCATGTTCGTGTCCATCAGCGTCGCCGGGTGCAGCGCGTTCACCGTCACGTCCGCGTCCGGCCCGAGCCGCTCGGCGAGCTCGAAGGTGAACATGATCTGGGCGAGCTTGCTCTGGTTGTAGGCGCGGAACGGGTCGTAACCCCGCTCGAGCATGGCGTCGTCGAAGTCGATCGCCTGCTGGCCGATCGAGGCGACGTTCACGACCCGCCCGCCGCCGGACTCGAGCAGCGGCAGGAGCTCGAGCGTCAGCAGGAAGTGGGAGAGATAGTTGACCGCGAAGGTGAGCTCATGCCCGTCGCGGCTCAACCGGCGCTCCTCTACAACGACGCCGGCGTTGTTGATCAGGACGTCCAGGCGCTCGTGCTCGGCCGCGACATGGCGCGCCAGCCGCCGGGTCTCTTCCAGCGACGAGAGGTCCGCGAGGTAGCAGTGCGCCCCGTCGCCGTGCCCCGACGGCAGCCCGACGAGCACCCGCTCGAGCTTCTGCGGGTGGCGGCCGTGCACCAGGACCGACGCGCCCATCAAGGCAAGCCGGCGCGCAGTCGCCAGCCCGAGCCCGTCGGTAGAGCCCGTGACCAGGATGGTCTTGCCCGACATGGAGGACATACCTATCGCGAGAGGACGCGCAGGGCGTGAAGGTGGAACTCGGTCATCTCCACCAGGTCGGTGACGGCGAGGCACTCGTTCGCCGCATGCGCCCCGTCCAGGTACGCGTCGAGGTCAGTCGTGAACACCGGGGCGAAACCGTACGAAACGGTTCCGAACGCGTCACGGACCCAATGCGAGTCGGCGAAGCCGGGCGTGATGAGGGGCAGGAGCTCCGCTCCGGGCAGGCGTTCGGTCACGTAGTCCCTGCAGGCCTCGTAGAGGGGCGTGTCGACGGGCGACTCGGTGCCCCCCGCGAGCGGCTCGAGCAACTCCATCTCGTACCTGTACTCGTCGCCGAGCGCGGCCTCCACGTGGGTGCGGATCTCGTCCTCGTCCTGGCCGGGCAGGGCGCGACAGTCGCAGATCACGTCCACGTACGGCGGGATGACGTTCGACGGCTCGTAGCTCCGGAGCCCGGTGGGCGTCACCGTGAGACGGGTCGTCGGAGGCAGCAGATCGGCCAGGATCGGGTGCAGACGAGCGGCCCAGTCAAGCGCTTCGGCGCTCGCGAGGCCGGCCGGGGCGCCGAGCGCCTCGAGGGCGCGCTCGACGACCGGTGTCATGCGCATCGGCGCGTCGGCCGCGAGCAGTCGCTCGGTCGCGGCCGCCGCGTAGCGCAGCGGGTTGTCGGCCGCCGCCGGCACCGACGCGTGGCCCGCGGTCCCGTGGACCCGCACTCGCAGCGAGCTGACCTGTTTCACCCCGACCGAAATCGTCACGACCCGTCGCCCGTCGGCGAGCTCCAGCAGGATCCCGCCTCCCTCGTCGATCGCGTAGTCGCAGCGCAGGTCGTCGCGCTCGCGGACGAGCCAGGTCATGCCGACATCGGCCGTGTTCCCCTCCTCGTCGGCCTGGGCCACGAGCACGAGGTCGCCCGCCGGCCGCTCGCCGGACCGGGCGTATTCGGCGAGCGCCACGGCACGCGCCGCAAGCTCGCCCTTCATGTCCGCCGCGCCGCGGCCGATCAGGTGCCCGTCGCGGACGACGCCGCCGAACGGGGGCTCGGTCCAGCCCTCGGGCGGCGCCGGCACAACGTCCGTGTGCGCGATCAGCATCACCGAGGGTCCCTCCCCGCTGCCACGAACCCTCGCGACGAGGTTGAGACGCTCCGGGTCGGGGCCGATCAACTCGCATTCGGCCCCGGCCTCCCGCAGATGTTCGGCCAGCAGCTCGGCCGCCGGGGTCTCGTTGCCCGGCGGGTTCGAGGTATCGAGGCGGATCAGCGCCTGCGCGAGCTCGACGACCTCGTCGCGGAGCGCCGCGGCGCTCATCCAGCGCGCTCGCGCGCGATCCGGCGCACCTCGTCGAGCGGGA
Source organism: uncultured bacterium (assembly GCA_963807755.1). Lineage (GTDB taxonomy): Bacteria > Actinomycetota > Thermoleophilia > Solirubrobacterales > 70-9 > JALZKA01. Next base: position 1,296,283 of record CAWECM010000001.1, on the reverse strand, counting down.
ACCCGTCCTGCATCGTCCCGTCGAGGCGCTCGGCCGGCCGGGCGGCGACCAGGCAGTTCAGCACCGCCTCGTGCGCGGCCTCGTAGGCCGCCGCGAAGTAGCCGTTCAGCTCCGAGTTGGGCAGGCTCTGGTCGTCGCCCGTGGCGAACGCGAGTCCGATCTCACCCGAGCCCTCGCCGCCGTACGAGCCACAGCGCGCGAGCCCAAGCAACGGCCGCAGCGCAAGCCGGCGGAGCTGCTGCGCGTCCAGCGGCCCGTCGGTCGCGCAGACCGCGATGCACGACCCATCGGCGGCGGCGCCGCGATCGGCTGGGGCGAGCGTGGTCCCCATCAGGTCGAGGTGCTCGCGGTCGCCGAAGTTGCAGAGCAGGAGCACGCCGACATGATGCCCGCCGACCGAGCGCGAAGCGGTCCCGATGCCGCCCGGGAAGCCGAAGCACTGCATCCCGGTGCCGGCGCCCACGGTCCCCTCGGCCACCTCGTCGCCGAGCGCCGCGAGCGCGGCCGCGACATCCGCAGCCACGACCCTGCGCGAATCGGCGAGGTCGCCGTCGTCGCACTCCCCCACCACGGGGATGACGACGTTCTGGGGGCCGTGGCCGGATTCCTCGATCGCCGCCTGGATCACGGTCCCGACTGCGTGCGTGCCGCAGAGGTAGACCGGCGTTCTCATGATCCCGGTCTCGTCGATCTCGAGGTACGCGTTCAGCACGCCGGTCCCGTTCACCACCGCGACGCCGGCGGTGGCCGGGAGCGCGGGCAGGTCGATGACGGTCACGCCGCTGCCGGGCGCTTCCTGCGCCTGCGACTGGCCGACGCGGATTCCTGGAACGTCGGTGACCGCGTTCCGGGCGCCGGTCGGCAGGACCCCGACCGGGCCGGCGATATCGCGCCAGCGGCCGCTCACGCGTCAGCGTCGCGACCGAGAGTCGGATCGTGGAGCAGGCAGGCCGCGAGTTGCCCGCGCGCGCCCGCGTCGAGCAGCGGAGGATCGACGCGGTCGCAGGGCTCGAACCGCTTCGGACAGCGCGGGTGGAAGCGGCAGCCAGTGGGAATGGCAGTCGAATCCGGCAGCTCGCCCCCGAGGAGCTCACGGCGCCCGCCTCCTCCGGAGGTCGGGACTGGGATTGCGTCGACGAGCGCCTGCGTGTAGGGGTGCTGCGGCCGCTCGATGACGTCGATGGCGGAGCCCTGCTCGACCACGCGCCCCAGGTACATCACGGCAATCCGGTCGCACAGCGTCCAGGCAAGGCTCAGGTCGTGAGTGATGAACAGCAGCGCCAGCTCGCGCTGCTTCTGCAGGTCGGTGAGCACGCGCAGGATCTGCGCTTGCACCGAGACGTCGAGCATCGAAACCGGCTCGTCGCAGATCAGCCCGTCGGGCTCGAGAACGAGTGCCGCGGCGATCGCGACACGCTGGCGCTGCCCGCCGGAGAGCTGGTGCGGGTAGCGCTCGGCGAACCGCTCGGGGTCGAGCCCGACGTCCTCGAGCGCGCTCTTGACCTTGCCCTCATGCTCCGATTTGGCCACTCCCTGCACGACGAGAGGCTCGGCGACGATCGTCCGCACCCTCTGGCGCGGGTTCAGTGTCTGGTAGGGGTCCTGGAAGATCATCTGTAGCCGGCTGCTGAGCTCGGCGTGGGCGGCCCTTCCGTTTTCGGCCGCGCCATCGAGCGTGATTGCGCCCGCGGCCGGCTTGACGAGGTCGAGCATCGCCCTGGCCAGCGTTGACTTGCCGCAGCCGGACTCACCGACGACCCCCAGGACCTCGCCCGTCCGCCACTGCAGGGAGACGCCGTCGACCGCGCGCGCCAGCCCACGCTCGACCGCGAACGTCACCTCGAGGTCGCGGACCTCGAGCAGCGTCTCGCTCATCCCGCCGCCCCCGCTCTCCAGGCTTGCGAGATGCCCTCCTCTGGCCATTCACGCCACGGCGCGAAATGGCAAGCGGCGGCATGTGCGGCGCCGACTTCACGCAGCGCCGGGTCCTCGGCGTCGCAGCGATCCTTCGCGTATGGGCAGCGGGACCGGAACCGGCACCCGGAGGAAATCTCGCCGGGGTCCGGCGGCCCGCCGGGGATCGGATCGGCGAGGCCGCGGCTGCCTCCGATCGAGGGCACTGTCTCGAGCAGGCGCTTGGTGTAGGGGTGCTGGGGGTTGGAGAAAACCTCCGCGATCGGGCCGATCTCGACGATCCGGCCCGCGTACATGACCGCGATGCGGTCGCAGGTCTCGGCCAGGACCCCGAGATCGTGCGTGATGAGGATGAGCGCCAGATCGAGGCGCTCGCGAAGCTGTTCCAGCAATTGCAGCACCTGCGCCTGCATGACGACGTCGAGCGCCGTGGTCGGCTCGTCGGCAATCACCAGCGAGGGCCTGCAGGCGAGCGCGAGTGCGATCATCACCCGCTGGCGCTGGCCACCCGAGAGCTGGTGGGCGTAGCGCCGCCCGAGCTTCTCGGTCAGCCCCACCGTCGCCAACAGCTCCCGCGTTTGCTCGCTCACCTCGGCCGAGCTCGCGCGCGGTGAGTGCAGGCTGATCGCCTCGGCGAACTGATCGTCCACCCGCTGCACGGGGTCGAGCGCGTTCATGGCCCCCTGAAAGACGAGCGAAATATGGCGCCAGCGGACATAGCGCATGCCGGTCTCGGTCCGCCGCTCGAGGTGGATCGGGTCCTCGGAGCCCTTCGGGTTGAGGGTCATCGTGCCGCTCTGCCGCAGGCTCCCGGGCAACAGCTTCATCAGCGCCAGAGCAGTGGTCGTCTTCCCGCAACCCGACTCGCCGGCCAGCCCCAGCGCTTCGCCGTGCTGGAGCTCGAGGTCGACGCCGTCGACGATGTACTTGTCGCCGGCGTGGACGTAGAGGTCCTTGACCTGTAGAAGGGGCGTCACCTCTCCTCCAGCAGTCGCGGGTTCACGTACTCCTCGAACCGGTAGCCGATCAGGGCTACGGACAGCACGAGGAATGTGATGCAGAGCCCGGGCGGGATCACGTACCACCAGGCCTCGGCGCTGGGCGCCCCGGCGTTGAACGCGTTCTCGAGCATCGTGCCCCATGAGATCTGCGTCGGGTCGCCCAGCCCGAGGAACGCGAGAGCAGACTCCGAGAGGATCGCCACCGCCACGATCAGCACGGTGTTGGCGAAGATCAGCGGCAAGGCGTTGGGGAAGATGTGCGTTTTCAGGATGTACCAGTGGCTCGCGCCCAGCGCACGCGCCCGCTCGACGAAGGCGCGCTCGCGCAGGGTCAGAACCTGCGAGCGGACGATGCGTCCGGTGCCCGCCCACGAGGTGATACCGATGACCAGGATCAGCACCCCGAGCGACGGCTCCAGCAGGCTGGACAGCACGATCATCAGTGGCAGTGTCGGGATCACGAGGAACCAGTTGTCGACCCCGTCCAGGATGCGGTCCGTCCATCCGCCGAAGTAGCCGCTCAAGAGCCCGACGGCCGCGCCGATGACGGCCGAGATGATCGCGGCCGAGAATCCGACGATGATCGAGACGCGCGCGCCGGCCAGGAGCTGCGAGAGCACGTCCGCGCCGCTCTCCGTGGTGCCCAAGAGGTGTTCCGAGCTGGGCGGGGCGAGAGTGTCCAGGCTCGAGGCTTCGGGGTTGTCGGGCGCTATCGCGCTGCCGAAGATGGCCATCAGGATGAAGAGCGCGAGGACCGCCACCCCGAACCTGCCCTGCCAGCTGCCGAGGAGAAGCTCCCTTGCTCTGGCGATCGTCATTTGGCCTGCACCCTCGGGTCGAGGAAGAAGTAGAGACAGTCGGCCAGGAGGTTGGCGAGGATGACCCCGATCGAAAAGACCAGGAACGTCCCCTGCAGCATCGGGAAGTCCTTGGCGGTGATGGCGTCGTAGCTCAGCTCACCGAGGCCCGGCCACGAGAACAGGGTCTCGATCGTGACCGCGCCGCCCGCCACCGCGCCGAACTGGATCGCGGCGATGGTCACCAGGGGAAGCAGCGCGTTCGGAACGGCGTGCTTGCTCACGACCCGGTGCCAGGGCAGGCCGGTCGCCCGCTTGACCGTGACGAAGTCCTCGGTGAGGACGTCGACCATCGACGACCGCATGATCAGGAAGTACTGGCCCAACAGCAGGAAGGTCATCGCCGTCACGGGCAGGACAAGGTGGTCCATCACATCCGCGGCTTCGGCGAACCAGCTCGAGAACTCCACCCCGGGGGTGACCTGCTGCCCTGCCGGGAAGATCGGGATCGCGACCGCGAAGACCAGTATCAAGATGATCCCGATCCAGTACTCCGGCGCCGAGTACGTGAACAGGTTGAAGCTGAGCAGGCCGTCGTCGGTTCGCTTGCCGCGTTTGGTCGCGGCCTTCACCCCCATCCATGCCCCCAGAAGGGTCGCGATCAGCGTGCCGGTGCCGACCAACAGGAGCGTCCACGGGATCGCTGCCTTGATCTCGTCCCAAACGGGCTCACGCGTCTCCTGGCTGACGCCGAGCTCGAACGTCAGCGTGTCGCCGACGTAGTCGCCGAACTGGCTGATGAGCGGCTTGTCGAGCCCGTACTCGGCGCGCAGGTCCGCGATCTCCGCATCCGTGGACTGCGGCAGGCGAACCAGTTGCTCCGTGGGGTCCCCGACCCCACGGAACAGGAAGAAGTTGAAGACCAGGACGAACGCCAGGGTCACCAGCGCGCCCGCGAGCTTGGCAGCGAGCCAGCGGGCGTTCACGCGGCGCCCCTCATGTCTCCAGCTCCAGCGGCTCGATCTCCCGCCGGCCGCGCGCGCGGCCGACAAGGAATGCCGTGATCGCAATCACCAGGGCACCGATCGCCGCCACACCGCCGGGCAGACCGGAGGTGGTCCCGGCTGCGGTGCTCCCGGACCCCGGCGACAGGCTCACAAGCGGCTCGTAGGACACCTGCTGGCAGAACGCCGTCCCCGTCTCCGCCGGACACACCGGCTCGACATCACCGAGGACTTCCGAGTTATACGCCTCGAGAAACGGGTCGTACGTGAGGACGATGTACGGCAGATCCTCCTGCAGAATGGCGATCATCTCGTGGACGAGCGCCCGGCGCTCGTCCTTCTGGTCGTCGCCGACCAGCGTCAGCTGCTCCTGGAACAGCCGGTCGTACTCCGGGTTCGAGTAGAAGGCGTCGGACGACGAGCCGATCTGATCGCTCGTCAGGAGCTCGAGCAGGGTGCTCGGGTCGTAGGGGTCCCCGCCCCAGCCCCAGATGAACGCGTCGAACTCGGGCGCCGGCTTGCCCCCCTCCTTGCGAATCGTGAGCTCGGTGAGCTTGTCGGTGCTCACGATCTGGACGTTGAACTCGATCCCGATCTCCTGCGTCTGCTCGGCGATCAGCTTCGCCATCTGCACGGTGTAGGGCGATTCCGAGCGCGCGTAGAGGTCGAAGGAGGCCACCATTCCGTCCTTCTCGCGAATGCCGTCCTCGTTCAGTTCCCAGCCCGCGTCGTCGAGGATCTGGTTCGCCATCTCCGGGTCATACGGGTAGTCCTGCTCGGGGATTTCGTAGAAATCCTTGTAGAACGAGGGGAGCATGCCGTGGGCGACGAAGGCCGTGTCCTGCGTGGCGATCGTGTTGATCCGCTCGCGGTCGATGCCGTAGGCGACCGCCTGGCGGATCGTCTTGTCCTGCACGGCTGGGTTGAACTTCGCGTCCGGGCAGTCCTCCGCCGAGCACAGGTTGAAGGCGAGCTCGGTGAACGCGAAGGTGGGCGAGTTGATGGTCTCGATCCCCTCCTGGTCGCCCAGGCGCTCGAAGGTCGCCGGCTCGACCTCAGGGATGAAGTCGATCTCTCCGAGCGTCAAGGCACGCTCGACGGCGTCCTGGCTGCCGTAGCGGATGAACTGGAGCTCCTCGAAGCCGGGCGCCTCGCCGCGCCACTCCGGGTTCACCTCCATGCGGGTGATTCGCCCCCGCGTGAACTCGGTGACGACATAGGGCCCGCTCCCGACCATCGGGATCTCGGGCTGGTAGCCGCCGGTGAGCTCCTTGACCGGCACCTTCCCCCAGATGTGCTCGGGGAGGATGAAGATGTAGAGACCGCCGATGGCGCGGGCGTCCGGGCTTTTCATCTCCAGCACGACCGTCTCGTCGTCAGGAGTCTTGATCGACTTGACGCTGCTGGTGTACCCGGTGAACAGCAGCCCGTTGTCGCCCAGGACCTCCAGCGAGAACTTGACGTCCTTGGACGTGATCGGCTCGCCGTCCGACCAGTTCGCGCCCTTGACGAGGTTGAACGTGATCGTCTTGTTGTCCTCGGAGACCTCCCAGCTCTCGGCGATCCCCGGGGTGGGCGTCAGATCCTCGGGGTCGAAGTTGATCAAGAGCTCCCATTGGATCGCCCAGATCGTGTACTCCTCCTCGTTGACGCCGACGAAGGGGTTCAGGTTCTTCGGGTCCTGCGCCCAGCCGATCCGCAGCACGTCGTCGTCGCCGGACGCTGAGTCCTGGGCGGAGCCGCTCGAGGTCTCGAGTCCGAGCGCCACCGCAGCCACCAACACGGCTGACGCGGCCAGGGTCTTCCAACGGTTCACTGCGCTCCTCCTTGTCCGTTCGGGGCCGCGACGGCTGCCTCGGTCACCTCGAGCGTCTTTGCGTCACCGTCCAGGCGCACCCGCGCCCCGAGCGGCATGGTCGCCATGTGCTTGCCGTGGCCGAACGGCACGTTGCCGATGGCTGGAATCCCGAGTGGAGCGATCAGCTCGTCGAGCATCTGCTCGATCGAGAGCGTCGACTCCGGCTCGTCGGGAATCGTCTGGTCCTTCAGGTTGACATCGGTGCCGAAGGCGAAGCCGGCGATGTTGTCGAGCTTCCCGGCTTGCAGCAGGTGGTTGAGCGCGGTGTCGACCAGGTACGGCTCGGTGTTCAGGTCCTCGACCATCAGCACGCATCCGCCGGCCTCGAACTCGTACGGCGTCCCGATGCTCGATGCGAGCAGCGTCAAGCAGCCACCCACGAGCGGCGCCTCGGCCGAGCCGCCGCCGATCGTCAGCACGTAGGGGTTCTCGGGATCCTCGAAGACGCGTCCGAGCGGCTCGGGCCGGAACGCGCGGTGGAACCACTCCTCCGTCACGGGCGTCAGCGGATAGTCGTCCTTGCGCCGCGTGAAGCGGAGGAAGTTGGGGCCGTAGAAGGTCAGCCAGCCGGCGTGCTTGGCGAGCGCCAGATGGAGTGCCGTGATGTCGCTGTACCCGCACACGATCCGCGGGTCGCCGACCGCGTCCCAGTCGACCAGGCGGTAGAACCGGGCCACCCCGTACCCGCCCGTCAGGGCGTGCACCATGTCGATCCCGGGCTCCGAGAGCGCCCATTGGACGTCGGCCGCGCGCTCCTCGTCGGTCCCGGCCAGGTACCCGTGGACATTCCGGTAGTTCGGCCCGAAGACGACCTCGTGCCCGCGCGCCTCGAAGTACGCCTTCGCCTGCTCGACCTCGGAGCGGGTCTGGACCGGCGACGAGGGAGCGACGACCGCGATCGTCGCCTGGTCGGGGAGGGCGGGCGGCTTCACGCGCTCAGCCATCACTGGTCCCCGAGATGGCTGTCTCGATCAAATCGGGCGCGGCTGCGAGCGAGCCCAGCACCAGCTCGACGTGGAGGTCGGCCACCCGGTCGAGCTCGAGCGGTCCGTCGGGATCAAACCACAGCGCGACCCCGGTGCACTGGAGCAGGATCGCGTAGGCGGCGACCCGCGGATCGGAGGCCCGCAGCGAGCCGTCCCCCACGCCTTGCTCGATCAGCGCGACGAAGATCTGCTGATAGGCGTCCCGCTGGGCGATCAGCGCCCGGCGCGGGTCATCGGTGAGCGCCCGGATCTCGCTGTCGGTCACGAACGCCTCACGACGATGCAGGCCGTGGAACACGACGTGCTCGCGGACGGCGGCGGCGAGCTTCAGCACCGGGGGCTCGAAGCGCGTCATGGCGGTCTCCAGCTTCTCGGTCAGCCGCTCCATGAACTCGTCTTGGAGGTCGACCAGGATCGCCTCCTTCGACGGGTACCAGTGGTAGATCGCGGCCGGCTGAATCTCCGCGGCGGCCGCGATCGCACGCATCGAGGTCGCGTGGTAGCCGAGCTGCGCGAACAGGTCCACGGCCGCGGCGTGGATCGCATCCCGCGTCTCGGGGCCCCGCCGTCCCCCCGGGCGGCGGTTCCCCGAGGCGGGTGCGATCACCGGTGCCGCAGGCTCAGCCAAGCGACAACAGCTCCTTCGTCTGCTCCTGGGTGGCGACCTCGCGCCCAAGCGTCTTGGCGAGGCCGACGGCCATCTCCACCAGCGCCGCGTTCGACGGCGCCAGGACCCCCCTGCTGATGTACGCCACGTCCTCGAGGCCGGTGCGAATCCCGGGCGCGCCGAGCAGCAGCGCGAGGCCGAGCATGCGCTGGTGGTGCCGGCCGATGCAGGTGACGGTCCAGAAGGTCTCCGGAGGAAGCGGGCGCAGCATGGCCTGGAGGGCCTCGGGCGACGCGTCGATCCCGCCCGGGACGCCGAACACAAGATTGATCCGCATCGGGGGCTCGAGGATCCCCTGCTCCAGCCAGCGGACCGCGCTGACGACGTGGCCGACGTCGAAGGCCTCGACCTCGAGGGCGATGCCGGCATCGGTCGCGCGCTCGACGATCCCTCTCCCGGCGGGCGGCGGCGTGATGAACGTCTCGTCGCCGAAGTTCATCGAGCCGGACTCGACGCCCGAGATGTCCGGCTTCGCCTCGAGCCCGGTGGTGCGCTCCTCGATCGTCATGTCGTTGGCGCCGCCCGTCGAGACCATCGTCAGGACGTCGGAGCCGGCGCGGATCCGATCGATTACGTCCACGAACAGCTCCGGGCCGGCCGCTCGGGGTGCCGTCGTCCTCGCGGACGTGGAGGTGGGCGACGGTCGCTCCCGCGCCCGCGGCCTCGATCGCCGAGTTCGCGATCTCCTCGGTCGTGTACGGGATGTTCGGGTTGTTCTCCCGAAAGACGTCGGCGCCGGTGATCGCGACGGTCACGACCACGGGGTTCTCGTTCCAGCTCACGCTCATTCCGCCTCCTCCTCTCCGCCGCTCAGCGAGGCGCGCTCCGAGTCCGTGATCGGCCGAGGCGCCCGCGTTTGCGGATCCCACAACACCAGGCCGAACTCACCTTCGACCTTCACGTCTCCCTCGTCGTCGACGATCCGCTCGGCCGTCGTGAGACTGGTCCGTCCGAGCTTCCGGACCACGCATTCGACCGTCACCGACTCCAGGCTCAGGTCGAGCTCGCCTTCGAAGCTGACCGAGCAGCGTCCGACCACGTACTCCTCGCGGCCGATCCCGTGCTCCTTTAGGAACGCGTCCCGGCCCTCCTCCAGGTAGGTCAGCACGACCGGGTGGTTGACGTGGCCGAGGGCGTCCAGGTCGCGCCACCGCATCTGCACGCGATGTCCGGTGACCGTGGTCACGCCGGGGCTCCGTTGGTCGCACCCATGGCCTCAGCCAACGCGGACGAGCGACGGACGAGATCCAGCGCATAGGCGCCGCGGTCGGGCGCGTAGCCCGTTCCGACCACCATCTTCGCGCTCGACGACAGCCCGTCCGGGGTGAGCGCCACGGCCGAGAAGCTGGTCGCCATCGAGAAGAACAGGACCGTCCCCTCGTCGGCGGTCATCAGGATCGCGCCGGCCTCGCAGCCGGTGGCGTTGACGACCACCACGGTCAGGTCGGCGGGTTCGGCGCGCCGGCGGCACGCAGCGCGGACGTCGCGCCGATCGGGTCTCGAAGGTCCGTGGCGACGCCGATGTCCGCGAGCCCCGATCCGGTCGTCAGCTCCACGGCGGCGATGTCCACGTCGACCACCGTGAGCCGGGCCTCGGGCGCGGCGTCGCGCGACGCCGCGAGAGCAAGCTTGCCGGCGTGCCCGGCGCCGAGCACGCAGATCGACCCTGCGCCCGGCGCAAGCTCGCGCACGTGGGACGCGGCCGAGCAGACGTCGAACACGTCGAGCGCAGCGGCGAGCGGAAGGTCGTCCGGCAGCTCCGCCCAGGGAGCGCGGTCACAGATATACGCGGTCCCGTCGACCTCCACCTGGGCCGAGTCGGGGTCGAGCCCGGTGACGGCCCTGAGCCGCAGGGGCGTCAGCGTCAGCGAGGCGAGCGTGACGACCCGGGTCCCGGTCTCGGGCCGGTCCGTCACGCCCTCCCCCACCTCGCTCACGGTTCCAAGGAGGACCCCGCCCGAATCGGTCGCCGGGTTGTGCATCTTGCCCCGCGCGGCGACGGTCACGAGGATCCGGTCGGCCATGACCGTGGGATCCGCCCCCGCCTCGTCGCGGATCTGGCGATGCGACGTCGAGTCCAGGCAGAGCCGTTCGGCGCGCACCTCGATCTCGTGGCGCCGGCACGGCCCCGAGGGCTCCAGCCGCTCGGCCGACTGCGGCAGGGACCCGGCGGGCTCGAGCACGCGGTCGGCCCCGAGGCGCTCAACCAGGTCGGAGCCGATCGCCTCGGCATCGTTCGCGTGGATGCGGGTCTCCTCCCCGAAGTCCATCTTCATGAACGGTCGTTAGGGAACCTATGCCCACGGCGGGCCGCGCGTCAAGGGCCACTTCTGGACAAACCTTCTCGCCGGCTTACGCCGATTCGTGGCCAGCGGCACGGTCACAATGCCCCCATGAGCGCCCTCGAGATGCCCGTCGTCTGGAGCGACCGCCATCGGCTGCACGAGCCGGGCGACGAGATCTGGGTGGGCGTCCGTACCCCGGGAACGGAGCTCCCGGAGCGGGCCGAACGCATCCGCGCGGAGCTCGAGCGGCGCGGCGCCCAGCTCGTCGAGGCCGAACCGCACCCCGACGAGGTGCTCGAGCTTCACGATCCTGGACTGATCGCCTATCTCGCCTCGGCGTGGGAGGCCTGGGACGACGCCGGGCTGACCACCGACCCCGGCCAGGACCGGGTCGTCCCGTACCTGTTCCCCCACCCAGGCCTGGTCGGCGACCTCAAACGCGCCGTGCCGGCTGCGGCGACCGCGCGCGCGGGCGCGTTCGCTTACGACACGATGACCCTTATCGGTCCGGGGACCTGGGAGGCGGCGCGGGCGGCGGTGGACACCGCGGTCACAGCCGCCGATCTCGTGCGCGGAGGGAAACGCGCCGCCTACGCGCTCTGCCGGCCTCCGGGCCACCATGCGACGCGCACTGCGTTCGGTGGCTCGTGCTACCTGAACAACACGGCAGCGGCCGCCGGTCGCCTCGGCGGCACGGCGGACGACATCGTTGCCGTGATCGACATCGACGCGCACCACGGCAACGGGACCCAATCGCTCTTCTGGGAATCGGGCGAGGTCCTGGTCGGCTCGGTCCACGTGGACCCGGGCGCCGGGTGGTTCCCGCACTTCCTCGGCTTCGCGGATGAGGCCGGGGCCGGCGGCGGCAAGGGCGCGAACCGAAACCTGCCGCTCGCGCCGGGCTCCGGAGATGAGCCGTGGCTCGACGCGGTCGCGGAGCTCGCGGCCTGGGTGGGGCGGAGAGCCGGCTCGCTGGTGGTGGCCCTGGGCGTCGACGCCGCAGGAGGCGATCCCGAGAGTCCGCTCGAGGTGAGCGCCGAGGGCTTTCGGGCCGCCGGCCGGGCGCTGGGCGCACTCGGGCTGCCGACCGTCTTCGTCCAGGAGGGTGGCTACGACCTCGAGACGATCGGCCCACTCGTCGCCGAGACCCTGCTCGGATTCGAGGAGGCGATCCGGCCCGGCTAGGGCTTCAGCTTGCGCCCTGTCGTGAACAGGTACTGCGACCACGCGATCAGCGCCAGCGGTCATCGCCGCGAGCACCCCGAACGCCAGCCAGGGGCCCACGTCCGAGGTGCCGAGGAAGCCGTAGCGGACCGCCTCGACCACGTAGAAGAGCGGGTTGGCGTGGGAGATCTGCTCCCACGGGGTGCCGAGGCGGTCGACCGAGTAGAAGACGCCGCCGAGGAAGGTCAGCGGGAGGATCACGATGTTGTTGATGAAGCGAGTGTGGTCGAAGGTCTCGGCGTAGATGCCGACGATCGTGCCCAGCGCGCCGAAGCCGGCGAGGAGCAGGAGCGACCGCGGCGAGCAGCGCGAGCGGGTGCTCGATCGGCGCGCCGGTGATCGGGACGGCGAGCGGCGATCAGCGCGCCGCCGATCATCAAGGCGCGGAAGGCGCCGCCGACGAGGAAGCCGAGGTTCATCTGCCAGGTGTGCATCGGGGCGGCGAGGACGTCGTCGATGTAGCGGTCGTTGCGGCCCTGGAAGATCGTGCTCGCGTTGTTGGAGTAGGCGGCCTGGGCCATCGCCATCGCGATCAGGCCGGGGACGATGAAGATCTCGTAGTCGAAGCCCGTCGACCTCGTTGATGCGGCCGCCGAGCGAGAGCCCGAAGACGACGATGAAGAGCAGCGAGAGACCACCGGGGCCAGCGTCGTCTGGGTCCACAGCTGCAGCACGCGGTGGCACTCGCGGCGGCAGAGCCAGTAGAAGCCGCGCCACGGGTCGCGGCGCGCCGCCGGCGCTCGGGAGCCGCGGTGTCGGTCACGCCGCTCACGCTCGGCGGCCTCGCGCTCGGAGCGCAGTCGGCCGGTCGCGACGGTCTTCAGGTAGACGTCCTCGAGCGTCGCCGGCGTCGTAGCGCTCCTTCAGGCCGTCGGCGGTGTCGCGGGCCATGATCTGGCCCGCGCCGATCAGCGCGATCTCCTCGCAGAGCGCCTCGGCCTCCTCGAGGTAGTGGGTGGTGAGCAGGATCGTCGTGCCCTGCTCGTGCAGCCGGCGGATGTAGCGCCAGAGCTCGTGGCGCAGCTCGATGTCGACGCCGGCGGTCGGCTCGTCGAGGATCACCAGGCGCGGCTCGTGCAGGAGCGCGCGGGCGAGCAGCAGCCGGCGCCGCATGCCGCCGGAGAGCTTCGGGCGCCCGGACGTCGCGCTTGGCGCGCAGGTCGAAGACGTCGATCATCTGCTCGGCGCGCTCGCCGCCGCGGCGCCGGTCCATCCCGTAGTAGCCGCCGTGGTAGACGAGCGTCTCGCGCACGGTCAGGAACCGGTCCAGGTTCGGCTCCTGCTCGGAGATGCCGATCAGGCGCCGCGCCTCCAGGCTGCGAGCCGGGCAGGCCGAAGACGCGCGATCTCGCCCTCGGTCGGGCGGATCAGGTTGCAGACGGCGCTGATCAGCGTCGTCTTGCCGGCGCCGTTCGGGCCCGAGCAGGCCGAAGAAGCTGCCGGCGGGCACGCTCGAGGTCGAGCGACGTCGAGGGCGAGGGTGCCGTCGTCGTAGCGCTTGGTCAGGCCGCGGATCGAGAGGGCTGCGGAGGGCACCCGTCAATGATGGCGGGTGGCGATCGCGGCTCAGAGCACGGGCTTCAGGTCCAACACCGGCGTTCCGTCCACAGCCTCGAGCGGGTGCACCTGGATCCTGCTGTCCTCCACGGCGAGGACCTCCACCTCGTGGAGGCCGATCGGGTTCGGCCTGTCGGCGGAGCGGGTGCTGAAGACGCCGCGCATCGGATTGCTCGGATCGTCGCGCGGGTGAACCCGGAGCAGCGCGCGGTCGGCGCGGTCGAGCCAGGTCAGGACGATGACGCGGTCGCCCGGCGCCGTACCGTCCAAGCCGTCCAGGACGCTCGAATCGAACAGGATCCAGGCGTCCGCCCCACCCTCGTCGCCCTGCTTGGGCGCCGCGGCCGGGTCGGTCAACGGCGACTCGACCCGCCCGATCGGGTTCAGCTCGAGGTCCGCCTCGCTCACCCGGCCATCATGAGGCCTGGGCTGGACGGTAGACGGCGTACACGACTCCGGTGTCGAACGTCCTCGAGTCGGCCAGCTCGAGCTCGAACTCGTCGTCGTCGAAGAGGCGCTTCCCCTTCCCGAGGACAACCGGATGGATCATCAGCCGCAGCTCGTCGATCAGGCCCGCGCGAAGCAGCGAGCGGACGAGCGTCGGGCTGCCCGAGATCGTGATGTCCTTGCCGTCCTGCTCCTTCAGCGCGCGGACGGCCTCCGGCACGTCGCCTTCGAGGAGCGTCGTGTTGTTCCAGTCCACGCTGTCGAGCGTGGTCGACGCGACGAACTTCGGCGTCGAGTTCATGAACCCGGCGAACGGGTTCGCGTCGTCGCTGAGCGAGGGCCAGAACTGGACCCACTCCTCGTAGTTCCCCCGGCCCATCAGGAGGGCGTCGGACTCGGCCATCGAGCCGCCGATCACCGCTCCGATCTCCTCGCTGAAGTAGGGGGTCTGCCATTCCTGCGGGGCCTCGACCACCCCGTCCAGCGTCATCAGCAACGCTGCGTTCAACTGTCTCATCGGTACTCCTCGGTGTCGTGCTTTTCACTCTCACCTCCTATACCGGCGCGAGCGTCGCAACTCATCGGTCTACGCTCGTGGCGTGGCCGCATCGCTGCTACAACGGGCGCGAGCGGGTGACGAGGACGCCTTCCGCCGGCTCGTCGAGCCCCACCGCGCCGAGCTCCACGCCCACTGCTACCGGATGCTCGGCTCCCTGCACGACGCGGAGGACGCGCTCCAGGACACGATGCTGCGGGCCTGGCGGGGGCTTGCCGGCTTCGAGGGCCACCGGCCGCTGCGGCCCTGGCTCTACCGGATCGCGACGAACGCCTGTCTCGACGCGATCGCCAAGCGCCCAAGGCGCGCGCTGCCGGTCGACCGCGAGCCGGCGTCGGCGCCCGGCGACGGCCCGGGCAAGCCCGAGCTCGAGCCGGTCTGGCTCGAGCCGTACCCGGACTCCGAGCTCGCGGCCGAGAGCGCATTCGCGGCGCCCGAGGCTCACTACGAGCGGCGCGAGGCAGTCGAGCTCGCGTTCATCGCCGCGCTGCAGCATCTGCCCGCGAACCAGCGGGCGGTGCTCATCCTGCGCGAGGTCCTCGGCTTCTCGGCCCGCGAGGTCGCGGAATCGCTCCAGACCAGCGTGCCGGCGGTGAACAGCGCGCTGCAGCGGGCCCGCAGGACGGTGGCCGAGCGCCTCCCGGCCCGCAGTCAGCAGGCCACTCTCCGCGACCTCGGCGACGACCGGGTCCGGGCGCTGGTCGAGGATTACGTCGCCGCGTGGGAGCGCCGGGACGTGGACGCGATGGTCGCGATGCTCGCCGAGGACGCCACGTTCGCGATGCCCCCGCACCCGCACTGGTTCCATGGCCGGGACTCGGTCATCGAGTTCATCACCGGCACCGGCAAGCCGGACCTGCGCCACGTCCTCACCACGGCAAGCGGCCAGCCGGCCGTGGGGTGGTATTGGCCGGACCCGGAGGGCGGCGGCTCGTACGTGCCGGTCTCGCTCGAGGTCCTGGCCCTCGACGGCGCCCGCGTCCGGGCGATCACTGCGTTCGTTCAGCCGGACCTGTTCAAGCGTTTCGGGCTGCCGGCGCACCTCGAGGACGGTTAACCGCACCCCGTTTCGCCGGTCTCCCCCATGTCGCGGCGCGCCGGCGTGCGCGAGCCTATGAACATGTTCGACGACCAGCTTGACGTGATCACGGTCTCCGCCGCGACGGCCAGGGCGCACGTCGTCCAGCTCGAGGCCGAGCGCGCCCTGGCCGAGGACAGCGGGGTCGCATCCATCGACGCCTACCGCAACGACCTCGAGTGGGAGCTCGATGCGTGGCGCGAGGTCTATGTCATCTCCGCGGTGACCGAGCTGGCCGTCCTTCGCGGTGAGCTCGACGGCAGGCTGCAGGGCTAGCCGTGGGTCAGAGGTGGCGCGGGTGGCGCTCCCGATAGCCGCGTGAGCTGCGCCGCTCCTTGCTCCAACCCGGGCCTGCGCCCGGAGTCATCGACGTGTCGAAGCGAAGTCCGGCGATCACGGCATACGCGTGGCCGCCGTTCGCATAGACCGTGATCCACTTGCCCTTGCCGGGAGTGCGCCAGCGCATGAAGTCGCCCGACGGCCGCGGCCTGCGCAGGACGCGAGCGCCCCGGTCTCCGAGTGCGTACGAGACCGCGCCGGAGCAGTCGTAACAGCGAGACTTCCAGTCGGCGTGGCCACCGCCGTAGCAGTACCCCTTGCCCTTGGCGATCCGGTTCGCGGCCGTGATCGCGCGCTCCACGCGATGGGGGGCGCCCTTCGGCGCGATCGCCTGGCCCTTGCTCAGTCGGGCGGTGCGATCCGCGGCTTCGGCGTCGCCGGACAGCGGCGCCGCCAACATGGTCAGCGCCAGGACGAGTCCCAGCGCTGCGCTCACGAGCGCAGGCATTCGCAAATGCACGTACTTCAAAAAACCAGCCTCCTTCTCGGCCTACGGGGTTAGCTGTCGGGCTGGCGCTTAGGAGTCGCGCCCTCGCCTGTCGCGAGTTAGCCCCAAACGGTTTGGGTCCCCCGATCCCGGCCGGGGCGGGCCGGCCAGGACTCGGCATGTATCCGGTTGTACAAACGAACAGGCCCGCCGCTCGAAAGCGTGCGGGCACTGAGGCGTGAACCCACCCAGGGCCGGGAAGTTGCGGTCACGCCTTCGTGCCCACTTCGGCCGGGAACGCCCCGATCGGGCGGCTCGCGGACCCGCCTGACTAGAGTGGGCTCCATGTCCACGACGGCGGGCGTCGACGAGCGGATCGGTGACCTGCGCTCGTCGCTGGCCGGCGCGGTGATCACCTCCGCGGACCCGGGCTACGACGCGGCTCGGCGCGGCTACAACGCCCTGATCGACCGCCGGCCGGCGGCGATCGTGCGTGCGCTGGGCCCGGAGGACGTCGCCACCGCGTTCGACTTCGCGCGCTCGCAGGGGCTCGAGGTCGCGGTGCGCGGGGGCGGGCACAACCCGGCCGGACACTGCGTCTGCGATGACGGATTGGTGATCGACCTGTCGCTGATGCGCAGGGTGGAGGTGGATGCCGACGCGCGCGTCGCCCGCTCGCAGGGCGGCGCAACGTGGCTCGACTTCGACACCTCCACCCAGGCGTTCGGGCTCGTGACGCCTGGCGGGGTGGTCGGCACGACCGGCGTCGCCGGGCTGACGTTCGGCGGGGGCATCGGGCATCTGACTGCGCAGCACGGGCTGACCTGCGACCACCTGATCGCGGCCGATCTCGTCACCCCGGCCGGTAGCGCCATTCGCGCCTCCGAGGAGGAGAACGCGGAGCTCCTCTGGGGCCTGCGGGGCGGCGGCGGCAACTTCGGCGTGGCCACCCGGCTGGAGTTCAGGCTCCACCCGCTCGAGCGGGTACTCGGAGGCCGTCTCACCTACCTGGGAGACGGCGTCGCCGATGCCCTGCGCCGATACCGAGACGTCGCGCTGGAGGCGCCGAACGACTTCAGCTGCGGGGCCCTGCTTGCGGTGGACGACGGGCTGCGGCCGGTGTTGATCGTCTCGCCCTGCTACACCGGCGCCGAGGCCGAGCCGCGGGAGCTCGCGGCGCTCCGCGACGCGCCGGGACTCGTCGACGACGGCATCCGGATGCACGGCTTCGTCGCCCAACAGCATGTGTTCAACCCGCCCTACGGCGCCGAGCGGACCTACTGGAAGGGGCACTTCGTCCGCGAGCTGCCGGACGAGCTGATCGACGAGCTGATCGCGCGCATGGGCATCCTCGGCCGCGCGCCAGGCCAAATCCTGATCGAGTCGCTGCACGGCGCAGCGAAGGAGGGCGGCGCGAACGGCGGCGCGGTCGGATTTCGCGGCGCGGCGTTCAACCTCAGTGCAATGGGCGGCTGGCTCGATCCCGAGCTCGACGACGAGGGCATCGGGTGGACGCGCGAAACGGCAGCGGCCATGGCGCCCTGGTCGGCGACCGGCGCCGGCTACGTCAACTACATGCAGGCGGACGAGCCGATCGAGCGCGTCCGCGCGGCGTTCGGCGCCGACGCGTTCGCACGCCTCCAGCAGCTCAAGTCCCGGTACGACCCGGACAACGTGCTGCACCGCAACCAGAACGTCCCGCCGGCCTGAACAGGAGCCGCGGGGCTAGGCTCACCTCGTGGCCGCACCGGTAAGCAGCGCGATCCTTTCGGCGTCGCAGATGCGGACCCTGGCCGAGCACGGCGAGGAGCGGACCGCGGAGGCCGGCGAGACGCTGTTCAGCGTCGGCGAGAAGCGCTATCCGCTGATCGCGATCATCGAGGGCGAGGCGATGATCGTGGATCCGAACGGCAGTGAGGTCGTTCGCCACGGCGCCTCGGGTTTCCTCGGCGAAATGAACCTGCTCACGGGCCAGACCCTGTTCCTGGGCGCGGTGGCCACCGAGCCGCTGCGTTACATCGCGGTCGAGCGTGAGGCGGTGCGTGAGCTGCTCACCGAGGACAGCTCGCTGGCCGATCTCCTGCTCTCGACCTTCATTGCCCGTCGCGAGATCCTGCAGCGGCGCCAGGGGATCGGCGTCGAGATCATCGGCCCCAGGTCGTCGGAGGAGACGCGCGGCACTGTGGATTGGGTGAGGCGGGCGCGCCTTCCGCACACATGGCTCGATCCGGCCGAGCATCCCGAGGTCCGCGAACTGGCGGAATCGCTCGAGCCCGGACAGACGCCGCTCGTCCGGTTGCCCGGAGGACTCGACCTCCACCAGCCGAGCAACGGGGAACTCTCGCGGGCGCTCGGGATCGGGCTCGAGCTCTCGGCGCACGAGGAGGTCGACCTGCTCGTCCTCGGCGGGGGGCCCGCCGGGCTCGGCGCCGCGGTCTACGGCGCATCGGAGGGGCTCAACACCCTCGTGATCGAAGGCACGGTGCTCGGCGGACAGGCGGGCATGTCCCGCCGGATCGAGAATTACCTCGGGTTTCCCGCCGGCATCAGCGGCTCGCAGCTGACCAGCCGGGCCGTCACCCAGGCGCGCAAGTTCGGCGTCCGCACCGCCACGCCGTACAGGGTCGCCGCGCTCGAGCCCGGCGATGAGCGCCACCTGGTGCGGCTGCAGGACGGCCACGAGGTGACCGCGCGCGCGGTAGTGATCGCCACCGGCGCCGAGTACCGGCGGCTGCCGGTCGCCGGCCTCGAGGACTACGAGGGTCTCACCGTCTTCTACGCCGCCGGGCCGCCCGAGGCGCAGCTCTGCGGCGGGCAGCGCGTCGGTGTTGTCGGGGGAGGCAACTCCGCGGCGCAGGCCGCGATCTGGCTCGCGCGCGGCGGGGCCCTCGTGACCCTCCTGCATCGACGCGCAGACCTCGCCGAGACGATGTCCCACTACCTGATCGACCAACTCGAGCGGTACAGCGTGGCGATCCGGGACCGCAGCGAGATCGCGGAGCTGCACGGGACCGAGGGGCAGCTCGAAGCCGTGACGCTGGCGGACGGCGAGCGCCTTCGGCTCTCGCACCTGTTCCTCTTCCTCGGCGCAACCCCATGCACGGAATGGCTCGGCGACGTGGTCGCCCGCGACGAGAAGGGCTTCGTGCTCACCGGCTCGGAAGCGGGGGCGGCGGGCATGTTCGAGACGAGCGTGCCACGGGTGTACGCCGCCGGCGACGTGCGGTCCGGATCGACGAAGCGCTGCGCAACGGCCGTTGGCGAGGGTGCCGCCGTGGTCCAGCTTGTCCACGCGCAGCTCGCCGAAGCTGCGGGCGAGGCCGTCACCCGCTAGGCCCGCTCGCTTAGGGTTCCGCGCGTGGATGACTTCGACGTTGCCAGGACCGTGTTGCTCTGGCTCTGGGCTTTCGGCCTGGGATGCATCGAGATCGAGATCGAGGGCGGCCACGGATGGGCGGAGCGGCTGCCGACCTGGTACCTCCGGCGAGGCAGGCTCGGGCGCGCCTACGGCGTGGTCATGGGCCAGCGCCCGCTCACCGGCTACCACGTCTTCGCGTTCACGATCCCGCTGGTGATCCTGCACCTGCCGTTTGGCTTCGGCCTCGACTGGAGCTGGAGCGCCGAGCTGTCGCAGCTCGGGATCTTCTTCGCCCTGGCCGTGATCTGGGACTACATCTGGTTCGTCAACAACCCCGCGTACACGGTGCGCCGTTTCCGCCGCGAGAACGTCTGGTGGTTCCAGGTGCCCTGGATCTGGCGGTTCCCGCTCGACTACTACACCGGGATCGGCCTCTCGATCGTGCTCGCCGGCGCGGCGGCGCTTGCGGCCGGCGACGGCGCCCCTCTGATCAGCCACCTCTGGCTCCTCGCAGGATTGTTCGTGCTGACGGCGCTCGCCGTCATCGCGGCGCCGCTCTATCACCGCTGGTACCGACACATGCGCCGCCGGAGCGCCGACGACCGCACGATCACCTCGACCTTCGGCCCGCCCGCCCCTGACGAGGTCTGGACTGGCGGGGCCCCTGACCTGCACCCGCTGGACGAGGGCCGGACTGACTAGATTGCGCGCGGTGAGCGAGCCGCTCGAAGGCAAGATCGCCCTCGTCGCCGGCGCAACCCGTGGCGCCGGACGCGGCACCGCCGTGGCGCTTGGCGAGGCGGGCGCAACCGTCTACTGCACCGGCCGCACCACCCGCGAGCGCCGCTCCGAGTACGACCGCCCGGAGACGATCGAGGAGACCGCCGATCTCGTGACCGCCGCCGGCGGAACGGGCGTCGCGGTGGCGGTCGACCACCTCGAGGCGGGCGAGGTCGAGGGGCTGGTCCAGCGGATCGACGACGAGGAGGGGCGGCTCGACCTCCTCGTCAATGACATCTGGGGCGGCGAGCTCCTGTTCGAGTGGGACAAGCCGGTCTGGGAGCACGATCTCGACAAGGGGCTCCGGGTCCTACGGCTGGCGATCGACACGCACCTGATCACCAGCCACTTCGCGCTGAGGATGCTGATCCGGGAGCCCGGCGGATTGGTGGTGGAGATGACGGACGGAACCCGCGCGTACAACGACGTGAACTACCGGCTGTCGGCGTACTACGATCTGGCGAAGAGCTCGGCGATCCGGCTCGCATTCGCGCAGAGCAAGGAGCTCGAGCCACACGGCTCCGCAGCCGTGGCCCTGACCCCGGGGTGGATGCGCTCGGAGATCATGCTCGAGCACTACCGGGTGACCGAGGAAAACTGGCGCGACGGGGCGGCCGTGAACCCGCACTTCGCCGCGATCTCCGAGAGCCCGCGTTTCGTCGGTCGCGCGGTCGCTGCGCTGGCCGCCGACCCGGACGTCATGCGGCGCAACGGCGGCTCGTTCTCGTCGGGCGAGCTTGCGCGCGATTACGGGTTCACGGACCTCGACGGCTCGCAACCGGACTGCTGGCGCTATCTCGTCGAGGTCCAGGACGCCGGGTTGCCCGCCGACCCGACCGGGTACCGCTGACGCAATGGACGCGGATATTCGCCGCCAGAGCAAGCGCCTCGAGCCCCTGATCGGAACCTGGCGGACGCGCGGCGAGGTGCTCGGGGACGACGGCGAGACGCCGGTCGCGATGGTTGATGGCTACGACCGGTACGAGTGGCTGGGAACGTTCTTCGTGATCCACCGGATCGACGTGACGATGGGCGACCAGGATGTTCGGGGCCTGGAGATGATCGGCCCCTACCTGCCGGACGACGACGCCTTCGCCACCCGGGCGTATGACAACGAGGGTGGCGAGCAGGTCGCGACCGCGACGATCGACGAGGACGGCGCGTGGACCTTCCGCGCCGACGGAGCCAAGGCGACGCTGAGGTTCGCCGCGGACGGCCTGTCCGCGAGCGCCGATTGGGTTCGCAGCGACGACGGCGAGACCTGGCGTCCCTGGATGCGGCTCAGGCTGAACCGAGAGTAGGTGCCTCAGAGGCCGAGGCCGCGGACCCCGGTCTCGTTCCAACCGAGGTGATGCGCCACTTCGTGGCGGACGGTGCGCTCTACCTGCGCGCGCAGTAGCGCAGGGTCATGGCCGAAGTCGCGCTCGAGCGTGTCCTGGAAGATCACGATCCGATCCGGGTAATGGCCTCCGCGGGCCACGGTGGCACCCATGTAGAGCCCGTACGCGCGGTGCTCGTAACCGCGATTCGAGACCGTCACCGGCGTGGTCTTGAGGACCTGTTGGAACTCCTCGGGCAGCTCGTCCAGGGCGCGCACGACGAGTTCGTCGAACTCACTCGGCGGGTCCGCGGGAGGCGCCATGGCGGCCAGCGCCTCGCTGCGGTCGACCAGGCGCCGGAACTCGGGCTCCGGCATCTCACTGCCCGTCAACGCGACGATGGCCCACGCCGTGAGCAGCACAACGGCGAGCGCACCCGCGAACAGGGTCAACAGGCCGCCGACGCCGGCGAAGGACGGCGGGTTCAGGAACAGGAGCAGGAGTCCCGCGATGAAGGCGCTCAGCGCGGCGGCGCGGAGCGGTGGAAGGAGGTCTTCCCTCATTCGAATGAGGGTACGACCCCGGGCCGGCCGCCCGGCGCCTCACGGCGAGGCCGGCGGAGGCACCTCGCTCTCGGGCGCGCCGGGGTCGGTCTCGGCGTCGGGCTCCTCGGGGATCACCGGGGCTCCCTCGCCGGGAACGCTCCCGGCGTTCTCCGGGCGGACGATCACCGTCCGCCCGTCCTCGAGGCGGTAGACGGTGCCGATCTCCTCGCCCTCCCCCACGACCCGCTCGCCGGGCTGGACCTCGATCTCGTTCACCACGTCATCGGGATCGGCGGTGATCGGGGTGCCGGCCTCCGAGACCGCCTCCTGGTCGGTGAGGAGCTCGGTCAAATCGAGCGACGCCAGCGCCGCGATCAGGAACCCAACGGCGAGGACGATGCCGAGGTCGAAGAGGTTGACGAGGCCGTCGAGCGGGTCTCCTCCGCGATCCACGTGCCGGCGGGCGCGATGGCTGACGCTCAAGACGACTCACCCTGCCGGGGGACGGGGGGTGACGATTCGGACGGCTTCGGCGGGCTCTGGGTCGCGGGCTTGGCCGGGCTCTGCGTCGCGGGCTTTGCGGACTTGGCCGGGCTCTGCGTCGCGGGCTCTGCCGGCTTCTCCGCGCCCTGAGTGGTGGGCTCCGCCGGCTTCGCCGGGCTCTGCGTCGCGGGCTCCGCGGGCTTCCCCGGGCTCTGCTTGACGGTCTCGGGCTCCGGCGCCGCTGCGGGCGGCGACTTGGCGCTCGCGGTCGGCGTGGCCGGGGACGTCGTCGCCGGGGCCGGCGTCAGCGTCACGCCGGGCGCAAGCTGCGCCGCCACGTACTCGAGATCCGAGAAGTCCTGGCCGTAGAGCCGGTCGCGCACGAGGGAGATCGCAAACGCGATCGCACCGACCATGAGGCCCGCGACGGTGACGCTGAACGCGACGCGCAGGTTGTCGCTCAGCGTCTCGATGTCGCCTTCGGCCAGTCCCACCAGCGCGGGCGACAGGGGGATGAGCGTCCCCATCAGCCCCAGGGCCGGGCCGATCCGGACGAGCATCCGGGTTCGATCGAGCCGGCGAATGGATGCGTAGTCGAACTCGGCGAGATCCTTGGCGATCCGGTCGCTGCCGCCCGGCTGCTGGCGCTGGTCGACGATCGATCCCAGGACGCCGCGCATCGATCTGCTCGCCGCGACCGGAGAGAGCGAGAGCTTCGCCTTGACCGTGTCGCCCCCCGCGAGCGCCTTACGCGCCTCGCCCACGGCGCGATCGAGCTTCTGCACCCCGCGGCCGCGGCGCCGGACGAGCTCGGCGATCATCCCGCCGAGTTCGAAGACGACGACCGCGAGCGCGAGCAACGCGAGGACGAGCACCGGGATCCGGAGCGCTTCCGCGACATCGAAGAGGACCTCCTCTACAGCCATCAGCGGGGCAGCAGCCTACGCAGGCGGGAGAGATCGGGACGCCTGAGCCAGCGCCGTGGACGGATCCGTTCGTACTCCCAGCCGGCGCCCAGACCGAGGAGGACCGCCGCCACCCCGGCCGCCACGGCCGCCCCGGAGATCTCGAGCTCCTGATCATCCTCGGACTCCTCGGACACATCGGGGAGGCCAGCGGCCGCGCCGGCCGATTCGGACGGGATCGGCGTGGCGGCGGCGAGCAGATCCCCGGCCACCTCGGTGGCCTGGTCCGCAGGAGGTGCCGAATCGGACTCGTCCGGCGTCGCGTCGGGCGAGGTCGAGGGCGTGCTGGGAGTCGTGCTGGGCGGGTCGTACGTGGGCGATGTATAGGAGGGGGTCGACGTGGTGCTGTCCGAGGACGTGCTCGAGTCCGGGAAAGGCGCGCCGCCGGTCCCGTTGTTGGCGCCGGTGCCATCGTCGTCGGCGGGCTTGCGATCGACGTTCACCGCGGTGCTGTCCGTCGCCACCGTCGCACCGCCCTTCGCGACCGTGACCGACACGGTCTCGCGGCCCCTGTCCGGGAAGCGGTAGGTGACCGACCGTCCACTCCGCGCGTCGCGGCCACCACGCTCCCATGTGAAGCTGAAGTCCGCGTCCGGACCGCCGCCGAGGTCCGCCGTGAAGGTGACCGAATCGCCGGCTTCGATCTCCTCGCCCTCCGGCGTGATGCTGACCGTGTATCTGCGCGCCGCGACCGATGTTGCACCCTCGATCACGCCCCTGCGACCACCCCGGTCCGGGACGATGAGCGTGGCGTCACCCTGGTCGTCGAAGAACGCCGGCGGGGTCTCTTCCGGGAATGCCATGTATTGATCGTCGGTGAGGAATACCGAGCCGACCTGGACGCTCGACCACGCCCGGGGCGGCACGCCCGCGCGGCGCAGCAGCCTGGCGAGGGACACCCCGGTCACCTCCCGGCTCTCGCCGCGGACCACGTATTCCTGATTCGGGCCGACGTCGGACGGGACGTTTGCGATGTCGACGCTCCGGACCTCGCCGTTGGGCTTCGTCACGTCGACGGCGGTCGCAGCGAATGCCAGGGCGACCCAGGCACCGAGACCGAGGCCGAGGAGCAGCACGGCTGCGACAGTCCGACGGGTTCCGTTCTTGGTGCTCATCGCTACTGGCTCGCTCTATAGATAGCTGGTTTCGGCGCCGGCCGGGGCTACCGAGGCTCGAGGGCCGCGTTCAGCTCCTCGAGGATCCGGCGCAGCTCGCGCATCTTTGCGCGGCCGAGCGTGCGGGTCCACTCCGCCTCGGTCTCGGCGACGAACCGTCGCGCGACCGCGTAGACCTCCGCGCCGCGCCGCGTTGAGCGCACCAGCTTGGCCCGGCGGTCGCGCGGGTCCGGGACCCGCTCCACGTAGCCGTGGCGCTCCAGGTGGGCGACCAGCTCGGCCATGGACTGCTTGGTGACCTGGGCGCGCCGCGCGAGCTCGCTCACCCGGGTCCCCCCGTCGTCGAGGAACGCGAACACGTTCCCGTGCGCCGGATCTAGAGATACTCGTCCGCGTCGGCGGGCTTCCGGCGATCCTCGAACATCTGGTACGGGACAGGGAGGAACCACGTGACCACCGCCAGCGTGGTGCTCACGAAGGCGAGCGGGATCGACAGCAGGAAGCCGATCAGCGGCGACAGGGAGAGCCGCACCCCCCACCTGAACACCTCGTCCGGCATCTCGCGCTGGAACAGCCCCCGTCGGTGCGCGTGGCGGAACAGGACGACCTCCATCCCGCTGACCGCCGCCACCGCGACCGCGTAGACGATGATCGCGAGCGGGTTCTCGAAGAGGTTGCCGAGCAGGGCGGTCGGGAACGGCAGGAACGCCACAAACATCAGGTAGACGAGGTTGATCCCGATCAGGCCTCCGTCGACCGCGGCGAGCCTTGCGAAGAAGCCGTGATGGGCGATCCAGTAGCGCCCGATCACCGTGAAGCTGATCGCGAAGCTGATGAAGCTGCCGAGGTCGTCGTTGAGCACGTCGGCGAGCTCGCCCACGCTGTCGGAATCCGGCAGGTCGGGGACCTCGATCCCGACGACCAGCAGCGTCATCGCGATCGCGAACAGAGCGTCGCTGAAGTTGACGACCCGTGAGAACTCCTCCGATCCCCGCGGGTGTCGCCCGGGCTGGCCCAACCCGGGCCGTCCGGCCCTCGTTCGCGGCTCGGGCGAGTTCACGCGCGGGAGCGTATCCGCGGGCGGCTCAGGCGGCCCAAATCAGGCGTCCGCGAGCCAGGGTGGACGAGACCAGCGGCACGCCCGGCCGATAGACCAGGTCGGCGTAGGAGGTCGCCTCGAGGATCACCGCGTCGGCCCGGGCGCCGGGGGCAAGCCGGCCGACGTCGTCTCGCCGCAGGGCCGCGGCACCGCCGGCGGTGGCGGCCCCGACCGCCTCCTCGATCGTCATCCCCATGTCGCGGACGGCGAGCGCGATGCAGAACCCCATGGCGGTGGTGTTGCTGGAGCCCGGGTTCGTGTTGGTCGCGATCGCGACCCTCACCCCGGCGTCGATCGCACGGCGCGCATCCGGGTACGGCTGACGGGTCGAGAAGTCCGTGGCCGGCAGGAAGGTGGCGACCGTCTCGCTCCCCGCCAGCGCCTCGATGTCCTCGTCCTCGAGAAAGGTGCAGTGGTCGACCGACGCCGCTCCCAGCTCCGCGGCGAGCCTGACTCCCGGTCCCGGCCCGAGCTGATTGCCGTGCACTCGCAGCTCGAGCCCCGCCTGCCGGCCCGCCTCCAAGACTGCCCGGGACTGGTCGGCGTCGAACGCACCGCGCTCGCAGAAGACGTCGACCCAGCGGGCGTGAGGTGCGCAGGCCGAGAGCATCGCGCCGCAGACGAGGTCGACGTAGTCGTCGGCGCGCCCCTCGTACTCGGCCGGGACGACGTGGGCGCCGAGGAAGGTGACGTCGTCCGAGAACGTGGATGCAACCTCGCAGACCCGGCGCTCGGTCTCGACGTCGAGCCCGTAGCCGCTCTTGATCTCGAGGTGGGTGATCCCGGCCCGCAGTCCTTCGCCCCGCCGGCGCTCGGTCAACGCGCGCAGCTCGTCGGCGCTCGCGGCGCGCGTCGCGGCCGTGGTCTCGCGGATCCCGCCCGACTCATAGGGCCGCCCCGCCATCCGGGCGGCGAACTCGTCGGCGCGGTTCCCGGCGAAGACGAGGTGCGTGTGACTGTCGACGAAGCCCGGGATGACGCAGCGGCCGTCCGCGTCGAGGCGCTCGTCGCCGGCGGCGCCGGCCGGGTCGATCGACGCCACTCGCTCGCCCTCGGTCACCAACGCGGCGTCGCGGACGATCCCCAGGGGGCCCTCCCCGCGCTCCGGGTCGTTCGTGACGAGGAGTCCGATGTTGTCGATGACCAGGCTCATGCGAGCGCCCCGATCGCCTTCCCCAGCTCCGCCGCGACGTCGATGCCAACGTGCCGCCCGCCGCGGACCACCTGCCGCCCGCCCACGATCACCTCGCCCACCTCGGCCGCGGTCGCCGCGAAGACCAGCGCCGGGACGGGATCGCCGCGATCGGTGCCCGCCAGCCGGACGCCGTCGAGATCGACCGCGACGAGATCGCATGGCGCCCCCGGCTCGATCCGCCCGGCCTCGGGCCAGCCGAGGCACCTGTGACCGTCCGCCGTCGCCGCCCGAAGCAGCCCCGCCGCGGAGTGGCGTCCGCGCTCGCCGCTTGCGAGCCGCTCGTCGAGCTCCACCGCGCGCGCCTCCTCGAACATGTCGACCATCGCGTTCGAGTCGGTCCCCAGGGCGAGCCGGGCACCGGCGTCGACTAGCCGCCGTGCCGGGCCCACGCCATCGGCCAGGTCCCGCTCGGTCGTCGGGCTGAGGCAACAGGTCGCTGCCGCTTCTCCCAGGAGTGCGAAGTCCGGGTCGGCGAGGTGGGTGGCGTGGACCGCCACGAAGCGCTCGTCCAGAGCGCCCGCCTCGGCGAGCACCGCTGCGGGGTCGCGCCATAGGCCTCGGCGCACGCCTCGTTCTCGGCCGCTTGCTCGGAGAGGTGGGCGTGCAGCGGCAGGTCGCGCTCGCTCGCCCAGCCGGCGACGATCGCGGCGGAATGCGGGTCCACTGCGCGGACACTGTGGATCGCGGCGCCGATCCGCACGCCGTCGCCCGCCTCGAGGTCCGAGACGCGTTCCGCCCACGCCTCGGCATCGGCGTCGGCGAACCGTCGCTGCGCCCCCTCGGGCTCGGCGCCGATCCCTCCGTGGAGGTAGCACGCGTCGATCAACGTGATCCGCACCCCGGCATCGACCGCCGCCGAGACCAACGCCCTGCCGATCTCGTTGGGGTCCGAGTACGGGGTCCCGCCGGGCCCGTGGTGGAGATAGTGGAACTCGCCCACCGTCGTGATGCCCGCGAGCGCCATCTCGGCGAAGGTCGCCCTCGCCAGGTGTCGGTAGCTCTCGGGGTCGAGCGTCTCGGCGAGCCGGTACATCTCCTCACGCCAGGTCCAGAAGCTCCCCGCCCCGGCCTGGGCCCGCCCGCGCAGCGCCCGCTGGAACGCGTGCGAATGCGCGTTCGCGAAGCCCGGGATCACCAGGCCGTCGAGCCGGGTGGAGTCGGGCATGGGCGCGGCGCCCGGCGTCACCCGGACGATCCGCTCGTCCTCCGCTTCGACCAGGACGTCGTGCTCGAGCCGGTCGCCGGTCCACACGAGCTCGCATCGGTAGGAGCTCATGAACCGGCGCCGGCGCGCAGGTCGGCGATCCGTGCCAGAAAGTCGTCGCGCTGGTGGCGCTCGAACTGCTCCCAGGTCGCGAACGTGCGCGGGTCGGCGCGGTCACAGAAAAGGACGCCGTCGAGGTGGTCCACCTCATGCTGGAACGTGCCGGCGGTCAGGCCGTGGAACTCCTCCTCGCGCTCGGCGCCCTCGCGGTCCAGGAAGCGGACGCGGATGTTCATGTGCCGGGTCAGGTTCCCGCGCAGGTCGGGCACCGAGAGGCAGCCCTCGTTGATCTCGAACGTCTCCGGGTCGAGCGCCTCGACCACCGGATTGACCATGACGGTGAGCGGGATCGGCGGCTTGTACGGATAGCGCGGATTCGTTCCGACGACCTCGGCGACCGCGATCCGCAGCGGGACGCCCACCTGGTTCGCCGCCAGCCCGGCGCCGTTCGCCGCGCGCCTGGTCTCGATCACATCGTCGATCAGCGTCCGGACCTCGGCCGAGCCAAGCTCGTCCAGGCCAACCTCGCGGGCCCGCTCGCGCAGGACCGGATCGCCCACGGTGACGATCTCGCGAACGCTCACGGCGGCGCCTCCGGTGCCGCCTCCCGCATCGGGATCCGCACCCCGCGCTCCGCAGCGACCTCGAGCGCCCGGTCGTACCCCGCGTCCGCGTGGCGCATCACGCCGGTGCCCGGGTCGCAGGTCAGGACTCGCTCGAGCTTCTCCGCGGCAAGGTCGGAGCCGTCGGCGACGCACACCATTCCTGCGTGGATCGACCGCCCGATCCCCACGCCGCCCCCGTGGTGGATGCTCACCCACGAGGCGCCGGCCGACGTGTTCAGGAGCGCGTTCAGGAGCGGCCAGTCCGCGATCGCGTCCGAGCCGTCGGCCATGCGTTCGGTCTCCCGGTACGGGGAGGCCACCGAGCCGGAGTCGAGGTGGTCGCGGCCGATCACGATCGGCGCGCTGACCTCTCCCGAGCGCACCATCTCGTTGAAGCGCAGGCCGAGCCGGTGCCGTTCCCCGTACCCGGCCCAGCAGATCCTCGCCGGCAGGCCCTGGAAGGCGATCCGCTCGCCCGCCAGCCGGAGCCAGCGCTCGAGCCCGGGATCGTCCGGGATCTCCTCGAGCACGGCCGTGTCGGTCGCCGCGATGTCAGCCTCGTCGCCGGACAGCGCCACCCAGCGAAACGGGCCCTTGCCCTCGCAGAACAGCGGCCTGATGTAGGCGGGAACGAAGCCGGGGTAGGCGAAGGCGCGCTCGTACCCACCGAGCTGAGCCTCGGCGCGGAGGCTGTTGCCGTAGTCGAAGACCTCGCTGCCGGCGTCCAGGAACTCGACCATCGCCGCGCACTGCGCCGCGCATGCGGCGCGGGCGCGGCGGACGTACTCGTCGGGATCCGACTCGCGCAGCTCGTCCGCCTCGGCGAGCGGCATCAGGTTCGGCACGTAGCCGTTCAGCGGGTCGTGCGCCGAGGTCTGATCGGTGACGATCTCCGCCTCGAACCCGATCCGCCGGAGCTCTCCGAAGACGTCGGCCGCGTTCGCGCAGAGCCCGACGCTGAGCGCGCGCCGCTCGGCCTTCGCGGCCTCGCATCGGGCGACCGCGTCGTCGAGCCCCTCTGCCTCCTCGTCGAGGTAGCGCGTCTCGAGCCGGCGGCGGATCCGCTGGGGATCGACCTCGACGCAGAGCGCGACGCCGCCGTTCATGGTCACCGCCAGGGGCTGGGCGCCACCCATCCCGCCGAGGCCCGCGGTGAGCGTGACGGTCCCCGCGAGCGACCCGTCGAAGCGGCGCCGCGCGATCTCTGCGAAGCACTCGTAGGTGCCCTGGACGATGCCCTGGCTCCCGATGTAGATCCAGGAGCCGGCGGTCATCTGCCCGTACATCGTCAGGCCCAGCTGCTCGAGCGTGCGGAACTCCTCCCAGCTCGCCCAGTCCGGGACCAGGTTCGAGTTGGCGATCAGAACCCTCGGCGACCACTCGTGGGTGCGGAAGACGCCCACCGGCTTGCCCGACTGGACCAGCAGCGTCTCGTCGTCGGCGAGCCCCTGGAGCGAGGAGACGATCGCGTCGAACGCGTCCCAGGAACGCGCCGCCCGGCCGGTGCCCCCGTAGACCACGAGGTCGTCGGGCGCTCGGCAACCTCGGGGTCGAGGTTGTTCATCAGCATCCGCATCGCCGCCTCCTGCGGCCAACCGCGACAGCTGATCTCGGCACCGCGCGGCGCGCGCACCTCCCGAGGGCCGCTCTTCAAGGGGCTCTCCAATCGACGCTTCCACCGCGCCGGTCAGCTTTCCCGAGGCGATCAGGCGCCCGGCCGCGGCGAGCTCCGGCGCGATCCAGCGGTCGGACCCGGGCCCCGGGACCCCCGCGCCCCGCAGCGCGGCGAGCGCCGCCCCGGTCCCAACGCCGGGCTCGAGCGGCCGGCGAAGCTCCAGCGCGCGGGCGGCGCAGGTGAGCTCGATCGCGAGAATGCGCTCGAGGTTGGCCAGCGAGGCGCGGAGCTTCCGCGCCGCGCCCCACCCCATCGAGACATGGTCCTCCTGCATCGCGCTCGTCGGCAGCGAGTCCACGCTCGCGGGAGCGGCGAGCCGGCGGTTCTCGGCCACCATCGCCGCCTGGGTGTACTGCGCCAGCATCAGGCCTGAATCGACGCCCGGGTCGGCCGCCAGGAAGGGCGGCAGTCCGAACGAGCGGGCGGCGTCGAGCAGCCGATCGGTGCGCCGCTCCGCGATCGCCCCGACCTGCGCAGCGGCGATCGCGAGGAAGTCGCAGGCCGTCGCAACCGGCGCCCCGTGGAAGTTCCCGCATGACTCCACCCGTCCGTCGGGCAGGATCATCGGGTTGTCGATCGCCGAGGCGAGCTCCGCGTCCGCCACCGCTCGCGCGTGCGCGAGCGAGTCCCGGGCGGCACCGTTCACCTGCGGCGCGCAGCGCAGGGAATAGGGGTCCTGCACGCGGGGGTCGTCCTCGCGGTGCGAGGCGACGATCTCAGACCGGTTGAGCAGAGCCCGCAGGTTCGCGGCGCTGTCGGCCTGCCCCGGCTGCGGGCGGAGCGCGATCAGGTCCTCGGCGAACGCGCGGTCGGTACCGAGCAGCGCCTCGACCGACATCGCCGCTGTCACGTCCGCCGCCCGCAGCAGCAGCCCGCAGGTCCTCGAGCGCCAGCGCCAGCATCCCGAGGATCCCGTCGGTGCCGTTGATCAGCGCCAGCCCCTCCTTGGCGACCAGCGTCAGCGGCTCGATGCCGGCGCGCCGGAGCGCCTGCGCGGACTCAACCGGCTCCGCGCCGTCATCGAGGACCTCCCCTTCGCCGATCAGGACCAGCGCACAGTGGGCGAGCGGCGCGAGGTCGCCGCTGGCCCCGAGCGAGCCGTGCTCGGGCACGGCCGGAGTGATGCCCGCGTTGAGCAACGCGAGGATTGCCTCGGCCACCTCGGGGCGGGCGCCCGAGTAGCCCATCGCGAGGGTCCGGACGCGGAGCAGCATCATCGCCCGGACCACCTCGGGCTCCACCGGCGGCCCCGACCCGGCCGCGTGCGACCGGATCAGAGCCCGTTGGAGCTCCTCGCGCCGATCGGCCGGGATCACGGTGTTGACCAGCGAGCCGAACCCGGTCGAGACCCCGTAGACCGGCTCCTCCCCGCCGGCCAGCCGCTCGATCGTGGCGGCACTCACTCGCATGGCCCCCGTGGCCTCCGGCGAAAGGGTGGCCCGGGCTCCGTTCCGCGCGACGTCGACCACGTCGCGGCGCTCGACGCCCGCGCTCGAGATCTCCACCGTTCCGGCTCCCATCGACCCGTACGGTACGCGCGGCGAAGCCCGCGCGCCGATAGGTTCCGCTGCGAGCGATGAGCGGGGGTCAGGCAACTCGAGCCGTGTGGCTGACGCTGGTGGCGATGTCCGGCGCGATCACCCGCCGCCCCCCGGACGCGAGCTGAGGCCGCCGCCGATGGCCGTCGAACCGATCGAACCCTCCGCCCGTCCCACCATCGGCGGCGTCCTCGCCCAGGTCTGGGCGATCGTCCGAGCTCGCTGGCCGGTCCTGCTGATGGCGGCGGCGGTGATCTTCATCCCCGCGGGACTGCTCGAGGCGCTGGACCACGAGCTGCAGCAACCCCTCGCCGAGGCGGAGGCGCTGACGTCGCTCGAGGCCGTCGAGATCGTCGTCGCGGTATTCGTGATCGCCGCGACTGCGCTCCTCGGAGACGTGCTCTACGCCGGGATCGTGGCCGCGCTCCTGACGGCCGAGCGCGAGGGACGCGAGCTCCGCCTGCGCGAACGGCTGGCGAATCTGCCGGTGGCCCGCCTGGTCGCGGCCGACCTGGCGCTCGCCCTCGTGGTCGTCGTCGGTCTGCTTCTCCTGGTTCTGCCCGCGTTCGTATTCCTGACCTGGTTCGCGCTCGTCGCGCCGGTCGTCAAGGTCGAGCGGCTCTCGCTGCGAGCCGCGTTCCGGCGAAGCCGGGAGCTCGTACGGGGTCGCTTTTGGCTCGTCTTCTGGCTGGTGGTCCCGATCACGCTCGGCTCCGAGGTGCTCTCCGCCCTAGCCCAGTCGGCCGCGGTGGACGTCCTCGGCGACGGGTTCTTCGCCGACTGGCTCGGCGCGGTGCTCGCCGAGCTGGCCACCGCGCCACCGTTTGCACTCGCCGTCGTCGTCCTCTACTTCGAGCTGTCCTCCCTCAGAACCCCCAGGAGCGCAGATGTGTCCGCGCGGTCGACCGCATCGACGTAGCGCTCCAAGAGCTCCCGCTCCGCCGGCGTCGGATCATGTCCGGCGACCCACTCCAGGTGCGGCTCGGGGATCTTGCGGCGCAGATTGCAGCGTGCGCGCTGGAGGGCGCTGTTGAAGGACGCGACGCTGCAGTCGAGCGCCGAGGCCGCGTCCACGGCCGGGAGCTCGAGGATGCCGCGCAGGATCAGGGCGGCGCGCTCGGCCGGCGTCAGGTGCCGAATCGTCGCCATGACCGCGCGCTCCGTCGATGCCCTGGCGAACCAGCGCTGCTCCGGCTCCGTGCCGCTCGCCACGATCTCGGAAATGCGGGCTTCTCCCGCCTCATCCCAATCGGGCATGCGGCGGCGGGCGGCAGACCGCTGCCGTGCATCGAGACACGCGTTCGTTGCGATCCGGTAGAGCCAGGCCCGGAACGAGGACTGGTCTCGCACCTGGGAGCGCGAGCGCCAGGCCCGCAGGAACGTCTCCTGGACGGCGTCCTCCGGATCCCCGTGCGGCCCGAGCACCCGCCGGCAATGGAGTTCGATCTCCCGCCGGTGGCGCCGGGCCAGGCTCGCGAAGGTGGCTTCGTCGGTCGGGTTCGGCGCGGTTCTCATGCGGTCGAACCTTGGTCGCCGACCGGGGCGCACGCGTCCTCCCGCGGGAGGATCGAGGGTCATCCGCCGGGAGGACCGCAGCGCCGGCGCGCGGCGAGCGTCAGTCGTCGGGCTGGATAACGAGCATTGCCACGCGCGAATGGAAGAACACGTGCGCCGCGACGCTGCCGAGGAGGTTCGTGGCGACCCTGCCCCGTCCACGCGAGCCCATCACCAGGAGATCATGGCGGCCGGCCTCCACCTGCTCGACGATCCGGTCGCCCGCGTTGCCGTGCTTGAGCACCGTCGTGACCGGCAGCTCGGACGGAAGCCGGTCCACGGCGTCGCGCAGCAGCAGGTCGGTCGCGCGCTCGACCTCCCGCCGCAGGCTCGCGAGATCCACCGGCGCACGGAAGGCGCTGCCGGTCACCTCCGGGGCGACCGAGATCACCGTCAGGCGCGCGTTGAGCGCCAGCGCGAGCTCGCCGGCTCGCTCGAGTGCCTGCTGAGCGGTGGCGGAGGGGTCGATGGCGACGAGGATGTCGCGAAACATCGCCGACATTCTCCCGGCTCGGGCTCAGATGACCGTGATCACACCGGTGTGACCGGGGCCGCGGTTGACCGTCGCCCGGTAGGGCACGAGTCCGCGCACGGGAAACTCGACTTCGAGCCGCGCCTCCTCGCCCGGAGCCAGCACCGGCGTGCTCTGAACGCCGATCACGAAGTTCCGCGGCATGCTGCCCTCGTTGACAATTCGGAAGTCGCCGATCCCGCCGCGGATGAACTCCTCCCGCTCGAAGTCGGTCACGATCGTGATCGTCTGATCGGTGATCGTGACCTCGACCGGCCTGATGATGTCGGCCAGGGTCGTCGCCTTGCTCCGCTCCGGGGCCGCCGGGGCCACCATCCACGCCGCGGCGGCGAGAAGGAGCGGCAGCGCGGCCCGACGTCTCATGCTCCACTAGCCGCCGAGCTGCTTGATGTACTGGACGAGCGCTGCGACCTCGTTCTTCGGAATCGAGCCCGGCGGGATCGCCGCGGACATGGCGCCCTCGCTGAACCCCTGAACGATTTCCGCGTCCGGTTGGGTGATCGCGCGGGTGAGGTACTTCTCGTCGGCCTTGACCGTCGACCCATCGGTGAGCTGGACCTTCGCGTTGTAGAGGCCGCCCAGCGCAGGCCCGCTTCCGTGCCCGGCACCGGCACCTTGGCCGATCGAGTGGCAGTTGCCGCAGGCCTGCTCGTTGAAGACCTGCTCGCCCAGCGCCGCGCCCGTGGCCGTTGCCGGCTCCTCGGGCTCAGCCTCTTCGGGCGTCTCCTCCGCCTGGCCCTCGCCCTCAACCGTCTCCTCGGGCGCGGCGGTGTCGTCGTCATCATCATCGCCGCAGCCGACAGCCAGCGCCCCGAGCGCGAGCGCGGCGATCGCCGCCAGCAGGATCGCGACGTGCTTAGGGAAGCTTGAATGCATAGAGGTCGTCACCGTGCTCCCCAGGATAGAACTGCGTAAACGTCACGCCGCCGGCGAGGACGGCGACGTACTGCTCGCCGTCGACCTCGTAGGTCATCCCCGGAGCGGTTGGGAAGGCGTCGAGCTGCGAGCTCCAGAGCTCATCACCCGTCTCGACGTCGTACGCGGCGTAGGTGCCGTCGATACTGCCGAGGAAGACCAGACCGCCGGCCGTCGTGAACGAGCCGCTGTAGCACGGATCCTTCGACTTGTTCTGCCACGCGATGGTGTTGTTCGACATGTCCATCGCCGTGAACCTGCCGCCGTAAAGGTGGCCGTCACCGAACTCGAGGCCGATGAACGACTCGCCCGGCGTGTACCTGAGGGTCTCCGGATTGAGCGCCTTGTAGGAGATGTCGCTGTCGGCGGAGCACGTGAAGAGGTAGTTGCTGTCGCGGTTGTACGAGGTTGGGTGCCAGTTCTGCCCGCCCTGCGCGTGCGGCGCCAACGCGGTGAAATGATCGTCCTCGTACACATCCCACAGACATCCGATCTCCACCGGGTTGCCGTCCGGTCCATCGATCGGCTGGCCGTTCTCCATCCACAGCGATTTCTTCGCACAGCGCGGGGAGATGCGGTCGCCCTGCGGCTCGGGCTGGGTGCGCGCGGCCTGCTGGAAGTCGCTCTGCGGGACCTTCACGTCGTCGATCGGGAGCAGCGGCTCGCCCGTGTCGCGGTCGATCACGTAAACGAAACCCGTCTTGCAGGTCTCGGCCACCGCGTGGCGCTCCTCGCCGTCGACCTCCATGTCGAACATCACCGTCGGCGACGGGCAGTCGTAGTCCCAGATGTCGTGACGGACGATCTGGTAGTGCCACTTGTATCGCCCCGACTCCGGGTCGAGCGCGACCATCGAGGAGGAGAAGAGGTTGTCTCCCGCTCCCCGCAGCGTCCATGGGGACGCGTTCGAGGTCGTGAAGACGAGGGTGTCGGTCTCGGGATCGACCGACGGCGTCTGCCAGAGCGTGGCGCCGCCCGTCTCGAACCCGAACCCGCCCGCTCCGCGGGTCCAGGTCGACCCGCCGATCTCGCCGGGCTCGGGCACCGTGAAGAAACGCCACGCGCGGTCGCCGGTCTCGGCGTCCAAGGCCGTGATGCTGCCGCGGGCACCGAACTCTCCGCCGGCGCTCCCCACGTACACCTTGTCCTCGTAGTAGAGCGGCGCGCTCGTCGGGGCGTATCCCTCCTCCCAGCGCACGTTCGTGGTCTGCCACTCGACCTCGCCGGTTTCCTGGTCGAGTGCGACGACGTCGCCGTCGAGGCGCTGGAGGAACACCTTGCCGTCGCCGATCGCGACCCCCCGGTTGTTCCACCCGCAGCATGCGGTGTCGAGCTTGTCGTCGAGCTCGGCCTTGTAAGTCCAGTCCATCTCGCCGGTCGCGGCGTCGAGCGCGATCAGGTCGCTGTCCCCGGTGGTGATGTACATCTTGCCGTCGTAGACGATCGGGGTCGCCTGCTGGCCGTGCTTGTTCTGGTCGCCCGAGCCGAGGTTGATGTGCCAGGCCTCTTCGAGATCCCCCACGTTCTCCTTGTTGATCTCGTCGAGCTCGGAATAGCGCTCGTTGCTGAGCGATCCTCCGTTCGTCGGCCAGTTCTCTGCGGGCGTCGCGTCCAGGTCCTCCGCCGAGAGCGCGGGTGCCTCGTCTTCCCCACCCGTGACAAGCAAGAGGGCCACCACAACCACGGCGATCACGAGCGCCATACCTACCAGTGGACCAAACCTACGAAGCGCGCCGGGGGTCTCGCTCATCGCACCCTTCCCACGTTGTCAGTCGACTCCTCCGTGACGTCCCTTACCCATTCCCGAAAAATGATTAACCCCAGATGCACGATCGTCTAACCAAAGCGACGCGACTGGCGCTCCCGATCCTGGCGCTGGTCGGCGCCGCGGTTGCGATCTGGCTCATCGTCGGCGCCGACGACGGCACCGAGACCCCCGGCCCGCCGGAGCTCGAGGCCGGCGCGGAGCCGTGGCCCGGCCCGAATCAGAATCTCGCCTCGACTCGCGCGGTCCAGTCGGCCGAGCTCGATTCCTCGACCGTCGAGAACCTCGCTCCGGCGTGGCGCTTTCGGATCGCCGGGGAGCCGACTCGCTCCGGCATCCTCGCGTCCACTCCGCTCGTCGTCGGTGGTCGCGTCTACGTCCAGGACCTCAACTCGAGCGTGCACGCCGTCGACCTGGCGAGCGGGCGCGCCGTCTGGCATTGGCGCGGAAACGCCCCGAACACGGGCCCGAACGGCCTCGCCTTCGGGTACGGGAGGGTCTTCGGCGCCACCGATGCCACCGCGTTCGCGCTGGGCGGCGAGACGGGGGAGCTGGTCTGGCGCCGGCGGCTTGTGACGGCGACCGAGCAGTACATCCAGAACGCCCCGGTCGTGTCCAGCGGGATCCTCTACACCAGCACCGTGGGCTTTCCCCCGGGGGGCGAGGGCGCGATCTACGCCCTCGACGCGGACGACGGGGCGATCACGTGGCGCTTCGGAACGATTCGTGATCCGTGGCGCTTCCCGCGGCTCGCGGGCGGCGGCGGAGCCTGGAATCCGTTCTCCATCGACGACACTGGACGCGTCTTCGCGGGGACGGCCAACCCGGCCCCTTGGGGCGGGACCCCCACCCGTCCCAACGGCTCCGTCTTCCCGGGGCCGGTTCCGTACACGTCCTCCCTGCTGGCGCTCGACGGCGCCACCGGCGCCCTGCTCTGGCACGACCAGGTGACCCCCCACGACGTCCGCGACTACGACTTCCAGATCTCGCCGCTGCTGGTCACCGCCGAGGTCTCGGGGAGCGAGCGCGACGTCGTGGTCGGCGCCGGCAAGGCGGGGCTGGTGATCGCCTGGGATCGGCAAACCGGCGAGCGCATCTGGCAGGCCGAGGTCGGGCGGCACGGGAACGACACGGGGCGGCTGCCGCGACGCGAGACCACGATCTGTCCCGGCCTGCTTGGCGGGGTCCTCACCGCGATGGCCTCTGCCGACGGGCGGATCTTCGTACCCGTGGTCGATCTGTGTTCCCGCGGGAGCGCCACGGGCTACGACCGGCTCCGCGACCTCGACCCCGCGGCAGGCCGCGGCCGGCTACTCGCCCTCGATGTCGCGACCGGGGAAGTGCTCTGGGACCGGCGCCTGCCGGCCCCTGCATTCGGGTGCGCCACCGTGGCCTCGGACGTCGTGTTCACGGTGACCTACGAGGGCGTAGTCCGCGCGTTCCGAGTCGATGACGGTCGCCCGCTCTGGCGGACGAAGCTGCGGGCCGGTTCCAACTCCTGCCCCGCGGTCGCGGGCGACACGCTCCTCGTCGGCGCCGGCGTGACCAGCCATCCCGCGTTCGAGCGCCCCGTCCCCGAGATCGTCGCCTTCCGCCCCGGCGGTGGCTAGTCCGCCAGTTCGACCTCGGCGAGATCGCGCGGCACCCACTCCGGCAGGCGCTCGGGCCAGCGCGCGAGATCGATCATCCCGCCCGGCTCGGCCCGCCGACGGGAGAACAGCTCCAGCTCCCCGGCCCAGAGCGAGACCGTCGCGCCCGCGAGGTCGTCCGGCAGGGTGAGCTCGAAGCGCCCCTCGCCGTCGGGCCACAGGGCTCGAGTTGGCCGCACGGGCCGACCATCCACGCTCGCGCCGACAACGACGCCCTCGTACGAGGCGCCCGCGTAGGAGCGGGGCTCCGGAAGGGCGAGCGGATAGCCCTCCGGCGGAAGGCGAATGTCCATCTCGGCGCTCTTCAGCCGCTCGAAGAGGACCGCCTCGTCGGGCAGGAAGGAGTACGCCTCGTTGCCGACGGCGACGTGGACCGTCATCGGCACCGGATTGCTCCCGATCCGGTCGGACGCCGCGAAGTTGGAGCTGTAGCGGCCCCTGGAATCGCTCGGCTCCGAGAAGGTCCAGAAGTCGCGATCGGTGGTCCTCGTGCTGACGATCGCGTCCTCGACGGGTCGGCCCGAGGCGTCCAGAACCGTGCCGGTCAGCTCGTAGGCGACGAGCGCCACGGGCTCCACAGGCTCGCCGGCGATCGTCACACGGCCGCTGATCGTGACGCCCTCTCCGTTCCGCTCGGACTCGAGCTCGTCGAGCCGATGTGCGGCGGTGATCGCGCCGCTCGCCTGCTCGACCGCCTCCCGCTCGTCGCTCGGAAGTACATCGCCCTCGACGGACGCCTCGGTCGCGTCGGCGACGGTGACCGGATGGCGGCGAGCCAGCGTCACGTCGAGCGGATATTGAAACCGCCCGTCGTCGTCGGTGAGGGCCCAGAGCCGGTAGCCGCCCACGCTGATCCGCGCGCCGGCGACGGGGCTCCCGTCAAGCGTGAGCCGGCCCTCGACCGGGGCGAGCGGCGTCGCGTCCGCCGACCACTCGCGGACCTCCTCGGGCCCGGGCAACTCGAACGCCGCGGCCGCCGCCTGCGCCGGACGGGGCGGTGGCTGCTCCTCGCCGCAGCCGGCGAGCGGCGCCAGCCCGCCGAGGGCGAGCAGCGTCAGCGAGAGCGCCCTCACGGGATCTCCTCGGCCGAGTAGACGAATCCCTCGAAGCGGAGCGCCGGCGTCGCGGCCCCCGACGCGACCCGCATCACGATGCGCTCGCCCTCCCGGGCCTCGGCCCCGGCCGGCGAGCCGATCCAGTACGTCCCCGGAGCCGACGCGGTGAAGGAGAAGTAGCGCGGGGCGGGCCCGCGCACACCGCGATCGCCGCCCGGCGTGGCCGCCCCGGCGAACGCCGGCGGCCCAGCGCCCGCAGGCATGACCGCCAGCCCCCGGGCGGCGCCCGTCTGGTTCGTGTAGGTGACGTTCACGGTCGCGCCCTGTGGCACCGTGAGCACCATCTCCCCGTCGCGCTGGTCGTTGAGCTCAACGCCGTCCTCGCCCTCGCGCGCCACGACCTGGAGCCCGAGCGTGTCGTCGCTCACGCGCGAGAGCCAGGCGGGAGGCGCTTCGGATCCTGGCGGCGGCACCTCCGGAGGAGAGGTGTCCGGCGGCTTCGATTGCCGCCGGGATCCGCCGAGCGCGAAGACGTCGAGGCGCGAGGCAGTGCCGCCCGCCGAGGATGTGAAAGTGCCGCCGGCCGCAACCGCCACGAACGTCCTGCCCTCGGCCTCGTAGATCGCGGGCGCGGCGGCGATCTGGTTCCCCGTCTGGAACTCCCAGAGAACCTCGCCGATGGCGGTGTCGATCGCGCGCAGGACGCCGTCGCCGCCGCCGACGAAGGTCAGGCCGGAGGCGGTCGTGGTCGCGCCACCGCGCTCGGGCTCGGGGGTCCTGACGCGCCATACGACCTCCCCGTCAGCGAGGTCGACCGCGCGGACCGTGCCGTAGTCCTTCCACCCGGGCGGGGTGATCCCAAAGAAGGCATCGGAGGTCAGACCGAGGTCGAGATCGCCGGCGATCCGGTGCCGCTCGAGCTCCCGGGCCGATTCCGCCTGCTCGACGATCGCGGCGGTCTCGGCCGTGGCGACCACCTCGTAGTTGGACCCGGGGTCGAACGAAGAGGCGGTGTAGTTGACGCCACCGAGCGGGGAGGGATAGATCGTCACCTCCTCGCCGGGTTGCAGCTGCGGGTGCTCGATCCGGTCGAGGAGCTGCACCCGCTCGTGGATCGGCTCGCCGCTTTCGGCGTCGTAGGCGAACAGGTAGCCCTGCTTCGTCGCCACCGTGACGACGCGTCGCGTCTCGCCGTCGATCTCGGCGTCGAACACCAGCGGCGAGGCAAAGGTGTCGTAGTTCCACTGGTCCTCGGCGAGCTGCTGGCGCCACCACAGCTCCTCGCCGGTGAACGCGTCGAGAGCGATCAGCGAGTTCGTCTTCGGGTTCGGCCCGGGGCGGAGCGTGGGGAAGAACACCGGGGAGGGCACCCCCACCGGCACGTAGACGGTGTCGCTCTGGGGATCGATCGTGACCGCGCTCGCGACCGAGCCGCCCCCGTGGAACCGCCCCGCGGCGCGCCAGTCCTGGCCCTCGGGCGGGATGGTCCAGTACGGGTTCGCCCAGGCTGGGGAAAGATCGTCGGCGCGGTAGGCCATCACGAAGCCGCGCACCCCGTAGTCGGATCCGGAAGTGCCGACGAAGACGAGGCCCTTGTAGCAGATGGGCGCAGCGGTGTTGAAGTAGCCGAGCTGCGGCCTAGCCCCCTCCACCGCGTCGGCGATCGCGATCTCCTCCACCTGCTTCCCGGTGTCCGCGTCGACCGCGACGATCCGCATGTCGAGGGTCAGCATGAACACCTTGCCCTCGCAGTAGGCGACGCCGCGGTTGGGGCTCAGCCCAAAGTTCTCGAAGTGGGCGATGCCGCGCGGCTTGTAGTGCCACAGCACCTCGCCGCTCGCGCCGTCGATCGCGAAGATGTGGTTGAAGGACGTGGTTGCGTAGATGACGCCGTTGACCACTACGGGGTAGGTCTGGTTCTGCGGCGGAATCGACCCGTCCAGCTCCATGAAATCGACGGAGAACTCCCGGCCAAGGCGATCGACGTTGTCGCGGCCGATCTCGGTGAGCGGCGAGTGGCGCATCTGATCGTAGGTTCCGCCGAACGTTCCCCAGTCGCCCTGCTGGGGCGGGAACTCCGCGTACGCGTCCGGTTGGGCGGAGGCGACGGCTTCGGCCGCGGCCTCGCGCTCGCGGTCGGCGGCGAATTCCTCGCCGTCGTCGTCGCCCCCCCCGCACCCGGCCAGGACCGCGAGGAATACGATGGCGATCGCTCGCCTGCGGCTCATGGCGTCGGTCCTTCGCTCTTTGCGGGGTATCCGTGGTGCGTCGAGACCCTCCTCGGGATCCTAACCGCCGATGCCTCGGGGACGTTCCTCCGCCAGATCAGGAAGCCGAGCGGGATCAGCGCCGCCAGCACCGCCCACGGCGCCAGGTGAATCGCTCCCACTTCGCGGCCGATGCTCTCGACCGGCCCGCTGCCGAGGTAGTCGCGGGCGGCCGTGTTCGCTTCGTCGAGCTCGCGCTCGCCGAAGGCGCCGCCGAGCTGCGAGCCGAGCGCCGCGATCACGTCAGCGCTCGCCGGGTCCGGGACGTATCCCGGCTCGGGCTTCCCGTCGGGCCCGAACACCCTCTCGCCGGGCTGTGAGATCTGGACGAAGATCGTTTCGATCCCGGCGTCGGCGAGCGCCGCGGAGAGATCGCTCCCCGCGAACGGACGGGACTCGCCGTCGGTGAGCACGAGCATCAACCGTCGCTCGGCGTCGGGCGAGAACAGCTCCCCCTCCGCGACCGCGGCGAGGGCTGCGAGAGAGGTGGCGCGGGGCTCGCTCTCGGCCGGCGGCGGCTGCTCCACGCCCAGCGCCCGATCGAGCGTGGCGAGGAATACCGGGCGGCGCGGTGTGGGGAAGGCATGCGGCAGGACGCGATCGGTCATCGACGCGAGTCCCACCGGCACGTCGGGCATCGCCGCGACGAGGCTACGCGCCGCTTCCCGGGCGCGGTCGAACCTGGTCTCGTCGCCGGGGCTCGCCGCCGCGAGCATCGAGCGGGAGCTGTCGACAACGACCAGCGCCTCCGCGTCGGTCCGGGCGCGGACGTCCTCCCGTTCGATCAACACGGGCTGGGCGGCGGCCACCGCCAGAAGCGCAGCACAGGCGAACAGTGCCAGGCCGGGCCCGGCGCCTCCGGGTCCGGGTCCCTCGAGGCCGAGCAACCCTCGCGCCCGCTCGGCCCGGCGGCCGGCGGCGACCATCGCGGCCAGGGGCAGGGCCACGAGGACTCCAAGAGCCGCGCCTTCAGGGGTGAGCAGCTCGACCGACACCGACCCGGCTCCTCAGTAGCCCTCGCCCGGCGGG
Source organism: uncultured bacterium (assembly GCA_963807755.1). Classification (GTDB taxonomy): domain Bacteria; phylum Actinomycetota; class Thermoleophilia; order Solirubrobacterales; family 70-9; genus JALZKA01. The sequence continues at coordinate 1,253,436 of CAWECM010000001.1, read as the reverse complement.
CTGAGCCCGGCGCCGCCCGGACGACGGCCCTCACGGCCACGCTCGCGACTGGGCTCGTCCACGCGACGAGTAGGGGGCGCCGACCGGAGCAGGCGCTCGAGGTTGCGCTTCGCGTGCTCGGAGCCGGGATCGAGCATGATCGCGCTGCGGAACAGCTCGGCGGCGGCCGCATCGCCGGACGCTCCGACGCCGGCCGCGGGCGCCTCGGCCACCAGGATGCCGGCGAGGTTGGCCGCTTGGGCGGCGCGCGAATCGTCGTCCGGATCGGCCGCGGCCTCCGTCAGGGTCCGCACCGCCTCGTCCCGGGCCGCGATGGCATCGGCAACCTGGATCCCATCCACCTCCGGCCGGCTCAGGCCGAAGAGCGCCACGGCGCGGCGGAACTCGAGGTCGTCGCTCGAGCCGAGAACCTCCTCGGCAACGTCGCCCGGGAAGCGGGCATCGAAGTCCCAGGCCGACGGGCTCGTCTCGCCCCGGGCGTGCTCGAGGTCGCCGTCGCGAATCGCGTCGTCCGCCCCATCGACGTCGAGCGCGAGCAGCGCCGCGCTCAGCGCGAGGACCGCTGCAAGGGCCGCCACGGCGGCCGTCCCGACACGCCTGTGCTCCGACCCGCTCAAGCCGCCTCGCCCCCGCTCGACCTTCGACGCCAGCTCAGTCGCCCGCACCAGTGCTCGTTCAGGGCCAGCGTCAGCAGGAGCGCCGCGCCGGCAGCGAGCAACCCGCCCGCGAGGCGAGCGCCCACGATCGCTCGCGGCTCGTCCAACCCCTCGGGCGCCGGGGAGGCAGCGGCCAGGAGCCCGCCTGGGACCAGCCGCGCGAACAAGGCCCGATCCTCGCTGCGCGGCTCGAGGCCGAGGACGCGAAGCTCGAGTCCGGCCCTCGAGTACGCCTTGATCTCCCCTCTCAGGGCCGGGAGGTCGGTCGGGTCGTCGTCGAGGTCGCTGACGAGGAGGACCGAGCCGTTCGTGATCCCGTCTCGCTCCAGCGCCAGTCGCGCCTCGCGCAGCCCGGCCGAGATGCTGGTGCCTCCCGCGAACTCGCTCGACCACGGGTTGCGGGGCAGCCCGAGCTCGTGCTCCGGATCGGGCTCGAACCAGCGCACCAGCGGGTTGAGCTCATCCGCGGGCGTCCCGGGCGGCAGCGCCTCGTAGGCGACGTCCGAGAACAGCACCAGGCCGTAGTTCTCGCCGCTCGCGGCAATCTCCGCCGCGCTCGCCTGGATCCGGCGGTAGTTGTCCGGGGAGATGCTCGCGGAGACGTCGAGCACCACCACCCCGCTCGTCGCGGGCGGAAGGAAGCTGCGCTCCTCCCGCAGCCCGAGCGCGGCCACCAGCGTTCCGGCCAGCAGGGCCACCAAACCGAGCCCGAGTGCAACGCGGACCAGCGTGGTCCGCCGGGCAAGCGCGCGAAACCGCGGGGCGTCGGCAAGCGGAAGCGATTGCCGCGGGCGCCTCACGGTCGCGCCCCTGCAATCGCACGCTCGGCGTCGGCGATCAGGGCCAGGATCGCGCCTTCCGAGGGCTCCGGGCGCGACCAGGCGAGGACGCCGCTTCGCTCCGAGAGCGCGGGGTGGCCGGCGCGCTCCAACTCCCGGGCCAGGCGCTCGAGGGCCCGGCGGCGCTCCTCGTCGCTGGCGGAGGCGGTACGACGGGCCAGGGCGAGCGCGCGCTCCAGCACCGTTCCGCGGCGGGCGGCGAGCGTGCCGCGTGCGGTGCGACCGGTGATCGCATAGACGGCGAGCGCGCCGCTGAGCACGGCGAGCGCAATCGCCGCGGCCCACATGAGCGCCGCCGCCGGCGCCGGAGCCACCCGGTAGCCGGCCGCGGGCAGGGTCCGATCGTCGTAGGACCACGGCTCGGCCTCACGCACCTCGCTCCGGGCGAGCCGTGGCACGACTCGCACCGGCGGCAGCTCGGCCTCCAGCGTGGTCGCAGCGCCCTCACCGGCGACCTCGAAGCGAAGCGGCGAGAGGCTGAACTCCCGTTCGCCTGAATCGTCGGGCGGCAGGCAGCTCGCGGTCAGGCAATGCAACGTGATCCGATAGCTGACGCGGGAGAGCGCGGACCCCTCCGTCGTCTCGCGCCTCAGCTCACCGACCTCGAACGGCCCGAAGTCCGGATCGACGAGCTCGACGCCGTCCGGGTCAGCGAGATCGCGATCGACCACGATCGCGGCCCGGACCTCGACCGGATCGCCGAACAGCGCCGTGCGGGGCGTAACCGTTGCCTCCAGGCCGACCGCCTCCTGCGCCAGGGATTTGCTCGGGCCCAAGCTCAGGACGAGGACGCAAGCGGCGAGCCCCGCCCGCCTCACCGCCAGCCTCCCCGGTCCAGATCGGCTCGCCTACCTGCCCAGTCGAGAAACGCCGACTGCACCTGGGCGGCGTCGCTCGAGCCGAGCACGACCGGCTCGAGCCCGAGCCCGCGGAGCTCCTCGACGAGGCGCCGCAGCCGTTCCTCATTTGCGCTGCGTCGCCGCCGCGCTTCGGCCGCACTCACACGGACAACGGCGAGCGCTTCCGAGGCCGGGTCGGCGACCGGGACCAGTAGCGACGGGAGCGGCGGGAAGCTCTGCTCCCAGGTCGGGTCCTGAATCACGACGGGAATGACGTCCCAGCGGTGTTCCTCGAGCCGGACCAATTCTTCCAACGGGGGCGGCTCGAGGAAGTCGGAGATCACGAACACGAAGCTCCCCGGCGGGAGGTCACGGCGGGACCTGACCAGATGGTCGAAGGCGAGGGTCAGGTTGTCGGCGGGCGCGTCGAACCCGGCCTCCGCCAACCGCATCTCGACCAGCGCGAGCTCGGCCTTGCCGCGCGGGGGTATCCAGGTGGGTTCGGCGACTCCACCCTGTCCAGCCAGGTCGAGGCTGCCCACCAGCCCGCGGGCGGCGAGCGCGCTGGCGACGATCGCGTCCCCGGCGCGCGCCATCGCGACCGGCTTGCTCAACCACGGAAGGTCGGGCCCGTAGACGCCCATCGCGGGACGCCGGTCGCATACCACGACCACCTTCGGCGCCTCCTCCGCGTAGTGCTCCCTGACTACGAACTCGTCGGCGTCGCGGGCAAGCGAGAGCCTCGCGGACGCGTTCCAGTCGATCCGGGCGATGTCGTCGCCAGGCTCGTACGCTCGGGTTCCGGCGATGTCGGAGCCGGAGCCCCGGCGGGAGCCGGCCAGTGCGCCGAAGGGGAGCCCAACCAGTCGCCAGCGGGAGATGAGCGGGAACGCGGGCACCTCCGCCGGCGCGTGCCGATCGCTCACTGCACGCTCGCGCCTCCGGCGAGCTCGGGATCGGGCAGCTGCGGGGCCGGGGCCGCCTCGAGGCAGCGCTCGCGGAAGGCCGACAACGCCTCGTCCCTGCCTACGCGTCGGGTTTCGGCGAGGAAGGCCGGGCGGAACACGATCCGATGGCCCAGCGCCGGAAGAAAGAGCAGCTCCACGTCGGCCGGACGCACGAAGGAGCGTCCGTCGAGGAGCGCCCACGCGCGCGCGATCCGATCGAGCGCGAGCGTCCCGCGAACCGACGCCCCGACGGCCGTCTGCTCGTCCTCGCGCGTGGCCTCGGTGAGTTGCACGATCCAGCGCTCGATGAGCTCATCGATGTAGACGTCCTCGAGCGCTTGCCGCAGCGTCCCCACCTCCGCCAGCGTCACGACCGGCTCGAGCGAGTCGATCGGGTGGCCGCGTCGCTGCTCGCGCAGGATCCGTAGCTCGTTCTCGGCCCCTGGGTACCCGAGGCCGGTGCGGATCAGAAACCGGTCGAGTTGGGCCTCGGGCAGGGGAAAGGTCCCCTCGTGCTCGATCGGATTCTCCGTCGCGAGGACGACGAACGGATCGGGGAGCTCTCGTGTTGCGCCGTCGAGCGTGACCTGGCGCTCCGCCATCGCCTCGAGCAGCGCGGACTGCGTCTTCGGCATCGCCCGGTTGATCTCGTCGACGAGGATCACATTGGCGAACACCGGACCCGGGCGAAATTCGAACTCCCGCGTCTTCTGATTGAAGACCGAGAGCCCGGTGACGTCGCTGGGCTGCAGATCGGGCGTGCACTGGATCCGGGCGAAGGACGTCCCTGAGATCGTCCGCGACAACGCGCGAGCGAGAATCGTCTTCGCGGTTCCGGGCACGTCCTCGAGCAGAACGTGGCCCCCGGCGAGCAGCGCCCCGAGCACGAGCCTGACCTGATCGCGCTTCCCGAGCACCACCGCTTCGACGTTCCCGAGCAGGCGCGCGGCGATCGCGGCGGCCTCGGTCCCCTGTGGGCTCTCCGTCACCGCCCGACGACGAGCCGGAGCAGCGATAGCTCGGGCACGGTCTCCCCGGACGCCGGGCGTTGGTCGATCACCGTGCCCACGAGATCCCCCTCCGCGGGATCGCGTTCGGTCGTTAGCACGGTAAAGCCGAGCGCACGCGCCTCGGCCCGCGCCACCGCCGCCGCCTGGCCTTCGAGATCGGGCACCGGGATGTCGAGGCGGTCGTCGCCCGCGGGTAATGAGACCTGGAGCTCGACGTGCTCGCCCGCCTCCAGCTCCGTACCACCAGCCGGTTGCTGCGCGACCACCACGCCCCAGCGATCCCCGCGTTCCACCACCCGCGAGTCGGTCACGAGTCCCGCGCCCTCGAGGGTTTCGCCGGCAAGGACGTACTGGCGCCCAACCACATCCGGAACCTCGACCGGGCCCGTGGGCGTCTCCTCCAGCGCACTCTCGTCGGGACTGCCGGAGACGGTGAGCGCCACGACGCCACCGGACCCGAGCTTCGCGCCGGGATCGGGATTCTGGCCGATCACGGTGCCGGGCGGCTCGTCGCTTTCTTCGCGCGCCACCTGCGTGGCCAGTCCACTGTCGACGATCGTGTCGCTGGCCGCCTCCTCGTCGAGACCGACGACCGAGGGCACGGAGGTGTTCTCTCCGTCACCGCCCAGTACGAGGACGAGGATCGCAATCACCGCCAGCACGACCGCGACCGCGAGCGCCCACGGAACCCAGCCGCTGGCCCTTCCGGGGACCCAACCTCTCCGTTCGTCGGCCGTGGGAGGCATCAACCGCAGGATAACCCTGGGACCGGTAGGCGCGGAACGACACGTGTCCTTCAGATCGCCGTCAGCGCCGGCGGCTCACCACCATCGCGCTGCCGCCGCCGCGGCGGCCTGGCTCGGCCGCCGCCAGCATCCGGCCGCCCCTCAGGAACTCGATCCCCGTCGCGGCACCGATCTCGGCGGGTGGGTCCGGTGTGGCCCGCGTGAACTCGTGGCCGAAGACGGCTTGCAGCACCTGCGCCTCTTCAGAGCCGATGAACGCCGGCTCGGCGCTGGTCGTGGTCCCGTTCCGCTGCGAGGCGCGCGGGGCGGCGATCGCCTCCGGCAGGGAGCTGCCGAGATCGAAGCGCTCGACCAGAATCTGGAGGACGGTCGTGATGATCGTCGACCCGCCCGGTGACCCGACCGCGAGCACGGGCTCGCCGTCACGCGTCACGATCGTCGGCGCCATCGAGCTGCGGGGCCGCTTGCCCCCGTCGGGAGCGTTGGGATGCGAGGGGTCCGAGAAGTCGAAGTCGGTGAGCTCATTGTTGAGGAGGAACCCCCAGCCGGGGACGACGACGCCGTTGCCGCCCGTCGACTCGATCGTGAACGTGTAGGAGACGACCATCCCGCGACGGTCCGCGACCGTCAGATGGGTCGTCGACTTGCCCTCGGTGTCGACGCTCCCGCCGTCCGGATCCGCCTCGTTGCCAGTCGGCTCGCCCGGCTCGACCGGGCCGGCGTCGGCTGCCTGGCTGGTGATGAGCGAGCGCCGCTCGGCCGCGAACGAGTCGGACAACAGTCCTTCCAGCGGCACGTCGAAGAAAGCCGGGTCGGCCAGGTAGGCCCCGCGGTCGGCGAACGAATAGCGCGAAGCCTCGAGGAAGCGGTGGAGGGCCTCGGGACGGTCGGCGCCGAGCGGCTCGTAGCCCTCGAGGATGTTGAGCGCCTCGCCTACGGTCGAGCCGCCGCTCGAGGGCGGGCCCATCCCCCAGACGTCGAGGCCGCGGTAGCCGACCCGGGTGGGCTTCCGCCAGAGCGCCTCGTAGTCGGCGAGGTCCTCCTCGGTCATCAGCCCCGTCCGCCAAACGTGATCAGCGTCAGGCGCGAGCGGCGGATCCTGGGCGGCCTCGACCATCGCGTCGGCGATCGGGCCCCCGTAGAAGCCGGCGGGGCCGCGCCGCGCGATCCGTTCGTACGCGCGACCCATGTCGCGGTTGCGCAGCCTGGTGCCCACATCCCGCGGGGTGCCGTCGGCGTCCAGGTAGATCTCGGCGGTCGTTGGAACGTCGTCGAAGTACGCGACGTTCCCCGCGGCCTGGTCGAAGAACGTTTGGTCGACGACGAAGCCGCGCCGCGCAACCTTGATGCCCGGCTTGAGCGCGTTGCGCATCGAGCGGGTCCCGTAGCGATCGAGCGCCTCGTCCCAGGTCGCCACCGTGCCCGGGATGCCTGCCGACAAGCCGCTGTAGCGGGCGTCGTTGAAGGCGAGTGGCGCGCCGCTCTCGAAGAACGAGTCAGGTGCCATCGCCGCGGGCGCGGTTTCGCGACCGTCGATCGTTTTCACCTTCCCGCCCGGAGTCCGAATCACCATGAACCCGCCGCCACCGATTCCCGACGAGAAGGGCTCGGTGACGCCCAGGACTCCAGCGGCGGCGACCGCGGCGTCGACGGCGTTCCCGCCCTTGCGCAGGGTCTTGATCGCGGCCCTGGTGGCGAGGGCATCAACGGTGCTTGCGGCTCCGCCGCTGCCCCGCGCGGTCGGAGCCTTGGCGGGATCGGGGGGCTTCCCCGCGGCGGCCGCCGGCATCCCGATCACCAGCATGATTCCCAGGACCCCCGCGAACAGCTTCGCGCGAAACTCCACTCGAACCTCCGGCCTCGTCGCCTGCATCCCTCCCCTACCCGTTCACGCGCCCTTCGCACATCAGTCCGGCGGCTGGAACAGCTCGATCGGGTTCCCGCTCGGGTCATCGAGCAGGATCTGATCGCCGCCTCTCCCGCTGACGATCTCGTTGCGAAAAGTCGCACCGGCGCCTTCGAGCCGCTCGACTTCCGCGGCGAGGTCTGCGACCTCGATCTGGATTCGATTCCAGCCCCCCGGTTCCGGGACACGCCCGTCCGGCATCGGCTGCGCTGCACCGCCGGGCCCCGACGGGATGTTCAGCAACAGCCGAAGCTCACCTCGAGTGAGGCTCGCGAAGCCGGGCCCCGGATTCATCTCGACCTCGAAGCCCAGATGCTCGCGGTAGAAGGCAATCGCCGCCCCGACGTCGGCGACGATGTAGCGGACGCTGATCATGCAGACGACTTCACGGTCTCCACGAACCCGCGCACGTCCGCAGCCGGCTCGGAGTAAGCGTCGCCAAGCGCCTCCTCAACGCGCGACATGTAGTCCTCCGTCCAGGCGGGGAACTCGTAGTCGATCGCGCGCAGGAACTCCAACGTGACCGCGAGACGAATGTCGGCGATCGACGGTCGGTCGCCGCCAATGAAGTCGCGGTCGTCCAGGAAGTGGGCATGGAAGGCTTCGAGCGGCTGGGCGATGGCGGCCTCGGCGTCCTCCTGGGCTTTCGCCTTGATCTCGTCGGCGGCATCCGACGTCGCTGCCTCGCCTGCATACTGGGGAAAGCCGAGCGTCGGATAGGTGGCGCGCGCAAGCACCGGATACAGCGTGCCGATCAAATAGAACATGGCGCTGTCGGTCATCGCGCGCTCTCCCGGATCGGTCGGGTAGAGCTGGTCGAGCCCGTGCTTGTTGCAGAGGTATTGCATGATCGCGCAGCTCTCCCAGAGCGATCCGCGCGGCAGACCCTCCTCTTCGAGCAGCGGTGTGAGCGCCGCCGGGTCCTTGCGCAGGAACTCCGGCTCGTCCTTCTTCCCCCAGACGTCCCGCTCCTCGAACTCGAATCCCGCGGCGCGGACGAACACCCGCGCGGCGAGGTTGTTGACACTTGGCTTCAGGACGCTCAGCGTGTTCGCTGCCATCTCTCCTCCTTGGTCTAGCGCTCCACGAGCCTCGACTTGTACTCGCTGCGCTCCAGGCTCCCCCACGAAACGAGCTCCACGTCTGTCTGCACGACGAGCATGTCCCGGATTCTTGCGCGGATCGACTCCGCGAGCGAGTCATCGGCCTGCCCCCCGTGCGCGAGCTCGACTCGCAGCGGCAGCGGCGGCGACTGCTTCGGCCCGGGCTCCTTGGGCCGAAGCAGGATCCGGCCGCTGACCCGCGGGGAAAAGTCATTGACCACCTCTCGCACCGCCGAGGGAAAGACGTTGATGCCACGGACGATCAGCATGTCGTCCGTGCGCCCGACGCAGCGGATGCGCGGGCCCGTGCGCCCGCAAGCGCATTGACCAGTCCGCACCCGGACGTGGTCGCGCGTGCGGAAGCGGAGCAACGGCGCCGCGCGATGTCGCAGATGGGTGAGGACCAGCTCGCCCAGGGCGCCATCCGTGAGCTCCAAGCCCCCACCGCTCGCCGGATCGATCAGCCCGGGATGGACGAAGCCTCGCGCGCCGAGATGCATCCCGTCCTGCTGCTCGCACTCGCCCCAAAGCGACACGCCGATGTCGCCCACGCCCATGGCCTCGGTGACGCGAGCGCCCCAGCCGCGCTCGAGCAACTCACGAAAACCCGGCTCCCCTCCACCCGGCTCGCCGGCGACCAGCACGCGCTTCACGCTCGATCCCGCTAGATCGATGCCGTGCTCGGCGGTCCATTCGGCGACATGCGCCGCATACGAGGGGGTCAGCACCGCGGCGCCCGGGGACAACGCCGTGATGGCATGGACGAGGCGCGCCGTGTTCCCGGTTCCGAACGGTATGTGGCTAAGCCCGATCAGCTCGAACGCTGCTAGCGCCGCGCCGGCCGCGATCGGGCCGGCGTCGTAGGTGGTCACCACCCGCTCCCCAGCGGTGACGCCGGAGGCTCCGTAGCTCCTCGCCGATCCGGTGACCCAGTTGTCCAGGTCCGAAGACGTCAGTGGGATGTACGTCGGCTCCCCGGTCGTGCCGCTGGTGGAGTAGATCCGCGCGATCTCCGCGGGCTCGACGCACACGTGAGCGCCGATCGGGTATTCGGAGCCCGCGGCGGCCCGGAGCTCCGGCTTGTCGGTCAGCGGCAGGCGGGCGATCTCGGCGAGACCGCCCATCTCGTCGGCGGAGGAAATCCCTGCCGCCCCGAGCTTCTCACGGTAGAAGTCAGAGCGCTCGAACATATAGCGGAGCTGCTCGCGGTACTGAGCATCGTCGATCTCGAGTTGCTCATCCCATGGTCGAGCCTCGATCTCGGCGAGCATCACGCGTCGGGTGTTTCCGGCGCGTTGTAGGGGACCGAGTCCTCGGCGGCCTTCGCCATCAGGAAGCCGACGGAGTGCCGGCGTTCCTCCGACAGGTGCGCGATCAGGCCGGCGGTGCGGGCGAGGATCGGGATGCCCTTGACGATGTCGGGCGGAAAGCCCAGGTCGAGCAAGACTGCGGCCATCGGCATCGAGATGTTGAGGGTGAGTGGTCGTCCCCAGACGTCCTCGACGGCGTCACGGAAGCAATGGGCGAGCTCGACGTGCGGACCGCTCACGCCACGCTCGTCGGCGAGCTCGAGGATCCGCTCGGCACGCGGGTCGCTCGGGCGGTGGACGGGATGGCCGAACCCCGGCAGCCGCTTTCCCGACTCCCGCACGGCGCGCGACATGGCGAGCGCGACCGACGCCGCTTGCTCGCCGGCGACGACCCGCTCCTGCGCTTCGGCCAGCAGGCGGGCGCACTCCTCCGAGGTCCCCAGCAGTACCGGGCCCGCGCCGAGGATGCCGGCGGCGATGGCGCCCTGCAGCGAATCGGGGTCCGCGGCAAGCGTCATCCGGGCAGCGACGTTGGTGGGCATCATCCCGTGCTCGGCGATCGCGACCAGCAGCAGGTCGAGGAAGAAGCGCTGGTCGGGTGTCGGCTCGTCGCCGGTGACCAGCAGGTGGAAGTACTCGGTGAAGCTGAGCCGCCCCATCAGGTCGCCCGTCAAGTCGCGTCCGCGGACCTCGACGTGGTCGGGATAGGCCTGGCTGATTCCAGTCGTCGGGGCTGGGTCTGGCACGGCGGCGACGGTATCACCGGCTCTGCTCTTGCGAGAACGGCCGTGTTTGGCCGTCAATCAACCGGCTTCAGGTCCGGGATCAGCGCCTCGACGGACTCCACGACTCGCGACGGCCGGTACGGGTAGCGGTCGATCTCGCCATCGGTGGTGACTCCGCTGAGCACGAGGACGGTCTCCAGGCCCGCCTCCAGTCCCGCGACGACATCGGTATCCATCCGGTCGCCGACCATGACCGTGTGCTCGGAGTGGGCGTTGATCGCGTTGAGCGCCGAGCGCATCATCAATGGGTTCGGCTTGCCGACGAAGTAGGGCTCCACCCCGGTCGCCCGGCTGATCAAGGCGGCGACCGATCCCGTCGCGGGCAGGGGGCCGCCCGGGGCGGGCCCGATGTTGTCCGGGTTGGTTGCGATGAACCGTGCGCCCGCCGTGATCAGGCGGATCGCCTGCGTGATCCGCTCGAAGCTGTAGGTCCTGGTCTCACCGAGGACCACGTAGTCGGGATCGCGCTCGTTGATCGTGTAGCCGGCCCGGTGAAGCGCCGTCGTGAGGCCGGCCTCACCGACGACGAACGCCGATCCCCCGGGTCGCTGATCCTCGAGAAAGCCGGCGGTCGCCAGCGCCGCGGTCCAGATCGATTCCTCGGGCACGTGGAGACCGCCGGCCGCAAGTCGGGCCGCGAGGTCCCGCCGCGTATAGATCGAGCTGTTGGTGAGAACCAGGAATGGAATCTCGAGCTCGCGCAGGCGAGCAAGGAACACGTCCGCGCCCGGGATCGCGTGCTCCTCGCGGACCAGGACGCCGTCCATGTCCAACAGCCAGGAATGAATCTCTCGATCGGTCATGTCTTCAGCCGTTCCTGTCGTCCGCTTGCATCGGTCACGCAGTCCCAGGCGAAGGTACTTGCTCGCCGGCCCGGTCCGCAGAAATGGAACCCCTCCGGCGATTCCGGACCTCGAAGGCAAGCAGCACGAGCGCCGGCGGCACGGTCCCCGGGAGCGAATCGACCACCAGGAAGAGCTGGTTGAACACCTGGGCGACAACAAACGTCGCCAGCGCGGCGAGCGCCTGGGGACGGCGCTCGGCCGCCAGGATTCCGCCGACGAGCCCCGCTACGAAGAAGTCGCCGTAATCGGTCGACACGTCACCGATGTCGGCAACCTGAAGCCGCGGGAGGTCGGCGGGTGCGGCCGCGTTGAACTGGGCGTTCTGCTCCCCGAAGAAGTCGCCGAAGATGAACACCGCGTCGATCGCGGCCATCGCGAAGACGCCGGCTTTGAGGAGCGACAACGGCGTGGCTCCGGCGAGCAGGCGCCCGACGGTCACGCAGGATCCGACGATCAGGGCGAGCCTGCCGAGGCGGCCCGCGGGATCGTCGGGCGCGACCAGTGCCGCGGCGAGGATGGGAACGACGAGGATCGCCATCCAGGGCCGCGCCCCATGTGCTGCCCAGCCCAACGCGAGCGCGCAACCGGGCGGAACGAGCAGCAGAGCGATCCAGGTCAAGACCTCCGCGCTGTCGGCGGCAACGGTGATCGCCACCACCGTCGCGACCACCGACAGCGGCGCCACCAGCGCCCAGCCGCTGCCGCCGAAACGCGAGAGCAACAACGGCAGCCCCGCCGCGGGGAGCGCAACGCAGAGCGCCTGGGCGGCATCGAGCAGCGAGGTGTCGAGCTCGAAGAACACCGGGACAGCGTTGCAAGCGGCAGCAGGCTTGCGGTGTCATCGTTACCGCGTGACGCCGAGGGCCAGGATCGTCGGGCGCCGGGTGGTGGTCGTGGCCGTCGTCGGCCTCCAGATCGCCCTCGCTGCGCGTGGTTACTGGGCCGACCACAAGGAGTTCGCGTTCCAGATGTTCCCCGAGTCGAGCACCTGGAGCGCCGAAATCGTGCGGGTCACGGCCGACGGCCGGCGCGTCCCGATCGAACAGGAGTGGTCCGGGTACCGCTGGGACGAGCTCGTGCGGGACCGGGGTCTGAGCTATCCCTCGATCCGCCACCACGCGGACGCCGGCCTCGACAACCAACTGGCGTTTCTGGAAGCCGCGCTCGACTGGGTGGCGGACAACACTCCGCGTGACGGTGAGACCCGGTACCTGGAGGCGACGGTCACCTCGTGGCACAACGACGACCAGCCCGAGGTCGAGGTCATGCGCAGCGGCGAGCGCGGACGGCTCCGAGTGAACGCGCTCGCACCGGATCGGCCGCTTCGACGACCTGCTCGGCCGTGCGGTCAGCATGCGGGCCCTCGCCCTGCTGCGAGTGCTGGCCGGGCTCGTCGTGCTGCTCCATCTCCAGCCGTTCCTCGCCGACGCCGCCGATGGGCAGACCTACCGGGATGCGTTCTACGAGCCCTACGCGGCCTGGTATCCGGAGCTGCCCGAGGGGGTCTACATCGGGTCTGCTCTGGCTGGCGGCGGCGGCCGCCGTCGCCATGTCGCTCGGCTTTCTCACCCGCCTGGCGACGGCGACCACCTTCACGATCGTCGCCTACAACGTCTTCCTGTCGACCACCCACTTCCACAACAACCGGGCGTACCTGATCATCGTCCTGGGGCTCCTGGCGCTGGCGCCGTGTGGACGGGAGCTGTCGCTGGACGCGTGGGTTCGCCGCCGCCGGGGACGACCCGTGCTCGACACCTCGGCACCGGCGTGGCCGCTCTGGCTGCTTCGGTTCGAATGCGCCGCGATCTACGGGGCGTCCGGCCTCTAGAAGCTCGTGGATCCCGACTGGTTCGGCGGCACCGTGACCTGGCAGCGGGTGGTGCGGGCCCGGGATGACCTCGAGGCGTGGCCGCTGCCTGACTGGGCGATCTCGGTGCTCACGGACAGCGGCTTCCACGTCGTGGCGGCGAAGGTCATCGTGCTCACCGAGCTGTTCATCGCGCTCGGGCTGTGGTGGCGCGGCACCCGCTACGCGGCGGTTTGGGTCGCGGTGGTCTTCCACGTCACGATCGAGACGTCCGCGGCGGTGCAGGTCTTCTCGTTGCTGGGCATCGCTGTGCTGGTGGTCTGGGCGGTGCCGTCCACCCGGGATCGGGTGCTCCGCATCGACCCGACTTCGGCCGGGCACCGGCGCTGGGGCACGGCTGTGGGTGCGCTTGACTGGCTGGCGCGCTTTCGCGTGGAGTCGGCTCCGCCCGGCTCCCGGCTGGAGCTCACCGACCGTGACGGCACCGTGCTCCGCGGGGCGCCGGCCGTCGTTCTGGCGCTCAGCCGGCTTCCCCTGACGGCCTGGTTCGCGCTCCCGGCATTGCTGCTGCCGCCCGTTCGGCGCGCCCGTCGTGCGGGCCGCGCGATGATGCCCGCTCCAATGGCCGCGGACGAACGATGATCGCCAAGCGCGTCTGGAAGGCGGGCCTCGCGCTCGCGGTCGCCTCGGCGTTCGCGTTTGCGGTGGTGGCGCCGCCCGAGCGCTGCCCCTCGGTCTCGGCCCCCCAGCTCCTGGATTCGGCCCAGGCGAGCGTCGACTGGTTCGTTCGCAACCAGGACACCGACGGCACATGGCTCTACCAGTACGACGCCGACGAGGACGTGGTGGCGCCGGAGTACAACGTCGTTCGCCACGCCGGGGTGACGATGGGCCTCTACCAGGCGGCCGCCGCGCACCTGCCGGGCGCACTGCGCTCGGCGGACCGCGGCACCGCGTGGGCGCTCGACACGCTCGTCGAGCAAGACGACTCGGCCGCGGTCGAGTACCTGGGCGAGGTCCCGGCGGGGGCCAGCGCGCTCCTGGTCGCCGGGCTTGCGATCCGCAAGGAGACCACCGGTGATACTCGCCACGACGGTGTGCTGCGCCGGCTCGGACGCTTCCTGGTCGGCCAGACCGAGCCGACCGGAGCGGTGCTCGCGCAGTACGACCCCGACGCCGGCGCGCCGGTGCCCGGCGAGTACTCGGACTACTACACGGGTGAGGTCTATTGGGCGCTCGCGCTGCTGCACCGAGCCTTCCCGGACGAGGGCTGGGGGAGACGGCGGACCGCATCGGCGCCTACCTCGCTACCTCCCGCGACGAGGTCGAGGACCACTGGCCGGCGCTGCCCGACCACTGGGCCGCCTACGGCCAGGCCGAGTCCGTCGAGTTCCCCGAGCGCGCCGCCGCGCCGCTCAACGACGCCGAGGTCGACTACGCGCACGAACAGGCGGAGCTCTTCGGCAGCGCGACCCGGTGGGTCAGCCAGCAGGCCGGGCCGTGGGGCAACGTGGTGCGGGGCGGCGACACGCCCAGGGGCGGCGGGTACGGAGTGATCAGCGAGGCCCTCACCGGCTGGTGGCTGGTCGCGCAGCGGGAGCCCGGCATGGCCGGCCTCGAAGGAGCGATCGCCGAGCGCGCAACCTGCATCGCCGGACTGACCGTGGACGCGCAGTCGGACGGCGATGAGGCCGCTGCCGCCGCGAGCCCGGAGCGAGTCGAAGGGGCGTGGGTCGTCGACGGCGAGACCCGAATGGACGATCAGCAGCACGCCCTGGCCGGACTGCTGCGCACCGTCCCGATCGTCGAGGAAAGCGAGGCCTCCGGCTCGTCCGATCCGGGCGACGAGGCGCCGTCGGGCTGGCTTTGGGCCATCGCCCTGATCCTGGCGCTCAACCCGGCCCGGGCCGCGTTCGGGATCCCCCGCGCGGGCCGGTCGCCTCAGGCCACCCTGGGCCAGGCGGCGCTGGGCGGCGCGATCGGCGGGCTGGCCGTCTGCGTCGTCGCGGCCGTGGCGGATCCGCTCCTGGACGCGCTCGACGTCAGCGACCCCTCGTTCCGCGTCGCCGCCGGGATCGTCGCGGCCATCGCCGGCGCGGCCGACCTGTTCCGGCGTCCACCCGCGCCCGAGCCGTCACTCGCCGGCTGGCGAGCGGCGCTCGTCCCGGTGGCTGTCCCGGTCGTGATCCGCCCCGCCCTCGTGCTCCTCGCGCTCGGCGCGGGCGCCGACCAGGACCTCCTCGTGAGCGCCGGCGCGATGGCGGTCGGCGTCGCGCTACTGACGGGTCTGACCGCGCGGTGGCCCGCCGACGGCCCAAAGGCCCGGGTCCTTCGCTGGGCGGGCCGCCTGCTGGCCGCCGGGCTCCTCGCCTGCGGGATCGTCCTCACCATCGACGGGGTTCTGGACGTCTAGGGCCATTGAGATCGTTGCGGGTATCGTCGATTCGATGAGCGGCGCCGAGCGCAAGCTGGCGACGATCGTGTTCGCGGATCTCGTCGGCTCGACGACGCTGGTCGCCGGACGCGACCCGGAGGACGTCCGCAGGTCGCTGGAGCCGTTCTTCGAAGCCGCGCGCCGCACCTTCGAAGAGCACGGCGGACGGGTCGAGAAATACATCGGCGATGCGGTGATGGCCGTCTTCGGCGTGCCGCGCGCCCACGGCGACGATCCCGACCGGGCCGTCGCCGCGGCCCTCGCGCTCGTCGACCGACTTTCCGTCGAGCCGGATCACCTCGAGTTGCGGATCGGGATCGAAGCCGGCGAGGTGTTGGCCACGTCTGCCGGAAGCGACCTGGCGGTGACGGGCGAACCCGCTCACGCGGCAGCGCGCCTGCAGGAGGCAGCCGAGCCCGGCCAGGTGCTCGTCGGCGCGAGGGCGGCGAGCGCCTGCCGGGCGGCGACGTTCGGCGATCCACGCGCGGTCGCCGCGAAGGGATTTCCGGCACCGATCGAGGCCCGGCCGGCGATTGGCGCGAGCGATCCACGACTCGGTCGGCGCCGTCGCTCCGGCGCCGCAGCAGGCGCCGCTTTACGGTCGGGGCGCCGAGCTCGAGTCGCTCCGGCTCGCCTACCTGCGGGCGGTCCGCGAGCGCAGGCCCCGGTTGGCCCTGATCGTCGGAGAGGCCGGCGCAGGCAAGACCCGCCTCGTACGCGAGCTGATCACCGTGACCAGCGCCCTTGATCCCGCCCCGCTGCCACTCACCGGGCGCAACCCGCCCTACGGAGACGGAATCGCGTTCTGGGCGCTGGCCGAGCTGCTTCGCGGGGCGGCGGATGCCCCCCGCCGCGCCGGCGCCCAGGAGGTCCGGACGGCACTCGCCAGAAGGCTCGAGCGGGCCGGCGCGGCGCGCGCCGAGGACACCGCGGCCACCCTGGCGGCGACCCTCGACGGCGGCGACGCCGACAGCGACACGGCCGCCATTCGCCGCTCGTGGCGCCAGCTGATCGCCGCGCTTGCCAACGAGCGCCCGGTGCTGATCGCCGTCGAAGACCTCCATTGGGCCGACGAGGGTTTCCTCGACCTGGTCGAAGACGCCGCCGGCCTGGCCGCGCGACCCCTGCTGGTCGTCTGCACCGCGCGGCCCGAGATCGACGAGCGGCGCCCCGGCCTGGCCGCCGAGGAACGCCGTGAGCGCATCGACCTCGGACCGCTGGCGCCGGCTGCTGCCGAGGAGCTGGCCGCCACGCTGGTCGCGGGAGCCGGCGTCGATCTCGCCCAGCAGATTGCGATCGCCGGCGGCGGCAACCCCTTCTTCACCGAGGAGATCGCCCGTGCGATCGAGGCTGACGGCGCGGATGTCGCACACCGCCTGCCGGACACCGTCCAGGCCGCAATCGCCTCCCGCCTCGACGCCCTTCCGGCCCAGGAGAAGCGCGCCGCCCAATACGCCGCCGTCCTCGGCGAACGGTTTCGGGCCGAGGCGCTCGGAGAGCTGCTCGCCGCCGCGCCCGACGACGCGCTGGCCGGGCTCGAACGGCGGACGCTGGTTGAGGACCGCGCGGCCGATGAGGCGGGCCTGTTCGCGTTTCACCACCAACTGATCCGCGACGTCGCCTACGCGTCCTTGACCCGCGCCGAACGGGTCCACCTCCACGTTCGCGCCGCCGCCGGAGTCGCGGCGCGAGCGGGCGAGCGCTACGCCGAGCTCGCCGAGGTGATCGCGTTCCACTTCACACGGGCTGCCGAGCTCGACCCGGACGAGGAGCGGCGGGTCGCCGCGTTCGACTCGATCACCCGGGCGAGCGCCCACGCGGCCAGAAGGGGCGCCGCGGCGCGCGCACAAGAGCTTCTCGAGCAGGCGGCCCGGTTCGCCCCGGACGATCGACGCCTGATCGAGGTCCTGACGGGAGCCGCCGAGCTCGCCCTGCGCCGGATGCGCGGCGACGACGCGTTCAGGCTGATGGTGGCTGCCGCCGAGCGAGCCGAGGAAGCCGGCGACGGGATGGGCGGCGCGCTGCTACGCGATCGCGGTCGAGTTCGCCACCCGATTGGGGGGAATCAGCGGCCGGTTCGAAGAATCACACCTACGCGAACTGCTCGCGCGCGCAGAGCGCCTCGCCCCGGAGCCCGACCTCGACGTCGGCGCCCGCATGAAGCTCGATCAGGCCTGGATCTCCTGGTCGTTCGGCCGCCCCGACGAGATGGCCGGGCCCGCCGCCCAAGGGCTCGAGCTGGCCCGAGACAGCGACGACGTCCTGCTGCTGTCATGCGCCCTGGATGCCGCGTCGGCCACCAGCTGGTGGGCGAGCAGATTCGCCCAGGTCGAGGCCCTGAACCGAGAGCGAGTCGAGGCCCTCGAGCGCTCGCCGCAGTCTCCGCTGGTCGCGGTCGAGCGAAACGACGCGATCAGCATGATCACCGAATCGATGATCCGGACGGGCAAATACCGCGAGGCGGTGCGGTGGGATGAGTTGAACGCCAAGGAGCTCGCCACCGTCGCTCCGCACATCGCGGGCGCACGCTCGGTCCAGGCGATGTACCTGCTCGGCGAGTGGGACCAGGCGATCGAGCGCGGCATCCGCGTGAGGGAGAACTGGGTCGGCGAAGGACGGCCGCCGTTCGTCCCGTACGCGCCCGATTTGGCGACCGTCGCGATCATTTACGGGCTGCGCGGCGAGGATGCCGAGCACCGTGACTGGGCCTCCCTGGCCCAAGAGGTCGCCGGGACCAGCCAGCAGCTTCCCGGGGTGCGGATGCTCGAGGCCGAGGTCGCGCTCCACTTCGGCGAGATCGAACGGGCCGTCGACCTGATCGACGTACCGTGGTCCGGGTTCTGGTGGCAGGAGCCGATGCTGGCGCGGCGGGCCGAGATCCTCGCGCTCGCCGGTCGCGACGACGCTCGTGAAGCGCTCGAGCGCGCCGAGGCCCGCCAGGCCGGCGCTCCGTTCTCGACCGCAGTCGCGCTTCGCGCCAGGGCGATGATCAGCAATCGTGATGCGCCGTTGCGAGAAGCGCTCGAGATCTTCGAGCGGATCGAATGTCCCTATGAGTCGGCGCGGACCCGGTGGATTCTGGGCGGGGCTGAGCGGGACTCCGCCCGAGCGGCATTCGAGCGGCTCGGCGCGGTTGTCCCAAGTACCTAGAAGCCTGCACGCCTCACGGTTACCCGGGCATGGTGACGCCCACATCGTTGCGTATGCAATCATTCCGGCACGTTCATTTCGACCCACGGAGCGACGGTGACATGGAAGTTCTGTTCCTGATCGGAAGGGTGCTCTTCGGACTGCTGTTCGTCAGCTCCGGACTCATGGCACACCTGGGCGAAGGCGGCAAGCAGAGCCGGGAGTACGCGCGCTCACTCGGCGCGCCGAACCCCGACCTCCTGGTTCCGCTCAGCGGGATTGTGATCATCGCCGGCGGGCTGATGATCGCCCTCGGTGTCTGGGCCGACCTCGGTTCGCTGCTGGTGGTCGGGTTCCTCGCCGCGATCACGCCGATCATGCACGCCTACTGGAAGGTCGGGGATCCCCAGATGAAGCAGATGCAGAGCGCGATGTTCTTCAAGAACGTCGCCCTCCTGGGCGCCGCCCTGATCATCTTCTACATCTACAACCAGGGTCAGGATCTCGATGCCTCGCTGACCGACGCCCTGTTCGGCAGCATCTAGGGCGCGAGTTCCTCGATCAGCCCGGGACCGAGCTCGGCCAGCGATCCGATCACGCGGTCGGCAGCGGCGATCGCATCGCGGGCGGGCGGAAACTCGGGGTTGGGAACGGCCACCACCCGCATCCCCGCAGCAACCGCGGAGCGGATGCCGTTCTCCGAGTCCTCGATCGCCACGCAGTCCGTCGCCTCAACGCCGAGCCGTCGGGCTGCCTCTGTGTAGACGTCAGGCGCCGGCTTTCCACGCGCCACCTCCTCCGATGAGACCGAGACCTCGAAGAGGCGGTCGAGCCCGGAGCGTTCGAGAACGAGGTCGATCGCCTCGCGGTTCGACGAGGTCGCGAGCCCGAGCGGCCACTGGCCCGCGATCCTCGCGACTGCTTCGATCGCGCCCGGGAAAAGGGGAAGCTCGTCCTCGTAAATCGCGAGCACGCGCCGCAGGACACGCTCCGAGATCGCCTCGGCCGCCATGCCGACCCCGAGCTCCTCGGCCAGGTAACGCGACCATTCGGGTGAGCTCATGCCCATCATGTCCCGCGTCGCCGACTCGCTCCAGCTCCCGCCGCGCTCGGCCACCAGCTCGCGCCGCGCCGCGTCCCACGCGCCTTCGGAGTCGAGCAGGACCCCGTCGAGGTCGAAGATGACGGCGGCGGTCGCCGTTACCCCGGCTCCTCGATCGCGGTCGCCTCACTCAAGCCTCGCCAGGCATCGAGTTCCAGGCGCATCGCCTCCCACCGGCGCTCGATGTTGCCGATCGCGTCGCGCCCGAGGACGAGGCGGAGGGGTGGCTCGTCGGCGTCCAGCGCGGCGACGATCGCTTCCGCCGCCTTTCGCGGATCGCCCGGCTGCAGCTGGTGGTTGTCGTGGATGTAAGCGCGGGTAGGGCCGACGGTGTCCTCGTATTCGGGCATCGCGGCGGACTCGTACGCGGCCCCTGGGCGGAACAGGCCGGTGCGAAATGCCCCCGGCTCGACGATCAGGGTGTGGATGCCGAAGGCGGCGACCTCGTCGCGAAGCGTTTCGGTGAGGCCCTCGAGCGCGTACTTGGTCGCGCAATAGGCCCCGAAGCCGGGAGCCGTGACCTGCCCGCCGACGCTCGACATCTGCACGATCGCACCGGAGCCCTGGCTTCGCATCTGCGGCAACACGGCCCTGGTCAGGGCCGCTGGGGCGAAGAAGTGGAGCTCGAATAGGGAGCGCAGCTCCTCGTCGGTGGTCTCTTCGACCGCACCGACCTGGGTCCGCCCGGCATTGTTTGCGAGCACGTCTAGGCGCCCGAACACCCGGATCGTCTGCGCCACCGCATGCTCGCGCTGCTGGGGATCGAGGACATCGAGCGAGAGCACCTCCACATCGCCCCCGAGGTCGGAGAGCTCATCCGTCCGGCGGGCTGCGGCCGCGACGGCATCACCGTGCTCGAGCGCCGCGTCCACAAGGGCGCGCCCGAACCCGCTCGACGCCCCGGTGATCAGCCAGACCCGCTTTTCACTCACGAAGTCGGAGCCTAGTGGCCAACCTCGCGCAATGCCTCCTCCGGTTCGCGGAAGGGCTGATTGCGCAGGAGCTTCGAATCCCTGAGGGTCCAGATGTGACCGGTCCGCTCGGAGAGCATCGCGCCGCTTTCCTTGCCGCGCATGTGCATCGTCATCACGATGGCCACCCGCCCGTCCTCGGCCGCGGCGACGCGATGCACCTCCACCCTCCACTCCTCCCAGGCCGAGGCGATGTCCTCGAAGTACTTGCGGATGCCGTCATGGCCGCTGTACGCGCGGCCGCTGACGGCGAGGACCGACAGGAACTCGACCTCAGGGTCACATGCCGCCACGGCGGCGTCGGGATCGCGCCTATTGATGGCTTCGGCGAGGCCCCGCACGTTCTTCTCGGCCTCGGTTCCCATCCCGGACTAGGCCACCGCCGCCGGCACGGCAAGCCGATAGCCCACCTGATCTTCCTCGAACCCCTTGAGGGTCAGCCGCTCGCACTCGAGCTCGAAGTCGTGTTCCGCCAGCCAGGATTGGGCGCGCCGGTGGGCCTCCTCGCTGAGCAGGATTTCGCCGCCGGTCGCGGCGGTCTGGAGGCGGGCGGCAAGATTCGTCGCCATCCCCGTGACCGCGATGTTGTCGCGCGAGGCCCCTTGCCCGAGGATCGCCGCGCCGGTCGCGATCCCGATGCCCAACGGCAGGTCCATCAGCGCCGCCTTGTCGCGCAGCGTCAGCGCGGCCTGGACCGCGTCGACGGCGTGGTCGACCCGCATCCCGGAGACGTTGAACGAGGCCATCACGGCGTCCCCGGCGAACTTGTCGACGATGCCGCCGCGGCGCTCGACCGCCCGGCGCGGCGAAGCGGTACAGCGCCGCCATCCGCTCGGCGACGTCGGCGGGTGCGTCCACGGCGCTCTGGTCGGTGTAGCCGCGAACGTCGGCGAACAGGGTCGTCACCAGCCGCTCGCCCGCCGGCACGACCTCCGGCCGTCCGGCGCCATCGGCCACCGCCTCGATCTCGGGGAGGTCGATGCCGCGCGACTTGGCCGCGGCGCGCGCCTGGTCGATGATCAGCCCGGCGTCGCGCGGCACCGCCTCGTCGACCACGTCGCGCAGCTCATCGGCCGCGGCGGCGAGCTTGCCGGCAGCGGCCAGCGCCTCGGCGAGCACTATCCGGGCGCGGAGCGAGACGAGCAGGTACCCGGCATCGCCGGCCGCGGCTACCGCCGCGCGCAGTTCGCGGGCCGCCGCCTCGCCGTCACCGTCCGCCAGGAGGATGCGGCCGCGTACTTCATGGACGAACGCCACCCCGGAGTCCTCGGTGCGATCCCCGATGCGTTGCGCCGCCTCTCGCGCGCGGTCCAGGTCGCCGGCCGCGACGAACACCTCGACAGCGAGCGCCAGCGGCTCCGGATAGATCGACAGCCGCTCGTCCTGCTCGAGGATCTCCTGCGCGAGCTCGACCGCGCCTTCGAGCTCATCGTTGGCGAGCCTGGCCCGGATCTGCGCCGCGGAGTCGTAGACCGTGTCCTGCAGCTCCGTCCGAGCCGAGATCGGCGGCAGCACCGCCTTGGCCTCCTCGTACCGGCCGAGCTCGACGAGGATCTCGGCCAGGTGCACCCGGCTTCGCCAGACCATCTTGCGGTAGCCGAGCTCGTCGTTCAGCCCGATTCCGAGCTCGGCGTCCTCGCGGGCCGCGTGAAGGTCGCCACGCACCTTGCTGATGTAGCTGCGGGCGCTTGCCCTGGTCAGCGTGATCAGGGGCCACGACGGCATCAGGTCGAACCGCTCCAGACGCTCCTCGAGACCGCTGCACAACATGTGGATCCGGGACCAGATGTCGTTCCAGGTGACGTTCTGCGCAACGTGCCAGTAGCCCTTCGCGAGCGCCTCCGGCATAGCAGGCGTTCATGCGCTCGAATCCGCGTCGTGCTCTCCGGCGTCGAGGTATCCGAGCCCAAGGAAGGCGAGCGCGTAGACCCGCTCGAAGTCGGCGCCGGCGGCCTCCGCGATCTCGACCGCGCTGCGCGCGGCCTCGAGGCAGAGCTCGTACTCGAGCTCGAACGCGTGCAGGCCGGCGAGGCGGACGTAGGCCATCGCCAGCTCCGCCGACGGCCCCGTCTCCGCGAGGCCATCACGGGCACGTTCGTACTCCGCCCGGCGGCGTCGGGCTCAGAACGCTCCCAGAAGCAACGGCCGAGGACGATCCGGTACCGCGCCGCCTCGAGCGGCTCACCCGAGACGCTCGAGCGCAGCGACCCCCTCGCTCAGGAAGCCCTGCGCGGGGCCGGGTTCCCCGTTCAATGCGCGGTCGTGGCCGATCCTGCAGACCAGCCTCGCGTGCTCGAGCTGGTCGTCGACCCGGGGAAGCACGCGCTCCAGCAGCGCCGCCGCCTCGCCGAACGCCGACGCGCGTTCGGCCTCGCTCGGCGCTCCTCAGGCACATCGGCACGGCCTCCTCGAATCGGGATGCCCAGAGCAGGTGGTTCGCGACGTCAACGGACCGGCTGGACTCGTCGGCCGCAAGCGCGTCGGCGGTCCGCGAGTGGATCGCCTGGCGGCGGGGCGAGACGACGCCGTCATGGATCGCCTCCTCGGTCAGGGCATGGCGCCACCGGTAGCGCCCCGGGTAGTCGGGATGCTCCTCGAGCAGCTGCTGGGCGATCGCCGCCTCGAGGGCCGCCTGCGCCACCCCCTTGTCGGCCTCCGATACCGCGAGCAGGAGCGGATAGTCGAAGCCCCGGCCGATGACGGCGCCAGCCTCGAGGACGGCGACCTGGTCGGGGTCGAGCCGAGCCAGGCGCTGCTGGATCGCGTCGCGCACGGTTTCCGGAACGGCCGCGTCGGCCAGCGCCGCGCGGGTCAGGTCCTGATCGGGCGCGAGACGCGTCACCGCGTCGTTCAGCATCTCCTCGAGGAAGAACGGATTCCCCTCGCTGCGCTCGTAGAGGAACTCGACCAGGTCGGGCTCGACCGCACCGGTCCCGGTCATCGCGGCGATCATCTCGGCGATCCCGGCCGCGGGTCAGGGGGCGAGCTCGATCACGTCGGCAAGGCCGGA
Source organism: uncultured bacterium (assembly GCA_963807755.1). Lineage (GTDB taxonomy): Bacteria > Actinomycetota > Thermoleophilia > Solirubrobacterales > 70-9 > JALZKA01. Next base: position 1,229,997 of record CAWECM010000001.1, on the reverse strand, counting down.
GCGCCGCCACGCTCGGACCATCGGCAGGAACGGGTGGCGCCGGTGGAGCTCGTCGCTGCGATACGTCACCAGCACGAGCGCCCGCATCCCTCCCAGCCGGCGGGCCAGATGGTCGAGGAGCTCACGGGAGGAGTCGTCGGCCCAGTGCACGTCCTCGACCACCAGCAGCAGGCTCCGCTCGGCTGCGGGAATCGCCAGAAGCGCCACGATCGCCTCGAAGAGGCGCAGCTTCGCCTGTCCCGTGTCGCCCGGCGTGTCGGGGCCACGGGCCCCGAACTGTGGAAACAGTTGCGAGAGCTCGGCGCTGGTGGGCCCGAGGCGCTCCGCGAGCGCCTCGGCGTCCTCCCCGGCCACGTGGTTGCCGATCGCCTCCACGAACGGCAGGTACGGCAGCGCAAGTTCGGCCTCGCTGCAGACGCCGCTCAGCACGACCGTGCCGAGGCGCCGGGCCTGATTTGAGAGCTCGTCCGCCAGCCGGGTCTTTCCGATCCCGGCCTCGCCCGCGAGCACCACCATTCGCCCCTGCCCCCTGCGGGCTTCGAGGAGGTAGTCCTCGAGCGCGGCAAGCTGCTCGTCCCGCCGCACGAGGACGGGGCACCGTTCGACTAGGGCCACGGGGGCATTCTCGCAGGCTCCGAAGGGCCGAAAGAACCGCCTTCGACTGCCTTCAGCCGCGTCCGCGCCTGCGCTTCACCCGGAGCGTCATCCTCATGTCGTCGGGGATGTGCAGGGTGCAGATGAGCCTGTATCGGCCGGGCTGCTTGAACCGGCGCTTGAAGTTGACGCCTGGCTTGCTCGTGTTGCCCGACTTGAAGAACCTTCCCGGGCCGCTCGACTTGGTGACGTTGTGCTCCAGAGCCCCGTCCCAGTTGAACCTGACGAGCGTCCCCTTCCTCACCGACAGCGACGCGGGCACGAAGTCGACACCAGCCAGTTTGACCGTCTTCGGCCGCGGCGCGGCGCCGGCCGGCGCCAAGGGCAGCGCCAGGACGAATGCCGCGAGGGCGATCGGGACGAGTGTCCGCTTCATGGTCAGTGGTTCCTCCTCTTCGGCTTCGCCTTTACCCGCACCGAGCCCCGCATGAACGGATGGATCCTGCAGAAGTACGTGTACGTCTTGCCAGCCTTGCGCAGGGGCGGCGTCGAGTATTCGTTGGAGCCGGTCGTCACCTCCTGGCTCAGGCCGGTCCCGTAGCCGAGCTGGCCGGAGTCGAACTTGATCGGCCCGGCGGCGAGCGGGTAGCCGATCCCAGGGCCGCGATTGCACGGCGCCCGGCACGACGTGACACTGTGCCATGCCTGCTCGTCGTCGGGCATCCCGAGCAGCGCCTCGAGATTGGTGAACGCGACCCGCCGTCCCCGCTGGACCAGCGGCGGGCGCATCAGCGTCTGCGGGAACCCGCGAGCCGCGGAGTAGCCGCCGAGCGAGTAGCCGAACGCGTCGATCTCGATACCCGACTTTGGGACCCTCCCCCTGCTCTTCAGCTTGCGCGGGTCCGGGAGCCTCAGGTTCTTACCCGCCTTCGCGTCGATGTTCTCGGGCAGGCGCCCGTGGGTGAGGATGCCGCCCTGGTCGTACATTTGCCGGACGGCCGCGGCGTCGTCGAACGGATCCCTCGCGGCCGGATCGTTCGCCTGGGTGATCGCCAGCGGCATGATTCCCATCGACTCGTACCAGGACGCTTTGCGCACGTTGTACGTGGCGCTGACCGAGACCGTGTCCCCGGCCTTGAGCGACACCCGCCACTCGGGCCGGGTCGCGCGCATGCTCACGTCCCAGCTGACCGCCCCCGCCGGCTCGTAGTACTTCGCTCCCGACCTGAACAGCGGCCACGGTCACTCCGTCGCGGGTGACCTTCAGATCGACGCTCGTCCCGCCCGGGTGCAGGTGGCCGGCCGTGAAGACGAGGGTCCTGCCGCCGGATGGGACGGTCCACTGTGCGTTGTTCGAGATCTTCTGACGCTCCTCGTAGCCGGGCGTCCCGGGATTGGTGGGCACGTCGTCCGGGAAGGTCCACCTCCCGTCGCCGTCCCGGTCGAATCCGCGCTCGGCGTCAAACACCGGGTAGACCTGGGGCGCGCCGGCCACGTCGAGCCACCGGATTGAAGCCTCCGAGATGTCGGCCGGTGCATCCGCCGGGACCCAGTCGATCTCCCAGGTCAGGTAGACCTGGCGTCCTCCTCTGGCGGTCAGGTTGTGGATCATGTGATTCACGCCCCAGTTCTCCCCGCCTTCGGCCCTGATGCCATAGCCCTGCGGCAGCTTCACGTGGGTCTTCTCCTCGCCGGAGGCGAAAGTCGGCCCGCCGCCCTGCTTCAGCCAGACGACGTGGTGGAGGTGCAGGTCCCAGACGCTCGGCGTCCTCTCCCCGCCGCCCGGGAGGAGCTCGACCATGCTCGGCTTGAACCGGGTGATGTAGCCCTCTTCGGTCGAGTCCGGATCGAAGACGTCGGTGTCATCGGGGCCGCCGGCGCCAGCGACCCACTCGGCGTTTGGGCACGTGCTGGTGCCTGCGAGCTCGTTCAGGTTCTGCCCGGGGACGATCGGGAGCGGGCCCATCCGGCACGAGTACGTGGTCATCCCCGGGTAGGTGGCCCGGCCGAGGACCTCCTCCGGGCCGCCGGCGGACGCGACCGCAGGGAGGGCGGCGATGCCGGCGACGGCCGCGACCAGCGCGCGGCGAACGGAAGCGCACGCGGGGATGCCCCGCGCCTCACGTCCCGCCCTGATCAGCCAATTCGACAACGGATTCCCTTCCTGGTGGACGGGGAAGATACACGCTGTTGACAGGGCCGCCTTCGAGCGAAAGACTCTGCACTGGCGGGGGGCTGACGGCAGGAGGTCCCAGGTGAAGGCGTACTCGGTGGCGGTTGTCGCGGCGGTCGGACTGCTGGTGGGCGTTTCCTCCGCGGGAGCGGCTGCGCCGAAGCTCGACGTCTACGACGGCACGATTCAGAGCGCCCAGCTTCAGGAGATCCTGGATCTCGGCGTGGACCGGCATGAGCTCGAGATCGAGGCGGTCGAAGGGGACGGCGCCAAGGACCAACTCCGGGTCGAGACGATCCTGAGCGCCGGGCAGGCGGCAGCGCTGCAGCGCGAGGGGCTCGCGCTTCAGGCCAAGCAGGTGGACGGCCAGACCGTGGCTGAGCGGGCCACGGCCCTCGGGGTCGACGGCTACGAGGTGTTCCGCCAGTACAGCGGTCCGGGCGGCCTGCTCGAGGACTTCCGCCAGACGGCGCGCGAGAACCGGCGCATCACGAAGCTCGTCACGATCGGCCGCACGGTCAACGACCAGGAGCTCGTGGCGCTGAAGATCTCCCGCGACGCGCGCAAGATGCGCGACGGGCGCAAGCCTTCCGTGCTCTACCTCGGCGCGCAGCATGCGCGCGAGTGGATCACCCCCGAGATGATCCGCCGCCTGAAGGACGAGATCCTGGCGCGCTACGAGAAGGGCAATCCGCGCGTGCGCCGGCTGGTGAACCGCAACGAGCTGTGGTTCGTGCCCGTCGCCAACCCCGACGGGTACGACTTCACCTTCTCCGAGGGCCAGCGGCTGTGGCGCAAGAACCTGCGCGACAACAACGGCGACGGCCAGATCACCGCCGGCGACGGCGTCGACCTCAACCGCAACTTCGACTACCGCTGGGGCTACGACAACGAGGGCTCCTCGCCCGACTTCGCCAGCGAGACGTACCGCGGGCCGAGCGGCAATTCGGAGCCCGAGACCCAAGCGCTCGACCGCTTCATGCGCAGCGTCGGCTTCGAGTTCTTCGTGAACTATCACTCGGCCGCCGAGCTGCTCTTGTACGGGATCGGTTGGCAGGTCGCCACGCCCTCGCCCGACGACGTGCTCTACGAGGCGATGGCGGGAGACGACGCCGACCCGGCGGTCCCCGGATACGACCCCGACATCTCGGCCGAGCTCTACACCACGAACGGCGACACGGACACCTACATGCAGGAGCGCTACGGCACCCTGGGGTTCACGCCCGAGATGTCGACGTGCGAGGCGGCATCGGACGTCGATCCCGACGACGAGTGGGAGGCCGAGGATTGCGGCAGCGGCTTCGAGTTCCCCGACGACGAGGAGCTGGTGCAGCAGGAGTTCGAGAAGAACATCCCGTTCGCGCTGTCCGTCGCCGAGTCGGCCGACGACCCGGACGACCCGGAGTCGGTCGTCGGGCGCACGGCCGAGGACTTCCGCATCGATTCGTTCGACGTGTCCTACGGCGACCCGCAGACCGTGGCCGTCGTGGCCAAGCGGTCGCTGCGGCGCGTGCAGCTGAACTACAAGGTCGGCGATGAGCGGGCCCGCACGGTCAATGCGCGCGAGTGGCGCGGCGGCGAGCGCTACGGCAACGAGAACGACGACTACTACCACGAGCTGCGGGGCGCGGTGCGCGGTGCCGACGAGGGCGACCGCGTGCGGGTGTTCTTCAGCGGCTACGAGAAGAGCGACCGCGGAAAGGGCAAGCGCAAGTCGCGCTACGTGGAGTCCGAGCGGTTCAGCTACGTCGTCGAGCGCGACAGCGGCGCGGACGTGCTGGTTATCGCGAACGAGGACTACACCGGCGTCAACCCGGACTACCCGGACGAGGTCACCGCGCCGAAGTACGCCGACTCGTACGTGCAGGCGATCGAGGCCGGCGGCCGAAGCGCCGACGTCTGGGACGTCGATGCGCAGGGCGTGCCGCACGACCTCGGCGTGCTCAGCCATTACGACGCCGTGCTCTGGTATCTCGGCGACAACCGGATCACCCAGGACCCCGAGGACGAGATGATCCAGACGCCCGCGGGGAACCTGCCGGACATCGGGGTCGCCGAGCGCCAGCAGTACCTGACCATGAGCGTCCGCGACTTCCTCAACGAGGGCGGCAAGCTGGTGCACGCCGGCGAGACCGCGCAGTACAGCGGCCTGACCGGGATCTCCGACGTCGTCGGCGGCCTCTACTACGGGCTCAACGGCGACGAGACGGCCGAGTGCGTGGTCAGCACGCCCGAGGGCTTCTTCGAGGACTGCCTGATCCTGGCCGACGACTTCCGCCAGTACTACCTCGGCGCGTTCACACGCACCGACCTGGTGGAGCCGGAGAGCGTGAGCGGAGTGGCTGAGCCGATCACGGGCTTCGAGGGCGCGTTCGGCGGGCCGGTCGTCGAAGGCGACAACCCGCTCGACGAGGCTGGCGTGTTCCAGCCCACCAGCGACGTGCTGCCCGAGGACGAGTTCCCGCAGTTCGCGAGCCACGGCGCGGCCGAGTACCCGATGGAGGGCGGGCCCTACTCGCCGGTGGAGGGCAACCGTTACGCGGGCGCCGTACACGCCGACAACTCGTACACGCGGCTGACCAAGACCGTGGACCTGACGTCCGTCCCGGCGACCGACAATCCGCAGCTGCAGTTCCAGCTCTCGCTGAACGCCGAGCCGGGCTACGACCACCTTCTGATCGAGGCGCGCACCGCCGGCGGCGACGACTGGACGACGTTGCCCGATGCGAACGGCGGCACCAGCAGCGACGTGCCGGCGGACTGCGAGCAGGGCTTCCTGCTCGAGCTGCACCCGTTCCTCGAGCGTTACCTGACGGGCGGCGACCCGTGCACCAACACCGGCTCCAGCGGTGCCTGGAACTCGTTCACGGGAGCCACCGACGGGTGGACTCAGGCGGCAGCGGACCTCTCGGCCTACGCCGGCCAGCAGGTCGAGCTGTCCATCACCTACGTGACCGATCCGTCCAGCGGCGGAGTCGGCGCGTTCGTTGACGACACCCGCGTGGTCGCGGGCGGCAACACGCTGTCGGCCGACGGCTTCGAGGAGCCGACGAGCACGTGGGCGGTCAGCGGCCCGCCGGAGGGCAGCCCGCCGACGGTTGCCGAGTGGGAGTTCGGCGAACAGCTCGTCAACTTCTTCGCCGGGACCGCAACCGAGGACTCGTTGCTGCTGGGCTTCGGCCTGGAGCAGCTCGCGACCGACGACGAGCGCGCAGCGCTGGTCGGGCAGGCGCTGGACGGTCTGAGCGAGTAGGCCTCAGGGCCCACCTGACGGACTCACAACAGCCCGGGGCGTTCGCGGTTGCAGCGCCCCACGTACGATCATCCTGCGTGGCGGCGAACGCGTCGACACGTCCGCCCTTCGCCCCGAGTACAACGTTGTATAAGCGAACATCACCTTCCGCCCAGAACTCACGGAGCAACGAATGACAACAACCCAGTCCCAGCAAGAGCTGTCCGTCTCGTCTACCGACGACCTTCGTTCGCGAGCAGGGGCGGCCCTCGAGAACTGCGGTGTCGATCTTTCCTCGCCCGGGACTGGAGCGTCCGTGAGCGCGCGTTCGCCGATCACGGGCGAGGCGTTGTTCGATGTACCCGCCGCAGGCCAGGCGGAGGTGGAGGAGGCGATCGCCGCCACCGGCCGTGCTTTTCGTGAGTGGCGTGGCGTCCCGGCGCCGGTCCGGGGTGCGTTCGTCAAGCGTCTGGGCGAGCTGCTGGGTGAGCATAAGGCGGACGTCGCCGAGCTGGTCACGATCGAGGCCGGGAAGATCACCTCGGAGTCGCTCGGCGAGGTGCAGGAGGCCATCGATATCTGCGACTTCGCCGTCGGGCTGTCGCGCCAGCTCGATGGGCGCACGATGCCGTCCGAGCGGCCGGGCCACCGGTTGATGGAGACGTGGCACCCGCTGGGCGTGGTCGGCGTCATCACCGCGTTCAACTTCCCTTGCGCGGTGTGGGCCTGGAACGCCGCGGTCGCCTTCGTCTGCGGGGACACGATCGTGTGGAAGCCCTCGCCGATGACCCCTCTCACCTCGATGGCGTGCCAGGCCTTGGTGGAGCGCGCCGCTTCGGAGTGCAACGCGCCGGCAGATGTGCAGCGGCTCGTGATCGCTGACGCTCGCGAGGGCGCGGCGCTGGTTGACAGCCCCGATGTCGCGCTGGTCAGCGCCACTGGTTCGGAGCGCATGGGGGCGGAGGTCGCGCCACGCGTGGCGGCCCGCATGGGGCGAGTGTTGCTCGAGCTCGGCGGGAACAACGCAGCGGTCGTGGCACCATCGGCCGATCTCGAGCTCGCCCAGCGGGGGATCGTCTTCGCCGCAGCGGGAACCGCCGGCCAGCGCTGCACGACCTTGCGCCGGGTGATCGCACACGACGACGTCGCCGACGAGCTCGTCGCCGCGCTGCGCGACGTGTTCGGCCGGCTGCCGATCGGCGACCCGAGTGACTCCGGCACGTTGGTCGGTCCGCTGATCAACGAGGGGTCGTACCAGGGAATGGTCGAGGCGCTCGAGGAAGCACAGGCCGACGGAGGCGAGCTGATCGTAGGCGGCAACCGGCGTGCGGCTGCGGGCCTCCCGAATGCGTACTACGTCGAGCCCGCGTTGATCCGCATGCCGGCCCAGACCGAGCTGGTGCGTCGCGAGACGTTCGCCCCGATCCTGTACCTCATGACGTACCGGGACTTCGAGGACGCGGTCGCGCTCCACAACGGTGTTCCCCAAGGACTGTCGTCCAGCATCTTCACCGGGGATCAACGGGAGGCCGAACGCTTCCTTTCCTCCGAGGGCTCCGACTGCGGGATCGTCAACGTCAACATCGGGACCTCCGGCGCCGAGATCGGCGGTGCGTTCGGCGGTGAGAAGTCCACCGGAGGAGGCCGCGAGTCCGGCTCGGATGCCTGGCGCGCCTACATGCGCCGGGCAACCAACACCGTCAATTACTCAGACGAGCTTCCGCTGGCCCAGGGCGTGGAATTTGGGTGAGTTTCGCGCCCTCTTGCTGACGCGCCGGGGGTAGAGGGCGGTTTTGGCGGCGACCGAGACACAGGAGCAGGTGCTCGAGCGCCACTTCCGCGAGCGGGTGGCTGCGCTCAGCAGCGGTGGGGCCGGCGAGGTGGAGCTCGATCAGCCGGTCCGCGACGGCACCCGCCTGACCGGACGGATGGCGCTCGCGTTGTTCGACGCGATGGTGGCAAGCAGGAATCTCGACCTGGCCGCGCGCTATCTGCGCCAGGAGGGCCCCGGCGTCTACACGATCGGATCCGCGGGCCACGAGTCAAACGCCGCGATCGCAGCGGCGCTCAGGCCCACCGATCCGGCGCTCCTCCACTACCGATCGGGCGGGTTCTACTGCGCGCGGGCCCAGCAGGTCCCGGACTCCACACCGTTGCGGGACATCCTCCTCGGCCTGGTCGCCGCCGCGGATGAGCCGATCTCCGGCGGGCGACACAAGGTGTTCGGGAACCACGCGCTCGCGGTGATCCCGCAGACCTCGACGGTTGCATCTCATCTGCCCCGTGCGATGGGAGTCGGGTTCGCGATCGAGCGCGCGCAGCGGATCGGAGTCAGCCCGGCGTGGCCGGCGGACGCGATCGTGATCTCGTCATTCGGCGACGCTTCGCTCAACCACTCGACTGCCCTGGGAGCGTTGAACGCCGCCGAGTACAACGTGCACCAGGGGCTGCGGATGCCGGTGCTGTTCTGCTGTGAGGACAACGGCTTCGGCATCAGCGTCCGCACGCCTCGCGATTGGGTGAACGAAGCCTGGTCGAATCGGCCACATCTGCGCTATTTCAGCGCCGAGGGGACGGACATCGCGGGCGCGTACGACGCGGCTGTGACGGCGGCCGAATACGTGCGCGGCTCGCGCCGCCCCGCGTTTTTGCATTTGCGATGCGTTCGCTTCCTCGGTCATGCGGGGTCCGATGCCGAGATCGGCTATCGCAGCCGTGCCGAGATCGGCGCGGACCTCGAGCGCGACCCCCTCGTCCACGCCGCGCGCCTGCTCGCGGAGGCCGGGATCGCCGAGCCCAGCGAGCTGCTCGCCAGGTACGACGCTGTTGCAGCGGACGTCCGGCGCCTGGCCGACGACGCGGCCGATCAACGGCGGCTGTCGAGCGCATCAGAGGTGATGGTGCCGATCGCTCGACGACAGTCGGAAGAGGTCGCATCGGATGTGAGCCGGGCGGCGAGCCCAGACGCGAGGGCGAACGCGTTCGGAGGGAAACTTCCAGAGGAAGCAGGCCCGCTGACCTTGGCCGAGTCGATCAACGCGACCTTGACCGATGCACTCGCGGCCCGGCCGGAGCTGCTGGTGTTCGGCGAGGACGTCGGCCGAAAGGGAGGCGTCTACGGCGTTACCCGTGGACTGCAGCGCCGGTTCGGCATCACCCGCGTGTTCGACACGCTTCTCGACGAACAGACGATCCTCGGTGTCGCCCTCGGTTGCGGGGTCTCCGGCCTCCTTCCGGTTCCCGAGATCCAGTACCTGGCCTATCTGCACAACGCCGAGGATCAGCTCCGAGGCGAGGCCGCGACCTTGCCGTTCTTCTCAAATGGGCAATACGCCAACCCGATGGTGTTGCGAATCGCCGGATACGGCTACCAAAAGGGCTTCGGCGGCCATTTCCACAACGACGACGCCGTGGCGGTCCTCCGAGACATACCCGGGATCACCGTGGCGTCTCCAGCACGACCGGACGATGCGGCAGCCATGCTCCGCGCCTGCCTGGCAGCAGCATCCGCCGACGGCTCGACGTACGTTTTCCTCGAGCCGATCGCGCTCTACCACACCCGTGATCTGCTCAGGCCGGATGACGGCGGCTGGGCCGCGCCGTATGCCCCACCCAACGAGTGGTCGGCCGCTCACGCCCCAGTTGGCTCGGCGCGAGTACACGGCGACGGCAGCGATCTGACGATCGTCACATTCGCGAACGGCACGTACATGTCGCTGCGCGTCGCGCAGCGACTCGCCGACGATGGGATCGATGCGCGCGTGGTGGACCTACGCTGGCTTGCGCCACTGCCGATCACCGACATCCTCAGAGAGGCCGAGGCGACCGGACGCGTGCTGATCGTGGATGAGACGCGCCGGAGCGGCGGAGTCTCCGAGGGCATCATGGGCGCGCTCGTAGACGCGAGCTTCGAGGGGAAGATCTCGCGGGTGACGAGCCAGGACTCGTTCATTCCACTGGGGGAAGCCGCTGATCACGTCCTGCTGCAGGAGGCGGAGATCGATGCGACCGCGCGTGCGCTCCTAGGTGGTCAGGCGACTGGCAGCAGGATGTCGTCACCCACGTCCGCGTGGGGCTCGCGCGCCAGCAGCTGACCCGCTGAGGTGGCGAGGAAGGCGTCGAGCGACACCTCTTCCTGGCGGACGAGGCCCGAATCCGGCAGGGAGCCCTCGGTGAGCAACTCGACCATCCCCACCGCCCCCGCGGCCGTCGTCCATGCGATGGTGGTCCGGGTGGCGCCGGCGACGAGCCGCGGGCGGTACACGCGGACGAACTCCTCACGGGCCCGGCGTCCCCCGTTGCTTCCCTCGGCCGCCGCGTAGAGGACCACCAGGTCGTCCTGAACCGGAGGGTACGCCTCGGCGAGGAGCCGCCCTGCCTCGTGTCGCTGCCGGCCAAGGCCAAGCTCGCGCAGCATGAACCGCATCAGGTGGCGGTGACCCGGATACCGGATCGACTTGTAGTCGAGGCTGTCGACACGTCCAGCGAACGTCTCGCACATCGTCCCGAGGCCCCCAGACGTGGTGAATGCCTCGTAGGTCGCGCCGTCGATCACGATCGTCTCCAGGTCGGCGAGCGACGGTACGGTCACGAGCTCGCCTCCACGCAGCTGCTCGCAGTCGTTCAAATACTCGTTGACGATCCCGTCAGGAGACCAGTTGCACGCATAGCCGAGCGCGTTGTTCGGGGTGCGCGGAAGGGCGCCCACGCGCAGCTGGATCCGTTCGACGGTCTCGAGGCCGGCCGCAAGCGCACCGCCGGCGATGCAGATGAACCCGGGAGCCAGACCGCAGCGCGGCACGAAGACCGTGTTCGAGCTCCGCGCGAGCTCCCTGACCGTGCGCGAGGCGTCGACGTCCTCTGACAGATCCAGGTAATGCGCCCCGGCGGAATGCGCCGCCCTTGCAGTCCCGGCGGTCAAAAAGTAGGGCAGGCAGCAAATGGCCGCGTCGACGTCCGCGAACACCTTCTCGAGCGCGGCAGCATCGCTGACGTCCAGGACCGACGCGTGCTCACCGGTCACCCTGCTCTCGTCGGCGTCGACCTCCCACACCTCGAACCGTCGCTCGACAAGCATGTCGGCGATCAGCCGCCCGACATTGCCAAGGCCGACGACTGCAATCCGATCGACCCGGGAAGGGGGGGCGGGTGGCGAATCCATGCCTCGGGGACTTCTACCAGTGCGCGCGTCCGACTGCCGTCCCGGCGCCAAGCTGCCGGCGTGCCCGGTGGCTAGCCGAGGTGCTCGCGCATGCGCTCGACCGCCTCCGTGATGCGCTCATCGGGCGTCGCCAGCGAGATCCGGAAGAAGCCCTCGCCCGACGGCCCGTACATCGAGCCCGGCGAGATCACCACGGCCGCCTCCTCAAGGACGAGCTCCGCGAACGACGTCGAGGTGTGACCGTCCGGCACCGGCGCCCACACGTAGATCGTGCCCTTGGGTTTCTCCACGTCCACGCCGATCTCGCGCAGGGCGCCGACCACGAGATCGCGGCGCCGCGCGTAGATCTCGTTCATCTCGATGATCCGCTCGCGCGGTCCCTCGAGCGCGGCCACGCCGGCGAGCTGCACCGCCTCGAACATGCCGGAGTCGACGTTCGTCTTCAGCCGCCAGTAGGAGGAGACGGCCTCGGCGTTACCGAGGATCGCGGCGCAGCGCCAGCCGGTCATGTTGAAGCACTTCGACAGCGAGAAGGTCTCGACCCCCACCTCCTTGGCGCCCGGCGTGGCGAGGAAGCTCGGCGCGACGTATCCGTCGTAGGTCGTCTCCGAGTAGGCGTTGTCGTGGACGACGAGGATCTCGTGCTCGCGCGCCAGCTCGATGACACGCTCGAAGAACCCCTCCGGGGCGATCGCACCCGTCGGGTTGTTCGGGTAGTTGATGAACATCAGGCGCGCCCGGGCGAGGTCGTCGGCCGAGAGCTTGTCGAGGTCCGGCGCGAAGCCAAGCTCCGGCTCGAGCGGCAGCAGGACCGTCTCCGCGCCGGCGAGCAGCGGCCCGCCGGTATAGACGGGATAGCCGGGGTCCGAAACGAGCGCGATGTCGCCCGGGTCGAGGAAGGCGAAGCAGACGTTGTAGATGCACTCCTTGGCGCCGATCGCCGGAATCACCTCCGCATCCAGATCGATCTCGACCCCGAACCGGCGGCGGTAGAAGTCGGCCAGGGCTGCCCTGAACTCCTCACGCCCCCGGTTGGAGGGGTAGTTGTGCGTCCCGGGGTCGGCCACGGCGGCCTGCATGGCCTCGACGACGTGGGGGAAGGTCGGGTGGTCGGGGTCGCCGATCCCGAGGTTGATCACGTCGATCCCGGCGGCGCGCTTGTCCGCCACCTGCTTCTGGAGCTCGGCGAACCTGTACGGCGGGATCGCCCCGAGGCGCTTGGAGGGATCGGTGAGAGCCATCGGGCGGGTCAGGCTATCGACAGCTCACGGCGCCTCGGCGCTCGTCGCAGCGGACCTGAGAACGCGAAAGGCCCGCCGAAGCGGGCCCAGCGCGGGTCGCGGCCGGTACGACGCCGGCGTTACCCGGTCATCGCGCCGGGCGGCGGTTGTAGAGGTAGCCCGCCCAGACGAAGCCCGCGGCTGCGATCGCGAGGCACCATGCCACTGCCGCTATCCCCTCCCCGCCGACATGCTCGCCGCCGAGCAGGCTGCGCAACGTGTCGGTGATCGGGGTGAACGGTTGGTTGTCGGCGAACCAGCGCAGGCCCGCGGGCATCGAGTCGGTGGGCACGAAGCCGCTGCCGAGGAAGGGCAGCAGGAACAGGATCATCGGCATGTTGCTGGCGGTCTCGACGCTCTTGGCGAGCAGGCCGAGGGCGACCGAGAGCCAGGTGAGCGCAACTGCCACCAGCATCAGCAGCCCGACGACGGCGAGCCACTCGAGCGGTCCGGCCGTGGGGCGGTACCCGATCACCAGCGCGACCGCGACGATGACGGCGAGACTGACGGCCGTCAGCACCAGGTTGCCGAGGACGTGGCCGGCGAGCACGGAGGGCCGCCAGACCCCCATCGTCTTGAACCGGGCGATGATCCCCTTGGTCATATCCATGGCGACCGAGATCGCGACGATGTTCGCGGCGCCGGCGATGGTGAACACCAGCATCCCGGGCGTGACGAACTCGATGTAGGCGTCGCGCCCGCCACCGACCTCCAGCCCGTTGCCCAGCGTGCCGCCGAAGACGTAGACGAAGAGCAGCAGGAAGACGACCGGCATCAGGAGCGGAAACAGCGACAGGCCCGGGTAGCGGCGCAGGTGAAGCAGGTTGCGGCGCAGCATCGTGGCCGAGTCGCGCAGGGCGTAGGCGGTCATCGCGATACCTCCTTGGTCTCAGGTTCACTCGTCGGCGGCTTGCCGGTGAGCGTGAGGAACACGTCATCGAGGTCGGGGGTGTGAATCGACAGGCTCTCCAGCTCGACCCCGGCCTGATCGAGCCTCCGAAGCAAGTCGCGGACGTTGGCGACGTCGCCATCGGTGGCGACCTGCAGCGCGAGCGAGTCCTCGTCGCGCGCAGGCGCGCCCAAGACGCCCGCGGCCGCATGGTAGGCGCCGTGGTCGGTGAAAGTGAGGTCGATGTGGCCGCCGGGGCCGCGCGCCTTGAGCTCGGCGGGCGTCCCCTGGGCGACCAGCCGGCCGCCGTCGAGGATCGCCACCCGGTCGGCGAGATGATCGGCCTCGTCCAGGTATTGGGTGGTGAGGAACACGGTCGTCCCCTCCTTCACCAGTTCGCGGACGATCTCCCACATCGTGCGGCGGCTGCGCGGGTCGAGGCCGGTCGTCGGCTCGTCGAGGAAGATGATCTCCGGCCCGCCGACCAGCGTCATGGCGAGGTCGAGGCGACGCCCCATCCCGCCCGAGTAGGTGGACACCGGCCGATCGGCCGCATCGGTGAGCTCGAAGCGAGCGAGCAGCTCGGCGATCCGCCCCTCCGCGCCGGAACGCGCAAGGTGGTGCAGGTCGGCCATCAGCCGCAGGTTCTCGCGGCCGGTGAGCAGCTCGTCGACCGCCGAGAACTGGCCGGTCAGCCCGATCGCGTCGCGCACCGCGTCGGGCTCGCGCGCGACGTCGTGTCCGGCGACGCGCACCTCTCCGGAGTCGGCGGCCAGCAGAGTCGCGAGGATGTTTACCGTCGTCGTCTTGCCCGAGCCGTTGGGGCCGAGAAGCGCGAACACGATGCCCTCCTCGACGGTCAGCTCGAGACCGTCAAGAACGACGTTGTCGTCGAAGGACTTGCGCAGGTCGACGGCGCGAATCGCGGCTGCCGACGAAGGTTCCATTCGCGTCTGGGTGATGGGTTCGGGTGCTGTCATGGTCGACATCGGCTCAGTCCTTTCCGGGGAGCTCGCCCGCGGCGCGCAGGGCGTCGCGGTGTGTCTCCCACTCCTCTTCCAGGATGCGGGTGCGCTCGACCAGCCAGTCGGCGAACGCCGCCATCTCCACCAGGGTCGCCCTGCGCTCTGGCGGCGCGTCCTTGAGCACCTCGAGGCCCTCCCTGGCCAGGTCGCCCAACTCTTGGTACTCCGAGACGTCAAACCCACGTGACTGCGCGGAGGAGAAGTCCACGCGGACGCGGTCCATCCGCTCCCCCGCCGCACGCGAGCGGCGGACCGCGTGGATGCGCTCCAACACGTCCAGCGCGCCGGTGACCGCGCTGCGGCTCGCCAGCAGAGCCTCGCTCAACTCCGCGATCGTCTGGTCGGGCCGATCGCTCACCAGCAGGTAGCCCAACACGCGGCCGGCCATCGGCGGGAACGCGTAGCGGTTGGCGTAGAACCGGCCGAGGTGATCGGCAAAGGTGATCTCTTCATCGCGCGGCATGCGACAAAGATAGCAGATCTAACAGAGATGTCAAGGATTTGTGTTATCTCAGCGATTAGGGATCCAGGCAGTCACCATAGGATGCGCCGGTGCCGTTCACGCTCAGGAACCTCAAGGAGGACCTGGAGGACCTCGGATCCAGGTTCGACGGCGCACCGGACCTGGAGTTCCGCTTGGCGACCGAGGCGCTCGAGCTCGAGAAATCAGGCCTGGGCTACCAGCGCGTCCCGCCCGGCTATCGCTTTCCGTACGGCCACACGCACAGGAAGCAGGAGGAGGTGTATCTGGTCCTGCGCGGGAGCGGGCGGATGAAGCTCGACGACGAGATCGTCGAGCTCAAGGAGTGGGACGCCGTGCGCGTCCCGCCCGGTACGTGGCGAGGCTACGAGGCCGGGCCGGACGGCCTCGAGATCCTCGTCATCGGCGCACCCAATCTCGGGGAGGCTCCACGCGAGGACGTCGAGGGCCAGCGCGATTGGTGGGCCGACTAGGACGAGAGGCTGAGCGATCCTGCGAGACTCCGTCCGGATGGCTGCCCGACGCATCATGCCCTACCACGAGTCGCCGGACTTCGGGGCCACGCGCACCTTCTACACGCGGGTGCTCGGGCTCGAGGAGGGGGACTTCGGTGGCGGCTACATCGGCTTCGGATCCGGCCAGGCGCAGGTCCTCTTCGCGCCGCCAGGCGTGGAGCCTGTGCTGCCCGACATGGGCGTGGACGTCGGTTCATGGGGAGCCGTCGATGCGGCGCATGCTGAAGCGGTCAAAGCCGGGCACGAGGTCATCTACGGCCCGGTGGATGAGCCGTGGGGCGTCCGCCGCTTCTTCGTTCGTGATCCGCACGGTGTCGTGATCAGCGTGCTGGCCCACGAATAAACGCGAGCAGCGGCGGTCAGCGCTCGCTCAGCCGCGCTGCCATCCGGTCGAAGAAACCACCCCAGCCCTCCTTCGCGAGCTCGTACTGTTCCGGCCCCAGGTGGCCGCCCGTCTGGGTCATCCGCATCTCCGTGCGGCCGTCGTCGAGCTCGACGAGTACGACGGTGACGAGTTCGTACTGGCCTCCACCCGGCTGGTCCGTGACCGTGAAGACGAGTCGCTCCGGCGCGGAGACCTCGAGGTAAGTCCCCTCCCAGCTGATCTCGCGCTCCTGCGGCCCGCCGAACATGGTCAACGACCACGTCCCCCCTGCTCGCACGTCCATCGTCACGGACTCGACGGGGACTCGACCGGACTCGCCGCCGTACCAATCCGCGAACGCCTCCGGGGTCGTCCACTCTCGCCACACCGTCTCGCGGGGGGCGTCGAGCACCCTCGTGATCGCGATCCCCTCACCGGGGCGGATCTCGTCCGGATCAGCGATCGCGGGTCCTCAGCCGCTCCTCCATCCGGTCGAAACTATCGCCCCAGAACCGGTGATAGGCCGCGAGCCACTCGAGCGCCTCTCGAAGGCGCGCTCCGCGCAGGCGGGACGGACGCAGGCGGGCCCGTTGCTCGCGCTCGATCAGGCCGGCTCGCTCGAGCACCTTCAGGTGCTTCGACACCGCCTGAACGCTGATTGGGAGGGGCTCGGCCAGCTCGGTCACCGTCGCCTCGCCCTCGGCGAGCCGCGCAAGGATCCGCCGCCGGGTTGGGTCGGCGAGCGCGGCGAAGGTGTGGCTGAGGTGATCCACCCGCCTGAGCGACATTAAACCAGGCGGTTGAATATAGTGCCCGTTCCGCGACCGAGCGAACAGGAGGAAGAGGAGATGGGCGATCTGATCGTGACCGAGTTTGCCTCGATGGACGGCGTGATGCAGGCGCCGGGTGGGGAGGACTTCAAGTACGAGGGCTGGACATTCGAGTTCGACCGCGGCGAGGACGGGAATGACTTCAAGCTGCAGGAGGTCCTCGACGCAAAGGCACACCTGCTTGGCCGCGTCACCTACGAGAGCTTCGCGGGCGCCTGGCCCGGGCGCGAGGACGATCCGGACATGGGCCCGTTCGCCAGGAAGCTCAACTCCGATCCCAAGTACGTCGTCTCCTCGACGCTGGAGGATCCGGATTGGAACAACACGACCGTGATCGACGGCAGCGGCGACGTTCCTGCCGAGGTCGGAAGGCTGAAGAAGGAGATCGACGGCCCGATTCTTCTCTCGGGCAGCCGGCGATTGGTGCAGGACCTGCTCGAGAACGACCTCGTCGACGAGATCCGGCTGATGGTGTTCCCCGTCGTTCTGGGCATCGGCGACCGCGTCTTCGGCGAGTACTCCGATAAGACGAACTGGAAGCTGGTCGAGGCGAACGCCGTCGGGCCCGACGGCGTCCTCACCCTCGTCTACCGAAGGGCATAGCCGAGCGCTCAACACCCTGAAGGTGCTTCGTTAGGATCGGCGCAATGGCGGCGGAGGACAGGCGGCGGTGGTCGGCTCTCTATGTCCTCTGCGTGGGGATGCTGATGATCGTCCTCGACGCGACGATCGTCAACGTCGCCCTGCCCTCGATCCAGGATGATCTCGGGTTCGCGCAAACCGACCTCGCATGGGTCGTCAACGCGTACCTGATCGCCTTCGGCGGCCTGCTGCTCCTGGCCGGCCGGATCGGCGATCTCGTCGGCCAGCGGCGCATCTTCCTGTTCGGCCTCGGCACGTTCATCGTCGCTTCCCTGCTCTGCGCGCTCGCCCAGAGCCAGGGACTGCTGATCGCAGCCCGCTTCGTGCAGGGGGTCGGCGGGGCGCTCACCTCCGCCGTCATCCTCGGGATGATCGTGACGATGTTCCCGGAGCCACGGGAGCAGGCGAAGGCGATCGGGATCTACACGTTCGTGGCCGTCGCCGGCGGCTCGATCGGGCTCCTGGTCGGGGGCGTGCTGACGGAGTCGATCAACTGGCACTGGATCTTCTTCGTCAACATCCCGATCGGCATCGCGACGGCGCTGTTCGCGGTCAGGCTCGTCCCCGATCGCGAGGGGCTCGGCCTCACCGCGGGAGCGGACCTGCCCGGCGCGGCGCTGCTCACGGGCGGCCTCATGCTGGGCGTCTACACGATCCTCGGGGTCGCGGAGGAGGGCTGGGGATCGACCCAGACTCTCGCGCTCGGCGCGGTTTCGATCGCGCTGCTCGCCGCCTTCATCGGCCGCCAGGCCCGGGTGGCGAATCCGCTTATGCCGCTACGCCTGTTCCGCTCGCGGAACGTCTCCGGCGCGAACCTCGTCCAGGCGCTGCTCGTGGTCGGAATGTTCGGGATGTTCTTTCTCGGGGCGCTGTATATGCAGCAGATCCTCGGCTACGACGCGCTTCAGGTCGGACTCGCCTACCTGCCGCTGACGATCGTCATGGGAACGATGTCGTTCCGGTACGCCGGCCAGCTCAACCTGCGCTACGGGCCGCAGGCGGTCCTCGTTCCGGCGATGGTCTTCATGGCCGCCGGGCTGCTCCTGCTCGCCCGCACTCCCGTCGACGCGACCTATGCGGTCGACCTGCTGCCACCGATGATCCTGATCGGCCTGGGGTCGGGTCTCGGTTTCCCAGCGTTGATGACCCTCGCGATGTCGGGCGCCACGGAGAGCGACTCGGGCCTTGCATCGGGCCTCGTCAACACGAGCGTGCAGGTCGGCGGCGCGATCGGCCTTGCCGTACTTGCCACGCTGGCGACCGAGCGGACCGAGAACCTGCTCGCCGAGGGTGAGCCCGCTGCCTCGGCGCTCAACTCGGGCTTTCACCTCGCGTACCTCGTCGGTGCCGCCCTGGTGCTAGCCGCGATTGCGATCGCGCTGAGCGTGTTCCGGGTGCGTACGCCCGAAGGCGCCCCCGCGGCCGTCCCCGAGGTGCCCGCCGAGCCCGTGCCCGCAGCCGCTGCCGAGGAGCGCGCGCCGGCGATCACGCTCGAGCCGCTCCCCGCCGGCGCCGCTACCCCATGGGCCGGCTGTCAGGAGACGGGGATGCGAGTCGTGATCGGCTGCGGCGGCTGCACCGGCTCGGCACCGTAGCTTTACCGGTACCTAGGTGACAGACGATTACGCACCGACTCCCGTCGAGGACTTCCTCGATCCCGACCATCCGACGCTCTTCCCCCGGCTGACGCCGGAGCAGATCGAGTACCTCGCCGAGATCGGCACCCAGCTGACCTACGCTCGCGGGGACCTGGTGTTCGAGCATGGCGAGCGCGAGACGCCGCTGTTCGTGGTCCAGCGCGGGGCGGTCGACATCATCGACCAGGCGCCGGAGGGCGATCGCTACTTCACGCAGTGCCGAGAGGCGACCTTCATCGCCGATCTCTCCATGTTCACGGGAGAGCCGACGCTCGCCGCCGGGTTCGCCGCCGAGCCGACCGCTCTCATCGCTCTACCACCCGATCAGGTACGCCGCGTCGTCGCGACGGCGGCCGAGCTGGGCGACCTCCTCCTGCGCACGATGACCATTCGCCGGGAATGGCTGCAGGGCCGGGGTCTGGGCCAGCAGAAGCTGATCGGCTCGCGATGGTCGGGAGAGGCGTTCGCCGTCAGGGAGCTGCTGGAGCGCAACCTCGTGCCCTTCACCTGGCACGACCTGGCGGTCGATGAGGAAAGCGGCCTCCTGCTCGAAGGGCTCGGCATCGAGGAGGCCGAGTGTCCGGTCCTGGTCCGCTCCGACGACGTCATCCGGCAGGCAACGGTGACGTCCATCGCCGACGAGCTCGGCCTGCGCGCCGACGTGGACGGACAGCGCTTCGACGTCGTCGTCCTCGGCGGCGGTCCCGCCGGGTTGGCAACGGCGGTCTACGCCTCATCCGAGGGTCTCCCCACGCTGGTGGTCGAGCGCTTCGCCCCCGGCGGTCAGGCGGGCACGAGCGCTCGGATCGAGAACTATCTCGGCTTCCCCACGGGGCTCACCGGCGCCGATCTCACCCGCAGGGCGACGCTCCAGGCGCGCAAGTTCGGTGCCGTGCTCTCGAGCGTCCACGAGGCCACACAGATCTCGGAGCCCGAGGACGGAGACTTGCGAGCGATCACGCTCGCCGACGGCCAGAGCGTCCACGGCCGAGCCATCGTCCTGGCCTCGGGCGCGGACTATCGCCGGCTGCCGGCCGAGAACGCGGATCGGTTTGAAGGCCTGGGCCTGTACTACGCGGCCACGCATATCGAAGCCCAGCAATGCGCGGAGGAAGACGTGGTCGTGGTCGGCGGAGCGAACTCGGCCGGCCAGGCCGTGGTCAAGCTCGCCGACAACGCCCGTCAGGTCCACGTCGTCGCCCGGCGACCGCTCGAGGCGGCCATGTCGCGGTACCTGGTCGATCAGATCGAGGACAAGTCGAACGTCCAGGTGTGGGCAGGGTGCGAGATCAGCGCCCTCGAGGGCGACGACCAGCTCGAAACCGTGGTGATCTCAGGCGCGGGCCCCGATCGCCGCGTCCCCACCTCGGCCGTATTCGCGATGATCGGCGCCTCGCCGAGGTCCGAGGGGCTCGTGGGCTACGTCGGCCGGGATGACAAGGGCTTCGTGGTGACGGGCGACGCCGCGGGGCGCCACCCGGAGTTCACCCGGCACTGGGACGGCATGGACCGAGGACCGCTGATGCTCGAGTGCACGCGTCCGGGCGTCTTCGCCATCGGCGACGTCCGCGCGGGCTCGACCAAGCGCGTGGCGGCCGCCGTCGGAGATGGCGCATTGGTGGTCCGCTCACTTCACGCCTCGCTCGATCCAGGCCAAGCGTAGGCGCGACCCTGGACTCTCGTCCACCATGCCGTTCCACCAGCGGGTTGTGAGCGCGCGTCCTCCGGGTTATTGAGTGGACTCCGCCGCGAGCCACTCTTCGAAGGTTGGGCCGGCGAGCTTCGCCTGCGGGTTGGGCAGCGCGGCGCCCTCCGCGTAGGCCGAGGCGTCCGGGTCGTCGTCCTGGCGAACCTCGCGGACCTCGGTGGAGTCACCGCGGCCGGCGAAGAGCGCGGCTGCCGCACCGGCGAGACGCTCCTCCTGCGGGCCGGCGACCTCGGTGATCCTGCCGTTCTGGACCTCCGGCTCCTCGGCCGCGTCGGCGAGGCTTTCAGCGACGACGGCGGCGGCCACGAGCTGCGTTCGGAACTCGGGCAGGTAGGCGACGCCATCCTGGATCATCCACCCGACCATCTCGTCGACGAACTCGTGGAACTGCGCCGCGCGAACGATCCGGACCGGGAGCGGGCCTTCGAGCAGCGCCTGCTCCTGCGCCGCCTTCGCCGCGTTGTAGCCGCCCTCGAACTTGTCGATGCCGATGATCGAGACGACGACGATCCGCTTCGCCCGGGCTGCGGCACCGGCTCGCTGCAGGTTCCGCGCCGAAGCGGTGAAGAACTCCGTTGCCACTCTCTGGTCAGGCGAGGGGCCCGTGGCCGCGTCGATGATCGTCTCTACCCCTGCAAGCGCCTCGTCGAGGCCCTCGCCGGTGACCACGTCCACACCCTTGGAGCGCGCGATCGGGACCACGTCGTGGCCGCGCTGCTCGAGGATCTCGACGAGGGGCGAGCCGACCCGGCCGGTGGCTCCCGTGACAGCAATCCTCTGGCTGGTGTTTGCGCTCTTCATCGTCCTTCCTTTCGTTGTGCCGGCGGCTCACGCCGGCAAATCGGGCGACGGCTTTCCGCCGCTTCACCCTTAAGACGAACGGGAACCGTTGAGATGGACAGGCTTCAGCCGCGGGGCGGTGTTTTTTGCCCGGCCCGGCCCGGCCGGGCCACGGCGGTCAGCCATCGATCGCGATGCGGTCGGAGATCTGCTCATGTGCGGCGACGGTCTGCGGGAGGTCGGCGGAGTCGAAGCCGCTGGTCCAGAAGCCGTTCTTCGAGGACTAGCTGTTCACCTGCGAGAAGCCGGTCAGCGTCGACGACCTCGGTCAAGCTCGCGGCGCGCCTGGTCGCCTCATGCCACCGCTCGGTGAAGTCGCGGGCGGACTCCCACCTCGTGCGGCCCCGCGGAATAGGCTGCCATGGCCCAGCTACGGACACGGAGGAATGCCATGAGCACCGCCGCACGCCTGATCGCATCCATCCTGGCGGCCGGATTGTTGCTTGCGGCCTGCGGCGACGACGACGATGCGACCTCCGATAATGCGGGGGAGCTGCAGCGCCGGCTGCGGACACCGCGTTCGACGGCTTCAAGAGCGCGCTCGAAGCCGAGGGCCTAGCGGTCGCCGACCTCCCGGCGGCGTCGCTTGATGGCGCCGAGACGGGCGTCGACATCACCGGGGACAAGGCCGGCAGCGCGCGCCTGTTCTCGACGTCGGCGAAAGCGGCGGCCTACGCGAAGCGGGCCGAAAAGAGCGGCGACTCGACGAGCACCGTCGGCACCGTGGTCATCGAGTCGGCCAGCCAGGAGGACACGGACTTCTTCGCCGACGCCTACGAAGGCGGCTGAGCTCGCCGCCGAACTCCTTGTCATTGTCGAGCCCTAGTGGCTCAGTGCGGGGTCGAGTTGCCGTGCCAGCCAGGCGCTGAGCAGCGTTCCGGTAGCTGCTAGGCCGAGGGTGCCGGGGAAGACGCCTGGGCGCAGGTGATGGCGGGCGAGCAGGCATGCGGCCGCGTCGATGCCGTCGATCACGGCTGACGCTTCGAGCCAGCCGCGCGTGGGGGCGTCGCGGTCCAGGGCGACCTGGAGCCCGAGGCCGACTCCGAGGTCGCGGGCGCCGATCATGCGTACGAAGAGGCGCGTCCCGCCCTCGGAGCGGCCACCGCCGGTCATCGTGCGTGCCACGAGGCCCGGCGCAAGGAGCGACACGACACCGAAGGCGATCCTGTCCGCGCGCCAGGGTGACCGCCAGGTCCCTTTCCTCCATCGCGCCGATCCTATGAGATCGACAGCCGGCGCTCAGGATGCGGGGATACTCCCGGGCATGGCTGATCCGGACCGACGCAGGCGGAGCCGTTCCGGCCGGCTCCGCGACGCGGCGGTCTGGGGAATAGCGCTGGGCGCTGCGTCGGGCGCCGTGCTGGGCGCTGCGATCGACGGGGTCGGGGCCGGCGTTGGCGCCGTGGTCGGTGCCGCCGTGTACGCACCCGCCGAGGTGATCACCACGATGAGCAGGAGCGCCGGCGAGATCAAGCCGCTCTGGCAGCGCATCTTCAGCAGCGCTCTGCTGATGGCGCTGTTCGGCTGGTTGCTGGGTCTGATCTACGGCCCCGACGAGGTCCTGCTCACCGCGATCATCAGCGGTGCACTCCTCGGTCTGCTCGGTCTACGCCCGGGGAAGGCGGCCCTCGGGCTCTTGATCGGCGCCGCTCTGGGAGTTCTGTTCCAAGCTCTCGACGCCGGTCTCGAATCTGCGCTGGTAGCAGCGGCAGTGGCGATCGTCTACCGCGTGGCCGCCGCGATCGCCTACCGTGATCGGCCCCTGGTCCGCGTGATGGCCGAGGAGGTACCGGCGGCGGAGCTGCGATATGTCGTGCCCTTCGAGGCGCGCTCGCGGTACGTCGGCGCCGATTACGTCGAGCAGCTCGCGAAGATCCGGGGCGGCACCTTCCGCCGCAATCCGCCCGACGTCGGAATTCTCGCCTCGCTCGACGGCTTGAACGGGCCGACCTTCGACGCGGGCCGGGTGCACCCGCTGATCCGCGAGTTCTACGAGCACACCAGCCGTTTCAAGCTCTCGATCATTCCCGAGTGGCGGCGCTGGATGAAGCCCGGATACGAGATCTTCAAGTTGCTGGTCGCGCAGCCGCTCGGGCAGGCCGCGATCCCGTCCAACATCGAAGAGGCCCAGCGGGGAATGATCAGCACGATCGACACGATCACCCTGGACGGCAACGAGGCGATCGACATCCGGGGCTGGATCCGGACCTACGCGGACTCGGGCAAGCCGATCTACGTCGGCATCTACACGAGCTTCAGGCACGAGGGCCGCGGCTATGTGAGCGTCGGTTTCCCGATCCCAAGCGCCAACTTCACCGCCACCCTGCTTCCCCAGAACGCCGGTGAGCACGACTTTGTACTGACGTCGCGAACCGAGCTCGCATTCACGGGCCACTACCTGAGCTCCGTCGACAGCGAGAGAGACGCCCTGACCGTTCTCAAGCTGCTCTATTTCCAGGAACACATCTTCGTCTACGTCGCCGAAGGCGAGCTGAAGACCGACCACAGCTTCTACCTGGCCGGACAGCGATTCCTCACCCTCCACTACGAGATCGAGCGCCTCGCCGTCGCTGGGCACGGCGACTGAGCGGACGTGCCGGAGGCCGCGGGCGTTTCCAGCGATACGATCGCGCTGTGGGGTTTCGAGCCGGCAGGCACAGGGTCGGCCGTGACGACGGAACGCTGCAGGTACGCACGTACCGGGAGGGCCTCGCGCAGAAGGTCGGCCACGACCTGATCATCGATGTCAGGCAGTGGGAGGCGGTGGCCGAGGTCCGCGAGGATGGAACGCTCTCCGCTGTCCAACTCGACGCGGACCCGCGCTCACTCCAGGTGCGCGATGGGTTGCGTGGGATCAAGCCACTCACCGACAAGGACCGTCGCGACATCCGCAAGACCATCGACGAGAAGATCCTGGGGGGACGGCCGATTGTCTTCCGCTCGACCGCGGTCGAGCCCGGAAACGGTGCACTGACCGTGCGCGGGGAACTCGAGCTCGCGGGTACGAGGCGGCCGGCGAGCTTCGAGCTCACCGCGGCGACCCACGGCCGCGTGCTTGGGACGCTGCCCGTCACCCAGAGCGAGTGGGGGATCAAGCCCTATCGGGGGATGATGGGCGCGCTCAAGGTGCGCGACACTGTCGAAGTCATTCTCGACGTGTCGCTACCGTCGGGCTAATCCCTCGCTCTTCGTCGCGGGATACTCCATGGACGAGGTCGCAGGGTCGAACAGGGAGGCAGGATGCAGTCAGGCACTAGTTCGGGCTCCATCGGGTACGCCGGCCTGCGTCGGGCGCGTTGGGTGAGGACGCTCGCAAGCGTCACGGTGACGAGTCTCTTCGCGCTCTTGCCAGGCGTCGCAACCGCTGAGCCGCAGCACTCCTCTACGCCGCAGCACTCCTCTAAGGGGAAGCACTTCACCTCGCAGCTGACGCTCGTCGACGCTACCCCGGAGTCCATCCGCGGCGAACTGCGCAGCCGCTCCGCGCGCTGCGTCGGTGGCCGAACGATCTCGGTCGCGGAGCCCGGCGCGGCCACCCCAATCGCGGTCGTCAAGACCGATGCTCAGGGCCGGTTCGAGATCGCGACGGCTGAGATACCCGCTTCGGCTATGGAGCTGGTGCTGACGGCGGTCCGTTCGCGGCCAGGAAGACAACGGGCCTGCCGGCCCGACGCAGCCGAGCTCACAATCGATCAGGGAATGCTCTCGGGCGGAGTGGCCGCCGGGGCGTTCGGCGGGAGGCTGAGTTCGAGCGTCGCGGCATGCGTGCCCAACCGCACCATCGAGCTTTACGAGATCAGTTCCGAACCGGTCTTCGTCGGGTTGAACTTCACCGACCCGCTCGGTGACTGGGTCATCGCCGCAGCAGGAGGAACCTATGAGGCGCGCGCCGTGCCGGCGATCTCGGGTGGCCCTGACGCGTTCGTCTACTGCCGAGCGCTCGTCTCCCCACCCTGGGTCTTCGAAGAGCCGGTCTGACCGGCGAGCCCCTCGAAAGGTCGGGCATTTTTTCCCCGGTGACCGATGCGAGAGCGATGAACGCGGCGTGCGCGGTCGCTCGGGCGCACGGTCTGAGCTTTGCCGAGCCGGCATCGATCGGCGCAGCAAGTTCGTCGGAACCACCGCATACGTCGTGTCGGTCACCGGAGACGTCTACCGAGTCGACGGCCTCTAACAGCCGCGTCGTTGCGCCAATCGGGCTTGGGTCAAGCCGACCGTGGACGCGCGTCTTGTCTGAGCGCCTAGAGCGCGAGCATCGCCGCCGCGACCTTGCCGGTGGCCGCATCGGGGATCGCCGTCGCGGCGCGTTCGAGCCCCAGCAGCCGCGCATCAGGGATCTCGCGCGCGAGCGCTTCACCGTTGCCGACGGGGAAGAACGGATCGCGGCGACCGTGCACCACGAGCGCCGGGATCGCGAGCTCGGACAGGCGCTCGCGCCAGCGCGGCTTGCAGTTGAGCTTGGAGAACACCATGCCCATCTGGTTGGCCATCTGCACCGCGGGCTCCGTCCCCGGCGTTCGGTCCCAGATGCGTCCGGCGGTCGCGCGCGCGGCGGCAGGGTCGTCGCCGAGGATCTCCGCCCCGCCGGCGGCGAACGCCGCGACCGCGGCGCGGTCGGACCAGTCGGGCATCGAGCGCGAGAACAGCCGGTCCATCGTCGCCGCGTCATGGTCGGGCAGGTCCTTGTCGACTCGGCCTGGAGCGACGGGGCGCGTACCGGCGAGGGTGAGCGCCGAGAACGCATCCGGATGTTCAAGCGCAGCGACCTGGGCGACCATCCCGCCCACACCGATGCCCGCCAGGTGCGCCGGCCGGTCGTCGAGCTCGCGGGCGAGCGCCGCGGCGTCGGCTGCGAGATCGCGCAGCGTGTACGCCGGCGCCTTGGGATCGACGGTGGTCGACGCGCCGGAATCGCGCAGGTCGTACCGCACGACGTGGCGCCCGCCGCGCGCGAGCGCCTCGCAGAGCGCGTCGGGCCAGGAGAGCATGGTCGTGGCGCCCGCGAGCAGAACGAGCGGCGCCGCCGCGGCGCCGAAGTGCTCGACCCCGAGCGTGACGCCGTTTGCATCAACCGTCGTCATCGCGCTCACTCGACGAACTGGGAGTCGGTCGCGAGCCGGGCGAGCCTTGGGAACGCCGTTGGATCAGGCGTCCTGCGGGTCCTGAAAGGCGCGCACCTCGATGCGGCCACCCAGTGCCTTCGACGCCTGCGTCGCCCACCGGACCGCGGCATCTTGGTCTGCGGCCTCGATCACCCAGAAGCCGCCGACGTACTCCGGCGCCTCAACGAACGGTCCGTCGACCACCACGGGCTCGCCGCCGGTGGCGTCGACGGTCTTGGCCGACGACGGCGGGTGCAGGCCCCCGGCGAAGCGAAACGCCCCGGACTTGTGTAGATCGGTGTTGAATTCCTCCACGGCGGCCAGCGCGGCCTCTAGTTCGGCCGAGTCCATCGACGCCATGGTCGGCTCCGCGGCCGAGTCGTGGGGCACGGTCAAGAAGAACTGCATCACTTCGTCTCTCCTTCTGGCGAGTGGTACGGGCCACGCTGTCAGCGGCCCCTGATCACTTGGGCTCGTGGGTCTCCACTTGCCCGGTGCCCTACTGACTGCCGCGCAGGCCGAAACTCATCGGTCACGCTGCACTACCGGCGACGACGCGATGGCCCGCGGCCAGCAGAACACTTCGACCCGAATCCCATCGGGGTCGAATACGAAGAACGCGTAGTAGCCGGGCAGGTCCCGATCCTCCTCGGGCGGGAAGTGAACGCTTGCGCCGCTTGCGAGGCAGCGTGCGTGCGCCTCATCAACCTCCTCTTGCCGGTCAACTTCGACGGCGAAGTGCTCGATGCCGACGTTGTAGTAGCGGTGAGTGCCACCGTCGGCTGGACGCAGGCCGACACCGCCGAAGTAGTTCACCTCCGGCCCGCCGTCACCGGCTGCTTGTCGCAGCAGGTAGACGACCTCCTCCGTGCCTCTGTAAGTCGGATACCTGACCTCCTCGGTGTATCCGAGCGGCCCGAGCAGCTCGAGATAGAAGGCGAGCGACCGCTCAACGTCGGTGACGGCCAGATCAACGTGGTGTATTCCTCGCGCCGGCATCGTCCAGTAGCGCTAACTACCCGACTCGCGCATGCCGGCGGCTTTGAGAGCCGTTCCGAGATCCTTACCCCACTCGAACCGCGTGATTCTGCCCTTTCGGATACCCCAGGTATGGGCCTCCTCCTGCACAAGCTCGCTATCGCTTCCTCGGCTGCGCGTGTACCAGCTAACGGAGGCAACAACGACGTCGCCACCGTCGAAGAGCTCGTGGAGCTCGTGCCGGGAGTTCTCCCAGACCTCGGCGAAACCGCGCATCGCTCGTACGACCGCGTCGGGGCCACGACGAACGCCCGGTTCGACTGCATACGGGGGATTGACGTACTCGACTTCCGGGGCGGCCAGTTCGAGGAGCCATTTTTCAGGATCTCGATCGATCAGCCCCTGGTCGTAAATGCGCCGCACGATCTCCACGTGCTCCTCCGACATGGCCCGTGCAGTATCTCGCAGAATGCCGCTTTCCATGCAAAGCGCTTAGCCGCTTGTCGTCCAAAGCGGCTATGCCGAGAGTCCTCGTCCCTAGCGGCCGCTAGCGACCGAGACTCCCGACTTCAGGCGAAAGCGACGACCGATGAGTCGGATGCCCCCGGATGGTCTACTTGGGCGAACGCAACGAGCGACGACGGGAGCGCAAGAATGGGCAAGCTGCTCTGGCACACGATGATGAGCCTCGACGGGTTCATCGCCGGCCCGAACGACGACATGAGCTGGGCATTCGGGTTGGACGCGGAAGCCCGCCGCAGTGTCACCTGATCGGAGGTGGAACGCCCTCTGCGGTGGCGGCCAGCCCCGGGTCCCACTCGCACACTGCGCAGGCGTGACGGAAGGCCGACCGGGCGAATTCCAAGGCGAGGGCATGCGGATCGGGGCTCTCGCGGATGTCCTCCCACTTGAGTACGTATTCGCCCAGTTGCCCGTCCCAACGCGCCTCATCCGGGCTGATGCTCGCGTCCGCAAAGCCATCGGGCGTCGGGTATGCGTAGGCGAAGAAGGCCGCCCACTCGTGCATGGGATCCCCCGGCCACCACCCGATTGAGACCTGCTGGGCATCCCCTCCGTTGCGCATGATGAAGTCATCCGACGGTGGGTCGGCGGGTCGCCCAGAGAAGAGGTTGACCGCGAGGTCGAACGTCCCCCACCAGGCGTTGACCGGCGTCGAGCGTCCGCGAAACGGTGCCCGAAACTCCGCCAGGACCAGGGCCGCGCGGGTGGCGGCGTCGAAGTACGTCGCCACCCGGTCGGCGTCATAGGTGGCATGCTCGTGGTCCTCGTCCAGCGGGACCTCCCAA
The DNA here is from genome assembly GCA_963807755.1 of uncultured bacterium. Lineage (GTDB taxonomy): Bacteria > Actinomycetota > Thermoleophilia > Solirubrobacterales > 70-9 > JALZKA01. The sequence continues at coordinate 1,201,239 of CAWECM010000001.1, read as the reverse complement.
GGGACCTCCTGCGGGGTCGGATTGATCTCGACGGCACCGGCCAGACGCGCCACAGCCTCGAGCACCTCGCGGGTCACCTCCGCCACGGGCCGGTTGGGCGTGAGAGCGATCCGCGTCTCGTGACCGGCGCTGTGCTCGACGACGGCCTCGTGCGCGTGCAGGTCAAGCGCTGCGACGATCGTGCCGGAGCCGTCGGGCGCCGGCAGCGGCAGGGTCTCCCAGCCGCGCGCGCTCAATCGCAGGGCGGCGTGCTGTAGCTGCGGCTCGGCCGGCGCAAGCTCCACCGCGAGCTTGCCCAGCACCTGTGTGTGCGCGTGGAGCGTGTCGCAGGTCTCGCTCCACGGGCCGTAGCTGAGAGGTGGCCACCCGTCGGACATGACTGCTAGCGCAGTGACCTGAAGGTCGCCCGGATCTCCTCGGCGAGGATCTGCGGTTGCTCCCAGGCGAAGTGGCCACCTTGATCGAGCTCGTTGTTGTAGTGGATGCGATTGGGATAGGCCTTCTCCGCGGCAAGAGCCTGGATGGCCTCGAGCCGGACGCCCTGGGAGGCATCCGTTTCCCGGTCGGGCCACCTCGTCGCGTTGATGCGGCGGCGCAGGTCGGTGAGCTCCTCCGGGACATCGATGCGGAATGGCCGGATCGCCCCATTGCCCGCGCTGGTGTCTGCAGCGCCATCGATCGCTGTTTCGGTGCTTCCCTGCGTGCTGGTCATATCGACCTCCGTGGTTGCTGGGCGCCAGCGTCACGACCCAAAAATCGGCGGTGAGCTCTCCCTCCAGTTGGTCAGCTCCGTGGGCACGCTACACCCAGCCAATCCCTCCTCCAAGCAGGGCTCGCTTCCAATGCAAAGCGGAAATACTCATCCGCTCGGCCAGCTCACGAAACCGTGCAAGACTGGCTCGGATCTCAGAGGAGCCGAACATGGATCTGAACCTCGATCACGTTGGCAAGCGTCGTCCGTGAGCGCATACGACGTCATCGTCATCGGGGCGGGCCCCGCCGGCGAGCACTGCGCGGACCGCCTCGCCGGAGGAGGGTTGAAGGTGGCGATCGTGGAGAGCGGCCTGATCGGCGGTGAGTGCGATTACTGGGCCTGCATTCCGTCCAAGACCCTACTTCGCCCCGGTGAGGCGCTCCAGGCCGCGCGCGAGGCTCCTGGCGCCGCGCAGGCCGTAAGCGGCAAGCTCGACACTGCGGCCGCGTTCGAGTGGCGGGACTTCATGACCTCCAACTGGGAGGACGACGCGAAGGAGGAATGGCTGCGCTCGAAGGGCATCGACGTCCTCCGTGGGTCGGGCTCGATCGCGGGCGCGGGGCGCGTGACGGTGGACGACGCCGAGCACTCCTGCGAGCACGTCGTCATCGCCACCGGGTCCGAAGCGATCGTGCCTCCGATCCCGGGGCTCGCCGAGCTGGATGACATCTGGACGAACCGCGAGGTGACCGAGCTGCGCGAGGTGCCGGAGCGGATGCTGGTGCTCGGCGGCGGCCCGGTTGGCGTGGAGATGGCGCAGGCTGTGAGCCGCTTCGGCGCTTCGGTGGCGCTGGTGGAAGGCATGGACCACCTGTTGCCGCGCGAGCCGAAGCCCCTCGGCGACGCCCTAGGTGAGGCGCTGGCCGCCGAGGGCATCGAGCTGCATTTTGGCCAACACGCCTCATCGGTCCGCCGCGACGGCGACGGCTATGCGCTCGAGTTCCCCGACGGGTCGGAGCTGCATGGCGACCGGCTGCTGGTCGCCACCGGTCGCCGTCCGCGCACGGACGGTCTCGGGCTCGAAAACGTGGGCGTTTCGCTCGAGAAGGGCGCGATTCCAGTCGACGAGCGCCTGAACGTGGCGGACGGCGTCTGGGCGATCGGCGATGTGACCGGCGTCTGGCCGCTCACGTACGTCGGCAAATACCAGGGCCGGGTCGCAGCCGCGAACATCCTCGGACGCCGATGGGAGGCGCAACTATGCGGCGGTGCCGCGGGTCGTGTTCACGGATCCGCAGGCGGCGTCGGTCGGGGATACAGATGGCGAGCTCACCGCGACCGCCCCTATCGCGTCGGTGCCGCGTACCTCCACGTACACGCGGGCCTACGCGGAGAAAAACGGCTTTCTCACCCTGGTTTCAGACGGCGAGCGGCTGATCGGGGCGTACGCCCTCGGCCCTGACGCAGGCGAATGGCTTCAGCAGGCGACCGTCGCCATCCGTGCGGGCGTCCCGCTCGCGGTGATGAACGACGTCATACAGCCGTTTCCCACCTTCTCGGAGATATTCCTGCTCGCGCTCACCGAGCTCGAGTCGAAGGTCGCTGCCGCGGTCTAGGCGGGATCAACCGCACCGGTTTAGACTCGCAGCATGGCTGGCACGGACCTGACAAGCGAAGAGCTCACCCGCCTTCTTCGCGAGGCCGAGGCGGCACATGGCGCGTACGAGACGGAGGAGCTCGGGGGAGTGCGGGACGAGGAGTGGGCCTCGTGGTACGCCGAGTTCATCGTGAAGGCGCTGCGTGAGCGCACGGAGGGACCGGGCCAATAGGGCTTGCCCCGGCCCCGGCGGGCAGCGAGGGGGACGAGTTCCGTCCGATCGCCGACTACGGGCTGCTGGCCGACTGCAACTCGGCCGCACTGGTTTCGCGCGACGGGTCGATCGAGTGGCTGTGTCTGCCGCGCTTCGACAGCCCCGCCGTGTTCGCTCGGATCCTCGATCCCGGCGCCGGGCATTGGTCGATTCGTCCCGTGGGCGAGTTCACAGCGGAGCGTCGCTACCTGCCCGGAACGCTCGTCGTCGAGACCACCTTCACGACCGAGGCCGGTGTCGTGCGCCTGCGCGACTGCATGGTGTTCGCGGAGGGACAGCGCGAACACGACCTCGGGCTCGACGCGCCGCACGAGGTGCTCCGACTGCTCGAGTGCAACTCAGGCCAAGTCGCGCTGGCCATGGAGCTCGCGCCCCGCGGCGAGTACGGGCTGGTACAGCCGCTGTTCCGCAAGGAGGGCGACGGCGGACGTACCTTCGGCGGCCCCAACAGGGTCGGGGTTCGCGCCGGCGTTCCGGTGGAGGTCACCGATTCGACGATGACCGCTTCGTTCACGGTGAGCGAGGGCGGATCCGCGGGCTTCTCATTTCGCTGGGCCCCGGTCGAGGTTGCGGAGGCTCCCGCGCCGACCGACCCGCGGCTCGTGGCCGGTCGGATCGACGACACGATCGAGGCATGGCGCTCCTGGGAGGCCGACCACGACATCTACGAGGGCCCACACCGCGACCTCGTGCGAAGGAGCTCGCGGATCCTGAAGGGTCTGAGCTACCGGCCCACCGGCGCGATCGTGGCGGCACCGACTACATCGCTTCCGGAGGTGCTCGGAGGCGAGCGCAACTGGGACTACCGGTTCTCCTGGATCCGGGACTCGAGCCTGACGCTCGAGGCGCTCTACATTGCCGCTTGCCCGGAGGAGGCGGAGGAGTTCGTCTCGTTCATGACCAGCTCGGCGGGCGGACGCGCCGGCGAGGGGTCATTGCAGATCGTGTACGGGGTCGGCGGCGAGCACGACCTCTCTGAGCGGGAGCTGCGACACCTGCGCGGGTGGCGGGATTCGGCGCCGGTGCGGGTCGGAAACGGCGCCTGGCAGCAGGTTCAGCTCGACGTGTACGGGGAGCTGCTCAGCGCGCTCCACCTCTACCGCGAGCGGCTGGGCGAGCTCCACCCGGAGATCCAGGCCTTCGCCGCGGACCTCGCCGACACCGCTGCCGAGCGCTGGGGCGAAACCGACGCCGGGATGTGGGAGATGCGCGGCGAGCCGCGGCATCACCTCTCCTCGAAGGTGCTCTGCTGGACAGCGCTCGACCGCGCTGTGAAGCTGGCGCCGTCGCTCGGCGACCACGCCAAGGTCGAGGAGTGGACGGCGGCCCGCGACGAGATTCGCACTGCTGTGCTTGACCGCGGCTGGAGCGACAAGCGCCGGGCTTACGCCCAGTCGTTCGACAGCGACGAGCTCGACGCAGCACAGCTGCTGATGCCGATCGTCGGTTTTCTGCCGGCCACCGACGAGCGCATGCGCTCGACGATCGAGGCGATCGCGAGCGACCTCACCGAAAACGGGCTGGTGCTGCGATACCGAAGCGAGGAGGGTCGCAATGCCGACGGCCTACGAGGCGTGGAGGGAACGTTCGTGATCTGCTCGTTCTGGCTCGTGACCTGCCTGGCCAAGGCCGGTGAGGTGAAGCGCGCGGAGGAGCTCTTTGACCGGGTGCTCGGCTACCGAAGCGATCTCGGCCTGCTCGCCGAGGAGATCGATGCGACGAGCGGAGCGCAGCTCGGCAATTTCCCCCAGGCCTTCAGCCACATCGGGCTGATCACGGCCGCCCACGCGATCGACCAGGCACAGACAGTGGCCTACTCGACGAAGCAGTAAGAGTCGCTGGAAGCGTCGCCGCCCTGGAGTCGCGTCTGGTGTACGCGCAGTCCCTGGAAGTCATCCCCGTGAGGGAAGAACTGAGGGTCGACGGACATCCCGCCGGTCTCGACGTTCGCGTCGACGCGTGCCATCCAGGCACCCACTCCGTCGGGATAGAAGATGTCGTCCCAGCTCGCGTACAGCGAATTGGTGAAATACACGCGCCGGCCGTCGCGGCTTATCTCCACCATCTGCGGGGCGCCCGCCAACGGCAGCTCGGGAGCGGCCGGGTGAGGAGTTCCGGCCACGATCCCGCCCATGCGCACCGAGCCGGCCTCCCTTGGGTTGTGCGGATCGCTCACGTCGTACTGCTTGAGCTCACCCGTGCCCCAGCACGAAACGTAGAGCCAGCGGTCGTCGACGGACAGGTCGATGTCGCTGACCAGCGGCGGCACCGCGCCGAAGGGCCGGAGCGCGGGCGGCAACCGGTCGGCTTCGGCCGGTTCGGCCGGAATGGTGATCGCTTTCTCGACCGCCCAGCGGTCGTCGTCACGGTGCCACAGCCACACCGACGCGGACAGGTCTTCGACGCTGATCACCACTCCGACGAAGCCCCAGGTCTTGCGAGGGTCGTGCGCGGGTCTCACCTCGAGCACCATCTGGTGCTCGTCCCCGAGATCGATCCGCTCGAGCAGCTTCCCCTCCGAGAGGCTCCAGAAGTCGAGGTGGTGGCCAAAGCGCTTGCCGAGCAGGTCCTCGGGATTCAACCCGTCCTCGATCATCGACGGCGTCCCCCACTCCGAGGTCACCGCGACGTCCTCGTTCAGGTGCCACCAGACGTCGTAGGCGAAGTACTGGTCGCCACGGTCGGTTTCCCAGGCGCCGGTGACCTCGAAGGTGTCGTGATCGATGAGCGCGACCCCACCCGGGCCATCGCCGTTTTCGGCCGCGCCGAGGTTCGACATGAAGATGCCGCCCGGCCCGCAGTGCACCGTGTGCGGGCGCGAGTAGCCGGCCTTGGCCGCAAGCTCCTCGGGCTCGATCGTTCGCACGACGTGGGGCTGACGGGGATCGGGCTTGGTATCGAGCACGTATGTTCGCGACGAGCGAATGCCGGGCACGATCAGGTAGCGGCGCTCGAGTGCGCCATCGTGGCCCTCGTGGCACAGGGCGCTTGAGCAGGCGTTCCAGCCGAAGTGATGCAGCTCGTTGCCGGCGGTCGGGAGCTCCGTCCACCCCACCACGTCTCCGTAGCCGGGTGAGCCGGGATCACAATCCACCACGGCCATCGCGTCGCGCTGTGCGCCGGCCGGGTCGAATGCCGCAACGTAGGCGAGGCTCTCGGGTGGAGCCGCGATCGCGGCGGCGGGCGAGCGGTAGAAGGTGGGATCGGTGGTCTCGGGCATCGAAACTCCTCTCGCCGAAGGTATGTGAGCTAGACCGTACATCAGGCCCGGGGTGGCTGGAGCGGACCGCAGGCGGTGCCGTCTGCGGGATTGCCCCATGGCGCTACGGTCGAGGTGTGCCCGATAGCGCCCCCGAGCTGGACCTGAGAGCGATCGAGCAAGATCTCCGATCTCGCCTCGCCGAGACCCACGAGCGGATCGCCGAGCTGACCAAGCCACCGGAGGCCGGCGCGGGCATCGGCTTCGGCAAGCGCATCGGCGACGGCACCAGCGAGGCGGTTTCCCGCTTCACCGAGGTCGGCGTCGCCAACCAAATCCGTGCGATCGAGGAACGAATCGAGCGCGCGCTGGAGAAGCTCGAGGAGGGCTCCTACGGGACGTGTGACGCGTGCGGAGGGAGGATCGTCGCAGGCCGCCTCCGAGCCGTTCCCGAAAGCGCCCTGTGTACTCGGTGCACCCAGAGTCGGCGCTAGGCGCTGCCCGCGAGGAGAGGAGGCCGAGGCGCTCCACCGAGTGGTCCGATCCCGTCCTGGGAACGAATGGGCAGCAGTAGGACGGGGGTCACTTCGAAATCGAGAGGCCAGAATGACTTCGCCACGCACCACCACGACGCGCCGTCGAGGAATCGTGATGATCGCCGCCGCGGCGGTCCTCGCCACCATCGGTGCGCTGGGCTCGACAACGGCCGGCGCGGCGGCGGACCCTCTCGTCGCCTCCGACCTCATGCGCTGCGATCGAGAGCATCTCGGGGGACGCATCGACCGCTGTAATGCTGTCGGCGTATCGAAGGAGGTGCGGCGTCCACGTGCCCGGTCCGCAGGCAAGCTCAAGTACGTCACCCGTCGGACGAAAGGCGTCGAGCGCGGCCTCAACTTCCTCCCCGCCGGGAAGATCCAGTCCGCCTGCCAGATACTCAGGTGCTCGGGCTCGGTAGTAGGCGGCCTGGTCCGCGAGCAGACGCTCAGTGTCGTCCTGGCGCACGCCGGAAGTATCGCTTGAGTTGGGCGTGGGAGAGCGGCGAAGGCCACCGTTCCCCTTTATTGGAGCGGTATCTGCGGCTAGAGATCCGCATGCCGACCTACTACTCTCGCCGCCGAATGCGACCTCGCCCCTCTACATTGCGCAATCCTGGCGAGGGCATGGAGCGCGCGAAATGAACGATCGCAGCACAACGGCCCGCGGAAGGGGTGCCCGACTTCGGGAGGCACGCAAGGCGAGTCGCCTGACCCAGCTCGAGGCGGCCGGGAAGCTGGGCGTCAACCGCAACACGATCATCGGTTGGGAGGCCGGGGCGATGCCCCGCGAGAAGTACCACGTAGCGATGATCGACCTGTATGAGCTACCCGAGGCCTTTTTCTGGAGCCCGTACGGGGGGTTCGAGGAGCGCGTTGCCAAGACATTGGAGGATCTGCAGGCCGAGGTTGGTTCCCTCACACAGGCCGTATGGGACCTGCAGCGAGACATTGAAGGGCTAGTGAAAGAGAACGCGAGGAAGCCCTGAGCCATGGGTGGGGAGGATCCCGGTCGTGGAGGATGAGCAAGAAAGGGGAGATGGATGAAGCGCGTCGGCGTCGTCGGCGCCGGCTTTGCCGGCCTTGCCGCGGCCGACGCCCTGCGCGCCGGCGGAGCGGAGGTGACGGTGCTCGAGGCACGCGACCGAGTGGGGGGACGCGTTTGGTCGGTGCCGTTCGGGGAGGGCGCGGTGGTCGAGCGGGGCGCCGAGTTCATCCTGCCCGGCTACGACTCGATGAATGCCCTGGCCGCGCGCTTCGGGATCCCGCGGGTGGTCAAGGGGACGCCCTACGGGCGGCGCGTGCCGATCGGCGAGGAGGCTGTGGCCCAGACTGACCTCGAGGACGCATTCGGCCGCCTTGCCGCGGGCGGGGCCGCGGACGCCACAAGCGCTGCCGACGCGATCGCCACCCTGGACTTGGACCCACCCCTCTCGAAGCTGATTCAGACGCGTGTCGCGATCTCGAATGGCCATCCCACCGACGACCTTGCGGCCTCGGTGCTCGACGAGGGGGCTTCGACCTTCGGCGATTTCGACAACCACACGCTCGAGGGCGGCAACATGCGGCTCGCCGAGGCGCTCGCGGCCGAGCTCGGCGCAGCGGTGCGCCTCTCGTCCCCCGTGCGGAGGGTGCGCTGGTCGCAGGGCGCGGTGAACATCGCGACCGACCACGCCGAGATTGAGGCGGACGCGGTCGTGGTCGCGATCCCCACCGCGCCGTTGGCCGAGATCGAGTTCGATCCCCCGCTCGAGGGCGCGACCGCGGAGGCGCTGCGCGCGGTCACCTACGGTCAGAACTCGAAGCTCTTCCTGCGCCTGCGCTCGCCCGCGCCGCCAAGCGCGATCATGTCCGTGGCCGGACACTTCTGGACCTATACGCAGCTGGGCGCGGACGGTCGGCCCGCTCCCTTCGTGACCGGCTACACGGGCACGATGTCCGCGATCGATGACCTCGGTGGCTCGGACGGGTTCGAGCGCTGGGTCGCCGCGCTGGGCGCGCTTCGCGTGGATCTCGATCTGGAGCCCGAAAGCGCCATGCTCTCGAGCTGGCACGACGACCCGTGGGTGCGGGGCTCCTACTCGGCTCGCACCCTCTCATCGCCACTTCGCGACGACGACCTGGTGAAGCCGATCGGCCCCCTGTTCTTCGCCGGCGAGCACACGGCCGGCGAGTGGCACGGGCTGATGGAGGGGGCGCTGCGAAGCGGAAGGCGCGCGGCCGAGCAAGTCCTCTCTGCCTAGGACGAAAACGGCAAAGAGAAAGGGCCCTTCCCGCTTTCGCCTTTCAGGCCCTTCTAGTAGCGGGGCCCGATTCGTTTCTCGGTACGACTCACGGATCGTCGAACGAGTACGCCTCGCGGCTTGATCAAACCGGTTCCTTTCGTCCAAAGTGGCTGCGCACTCGAGCCGTGCTCACCGGTGCTCTACATCGACCCATGTAACATCGATCGCCGATCGCATGCCTGCCACCTCAACGATCACGATGCTCGGCCCGCACGACCTCGAGGAGGTCGGATCCCTCGACCGACCTGAGGAGCTCTACGAGGTCCGGATCCACGGCCACCGCGTCTGCTTTCGCCTGACGGGCTCCGGGCCGCTGATCGTCCTCGTCCACGGCATCACCGGCCGCTCCGAGCAGTGGGTTCCGGTGATGGAAACTCTGCGCGACCGCTACACGCTCTTCGCCCCGGACCTACTGGGGCACGGCGAGTCCGCGAAGCCCCGCGGCGACTACTCGCTCGGGGCCTACGCCTCGGGGATCAGGGACTTGCTGATCGGCCTCAACGCCGAGCCCGCGACGATCGTCGGTCACTCGCTCGGCGGCGGGATCGCGATGCAGCTGGCGTACCAGTTCCCCGAGCGCTGCGGGCGCCTCGTCTTGATGTCGAGCGGCGGCATCGCGCGAGAAGTCCATCCGCTGCTCCGCGCCGCGAGCCTTCCGGGCGCTGAGATCGTCCTGCCGCTGATCACCCACGCCCGCCTGCTCGGCGTCGGCCAGTCCGCCGGCCGGGCGCTGGGAGCGATCGGGCTTCAGGCCGGCGCCGACATCGCGGAAGGCGCTCGCGGTTACGCCTCGCTGAACGACAGCGAGGCCCGAGCCGCGTTCCTACACACGATCCGGGCGGTGATCGACCCAACCGGACAACGGATCTCCGCGCTCGATCGCCTCTACCTGGCCGAGGCGCTGCCCTCGCTCATCATCTGGGGGAAAGCGATCCGATAATCCCTCCAAGGCACGGCGAGATCGCTCACGAAGCGATGCCTGGGAGCCGCTTCGAGCTAATCGAAGGCGCCGGCCACTTTCCGCAAGTCACTCATCCGCTCAAGGTCGCGCGGCTTCTCTCGGAGTTCATGGACGAAACCGAAGCCACCGAAACCAAGGCCGAGGACATGCGCGAGCTCGTTCTCTCGCGCATGACCGAGGACGCGGAAACCGCCTAGGAAGCCGCCGCCCTTCAGGTGTCTTACCACACACGCATCGTCGAGCGAGTGAGCCTGACGGCTTAGCCAAGGCTCTGCCGTGCATGAACCGGTATCCAGAGCGCTTGGGGGCACACTCAAGGGGTGTTCGGCCCGTTCGCCCCGCCGGCACCTGGAGAGGTGGCGGCGCCGGCGGGACTCCTGGGACCTATGGGAGCCACGCTGCTGTCTATGAGCGGGCTCTCGACGGCGACTTTCACTGGCGAGAGGAGTACCGAGTGAGGCGTCGCCGAGGGCGACGCCGACAGGTGTTCATTGGGGAGGAAGCCAGTCACGCCTGCCGACGTCGCCCTCGAGGCCGTTGCTCAACGTCCGGACAAGGGTGTGCGCGTTCAGGCTGCCCACCCCAAGGCCAGTGGGGTCCAGAGACTGTGTGTCGGTGTGGCGTTCAGCGAAACGCCTGTATTCCGGTCAAGGCGCCGCCAACGACGAGCGCGTGAATGTCCGCGGTTCCCTCATACGTCACGACCGTCTCAAGGTTGGTCATGTGCCGGATGACGGGGTACTCGAGCGCGATGCCGTTGGCACCCAGCACCTGCCGGGCCGCTCGCGCGACCTCAAGTGCGCCACTGACATTGCCCAATTTCCCGAGGCTCACTTGCTCGGGCAACAGTCGGCCGGAATCCTTGAGGCGGCCGAGATGGACAGCCACGAGGGCTCCGCGGTTCACCTCGAGTGCCATCATCGCCAGCTTCTGTTGGATGAGCTGAAACGACGCGATCGGCCGGGAAAACTGGACCCGGTGCTGCGCGTAGGCGAGTGCGGCCTCAAGGCACGCCCGTCCAGAGCCCGACGCCCCCCAGACAATGCCGTAGCGCGCTTGATTCAGGCACGACAGCGGCCCGCGCAGTCCCGCTGCCTCCGGGAGCATCGCGTCGCCAGGGAGGCGCACGTCGTCCAACAGGAGCTCCGAGGTGATCGACGCGCGCAGCGACATCTTCCCCTTGATGTCCTGCGTCGTGAATCCCTTCGTGTCGGTCGGCACGACGAAGCCGCGAACGCCATCGTCGGTCCTTGCCCCAGACAATCGCGACGTCGGCAGCCGAGCCGTTGGTGACCCACATCTTTTGGCCGTGGAGCACCCAATCCGTTCCGTCGCGGCGCGCGCGTGTCCGGATTGACCCTGGATCCGATCCAACATCGGGCTCCGTGAGCCCGAAGCAACCGATCGCCTCCCCTGCGGCAAGGCGCGGCAGCCATTCGCGCCGCTGCTCCTCCGAGCCCCAGCGGTGAATGGCGTACATCGAGAGACCCTGAACCGACACGAAGCTCCGTACGCCGCTGTCGCCGGCCTCAAGTTCACGGCACGCAACCCCGTACGCGCTCGCGCTCGCGCCTGCGCATCCGTAACCATCGAGGTGCATGCCGAGCAGGCCGAGCTTCCCCAGCTCCTGGGGCAGGTCCATGGGAAGGTAGCCGGCCTCAAACCACTCGCTGACCTCGGGCAAGACCCGGTCATGTACGAACCTCCTGACGGTCTCGGCTAGCAGCCGCTCATCGTCGCCAAGGAGGTGATCGATGTCTAAATAGTCGTCCGCACGAACAGTCGGGGCGCTCACGGCCATGCTGGCTCCTTGGTTTTGGTGGCTTAGGCGAATGATTATACTTATTGTGTGAACTGCGGCAGCTGCCGATGAGACATCGAAACGGATCCCTCCGGGACGCGGTCATCGTTGAAGCCGTCCGGACGCCGATCGGACGGGGCTCCGCCGAGAGAGGCCAGTATCGGAACACTCATCCAGCGGATCTCCTCGGGCGCTGCTTCGACGAGGTGCTACGCCGCCCCGACCTCCCTTCGGACGAGGTCGGCAACGTCATTACGGGTTGCGTCTATCAGATCGCGGAGCAATCAGCAGGGATCGCTCGGACCGCTTGGCTTGCCAAAGGACTCGCCGAGACGACCGGCGCCACCACGGTCGATGTCCGGTGTGGCTCGGGGCAACAGGCAGTGAACCTGGCGGCCCTTCGGATCGCGGCGGGCGTCGACGACGTCGTGGTCGCCGCCGGAATCGAGCACATGGGGCGGGTTGGCTTCACGGTGCACGAGGCGGCTCAGGAGCGCTGGGGCCGAGCCCTCACGCCCGAGATTCTCGACCGCTACGAACTCGTCCCTCAAGGACTTGCCGCTGAACTGATCGCCGAGCGCTGGGGGATCACCCGACACGAGATGGATGAGCTCGCAGTCCGCTCTCATCGCCTTGCCCACGCCGCAACCGAGGCGGGACGGTTCGAGCGCGAGATCGTTTCCGTTACGCGCCGGCGAAACCGAGCACCGAGTAGATCAGGGCATTCGCCCCGGAACGTCGATCGAAGCACTAGCGCGCCTGGAACCTGCGTTCAAACCGAGTGGACTCCTCACTGCCGGGAATTCCTCGCAGATCTCGGACGGCGCCGCCGCGCTTCTCTTGATGAGCACGGACCGGGCGACTGCGCACGGGTTGCGGGCGCGGGCGCGCGTTATCGACCAAGTCGTGCTCGGCGTCGACCCGATAACGATGCTCACCGGCCCAATACCAGCCACGCGTCGAATCCTCCAACGCAACGGAATGACTCTCGACGACATCGACGTTATCGAGATCAACGAAGCTTTCGCCTCCGTCCTCGCCGCCTGGATCCGCGAGTTCGACCCTGACATGGGCCGGGTGAACCCGCGTGGAGGCGCGATCGCATTGGGTCATCCGGTCGGATCGACAGGCGCGCGCCTCATTACCTCGCTCCTGCATGAGCTTGAGGATGGCGATGCTGAGCTCGGACTGGTCACGATGTGTTGCGGCGGCGGTGTCGGCACCGCGACGCTCATTGAACGGCTGTGACGGGCGTCTACTCGACGCGAGCTGCTCGAGCTCGACCGTCGTCATGTCTGGCATCCATACGACCACATGCCAGCAAGCAGCAGACCGCTTCTCGTGGAATCGGCACGCGGAGCTCGCCTGAGGCTCTCCGACGGGCGCGAGCTCGTCGATGGAATGGCGTCGTGGTGGTCCGCCGTGCACGGCTACCGCCACCCGGCGTTGGACGCCGCCGCTGCGACCCAACTTGGACGAATGGCACACGTGATGTTCGGGGGCCTGACTCACGAGCCCGCGGTACGCCTAGCCGAACGACTTGTGGCGCTCACACCCGGACCGCTGGAGCATGTCTTCCTCGCTGACTCCGGATCGGTCGCGGTCGAAGTAGCCATCAAGATGGCCCTCCAGCACTGGCGCGCCCGGGGGAGGGGCCGCAAGCGGCGGTTGCTGACCTGGCGGGGCGGCTATCACGGAGACACTTTCGGCGCGATGGCAGTGTGCGACCCCGACAACGGGATGCATTCGCTGTTCACCGGCACTTTGGCTAACCACCTGTTTGCCGGTGTCCCTCCCTCCGGATTCGGCACGACCGTCGATCGGATCTATGCGACAGAGCTGGAATCGCTCTTCGTCAGGCACGCAGACGAGCTCGCTGCGGTCATTGTCGAGCCGGTTGTACAGGGTGCGGGCGGAATGCGCTTTCACAACCCCGCCTATCTCAGGTTGCTTCGTCAGCTGTGCGATGCGCACGATGTCTTGCTCGTCCTCGATGAGATCGCCACCGGCTTCGGCCGCACCGGCACGCTGTTTGCCTGCGAGCACGCCGCCATCGCCGCAGACATCATGTGCCTCGGCAAGGCGCTTACCGGTGGTTACCTGACGCTCGCGGCCACCCTCTGCACCTCACAAGTAGCGGAAGCCACCAGCGACCGCGACGGTCAGCTGCCCTTGATGCACGGACCGACTTTCATGGGCAACGCGCTCGCGTGCTCGATCGCTCTCGCATCGCTCTCCCTCCTAGAAGAGGGGTGCTGGCAAGACGACGTGCCGCGAATCGAGGGCGCACTTCGGTCCAAGCTGGAACCCGCGCGCGCGCTGCCGGGAGTATCGGATGTCCGGGTACTCGGTGCCATCGGGGTGATCGAGCTCGATGAGGCGGTTGACGTCGAGGCCGCGACGCGTGCGGCCCTCGATCACGGCGTCTGGCTCCGCCCCTTCCGGAACCTGATCTACGCGATGCCGCCCTACGTCGCCACGGATCACGACGTCGCGCTCATCGCCCAGGCGATGGGCGCAGCCGCCGTGTCCTCGCTCTCCGCTGCCGCAGGAGCGCCTGCATGAATCGAACCGGGCTTCCGAGGGTGATCGGTGTCGCCGGGGCGGGAACCATGGGCGCTGGTATCGCCCAGCTCGCTCTGAGCTCCGGAGGGAAGTCCGTCATCCTCGCCGACCCCGACTACCAGGCGCGGGAGCAGGCAGAGGTGGGCATTCGTCGCGGGCTTATGACCCTGGTGGAGTCCGGGCGAATCGACCAGGGATCGGCCGAGGAGAGCCTCGGGCGCCTTCGGATAGTCGAGTCCGCCGGCGAGCTCGGGGAGTGCGAGCTTGTGATCGAGGCTGTTCCCGAGCGGCTTGATCTCAAGCGCGAAACACTCGCCCAGGTCGCGACGAGCGCCGGACCCAAATGCGTAATCGCGACCAATACCTCGTCGCTGAGCGTAACCGCGATCGCCAATGGAGTCCCGGTTCCATCCCGAGTTCTTGGGATGCACTTCTTCAACCCCGCTCCCCTGATGCCGCTGATCGAGGTGGTGGCCGGGCTCGAAACCGGGCAAGAGGCCGTCTCCGTCGCGCGATCAATGGCTGAGGCGATGGGCAAGCAGGTCGTGCTTGCCGCGGATACCGCCGGCTTTGTCGTCAACCGCTGCAACCGCCCTTTTAGTCTCGAGGCCCTCCGGTTGGTCCGGGACGGGATCGCGACGCCCGAACAGGTGGACCGAATCTGTCGGCTCGCCGGCGGGTTCCGGATGGGCCCCTTCGAGCTCATGGATCTGGTCGGAATCGATGTCGGTGTGGCGGTATCCGAGTCCTTCTTCGAGCAGTCCTACGGCGAGCCGCGCTGGCGTCCATCGCCTCTCGCCGTTCGGATGGCCGCTGCGGGGCGGCTCGGGAGGAAGACTGGGCGCGGGTGGTACTCGTATCCAGCCGACGACGCCCCGTACCGTCGTCCGGATCCTGCCGTCCGCAAGCCGGTGGGGGCGACGGTCACTTAACCGTGCTGGGGCGTACGCGGCTAAGCGACGAGATCGCAGCCGCCGCTCAGACGGCAGGCTGGGATGTTGGCCGCGAGCCGGAGACGGGGGCATCCCGGGCATCGCTCATCCTGGATTGCACACCGACCGACCCCCAGCCGAGGCGGCGAGGGGCCTAGGGTGGTGCTCTGCGATGGGGCCCCACTCGCGGCGGTAGACCCCAGCAGTGAGGCAGTTGGCTTCATGACGCTCCCCCCGTTCGAAGTCACCAAGCTTGTCGAGCTGACCCGCACCGCCCGAACCAACGAGCAAGTCGCACAAGCCGCTGAGGCCCTCTTCACGTCGCTCGGACGCCACGTGGAGTGGGTCGGAGATGCCCCGGGCCTCGTGCTGGGGCGGATCATCGCGCAGCTGGTGAATGAGACCTGGTTCGCCCTCGGCGAGTCGGTCGCCTCGGAGGAGGACATCGACCGAGCGATGATCCTGGCACCAAGCATCCACGCGGCCCAGCGGACTGGGCAGAACGATCGGTGCCCGGGAACGTTCTCCGGATACTCGACGGGCTGCTCCGAGAGTACGGACGACCCGGCGTATCGGCCGGCGCCGGGGTTGACGCGAGCCGCGCGCGCCCCAGTGGCAGGAACGAACCAGCACTGGTGATGCAAGTGCCTCTAATTCCTGACGCCCTTCGTCATTCGGCGCTGTTGCGACCGGGCCACGTCGCGGTCGTCGACGGCAAACGGACAATCACCTATCGCCACTTGCTCGCACGAGCAGCCCGCCTCGCCAACGCCCTTCGTGACGGCCTTGGTCTCAACAGGGGCGATCGCGTGGCGCTCCTTGCGCCGAACCGCCTGGAATACGTGGAGGCCCTCTTCGCGACCGGGATCTCGGGCTGCACGCTCGTTCCCGTGAGCCCCCGTCTCGCGGAGCGGGGAGATCGCCGAGATCCTCGTTGATTCCGAGGCGCGCGTCCTGCTTGCCGATCTCGACGTCGACGCCACCTTTCCCGTGCGATTAGCTTGGCCGACTTCGGTGGTCGGGCTCGTCTCGCTTGGGGGCCCGAGCCCATGCACGGACTACGAAGATCTCCTTGCGGCGGCGAGCGCACGCCCAAGCGGCGACAAGGGCCGCACGGAATCCGACGCCGTGCTGCAGCTCTACACCTCAGGTACTACGGGCGACCCCAAAGGGGGTTGCTTAGCCACCGGAACTTGCTGGCCAATGCGTGGACGAATCGCGTCGAGCGCTCTGTGCTGCCCTCCGACCGCTACCTGGCGAGCGCCCCGCTGGCACACGTGGCCGCGGCGTCACGGATGCTCACCGTCGTTCACGCCGGGGCAACCCATGTAATTGAGAGAAGGTTTGACCCCGAGCGTGTGCTCGCGGAGGTCACCGCCGGACGGGCCAATTCCACGTTCGCTGTGCCCGAGATGGTGCGTGAGATGCTCACCGTTGTCCGGACAGGGGCAGTTCCTGGTGATGCGCTCAGGCTGATCTCTTACGGCGGGTCCCCGATGTCGGCCGACCTACTGAACGATGCGATCGCACTATTGGCGTGCGACTTCCAGCAGGGCTATGGACTCACTGAGGCCTCACCGATACTCACCATCCTTCCCCCGGAGGATCATGGTCCGAATGTCGACCCGGTCCGGCTCACATCCGTGGGTCGGGAGGCCGCCGGCGTCCAAGTCCGCGTTGTGGGTAACGACGACCGGCTGGTAAAGCCAGGGGAGGTCGGCGAGGTCGTCGCCCGCGGCCCCAACGTTACTGCCGGCTACTGGCGTCGGCCGAAGGACACGGCCGCAGCCTTGCGCGGAGGCTGGCTCCGCACAGGTGACCTCGCCCGGATGGACTCGAACGGCTACCTCTACCTTGTCGACCGCGCCAAGGACATGTTGGTCTCCGGCGGTCTCAACGTGTACCCGCGCGAGATCGAACGCCAGCTGGAGGAGCACCCGGGGATCCGAGAGGCGGCCGTCGTCGGTGTCGCGGACGAGCGCTGGGGAGAGGTCCCCGTCGCCTTCCTGGTTCTCGCGGAGGGGAAATCCGCGGACCCCGGGTCCGAGCTCGATGAGTTCCTTGCGGGTCGCCTGGCGCGCTATAAGCAGCCCAAGCGCTACGAGTTTCTCGACCTCATGCCTCGTAACGGCGCCGGCAAGGTCCTCAAGCGCGAGCTGCGCGAACGCGCCGCCCACAGCCTCACGCGTCCGGAGGACCTGCAGTCCTCGTGAAGCAGGGCTTGCGTCGCTCGCGAAACGCCGCGACTCCCTCCCGCCCAGCCGGCGATGCGAATGCCTCGACGGCGGCGCGCAGCTCCACACCGAAGCCGTGCTCGCGATCTCCCTCGGCAGCGGCGTGCACGCAGGTCTTGATTAGCCTCAGTGAGCTTGCGGGAAACCGCGCCAGGACGTCCGCACGGGCGAGGCCGGCAGCGCGGGCATCCTCGGCGGCGATGGCGAGCCCCATTCCCTCCGCCTCATCGGCGTCGAGGCGGCGGGCAAGCATCATGAGTTCCGCCGCGCGCGCGGGCCCGACCAGTCGCGTGAGGCGTTGGGTGCCGCCGATGCCGGGGACGAGTCCGAGGCTCGCTTCCGGCAACCCTATCCTGGCTTCGCCGCGCGACATGAGCCGAAAATCGAGTGCGAGTGCGAGTTCGCATCCACCGCCGAGAGCATGTCCCTCGATCGCCGCAATGGTCGGCTGGGGCACTCGCTCAAGGCGCCGAAAGATTGCTTGGGCTCGACGCAACCGCTCCCTCGCGCGAACGGGCTGGAGGTCCTCCGCCTTCATTCGCCTGAGATTCGCACCAGCAACGAACACCGTCGGGTTCGCGCTTGTGACAACCACCGCCCGCACGTCGTTTGCGACCTCCAGCTCGGATGCCAGGCGGGCCAGCCCGGAGTACAGGGCAGGATCGAGCGCATTGACTGGCGGATGGTCAATCCGAACCAGGGCCACCCCACCCCGGAGGCGCTCGAGACTCAGCGGGCCAGATCGATCAGGCAACCGCACGCTCCCGTGACGGGGGCGTGGCATCGGACATGTCGACACTCACGGCCGCGCCGACGCATGCCTTGAGAACACTTGCGGGGAACGGGTCGTGGCGTGCCGCGAGTGCTCGTCGATACCAGAGATGGATCCCATGCTCCCACGTGAACCCAACCCCGCCATGAGCCTGAATGCTTCGCTCAACTACGGCCTGGTACATCCGTCCGCAGATCAGCCGGCTCGCGGCGAGCGCGACCCGGGCCTCGGGTCCACCGTTGTCCTCCTCGGCCGCGGCCTCGTAAGCGTGGCCCCGCGCCAGCTCCAATTCAGCGTAGGCGTTCGCGAGCGAGTGCTTGACTGCCTGGAATGAGCCGACCGGGACTCCGAACTGTCGCCGCTGCCCGACGTACTCGACTGCACGTGACAGAACCCGCTCGGCGCCGCCAAGGGACTCACCATCGAGCCACAACATGTATCGGCGTAGTGCGGTGGCCAGAGCATCCCGATGGTCGACGATGGGGTCTCCGAGAAGTTCATTTGGCGGGATTTCAACGGAGTCGAATGTCACTTGCGACCGTGGCGCGGCGAGGTCGACGGAGTACGGCGCACCGATTTGAACGCCAGAATGATCGGGTGAGACCAGCGCCAGTCCTACTCTCCCGCCGTACTCGAACGGCACGACAAGCCGATCCGCCTCTGCCGCGAACTGAACGCCGCGCACCGTGCCGTTTAGGACGATGACTCCGGCACGCGCGTGGCTCGCCGAAACCGCCGTCAATCGGGGAGCGATCGGTGTGCCGGCGTCGGGCATCACCAGCGCGGCGAGAAGATGGCCTCCGATAACCGCGTCGACATCAGGTCCACTCCGGGCAGCGGCGGCCAGCAGCGGGGCGGTGATCGTGATCGTCTGCCCCAGCGGGCCGGGTATGAGGCAAGCTCCTGCCGCCTCCCCGAGTTCGACAAGGGTCCTTCCGAGCGCCGAGAGGTCGCTCTCGCAACCTAGACCAAGCCAGCCCGCTCCGCCAAGCGCGCGCCACAGTTCGGCGTCGAAGCCGCTTCCCTCGAGCGCGCTCGTGCGGCGGCCGGGGGTGAGCTCCGCAGCGAGCAGGTCATCGAGTCCCTCGCGGAGCATCCGCGCATCCTCCGGTGCCGCTACCGCGCCAGCGCTCAGGCGCGGCCGCGCAGCTGCCGAGCTGGAGCCCTCAGAACGCACCCCCGGAAGGCCGATGAAGCGCGCGAGGGTATTTCGCTGCACCTCCGAAGTGCCAGCGTAGATCGTCTCGCCGCGTGAATATAGGAACGCCCGAACCCATTCGGACGCTTCGGGCTCGAGGACCCGGGTCTCAAGGGCTTCGACACCTGCCCCGAGCAAGCGTTGGTGCGCCTCGCTCCAGTGAAGCTTGGCGAGTGCCGCCAGAGCAGTCGCGTCCCTCCCCGACTCAATCAGCCTCAGCACCCGTCGCACGACACTCGCGAGGCATCGAGTGTCGAGATATGAGTCCACGACCTTGCCGCGGGCGCCGTCCTCCAAGGGTTCGATGCGCGTGCAGAGCGCCGCGAGCTTCGCCACCTCGCGACGAAGCCTCAATGACCGCTCAGCAAAGGAACGGCCCCGCTCAAGCGCGAGCGCCTCAACTGCGATTGGCCACCCTCCGTGAAGCGGCCCAACGACTTCGGACGCTGGGACCTCGACGTCGTCGAAGAAAACCTCGGCGAACTCCCAGCCCCCGATCAGAGTTCGCAGCGGACGGACGGTCACTCCCCGGCAATGCATGTCGATCACGACGAGGCTGATGCCCGCATGCTTCGACGTGTCGCTGTCCGTTCGCACCAGCGCATACGCGTAATCGGAATGGCGGGCGAACGAGGTCCAGACCTTTTGTCCATTCACGACGAGGCGGTCGTCCCTCGCAGACAGCTCGGGTTTGGAGACTCGCGAGATCTGACCCAGCGTTCGGCTCCGAGAACGCCTGGCACCAGACCTTCGAGTGGTCGAGCATGGGCCCGAGGTGACGTCGGCGCTGGTCGTCGGTCCCATGGCGGATCAGGATCTCACCAAGAATGCCGATCCCATTCGAGTTCAGCGCCTCGGGCGCCCCTGCTCGCACAAGTTCCTCGATGACGATGAACTCTTGCTCGAGGGAAAGGTCGCGGCCGCCGAGTCTCCCGGGCCATGTGGGAGCGGCCCATCCGCCCTTGGCGAGCCGCCGACCCCACTCACGCCTGATCTCGACCGCATCCTCCTCGTCTGTACCGCGACCCGTGTCGCGCCAGCTACTGGGCAGGTTCTCGGCAATCCAACCGCGAATCTCCTCACGAAGAGACTCTGGAGGCGCATGCACCGGAAACATCGAAGAAGTATAATACTTATACGTTACTGACGGCAACTATAGTGTGATGATCATCCCTGAAACCGGGCCAATCACTCAGCCGAAAGGACTGCGGCGCTCCCCTCCCAAAGCAGCCGAGCTGCTCGCTGCGGGGCTGCGCGGCGACATCATCGGGCGCGCCCTCCCCACAGGCTGGAAACTGCCCCCCGAGGCAGAACTCATCGCTAGCTCGGGCTTGAGTCGAGCGACCGTGCGCGAGGCCCTGCGCCTGCTGGAGTCCGACGGCCTGATCACAACGAAGCAAGGTCCGAAGGGCGGCATCAGCGTTCGCCACCCCGAGCCGTCGAATCTCAGCCACTCGCTCGTCACGATGGTGGCGCTGGCCGAAGTGTCTCTCCGAGAGCTCTTCGAGTTCCGGCTGGTCGTCGAGCCGGCGGCAGCCGCAGCCGCCGCGGTGGCGATCGACGAGGACACGGCTGCCCAGCTGGTTCAGGCGGTAGAGGACGATGATGCAACCACTGGGGCGTTCATCGACTTTCACCTGCTCGTCGCCGAAGCCTCCGGCAACGCCTTCTACTATCTGATCCTCGCGGCGCTGCACGACGTCCTCGAATGGCACGTCGAGCTCGAGTCGCTTGGGGCCGAGGACTGGGAGGCAACTCGGAGCGCGCACGCCAGGATCGCCCGCGCGATCGCATCCGGTAACGCGCGTAGGGCCGAAGGTGCGATGCGGCGGCATGTCGAGGAATTCATGGCCACGATGGAGAAAGCGGGGCGCCTCGACGAACCCATCCTCCCGCGTTCGCGCTGGCGGCCGAGCGGACTCGTGCCTCACGAGGCACCTCGCGATTGAGGAGATCCCCCGCGTACCCGCGGTCAGAAGTGGAGCGCTTTCCACTCGAGGAACTCGTCGAGCCCGTAGCGCCCCAACTCGCGACCTACACCGGACTGCTTGAACCCACCGAACGGGGCGAGCGGATTGAACTTCCCGCCGTTTATGTGGACCTGGCCGGTCCGCATGAGCCGGGCAATCCGGAGCGCGCGCTGATCATCCGACGACCAGACCGCGCCCGATAGGCCGTAGTCACTGTCATTGGCAATCTCGACCGCCTCCCTATCGCCGTCGAATGGGATGAGCGACAACACGGGCCCGAAGACCTCCTCGCGGGCAATCGGCATATCGCCACTGACATCGCGAAACACTGTCGGGCGTACGTAGAACCCGGTATCGATGCCCTTGGGAGGGCCCTCTCCGCCTGTCACCAGCCGCGCCCCGTCGATGCGAGCCTCCCGGATGTGGGTGCGCACGCGTTCGCGTTGGGTCTTGGCGGCGAGCGGTCCCATCGTCGTCATCTCATCGAGCGGATCGCCGCAAACGTACGTTTCAGCCGCGGCGCGAGCCAGTTCCGTACATTGACTCGCGAGCTCGCGGGGAACGAGCAGTCGGCTGTGGGCGTTGCAGCTTTGGCCCGCATTCTGGAAGCATTTGGCCACGGTTTCGGAGACGGCACGGTCTAGATCGGCGTCCTCCAGAACTACCGATGCGGACTTTCCCCCGAGCTCGAGCGCAACACGCTTGACCGAGCGTGCAGCAGCCGCAGCGATCCGTCGGCCGATCGGTGCCGATCCGGTGAACGAGACGACACTGACCAGCGGGTGTCTCACGAGGGCCTCTCCGACCACCTCCCCGCGCCCCTGCACCACGTTCAAGACCCCGGGCGGCAGCCCGGCGTCCTTGCACGCCTGGGCAAGCGCGAGGGCGCTAAGGGGCGCCACCTCGCTGGGCTTCAGAACCACGGTGCAACCTGCGGCGAGCGCCGGGGCGACCTTAGCCGCCGCTTGGTGGAGCGGATAGTTCCACGGGGTAATTGCGGCAACTACCCCGGCCGACTCGCGGACGACTCGCGAGTTCCCGACATCCTGGCTCTGCTCGATGACCGGCGCCAGGTCGTCCATCGAGCGGAAGGTGAGTGCGGGCAACCCCGCCTGGGCTACGCGGGAAAGCGAGATAGTTGTGCCGACCTCAGCCGTCACGGTCCTCGCGATGCGCTCCGTCATCCCGGCTAGCTCATCGCCAACGGCCCGCAAGATCCCGACTCGCTCGTGGACTGACCTCGCCGACCAGTCGCTGAACGCTTCCGCGGCAGCCCGCACAGCACGGTCAACATCATCGGCCGTGCCGCCTGGAACCGCCGTGATCGCTCGTTCGGTCGCCGGATTCACGACATCGATCAGGTCATTGCTCAGCGACCGAATCCACTCTCCGTCGATGAAGAGCCTTTGGGCGACGGAGGTTCCAACGAGAGATTCCCGCAGACCTTCCTCCATCAGGTAGCCACCTCGCCGGTGAGACAGAGACCGATGAGGCGCTCCGCCGAAAGGTCCTTGTGTCCTGCCTCAGCAGCTATCCGACCGTGCCGCAGCACAAGTACCCGGTCGCAGAGGTAAGCGAGGTCCTCGCACTCTGTCGACACATAGATCACGGACGTGCCCCGATCGGCGCTCTCCCGGATATGGGCGAATATTTCTCGGCGCGCACCAACGTCGACGCCCTGCGTCGGCTCGTGCAAGACGAGAACCTGGGGCGCGCCGAAAAGGGCGAGCCACTTACCGAGGAGCGCCTTCTGCTGGTTGCCGCCGCTCAGCTGGCCGAACCGAAACCCCGCATCGGGGGGGCGAACGCCGAAACGTTCCAGAGTCGCCTCGACGGCCGACCGCTCGACTCGCCTGTCAAGCCTGCCGCGACGGACGAACCGTCGCAGTACCGGCAGCGTCATGGTTTCGCCGACTGGCGCCGTCATGTCGCCTCCCTCGCGCTGCCGGTCCGCCGGGACGAGCACGATTCCGTTACGGAGAGATGCCCGCGGCGAGGGTCTGTGCTCTGCGCCCGCCAACTCGATCTCGCCGGCGCCGCTCGTGGCCGAGCCGAATATTAATCCAGGGACCTCATCCTGGCCCATGCCGGCGAGGCCGGTCAGCCCGAGGATTTCGCCCTTGCGGAGATCGAATCCGATCCCGTCGAGGACGCGTCCGGTTAGACCGCGGGCGCGAAGTACGGGGCGCCCCGGGTGCGTTGGCGGCGGCTGCGGGTAGAGGTCGCCGATCTCGCTGCCGACGATCGCCTCAATGAGGTCCGCCTCGTCGAAGCCGCCAATCGGCCCCTCGGCCACCTTCCGACCGTCACGGAGGACCGTGACCGAATCGCACACGGCGCACGCTTCCTGGAGATCGTGCGTCACGAAGAGCACACCAGCGCCCTTGGCGCGCGCCCGGCCGACGGCGGCGAAGAGCTGCTCAATGCCACTCGGCTCAAGCGCGGCCGTCGGCTCATCTAGGAAGAGCAGGCCCGACTGGTCCCCGAGCCGGTCGAATGCACGCACCATGGCAACGATGGCGCGCTCAGTGCGGGAGAGGTCGCCTGTCTGAGCGGTCACGTCCAGGTCGAGGCCGAAGTCGTGGAGCGCCTCCGCCACCCGGCTGCGCTCCCGCCGCCAATTGATGACCCCCAGAGCCCGCGGCTGCGTCCGTCCTCGCAGTAGGAAGTTGTCGAGAACCGAAGCCGTTTCGTCCAGTCCGAGGTCCTGATGCATAATGCTGAGCCCTAGCCGGGAGGCCTCGCCAGCGCTTAGCGGGAGTCTTATCGGTGCCCCCCGCAGCTCAACGCATGCGCCGGGGTCAGGCTCGTGGTAGCCGCCGAGCACCTTGATGAGCGTTGACTTCCCCGAGCCGTTCTGTCCCAGGAGGCCCCGCACCTCACCCGGGTGGACCTCGATCCCGACGCCGCGCAGCACCCTCGTACGGCCGAAGGTCTTGCCGAGATTGGTGGCACGGAGGACTGGCCGGCCCCCCTTTCGGAGGACCGGCCCTCGGTCTAGGGCGCCTTCCACTGTTCTTGGTAGCCGTCGCGATAGACGGCGCCGTCACCCAAACCGTAGATCTCGTCAGCGGTGTCGAGCGAGATCTCCCCGGTGAACTCGAACGCCTCCGGGGTGAAAGCGACATTCGGCTCCGTCTGTACGGCCTCGGGCATCTCCTGGACTTGCGCGCGTGCACCCGCGTCGAAGGCAGCCCAGCCCCACCAGACGTTGTGCTGCCCGGCGCTGAACTTCTGGTAATCGCCGCCTTCCTGGATAGAGGTCAGCGCGCCGACCGTACCGTTTTGGCCACCGACGCTCACGTCCTCGGGCGTCTTGCCCGCGCGATTGAGTGCCGGTCCAATTAGCGGCGCCAGATCGTCGAGCGATCCCATGACGAAGTTGAGATCCTGGTTCTGCAGCGTCACTTGATTGACGATCGCCGCCGTCTGCGTCTCAAGCTGGTCGATGTGGACGTCTTGAATCTCCACCTCGCATTCGGGGCAGAGTGCTCCGACCTTGTCGGCGAAGCCCTCGCATACCGACTTCGCGACCGCGAACTCGGGTACAACCAGACACAACGCGTTGAGCGCCCCTCCGCGCTCGGCGACAGCGTATGCCGCTCCTAGCGTGCCCGCACCGTAGTAGTCGTGTGTCACCTGGCCGTCGACGTTCTCCGGCAATGACTCCCCAAGCCGAAGCGCAGTATTCCCGGTGACGGTCTTCAGGCCCGCCTGCTGTGCCTCGGCAAGCGGCTCCGCGATGATGGCCGGGTCCATCCCCAGCTCGACGACGCTACCCGCCCCCGCGGCTGCGGCCTGCTGGAGGCAGATTGCGATCCGGTCAGGCTTGCTGTCGCCTTGGCAGATCTTGTGGCTAACGCCCGCCGCCTCCGCCGCCTCCTCGAAACCGCGGTTGATCCCTGGCACCGCCTCGAACGTCGACGACACCGTGATCAACCAAACTGGCTTCGTCACCTTGGAGATGTCAAAGGGCTCACCGGGCGGAACAAACTCCGCAGGACCGGAGCCATCGAGGAGCGCCTCCTGCGCTGCCCTCACGTCGGCGCCGTCGATTGCTTCGGGAGCAGGCGGGAGCTTCGGATCGTTCAGGAGCTCTGAGTTCCCAGCCTGTGCGGTGGCCGCCCCGCCGCCCTCATCGTCCTCGCCACACGCGGCCAACACGAGAGAGGCGGCGACAGCCGCGGCGGCTGCCAGCAGCCTTGGAACTTGAACAGTCGGACCTTTTCTCATGGCGCCTCCTTGGGCTGATTCATTGGTTGGGCCGGCGTCATGCGGACGCACGACCTGCTTGCGCGCGACGCGACGCGACGAGGCGCTGCGACGCAACGGCGACGATGAGGACCGCGCCGTTAAAGACGAACGTGATCCAGCCGGTCTGTTCCGTCACCAGGCTGATCCCGACAATTCCGGTGATCACTAGGTACACCGAGAAGAACGTCCCCCAGGCGTTGAAGCGCCCCGGGGTTATGGCCGTCGCTCCGAGGAACGCGGCGGCGAACGCAGGCAGGAGGAACTGCTCGCCGCTGTTCGGGTCGGCACTTCCGAGAACTCCGGCGTAGAGGATCCCGGCGCTCGCTGCGACGAGTGCTGAAACAACTAGTGCCCCGCAACGCAGCAGCCGGACCGGGACGCCATTGAGACGAGCCGCTTCCGGGTTCGCACCTGTGACGTAAAGCCAGCGACCGAGCGGCATCTGCGCGAAGACGAACCAAAGAATCGCCGCGGCCGCAAGTCCGTACCAGAAAACCAACTGAAGTCCGAGGAGCTCGCTCGAGGCGACGTCCGTCAGCGCATTGGGGATATTTGGAATCGTCGCTGAGTCCGCAAGGCGGATCGCGATGCCCGTTAAGAGGGTTCCCATGCCGAGAGTGGCGATGAAGGAGCTGACGCCGAGCCGGACTACGAGGAGCCCACTCGCAAGCCCAACCGCCGAGCAGATGATGAGTGTCGCCAAGACCGCCAACCCGAGCGGCCACCCCTGCTCGACCGCGAGCACCCCGACGAGGACCTGGGCGAAGGCCACCATGCCCGCGATCGAAAGATCAAACTCGTTTGCCGCGAGTGCCACGGTCAGACCGAGGGCAACGAGAAGCAGCACTGCCTGGCTGCCGAGGATCGACTGCGCGTTCGCGGTCGTGAAAAAGCTGTCGGGCACGAGCACCGAGAAAAGCGCGATCTCGAGCACCAGCGCCCAGATAATCGAGTACCGATAGGCGAACTCGCCAGTCCCAGCGAGCACTCGGCGCCCAGGGATCCGAATCTTCGTCGCGGCAGCTGCGTCGACAGCGAGACTCCCCGTCGTCCCGTCGTGATCCTGCTTCATCCGAGCCTCCCTCCTGGGCGGCTCGTTCACTGCTCCTTGCACGATTGCGTATTATCATTATACTTATCCCACTTGTCAAGTCCCCCGAGGGCCTCGGGAAGGAGCGCAGTTGCAAACCAGAGCCGCAGGAAGCTCCGATCATCAAGCGGCCGCGAGGCGCCATCTGTGGATGCCCTTCTCCCGACTCGGGGAATACGACGCCGCCAACGCTGTGCCCGTGATCGCGCACGGCGACGGGTGCTACGTCTGGGATGCCGACGGCAAGCGCTACCTGGATGGGCTGAGCGCGCTCTTTTGTGTGAACATCGGACACGGACGTGCCGACGTCGCGCAGGCCGGCGCCGACCAAGGAAAGGCGCTCGGTTTCTACCCGACTTGGTCGGCGGCCCACCCACCCGCAATCGAGCTCGCCGCACGTATCGCCGCGCTCGCTCCCGGCGACCTCGAGCGTGTTTTCTTCACAAGCGGCGGCGGGGAGGCAGTCGACTCAGCGATCAAGCTCGCTCGCCAGTACCACAAGCTCACGGGCAGCCCCACCAAGACCAAGGTGATCGCGCGCGACCTGGCGTACCACGGAACGACTTTCGGCGCCCTCGCTGCGACCGGGATCACCTCGCTTCGGGCGCCGTTCGAACCTCTTACTCCTGGTGGCTGCCACGTGCCCAACACGAATACGTATCGGCCCGCACCCGGTCACACTGCCGAAACGCTGGCTGACGCCATTGCGAGCCGAATCGAGTTCGAGGGCCCGGAGACCGTGGCTGCCGTCTTGGTCGAGCCAGTCCAGAATGCGGGTGGCTGTCTCACCCCACCCGACGGCTACTTCCGTCGCGTCCGCGAGATCTGCGACGCCCACGATGTCCTACTCGTTTCGGACGAAGTGATCTGTGCCTGGGGTCGGCTGGGTCACATGTTCGGGTGCGAGCGATACGAGTACCAACCCGACGTGATCACAACGGCGAAGGGGGT
Source organism: uncultured bacterium (assembly GCA_963807755.1). Lineage (GTDB taxonomy): Bacteria > Actinomycetota > Thermoleophilia > Solirubrobacterales > 70-9 > JALZKA01. Next base: position 1,173,929 of record CAWECM010000001.1, on the reverse strand, counting down.
CACCTCCGCCTACGCGCCCATGGGAGCGGTGATCGCATCCGACCGCGTCGTCGAACCGTTCCTCGCGTCGGACGTCATGTTTCTGCACGGGTTCACGTTCTCCGGACATCCGGTTAGCGCGTCCGTAGCGCTGGCGAACATTGACGTGATCGAGGGCGAGCGCCTCCTCGACCACGTGCGCGAGAACGAGAGCGAGTTCCGGGCAATGCTCGAATCGCTCCGGGACATCCCGATCGTTGGTGAGGTGCGTGGGGCGGGCTACTTCCAGGCTATGGAGCTCGTCAAAGATCAGGCGACCCGCGAGCCGTTCTCTTTGGACGAGGCCAACAACCTCGCTGGAGGACCGCTCGCGGCCGCGCTCTTCGACCAGGGCCTCATCTGCCGCGCCGATCACCGAGGAAACGTCGTCGTCCAACTCGCACCGCCACTAATCGCAGACGGCGAGCAATTCGCGGAGATGGAGCAAATCCTGCGTCCGGTGCTCGAGCGCGCAGCCCGAACAGTTCGGGACGCGCGATGAGGATCGGTGTCCCGGCAGAGGTCAAGGTGGACGAGTTCCGCGTCGGCCTCACGCCAGCTGGAGCTCGCGAGCTCGTCGAACGCGGACATGAGGTTTCAATCGAGGCCGGGGCAGGCAAGGGCTCGTTCCTAGCGGACGCCGACTACGAAGCGCAAGGCGCCCGGATCGTCGGTGGCGCGAGCGCCGTGTTCGCCGAGAGCGATCTGATCGTCAAGGTCAAGGAACCTCAGCTGCACGAGGTGGCATATCTACGCTCCGAGCAGACGCTCTTCACGTACCTCCACTTAGCTTCGAACCCGACCCTAACCCGGTCGTTGCTTGAGTCTGGCGCGACCTGCATCGCATACGAGACCGTCACGGATGCACGGGGCCGCCTACCGTTGCTCGCGCCCATGAGTGAAATCGCGGGGAAGATCGCCGCCCAGGCGGGCGCCAAGATGCTCGAGCGGCCGTTCGGTGGCCGCGGTGTCCTCCTCGGTGGCGCGCCGGGAGTCCCGGCAGCTCGGGCGATGGTGATCGGTGGTGGCACCGTCGGCAAGGCGGCCGCCGAAGTAGCGATCGGGCTCGGAGCAGAGGTCACCGTCTACGACCGGAGCATCGAACGCCTGCGCGAACTCGACAGCACGCTCGGCGGGCGCTGCTCCACCTGCTTTGCCTCCGTCGTCGGACTCGAGGAGCGGCTTCCCGAAGTTGACCTCATAATCGGGGCGGTGCTGGTCGCCGGGGGCCGCGCGCCACGCGTTCTGAGGCGCGAGCACCTCGCGCTGATGCGACCGAGATCTCTCATCATCGACGTGTCGATCGACCAAGGCGGCTGCTTCGAGACCTCGCGGCCCACGACCCACAGCGACCCCGTCTATTCCGTCGACGGCATCACGCATTACTGCGTTGCCAACATGCCCGGTGCGGTGCCGGTGACCTCGACACCGGCGCTGACGAACTCAACACTCCCCTACCTGATCAGGCTCGCCGAGGACGGCCGCGACTCTCGCGCTCGGCCGCGACCGCGGCCTGCGCGCGGGACTCAACGTCGCATCTGGCAGGGTGACGTGCAGGGGAGTCTCGGCGGAGCAGGGCCTCGCGTACACGCCGCCCGAAAGCGCGCTCGAGTCCGTTCCGGGCTGACTAAGCGCGAGCGACGGCCGGAAGCGCTAGCGCCACGAGTGCGTCGGCGAGGAGCTCGGTTTGACGTTGACATGCCGCCTGGTCTCGCGACGCCGCGAACTCGAAGGCAAGTCCGTCGAACCGGTGGAGGATGAAGCGGGTCATCTCCTCGACGGTGATCCCCAGCTCGACGGGCTCCAGATCAAGCGCCGCAGTGACCTTTTCCTCAAGCAAGTCGCGGCCGAACGGCTGCCACATCGCGTAAACCACGTCGGGGTCGCCGCCGAGCCGGATTCTGCGCATCGCCAGCTCGTAGAGCGCCATCTGGAGGCCCATGTTCTCCTGAAACCACCTCCATAGCGCCGCAACGCTGTCGCGGATCGTCGCCTCGACACCACGGCGTGGATCGACATCCTCGAAGGCGACCCGGACCAGCTCCGCGCCCCGCGTCTCGACCTGCTCGACGAGTTCAGCCTTGTTCTTGAAGCAGTAGTGAAGCGACCCAAGTGGCGCGTTCGCCTGATCGGCGATCCGTCGGGTTGTCAGCTCTCCCAGCCCTTCGGCAGCCAGGATCTCAACGGCGGCGTCGACGATGCGTTCCCGCCGCTCGTCGACCGTCATGCGGGGCATCCGCGCCCCTCCCCGATCCCGTCCTCACCACGCCGCGTCACACCCGGGCAAACCTCCTGCATGAGCCAAACGCAAGCGCATCGAAGCGCCTGATAGTGAGCTCGACGAGATCGTCAGCGGATACCGGCAGGCGCGTCGCCTCGGCGTCGAGTGCGGACTCTAAGTACGCCTCAAGCACCGACTCGACTCGGCGTTGTAGCTCCTCAATCGTTTCATCCTCACCCGACCGCCGACCGGTCGAGTAGAGCCTCATACTCTGCAGGGACCACGCCCACAGGCCGGCGATGCTGTCCTCGATCGTGGCTTGAACCCCTCGGCTGGGATCGACGTGCGCGAATGCGGCATCGACCAGGGTTGCCGCCGACGCACCCGATCCGGGCACGTCGCGCCGCATCGTCGCGATGGGGGGTCTCATGCATTGCCTCCACCGGCGCGTCGCCGTGCCGCCGTAGCGCCGGCGTCCAGCTCGCCGTCGTTTATCACCACTCCGTAGACCTCGTGCGCCCGCTCGGCGGTGATGAAGCCCTCTCGGACGTCTTCGCACACACGCTCAGGTTCGCGCGACTCGGGCGGTCCATAACCCGCACCGCTACTCGTGACCGAGATGATCGACTCGCCGGGATCGAGTCGAACAATCGAAAAGACGCCCAGCTCATCGGACGTGGTGCCGTCGGCGTCACGTTTGCGTTGCTGGGCGGTAGCCCCCGAGCCGCCGCCCCGTACGCCCCTCGGCGCCGTATACGTGCCGTCCGAGATGTAGGCGACGTCGATAGACGTGTCAACCGGGCCGTACTCGACGAGCGCGCTCGGCGCACCGCGGCGCCGGCCCGGCCCCTCGCTGTCGGGCACGAGGCGCTGCTCGATGATCCGAACCGGATACTTCATCTCGTCGATCTCGACGCTGTCTTGGCGGATGTTTCCCGCAGCCGCGATCGCCTGAGCGGTCAGCCATCCGTCCGCCACGGGCGTGCCGGCTCCGCCCGTGCACGCGAGGAAGAACTGATTGATGAACGGCCGACCATCGCGCTTCGGGTCGGTCCCTGAGACGACGGCCCAGGACGCGGGCTGGATTCGACCGAACTCCGCAATGCCGAAATCTTCGCTGAAACTCGCGAAGCTACTCGACACACAAGCCCCGACCACCTCCCCGAGATTGGTCGTCGCTAGCGAGCAGCTGGCCGGGTGGCGCGGGATCCCGACGCAGCAGTTCTCGCGCAGGAGAACCTCGATCCGCCGGAAGCTCCCGGCGTTCACCGGCACCTTCCCGCCTAGCCCCACGAAAACGCCATTGATCGCGGCCGCCCGCGCGGTAGCTTCCGTGAGGTTTACCCCCGATGGCAGGCAGTCAGGATTGTTGCGAAGGTCCACGACGACGTTGCCCTTGTCGGGGTCGACTGTGACCTCGGTTTGGATCTCAACGCCATCATCCAGGACCCCTGGGATCGGGTCGTGGAACCCGGTCGAGCGCTTCGAGCCGGCAGGGAGCCGGCGAATGTCCTCGATCATTCGCTGCTCGCTGTAGTCGAACCAATCGCGAAGGTAGCCCTCGAGCTCCTCCGGACCGCACTCATCAAGCAGCGCGAGGACCCGCCGCTCGCCAATGCGAGCGGCACCCATCAAAGCCAGGTAGTCGCCCCACCACATGTCTGGGACCCGGATGCGCGCGCGGGCCATGCGAACGATGCCCTCAACGTCCCGATAGTCCTCTTGAACCTTCACGGACGGGAAAATCAGCGCCCCTTCGGCGTACACGTCCTGCGCGGCAGCCATGTAGGTCGTCGGTAATGCGTTCCCGCAATCGGCCAAATGGGCCTTGGCCAACACCGTGTAGCGATGCGTGCCCGCAGCGTCGACGACGGGCACGAGGAGCCCCCAGTCCGCCGCATGGGAATTCCCGTGATACGGCGAGTTGTGGAGGAAGGCGTCACCGGCGCGGAGCTCCGCGTGGGTCTCACGCATGTGGCGCGCTTGGAGGTCGGCTCCGACGACATGCACGGGCAGGCTTTCGACCATCGAGACCATCTCGCCGCCGGCCGTGAGCACACAGACGGAGAAGTCTTTCGCGCTGCTCAGAACCGCCGAACGGGCCGAGCGGAGCAACGTGTTCCCCATCGCGCGGACGATCGCTTCGAAGCGGCTGTTGATCAATGCAAGTCGCAGGCCGTCGCGCCCATGACCCGCCTCAGGTGACTCGCTCAAGTTTCACCCTTTCTTCGTTCGGGTCCTGGTCCGTCCCAGTTGGAGGTCGGAGCAGGAGCGAGCCTGACGGCGCACGCTGGAGTGATGCCCCCGGCTCGACAACGACGGTGGTCAGCGCGGACTCGACGATGGCCGGGCCGCTGACCGTACCCGACCGCCCGACCGAGTCGAGTGGGTACGTCGGTGCTTCGTGCACGCCTATTCCCGGGAACAGCACGCTACGCGTTCCGCTTGGCTCGACGTCGCCGAAGGACTGGTCGCCAACCAGTGCGAGGTCGCCGAGGCGGAGTCGCGCGCGAGCCCTCCAAGCGACAACCTCCACAGGTGAGCCCGGATCAGTGAACGCGAACAGTTCCTCATGCGTACGGTGGAAATCCTCGCGGAGCCGCTCGACATCGCCTGGCCCATCGAATCGGCTGAACGCCAGGGGCACTTCGATCTCCCAGATCTGGTTCGCGTACCGCGCCTCGACCGACAACGTCACATCAACCTCGTCCGGGAAGGAGACCATCTCGCGGCCGAACGCGCCCGCCTCGGCAAGCAGACGCTCAAGGACCGCGTTGGCCCGCTCGCGGTCGAAGCGGTCGGTCACGCAGAGCTCGGTCGCCGCGAAGTCGCGCTGAAGGTCACTCAAGATCGTCCCGGTCGCAGAGAGCGCAGCTCCGACCTCAGGCATTACGACGAGCGGAGACCCAAGCCGGCGCCCGATCGTGCTCGAGTAGAGGCCGCCCCCACCGCCACCCGCAACCATGACCGCATGCGTTGGATCCACTCCTTGCACGAGGGTGATGTGCTCAATCGCGTCCACCATGTGCTCGGTAGCGAGTTGAAAGACCGCCGAGGCGGCTTCCTCAACTCCAAGCCCTAAGCGCTTGCCCACGTGTTCCTCGACTGCTCCTCGCGCGAGATCGGCGTCGAGGGTCATCTCGCCTCCGAGGAAGAAGTTTGGGTCGATGAATCCCAGTACAACGCAGGCGTCGGTCACGGTCGGCTCGACTCCACCCTCGCCGTAACAGGCGGGCCCTGGCACCGCGCCCGCGCTTCGGGGGCCGACACTCAGGAGACCGCCGTCGTCGACCCAGGCAATGCTTCCGCCACCTGCGCCGATGCTGCGCGCATCGACAGAAGGAAAACCGGTCATCACGCGGTAACGCCCTTCGCCAACCGTCGTCTCACGCGTCCACGGGATCTCCCCGCGGCGGACAAGGCTCACGTCGTAGCTCGTGCCGCCGGCATCAGTGACGATCGCGGAGTCGGCATCGACATCAATGGCCACAAAACGCCTCCCGGCGACAGGGGCTGCAGCCGGACCACTACCGATTGAGTGGATCGGGGCCTCTCGGACGGTCAGGGAATCGAGAACGCCACCGGAAGAGGTCATGACGAGCAGCTGGCCGGAAAACCCCGCCTCACGCATCCGCTGGTCAAGGTCGCCGAAAAAGTGGCTCATCAGTGGCTTGAGCGAGGCGTCAAGCGCGGCAGAGGACGCCCTGCGGTACTCCCGAATCGACGGGTTGAGACGGTGCGAGAGGGTGTAGGGAACGTCAGGCAACTCCTCCTCAATCAGCCGCTCGAGCTCTAGCTCATGCTCTGGGTTGGCGATTGACCAGAGCAGGCAGACCGCGATTGCTTCTACCGACCGCGATCTGAACTGGCCGAGAAGGGCTCGCGCCGCTTCGGAGTCGAGCGGAGTGACGATCTCGCCCCGCGATCCGATCCGCTCTGGGACCTCGAAGGTCAGCGAGCGGGGAACGTGGGGCAGGTAGTACTCATCACTCCAGTCGTACAGCGACGACGGCCGGTCGCCCCCCTCACGGAGCATGAGGATGTCAGGGTGGCCCTGGGTCACGAGGAGCGCCGTGCGGCCCGTGGCGCGTTCGATGATGGCGTTCGTCGCCCGAGTTGTGCCGAAAACGAGGAGCTCCCCGCGGCCCAGAAGGTCAGCGGGCGAAATGCCGAGATTGTCGGCGGCGGCGCTGATCACGTCCAGCAGGCCGCGGACTGGGTCGTCCGGCGTTGTTGGGCGCTTGTAAACGCGAACGCCACCCGGGAGTCCGTCCACCACAAGGTCCGTGAATGTCCCGCCTGTGTCGACACCGAAGCGCAGTGTCTTGGCGTCTCCGGCCATCAGGTGACGTCCTGTCTCTTGGGCCTTCAGGTTCTCCACCGAACGCGGTCCTCCGAAGTCTTTGAGCTGATCTTGGTCACATGACCAGGTCAGTTGACCAACTTTCGCCGACCTTATCCTCAGGCGCCCTCAGTTGTCAAGTGTCACGCTGAATCCCCGAATTGCGCGTGGACGCTTAGCTTCATTGGCCAGCTCCTGGGGGCCATTTTCAGACGTGCGCCAAGTCTTCGAGTCATTCAGCTTGCAGATCGCCTACGACAAGGCCGAGCAGCGCGTCGAATTGACGGCTACCGTGTCGGAGGCCGTCGCGACTGCCTACGAGAACGCGAAAGCTCTCCGGGCGGAGGGCTCAAGCGTGGTGGTGACGGACATAGCGGGGGTGGGATTTGAACCCACGACCTCCGGGTTATGAGCCCGGCGAGCTACCTGACTGCTCCACCCCGCGGCGTCACACGAGGTTAGCATCGGAATCCTTGCGCGCAAGGCCGTTTTGCCGCCTTGGCAAGGCCGCGCTCGCACCCCAATTTGGCGCCGAGCACTACGCGCCGCTCCATTTCGAGGCCAACGCGATCGAGCGCGTCAGCGCGCGAAACGATGGGCGCGCGGGCCCGCGCCCGTCGAGGGGTCGGCAATACGCTCCCCGGATGCGCGTGGCGGTGATCGACATGGGCACCAACTCGACCCGGCTGCTGGTCGCCGACGTCGAGGGCGGAGGCTGGCCGAGCTGGACCGGCGCTCGAAGGTGACCCGGCTCGGCCGGGGGGTGGACACGTCGCGCCAGCTCGCGATGGAGGCGATCGAGGACGCCTGCGACACGGTCGGCGAGTACGTGGCCCGTTATGAGGCGCTCGGCGCCGAGCGCGTCACCGCGATCGCGACCTCGGCCGTTCGCGACGCGGAGAACCGCGGCGCGTTCACCGGCGAGCTCCGGGAGCGGTTCGCGCTCAACGCCCGGATCCTCGACGGCGAAGAGGAGGCACGCCTGACCTATCTGGGCGCCAACCACGACCGCACCGCCGGCGAGGAGACGCTGGTCATCGACATCGGGGGTGGGTCGACCGAGTTAGTCGTGGGGCGCGGCGACGACGTCTCGTTCCACGCGTCGCTCGATGCCGGGACCGTCCGCCACACGGAGCGGCACGTACAGCACGATCCGGCCGAGGCCGCGGAGCTGGAGGACCTGGCGAACGACGTCCGGAGCCTGATCGACAAGGCCCTCGCCGGGTCGGACTTCGTTCGCGCCCAGGTGGGCATCGGCGTCGCCGGCACCCCCACGTCGCTCGCCGCCATCGACCAGGTGCTCGACCCCTACGACCCCGACCTCGTCCACGGCTACAGGCTCTCGCTGGACTCGATCCAGCGCATGTACTCGCAGCTCGCCGCGAAGACGCTGGAGGAGCGGCTCGCGGTGACCGGCCTCCACGCCGGGCGCGCGCCGACGATCGTCGCGGGCGTCCTGATCCTGATCCAGGTAATGCGGGCGTTCGGACTCAGCGAAATCGAGGTGTCCGAGCACGACATCCTGTACGGCGCGGCGCTCGAGGCCGCCGCGGGAGCCGCCTGACGATTCGGGGACCCCTGACGCCTTTTCAAGCGCCCACGGGCTGATGTCGCAGTTCGAGGTCGTCGACGTCCCGAACCCGTAGGCGGCCGCCTCTACAGCTCGAGCTCGTACTCGAGGAAGGTCTCGGACGTGCCCCCGATGCGGTCGTAGACGGCCTGGGCCCGGCGGTTGTCGGGAGCGGTGAGCCAGCTCATCACGGGCGCTCCGCGCTCCTTGCCGAGCGCGCCGCATGCCGCGATCAGCGCGTCCGCGTGGCCCTCGCCGCGCGACTCGGATCGCACGTAGAGGTCGTCGAGGAAGACGATCCGCGCGCCCCGCAGGCTCGACCACTTCCAACAGCAGGCGGCGAAGCCCACCACCTCGTCGCCGTCCTCGGCGACGAGCAGGAACGCCTGGTCGTCGGGCAGCTCGATCGCTCCGCGCATCATCGCGTTGAGCCCGTCGTCGGTCGGGTTGCCTCGTAGAAGTCGCAGTAGGCGCGGAACAGCGGCAGCAGGTCGGCGAGGTCCTCGGCGGTGGCGTGGCGGACGGCCATGCGGGAAGTCAACCAGACCCGCGGCGCGGCCAGCGTCCGGAGCACGCCCACGGCCTCGGTCTCGACAACTGGTCTAGACCAGTTCTGATAGCGTGCCCGACGCCGGGGGCTATGAAGGAGGAGAGAGGAATGGCCGATCGCAGCAAGCGCCCGGGGTCGACCGCGACGAGGTTCGCCCTGCTTGCGGCTGCGATAATCGCAGCCGGCGTGCTCGCAGCGTGCGGGGACGACGACGACGAGCGGCGGGGCGGGACCGGCGGCGGAGGCGGGGCAAGATCGCCCTGCTCCTGCCGGAGACCAAGACGACCCGCTACGAGGAGCAGGATCGCCCGAACTTCGAACACCGCGTCGAGGAGCTGTGCCCCGACTGCGAGGTCCTCTACTCGAACGCCAACAACGACCCGGCGGCTCAGCAGCAGCAGGCCGAGGCCGCGATCACCGAGGGCGCGAAGGTGATCGTGATCAGCGCGGTGGACGTCGCCTCCGCGGCGACGATCGTCGAGCGCGCCGAGCAAGCCGACGTCGACGTGATCGCCTACGGCCGGCTGATCCCCGACGCCGACATCAGCTACTACGTGTCGATCGACCCGTTCGAGGTCGGACAGCAGCAGGCCGAGGTCCTGATGGACGAGCTCGAGAAGGCGGGCACGAAGGACCCGCGGGTCGTGATGATCAACGGGGCGCCGACCGACAGCAACTCGAAGCCCTACAAGGAGGGTGCGCCCGACGTGTTCGACCAGCGCGGCGCCTCGATCGAGAGTCACCTACGACACCCCGGACTGGAGCCCCGACGAGGCCCAGCGGGAGATGGAGCAGGCCATCACCAACCTCGGCAGCCGACGGCTTCGACGCCATCTACTCCGCGAACGACGGCATGGCCGGCGGCGCGATCGCCGCGATGAAGGGCGCGAGCATCGACCCGGCGAGCCGCCGTGACCGGTCAGGACGCCGAGCTGGCGGGGATCCAGCGCATCCTCGACGGCGAGCAGCTGATGACCGTCTACCAGCCGATCATCGACATCGCCGAGACCGTCCGCCGAGCTCGCCGTCCCGATCGCGCAGGGCAAGGAGCCGCCCGCCGACCTCGCGAGCGACAAGGTGGACAACGGGATGAAGAAGGTGCCCGTCGGTCCTGCTCGACACGTTCGCGTGGATCCCGACAACATCGACAGCACGGTGGTGAAGGACGGGCTTCCTCGACGTGGCGGACATCTGCACCGGCGAGTACGCCGCGCCTGCAAGGAGGCGGGACTCGGGTGACCACGTCGGCGCTTGCCGTCGACGCCGGTCAGACCAACACGCGGGCCGCGCTCGTTCCGCGACCACGGCGCGCGCGTCGCCACGGGTCCCGGCGTCCCCCGGTTCGAGGGCGGCGCCGAAGCCGCCGAGATCGCGGCGCCGATCCTGCGGGCGATCGCGGCGCTCGGCGAGCTCCCGCAGAGCCCGGTCCTCGGCGTTGGGCTCTCGGGCATCGAATCCACTGAGCGCGGCTGACCTGCAGCAGCTCGCCGCGGCGCTCGGGCGCGAGCTCGGAGCGTCCCGGGTCGCGATCGCAAGCGACGGCGTCACCTCCTATCTGGGGGCGCTGGGCGACCGCGCCGGCGCGGTCGTCGCGGCCGGAACGGGAACCGCCGTGCTCGCCCGGAACGGCGATCGCTGGGCCAGGTCGACGGCTGGGGCTCGCTGCTGGGCGACGCCGGCAGCGGGTTCGCGATCGGCCGGGCCGGGCTCGACGCGGCACTTCGGGAGTTCGACGGGAGGCGTGGATCGGCCGGGCTCCGCGACGCCGCGGAGCGCCTCTTCGGCCCTCTCGCGGAGCTTCCGCTCCGGATTCACGGCGCCGATTCGCCGACCAAGACGATCGCCGGGTTCGCCCCCGAGGTCACGCGCCTTGCGGCCGCGGGCGAGCCGGTCGCGCTAGACATCGTCGCGGCCGCCGCCGCCGAGCTCGCGACCTCCGCCGCCGCCGCCCGGGCGGGTCCTCGCTCCCGGCACCCCGACCGGGGTCTCCTACGTCGGCAGCGTGTTCGTCGCAGGGGCGCCCCTCCGCGAGCGGTTCGCGCGCAGGCTCGGCCAACTCTGGCCGGCCGCCGAGCTGCTCGATCCCGCCGGCGACGGCCTCGCCGGGGCCGCCGCGCTGACCCGGAGCGCGGACGGCCTGCCGCCCGACGCCCATTTAGTGTTCGAGCCGTCGTGAGCAGCGTGCCGTCGGCCATCGAAGGAGGCCTTGTCGTCTCGGTCCAGGCCGCCGCGGGCAGCCCGCTCGACGAGCCGGGCACATCGCCGCGATCGCCGCCGCGGCCGTCGCCGGAGGGGCGTGCGCGATCCGCGCCGAGGGGGCTGCGGACGTCGCCGCCGTCAAGGCGACGGTGACGGTCCCGGTGATCGGGCTGCTAAAGCGCGATGTGCCGGCAGCGAGGTGCACATCACCCCGACCCCCGAGGACGCCCGCGAGGTCGCCGCGGCCGGCGCCGACATGATCGCCGTGGACGCGACCCAGCGCACCCGCCCGGGCGGGCGGGATGCTGCCGACCTGATCGGCGAGGTGGCCGAACTCGGCCCGCCCGTGCTGGCCGACGTCGACTCGCTCCAGGCGGCGGTCGCCGCGCGGCAGGCCGGCGCGGCGGCGGTCGCCACCACCCTGTCCGGCTACACGTCCGGCGTGGCGCCGGCCGCTCCCGATCTGGACCTCGTCGCCGGGCTCGCTCGGGAGCTCGATTGCCCGGTGCTGGCCGAGGGCCGCTACGCGGACCCTGAGGCCATCGAGGACGCGTTTCGAAGCGGTGCCTTCGCGGTCGTCGTGGGCGCGGCGATCACCGATCCGACCACGCTCACCCAGCGGCTGGCGGCCGCCACCCCTCGAGCCCGGATGGAAGCCCATGGCGCACCGCGCTAGGCCGCGGGGCTCGTCCGCGCCCGCCGGCTCCCCGCGGCTGCCCCGCCGCCTGGCCGGAAGCCGCCCGAAGGGCGCGCAGCTGCGCGAGATCCTCGACGGGCTGCTGGCGAGCCTCCCGCCCGGAAGCGAGCTGCCGTCCGAGCGCGACCTGGCAGAGCGCTACGGGGTCGCCCGGATGACCGTTCGCGGCGAGATCGACCGCCTCACGGCCGAGGGGCTGACCTACCGGCTCCAGGGCCGCGGCACCTTCGTGGCCGATCCGCGCGTCGCGCAGGCGGGGGCGCTCAGCTCCTTCACCGAGGACATGCGAAGCCGCGGCTTGGCCCCGAGCTCGACGGTCCGGGCGCAGGAGGTGATCGAGGCGAGCGAGGTCCTGGCCGGGAAGCTCGAGCTGGCCCCCGGGTCGCCGGTGTTGCGCCTCGACCGCGTGCGGATGGCCGACGCCACGGCGATGGCGGTCGAGCAGGCGTACTTGCCGATCTCCCGGTTCCCCGGTGTGGACGATGCCGACTTCTCGGATGTCTCGCTGTTCGAGTTGCTCGCCGAGCGCTGGGAGGTCCAGCTCGGCGACGCCGACCAGCGCGTCATCGCGGTGGCGATCCAGCGTGAGGACGCTGTGGCGCTTGACGCGGCACCGGGTCAGCCGGGGCTCCGCTTCGAGACCCTCACCCGAGACGCCGCGGGGACCCCCGTCTTCTATGCCGTCTCGCTCTACCGCGGAGATCGCTACGAGATCGACCTGCGCCAGGTGCGAAGCGACGAACCGCCGCGCCCGTGACCGGTCCGGGCGGGCTGATGGCGGCCGAGATCGCGGCCCAGCCGGAGGCGGTCGGGCGGCTGGTCGCTCGCCGCAGCGACGTCGTGCACTCACTGCGCGCACGGAGTCCCCGGCCCCACGCCGGCGTGGTGATCGTTGCCCGCGGTTCCTCCGACCACGCCGCGGTCTTCGGGCGGTACGTGTGCGAGGCGGCCTGCGGGCGCCCGGTCGCGCTGGCCGCGCCCAGCCTGACGACGCTGTACGAGGTGGATTTGAACCTCGAGGGTTGGCTCGCGGTCGGCGTGAGCCAGTCGGGCCGCACGCCCGAGATCGCCACCGTCCTCGCAGGGTACGCGGCGAAGGGCGCCCGCACCGTGGCCGTCACGAACGAGTCCGACAGCCCGCTCGCCGAGGCCGCCGAGCTGACGATCGAGCTCGGCACGGGACCGGAGCGCGCGGTCCCGGCGACGAAGACCGTCACCGCTCAGCTGGTGGTGATGGCGATGATCGCGGAGGCGCTGGGACCCGTTCCGTGGGCGCCGGATGATTGGGAGGCGCTCCCGGCCGCGCTCGAGGCCGTGGTCGCGGACCCGGATCCCGCCGATCGTGCCGCGGAGGCTCTCGCCGAGGCCGGCGGCGTGGTGTGCGTCGCCCGGGGATACCTGCACTGCGTCGCGCTCGAGGCCGCGTTGAAGCTGCGCGAGGCTGCGGGCATGCCGGCCGAGGGCTGGTCCGCGGCCGACTACCGCCACGGCCCGGCGACGACAGCGCGGGGCGATGTGCACCTGCTCGCGATCACCGCACGCGGGCCGGCCGCCGCGGACGTCGATGCGCTCGCCGCGCATTGGCGCGAAGGTGGCAGCCGGGTTCTGCGCGTGGCGGACGAACGTGGCGCCGAGCTTTCCTACGAGCGCGCGCCGGCGGAGCCGCTGGCGGCGGTAACGGCCATCGTCCGCGCCCAGCAGCTCGCGCTGGCACTCGGCCGCCGACGCGGCGTCGACCCCGATCGCCCACCGCAGCTCACGAAGGTGACGCTGACCCGCTGACCCGGATCGGGGTCAGGCCGCGAAGGCCTCGACGCCGTCGACCAGCGTGCGCCGGATCTCGAGCCGGTCGTCGACGACCACAAGGCTGGCGGGGCTTCCGGGCACGAGCTCGCCCAATTCGGGCCGGCCGAGAGCCCGAGCGGGCGCGGACGTTGCGGCCCGCAGCGCCTCGGCCAGCGCGGCACCGCCGGCGACGAGGTTCCGCACCGCCTGGTCCATCGTCACCAGGCTCCCGGCGAGGGTCCCGTCGGCGAGCCGGGCTGCGCCGTCGGCGACGTGGACGACGACGTCCCCGAGCGCGTAGTCGCCGGGGCCCATCGCGGCGGCCTCCACCGAATCGGTCACGAGGCAGAACCGATCGGTGGCCGCGAGGAAGGTCGCCTGGGCCGACTCCGGTGCCAGGTGGATGCCGTCGACGATCGCCTGCACGAACACTTCCGGCCGTGCGAGGGCCACCCCGGCGAGCCCGGGATCGCGCGCCTGCCACCGCCGGTGCGCGTTGTGTATGTGTGTCACCGATCGGGCCCCGCGCTCGTAGGCGGCGTGCGCCGCGCGAGCGTCCGCGTTCGAGTGCCCGCAGGAGACGACGACCCCGGCCGCGACCAGTTGCTCGATCAGCTCCAGGGCACCCGGGAGCTCGGGGGCGAGGGTCATCGTCGTCACCGGGCCCTCGTCGCACAGCTCCGCCGCGAGCTCGGGGTCGGGCGGGATCAGGCGGGCGGGGTCGTGGGCCCCGGCCCAGAGGGGATCGAGGAACGGGCCCTCCAGGTGGACGCCCAGGAGCCGCGGCACCGCCACGCCCGCAAGGCGCGCCTGGGCGCGGGCCGCGGTCGCGAGCGCCTCCCGGTAGGCCTCGCGCGGCGACGAGACGAACGTCGGCTGGAACGCGACCACGCCGGCTGCGGCCAGCCTCTCCGCCGCGCGGACGTACGCGGTCTCATCCGCACTCAGGAAGTCGACCCCGGCGATCCCGTTGATGTGCAGGTCCACGAATCCCGGCGCCGCCACGTGCGAGGCGTCTCCGGGCGAGAGCCCGACGGCAGTCACCCTGCCGTCCTCGACCGCCACGTCGCCTTCGAGCAGCTCGCCGTCGACGAGCGCCGCACTCACACCGAGCCGCACGATCCTCCTGGTCGCCTGGTGGTCTAGTCCAGTTGAGTCTAGAGCGGCGCGCGGGCCGGCAGTGCCTAGTCGGCGACCGCGCGCCGGAGGATGTCGCGAAGCGCCACCTGATCCTCGGGCGAGAGCTTCGCGATCGCTTCGGGCGGCTCGGCGAAACGGCGGTTCAGCTCGTCCCGTAGCGTCGGAGCCGTCAGCGGTGATCGCGATCAGCTTCACCCGCCGGTCGTAGTCCGCGGGCCGGCGCATGACGAGCCCCCGCTCCTCGAGCCGGTCGACGATGCCCGTGATGTTCGAGTTGTCGCAGTGCATGGCCGTCGCCAGGTCGCCCATCGGGCGCGGCTCGGACAGGAGGCGCATCACGATCGCCTGCGGCGGGCTCAGGTCGAACTCGGCGGCGATCGCGGGGAAGCGCGGCTTGCCCTCGATGAACATCACTCGGGCGAGCAGTGCCCAGGCCTCGCCCGCGGTCCCCTCGGCGAACCGCGCGATGTCGAGCGCTGCGTGCAGGTCGGCGCGCCGGGACTCTGCGGTTGGGCGCTCCGGGCGCGCGGGTTCGGGGGCGGTATCGGTGGACGAGACGACACTCATTTGAGGGCGATGATACTCTATCTCACCGATAGTTGAAGCTCTCAAATATCGAGAGGATCTGAATATGCCGGACGCGCACGAGAACGGGATCGAGGTGGAGGGCCTCGTTCGCGAATTCAAGAAGGGCCCACGGGCGGTCGACGGCATCGACCTCGAGGTCGAGCCCGGCGAGATCTACGGCTTCCTGGGGCCCAACGGCGCCGGCAAGTCGACCACCGTCCACATGCTCACCACACTGCTCCCGCCCACCGCCGGCACCGCACGGGTGGCGGGACATGACGTCGTGCGCGACGGGCCCGCCGTCCGTGATGCGATCGGCGTAGCCCTGCAGGAGGCGGCGCTCGACCCGTTCCTGACGGCGCGTGAGCACATGCGCCTCCAAGCCGGCATGCATGGCCTCCCCCGCTCCGAGGCGGAGCGCCGCGGCGACCAGTTGATCGATCGCGTGGGCCTATCCGATGCGGCCGACCGTAAGGTCGGCGGCTACTCCGGCGGGATGAAGCGCCGGCTCGACCTGGCGCTCGCGCTGGTCCACGACCCGCGCCTCCTGTTCCTGGACGAGCCGACCACCGGCCTGGACGTCCAGAGCCGGACGGCGCTTTGGGACGAGGTGACCCGCCTCGCTCACCAGCACGGCGTGACGGTCTTCCTCACGACCCAGTACCTCGAGGAAGCCGATGCGCTCGCCCAGCGCGTCGCGATCATCGACACCGGCAAGATCGTCGCCCAGGGCACGCCGGATTCGCTCAAGGCCGAGATCGGGCGTCCCACGGTCGAGGCGGTGCCCGCGGAGATCGCGCAGCGCGACGCGATGCGAGACGTTCTGGGCCGCTTCGGCGCCGACACGGCCGCGGGACCCGGCGCCGTCGCGGTGCGCCTCGACGACGGCACGGAGGAGCTGGCGGAGGTCGTTCGCGCGCTGGACGCCGCGCAGATCAGGGTCGCGAACTTGGAGATCCACGCGCCCACCCTGGACGACGTCTTCCTCGCGAAGACCGGCAAGCGGCTCGAGGGCGCCGGCGAGGGCGAGGAAGCCGAGGCGGCGGCCGCAGGCCGGCACTCCACCGGGGAGCTCGAGGCGGTCGGCGCGTGAGCGCGGGCACCGCCACCGCACCCGTCGCACTGCCGCGCGAGCGCACCGGCACCCTCACGCAGGTCGGCCACCTGGCGAAGCGCTCGGTCGTGCGCACCGTCCGCCAGCCGGCGGTGATCGTCTCGAGCATGGTCTTCCCGCTGTTCCTCCTGGCGATCAACGCGTCGGGGCTGGCGGCGACGACCGATCTGCCCGGGTTCCCCACCGACTCGTATCTGACCTTCTTCCTGGCGGTGACCTTCATGCAGGGCGCGCTGTTCTCCACGATGGGCGCCGGCCAGGCGATCGCGCAGGACATCCAGCTCGGATTCTTCAACCGCCTGCAGCTCACACCGCTACGCGGCCCGGCGTTGATCGGAGGGCAGCTCGCCGGGACCCTGCTCCTTGGCGTCGTTCAGGCCACCGGGTTCCTGGCAATCGGGCTCGCGTTCGGCGCCGACCTCGAAGCCGGAGCGGCAGGAGCGCTCGCACTGATCGCGCTGGCGTGCCTGGTCTCGATCGCGTTCGGCTCGGTCGGGCTCACGATCGGGCTGCGGACCGGGAACGCCGAGGCCGTCCAGGGCGCCTTCCCGCTCCTGTTCGTGTTCCTGTTCTTCAGCTCGCTGGCGCTGCCGCGCGACCTGATCGCGCAGGACTGGTTCCAGACCGTCGCCACGATCAACCCGGTCTCCTACGTGATCGAGGCCTACCGCAGCCTCCTCGTCGAGGGCTGGAACGGCGAGGCGCTCGCGCTGGGTGTCCTCGTCGCCGTTGCGGTCCTCGCCGCCGGAGTCACACTGGCGACGATGGCGCTTCGCACCCGCATGGAGCGCACGTGAGCCCGGCGCTCACTCGATATACGCGAGCGTCCTGGGCCATCGCCTGGCGTCAGCTCCGGGTGATGGTGTCGAACCCGGCGTTCCTGATCCCCTCGATCCTGATGCCGGTGTTCTTCTTCAGCGCCTTCGCCGGCGGCCTCTCGGCGATATCCGAGGCGCCGAACTTCGACTACCCGGATTACTCCACGTTCCAGTACGTGTTCGTGCTGATCCAGTCGGCGATGTTCGGGGGCGTCTTCGCGGGCTTCGCGGTTGCCGCCGACTTCGAGACCGGCTTCTCACGCCGGATGATGCTGGCCACACGCTCGCGATCGGCGCTGATCGTGGGCTACGCGCTCGCGGCGCTCGTGCGCGCGACGATCGTCTGGGTGATCGTGACGGTGCTCGCGCTTGCCACGGGCGCGTCCATCAGCCCGAGCCCGGGCGAGGTCGTGGGGATCATTCTCCTGATCACGCTGGTGAACATCGCGGCGCTCCTCTTCGCGGCCGGGATGGCCATGCGCATGCGGACGATGCAGGCGGCGCCCCTGATCCAGCTCCCGGCCTTCCTGATCATCTTCACGGCGCCCGTCTACGTGCCCAGGGACCTGCTCGAAGGCTGGGTTGGAAGCGTTTCCGACTTCAACCCGGTGACGGCGGTTCTCGAGGCGGGGCGCGAGCTCATCATCGGCGCCCCCGCCGAGATGCTGCTCGCGTTCGGCGCCGCAGCCGGGCTGATGGCGCTGACCGCGGTCTGGGCCGTCACGGGCCTGCGCCGGGCCGAGCGCGCGGCGAGCTAGCGGACCTGGAAGCGGTAGACGTTGGTGGCCGGCGGGAAGTTGCCGTGGTACGCGGGCTCATCCGCCGGATCGATATTCATGGCGGGCGTGTAGAACGCGACGAACCTGCCGTTCCCGGAGAGCCCCGGCTCCGCCGCGTAGTCGTCGACGCCCGGCCCGCCGTTCTCTCCGCGGGAGGCCATGGCCACGCGCTTTCGCTTGCGGTCGTAGACATAGACGTTCAGGGTGCTCGCGATCGGCCCGCCGAGGTTCGTGGCCCCGGTGTTGAAAGCCACATAGCGGCCGGAGTTCGAGATCTCGCCGCTCCCGGCGTTTGCGTTGGCACCCTTGCCCCCTGCGCCCTTGGACTGGCGCGACACGAGCGAGGTCCGTCCAGTCTTGCGGTCGTGAACGTAGAGGCGTCGAGTCCCGTCCGGCCCCCGGAGGGGCCCGCCGAGATTGGTCGCGCCGGTTTCGAACAGCACGAGCCGCCCCGACGCCGAGACATCGGGGACGTCGGCTGCGCTGTTCGGTCCCTTGCCGTTGCCGGACCTCCGCGCCGCCAGTTCGAGCTTGCGCCGCTTCCAGTCATACGCGTAGACGTTCGCGCTCGCGTCGGGGTGGATGGGCCCGCCCAGGTTGCTTGCTTGGCTCTCGAAGACCACGACCGGCGCCGACGGAGCGAGCGAGGCCTCGAACGAGTTGCTGTTCCCGCCACGGCCGCCGTGTGAGCGCCGCGAGGCCAGAATGGCGCGCTTCTCCTTCCGGTCGTAGACGTAGACATTGGCCTCGCCATCGCCGGCGATCGGGCCGCCGAGGTTGGTCGCCCTCGTCTGGAACGCGACGTAGCGTCCGTTTGCGGAGATCGAGGGGCTGTCCGTGTCCTCGTTCGCGCCACCGCCTCCGGCCTTCTTCGATCGGCGGGAGACCAGCTGAACGCGATCCTCCCGGCGGTCGTAGACGTAGATGTTTTCGGAGGCCACGATCGGCCCACCCAGGTTCTGCGCCTCGGTCTGAAAGACGACGAAACGGCCGCTGTCCGAGATCTCCTCGCCGCGCGAGTCGATTTCGGCAGGCAGGCCGCCGGCGCTCGCCGACTGCCGGGAAACGGTCTCGACCCGCCCCGCTCTCAGATCCTGAACGTAGATGGTGCGGAACGCGCCGGGGTCGTACGGGCCCAGGTTCGTCGCCTCGCTCGAGAACACCGCAAACCGGCCGTTGGCCGAGAGGTCGCCACCGTACGACCACGAGTTGGCGCCCGCGCCACCGTCGGCCAAGGACTGGCGGCTGATCAGCCGCAGGTCGCCCTTGGCGCCCAGCGCCACGGCCGCGCCCGACGTCGCGATCACGGTCGCGGCGAAGCCCGCGATGAGCGCCTGCACCCTGCGTCGAGTGCCCCTGTTCGTCCGCATTCCGTGTGCCACGCTCTCCCCCTTCTCGATCGAAGCCGCACCGTAGCAGGGGCGCTGCGCTCGTCTCAGGCCAGGTTCGACTTCCGCGGGTAGACGACCTCGGGATCGGTGAGGACGTTGACCAGTGCAGGCTGGCCGGACGCGAAGGCGCGCTCCAGCGCGGGGACGAGCTCAGCCGGTTCGGAGACCAGCTCCGCGTGACAGCCCAGGGCCTCGGCGACCTCGTCGTAGCGGGTCTCGGGCCGCAGCTCGGCGGCTACCGAGTAGCCGTAGAGGAACTTCATCGGGTGGTGCTCGAGCGCCCAGATCCCGTTGTTGCCGATCACGCCGACGACCGGGATGCCGTGGCGGGCCATCGTGTCGAACTCCATGCCCGAGAAGCCGAACGCGCCGTCGCCGAGCAGCAGGCAGACCTGGCGGTCGGGGTGCGCGATCTTCGCGCCGATCGCCTGGCCGGGTCCGGCGCCGAGGCAACCGTAGGGCCCGGGATCCATCCAGCAGCCGGGCTCGTAGGTCTCGACCACCTTCCCGGCGTACGAGACGAAGTCGCCGCCGTCGCCGATCACGATCGCGTCGCGGTCGAGCACCTCCGCGAGCCCCTTGTAGACGCGCATCGGGTGCAGCGGCGCCCGCTCGTCGTCGAGCTCCGCCCCCTCGGCCTCCCGCTTCTCGTCCTCGGTCGCCCGGATGGCCTCGACCCATGGGCGGATGCGGGCCGGATCCGCGCCGCCCGCGGCTTCCCGGATCGCCGCCAGCGTCGGCGCGATGCCGCCGACCAGCTCGACCTCGGGGGTACGGTTCCGATCCAGCTCGTTCGGCGCGACGTCCAGCCAGACGAGCTTCGTGTCCTCGCCGAACGAGCCGCCGAAGCCGAGCCGGAAGTCGAGCGGCAGGCCGATCGCGAGGGCGACGTCCGCCTCCTTGAGCCCGTGGCCGCGGGCGCGCGAGAACGCGAGCTCGTGGTCGGCGGGCAGGCACCCCCGCCCCATCCCGTTCAGGAACACCGGTGCGCCCAGGGCCTCGGCCAGCGCCCGCAGCTCGTCCTCGCCCTGAGCCCAGTAAAGCCCGCTGCCGGCCATGATCGCCGGGCGCTCCGCCGCTGCGAGCAGCTCGGCGGCCCGCTCCACGCCGTCGGCGACCGGCCCCGGATCGAATCCGGGGTCCGCGCCTGGTTCGGCGGAGGCCTCCGTGAAGACGACGTCGAGGGGGTAGTCCACGAACGTCGGCCCGCTGGGCGCCGCCAGCGATCGGTCGATCGCGGCGGCGGTGACCTCGGCGATCAGCGCCGAGTCCTTGACGGTCTCGGCCGACTTGGTGAGCGGCGCCACGAACGGCACGTGGTCGACCTCCTGGAGCGACCCGGAGCCCCAGCGCATCTCGGGCGCGCGGCCGCCGAGCACGGTCACCGGCGAGCGATTGTAGAGCGCGCCGGCGATCGCGCTCATGCCGTTGGTGACGCCGGGGCCCGCGGTGAGGGCCGCGACGCCCGGCCGCCGCGTCGCCTTGGCATAGCCCTCGGCGGCCCAGACGGCCGCCTGCTCGTGGCGGAAATCGACGATCTCGATTCCCTCCTCCCTGCAGCCGTCGTAGATCGAGAACAGGTGCCCGCCCGAGAGCGTGAAGAGGTGGTCGACGCCTCGCGAGCGAAGCGCGCGCGCCACGAGACGGCCGCCGTGGACGGCGGTCTGCTCGCTGGTCGTGGGCGTCGCGGACACGAGCCGTGACTCTAGTCGCCACCGCCGGAGAGCCTGCGGCTGATCCCGCGGCGCAGGCGCCCGGCGGTGGCCAGGATCGGCTCGGGCTCCCGGTCGGTGTCGGCGGCGGCCTCTTGGGTGACCGGCGCGAACAGCTCGACGGGCCCGCCGATCCCGCGCAGCTCGTACTCGCCGACCGACTCGACGCGCAGCGCCCTCCCCATCGACGAGACCGTGGCCGGCGTCAGGAGCACGTCACGGTCGAGGACCCGGGTCATCGCCTCGACCCGCGACGCGATGTTCACGGCGTCCCCGATGACGCTGAAGTTCAGCCGTCCGGCGCCGCCGATGGCGCCGGCGACGACGCGCCCGGTGTTGACCCCGACGCCAACGCGGAGGTCGCCGGCCTCGCCGCGCTCATTGACCCGCCTGCAGATCTCGGTCGCCGCCTTCGTGGCGTCGATCGCGTGGTCGTCGGATGGCTCGGGCGCCCCGAAGACGGCCAGCAGCCCGTCGCCCTCGAACTTGTCGACGTGGCCCCGGTGGCGCCTCACGACGGGCACCACCACCTCGAACAGCCGGTTCAGCGCCGCAACCACCTCCTTCGCCTCGGCGCCGGCCGCGAACTTGGTGAAGTCACGAACGTCGGTGAACAGGACGGAGACGTCGAGCTCGATCCCCTCCTGGTCGAAACCGTCGGACAGGATGTACTCGGCGACCTCGTGGTCGAGATAGGTGCTGAAGGCGTCGCGGATCCGCTCGCGCTCCGCGAGGCCGTGGACCATCTGGTTGAAGGACGTGGCGAGCTCCCCGATCTCGTCGCCGGTCGTCACCGGGACCGACGTGGAGAAGTCGCCGGCCATCACGGCCTCGGTCGCGTGCCGGAGGTCGGCGATCGGGCGCTGGATCGACTTCGACAGCAGGACGGTCAGCTCGAGCGCGATCGTGGTCGCGACCCCGACGGCGATCGCGACGTCGAGCCCCAGGTCGGCGCCTCCACCCCCGGGCTCGGAGGTGAGGGCCGCGACGATCAGCCCGGTGATCAGGTTGATCAGCGGCAGGGTCAGCAGGAGGCGCCAGCGCAGCGGCAGGGCCGAGAGCCCGATCTCGGTGCGCGGCGTGACCTGCTGGTTGATATCGACCAGGACCGGCCGCAGGCCGATCTCGAGCGCGAAGTAGTGGAGCATCGACGAGTACCCGAGAGCGACGAGCGAGCCCGCGATGAACGGGAACGCGGCGAGCGGACTGAGCTCGAGCAGCGCCACGGACAGGATCGCGCTGGGGATCACCACGATGATCACCGGCAGGACCGCGACGCTGCGGATCATCCGCCAGGGGAAGCTGACCGCCGCGGCCCAGGCCTCGGCGGTGGCGCGCTCGCCGCGGTCGCCGGCGATCCACGCCTCGACCGGCCGTAGGAGCGGGAACGTCTTGACGCAGGCGATGCCGATCGACACCGCGGCCAGTGCGCAGCTGATCCCGAACAGGGTGAAGAACGCGCCCGCGTCGCCCTGGTAGTAGAAGCTGAAGAGGGCGTACGTGCCGAGGATGATCGGGTACGCCGTCTGGAGCTCCAGCGCCATGAAAACGCGGGGATAGAGGCGCCCAAGGCGCCCGTAGGCCCAGGTCAGCGCATTCGCGACCACGCAAGAAATTCTCCCAGCAATCGGAGATTCGGGATACGCTCAAGCTGGGGTTCTGGGGCGCCGATTGAGATTACGTGGATCGCGCGACCACAAACGGTGGTTTTCCACTGCCACCGGCTGAAGAGCCGGTGCGGGTGTTCGACTGCCATCACCCGGCCTGCGCGGGGGACACGAGAGTTCGCCTGCCGAGCGTGGTGCCCTCGCGAGCCGTTCGCCGGGTCGTGTGTCAACGATGCGAGCAGCCGTACGAGCCCGAGCGTGTCGCGGTGGTCTCGGACCGGCCCTCGTCCTCGCTCTCGTGGCGTTGGCTGAGCCTGCCGGTAGCGGCCGCGGCCGTCGTCGGCGGCCTCCTGCTGCTGCAGGGCGGTGAGGAATCCGAGCCCCTGCCGCCACCTGCACCGCCGGTGGGCGCTCCCGATGGGGCCAACGCGCCCTCCCAGCGCGCGAGCGCCGCCGCCAAGGTGCCGAAGGACGCGCAACTGATCAGCGAGTCGACCTTCCAGCTCGCCCTGCCGCCCGGCTGGAAGCGCACCACGCCCTCGGGGGGCGCGACCTTCGCCGCGGTCGCGCCGGGCGGCGAGGCCGACCTGATGCTCTGGATCGAGGAGGACCCCAAGCTGGACTTCGCCTCGTTCGAGGCGCGCTCGCTGGACCAGCTCGAGAGCCTCGCCGGGAGCGCCGGCGTGGTCGAGCGCAACCCCGGTCCCACCCCGGAGACGACCTCGATCACGATCGCGCCCACCTCCGCGCCGGAGGGTGCCCCGAACTACGAGGTGCTGCTCCGCTCGAGCGGTGACTACTGGTACTACCTCGCGACCACCAGCCAGCCGGGCGCATCGCCCGAGGCCACGGACGGAATCGCCCTCGTGCAGGGATCGTTCCTCCCGCAGGGAAGCGCGCGCTGATGCGGCGCATGCGGATCATCGCGCTCTCACTGCTCGCGCTGGGCGTCCCTGCCTTCGCATTCGGCGGCGAGCAGCCGCCCCCGGGGGGTTCGCTGTCGGTCAGCGCCTCCCTCGGCGGCTGTGGCCTGGCGAACGCGGCGATCGTCTGCCGCATCGACGCGAGCTGGAGCGCGTTCGAAGGCGCGGACTACTACACCGTCAGCGTGACGAGGGCCGACGGCTCCGTCGTCGACGTCGGCGAGGGCGCCGGCACGTCCCGCTCGATCTTCGTCCCGTACGTCGGCCCCGGCACTTACTCGGTCCAGGTCTCCGCGTGGGGCACCCCGCCCGGCGAGGACGACCCCGAGGTGCTCGCCCGCGAGAAGTCGCTGTCGACCCACGCCGAGGGCGCTGAGGCCGGGAACGGCGAAGTGAGCACGGATCCGGACGGCATCGCTTCGCCCGGCGACGGCCCCGACACCGACGAGGTCGTCGAGGAACCGACGGACGAGGACGACCCCGCCACCGAGCCCCCGGTCGTCGAGCCGCCTGTCTGCGAGGAGGAACCGCCCGAGGAGCCTGTTGAGCCCGACCCGGAAGCGGCGGGCGAGCCGGCCGCAGAGACGGTGGATCCGCTCGCGGCCGAGGACGACCCCGAGATCCCGCCCTGCCCGTAGCGCCGGCAGCAACCGGCGATACGATCCGGCGGATGCCGACGGCCACAGCCGAAGCGCTCTCCGCGCCCGCACAGGACTTTCTGACCCGGACCCCGGGGAGGCTTCTGATCGGCGGCGAGTGGGTCGAGCCGGCCGACGGCCGGACATTCGCCACGGTCGACCCCGCGACCGGCGAGGAGATCTGCCAGGTGGGCCAGGGCGGCGCCGAGGACGTCGCGCGCGCGGCCGCCGCGGCCCAGGCCGCAATGGACGGGCCGCTTCGCAAGATGCATGCCGGCAAAGCGCTCGGCGCTGATGAACGCCCTCGCGGAGCTCGTCAAGGCGAACGGGGACGAGCTCGCCGAGCTCGAGTCGCTCGACAACGGCAAGCCGCTGGCCGCCGCCAGGGGCGACGTCGCCGCGACGGTCAACCACCTGCGCTACTACGCCGGCTGGCCGACGAAGATCGAGGGCGAGACGATCCCGGTCTCCGCCCGCGACGTCCTCTGCTACACGCTGCGCGAGCCGGTCGGCGTCTGCGGCCAGATCATCCCGTGGAACTTCCCGCTGCTGATGGCGGCGTGGAAGGTCGCGCCGGCGCTCGCGGCCGGATGCGCGATCGTCCTGAAGCCGGCCGAGCAGACGCCGCTGACCGCCCTGCGCCTCGGCGAGCTCGCGCTGGAGGCCGGGCTTCCGGAGGGCGCCCTGAACGTCGTCACCGGCGACGGCGAGACCGGGGCCGCGCTGGTCGACGACCCGGGCGTCGCACAAGATCGCGTTCACCGGCTCCACCGTGGTTGGCCGGGAGATCGCCGCCAAGTGCGGGCGGTCCCTGAAGCGGGTGACCCTGGAGCTCGGCGGCAAGAGCCCGAACATCATCCTCCCCGACGCCGACCTCGACCGGGCGGTCAGGGGCTCGTTCCAGGGCATCTACTTCAACTCCGGCCAGGCCTGCAACGCGGGCTCCCGGCTGTTCGTCGCACGCGAGCTCTTCGACGAGGTCGTCGACGGGCTGGCCGCAGTTCGCGGGCGACGCCAAGGTCGGGCCCGGCCTCGACCCGGATTCCGAGTTCGGCCCGCTGGTCTCGGCCGAGCAGTTCGAGCGGGTCAAGGGGTACATCGACTCCGGCATCGCGGAGGGCGCCGAGGCGGTCGCCGGCGGCTCGCCCGCAGAACGGCGACGGCTACTTCGTCGCCCCCACGCTCTTCACCGACGTCGAGGACGGGATGCGGATCGCGCGCGAGGAGATCTTCGGCCCCGTGCTGGTCGCGATGCCGTTCGACGACCTGGACGAGGTCGCCGCGCGGGCCAACGACACCGAGTACGGACTGGCCGCCGGCGTTTGGACCCGCGACATCTCCAACGCGCATAAGCTGGCCGCGATGCTCAAGGCCGGCAGCGTCTACATCAACACCTGGGGCGGCGGCGACCCCGCTGCCCCGTTCGGCGGGTACAAGGCCTCGGGCATCGGCCGCGAAAAGGGGCACGCCAACCTGGACGCGTATCTCGAGACGAAGACGGTCTGGACACAGCTCTGATGGGCGTCATTCATGCCAGCCACACCGTCGAGATCGACGCCCCGCGCGACCGCGTGTACGACGTCGCCGCCCACGTCCCGGGCGCGACCGCGTGGAATCCGGCCACCGAGGAGGTCGAGGTGATCGAGACCGATCGCGAGGGACGCGCCGAGCTCGTCGAAGTCAAGGCCGACGCGATGGTCAAGAAGACCAAGTCCACGATGCGCTTCCGCTACGACCCGCCGAACGGCCTGAGCTGGACCCAGGAGAAGGGCGAGGTCAAGTCGCTCGACGGCCGCTGGGAGCTGACGGAGCTCGACGCAAACCGCACCCAGGCCGCCTACGTCCTCGACTTCGACCCCGGGCGGATGCTCGGGATGCTCCTCCGAGGCCCGGTCGAGGGCAAGGTCAAGGAGTTCCTCACCAAGGGCGCCGCAGAGGGCCTGAAGAAGCACATCGAAGGCGCTTAGGCAGGCAACCCGTCAAACGGTCATACCGGGGAGGGGACTCGAACCCTCACGCCCCTCTGGGGCAATCGAGCTTAAATCGATCGTGTCTAGCCAGTTCCACCACCCCGGCGAGGCGAGCGTAACCGGCTTAACGCGGGGCGCCTGGCCACGCAACCTGGACGGTGTTACGGTGTTCTTGTCTGGGCATGGAGGCTTCCGCGCTCACACACGCGAGCAGGCTTGGCCTGCTCGGTCGGCGTTCCCCGCTGCTGCGGCTGCAGGGCGACGAGCGCCTGATCGCACTGATCCGCGAGGGCAGGAGCGAGCATTCGAGACGCTCTTCGAGCGTTATCAATCGCGGCTGCTCGCGTTTTGCCGCGGGATGCTCGCCTCGGCCGAGGATGCGGAGGACGTCCTGCAGGAGGTGTTCGTCGCGGCGCACAAGGCGATCCTGGCCGACAACCGCGCGATCAACGCGCGGCCATGGCTCTACCGGATCGCGCGTAACCGCTGCCTGAACCACCTGCGCAAGCCGGTGCCCGAGGGCCAGGACTCGATGGACGTCCATCCGCACGAGAACGGCGTCTCGGTCGCGGAGCGGGTGCAGAAGCGCGAGGAGTTCCGGGCGCTGATCGCCGACGTCCAGGACCTTCCCGAGACGCAGCGGACCGCGCTGCTCCTGCGCGAGATCGACGCGCTCGCCTACGAGGAGATCGCGGTCGCGATGGACACGACGGTTCCCGCCGTCAAGTCGCTTCTCGTCCGAGCGCGGATGTCGCTGGCGCGACTGCAGCCAGGGCCGCCATCTGACCTGCGACGAGGTGCATCTGGAGCTCGCCGAGGCGGCCGAGGGGCTGCGCAAGATTTCGGGCCCGGCGCGATCGCACATGCAGGACTGCGAGCGCTGCCGCGACGTACCGGACCGAGCTGCGGCGGAACGGCAAGGCGCTCGCCGCGCTGGTGCCGATCGGCCCGCTCGCGGCGCTCACGCCTTCGCTGACCGGGCAAGCTCGGGCTCGGCGGCGCCAAGCTCGGCGCCGCGGATCGACCGGTTCGGCGGGCGCGGGCGCTGCCGCGGCGACCGCGGGCCGGCGGCACCGGCACCGCGGCAGTTGGCGGCGCGGCCGGCGGCGGCGGCGCGTCGGAATCGACCTTGCGGGCAGCGCGGCCGCCGGCGGGCTCGGCGGCGCGCTCGGCACGAAGGCCGCGGCCAGCGTCGCGAGCATGGCGCTGCTCACCGCCGGCGCGGTCGAGGTGCAACGACTACTACCATCGCACCGAGCCGCGTGCGCCGCGCCGTCCGGGTGAGCGCGACGGTCGGCGATGGCGGGTCCGCGATCCGAGGCAGCCACCCGTGGTCGAGGACCGCCGACGAGCGGCCAGTGCGAGCGACGCGGCGGCGAGCGGGCAGCGTCCGGCGCGGCCCCCGCCTGCGAGCCGAGGTGCCCGCCGAGCCCGAGCCGGCCGTGCCTCCGGCGGAGCATCCCCGCCGACGCCGGTCGCCGGCAGCGCCGAGGCCGGGACCGGACTACCGACGGCGGCCTCCACCTGACGACGACCAATGCATCCGCCCGCGACCGAACCGCCCGTGATCGAGCTCCCGACGACCGAGCCACCGGGCGACGAGCCTCCTGCCCGAGCGAGCCGCCGCCCGTGTCGAGCCGCCGGCCGAGCCGCCGGCCGCCGGCGCCGTCGCCCTCAGGCTCGAGGCAGCCTGATCGGCGCGGCACGCCGACCCAGACGTCGCGTGCCCTCGCCCGGCCGCGGCCTCGAGCTTGAGCTCGCCGCCGTTCGCCTCGACGCGCTGCACCACGGACGCCAGTCCGATGTGCCCTGCGGCGAGTGCCTCGCGCGGCCGCGACGCGTCCATCCCGCGTCCGTCGTCCGCCACCTGCAGCTCCACCGCCACCGTCCAGGGCGTGACCCGCACGCTCACGCGCGTCGCGCCTCCGAGTGGTGGGCCACGTTGCAGGAGCTCGCGGGCAGAGCGCGAGCACCAGCTCGTCGTTGCCCCGACGCCGCGGCGGCTCGAGCTCGACGCTCACCTGCGAAGCCCGCCCTGCCGCTCGGCCTGCCTGGCGACGGCCCCGAGCGCCTGCTCGAGGCCGCCCTGCTCGAGGGTCACCGGATGGAGCGCCAGCAGCGCCTCGCGGAGATCGCGCGATCGACGCGCTGACGACCTCGTGGGCCCGCGTCACCTGCTCGCGCCGGGCGCGGCCTCCATCAGCTCCTGGTTCGCGGCGAGGAGGCTCTGCAGGGCGTCGTCGTGGATCAGCTGCGCGATGCGGCGGCGCGCGCGGTCCTCGGCGTCCATGACCTGGGCCACGAACTGCCGGCGGTCGGCCAGCTCAGCCTCGGGCAGCGGCGAGCTCGGCGCGCAGCTCTTCGATCTCGGCGCGGAGCTCTTCGCCCGGGCCTTCGCTCATTCGAGCAGGCCGCGGCGCATGCCCTCGGCGACCGCGGCGGCGCGGTCGGATACGCCGAGCTTCTCGTAGAGCGTGTGGAGGTGGGTCTTCACCGTCGTCGGGCTCAGGTGGATCTGCTTGGCGATCTCGGGAGCCGAGAGGCCCTCGGCGATCATGTGCAGCACCTCGGACTCGCGCGGGGTCAGGTCCGGCCGGCCGTCGGCCGCGCTCGCGCTGCTGGATCTCGCTCGGCGAGGCCCGCCTGGACCGCGGCCGCGAGCGCGGTGCCGCCGCGCGCCACGGTCACGATCGCGTCGCAGATCTCCTGGCGCGAGCACTCCTTCGACAGGTAGCCCTTGGCGCCCTCGGCAACGGTCCGATAGGCGAACTCGGACTCCATGAAGGCGGAGAGGAACAGCACCTCGGTTTCGACCCCGTCGCGACGCAGCGCGCTCGAGCACCTGCGTGCCCTCGAGCCCCGGCATGCGAATGTCGAGCACCGCGACGTCGGGCTCAGCTCTTGATCCGCTCGAGCGCGTCACGCCCGTCGCCGGCCTCGCCGACCAGCTCCAGGTCGGGTCGCTCCTTGATCGGCGCGAACGATCCCCTCCCGATAGATCGGGTGATCGTCCGCGACCAGCACGCGGACACGCTGCGGCCGAGCAACCATCGTCCCCTCAGGAGTCTACGGGCGCGCTCAGGCGGGTGCCAGGGCTGGAGAACCAGAGCCTCAGCTCGAAGCCTTCCTTGGCTTCGAGCTGAGACGTCTGGGTACGGGACAGGGCGCCGATTGGACCCTCGACATCGTCGAGAGCCTTGGCGTCCAGTTCGCCGCAAAGAGTTGCGAGAGACTCACGCACGGACTCCTGGACATCCAGTCCGGGTTGGAGCACCGTTGCGATGCGGGGGCTGTGGTCCGAATTAGCCTCCATACGAGTCCACACTCCTCCCCACGGCGGGGGTTAGGGGGTAGACCAAGCTTCAGGCACAAGCACACTACGCCCATCCTCCAAACGGCCGGTCGAAGGGACGGATGTTCGATCATCCGATCGGACGAACAAACCGGCGCTCCGGCCAACGAACTAGATCTCGTGCGTCTCCCGGCGCGAGGATCACGACCTCGGACGAGCTCTGCGACCTCGACGTCGGCCTTGAACGCCTCCGCGTCGGTCTCGATCGGCGGAAACGTGTCGAAATGGCAGGGGATCACCGTGCCGGCGCCGACCAGGCCGGCGGCGTAGGCCGCGTCGTGGCGATCCATCGTGTAGTGACCGCCGATCGGCAGGATCGCCACGTCGATCGGGGTGCGCACGGCGATCAGCTGCATGTCGCCGAACAGACAGGTGTCGCCGGCGTGGTAGATCGTCTTGCCGCCGATCGTGATCACGAGGCCGGCGGCTTGGCCGATCACGGTGCCGGGCGTCGGGCTGAACGGCGCGTCCTCGGAGCCCGGCATCGTGTTCGTGTGGAAGGCCTGGACGAGCTTGACCCAGCCCCAGTCGAACTCGCACGGTGCCCGCCGAGGTTCGGGTCGTGCGTCTCCTCCACGCCCTGCTCCGCCAGCCAGTTCGCCAGCTCGACGATCGCGACGGCGGGAGCCCCGGTGCGCTTGCAGACCCCGACGGCGTCGGCGATGTGATCGGCATGACCGTGCGTCAGCAGCACGTGGGTCGCCTCGACCTCGTCGGCCGTGTGGACCGCGCGCGGGTTGTTCGGCTTCAGGAACGGGTCCACCAGCACGGTCGCGTCGCCGTCAAACAGCTCGAAGCAGGCATGCCCGATGGAACTTGATCTTCATTCGCTCTCCTTCGTCTTCGATTCAGTCAACTTCGTTCAGCCAGTGCCCAGCCGACGGCGACGCCAACCAGCATCCCGATCCGCGTCTCCTCGGCGAGCAGCGTCCGGATGGCGGTCAGGCGCTCGGCCTCGTCCTCGGTGCCCGCCGCGCGGGCGCTGCGTCGTCATGGGACTCGGCGAACCACCCGCCGGCCTCCAGGGCCTGGCGAGGACGCGCTGCAGCTTGGGCGCAGCCTGCGCGCCACCATCGCCTCAGCCTCGCGGAACCGCTCCGGATCCGAGAGCGCCTCGACGGCGGCGTCGAGCTGCTCGTCGGAGTACGAGTGGGGCACAGCGCAAACCTATCCCCGCCGCTCGTAGAGGCTGAGCGCGGAAGTCCCGGACGTACCCGAGGCGGGCGTAGACCGGCTCGCCCTTCGCCGACGATTGGAGGGACGAGGTCGCGCATGCCGCGCTCCCGGCCCTCGTCCAGGGCGGCCGCGAGCAACCGGCCGGCAAGGCCCTGCCGGCCGTGGTGGCGGCGCGGTTGCGACGTAGTAGATCCCAAGATCGTCCTCGTGGTCGATGGTCGCGAGCACGCTCGCTGTCTCGCCGCCGCTGCCGAGCGCGGTACAGCCGGATGGGGATGTCGACGGGAACTCCGCCGAACGCCGCCGCGATTCCGTCCGTTCCTCATGGCCGTAGGCGAGGTCGTTGATCCGGCCGAGCTCGTCGAAGGTTGCCTCGCCGTCCCAGTCAAGATCGCCCCGGCGTGGGCTCTCGAACCCCGCGAGGTCCAGCGTCATCGCTGCCGGCTCGCCGTCGAAGGTGTGGCCCCGGGCCCGCAACAGCTCGAGCGCATGCGAGTCGAAGTCCGGCGCCCAGACGTCCCAGGCGACAACGCCGGCGGCTGCGTACGCGTCCGCCAAGCCGTCGTACGCCGCGTCCAACGCCCCCGCGTCGTCGTAGACCGCCGAGTTGATGATCGAGCGCTCCGGAACGGCCGGGACGATCGCCGCGGTCACCCCGGGCCCTTCCCACACGGATGCGCCGGCGCTGCCCCCGCCGAGCCAGCGCAGGGAGTCACGCAGCCCGCGCCTCTGCGCCGCCGCGGCGTCCCTCACCGCTTGCGAGTGATGGTCAACCCGTCGGCGATCCCCAGCATCGCGAGATCCACGCGGTCGTCCTCGGCGAGGGCATCGTTCACCTTGCTGAGGGCGGCGGCGGTCTCGCGGCGCTCCTCGGGCACCTCGTCCTCCGGCACCGCGATCGCGCCGCCCGCCAGCACGTTGTCGAGCAGGATCAGGCCGCCCCGGCCGGTCGCGCTTGAGCGCCTCCTCGAAATAGACGGGGTAGCCCGTCTTGTCGGCATCGATGAACGTGAGGTCGAACACCTCGCGTTCGGGCAGCGCCGCCAGGGTCTCGGCGGCGGGGCCGAGACGGATCTCGACGCGATCGGCGACGCCGGCGTCCTCGATGTTGCGCGCGGCGATCTCGGCGAACTCCTCGCTGAGCTCGCAGACAGAGCAGGCGCCCGCCGGGCTCGAGGCCGCGCGCGATGCAGATCGCCGAGTAGCCGGTGAACGTGCCCACCTCCAGCGCCTCGCGGGCGCCGATCGCGCGCGTCAAGGAGCGTCATGAACGCGCCCTGGTCCGGCGCGATCTGCATCCGCGAGATGTCGCCCATCGCAGCGGTCTCGTCCTGGACCCGGCGCGAGCACCTCGTCCTGCCGAGCCCCGTGCCCGACGATGTACTCGTGAAGGCTCGTCGTCGACCGCGGTGAACTTGCTCACGCCTGGCGTCCTCGCCTGCTTCCCAGCGTCGCGGTCAACCCGCAGA
The DNA here is from genome assembly GCA_963807755.1 of uncultured bacterium. Lineage (GTDB taxonomy): Bacteria > Actinomycetota > Thermoleophilia > Solirubrobacterales > 70-9 > JALZKA01. The sequence continues at coordinate 1,141,891 of CAWECM010000001.1, read as the reverse complement.
GGCCCCCGACGATCGCCCCGGCGAGGCCGGCCCACGGGTCGGCGAAGTCCTCGACCAGCGGCAGGGCAAGCAGGACCGCGGCAGCAACCCCCACGGCGATCGGGTCGTAGGACTCCTCGGGATCCGCCCGGCGCTCCGGCTCGCGGACGACGACGTAGGCGACGAGCAGACCGAGCGCGATCCCGTTCGCCCCGGCCGCCACCGGGAAGTCGTCGCCCAGCGCGGCGTCGATCCCGACCGCCGCCAGCATCCCCAGGGCGCCGCACGCCAGCGCCATGATGAAAGTCGCAAACGACCCGATCCGCCGCTCCAAGGGCGGCATGAAGATCGCGATCGCCACCCCACAGGCGAACAGGTAACCCGCGTCCTCGAAGAAGAACGGCGCGGTCAGATACCGCCAGTACTCCGACCCCGGATCGCCGACGATCGCGCCCAGCTCGCTCACCGTCAGGTTCGAGGCGGCCTGGACGATGAAGACGATCGCGGGCACCGCCAGGAACAGCGCGGTCGCGACCGGCCGCGTCGCGAGGTCCTCGAACCGCCCGCCGCCCTCGCCGCGCATCCGCGCCTGGGCGCGCGTCCGGCGCTCGGCGCCCTTGCGCAGGCGCTTCTCGCGGCGGCCCTCACGGATCTTGATCTCGTCGCCCTCGCGCTGGAGCTTCGGGGCCCGCTTCCGCAGGCGCTGGCCGCAGTACGGACACTCGGTCACGTACGGGCTCACCTCGGAGCCACAGTTGCGGCAGACGACGCTCAGCTCCGGCGCGGACATATCCGCAACCGAGGATATCCCGGCGCGGCCGTTCGCAGCTATCGGTCAGGCGTCGATGACGAGTCCGCGGACGACCTCGCGCGGGTCGTGGCCGTTGGCCTCCCAGGCCGCGAGCTGGCGGCGCGCGCCCGTGCCGCCGCGGAGGATCTCCCAAACCGTCTCCAGGTGGTGCGCAACGCCCAGCTCCGTGGCGTCGTCGGCCAGCTCGTCCAGGAGCCGCTTTGCGAGCTCCGGTGCCGGGACGTGGTGGCCGGCCCGGAAGTCGACCAGCATGCCCTCCATGCCGCGCATCGCGGCGCGGATCTTGTTGTCGTCGATCAGCTCCGAGGGGTACTCGACGAGCGGCTCCTCGGTGTCGTGCAGCACGCAGAGGCGGCGGGCGAGCGATGCGATCAGCGCGGCCAGGGCGAGGGTCTTCGCGAGGCTGGTCTGCTGGTCGCAGACCCGGGTCTCCACCGTGCCGAGGTTCGGATGCGGGCGGACGTCCCACCAGAGGTACGTGTAGTCCTCGATCGCGCCGCTGCGCATCATCGTCTCGACCCGGTGCGAGTAGATCTCCCAGGTCCCGTAGTGCGGCGGAATGCCCTCGCGCGGGAACTGACGGAAGACCGGCACCCGCGAGGACATCATCCCCGTCGCCTCCCCGCGCCAGAACGGCGAGTTGGTCGAGAGCGCAAGCAGCAGCGGCAGGTAGCGGCGGATGCCGTCAGCGACGTAGACCGCGCGATCGGCCCCCTGGATCGCCACGTGCACGTGCGTGCCGAATATCAGCTCACGCCGCGCGATGTAGCCGAGGTCGTCGATCAGCTCGCGATACCGCGGGCGGTCCACGATCACCTGCTCCTCCCAGCGCGCGAACGGGTGCGTCGCGGCCGCCCCGATCGCCAGGCCGCGCTCGGCCGCGAGGCCGGCGACCACCGAGCGAAGCTGCGCCAGCTCCTCCCCCGCCTCGTTGACCCCTGCGCATGGGCGGGTCGCGATCTCGAGCACGGCGCTGAACAGCTCGGGCTTGACCTGCCCCTCCCACTCCGGGGGGACGGAGGCGAGGAGCGGCTCGATCTCCTGGGCCAGATCCAGCGAGTCCGGATCGAGGATCATCAGCTCCTCTTCGATTCCCACCGTGAACGAGGGCCCGGTGAAGGCGTGCTCGAGCATGCGGTCCGCTAACCGGCCCTAAAGCCATATGGAGGAAGTCAAGTCCGTCACCGAGCAAAAGTCCCTTCTCGCCACCCTCGCCCCCGGCAAGCGCACGCGGCTGCGCCGGCTCCTCTTCGAGTTCGGCCCGGGCAACGGCACTCTGATGCTCCTGCCGATCGACCAGGGCATCGAGCATGGCCCGCGCGACTTCTTCCCGAACCCCGCCTCGAAGGACCCCGAGTACCAGTTCCGGCTCGCGGCCGAGGCCGGCTACTCGGCCCTCGCCTGCCAGATCGGCATGGCCGAGAAGTACTACCCCGACTACGCGGGGCAGGTCCCGCTGATCCTCAAGGTCAACGGCAAGACGGACGTGCCGCCTTCCGACGACGCGCTTCTCCACCACCAACTCGTCGGTCGAGGACGCCGTCCGCCTCGGCGCCGACGCGGTCGGCTACACGCTGTACGTCGGCTCGCCCCGCCAGGACCAGGACCTGCTGCAGCTCCGCCAGGTCCGCCAGGACTGCGACCGCTACGGCATGCCGCTCGTGATCTGGGCCTACCCCCGGGGCGCCGCACTCGACGCCAAGGGCGGACAGTCGACCTTCTACGCGATCGACTACGCCGCCCGGATGGCGATGGAGATGGGCGCCGACGTGGTGAAGCTCAACATGCCGAAGATCGATCCCGAGAAGGACAAGCTGACGCCGGCTCCCTACAACGAGATGGAGGTCTCGCAGGAGGAGGCGATCCGGCAGTGCGTCGAGTCCGCCGGGCGCGCGCTGGTGGTGCTCTCGGGCGGCTCGAAGATCGACGACGAGAAGGTCCTCCAGCAGACCCGGTTCGTCATGCACGCCGGCGGCTCGGGCGTGATCTACGGCCGCAACGTGTGGCAGCGCGAATGGAGCGACGCGCTCGAGATCATCGAGCAGATCAAGGAATCGCTCCTCGCCAACGTGACCCGGATCCCGTAGCCCCGTAGCGCGCGTTGAAAGGCACGTTGCACGGGGCGTGATCCGTCCGGCCCGGGGTTGAACGTGCGCGCGCATGTCGCTCGCGCGGCTTCCAAGCCTCGGCTCGATCCTGCTCCTGGTAGTGGGTCTCGTGCTCCTGCTTGCAACGAGGGACTCGGACCGCGAACGTCCGGATCGAGAGCATCCGCGGCCTGAACGCGTCGAAGCGCTGGTGGTCGAGGTCGTCGACGGCGACACGGCGCGGATGACGATCGGCGGCCGTGAGCAGAGCGTGCGCTACATCGGAATCGACACGCCGGAGTCGGTGATCCCCGGCGAGCGGCCCGAATGCTTCGGCAAGCGGGCCGCCGGCCTGAACCGCGAACTGGTCGACGGCGAGCGGGTCACGCTCGTGTTCGGCGCCGAGCGCCGCGATCACTACGGCCGCACGCTCGCCTACGTCTACGTCGGCGAGCGGTTCGTCAACGCCGAGATCGTCCGGCGCGGGTACGCGCGCACACTCGCGATCGCGCCCAACACGATTTCGCCGACCGGTTCGGCGAGCTCGAACAGGCGGCCGCGAACGCGGGGCGCGGGCTCTGGGGCGCCTGTGCGTAGGCGACTTGTGCCTGAAGTGACAAAGAAACTCTAGGGTTTCTGTGAACGATTGCTTGCAGAACGGGCGTTCCCCTGCTAGATTGCCCGCACGCCGGGGGCGGTTTCTGCCACCGGCCGTCTTGTCTCAGCCAATCTCTTCCTGGAGCACGTCCGAACTCATGCGAATGCGACAGAGCCTCAACGACTGGGAGCTCGCCTTCGAGCACGAGATGGCGCTCGATCGCCGGCGCCGAATGCAGCTGCGCGAGCGCGCGGTCGCTCGGTCCCGCGCGCGCCGCTTCGAGCGTGCCGAGAAGGGCGGCAAGGTCCGCTTCAGCGTCCTCTTCACCGCGCTCACCGCGACGGTCGTCGTCGTGACCGTCGTGATGTTCGAGACGCTCGCCCTCTTGATGGGCTGAACCGGCTCCTACTTCGAGCCGAGTTCGTTCAGGGCGTTCTTGACGTTGCCCTGCGTGCTTTCGTCCCCTCCGCCGCTCTCGTCCTTGATCGAGAGGTAGACCTCCTTGCGGTACACGGGCACCTCCTTGGGCGCCGTGATACCGAGGCGGATCTTGTCCCGCGAGACCGCCAGCACCGTGACCTCGACTTCATCGCCAATCATGATGCTCTGATTCGTCTTGCGCGTGAGGACCAGCATTCTCGCCTCCGTTCGAGCAACCCCCATGGGAAGGCCGGTCGGGATTCGGACCGCCGCTCAGGGTAGCCGCTGCACCCCGGCAGTGCGCCGACGGGTTTCGAATACCATGGCCCGCTCCTATGGCACGCAAACCGCTGCGCTCGCAGCTGAACCAGATCCGCGCCTGGGTCCGCCAAGGCCGGACCGACGCCTGGATCGCCCATCAACTTGACGTATCCGCCTCCGAGCTTCGCGAGTTCCGCCGGCGCCACGAATTGAGCGCCGACTCCGACGACTCGGGCGAGCTCGACCTCCGCGACGAGATCGAGGCGGAGATCGAGGCCGAGATCGAGGCGGCGGCCGCGGCCGACGACTCGGACTCGGACTCGGACTCGGACGACGAGGACACCTCGGACGAGGACACGACCACCGACGAACGGGACGAGCCCGACGACCAGCCGCCTCCGAAGCGCCGCCGCCGGCGTCGCGGGGGCAGGGGCCGCGGCAGGAAGTCCGACGTGCTCCAGGCCACGTTCGACCACGGCGACAAGGAGGGGTTCGGCCTTTGGCTCGACCCGGCCGTGGCGGACGACCCCGTGTACGAGGAGCACTGGTCGGGCCACCGCAAGGTCGACGTCACGATCGAGGCCGACCAGATCGTGATCAAGCGCTCCTAGCGCGGCGGATTCAGTCGAGGCGTTCGTACACGCGGCGCAGAAGCGGGCCGCTCGGATACCCGTGCCCATCGAGCCGCTCGATCGCCCGCTCGTAGCGTGCGTTGATCTCGCGCTGGTCGGCCTCCGAGAGGCCCTCCCGCCAGCGGCCGCGGCTCGAGTTCTCGGCGCTCATGTGCTCGTCCAGGAAGCGGCGCATCTTCGGCGCCTGCGGGATGCCAAGGAAGGCCAGGAGGCTCGCGTACGCGCCCTCCCGGTCGCCCGCCGCGAGCTCGTCGAGGCTGAGCGTCAGGACGAACTCGTCGGGCGCCTCGGCGATCGAGCGCTCGGCGCGCTCGATGCGCTCAAGCCACCAGTCCACGCCCTCGGCGACATCCCGCGGATGGTGCTCCTTCTGGCGCTTGCCGACCTTGGACGAGCCCGCGTCGCGACCGTCGCGGACGATGTGGACGAGCTTCGCATCCGGGAAGAGCCGCGCCAGTTCGGGGGCGCGGGCGACGTTGTGGGTGCTCATCTCGACCAGGGCGTGCTTGCCCGCCTCGTCGGCGATCGGCCAGAGGAGGTCAAGGAAAAGGCGCCGGCAGGACAGCTCGAGCGATTCCCCGTTCGCGCGAGCCTCAAAGCGCGCGACGGCGGCCTCGAACGTCTCCTCGGAGACCGCCTTGTAGAGGCCGCGCGTCTCACGGCCCAGCGCCATGCGCGGCGCCAGGGCGGGCAGCGGCTCGCCCGCCGGGATCCGCCGCCACCAGAACTTGCGCAGCTTCTCGACGAACTGCTCGGTGGTCACCTCGCCGGCGAGCAGGTCCGGGAAACCCTGGGGGTTCACGTGGAAACGAGACTCGATCGGGACGAGGGCGTACCGGCGGTTGCGCCCGATCAGCTCGCCGAGGACGTGCGTGCCGCTACGCCCCGTGCCGCCGACGAACACCAGCTTCGGGCGCGGTGCGAGCTCCACGTCCCCCGGGCTGTCGGGCGGGCGGGTCAGGGCCCGTCCTCGCGTTTGGGCCGCGGGACCCAGGCCCCGTCGGGGATCGCCGCAAGGTGCGAGACCAGGTCCTCCAGCGCGCGAAGGTCAGAGGCGTCCGCGCCCTCGTCGAGCAGCCGGCGCATGCTCGCGTTCCGCATCGCCGTCGGATCGGAGCTGAACAGGTACTCGCCGATGTCGGGATCGAGCGCGGTCGTCTCGCCAACCGGAACGCCGCCGCGCTCGCCCGCCGCTCGGAGCGAGCGCATCAGATCCGCGGGCGAGCCGTTGCCGCCGGCGTCCGGGATGCCCCCCGCGCGCGCGGCCCAGCTGCCCGCGACCGCGGACCGCAGCGCGTCGCGCTCCGGCTGCTGCAGGGCGCGCAGCCCCCGCCGGGGCTTGAACTCGTCGGGGCGGCCCGACGCGAGCGAGCGGACCATGTGGCTGAGCGCCTCCCAGTGTGTCTCGGGGATGACGCGCAACCAGAACAGGAGCCCGACGTAGAGGGCGGCCAGAGCGAGCGCGACGACGATGTCCGCCGCGACTCCAACCGATGACTCGAGCAGGTCGTACGCGACCCCGATCAAGACCGCCACGACCAGAGCGGTCCCGACCTCGCGGTACGGGAACGCGATCCTGTCCGGCCCCCGCTGGCCGCGGATGAAGAGGTAGGCACAGGGCGGCAGGAGGCCCGCGATCATTCCGACCGGAGCGGCGTACGCATCGATCTCGGGCGCCAACAGGGCGGTCACCACGATGAACAGCACCGCGGCGATCACGGCGCAGCAGATGAACGTCACCTTCGTCCGACCGGGCCACATCGTCTGCTGGTTCACGGTTCGGAGCACGGCGGGCCAGACCATCGCCGCCGCGGTGATCGGAATCAGCGGCGCCGCGTCGGCGAACGAATCCGGAGCGATATCGACCACCACCGGGCCGATCAGGACCATCGCGAGGACCGCGGTGATGCAGAGCAGGACGAAGTAGCCGAGCAGCTGGCCGCGCTGCTCGGCCCGGCCATATTGCTCTTCGACCGCCTTGTAGATCGAGGCCTTGCGAAGCGGCCGCAACGCGACCCGGAAGCCCTGCGGCAGGAAAGCCGCGATGAACGCCACCCGGGAGGCGAGCGTGTAGATCCCCAGGTCCGCGTCGCTGATGAACCGCGAGAGCACGAAGACGTCCGCGTTCACGATCAACCAGAACGACATCATGATCGGAGCCCGGATCAGCCCGCGCTGGAAGATGGGACCGACCTCGCCGCGGTCGATCACCGTGTCGAAGCTCCCGCGCAGCGCCAGCAGTCCCACGCCCGCTGCCAGGAACGTGCCGGCGGCGGCGGCGATCAGCACCGCCTCGAGCCCGGCGCCTCCGGCGAGAAGCGAGACCACCAGCACAAGGCCGAGGGCGGGACGCGCGAGCTCGCAGGCGAGAAACGCTCCAGGCCGGCGCTCGAACCAGATCACGATCGAGGCGAGCCGGAACACCACGGTCGCTGCGCCGAGGACGGCTGCCCAGACGATCAGGTCGGCGTCGTCCGCGGAGCCGAGGAGCCAATCGGCGATCGGCTCGCGCAGCACGATCGCGACCACGCCTCCGACCAGGGAGAGGATCCCTGCCAGAACCAGGCCGGTGCCGAGGCTCCGCTTCGGGGTGGTCGAGACGTCCTCGTCGTCCTCCTCGTCGTCCTCGTCGTCGCCCTCGCCGAACGTGCGGCGGATCGTCCCCGGCTTGACCGCGATCGTGAGGATCTGAGCCAGGAGGTTGGCCCCGAAGTAGAGAATCGCGAACCGGCCCAGATCGGACGGGCCGAGGAACCCGGCGACGACGAAGATCGTGACCATGTGCAGCACGCTGGCGCCGACCATCGCCACGCCCTGGATGCCCGAATAGCGGAGCACCCTGACGCCGAGGACCGCGCCCTCGCCACGGTGCCGGCCCTCGCCCGCCTCCTCGCGGCTCTCCCCCGCCCGCTCCTCCGGGGCGATCACCGGTCCCAGAGCGACCAGTGGTGGAAGTCGCGCCCGGTCAGCTCCTCCAGTCTCCTGGCGTCGTCGCGCAGGAGCTCCAGCACGTCGTCGGGGAGCGCTTGGCGCACCCGGGGGCGCTCGATCCGCAGGCCAAGCGGCCAGTAGCCGCGCGCCACGGCCCACGCCTTGGTCGATAAGTCCGACCGTTCGGACTCGGCGCGCCGGCGCTCGATGCGCTCACCCAGCGTGGTCAGGCGCGTCTTGCGCTTGGTCTTGTGGCGCTCGCTCGCGAACCTGCGATCCGTGAATGCCGGGTCGGCCCCCGCGAATTCGAACACCCGGCGCAGCGTCTCGTCCCGGCGGTGGCGAAGGTCCTCGTTCTCCAGGACGAGAATCTGCTCGCGGGGATAGACCGCGACGTAGCGTTCGAGCTGCATCGCGTAGCGGCTGCGGTCGATGTAGGAGGTCTTCGGCTTCATGATCGTCTCGGCCAGCTGCCCGTGGTGACGACCCTTCGAGTAGTTGTGCACCCAGTGCGCCGCGATCCGCTCGATCGGGTCGCGCACGATGTAGATCAAGTGCGCGTCCGGAAGCGTCTCGGCCATGCGCTCCGGCACACCCCTGTGCTGCGGATAGGCGGTGTAGTTCGGCGACGCGTCGACCCGCACGGCCGCCTGCGGGTCGAGCCGCGACCGGTACCAGTCGAGCCCCCGCGGCCAGTTCCGCTCCGCAATGAAGAAGTTGAGCTCCTTGGGCTCGGAGACCGAGACGTCGGGATGCAGGCCCAGGTAGTAATGGAGCCCGCTGGTCCCGCACTTCTGGGCCCCGATCACGATCAGGTTCGGCAAACCGCCGACGGCGCCATCAGGGGCGGCGCTGGGCGCACCGGTGCCGCTCTTGGTGCCGGATTCCATCGCGCTGAGGATACGCGGCGCCCCCGGCGCCACAGGCCGCTCAGGAAAGCTCGATCACCCGGCTCGGGCGTGGCCTGCGTGCCCGAATCAGTTCGATCCGGCGATTCCTGAACGCCGCATAGGAGTTCCCTGCCAGCTCGGGCTGGCGCTCGCCTTCGGCCGGCACGTGCTCGAATCCCGCCCCGGCGGCGAGCAACAGGGAGAAATCGAGGCGATCGGAGATCACCAGGACGCGCTGAGGCGGCTCGCCGGCCTCGGCCAGCGCGCGCTGGAGCTCGGCGTCGTAGCGTGCCTCGGGAACGCCGAGCGCGAGCACGACAACGCGCGTGCGCGGGCGCCGGAGCCACTGGGAGACGACGCGCGCGAGCGTCCGCGGCACGCTCGAGGCGAAGATCCACGCCCGGCGGGCGCGCACCGCGGCGCTGGGCCGGGTCACCGCGACCGCCGACGCCGGCCGCTCGGCGGCCAGGTCTTCAAGCCAGCGCGCCGCCTGCTCGGCGCCGCGCCACTCCCCCAGCCCGTCCAACGCCGCCAGCAGCGCGGCCTGCCGCGCGGGCTTCAGGAGCTCGTCCAGCCGGGCCTCGAGGGTCGGGTCCGCCGGACCACTGACCGCGAGCCCTGTGCCCGCTCGCTCGGCGCCGCGGGCGCGCGCCGCTTGGTCGTCGGTCTGGCGGTCGATCGGCACGAACAGCACCGGCACCCGGGCACTCGTCAGCTCGTGAAATGCGTTGTAGCCCGCGGCCGAAACCGCGGCGTCGAAGGCGGCGAAGCGGCGGGCGATCGGATACGTCGCGTCCAATCGCACGACCCCCTCGGGCACTTCGTCCAGCGCCGACAGGTGCGAGGCGAGTGCGGCCGCCTGGACGCCCGGCGTCGCGGTCAACCGGCGCAGGCAGGCGGTCGTCGCCTCGCGCACCCCGGCGCCCTGTCCGAGCTGCACCAGCACGTGCCGCTTCTCCGGGTCGAGGCCGAGCGCCCGCTCGGCCTCGGCACGGCCGTCGAGCTCCGAGCGGTCGAGCAGCACGATCGGATCCACGGCGTGCGCCTCGGCCCGGCGTCCGGCCGTCGGGCCTCCATCGGTCGCGGGCTCCAGTTCCCCGGGCTCGAGCACCGCGTCGAACAGGTGCGTGCGGTGCAGCGGCGCGGTATCGGCGTCAGCCCGCCACATCGCCCTGCGACACCACACCAGCGCGGCTCCGGTCGAACGCAGCGCCGGCAGCAGGCGCTCGTACGGGTGCGTCCCGTCGAAGACCACCACCTCCGGCGCGATCTCGGCGACCGCGACGCGCAGCCGGTCTCGCGCCCGAAAGGTCCAGCTCAGGTCGGTTCCCGCCCCGGGCCGGTCGTAGGACGCGATGTACTCGACCGGGAACCCCTCGTCGCGGACGACGGGCGCAGCCGCGGAGAAGGTGATGACGAACGGCTCGACCTCCGGATCGAGGCGACGGGCGATCGCCATCGACCGGGTGAGGTGGCCGAGGCCGGTTCCGTTTGAGGTGACGAACAGGACTCGCCGCGGGTCAGGCATCGGGCTCCGCGCCCTCGGCGCCCTCGCGCTCAAGGGCGCGTCGCAGGATGGGAGCGCAGGTGATCCCGTCGCGCTCGAGCCGTTCGAGGACCGTCGCGTACTCCCGCTCGACCTTCTTCTGCTCGCCGGGTTCGAGGCCACGGCGCCAGCGGCCACGGTTCGCCCGGTCCGGATTCATCCTGCGCCGCATGAAGTGGCGCATCCGCATCCCGGCGCCGACGCCGGCGAAGTCGGCGAGCTCCTCGATCGACTCCTTTCGTGCGCCGCGGGTGAGGAAGTCGTCGAGCCCCACCTCGAGGAACGCCCCCTCGGGGATCGCCTTCGAGCCCGTGTCGATGGCACGGATCCGGCGCTCCCACCACTCCAGGCCCTGCTTGCGGGTCCGGGGGTAGACGAGCCAGCGCCTTTGCGAAACCCGCGACGCCGAGGCGTCGCGGCCGTCGCGTGCAACATGGACGAATCGGGCCTCGGGGAAGAGGGTGACCAGGGTCGGCGCCTGCGCGACGACATCACAGCTCTGCTCGACGATGCCCTGCGCCTCGCCCGAGCGGCCCTCGGTCGTCACCGGCCACAGCAGGTCGAGGAAGAGCTGCCGGCACGCCCCCTCCCGGTCATCGTCGAAGCGCCCCTCGAATGCCTCGAGCGCTTCGTCGAGGCGCTCGCGAGGAATGACGCGGTAGAGGCCGCGCAGGCGGTCCGTTTGGAAGCCCTTCCACCAGAACCCGCGCATCCTCTTTATGAACGCGCGTTTCGAGACGTCGCCGGCCAGGAGGCCCGGGAACCCCTCGTCGTCCGTGTGGAAGCGACACTCGACCTGGACGAGGCGGTAGTTGGAGTTCCGGGCGGCGAGCTTCGCGACCACGTGCGTGCCGCTGCGTCCGGTCCCGCCGACGAAGAGGATCGGGGCGGGGCCGTCTCGCCGCGGCTGTGAGCTGTCCGCGGCCATGAAGGTGCCAAGGATAGGAGGACGCGGCCTGCGAATACCCTTGCTCGCCGCATGACCGAGCCCGAGCTCGACTTCCCCCACCCCATCTTCGTCGGCGGCGTCGGGCGCTCCGGGACGCACGTGATGGCCCGGCTGATCGGGGCCGGGCCGCGCTACCACAGGGTGCGCACCGAAGCGCGCTTCCACGCCTGGGAAGGCGGGCTGCCCGACCTCTGCGCCGGCCGAACGACCCTCGACCAATTCGCCGAGCGCATGCGCGGGAGCTGGTGGCAGCGCGGCGCGAACCAGCGTCAGGGCCTGCACCGCATCTGCGGCCGCGACACGTTCGACGCGGCGCTCAGCCGGTTCGAGCAGGGCTTCGCCCAAGCGCCTGCGGACGCGAGCCGCGGACTGATCGACGCGCTCCTGGGCGAGGAAGCGGACGAGCGCGGGAAGCTCTCATGGGTCGAGGCGACTGGCGGCACGGTCGAGTACGCGGGCTTCCTTCGCGGCCTCTTCCCGCGGGCCAGGTTCGTGAACATGGTCCGTGACGGGCGGGCCGTCGTCGCCGCCACCCTCAAGAAGGTGAACCTGACCGACGAGCCCTCGCGTGCGCTGGAGCGCTGGGAGGCCATGGTCCGGGCGGCCGAGTCGTCCCGGCGGGCCCTGGGCGACGACAGCATGCTCTCGGTATTCCTCGAGGACCTCGCCGCTCACCACCGCGAAGGCTCGTTCGAGCGCCTCGCGGTGTTCCTCGAACTGGACGACCCAGAGCCCATGCGCGAGTACTTCGAGCGCGAGATCTCCGCGGAGCGCGCCCACGTCGGGGCCTGGCGCGAGCGAATGGCGCCCGCGGACGCCCGCCGGGTCGACCGCCGCTACCGGCGGCTCGTCCGGAAGCTGCGACGCCAGGGCCTAACCTGGGTGCCCGAACCGGACGCCCGAACGTCATGAGCGATGCCATCACCAACACCCGCCTCGGCGACGGGAGGGCCCCACTGCGTTCGCCGAGCCCTGCGTCGCGAAACTTCCCGGAGCCCGTCTTCGTGGGCGGCTCCGCGCGCAGCGGCTCCCACGCGATCGGCGGCCTCGTCGGTGCGCATCCCCGCTACCACCTGGTTTGGGAGTCGCGCTTTCACTGCGCGGGCGGCGGCCTGACCGATCTGCTCGCGGGCGAAACCGACCTGGACGCCTTCTGCGAGCGCGTGCTCGGCTTCTGGTGGCGGCGAGGGCTGAAGAACGACGCCGGGCTCCACAGGGTCATCGAGCGCCCGGCGCTGGAGCGGGCCGTCGCCGGCTTTCGCAGGGCGTTCGACCGGGATCAGCGCGAGGCCGCGCGCGAGCTGGTTCAGGCCGTGCTCGATCCGTGCGCCGCGCGCGCGGGCAAGGAGAGCTGGGTCGATATCTCCGGCCCCAACCTGCCGAACGCCGCGGTCCTGGTGCAGCTCTTCCCAAATGCTCGCTTCATCAACATGGTCAGAGACGGCCGGGCGGTGACCGCGGCCATCCTCCGAAAGCGCGATATGAGCGACGACCGGGAGCAGGCGTTCGACCACTGGCTGCGGCGAATCGAGCGCTCGCACACGGCGCTGGAAGCCCTCCCGGCCGGATCCGCATTGACCGTCAGCCTCGAGGACCTCGCGGCGAACGACCGCGAGTCGACCTTCGACCGGGTGGTTCGATTTCTCGAGGTCAAGGACCCGACCGAGATGCGCGACTACTTCGACGACGAGATCCGAGCGGAGCGGGCGCACATCGGCGAATGGCGCGAACGGGTCGCGCCCGCCGATGCTCGCTGGATCGACCGCCGCTACAGGCGGGAGCTGCGCCGCCTGCGCCGCGAGGGAGTCACGTGGATCCCGACGCCGGAGCGGTCGGCATGAGCCAGGACTTCCCCGAGCCGGTCTTCGTGGGCGGGTCCGCACGCAGCGGCACGCACGCCATCGGCCGACTCCTGAACTCGCACCCGCGCTATCACCTGATTGCGGTGGAGTCGCGCTTCCACTGTGGCACCGGTGGACTCACGGATCTGCTGAACGGCAACACCGATCTCGACGCCTACTGCGAGCGCGTCCTCGGCCAGTGGTGGCAGCGGGGCATGCAGCAGCACCGCGGGCTCCAGGTGATCATGGATCGCGAGGACCTCGAGGCCGCCGTCGAGCGCTTCCGGAGCGGCTTCCCGGAGCAGCCGTGGGACTCCGGGCGTCGGCTGGTGCGCGAGATCCTCGACCCAAGCGCCGAGCGCGCGGGGAAGCCGGCTTGGGTCGACCTGTCCGGATCGAACATCCGCATGGCGCCGACCCTGCGGAAGCTGTTCCCCCGAGCCCGCTTCATCCACATGGTGCGCGACGGGCGCGCGGTGACGGCCGCCATCCTGAAGAAGCGCGACATGACCGACGACCTCGAGCAGGCATTCGGCCATTGGGCGATGCGTGTGCGCCGCTCCGACGCTGCATTGCGCCAGATGCCCCCTGACGCCGCCCTGACGATCTTCCTGGACGACCTGACGGCGCACGACCGCGACCACCAGTTCGATCGCCTCGTGGACTACCTCGAGCTCGACGACCCCAAGCCGATGCGCGATTACTTCGATAAGACGATCAGCCCCGAGAAGGCTCATGTCGGCGCCTGGCGCGAGCGCATGGCGCCCGCGGACGCGCGCTGGGTCGACCGCCGGTATCGGCGGCTGGTGCGCCGGCTCCGCCGCGAGGGGATCGACTGGGTGCCGGAGCCGGGCAGCCGGTGAGCGAGACAAGCCGCCTCAACGACGGCGATGCTCCGCTTCGTCCTTCGGACTCCGCGTCGCTCCCGGAGCCCGTCTTCGTCGGCGGCGTCGGGCGCTCGGGCACGCACGTCATGGGCCGCCTGATCGACGCCGACCCGCGCTACCACTGGATTCCCACCGAGGTCCGCTTCCACGCGTGGCGCGGCGGCCTGCCGGACCTGGTCGCCGGAAACACGTCGATGGAAGCGTTCCTCGAGAAGATGCGCGGTCGCTGGTACGTGCGCGGCGCCAACCGCCGCAACGGCCTGAAGCGGGTGGCCACCCCGGAGCAGCTGGAGGCAGCGCTGGCTGAGTTCGAGCCCGCCTTCGAGGAGGGCCCGATCGACGCCTCCAGGAGACTCGTCCACCGCCTCCTCGACCCGGCCGCGAAGGAGGCCGGGAAGCAGGCATGGGTGGAGATCACGGGACCGGTGATCGAGTACGCGCCGTTCCTGCTCGAGCTCTTTCCCGATGCCAGGTTCATCAACATGGTCCGCGACGGCCGCGCGGTGGTGGCCGGGACGCTGAAGAAGGTGGACCTCACCGACGACCCGATGCTGGCCCTGGCCAAGTGGGAGGAGATGGTGAGCGCCGCGGGCGCGGCGATGCGCTCCCTCCCGGACGGGCGCGCGATCACGGTCCATCTCGACGACCTGACGGCACACGACCGCGAGCGCACCTTCGCCCGCGTGGTGAGCTTCCTGGAGATCCCCGACCCCGGCCCGATGCGCGAGTACTTCGTCCGCGAGATCTCCGCCGAGCGCGCCCACGTGGGCGCCTGGCGGCAACGGATGGCCCCCGCCGACGCCCGCCGGGTCGACCGCCGCTATCGGCGCGTCCTGCGCAAGCTCCAACGCGAGGGCGTGGACTGGGCCCCCGCGCCCCGCTGAGCCCTACGGCTCCTGCGGATAGAAGGCGACCAGGCGGATCGGGCCGCGCGCCTCGAAGCGCCCGTTCATGACGATGAAGTCGCTGAGCCCGTTCTGGTCGTGGTCGATCGCCGTGACCGACTCGCCGATCCCCTTCGCGATCTGCGGGACCTTGAGGCGCGCGAACCTGCCGGCGGTTCCGTTCGAGGCGAGCATCACGTCGCTCGCATCCCGCTGGTTGTCGGCTGGACGCCTCGGATCGAAGGGATACGAGCGGACGACGTAGATGTCCGGAACCTGGTCGAGGTTGACGTCGCCGAGCGCGAACGTCAGCGCCCGCGTGATCCGCTGTTCGAACTCCGGCTTGCGGCGCAGGTGGCCCTTCGACCCGTGGAGGGTCACCTGCAGGCGGTCCTTTTCGAGCGTCACCAGGTCGGGCCGGGCATCGCCGTTCAGGAACGCGAGCGCAGCGTGCCTGCACTGTCCGTTCGCCCCCGCGCGCCCGGTGATGGCCTGAAACCGCTGGCCGGCCACGTTACGGAAGATCCGGATCCCGTCCTGGCTGCACAGGAACAGGTCCTCCCACCCGTCGAGGTCGAAGTCGATCGCCTGGACTGCCCCGCCGCCGATGCGGCGGTTCACCCCGTACTCGGGCGCCCCGCGGAACTCCTCTCCGTCCACGTTCAAGAACAGCCGGTTCGGGCCGGGGAGCCCGTCCTTTCGGGGCTGCTGGTTCGTGACGTAGAGATCGGGGAACTCGTCGCCGTTCGCGTCGATGAACGTGGCCTGGCGCCCGCGGCCGAACTCGTCGCGGACGCCCCAGTCCTGAGCCTGTTCCGTGAACGAGCCGTCCGCGTCCTGCAGCCAGAGCTCCTTGCGATTCGCCCCGTTGCCCCCGTGCTTGCCGCCGGCCGTGCAGTAGAGGTCGAGGTGCCCGTTCAGATCGACGTCCGCGGTCGCGCACCCGTGGTAGTCGCGGCGGCGCGGATGCATCGCGAAGGCGTCGTCGGTGACGTCGGTGAACTCGCCTCCCTCGTTGAGCATCAGCCGGGGGAACGACTCGTAGTGCCTGTTGAGGAGCGCGTCGTCCCAGCCGTCGTCGTTCCAGTCCGCGACCGTCACCCCGTAGGTGTGCGAGAAGCCGGTGATCGCGGCGGCCCCGCTGGCGTTCCTGGCCTCGACGTCGAGCGCCGGTCCCGCCTTCGCATCCGGGGCAAGCCCGACCGCGACCCCCAGCACTGCCGGCACAAGCCAGGCCCTGCTCCTCAGCATTCATTCCCCTGACAGTTGCGAACCTCGTCCAACCGGTCCTCGAGGTCCGCTCTGAGCCCCGAGTATTCCGGGTTCTCGTACTGGTTTTCGAGCTCGTACGGGTCGTAGCCGTCGCTGTCCGGATCGAGGTCGTACAGCTCGTGCTGCGGCGTCCCGTCCACGCGCTGCTCGATCAGGATTGCCTCCGGCGTGCGGATCGCCTTGCCGACTCCGTCGCGCGAGCCGATGTGGAAGTTCTCGAGCAGGAGGTCCCGGTTCGCGAATGCGCCCGGATCATCGACCACGTTCAGCAGCGAGACCCCGTCCGGCTCGAGCGAGTTCGGCGGGTTTACCCCCGTGGCGTCGTAGATCGTGGGCGCGAGGTCGATGTTGCCGACGAGCTGCTTGCGATCCGCACCCCGGTTGATCCCGGGCCCGCGCATGACCAGCGGGACTTGTGCGCTCTCCTCATACAGCAGGCGCTTGCGCTCCAGGCGGTGCTCGCCCAGCAGGAAGCCGTTGTCCGACGTGAAGATGAAGAGCGTGTTTCGCAGCTCGTTGTGGCGGCGGAGGTCGGCGAGCAGGCCCGTGACCATCTCGTCCACGGACAGGAGGCTCTCGAGGCGCCCGCGGTAGCGGTCGCGCAACTCCCGACGGCCCTTGCCCTTGATCCTCGGCACCCGGAGAAATCCGGGCTTGTCGGAGACATCAGCCTCGTTGAACGACGGGACGTCCGGGAGACGGAGGGATTCGAAGGTGCCGACGTGGCGCTTGGCCGGGCGCGGGTTGCGGTCGGAGAACTTGCGCCCCTTCTCGCCGTGCGGGGCGTTCGTGCCGACCATCAGGAAGAAGGGCGGCTTGTTCCTGCCGCTGCGCTGGCGAATGAAGCCTGAACCCAGCTTCCGGAGCACATCCGTCTGGTAGTCGCGGGGCTCGCGCCCGAACCTGCGGAGATTCCCGTTGGCATTCAGCGACCAGTCGTACTGGCCCGCGTCGACCATCCCGAACCAGCGGTCCCAGCCCGGTGGGATCGCGTTCTCGGGATCCTCGCGCGCCAGGGCCGGATAACCGTTCAGGTACTTGCCGAAGTACCCGGTTCGGTAGCCCGCCTCCTCGAGCGCGGTCGCGAGTGTCACGGACTCGTCGAACGCACCGACGCCGCCGTCCGGCCCCCCGTTGTTGAGCACGCCGTGGTTGTGCGGGTACTGGCCGGTCAGGAGCGTCGCGCGCGAGGGGCAGCACAGCGGATAGACGGCGAAGGCGTTCTTGAAGGTCGCTCCACGATCGCCCAGCTTGCGCTTGACCCCCTTCATGACCTTGAGCGAGGCGGCATCCTGGTCGTCGGTGAGGACCACCACCACGTTCGGGGGGTCGCCCGGGCCCGCGAGGGCCGCGCCACCGCCGGCGCCCAGGGCGCCGGCCAACGCGGCCAGGGCGGCCAGGACGCCTACCGTGGCGAGTCGCACCTTGCCCGCGGTCAGCGGCATTCGTCGCCCTCGCAATCACGGAGCTGGTCGAGGCGCTGAGCGAGCTCCGAGCGGACGGACGCGTAGGCGGGGTCGGCGTGGACCGAGTCCAGCTCAAACGGATCCGCGTGGCTGTCGTACAGCTCGGTGTCGCCGCCGTCGTGCTCGACGTAGAGGAACTTGGACGTCCGGACCCCGATGGACCGGGTCGTCTCGATCAGGAGCTCGCGATCCCTGTACGCGCGGGGCTCGTCGGCGACGTCGAGCAGCGAGACGCCATCCTGCTCGACTGCCGGCTCGACACCGGTCGCGTCGTAGATGGTCGCGGCCACGTCGATGTTCCCGACCGGTGCGCTCACACGCGCGCCCTTCGGGAGCCCACGGCCGCGCGCGAGCAGGGGCACCTGCGAGGCCTCCTTGTAGGCCAAGTCCTTGCCGCGGAGCCGGTGCTCGCCCAGCAAAAAGCCGTTGTCGGACGTGAAGATCACGATCGTGTTGTGGAGGGCCCGCTCGTCCCGCAAGGTTTCGACGAGTCGTGCTACCAGGTCGTCGACCGCGCCAAGACTGTTCAGGCGGTCGCGATAACGGGCCCTAACCTGGCTTCGCAGGGTAGCGGAGAGCCGCGGTTTCTCCTGCAACCACGCTGGCTTGTCCGAGACGTCGCGCTCGTTGAAGCTCGCAGGTCTCGGGAAGCGCTGATCGTCATATGCATGGCGGTGGCGCGGCGCCGGGCGGGGATTCACGGGGAAAGCGCTGCGGAAGCGCTCCCCGTGGGGCGCCAGAGTCGCGATCGTGAGGAAGAACGGATCAACGCCCTGCGCACTCGAGCGGACGAATGACCGGGCCTGCCTCGCGAGCACGTCGGTCTGGTACTCCCGGTGTTCGTGATCGACTCCCCACTCGCGCAACCCGCCGTTCACCACCTGCGACCACCTCCACATGAAGCCCGGAACCGCCATGCCGAGCCAGTGGTCCCAGCCGGGCGGGACGTAGGGCGGATCCTGCTGCGCGAGGCCCTGGTATCCGTTCAGGTACTTGCCGATGAACGCCGTCCGGTAGCCGGCATCGTCCAGCGCCGTCGCTGTGGTGGCGGAATCGTCGAACGGGCCGATCCCCCCGTCCGGAGGGTGGTTCGAGAGCACGTTGTGGTTGTGGGCGTACTGGCCGGTGAGGTTGGTCGCGCGCGAGGGACAGCACAGCGGGAAGGTCGCCCACGACCGGGTGAAGGTGACGCCCCGCCGCCCGATGAGCCGCCTGGTCTCCGGCAGCGCCAGCATGTCTCCGCGACGCTGGTCGTCGGTCAGGACCACGATCACGTTGGGCTGCGCGCCGCCCTGCGCGAGGGCGCCCGGCTCGGCGCGGGCGAGCATCAGGGCCGCGCACAGCACGGCAAGGGCGCACGCCGCCCCGACCACGCGCGCGCGGCCCCCGAAAGGGGCCGCTCCCCTCATGTAACAGCGGCCCCTTCGGGAGCGCTTGTCCGGAAGAACTCCAGCGTGCGCTCGGTAACCAGCTCCGGCGCCTCCTCCGGGAGGAGGTGGCCGGTCTTTGGGATCATCTCGATCGTCATTTGGTCGGCGTATTCATCATGTCCTTCGAAGAACACGGGAGGAAGGATGGGGTCGCGCTGTCCGTGCAAAACAAGCGTCGGGGTGGTGAGACGCTGCTTGCGGTAGCGGCCGGCGAGAACGGGGCCCATCTCGCGCAGGAGGAACTCGCGGTAGAGCAGGCTGGCGGCGCGTGCGCGGGTTGAGGCGCGCAGGTCGCGGCCGTAGAGGCGCTGGACGTCGTTGCGGACGTGCTCGCGGTTGCGCGACCAGCGCCTCACCTTCCTGGCCACGAAGCTCGGGCGGCGCATGAGGCGCGGGCCGAATGGCGACGCGATCGGCAGCTGGTAGGCGAACCGACGCGCGTTCCAAACGCCGCGCAGGCTGGGAGGCGCGAAAGGCGGCGGGCTCGAAAGCGCGACCAGGCGCTCGACCAGCTCGGGGCGCCGGATTGCGAGCAGATAGCCGATCCAACCGCCCCAGTCGTGCCCGACGATTCGCGCGCGGTCGATTTCGAGCGCCTCCATCACGTTCGCCACGTCGTCGGCCATCGTCTCCTTGTCGAGGCCTTCCCAGGCGATGTCGGTCCAGCCGAAGCCTCGCAGGTCCATCGCCAGGACCCGGTAGTGCTTCGCCAGCTCCGGAATCACCAGCCGCCAGCAGTACCAGTGCTGGGGCCAGCCGTGCAGGAGCAGCACCGGCTCGCCCTCGCCGGCCTCGGCGACGTGGAAGTTGAGGCCGCCAGCGGCCTGAAACCGATGGCGAACGCCATCAACTTGTGGCATCTCGTGGGCCACGGAGGAGGCGTGATGTTAGCGACGGCGCCGGATTGCGCCGACGCTATCGTCTCCCGTCGCCATGGCCGGCGGCCTTCCCGATTTCGTGATCATCGGGTCGCAGAAATGCGGCACCACTGCGCTGCACGCGTATCTGGCGCGGCACCCGCAGATCTCGATGTCGCGGCCCAAGGAGCTCGACTTCTTCATCGAGGAGTTCAACTGGGACCGCGGCGTCGACTGGTACCGCGCGCGGTTCGACAACGAGGCGCTCGTCCTGGGCGAGTCATCGCCCAACTACACGGCGTATCCCAAGCTGAAGGGCGTCCCCGAGCGCATGGCGGGCCTGATCCCGGACGCGAGGCTGATCTTCATGGTCCGCGATCCGATCGACCGGGTGCGGGCCGGGTACCTGCACCGGTACTCGAACCGGGCCGAGAGCCGGCCGATGCGCGAGGCGGTCCTCGCCCCGGGCGAGACCTACGTCTCGCGGTCGCAGTACTTTCTCCAGCTCTCGCAGTTCCTCGAGCACTATCCGATGGAGCGCATCCTGCTCCTCGACCAGGATGAGCTGCTGCACGAGCGCCGGCCCACGATGGAGCGGGTCTACGGGTTCCTGGGCGTCGACGAGGGCTTCTGGCGCAAGACGTTCAACGAGCCGCGGCTCGAGTCCGCGGGCCGCGGCCGCCGCACCCGGCTCGGGGTCGTCGCCTCAAAGCGGCTTCCGCCCCGAACCTGGCGCAAGGTCAAGCACCGCCGGCCGTTCTCCTCGCCGTACGAGCAGCCCGAGCTCGACCGCTCCCTGCGCGCGGAGCTCGAGGACCTGCTCCGTGACGACGTCGCGGCCTTCCGCGAGCTCACCGGCCGGCGCTTCGAGAGCTGGTCGGTCTAGCGAGGCGGAGCCCCGGAGGGCGAAGCCGAGCCCCGGCGTTGTTGAGCCGGCTTGTCTACGTCTCGTCGAGGCGGGATTCGGCCCGCTCGGCGGCACGGCGCTCGTCGCGCGCCCTGAGCCGCTCGGCGAGCGTACGCTGGGCGAGGAGCGAGGCGCGATCGGCAAGGTCGTTCGCGCGGGCGCGGAACCGGAGGTGGGCGTTCCGCTCGTGATCGAGGTCGGTGGCGGCGGCGAGCGGCCCGTGCTCCGTCACCTGCGGCTCGTCGACTCCGTGTCGCCGCGTGGATACCTCCACCCCGCTGAGCCAGCGCTCGCCGAAAAGGCGGCCGAGCAGCGCCTCGGGATCCTCCCCCGTCTCGGCCGCGAGCCGCCGGGAGCGCCGCCACGCCGCGGTGGCCACGACCTCGATCATCGCGTCCTCCGGCGCGGCCCCGGGCACCGTCACGTGCAGGGCGCCCGCGTCCTCGCCAAGGGCCAGCTCGTGCAGGTCCGCCAACGTGCGCGGATCAAGTGCCGCAACCGGCGGGACGGTGACCTGGAAGGGCACGTCGCACGCCTCATCGAGGGAGGTCCCCTCGAGGGACGCCCGGGGATCGCCGGCCACGGCTTCGGCGACCGCCTGGTGCGCCGGATGGCCGTCGTCGGCCTGCACCCGGAGCTCGAGGTCGCCGAGCCGCCCGCCGAGGGCGCCGGCGATCGTCGCGAGCGCCTCATCGGGCTGAGTCTTCTCGTCCACGCGCAGATTCACGACGATCGCGGGGCGGGTGTGGCGGCGGGCCGAACCCTGCTCGCGAAACGGCGGCAGCGCCACCAGCGCTGCGGCTTCGGGAAGCTCGAGCTCCAGCATCGTGCCGGATTGCACCGCCTGGGCGACGGTGCGCGCGAGGCCGCCGGGAACGCCTCTCGCGCGTGCCGCGGACTCGACCGTGAACACGGCGCCGGCGCAGTGCAGGCGGTACAGGAGGTCCAAGCGCCACAGCTCCGGAGCGGCCGTGCCGCGGCCGCCCGCCTCGTCGTAGAGCTCGCGGCTGACCGCGATCGTGCCGTCGGCCGCAGCCAGGTGGTACCCCCCGCCGAGGTCCGTGAGGTCGCGCGTGAGGTCGCGGACGAGACCGAGCTGGGCGTCCGCCTCGGCATGCGCCGGAGCCACGGGGCCCAGGCTCACGATGTCGCCGGCCACGTGGTGCCAGCGGGCGTGCGCCTCGACGAACTCGGGTGCGGGCACGGCCCCGGACGGGAGGGCGATCACGACGTCGCCCTCCGGCTCGTCCCCGGCCACGACGTCGATCAGCCCCGCCGGGTAGGTCTGGGCGGCGAGCGCGTCGGCGGCGACATCGCCGTCGAGAAGCACGGAGATGCGCGCCTGCGCGTCGAGCTCACCGAGCTCCGCGACCTCGATGTCGCGCCACAGGCCCTGGGTGACCTCGGCCGGGGGTGCCTTCACCGCGCGGACTCTATTTGGAACCGTTCTACAGTTTCGGCCCGTGAGCGAGACCGTGACTCATGCGCGACGACTGATGCTGGGCGAGCCCCTGCCCTTGCGGATCGGCTACACCGGCCCTCGAAGTCGCGATTTCCTGGACGGCGCGGTGACGGCCGTGGCGGCCGATCCGGGCGCGATCGAAGGGCTCGACGCGCTGGTACTCGAGCCGGACGCACCGGGGCTCGACTCCGTGGCGGATGCCGCGCGGGCAGCCGGCACCCCCGTCGTGGTACTCGGCGCCGATGCCTGGGCGCCTCCGCTCGACCCATCCTCCTTCAACCCCACCGGCTTCCGCGACGCCGGCGTTGCCGGGCTGGCCGCCGTGATCACCCGGGCCGGCGGGGGGTTCGAGCCCGGATTCGAGCTGATCGCGACGGCCGCGCGCGGCGAGCCGGTCACCGTGCTCGCCCCCGAGGGAGCCGAGCTGCCGCCGCTGCCGGCGGGTGCCAGGCGTGCCGGTCTTGGGCCGCAGATCGATGCGGCGCACGTCGTGCGCCGGGCCCAGGAGCATCTCGGCGTCCTCGACCACCCCGCCTTCCACGCCTCCGAGTTCGAGCGCGCGGGCTGGATCGCGAAGCTCTGCGCGGCCGGGGTCCCGGTCTGCGCCGAGGAGATCTCGGATTCGCTCGCCGAGCTCCTCGGAGGCGAGCTGACCGCGCTCTTGCGCCCGCTGCGGGCCCGCGACCTCGCCGACCTCGACCTCCGCGAGCGGGCCTCGGTCGCGCTCAGGCGGGCGGCGCTTCGCGAGCACTCGGCCGTGGCCCGCTGGCGCCAGATCGCCGCCGCGCTCGGGATCGAGGTCCCGGGCCGCCCGATGGTCTCGGTGGTCCTCTCGACCCGCAGGGAGAGCTGGCTCGAGCACGGCATCGCCCAGGTCGCGCGGCAGAACTACGAGCCGCGCGAGCTCGTCGTCTGCCTGCACGGCGACGAGTTCGCGGCAGGGACCTCGGAGCGGGTCCGCTCGCTCTACCCCGGCGAGTGCCAGGTGATCCGGGTCGACGGCGAGCTCACCCTCGGCGACGCGCTCAACGCCGGGGTCGCGACCGCGAACGGCGAGCTCGTGACCAAGATGGACGACGACGACTACTACTCGACCGAGCACCTCTGGGACCTGGTCCTGGCGCTCGAGTACTCGGGGGCGGATTTGGTGGGGAAGGGCGCCGAGTTCGTGTACCTGCAGTGGATCGACCTGACGATGCGCAGATTCATGGGCGACGGCGAATCCGACCATCCGCGGCTCGCCGGCGGGGCGATGATGGCTCGCAAGGCGCCCCTCCAGGAGATCGGCGGCTGGCCGTCGCGATCGCGCGGCGAGGACACCTGGATCGTTCGCAACTTCAAGAAGGCCGGGCGCGGCACGTATCGCACCCACGGCTTCGGCTACATCCTGAACCGCCACGGCCAGGGCCACACCTGGAACACGTACGTGGACTACTTCCTGATCCAGTCCCAGCGCGAATGGCGCGGCCTGCGCTTCGACGAGACGGCGATCGAGCCGTAGCGGTGTCGGACCTTCTTCTCAGCTCTCGAGCTTGCGAGTGCGGACGCGGTCGACGGCGTAGCGACGGGCGCGGCGCACGAACGAGCGGGCTGACCGTGTCGCCGAGGACGCAGCCGCGGGCAGCCCGGCGGCCCGTCGCGCGACGTTGCGCGAGCGCCAGCGCATCCATTCGCCGGCGCCGGTGGCGCCGAGACGCTGCTCGGCGAGGCGCAGGCGGGCGCGTTCGTGGCGAGTCTGCAGCCGCTCGCGCGAGAGGCGGTGGGCGTTGCGGTCCATGCGGGCGCGCATCGTCGCCGAGCGCGCGCGGTGGCGCAGGTGCTCGGCGCGCTCGGACGCGAGGTCGCCGTTCGGCGGCGGGCCCGGCTCGCTGTGCGAGGCGGTGGACCGCAGGCCGACCGCGGCCGGGCGGACCGTCGTGGCCCCGGACCCGGTTCCCCGGGCACGGAGCTTGCCGTGGCCGCCGAGCCCGGCCAGGCCGGGCCAGCGCCCCGGCATGGCGACCTCGATCGAACCCCCACCCCCGTCCTCCAGCAGCGCCGCGATCGCGGCCAGCGTCCGGGGCTCGGGGCGGGCGCGGGCCGGCATCTCGAACACGATTGGCGCCGACGGGGCCTCGGCTCCGATCACCACGCGCGCGTCCGAGCCGCATAGCGTCTGCAGCGGGTCGCTGCGCGGGTCGTCGGGCGACAGGTCGATCCAGACCGCCAAACCGGGAAGGTCCGATCGGAGCGCTGCATCCACGGCGCCGAGGACGACGCCTGTGGGCGCGCGCCCCGGCTCGATCACGACGATCGCGGTCGGCTGCGTTGGGTCTTCCTGCTTTGCCTCCATCGGATGCGGGATCGTAACCTTCGCGAGCCTCATGGAGCCGACGCCGACAGCCATCCGCGAACAAGCGCCAAGCGGCCGGTCGCTGCCGGCACGGCCGCTCCCGCTCACGGTCGGCTTCGCCGGCGAGGCCATCACGGGCGGGCTTTCCTCGGCGGTCACGCCCGTTCCGCTCGGCCAACACCATCGGGGGCACCGCTCGGACGCTCGACACGGCATCGACGCGCTCGATGCCCTCGTCGTCGACCGCCCGGGCCCTGGACTGGACGGCGCGGGCCTCCGCGGCGTCTGCGAGTCGGCGCGCTCGCACGATGTGCCGGTGGTCGGCCTCCGCCGGGACGGCGAGCAGCCCGCGTGGGCCGGGCTCGCCGACGTCGAAACCGGCCTGCCTGGTTCGGGCGCCGGGCTCACCGCCGCGCCGGCCGTGGACATCTCGACGTTCAACCCGGATCCGTTCGCGGCCGCCGGGGTCGCAGGCTTTCTCGCCGCGCTCGACGACGACGTCTCCTCAGCGGGCCTCGAGCCGTCCTTCGCGATGCTTCGCGGCGCCGCCCGCTTCGACCCGGTTTCGCTGCGGACCCCGGCCGAGTTGGCCGATCTCAACCTTCCGCACGGCGTCGTGACCGGCCGTGACCTGGACGCCCACGACGAGCTGCTCGAGGTCCTGCACCGACGCCTCGGCGTCCTCGACCACCCCGCCTTCCACGCCTCCGAGTTCGAGCGCGCGGGCTGGATCGCGAAGCTCTGCGCGGCCGGGGTCCCGGTCTGCGCCGAGGAGATCTCGGATTCGCTCGCCGAGCTCCTCGGAGGCGAGCTGACCGCGCTCTTGCGCCCGCTGCGGGCCCGCGACCTCGCCGACCTCGACCTCCGCGAGCGGGCCTCGGTCGCGCTCAGGCGGGCGGCGCTTCGCGAGCACTCGGCCGTGGCCCGCTGGCGCCAGATCGCCGCCGCGCTCGGGATCGAGGTCCCGGGCCGCCCGATGGTCTCGGTGGTCCTCTCGACCCGCAGGGAGAGCTGGCTCGAGCACGGCATCGCCCAGGTCGCGCGGCAGAACTACGAGCCGCGCGAGCTCGTCGTCTGCCTGCACGGCGACGAGTTCGCGGCAGGGACCTCGGAGCGGGTCCGCTCGCTCTACCCCGGCGAGTGCCAGGTGATCCGGGTCGACGGCGAGCTCACCCTCGGCGACGCGCTCAACGCCGGGGTCGCGACCGCGAACGGCGAGCTCGTGACCAAGATGGACGACGACGACTACTACTCGACCGAGCACCTCTGGGACCTGGTCCTGGCGCTCGAGTACTCGGGGGCGGATTTGGTGGGGAAGGCGGCAGAGTTCGTCTATCTCGAGGAGATCGACGTCACCCTCCGCCAGATCTCCCAGGACGTGGACACGCGAATGGCCGGCGGCGGCATGATGGCGGTCAAGGAGCCCCTAGAGGCAGTTGGCGGCTGGCCGCAGCGCTCGCGCGGCGAGGATCTCCACCTGATCCGCCGTTTTACGGGCGCCGGCCGTCCAATCCGCCGGATCCCCCCGCACGGTTACATCCTGAACCGCCACGGTGTCGACCACACCTGGCGCCCCCAGGTCGACTACTTCCTCTTCCGCTCCGACCGCCAGTGGCGCGGCCTCGGCTTCGACGTCACGGCGATCGACAAGCCGACGGACCCGTACTCACGGATCCCGTGGACGAACTGATGCGTCGCCGGCGGGGCTACCCGACGGGGTAGCCCAGCTCGCGCAGGCGGTCGCCGGCGATCGATTCGAAGGTGGCGATGTCCTCGGTGCTCATCTGCTCGCGCCAGCGGTCGATCCGGGTCGGGTCGGGCGGGCGCTTGAGGTTCTCCATGATCTTCATCCGCTCCTCGGTCGAGACGATGCGACCGTCCGGAGCGACCTCTTCGGGCGGCGTCTCGACCGCAATTCGCTCGTCGACGTTCTCGTAGTAACGGACCATCCGGTCGTCGAACGGGACGTCGATGAACTCGGCGATCCTGCGGAGGTTCGGCTCGGGATCGCGGACGAGGTCCTCGTAGATGACCTCCTGGTAGTGGAGGAGGTCCTGGGCTTGCTCGCGGGCCTCGTCGAGCCGGGCGACCCAGAACTCGGCGCATTCGGAGATCGTGTCCGGGCCGAACCAGAGGTCCTTGATCGACAGCGCGACGGCCCGCCCGTCACGGATCAGGTGGATGAAGCGGGCCTCCGGCAACACCTTCTGGATCACGTCCATCTTGCGGACGTAGAACGGGGTCTTGTCGCCCCAGCGCGGCTTGTCGATCTTCTCCGCATACATCTCGTAGAAGACCCGCACCCCGGCGCCGAGCTGCTTCGGCTTGCGGTCGCGCACGCGTGCCGCAAACTCGTGGGCGTCGAGGTGGAAGTCCGGCCAGCGCTTGTGGCCGGTGACCGACTCGATGAACGCCTCGACCTGATCCTCTCCCGGCTTGCGCTTCGCCGCCCGCCAAGTCTTCTGCGCCTTGGTGATGAAGTAGGTCTCGGGCGGGATCGCCAGGTCCGGGTGCGCGTCGAGCATCAGGCGGAGCATCGTGGTGCCGGAGCGCGGAGCGCCCACGACGAAGGGCGCCGGAGCGCGATCCGAGGCGCCGTTCCCGGAGCCTGAGAGGGCCTTCTTGAGCTTCTCGAAGCGCGCCACGGCGGGCAAGTCTAGGAGCTAGCTCTCCGGCCCCGACCGCGTGTAGTGGTCCACGTACCGGCCGCAGGCCTCGTCCAGGGGAGCGATCCGAGCCGGAATGTCCGAGCTCAGGGCAACTCGGCCGAGCCAGACGCGGCGCTCGACGCCAAGCGCGTCCTGCACGCCGCTGGGCTCACTCGCCTCGACCTCGATCTCGACCTGCCCATCCTCGGTCGCCACCTCGCCGGCCGGCCAGAACGCTCCGCGTCCGGCGCCGGTGAGGTAGAAGCCCTCGAGGGACGCCGGGAGCTCGGCCGCCTCCTCCCCGTCGACGCTTACGGTGAGCGGCACCTGCGAGTGGTATTGGAGCGACAGCTGCCAGTCGCCCGCCGGCGCGTCCAGCGTCTGGATCGCGGTCGCCGGCGATTCGAGCTGGAAGCCGGGCGACCAGTCCGTCTGCTCCCCGGTTACGGGATCCTGGAGGACGATGGCGGTTCCATCCTCGGCGACGACCTCCGTGTGCTCCAGCTCGCAGTCGAGGCGCGCCCCGGGGTTACCGGCATCGGGTGACACCCCGCCCTCCTCGGGCAGGATCTCGTAGTCGTCGCTCTGACCCTTGCGCCTCCACAGCACGTAGTCGCCCTCGCGCGCGACCTCCTCCCAATTCGGCGGCGGCGTCGACTGGTAGCCGGAGGCGGTCGTGATCGCGAATTGCTGCCGGTTCAGCTTCGTCGAGTCGAGATTGTCGAAGTCGAGCTGTTGGCCCTGCTGCCAGGTCTTCGCCGTCCGGCCGCCGATCTCGGCCGGGACGTAGCCGCCGGGGCTGCGCGCCAGCGTGCCGCGCAGGTAGTAGCCGGCGAACCGGTCCACGCCGAGGAAGACGACGTCGTCGTCCGGCCCGATCCGCTCGGCGAGGACCTCGAGGTCGCGCTGGCGCTCGTCGAAACCGACCGGCGCATCGCGGAGGGCGAGGAACGTGGAGCCGAGCGCGAGCGCCGCGAACAGGCTCCCGACTGCGAGCCGAAGGACGTTCGGCCCGGACCGCTCGTCCGGGCCGAGGAGCCACCGCAGCGTCACCAGCATCACCAGGGGCGCCAGGACGGCCAGCGCCTTTGCCTCCACGTGGATTTGCGCGAAGAGCCTGGAAAGCACGTACACGAAGGCAGCGGCCGCGAGGGTCGCCACGAACGCCCACTCACGCCGGCGGATCAGGGCGATCACGGCGGCGAGGGCGCAGAGCCCGGCGAAGCCCGCCGCCAGGAGCGCCCCGTCCACCTCGCCGCGGACGATCCTGAAGTCGCCCTCGGGCCAGATGCCGAGCGCCTCGCCCGGGAAGACCGGCGAGGAGAGCCGCCCGCTCGACTCCTGGACATCGTCGATCTTCTCGATGAACCCGCCGGCGGGTCCGAGCGCGATGGCGGCGAGGGCGATCAGGGCGATGGCGCCCGCGATCAGCAGGCGGCGGTGGCGACCCGAGGCCTCGCGGACGTCCGCCATCGTCACCGTGGACTCGAAGCCGAGCCACAGGATCGCCCAGACCGGAATCGCGATCGCGAACCACGCCGCGCCCGGCACCGAGAACGTGAACACCGACGCCGCCGCCAGCAGCGCCAGGACGGCGACGACCGCGCGGGCCGGCGGGACCTCGCGCTGCTCGTCCCGCCTCCGGGTCGCCAGATGCAGCGTCACGGCCAATCCGACGACGAACAGCGCCATCGCCGTCTCCTTGAACCCTGATTGGGCCAGGAACGAGGCTCCCAGGAACGGCAGGCCGGTCAGCACCGCCGCCACGCCGCGCCGCCACGGCGGCAGCGCCACCAGGGCACCGAGCGCAACGAGCGCTGTCAGCGCGGGGATCGCGACCAGGAGCCCGTTGAACACGCCCACGAGGTCGATCCCGGTGCCCTCCGAGACGGCCGCGACGAGCGCCTGCGGGCCCACCGGGTAGCCGAACTCGACCGCCTGGGGCTGCGGGCCGAAGCCGTCCGCCAGCCAGTCGGCCCAGTAGAGCTGCGCCGCCTGGTCGTTCGTGTAGATCCCCTCGCCGAGCACGCCCGTCCGCTCGTTGAACAGGAACGGCAGGCAGGCGAGCGCGATCGCGGCGACCACAACGGCGATCGCGACCGTGTGCTGCGCTCTGGGAGGGGGAGTCGCGTCCCCGCCCTCGCCGCGCCCTCCCCGGCGTCGCGGCACCGCACGCCGGGTCACCACCGCGCACGCGATCGTCAGCAGCGCGAGCAGGATCGCGGCGGTCAGGCCGCGCCCCGGGAGGCGGACGAGGAACGGGGCCAGCACCACCAGCACGGCGAGGCCGACCGCGCCGGCCAGCCACTCGGGCCGCCGCCAGCCGGCGAGGAGCATCGCCGTGCGGCCGATGACGACCGACGCCACCACCATCAGAAGCGCGCTGACGAGAATCCCAATCATCGCTACGACCCCGATCCAGGCGGAGGTTGGTTCGCGAGCGACCCGGGCTGGACGGAGTCGCCGTCGAGCTCGTCGGGCTCGAGGTCCGGGAGGTCGCCGCACGCCTCCGGATCGAGCGGCTCGTTCACCCGGAAGAGGCTGACCGGGCCGTCGCGCAGGACCTCCTCGGCGCCGGGGTCCTCGCGGGTCCAGAGCCCCTCCTTGGTGTCGGTGAGGGCGCCCGGCAGATACGGGTCGTACATCGTCACCACGTAGTCGTACTCGCCCGCGTTCACCTCCTCGCGCCACGTCTCGCAATCGGGAATCCGCAGGTAGGCGCCGTCCTCGCCCTCGATCCCCAGCCACTGCACGTGGTTCGAGAGGTCCGTGCCGGAGAACGCGTATTGGTTGAACACGCCGCGCACGCCTGAGATCGCGATCCGCGCGTCGCGCAGATCCTGTGCGTCCCGCACGACCTCGGCGATATTCAGCTCGGGGCTCAGGTTCTCGTAGCGGCGCTCCAGGTAGTGGCGCTGAATCAGGAAGCCGGCAACGACGGCGCCCAGCGCCACGACGGCGCCGATCGCGAGCACCGAACGCGGCGTCGCTGCCGGGCCGAGGCGCCCGCGAGAGACCAGGAATCCTGCCGCCGCGAACAGCCCCAGCACGAGCAGCCCGGCCGCGATCCCGCCCTTCGTGTGGCCGCCCTCGGGCCACTGGACGATGGTCAGGGTGGTCAGCAGCGCGAGCCCGCCCAGGCCCGCGAGCGTGACCGTGCGGCTGCGCTCGGTCGATCTCAGGGCCGGCAGGCACGGCAGGATCGCCAGGCCGATCGCGACGGCCGGCGCCAGATAGCGGATGTTCCACTCGAAGGCGATCGGCTCGCCCTCCTCGCCCCCGGCGGTGAGCGGCGTGAATACGTACGCGATCGCGGTCAGGAGGGCGACCGCGCCCAGGGCGCGCAGGACCGGCTCCCGCCCCTTCCAGAGCGCGTAGGCACCGCCCGCGACGGTGCCGAGTACCACCAGCGGCCAGAACGGCCCCAGCTCCTCGGCGAGGTACTTGAAGAACCAGTCGGTCCAGACGTCGAAGTCGTTCCAGTAGTGGGCAACGGAGTGGCCTGGCCGAAGCTCGAACGCCCGCTCCGGCGATGGCAAATCGAGTGGCCCCCATTTGGTGAACGGGAGCGGATTCCCGACATGAACGAGGTTCCGGATGTACCAGTACCCCCCGGCCAGCACCATCGGCAGCGACCAG
Source organism: uncultured bacterium (assembly GCA_963807755.1). Taxonomy (GTDB): domain Bacteria; phylum Actinomycetota; class Thermoleophilia; order Solirubrobacterales; family 70-9; genus JALZKA01. Next base: position 1,111,162 of record CAWECM010000001.1, on the reverse strand, counting down.
GAAGCCGTCGCCCGCAGGCGTTCGCCGCGCGGAGCGATCACGACCACCGCGATCGTCAGCAGAGCCACCGGCGCGAGGAACGACAGCTTCGTCCCGGCGGCCAATCCCGCTGCCAACCCGGCCACCGCCAGTGCCCCAAGCCCAATCGAACGGCCCAAGCCCTCGCCCTGACGACCGACGACTGCAGACTGACGACTTGCGTAGCCGTTCACCAGCAAGGCGGCCGCGCACAGCAGCGCCGCCACCCCCACGATGTCATTCAGCGCCTCTCCAGCCTGGAAGTCGGTCATCGTCTCGGCGCCGAGCACCACGGCCGCGCCGAGCAGCGCCTGCGGCGCTACGCCGTACGGCCGCCCGATCGACCACCCCGCCAGCAGCCCGAGGCCGAGGAACCCGAGGTTGAGCAGCGGCGAGAGGAAGTCGCGCGTGAACGCCAGGATCGGGATCGCATGGATGACCTCGGAGTTCCCCGGGTAGAAGCTCGCGAAGAAGATCGGGTCGAAGAAGTCGAGGTCGCCCAGCGAGCCGGTCTCGACGAACCGGGATGCGAGCGGCATGTGGTACCAGAGCGAATCCGCGCGGCCCATGCCGCCGGCGATCCCCGTGAGCGTCGGGATCGCCCAGCCGGCGAAGACCGCTGCGGTGACGACCGCGACGACGTACATCCCGTACCGGTGGCCAGTCGGCGCGGGCGGCCCCTCGCCGGCGCGAGCGGGGATCAGCAACGCACCCGCGGCCGCCAGGACGCAGGCGATCGGGTAGGCGGCTTCGGTGAACAGGCCGAACGTGCCGAGGACCTGGGCCAGCACTATCGCCAGGGTCAGCCCGATGACGGCCTCGGCGACCAGCGCCGGGGGTCCCGACCAGCCGCCCAGCAGCGCGCGGCGGATGCGAACCGACGCGTATCCCAGAGCCAGCGCCACCACCGCCAGCCAGGCCGCGCCGGCGAGATAGTCGAGGACGCCGAGGGTGCGCTCGTATGAGGCGAAGTCGGCGCTCATCGCCTGCGCCTGCGCCGGGATGTCAGCCGTCGCGCTCGCAGCCCTCGGGCGGGCAGATCACAACCGACCGCTCGTCGGGCATGACCATCCCCTGAATCCGGGCGCCGCGCTCGGCAGCGTCGGACGCGTCCAGGGTCGCCGCCTGCTCGCGCAGCTCGCCGTTCTCCGCCTTCAGCTCCGCGAGCTGCTCGCTCTCCGCGCCGGAGTCGCGCCAGGCGTCGATGAAGTTCACGACCGGGTTCACGTAGAGCACGAGGATCGCGAACAGGACCAGCACCAGCGAGATCCGGCCCAGCCGCTCCCAGTCCACGCGCGAGCGCGGCCGTCCCGCGGTCCGCCTGCGCGGTGCGACTCGGTATGCGCGAGCGCTCACGCATCATCGCTTCAACGCCGAGGGCGTTCTACCTTCCGGCGAATGCCGACTTGCCCAGGTAACGAGCGCCGTGCCCGAGCTCTTCCTCGATCCGAAGCAGCTGGTTGTACTTCGCGACGCGATCGGACCGTGACGGCGCCCCGGTCTTGATCTGACCGACGCCGGTCGCCACCGCGAGGTCGGCGATTGTGGTGTCCTCGGTCTCGCCCGAGCGGTGCGACATGACCGCCGTGTAGCCCGCCTCGCGCGCGATCCTGATCGCCTCGAGTGTCTCGGTGAGCGTGCCGATCTGGTTCACCTTGATGAGGATCGAGTTGGCGACTCCGGCGTCGATGCCGCGCTGAAGCCGCTCGGGGTTGGTGACGAACAGGTCATCGCCGACGAGCTGGCAGGTGGAGCCGATGCCGTCCGTCAGCACCTTCCAGCCGTCCCAGTCCTCCTCGTCCATCCCGTCCTCGATCGAGACGATCGGGAAGCGCTCGCACGCACTCTGCCAGTACGCCGAGAGCTCGTCCGCCGTCAGCGTGCGGTTCTCGTGCTCGAGCACGTAGCCGCTGTCCGAGTGGATCTCGCTCGTGGCCGGATCGAGGGCGATGAAGACGTCCTCGCCCGGCGCGTAGCCGGCTGCCTCGATCGCCGCGACCAGCGCCTCCAGCGCAGCCTCGTTCGACTCGAGGTCGGGCGCGAACCCGCCCTCGTCGCCGACGGCGGTGGCTAGCCCCTTCTCGCTCAGCGTCCGCTTGAGCGCGTGGAAGACCTCGGTTCCGACCCGCAGCCCCTCGGCGAAGCTCGGCGCGCCGGCCGGGACCACCATGAACTCCTGGAAGTCGACCGAGTTGTCGGCGTGCGCGCCCCCGTTCAGGACGTTCATCATCGGCACCGGCAGCAGCGCGGGGTCCGCTTCGCCCGCCAGGCCCGCGACGTAGCGGTAGAGCGGCAGGCCGGCGTCGGCGGCCGACGCGTGCGCCGCCGCGAGGGAAACGCCGAGGATCGCGTTCGCGCCGAGCCGCGACTTGTTCGGAGTGCCGTCAAGCTCGATCATCGCGTCGTCGAGCGCGGCTTGGTCGGCGGCGTCGGCGCCCTGGAGCGCCCGGGCGAGGTCGCGGTTCGCGTGCGCGACGGCTCGCGTCACGCCCTTGCCCGCCCACTTGTCCCCGCCGTCGCGAAGCTCGGCCGCCTCGAACTCGCCGGTCGAGGCGCCGGACGGCACCGCGGCGCGCCCGGTGGCGCCCGAGACGAGCGCGACCTCAACCTCGACCGTGGGATTGCCCCGCGAGTCGAGGATCTGGCGCGCGTGGATGCGTTCGATCTGGGCCATGGTTCAGGCGACTGGTGACGGGAGAAGCGGGCGGGTCATTCTGGCAGGACGGCCCGGCGCGCCGCCGCGCGCACGGCCAACTCGGGGTCGACGCCCAGCCGACGCCCGATTCGCACCAGCTCCAACAACAGGTCGCCCAGCCAGGCCTCAGCTCGCTCGCGCGCTTCGTCGTCCGGGATGCGGGTGCCACCGGCGTCGGGGTCAGCGCGCCGCAGGAGCTTCCGCGCGTACAGCAGTCCGGGCAGGTTCTCCGGCACGTCGCCGAACGGATCGTCGGCGCCGCGGCCCTCGACCTCGCGCTTGATCCGGTCCCAGTTGGCCAGCACCTCCCGCCCCGTTTCGGGGTCCCTGCCGGCGAGGAGCTCGCGGGCCTCGCTCTCCTCGAAGACGTGCGGGTGGCGGCGGATCAGCTTCGCGGTCATGCCCTCGGCGACGCGCGCGAGGTCGCCGGCGCCGCGCTCCTCGAGGAGCAGCGCGAGGAAGTGGACCTGGAAGAGCACGTCGCCGAGCTCGTCGAGCAGCTTCTCGTCGTCGCCCTCCGCGGCGGCGTCGGCGAGCTCGTAGGCCTCCTCGACCGTGTGGGGCACGATCGAGCGCTCGTCCTGCTCCCGGTCCCAGGGGCACTCGACGCGCAGGCGGCGGGTGATCTCGTCCAGCCGGGCGAGCGCGGGAGCGGCGTCGCCGCCGCTCCCACTGGATCTCACGGGGCGGCCGGAGGCGGCCCGCCCTGGGGCGTGCCGGGCGGCGCGGCGGGAGGCGCGGTGCCGGGCGGCGCCGCGGTGCCCGGCGGAACCGTTCCCGGAGGTGCGCCCGGGATCGTCTGCGTGCCAGGCGGAAGCGCGGGGACCGGCGGCGCCAGGCCCTGCGGGCCCTGCGGAAGGCCGGTGGCCGCCGAATCCCCGGCCTGAGACGGCGGGACCGGCCGGAACGAGGGAACGGGCGCCGGGCAGCCCTCGGTCGGCTGCCCCGTGACCGGATCGACGGCCTGCTCCTCGCCGTCATCGTCGCCCTGGCAGGCGTCGGGCGGTGCCGGGGCATTGCTGCAGCGGTCGATCGCGTAATCCTCGTTGCAAACCGTCAGCGCCTGCCACTTCTCGAGAAAGTCGGTCTGGAACGCCGCGGCGGTCTCCTGCTGCTGCTCGCTGGCGAGCGTCTGCACGATCTGCCCGCGCGTCTGCTCGTCCAGCGGCTGGGTGGCCGCCTCGTTAATGGCATCCACCTGGAGGACGTAGAAGCCGGCGTCCGCCTGGATCGGCCCGACCAACTCGCCCTCCGGTGCGCTGAAGATGGCCTCGTCGAGCTGAGGCTCGCTCTGGCCCTCGGCGACGCCCTGGCGGAGTCCACCGAGGTCGGCGGTGGCCTCGTCGGTCGAGAACTCCTTCGCGACCTCCTTCCAGCTCGCCGGCGAGTCGTCGTCGGAGAGCTGGTCGAACGCCTCCTGGGCGTCGGCCTCGTCCTGGGTCAGGATCGTGCGGACGTCGCGGGTCTCGGGCGTCTGGAACTGCTCGATGTTCTCGTTGTAGAAGTCCTCGACCTCCTCGTCCGGGATGTCCGGGGGCTCGGTGCCGACGATGTTCTCCTGGATGCGCTGCGAGAGCAGCTGCAGCCGCACCCTTTCGCGCGCGTCCTCATCGGAGAACGCGGACTGCTCGAGGAACCGGTCGAACTGCTTCTGGCCGCCGAACTGATCGTTGATGATCGTCTCGAGCTCCTGGTCGATCTCGCGGTCGGAGGCCTCGATGCCCAGGCTCTCGGCCTCGCCGGCCACCCAGCGAGAGAGCAGGAGGTCTGCCATCGCCGTCTCCAGCAGCGCGTCGTACTGAGGCGTGCCCGCCGGCGGGACCTCCGGGACCTGCTGACGGGCCGCCGCCTGTTCGAGCGCGAGGTCGAACTCGTCCTGCGTGATCTCGCCGTCGGGCGCCTCGTCGACGAACGCGACGAGGTCGTCCTCGGGCAGGGACGGCTTGCCGATCCCGCTCGTCGCGGCGACCAGCACGATGACGCCGGCGAGCAGCACGGCGAACGCGATTCCAGCTGTCCTCTTCGACCCTCTAGGCATCGGCGCGGAAACCTATCGGGATTCGACCAGCGCAGGCTGAGCGCCGGATAAAGACTCGACCAGCCCGAGGAGCGCGGCCAGGCGTGGAGCGGGCTCGTCGGGCACCCGCAGCGACAGCGTGCGCTTCGACGTTTCGTACATCGCCTCGGGGATTCGCTCCCGGATCGCGCCCACACGCTCCGCGTCCAGGTCCACGGGCGAGATCGACAGGCGCCCGCCGCGGACCTCGGCGACCCGGCCGCCCTGGCGCCCGATCTCGATGCGCGCGCGCTGGAGCTCCAGAAGCGCCTCGACGGGCTCGGGCACCGGGCCGAACCGGTCGCGGAGCTCCTCGCGGAGCGCGCGCAGCTCGCCCGGCTCGCGGGCGGCGGCGATCCTGCGATGGAGCTCGATCTTCGCCGCCTCGAACGGGATGAAGTCCGACGGCACGTAGGCCGAGACGTCCACGTCCACCCGGACCTGGGATTCGGGCGCGCCCTCCTCGCCCCCGGCCCGCATCGCCTCCGTCGCCTCCTCGAGCATCGAGAGGTAGAGCTCGAACCCGATCGCGGCGACATGCCCGGACTGCTCGTCGCCGAGGAGGTCGCCCGCGCCGCGCAGCTCCAGGTCGCGCATCGCAATGGCGAAGCCCGACCCCAGCTCAGTGTGGTCCGAGAGCGTCGCCAGCCGCGCGCCGGCCTCGGCGGAGAGCGCCTCGGATGTGGGATGGAGCATGTAGGCGAAGGCGCGCTCGCGCGACCGGCCCACCCGGCCGCGGATCTGGTAGGCCTGGGCGAGGCCGAGGAGATCCGCGCGCTCGACGATCAGCGTGTTGGCCTGCGGGATGTCGAGCCCGGACTCGATGATGGTCGTTGCGACCAGGCAGTCCGCGTCGCCGCGCAGGAACTCCAGCATCGTCCGCTCCAGGTCGCCCGTGTCCATCTGCCCGTGGGCCTCGGCGTAGCGGACGCCCGGCGTCAGCGCGCGAAGGCGCTCGGCCGTCTCGTCGATCGTTTCGATGCGGTTGTGGAGGAAGAACACCTGGCCCTCGCGCGCCACCTCGCGCTTGATGGCCTTGGCGACGAGCTCCTCGTCGTAGGGGCCGACGTAGGTGCGGATCGGCCTGCGGCCCTCGGGCGGGGTCTCGATCACGGAGATGTCGCGTAGGCCGGCAAGGCTCATCTGCAGCGTGCGCGGGATCGGCGTGGCCGACAGCGAGAGCACATCCACGCGCAGCTTGAGCTGGCGCAGCAGCTCCTTCTGCTTGACGCCGAATCGCTGCTCCTCGTCGACGATCAGGAGGCCCAGGTCCTTCGCCCGCACGTCGCGCGAGAGCAGGCGGTGGGTTCCGATCAGGACGTCCACCTTGCCCTCGGCGAACGCGGCCAGCGTGGCCTTGACCTCTGCGGGCTTGCGCAGGCGCGAGACCACCTGGACCTCGAACGGCAACTCCGCGAACCGCTCGCGGAAGGTGCCCAAGTGCTGCTGGGCAAGGACCGTCGTCGGCACCAGCATCATCACCTGCTTGCCCTCGCCCGCAGCCTTGACTGCAGCACGCAGCGCGACCTCCGTCTTGCCGTAGCCGACGTCGCCGCAGATCAGGCGATCCATCGGCCGGTCCGCCTCCATGTCGGAGCGCGTGGCCTCGATCGCCTCCAGCTGGTCGGCGGTCTCCCGGTATGGGAACGCCTGCTCGAGCTGCAGCGACCACTCGCCGTCCGCCCCGAAGGCGAAGCCCTTGCGGGCCGCGCGCTCGGCGTAGAGGTTCAGGAGCTCGCCCGCGAGCTCGCGTGCCGCCCGGCGGGCGCGAGCCTTGATCGAGTCCCAGCGCTTCGAGCCAAGCGCCGAGAGCTGCGGCGCCTCCCCTCCCACTCCGACGTACCGCGTGATCTTCGCGAGCTGCTCCGTGGGGGCGAAGACTCGGTCCTCGTTCCGATACTCGAGCTCGAGGTAGTCGCGGGTGACGCCGGCGACCGTCTTCGTCTCGAACCCGGCGAAGCGGGCGATCCCGTGATCCGCATGGACGACGTGATCGCCGACGGCCAGATCGGCCATCGAGGCCAGCGAGCCGCGCACCACCGGCTCGGCCGCGCGCCGGCGGTGGACCAGCTTGCGCCACGGGTACACCGCGAGCTTCAGCGACGGCGCGACGAACCCGTCGCTGATGCGCGCCTCGGCGAAGTGGACCGCCGGATCGCCCGGCAGCACGGCGCCAAGCAGGTGCGCCTCGAGCCGCTGGAGGTTGAACCGGGCGCGCTCCGCCTCGCCACGGTGGTCGAACGCGACGACGACGCGGTAGCCGGAGCGGAGCTCGCGCTCGAGCTGCGGCTCGGCCTCGCCGATCGAGCGTGCGGCGGAAGCCGGGGCCTGGGCGCGAATCGAGATCCCCGCCTCGTCATCGGTGGCGACTGAGCGCAGGCTCAGGCGAGCGCGGGCGGCAAGAGGCTTGGCTACATCCACGTAGAGCCGGCGGGCGTCGCCCGTGTGCATCGCCGCGGTGACGTCCTCCCAATGGGTGCGCAGGGACGGCTCGAGCTCCTCTGCCGCGGCGATCACGAACGCGGCGGCGTCGCCGATCACGTCGAGCGGCGCGCGGAAGGAGTCGATCGGGAGCAGCTCGGCGAGATCCGGGCGCTCCCCGTCGTCCAGCGTCGCCTCCGCCAGCAGACGGTGCTCGGACGCCAGCTCGGCAGCGGGACTGAGCTCGACGCGCTCGACGTCCCCGAGCGACCGCTGCGTGAACGTCGAGAACCACCGCATGGACTCGATCTCGTCGCCGAACAGCTCCAGCCGGGCGGCGCGCTCCTCCGTGGCCGGAAAGACGTCCATGATGTCGCCGCGAATCGCGAACTGGCCGCGCTCCTCGACCTGGTCGACGCGCTCGTAGCCTGCCTCCGCGAGCATCTCCGCCGCGAATCCGAGGTCCACGTCCTCCCCGATGCCGAGACTGAAGCCCTCGGGCCGCAGCGACGCGTCGGGAACGGTCTCGGCGAGGGCGACGGCACTGGCAACGACGACCGGCGGATCCTCGGTATCGGTGGAGGTCAGCGCATCGAGGGCCGCGATCCGCAGACCCACCAGGTGCGGCGGCGGCGCGACGTGCGAGGCGTAGCCGGTCCCGCGTGACGGGTAGTAGTTGACCCGCCGCGGCGCCAGATAGGCGCTCAGCTCACGAGCGAGGTCGCGGGCGGCGACGTCGTCGGGCGCGACGACCACGACGGGCGCGCCGCCGAGGGCGTCCGGATCGTCGGCGAGGGCGGCGATCAGGTACGGCTGAAGGGCCGGCGAGGCGTGAGCGGAGCCGCCATCGGGCCCCGTTGCGGCAGCCGCGAGCGCGCGAAACGAATCATCCGCGTACGCAAGCTCGAGCAACGGCCGCAATGTCACGAGCGCCAGAGGCTAGCCGGGCACCACCTAAAGCCGAACTGATGCAGGTCGCCCTCTGGGCGCGAGCGCGGGCTGCGTCGGTTCGTTATGGGAGGCCCGGACCGGTGCGTTGCCACTCAACCTGGCCCTCGCCCTCGGCGGCGCTGCGCGCGACGACGCCGTCCCACTCGTGGAGCATCGCCTTCAGGCGGGCCACGGCCTCGGGCGGGTGCGCGGCGCAGGCGGCCGCGAGCTCGATCGCGACGTTCTCGGTCTTGGCGGCGGGCGCCACCTTGTGGACGAGACCCCAGCGGAGCGCCTCGTCGGCCGCGATCTCTTTCGACGTCAGGAGCAGGTACTTCGCGACCGCGAGGCCGCAGAGCGTGACCAGGCGGGCGGGCCCGACCGGGACGCCAAGTGCCGCGCCGGGGAAGCGCAGCCGCAGGTTCGAGCCGCCTACCCGGATGTCGCACGCGACCGCGATCTCGGCACCGCCGCCGACCGTGGCGCCATGACAGGCCGCCACCGTTGGCTTCGGGAACGCCGTCAGCTGGTCATAGAGGTCGGCGAAGAGCTCCATCCGCCGGACCTTCCCCTGGTCGTCCAGCTCCTCGCTGATGTCCGCGCCGGCGGACAGGCCGAGGTGGTCGGTCGAGGAGATGACCAGCGCGCGCACCTCGTCGTCCTCGCGCGAGCTCGCCAGGTGTCCGAGCATCTCCTCGAGGATCTGGATGTTGATCGCGTTCCGCGCCGCCGGGCGGTCGAAGCGGAAGACGGCGACGCCCTCGTTCACCTCATACGTCGTGAGCTCAGTCATCGTCATCCGGCGACGCTAGCCGCTCGACCAACATCTCGGTCTCGTCGGCAGCCGCCGAGATCAGCGCCCGGACATCGTCGTCCGGCTCCGAGAAGCGGCCGAGGACCCAGGCGGAGACGACCTCCGGGTCGGTCGAGTCCGGCCGGCCAACGCCGACGCGGATGCGCCAGAACTCGCCGCTGCCCAGGCCATGCTTGAGCGCCTTCATGCCGTTGTGGCCGGCGGTGCCTCCGCCGAGCTTGGAGCGGACCTCGCCGAAAGGCAGGTCGATCTCGTCGTAGACGACGACGAGCCGCTCGAGCGGGACGCGCAGCTGTCCCCGCGCCGGCCCGACCGAGGTCCCGGACTCGTTCATGAACGTCTGCGGCAGCAGCGCCGCGACGCGAGGCCCGCCGGGGCTGATTCGGCCCTCGGTCAGGAGCCCGCGGAACTTCTCCTTCGCCTTCGGCAGCTCCCAGCGCCGCGTAAGCTCGGCCACAACCTCGAAGCCGAGGTTGTGGCGGGTCTTCGCGTACTTCGTGCCGGGGTTTCCCAAGCCCACGACCAGGATGCGGTCGCTTGAGTCGCCGGCGTCCGCGTCGCGCGAGCGCCGCCGCCGGAAGATGGACACGCCTACTCCGAGTCGGAGTCGGAATCGCCGCCGCCGTCGCCGGCTTCGGCCTCGCCCTCTTCGCCCTCTGCCTCGCCCTCGGGGGCCTCGATCGGCTCGCCGTCCTCGCCGACGAGCTCGGCCTCTTCCTCGACCTCGGGCTCGGGCTCCTCCTCGACGCGCGGTGGATTCAGGGTCGCGATCGTGACCTCTTCGGCCTCGATTCCCTCGCCGAGCGCGAAGGTGACGCCCTCGGGCGCGATGACTGAGTCGAGCTGAAGGGTGTCGCCGATGACCATTCCGGACACGTCCACGGCAATCGACTCCGGGATGTCGGTGGGCAGTGCTTCCACGTTGATCTCGTGCGTGATGTGCTCCATCACGCCGCCCTCCTTGACGCCGGGGGCCTCCTCGATGCCGAGCAGCTCGATCGCGACCTCGGACTGAATCGCCTGGTCGAGCCGGACGACCTGGAGGTCGAGGTGAAGGAGCTCGCCCCGCACCGGATGCCGCTGCTGCTCCTTGACCACGACCGGCTCGGCCTTGTCGCCGTCGAAGGTCAGGTCGAGCAGGGCGCCGCCCGCGGAGAGCGCGTTTCGCGCCTTGCGCTCGGGCACGCTGAACGCCCGCGCCTCGGAACCGCCCGCGTACACGACGCCGGGAACCAGCCCATCGCGGCGCAGGCGGCGGGCCGTGCGCGAGCCGAATTCGGTGCGTTCCGAGACCTCGAGGGTGGAGCGATCTGAAGCCATGAAGCGACGCCGGAGGATACAAGCCTCCGGCCCGTCTCCAAGGTCGGCGGCGTTCCCTAGGGTTGGGAATCGTGGGTGACGAGGGGAAGATCCCGAAGGGGCGCGTGCGGCGCTCCGCGAAGCTGGGCTCGGCGCTCGGCGTCCAGGGCGCGCGCTACGCGGGCACGAAGGCCGCGTCGGTCGCACGGACGAAGGAGGGCGCCGAGGAGAAGCTCGAGGCTCGGCACTTGGAGACCGCGATCAGGATGGCGTCGGTCCTCGGCGAGATGAAGGGGGCCGCGATGAAGCTCGGCCAGCTCGCCTCGTTCGTGGACAGCGAGTTCCTGCCCGAGGAGTACCGCGAGCTCTACCAGGAGCAGATGGCGAAGCTTCGTAGCTCGGCCGAGCCGATGCCATGGGAGAGAGTCGAGCAGGTCCTGGACGACGAGTACCAGGGCGAGCGGGTGGCCGACATCTTCGCATCGTTCGAGCCCGAGGCGTTCGCGGCCGCCTCGATTGGCCAGGTGCACCGCGCGGAGACGATCGACGGCAGGCGCGTCGCGGTCAAGGTCCAGTACCCGGGGATCGCCGAGGCGCTCGAGGCGGACCTCGCGAACATGGGGACCATCGTGCGGCTCGCGAAGGCGCTCGCTCCCGGGCTCGATCCGAAGGCGATCGCCAAAGAGCTCCGCGAGCGCGTGCTGGAGGAGCTCGACTACCAGCACGAGGCGGACAACCAGCGGAGCTTCAGCCGCGCGTACCGCGGCCATCCGTTCATCTATGTGCCGGATGTCCTCACGCGCCTCTCGCGCCGGAGGGTCCTGGTCACGGAGTACGTGGAGGGCATGGACTTCGAGTCGGTGAAGGAGCTGGATGTGCCGACGCGCAGCCGCTTCGGCGAAATCGTGTTCCGCTTCGCGTTCGGCTCGATCTACCACCTGCAGCACTTCAACGCCGACACCCACCCCGGCAACTACCTGCTGATGGAGGACGGGCGGGTCGCGTTCCTCGACTTCGGGATGACCAAGCGCCTCGACATCGAGCAGATCGAGCTGGAGCAGATCGCGGTGGACGCCGCGGCGCGCAAGGACCCGGAGGGCCTGCGGTTGGCGCTCGCCGACCTGGGCTTCGTGAAGAACCCGACCACGCTCGATGCCGAGCGCCTGATGGACGCCGTGATGATCGTCGGCGGGTGGTACCTGGAGGACCGCGAATACGAGGTTTCAACCAGGCGGGTGGCGAAGGTGATCGAGATCACCACCGACCCGCGCTCCGACTACTTCTCGCTCCTGCGCCGCGAGTCGGTCCCCGCCGACGAGCTGATGGGCCGGCGGATGGAGACGGGCGTGCTCGCCTGCCTCGCTCAGCTCGGCGCGAAACGGAACTGGCACCGCATCATGCGCGAGTGGGTCTACGCCGACCCGCCGGCCACCGAGCTCGGCGAGCGGGAATGGGCGTACTTCGAGGAGCGCGGGGTGAAGCGCGTGCCCGGTTACGCGGGCCGCGCCTGAAGCAGCCGCGGGTCGTTCGAGCAGATCCCATCGGCGCCGAGGTCGAGGAGAGCTTCGATACGGGGCGCGTCGTCGACGGTCCAGCAGATCAGCTTGCAGCCGGCGTCGTGCGCAGCGTTCGCGACCGGGCGGGAGGCGAGCGAGTGATAGAGCCAGATCGCCTCGACCCCGAGACGCGGAGCGTGGCGACGCAGCAGCGAGGGAAGCCGGGCGCGCATCGTGGCGATTCCGGCTGCCACGAGGGGGCGAGCGAGACGGCTGCGGGTCCAGTCGCGCCCGACCTTGGGCAGGGTCCAGCCCCGGCTCAGCTCCGGCTCGAGGTCGCCGAGCGCGTGGATCGAGCGGACCTCCATCGTCGAGGTCATCGCGCGTCCGAGGAGGTCGCGCTCGCGCAGCGCCGCGGCGACCTCGTCCTCGCGCCCGGAGAGCTTCAGGTCGAGGTCGATCGAGACCTGGTCGAGGGGTGGCTCGAGGAAGGCGTCGAGCGCCTCGGCGAGGGTGAGCGGCGTGCGGCGGCGGGCGTCGGCCCAGTCGTGGGCGATGACCAGCCGCCCCGTGCCGCGAGCCGGGCCGGCGGGCGCGGTGCGCCACTCGGAGCCGTCGGCGAAGTCGGACTCCGGGCGCAGGACGTCGAATTCGATCACGTCGACACCGGCGGCGACCGCGGCGCGGAAGCTCTCGAGCGTGTTGCCGGGCACGATCCCGTCCGCCCCCTTGTGGCCTACCCGGATCACGGGCGCCAGCCTAGAGATAGGTTGAGCCGGTGGGGTACCTGAGCGACATCGCGCGGCGTCGGATCGCCGCGCTCCTGCTCCTCCTGGGCATCGTGGTCGCGGTCCTGGCGATCACCGACACGTGGCCGTTCGACGACGATCCGACCGAGGAGGAGCGAGCGCAGGGGACCGTCGAGAGCTTCTACGCGGCCGCCGCCGAGGGCGACTTCGCGACCTACTGCTCGCTCCTCACGCCCGGCGCCCGAGACCGCGTCCGGGTCAACGCCGCGCGCCTCCTCGAGGAGGCGGGGCAGCTCAAGTGCGAGGAGATCCTGGCCGTGGCCGAGGAGGAATTCGCCGGGGTCGCCGTGCGGATCCGCGACGTCAGCGTCAGCGGCGTCCAGGCGCGCGTTGAGACCGACGTCAAGCTCCCGGACACTCCGGGCGTCGAGTCGCGCACGATGTTCCTGGAGCGTGACGACGCCGGCGCCTGGCGAGTCTCGGACCCGGGGTAGCGGCTCCCACCAACCGAGGAGAGCGGAACCCTACGTCGAACCGAAGCCACGATGGCTGTTTTCATGCCGGCGGCTCAACTGGACATTCAAACTCGCACCGAGGACGAGCACTGGCTGGTCGAGGTGCGAGGCGACATCGACCTCTCGAACGTGGACGCACTCGAAGCGGAGCTGGGTCGCCTGTCCAATCGGGCAATCGTTCTTGATCTGAGCCAGGTGGACTTCATCGACTGCGCCGGAGTCGCGCTCTTGTTTCGCACTGCGGGGCGACTCACCGTGGGAGCGGTCTCCTCCGCAGTGGAGCGCGTGCTTCGCCCCTGCGGCGTTGAGATGGACGTTCGGTATTCCTAGAACAGCTGGTTCTCGCCCGCGAAGATCTCGGACACCGAGTCGTCGGCGAAGATGCGGCGGATCGAGTCGGCGAGGATCTTCGACGCGGGAAGGAGGGTGATGTTCTCCGGCGCGCCGGGGGCGAGCGGGACGGTGTCGGTGACGACGATCCGCTCGATTCCGGAGTTCTCGTAGGCGAGGCGCTCGTACGCGGGTCCGGAGAACAGCCCGTGGGTGGCGCAGGCGATCACGTTGGCGGCGCCCTCGTCGACCACGGTCTTTGCGGCGGCCGTCAGCGTCCCGGCCGTGTCGATCATGTCGTCGACGAGGACGGCGGTCTTGCCGTTCACGTCACCGACCACGTAGCCGATCTCGGCGACCTGCTGCGCGGGCCGCTCCTTCTCCATGACGGCCCAGTGAACGCCGACCTTGCGGGCGAAGTTGCGAGCCACCTTCACGCGCCCCGCATCGGGCGAGACGATCACGAGCTCGTTGTCGAACGCCTGGTCCATGAAGTACTGGGTGAGCATCGGCATGGCGGTCATGTGATCGACCGGCTTCGAGAAGAAACCCTGCACCTGCCCCGAGTGGAGGTCCATGGTCAGCACGCGGTCGACGCCGACGGCCTCCAGGCATTGCGCTACGACGCGGGCCGAGATCGGCTCGCGGGGCGCCGACTTCTTGTCCTGGCGCGAGTAGCCGTACCAGGGCATCACGGCGATGATCCGGTGGGCCGACGCGCCCTTGGCGGCATCGATCATCACCATCAGCTCCATGAGCGCGTCGTTCGGCGTCATGCCCTGCGCGAGGTTGGCTGCGGTCGACTGGACCAGGAAGACGTCGGCCCCGCGAATCGACTCCTCGTAGCGGCAGTAGACCTCGCCGTCGGCGAAGGTGCGGAGGTCGACGCGGCCGAGGTCGACGTCGAGCTGGCTTGCGATGCGGGCGGCCTGCTCCATCGAGGCACGGCCGCCGAAGACCATGAGGCGCTTCGTGTAGTCGTGCGGGATCGAGCTGACGACCTGCGGGCTCTCCTCGACGATGCTCATGGCCCACATTCCTCGCGCTCCGCCGTGACAACCATCCTCTTGTCGTGCTCCGCGCTCACTCGTCCTCTTCGGTGTTCTTCTTCTCGGCGTAGCCCTCGATGTTGCGCTGGTCGGCGCTCGATACCCCGAGGGCGCCGTCCGGCACGTCCTCGCGGATCACTGCACCGGCGCCAGTGTAAGCGCCATCGCCGACGGTCACCGGCGCCACCAGCGAGTTGTTGACGGCGATCCGCGCACCTTCCCCGATCTTCGTCCGGTGCTTCACCCGGCCGTCGTAGTTCGCCGTGATCGACCCCGCCCCGAGGTTGGCGCCGGCGCCCACGTCGGCGTCACCGACGTACGCCAGGTGCGGCACCTTGGCCCCCGCTCCGACCTCAGAGTTCTTGATCTCGACGAAGCTGCCGGCCTTCGCCCCCACGTGCAGGCGGGCGCCGGGGCGGAGGTAGGCGAAGGGGCCGACCGAGCATTCGTCGCCGACCTCGCAATCGACCAGGTGTGAGCGCAGAACGTTCGAGTTGGCCCCGATCAGGGCGTCGGTGGCGGTGGTGTGGGGGCCGACGACCGAGTCGGCTCCGATCCGGGTGGCGCCCTTCAGCTGGGTGCCGGGCTCGATCGTGACGTCGCTCGCGATCTCGACGTCGGCGTCGATCCAGGTCGAGGAGGGGTCGACCACCGTCACGCCGGCGAGCATGTGGCGCTCGAGGATCTGACGCCGGGCCTCGGCGGTCGCCAGCGCCAGGTCGGCCCGGTTGTTCACGCCCAGGTTCACGTTCGGGTCCGTGGCCTTGTAGGCGGCGACGCGGCCGCCGTCCTCGCGAAGTAGCGGCAGAGCGTCGCCGAGGTAGTACTCGCCCGCCTCGTTGTCGTTCGTGATCGCCCCGAGCGCCGTGGCGAACCTGGGACCGTCGAAACAGTAGGTGCCGGTGTTGATCTCCTTCGTCGCGAGGATCTCCGCCGGCACGTGCTCCGGGTACTTCGTCTCGACGATCCGGTCGACGTGGCCGTCGGAGCCGCGGACCACGCGGCCGTAGCTCCCGGGGTTCTCCATCTCGACCGTCATGACGGTCGCGACGGCGCCGGCCGAACGGTGGCTTTCCAGGAGCTCGCCGATCGTGGCGGCCGTGATCAGCGGGTGGTCACCGGAGAGGACGACGACCTCGGCCGATTCGCCGATCGCGTCGATCGCGGCGCGCATCGCGCCGCCGGTGCCGTTCGCATCGGGCTGGACCACGGTCTCGGTCTCGCCGGGCAGGCCGGGGGTCAGGTCATGAGTGGGCGAGACGATCACGACGATCCGCCCCGCCCCCGCCTCGCGGGCAGCGAGCACGGGCCAGGCGATCATCGGCCTCCCGCAAACGGGATGCAGGACCTTGGGCATCGAGGAACGCATGCGCGTCCCCTCGCCCGCGGCCATGATCAGAACCGTCGGGGCTTGGTCGGCGGCGGCCACGGGGGGAATCGTAGAGCGCAAGGGGTGTCAGAGGGGGTGCTCCGGCTCACCCCGTACCGAGACGCCCAGGACGGAGTTTTCCCGATGGTGTGTCCGGGTGACATACCAGCGCGAAAAGTCGGCCTCGCCCTACACTCGGAACCGCGTTCCGGGGTGGTGTAGTTGGCTAGTCACGCCTGGTTTTGGTCCAGGAAGCGAGGGTTCAAATCCTTCCCCCGGATTTAGTCGCTCCCGCCCCGCCTGCGCACCTTGCCGCTCTCCGCGCCGGGCTCCAGCGCCGGCCCGCGCGGCGGGGCGATGCCCAGCACGCGCATCGCCTTGAGGCCGAGGCTCAGCTTCTCGCGGCCCTCCGTGGACGATATGTCGTGGCCGGAGAGCTCCTTCACGCGCTCGAGGCGGTAGCGGATCGTGTGACGGTGCGTGTACATCGTCTCGGCCGTCGGGGTGACGTTGCCGTCGTTCGAAAGGTACGCCTCGACCGTCGCGACGAGCTCGGTCTCGTACTGCTCGTCGTAGGCGGAGAGCGGCGCCACCGTCTCCTCGTAGAAGCGCTCGAGCTCGCCCGGGTCCTCGCTCATGGCGGGCAGCAGCAGCCGGTAGGCACCGGTGTCCTCGAAGGCCAGCGACGACCGCCCCTCGGCCTCGGCGACGTTCAACGCCAGCAAGGCCTCCTTGCCGGCGCGATAGACGTCGACGGGGTCGTCCGTGCGGCGGCTGTGCGCGACGGTCACGGTGAAGCCGGCGAGCGATTCCCGCAGCTCCTGCGCCAGGGCTGCCGCGGCGCGGACCAGGATCGCGGTCTCGGACGCCGGCACGATCGCGCTGATCTCGGCGACCTCGCCGTCGCCGATGACGGCCACGGTGCCCTGCGCCTGGGTGCGCAGGACGCGCAGCCCCACGGTCAGCACGCGCGCGCGCCACTCGCCCTCCTGGGCGACCTGTGGATGTGCCCGCGCCATCACGACACCCGCGCCGCCCGCCAGGTCGACCCCGACCTCGGCGGCGCGCGCCCCGATGTCGCCGCGGTCCGTCACGCGCCGCTGGAGCACCGACCGGACGAACTCACCCGCGGCCTCGTCGCTCGCCCAGTCGCCGGATCGCGACCGCTCGACCTCGAGCGCGAGCAGCGCCGAGACCATCCGCGCGACCGGCGCGGGCCGTGCGGAGTCGGCCCGCGCACGGAACCGCAGCTCGCCGACGACGACGTCCGCAACCCGCAGGTCGACCGACTCCACCCCCTCATCGCCGGCCAGCAGCTTGCCCTCCTCGGTCGGCGAGGACGCGGCGACCGCGAGCACGACGCTCGAGCGGTCGATCACGGCCACGCTGGCGCCCAGCACCTGCGCCGCGGCCCGAGCGACGGCGGGCAGACCGGCGCCCGACTCGATCGCCTCGGAGAGCGCCTCGAGCGTGCCCGGATCCGCCTGGCTTCCGGCCTTCGCCTTCGAAGTCACTCGGGGATTCTGGCAGCGCCCGGCCGCTTGGTGGCTCTCAGGTAGCTGCGACCCCGCGGCGAGAGCCGGTAGCCGACCAGCAGGCTCTCGGTCAGGCCCAGGTTCTTGAGCTTCCGGACGTCGAGCTTGAACGGCGGCTTCTCACGGCCGACCTGCGCCGCCAGGTCCTCCGCGCGCACCTCCGGCTGCTCCGCGATCAGGGCGAGCGTGGCCATCGTCCACGACCCGTGGCTGGACGCACGGTCGAGCCGCGTCAGCCGCTCGTCGATCTCCGCCACCGCCTCGTCGTCGAGCTCGGCGTCTGCGGCAAGCGCGGCGCGCGGATCAGGCTCCTCGCTGAGCCGGAACTCGATCCGGAACACCGGTCGCCCGTCGTCCTCACCGAGCTGGCGCCGGAGCTTCTCGGCCGTCTCGTAACCCGCCCGAGCCGCCTCGGCATCAGAGATGCCCGCCGCGTCCACCTCGCGAACCGAGATCACGTCGATGATCCCGACGGGCGTCCGACGCGACCGCCCCGCCACGACGTTCGAGCGCTTCCACCGCCGGAACGCGAGCGTGACCGACCCGTCCTGAATCCCCGCCCAGAACCTCTTACGAAACAGCACCCGCGAATGATCCCCGACTGAACGCGCGAACGGCGGCGAAAACCGAGACTGGCTAGGACGCAGGATGACCGGCGAAATGAGCTTGGCTGAATCCCAAGTGAATGAGACGGTCAGCCGATGACGACGTCAGGCGAAGGTTTGCAGGCGCCGCCACCGCGGACGACCTCCTACCCGAACCAGCCGCTGATGTCGTTCCAGTAGTAGACGATGATCACTCCGAGCCCGAACCCGAGGGCGAGCAGCGCGATCAGGACGAACATCGAGAGGATCGCCGCCGTCGCCTTCTCCCAGCCGCGCCCGAACGAGTTCAGCGTCGGCACCAGGATCAGGGCTGTGAACGCGAGCAGGCTGAGGAGGCCCGCTCCGCCGAACAGGAAAACGACAGCGTCGATTGCGCCGGCAACGCTCATTCGCGCGCCACATTGTCGCGGAAGTGGACGACGACGAGCGCGACGGCCGCGCACGCGGCGAACAGCGCCACCCCGAGCGCCGCTCCGGAGGTCACGTCGCTGAGGTAGTGCACGCGCAGATACACGCGCGAGAGCCCGATCGCGGCCGCCAGCAGGATCGCTCCGACCATCAGCGCGGTGCCGTACCTGAGGCGGTTCTCGAGGCGCACAGTGACGGTCAGCGCCAACCAGGGGTAGATGACCGCGTAGGCCGCGTGGCCGCTCGGCCACGAGTCCCCTCCCGCGCCGACGAGCCCGCCATCGGGCCGGGGCCGGTCGATCGCCTCCTTGAGGATCGGCACCGCCAGATGGACGAGCGCGACCGCAGCGACCAGCACCGCCAGCTCCGGCCAGCGGCGGCCCAGCCCGAGCGCCACGGCGGCGATCAGGGCCACGACGAGCGTCACGGGAGCCGAACCCAGCGCCGTCACCGCCTTGTTCACGTCCGTGAACCAGTCACTGCGCAGGTCGTCGGCGATCTCGAAAGCCTTCTCGTCCCCCGGGGTCGGTCCCGGATCGTCGGTGACGATCACGCCGAACCCGATCACGATGAAGAGCGACACCGCCAGCACCGCCATCGCGGTCGTGAACTCCAGGCCCAGGTTCCCAGGCGTCATCCGCTGCCACAGGAACCGCGCCTGCGGCCGGAACCTCCGCCCCGCCGCCACCACCGGCTCCCCGAACCGGTTTCCCTCCATCCGCTCGACCAACTTCGCCCGGTTCTCCGGCACGCGCAGGTACCGCACCGCCACGATCGACCCGACCACGACCACGACCAGGGCCCCGAACACGAAGATCCCGCGGCCGGCGATGTCCTCGGCCAGATCGATGTTGTTCGCGAGGAAGTAGCCGAGCAGCGAGAACGTCGCGGCCCACAGGCCGGTGCCGAGCACGCTGTACGGCAGGAACGCCCGGTACCGCATGCCCGAGCTACCCGCGATGAACGGCGCCAGCGCCCGAACCAGCCCGAGGAACCGGCCCACCAGGATCGTCTTGCCGCCGTGGCGGCTGAAGTAGTCCTCCACCTGGGCGAAGCGCTCCGGCGTGATCCGCACCCGGTGCCCGTGGCGGAGGATGAAGTCGCGGCCCAGGCGGGTGCCGATGTAGAAAGAGGCCGAGTCTCCCGCCCACGCCGAGATCCAGACCAGAGCGATCGTGATCACGATCGACGTCTCGCCCTGGCCGGCGATGGCGCCGGCGATGATCACCGCCGTCTCCCCGGGGAACACCAGGCCCACGAACGCCCCCGTCTCGAGGAACGCCAGCACCGCGACCACCAGGTAAGTCCACTGGCCGAGGCTGTCCGCGAGGTCGTCGAGGATCTTCTCGGCGTCGATCGAGGGCAGGTTGTCGCCGAACAGCGCGTAGGCGACCGCGAGCACGATCACCACCAGCACGATCGGATGCGCGCGCAGCGCCTCCCAGACCCTCCTCATCGGCGGCACCCCGTCACGCGGACCTCGCCGGAGCGCTCACGATCGCGTTCGCCCAGCGGGGCGGCAGCTCGCCGGCGGCCCGGTCGGCGGCGACGATGTCAGCGAAGAACCCCACCGCCGTCGGTCCCGAGCCGGTGACGAGCGCCGCCTCCGCCCCGGCCTCGCCGAGCGCCGTGAGCGCCTCGCCGATCTCCGGGCGAAGCGACAACGCCGCCGCCTGGAGGTCGTTCACCAGGAGCTCGGCATACGCGAGCGGCGAGGCACCGGCCACGGCCGCCGCCCGCAGCGTGCCCTCGAGCTCGTCCAGCTCGGCAATGGACCGCCCCAGACTCAAGCTGTCGGCCTCCGCGTACACCTCGCCCGCTCCAAGTCCCTCCTCGAACGGAATCAGCACCACGGCGAACTCGCCGGGCTCGGGCAGCCGCTCCACCTGCTCGCCGGCCCCCCCGACCAGCGCAAAGCGCGGATCCAGCTGCGACGGCACGTCCGCCCCGAGCTCCGCGGCGATCTCCTCGAGTCCGGCGACCTGACCCTGCGCCAGCCGCAGCACCGCCGCGGCGTCGGCGCTGCCTCCCCCAAGCCCGGCGGCCACCGGGATCCGCTTGTCGATCTCGACCCGGAGCGGCGGGCCGTCCCAGCCCCGTTCGCGCAGGACCCGCGAGCGCGGTCGCCGCCAGATTCGTCCCGTCCACGCCCGGGCAGACCACGACGTCCACCTCGTCCGAGCCCACCTGAATCCGGTCGGCGAGCATCAGCGGGCAGAAGATCGAGCGCAGCTCATGCAGGCCGTCCGCACGCGTCGGCCCCAGGTACAGGCACAGATTGAGCTTGGCGGGCGCGCGGACCATCAAGGGCCGTCCGCCTCCTCCGCTGCGCGTCCGGGGGCGGCCGGGTCGGCGAGGGCTTCGGCGAGGCGGACGAAGTCCGGCGGCGCCAGCTCCTCGGCCCGCGCGGTCATCGGCAGCCCAGCCACCTCGAGCGCCTCGAGCGTCCGCTCGCGCGACGCCACGCCCGCGATGCCGACCGAGCGGGCAAGCGCCTTGCGCCGGTGAGCGAAGGCCCCCCGCACCAGCCGCGCCACCTGCTCTCCGGGCCACGGCGCCACCCGCTCGAGCCGCAGCAGCGCGGATCCCACCCGCGGGCCGCGGCCGGAACACGGCAGGGTCCACCGCGCGCAGAAGCTCCACCCGGCACGCGAGCTGGACCAGCACGCTCGGCGACCCGTACGCCTTCGTCCGGGGCGCGGCGCGCAGCCGGTCGGCGATCTCACGCTGGACCATCACCGTCCACCGTCCGAGCCCCGGCAGCTCGGCGATCGTCCGCAAGATCACCGGCGTCGCGATCGAGTACGGCAGGTTCGCCACCATCGCCGTCGGCGCCGGTTCGAGCGCCGCGAGGTCCAGCTTCATCGCGTCCCCGAACACCAGCCTGCACCGCCGGCTGGCGTGCGGCCAGCTCCTCGAGACCGGCTCGCAGCCGCTCGTCCAGCTCGATCACGTGGAGCGCGGCTACCTCCGCGGCGAGCCGCTCGCGTCAACACTCCCTCGCCGCCCCCCACCTCGAGCACCACGTCGTCCGGCCTCCGAGCCCGCCTCGCGCACGATCGCATCGAGCAGATTGGGGTCCGCCAGGAAGTTCTGGCCCAGCCGCACCACCGGAACACGCGCCCCGCGTTCGCCTCCACCAGCGCTCGAAGTCGCCGTAGCGGGCATCCCGCGCCGAGCCGCAGCGACCTCGCGCGCCGTCTCGACCACGAGAGCGGGCTCGTTGCGCTTCCCGCGGTGCGACTGGGGCGCCAGGAACGGCGAGTCCGTCTCGACCAGGATCAGCTCGTCCGGGACGAGCCGCGCCGCCTCGCGCAGCTCCGCCGCCTTTGGATAGGTCACGTTGCCGGCGAACGAGCAGTAGCCACCCGTGCGCGGCGGCATCCGGCGACCCGCTCGGGTGGAGCCGAGAAGCAGTGGAGGATCACGGTCGACCCCCTCCGCACTCTGCGGCCAAGAGCGCGAGCGTCTCGCCGACCGCGTCACGCTCGGGCCCCTCGCCCGAGCGCATGTGGATCACCAGCGGCTTGCCGACGTCGCGAGCGATCCCGATCTGCGCCCGGAACGCCGTCAACTGATCGTCCCGGGGCGCGCCCTCCCGGTAGTAGTCGAGGCCTGTCTCGCCGATCGCGACCACCGCGTCGTCGGCCGCGAGCTCGCGCAACCGCGCCTCGGCACCGGATGTCGAATCCCGCCGCGGAGTTCGGATGCCGTCCGACGCACGCGAAGACCGCCTCGTGCGCCCGGGCGAGCCCGATGGCCCCCTCGTTCGACTCCTCGTCGAGCCCGACCGTGAGGATCCGCCCGACCCCGGCCTGCGCGGCCCGGGCGACCAGGTCCTCCGCAGGGTCGTCGCAGAGGCCGAGGTGAGCGTGCGTATCGACCACGCGGGGCAGTGTAGGAGCGGCTGGACGGTTGAACCCGAATCCGCGGGTGCTCGGGGGCGCACGGGACCGAGCTGGGCGTGGGAAGAGGGCGAAGCCTGTGCCGGTTGGTACAGGCGAGTCCCGATGACCGCGATCCAGCGACGGTATCCGTGCGTCATCCGGGTGCGCGGGGATTCGGGTTCAACCGTCTACAGATCCCGCCGCGCGAACGCGGCGACGGCGAGGGCGATCACGACGCCGGTGTAGGCGGCCGCGAACAACACGAGGCCCGGCCCGGCCGAATCGGCGCCACCGAACGGGCCCAGTTCGATGATCGTTCTCGTGAACCCGCTCGCATCAGTCGTGATCAGGTAGAGCCCCGCCTGGTAGAGCGCCTCGAACGGCAGCATGACCTCGGCGATGTCGGAGATCCGTACCAGGCTGCGCGAGGTCAGCGCGTCGCCGATCTGCCCGAGCAGCCCGGCGACCAGCCCGGCGCCGAAGAGCATGAATACGGCGATGCCCTGGGCGGTGGCGGCGAGGAAGACCGAGACGAGGACCGAGAGCGCGGCGACGATCGCGACGCCGGCGGCGAGCGCCAGCCCCGGCAGCACGACGTGCCCGGGGGTCCAGTCGCCGGTGACCTGCGTCGCCACCAGGGTCGCGCCGTAGACCGCCAGGACGTAGGCGGTCGTCGCGGTGACGGCGCCGAGGTACCGCGCAACCAGCATCGTGCCGCGCCCGAGCGGGCGCACCACCATCGGCTGCAGCAGGCCCGAGTCGGCGTCACCCCGGACGATCCCGTTGGTCAGGAAGATCGCGAGCACGCTGCCCAGGAACAGGACCGCGAACATCGCGAGCCCGAAGATCGTCCCGCCGGTCAGCGCCTGCTCGTCCAGGAGCGCGTCACCCGCCAGCCCGAGGTCCTCCACCTCCTGAAACGCGAAGTGCGCCCCAAGCGAATAGAGCGCCAGGAACGCCGCGGTCAGCGCGATGACGACGGCGAAGACGCGCTTGCGCAGGCTCTCGGCGAACGCGTAGCCGATGATCGTGCGCGCCGCACCGAGCCTCGTGGCGCTCACTCGACCCGCTCCCCGACAGCTTCGAGATACGCATCCTCCAGGGTCGACGACAGCACCCGGACCCCGTAGACGCGCTCACCCGACGCGACCAGGTCGGCGATGATCCGCGGCGCTTCGTCGCGGCCCGCGCCCTCGATCAGCCTGGTGCCGGCCGCGGTCTCGACCTCGACGCCCCGCGGCTTGGTGAGCTGGGCGGGCGTGCCACGCTCGACCACCTCGCCGGCGACCAGGATCGCGACCCGGTCGCAGACCAGCTCGACCTCGCTCAGGAGATGCGAGGAGAGCAGCACCGAGACGCCGCGCCCGCGGACCTCGTCGAGGAGCCGGCGCACGACCCGGCGTCCGGCCGGGTCGAGAGCGCTGGTGGGCTCGTCGAGTAGAAGCAGCCGCGGATTCCCCACGAGCGCCTGGGCGATCCCCAGGCGCTGCTGCATTCCCTTCGACATCGAGCCGACCCGGGTCTGCGCCGCCTCGGCGAGGCCGACCAGTTCGAGCAGCTCGGCCCGCTCGGAAGCGCCGCGGCTCGACCCGGCCAGACGCTGGTGGAGTGTCAAGAGCTCTTCAGCCGTCAGCCAGGCGGGGAACCTGAACAGCTCGGCCAGGTATCCGATCGCGGCGCGTGCCGGGCGGCTGCCGGCCGGGTGTCCGGCCACCCAGGCGCCACCGCCGCTGGGGCGCACCAGCCCGCAGGCGATCTTCGCGAGGGTCGACTTTCCCGCACCGTTCGGGCCCAGCAGCCCGACGACCTCGCCCTCGGCCACCTCGAGCGACACGCCGCGGAGCGCGTCCTTTTTCTCGTAGCGTTTGCGGAGCTCCTCCGCCCGGAACGCGCCCTGCACGCCGGGCAGTCTAGGCGCCGGGGTTCGGCCTAATCGCGGGGCGGGCCGGTACCGGCCGGCAGGCGCTCGGGGAAGCGGGCAGCCCGTCGTCCGGGATCGGCTCCCAGCTCGCCGCGTAGTCGGTGAACTGGTGCGCCGCCGGCCTGATGCCGGGATCGCCGTCGAGCGCGCCCATCCGGACCCCGATCAGATCGGGGTTCTCGGGGTTCGTGGTGAACAGGTGCCCCCCGCACTCGACGCAGAACGACTTGGTCCAGCCGTCCGGCGGGTCCCACGAGCGCACGGAGTCCTCACCCGAAGTAATGCGAAACGAGCCGGGGGCGGTGAGCGCCGTGACCGCAAACGCGCTGCCGGTTCGCCGCTGGCAGCGCTTGCAATGGCAGTAGAGCGCGCCCAGGAGCGGCTCGGAGATCTCGAACCGGACCCGCTCGCAGACGCAGCCGCCGGTCAGGGGGAGCGGGGCGGCGTCGTTCATCCGGCCTCCATCTTCGGGAAGAGGGGGTCGATCCGCTCGATGCGCGCGCCGCCTCCCCGCGAGCCGAACTCCGCCAGCCCGCGCTGGTCGTCCCCAAGGGCGTCGAGCAGCTTCTCGGCGGCCTCCGGGATGTACGGCAGGAGCGCGAGCGTCACCACGCGCAGGCCCTCGACCAGGCTCAGCAACACCTGGTCCAGCCGGCTCGCCTGCGCCTCATCCTTGGCGAGGTCCCACGGGCGGGTCTCCTCCACGTAGCGGTTCAGCCTCCGCACGCGTGTCCAGATCGCCTCGACCGCCTGGCTCGGCTCGGCGTGGTCGATCAGGTCGCTCACCTCGCCGGCGAGCCCCTCGAGGCCGCCGTCGCCGCCGGCCAGGGCGGGATCCACCTCCGCGTCGGGAAGAACCCCGTCGCGATAGCGCTCCAGCATCGCCAGGACCCGGCTTGCGAGGTTCCCGAAGTCGTTCGCCAGCTCGGTCTCGTAGCGCGCCTCGAAACCCGCGGCCGACACCGAGCCGTCCTGGCCGAACGACACCTCGCGGAAGCAGTAGAAGCGCAGCGCATCGGCGCCGAAACGCTCGACCACCTCGAACGGGTCCAGCACGTTGCCGAGCGACTTCGACATCTTCTTCTCGCCCATCAGGAGATAGCCGTGGATCACCATGCCGCGGGGCGGCTTGAGCCCGGCCGCGAGCAGCAGCGCCGGCCAGATCACGGCGTGGAACTTGAGGATGTCCTTCGCGAGGACGTGGAAGGCGGCCGGCCAATAGCGCTCGGTCAGGTCCTCGCCGTCGCGCGCGAACGAGAGCGCGGTGACGTAGTTGAGGAGTGCGTCGAACCACACGTACATCCGTTGCGAGGGATCCCAGGGCAGCGGCATCCCCCACTTCAGCTTCGGGCGCGACACCGACACGTCCTCGAGCCCCTGCTCGATGAACGACACGGCCTCGTTGCGGCGAAAGTCCGGCACGACGAACTCGGGGTCGTCCGCGTAGAGCCTCTTCAGGTCGTCCTCAAAAGCCGAGAGGCGGAAGAACCAGTTCTCCTCGCGCTCGCGCTCGAGCGGGATTTCGTGGATCGGGCAGGTGTTGTCCGGGCCGAGCTCGCGCTCCGTGTAGAAGCTCGCGCAGCGCGGGCAGTACCACCCCTCGTATGTGCCCTCGTAGACGTGCCCGTTGTCGTACACGCGCTGCATGATCTCGGCGACGCGCTTCGTGTGGCGCTCGTCCGACGTGCGGATGAAGAAGTCGTTGGTGGCGTTCACCGCCTGGGCCATCGCCTCGAACTTGGGGGCGTTGCGGTCGGCGAGCACCTGCGGGTCGATCCCCTCGCGCTCGGCGGCCAGCTCGACCGGCTCGCCGTGCTCGTCCGTGCCGGTCAGGAAGAACACGTCCTCGTCGCGCTGGCGCATGTGGCGGGCGAAGACGTCCGCGGCGATCACCGAGTACGCGTGCCCCAGGTGGGGCTCGGCGTTCACGTAGAAGATCGGCGTGGTGATGTAGAAGGCCACGGGACGCGTGAGGATATGCGCCGCGCTAGATAAGCCGGCTCAACAACGCCGGGGCGCGGCTTCGGGCTCCGCCCTCCGCCTCACTCCTGGCCGTGCGGGGGGCGGCGCGGCGGGATGCCGGCCGCCTCCGCCAGCGCCGCCTCGACGTCGAGGCGGATCGCCCGCTCCGAGCGCGAGGCGACGAGCGGCTCCGACATCCCCTCCACGTGGACGTAAGTGCGCCGGCCCTCGCCGCGTTCCGAGGCCGGCAGCGGGATCAAGGCGAAGACCCGGTCGGCGCGCACGAAGCGCCCGTACCCGAGCGAGATCAGCCGCGCGTCGCGCCGGTCGGCCATGGCTGGAAGCCTACGCACCGCAGCGGCGCGAGGGCAACGAAAGGGCGGCCCGGAGGCCGCCCTTTCGTTACGCGTCTTCTGAGACGAAGCGGATTAGCGGCGCTTCACCTTGCACTTCTGGGTCTTGCTGACCGACTCCCTCGAGTCGTCGAAGTAGGTCACGGTGCGCTTCATCTTGAACTTCTTCGGCTTGCACTTCGCCGACGCCACCTTCTTCGACTTCAGGATCTTGGCGTTGAACGACGTGATCTTCAAGGCACCCGTCACCGGCGCTTCTGGAACGGAGAGTGCCTGGCCGAAGCCCTGCCTCCTCTCCGCTTGATTCGCCCTGACGATCCGTGCGTCAACAATCGGCGACGCGGGGCCGAGGGCCGGGCTGAACGTGTGGAGCCGCAGCTGGCCCGGGCCGGGGCCGTTGAACACGGACACCACCGGGTCAGCGACCTTGCAGGGATCGGCCTGCGGCGGGGTGCAGGCAGCACCCGGCGCATGGACCGTGGCCTTGCCGCTGCCCAGGAACGACTTCGGCGGACACGCGGCCTTGGCCTGGGCCGTCGGTGTTCCGTTGGCGATCGGCGCCGTGCAGCGCGGTGCCTTCGTCAGGTCAATCTTGATGTTCTTCGACCAGGCGATGCGCTCGGCCGCCGCGTTAGCGTCCTCGTTGCCGGTCGAAGCCGGGCTGTTGACGACGCCCAAGAGCACGTTGACCCTGCTGAACTTCTTCTTCGAGAGCTTGCTCGGCGTGACCTTGGAAACGACGTTGGCGTCGTTGAGGTCCGCGCCGGTGGTGCCAGCGACCGCGATGCCGGCGGTGGCGACCACGACCGCCAACCCGCCCGCCACGATCATCCGTGACTTCTTGATCAATTTCTCCTCCTAGAGAGAAGAGCGCGCGGCCCATCCGCGCGCCCGGTAAGGGTTCTTTTGCGAGTGTGGGGCATGCGGGCCCCAGGTACATCGGTACTAACCCGAACGGTTTGTGAAAGTTTCGCGGCCTCCCTTCGGCAAACTACGGATTCGGCAAGTCTCGGACGTGCAGGTAGTCGCTCAGCTCCTGGGGCGTCCCTACCGATTGGAGCGCCGCCTGGGCGTTGCACGGGGGCGGCGTCATCGTCGCCGTCCCGAGCTGGTCGTTGAACGCGAACAGATTGATGCGGTCGAAGAACAGCTGGCCCTCGACGAGGTCGCCGTCGGTGCGCTGGAGGAACAGCGGGTCGGTTGAGCTGGCCGGGTTGAGGAAGGCGTCGATGCCGGCCGTGCATTGCCGCGTCTCGAACGAGCCGATGGTGCTGCGCACGCCCAGATACCCGCCCGGTTTGATGTACGGATTGGTGCGGGTCACCTCGAGCCGCTGCGGATAGGCAGCGACCGCCTCCGGCGTGAGCGGCGACATCGTGCGCAGGTAGTGGACGCTGTCCAGGGTGGCGAAGTCGAAGAGGACGCCCTGACTAGCCGCGGCGATGTTCGCGAGCCCGGTCACCTCGCGCCGGTAGCGGCGGACGACCTCGAGGATCGCGTTCACGGGACCGAGCCAGTCGTCCAGCCCGCCGAGCAGAGGCGGCAGGTTGTTGTCCAGGAGGCGCCGCGTGGCGCGCATCCCCGCGGGGGCCGCGTCGATCGTGGCGGGCAACGCGAGGAAGAAGGCGCGCAGCTCCGGCGAGAGCTCGTTCAGCTCGCGCGCGGTCGGCGCCAACTCGCGCGCCGTCGGGCGAAGCGCGGTGACCACCGGATCGGTGTCGATCGCGAACTCCTCGAGGCGGGTGAGCGTCTCGCGTGACTCGCGGAGGAACGTCGGGAAGATCGTGAACGCGTCCGCCAGCTCCTCGTTGCGCCGCGGCGGTGGTGCCGAACACGGTGTTCGCGTTCTCGATCAGGCCCCGGAGCTGGCCCCGGCGCTCCGAGAGCGCGCCGAACACCTCGCCGCCATCGCGCACGAGCCGGCTGACGGCCAGCTCCTGCGTGTCGAGGAGTCGCAGCGCGCGCTCGGCCTCGTCCGCGAAGGGCTCGAGGCTGGCGATCGCGACCGAGAAGTCGTCTCCCCGCCCGCGCAGCGCGGCCGCCTGGCCCTGCATCCAGCCCTGGAAGGCCGCCCTCGTGCTCGGGTCAAACGTGCGGAACACCTCGTCCAGCTGGACCGCCTCGGAGACCTGCGCAGCGGGCAGCTCGGCGCCCTCGGGCAGGCTTCCCGACTCGGCCGAGCCCGGCGTGAGCTCCACGTAGGTCTCGCCGAGCAGCGTCTTCTGGCGCAGGATCGCCTGGGTGTCCTCCGGGAGCGGCGCGTAGCGCGCGTCGAGCTCGAGGGTCGCCTGGGCCTCGCCGTCCGGCGCCGCCCTCGACCCTCGAGACCCTGCCCACCGACACGCCGGAGATGCGGACGTCGGCAGCCTCCGCGAGCTGCGAAGCCTCGTCGAACGGCACCGTGACCTTGTAGCCCTCGGCCTTCAGCGGCACGGGGCCCCCGAAAGCGATCCAGAGGAACAGGAACAGCCCGAAGCACGACACGGCGAAGCCGATCGCGATCAGGATGCGTCCGATTGTCGGCGGTCGGGTCTCCATCTATCCGGGCGGGGGGGTCAGGGGGCAGATCTCGGCGGCCTCGGGCACGTTGGTGAGCCGCTGCAGGGTCCAGATGGCCGGCCGGACGGTCGCGAGCTCCTCCGCACGGAGCGCGGTCAGGCACGACTGCAACACCAGCCCGCGGGGCAGCGGGCCGTGCGCGTCCTGGAGGAAGGCGCTGTTGTTGGCGTTGTGGTTCAGCCACGCGGTCCAGAACAGGTAGCCCTCCTGGGTGCCCGCCGGGTTGAACGCCCAGGCGTTGAAGAGCCGGTTCAGGTCGCTGAAGGTGCGAGCCGTCGACTTCACCGTCTTGCCCAGCGGCTTGGCGCCCTGGCTCAGGTGGCGCAACGGCTTGCGGATCTGGCGGGTGAACGGGCGGATCTGGTCCTCGATCGGGCTCAGGCTCTCCCGAGCCAGGCGCTGGGCGGCGACCTGGCCCGGGGCGAACGCCTGCGCCGCCGGGATCAGCGCCTCGGACGCCGGCCCCAGCTCCTC
This sequence comes from uncultured bacterium, assembly GCA_963807755.1. GTDB lineage: Bacteria > Actinomycetota > Thermoleophilia > Solirubrobacterales > 70-9 > JALZKA01. Next base: position 1,081,717 of record CAWECM010000001.1, on the reverse strand, counting down.
CGCCAGCACCCGCCCGCTCTCGAGGGCGGAGCGGGTCTCGCCGAGCGCGGAGGGCAGCTCCTGCAGCGTCTCGCGGAGGTTGGCCTCCTGGGCCGCGAACGCGGCGAACACCTGGTTCTGCGATGAGACGAAGTCCGCCAGGCGGGTATCGCTGCGGCCGAGCGCCTCGGAGAGGTCGGCGAAGCTGGAGATCGCGCGGCTGATGTTCGCGCGCCGCTTCGCGAGCCGTGTGTTGATGCGCGCCAGGTCGCGGCCGAGCGGCTCGAAGCGCCGCAGACCCGCCGAAAGCTCCTCGCCATGGCCTCCGAGGCCCTTCGCCCCGCCCTGGATCAGGAGCGTCAGGTAGTTGCGGGTATCGCCGTCGAGCGACGCGAGGATCTGGTCGAAGTTCACGTTCGGCTCGCTCTGCGCGAGCGGAATCGTGTACCCCTCCTCGACGATCTCGCCCGATTCGCCTGGATCGAGCTCCATCGTCATGTCCTGCAGGCCCGTCCGCGGCCGCATCAGGACCGTCGCGTCCTCGTGGATCAGCTCCTCGTACGGCCGGTCGACGCCCATGGTCACGATCGCCCGCCCGTTCTCGAGCTCGACCTCCCGGATGTCGCCGACCTCGACGCCCGCCATGTTCACCGTCTGGCCCTGACCCGGCGTAACTGCCTGCGCGGTCGCGATCTCGACCTTCAGCTCGAACTGGTCGTCGCCCAGGAACGGGATCCAGGACGGGTATGGCTGGCGCTGCTGCGAGAGGATCACGCCGGTCACGGCCAGGCCGATCACGACCAGCGCGATGATCGCGATGAAGTCCCGCAGGTGCTCCCTGATCGCGCGCCTCATGGAGCCGCCACCAGGTCGGACGGGCCGGCCGCCGCGGCGGGCCCGTTGATGTCGGGCGGGTCGTTCTGGTGACACGCAACGTCCATGCGGAAGGGAGGCGTCGCCGCGGGCAGGACCGGCTGGATCCCGTCCGGCACCTCCAACCCGTCGCAAAGATCGCGGTGTCCTGGATGCCGCCGCCCGGGTTCTGGCCCTCGAGCAGCTGCGGCCCGCCGCCCGGCTGTAGGCGCAGATAGGAGCCGTTGCCGTCGAAGGGCGATCCGGCGCCGGCGAGCTGGACGGCGCCGTAGAGGAGCTCCTGGAAGTTGGGCGCGCCGTTGTTCCAGCCGCCGGCGTCCGACGTGATCGGCGTGTCGGCCGAGGGGACCAGGTTCTGCGTCGTGCAGAGCGCCGCGAGTCGCATCTGCGGGAACAGCCTCCGCGACGCGGCAGCGGTCGTGGCGAGCCCCGGAGCCGCTTCCCTGAGGAGCCTGGCAGTGCCGCCGAGTTCCCCCGGCCGGAGCAGGAGGCGGGTCTGCTCGAGCCAGGGCTCGAACGCCGCGATCGTGTCGGGCAGCTCCTGGATGCCAGGCCGCGACTCGATCGCCAGCGCCCGCAGCGGCGGGAGCGCGTCGCTCAGGGCGCGCAATGAGACCTCGGCCTCCGACAGGGTCGGGCCCAGGAGCTCGACCGATCGGGAGAGGTTCTCCGACTCGCTGGCAAACGCGCCGGCGGTGATGTTCAGGTTCGTCACCAGGTCGGCCAGGTCTTCCTCGCGGCTGCCCAGCTTCTGGAAGACGACGCCCGCCCGGTCGATCATCCGCGCCAGGTCGCGCGGCTCCTCACCGCGCAGGGCATCGGCAACGATCGCCGTGTTCTTCCCGGCCGGGCCGCCGTACGTGAATGCGTCGTTCAGCGACTCCGCCGCCGTCTCGCCCTGGACGATCACGTCCTGGGTGCGGTCGTCGGCGGCGGTCGGCTCGTAGGTCAGGCCGGTGCCGAAGCCCTCGAGCAGACGCTGGAGGCCGCGCCGCTGCGGCTGCTGCAGCGCAGTCAGAACCTCATCGAGCTGGACGGCGGTGGCGGTCTGGGTCATCGGGATTTCGCCGCCGTCCTCGAGCTCCGGCGCGCTGGGGCTGCCCGGCCGCACGTCGAGGAAGAAGTTGCCCTCGAGGAAGAGTCGCGGCCGGATCTCGATCTCCGCGTCCGTGTGGATCGGCTGGCCCTCCTCGGACACGGTGAACGTGACCTTCGCCGCGTCGCCGGCGGGCTCAACCGAGGTGACCTCGCCGACGTTGACGCCGGCGATCCGCACCGGCGAGGTCGCGCGCAGCGTTGCGGCGTTCTCGAACGTTGCGCTCACCTCGTACCCCGGGCTGCTCCACGGCAGCTCCTTGACGTACGCGAGGTAGCTGCCGATCGCGATCAGTACCACGGCCAGGGCGCCCCACCACGCGGGGTGCGGGCCCCGGTAGCGACGACCCCAGATCCGCGGATCCCCGGTCTCCTCACCCGGGCGGTGAGGCGGAACGCCTCGGGCGCTGCGCCGTGTCCAGGGCAACCTCATCGCTGGCCCCGCCTGATCTGGGAGGGGAGCTGCCCGGCAGTCCTGATGCCCTGATTGCCCGGCACGTTCCCGATCACCTGCTGCCCGACCAGGTACGGCTCGTTCCCCGCCTCGCATTCGGTCGGGCTCTGGCTCGGGGCTGCGGTGTTCGGATACGGGTTGTAGTGGAGGAAGTTGTCGATGTCCGTGGGGCCGTTCGCCGCCGCCGACGCGAGTGAGCCCTCGTTGTTCGGGCCCGTCGGCGGCTCGAAGACCGTGACGCGCTGGTGGCGGCCGCCGTCCGCGCCGAGGCTCGTGACGTTCGCGAGGTTGCTGAACAGAATGCTCCAGTAGTTGCAGACTGTCTGCGACGGCCCGATGAACCGGATCGCGGGCCCGAACACGTCCATCGTCTGCTCGAGCCGCGAGAGGCCCGAGCGGGCGGTCGTGTTGTCGTTGAAGCGCTGCAGCGCCCGTGCGGTCGGCGCGAGCTGGCGGTTCAGCTTCGGCGATTCCCGCAGCGCCGGCACGCCTGCCTCCAGGGAGTCCGCGATCCCCGGCGCCGCGGCCGCTAGCTCGCGGATGCCCGGGCGGAGCTCCCGGAACAGGGTCGCGCTGTTCGCCAGGAACGGGCGGATCACCGGCAGCGTGTCGGTTGCGACGGCGAAGGTCGGGGGCGTCTCTGAGATCGTCTCCTGGATCGACGGCGCGACGCTCGCGAGGGCCGTGAACGTGGTGTCGAGGTTCACGAACATCTCCGCCTGCTGCTCGGCGACCGGGGCGACCTCGGCGGCAGCGGCGGAGATCGCGATGATGAACCGCTCGAGCCGGGTCTCGGGAGCCGAGAGGTTCGCCATGACGGGCTGGAGCACTTCGAGGGTCCCCGGCAGCTCCCCGAGGGCGGCGTTCAGATCGGGGCCGCGGCCGGCCAGGGCGTTGCCGAACTCGAACAGGTTCGCCTGGATCGCCGTCCGCGTCGGCGAATCGAAGGTGTCGAGGAAGTCGTCGAGGTCGACGGGCTCCGGGCGCGCCGCCGAGAGCGGCATCACAGCGCCGGCGGGGTAGCCCTCGCTCGAGTCGCCCCGCACCAGCTCCAGGTACTTGAGGCCCAGGGCGGACCGCGCCCGGACGACGATCGTCGAATCGACCGGCAGCTCCTCGACGTCGGGGTCGAGCTTCATATCGAGCCTCGCGTGGGTCTCGCCCGTCTCCGCGTCCTCCTCCGGCTCGATCGCGGTGATCTGGCCCACGCGGACGCCGCCGATCCGAACCTCGTTGCCCGGCACGAGCTTGAACGCGTCCGGAAGCTCGGCCGAGATGTTGTACGAGGGGACGAACGGCAGGCCCGAGTTCGCGTTGTACGCGAGGAACACCGCGACGATCGTGACCAGAACGGTGACCGCACCCACCATGGTGGGGCTGGCCGAGAGGACAGTGAAGGCGCGGCGGCGATTCATCGCGCACCCCGCTGCTCAGGACCCATGAAGAAGTCGAGCAGGTCCCGCATCGAACGCGTGCGTGCATCCGGGGCGAGGCTCGCTGCGTCCGGATCCGTCTCGGGAGCCTCGTCACCCGCGGGCGGCGCGGGCTCCTCGGGCGCCGGCCCGTCGCCGGAATTCGCCCCGGATGCGTCTCCTTGCCCGCTCGCGTCGAAGCGGGCGCCGGCGGCGCGCTTCCGGCCGTCGCGCCCGGTGTCGACCGGCTCGCGCAACATCAGGGCGAGCTCGCGCATTGCCGACGCGGTGGCGGTCGTGTCGAAGCGCGCGCTGCAGCCCGACTGCTGGCCGGGACGTGTAGTCGAAGCACACGTTGGTGGGAATCACCGCCCGCGTGAAGTGGCCGAACTGATCGAACGCGTTGAGCGTGCCTCCGAGCCCGAAGATCGTCTCCATCAGGCCCTGGAACCCGCCGGTCTTGCGCATCGTCGTCAGCAGCCTGGCGAGCTCGCGAGTCGCGGGAGCGGCGTCCTGCGCCAGGTTCCGGGTCTGCCGGATCACCGGATCGGATGCCCGGAGCGGCGGCCCGGCCTCCTCCGCCGCATCGCCCAGCGAAGTGAAGGCGCGAACGCCGGCGTTCGAGAACGGCACGAGCGCCTCACTCGCCCGAGTCAGCGACGGCGCCGCCCCACGCAGGTCGCCGAACACCGGCGTCGCCGCGTCGCTGAACGCGCGCAGCTCGACCATGGTCGAGCGCAGCTCGCGGAGGAACCCTGGGAAGCGGGCGAACGATTCCTCGAGCTCGGCTCGCCTCGCGGCGGTGGCCTCGCCGACGGTCGTCGCTTCGTTGATGAACGACGCCACGCGCTCGCGCTCCCGCGCCAGCGCGCCCAGGATCGCGTCGGAGTCCGTGGCGAGGGTCTCGAGCGATCGGTTCTGCCGGGCCAGGGTGGCGAGCACCTCGTTGGTCTCGCGCAGCGCCGGATTGGAGCGCTCGACGATCTCCGCGAGCTCGTCCCCCCGGGCGGCGAGCCCGGCGCCGAGGTCGTTCAGGATCAGGCGGAACCGGTCGGGGTAGGGCTCGCGCATGATGTTGTTGACCAGGTCGAGGTCGACCGACTTGCCGTTCTGCTCGATCGGCAGCAGGTGCTGGCCCTCGCCGGCTTCACCCTCGGGAATCACCTCGAGCTCCGGCGGCGGCTCCGTTCCCGGGGCCCGGGGCTGCGTGGGCTCGCACTCCACGAACTTCTCGCCGAGGAGCGATTGCGGGTGGATCCTGCAGGAGGCGTCCTCCCGGAAGTTCTGAAAGGCCGGATCGTCGATCCGCAGGACGGCCACCGCCTTCCCGGCGTCGGGGCTGCCGTCCGCGTGCGCAGCGTCGTCGGGGAACGTGACGTCGAGGTCGGCGACCGAGCCCACGTTGGCGCCCGCGATCCGGACGTCCTCGTCGAGCGCCAGGAAGGCGGCGTTGTCGAAGATCGCGCGGACCTCATACGGGCCGTCGTCGCCGGCGCCGGTGCCGACGACCATCAGCGTTACCGCGGCGCCGATTGCGAGCAGGATCAGGGCGATACGTCTCATGGACAAGCCGCCTCAACAACGGCGGGATTCGGCTTCGCTTCGCTCCGCCTCATGGGCCGGGCGGCACCTCGCTGGGCACGCAGTCCCCGGTGAGCTCGCCGTCGGCGAGGAACGGGTGGTCCTCGGGTGCGGGCCAACCGAGGTTGGCCTGGGTCGCGCCGCCCGGGCACCTCGTGAACGGGCCGAGGCCGAGCGCCGGATAGGCGTCGAAGATCTGGCTGAGCCCGATCGGAGCGAGCTCCTCGGTGCCCGGGTCCCAGTCGAACAGGTTCGAGCCTGCCGCCTGCGCACGCAGGTAATGGCCGTTGAAGTCGTAGCCGCCGGCGCCCGGCCCCAGCTTGGAGATCAGCGCGATCAGGTCCGGCGAGTAGGGCCGGATGAACTCGAAGATGTGCTGCGAGTCGTCGAGAGCCGTGAGGGTGGGCGGGACGGCGTTGCCCGCCTTGCGCTGTGCCGCCGGCAGGTCGCGCAGGGCGTCGGTGAGGTCGTTCTTGGCGCCGTTCCGGCGGATCGCAAGCCGCAGGTTGCGCAGCGGCCGGATCGCGTTGCGCGCCACGGGGCGCACGTCGCGCAGGAACGGCGGGAGGTCCGGAGCCACCTCGCCGAGATCGGCGATCAGCGGGTCGAGGTCGTCGAGGGCGGCGCGCAGGTTCACGAAGGTCGTGTTCGCCTGGCGCATCGCCGGCGGCAGGGCGCTCAGCGCCTGGTCGAACGACGTGTTCTCGGCGGCCACCGCCCCCAGCGCCTCGTTCGCGTTCTGCGTGAGGGCCGCCAGGTCGTCGCGACGCTCCGCGACCGCCCCGAATACGCGTCCGCCCTCAACCAGGAACCGGGTAAGCGCCTGCTGGTCGTAGTTGAGGTCGGACAGCAGCCGCTCGCCCGCCTGGAGGCTGGGCGCGAAGTACTTGTAGGTCCTGCGCGCGGCCGCCGAATTGCCGGTGTAGACCGTGGCCTGGCCCTGGATGAAGTCCTGCAGCGACGCGCGGGTGCGCTCATCGAAGGTGTTGAAGAGCTGGTCGAGGTCGACGGGCGAGGTCGTGTTGTCGGCGGCCAGCGTCGCGCCGTCAGGCAGCTCCGCGTCGGGATCCGGCCCCATGTGGAGCGCGATGTAGCGGTTCGCGATGCCCGACAGGGATGTGAGGCGGATCTGGGCGGTGGTGCCCTCCAGGAGCGGCCGGTCGAGCTTCACGTCCACCTCGGCCTGGGCATCGTCCGTGAGCTCGATCGAGTCGATCGTCCCCACCGGCTGGCCGGCGACCAGCACCTGGTTGCCGGGGACGAGCTGGCCGCCGGTCTGGAAGAGCAGCTTGTAGCGGTAGCCGTCGCCGTTGCCGAACAGCGTCAGGACCACGAGCACCGCGCCGGCGATCAGGGCGACGAGCGCGATCGTGCGCGCCAGAGCGCTCCCCTCCTGCCCCTTATCCGTCTTCGCGCGAGCTTGGTGCCCGTGCTTCAAGGAACGCATTCCTTTCGTTCCACGCCGGCTCCGCCGACCCCCTGCAGCGGGCGCCGCCCCGGACTCGATTCTCTCCGGGGGGGATCGTATCCGTGGCCCGGGCGGCGAGCCATCGGTTTTTTACTGATAGGGACAGGCTTAACCCACGCATAAAACCGCTCGGGAGCGCGCATTCCTGGGCTATTCGCGGGGCTCGCGTCCGGTGAGCGCCGTGTAGAGGTCGTTCGCGCGGGTCCCGGTCAGCGCGGCCACGACGCTCGCCGCGGCGCGCGGCCGGGCGCCGGATTGGACCAGGCGGCGCAACGCGTCGACCGCGAACGCGATATCCGGCGCGGACGCCGTGCGGCTGGCCGCGGGTCCGATCACGACCACGATCTCGCCCTTCACCTCGGAGCGAAAGCGCCGTGTCAACTCGGCCAGGCTCCCGCGCGTGATGTCCTCGTGCATCTTGGTCAGCTCGCGGCAGACCGCGGCGGGGCGGTCGGGCGCCAGCGCCGCCAGCGCCGCCAGCGAATCGGGGAGGCGCCGCGGGGACTCGAACGCGACCACGGTCTCGCCGCCGCCCAGCACCCGCTCCAGCTCCCCGGCCCGGCGCGGCAGGAAGCCCTCGAAGCGCCACCGGTCGGTCGGCAGGCCCGAGGCCACCAGCGCGGTGATGACCGCCGAGGGCCCGGGCAGCACCTCGATCTCGAGCGCGCGGTCGATGCACGCCTGAATCAGGCGGTAACCCGGGTCGGAGATCGCGGGTGTGCCGGCGTCGGAGATCAACACGACCTTGGCGCCACGCTCGATCGCCTGCGCGAGCTGCCGCGCGCGGTCCGCCTCGTTGCCCTCGTGGTTCGAAACCAGCCGCGGCCGGTCGAGATCGAGCCGCTCGTAGAGGAGGCCCGTGCGTCGGGTGTCCTCGCAGGCCACGACGTCTGCCTCCGCCAGCGCGCGGCGCTGGCGGTCGCTCAGATCCTCGAGATTCCCGATCGGCGTCGGGCAAACGATCAGACGGCCCGGCATCAGCGGGCTTCTTGGGTTGCTTCGAGCGCCATGGTCGCGGCACCGATCATGCCCGCTTCGGGGCCGAGCTCGGCGGCCACCACGGGCGTCTGGTTCATCGGTGGCAAGGCGCGGGAGCGAAGCTCCTCTCGCGCGGGCTCCAGGAGCAGCTCGCCGGCCGCCATCACGCCGCCGCCGAGCAGGATCACGTCGGGCTCGAAGACGTTCGCGAGGCCGCTCAGCGCGACCCCGATCCGGCGCCCGATCACGGCAACGACGTCCCGCGATACCTGGTCGCCGGCGATCGCCGCCGTCGTCGCGGCGCGCCCGTCGACGACCTGGCCCGCCGCCATCAGGCGCCCGATCGCCGAATCCGGGTTGGCCTCTGCGGCTGCCCGCGCCTCGCGGCCCAAGGCGGTGCCGGAGGCGACCGACTCGACGCAGCCGTGGTTCGGGCAGTTGCCCTGACAGCGCGGACCGTCGGCCTCGATGACGATGTGGCCGAGCTCGGCGCCGGCGCCGGTAGTGCCCCGGTAGACCTCGCGATTGAGGATCAGGCCGCCGCCAATACCGGTGCCGATGGTGAGCAGCACCGCGTTCGTGGCGCCGCGGGCGGCGCCCCAGCGATGCTCGGCAAGCGCGGCGACGTTGCCGTCGTTGTCGATCTGGACGGGCAGGCCCAGTCGCTCGGACATCAGGTCGCGGATGGGCGTGTTGACGATCGGGAGGTTCACCGCGCTGATCGCGACGCCGCGCTCGCGATCGATCGTGCAGGGGATCCCCAGCCCGATCGACCGAACCGCCGGCCGCGCGGTCAGAGCCGTGCGAAGCTCCGATTCGAGCTCTGCCAGCAGGTCCTCGGCGGTCAGCCCGAGGCTCTGCGCCTCCGCGCGGTGATGCACCACCGGACCCTCGGCAACGACCCCGACGGCCATCTTCGTACCGCCCAGGTCGACGCCGATCGCCTCGCCCGAGCCGTCCGTCCCAGCTGAAGGTTCCACGCCCATGAGCGAGTATTTCTAGTGAATGGCTCCCAACAACGAGGGGAACCGGCCCGAACAGCCGGATTACAAGGTCTACCGATCGCGGCGCCGCTTCAGTCCGCCGGACCTCGATTCGCTGCGTGAAAAGGTGCGTGGCGGCCGCGGCGAGCGCCCCTCCAAGGAGCCTCGCGAGCCGCGCGAGCCGAAGCCCAAGCGCGAGGGCCGACGGTGGCTCAAGTGGGTCGGCATCGCGATCGTCGGGTGGCTCCTGCTGAGCCTCGTCGCGTTCGCGGTCTCGGCCACGATCCAGAAGTCGAAGCTCGTCGACATGAGAGACACGCTCGACTCGAACCCCCTGATGGCGGTCTTCCCGCAGAACATCCTGGTCCTCGGCACCGACGTGCGCGACAGCGAGTTCGCGTCCGGAGAGGCGGAGTCCGAGGAGTGTGTGGAGGCGGCGGCGACGGGCGGGGACACGCTGGACTGCGCGACCGGCGCGCGCGCCGATTCGATCATGGTCCTCCGAGCCGGGGGCGGGGCATTCGAGAAGCTGTCGATCCCCCGCGACACCCTGGCCGCGATCCCGGGGTTCGACAACGACAAGATCAACGCGGCGTACCGCTTCGGCGGCGCCCCCCTGATGGTCGAGACCGTCGAGCAGCTGCTGGGGATCGAGATCAACCACGTCGCGATCGTGGACTTCGCCGGTTTCCGGGACCTGATCGACTCGCTCGGCGGCATCAACGTCGAGCTCGACCGCCCCGTCTGCAACGAGATCTCGGGCGGCACCTTCAAGATCAATTTCGAAGAGGGCGAGGTGAACCTGGACGGCGAGAAGGCGCTGGCCCTCGCCCGCACCCGGACCTCGACCTGCGGTGAGCCGATCAACGATCTCGACCGCACCCAGTTCCAGCAGCTGATCATCCAGGGGATGAAGGACCGCCTCACCGACCCGCTGAGGATCCCCATCAACTTCATCAAGGGCCCGCTGATCGGCTGGAACGCGCCGAAGGCGTTCGTCAGCGACATGGGCGCGTTCGCGATGCCGCAGTTCGTGTTCGCGGCCGCGATCGGTGGCAGCTCCGACACCGCCGTGCTCGAGCCGGTGGACGTGGCTGCCAACCCGCTGATCGTCCCCGTGGAAAACTGCATCGAAGCAGTGCGCAAGCTCACCGGCGATCCGCCAGAGAACGACCCGGTCTGCAGCCCCGGATAGCCGATGCTGCGATCGGCGCAAGGGGCGATCGCGGGGGTCGCGGTCGGCGCCGTGCTCGCGTGCGGGGGTTGCGGCGGGAACGATGACCCGGCGTCGGCGCCGCCCCCTCCGCCGGAAACCCGCCTGCTCGACGCGCTCGAGTCGATCGGAGGCGCCGAGAGCTTCACCGGCACCGGGTACGGCTGGATCGACGTCGAGGCACTCCGGCGCGACGACTTGGAGTGGGCCGCCCGGGCCCTTGGGCCTGGAGGCGACCGCCTCGTCCTCGACCCGGCCTCCACGACGGGGCTGGGGCTGCGCCTGGCCGATGCCCGCCGCCTGGTCTCGCTCTCGGGCTCCTACGTCTTCGGTGTGCGCGCCGACGGGGTCGAAACCGAGGCAGCGGACGCGGCCCTCCGTAACGCCGGCGCCAACGCCACGCGGGGGTCGGTCTGGACCACGTTCGACCTGGGCCCGCCAGCGAGCCGGCCGCTCGGCGGCGATCTCGAGCCGGTTGGCGCGCTCGCCTCGCGGACCGCGCTCCGCGACGACTCGATCGTCCTCGCGCGAATGGATGAGGTGCGGGCGGACCTCGAGGGCGAGGGGACGCCGGCCTCGGAGGCGCCGGTCGCCCTTGCCTCGTCCGCGTGCCTGGGCGATGTGGACGCCGCCAGGATCGTGCCCGACAACTTCACCCACCTGCCGAACGTCGGGCCCGACGTCATGGCGTTCGGGGTCGAAGCGGCCGAGGGCGGTACGCGTCGGGAGGTGCTGTGCGGGATCGACGAATCGGCCGACGAGATCGAGAAAGCCGAGGCCGGGATGCGAGAGGCGTTCGAGCCCGGAGCGGTCGACGCGGCGACGGGCGAGCGGATCTCGTCCCTGATCGCCGGGGTCGAGATCGAGCGGCTCGAGCTCGACGGCCTCGAGGTCGCCCGGGCGCGGCTCGAGCTGTCCCCGACCAACGAGCCCGGCTTCCTGTTCGGGACATTCGTCCGCGGCAGCCTCGTGACCTACTTCGGCCTCCAACCGCCCCTGGCCGACGCGGAGCGGGACTGACTCAGTCGCTCGAGCCCGAGGTGGAGCTCGAGCTCGAGGACGAGGACTTCTCCGAGCCGGAGCTCTTCGACGAGCCCGAGTCCGAGTCCGACGATGACTTCTCGGACGAGGAAGACCCGCCGTCGCTGGCGGCCTTCTTGGCGCCCTTGCGGGCGTAGTCCGTCGTGTAGAAGCCCGAGCCCTTGAAGTGGACCGCGGGAGCGCTCAGGACCCGCTCGCATTCCGCGCCGCATTCGACGCACTCGGTCACGGAGTCCTCCGACATCGACTGGAAGACCTCGAACGTGTGACCGTTCGCGCAGCGGTACTCGTAGATCGGCATGGGCGGGCGATTATCGCAACCCGGGTTCCGGCGGCCCCCTACCCGCCGCTAGCCTCTCGCTCGCGATGAGCGAGGAGGCCGCACCGCCGACCGGCGTGACGATGGACGAGATCGTCGCCCTCTGCAAGCGGCGCGGCTTCGTGTTCCCGTCGTCGGAGATCTACGGCGGGCTTGGCTCGACCTACGATTACGGGCACTACGGCGTCCTGCTGAAGCAGAACGTGAAGAACGAGTGGTGGCGCTCGATGCTGCAGGAGCGCGACGACATCGTCGCCCTGGACTCGGCGATCCTCCAGCACCCGCGCGTCTGGGAGGCGTCGGGCCACCTCGCCGGCTTCACCGACCCGATGGTCGACTGCAAGACCTGCAAGCTCCGCTTCCGCGCCGACCAGCTCGAGGACGCCGCCTGCGGCCGCAAGCCGTCGAAGCGCCCGGGCGAGGGGCCCGACTGCGAGCTGACCGACTCCCGCGAGTTCAACCTGATGTTCGAGACCACCGTGGGCCCCGTCAAGGACTCCGGCTCGGTGGCGTACCTGCGCCCCGAAACCGCGCAGGGGATCTTCATCAACTTCAAGAACGTCCTGCAGTTCGCGCGCCGCAAGCCGCCGTTCGGTATCGCCCAGGTCGGCAAGTCGTTTCGAAACGAGATCACCCCCGGCAACTTCATCTTCCGGACGCGCGAGTTCGAGCAGATGGAGATGGAGTTCTTCGTCCCGCCGGCCGACACCGATGAGTGGTTCGAGCACTGGTGCAAGGCGCGGTTCGACTGGTACATCGCGCTCGGCATCCAGTCCAAGATGCTCCGCCTGCGCCCGCACGAGGCCGACGAGCTCTCGCACTACTCGTCGAACACCTCGGACGTCGAGTACCTGTTCCCGATCGGCTGGTCCGAGCTGGAGGGGATCGCCAACCGCGGGGACTTCGACCTCACCCAGCACGCCGAGTTCTCCGGCGAGAAGCTCGAGTATTTCGACCAGCAGACCGGCGAGCGCTACGTGCCCCACGTGATCGAACCGGCCGCGGGCGCGGACCGTGCCACGCTGGCGTTCCTGGTCGACGCCTATGACACCGAGGAGGTCGAGGGCCGCGGGCGCACCGTCCTGCGCCTCCACCCGAAGCTCGCGCCGGTCAAGGTGGCGGTGCTCCCGCTCGTCTCCAGGGACGGCATGCCCGAGCGGGCGCGGGAGATCTTCGCGGGGCTGCGGCCGCTGATGCAGGCCGAGTACGACGAGGGCGGCTCGATCGGCAAGCGCTACCGCCGCCAGGACGAGATCGGAACGCCCTGGGGCGTCACGGTCGACGGCCAGACCCTCGAGGACGGCACGGTCACGCTGCGCGATCGCGATTCGCTCGCGCAGGAGCGCGTGGACGCCGAGGGCCTCGGCGCGTTGCTCTCGGCGAAGCTCGCCGAGTCGTGGACGAGTCCAAAGCCGTCCTGACGACCTGACGCGAACCGCCCATCCGTGGGTAGGTGACGACGAAGTGACCCTAGGGTCGCTAGCCGCGGTGCTCCCAAGGGGCGACGTTCGTCGTGATGACGAGAGCGACCTTGATCAGTGGAGCAGTTGCGGTGATGGTCGCCCTGGAAACGCTGGCGGCGGGAGCGGAATCGTCGGCCGCTCAAGCCCGCCGAGCGCCGAACGTCGTCGTGATCCTTCTCGACGACGCCCGCGAGCAGGATGTCGACGTCATGAGGGCCACCCGCCGCCTGCTGTTCCGCCGGGGGACCTCTTTCACCAACCACTTCTCGACCTTCCCGCTCTGCTGTCCGTTTCGCAGCACCCTGCTGACCGGCCAGTACGCCCACAACCACGGCGTCATGAGCAACAAGGCGCCCGACGGCGGTTATCAGGCTTTCCGCCACCGGGAGTCGCTGGCAGTGGCTCTCCGCCGCGGTGGCTACCGCACGTCCTGGGTCGGGAAGTACATGAACGGCTACGGCAGGGGACCGGGCGGACGCCGGGTGGTACCGCCGGGGTGGGACGCGTGGGCGTCGCCGGTTCGCGGCGCACACCAGCTCTACGACTACACGCTCAACGTGAACGGGAAGCCTCGCCGGTTTGGGCCGGAGCTGAAGTACTACCGGACCGACGTCGAGGCCCGGATCGCCGCGCGTCACATCCGCCGCGGCGCACAGCGCCGAGCGCCGTTCTTCGCCGTGCTCTCGCTGCTCGCACCGCACGGGGAGCCCCGCGGCAAGGCGATCAGCCGTAATCCCCGCCCGGCGCCGCGGCATCAGGGGGCGTTCGCCCGTCTCGGCCTCCCCCACCCGCCGTCGTTCAACGAGCGCAACATGGCCGACAAGCCGGCGTTCATGCGGCCCCGTCGCATCGACCCCGAACGGCGGCAGTTCATCCGCCGGCGGCACCGTGACCGGCTGGCGAGCCTGCTGGCCGCCGACGACGCGGTGGTCCGCGTGGTCCGGGCGCTGCGACGCTCCGGCGAGCTCGCGAACACGCGTGTGATCTTCACCTCGGACAACGGCTTCCTGCTCGGCGAGCATCGCGACTTCTCGAAGGTGGTGCTCTACGAGGAGTCGGTGGGAGTGCCGCTCGCGATCAGAGGGCCGGGGTTCCCGGCGCATCAGTCCCGGCACCAGATCACGGGGTCGATCGATCTGGCCCCGACGATCCTCGATATCACGGGCGTCAACCCGATCCTCCCTGCTGACGGCATGTCGCTGCTGCCGTTCGCCGCCGACCCCGCGCATCTCGCCGACCGGGACATCCTGCTCGAGAACCGGACCGCGCAGGGGGTCCGGACAAGGCGCCACGTTTACATCGAGCACCACCGAAACGGGGACCGATCGCCCGACGGCTACGAGCTCTACGACCTGCGAGAGGATCCGTACCAGCTCCAGAACCTGATCGGGCCGTACACGACGCGGCCACGGACCGATGATCCCGCCCGAGTCGCCGCCATCGAACGGTTGCGCACCGATCTTGCGGAGCGCCTGGCCGAACTCGGCGACTGCCGAGGTGCGGGGTGCCGCTGACGAGCGAGCATCGGTCGCAGCGTCCCCTCGCCACGGCGGTCGGGGTCCTGCTTGCCGCCGTGACGCTGGGCTGCGGCGCCGCCACCGCGCCCGCAGCCGAGAGCCGCACCGAGCTGGGGTTCGTGCTCCCGCCCGGGTTGATCGACCGCGCGCAGGACTCGAACGGCGAGATGCGGGCCGAGTCGTTTCGCGTGGCGGCCGGCGCCGGGGACCGGATCCGCACGGCGATCAAGTGGTCGGACGTCCAGCCGAACTGCCGGCTCATCCGGTCGGGGTCGTACCGCTGGAACCGTCCGGACGAGATCATGCGGCTCTTCCTCGAAGAGCGCGTACGCCAGCTGCTGACGCTCAACGGCACGCCCGGCTGCGCGGCCGCTCGCGGGAACCCGTCGTTCGAGCCCAGGGCCGGCTATGTGGCCGAGTTTGGACGGTTCGCTCGGGCGGCGCTCGAGCGCTACGGGCCCGGCGGAACCTTCTTCGACCGTTACCCGGAGCTGGCGGGCCGCTGCTGCCCGGTGGACATGATCGAGATCTGGAACGAGCCCAACCTCGGCAAGAAATGGTCGCGCGCCGACCCGCAGGCCTACGCCCGCTTCTTCAAGCGCGCAGCCGCGGCGATCCACGCGGCGCGGAACTGGACGCCACGGGTCCGACTGGTCACCGGCGGTGTGACCGGGTTGAACGGCGGTCCCTGGCCGACCAACGGGCGTGACTTCGTCCGGGGCATGTACCGCGTCGACGGCTTCCGGTCCGCCGCCGACAGGATCGGCATCCACACCTATTCGCCGACGGCGAAGTCCGCGATGCGGGCGTTGCGATCGGTGCGCCGGATCATGCGCCGGCACCGTCACACGAAGCCGATCGTGATCAGCGAGCACGGCTGGAGCACCTGCCCCCATCCGTCGGCCGAGCGGAGCAACGGGAAGTGCGTCAGCCCGAGGGGTCAGGCGAACCGGCTCGACTCCTATGCGCGCAAGCTGCTGGCCCAGCGGAATCGGGATCTCCGGGTGGAGAGCTTCCTGTGGTTCATGACCCAGGACGCGGCCAGCCACCAGGCGGTCGGGGACTGTCGCACCTCGCCCAAGAACTTCTATGGATTCTTCAACTTCTGGGGGGCGCCGAAGCCGGCGTGGGCCGTATGGAGGCAGCTCACCGGGGCCACCGGCCCGGAGAGGATCTCGCGGAGCGCCCAGGAGTTCGGTTGCCGAGGGGGATAGACGGCTACGGCTCGAGCTTGCGGACACGGTCGCCGGCCCAGATCTCTCCGGGCGTGACGACGTGGGCGATCAGGCCCCGGAGCCGCAGCTCACGGCCAAGGTCGGAGGAGATCAGCTTCATCGAGTCGACTCCGAACCGACGGATGAACTTGCCGCAGCCCGTGTGCGGGATCGGGCTGACCTCGATGAGGGCGCTGCCGATCGCGAGCCGCGACCCCACGGGAAGGTTCGCCTCACTGATGTCGAAATCGACGAAGAGCTGGTCTCCTGCTTGAGCCCACGCGTCCCGGTCGTCCCCGCCGGCCACCAGCGCCGCCATGCGGGCGCTCATAACCGTGACCTGGAGCTCTTCGTCCGGAGCCTTGCCGCGTGAAGGCGGCGCGGGTTTCCAGCGGTCCCCGACCAGTCCTTGGCGCAGCTCAAGCATGCCGCTGGCCAGGATGTCCCGTTCGCCGCGAGCCGGCCTCCTCACGATCAGCTCGAGAGTCCCCACATCAACTGGGGCCCCCCGAACCGCATCGAGTCCGGCATAGAGTTCGTCGAGGGTCGCGTGGCGCACGGCGGGCGGAGGTTAGCGTCGGCTCGAGCGGCTTTATCGCCTTCGCCTCGGGTACCGGGGGGCGGTGGCAATCGACCGGTCTCAGCTTCCCGAACCGCGCGGTCCGGCCAGCCAGGCGCTCGTCGACTACCTGAGCGGCAGGGGACCGGCTCCCAGTCCTGAGTGCGCAGCTCCGACCACCGAGGACGATCGACAACTCGCGCTCTACGTGAGCTACGAGCTCCACTACGGCTCATTCGCAGGCGTGGATGACCGGGCGGAGTGGGACCTGGCCGTCCTTGCCCTGAGAGCGGCGCTCGAGGCGTCGTTCGAGAAGCAGCTCCTCGCCGAGGTCGATCCGCCGGGGTGTTTGCCCAAGGCGGTCGGCGACACGCTGTTCCGAATGGCGGAGGCCGACGAGGGCCCCTCGCTGGCACGCCATCTGGAGGCTCATGGCGACGTCGAGCAGTTTCGCGAATTCATGATCCACCGGTCCGCTTATCAGCTGAAGGAAGCTGATCCGCATACGTGGGCGATCCCCCGGATCACCGGAGACGCGAAATCCGCGCTCGTGGAGGTGCAGGCAGATGAGTACGGCTCCGGCGACCCAAAGCGCATGCATTCGCGGCTGTTCGCCAAGTCAATGGATGCGCTCGGTCTCGACTCGCGCTCCGGCGCCCAGATCGATCGGCTCCCGGGAACGACGCTTGCGACGGTAAATCTCATTTCGCTCTTCGGCCTGCACCGGCGCTGGCGCGGCGCACTCGTTGGCCACCTGGCGATGTTCGAGATCACGTCCCCTGTGCCAAACCGTCGCTATGGCCGGGCGCTTCGGCGGCTTGGCTACGGCAAGGAGGCGACGGACTTCTACGACGAGCACGTTGAAGCGGATTCGGTCCACGAAAACATCGCGGCCTACGACCTGGCGGAGGGCCTCGCGGTCGCCGAACCGTCCCTTACCCAGGACATCCTGTTCGGGGCCGAAGCGCTGTTGGCGCTCGACGCCCGGATGGCTGCGGAGATTCTCGCTGCCTGGGAACGCGGCCAATCCTCGCTGCGCCCAAGGCGGGTTCCCTCCGTCGCAAACGCGTAACCGATGACCCCGTCGTCCTCGCGAGGCGTCGTCGAGCTCGCATATGTCCTGCCGCTCCGCTGGAATGAGACCGAGGGTCTCGCCGACCTGTGCGACTACTTGACGGAGCTGCGCACCTGTGTCGGCCAGCTGATCGTTGTCGACAGCTCGCCGGCCGACGTCTTTCGGGCAGTCGACGCGAGCCTCCCGCCCGACACCGACCACATCCCCCCCGATCCCCGCCACCCTGGCGCGATGGGCAAGGTGCCCGGCGTCTTGACCGGTCTCGACCGCGCGCGCTGCAATCGGGTGATCCTGGCCGACGACGACGTGCGCTGGACGGCGAGCGAACTGCGGCGGGCTCACGAGTTGCTCGATGAGGCCGAGGTCATCCGCCCCCAGAATCACTTCGAGCCCCTGGTCTGGCACGCAACCTGGGACACCGCCCGCAGCCTGCTGAACCGCGTCTGGACCGGAGATCGCGATCTGGGCGCAGGGGACTTTCCCGGGACTCTCGCCGTGCGCGCCGACTTCGTTCGCCGGATTGGCGGATACGACGGCGATTGCCTGTTCGAGAATCTGGAGTTGATGCGTACCGTGATCGCAGCGGGCGGGCGCGTGGAAACCCCACTCGACCTGTTCGTCGCGAGGCGGCCCCCAACCGCACGTCACTTCATGTCGCAGCGAGTCCGGCAGGCATACGACGACTTTGCGATCCCGGCGCGAATGGCCACGTGGCTTGGACTCGCGCCGGTTGCCGCCCTCGCGCTGCGCCGCCGCCGCTATAAGGCGATCGCAACGGCGGCCGCCCTGGCCATGGCGATCGCAGACGCCGGCCGCCGTCGCGCTGGAGGCGCAGCCGTATTTCCGGTCGGCGGAGCGCTCTTGGCCCCGGCCTGGTTGGCCGAGCGGGCCATCTGCGCATGGGTGGCTCTGAGCGTGCGGATCCTCCGCGGCGGCGTGGCCTACGGCGACGTCAGGCTCTCACGCTCGGCACACTCCGTGTCCGAGTTGCGCGCCACGCTGGATGGATCGCCCTCGACGACACCCGCGGCCTGAAACCCGATCGACTTGTGGGTGCCGTCGCAGAACGGTCGCGTCCGAGACTTCCCGCACCGGCAGAGGGCAATCGTCCGCCGAGTGAGACCAACCTCGTCGCCGTCTTGGTCGACGATGGTGAAGTCCCCGCGAACGAGATACGGACCGTTTCGATATGGGGTTATACGCGCGCTCATCGCGGCGCGTCTACCCGCCCGGGAGCCCGCGAAGCGACCGACCGCTGCTCGCTTGGCGGTGGATCGGGTGCGCTGCTGGCGCGCGGACGAGCCGGCTCAGCCGGTCAGCGGCCCCAGCGCTCGCCTTCGCCGAGCCGCTCCAGCCCCAGCCAGTAGAGGCCCATCGCCACCTCGACGACGTCCTCGCGCGCGAACGCCTTCGGGTTGTCGAGCCACCAGCCGGCCATGAACTGGATCCCGCCCGCGATCAGGTGGGCGAGGATCGCCGAGGTGTCCTCGAGCGCCATGTCGCCCGGCTGCGGAGGTGGCGCGTCGGCGACCATCATCGACGCCACGGCGCCCGCGGCCTCCTCGCGGAGGCGGTCGAGCGCCTCGCCGGCGTCCGGGTCGGAGATGTTGCGCGTGAGGAGCCGGAGCGCGGCGGGGCGCTCCTCGGCGAACTCCAGGAAGGCCTCGATACCGGCGCGCAGGCGGGCCTCGTTCTCGTCGGCCGCGGCAATTGCGCCGACGACCCGCTCGATCAACTCGTGGACGAACGTGTCGAGGAGGGCGAGCTGGAGCTCGCGCTTCGAGGCGAAGTGCTCGTAGATCAGAGCCTTCGAGATCCCGCCGCGAGCCGCCACGTCGTCGAGGGAGGCCTCGTTGAACCCGTGCGCGGAGAAGATCTCGAGCGCGTCCTCGAGGATCGCCGCACGGCGGTCGGACGCCGACAGCCGGCGCTTGGTCGCCTCCATGCGGTCAGGGTACTAACTGACTGGACGGTCAGTTAGACTCGCGGGCACGCCGAGCAAGAGGAGGATCTTCCGATGAGTGTCGCGCAGCAGGACGGGATCAGGGCGGGGGCCACGATCTCCTACGAGGATCTCTACCGGCGCTGGGAGCAGAACAACTGGAGCGCCTACGCGATCGACTTCTCCCGTGACCGCGACGGGTGGGATGCCCTCACCGACCTGCAGCGCGAGTCGGCGCTCTGGATCTACTCGATGTTCTTCTTCGGGGAGGACTCGGTCGCCGACAACCTCTCCCCCTACATCGACGCCGCGCCGAAGGAGGAGCAGAAGTACTTCCTGGCCACCCAACAGGTCGACGAGGCGCGGCACGCCGTCTTCTTCCACCGGTTCTTCAAGGACGTGATCGGCGCCGGCGACGACCTCGCGTCGACGCTCCGGTTCACCGAGGGCCAGCTCGGCTGGGGTTACCGCAATGTCTTCGCGCGGCTCGACAGCATGGCCGACGAGCTGCGCCGGGACCGCTCGCTGCCCAAGTTCGCGCAGGCGATCGCGCTCTACCACATGGTCGTGGAGGCCACGCTCGCACAGCCCGGCCAGCACTTCATCGAGGATTACTTCGCCAAGTCGGGGACGATGCCCGGGTTCAGCGAGGGGATGGAGAACGTCTCGCGCGACGAGCAGCGCCACATCGGCTTCGGCGTCAAGGTGCTGACCGAGCTCCTCGCCGAGTCGGACGAGTGCAAGGCAGCCGTGCGCGAGCTGCTCCTCGAGATCATGCCCTACTCCCTGGCCGTGTTCGTGCCGCCCGGCGGCCTCAACCGCGAGTACACGCGCTGCTACGGGTTCGAGATGGAGGACATCTTCGCGTTCGGCATGCGCTCCGTCCTCACGAAGTGGCGGGCGATCGGCTACCCGATGGAGGACATGCCGGGCGTCTTCCCGGTCGACCATTCGCTCGAGCCGGTCGAGATCGCCGCACGCCAGATCAGGCTGCTCGAGTCGCACGTGATGGGCGAGCCGCACCCGAACCCCGACACCTCGCCGGACGTCCAGCGCCTCTACTTCGACGTGATCGCCCGCTCGGCCGACACGAAGGCGGCGAACGGGAGGCCGTTCACCATCCAGTGGGACTTCGACGACGCCGACCCCTGGCACGTCGTCGTCGCCAACGGCTCGACCCGGGCAGAACCGGGAGTGGTCGGAGCGGCCGACGTGACTTGGAAGACGAGCTGGGCCGACTGGATCGCCCTCTCGAAGGGAACCCTCGACCCCGCCCGGGCGGTGCTCAGCCGGCGCGTCCGGTTCCGGGGCTCGCCGAGAAAGCTCCACACGTTCACGCAGCTCTTCCCGCGCAGGCGCACGAAGCCCCTGCCGTAGCCGGGCGTGACATCGCCGGCAGGGAGGCGTAGTACTTCCCTGCGTGGAGCTGTCGATGCGACAGACGGCGGCCGGGGCCCTGCTCCTCGTCGCGGGCATCGCGCTGGGTGGTTGCCTCGGCTCCGACGATGAGCCGGAGCCGCGGTCCGACGAGACCGAGATCGAGGTCGTGGCGGACTCGCCGACCGAAGCGAAGCGAGTCGAAGCCGTCCGCCGCTCGCCGCGTGGCCTCGGCCAGGAACCGCCGTCGACCCGTGAGGTCGCGCTCGCGGAGCGGATCATGGCGGCGAACGCGTTCCTCGGGCGGATCGCCGAGGACAGCGGCGGTTACCGGATTGCGGACATCGGCCTGATCGCCACCGCCGGGCCGGATCGCATTCTCGGGCTGACCGCCATCGTGCCGCTCGAGCACGCCGTCGAGGGGATCTACGAGCTTCCGGTCACCTGTCACGGTGTGTCAGGGCCGCCGTTCGCGCTGCCTGCCACGACGTTCAATTTCGACGGCGTTTCGCGCCTGATCGTCGACGTTTCGTTCGCCGACCGGCGAATCGCCGGCATCACGCCCCACAACGGACGCTCGCGGCCGGAGCCCGGCGCCGCGTACCTGTCCGTCCCGAGCACCTGCGAACGCCGCGCCCAGCGCGACATCGGCTATTGACCCCGAACGTCCCGCAGCCGCCCCTATTCGGGGTGCTCCGGGACGTTCGCGGGGGTGAGGCGGGGAATCCAGCCCGGCACCGCGGTGCGGTACGCGTCGTACTCGGCGCCGTATTCGGCTCGCAGGGTTGGCTCCTCGTAGAGCCTCACGAACGCCATGAACAAGCAGCCGATGACCGCGCCGTAGGCGACCAGCCCGAGACTCCCGAAGACGAGCGCCTGACCGGCGATCGCGCCGAGGACCGCCAGGTACATCGGGTTGCGGACGAACCGGTAGATGCCGCCGACCACGAGGCGGCGGGTCGGCGCGACCGGCGCCGGGGTGCCGACGCCCTCGAGCGCGAAACGGCCGAACGCGTGGAGGAGGAAGCCCGCCGAGATCACCACCAGGGCGAAGCCGAGTCCGCGGAGCGCCCCGGTCAGCCGGTCCTCGACCTCCCAGCCGGTCATCAGCGCAGGCAGGAGGCCGGCGACCACGCCGGGCGCCACCGCCAAGAACATCACCGACCCGAGTACCGCGTTGCGCCGGTCGCGATGTGTGTCCTCCGGCCTGACCACGGCGATCGTCAGGCCCGGGCGGGCGCTGTCGCTACGAGAGTTCGGTCAGGCGTCGGGCCCGCCGTTCGCGGGTGCCGTCGTGGAGGTGTACTCGAACTCCTCCTCGGCGCCGAAGAGGCGGTCGAGCACTGCCTTGCGCAGGTCCTCGCTCAGCACGAGCGCGGCGACCGCACCGACGATGCTCAGGATCAGGAACTTGCCGATGATCGAGCCCTTCTTCTCCGCGCGCCCGCGCAGCCGGTCCGAGGCGTCGCGGAGCGACTCCGCGGCCTCGCGCAACTCGCGATGGACCTTCTTGTCGTCCATCAGCGCCGTCGCGGGCTGCTTCTGCTTCTGGAGCCGCCCGTACGCGGCGCGGCCCGCGTCGTAGGCCTCCCGGATCGAGTTCCGCAGGTCCTCGTCCTCTACCAGACGGCGAACGTACTCGTTCGAGCCGACCGATGATGCCGCTTGGCGGGCCTTCGCGGCCCGGGTTGAGTTCGCCATGCGCAGTCTCTCCTCCTCAGGTGCAAGCTAGGTGGCCCGGAGGATATACCGCTATGTGCCAATCGCCGCTTCGAGCGACTTCTCGATGCGGTCCACGTACACGAACTCGAGCGCACCGAGCTCGTGTTGGGGGATCTCCGCGATGTCCCCCTCGTTGCGCTCGGGGACGATCACGCGCTTGATCCCGGCACGCTGAGCCGCAAGCGACTTCTCCTTCAGTCCGCCAACGGGCAGCACCTGGCCGGTCAACGTGACCTCGCCGGTCATCGCGACGTCGGACGAAACCGGCTTGCCGCTCACCAGCGATGCGAGCGCGGTCGTCATCGCAACTCCGGCGGACGGGCCGTCCTTGGGCACCGCACCGGCAGGGACGTGCACGTGGATGTCGTGCTTGGCGAACCAGTCCTCGGAGAGCTCGGGCGCCAGAGTCGCAATGTTGCGCCGCACCCAGGAGAGCGCCGCCTGAGCGGACTCCCGCATGACGTCCCCGAGCTGCCCGGTGATCGTCAGCTTCCCCGATCCGGGCATCGCCGTCGCCTCGATGAACAGCACGTCGCCGCCCACGGGCGTCCAGGCCAGGCCGGTTGCGACGCCCGCGTCCTTGGTGCGCCGCTTCGACTCCGCGAAGAAGCGCCGACGCCCGAGGAGCTCGCGGGCCCGCTTGGCGGAGACATTCACCTTGTCCTTGGCCTTGCCCTCGGCGACCTCGCGCGCGATCTTGCGGCAGACGGTGCCGATCTCGCGTTCGAGGTTCCGGACGCCGGCCTCGCGCGTGTACTCATCGGCGATCGCCTTGAGGGAGGCGTCACCGAACGAGATCTGGCCACGCTTGAGGCCGTTCTCCTCGATCTGCCTCGGCACCAGGTAGCGCTTCGCGATGTGGACCTTCTCGTCCAGGGTGTAGCCGGCGAGCTGGATCACCTCCATCCGGTCGCGAAGCGGCCCCGGGATCGTCTCGAGCGTGTTCGCGGTGGCGATGAACAGGACCTCGGAGAGGTCGAAGCTCAGGTCCAGATAGTGGTCGCGAAACGAGTCGTTCTGGGCGGGATCGAGGACCTCGAGCATCGCGCTCGACGGATCGCCGCGGAAGTCGGAGCCCATCTTGTCGATCTCGTCGATCATGAACACGGGGTTCGACGTGCCGGCGTCGCGCAGGGCGCGGATTATCGTGCCCGGCATCGCGCCGATGTATGTGCGGCGGTGGCCGCGGATCTCCGCCTCGTCGCGCACGCCGCCGACCGAGATGCGCTCGAACTCGCGGCCGAGCGCGCGGGAGATCGATTGGCCGAGGCTGGTCTTGCCGACGCCCGGCGGGCCCACGAAGCAGAGGATCGGGCCGTGCGAGTCCGGGTTGAGGGAGCGCACAGCCAGGTATTCGAGGATCCTCTCCTTGACCTTCTCGAGGTCGTAGTGGTCGGCGTCCAGGACCTCGTGGGCGTGGGCGATGTCGAGGTTGTCCTCGGTGCGCTTCGACCACGGCAGGTCCACCAGCCACTCCAGATATGTGCGGATCACCCCGTACTCCGCCGCCGCGGCGGGCAGGCGCTCGAGCCTCCCGAGCTCGCGCTCGGCGGCCTTCTGCGCGTGCTCCGGCAGCTCCGCCGCCTCGAGTCGCTCGCGCAACTCGGTGATCTCCGCCTGCTGCTCGTCGCCCTCCCCCAGCTCCTGTTGGATCGCCTTCAGCTGTTCGCGCAGGAAGTACTCGCGCTGCCCCTTGTCGAGCTCCGACTGGACCTGGGACTGGATCTTCGTGCCGAGCTGGATCACCTCCAGCTCCCGCGCCAGGATCTCGGTCAACCGCCGGAGCCGCTTGGTGACGTCGACCTCTTGGAGCAGGTCCTGCTTCTCGTCGGTGGCGATCCGGAGGGCGCCGGCGATCAGATGGGTGAGCGCAGAGGGATCCTCGATGTTGGTGACGGCGAGCTGGAGCTCCTCCGGCAGGTACGGGATCTGTTCGATGATCTCCGAGAACGAGCTCTGAACGTTGCGGGTTAGCGCCTCCAGCTCGGGCGTCTGGGTGACCTCGTCGGGCAGCGGCTCGATGCGCGCGACGAGATACGGCTCCTCGGTCACGTAGTCGCCGATCCGCACCCGCTCGCCCGCCTGGACGAGGATGCGGATCGAGCCGTCGGGCACCTTCAGCATCCGCGCGACGAAGCCGGTGACGCCGACCTCGTGCAGGTCGCCGGGGCCAGGCTCTTCCAGCTCGGCGTCACGCGACGCAACCAGCACCAGCTGGCGCTCGCCCGAGAGGATGTCGTTGACGAGCTTGACCGAGCGCTCCTGGCCGACGGCCAGCGGGGTGAGCGTGTCCGGGTAGGCGACCATGTCACGCAGCGGCAGCACCGGCAGCGCGCCGGGCAGCGGCTGATTCTCGCGCCGGACCGCCTCCTCGACGTCGCCGGTGTCGATGACCTCAATCGCCATCGCCGTCACCGCCCTCGATGGGCACCCGCGTCGTCACCTGGCCGGTCTGCAGCGGCAGCTCGACCCGCAGGATCCCTTCGTCGTAGCTCGCCTGCGCGCGCTCGGCGGCGACGTCGGCGCCGAGCTCGATCACGCGGCGGAAGGTGCCGGCCTCGATCTCGACCTGCTGATAGACGCGGCCCTCGGTCTCCTGGATCGCCCGCTCGCCGCTGACGACCAGCTCGCGGCCGGCGACCTCGAGGCTCACGGACTCGGAATTCACCCCCGCGAGCTCGACGAGCACGATTGCCCGCGGTTCATCGCGCCCGCAGTAGTAGACGTCCACCCGGGGCGAGAAGCCGGCCTGAAGCCGCGGCGCGCGGTGCCAGCCGGCCTCGCCGCCCCACGGCTCGCCCATCAGCTCGTCCATTTCGCGCCACATGCGCTCGAAGTTGAGGAACAGATCGCTCTTACGGGTCACGGGATTGATTTAAGCGAACCGGACTCAAATTTCCGGCGGCGGCGTTCCACGGCCGCGAAATCAGACGTCGAGCGTGGCTCCCTCGCTGGCCACGATCACCGGCGCCGCGAAGCCGTGCGAGCCCTCGGCGACCACCTGCTCGACGTCGAGCTCGTCCGAGACGTGCGTGAGCAGAGCGCTGCTTCGCGCCCGCGCGCCGGGCGTGCTCGCCGGCCTCCTCGGCCGTGAGGTGCCCGCGGATCCCGGTGCGCTCGGGCCGGGGCAGGGTTGCCTCGATGACGAGCAGGTCGGTGTCGCGGGCGAACTCGACCAGGGCGTCGTTTGGGCAGGCAGTCGGCGCCGAACGTGATCCGCGCCCCGTCGGCGGCCCGCACGTCGATAGCGAAGGTGAGGATGTAGTGCGGGACCTCGGCGAAGCGGAGCGTCAGCGGCCCGACCTCGACCACGGCCGGCTCCTCGTACTCCTCGAGCCGGAACGCGCTCTCGACCAGCGCCTCGTCGCCCCATGCCGACGCGATCGAGCGCAGCGTGACCCCCGCGCCGATCGGCGCGATCAGCCGCGGCCGCGCCGGGTCGGGAGTCCCGGGCCATCCCGCCACCGGCACCGGCTGCTGGCGCGGGGTCAGGAGGAGGCCGTACGCGAACGGGAAGAGGTCGAAGAAGTGATCGGCGTGCATGTGCGTCACCGCGACCGCGTCGACGTCCGTGTAGTCGATCCGCTCGCGGAGCTTGGCGAACACCCCGTTGCCGCAATCGACGACGAGCGCGGTGTCGCCCTCCTCGATCAGGTAGCCGCTGCACGCGCCGCCCGCGTCCTGCCACGCCGGAGATTTCCCCAGGACGGTGAGCCGCATCGGCCCACTCTAGACGCGAGGGCGCGTGCGCCGGCCACTACGAGCGGAGGTGCACGTGCCCTGGAGGCCGGCGCCTACGCGGGCGCTTCGGCGCCCTGCTCGCCCTTCCTGAGCAGCAACGCCGGTTGCCGCGGCGGCACGAGGCCCTGCGGTGAGTCCTGCCGGAACGTCGAGCACGGTGCCGGCAGATCGAGCGCACAGAGCTGGTGGCGGTGGAAGAAGCAGTCGGCGCAGGTGGGCTTGCCCTTGCGGCCTCGCTTGCGTTCCCTCTGCGAGAGCCCAACGGCGCGCAGGAACTGCTCCTCCCGGTCCTTCAACTCGATCACGATCTGCCCCTCGGTATTTCTGTCCCGCGCCCTGCGCGAGCGGCGTCCTCTGCGCCGGTGGCGATCATGGCACCGGCCGGCGCGGCCCGCAGGCGCGTTCTCGCAAACCGCGCGAAAAAGAAGCCGACGGCCGAACGAGGCTCGGATCGGGCGCCGCTCTTTCCTACAATCCGAGGTGATGGCACCAGAGCGCACAGCCCGGCTCAGCGCTTCCCCGCCGCTGTTCAAGTCCAGGTTCCTGGACTTCTTCTCGCGCATCCATCCGGCCGTCCCGGCCCTGATCTACGTGCCGGTGATCGTCGGATTGGTCTGGCTAGGGGTCGATCGTGGCGCCGGCGCTCTGGAGAGCGCGCTGCTCGTCCTCGCCGGCCTGGTCCTCTGGACGCTGTCCGAGTACTGGCTGCACCGCAAGGTGTTCCACTGGGAGCCGGACCATCCGATCGGCTCGCGCATGCACTTCATCATCCACGGCGTCCACCACGACCACCCCAACGACAAGATGCGGCTCGTGATGCCCCCCGGCGCGAGCATCCCGCTAGCGCTCCTGTTCTTCGGCGCCTTCTGGCTGATCTTCGGATCGCCCACGGCCTACCCCATCTTCGCGGGGTTCCTCGTCGGGTATTTGATGTACGACTACATGCATTACTACCTGCATCACTTCGTGCCGAAGTCGGATCTCGGCAAGCGTCTGCGCGAGCAGCACATGCGCCACCATTTCCAGGATCACCGCTACGGATACGGCGTCTCATCGCCGATCTGGGACGTGGTCTTCGGCACGCTTCCGCGCAAGCGGAACCACTGAGGGAAGGTTGTTTCCTTCCTACCGTTACAGTAGGTAGGCCCTTAATTTGTGTAACTGAACGGGTGGGAACCTCCATGCCGTGCAGGAACCTGACGGAAGGAAGCCAAGATGGCACCAGCCACCGGAGCGGTCGCCGAAGCCGCCGAACTCCTACGCGCACGCTTGCGCGATCTCGACGCCGAGCGCGCCAAGCTCGAGCGCGCGCTCGCGAGCCTGACCGACGGCCGCGAGGGAAGCGCGGGCCGGGGCGCCCGCGCGGATCCGCATCGAACGGCCGCTCGCGCCGGCGCCGGCGCCGCGGGGGCACGCGGGCCGAGCACGCCGTGAAGCTGATCGCCGAGAAGCCCGGGATGACGGCCTCGGAGATCGCGCGCGAACTGAAGATCAAGCCGAACTACATGTACCGGGTGCTGTCGGACCTGCAGAAGGACGGCAAGGTCCGCAAGGACGGCCGCGCCTACCACCCGGCCTAGCGCGCGAGCGGGCGCGACGGGGAGGGGAGGAGCGCCGCCCCCGCCCTGCCGCGCTCTCCTGAAATGAAAATCACTCGCTCGCGGATCGTGTCCGCACACGATTGCCGCGGGGCGAGTGATTTTCATTTCAGGAGACAGCGGCAGGGCGGGGGCGGCGCTCCTCCCCCTCCCCGTCCGTCTGGCTAGACGAGTCCGAGGGTCGCGACCGCCTCGCGCTCGGAGTTCAGCTCGGCCACCGTCGCGTCGATCCGCTCGCTGCGAGAACTCCGTGATCTCGAGCCCCTCGACGATCGAGTACTCGCCGCCCGAGCACGTGCACGGGTAGCCGGAGATGATCCCCTCGTCCACACCGTAGGAGCCGTCGGTGGGCACCCCCATCGAGGCCCAGTCGCCGTCGGGGGTTCCGAGCACCCAGTCGTGGACGTGATCGATCGCGGCGTTCGCGGCCGATGCGGCGGACGACGCACCGCGCGCGTCGATGATCGCCGCGCCGCGCTTGGCGACGGTCGGAATGAACTCGTCCGCGATCCAGGCTTCGTCCGCGACCGCGTCCCATGCCGAGGACCCCTTGACCTTCGCGTTCACCAGGTCCGGGTATTGGGTCGTCGAGTGGTTGCCCCAGATCGTCATGTTCGTGACCTCGGAGACCTGAGCCCCGGTCTTGTGCGCGAGCTGCGCTATCGCTCGGTTGTGGTCAAGGCGGACCATCGCCGTGAACCGCTCGTTCGGGACGTCCGGCGCGTTGGCCATCGCGATCAGCGCGTTGGTGTTGGCGGGATTGCCGACCACGAGGACCTTCACGTCATCGGCGGCGCCGGCGTTGATCGCCTCCCCCTGCGGCTTGAAGATGCCGCCGTTGGCCTCCAGCAGGTCGGAGCGCTCCATGCCCGGCCCCCGCGGGCGGGCGCCGACCAGGAGGCCGATGTTGCAGCCGTCGAACGCGGGCTTCGGGTCGTCGTAGATGTCGATGCCGGAGAGCAGCGGGAACGCGCAGTCGTCGAGCTCCATCGCCGTCCCCTCCGCCGCCTTGACGGCGTCCGGGATCTCGAGCAGGTTCAGGTGCACCGGCGTGTCGTCGGATCCGAGCATCTCGCCGCTCGCGACCCGGAAGAGCAGCGCGTAGCCGATCTGCCCGGCGGCGCCGGTCACTGTGACCTTCACGGGGGAACTCACTGATTCATCTCCTTCTGCAGGTTCTCGTCGATTGACGCCAGGAACTCCTGGGTCGTCTGGAACTCCTGATCCGTGCCCACGAGCAGCGCGAGGTCCTTGGTCATCTTCCCGCTCTCGACGGTCTCAACGCACACCCGCTCCAGCGTCTCGGCGAAGCGCTCGACCTCCGGCGTGGAGTCCATCCGCCCGCGGGCGTGCAGGGCGCGGGTCCAGGCGAAGATCGACGCGATCGGGTTGGTGGAGGTCGGGTTGCCCTTCTGGTGCTCGCGGAAGTGACGGGTCACGGTGCCGTGCGCGGCCTCGGCCTCGACGGTCTTGCCGTCGGGCGTCATCAGCACGCTGGTCATCAGCCCGAGCGAGCCGAACCCTTGGGCCACGGTGTCGGACTGCACGTCACCGTCGTAGTTCTTGCACGCCCAGACGTAGCCGCCCTCCCACTTGAGAGCGGCGGCGACCATGTCGTCGATCAGACGATGCTCGTAGGTGAGGCCGGCAGCGTCGAAGTCCGCCTTGAACTCGGCTTCGAAGATCTCCTGGAACAGATCCTTGAAGCGCCCATCGTAGGTCTTCATGATCGTGTTCTTGGTCGACATGTAGACCGGGAAGGAGCGGTCGAGCCCGTAACGGAACGACGCGCGGGCGAAGTCCCGGATCGAGGCGTCGAGGTTGTACATCGCCATCGCGACGCCGCCGCCCTCCGGGAAGTCGAAGACCTCGAGCTCGATCGGTTCGGAGCCGTCGTTCGGCGTGAAGCTGAGCATCAGCTTGCCGTCACCCGGGATCCGAGTGTCGGTGGCGCGGTACTGATCGCCGAACGCGTGACGGCCGATGATGATCGGCTTGGTCCATCCCGGGACGAGCCGCGGGATGTTCGAGATCACGATCGGCTCGCGGAAGATGACGCCGCCGAGGATGTTGCGGATCGTCCCGTTGGGCGAGCGGTACATCTCCTTGAGGCCGAACTCCTCGACCCGCGCCTCGTCGGGCGTGATCGTCGCGCACTTGACGCCGACCCCGTGCTCCTTGATCGCGTTGGCCGCGTCCACCGTGATCTGGTCGGAGGTCGCGTCCCGGCTCTCGATGCCGAGGTCGTAAGTAGAGGAGCTCGAGGTCGAGGTAGGGGAGGATCAGCTGGTCCTTGATGAACGCCCAGATGATGCGGGTCATCTCGTCGCCGTCGAGCTCGACGATTGGCCGTTCGACATTGATCTTGGGCAAGCGAAGTTCCTTTGCGAGTCGGGGGCGGACGCGGGGCGGGCGATGCTACCGGCGGGCTCGTGCTACCTTTCCTACCGCTCCGTAGCAATGTCTGCCCTCGCCGCCATCGGAGACCGCTTCGACGCCGCCACCCTCGCGCGGCTCGCCCGTCGCACTCCCGACCCCGTGCTCCGGGCCGCGACGATTCCGCCGATCAGGACCCTCGTGATCGGCGAGATCTTCCGCCGGATGCCGAGCCGGCTGAAGCCCTCGGCCGCTCCGTCGAACACCGTCATCCGCTGGGACATCGGCGACGCCGACCGGCTCGAGAGCTGGTTCCTCGTATTCGAGGAGGGTCGCTGCCGCACGACGACCCGCGCGCCCGAGACGCAGCCCAGGACGACGTTTACGGCCTCCGCCCATGACTTCCTGCGCCTTGCGACGGGTGCCGAGTTGCCGATGGCCATGTTCCAGAGCGGGCGTATCCGGATCTCGGGCGACCTGTTCTTTGCGGCCCAGCTGCAGGGGATGTTCGAGATCCCCACCGCGAGGCGCCCACCGCGCTGAACGCCGGGCACGTCTGGGAAGATCCGGGCATGGCGACGATCGAGACCCGGCCCGAAGCGGCCACGCACGAGGTCCTGAACCAGGCGACCCCGCTCGAGAACTACAACGTCTTCAGCGCCGACCGGGCGCTCACCGAGGCGGTCGAGCGCGAGGGCGCGGACTGGGCCACGGCCGCCGTCGGCGAGGTCGGCGCATTCGCCGGCAGCGCCCTTGCCCAGCGCTGGGGTCGCGAGGCGAACGAGAACCCGCCGAAGCTCCGCACCCACGACCGGTTCGGCCACCGGATCGACGAGGTCGAGTTCCACCCCGCCTGGCACGAGCTGATGAAGGTGGGCGTCGGATTCGGTCTCCACTCCCTGCCGTGGCGGGATCCGCAGCCGGGCGCCCACGTCGCCAGGGCGGCGATGTTCATGTGCTTCGGCCAGGCCGAAGCGGGCGTGGGCTGCCCGATCTCCATGACCTACTCGGCGATCCCGGCGCTTCGCGCGCAGCCCGAGGTCGCCGCGGAGTGGGAGCCGCAGGCTTCACCTCGAACGCATACGACGGCGAGCGCCTGCGCCCCGCTCCCGACAAGGCCGGCGCGCTGTGCGGGATGGCGATGACCGAGAAGCAGGGCGGCTCCGACGTCCGCGCCAACACCACGACGGCGAGGCCGGCGAATGGCGGCGGCCCCGGTGCCGAGTACGAGCTCACCGGCCACAAGTGGTTCATGTCCGCGCCGATGTGCGACGCGTTCCTCGTCCTCGCCCAGGCCCCGGCGGCCTCTCCTGCTTCCTCATGCCCCGCTTCACGCCGGACGGCGAGCGCAACCGCATCCACCTCCAGCGTCTCAAGGACAAGCTCGGGCAACCGCTCGAACGCCTCCTGGAGGTCGAGTTCCGCGGCGCCTGGGCGCGGATGGTCGGCGACGAGGGCCGCGGCGTCCCGACGATCATCGAGATGGTCAACCACACCCGGCTCGACTGCACGCTCGGGGCGGCGACCGGGATGCGCGTCGGCGTCGCGCAGGCGATCCACCATGCTCGCAGCGCGCGGCGTTCGGCAAGCTCCTCATCGAGCAGCCGCTGATGCGCAACGTGCTGGCCGATCTCGCGATCGAGTCCGAGGCGGCCACGGTCGCGGCGATGCGCCTGGCCAGGGCGTACGACGAGGCCGCCGCGGGCGACGAGCAGGCATTCGAGCTGCGCCGCCTCGCCAACGCCGTCCTCAAGTACTGGATCAGCAAGCGCGCTCCGGGCCATGCGGCCGAGGCGCTCGAGTGCTTCGGCGGCAACGGCTTCGTCGAGGATTCCGGGATGCCGCGGCTCTACCGCGAGTCGCCGCTGAACTCGATCTGGGAGGGCTCCGGCAACGTGCAGTGCCTCGACGTCCTGCGCGGGATGGCGAAGAACCCGGCGGCGCTCGAGGCGTTCTTCGCCGAGGTCGAGGAGGCCGCCGGAGCCGACGAGCGCCTCGACGCGGCCGTCGCGGAGCTGCGCGACGAGCTCCGCGACCTCGACGCGATCGAGGCCCGCGCCCGCCGCATCGTCGAGCGGATGGCGCTCGTGCTCCAGGGCTCGCTGCTCCTCCGGTTCGGCGACGATGCCGTTGCGGACGCGTTCTGCGCGTCCCGGCTCGGCGGCGACGCCGGGCGGGCGTTCGGCACGCTGCCCCCGGGCGCCGACTTCGAGCGCATCATCGAGCGGCACGCCCCGGCATGAACCCCGGAGCGAGTCGACCGATCGAGACGCTCGGACGGGGTCGCCGACGTCCGCATGACGCGGGCGGACAAGCACAACGCCCTGGACGCGGCGATGTTCCGCGCCCTCGACGCCGCGCTCGACGAGCTGCGGGAGGCCGGCGGCCTCCGCGCGGTGGTCCTGTCGGGCGATGGGCCCAGCTTCTGCTCCGGCCTCGACTTCCCCAGCTTCATGCAGGACGGCGTCGACATCTCGGAGGAGCTGTTCGCCCACCGCGACGGCGACGCCGCGAACGTCGCGCAGAGGGTCACCTACGACTGGCAGCGGCTGCCGGTTCCCGTGATCGCCGCGCTCCACGGCAACTGCATCGGCGGCGGCGCCCAGCTGGCGCTCGGCGCCGGACATTCGGGTCGCCGCTCCCGACGTGCGGATCTCGATCCTCGAGATCAAGTACGGGCTGATCCCGGACATGGGCTTCAGCCAGGTGCTGCCGCACCTCGTCGGCCTCGACGTGGCGAAGGAGCTGATCTTCACTGGACGAATCGTCGAGGGCGCCGAAGCACAGCGAATCGGCCTCGTGACGCGGCTGGCCGACGATCCCCGGGCCGAAGCGCTCGAGCTCGCGGGGGAGATCGCGGCGCTGCTCACCGGACGCGATCAGGCGCGGAAAGCGGCTGCTGAACGAGGCGGTGTGGGCTCACGCCGAGGAATCGCTGGCGCTGGAGGAGTCAATGCAACGCGAACTGCTGGGCTCCCCGAACCAAATCGCCGCCGTTCAGGCGGCGTTCGCGAAGCAACCCGCCCACTTCACGGATCCTGAGTAGCCGTAAAGCGCCCGCTTTCGGCGACCGATAGGGGACATATGGGTTGGCGGGGGCCGACAATGGACGAGGGACGCCTTGCTGCCCGAGTAGGCGGGGGGATGATGCTGGCAGGGGCGGCGCTTGGCGCCGTGTCCGTGATCCTCCCCCCGCGCGCGACGGGCTCGGACGCGATCGTGCTGGTGATGGTCGTGGTCGCCGCCGGTCTCGGCCTGGCCCTGATGCGATCGCGGGTGGCCATGCCGGAATGGCTGTTCGGCGCGGCGATCGCAAGCGGCACGATCCTCGTCACGCTGGCCACGTACGAGGGCGGCACGCTCAACACCGGCACCGACGACAACGAGATGCTCTACGTCTGGATCTGCATCCTGGCGTTCAACTTCTTGTCCTTTCGCCACGCGCTCGCCCAGCTCGCGCTCGTCGCGGTCGCCTACTCGCTGCTCCTTACCGACACGCCGGTCAGCGAGGCCGTCACTCGGTGGCTGATCTCGATCACGACGCTCCTGGTTGCCGGAATCGTCATCAACAGCCTGCGCTCGAGCCGCGACCGCCTCGTCTCCGAGCTCTCCGAGCGCGCTCGGACCGACGGCCTCACCGGCCTGCTCAACCGCACCGCCCTCGAGGAACGCGCGATCCTGGAGCTGGCCCGCGTGCGGCGCGGTGGTATGCCGGTGGGCCTCATCGTCCTCGACGTCGACGGCTTCAAGGAGTTCAACGACAGCCGCGGGCATCCGGCGGGCGACGAGCTCCTGCGCGCGGTCGCGGACGGGCTGAGGCGGGAGACGCGCCTGGTGGACGCGCTCGCGCGGCTCGGGGGCGACGAGTTCGCCGTGCTGCTGCCCGGAGCCTCGTTTCGCGACGCCGAGCTGGTCGCCCACCGCCTCTGCAAGATCGGCTCGACCCTCGCCAAGCCCAGGGCGACGCTTTCCGTCGGGGTCGCCGACAGCGACGGCGCACTGGACTTCGAGGGCCTTTGGCACGCCGCCGACGCCGCGATGTACGAGGCGAAGCGCGCCGGCGGCGATTCGGTCCGGACGGCGCGCTCGCTCCCGGCGGAGGACATGGCGCTCGCCGGCGCGGTGGCCTGACCCGCCGCGCGCCGTACGATCCCTGTGATGCCTGCGCGATCGGCGCTCACGCTCTTTCACGTCCGGGGGATCCGAATCGGGGTCGACTACTCGTGGTTCCTCGTCCTCTTCCTGGTGATCATCTGGCTGTCCAGCTATTTCGACCAGATCCTCGGGCCCGGTTCGAACGGCGGCGAGCCCTACGTGCTGGCGGTGGTGAGCGCCCTGGCCTTCTTCGCCTCGATCCTCCTGCACGAGCTCGGACATGCCGTCGTGGCGATGCGCAACGGGATCGCCATCACCGACATCACGCTTTGGCTCTTCGGGGGCATCGCCCGCATGTCCCGCGACACCGACTCGGCCGGGGTCGAGTTCAGGGTGGCAGCCGCCGGACCGGTGGTGACGCTGCTGATCGCCATCGCCTGCACGGTTGGCGGCGTCGCGCTGGCGGGCTCCGAGCAGGGCTTCCTCGACGCGATGGTCGTCGACGACGACGCCGAGGTCTCCGGCCCGCTCGCGGTCGTCGCCTGGCTCGCCAGCATCAACGCGCTCGTCCTCGTCTTCAACCTGATCCCCGCGTTCCCGCTCGACGGCGGGCGAATCGCCCGCGCGATCGCCTGGCGCGTGACCGGCGATCGCAACCGGGCGACCCGGTTCGCGGCGAACCTCGGCCAGGGCTTCTCATACGTCTTCATCGCCGTCGGGGTCCTGATCCTGATCCAAGGGGAGGTCTTGACCGGCATCTGGATCGCCCTGATCGGCTTCCTCCTCGGCTCGGCGGCGCGAGGGACCGCCGCGCGCACCGAGGTGACGAGCCGGATCGAGGGAATCCGAGTCGCCGACGTGATGGATGCCGAGCCGGTCGCGATCCCCGACGACACGACGGTCGAGCGGGCGCTCGACGAGTTCTTCCTCCGCTACCGCTGGCCGTGGTTCCCCGTCACGGACGCCGCTCAGCGGTTCCTGGGCCTGATCGTCCGCGAGTCCGCCGACGCCGTGCCGGAGCCGGTGCGCGCGACGCAGCGGGTGGGCGAGGTGTTCGAGGCGGACGCCAGCGGCAGCCTCGCGGTGCAAACCGACGCGCCGCTGGAGTCGCTGCTCGGCAACGATGCCCTGCGCCGGCTCGGCGGCCTCGCGGCCGTCGACGCTGACGGGACGCTGCGCGGGATCATCACCGCGCAGCAGGTCGGCCGGGCGCTGCGCGACGCGCTGCAGGGCGCGGAGCCCGCGTCGGGCCCACCGCCCGCGGTCTAAGTCGCGCGGTTGGGTGGGATCACCCGAAGCGGTTCGCCACGCGCACCGCGGCGCGCGCGTGGCGGCGGACCTCGGCGCCCGAGAGCTCGCTCGCGTCGAGCTCGACCACGAACGCGGTTCCCCCAACCCGCTTCTCCTGCCAGCTCGTCGCCGTCCCTGGCAGGTGCTGCCCGCGGCAGCGGTTGACCGGCATCCGGGCGATTCGCGCGTAGAGCTTCTCGGGCGCGGCCGATCCCCGGCACGGCGCCAGCACCTGGCCCCAGGGCTGGTGGAGCCAGATCGTCACGTCGGGCTCGAGACTCCGGATCAAGCGCATCGCCGCGCGCGTCTCGGGCTCCGACGCCGGCTCGGGGCCCTGGTAGTAGCCACTCCCGGGAGGCTCCGAGGCGCGCCAGCGGTACGGGAAGTTGCGGTTGAGGTCGACCCCGTGCGCGTTCGTGCGCCTCCGGGCGGCGACCCCGTCGGGGTTGATGCTCTTCACGGTCCAGAGCGCGACGTCGGTGCGCGGGCGTTTGCGTCGCAGCCGGCGGATCACTTCGTGACCCTCGCGCTCGTCCCCGTGGATCGAGCCGATCACCAGCACGCGACGGGTGGGGTCGTGGCCGCCGAGGCGGAGCGCGCGCAGGTCGCGGTCCTGGACGGAGTCCCCGAACTCGCGCGGGCCCTCGCCGCCTCCCGCGGCGAGCGCGAGGCCCGCGCCTGCTGCGACGAGCGCCGTCACCAGCGATGAGATCACACGACCCATACGCACCGACATCCTTACGGGGTCCCGCGGCGGCGCAAGTGGAACACGCGTACCATGGTGCGCGGTTCGACGCCCGACTCCGATCCGAGGAGACCCGCATGCCCGAGACCGACACCGCCGCCACCGCCGCCGGATCCCCAAGCCGGAATGGTGGCTCCGCCGGCGACCTGCCCGTCGTCAACCCCGCGACCGGCGAGGTCATCGCCCAGGTCGCACAGGCGAGCGCCGACGATGTGCGCGAGGTCGTGGCCCGCGCCCGGACGGCACAGCCCGCCTGGGAGGCGCTCGGCTTCGACGGACGCGCCAAGGTCTTGAAGCGCGCTCAGAAATGGACGATCGACAACACCGACCGGATCGCCGGCACGATCGTCTCGGAGACCGGCAAGACCTACGAGGACGCCCTGCTGGCCGAGGTGGCGTACGCCGCCGCGGCGTTCGGCTTCTGGGCGAAGCGCGCGAAAAAGTACCTCGCCGACGAGAAGGTGCGCACGTCGAACCCCTTCGTCCTCGGCCGGCGGCTCCGGGTGCGCTATGCGCCGGCCGGCGTGATCGGTGTGATCGGGCCCTGGAACTACCCGCTGACCAACTCGTTCGGCGACTGCATCCCGGCGCTGGCCGCCGGCAACACCGTGGTGCTGAAGCCCGCCAGCCTGACCCCGCTCACGTCCGAGCTGATGCGCGAGGGGCTGCTCGAGAGCGGTCTGCCGGAGGACGTGTACCAGGTGGTGGTCGGCCCGGGAAGCGCGATCGGGAATGCGCTCATCGACGCCGTCGACGGGATCATGTTCACCGGGTCGACCGAGGTCGGCAAGAAGGTGATGGAGCGTGCCTCGCAGACGCTGACCCCGGTGAGCCTCGAGCTCGGCGGCAAGGACCCGATGATCGTGCTCGGCGATGCCAACCTGGAACGCGCCGCCAACGCAGCGACCTACTACTCCATGCAAAACGGCGGCCAGACGTGCATCTCGGTCGAGCGCGTCTACGTCGAGGAGCCGGTCTACGACGAGTTCGTCGCCAAGCTGCAGGAGAAGATCGGCGAGATCCGGCAGGGCGTGCCCTCCGGCCCCGCCTCGGTCGAGGTCGGAGCCGTGACGTCGCCCGAGCAGGGCGAGATCGTCGCGCGCCACGTCGCCGACGCGCGTGAGAAGGGCGCCCGGATCCTGGTCGGCGGCGAGCGCCCCGACGGGCCGGGCGACTTCTTTGAGCCGACGCTGATCGCGGACGCGGACCACTCGATGCTGTGCATGACCGAGGAGACCTTCGGCCCCACCCTGCCCGTCATGAAGGTGCGCTCCGCCGATGAGGCGGTGCGGCTGGCGAACGACTCGCCCTACGGGCTCCAGTCCTCGGTTTGGACCGGCAACGGGCGCCGTGGGCGCGAGCTCGCACGGCAGCTCGAGGCCGGCGTCTGCTGCGTCAACGACGCGTGCATCAACTACGTGGCGCTGGAGCTCCCGATGGGCGGCTGGAAGGAGTCGGGGATGGGCACGCGGCACGGCGCCGACGGGATCCGCAAGTACACCCGCAAGCAGACGCTGCTGACCACGCCGGGCCCGCTGGCCATGAAGAAGGAGCTCCACTTCTTCCCGTACTCGGAGCGGAACACCGGGCTCGTCGGCCGCACCCTGCGCCTGCTGTACGGGCGCGGCCGGCGCAGCTGATTCCAAGCTCAGAAGTCGGATTTCGCGCCGCGCGCGTTCAATAGAGTCAGCTTCGGCATGCCCCGTCATGATGTCCTAGTTATCGGCGCCGGACTCGCCGGCCAGCGCGCGGCTCTCGCCGCCGCCGAGACCGGCGTCAGCGTCGGGATCATCTCGAAGGTCCACCCCGTCCGCTCGCATTCGAACGCGGCGCAGGGCGGAATCAACGCGGCCCTCAACCCCGAGGACTCGTGGGAGTCGCACGCCTTCGACACGATCAAGGGCTCCGACTACCTGGGCGATCAGGACGCGATCGAGATCATGTGCCGCGAGGCCCCCGAGGAGATCATCCACCTCGAGCACCTCGGCGTGCCGTTCCACCGCAACGACACCGGCCACCTCGGCACCCGCGCCTTCGGCGGCGCGTCCGCGGCCCGCACGTACTACGTAGCCGACATCACCGGCCAGGCGATCATGCATGTGCTCTACGAGCAGCTGATGAAGCACTCGGCGACGGTTGACCGCTACGAGGAGTTCTTCACCACCGCGCTCGCGATGGACGACGCCGGCGAGTGCGTCGGCGCCGTAACCCGCAACGTCCGGGACGGCTCGATGGAGTTGTTCGAGGCGAAGAACGTGATCCTCGCCACCGGGGGCAACGGCCAGATCTGGAAGCCGAGCACGAACGCGCTGATCTGCACCGGGGACGGGATCGCGATGGCGTACCGCGTCGGCGCTGCGCTGATGGACATGGAGATGATCCAGTACCACCCGACCACGCTGGCGGGCAAGGGCTTCCTGATCACCGAGGGGGCTCGCGGGGAGGGCGCGCACCTGCTGAACGCCCAGGGCGAGCGCTTCATGGAGCGCTACGCCCCCAACAAGATGGAGCTCGCGTCGCGCGACGTCGTGTCCCGCGCCGAGCAGACCGAGATCAACGAGGGCCGGGGCTTCCCGGACGGCACCGTCGCGCTGGACGTCACCGTGGTCCCCCGCAAGCGCGTGCATGAGGCGCTCCGGGAGATCGTGCTCGTGGGCCGGGATTTCGCCGGGGTCGACATCACCAGGGAGCCGATCCACATCAAGCCCGGCAACCACTACACGATGGGCGGCGTCAAGACGGACATCGACGGGGCTACCGAGATCCCGGGGCTCTACGCCGCCGGCGAGGTCGCCTGCGTCTCCGTTCACGGCGGCAACCGGCTCGGCGCCAACTCGTTGCTCGACACGCTGATCTTCGGCCGGCGCGCCGGGGAACACGCGGCCAACCGCGCCAAGCGGCTCGATCACGGCCGTGCGTCACGGGCCTTCCTGGCCGAAGAGGAGCTCCAGATCACCGAGATCATCGGCCGCGAGCGGGGCTCGGGCCGCCGGATCTCGGAGATCAAGCTCGAGCTCGGGCAGACGATGGACCGACACGTCGCCGTCTTCCGCGAGAAGGAGGGCATCGAGACCGCGCTCGAAACGGTGCGCCGCCTCAAGGAGGAGGCGAGATCCGCCTACATCGACGACCGGGGGACGGTCTTCAACCAGGACGTCCTCGGCGCCATCGAGCTGGGCTTCATGCTCGACTCGGCCGAGTGCACCTGCATCGGTGCGCTCCACCGCCAGGAGAGCCGTGGAGCCCAGTTCCGCACCGACTTCCCGGAGCGCAACGACGGCGAATGGCTCAAGCACATCGACCTGAGCCTGAACGGCGAGGGGCCCGAGATCTCGTACTCGGATGTGACGATCACGAATTGGGAGCCGATGGAGAGGACGTATTAGGTGGCCGATTACACGCTTCGAGTGAGAAGGCAGAAACCGGAGACCGACGACCGCGGTCCCGCAGGCCCGTATTGGGAGGACTTCGACGTCGACCTCGACCCCACCCTCTCGGTCCTCGACGGGCTGCTCCAGGCCAAGGATCTGCAGGACGGGTCGCTTGCCGTGCGCTGCTCGTGCCGCGCCGCGATCTGCGGCTCCTGCGGCGTGAAGGTGAACGGCCAGTCCACCCTCGCCTGCAAGACGCAGGTCGGTGAGGCGCTGGAGGAAGCGAACCGCGCCGGCGACGGGCCGACGAAGCCGATCGTCGTCGAACCGATGGGGAACATGCCGGTGATCAAGGACCTGGTTACCGACATGGAGTCGACCCACTGGGCCAAGATCCGCCGGGTCACGCCCTGGCTCTTGGACGACGGCGAACCGCCGGAACGGGAGCGCATCGTCGAGCACGAGGCGATGGTGGACATCACGCAGACGATCTCCTGCATCCAGTGTGGCGCGTGCGTCTCCGCGTGCCTCTCGATGGAGGCGGACCCCGGGTTCATCGGCCCGGCCGCGCTCGCCAAGGCCTACCGCTTCGTCGGCGACCCTCGCGACGTCGAGACCCGCGAGCGCCTCTACGACCTGGCGCAGGACCCGCAGGGCATCTACGACTGCACCCATTGCTTCTCGTGCGTGACCGCCTGTCCCAAGGGCGTCGCGCCGATGGACCAGATCATGCGCCTGCGCCGCCTTGCCACTGACGACGAAGAGATCGATGACAAGAACAACGGCCGGCGCCACGAGGCGGCGTTCACGAAGATCATCCAGAAGAAGGGCACGCTCGACGAGGCGCTGCTCCTGCAGGAATCGTTCGCCGCCGGCGTGAAGGGCAAGCTGATCCCGCGCCCGGCTGCGATCAAGGGCCTGTTGGAGTCGATCCCGACGGCCGTGCGAGGGATCCGGACCGGAAAGATGCGCTCGCTCTCGAAGCTGATTCCCGGCGTCCACCCGAAGCTTCCGGACGGCTCCCAGGAGCGCGTGAAGGAGATCTACGAGCGGGCCGAGGAATCGCGCTGGCAGCTCAACCTCTACATCACGGGAACCGACGAGGACGCGCCCGCCGAGGAGATCATCCCCGAACCCGACGAGGAGGGAGAGCGCTGATGAAGCTCGCCTATTGGCCCGGGTGCGTCTCCCGGGGATTCACCACGGAGCTGCACGGCTCGATGGCGCTCGTCGCCGAGGAGCTGGACATCGAGCTCGTCACGCTCGACCGCGCGAACTGCTGCGGCGCAGGCGTGATCGCCGAGCACAACCAGGAGCTGGCCGACACGCTGAACGCCCGGACGTTCGCGCTCGCCCAGCAGACCGGCCTGGCGATGATGAACATCTGCTCGACCTGTCAGGGCGCACAATCGGAGTGTCAGGAACGGCTCGACGCGAACGGCGCGTACCGCAATCACATCAACGAGGCACTCGCGGGCGAGGGCCTGGAGTACGTGGCGGGCAAGGGTGGGTTCACCAACAAGAACTTCCTCTGGCTCCTGGTCGAGGACATCGGGCTCGACACGCTGCGCGAGAAGGTGAAGCGGCCGCTCTCCGGCCTCCGCGTCGGCCCCTTCTACGGCTGCTACGTCCTACGGCCCAAGACCCGCCTTGGATACGACGACCACCCCGAGCGGGACCTCTACCTCGAGCAGGTGATCGACGCCGTCGGTGGCGAGGTCGTCGACTACGCCGGCTCTCGCAAATGCTGCGGCTTTCCGATCATCACGATGAACCGGGAGACGTCGCTGACCCAGGCCGGAACCCACCTGGGCGACGCGATCGACTCGGGCGCCGACTGCCTGGTGACGCCGTGCCCGCTCTGCCACCTGAACCTGGACCTCCAGCAGCCGGAGTCGGCGAAGATGGTTGGGCGCGACCTCGGCCTCGCCGTCCTCCACCTGCCCCAGTTGATCGGACTGGCGCTGGGCTTCGAACCGAAGCAGCTCGGCATGAACCGCCACATCGCCTCCACCGCGGCGGTGGCGAACCGGCTCACCGGCGCGGCGGCGTAGCTCGGCCCGGCTCCGGAGTGGACACGAGAGCCTCGGTGAGGGATACTGCCGGCGGATGATCTCGACCGTTGCCGTGGGGACGGACGGCTCTGACACAGCCGCCGAGGCGCTCAGGATGGCGAGCGAGGTTGCGCGCCGGTTCGACGCGAAGATCGTGCTGCTGAGCGCGTTTGACGAGTCGCGCAGCGGCAACGCCTCCCGCGACCGCGAGGACCAGTGGTCCTACAGCCCGGCGTCCCGCCTGCGCGAGCTGCTGGCTCGGGCCGAGGAGGATCTCCGCAACGACGGCCTCGAGGCGCGCACCATGGTCGGCGAGGGCGAACCCGCGGATGTGCTCGTGCGGCTCGCCGAGGAGTGCGGGGCCGACGTTCTCGTCGTCGGCAACAAGGGGATGCAGCGCCGGGTGCTGGGCAGTGTGCCCAACACCGTGACACACAAGGCCCCGTGCTCGGTGATCATCGTCAAGACGACGTAGGGCCGCTGCTAACGTGCCGCGCTGTATCCGGGTGAGCGACGCTGTCGCGAACACAGATTTGCCCGCCCCGCAAGGCCAGAAGTGAGTGAACTCGTGAACAACCCCAAGCCCTCTCCGGAGATCGAGCAGCTCGTGCTGTTCGGCCGGATCGACGAGGCGGTCGCGCTCTACGCCAAGCAGGCGGAGGTCGACCAGAACACCGCTCGCGCCGTGATCGACGCGCTCGCCGCCGCCTGAGCGCAGCCCTGACCGACTGATACGCTCGCCGCGGAGCGCCGGGAAGCCTGGTCGGCATTTGCAATGAGTCCCTGCCCGCCTCCCCCACCCCTTTCCGAGGACGACTCGGACGTCACCGCCCCGCGGCGCTTCCCGCGGCCCTGGATTCGCTCGGAGCGGGTCGTACCCCGCCGCGTCGTGCGTCCCGTGGAACGGTTTCTCAGCGAGGAGGTTGGCAGCGGCAGCCTGCTGTTGGCCGGCGCGCTGATCGCGCTCGTGTGGAGCAACGTCGCGACCGACTCCTACGACGAGTTCTGGACAACGGCGATCAGCTTCGAGGCCGGCTCCCTCAGCTTCGACGAGGATCTCCGCCACATCGTCAACGACCTCTTGATGGCGATCTTCTTCTACGTGGTCACGCTCGAGGTGAAGCGCGAGATCATCTTCGGCTCGCTGCGCCACACGGCCACCGCGGCGGTGCCCATCGCAGCGGCGTTCGGGACGATGGTGGGCGGAGCGCTCGTCTACGTCGCCGTCAACATCGACGGCGGCGCGCTCCAGGGCTGGGCGGTTCCGATCGCGACCGATATCGCCTTCGCGCTCGGCGTCCTCGGGATCGCTGGGCGGCGAGCGCCCCCCGAGCTCCGCGCCTTCCTGCTCACGCTGGCCGTGGTGGACGACCTCGGCACGATCACGGTGATCGCGCTGTTCTTCTCGGACGGAATCGCACTCGGCTGGCTTGCCGGGGCGGCCGGCGCAGTGGTTGCGATCGTGGCGCTCCAGCGCTTGGGCGTCAGGCACATGGTCGTCTACGTCATCGCGGCCGGTCTTCTCTGGGTCGCGGTGTTCGAGTCCGGCGTGCACGCGACGATCGCCGGCGTCGCACTCGGCTTTCTCACGCCCGCCGTCGCATTCCATCGTCGCGACGAAACGGGCGAGGCGATCGGGACGCAGCTCAAGGAAATCGCGCGGGACTCCGAGGTCGAGGTGAGCGAGGCGACGCTGTGGGAGACTTCCCGGCTCGCGCGCGAAGCGATCGCGCCCCTCACCCGGATGGAGACCCTCCTCCACCCCTGGAGTGCCTACGCGATTCTGCCGATCTTCGCGCTCGCCAACGCCGGAATGGACCTCTCGGTCACACAACTCGAGAATGCTCTCACCAGTCAGGTTGGCCTGGGGATCGTGCTCGGCCTGGTCGTCGGCGCGCCCCTGGGCGGGATCGCGATCTCGTGGGCCCTGGTCCGGTTCACGCCCACACGCCTGCCCGAGGGTCTTGACTGGCCGGCGATTGCGGGCGTCGCGCCTCTCAAGGGCATCGGGTTCACCGTCGCGATCTTCATCTCAGTGCTCGCGTTCGACTCGGAGGCGATGCAGGAGCAGGCGAAGCTCGCAATCCTCGTCGGCTC
Source organism: uncultured bacterium (assembly GCA_963807755.1). GTDB lineage: Bacteria > Actinomycetota > Thermoleophilia > Solirubrobacterales > 70-9 > JALZKA01. Next base: position 1,038,085 of record CAWECM010000001.1, on the reverse strand, counting down.
GGCGCTCTCCGCGGTAATCGGGTTGGCCGCGCTCTGGACGCGCGCCAGGCTCCGAGACTCTCGGCGATGACCATCGCCGTCGGAACGTTCCTGATCGCCCTCGCGCTCATCGCTTCGGAGCGGATCCATCGCACGAAGATCGCGCTCCTGGGCGCCGCGATCGTGGTCCTGTTCGTTGGCGAGTTCGACCAGGAGAAGGCGATCGAAGCGGTCGACTTCAACACGATCGGCCTACTCGCGGGGATGATGATCCTGGTCTACCTGACCCAGCAGACCGGGGTCTACGACTACATCGCAATCCGCGCCGGGCAGTTCTCGCGTGGGGAGCCACTCCGGATGGTGCTGGCCCTGGCCGGGACCACCGCGCTGCTCTCGGCGTTTCTCGACAACCTGACGACGATCCTCCTGATCGTGCCGGTCACCTTCCTGCTGGCGGACGCGTTGGACATCGACCCGATCCCGCTGATCGTGATCGAGGTGATCGCCTCCAACATCGGGGGGACCGCGACGCTGATCGGCGACCCGCCGAACATCATCATCGCCGGCGCCACCGACCTGTCGTTCAACGAGTTCCTGGTGAACCTGGCGCCGATCGTGGTGGTGGTCTTCGCGGTGGTGATCGCGGGGCTCTACTTTTTCTACCGGCCGAAACTCCAGATCGCGGAGCGCAACCGCGAGCTGGTGCGCGATCTCGACGCGCGCGCGTCGATTCGCGACTGGCGCGAGCTGCGTCGGACCGTCCCGGTGCTGGTCGGCACCGTGCTCCTCTTCTTCGCCCACCAAGCCCTCCACATCGAGCCCGCCACCGTCGCATTGACGGGCGCTGCCATCGGATTGCTGGTGACGACGATCCCCCTCGAGGAGGCGCTCGCGAAGATCGAATGGCCCACGCTCTTCTTCTTCGTGGCGCTGTTCGTGATGGTCGGCGCGCTCGAGGAGACCGGGGCGATCGCCGACATCGCCGAGGGCGTCAAGGACCTGACCGGAGGCGACCGCAGCGCCGAGCTGCTCGGCATCGTCTGGATCGGCGGATTGGGCTCGGCGATCGTGGACAACATCCCGTTCACGACGGCGATGATCCCCGTGGTCTCCGAGCTCCAGGGCGGGAGCGGCGACAATGCCTACTGGTGGGCCCTGGCGCTCGGCGCGTGCTTCGGCGGCAACGCGACTCTCATCGCGGCCGCCGCCAACGTGGCCGCGGCCGGGCTGACGGAGCGGGCCGGCCAGCCGATCGGCTTCATGTCGTTCCTGCGAATCGGCGTCCCGGTCACCCTCGTGAGCCTGATCATCGCCTCGGGGTACGTCACCATTCGTTACATCGCCTGACAGGAGGACGCGATGCCGGACTCAATCGTCAAACAGACCATCCGCGAGATCGAGCCGCTCAACACCGGCGACACGATCGCGCAGGCCGCGCGGCGCGTGATCGACGACGGGTTGCCCGCGCTCCCCGCTGTCGACTCCAGCGGCAAATTCGCCGGGATCTTTGGCGAGCGCGAGTTCATGTTGGCCTTGTTCCCCGGCTATGTGAGGGAGCTCGCCTCCTCCGCGATGATCAAGCGCTCGATCGACGAGGCGATCGAGCGGCGGGAGAGCTGTCGCGTGGAGCCGATCGAGAGGTACCTCACGACCGACCACGTCCTGGTTGAGGACGACTACTCGGATACGCAGCTGGCGGAGCTGTTCCTCCACCACCGAGTGCTGGTGATTCCGATCGCGACCGGGGGCAGGGTCCACGCGGTGGTCACGCGGAACGAGTTCTTCCAGGCGCTATTCGAGCGGCTCGCGGGCGGCGGGACCGCCGGCTAAACGAAGGAGCCGACCGGCTCGGGCACGCGGACCAAGTCGCGCTCGACGAGGAGCTCGGCGACCTGGACGGCGTTGGTGGCGGCACCCTTCCGCAGGTTGTTGCCGACCACCCAGATGTTGAGGCAGCGGTTGTGCGACGGATCGCGCCGGATCCGGCCGACGAAGACCTCGTCGCGGCCCGCGGCGTCGGTGGCAGTGGGATAGATCCCGTCGCCCGGCGAATCCATCACGACCACGCCAGGAGCGGCGGCCAGGAGCTCGCGGCACTCCTCCGGCGAGAGGTCGCGACGGGTCTGGATGTTGACCGACTCCGAGTGGCCCGTGTGGACCGGCACGCGTGCGCAGGTCGCCGAGATCCGCATCTCATCGTCGCCGAGGGCGAAGATCTTCCGCGTCTCGGCCATGACCTTGCGCTCCTCGGTCGTGTAGTCATCGCCGTCCTTGAAGCTCTCGACCTGGGGGATGACGTTGAAGGCGATCGCGTGCGGGTAGACCTCGGCTACCGGCGCGTCGCCGGCGAGGACCGCGCGGGACTGGCCGAGCAGCTCATCGATCGCCCGCTGCCCGGTGCCCGAGACGGCTTGATAGGTGGACACGATCAGGCGCTCGATGCCGACCTCGCGCTGGATCGGCGCGAGCGCGACGACCATCTCCATCGTCGTGCAGTTCGGGTTGGCGATCAGGCCCTTGTGGTCCTCCGCCGCGTCCGGATTGACCTCGAAGACGACCAGCGGCACGTCGTCGTGCATGCGCCAGAAGCTCGTGTTGTCGACGACCACGGCCCCGGCCTCGACCATCCGGGGAGCCCACTCGGAGCTGACCGCGCCGCCGGCCGAGGACAGGACGATGTCCAGGCCCTGGATCGCCTCGTCGGAGATCGCCCGGACCACGAGCTCGCCGCCGGCGAACGGCACGCGCTTGCCGGCCGAGCGCTCGGACGCGAGCGCGACGACCTCGCCTGCCGGGAAGCCGCGCTCCGCCAGCACCGAAAGGATCGTCGATCCGACCGCGCCCGTGGCGCCCAGCACTCCGACTCTGTAGCCGTCCTCGCTCACCGGGCTCAGTATGGCGAACCCGGCACCCGAGAAACGACCCGCGAGCTAGGCGCGGCGCTCGCCGATCACGAGCACGTAGGGCCGCGGCTGGCTGACGCCGTTCGCGGTCCGGAACTGCTCGAAGTACTCGACCCAGTCGCTGCGCAACGCCTCACGCTGGTCGTCGTCGAGCGAATTGGCGAGTGCCTTCGTCGGCCCGTACGAGGTTGAAAAGAGCTCCCAGGTCGCCTCGGGAGACTCGCCGGGCTGGGGGCAGTCGCCCTCCTCGTAGCGCAGGTCGAACGCGTCTCCCAGCAGGTCCTGCAGGTGGTCGCGGTCTCCCCACGCGAACGGACTCCCAACACCAGGCGCCGGCGCCGGCTGATACGCCGCCATCACCTTGAAGAACGCGGCCACGCCCTCGGTTGGGTGCCAGGTCAGCAGTCCCAGGCGGCCGCCCGGCTTGCAGACCCGGGCCAGCTCACCGGCCACAGCCTCGTGATCCGGCGCGAACATCACTCCGAAACTCGAGCTGACCGTGTCGAACGAGCCGTCGTCGTGTGGGAGCGCCTCGGCGTCTCCCACCTCGAAGGTGACCTCGACGCCCGCGTCGGCGGCGCGCTCCTCAGCCGTCGCGATCAGGTCCGGAGCCAGATCGAGGCCGGTCACCTCGGCGCCTCCCTTGGCGGCGCGCACGGCGATCTCCCCCGTCCCGGTCGCCAGATCGAGCCAGCGCTCGCCCTCGCGGGGCTCAAAGACACGCATCAAGTGGTCGTGCGCGATCGTCAGGTGGTCGGAGATGTTCCGGTACGGCCCACTCCCCCACATCACGCTCTGCTTCGACTTCAGCTCCTCGAACGCCATCGTCGTCCTCCCGGTTCGCCTGCCGGAAGAATCTAACCGCAGACGGGATCGAGCGCTAGGACGTGACCGTCGGCCGGTGGACGCCGGTCGGGTCCTCGGGCTTGACCGCATCGGAGCCCAGGCCGAACGCGGTGTGGAGCGCGCGGACCGCGTCGGGCACCTGCTCGGCCGAGATCACGCACGAGATCTTGATCGGCGAGGTCGAGATCATCTCGATGTTGATGCCGTTCTCGCCCAGGGTCTGGAACACCATCGCCGCGACGCCGGGGTGGCTCTTCATGCCCGCTCCGACGATCGAGACCTTGCCGATCCGCTCGTCGGTCAGGACCCGCTCGCCGGCCTCGAGCTTCTCGATCGCGCTGGTCGCGAGCTCGAGCTCGTCCCGGGAGACCGTGAACGAGAGGTCCGCCTTCTCGTCGTCGGTGACCGGCTCGTTCTGGATGATCATGTCGACGTTGACGTTCGCCGCGGCGAGCGCGCCGAAGATCCGGCCGGCGACGCCGGGCTCGTCGGCGACCCGGGAGACCGTCACCCGCGCCTCGTTCGCCGTGTGGGTGACCGCTGTGACCATCGGCTGTTCCATCGTCTCGTCCTCGGAGACGACGAGCGTACCGGGGCCATCCTCGAACGAGCTGCGGCAGTGGATCCGCACGCCGTGGTTGCGCGCGTACTCGACCGAGCGGAGCTGGAGGACCCCTGCGCCCGACGCCGACATCTCGAGCATCTCGTCGAAGAGGACCGCGGGGAGCTTGCGGGCGTCCGTGCAGATCCGCGGGTCGGCCGTGAAGACGCCGGCGACGTCCGTGTAGATCTCGCACACCGAGGCGCCCAGCGCCGCAGCCAGGGCGACGGCGGTTGTGTCGGAGCCGCCGCGGCCCAGGGTGGTGACGTCACGGCTGTCGCCCGAGACGCCCTGGAACCCGGCGACGAGGACGATCCGGTCGGCCTTGAGCGCATCGCGGATCCGATCCGCGCGGACCTCGAGGATGCGGGCCTTCGTGTGAGAGGAGTCCGTGACGATCCCGGCCTGGGAGCCGGTGAGGGAAACGGCCGCTGGCCCATGTCGTGGATCGCCATCGCGCACAGTGCGCAGGAGATCCGCTCGCCCACCGAGAGGAGCATGTCCATCTCGCGCTCGTAGGGGCTGGCGGAGATCTCCAAGGCCATGTCGACGAGCTCGTCCGTGGTCTTGCCGCGAGCGGAGAGGACCGCCACGACCTGGTTGCCGGCCTCGCGCGCGGCGACGATCCGGGTCGCGGCTCGCTTCAAATCGTCGGGACCCGCCACGGACGTCCCGCCGAACTTCATGACGACTGTCTCGGACATCGGGACTGCCGAGGATAATCACGGGATGAGTACCTCGCGGCTGCGCATCGGGCTGCGATGGGGTTTCGCAGCGCTGGTGCTTGGTGTGGTGGCCGCCGTCGCGTGGTTCGTCTTCGCGCGCGACGACTCCGACGATCCCCGAGAACCCGAGCAACGGGCGGCTGGGGTCTCGCGCAAGGCCGATGAAGTCGTCCGCGGTCTCGGCGCGGACCAACAGGTCGACCAGGTCCTGCTCCTGGGCTTCGATGGCGCCGGCCGATCGGCGGCGATCGTGTCCGAGGCCGGCGAGCGCCAGTTGGGCGGCGTGCTGGTCGGCCCGGAGAACGGGGCATCACCCGAGCTGCTCGATGCGATCGCCAGGGCGGGCGCGGCAGGGGGGCGGATCCACCGCTCCTGGTCGCCGCGCAGGAAGGGGGCATCTACAGATCGTTCCCGGAGCTCCCGCCGGCCGAGCGGGCGATCGACATCGGCGACGCGGCGTCGGCGGACCGCTCGGAGGCGTGGGCGAGGGAGACGGCGCAGGCGCTTCGCGACGCCGGCTTTCACCTCAACCTCTTCCCGGTCGCGGACGTCGCCACCCTCGACAGCACCGTCGGCGGGCGAGCGTTCTCCGACGACGCCCCGCTGACGGCGGACCTGACGGCGGCCGCGCTCCGGGGTTGCGATGAGGCGGAACTCGCCTGCGCGCCGCTCCACTTCCCGGGCCTGGGCGCGGCGTCGCAGGACACGGCTCAGGGCCCGGCGGCGGTCAGCCTGGATGCCGCCGCGCTGGATGCGCGCGACCTCGAGCCGTTCCGCGCGGCGATCGCCGAGCGGGCGCCGGCCATGGTGCTCTCGCTCGCGCTCTATCCGGCCTACGACGCCGTGACACCCGCGGCGTTGACGCCGCAGATCGCCCAGGGCCTGCTCCGCGACCGGCTCGGCTTCAGGGGCGTCGCGATCACCGACGACCTCGGGAGCGGCGCCGTCAAGGCTTCGTACCGCGTGCCCGACGCCGCGGTCGCAGCGCTCAAGGCCGGGGCCGACATGGTTCAGATCGAATCGTCCGAGGACCAGGGCCGCGTCCGCGAGACGATCCTGAAGGCGGTCGAGTCGGGCGAGCTACCGCCCGAGCGGCTTGCCGAGGCGGCGAGCCGCGTGTCGACCTGAAGCGCGAGGTCGGGCTGATCGGGCGCTAGACGCGGCCCTACCAAGGAACGAATCGATCGCGCAATGCGAAGCTCCGCTGCCACTCAGAAGCTGTCGCGATAGCTTGCCGGGCATGGAGCTCCGCCAGCTGCGCTACCTGGACGCCGTCGCCCGCCACCGCTCGTTCACCAAGGCCGCGCTTGACGTACCCGTCGCACAGTCGGCGTTGTCACAGCAGGTGGGCCGGCTGGAGCGGGAGCTGGGAGTCGAGTTGCTGCGCCGGAACACCCGCCGTGTCGAGGTGACCGAAGCGGGCGAGATCGTCCTCGAGCGGGCGCGGCGAGCCCTCGCGGAGGTGGACGGGGTGCGCGCGGACCTCGAGGCGCTCCAGGGCCTGGTGCGAGGCACGCTACGCGTGGGTGGTGTGCCGGCTGTCGGTCCTGTTCACCCCGCCGCCCTGATCGCCGACTTCACCCGGGCCCACCCGGGGGTCTCCGTCACCGTGCTGGAGGACGCCGCCTTCACGCTGCTCGACCAGCTCCGTGACGGCGACCTGGACCTCGTGATGGCCCTGGTCGATCCCGACGCCTTCGACCGGCTCGAGGGCGTGTGGCTGCACGACGAGGAGTTCGTCGTCCTCGCGCCCTTGGATCACCCGCTCGCGCGGGCGAAGCGCGTCCGCATCGAGCGCCTGGCTCGCGAGGCTCTAGTTACATACGGCGCCGGATCGGCGTTGCGTGAGGCGCTCCCGCGCTGGTGCCGGAAGGTCGGTTCGTCGCCGAGGCCAACGAGCTGGAGATCGTGAAGGAGCTCACCGCGCAGGGGCTCGGCGTAACGCTCATACCGCGCTCGGTCGTGGCGTCGGACAGCGACCGCCTGGCGATCCGCCCCCTGAGCCCCCGGCAGACACTGCCCTTCTCGCTGCTCTGGCGCGCGGGCGAGCGCCCGACGCCCGCCGCACAGGCGTTCCGCGAGCACGTCCTGTCCACGATCGGCGCCTGACGCGGGGAGCAACCCGGGCCTGCTCGGGGCGTGACCGACGTCACACACCGACCTATCGCAGCGATATATCGTCGCGATACATGGAGCTCTCGCCTACAGGCCGCGTGATTCTCGGGATGCTCGCCGTGGAGCCCAAGTCCGGCTACGACATCAAGGCGATCGTCGACAATTCGACCCGGTTCTTCTGGGCGGCGAGCTACGGGCAGATCTATCCCGGAGCTGAAGCGCCTCGCCGAGCGGGGCCTGATCGAGCCCGACGCGCGAGCCGGAGGGCGGGCGGCGGCGCACGATCTACCGGATCACCGACGCCGGACGCGAGGCGTTCTCGCCTGGATCCGTGATCCCGAGCTGACCCACGAGATGCGCGACGAGGGTCTCCTGAAGCTGTTCTTCGCCGGGCCATGCTGGAGCGCGAGGACGCGATCGCCGTGCTCGAGACCATCCGCGCGAGATACGTGGAGAAGCGCGCCCGGCTCCAGGAGATCCAGCCGCTGGCCGCGGCGGCCGATCGGTTCGGCCCGCTGGCGGTCCTCCGCTATGGGCTCGGGTTCAGCGAGTTCGGGATCGCGTGGTGCGACGAGAACCTCAAGGAGCTGAAGGAGGGGAACTGATGCTGGATCGACTCGCGAACCTGACCGGAACGTATCCGAAGCGCGTCGTCGCGCTCGCGCGTGATCCTCTTCGCTGCTCGCCGGCTTCTTCGGATCCGGCGTGGCGGACAGGCTCGACCCATACTCCGCCGACGACCCCGATACCGAGAGCGTGATCGCCGAGCGAGCGCCTCGAGGCACGCCGGATACCGCGAGACCTCAGCGGTGGTCCTGATCGAGGGCGTCAACCCCGAGAGCGCGACCGGCGCGCAGCGCATCGAGGAGGTCGCCACCGCGACCGCGGACGTCGAGGGCGTCCGCGACGTCACCGGCTTCCTCGACACCGACGATCGCGGCATTCGTCTCACGAGACGGCAACGCGACCTATCTCGCGGTCAGCCTTCGACGCCACCGACGATGACGAGGTCCAGGACACCGGCGAGGCGCTGGTCGCTGCGCTCGAGGACGAGCCGACGAAGTCAGCGTCGGCGGCAACGCGGTCGCCCAGCAGCAGGTCAACGAGAAGGTCGAGTCGGACCTGCAGCGCGCCGAGCTGATCGCGTTCCCGATCCTGTTCCTGCTCTCGCTGCTCTTCTTCCGCAGCCTGGTCGCGGCGATGCTGCCGCTTCTGATCGGCGCCCTGGCGATCGTCAGCACTTCCTGCTGCTGCGCGTGGCCAGCGAGCTGACCTCGGTCTCGATCTTCGCGCTCAACCTGGTTACCGGCCTCGGCCTCGGGCTGGCGATCGACTACAGCCTGTTCGTCGTCTCGCGCTATCGCGAGGAGCTCGCGCGCGCTCGGGGCCGGGTCTGACGGCGCTGCGCCGGACGATGGCGACCGTCGGGCGCACGGTCCTCTACTCGCTCGCTCACCGTCGCCGGCGGCGCTCGCCGCGCTCTCGGTCTTCCCGCAGAGCTTCCTCTGCTCGATGGGCATCGGCGGGACGCTGGTCGCGCTCGCCGCCGCGGTGATCTCGCTGACCGTGCTGCCGGCCGTGCTCGCGCTGCTCGGGCGACCGCGTGAACTCGCTCTCGCCGACGTTCCTGCAGCGCGCGCGCCGATGCCGATTCGCGCCCCGCGACGGAGGGCTTCTGGTACCGCCTCTCGCGCACGGTGATGCGGATTCCCGGCCGGATCGCGTTCGCCAGCGCAGCGTTCCTGATCGCCCTCGGAATCCCGTTCTTCTCGATCCAGTTCACCTCGGTCGACGCCCAGGTGCTGCCGGAGGACGCGAGCGCCCGGCAGGTCGACGACGCGCTGCGCGCCGACTTCCCGCCGTTCCGCGACACGCCGATCCAGCTCGCGGTCGCCGGCGACCGTGAGGCCGCCGACGCAGGCGGCGCGACGACGCCGCCGAGCTCGCCGGCGTCGCGGCGGTCGACCCGCCGCAGCGCGGATGGTGACGACCTGTGGCCGTCGAGCGTGATCTCGCCAGCGCCGCCGCTCGACGCAGGCGAGCCAGGATCTCGTCGCAGCGCCTGCGCGCCGAGCGGCGGCGACGTCGCTCGTCACCGGCTTCACGGCGGGCTACGTCGACCTGCAGGACAGCCTGGTCGAGCACCTGCCGCTGGTCCTCGCGATCGTCGCCATCGTCGACCTTCGTCGTGCTCTTCCTGATGACGGGCTCGGTGATCCTGCCGCTGAAGCAGCTCCTGATGAACCTGCTCGGCCTGAGCGCCGTGTTCGGGATCCTCGTCCTGATCTTCCAGGACGGCCGCTTCGAGAGCCTGCTCGGCTACACCAGCCAGGGCGGGCTCGAATCGACCCAGCCGTTGCTCCTGTTCGCGGTCGCCTTCGGGCTCTCGACCGACTACGGCGTGTTCCTGCTCTCGCGGATCAAGGAGGCCCGCGACGGCGGCGCTCGGACTCCGAGGCGGTCGCGATCGGGCTCGAGCGCACCGGCCGGATCGTCACCGCGGCGGCGCTCCTGTTCTGCATCGCGATCGGCGCCTTCGTCACCTCGGAGATCATCTTCATCAAGCAGGTCGGGCTCGGCACCGCGCTCGCCGTCCTGATCGACGCCACGATCATCCGGGCGCTCCTGGTGCCCTCGCTGATGGAGATGCTCGGCAAGTGGAACTGGTGGGCGCCCGCGCCGCTGCGGCGGGTCCACGCCAGCGCTGGGCCTGAGCGAGAGCCTGAGCTAGCCGTCGACCGTTCGGCCGGCCCGCGAACGCGCGGCCGAGGGTCACCTCGTCGGCGTGCTCGAGGTCGGCGCCGACCGGGAGGCCGCTTGCCAGCCGGGTGATCTGCGCCTTTCCGCGCAGGAGGTCGGCGATGTGGATCGCGGTCGCCTCGCCCGTGGTGGTCGGGTTCGTGGCGAGCACCACCTCGCCGACGTCGCCGCCCTCAACGCGGGCCACGAGCTCGGCGATCTTCAGATCATCGGGGTCGATTCCGTCGATCGGGGAGAGCGCGCCGCCGAGCACGTGGTAGAGGCCGCGGAACTCGTGCGTGCGCTCGATCGGGATCACGTCCTGAGGCTCCTCGACGACGCAGATCACCGACTGGTCGCGCCGCGTCGTCCTCGCAGATCCGGCAGCGCGGGCCCTCGGCGAGGTTGAAGCAGACCTCGCAGAGGCCCACCTTCTCCTTGACCTCGCGGATCGCCTCGGCGAGGGCGAGCGCGTCCTCGTCCGAGGAGCGCAGGACGTAGAAGGCGAGCCGCTGGGCGGTCCGCTGGCCGATGCCCGGGCAGCTTCGCCAGCTCGGCGATCAGCCGCTGGATCGGCTGCGCGTACAAGCTCAGACGCCCGGCCACTTACATCCCGGGCAGCCCGAGCCCGCCGAGGCCGGCGCCGCCCGCGCCGCCGGTGACCCCGCCGAGCTTCGACGACGCCAGCTCCTGAGCGGCGCGGATGCCCTCGTTCACCGCCGCCAGCACCATGTCCTGGAGCAGCTCCGGATCCTCCGGGTCGATCGCCTCAGGGTCGATCTCGAGCTCCAGCAGGCGCAGGTCGCCGCTCATCTTCACCTTGACCATGCCGCCGCCGGCGCTGGCGTCGACGGTCTCGTCCTTCAGCTTCTCCTGGGCGTCCACCATGTCCGCCTGCATCTGCTGGACCTGCTTCATCATCGCGTTCAGATCGAGCCCGCCGGGCCCGCCTCGGGGTCTGCTCATGCCGCCGCCTCTCCAGTGTCGATTCCCGAGCCCGCGTCGAGCCCGGCGTCCATCGCCGATGTCCCGGCGTCGCCGGCGTCCGCCGCGGCGCTCACCTCGAACTCCTCGCCGTCGAAGGCGTCCTTGAACTGCTCGAAGAGCTCGTCGGGGCTGAGCTCCCGCTCGCCGGCCGCTCCGGCTGAGTCGTCCTCCTCGCCTTCGAGCAGGACATAGACGGGCCGTAGCCGCTCGCCCACGACCGTCTTCACGGCATCGGCGAGCTTGGAGCGCGCGTCTCCGGCCTCAGCCTTGCGCTTGTTGAACCCGGCGCTGACCGGGAACCCGACCTGAAGCACGGCCGCCTCGACGTCCACGGCGACCGGCCGCGCGACCGACAGCGCGTGCGAGAGCAGTTCCGAGCCCTGATCGCGGACCTGGTCCATCACCGCGGGCCAGAGACCGACGAGCTTCTCGAGGTCGAGGGCCTCTGCCTCTCCTTCCGGCTCGGATTTCGGCTCGGTCGGGGTTTCCGGCTCGGCCTCAGGCGTGACGTCTGACGCACTGACGACTGACGACTGGCTTCGTCGCCGGCGCGGGCGTCCGTCCGCCTCCGGCGGCCTGCTCGAGCCGCTCGAGCCGCTGGGCGAACGCCTCACGGGTCGGGTCGATCTGGGGCCGCGCCGCCCGGAGCAGGGCGAGCTCCATCGTCATCCGCGGCTCGTCGCCCTCGCGGATCGCGCTGAGCGCCGCCGCGACCGCGTCGATCGCCCGGGTCAACCCCAGATCGGTGAACGACTCGGCCTGCGCCTGCATCCGCTCGGGATCCGCGGCCGCGAGCTCGTCCTCGCCGAACGCGTCGCCGGCGGCCCGGCGCACCAACAGCTGGCGCATGTGGGCCAGGAGGTCGCGGCCGAACTGCGCGACGTCGCGGCCGGAGCGGGCGAGGCGCTCGCTGACCTCGAGCGTGGCGCGTCCGTCGCCGGCGGCGATCGCGTCCGCGGCGGCCAGGATCAGGGTCGAGTCGGCGACGCCGAGGACCGCGAGGACATCGTCGGTCTCGATCCGCTTGCCGCCGTAGGCGACGAGCTGGTCGAGCGTCCCCAGCGCGTCGCGAAAGCTGCCCGATGCGGCGCGGGCGACCGCCGCGACCGCGCCGTCGGCGATCTCGATCGACTCGGCGGCGGCGACTCGGCGCAGGACCTCGGCGATCTGCTCCGGCGCGGGGCGCTGGAAGTCGAAGCGCTGGCAACGGTCGACGATCGTCGGCATGACCTTGTGCGGCTCGGTCGTCGCCAGCACGAAGACCGTGGAAGGCGGCGGCTCCTCGAGCGTCTTCAGGAACGCGTTCCAGGCCTCGCGCGTCAGCATGTGCGCCTCGTCGAGGATGTAGACCTTCCGTCTTTCCCGTCGCCGGCGCGAAGCCGACGCGTTCGCGCAGTTCGCGGATGTCGTCGACCGAGCGGTTCGACGCCGCGTCCATCTCGATCACGTCCATGGACGTGCCCGCGGCGATCGTGGTACACGATTCGCACACTCCACAGGGCTCCAGCGTCGGGCCGTTGACGCAGTTCAGCGAGCGGGCGAGGATCTTGGCCAGCGAGGTCTTGCCGGTGCCCCTGGAGCCGACGAACAGGTACGCGTGATGCACCCGGTCGCGCTCGATCGCGTTCGACAGGGTGCGCACGACGTGTTCCTGGCCGACCACCTGGGCGAAGCTCTGGGGCCGGTGGCGGCGGTAGAGGGACTGCTGGGCTGACACTGCGGCCGAGTCTAACGGCGGCCCCCGCGGCTCAAGGACTTCCGGGAAGCGTCCGAAGTCAAGAGCATGAGCGTTGGAGCCAGAGGGGCGACCGCGGGGCTCGTTGTTGCCGTGATCGCCCTGTTCGCCTGCGTCGCCGCCCTTGCCGGCGGGCTAAACCCGAACCCCGCGAACGACCCCCGCTTGCTCAACAAGCCGATCGAGGACTTCCGCTACGACGAGGCGACACGCTGTCGCGACAAGCCGACGCGCGGCATGAAGGCGCTCGAGAAGTGGCTCGGCAAGAACGTTCGCGGGAGCTCGTGGGGGATCATGCGCTGCGAGCGGCTCCGCGGCCGATTGATGCGAAGCGGGGGCGGCTACAGCCTCCACGCCGAGGGCCGGGCCCTCGACTGGCACCTCGACGCCAGGAAGGGCAAGGACCGGCGCGCCGCGATGCGCCTGATCCGCGCGCTGATCACGCGGGACCGCAACGGCGAGCGCGCCGCACTGGCCCGCCGGATGGGCGTCCAGGGCCTGATCTTCGACTGCAGGAGCTGGTGGTCGGGCCAGTCCAAGCTCGGCAAGTACTCGTACTGCTACCGGCCGAACGGTGAGAAGCGGAATGGGCTCGACCCCACCGCGGCCCACGTCGACCACGTCCACATCGAGCTGAACTGGCCCGGGGCGCGGAAGCGGACCAGCTTCTGGCGCTCGCCACTGGGCGACTAGGGTGCACGGTCACGCCCATAACGATGTGTCCACTTGAGAAGCAGGAGTCTCGGCCCGATGATCGACGTATGGGAGGGGCGATGACATCGGTGCGCGCCCGCACTCTGGCGGCGCTGGGGATTGCGGCGCTGACGCTCGGCGTGGCCGGGCTCGCGACCGCGGCTATGCGCAGCGAGAAGCTGGGGCCGTTGCTCTGCGAGACGACGGGCGGCGGCCGCTTCGTGAAGATCCCGGGTTTCCGGGGCGAGAAGATCGACCGGCGCGCTGCTGAACGACGTCGCCTACCTGCGCGAGCGCTTCAAGATCTTCGTGACCGACGGCTACTCGCTCGACCCGGTGCACTCGCGAAACGGTGAGCACCCGATCGGCCTCGCGCTCGACATCGTCCCCGACCGTCGGAAGGGCGGCACGTGGCGGCGGATCGACCGCCTTGCCGAGTGGGCGGAGCCCCGCCAGGATCGCCCGCGGGCGCCGTTCCGGTGGGTCGGCTACGACGGCGATGCCGGCCATGGCCGGGGCGATCACCTGCATCTCTCGTTCAGCCACTCTCCCACCCGTTACAACGACCCCGCGCGGATGATCCAGAGCCTGAAGTGCCCCGGCCGCTCGGGCGGCAAGCCGCCGAAGAGCGGCGGGGGCGGCAACCCGAGCCCGTCCGGCGGCGTCGGGCTGAGCCGCCACGACCTCGAGAAGAAACGCCCCGAGACCGGCGGCATCGGGATTCGCGGCGCGCGCTGAGGCGTGTCGTAAGCGGACAGCGGACCGTGCGGGCCCACCGTCGAAAGTGGTCCCCGGGCGTTCCCGTCGTGGCTGGCTCCGGTCAGGCCTTACCGCGTCGCTTGCTCGCTACCGCTTAAGGCTGCTTCCTTCCGGACCTGACCTGATTCACGGGCGCGCATCGCGCGGGACCTGACCATCAACGCCGCCCGCGACGTACTGGCCCCGAAGGCCATGATCCTCGGGCGGGCATTTCAGCCCCGCTAGAGCGGATTGCGGGTGCAGGGCACCGCTACCTCCCCGCCTAGCACGGTCCACGAGTGATCGTAGCGCGCGGACGACGGGTGAGGCACGTGGTGGATCAGTACCGGTCGCGCGGGGGGACGTCGCGGTCGCGCGCCGTGGGGGCCCCGGAGGGGCGGGCTCGATTCAGCAGGAAGAGCCCGATCACCAGCCCGACGGCCCCGACGATCATCAGGATCAGGCCGACCACCGAGAGATCGACGGACTCGATGGAGTCGTTCACGGCGAACCTGAGGATCGCGCCGACCGCGATCAAGAACAGCGACGTGCCAACTGTCATGGCGCTCCTATTCCCCTGGCCACGCGGCGGAAACTACCGCGTCGACGATGGCAGCGCGTCGCGGGCGCCCTGGGCGGGGGCGTGGGCGTCAGGCGGCCGGGGGGATGTTCTGGTTCGACCGGAAGAGGTTCGCCGGGTCGTAGGTCGCCTTCACCTTCGTGAGCCGGTCCCAGGTCGCGCCGGGGTAAGCCGCGCGGACGCGGTCCGGTCCCTCGTCGCCGAGGAAGTTGACGTAGGCACCCGCATTGCCCTGACGAAGCTCCCCCGCGAGCTCGTCGGCCCAGGTCTCGGCAGCAGGTCGGTCCGCGGGGTCCTCATAAAACGACACGACGTTGACCATCGTCCGCGCAGCGCGGTGGGCGTACGCCGTCGCCTCGGCCGGCACGCTGCCGATCGCGCCGCCGAGCACGCGGAACTGCGCGACTCGCATCGGACCGCCGGCGGAGGGGTCGAGGCGCTCGAGCGTTCGCTCCGCGAGATCGCGATCGACCTCTCCGGTGAACAGGTTGCGGAAGACGACGGTCGGGTGGTAGTCCTCGGGCTCCGGGCCATACATCTCCGGGTAGGTGATCGGCCTCACCATGTCGACGATCGGCTCCGCGAGCGAGCGGAATGGTTCCAGCACCCTCTCACCTTCTTCGTCGGAGCCTGCGAAGCACAGCTGCGCCATCACGACCAGCTCGCCGTGGCGCTCCTCCGGCACGAACGGCATCGGCGGCGCGGGCATCACGTTGGCGATCGTCGAGAGCCCATCGGGGGCCGCATCGGACTCGGCGAGGAACGAGCTCAGAACCTCTGGGGTCGCCGGGAGCAGCAGCATGCCCCCGACCACCGAGGGAACTTGGTGCAGGCGAAACTTGAACCGGGTCGCGACGCCGAAGTTGCCGCCGCCGCCCCGAATCGCCCAGAACAGGTCCGGGTGGTTCTCGGCGTCGACCTCGAGGATCCGGCCGTCGGCGGTCACGACCTCGGCGGCCAGCAGGCTGTCGATCGTCAGTCCCTGGAGCCGGCTGAGGAAGCCAGTCCCTCCGCCCAGCGTGATGCCGCCGATTCCGACCGACGCCGCGTCGCCGAACCCGGTGGCCAGGCCGTGCGCGCCCACCGCGTTCGTGTACTCGCCGGCGGTCAGTCCGGTCTGCGCCCAGGCGGTGCGCCCCTCGGCGTCGATCTCCAGCCCGCGCATCTCACACAGGTCGACCACGATGCCGTCGTCAAGCACGCCGTGCCCGGCGCCGCTGTGCCCGCCGCTGCGGACGGCCAGCCCGAGGCCGGAGTCACGTGCGAACGAGACGATTCGTGCGACACCCTCGGCGTCGGCGGGTCGCACCACCGCCGCCGGCCGCCGGTCGATCCCGCCCATCACGACGGTTCGTGCCTCGTCGTACGCGTCGTCGTCGGGGCCGATCAGGTGCCCGTCGAACTCGGCGCGCAGCCGTTCGATGGTCGTGGGATCCGCGAGTGAAGTCATTCGAGGCACCTCGTGCTGATGGCGATCTTCAGGTCAGCAGTGAGCATCGCCAACCGCTGAACGCCCTTCAAGGAGGATCACCCCCGGCCAGCCGTGCGGTTATCCGTACGTCGCGTCCTATCATCACGCGCCCAGGGCGCGTAGCTCAGTGGGAGAGCGCTCGCTTCACACGCGAGAGGTCGCTGGTTCGAAACCAGCCGCGCCCATCTCCGGAACCCGCTTCACTAGCGGAGTTTCGGCTTTTTGGGGATCGCAGCTAGCGGCCGGCGCAGCGCGATGGCAGCGGATTGGCAGCATCCCCGCCTCCCCGGGGTCGCTGTAGCGCGGGGTTGAAACGTCCGCCAAGCGGCGGGGAGCGAGATCGCGCGGCCGCTCGACAACCCCCGCATCACCAGCAGTCCGTGGTGGCCGTAGCCCGCTTGGGGCGCGGGGATGCGACCAATCGTCCGATGCGGCGCCGCGGGGTTATTTCCCCCAACGGCGGTCACTCGTTGGTGAAGAGACCGCCTGCGTCCTCGTTGCACTCGATGCTCGGAGGCTCCTCACCGGGATGGGCGAGCATCTGGTATTCGGGGGGGCCAGGACCGAAGTCCATCGCGAAGGCGGGCCTGAGCTTCCCAGCTCCGAAGTGGTATCCGACCGTACCGGAGCGGTTTCCGTACGCGGTGACGCCGATCAAGTGCATGCATTGATCGAATGTGTCGAACTCCTCCACGGGCTCGCCCAGATCCTCGACATCCTCAGCAAAGGAGGCGAGCTCCTGGCGAATGTCTACCAACCTGTCGTCAAGGGAGGACTCGCCTCGGGAGGACTTGCCTCGGGAGGACGTGCGGGAGGAGGTGCTATTACCCGGCAACACGCTTACCTTGCGGGAGGGTGCCGACGCCGGGGCCCTGTCGACGCTCTCCCCCGGCTCGCCCCCACACTCGCGGGAACTCGGGCCCGTGGGCGCAGGCGGTCCAGGTGTCTCATCCCCGCCCCGCCGCCGTATGGAGCGCGAGGAGGGTAGGTCACCGCGCCTGAACCCGAGGAACATGTAGTCGGGGTCGTCCCACTCGCTGACGTCGATGGTGATCGCGGCCCTGTAGCCGGGCACCTCTCCCTCGCCCCCGAAGAGGTAGCCGAACCGCCCGTCGGGATCGCCGTACTCGGTCACGGGCACCCACGAAAGGCACGACTCAAACTCGTCGAAACGCTCGGACATGTTCTCCAGGCGTCCCTCGCGCCGGTCGAGCTCGCTCAGGCTTCGCTCGAGGGCACGGATCCTCGAAAGACGCGAGCCGGTCCCTACACGTTGGCGGGCGGGGCCCGCCGTGCCTGTGACTTGGCGAGCAGGGTCCGCCGTTCCTGGCTCCTCGGGCGTGCCGGTCTTCGTCGGAGCGCTTTGACAGGCGTCTCGGTGGTCGAACTTGAGGAGGGTGTAGTCGGGGTTACGTCGATCGGCGTCGACCGCGAGCGCGGGCCTGCGGTCGAGCCCGGTTCCGGCCCGCTCGTCGTAGTGGAAGCCGAAACGGTGATTTCGGTCCCCGTACTCGCTCACGGGCACCCGCGTGAGGCAGTCGTTGAAATGGCGGTAGCGCCTCGCGATCCGCTCCATGATCCGGATCCTGCGTGCGTTGAACTCGACGCGTTGCTCCAAGTTGCCTAGCTCCGGTCGCTTCGCTCCCCGGGCGCCCGTCCGGCTCGATCGCTCGTCTCGGACGCCTCGGCAGGTGGCGAGGGGCCGGCGACGGGGCTCGTGGCTCTGATCGCTCGAATCGGATTGCGGCGGCTCGTCGGACGGCGGTGGCCCCACGTCGGCGGGCGGTCCCGGCCGAGCAACCGGCACCGAGCCGAGCTCGACCGCGCCGACATCGCACCCGCACCCTGGTCCCTGCTGGCCCCGCGCTGGTCGGTGGTGACGGGAGCGATGGGATCGATTTGAAAGCCGCGAGGTGCTGCTCGCCCTCGAGGTCGTAGCCGAACGGGGCGAACCGCAGGCTCCTGGCGGGATCCGGTCCACGACCGGGCTGCCGGGCTCGGGCAGCCGGGTCTCGCCGAGCCCGCCGTTCTGCGGCGAGGCCTCCGAGCAACGGGTCGCCCCCACCGACGACATCGCCCGGGCCGGCGAGGCCGCAGGAATCGTCGGAGACGACGTTGTAGCCGTGCGACTCGGCAGTCGACACCCGACAGTTGGTCTCGGTGGGCTGGACCTGACCACCGGTGGGCTCGGTGTTGGCCGGGCCGATGATCGAGCCGATGGCCATGAGGTCCCCTCCTGCCCCGATGCTCGCAGCGACCGGCGCGATGTTGTCGATGATCGTGGAGTAGGTGAGGCCCACGTCCCCGGCGGCTTGCACGCCGCCGCCCTGGCCCTCGGCGTAGTTGTTGCTGATCGTCGAGTTGGTCACGTAGAGATCGCTGCGGGCCCAGATCCCGCCGCCGACATGGGCGACCGCGGCGTTGCGGGCGATCGTCGAGTTGATCACGGTCACATCGGCCTCGCCCGAGATCGCCCCGCCCCGGTCGTCGGCGCGGTTGCCGTTCACGGTCGAGTTGACGATCGTCACGTCGCCCTCGAGGGTGAAGATCGCGCCCCTGGGCCGTCGGCGTGTTGCCGTCGACGGTCGAGTCGATCACGGTCACGTCGCCGTCCTCGTCGGTGTAGATGGCGCCGCCATCCCCGTCCGTGGTGTTGCCGTCGACGTGGGAGCGGACGACGAGGATGTCCCCGGTCGAGCCGAGCGCCCCGCCGGAGCCATCGACGAGGTTATCGCTGAGGATCGAGTCGAAGACCTGGATCCCGCCGCGCCGGGCGTAGACGCCCCCGCCGTCGTCGTTCGCCAGGTTGCCGGTGATGACCGAGCGGATGATCGTCGCCTTGCGCTGCGAGAAGATCCCGCCGCCGGGCTCCTCGGAGAGGTTCTCGTGGACCCTCGAGTCCATCACCACGATCTCGCCTCTGCTCGTGATCGCCGCCCCCGGGCCGTCATTGCCGCCCCGGGTAAGCGTCACGTCCCTGATCTCGAGGAAGCCGGTGCCATTCTGGTTGAGCAGCCGCTTCTCAAAGCAGGTCTGCCTGATCGTGTGCCCGTTTCCATCGAGCGTCAGCGGGCGGAGCGACTCGCGGATCGGCCCGCCGGTGAGGCACGAGCGCATGAAGATGTCCGCTTTGAGCTCGATTCCGGTGACGAGGGGGTCCGCCCACGCGGCACGGAGCTCGGGCTCGGTGTCCACGACGACGGGGGCGTCGCCGAACCACGTGTACTTGTGCTTGACACGTCGCGCTCCGTCGCGGCAGCTGACCCGCGCCTTGAATGCACTCGGCGTCTCGTTCGAGCGGCGCTCGCTGCAGCGGTAGCCGTCCACGCGCCGGACGCAGCTGCCATCCCCATCACCCTCGTCGACACGGCAGGCGTGGTAGGCGCGGACCAACCGTTTGCCCGTCGCACAGCCGGTGTGGCGCACGCTGAGGGTGAGAACGGAGGTCTTGCTGGGCCCAGCTGCGCTCCCGAGCTTGCAGAAGCTCGGCGCGTGGGCCGCCGCCCGGGCCTCGGTATCGACCGTCACCGGTTCGGCCCTGGTGGTCGCCGGCCAGAGCGCGAGCGCGGCCAACGCGAGTCCCGTGATATGCCATTTGCTCGTCATCACGTCAATCGGTGATGTCGGCTCGGCTGATCCCGAACGTGGGCACCGGCTGGCCGTCCTCGTCCTGCCCCCACTGGGCAGGGCGCTTGAGCTGAGCCCTGAGCGTGACGCTGTCAGCGCCGGCCAACGCCGTCGTTGCTGCGGCGCCGTGCAGCTGCTGCCCCGTGGCGTCGAACACCCGGGTGGCGGGGCTGATGATCGCAATCCCTTCGCCGCCGGAAAGCTGGGCGGCCTCGGTCGCCATCGGCGCGGGGACGTCGCAGACCTCCTCGATGGAGATCGGAAGCTCCTTGCCGGTCATGCCATCCGCAGATGCGTTGAGGGTGATCGTGAGCGCATAGAAGGCGTCGCTGAACACCGGCGGCACGTCCCCACGTGCCATGCGCCGCAGGTCGCCCGCCTGTGCGTCCGCGGGGAGTCTGGGCT
This sequence comes from uncultured bacterium, assembly GCA_963807755.1. Taxonomy (GTDB): domain Bacteria; phylum Actinomycetota; class Thermoleophilia; order Solirubrobacterales; family 70-9; genus JALZKA01. The sequence continues at coordinate 1,017,941 of CAWECM010000001.1, read as the reverse complement.
CCTCGGCGGTGACGCAGTTTTGGCCGGCGCCGGGGCCACCGCCCTTGCCGATCTTGGCGGTCTCGCAGCCCTTCATCTTGGACAGATCGGCCGGGTCGATCCTGCAGACGTCTTTGCCTGGGCCGCCCCTGACGGCGCGGTCGCGCTTACCGTCGACGGCGTTCAGGCGGTCGGCGCCGGGCCCGCCCGAGAGTCGATCCTTGCCCCCCCGGCCCTTGACGCGGTCGTCGCCGCGAAGAGACCTGAGTTTGTCGGCTTTCGCGGTGCCGACGATCCTGTCGGGGCCGTTGGTGCCGACAATCCGCTTCGCCTGTGCGGACTCCGCCGGGGCCACGACCAAAGTCGCAAGGACGCCGACCGCCGCGAACGCGATCAGGAACCGCGTCCCGGTCAAAACTTCCTTACATGGCCCTACGACCGGCTGTTCGACCACAGCGTCAGCTCCTTCGGTTCGCATGTGGCTCCTCTTCAGGCGGTTCATCATGTGGCTCCTCTCGATAGCTGTTGTTCCATCTCCAGCGACCGTAGTTCCGCACGGCGGCAATTCCCATGGGGCGTTCTCCAGTCAAGGAATAGGGCCAGCCCAAGCCAGGGAGTAACGTTTGGCCGTGAGCCCGGAAACTCCGATCCGCGTCGTCGTGGGCGAGGACCAGCCGCTGATGCGCGAGGGGATCGTGCGGGTCTTGGAGGACGCCGGACTCGAGGTCGTCGGGGTGGCACCTGATGCCGAGGACCTCGTTCGAAAGGCGGGCGCTCACCGTCCCGACATCGTCATCACCGACATTCAGATGCCGCCCGATTCCACCGATGACGGACTCCGCGCCGCTCAGCAAATCCGCGCTTCGCAGCCTGATGTCGGCGTTGTCGTGCTTTCCCAGTTCTTGGAGGACCGCTACGTGCTCGACCTGGTAGGTGACCGTGCGGAGGGGGTTGGCTATCTGCTCAAGGATCGAATCGGCGACCTGACGTTGTTCATCGACGCGGTGCGCCGGGTTGCAGCTGGGGGCGCGGCGCTGGACCCCCAGGTCGTCCAACGAATGGTGGGGCGCCAGCGCCAAGCGGGACCGCTTGACGAGCTGACGCCGCGCGATCGGGAGGTCCTCGTGCTGATGGCTGAAGGACGGTCGAACTCGGGAATCGCCGAGTCGCTGACCGTGACGGTTCCCGCGGTCGAGCGACACATCACGGCGATCTTCGACAAGCTCGACCTGAAGCCGGAGTCCGGTGACCATCGCCGGGTGCTGGCGGTCCTTCAATACCTTCGACGGTGATGGCGATGGACCACTTGAGCGCGAACGAGCGCGCGGGTTGGAGCGTCGAAGCAGAGCCGTTCCTCCGATCGATCCTCGAGGGAGTCGCCCAGCCCGTATGGGTGGTCGACCACATCGGCCGCATCCGCTTCGCCAATCCGGCGGCGATCAGCGCGCTCGGCTACGACGACGTTTCGGACCTCGAGGGCAAGCCGAGCCACGAAACGATCCACTACAAGCACCCCGACGGTTCCCATTTCCCGGTCGAGGACTGCCCGATGCTGCGACCGCGCCAAACCGGGGAGACCATCCATAGCGATGAGGACTGGTTCATTCGTCGCGACGGCACCATGTTTCCGGTCACCTACTGGTCGGCGCCGATTGAGACCCCTCAAGGCCGTGGCGCCGTGGTGGCCTTCACCGACATTGAGGCTCAGCGCGAGGCCGAGCGCGCAACGCGCGAGCGTGACATCGCCGAGGCCCGGGCGGCCGAAGCGCAGGCAGCCCAGCGGCGAACGCTGCAGGCCGCAGATGCCGCTCGTCGCCAGGTCACCCGCGATCTGCACGATGGAGCCCAGCAGCAATTCGTCAACGTGGTCATCAACCTGCAACTGGTCCAGCAGAAGTGGACGACTGAGCCGGAACGCGCCCGCGAATTGCTGGATGCGGCGACGGGCCAAGCGAAGACGGGAATCGAGGAGCTGCGAGAGCTGGCTGCAGGTATCCATCCGACCCTCTTGAGGACACGCGGGTTGCTGGCCGCTGTCGAGGCCCTTGCCGACAGGATGCCGGTCCCGGTCGAGCCGCTCGAGATCTCCGCGGAACGCTTCCGCCAGAGATCGAATCCAGCATCTACTTCCTGATCTCCGAAGCGCTCACGAATGTGATCAAGCACGCCGAGGCTGCCAGCGCAAGCGTTTGCGTCTCCATGGACTCGGGTCGGCTGCTGGTTGAGGTCAGTGACGACGGCGTCGGAAGCCCCGCGGAGCTGGCTGCCGGCCACGGCCTGGCGGGCTTGGCCGACCGGGTGGCCGCTCTGGATGGAACGTTCAGCGTGCGAAGTCAGGGTTCCTCGGGGACGACGCTGCGCGCCGAGATTCCGCTGCCGGGCGCCACCGGGCAGACCCGCACACCCGACGAACCGAGGTAACCCCCACCCGTGCGGTGGGGAATGCCTTAGGGGCAGACTTGGGCCGGGGGGTATGGCGCCGTGGCCGGGCGCGATGCAGACTGCCAGGCAATGACCGTTACCGCCATCGCGTCGGCCTTCACCCCCTGCGCAGCCGGGCGCCACGAACAGCACATGCGACTGGCGATCCAAGCCGCCCGGCGCGCCACTGAGAACGGTGGAGCCTCAATTGGTGCGGTCATTGTTGACGCAGACGGCGGGCTTGTCTCTGAAGGGCGTAGCCTCGTGGCCCCCGAGTGCGACCCCACCTCCCACGCCGAGATGAATGCGATACGGGCCGCAACGAAGAAACTCAGGCGCTTCCATCTGCCTGAATGCACCTTGTATTCGACCCTTGAGCCTTGCTCGATGTGCTTGGGCGCCGCGGCTTGGGCTGGACTTGGAGAGGTCATATTTGGGGCCGATGGATCTGCAGCCCCGCAGCGCTACTACGACCGCGTCGACTATTCCGCCATTCGCGCAAGCCGAAACGCGCGCCGAGACGGAGACCGCCAGCCGCTGCGGATCAAAGGGGGCGTTCTCGTCAACGAGACCGCAGCGCTTCTCGCACCAGGGTCACTTCCGGGAAGAGCTCCTGCAAAGCGACGAGGAACGGTCAGCCGAAGATCGGGCGCATGAGGGCGTGCGACTGCAGGGCGATGGCTCAGCTCGGGCACAGCGCTCCCAGCCGGACCGGCATGGTGACCAAGCTCGAGCAAGATCCAGAGCGCGCATGAACATTTGTGTTTTTTGCTCAGCGAACGACTTGGCGGACAAGTACATGACACCGGCCCGGCGGCTGGCTGCCCTGATTGCTGAGCACGGCCATAGCCTCGTGTGGGGCGGATCAAACACCGGCGTGATGAAGGTGATGGCCGACGGCGTGCAAGCCGGTGGCGGCAAGATCTATGGGGTCTCAGCGGAACTGTTGAAGCAGTCTGCCCGTCCCGACGCCGACGAAATGGTGATCGCGAAGGACCTTGGGGAGCGCAAGGCCAGATTGCTTTCTCGCAGCGACGTGATCGTCGTACTCCCAGGGGGCCTGGGGACGCTGGATGAGCTCACTGAAATTCTCGAGCTCCGCAAGCATGGCGCCCACCAGAAGCAGGTGATCGTGCTGAACACCGACGGTTTCTACCAAGGCCTCATCACTCAGCTTGAGCGAATGTCGGAGGAAGGGTTTATTGCCGAGGCACCCTCGAATCACGTTGCTTATGCCGACACGCCAGAAGAAGCGATCGCGCTGGTCGACGAGCAAGAAGGGCGACGCTAGGAAGCCCTCCCGTTGGGCGTATGACCGGACCCCGGATGCAGAAGTCGAACGATGCTTCTGGCGATCCGCCGCGTCACTGGGTGTCGAGCCCTAGGCGGGCCTTCCATCCATTGGGCACCAGCGGCGTTCTGGTGCCCAAATCCACGTATATCCCCGCACATCCACACGCATCCGATCGCCCGACCACGCCCATCCGCGCCTGAGGCGCCACCGCTTCACACGCGAGAGGTCGCAGGTTCGAAACCCGCCGCGCCCATTCGAAGAAGCCCCGCTAACGGGGGGTTTCGGCTTTTGGGGACTCGCCGCAAGCGCCCACGTCGGCGGCAATGGCAGCGGATTGACAGCATGGAGCCCTGGGATCACGGCGCGGCCCGCAGCGTAGGGGTGTGCACCCCGGATACACGTCCGGCACGGCGACGCCGGGGTAGACATACGCTCGCGTTGTCAACTCCCGCGGAGGGGTTTCAGCCGGTGGCCGGAGGAGAAGGCTTCGCGCCTCAGCCTGCTCCCGATGCTCCTCGCTTTCCAGCGCGTGCGCTTCTCCGATCTTGCGATCCTCATGGCCATCTTCGCCCTAGTCTTGCTGGCCTGGCAGGCGGGCGAGTCCCACGAACGACCCCGACGGTTGCACCATCTTGCCCTGGAGCAACCCGGCTGACTAGGCGGCCGAACTGGGCGCGAACCCCGCGACCCCGTAGCCCCGGCAACCCCGGCAACGGTGGGCGGGGCTGCGGGGATGGGCGCATCCGCTAAGGGTTTTCAGGGCGGGTCCGGGCAGGTCGGGATTTCTGCGGCGCGGGGTTATCCACCCCTGCGAAAGGGATAAGAAGCTGAGCTGGTGGGTAGACGTCGGAGAGGACCGAGTGGCGGGTTTAGCTGTTGACATGCCACCGGAAAGGACCTACGGAAGTGATCGCAGGGGAGATGCGATACGAGGTCGAGCTTCCGGCCGCGCCTGCAGCCGTGGCAACGGCAAGGCACGCGGCATCGCAGTTCAGCGACTTTCACGGGGCCGGCAGCGAGCGAATCGGCCTGGCGGTATCCGAGGCGGTGACGAACGTCGTCCTCCACGCATACCCGCGGGATGCGTTCGGGCCGGTCCAGGTCACGGGCTGGGCTGACGACGACGCCGTCCACATCGCCGTGCGTGACTTTGGTGTTGGCCTGACTCCGGACCCAGCCCACCGAGGTGGCTGGGGCCTTACCGTCATCGGTTCGGTCGCCGACCATGTCGTCATCAGCTCGACAGAGTTCGGCGTCGAGATCGTGATGACGTTTGATCGCCGTAGGACGGTCACGGTCTCGGCCGAGCCAGACGAAGCGGATCCGAGAAGATTTCCCCGCCCGGTGAGGTTCGCTTCGCATCGAAAGCGGTAGTCCAAGCTGCCCCGCCTCCTCCTTGACGACCCTGTATCCGGGGAGTAAATTTCCCACCTAAGAAGTCGGCATAGCCCGGCGGGAGGCCCTCGGCCTTACCTCTGGGCTCGGCAGATGAGGAGGCAGCCAGTGGTCTACCTGGAATGTGGCGAGTGCGGGTGCACTGTCATCCAAGGCCTGGTGGAGCCCAATTCCCAATGCACTCGCTGTGAGAGCGGTCGATTCGTCGAGGCCGAGCGGTCGTCGGAGTCGGGTCAGAAAAAGAGATTCCTGGTGCGCATGGGGATGTTGCGCAAGGCGCGCTCGTAGCCCAGCATGGAAGTCAGCCGCCCACAGCCCGACTCCGTTCCGGAGCCTCGCGGCGAGCTCTTGGCGGAAATCAGCGACGCCATCGTTGGCATTTATCACGAGGGCTACGGCCGCGGCCCGACCGGAGCGAAGACTTACGTCATGGACGACCTCGTGCTCTGCGTCCTGCGTGACGGGCTGACGCCGGCCGAGCGAACCCTTCGCGATCAGGGCCAGGGCGAGTTCGTCCGGAACATGCGGGTCAAGTTCCAGGACGCGGTCGAGGATCAGATGCGGGGCAGGGTCGAAAAGCTCACCGGCCGGAGTGTGGTGGCATTCCTCAGCCAGGCGACCGTGGACCCGGAGGTGATGATCGAGGTCTTCTTCCTCGACGGGGCCACGGGGTCGGACGGCTCGCACAAAAGCCCCTGATCCGTTTCGGGCAGACACCCGCCCTGTCTGCCCGAAGCGGGCCGAATCGAGCCCAATCGAGCCGCACCGGATCGGCCCCCGCAGGCACGAAACGGCTCCACGAGCGGGGTCCCCGAACGCTTCACACGCGAGAGGTCGGTGGTTCGAAACACCCGCGCCCATCGCCGGAACCCTGCTTCGCTAGGGGCGTGGGCGTTGGCGTGTTAGCTAGTCGGGTTCGCACGGGCGTCTGCGGCTGCCTGCTTCCGCGCAGCCTTCCTGGCCTGCTTCTCTTGCCGACGCTCGAGAAGTCTGCGTTCACGATTGAGCTTCGCCATCGTGGTCTTCCGCTTGCTCCCTGAAGCCATGCTCTGCTCCTTCTTGGAAAGAGATCGAACGAGTGCTGGGCGCCGGGCGACTCTGGCGGGATGCCCGGCTTGGACGGGTGCTAGGGCAGGCGAACGTTCGCGGCGCGGGGCCCCTTGTCGCCGCGCTCGGCGTCGAAGCTGACCTTCGTTCCCTCGGCCAGGGCCTGGCCGTCGGGTACGGCGCTCTGATGGACGAAGAGGTCGGCGGAGCCGTCCTCGGGTGTGATGAAGCCGAAGCCCTTCTCGTCGTTGAACCACTTCACGGTTCCGTCAGTCATGTGAATTCCTCCACGTGCGGTGCGGGCGGGCGCGGAGGATGCAGCGATGCAACGACTGCGGCGCAGGCACTGTTTACGCCGCACTCGAATGTGCGGCTGAACCAGACGCTAGCAGCGCATCAGTCGTTCCGAGGCCGGCTCCTGCTTCGCGCGAGACCGGGTGCGCCTGACGATTGTGCCGCTTCCGCGGTCGAGGGCGGTCAGTGGCGCGACACCGGCGCGAGGTCTTCGGTCGCCGGTCCCTGGATCACGCCACCGGAGCGGTCGAAGCGGGATCCGTGGCAGGGACAGTCCCAGGTCTGGTCCGCGCCGTTCCACTCGACGATGCAGCCGAGGTGCGTGCAGACCGCGGACACCATGTGCAGGTCGCCCTGCTCGTCCTTACGGGCCGCCACCTTCTCGCCGTCAAGGTCCAGCACGGTGGCCTCGCCGGGACCCAGCTCGGGCAGAGTCGAAGCGCGAGACGCGAGCCGGTCGCGGACGAGCCGCACGCCGGCCCTCAGGTTCTCCGTCACGAACCGCCGGCCTCCCGCGAGCGGCTTCAGGCGGTTGCTGTTGAAGGTGCTCGACCACCCGCTCGGCTCGCCAAGGATCTCATCGGCCAGGATCATCGCGGCGACGGTGCCATTGGTGAGCCCCCACTTGCGAAAGCCCGTCGCGACGTACAGGTGCCGGGAGACGGGCGACATCCGGCCGATGTAGGGAACTCCGTCGATCGGGACAGCGTCCTGGGTCGACCAGCGGTACTCCAGCGAGGCGACCGGGAACCGTTCCCGCGCCCATGCCTCCAGTCGCCCGTAGCGCTCTCCCACGTCAACCGTGTCGCCTGCCCGGTGTCCCTCGCCGCCGACCAATAGGAGGTTCCGGTCTTCGGCGCGGTGAGCCAGGATCGAGCGCAGCGGCTCATCGGCGCTGATGAATGTCCCTTCGGGCGGATCACCCTCAAGGGTTAGCGCCACCAGGTACGAGCGGTGGGCGTGACAACGGGCGAAGAAGAGCCCTCGGTCAGCGATCGGGATGTTCGTGGCGACGATCGCCGCGCCGGCTGTGATGCTGCCGTCCTTCGTGCCGACCCTGCACGGCGCGCCGTCGTCGATCTCTGTCACGCGGCTCTCCTCGAACACGTGGCTTCCGTCTCCGGCCACCGCGTGCGCCAGCCCGACGAGGTATTTCGTTGCGTGGAGCTGCGCCTGGTCGTCGAAGCGAACCGCGCCGCGAACGGGGAAGGGAAGCGGCAGGGCATCGGAGCGGGCGGCGGGCAGGCCGAGCTCCAGGGCAATTTCCGCCTCCTCCTCGACCTGCTCGAGCGCCGCAGACGACTCGGCGTAGGTGTAATTCGCGACGCGTCGGAAGTTGCACTCGATCCCCTCCGTCTTGACGAGCTCCGCGACCCGCTCGATCGCCGCCTGGTTCGCCTCGCCGTAGATTCTCGCCCCGCCCTCGCCGAAGCTGCGCCGAAGCTCCCGGTACATGAGCCGGTGAAGGGAGCTGACCTTCCCGGTGGTGTGACCGCTCACGCCCGTCCCGACGCGGCCTGCCTCGATCACGGCGACGCGCAACCCGGCCCGCTTCAAGAGCAGGGCGGCGGTGAGCCCGGCGATCCCGCCCCCGATCACCGCGACATCGACCTCGATCTCGTCCTCGAGCTTTGGGTAGCTCGTCTCGGGGGCTGTATCCACCCAGAGCGAAATGGCCTTGCCGGAGAGCTCGTTCATCGTCTGGTTGGTGTCCTCCGGGCGCGGATTCTTACGTCTCGCTCAAGAGCTCGGCGACGACGACGCCGTTGTTGTTTCCCGGCCGGCGCCGATCGCGAGGCGGAAGGTCAGTACCACCGACCCCGAGCGAAGCCCCCGAAAGCGATGAGTCCGATGAGCGCGACGATCAGGCCGGCCCAAAAACTCCAAACGATCATCAGGACTATCCCGACGATGACGAGGATGCCGCCAAGGGTGAGTCCGCCGGTTCCTTCGCGCCGTTCCGGTGTGGACATCCGTGTCTCCTCCTTAGTGAACTGGGATCGAAGCGCGACCCCCGGTGTGGGCGAGTTCGTTCGACCTACCCCCTTGCGAGCCGCGCAAGCGATGCGCGGTCCGGTCGAGGTATCGGGCTCGGCTCGATCCCCTTTCCCCGACACCGGTGGCAGGGCTCAAGCGAATCGTCGTCCGTCAGGATCGGCCGGGTCCCTGTGCCGCCGCAGGCGGCACAGTTGAGTGCCTCGAACGTGCCGCGCGGAAGCGGCCGGGATCTATCGGGAATTGTGGCCACAGCGTCACGCTCGCCAGGGCGCCACGTTCTGCCTCTTGGCTGCCTGCATGGCGGGATGTACGTCGGAGGATGCGATGCTGGCGGCCGGAGGACGGCGCGACTCCGTGAACGGCACGATCCGTCCGTGGGTTCGACATCGTGGGCAGTAGCTGGCCAGACTCAACGGCCCGCGAGCAGCACGGAACCCGCACTCCTCGCAGCACAGGTAAATCATGGGGCACTCCTTGCCGGCCCTTGAACCAAGCGGAGGGGACCGGGTGGCCGTGCCGAGGGGGGCCAGCCACGCTACTCCGACAACATCGTCTGGTTCACCGAACAGAGCCTCAACAACGCCCTTCGTCTCGAGCAGTACATCGAGGACGCCGAGAGCGACGGGGACTCAGATCTCGCGGACTTCTTCCGCCGCGCCCAGGAGCACAGCCGCAAGGGCGGGGAGAAAGGCAAGAAGCTGCTCAAGGAACGGCTCTAATCGAGAGGAGGAGCGTCCGGCCAAGGATCACGGACCGAGCGTCAAGGACGACAAGCAGTACGAGGGCCTTCGCAAGAAGGGCATGAGCAAGCAGCGCGCAGCCTCGATCGCGAACTCACCCGGTGCGTCGAGCAAGGGTGGCAAGAAGAGCGGGAAGGGCAGCGGCGGCTCGAAATCGCAGAAGCGGGCGGCAGGCCGCGAAGGCGGCAAGAAGTCCTCGTAGGCAGGCATGAGCGAGGGGGGCTCGCTGCCAGAGACCCGCGTGTTGTCCCCGGCACGCGGGTCTCGCCCTATTCACGCGCCGATCGCGCTCTTCGCCTTTCCGCGTGCTCCCGCGGCCGCCGGCCCGTGGGGCTGCATCAGGACCTTGATCGCACCGTCCTCCTTGCGCTGGAACGTCTCGTAGGCCTCCGGCGCGTCCTCCAGCGGGATCTGGTGTGTGGCGAAGTCCTCCGTTCCCAAAGGATCGTCGTCATCGGCAACGAGCGGGAGGATGTCGTCGGTCCAACGGCGGACGTGCGCCTGGCCCATCCGCAGGGTCAGCCCCTTGTCGAACAGGTCCATCATCGGGATCGGGTCGAGCTGGCCGCCGTAAACGCCGGAGATCGAGACCGTGCCGCCCCGGCGACAGGCGTCGAAGGAGTCGTGCAGCGCCTTCATCCGGTCGATCGCGGCGTACTCGATCATCGGCTTCGCGATCAGGTCTGGAAGGAATCCAGCCGCATCCTGCGCCAGCTTGCCGAACGGCGCGCCGTGCGCTTCCATCCCGACCGCCTCGAGGACGGAGTCCGTCCCGCGTCCCTCGGTCAGTTCGCGGATTGCCTCGGGGGCGTCGTCCACGTCCGAGATGTCGACCGTCTCGATGTCGTAGCGGCGAGCCATGTCGAGCCGCTCCGGAACGAGGTCGACGGCGATCACGCGATACCCGCGATGCTTCGCGATCCGCGAGGCCATCTGACCGATCGGGCCCAGGCCGAACACGGCAATTGAGCCGCCCTCGGGTACCTCGGCGAACTCGACGCCCTGCCAGGCGGTCGGCAGGACGTCCGAGAGGTAAACGAAGCGCTCATCCGGCGGGCCGTCCGGGACCTTGACCGGCCCGAATTGGGCCTGAGGCACGCGCAGGTACTCCGCCTGCCCACCTGCCACTTGGCCGTAGAGCTTGGTGTACCCGAACAGCGACGCTCCCTTGCCCTGATCACGGTTCTGGGTGGTCTCGCATTGCGCGTAGAGATCTCTCTCGCACATCCAGCAATGCCCGCATGAGATGTTGAAGGGCACGACGACGCGGTCACCGGGCTCGATGTCCTTCACCGCGGAGCCGACCTCCTCGACGACTCCCATCGGCTCGTGTCCGAGGATGTCGCCCTCGTCGATGAACGCACCCAGTACCTCGTAGAGATGGAGGTCGGACCCGCACAGGCCGGTGGAGGTGACCTTGATGATCGCGTCCGTCGGCTTCTCCAGCTTCGGATCGGGGACGTCGTCAACGCGAACGTCGCGCCGTCCATGCCAGGTGAGTGCCTTCATCGCTACCTCCGTTGAGTCTCAGTCGCGGACTCCCGCTACCCGCTCTCGACCGGAGAACGCGCCGACCGTCTGCACGTACGGCAGGGATTGCCCGTCGTGGGGACACAAGCCGACGAGCCCGGTCGCACCTCAGCGCGTGGAATGCGGAGTCTCCGCCGGCCCGGCTTCGGCGGGGTCTCGGACCTCGGAGATGTCCCGCGGACGCGAAGATCCGGACGTCGGAGGACCTGGCTTCTCTCTTGCCCGACGAAAGACCGCGGCGGCACCCCAAGAGCCAACAGCGATCAAGGCGATCAAAAGGGCGATGATGATCGGCCATCCCAGTGCCAAGGAGCCCACGACTGCCAGCGCCGCGAACGCGATTAGAAAGGCAGTCCACATGCTCGACGGATACCCCGCGCCGCCCCACATAACGCGGCACTACGCGGTGCGATCGTTTCCGGCGCCGGCCCGCTTGCACCTTCGGTTGCGGGGTAACCCGCTCGGAGGGTCACTAGAGGAGGTTGAGATGGCGGAGTTGAACACTCTCGAGGAGAAGCTTGCGGAGGTCCTGGGGCTAGCTCAGGCGGCGCAAGGCGCTACGGACAAAGTCCAGAGCTTGGTCCAAGACGAAGAGGTCGCCGGCACCTTGAAACGGATGCGCCACGAGGCCGAGGAAACCGAGCGTCGCTGTACAGACCTGGCCGATCAGCGAGACGGCAAGAAGACCGCGCTGCTCGAGAAGGCACGGGAGACCAAGTCCGAGGCTGAGGAGATGATGAAGACCTACCTCGGAGATGACGCGGACGCCTTGGATGGCTTCGAGTTCCTCACCATGGCTGAGGCCGGCGAGGTCGGACACTGGGCGGTTCTCGGCAAGCTGAACGAAGAGGCCGATGAGGACGAGATCCGCGACCTCGTGTCCTGGGCGCTACCGATCCAGGAACGGCATTTCGATGACGTCAAGCAATGCTCGTTGAAGCTCGCTGGGGAAGAGGACCCCTACGAGTAGCGCCAGGAAGGGGCAGCCTCGACGTGAGCCCCGCCTACTCGGTTTCGGCTATGTACTCGCTGAGGGCGTCGCCTAGATCCTCGATGGCCGGGCGAGCCTGATCGACTCGTTGCTCCGAGCTCAGGGCGTCGTCCTTGAGCAGTCCATTCAACGAATCCTTGTTGTCGATCAGCTTCTCCCGTAGCGCATCTTGATCTGCTGCGGCTGCCGCTTCTCCGATGTCATCTCGGAGCGATTCGAGGGCAACCTTCCCGACCACGGCCCCCTTGCACTTGGTGATGAGGTCTTCCGCTTGGGGGTGTGGCAGTGTCACGCGCCTAGTATCCCGAAGGCCACCGCGATCTGGCTCTAGCCCGAGATGAAGACCCGCTTCTCGTCCTAAGGGCTACTCCCGCAGCGAGAAGACCGTGACCGGGATTCCGAATCGGTGGAGCAACTCGTCGAGCAATCCGCGTTCCTGCCAATCGGTGCGCTCCGGAGCGCGCAGCCCGACGAGGAGGTGGTCCGCGTGGAATGCGGCGAGGGCGTCCTCGAACGCCAGAACCGGGTCGTCGGCTCCGACCGTTCCACTCGCCTTCGTTCCGAGATCCTCGATCTGACCCAAGACAGCCTGAAGGCGCTCATCGGCCTGCTCACGCGCCTTGTCGGTTGCCGAAGCCAGCCACTCGAACCGAGTTGGCAATGCCGGTGTCACCACCAGGATCTCATCGGCCGTATCTATGAGTTCGCGGACTCCGAAAGGCAGCGCGTCGGCGCTGTCAGCTGCCTCACCGGCTGCGATCAGCAAGCGCTTGGGCATCGCGCCGACAGCTAATCACGCTCTCTCAGAAGTTGCGCTTTCCATGCAAAGCGCCCAACCATCGCTCGACTCCCCCGAACGCTTGCTTGAGTGCTCTTTCAGCGGGGCAGGGGGCGTGAGCGATGTTCGTGATCTGGAAGCGATCTGGCGGACGCACGCAGGTGCGGTTCATGCCGGGCTGCCTTGTCTGGTCGATCGTGCTCTCAATCGCGCTCACCATCATGGTGAACTTGCTGATCAGATTGTTCTGAGTAGCGGGGAACGTTCTGGCAGCACCCGTTGAACGCGGCACGGTCGCTCTTCGTCCTCTGCGAGAGATGGCGCTCCCGACAGCGGGTATAGAGCCCTCATGGACGGCAGAGGGGCTAGGACGCGTGACCGCATAGTGCGTACCGTGCTTGCCGGCGTGATCGTCTCAGGCGGGCTCGCGCTCTGGACCTTGATTCCCTATTTCTGGCTCCAGCTCACGGGTGGCTTGAGCCCGGGCGCTCGCTTCGTTCTCGTGATCTTGGGGCTGCCGCTGACGATGGCGCTCGCCTTCGTCCTCCTCATTCGAGTCGACGCCCACAGACAGGATTTACGGGCCGAGCACCAACACGGCTCAACCGATGTGGCCGACGGAAGCTCGTCGGGAGACGGCCGCTCATCGCTGCTCGAAGTCACGCTCGTGGCCTCGGCGATCATCGCCCTGATTGCGCTGGTGGTGTGGTGGGCGCTCCTAGCCGACAGCCCCGATCCGAGCGGACCACTGCAGCCGATCTAGGGAACAGAGGTCGGCTTGATGGCCGCCCTTCGTCCTAAGCGACATGATCCGGGTAAAGGGCGTGGATGGGTGGAGCACCCATTGCTAGCGCAATCGCCCTGAGGTTCCGGATTCGACTAGCACCACGCTTGACGCGTGCGGTGTGCGGCGCGCTCAAACATGCAGCGCGGGCCGATAGATGAGCTCCTGGATGCCGCCATCAAACGTCCGGCTCTCGATCAGCTCGAGGTCGAAGTCGGCCGCGTCCTGGAAGATCGGGTGGGCTCCGGTCTGACCGGTGATCACAGGGAAGATCGTCAGCTGGAGGCGGTCGACCAGGCCGGCGGCCATCAGCGCCCGGTTCATCGACACGCTGCCGTGCGAGAGCAACGGCACCGTGGACTCCTCCTTGAGCCGAGCGACGACGTCCACGGCATCACCCTTCGCCAGGGTCGCATGTGACCAGTCGAGGGGTTCCTCCAGCGTGGTCGACACGACGGTGGCAGGCAACGTCCTCAACTTGGTGACCCAGGGGTCAGCGGCCTGGTCGACCTCAGGGCTCGAGCCCAGCATGCGCTCGAACTGCACGAACAGCTGGTACGTGTTGGCTCCGAAGACGATCCGCTGCTCCTCGCTGTAGAGCGCGAGGCGGTGGTCGAGCAGCTCGGCGCTTTGCTTGTCCCAGTAGCCGCCCCAGGTGCCGGGCTGTGGGGCGCCGAAGCCATCGACGGTGGAAAACATGTCGGCGGTGTAGGTGGCGGTCATGATGATCTCCTCGGTGATGGCTGATCGGGTGTGAGTCTTAGATCGCCATGGACTGGGAAACTCATCGCCCCGAAGCTGAGCTCCGAGGCCTCGGAGGCGGCCGCAGTCGTTGCCGCGGCCAAAACGGTGCCCGAGATCCTCGAGGTAATGGCCGTCGATCGACAGTTCAACCTTCTCCTGACTCGGTTTGTCAGGCGAGGTGGGCGGCGCACCGGTCGGATGTCGCTGCTCCTTCTCGCGAGAAGCGAGAGCCGGTTCCAAAACCGCCGCTTTCCATGCAATGCGGATACCCCTGCCCCTCCCTGGCATAGCCGTCCGCAGCGTCCCTTGCTGCTGGCCCGCGCCGAAAGAGAGCGACGGACACTTCATGGGGTCTTAATGAGCCAACGCGCTCACGGGCTCCACCCGGGGTAGTCGCGAATGGCTCATGCCGAGTCCCCTCGATCTCCGAACTCTCGCCGCCCTCATCGCCGCACTGGTTGCGCTCGCGACTTTGTTCGCCGGCGAACCGGCCGTACTCGCTGCTGCGGCAATCCTCTTAGCCGCTGTCTTGGCCGTGTCCCTCGCGTGGAGGGACTAGACGTGTCCGACCCCTTTCAGCCCCTCTACGCCTCGCGGGAAGAGCGGATCGCGCACAACCAGTCCTGGTCGCGAAGCCTCAACGAGCGCCGAGCCGAGTTGGTCAGCGACGGTCATGTCATGCAGGGATTTCGATGTGAGTGCTGGCAAGACGACTGCGCGGAGCGAATCCTCCTCTCCGTCGAGGACTGGGGGGTGGCACGTGCCGAGCCGAACCGATTCGCGGTCGCGCCCGACCACGTCGCCCCCGATATCGAGGTCGTGGTCATGAAGCGTTCCCACTTCTGGTTGGTCGAGAAGCTGGGCACCGCGGGCGAGGTCGCCGAGGAGCACGCGCGTTCGGACTGAGGGTCGCGTGCGCTCACAGGTCTCCCCCTCTCCGAGACGCTGCGTTTCTCCGGCCCCAGGGGGTACTGGTTGGTGCCGGGGACCGATTCAAGGAGGAGACCATGTCAGTTGGCGACCGCGGACGACCGCGGGTGCATCACGATTATGCGCGTGAGCCGGTGTCCGATCCCGCCGTGGTGCGCGAGCGCCAGCGCGACGAGTACGGCGGGACCAACTGGGGCGCCGCGTTCTTCGGCTGGCTCGTCGCCGTCGGCCTCGGCGCCCTCCTGACGGCGTTCGTTACCGCGGCGGGTGCCGCGATCGCGATCTCCGAGTTCGAGAGCGTTGGCGACGCGAGCTCCGAGACGGAGACGATCGGGCTTGCGGGCGGAATCGCGCTGCTCGCGGTGGCCGTCATCGCGTACTTCGCGGGCGGCTACGTCGCAGGGCGCATGTCGCGGTTCGACGGCGGCCGCCAGGGACTCGCGGTCTGGATCTGGAGCATCGTTGCGATCGCCGCACTGGCGATCCTGGGCGCCGTCGCCGGCGAGGAGTACAACCTGTTCGCCGCGCTGGAGCTGCCCCGGATTCCCATCGACGAGGGCGACGTCACGACGGGCGGCGTGATCGCGTTGATCCTCATCGCGCTCGGCACGCTGCTGGCCGCGATGGCCGGGGGCAAGGCCGGCGAGTCGTACCACCGCCGAGTCGATCGCGCGGGCTGGCGCGAGCAACGGGTCCGCGAGCGCGACGGGACGGTGCGCGAGGAGCGCGAGGCCGAGCGCGAGCGCCCGCCGCGCCCCGCATGAGGGGACCGAGCCAGCGCCGATTCCGCCCCCTTGACGAGTCCAAAGTCTGCTTGTAAATTCGCGGCCAGAAAGTCGGCATGGCCCAGTGGGGAGGCCTTAGGTCTCATTTCTGGGCCCGGCAGATGAGGAGGCCTACGATGTTGTTCCTGCAATGTGCGGAGTGCGGGTTCAGGACGGTCCCAGGTGGCTGGGAACCCGGTGCTCCTTGCCCACGTTGTGTCAGCCGAGGGGATAGCGGTCGATTGACCGAGGACGATCCTCGTCCGGCGACGCCAAGCGCGCGAAGGTGGTGGATCTGGCACGAGCGCCGAAGTGAGGTGCCGTCGTGAGCGCCGAGGACCGGGTGCGGGCGGAGCTTCGGGCGATCCGTGAGAGGCAAGTCCGAATGCGCTCAGAGCTGCGCCACCTGAACGAGAGACAGGCGGACTTGCGCGGCGAGTACGGCTCTCTGAGCGACCACGCGCTGTCGCTGGAGGGCACCCTCGAAGAGGCATTGATCGCACTGGACGACCAGAGACCCGAGGAGGCCAAAGCGCTGCTCGAGATCGCCTTGGTGGCGGCGAAGCAGAGAAACGGAAGCGGAAACGGATCGCTGCCTCGATACTAGGCGGCTTGTCTTCGTACCCCGGAATGCGTCCATGAGGGGGCGTCCCCCACGGTGGAGTGGGGCCGCCCCCTCTGTTACGCGGCCGCCGGCCTGTCGGAGGCGGAGCTCAGGGCGCGGCACTGAACAATTCCCCGGCGGGGGGCTGTCAGGCCGTGCGCGGTCTGAGCGCACAGCCTCCCTCAATCGATCCATCACACCGGGTCCAATCGCTCCCGTGCGCTCAATCAGCCGAATGAAATCTCGGACGCGGCGCTCACGCGGACACCGGTGGGTAGATGAAGAGCGAAGCCCCGCGGAGACGTAGGGGGGTCCCCGAGCAATCAAGGAGGAGGCCACCGAGATGGCCCAGACAAAGACCCGTAATTCGCGCTCGTCGAGTAGCCCGGGCCGGAGCAAGAGCGGTTCCAAGAGCAGCTCGCGAAGCGGATCGACTTCCAAGACTCGGTCGCGTGGCGCGTCGACCTCAGGTGGGTCCAAGCGGAACACCACCGCTCGCAAGCGCCAGACGACGAGCAACAAGTCGACGATGGCAACCGTCGCCGAGAAGGCGAAGGGTCCGGCACTCGCCGGCGGCGCGGCGCTTGTCGGACTCGCCGGCGGGATGGCGCTGAGGAACGGGCGAAAGCGCGGAGTGCTCGAGCGCCTCCCGACCCCGAGCGTGAAGCTCCCGAAGCTGAGCATGCCCGACGTCAAGCCCGACTCGGCGCTGAAGAGCATCGGCAAGGCCGCGGGCGAGGTCGCCCAACGAAGCCACCGGGTGGGTGAAGTCGCGGCGGAGGTCGAGAAGGCCAGCAAGGCGATCAGCAAGAAGGCATGAGCGTCAAGGACAAAGCGCGCGACGTGATGGGGGGCGCGGTGGGTGAGCGCCTGCGGGGCGGCCGGCCCGGAGCGCTACGCGCAGCGGCCGGGGCGGCAGTGGCAGGCGGCGTCACCGGCGTCGTCGTGTTCCGGCTGCTGCGCGGCACCCACGACCAAGACCAGGACTAGACGGAAGGACCAGGAGTTCCAAATGCCAGACATCGAAAAACTTGGAAGCGAAGCGAAGAAGACCGTGAAGCGGGTGGCGAGCGACAGTCCGCTGAGCAAGCCGGCGGGTCTGGCCGTCGCCGGCGCCGCGCTCGCGGCGATCCCTTACGCGGTCGACAAGCTGGGCAGCTTCGCCGGGCCGAAGATCTCGGAGAAGGCGAGCGAGGTCGGAAACAAGGCGACTTCACAGCTCAAGGACGCCGCCTCCGACGCCATGCCGAGCTCCCCGGGGGAGATGCTCGGAGGGAACCCCCTGAAGGGGATGTTCGGCGGTGGCGACGACGACTCGGACGAGGAGGGGCGTGCCGCGCCCGGTTACGGCAGCGGCCGGCGGATGCCGATTCAGCAATCGGTCGACGTCGCGGTTCCGATCAAGCGCGCCTACAACTACTGGACGTCCTTCGAGGATTGGCCCGAGTTCATGCACCGCATCGAGAATGCCGAGGAGGTCGACAACACGACGGTCTCCTTCCAGGCGAAGATCTGGGGCATCAGCAAGCGCTTCGAGGCCGAGATCGTCGAGCAGCATCCTGAGGAGCGCATCGAGTGGAACGTCACCGACGGCTACTCGCACACCGGCGTGGTCACCTTCCACCCCCTGGCGAAGAACCTGACCCGCATCGACGTCTCGCTCGACGTGCAACCGTCGAACCTGATCGACAAGGCGAGCCGAGGAATGCGGTTCGTCAAGCGCGCCGTGCGTGGCGACCTGCACCGGTTCAAGGCCTACGTCGAACTCGAAAACGAGACCAAGACCGGCCGGCGGCAGACGATCGAGGACGGCAAGGTCAAGCGAAAGAAGTCCTCGAGCAGCAGCTCACGTCGCAGCAGCTCGAGCCGCAGCCGGAATGGGTCCACCCCTTCGAGCCGGTCCAAGTCGAAGACGCGGTCGAGTAGCTGAAAGACGGCGGCCGCCGGCGTAGGCCCCCGCGCCACGAAGCGGACCTGATGTCCGTTCGCTCAAATCGCGACTGCCTCGCCGACAGAGAGCACGACGTAGCCGTAGTCGCATTCGCAGAACAACTGATCCACATCTTCGAGCTTTTCGACGAGGACGTAGGTTTCCTCGGGACAGCCTGAGCATGCCACTCTGATCTCCAGCATCCCCGGAAGGGTCCCCGGCGGTGCGGATGGAAGGCTGGTACGAGCCGCGGCTGGCTGATCGAAGACGTTGGGGTGGGATCTCCTTGGGACGGATCCCACCCGCGGCCGGTCAGCTAGCGGACGTCAGTCTGCCTTTGCTGCCTGGGACCGCCTCGTCAGGCCCTGGAGCACGACCTCGATCGGGGATCGGCGAGCCTCGTTGCCCCCGAGCGCCTCGCCGGCTACTCGCACCTGCTCGGCGACATGACCGGCCTGCTCGGCGAGCGCACCGATGTTCTTCGCAGCGCCGGCGAGGTTCTTGGTGGTGCCGCGCCCGGGCAGCGGAACGCCCATCACCTTCCTTTGTCGGCTTCGCGTCAGCGCGATGCCGCCCGCCAGGCCCGCGAGTCCCGCTCCTGCGGCTATCGCCGGAGTCCTCAGCTTCCTGGCGGTCGACCCCACCGCGTCTCCGGTGCTCTTCGCGGCCTGAATCGATGCGTCCTTTGCGCTCGCGACCGTGCCCTTGCTCGAAGAGTTCGATGCGTTCGACCGCTTCCGCGCCGTCGACCCGCCCCTGCTCTGGGTCCCGCGCCGATTCTGTGAGCCGCTCGAATTGGCGCGCGACTTGGTGGTTCGTTTACTCGTGGACGCGTTGCCGCGGGGCTTCGATCTGCCACCACCGGACTTTCGCGTGCTCTTGCTCTTGGTCTGCTGGGCCATTGGGTCCTCCTTGACAGCCGTCGGGATACGGCTACCCGGGACCGAAGCCGACTATCGGAATTTGCGCATTTGGGCGGCGATATGCGAGGCCGCGTCCCTGGCGGGCAGCGCTCTACCTACGACTGACATCCGACGTTGGCATCAAGGTAGTCGCTGCTGCGTATGACGCAAGAGAACAGGGAGCGCCGATGCGTGAGCTCAGCGAACACAACACCTTCGTCGTGGGACTGCGAGTCGACGAGGATGGCGATCTACGCTTTGCCATCAGCGGAAGCGTTCTCGAGATTCGCCTCGACGCCGACGACGAGCCGTTGGCCCTGCGCGAAGTGCGGATCGCTGAAGCGGAGGAGGCCGGGTTCGCCCCGTGGCAGGCATCCGAATAGTTGGTCCGTCCTCCGCCATGGCCGAAATGGCTTGAGAGACGCTGTGCGGGAAGGCAGCGAAAACGGGCCACCCGAAGGTGGCCCGTTGACGTTGCTAAACGCGCGCTGACGTACGCCGCTCGGACGACGGGACCTCTTCCGAGACCACTGCCCGAGTCAGGACCGGGATCTGCTTCGCGAGGAAGTTCGCCATCCGCTGCTCCTCCCGGCGAATCTCACGAGCGAGCTTCGCTGTCTCGTCGTCGCCGAGTCGCTCCGCCAACGTCTCGATCGCCGAGTAGGTCGCGATCTCCTCATGCTCGTTGAAGTACTCGGTCTTCGCGTTCTTCAGCATCTTCTCGGCCTCGCCGGTCCCGCGGAGCATGTGGAGCGGCCCCTTGGAGAGCGACTTGACCTGGGCGGCAGCCTGCCCCGCCAGGGCGGGCGCCTTTTGCGGGCCGTCGCCACTGATCTTCTTGATGCGCTTCTCCACCTTGCTCGCGTGGCGCTTCGTCTCGCGGAGGTGGTCTTGTAGCCGCTTCTTGTACGGCTTCCGCGTGGTCATCGCGATGTGCGCCTCCAGGGCGGTCTCGAGCTCCTTCTCCTTGCCGTATGCCTCGCTCAGGTACTGGACGAGTTTGGCTTCTCCGACTGTCTCGCTCATTGATCTCCTTTCGGGTTCTCGACGTTCTGTTCCAGGTTCAGGTCGTCCGCTTGTCATTCGGTTCGTCGCGCGGCTCGAGCTGGATCTCGCGCTCGGCCCTGGGGACGTCCGCACCGAGCTCGCGACTTCGCTCGCGCTCGGCGTTCAGTTCGACCCCGAAGAGCAACGCGAGGTTCGTGATCCACATCCAGACGAGCAGCGCGACGAGGCCGCCAAGCGTGCCGTAGGTCTTGTCGTAGGAGCCGAAGTTCGCCACGTAGAAGGCGAACAGCACCGAGGCGATCAGCCAGACGATGACCGCGAAGGCGCTCCCCGGAGTGATCCACTTGAAGCCGGGCAGCTTCACGTTTGGCGCCGCGTAGTAGAGGACCGAGAACATCAGGATGACGACGCCGAGCAGGACCGGCCACTTCGCGATGTCCCAGATGGTGAGCGCGGTGTCGCCGATCCCGATCGAGCTGCCAACCGCCTCGACGATGGGGCCTGTGAGCACGAGCGCCACCGCGACCACAGCCATCATGATCACCATCACGAGCGTCACCAGGATCTGCAGCGGGCGCAGCTTGAAGAACGAGCGTCCCTCCGGCGTCTCCCAGGCGATGTTCGAGGCGCGCATGAATGCGCCGACGTAGTTGGAGGCCGACCACAACGCCGTCCCAAGCCCGACGATGAAGAGTATGCCCGCGGAGCTCCGGTTCGACGTGATCGACTCGATCGGTCCGGAGAACGTCTCGGCGGCGGAGCTGGGGCCGATCTGGGTGACGATGTCCGTGAGCTGGCGGGTGGTCGCCTCGGGGTCGCCGAAGAGGCCGAGGATCGAGACGAGCGCGATCACCGCGGGAAACAGCGAGAGCAGGCCGTAGTAGGTGAGCGCGGCGGCCCAATCGCTCATGTTGTCTTCTTTGAACTCCAGCGCCGTGCGCTTCAGCGTCGGCCAGAGGCCTGTGCCTGTGTCGGTGCCCTCGGGCGCGTAGTCGGCACGCCGCGGCTTGACGTCGTCTCGGACCTCTGCGTCCCCTGTCATCGGTCCATCACCTCTTGTCGGGTTTTTGCTCGCCTGGCCAGGAGCCGGTCGCGCGGGCGAACGCGATCCGGGTCCCGCGGTTCACCACACCCCGGGTGAGGCGGAATATCGCCCCCTCGAGCGTCATCGCGACGATTAGCTGGGGCCAGGAGATCTCTCGATGCTCGGGCTCGGGGGCCTCCTCGTCGGCGAATTGCCCCCAGATGAACTCGAACAGCTTCGAGGCGATCAGCCCGGCGAGCAGCCCGCTGATGATGCTGACGGGCGTAAAGATGACCTTTCCCATCGCTGCGCTCCCTACCTCCGCCGGCGGCGGATCATGAACAGGAGCAGGACCACCGCGAGCACTGCGGCGATCGCGGCCGAGGGGTTCTCGCGAGCCCCAGCGATCGTGCGGTCGGCAGCTTGGCTGGCGTTCTCAGGGGCGGATTCGAACGTCTGTTTGGCCGACTCGGCGGCTGCGCTGACCTTCTCTTGTGCGCGTTCCTTGGTCTCTTCGACCTTTCGCTTCGCCTGCTTTCTTACGTCGGCTTTGTCCGCGAGCGCCGCAACCGTGTCACCCAGCTCCTCTCGAGTCTCCGCGATCTCGGCTTCGATTTCCTCCGGGCTCGGAGCGTTGTCGTTGGCTGCGGAACCTTCCTGCACGTCTGCCTTCGCCCTTGTCTGCTTCTCAGTCATTGCGTGTCTCCTTGGCGCTCGTCTTCGCCGTCTCGATGTCCAGCTTGGTGTTCTCGATCGCCCGTTCCGGTAGGGGCGGCGATGCTGCCTCCACCTGCTTCTTGCCGGTGATCGCAAGCACGGCGGCGGTCGCTCCGTAAACCGCGGTGACGATCAGCGCCGCAACCCAGGGCTCCATTGCCGTGGCCAACAGGAGGATCAGAGTCGCCGTCAGCGCGCCGAAGGCAAATAAGGCGAGACCGCCCGCGGCCCCGAAGGCCCCGGCGCCGATCCCTAGTCGCTTGCCCTTCTGCGTGATCTCGGCCTTCGCCAGTTCAACTTCCTTTCGCGCCAGGTTCTGGGTCTGCTCGGACAGCTCCTTGACCAGCTCGCTGATCGATTGATCGTCACTTCGATGCGCGGGATCGGCTGACGCACCGGCACTTCTCTCCATTGCTGATCCTCCGTTTCTGATCAATGGGTTCCGGTTTCACAGCTAAGCGCGCTGCTCCGGCCACCCGCCGCAACTGCGACAGGTTTCTGCGACGGCGTGTCGCAGTTCTGCCCCCGTCCGGGCATGATGTGTTCCGCACGTTCGGAACGACGACGCGGCAGACAAGGTTGGCGCCCAAGAAGCAGATCCACCCGAGACGGGCCGACGCGGTACGGAATCGCGCCCGGATCCTTGACGCGGCCGAAAGGCTGCTTGAACAGTCGCCGTCCGTGACGCTTGGCGACATCGCCGCCGCCGCCGGCGTTTCGCGCTCAACCCTTCACCGGCGCTTTGCAAATCGAGACGCGCTTCTGGCCGCGCTCGACGACCGGCCGCACGATTTCAAACTGGGAAATACGGAGGGCCACCTGCCCACCGGCCGCCTTGGGCGGGGCCGCCCTGTGGCGCTCGACGCCATCCATGTGTTCGACGTCGTACCGCCCGCGGTCCTGCCCGAGCAGTTGGTAGCCGAGGCACAGCGCATCGCCGAAGTTCCGGTCTCGCTTTATGTGCTCGACATCGACGGGACCCACCTGCTGCATATGGCTGGGCCGCAGCGCCTCGGCGCAGAGCTCGAGGCTCCGCTGGCGATCGGCCCCGAGCTCGACGCCGACGGGCTCGCCGACCTGCGGCGTCATCTGACCCGGTTCCCCAGCGCGCAGGTCGTTCCCCTTTGGTTGCGAGGACGCGCGATCGGCGTGCTGATCGCGTTCGGCGAACCCCGCGAGTCCCTGACCGAACTGGCCCGCCAGGCCGCCGCCGCCGTCACTCTCGCCGACCGCTACACGGACGCCTTCGCGCGTGCCCAGCGTCGAAAGCGCCCGAAGGCCGCCGCCGAGATTCAGCAGAGCCTTCTCCCGCCGCGCGTTTCCCGCGTGACCGGCGGCGAAGTGGCGGGAAACGTCGTGCCCAGCTACGAGGTGGCTGGCGACTGGTTCGATGTGATCGAGAATCCCGAGGGCGTGTGGATCACGCTTGCGAACGGGCTCGGCGGAACCACCCGCGCCGCGGCGAGCAGCGCCGTCGCGCTCGGTGCGCTGCGGGCGAGCCGGCGCAGCGGCGCCGGAATCAGCGAGGCCATGATGGTGATGCACCAGACCCTCCGCGAGATGCCGGGACCGCGCGCCGAGATGACCGCAGTGGCCGCCACCTGGGACCCCGCCACCGCGCAGCTCAGCGTGGCTAACTGCGGCCACGTTGCGCCCGTGATCCTTCGCGCTGACTCAGAGCCCGAAGTTCTGAACTTTCCCAAGGCTCATGGGCTCGGAGGGCGCGCGAGCCCGAAGCCGCTCGAGCACTCGGCGACCCTCGAGGCCGGAGATCGGATGCTGATGGTCTCCGATGGCGTGATCAAGGGTGGCAGCGAGGGCAAGGCGGGGCTGGGGGTAGAGGAGCTGATCGAGGCCGCGCTTCGCTCCGAGCGGCGAACGGCGGCCGACACGGTCCGCGAGGTGCACAGCGCGGTCCTTGCCGCCAGCGAGGGCGAGCTCGCCGATGACGCCACGGTCGTCTGTCTATCGATTAGCTGACAAGCACGTTCGATCTCGAGGACCTTCCGTCTGGGGCGGACACCGGGGGGTATCAGAGCCCTTGACAAGACTTCGAGGGAAGGACCCCAATGATTCTCCGCATCGACCGCCACGCAACCGAGCTTCCACCGCCCAGCGATCCCGATCCCGATGGCGCCGCCTGTGTCCAGGAGCTCCTCGGTGGGAAGTACGGCGAGATGTCAACGCTGATGAACTACACGTTCCAGTCGTTCAACTTCCGAGATCGCCAGGGCGCGCGGCCGTTCTACGACTTGGTCGCCAACATCGCGGCCGAGGAGTTCGGCCATATCGAGCTGGTATCGGCGGCGATCAACACCATGCTGACCGACCCTTCGCGGACCGAGGCCGAGCTCGAGAACGGCTCGCTGGCCGATGTGAAGGGGACCGGGAACCCGCAGCACTTCATCGCCGGCGGTCGTGCTGCGCTTCCACAGGACTCGATGGGAAACCCCTGGAATGGCGACTACGTGCACGCTTCGGGGGACCTTGTGGAGGATCTGACCCACAACTTCTTCCTTGAGACCGGAGCCCGCAACAACAAGCTGAAGGTCTATGAGATGGTCGACCACCCGGCCGCTCGGGCGCTCACCGGCTACCTCCTGGTCCGCGGCGGGGTGCATCAGATCGCCTACGCCCGGGCGCTTGAGAACCTGACCGGATCGGACTTGATGAAGATGTTTCCAACGCCCAGGATCCCTACCGAGAAGATCCCGGAGTGCCAGCCGCACATCGAGCGCGGTGACCACAGGCGGCTCTACCGCTTCTCGCTAAGCGACTACCTGGAGCTGGGCGCTGTGTTCAACGGGCCGCATCCAGAGACGGGCGAGGAGCTCGAGGTGATCGAAGAGGCCCCGGAGGGGGTTCCCCCGATGGACCTCCCTGCACAGCCCGACGTCTTCGCGCCCGACTACGCGCCAGAGGAGCTCGCGGAGATCGCGACCAAGCTCCGCAAGCAGGCCGGCCTGTCGGAGAAGCCCAGCGGCGTCGTCGCCAACGAGAACGGTGAGGGCATCGTGGAGAAGGTCGTCGACAAGGTCACCTGACGCGGCCCCAACTAGTCCGAGTGAAATTGCGGTCGGCCCAATGAGAATTGTCGTAATCGGCGCCACGGGGAACGTCGGCACAAGCGTGGTGCGTGCGCTGTCCGACGCTGACGCGATCGAAAAGGTGATCGGTCTGGCCCGAAGGGTCCCTGCGCTGGTCGTCCCAAAGGTTGAGTGGCGGCGCGCCGACATCACCAGTTCGGACTTGGTTGCCGAATTTGCCGGCGCCGACGCAGTCGTCCATCTGGCGTGGGCGATCCAGCCCTCGCGCGATTCGGATGCTCTGCACGCGGTCAATGTGGACGGGTCGATCCGGGTGCTCGACGCCGTGACCAAAGCGGGCGTGCCGACTCTGGCCTACGCCTCAAGCGTCGGGGCTTACTCCCCCGGCTCCAAGGAACGCGAGGTGGACGAGAGCTGGCCGACGCACGGCATCGAGACGTCGTTCTACTCACGCCACAAGGCCGAGGTGGAATCCCTCCTGGACGAGTTCGAGCAAGGTGAGCCCGGTGTGAGAGTGATTCGAATGCGACCAGCCTTGATCTTCAAGCGAGATGCAGCGACCGAGATCCGTCGTCTTTTCCTGGGACCGTTTGTACCTCGCTCCGCATTCAGCCGCCGAGTCATCGCCGGGATTCCTGACATCGGAGCCCTGCGTTTTCAGGCTGTGCACACCGACGATGTCGCAGACGCCTTCCGTCGCGCACTGGTTGCCACTGACGCGCACGGAGCTTTCAATCTGGCCGCCGACCCGGTTCTCGATCCGCGGACTCTGTCCGGGATCCTCGACGCTCGCAGAATCGCGGTCCCGTCCGAATTGCTTCGCAGCCTGATCGCAGGCACGTGGCGCGCTCGTCTACAACCCTCGCCGCCCGGCTGGCTGGACATGGCGCTCGGGGCCCCGCTGATGAGCACTCGGCGCGCCCGGCAGGAGCTCGCTTGGGAGCCGCGGGCCGGCGCCGACGAGGCATTGATGGAGTTGCTGGACGGTTTGCGCGAAGGGGTCGGCCTGCCTACGCCGCCGTTGGATCCTGCCTCAAGTGGTCGATTTCGGATAAACGAGCTGCGTACAGGCATCGGGGCGAGGGCCTACTGAAGCGTCTCGGGCGGCCCCTGCCCTCTCCTCCGTGGACGGGGTAGGGTCGGCACAGGTGAGCTCGCTCGTGTGACTCGCCTGGCGGAGGCGACGGGGGCACGGCGAGCATGAGGAGGAGGTACGCGCATGTCGAACACCGGCACGGACGTCAAGCTGCCTTGGGTCCACGTCTGGCGCTTCAGCGACGGTCAGGTGACCGAGGTTCAGGCCCTGACGGACACGGCGCTCGCGGCAAACGCTCTGGGCAGGCTCTAACGCGACGCTCGGTCGCCGCATCTCGTCCAAGCACAACGCATAAGGCTCAGCAGGACGGGTACCGCTAGGCCCATCGACCGAACTCCTTCACCACCGCTGCTTCCGGCGCTTCTGATGGGGATCGGCTTCGGGGGCTTCCTGGACGGGATCGTTCTCCACCAGATCCTGCAGTGGCACCACATGCTGACGTCCGAGGGCTGCTGCCCCTCGTCAACCGTCCTGGGCCTGGAAGACAACACGCTTGCCGACGGGTTCTTCCACGTTGCGACCTGGATCGCTGTGTTCGCGGGCACGATCACGGCCCTAAGCGCCTGGCAGCGCGGCGAACTGGCGCCGCCGTGGCGCTCTCACTTCGGTGGCCTCTTCCTGGGCTTCGGCCTGTTCAACCTGGTCGAGGGCGTGATTGACCATCACGTGCTCGGGCTTCACCACGTCCGCGATGATCTCGGTGCTCCGCTCGGTTGGGATCTCGGATTCCTGGCGATCGGAGGCGTCCTCTTCATCGCTGCGGGCGCCGCCCTCATCCGGTCGGGGCGGCGAGAAGTCGCGCACCGGAATTCCCGGGCTTCCGCTCCCAGCCCCCGCCTGACCTAAGAGGCCCCCAGTCGACCGGGGGTTCGTGGGTAGGGTGGACGTGTTCGGTCAGCCACGCGGAGGTGTCACATGCCGGTCGTCTTGGTTCATCAGGGCCCAACGCTCACCCAGGAGAGGTACGAGCAGTCGGTCGAGAGGATCACCGGCGGGAAGTCCCGGCTCGACTCGCTCAGCGACTGGCCGGTCGAGGGGATCCTGATGCACGCGGCGGGCCAGGGAGCCGACGGCTTCCGAGTCGTCGACGTATGGGAATCCGAGGAGGCAGCCCAAGCCTTCGGCGAGCAGCTCGGACCGGTCCTGGCGGGTGTCGGAGTGACGGACCAGCCCGAGATCTACCCGGCGCACACGTTCATATCGAGCTGAGCACGAGTCGCTTCCCGGCGGGCATTCGGGGACCAGCTGGCGGACCGTTGTGCGCCGTTCCTGACGCCGGCAGCCAGGTCCGGCCGGCGTTCATCTATCAGCTGCTTCGACCAGCGCGAACGCTTCTTCTGGCGTGTCGGCGTAGGCGATGTATTCAGATACCGCCTCTCCAATGAATCCTTCACTCGACATGCGTACAAGTTGAGTGTTCAGACCCTCGTAGAAACCATCCGTGTTCATCACAATCACCGGCTTCTGGTGAGCGCCATGCTTTCGCAGCTCGAGAATTTCAGTGAGCTCATCCAGCGTTCCCAGGCCTCCTGGAAGTACGACGATCACGTCGCTGCGCGACAGCAACCTGGCTTTCCGCTCCCCGAGGTCTTGGGCGATCACCATTTCGTCAGCATCGGACCGGGCAAACTGCTTCAGGGGCTCCGTCGAAACGCCATAGATTTTGCCGCCGCCTTCTTGCACTCCGTCTGCCATCACCTTCATGACGCCGGTGTTGGAGCCACCCCACACAAGGCTGTGACCGTGCTCGGCTATCAGTGCGGCCAGTTGCCGAGCAGGTTCGACGTACCTTTTCGCCAGTTGATTGGCTGAGCAAAAGACGCAAACGTTCATTGGGAGCTGCGCCCGCCGGCCGGCGAGAGCAATGACGCGGTTTCGTGGAGGAGCACTCCCCCGTGGATCGGCAGCGGTTCGCGGTCCCCGTCTCGACGAGCGTTTCGACTTGCTCGGATCGCGCTGTAACCGACCTGGTCGTAGTAGCGCTCCGGTGTTACTGATCCGTCCGCCCCAAAAACGACTGCTCCGAGGCCAGCCCAAGCCGCAGCCCCCACGCACATTGAGCAAGGCTCAAGGGTTGAATACAGAGTGCATTCGGGCAGATGCAACCGCCCGAGCTTCTGGGTTGCGGTCCGTATCGCATTCATCTCGGCGTGAGCAGTGGGATCGCAATCGGGGGCAACGAGACTATGCCCTTCAGAGACAAGCGCCCCGTCGGCACCAACGATGACGGCACCAATGGCGGCTCCGCCGCTCTCAGCGGCACCCAGGGCGGCTCCGATAGCCAACCGCATGTGCTGTTCGTGTCGCCCGAACTCGCCCGCGGTGAAGTCCGGTGCGATGACGGTGGCGGTCATTGCGAGGCAGTCTGCATCGCGCCCGACCTCGGGGCCATCGCCCCGACCCGAGTCTGTCCTCGGCCTGCCGGAGAGCGAGGTAGGGCCTTCCCTACCGGGATGCGCTGAGGCGGAAGCTAGTCGCGGAGGGGGATGTCTGCGGCGATCAGGGTGCCGCCGTCGGCGGGGCTTTCGATGTGGAGCCGGCCGTCGAGGACGGCGAGCCGGTCGGCGAGACCCAGCAGACCGCTCCCGTCTGGTCGCGCGCCGCCCGCGCCGTCGTCGCGCACGTGGAGGCGCAGGGTGCCGTCCTCCACGGACGCCGTGACCGCAGCGTGGCGGGCGCCCGAGTGCTTCGCCACGTTGGTCAGCGCCTCGGCGACGACGAAGTAGGCGGTCGCCTCGACCGCGGAAGGGAGGCGGTCCACGGACACGTCGTTCTCGACTGGGACCGGCATTCGCGAGGCGAGCGCCTCCACACCCGCGCTCAGCCCGCCCAGGGTGAGGACCGAAGGCAGGATGCCGTGCGCCAGCTCGCGCAGCTCGGCGGTCGTGCGCTCCGCCTGCTCGAGCGCCTCGGTCACCAGGCCGGCAACGCCCTCTCCATTGTCCCCTTGCTCGAGCGCCCGACGTGCCAGCTTCAGCGTGACCACCGTGTGGACGAGGCGCTGCTGCGCGCCGTCATGTAGATCGCGAACCACCCGGCGGCGCTCCTCGTCCGCCTCCGCCACGATCCGCGCCCGGGATGCCGCCAGCTCCGAGCGCGCCTGGACGTTCGAGATCGCGGTGGCAACCAGGTCCGTGAACTCTGCGAGCCGGTCCTCGATCTGGTTGGGCAGGGGCTCGTCTTCCGCCACTCCGGCACCCATCACCCCCCAGACCTCGCCGTCGACGACGATCGCGGCTCCCGTCCCTGAGCGGATTCCGGTCTCGCGGATGGCTTCGGGGATCGCGCCGCCAATTTCGCCGAACTCCTCGATCCTCGTCGGACGTCCAATCTCCGGGAGCATCGCGGCGACCGTGCGCTCCTCCAGCCGCCAGCTGGTGCCCGCCTGGAAGGTATGCGGTCGATCGGCCCAGGCGCCGACCACGGTCGCCGGCCTCCCGTATTCGTAGCGCCAGATCACGACCAGCGCCATGCCCAGTACCTGAGCCACCTCCCTGGCGATGGCGGCGAACACGTCCGTCGACGCCGCCCCTCCGGCGACGAGCGTCGCGATCCGCCGCAGCGAACCCTCGCGCGATGCGAGCACGGCGTCGTGCTCGCGCAGCACTCGCTCGGCGCGCATACGGTCTTCGATGTCGGTGAACGCCACCACGGCGCCGCGGCCGTCCGGCATGTCGAGCGGCACCGAGACGTAGGAAACGGGGAACATCGAGCCGTCGCGCCGGAAGAACCAGTCGAGATCACTCTCGATTACCTCGCCAGTGGTCCGCGGCAGCAGCATCGGGCACTCCGCCGCTGGATATGGGGTCCCGTCCGGGCGCTGGTAGTGGATAGTCTCGTGGCTGCGCCGGCCGAACAGCTCGTCCGCACTGTCATAACCGAGCGCCGCGAGCGCGGCCGGGTTCGCGAACCGAATCACGCCGGCGCGATCCACAGCCCATATCGGCTGACCGGTCGCCTCCAGTATGGCGGCGAGGAATCCCGCCGTATCGACGTTCAGGCCGGACAGGTCGGTGAGCGAGCGCGGCACGTGATGCTCCGAGAACGGTCGAGTCTACGCTCGATCCGAGCTCACCCGCCGGGGCTCGTTGGTCGCGACCGCGAACCGCGGCGAAACTCATCGTGGCTCAACGGAAAGCTCCACCTCGGGTCGACCGCCGGCAATACCCGAAAGGATGTACGTAGTACCTACAGATCTTTCGGTTGTCGTTTCTAATCCGGCCCCACTTGGGGTAGAAAGGCATTGGTCCGAAAGTTGTCCCCAGGGTTTGGGTTCCCTGGGGCTTGAGTTAGGGGTTGGGATGACAACACAGGAATTGCTTGGTCTGATCGACCATGGCACCGATGGGGAAAGCGGCGACCGGGAGGCTCGAGCCAGGAGGTCGGCGTGGCGCTCCTTCGAACGACGCCGTTCGCAGCTGGCCGCCGGCCTGAGGCGTCCGAAGCTGCCGCGCCAACGCTACGAGGATCTTCGGCTCGCGGCCGATCTGTGCAGGGTGGAGGGTCACTGCCTGGTCAGGCCCGGCCAGGCGCCGGCTCCCGCCGAGGAATGCCTGATCACGAGCCTCAAGCTGCAGCTCGCCGCCGTGCAGGAGTCGCTCGAGCGGACGGAGCGGTGGCTCTCGCTCGAGGGACGCCGGCGGGCGACCACCCAGGCCGAGAAGCGGTTCCGCACGATCGCCCATGAGGTGCGCACCGAGCTGGTTTCCCGGGGAGTGATCGGCTCATCGCGTGCGAAGCCAGAACCGCGACCGGCGACTGCGCAGCGGTGTGAGGCGACGACTCGCAAGGGTGCGCGTTGCAAGAACCGCGCCAAGGCCCAGGGTGTGTGCACGATCCACGCCCGGGTCGGGGAGCCGGCCGTCCTTCCGGACAACCCCGCACGCCACGCAGCCAATGGCGAGGCTGGAGTGGACCCGGCCGCGGTCTCGGGTTACGTCAACCGGCTCCGCGTCCTCTCCGAGTCGTTTGTGCGCGAGCCCGTCCCGGTCCCCGATCTCGCGGCGATCCGCGCATGGCTGCCGTCGTGGCCCGACCGGGATCGGATCGATCCACGCCGCGGTTGGGCAATCGCCGGGGCCGCCACTCTGGCGGTAGCCGCCGCGCTCATCTGGAGCGGCCTTGACGAGAACGGATTCAACGGTTCCGGCGGGAGCGTCGAGGTTGCCTCTGCCGGCGGTCTGCCGGCGTTGCCGGTGAGCGACGCGGACCGGGGCCCGGTTGACAACACCACGGCGCTCGTCGCGGACAACGACCGCTCGGTCTCGGCCGGCGACCGCGACCGGGACTCCGGGAGCAGCACGTCCCGCGACCAGCTCGATCCTTCCATCAGGGAGCCCGGGGGGACGCCCGAGAACCCGACCGCCGGCCCATCCGGCTCGGGTTCGCCTGCGGCGCCTGCCCCCACCCCCGCCCCCGCCCCGGGTCCTGCGCCGGCGCCCACGCCCGCGCCCACGCCCGCGCCCGCGCCGGAACCGGGTGGCGGGCCGGGGAGCGAAGGTCCCGGCGGCTCCGAGCCCCAGCCAAGCCCCGCGCCGACCCTTTCGGATACGGTCAACGACACGGTCAACGACGTCGTCTCCGGCCTGACGGAGACGACCAACGGCTTGAGGGAGACGACCAACGGCTTGGTCGAGCGGCTCCCGTTGGCCGGCTCTTCCTGACGAGACCGGCGAGCCCGGCTCAGTTCGCGCGCTCGATCGCGCGGTCCATCGCCGCGACCGGGTTTTCGACGACCTTGCCGTGCCCCGGCACCAGGCGGGCGGGGTCGAGCGCGCGGAGTGCCCGGGCGCTGTCGAGCTCCGTCGGCCGGTGCCAGGTGAAGAGCGCGATCGGACAGAGCGGGTTCAACTTGGCGGAGGTCGCGACCCCGCCCAGCGTCGAGAAGACGTCGCCGCAATAGACCGTGCGGTCGCGGGTGTCGAGCAGGGCGATGTGGCCGGGGGTGTGGCCGGGGGTGGCTATCACCTCGAGCGAACCGATCCGGTCGCCGGCGTTGACCGTCCGGTCGGGCTTCGTCTCGGCTCCCGGATAGCCGCCGCGGAGCTTGTCCTCCGGCTCCCCGGGATCGAGGCTCATGTCCTTGGCGAGAAACCGCGCGTCACGCTCGGAGATGATCACCTCCGCGTCGGGCACCCGGTCCGCGAGGGAGTCGAGCGAGCCGATGTGATCGGCGTGCGCATGGGTGAGAAGGATGCGCCTGATCGGGACGCCGATCGCCTCGGCCCCGGCCGCGATCCGGCCGGCAGAGCCGCCGATCATGGTGTCGATCACGGTCACGCCGTCGTCCTCGGTCACGAGATAGGCGTTGACGAGCCCGAACCGGCTGATCCTGTGGACGCTGGCCACCGGCCGCCAGGCTACCTCGGGGCCGGCCAGCGAGCCGGCTCCCATCGGCGAAGCCTAGGATCCTCGCGTGCGCGTGGGGATGCCCACCGAGGGGCCGCTGTTCCCCGACGACGGCCCGTTCGGGGCTCGTCTGCTGCGCCGGATTCGCGGTATCGGGCTCGAGCTCGTCGCGTTCGTGCTCGTCACGATCCTGTTCCCGGTGCTGCTTTTGGGCGCCGCGGTCGTCGACCTGCTGCTGTGGGCACGCCACCGGAAACCCTGGGTGGGGGTGCGGCTGGTGGCGTTCGCTTGGTGGTTCCTGTTCGGCGAGATCCGCGCACTGGTCGCCCTGCTCGCGATCTGGGTCGGAACCGCTGGCCCGTTCGGCGGGGGCTCCCTCCGGCGCGCCCGCGGGATCTATGTCCTGCGGGTCCACTGGTCGGGAAGCCACCTGGCCGGCGTGCGCGTCCTGTTCGGGCTCCGTTTCGAGGTCGAGAGCCCGGAGCTGGCGGGACCCGGGCCCGCCGTGATCATGATGCGCCACGCGAGCATCGTCGACAACACGCTCCCGGACGTCTTCGTCGCGCGTGAGCACGGAATCGGCCTGCGGTTCGTGGTCAAGCGCGAGCTGCAGGTGATCCCGACGATCGACATCGGAGGGCGCTGGGCACCGACGTTTTACGCGCGTCGCGGCTCCGGCGATACGGCGGTCGAGGTCGCCGGGCTCCGGAGCCTCGCTCACGGCCTGGGCCGGTGGGAGGCGATCGTGATCTACCCCGAGGGGACCCGCTTCACCACAGCCAAGCTCAAGCGGGCGAAGCGGGTGATCGCGGAGCGCCAGCCGGAGATCGCGCCCCTCGCCGATCGCCTTCGACACGTGCTGCCCCCGCGGCTGGGCGGTCCGATCGCCCTGCTCGACGAGGCCCGTGGCGTGGACGTTGTCTTCTGCGGCCACGCGGGGTTCGACGGGTACGCGCACGTCTCCGACATCTGGAGCGGGCGCTTGGTCGGCAGGACGATCCACATCCGCTTCTGGCGCTACCCGGCAGCCGAGGTCCCGGAGGACGAGGAGGGGCGCATCGCCTGGCTGTATGAGCGCTGGCAGGCCGTCGACGACTGGGTCGGCGAGCAACGGCGGATCGAGCACGAGGATGGAGTGGTCGACTAGCTGGGCGAATGAGAGCGGGCGCGCCGGGTAGCGGTTCAGCATGCGATTGGAAACACCGCCCGGAGGGCCGCCGAGCCCTCCCACGCCCGACCCGAGCCCTCCTGAGCCGGGGCCCGATCCCGCGCCGCCGGTTCCCGAGCCGGGGCCGCCGGGGCCTCCCGAGCCCGACCCGGAGCCACCGGGCGAGCCGCCGATGGAGCCCCCCGGCCCGACGCCGCCGACGCCGGAGCCAACCCCGATCTGAGCCGGGCGAGACGCACCTCACAGATACGGCTCGGCTCTGCCCCGTAGCTTTCCCCGACATGACCGGGACGAGTCCATGAGCGCCGCTCCCGCCAGGGCGGCGGAGCGGGTCACGATCGAGGGCCGCTTCAACGGCCCGAAGACGACGGCGAACGGGGGGTACGCATGCGGCACCCTCGCGCGCTTCGTCCCCGGTCCGGCCGAGGTGACACTGCGGGTGCCGCCGCCGCTCGACCATCCGCTGGACGTCGTGTACGTCGAGGACGGCGCCGAGCTGCGCGACGGCGAAACGCTGGTCGCGAGCGCGCGGCCGATCGACCCGCTCGGCTTCGAGCCACCGGTTCGGCCAACCGTGGAAGAGGCACTCGACGCCCAGACGCGGCACCCCTGGATAGGTGTGCGCACCCCTCTGTCCGACTGCTTCGTCTGCGGCTACGGACGCGAGGCCGGGCTGGGACTCTGCTTCGGCCCTCTGGCCGAACGGCCCGATATCAACGGTGCCGTGCTCCGGCCAAGGCCGGACATCCCGGCGCGCGACGGGGCGATGGCGCCCGAGATCCTCTGGGCCGCGCTTGACTGCCCGAGCTACACCCCCGCTGTGTCCGCCGGGCCGATGGCGCTGCTCGGCCGGCTCTCAGCTGAGCTGCTCCGCCCGGTGGGCAGCGACGAAACTCTCGTAGCCGTCGGCTGGCCGCTCGCCGCCGAGGGTCGCAAGCACCACACCGCCTCGGCGCTGCTCGACTCCGAGGGCGGGACCGTGGCCCGTGCTCGCGCGCTGTGGATCGAGGTGCGCGGAGCTCCGGGTGGCTAGCTGATCTAGTCGGCTTCGACTGCGAGGCGGCGGGGCGCAGCACCCTTGCCGCTACCGGCCAACCGCTGCTCCTGTCGCTCCGGACTGATCCGGATCACGTTCCAGGCGAGCCCCAGCTTCTCCATCAACGTGATGATCGCCGCGGAGATGTCGATCTCCCACCAGCGCATGCCCTGCTGTGCGGCGCGGGGGAAGGCGTGGTGGTTGTGGTGCCAGGACTCCCCCAGGGAAGGGATCGCGAGCCAGAAGACGTTGGTGGAGTGATCGTCGACCTCGAAGCGCCGGCGGCCGAAGAAGTGGCAGACCGAGTTGATCGACCAGGTGATGTGGTGGACCAGGAAGATCCGCACGAGCCCGCCCCACACCAGGCCGGTCACGGCGCCGGCGAGCGTGCCGGTGAGGA
This sequence comes from uncultured bacterium, assembly GCA_963807755.1. Classification (GTDB taxonomy): domain Bacteria; phylum Actinomycetota; class Thermoleophilia; order Solirubrobacterales; family 70-9; genus JALZKA01. The sequence continues at coordinate 982,972 of CAWECM010000001.1, read as the reverse complement.
GGAAGCCGAGCGCCGCCGGGAGCAGGAGGCTGAGGCCGACGAGCGGAAGGAAGGCGTAGTTGATGCGCCGCATTACGGGGTCCTCCAAAAGCTCCGGCGCGAAGCGCCGCTTCGTCGCCTGGCCCTGGGTGTCGAGCAGCCAGCCCATGTGGGCGTACCAGAGCCCCGAGAGCGCGCCACGGAGGCCCTCCCCGTGCCCGTGCGGCGAATGCGGGTCGCCGTCGGTGTCGGTGAAGGCGTGGTGCTTGCGGTGGTCGGCGACCCAGTCGATCACCGAACCCTGGACCGCCATCGAGCCGAGGACCGCAAACGAATGGCGCACCCACGGCTTCGCATCGAACGCCCGGTGGGTGAAGAGCCGGTGATAGCCGATCGTGATGCCGAAAGCCGTCGGCAGGTACATCGCCGCCAGGATCACCAGGTCGGTCGTCGAGACGAAGTCGTTCCAGAGCAGCACGACGCCCGCCACGAACCCGACGAAGGGAAGGAAGACCGCGGCGAGGGTGATGTTGCGCTGGAGTCGACTCATGCCTTCAGGTTCGCGCGCGCCGGGCTGTGCGACTACTGCCGAACCTCAAGAGTTGGCCGAAGAATCTCATAGTATTGCTATGAATGAATCTCCACGATCGCCCGCATCTGCAGGCACTTTCCTCTGTCAGTAGCAGTTTGGTAACAGGTCTCCGGGCGAATCTGCCGGAGGTGGGCGACGAGATCATCGCCGCGATCCGCGATTCCGTGCCCGAGTACGCCCGGCCGCTCGAGGGCGGCTTCGGGCGCGGCGTGCGAGCCGGCGTCGGCGAGGCCCTGAACCGGTTCGTGGACGACATCGAACGGCCGGGGGCCGATCCCGGACGCTGGCGGGCCGTGTATCTGAACCTGGGCCGGGGCGAGGTTCGCCAGGGACGGACGCTGGACGCACTGCTCGCCGCGTACCGCGTCGGCGCACGGGTGGCCTGGCGGCGCGTGGCCGAGGCCGCGAGCGCCGCCGGCGCGAGCGCGGAGGAGCTGACGGCGCTCGCCGAGGCGATCTTCGCGTACATCGACGAGATCTCCGCGATCTCGGCCGAGGGCTACGCGGCGGAACAGGCCGAGGCCGCTGGCGAGGCGCAACGCCGCCGCGAGGCCGTGGTCCGCACGCTGATCGAGGGCGGGGCCGGCCCCGAAGCGCTGAACCAGGCGGCGGACGCCGCCGGCTGGCGCCTGCCGGGCACGGCCGCGGCCGTGCTCACCCGCGACGTCCAGCCGGGGGCGCTCGCAACTCGCCTGGGGCCCGGGGCGATCGCCGCCACGCTCGGTGACGGGATGGTGTGCGCGGTCGTCCCCGACGCCGAGGCTCCCGGCCGGCGACGCGAGCTCGAGGCCGCGCTCGGCGAGCGGCCGGCGGCAATCGGGCCGGCCGTCGAGCCGCTCGGGTTCGCGGCCAGCGAGTCGCGCGCCCGCCTGGCTCTCGAACTGCTCGAGGCCGGGACGATCACCGGGAGCCCCGTCCTGGCGACCGATCACCTGGCGACGCTGATCGTTCACGACGACCCCACGCTGCTCGCCGACCATGCGGCCCGGGAGCTGGCGCCGCTGGCCGAGGAGACCGAGCGCTCGCGCGAACGCCTCCTGGCGACCCTGCGCGCGTGGATCGACCACCCCGGGCGCCCGACCGAGGTCGCGCGAGCCGTCCACGTGCACCCGCAGACCGCGCGCTACCGCCTGCGCCGGTTGCGCGAGCTGTTGGGAGAGATCGACGATCCCGAGCGGCGCTTCGCTCTCGCGCTCGCCCTTCGCGATCGGGAGGGCACGCGCGAGGCGCTATAACCCGGGCCATGGACAACCGGACAGAACGAGTCGTGCTGGAGACCGGCCGCCACCGGATCGTCGGGGATGTCACGCTTCCGAAAGAGGGATATCGCTCCCGGCTCTCGGACTTCCTCAACCGCGGCGACGTCGACTTCATCCCGCTCGTGAACGTCGAGCTCACGCCCCTCGGAGCGAACGGCGGCGCGGCCGAGCGGCGCGAGTTCCTCGTGGTGGCTCGCGCGCACGTCCAGCTTGCGCACCCGCTCGAGCGCGAGTAGGCTCCGGCTCGTCAAGCGGGGCGGCGGGGTGCCGCGCAGATCTACGGGAGGGGTTCCTGAATGTTGAAGAAGGGGATTGCGGGCGCGATCGTCGCCGGATGCGCAGCGGTGTTCGCGAGCGTCGCGATGGGCGCGAACATCATCTGTCTGGCGGGCAGTGAGTCGTGCGACGGCACCGGTGTCGAGGACACGATCACCGGCAGCAACGAGGCCGACAACATCAACGCGTTCGGCGGGAACGACGACGTCCTGCCGAATGCGGGCAACGACGTCGTGCTTCTCGGGCCGGGGAACGACGAGATCGGAATGGGCGATATCGGTGCCGATCGGGTGAGCGGCGGCCCCGGAAACGACTTCGTCGATCAGACGACCGACGCAACGGCGGCGAACATCGTCAACGGCGGCCCCGGCCGCGATTGCATGGGCGGCGGCGGCGGCGCCGACACGCTCCGCGGAGGCGCCGGAGCCGACAACACCGAGCTCGGCCCGTGCGGCGGCGGGATGTCCATCTTCGGCTTTGCCGGCAACGACCGCCTGATCGGCGGCAAGGGGAAGGACGGCCTGGTCGGCATGCAGGGCTCCGACCTCCTGGCCGGGGGCAAGGGCGGCGATTACCTGAACGCCAGGTCCGGCGGCGGCAATGACACTCTCCGCTGCGGAGGCGGCAAGGACACCTACTCGGCGAGCGTGAACGACATCGTCGCCAAGAGCTGCGAGAAGCGTGTCCCCGTACCGTCGCCGATGCTCCGCGCCCGCCTCTGGTAGCTACGCGATCCTGTCGCCGGGCTCGACCTCCGAGTCCGGCCGCAGGAGGACGACGCCCATGGCGTCGTCCAGCGCGCCGAGGACCAGCACCTCGGAGAGGAACGGCCCGATCCGCTTCGGCGGGAAATTGACGACTGCAACCACGAGGCGGCCGTCGAGTTCCTCACGCCCGTAGTGAGTGATCTGCGCGGAGGACCATTTCTCTCCGACCTCCGGCCCGAAGTCGATCCGCAGCTTCCAGGCGGGCACCCTCGCCTCGGGGAACTCGGCGACCTCGAGCACTCGACCGACCCGCATGTCGACCGCGTCGAATTGCTCCCAGGTGATCGGGTCGCTCACGGCGTGAGCACGATCTTCAGGGCTTCGCGACGGTCGTAGACGTCGTACGCCTCGGCGGCGTCGTCGAGCTTCATGTGATGCGTGACCAGCGGGCTCGGGTCGAGCCGCCCGTCGGCAAGGGCGTCGAGGACGGGATCGACGTGCTTGATCACGTTGGCGTGTCCCGTCTTGACCGTCAGGGCCTTGATCCAGACGATGCCCATGTGAACCTCCATCCGCTCGGCGTAGACGCCCGTGGCGGAGACGATCCCGCACTTGCGGGTGAGCCGGCAGGCCAGTTCGAACGCGTCGGGGTGGCCGACCGCGTCGATCGACGCGTCGACGCCCCGGCCCTCGGTAGCGGCCTTCGCCGCGGCGCGCGGGTCCTCGTCGGTCAGGTGCACCGGTTCGGCGCCGAACAAGCGCGCCATCTCGAGGCGGTCCGCAACCGTGTCGATCGCGATTACACGTTCCACGCCGGCGGCGAACGCGGCCTGGACGGCGCAGAGCCCGACTGGGCCGAGGCCGAGCACAGCCGCCGTGTCGCCCGCCCCGATACCGGTCTCGGCCACGGCGTGGTAGCCGGTCCCCATCACGTCGCCCGCGAAGAGCGCGACGTCGTGGGACATCCCCTCCGGAACCTTGCGGAGAGTGAGATCCGCGTTCGGGATCAGCAGCGATTCGGCCTGCGAGCCCTGGAGCCCGCCGAGCTGCTTCCCGTGGCCGAAGACCCGGCCGTGGTCGCACTTGTGGAAGTCGCCCCGGGCGCAGAAGAAGCAGTCGTTACACGCGGTGCAATAGGTGCCCAGCACCCGGTCGCCCGGCGCCACCGACGCGACGTCAGCCCCGACCGCGGACACGGTCCCGACGTACTCGTGGCCGATCGTGAAGCCGGGCTCGATCGCGACGCGCCCGTGGTAGATGTGCAGGTCCGAGCCGCAGACGCCCGACGCCTCGACTCGGACGACGGCCTCGCCCGGGTCGGTCCGCTCGGGCTCGGGCTTCTCGTCGACCCGGACCTCGCCCGGGGCCTGGAAGGTCACGGCTCGCATCGGCGGTGACTCTACGACGCTTGCCGTGGGCATAGGCTTCCCACGGCACCGACCGAGGGGAATAGATGACCGTCTCGAAGGCCGTTCTCATCACCGGATGCTCGTCCGGGATCGGGCGCGAGACCGCCCGCCATCTGGCCGGCGGCGGCTGGACCGTGTACGCGACCGCTCGACGCCCGGACACGCTCGCTGATCTCGAAGCCGCGGGATGCAAGGCCCTCGCGTGCGACGTCACCGACGAGGAGTCGATGCGGGCATGCGTCGATGCCGTCATCGCCGTGGAGGGCGCCGTCGGGGTGCTCGTCAACAACGCGGGCTACAGCCAGTCCGGCGCGGTCGAGTCGGTCGACCCGGACTCGGTCCGCAGGCAGTTCGAGACCAACGTCTTCGGCCTGATCCGGATGTCGCAGCTGGTCCTGCCCGGGATGCGCGACCAGGGCTGGGGCCGAGTCGTGAATATCAGCTCGATGGGCGGGAGACTCACCTTCCCCGGCGGCGGCATCTACCACGCGACGAAGCATGCGGTGGAGGCGATCTGCGATGCGATGCGCTTCGAGGTGGCGGGGTTCGGCGTGGACGTGGTGTGCATCGAACCGGGGCTCATCGTCACCGGCTTTGGCGACGCGGCCGCGAGGTCGCTGGAGGAGGGTGCGGCGGCGGAGGGTCCGTACGGCGAGTTCAACGCCCGCGTCGGCGCGGCGACGGAAGGCGTGTACAGGGGCCCGATGCGGCGCCTCGGCGGCGGGCCAGAAACCGTGGCAAGGACGATCGAGAAGGCGATAACCGCCCGCCGGCCGCGGTCCCGGTACAAGGTCACCCCGTCGGCGAGGCTGGCGATCGCGCAGCGCCGCCTGGTCAGCGACAGGGTCTGGGATCGGGCGATGGCCACGCAGTTTCCACGGCCCACCGCTTAACCGAACGTCAACGGGTTCCAGACTGAAAAATCAACAGCGGCTGCTACAACTCCGCCTGCGGCGCTTTGCGCCGTCGCGCGATTTGTGATTTTCTGCGCGGGCAGTAGAAACCCCCGGGGCATCGGCCACCTACGGCCGGAGGAGGAGTTCAGTGAGAGAGAAGGCTTTTGGCCATCGGGCCAAGACGCGCCTGTTCGCGCTGCTTGGAGCGATGGCACTCGCCGGCGGGAGCGTCGGCCTCGCCGCGTGCGGCGACGATGACGACGACGAAGCGGTGGAGGAGGGGCCGCGGTCGAGGGCGGCGAGATGACGTTGGCGCAGACCTCGCAGCCGGACTTCATGGATCCCGCGCTCTCGTACACGGTGAACGGCTGGGAGCCGATGTGGATCGTCTACACGCCGCTCCTGACGTACGCTCACGAGGAGGGCGCCGCCGGCGCCGAGCTGATCCCGGGTCTCGCCGAGGATCTGCCGGAAGTCTCGTCCGACGGCAAGACCTACACGCTCACGCTTCGCGACGGACTCGAGTATTCGGACGGCACCCCGGTGGTGGCCTCGGACTTCGAGCACACGATCAAGCGCGTGATCAACCTCGAGTCGGGCGGCTCGCCGTTCTACCTGGGCATCGTCGGTGCCGAGGACTACCTCGCGGCCGACGACCCCGAGGCGGACATCGAGGGCATCGAGACGAACGACAAGACCGGTGAGATCACGATCGAGCTGGTCGAGCCGGACGCGACGTTCTCGAACGTCCTGGCGATGAACTTCGCCGGTCTCGTGCCCGGCGACACGCCGTTCAAGAACCTGACCGAGGATCCGCCTCCGGGCGTCGGTCCGTACGAGATCACGGAGTCGGTGCCGAACCGGCAGTTCGTGATGGAGAAGGTCGACGGGTTCGCCGACTTCGGCATCGAGGGCATCCCGACAGGTCACGTCGACACGCTGACGACGTCGATCGTCAAGAACCAGACCCAGCAGGCCCAGGACGTTCTCAACAACGAACTGGACTACATGCAGGATCCGCCGCCGGCCGACTTCAAGCCGACGGTGCTCGAGCAGGTTGGTCCCGACGGGACCGAGACGCAGCGGTACGAGGAATTCGTCACGACCTCCACGTACTACTTCTTCATGCGCAACGACCTGCCCCCGTTCGACGACCCGAAGGTCCGCGAGGCGGTCAACATCGGGCTCGACAAGCCGGCGCTGGCCCGCCTCTTCGGCGGCGAGCTGACACCCGGTTGTTCGTTCCTGCCGCCGGGCATGCCCGGTTACGACGAGGCGCTCGACACGACCGAGTGCCCGTGGGGCGATCCGAACTCCTCGGGTGACCAGGAGGCGGCCGCCCAGATGATCGAGGAAGCCGGAGCGACCGGCGAGAAGGTCACCGTCTACGGGAACAACGACGACCCGACCGACAAGGTCACGGAGGCGTACGCCGAGCAGTTGAACGAGATCGGGCTCGATGCCGAGCCGGAGATCCTCGACGGCGGCGTGTATTTCCAGACCGTCGGCAACGACAAGACGAAGGCCCAGACCGGTTTCACGAACTGGTTCCAGGACTTCCCGCACCCGTACAACTTCATGTTCTTGGTTGACGGGGACACGATCGCACCGACCAACAACCAGAACTATGGTTGGGTGGACGATCCGGAGATCACGAACACGATCGACGAGCTCTTGCTCGAACCGGACGTCACCGCGGTCGAGCAGGAGTGGGCGGACCTGAACCGCTACCTCGTGGAGTCCGCGGCGGTCGCGCCGTACGGGCACCGCAAGCTGGCGACGTTCGTCTCGGACAGCGTCGATTTCGAGGCGACCATGTTCCACCCGGTGTACAACAACGACTACACGAGCTTCCAGCTGACGGAAGGCTCGGAGTAGACAGGCCGAGAAACGGAGGGGGCGCCGCGAGGCGCCCCCTCACGTTTCGGCATTTGTGTTGATTGAAATTCCGTTAGCGGGATAATTGGAGACGGGTGGCAGCCAGAGACACAGCGGCAGCCGAGCCGGGCACCGACCTTTCGATCGGCGTTCCCGACGAGCTGACCGCGGGTGAGAAGGATCGCCACGGGGCCAGCCCATGGCAGCTCGCCGGCCGGCGTCTCCGCCGCAACAAGACGGCGCTGGCGTTCGGGGCGCTCTTCCTGGTGCTGGTCGCGGTGTGCCTTGCGGCGCCGCTCTACGCGAAGCACGTCGCCAACCGGACCCCGTTCGACCAACCCGCCTCCGACGAGACCGTCTCCAAGGGCGGCGAGGAGGTCCTCGTGGTCGGCCTCGACGGCGTGCCGATCGGACCGACATACAGGAGCGAGTACTTCCTCGGCGCCGACTCGAGCGGCCGGGACGTGGCGGTCCGCCTGCTCTACGGCGGGCGCAACTCGCTGCTGATCGGTGTGGCGGCGGCGCTCGGCACGATCTTCGTCGGCGTGCTCCTCGGCGTCCTCGCGGGCTACCTGCGCGGGTGGACCGACGGGGTGATCTCCCGAATACTCGACGTCATCTGGTCGTTCCCGGTGATCCTGCTCGGGATCGCGCTGGGTACGGCCCTTGCGTTAGGCGGGCTCAAACTCGGGCCGGTGACGATCGCCGGTGACTCATTGGCGATCCCGATCCTGATCATCGCGGTGGTCTACGTGCCGTACCTGGCCAGGCCGATCCGCGGCCAGGTCCTCTCGCTCCGCGAGAAGGAGTTCGTTGAGGCCGCGCGCGCCCAGGGCACGGGCTCGTTCCGGATCATGTTCAGCGAAATCCTGCCGAACATCGTCACGACGCTGATCGTGTTCTTCCCGCTCCTGATCGCCAACGCGATCCTGCTGGAGGCCGCGCTCTCGTTCCTCGGGGCGGGGGTTCGACCGCCCGAGCCCTCGTGGGGCACGATGATCCAGGACGGCGTCGACCGGATCGTGACCGCGCCGATGCTCGCGGTCGTGCCCGGCGCCATGCTGGTGCTGACCGTCCTCTCGCTCAACGTCTTCGGCGACGGCGTCCGCGACGCGCTCGACCCGCGCGCGAAGGTGAGGATCGAGCACTAGGGATGGAGGCTCTGCGCTAAATGGCCCGGTTCGTCGTCCGCCGCCTGTTCTCGATGCTCATCGTGCTGTTCGCGGTCTCGGTGCTGACGTTCCTGATCTTCAACGTGATCCCGAACGGCGACCCCGCCGTCCGCATGGCGGGCAAGCAGCCGACCGAATCGCAGATCGAGGCGATCCGCGAGGAATGGGGCTTCGACGAGAACATCGTCGTCCAGTACGGGACGACGATGGAGAAGCTCTTCACCGGCGACATGGTGAGCTACTTCACGCAGCTCGACGTCGTCGACGAGATCATCAAGGGGATCCCGCGCACGCTGTCGCTGGCGATCGGGGCGGCGTTGATCTGGTTCGCCTTCGGCGTGGGTCTGGGGCTGTTCACCGCGATGCGCGCGGGCAAGGTGTCGGACACCCTGTTAACGGTGCTCGCCCTGATCGGTATCTCAATGCCCGTGTTCTGGATCGGGGCGCTGATGAACCACTACCTCGGGTTCAAGCTGGGCCTGTTCCCGAATGGCGGCTACGTCGAGTTCACCGAGAACCCGGCCGACTGGGCATACCACCTGATCCTGCCGTGGACCGCTCTCTCGATCCTGTTCATCGGGGTCTACTCGCGCGTGCTGCGCTCGAACGTGCTCGACACGATCAACGAGGACTACGTGCGCACCGCGCGGGCCAAGGGCCTCTCCGAGCGCCGCGTCCTGTTCAAGCACGTGCTGCGCAACAGCCTGATCCCGGTGGTGACCCTCTGGGGCCTCGACTTCGCGGTCGTGATCGGCGGCGGCGCGATCCTCACCGAGACGGTCTTCAACCTGCAGGGTGTCGGGCAGTACGCGGCAGATGCGATCCTCCAGCTCGACGTCCCGCCGGTCCTGGCGGTGACCATGTTCGGCGCGTTCTTCGTGGTGGTCGTGAACGCCTTCGTCGACATCGCCTACGCGGCCCTCGACCCGCGGATCAGGCTCGAATCCGGCAGCAGCGCGGCATGACCGAGGCGTCCCTGCTGACGGTGGAGGACCTTCGGGTCCGCTTCCAGACGGAGGACGGCGTCGTCAAGGCGGTCGACGGCGTCTCGTTCGACGTCCGCAAGGGTGAGGTACTGGCAGTCGTCGGCGAGTCCGGCTGCGGCAAGTCGGTCACCGCGATGAGCCTGATGGGCCTGACGCGCGGGCCGAACGCCGAGATCACCGGTAAGGCTGTGCTTCACCAGACGGAGCTGATCGGCGCCACGGACGACGAGCTGCGCAAGGTGCGCGGCAACGACATGGCGATGATCTTCCAGGACCCGATGAGCTCGCTGAACCCCGTCTACAAGGTCGGGGATCAGATCGTCGAGCAGATCCAGGCACACCGCGACGTCTCCGACTCCGACGCGCACGACCAGGCCGTCGAGCTGCTCAAGGCGGTCGGCATCCCGGGCGCCAAGGAGCGCGCCGACTCGTTCCCGCACGAGTTCTCGGGTGGAATGCGGCAGCGCGCGATGATCGCGATGGGGCTCTCGACCGAGCCCGACGTGCTGATCGCCGATGAGCCGACGACCGCGCTGGACGTAACGATCCAGGCGCAGATCATGCGCGTCCTGCGCAAGCTCAACCAGGAGCGGGGACTGGCGACGATCCTGATCACTCACGACCTCGGAGTCGTCGCCGACATCGCCGACCGCGTGCTGGTCATGTACGCGGGAGAGATCGTGGAGGCGGGAACGCTGGAGCAGATCTTCTACGACCCGCAGCACCCGTACACGTGGGGACTGCTGGGCTCGATCATGCGGCTCGACCGCCCGCGCAGCGCTCGGCTCGCTCAGATCAAGGGGCAGCCGCCGTCCCTGCTCGCTCCCCCGGAAGGCTGCAAGTTCCGCCCGCGCTGCCCGCATGCGTTCGACAAGTGCACGCAGCACCCCGACCTTGCCGCGCGCGGCGGCGGCGCGGCCCACATCGATCGCTGCTGGCTCGACGCCGAGCGCAAGCGGACGGTGCGCACGATCGAGGGCGGCGACATCGGCCTGGAGGCGGCGTGAGCGACGGCAACGGCGCAGAGCCGCTCCTGGAGATCACCGATCTCGTCAAGCATTTTCCGATCAAGTCGGGAGTGGTGATCGACCGCCAGATCGGCGCGGTGCAGGCCGTGGACGGCGTCTCGTTCAATGTCGCGCCCGGCGAGACGCTTGGCCTGGTCGGTGAGTCGGGCTGTGGCAAGTCCACGCTGGCGCGCACGATTCTCCAACTGCTGGAGCCGACCTCGGGCTCGGTGCGCTTCGACGGCAAGGAGATCGCCGGCATGGGCCGGCGCGAGCTGCGGCCGCTCCGCCGCCAGATGCAGATGATCTTCCAGGACCCCTACGCCTCGCTCAACCCGCGCAAGCGCGTCGGACAGATCGTGGGCAGTCCGCTCAAGCTGCACGGCCTGGCGGACGGCAAGCAGCTCCGCCTCCAGGTCGAGGAGCTGCTCGAACGCGTCGGCCTCGCGCCCGAGCACTACAACCGCTACCCGCACGAGTTCTCCGGCGGCCAGCGCCAGCGGATCGGGATCGCCCGGGCTCTCGCCCTCCGCCCGAGGCTGATCATCGCCGACGAACCGGTCTCGGCGCTCGACGTCTCGATCCAGGCTCAGATCATCAACCTCCTCGAGGATCTTCAGGACGAGTTCCAGCTGACCTACATCTTCGTCGCGCACGACCTGGGCGTCGTCCGGCACGTCGCCGACCGCGTTGCGGTGATGTACCTCGGCCGGATCGTCGAGCTGGGGCCGGCCGACGAGGTCTACGCGAACCCGGTCCACCCCTACACCGAGGCACTTCTGTCGGCCGTGCCGATCCCGGATCCGAAGACGAACGCGGCCCGGACGGAGCACATTCTCGAGGGCGACGTGCCCTCCCCGGCCGACCCGCCGGCCGCCTGCCGCTTCCACACGCGCTGCCCCTATGCGACCGAGATCTGCTCCGAGGTGGACCCGCCGCTGGAAGAGCACCGGCGCCGCCAATGGGCGGCATGCCACCATCCGCTCAACGTGGGCAGCGGCGCCCGCACGAGCGACCCCGCCGGATCGCACGCGTAGCCTGGCGGCGCGCGGATGGCCGAACGGCAGTTCGAGGTCGAGGCGAAGGACGGGCGGAAGCTCGAGGGCCTGGTCGCAGGCGCGGACGAGGGTCCGGTGGTGCTGATGCATCACGGGACGCCCGGAAGCGGAACCCGCCTCTGGCCCCCGCACGAGGAGCTCGCGCGTCAGCGCGGGCTGCGCCTGGTCGAGTACTCGCGCCCCGGTGCCGGGGCATCGGATCGCCTCGAGGGGCGCACGGTCGCACAGTGCGCAGACGACGCCGCCGCGATCGCAGATTCGATCGGCGCGGAGGCGTTCTACACAGCAGGCGGATCCGGTGGCGGGCCGCACGCCCTCGCGTGCGCTGCTCTTCTGCCGGATCGGGTGATCGCGGCCGCGACGATCGCGGGAGTGGCGCCGGTGAATGCCGACGGGCTCGACTGGCTCGACGGGATGGGCGAGGAGAACCTTGAGGAGTTCGCGGCAGCCGAGGGCGGCCCCGACGCGCTTGATGAGTTCATCGCCAAGTGGGCCGAGCAGCTCCGGGAGATCACCGCGGACCAGGTCCTCGAGTCACTGGGCGATCTGGTCTCACCTCCGGATGCCGAGGTGCTCACCGGCCGGTACGCCGAGCACTCCGCCGAGGGCATGCGGGCGGCCATCGCTCACGGCTACTGGGGCTGGTTCGACGACGACCTCGCGTTCGTGCGCGATTGGGGCTTCGACCTGGACGCGATCGAAGTTCCGGTGACTACCTGGCAGGGGCGGCAGGACCGGTTCGTGCCGGTCGCCCACGGCGAGTGGCTGGCCGCGAACGTGCCCGGCGCGAAGGCGAGGTTGCTTGACGACCACGGACACCTGTCGCTGGCGGTCGCGCACTTCGACCTCATCCTGGACGACCTGACGGCGGCCGGTTAGGGCCTGTCCCGGTAGGGGGCGTGCCCGCGGGGGACGCCTGGACCGAGCGGGAGGGGGCCGGCACGGATTCCGCGTAGTGGTGCCTACGGGGGATTCGGGCCGGGCCCGTATCCGCGACGGTGCAGGCGTTCATCCGCGGGTGCGATCCCTTATCGGGATAGGTCCTTAGTCCACCACCAACCCGTGGCGCATCGTGTTCTCGCTGAGCACGCGCGGCTCCGTGAACTGCAACAGGTAGCCCGGCCCGCCCGCCTTCTCGCCGATCCCGGACAGTCGGTTCCCGCCGAACGGCTGGCGGCCGACCATAGCTCCGGTGATGTGGCGGTTCACATAGAGGTTCCCGACCGGCGTCCGCGCCGCGACGGCCGCCACCGTGTCGGGATTGCGCGCGAAGAGCCCACCGGTCAGCGCAAACGGCAGTGCCTCGACTCGCTCGCATGCCTCCTCGACGCCTGGCACCCGCTCAATCGACAACAGCGGCCCGAACACCTCGTCGCGGAGCAGGTCGGCGTCCGCCGGCAGGTCGGCAGCCAGCGCGGGCGGGCAGAACCACCCCTGCGCGGGCACCTCCCCGCCCACCGTCGCGAGCCGCCCCTCCACGGCAGCCGCGTCGCGGTAGCGATCCACGCGCTGGGCCGCCTCGCGCTCGATCACGGGCGGCAGGTCGGCGCCGAAACGCTCCGCCTGACCGACCTCGAGCGTCGCGATCGCGCCGGCCAGCCGCTCCGTGAGCTGGTCCGCAACCGCCTCGTGAGCGAGCACACGGGAGCACGCCGAGCACTTCTGGCCGGCGTAGCCGAACGCCGAGCGCGACGACGCGGGGACGGCCTGGTCGAGGTCGGCGTCGGCGTCGACGATCACGCGTTCTTCCCGCCCATCTCGGCGACCACCCGCTTGACGTGGCGCTGCCCGGGGTGGCGTCTCGGCCGCCGCCTCGATGATCTCCAGCCCGACCGGCCGCGAGCCCGTGAACGCGATCAAGGCGACGCCGGGGTGCGCGACCAGCGCGGCGCCGACCTCCTCGCCGTACCCGGGCAGCGAGCGCCAGGCCCGGGCGGCAACCCGCCTCGAGCAGCGCCTCGACGAGCCGGACGCGCAGGCCGGCGTCTGCTCCGCCGGCTTCAGGATGACGGTGTTGCCGGTCACCAGGGCGGCGGCAGTCATCCCGGTCGGGATGGCGAGCGGGAAGTTCCACGGCGCGATGACCACCGCCGACGCCCCGGCGCGTACGTAGTGCATCGAGTTGCGTCTCGCCCGGCGGAGCTGGACAGGTCGCCGCCCGCGCTCGAGCCGCAGCATCCCGCGGCGTAGTACTCGCAGAAGTCGATGGCCTCACAGACGTCGGCGTCCGCCTCCGCCACGGCTTGCCCGCCTCGAACACCTCGAGGGCCGCGAGCTCAGGCGCCGCTGGCGCAGCCAAGTCCGGCGGCCCGGAACCAGCATCGCCGCGCGCTCGGCCGCCGGCCGGCCGCTCCACGCGGGACCGGCCCCGCCGCGCGCACCGACCGCGGCCGGCGACCTCGTCGCTCGCCGGCGCGCGCCCGCGGTCGCGACGAGCCGGTCGGAGCGCCGGGTCGATCGGACTCGATGCCGGCCGTCGGACCCGCTCGCCGTCGATCAGGGCCGGCACCGCCCAGCGGCAGGGTCGCGCCGTCGAGCGCCGCGCGAGCGCGTCCGTCAGCGCCTCGCGTCGAGCGGCCGCCGGCGCAGCTCGAGGATCGGCTCGTTCGCTGAACGGCGGCAGCGCCGGCGCGGCGCGGCAGGCGGAGGTCACGGCGGGGCCAGGAGCTCGTCGAGCGGCACGCCGCGAAGCCTGCGCGCGACAGGAAGCGACTCGTTCGACGTGTTCTCGAGCAGCCGGCGCACGAGGTAGGCCATCCCCGGCACCAGCTCACCGACCGGCGCGTAGACGCGCACGCGCAGCCCGATCGGCGCGAAGCGGCGTGGAGGTCTCGCCCATGCCGTGGAGCATCTGGATCTCGAGGTCGCGTCGGCTGAGCCCTCGGCGCCGGTGCAGCGGCGATCGCGTAGGCGAGCGAGCGCAGGTTGTGGCTGCCGAAGGCGGCGCGGACCTCGCCGGGCGGTCGTCGAGCAGGCGCGCGGCAGCGCTCGAAGTTGGCGTCGGTCTCGGCCTTGTCGCTCGAACACCGGCACGGGCCAGCCGTCGGCCGCGCCTCGACCATCTCGTGGTCCCAGTACGCGCCCTTCACCAGCCGGATCGTGGGCGCCGGCCGGCGCGGGGAAGCGGCCGCCCACTCGACCACGCGCTCGAGCTGGGCCGGCGAATCGCGCAGATACGCCTGCAGCACGAGTCCGGCCGACGGCCCGCCGCGGAACTCGTCGTCGTCGAGCAGGCGGAACATCACGTCGAGCGTGGCCTCGCGCGTGTCGAGCGACTCCATGTCCAGGTGCAGGTGAGCGCCGAGGTCCCGGGCGCGCGCGAGCAGCGGGCGAAGCCGAGTCGCCGCGTCGGCCGCGCCCCGCTCGGGCGCCTCGGGTCGGAGCAGCGGGGTCAGCGCCGAGACCTTGACGGAGAGGTTCGCGCGCGGGATGGGGCCCAGCGAGTCGCTCTCGAGCACGTCGCGCTCGGGGAGGTCGGCGCAGGCCGAGGCGAGCTGCTCGAGAGCCTCGAGGCAGCGGTCGCGGTAGGCATCCGCCTCGGCCGCCGCGACCGTGACCTCGCCGAGCAGATCCACGGTGCTGGCGATTCCGCCCTCCCACATCCTGCGCAGCTCGCCGCGAGCCTCGTGGGCCGAGGTCCCCACGATGAACCGGTGCGACATGTGGCGCACGCCGGCGGCGACCGCCGCTCCCAGGGCCATCCGGCCGGCCTTCGTGTGGGCCGCGCTCATCGCCTTCTCGAGTGCGACGGGCGTCTCCTCGAGCTCTCCGATCAGACCGGCGAGATGGCGCCCGAGGTCGTCCAGGCCGCGGGTGGCGGGGGTCACGTCCACCAGGCGGAAGAGGGCCGCGCGCAACTCCCGGTCGCGGGAGGCGAGGCGCATCGCTCGCTCGTCCAGCGCGCGAACCGGCCGCTGGAGAGCTCGCGACGCGCCCGTCAGGCGCCGTCCGACCGCGTTGAGCTCCGCCTCGAGCACGCGCCGGTCGATCGTGGTGGGGGTCACGTCCCCACCATGCTCCCACGCGTGGCGCGCTAGCGGGCCCGGATCAGGACGCGGTTCGAATCGGGGTCGAGGAAGGTCACATGGTCGCCGTCGGCAACGACCTTGATGCCGGCCTCCTCGAGCCGTGCCGCCGCCCTGTCGACGCGGTCGGCCGAGCGCAGGCGCAACTCGAACGAATGCAATCCAGGGCGGTCCGGTGGCGCCGGCCCGGCGCCCGCGGAGTGCCAGGTGTTGGCGCCGATGTGGTGGTGGTAGAGGCCCTCGGCAAGGAACACCGCCTGCGGGCCGAAGCGCTGGCGCTCATCCAGGCCGAATACGTCCCGCCAGAACTCGGCAGTCGCCTCGACGTTTGCGGTCTGCAGGTGGATGTGGCCGATGTCGCAACGGGCGGGAAGCTCGTGGTCGGCCGCCTCGCTGATCAGCGCCGCCAGGTCGAGCGGTCTTGTGTACATCCCGACCTTGCCCTCTCCCGCCACGGGCCACTGCTCGTACGGGCGATCGCGGTAGAGCTCGACGCCGTTCCCCTCCGGGTCGCGGAAGTAGACGGCTTCGGACACGCCGTGATCCGACGCACCCTCGAAGACCGGCGCCAGCTCGACGGTCCGCCGCACCGCCGCGCCGAGCGCCGGGCGGTCCGGGTACCGAAAGGCGTTGTGGAAGAGCCCGGTGTGCGGGTGGGAGAACGGCCCGCTGCCGTCCGCTGTGGAAGAGTCGAGCTTGATCAGGCTCCGACCGTCGCCGTCGGTCAACTCGACGCTGGTCGGACCCTCCTCGCGCGGCCTCGAGTCCGATCGCCCGCTCGTAGAAGTCGCGCTGGCGCCCCAGATCGGCAGCCCGGAGCGTGACCGTTCCGACGACCGTGTCGCTCAGGTGGTCTAGCTCGTCGGCGGTCGGAGCCGGGCTCGCCTCCATGGCGTCAATGCTGCCAGGTCATGCCGGCTGCTCGTCGGCAAGCGGTGAGCGCGGGGACGCGAGGGCGGTCGTCCCGCAGAGAGCGTCCACGTTCCCGCTCACGGACGGTTGCGGGTCATGCGAGCCACGGTCTCGCGCTCGCGATCAGGTCGGATCGCGGGCTCCGGCGGCCCGGTTTCCTCGTCACGTTCGGGCACCGCGGGCTCGGGCTTGGAGTCCGGGGACTCGCTTGCCACACGGCGGACGCGGCGCTTGCGGTACCACTCGGCCGCGAAGTAGCTGCCGATCACGAAGGCAAGCGCTCCGACCTGGGCCAGCAGCGTCTCGACCGTGGGGAAGACGCCGAGCCAGGTGCCCATCCAGAGCGGGAACTCCACGTCGAGCGGCGTGATCGAGAGCCAGCCGACCCCCTGCAGCGTGCGAACGGTGTTGCCGACGAGGACCACCAGCACGAGTGCGATCAGCACCCCCGTGACGACCAGCATCCGCTTGTAGGGGAGTCGTCGCTCCAGCGCGAACGTCACGGCGCCGACGACGGCCGTGGCGACCAGGCCCAGGCTCGACCCCGGCCAGGACCGACCCCGGTGCCCGAGCTGAGCTGCAGCGCCTGCAGGAAGAGCACGGTCTCGAAGCCCTCGCGAAAGACGCTCGAGAACCCCAGCATGTAGAGGCCGACGACCGTCGCCGCCCCCGCAGCGCCGGCCGCTCCGACGTCCGCGGCCAGCGCCTTGCCGCGCTTGCGGTGCCCCGCGATCCACTCGGTCCAGTAGACGCGGTGGAAGAACCAGTTCAAGACCAACAGCAGGACCCCGATCGCGATCAGGCCGACGACCGCCTCCAGCTTCTCCCCGTACTGCGAGAACGCGTCGAGGACCAGCTGGGCGACGAACCAGAGCAGGACGCTCGCGGGCAGCGCGAGCAGCGCACCCCGCAGGATCGGCTTGCCGCAGGCCGCCGGTTGGCGCCGACCATGCTCGCCGTGATCGCGGCGATGATCAGGATCGCCTCGAGGCCCTCCCGGAAGACGATCATCGCGGCGTTCGTGATCACCGTCGTCTTCGCTCGCGCCCTCGCCCGTCGTCGCCCGCGCCTCATCGAGCGCCTCGTCGAGCGACGAGCCGCGTCTCGCGGACCTCGGAGACCGGCGCTCGTCGGCGATCAGCTCGGCGAGGCCGTCCTCGCCTCGGGCGCCGTACCAGACCAGGCCCTCGACCTCGGTGACCAGCGCGGGTCGAACGCCCGGAGCTTGATCTCGGGACCGAACTCGAAGAAGGCGTAGGCGCTCAGGCGCGCCTGCTCGGCCTGCTCGCGCTCGGACGGCGGAGACGGCGGCCTCCATCTGGTCGAGGCTGATGTCGATCAGGTCGAAGTCCGCCTCGTCGCTGGACTCCTTCCACTCCGCGGGAACATCCGCGTCGAGGGTCGTCGCCGGCCTCGTCGTGCGCCGCCTCGACGTCCTCGAGCGGGGCGACCTCGCCGCCCTCGCTGGGCCTCGGCGCGCGTAGCTCGCGGAGCTCTGCGAACGGGCCTCGACTGATCGCAACGCCGCCGGGGTCGACGCTCGTCCAGCGTCGCCTCGAGGTCGTTCGAGCGCGTCCTGGGCACCGTCCGATGAACGCGACGCGCCTCCTGCAGCTCGAACGGGATCGTGACCTCGCCCGTCCTCCGTGCCGTCGTCGTACTCGATCGGGACCAGGTCGAGGAACCGGGTCAGCTGCGCGCGCCCGGCGCGCCTGCTCCTCGGGCGTGAACGGCGCGGCGGTGAAGCCGTCGAGGTCGTCGCGGCACGGCGTCTTGGCGCCGGGCGAACGCCGCGCCGTCGCCCTGCCACCGCCGCCTGCTCCAGTGCGGCGAAGTCTCGGTCGCTCGCCTCGACGCCTCGGCGCTCCGCTGCTGCCTCGTACTCGGAGGCGAGGATCCGCCAGTAGCCGCGCACGAGCGCCGCCGACTCGGCCGAGCGCCGGGCCGAAGCCGCGCTCGTGCTCCTGCTCCGCTTCGTCGAGGTAGTCGCCGAGGCGCGCCTGGTAGGCGTCGAGCAGGTCCTTGCGGACCTGGGTGACCGCTGCTCGCGCGGCTCGATCTCGCCCGCGGCGAGCGCGTCGAGGGCGGTGGTCGCGTCGACCCCGGGCCGCGTGAAGCGGGTCGCCTGCGCGGAAGTCGCGGATCAGCAGCCAGCTGCGAGCGGTCGCGCGCGTCGCCGCGGCTCGGCCGCCGCGACGACCACGGCGAACGCCCCGCGGCGCAGCGCCGCCGACCGCGCGCCCCCGGGCGGCCGCCAACGCCGTCTCGTCGCCCGCGGCGACGGCCGCTCGGCGGCGTCGCCATCGCCGCCCGCAGGTCGCGCAGCTCCTGGGGCGCGACGCGCGCGAGATCGCGACTCGAGCGGTCCGTCGACCGCCCGCGCGCGCCGCCGCCAGCGGCGGCTCGCCGGCGCCGCCGTCGAGCAGCAGGCGCGGTCTGCGCCTCGAACAGGGACGCGCGGACCTGTCTCGGCCGCCCGCCACGGCGGCGTCGCCTCGGCGCCCGTCGGGCACGCGAACGCGGCGATCGTCGCGGCAAGCAACGCGACGACCGCCGCCGGGCGCGGCCGGATCCGGAGCGGATCCGGCCACGGCGTTTCCTGGGGCCGGACCCAGGCCTATGCCTCCTGCAGCTCGATCCCGAGCCGCTGCGCGGCCTGCGTCACCTGGCCGGCGATCGCCTCGGCCTGGCGCTGTGCCTCGGAGCCGAGCGTGTCCGCCTGCTCGGCGGTGAACTTCTTGCCGCTCGTCCTCGCGGTCGCGGATGTCCTCGACGTAGGCGAGCAGGTCCTTCAGGGCCTTGCCGGTCTGCTCGGCCTGCTGCGGCGACTCCTCGGCGATCTGCGGCTCGATCTCGTCGTAGGTGAACACGATCCCCTCGAGGATGTCGGCGATGTCCGAGAGGCGCGAGGCCGCGACGAAGCCGAGCTCGGTCGCATCCTCGCCGGCGATGAAGCGCGAGTTCTTCCAGGCCTCGAAGTACTCGCTCATCGTCGGCGTCATCACGGTGATCGCCGTGAACGCGTCGGACGGCGTCGGCTCGAACTCCTGCGCGTCCGCGTCGAGCGACGTCCGCCATGCTCGTCGAACTCGCGCACCGCGGCGACGTAGATGTTCGCGTCCGGGACGCCCTCGCCGAACTCCTCCTTGCCGTCGCCGTCGACGTCCTGCGTCGACGCCCTTGGCGAGGAAGTCCGGGTTCGTGCCGTACAGCGAGGTCTCGGTGACGAAGAAGAGGTTGCCGGGCTGCTTCAGCGTCTCGCCGTCGGGCAGCTCGAGGCTGAACGAGA
This sequence comes from uncultured bacterium, assembly GCA_963807755.1. Taxonomy (GTDB): domain Bacteria; phylum Actinomycetota; class Thermoleophilia; order Solirubrobacterales; family 70-9; genus JALZKA01. Next base: position 963,527 of record CAWECM010000001.1, on the reverse strand, counting down.
CGGCGTTCTCGGGGTCGGACGCGTCGGCGCCGGCGTCGATGTCGACGTCGTACTGGGCCAGCCGCGGCACGCCCGCGACGATGCCCTCCATCTCCTCGTAGGCGGGGTTCGCGGCGACTGTACGCGTCCTTGGCGTCGGCCAGGATCTCCTCGACCTCGTCGCGGTTCTCCTTCAGCATCGCGCTCGTAGTCGAAGTCGGCCGCCTCGGCGAGCTCGTAGTAGCGCTCGCCCTGCTCCTTCAGGATCTCCGGTCTGCTCGGCGCAGCTCGGCGCAGTGCTCGGTCAGATAGGCCTTGATCGCGCCGAGCTCGCCGCCCGCGTCAACCGCCGCCGGCTCGTCCGTCGCCTCATCGTCGTCGTCCCCGCATGCCGTGAGCGACAGCGCCGTCCCTGCGGCCACGATCGCCAATGCAACTCCCCTACCGCGGGGGTGAACCCGCGTTCGCGACTTGCGTCGCTCACCCAATACATGTCCAAGCTTCATCCGGTCAGGTCCTCCACGCTTGAGTTAGGGTCGCCTAATGTGGCGACCCTAACAGGATTGAGCGAATCCTGACCCGAGGGGTCGGATTCGCAGGCGGCAAGCCGAGGCGGCTGTCAGCAGCGGCCGTCGAGTGCCGCCAGGAGCAGGACCGAGGCGGCGGCGTAGTCGATGCCCGGCTCGGAGGTCACGTAGTTGGCGCGGCGATCCTCGTAGACGAGCCGGCGCGAGGCGAACCGGTTGCGGGCGGCGAAGCCCTCCGCCCTCACCTCGCGCCTGAGGGCAACGCCGCCGACCACCGCGCCGGTAGGCAGGCCAGGTCCGATCAGGGTGGCCCAGTGGTGGAGATGGCGCGGGGCGCGGGGGCCGTAGCCGGCTACGAAACTGGCGCCGTACTGGTTCCGGCCCAGCAGCCAGTCCCGGGCGCCGGCAGCCACCCGGCATGCCCCCGCAGGCGGGCGCGGCGCCACCGTCGCGAGCGCCGCCAGCGCTCCGGCCGCACCGTTCTGCGCGGTGGTGCCCCAGGTGAAATAGCCCGGCATCCCGAACGCGTTGCGGCGCGCCTGGCGGGTGGCGATGCGGCCGTTCTCAGCCAGCAGCCGGCACCCGATCCCTCGCGCCTCGGCGTCGAACGGTCCCGGCTCCCCGAATGCCCCGCAGACCTCGGCCGCGCCGAACGAGGCGAAGTCGTCGACCGCGCCCAGGGCGGCATACGCGCCGGACTGCGGGCTGCCGGCGTACCGCTTGAAGTCGTCCTGGTAGCCCGGCTCGCACGACCCGGCCGCGCAGGTCGCCCGGTAGAGCTCCGCGGCGCCGGAGGCCATCGAGTCCTTCCAGTTGGGAGTGAAATAGAAGTCGGCCGCATACCCCGGATAACCGGCGTTGCGGAGCTTCGGAGCGGAGCTGGCTGCGTCCCGCCCGGCCGCGTACCACTCCTCGGCAGCGGTCAGCAGGGCAGAGTCGCCGGTGCGCAGATAGGCGAGGGCGAGGGCGGCAGCGGACTTGCCGCCCAGGTCACCGCCCACGGCGTGGTACGCGAACCGGGTGCCGATCCCCGGCAGCGGGCTCTCGTCGTCCTCGTCGGGATCGCGGAAGCCGTGCAGGTGATCCCGGCGATCCGCCACCTGCGCGATGAACAGGTCAGGCTCCGGGTGAGCGGCCTGGAGCCACCGCACGCCGACGTCGGCCTCGGCCTCGAGCTCCGGCGCCGCAGCGGGGGCGAGGCGGGCGCCGGCCTCGAGCACCGCGGTGACGAACGCCGTGGTCTGCGTGAAGTGCAGGGTGTCGCCCGCGTCCATCCAGCCCCCGCTGAGATCGAAGTGCTCGCCCCCGTGCACGGGCGAACCCGGGTGGACGATCGCGTCGTTCAGATGGGCCGGGCCGTGGACGGTTGAGGGCTCGAGGCCGTCACGGTTCGCGCGCAGGAAACCGAGGATGTGGTCGATGACCTCGCGAGACCCGTTCGGTCGAACCACCCACGGGCGCGAACTGACGGCGCCGACGCGCACCCGGTACGCGCCTGGCTCGTCGACCGCGCTGAGATCCGCGCGGTAGGCGCGCCGCCACGGGGCCGATCCGCCGGGCGCCCGGCGGAGCCTGCCGCGCATGAGCACCGTGCCGCCGGCCGCCGGCCGCACTGTGAACCGCCGGCCCCGCAGGTCGCGGTCCGAGACGACGATCGCAATCTTGCGCTCCTCGGGCGCGCTGGGACCTCCGGCACGGATCACGGTTGGTAGCGCGGGCGCGGGCGCGGCGAGCAGCAGGCCGAACAGAAGGCTCGTGCCCGCCGACATGATCCCCGCTCTCACCACCCCGGCCATCGCACCACGGTACCCGCCATCTTCTAGATTGGGCGCGTGGTTGCCCTGGTCACCGGCGCGTCGAGCGGCATCGGCGAGGCGACGGCCCGCAGGCTCGCCCGCGAGCCCGACACGAGCCTGGTCCTGGTCGCGCGGAGAGAGGATCGGCTCCGCCGGCTCGCGGAGGAGCTGGGCGGCGCGTCCGTCCTCGTCACGGACCTCACCGCCGATGACGCTCCCGCTCGGGTCGCCGAGCGGGTCGAGGACGAGCACGGGCGCCTCGACCTGTTGGTGAACAACGCCGGCGCTGCCTGGCGGGGGCGCTTCGGCGACGCCGGCTGGGAGAACGTGCGGCGCCACATGGAACTGAACTTCGACGCGGTGGTACGCCTCACCGAAGCCCTCCTGCCGCTCCTGAGGCGGTCGGCGCCGAGCGCGATCGTGAACGTCGCCAGCACCGCGGGCAGGGTCGCGCGCGGCAAGTCGGGCGGCTACTCGGCCAGCAAGTTCGCGCTCGCCGGTTGGAGCGACGCGCTTCACACCGAGGAACGAGCGCACGGCGTGCACGTGGGCCTGGTCCTCCCCGGCTTCGTCACCACGGAGGGGTTCCCGCAAACCGAGCTACGCGCCCGGGCGATCACGCGCTGGGCGCTCTCCACGCCCGACAAGGTCGCAGAGGCGATCATCGACGTGGGCCCCGGTGGCAAGGCCGAGCGATACGTCCCGCGCCCGTACTGGCTCGCGGCGGCGGCGCGCATCCTGGCGCCCAGAGCCGTTCGTCGCGCCACCGGCGCGGGCGCGCTCAGCCCACGAACGGGAAGCCGGGACTAAGCCAGGGCCAGGGGTCCCCCGCCCTGGTCGGGGCGGGCGGGCATCGGCCGCCCCACGAGATCCTCGAAGGACTCGGGGTCGACGTTCCCGCCACTCACGATCACCCCGATCCGGCGGGCGTCGAGCGCCAGGCGGCCACTGAGCACGGCCGCAAGCGCCGTCGCTCCGCTCGGCTCGGCGACGAGGCCGAGATGGTCGAGACAGGCCCGCATCGCCGCGGCGATCTCCTCGTCGCTGACCGTCACCACCTCGTCGACGAGGTCACGGATGACGCCGAAGGTCAACTCTCCCGGGCTCGTCGCCTGCAACCCGTCCGCGATCGTCCGCGGCACCGGGATCGAAACCCGTTCGCCCGCCGTAAGCGACCGCGCGACGTCGTCGCCGGTCGCCGGCTCGACGCCGACGATCGCGGTCTCGGGCGCAAGCGCCTTGACGGCGGTCGCACATCCCGAGATCAGGCCGCCACCCGATACCGGCACGACCACCGTGTCGAGGGCCTCGGCATCCTCCAGCAGCTCGAGGCCGACCGTCCCCTGCCCGGCCATCACCTGCGGATCGTCGAACGGATGGATCGGATGGAGCCGGCGCTTCGCCACGAGGTCGCGGAAGAGGGCCTCGCGATCCTCCGCGTAGCGGTCATACATGACGATCTCGGCGCCGTGGGCTGCGGTCGCCTCTCGCTTCACGCGGACCGCATCCGATGGCATGACGATCGTCGCCTGGGCGCCGTGGAGCTTCGCCGCGAGCGCGACGGCCTGCGCGTGGTTTCCCGACGAGACCGCCGCGACACCCCGTGCCAGCTCATCGGGGTCGAGCGAGGAGATGGCGTTGTAGGCCCCGCGGAACTTGAACGAGCCCGTCCGCTGGAGGCACTCGGGCTTGATGGACACGACGGTGCCCGCAGCCCAGTCGAGCTCGGGCGAGCCGAGCACCGGAGTCCGCCGCGCGACGCCCTCCAGGCGGGACGCGGCGGCACGGATGTGCTCGAGCGTGAGGCTCAGCTCGCCTCGGCCTTGTCCTGCGAGACGATCCGCATCCAGGGCCGGGGGGCGTCCCAGCCATCCGGGTACTTCTGCTTCGCCTCGTCGTCGGAAACCGAGCCGGCGATGATCACGTCCTCGCCCGGCTGCCAGTTGACCGGCGTCGCGACCTTGTGGTTCGCGGTCAGCTGCAGCGAGTCGATCACGCGGAGCACCTCGTCGAAGTTGCGGCCGGTCGTCATCGGATAGACGAGGATCAGCTTGATCTTCTTGTCCGGGCCGATCACGAAGACGTTCCGGACCGTCTGGTTGTCCGCCGGGGTCCGCTCGGTTGGATCGCCGCTGACGTCGGCGGGCAGCATCCCGTAGGCCTTCGCGACCGCGAAGTCGGAGTCGGCGATGATCGGATAGTTCGGAGCGGAGCCCTGCGTTTCGGCGATGTCCTCGGCCCACTGCTCGTGGTTCTCGATCGGGTCGACCGAGATGCCGATGATCTTGGTGTTGCGGCTCGCGAAGTCGGGCTCGATCTTCGCCATGTATCCGAGCTCCGTGGTGCAGACCGGGGTGAAGTTGCGGGGGTGGGAGAACAGGACCGCCCAGGAGTCACCGATCCAGTCGTGGAAGTTGATCGTCCCCTCGGTGGTCACCGCCTCGAAGTCGGGTGCGGTGTCGCCAATCGTGAGCGCCATTTTCGGCCTCCTCTTGCCTGATTGTCCTTATCCGTAAACCTGACCCGATTTTGGCAGATTCGTTTTCGCCGACCCCAATCGAGCCCCCGGAACCGGACTGCTACGTTCGAACACCGGGATGACCCAAGACGGTAACCCTGCGCGCCTTCAGGAACTGCTCGACGAGCAGGCTGCGCTGCGGCGGGTCGCCACGATGGTCGCCCAGGACACTCCGGCCGGCACCCTGTTCGATCGCGTGTGTCAGGAGCTCGGCGGCGTCCTCAGCGTGAAGAGCACCGACATGATCCGCTACGACGACGACGGGCAGGCGACCGTGGTCGGGGCGTGGGCCTCGAGCGGCGAGCCGTCCTTCCCGGTGGGCGAGCGGGTCCCGGTCGATCCGCAGACGGTGACCGGGAAGGTGTTCGCGACCGGCCAGCCGCAGCGGGTCGACGACTACACGGGCGTGCGAGGCGAACTCGCCGGTCGGCTGCGCGAAGCGGGCATGCTCTCCGTCGTCGGCGCGCCGATCAACGTCGCGGGCCGCATGTGGGGAAGCATCATGGCTACCAGCGCGCAAGCCCGCGCTTTCCCCGCGGACACCGAGCAGCGGATCGGCGGCTTCGCCGAGTTGGTAACGGCGGCGCTCGCGGACGCGGACGCGCGCGAGAAGCTCGCGACCTCCCGCGCGCGGATCGTCGCCGCGGGAGACGCCGCGCGGAGGCGCATCGAGCGCGACCTCCACGACGGCGCGCAGCAGCGGCTCGTCGCGCTGGCCCTCAACCTACGCCTCCTGCAGGAGAGCGTGGGCGACGGCTCGGTCGTCGCCACGGGACTGGCGACCGCGCGGACCGAGCTCGACCAGGCCCTGACGGAACTCCGGGAGCTCGCGAGAGGGATCCATCCGAGCGTGCTCACGGAGCGCGGTCTCACCGCCGCTCTCGACGCGCTGGCGAAGCGGGCACCGATGCCGATTGAGCTCGAGGCCGACCCAGGCTGCGACCGCGTCGCGCTCCCGCTGCAGACGACGGCCTACTTCGTGGTGGCCGAGGCGCTCACGAACGCGACGAAGCACGCCGAGTGCAGTCGCGCGGGCGTGCGCGTTCGGCTCCAGGGCGAGTCGGTGGTCGTGGAGGTGAGTGACGACGGAACGGGCGGCGCCGACACGAGCGGTTCCGGGCTCGGAGGACTCGCCGACCGGGTCAGCGCTCTGGACGGCGCCTTCGAGGTGACCAGCTCGACCGGCGGCGGCACGACGATCCGAGCGCAGCTCCCACTGGCGTATTGCGAGCGCCTCGAGCAGGAGGTCGCGGTCGCGAGCTCGTCGGCCTGAGCCGGACCACTCCACGCCTCGTCGCTGGCACGCTCGACCGATGAGATCCCCGCCTCGCTGTGGTCATAGCGAACAAGACCACCACGAGAGAAGGGACGACCCCATGAAACTGACGACCATCACGCATGTCTCCGTCGATGGAGTGATGCAGGGACACGGCGGCGCGCGGATGAGGACCGCGAGGGCGGATTCGAGCGCGGCGGATGGGCCATACCGCTGTTCGGCGGCGAGGCCGCCACGTTCCTCGACGAGACCTTCCAGCGCGCCGACGCCTTCCTGTTCGGCCGGCGGACCTACGAGATCTTTGCCGGCTACTGGGGAACCGGCACCTGGGGGAAGATCAGGGCGACAACCCGATCTCAGTCGCGTTGAACACGCAGCCCAAGTACGTCGCATCGACCACGCTCACCGACCCGCAATGGGCGACACGACCGTCCTCTCCGGAGACGTCGCGGCGGCCATCGGCGAGCTGAAGGCCAAGCCGGGAGGCGAGCTGCAGGTGCACGGCAGTGGCGCCCTGATCCGCTGGCTGCTCGATAACGACCTCGTCGACGAGATCAACCTGCTCACCGTCCCCGTGGTCGTCGGCCAGGGCACGCGGCTGTTCCCCGACACCGGCCCGGACATAGCGCTTGACCTGGTCGACTCGCGGCCCACTCCCGGGGGGTGATCGATCCAGGTCTACCGGCCCGCCGGGCGCCCGCAGTACGCAACGGCCACGGCCGACTGAGGCTGCGGCGATGGCTCACATGGAATCGCTCTGGCCGCGGCTGGCGGAGCTGCCGCTCGTCGTCGAGTCGTGCGAGTACGACCGGCTGCACGCCGTCCTCGCCCACGAGTTCCAGCGCGTGACGACGCACGTGCGGCTGGTCGGCGCCGGCGCCGACGGGCTCGGCGAGGACGTCTCGCTGACGAGGAGGACGGCACCTCGCTGCACGAGGCGCGGCCCGCGCTGCGCGCTCGAGGGCGAGTGGACGCTGGCGAGCTTCTCCGACCATCTCGCGACGCTCGACCGTGGCCGCGAAGCCGCCGGAGTGGGACGCGGCGCGGCGCTGTCGCAACTGGGCGTTCGAGTCGGCGGCGCTGGACCTCGCGCTGCGCCAGGCCGGCCGCTCCCTGCACGACGTGCTCGGCCTGGAGCCGCGGCCGGTGCGCTTCGTCAACTCGCTCGGCCTCGGCAAGCAGCCCTCGATCGAGCCGGTGCGCCGGCGGCTCGCCCGCTCGCCGGGCGTGCGCTTCAAGCTCGACGCGGAGGCGACCTGGTCGCCCGCGCTCGTCGACGAGGTCGCGGCGACCGGCGCGGTCGACACGATCGACTTCAAAGGCCAGTACGGCTTCGAGGTGAAGGATCCGGAGGCGCTGGGCGCGCTGTACGACCGCGTGCTCGCGGCGTTCCCGGACGCGTACCTGGAGGATCCGCACGACCTGCCCGAGATCGCGCGGCGGCTCGGCGATCACGTCGAGCGCGTCTCCTACGACGCGCCGATCCGCAGCGCCGAGGACATCGGCGCGACGCCGCTTCCGGCGCGCGTGGTGAACGTCAAGCCGTCGCGCATCGGCAGCCTGCGTGCGCTGTTCGAGGTGTACGCGCGCTGCGCGCGGGAGCGGCGGCCGATGTACGGCGGCGGGATGGGGGAGCTGGGCGTCGGCCGCGGGCAGATCGAGCTGCTGGCCGCGCTGTTCCACGCCGACGCGCCCAACGACGTGGCGCCGAGCGCCTACAACGAGGACGACCCGACGGGCGAGCTGCCGGCCAGCCCGCTGGCACCGCGCCCCGACGCGGCCGGCTTCCGCTGGACGACGTAGACGCGCACACAGGTTTGTGCGCGCGACGCTGCCACCAACTCATCGCTCGCCCGACTCAATCCTCGCCGGGGCCGAGCGGCTCGGCAGCGGCGCGTTCCCAGGCTGAATCCTGGTGGCGGATCATCGCGATCATGACGGGAACCGCGACCAGCGTCCCTGAGATCACGGCCGCGGCCAGCGAGTGATCGAAGATCAGGATCGCCGCGAGAGCCGCGGTCGAGCCGGCGAGCACCGCGGTGATCATCGCGACCATGCCGGCGACCGTCCGGTATCCCTGCCAGCGATCGCCGGGGACCCGCTGCATCAGGAGCCGCTCCGCGGGCGGGACGCTCAGCAGGTACGGAGTGATCTCCGGCGCGTGCTTGAAGTAGTAGCCGCGCAGCAGGGCGATCCGGCGCGCGGACTCGGTGTCCTCGATCGAGGACTGCAGCGCCCGCTCGAAGGTGACAAGCCCGACCAGGGCCAGGGTCGGAAGGAGAACCAGGCCGAACCCGTAGAACGCCGCTCCCAGGCTGCTTGCGGTCGCCACCAGGCCCAGGGCGACGAGGCCGCCGGAGACCGCCGCCAGGAACATGTTCGCCCGGCCGTTCGACTCCGCGATCGTCGCGGCCCGCGCACCCTGGAGCACGAAGTGCTCAGTGGTCACGAAGGCGACCGCCGCGGGGCGCGGGTCGGCCTCGTCGGTGCTGGGCGGGTCGCTGTCGGTCGCGGCTACCCCTCCTTAGTGGTGGACGGCCGACGGAAGCAGCTCGGCGTGCTGGTCCTCGGGCGGCCAGCCGTGGGCGTAGACGATCAGGTCAACGTCGCCGTGGTTGACGCTCTGCAGTGCGGTGCCCGCCTTCACGTGGATCAGGCCACCTGCCGGAACGTCGCATCGCTCATGGGGTTCCCCTAAGTAGATGGACAGCGTCCCGGCGAGCACAACGAACGTCTCGTCCTGTGTCGGGTGTCGGTGTCGTCTGCCGGCTGCGCCCGATTCGTATCGCCAGACGTTTGCACGAACATGGTCCATGCCGGCGATGTCGCTGAGTTCGGCGACGTGTCTCGCCGGCTCCCCATCGGCGTGTGGGCGCGTTTGCCACCTCTGCTCGTCCGGCGCGATGACGTGGTAGCCCATCCTCCAAGCTTGACAGCGACCGGAACGTGCTGACGCGCTACTTGTACGCGATCGCGGCGCTCGTGGGACCGGCGAGTGGCACGACGTCTATCTCTTTGAACCCGGCCTCCTTGCACCAGCCGGCAAAGTCGCTCCCCGTGAAATCAAACGCGTCGCCGAACTCGATCAGCATGTTGAGCGACATCAGCAGCCCGAACGCGTTTTCGCGGCGGGCGTCATCAATGATGTTCTCGATTGCGATGAAAGCGCCACCCTCCGGCAGCGCGTCGTGGGCGGCTTTGACGAGATGCTTCTTGTTCTCGAGGTTCCAGTCGTGGAGGATCAACCCCATCGTGATGATGTCCGCTTTGGGTAGGGGGTCGGCAAAGAAGTCACCACTCACCGCTTTGACGCGTTCGCTTAGCCCGGCGGCTTCGATCGTTCGCGCCGCGATTGGCTCGACAACCGGCAGGTCGAAGCTGGTGCAGGTCATGTGGGGATGGCGATTGGCGACGATGATCGAGAGCTGACCGGTGGCCCCGCCCACGTCGCAGAGCGTGTCGTACTTCGAGAAGTCGAACTTCTCCGCCAGCGCCATGAAGGGGCCCCCGGAGATCCCGGCCATCCCGTTCATGAACTGCTCGAGCCTGGCCTCGTCGCTGTAGAGCTCCTCGAACACCGGCTTGCCCGTGTGCTTGATCTCGTTCTGGGGCCTTCCGGTCTGCAAGGCCTCGGTGAGATCACCCCAGAATCCGTACAGCCGCGCGTTGGCCATCTCGAGGATCCCGCCGACATAGGCCGGGCTCGCCTTGTCCAGGAACGCGGCGCCCGCCTCGGTATTGCGGTAGAGCGCCTCGCTCCCTTCACCATCGCGATCGAGCAGCTCAAGGGCGACGAGCGCATCGGGGAAGTCTGGAATCGCACGAGCATCCAAACCGAGCGCCTCGGCGATTTCCGGACCCGTCATCGATTCGCTTCCCAGCCTGGTGAAGAGCTCGAGCTCGACAGCCGATAGGAGAGTCTTCGAGCCCCAGAACCCCATACCGACCTGCAAGATGTGTGAAGGGTCGACCTGCGCGGACATCCTCTCTCCGTCCTCGGGTGCCTGTTTGGCTCTTCGCCGCCGGGACAGTATCCAAGTAGTGCCCAGGGTATGACCAGCGGCCGCCCCTCGTTGGCAGCTGGATCAGAGTGCCGCTTCGCGCGGGGCCCGCTTCAGCAACCGAGGCAAGCGGGCTTGCCAGAGCCAGATCTGGCTCTACAGCGGAGGGGGAGGGATTCGAACCCTCGATGGACGAGAAACGCCCATAACGGTTTTCGAGGCTGAGTCAGATAGCGCGGAAATCGCTTGATCGAGCCGCACAGCTACCGCGCGGGATAGCGGGCAGGATAGAACGACGCCGTTTGTCAACTTTGACGACCTGGAGCCGCGTGACCCGGGCCTCAAGCCTGGCCAAGCGGTCGGCCACCGTTAGCCGGAGGGGCAGACCTCGAGGTAAGTCGTGTTCCGGCACGATCTCCTCCCACTCCTCAGGCGTGAGACCACCGCTGGCCACGGTGCAGGCGTGCCGCATCCAGGCCTCCACGGTCACGTCCCAGCGGACGGCCGTCCCCTGGCGGACACCGCAAACAAGTGATCCATCCGGTGTAAAGCGTGCCGTCGTCCAGGTCGTGGGCAAACCCGGCAGCGCTGTCCCTACCGTCTGCTGGGACTCGACATCCAATAGGACAACCGTCCCGTCGTCGTACGAGGTGGCCAGGGTGCGGCCGTCGGGCGAGAAGTCCGGCGTCGCAGTAGGAGGAGTTCGCGCGCTCGTTCCGCTGCTCTACGGCAACGCCGAGGAGGTCCCATCCCCCGATGGGAGCTTTGATCGCGCGATCTCCGAGTGCCGCGCCAGCAGCTGGTGCGATCAGTATGCGTGGATCCCTGAGGCGGAGCGCCTGCTCCGCCCAGGGGCGGCGCATACCGCCCTTCGGGAGGGTGCTCTGCGCGCAGGCCTGCTCTGAGCGCCTGGCCGAATTCGGCCATCTCACCGAAATGGCCGATCCGGGCGAAGCGGAAGGTCCAACCGACTCGTAGGTTCGCGCATCATCAATCCCACGAGAGGAAGCTCTTATGAAGACCGCGCTCGTGAACTTCATGGTCACCACACTCGTCCGGACGATGTGGCGACTCGGCGTAGCGACCCACGAGAAGGGCGACCTATGGCTTTCGTGCGTCGGATCGGCTCTGTTCATCGCCGCAGCTGGACTGGCGGCCGCGGTGGCCGCGCCGACGGTCAGCGCCCACGACCGGAGAGGTCCGGTGGTGACGCGACTGGCCGAGTTCGGCAGCGACGACTTCGTCACCGGGAGCACGATCGGTCCCGACGGGGCGCTCTATGTCACGGACGGCGTGGCCGGTGCGGTGCTGCGCATCGACCGCCGCTCCGGACGAGTGACCACGTACGCCGACGGGCTGCCACCGAAGGCGTTCCCGGGTGTCGACATCGGGGGACCGGTCGACGTCGCCTTCGCGGGTCGCACGGCGTACGTGCTCGTCACGCTCGTGAGCGGCACGATCTTCGGATGAACCGTTCGGTGATCCGGAGGCAAAGAACGGCCTCTACCGGATCGAACGCGACGGGTCGAACACGCTCGTCGCCGATCTCGGCCAATGGTCGGTGGACAACCCGCCGGAGCCGGCGTTCTTCGTCGACACCGGCGTGCACTTCGCGCTGGAGCCCTACCGCGGCGGGTTCCTGGTGACCGACGGGCACCACAACCGGGTGCTGTGGGTCGACCGGCACGGTTCGATCCACGAGGTCGCCACGTTCGGGAACGTGGTGCCGACCGGACTCGAGACGGCCTTCGGCCGCGTCTTCGTCACCCAAATGGGCCCGATCCCCCATCACCCCGAGGACGGCAAAGTCGTCGCCCTGCGCGCGGGACGGGAGCCGCGCGAGGTAGCCAGCGGGGCGAGCATGCTCATCGACGTCGAGCGGGGACCGCACGGCAAGCTCTACGGACTCTCACAGGGTCAGTGGGATGGTGTCGGTGAGGGCTCCCGGGCCCTGCCGGACACGGGCCGGTTGGTCGTCGTGGGACGTCACGGCGACCTGACGCCGGTCGTGGACCGCCGCGGCCAGGAACTCGTGCTGGACCGGCCCACGTCGGTGGAGTTCGTCGGAGCCACCGCGTACGTCGTGTCGGTCACCGGAGACGTCTACCGAGTCGACGGCCTCTGACGGCCGGGTTGTTGCGCCAATCGGGCGTGGGCCAAGCTCTGAAGCGGAGGGGGAGGGATTCGAACCCTCGATGGACGAGAAACGCCCATAACGGTTTTCGAGACCGCCGCATTCAACCGCTCTGCCACCCCTCCAGGTGGATGAGAGAGGCTAGCGGCGCCGGAGGGCCGAAGGCGGGCGCCGGGCGGCTGAAAGCACCGCCCGGCCCGCGCTCAGACTCGGGCCGATCGCCCGGCCGTGAGCCGCGGCCAGAGCAGCAGCACGAGGCCGATGACGATGCAGGCGATTCCCAGTGCGTAGTGCACGAGGATCGCCAGCACGATTCCGATGACGATTAGAAGTAGAGCTAGTGACATTGCCGCTGAATACCCCTCAGCGGCCGCCGGAAACGAGCGCGGTGCCGTCAGTCCTTGGCGATCGCGTACCGCAGGATCTCGACCACCTGCTCCGGCGTCTCGGCCGTCGCCATCGCGGCGCGGTCGATCTCCTTGAGCGCGTGGTCGTGCTCAGGCGGGTGCAGCGTGATCACCGGCTTGCCGAGCGCCGCCGCGAACCCGGCGTCGAACGCGGCGTTCCACTGCTTGTACTGCTCGCCGAAGCGGACGACCACGACGTCGGCTTTGCGGAGCATGGTCTGCGTCCGGACGGCGTTGACGCCCGCTCCCTTGTGGTCGTGCCAGAACTTGTCGTCCTCACCTCCGAGGATTTCGACGCCCACATCGTCCGACGCACCGTGATCGGTGACCGGCGCGAGCAGCTCGACGGGGAGTCCGGCGTCGCTCACCCCGGCGGCGATCCGATCACGCCAGTCGGAGTGGATCTCGCCCGCCAGATAGACGTTCCAGGTTCCATTCTGAGTCATCGCATTTGATCGTACCCGGCGGCCCGCGCTTAGAATCGCAGCGATGAGCGCGCCGACCAAGTACCTGCTGCCCGAGTCCGAGATCCCCACGACCTGGACGAACCTGATGGCGGATCTCGGCCCGCCGCCCCACCCGCCGCTCCACCCCGGAACGAAGGAACCGCTCGGCCCCGAGGACCTGGCGCCGCTCTTCCCGATGGCGCTGATCGAGCAGGAGATGTCGGCCGAGCCCGAGATCGCCATCCCGGACGAGGTTCGCGAGATCTACGCGCTGTGGCGTCCCACCCCGCTCTTCCGCGCCCGCCGCCTGGAGCGGGCGCTCGATACTCCGGCGCACATCTACTACAAGTACGAGGGCGTGTCGCCGGCCGGCTCGCACAAGCCGAACACCGCCATTCCGCAGGCGTACTACAACAAGGCCGAGGGGATCCGCAAGCTCACGACGGAGACCGGAGCCGGGCAGTGGGGCTCGTCCCTGGCCCTCGCCTGCCAGATGTTCGACCTCGAGTGCGAGGTGTTCATGGTCGGCGTCTCGTTCGACCAGAAGCCCTATCGCCGCGCGATGATGGAGACCTGGGACGCGACCGTCCACCGCAGCCCCTCCAATCTCACCGAGGCCGGGCGCTCGCAGGCCGAGCACCAATCCGGCTCGCTCGGGATCGCGATCTCGGAGGCGGTGGAGCTGGCGGTCGCCGCGGAGGACACCCACTACTCGCTCGGGTCCGTGCTCGGCCACGTGTGCCTGCACCAGACCGTGATCGGACAGGAGTCGATCAGGCAGCTCGAGCTCGCCGGCGAGTATCCGGACGTCGTCATCGGCTGCGTGGGCGGCGGCTCGAATTTCGCCGGGCGTCGCGTTCCCGTTCATCCGCGAGAAGCTCCGGGAGGGCAGGGACACGCGCTTCCTCGCCGCGGAGCCGGCGGCATGCCCGACCCTGACCCAGGGCGTTTACGCCTACGACTTCGGCGACACCGTCGGGATGACGCCGCTGATGCCGATGTACACGCTTGGGCACGACTTCGTGCCGCCGCCGGTCCACGCCGGCGGCCTGCGGTACCACGGCGACTCACCGGCGGTCTGCGCGCTCGTCAAGGAGGGAATCGTCGAGCCGCTCGCGATCCAGCAGACCGACGCCTTCGATGCGGCGGTCCGCTTCGCGCGCGCCGAGGGCATCTCCCCGCTCCGGAGCCGTCCCACGCGATCCGCGTCGTGTTCGACGAGGCGGAGGAGGCGGCGCAGGCGGGCGAGGAACGAGTGATCCTGTTCAACCTCTGCGGCCACGGCCACTTCGACATGGCGGCCTACGACGCCTATCACCGGGGCGAGCTGAAAGACCTGGAGTTCTCCCAGGCGGATCGGGACGCGGCGCTCGAGCGGCTGCCGGACGCCCCGGCCCTGACATAGCTCCGTGAACCGGGACCATTTCGACGTCCTGATCGTCGGTGCCGGCCTGTCCGGGATCGGCGCGGCGCACCACCTTCAGGACCGGTGCCCGAACAAGAGCTACGCGGTGCTCGAGGCGCGCGACGCGATCGGCGGCACATGGGACCTGTTCCGCTATCCGGGCATCCGCTCCGACTCGGACATGTACACCCTGGGGTACTCGTTCCGCCCGTGGCCCGAGGCCCAGGCGATCGCCGACGGCCCGGCGATCCTCCGCTACGTGCGCGACACGGCGCGCGAGGCGGCGATCGACCGCCACGTTCGCTTCCACCACCGGGTCGTCCGCGCCGAGTGGTCGAGCGCGGAGGCCCGCTGGACCGTGACGGCCGAGCGCACCGATACGGGCGAGGTCGTCGAGCCTGACCTGCGGCTTTCTGTTCCCCTGCACCGGCTACTACCGCTACGACGAGGGATACACGCCGGAATTCGCCGGCGTCGAGAGCTTTCGCGGCGAGCTGATCCACCCTCAAAGTTGGCCCGCTGACTTCGACCACGACGGGAAGCGGGTGGTGGTGATCGGCAGCGGCGCCACGGCGGTGACGCTGGTCCCGGCCATGGCCGAGCGCGCCGAGCACGTGACCATGCTCCAGCGCTCGCCCAGCTACGTCGTGTCGCTGCCCGCGATCGACCCGGTCGCGCGCCTCATCCGCCGGATCCTGCCCGCGCGCGCGGCGTACTCGCTGCTGCGCTGGAAGAACGTCCTGCTTCAGATGGCGGTGTTCCAGCTCAGCCGCCGCCGTCCGCGGCTGGTCAAGTCCCTGATCCGCAGGGGGGTCGAGCGGCGCCTGCCGCCGGGCTACGACGTCGACGAGCACTTCAAGCCGCCGTACAACCCCTGGGACCAGAGGATGTGCCTGGTCCCGGACGGAGACCTGTTCGAGGCGCTCGGCGACGGGAGCGCGTCGATCGTCACGGATCGGGTCCGCTCGTTCACGGAGACCGGCCTCGTGCTCGAGTCCGGCGCGGAGCTCGACGCCGACGTGATCGTCACGGCAACCGGCCTGAACCTGATTCCGCTCGGCGGCCTCGAGCTGGCCGTCGACGGCGAAGAGGTCGCCCTTCCCGAGACGATGGGCTACAAGGGGATGATGCTGAGCGGCGTGCCCAACCTCGCGTTCGCGGTCGGCTACACGAACGCGTCGTGGACGCTCAAGGCCGACCTGACCAGCGCGTATCTGTGCCGGCTGCTGAACCACATGGATGCACACGGCTACCGGCGGGTGACGCCGCGCAACAGCGACCCCTCGGTCGAACCGGAGCCGTTCATCGACTTCAGCTCCGGCTACGTGCTTCGCGCGATCGACAAGTTCCCGAGGCAGGGCTCGAAGGCGCCTTGGCGGCTGCACCAGAACTACGCGCGCGACATCCTCGTGCTCCGCCGCGGAGCGCTCGAGGATGGCTCGCTCGAGTTCGCGCGGACGGCGCCGCGGCCCTCGCCTGCCTTGGCCTAAGCGGGCTACGCTTCTCCGGCCCCGGAGAGGTGACCGAGTGGCTTAAGGTGCGCGACTGGAAATCGCGTGGGCGGTGAAAGCTGCCTCGTGGGTTCGAATCCCACCCTCTCCGCTTCAGTCCGTGGCGAACCCGAGGATCAGCTGCGCGGTCTCGGTCGGCACGTCGAGCTGCGGGCAATGTCCGACCCCCTCGAGCTCGACCCAGTCCGCGTTCGGCAGCCACTCGTCGCGGAAGCGCACCGCCGCGGTGGGCCACAGCAGGATCCGGTCCGCCGTGCCCCACACCACCCGGACCGGACAGGTGATCCTCTCGGCGTCGAGGTGCCAGCCCTCTCGGATCGCGTAGTCGATCATCGGCAGGAACCCCTCGCAGGCCGCCGCGCCGCGGATCTGGTGAACGAGGAGCTCCGGCGGGATGTGCTCGTAGTTGGTGGCGATGAACTCGGTCGCGCGGCGCCGCCCCTCCGGCGACGCCACGATCTGCTCGGCGTGCGGAGCCGCGGCCTTCAGCAGCTCCTGCATCGTCTTGAAGTAGTTGAGCGTGTCCTCGAACCCGGGGTCGCTCTCGGCCCAGCCCCCGGCCGGGGCGAGCACGACCACGGTCCTCGCTCGCCCCCGCTCGGCGAGCTGCAGCGCGACGAAGCCGCCCAGCGAGTTGCCGACGATGTGCGCCGTCTCGAATCCCGCCTCGTCCATCGCCCGCTCCACCTCGTCGGCGACCAGGCGGTCATTGAACTCCCCCTCGATCGCAGGGCCGCCGGTGTGGCCGGCCAGCGTCGGCACGAGGACGTCGTGGCGCTGCTCGAGCTCGGGCAGGACCAGCTCCCAGCTCCGCCAGGTGTCGGTGAAGCCGTGGAGGCAGACCATGGGCGAGCCGGAGCCGCCGCGGTGGCTGGAGGTGAAGCTCGATTCCAAGGGGGCGGGACGGTAGCGACCGCGTAGCCTGTGCGCCGATGAGCGAACTCGACGTCGGCGACAGCGCTCCGGACTTCACCCTCGAGGGCACCGAGGGCCCATTCACGCTGAGCGAGCACCGCGGGGAGCGGGTGGTGCTCCTCTTCTACCCGGGCGACGACACGACAGTCTGCACGAAGCAATTCTCCGCCTACCGTGACGCGGCCGTACAGATGGCCGAGCTCGACGCCGTGTTCGTCGGGATCTCGGTCCAGGACATGGACTCGAAGGAGGCGTTCACGTCGAAGCACGGGCTGACGACCCCTCTCCTCGCCGATCCGGACGGGACCGTCGCGAAGGCGTACGGGGTCTACTCGAACCGCTTCAAGGTGGCGAAGCGCACGGTTTTCATCGTCGACGCGGACGGCATGATCGCCCACCGCCACGCCAACCCGATGTCGCTCACGTTCGACGACGTGGACGAGCTGAGCGACGCGCTCGCGGCTCTGCCGCCGACGGCCTAAGCGCCTTCGAGGAGCGCCCGGCGGCGCTCGCGCGTTGTACGCAGCCTCCGCATCGCCGCCTCCTTGCCGGTGTGGAGGTCGTCCCAGGTGAGCGGGAACACCTGGAAGTTGCGTGAGGCGAGATACGCCATCCGCCGCCGGTCGTCGACGAACCTCTTCGGCGTGGCGTGGAACGTGTAGCTGTCGACCTCGACCACGAGCCGCTCGGGCCCGTAGAGGAAGTCGACCCGATACGGGCCGATCCAGTGGTCGCTCTTGTCGGGCTCGAGGCCGTGTTCGCGCAGGACGCGAAGCGCGATCCGCTCGGCCTTCGAGCGCACGATCCGCGGCCCCCGCTCGGTGGCAAGGAGGTTGCGGAGCGCCTTGGCGCCGTGGCGGGCCGGGTGGGCGTCGAGGGTCGCGAGGAGCTGCTGGTTGGTGACGAGCCGCTGCACACGCGCTTCGTTGAGGGCCTCGACGAGCTCATGAGGATCCAGCGCAGCTGCCAGGTCCAACAAAGTCAATGAAGGGGAGGTGATTGGCAGTCCGCGGTGGCGGCGAAGCTCGCCAGGGGCGAGATGGGAGAGCGAGTGCACGCGGACGCCGGTCAGAGGCCGGCGATTGCGTCCGACCACCGTGACGTGGATGTCGTCGCCGGCAGCGTTCGGGAGTGCCATGAGACGCCCTGCGGTGTGCGTGCTCAGGAGCGCACGCGGCCGGCAGGCGAAGATCGCAGCGGTTTCGGACGCGAGCGGGTGCATGGCATGGTGGCCGACGAGATAGATGCCCGGGTGGAGCGGAATGAGTCCGCCGGACCTGACGCGAGCCCCGATCACCGTCGAGCTGAACCCCGCGTCGAGCAGCTGCTGACGAGTCACGATCCCCTTCTGGCGCCCCGCGATCCTGGCCAGAACGGCATCGAGTTTTCGCGCTGGTGTGTTCATACGACATACCAGCGCGAAAACCCGCGGGATTCGCCCCCCGGGGGGTGCGGCTATCAATAGAGGAGAGGGTTAGCGGCGGGCTTCGAAGAACGCGCGGAGTTGGGCTGCGGCTTGGTCGGCCAGGAGGCCGCCCTCGACCTCCGGGCGGTGGTTGAACGCCGGTTCGTCGAGGACGTTGAGGACGCTCCCGGCGGCTCCCGCCTTGGGGTCGGCCGTGGCGAACACGACCCGCGGCACCCGGGCGAGCACGATCGCCCCGGCGCACATCGCGCACGGCTCGAGCGTCACGTAGAGCGTCGTGAGCGGCAGCCGCCACCCGCCCATCACCGATGCGCCCTGGCGCAGAACCAGGATCTCGGCGTGCGCGGTCGGGTCCTGGCGGAGTTCGCGCTGGTTTCCGGCCTGCGCCAGGATCTCGTCGTTGCGCGCCAACACGGCCCCGATGGGCACGTCGCCATGACCCGCCGCTCGCTCGGCCTCGCCGAGCGCCAGGAGCATCAGCTCCCGGTCGATCTCAGTGAAGGGTCCCGCGGTCAGGTCGTACGGACGATGTACACGCCACACGGGGCGTGGTGGGAGATCTTGTTCGGCACGCTGCCGAGCAGGAAGCGGCGCGCGCCGGTCATGCCCTTGTTGCCGACGACGATCAGGTCCGCGCCGATCTCCTCGGCAACGTCGAGGATCGCGTCGGCGGGGTCGCCCTCGCGTGCGTGAGTCTCGGCCTCGACGCCCGCGTCGCGAGCCGCGCCGGCGGCGTTCTCGAGCAGCGCATTCACGTCCTCGCGCGGGCCGACGCCGTGAGCGATGTCGCCGGGCACCTGCTGCGCCTCGTTTCGCAGCCGGTCCTGCGGGACGGGTTCGAAGGCGCTGACGAGGTCGAGGCTCGCGCCGGTCTTCTTGGCGAGCTCGGTCGCCTGCTGGACCGCCACCGAGGCTGTGTCCGACCCGTCGGTGCCTACAACGATGCGCTTGAACACGAAACCCTCCTCGGACCCGGGGGAACAGCGCCGCCATACTAACCGCGTGCCGCGCAGCTGGACGATCTCCGTAGCGATCCTCGTCGTGTGCCTGTTCGCGTCGGTCGTGATCGCGATCACGAAGCTGACCTGACGCGGGTCCGCGCATACACTGCGGCCATGTCGGAAACGACCAAGGTCGCCGACGGGGTTTGGCGGGTAGCGGGCGACTTCCGCAACGCGATGAACGTCTTCCTGATCGAGGACGACGGCGGTGTGACCATGTTCGACGCCGCGACAAAGGGGATGGTCAAGCCGATCCGGAGGGCTGCCGACGAGCTCGGTGGGCTCAAGCGGATCGTGCTGGGCCACGCCCACCACGACCATCGCGGATCGGCGCCGGGCCTCGGCGTTCCGGTGCTGTGCCATCCCGACGAGGTGGCCGACGCCGAGGGCGACGGCGGCTATCACACGTTCGACATCGACCAGATCCCCTGGTGGTTCTCACGCGCCGTCTACCCCACGCTGCTGAAGCGCATGTGGGACGGCGGTCCGGTCAAGATCACAGACACGGTGTCGGACGGCGACGAAGTGGCCGGCTTCAAGGTCATTCACCTTCCCGGCCATGCTGCCGGGCTCATCGGCCTGTGGCGGGAGTCCGACCGCTTGGCCCTCGTGAGCGACACCATCTACCAGGTCAACTCGATCCGGCTGAAGGCGCTGCCCGAAGACGTGCGTCCGATGGTGCCCCATCCCGTTTGGGCTCACGACTACGCGCGTTCGATCGAGAGCGTCCGGAAGCTTGCGAGCCTCGGCGCCAAGACGATCTGGCCCGGACACGAGGACGCGCTGGAGGGAACCGAGGAAGAGGTCCGTGCCGGACTCAATCGCGCCGCCGAACGCGCGACCGCGGAACCCGGCACCTGACGCACGCGTTAAGCACCCTGAAACGTTCGCGCGGGACGATCGACGTAGAAACATGGGCGCCGTACCTCAAGTGCTGGTAGTCGACGACGACCCGATCGTTCGCGACGTCCTTGGCCGATACCTCTCGCGCGCGGGGTACGACGTGCGCGCGGTCGGTGACGGCGGCGCCGCAATGGAGGAGTACGACCGCCGGCTGCCGGATCTCGTGGTCCTCGACCTGATGCTCCCCGTGCTCGACGGCTTAGAGGTCTTTCGCCGCGTCCGCTCGCGCGATGGGCGCACGCCGGTGATCATGCTCACCGCCCGCGGCGACGAGACCGATCGCGTCGTCGGGCTCGATTCCGGGGCCGACGACTATGTGGCGAAGCCGTTCTCCCCGCGCGAGGTCGTCGCCCGCGTGCGCGCAGTCTTGCGCCGTGGAGAAGCCGGGCCCGAGCCCGAGAGCGCCGAACCGGTCTCGGTGGGGCCGTTCGAGATCGACCCGCAAGCCCACGAGGCTCAGCTCGACGGCCGCGAGGTCCGCCTGACCCCCAAGGAGTTCGACCTGCTCCTGTTCTTCGGGCGCCATCCCCGTATCGCCTTCTCGCGCTCGCAGCTGCTGGACGAGGTCTGGGACATCGCCTACGACGGAGACCCCTCCACCGTCACCGTTCACGTGCGCCGGCTCCGCGAGAAGATCGAGACGGATCCATCCAAGCCCGAGCGGCTCGTCACCGTATGGGGCGCCGGCTACAGGTTCGAGCCGTGACTCGCAGGCTCCCACCTCTCGTCCTCACGACCCTGACGGCGCTGGGAGGCGCTGTCGCGACGCTGGGGATCGCTCTGGTGGCGCTCGGCCGGACCGATGCTGAGCATCTGCTCTTGCCCCTCGCTATCGCCGTCGCGATGACCGTCGCTGCCACAGCCCTCGCCTCCCGTGGGCTCGCGTCCCGCTCGCTACGGGCCCGCTTCACCGCGGTCGCAGCTGTCGCGACATTGATCGGGCTCGTCAACCTCGCCGTCCTGGCGTGGCTGATGTTGGTCACGGAGAAGGACGCCGCGTTGATCGGCGCCCTGCTCGCCTACTCAACGGCGGCGGCGATCGGCGCCGGGCTCGCGACGGCACGCGCCTCGAGCGACGCCGTCGAGCAGCTTGCGTACGCGTCGGGACGGATGGCCTCGGGCGACCTCTCGGCGCGCGTCGGGCCCGTTGGGGGCGGACGCGAGTTCCAGGGCCTCGCCGCCTCGCTCGATGCCATGGCAAGCCGCCTGGAGCGCTCAATCAAGGCCGAGCGCCTGGCCGAGGCACAGCGACGTGATCTCGTCATCGCGGTGTCACACGACCTGCGCACCCCGCTCGCCGGCCTCCGTGCGATGGCCGAGGCGATCGACGACGGCGTGGTTTCGGACCCCGAAACGATCCAGCTCTACACGGGGCGGATGCGGGATCTCGTCGAATCGCTCGGGACCCTGATCGACGACCTCTTCGAGTTCGTGCAGCTCGACGCCGGGGCGATTGAAGCCGAGACCGAGCGCGCACACGTCGCCGACGTGATCAGCTCCGCCGTGGCCGCTTGCGATACCCAGGCGACCGAGAAGGGACTGAGCCTCCGCACCGAGCTGGGCGACGCCGCCGCAGCGGCCTGCTCGCCGCGCCTGACGCGCGTGGTCCAGAACCTCCTGCAGAACGCAATCCGCCATACGCCGGCCGACGGCACGGTGCTGATCGTGGCCCGCCGGGAGGGGAAGGGGCTCGAGCTCGCCGTGGAGGACTCCGGCGACGGCGTGGCGCCCGAGGCCGTCGAGCAGGTCTTCGAGCCGTTCTGGCGCGGGGACAGCGCCCGCGCCGGCGACGGCTCGGGCCTCGGGCTCGCGCTCGCCAAGCGGATCGTCGAGGCGCTCGAAGGAGACATCGAGGTGTCCTCGGGGGCGAACCGGGGGGCGCGTTTCGCCGTGTGGGTGCCACAGGCTGCCGACGGCCCGTAATCGTCCGGAAATATCCCGTCCATAGCGTGCATTCGGTGCTGAACGGACACCGAGCCAGCCCTTCCGTCCACGCGCTTGACCGCGCGACGGTCGCGGTCCACGCCGGCCGAGCCCCGGCGCCCGGCGATCCGCTCTCACCGCCACCGGTCCTCGCCTCCGTCTACCGGGCGGGCCATGGCCTCTCATACGCGCGCGAGGGGAACCCAACCTGGGAGGCGTTCGAGCATGCCGTCGCCGGACTCGAGGAGGCGACCGACGCCGTCGCGTTCTCGTCGGGCATGGCCGCGGCCGCCACGCTCCTCGGCACCCTGGAGACGGGCTCGAAGGTCGTGGTAGCGCGCACGGCGCACGTCGAGGTCCGCCGGCTGTTGCTGGAGCTGGACGCCGAGCGCCGCATCCGGACGGAGGTCGTCGGCGCCGACGGCCCGGACTCCTTCACGGCGGCGCTCGACGGAGCCGCGATGGCCTGGGTCGACTCGATCGCGAACCCAACCCTCGAGGTCGCGGACGTCGACGTGATCGCCGCCGGCGCCCGAGCCAGGGGCGTGGCGCTCGTCGTCGACTCGACGCTCGCCACCCCCATCCTCCAACGGCCGTTGGCACGCGGCGCCGATGCCGCCCTGCACAGCGCCGGCAAGTATCTGGGCGGTCATTCGGACCTGCTCCTCGGCGTGATCGCAACGCGCGAACCCGAGCTGGCCTCGAGGCTGCGCCGGCGCCGCGAGCGGCTGGGCGCCACGCCGGGCACGATGGAGGCATGGCTTGCCCTGCGCGGGCTGCGAACGCTCAGCCTTCGGGTCGAGCGCGGCCAGGCGAGCGCAGGCGTGCTTGCCGCCCGCCTCGCCTCCCATCCGGACGTGCTCGACGTACGCTATCCCGGCCTGGCGCGCTCGGCTACGGACGCATCGCTGGCCGGCTCGGGAGCGATGATCTCCTTCACGGTCGCCGGTGGAGCCGATCGGGCCGACGCGGTCTGCGATGCGGTGCGCCTGGTCACCAACGCGGGAAGCCTCGGCGGTGTCGAGACGCTGATCGAACGCCACGCACGCTGGCACAACGAGCCGGACGTGCCGGCCGCGCTCCTGCGCCTGAGCGTTGGCTGCGAGCACGTCGACGATCTCTGGTGGGACCTGGACCAGGCGCTGGCGACCACCGCTGCCCGACCGGATCCGGTCACCCCCCATCCCGAGCCCGCCCACGCAGCCGGAACGCGAGCAGCACGCCCGAGCCTGCGAACAGCGTTCCGGTGAGCAGGAGCCAACGGCCGATGTAGGGGTCGGTGCTGAGGCCGGACGCCGCCTGGAACTGTGCCTCGTCGAGCCCGAGGATCAGAGGAAACCAGACGATCAAGGCGAGACCCGAGAGCAGCGCCGGCACGCGCACGTGGTTCAGCGCCATACGACCTGCCTCGTGTGCCGGGGGCAGCGCGCGGCCGGCCAGCGCCCCGAGGAGCGAATAAAGGGGGAACGCGACCAGGTCGTGAGCGACGATCGCGAGCCCGAACCAGATCGCGAAGTTGAGCGGGGCCGGGCGGCCGGCGATCTCGAGGAGCGCGTAACCAGCCAGCGCGAGGCTCGCGACCACGGCGATCAGGTGCAGCGGCCCCGCCCCGTACGACTCGCGGAAACGCATTCTCACACCTCGGTGAAGTCGATCGACGCCACCCACTTCGTGCAATGCACCCCCGGCGCGCCGGGGACGATGAGCCGGGCGGGGAAGCCGTGGTCGAGCGAGAGATCCGCGCCGTTTACGCTCAGGGCCAGGAGGCTGCGGTCGTCGGCGACCTGGTTTGGGGCCAGCGTGACTTCGCGGAAGCTTCCGGCCTCCTGGAGCGACTCCACATGTGCCTCCGAGCTGTACGGGTTCGATCCCACCATCTCGGCCAGGTCACGGAGCGGCACCCCGGTCCACTCCTGCGTGGTCGACCAGCCCTCGACGCACGCGATCGGCAGGCTGTGGGTGCCGAGCGGCAGCGCGAGGAGCTGCTCGCGGTCGAGCCCGACCGGGTCGTGGCCGGCGGCGCTGACCCGGAGCCGCCAGGCCGTGCCGGTCACCGACGAATCGATGCCTAGAGAGGCGGCCGTCTTGTTCACCAGAAAGTCGTTGGGTCCGTCCCCTGAGGTCCGGCCGCGCGGCGCGAGGAACGCGAGCTCGCGCAGCGGACCGCCCGCGGACTGACCCACCGCCATCACTCCGAGACCCGCCGACGCCGCGCCGATGGTCCCCAGGAGCCACCGGCGCGACACCGTGGGCGGGTCGGGCGCGATCGGCGCCGTGGTTTCCGGCTCGGGCGGCTCGGGCGCCGTGTGGGCCAGGTCGTCCCGCAGCGGCGCGGTCACACCTCGCTCGCGGAAGGCCCGCAGCGCGACCGGCACTTTGACCACGAGGTGGATCGCCAGCCCAGCGAGGAACACGTATGCCGCGTAGTAATGGGAGGCGACGAAGTTGAAGTTCCACGCGTACCAGAGCTGGATGTTGAACAGGCCCGTGAAGAACACGAACAGGCCGCCGCCGACCAGCATCGCGAGGGAGATCCGCTCCAACAGGTGCGCGGGGGACCGCAGCGGCGGCCACTCGAAGAGCTTCGGCATCGCCGACCAGAGCTTCGCCAGGAGAATCGGGATCGCTGTGACGCCGCTGATCACGTGCAGGCCCTGCGTGGCGGCATAGATCCACGACGGCGTCGTCGGCCAGTCGAAGAAGTAGAGGTCGAATGGTGCGCTGCCGGGCCCCGTGATGGAGTTGCCACCGAGGTCGGGGTTGTAGGCCGCGTGTGAGAGAAAGCCCGTGACCGCGCAGATTACGATCAGCGGCAGCAGCGCCGCGCCGAGGAACGACGTCAACCACGGTCCGCGCAGTGGGCTGCGCCAGAAATCGCGGCGGAACGGTCCCGGCGGCGGCTGCTCGGGCCAGGGCGCTCGCATGTCAGCCTGCGCGAGCCGTGACCGCCGGCCAGTGCGCCGGGATCTCTCGCATCCGGGCCGCGAAGCGCGTCCCGGGCGCGTCAGCGGCGACGGCCCGTGCGTCGTCATAGGTGTCGACGTCACGCAGCTCGCCCAATTCGGCCCAGCTCATGCACAGCTGCTCGAACCGCCGTCGCTGCGCCGCCGCGGTCCAGGGCACGCTCATCGGCACGCCCACGATCGCGCCGCGCTCGGGACGCCGCAGTCCGATCGCCCAGTAGCCGCCGTCGGCGGCCGGGCCAAGGACAGCATCTCCGCTCGGGTCCATCAGCGCCTCGATGCCGGCCGCCAGGATCTCAGCCGTCAACTGCGGAGTGTCCATGCCGACCACGAGAACCGGGCCGGCCGCCGTCTCAGCCGCGGCTCCAAGGCGCGCGTCGAGCCCGCCGTGAGCCTGCGGGACGACCTCGAAGCCCGGAGGCAACCATGGCCCGGGCGATCCGTCGAGCGCCAGGATGCGGCGCCCCGCCGGGGCCGCTGCGACAGCCGTCAGGGTGTCCGCCAGCGCCGCGGCCGCCAATCTCGCGGCCTCCACCGGTGTGAACGGCGGGCTGAGCCGAGTCTTCACCCTCCCCGGCACCGGCTCCTTGGCGATGACCACGAGGGCCGGCGGGCGGCTCACGACTCGGCCTCCCGTAGAACGCGCGCCATGTCCCTGACGGCGTGGACCGTGCCGCGGAGTGTTCCGGTCACCTTCGACCGACCGGTCCGAGGCCGGTAGGCGACCGCGACCTCGCCGATGCGCCAATCTGCGGCCGCGGCCCGGATCACCATCTCGAGCGGCCACCCGAAGCGGCGATCCGCCAGGCCCAACTCGAGCAGACGCCCTCGCCTCGCCGCACGCATCGGGCCGAGATCGCTCAGCTCGAGGCCGCTGCGCCGCCGCACCTCAAACGCCACCGCGCGGTTCGCAAGGCGCGCGTGCACGGGCCAAGCGCCGCGCTCCGTCCCAATCCGGCGCCCCAGCACCAGGTCGAGCGATCCCGAGACGACCGGGGTCGTGACGAGCGGGAGCTCTTCTGGATCGAGCGAACCGTCGCAGTCCATGAAGCAGACGATCTCGTCCCGGGCGACCGCCAGCCCGGCCCAGCACGCCGCGCCGAAGCCGCGGCGCGGCTCCTCGACCACCTGCACCCCGAGCGACCGCGCGAGCGCTCCGGATCCATCGGTCGAGCCGTTGTCGACGACGATCGGCCGATAGGCGGGCGGCATCGCCGCGAGGACTCCGGGCAGCGCTTCCGCCTCGTTCAGCACAGGGAGGATCACGTCGGGCACGCGCCCGAGCGTGCCCTGTCGGGATTACGGCCGCATTACGCCGCGCGGCGAGTTTCGCTTCCTGTAATGCGGGCTCGGAAGGCTGGATGCTGTGGAGAGCGCAACCGCCACCGCCGGTGCCCACGGAGCGCGCCCGCGCGGCCTCGCGCTGCGCGACGGGCTGCCGCTGATCGCCTGGGGGGCACTCGTCGTCGTCGGCTGGGCGTGGGGAACCGCGATCAACCAAGCGGGTGGGTCGATCGGCCTCCACGCTCCCCCGCTCCACGGCTCGTGGGACATCACGATCACCCCGCAGGTCGCGGTCCCGGTTCTGATCGGCGCCTTCGGCATCGCGTTCGCCCCGGCGCTGAGCCGTCGCCTCGACTGGCGGCAACTCCTGCTGGTCTCCGCTCTGGGCTCGTTGGGGTGGTGTCTGGCGCTCGCGCTCACCGCCGGGCCCGGAGGGCTCTTCGATCCGCTCGCGCTGCCCGGCGAGTACCTGGGCGGGGTCCCGTTCGTCGACACTCCCGGCGACTTCCTGGCGACGTTCACGGATCGCGTGGACGCCTATCCGACCCATGTCCGGGTGCATCCACCGGGCTTCGTCCTGGGACTCTGGGCACTGGACCAGATCGGGTTGGGCGGCCCGCGGCTCGCGTCGATGCTCGTCGTCACCCTCGCCGCGTCAAGCGTGGCCGCCGCGCTGATCGCGGCACGGGCGACGGCCGGCGAGGAGTGGGCGCGCCGCGCCGCGCCGTTCCTGGTCCTGGCGCCGGCCGCCGTGTGGATGGCGACCAGCGCGGACGCTCTCTACATGGGGGTCGGCGCGTGGGCCGTCGCCCTCACGGTGCTTGCGATCGACGCAACGGGCCGACGCGCCACCTATCTGGCGATCGGCGGCGGGCTTCTCTTCGCGCTCTGCGCGTTCCTTTCGTACGGACTCGTCCTCCTCGGCCTGGTGCCCGTCGCCGTGGCGATCCAACGCCGGCGCCTGCAGCCGATCTTCGTGGTCGCGCGGATCGTCAGCGCCGCGATCCTCTTGGTGTGGGCCACGACCGGCTTCTGGTGGTTCGAGGGACTGGTTGAAGTCCGTGAGCAGTACCTCGCCGGAATCGCTCCCAGCCGTCCGTACGACTACTTCCTGTTCAACAATCTTGGGGCGTTCGCGCTGATCGCCGGCCCGGCGCTCGCCGTTGCGATCGGCCGCGTGCGGCTCCGCCCGGAGTGGATGCTTCCCGTCGGGGCGCTCGCGGCGGTGGCGATCGCGGATCTGAGCGGGATGTCAAAAGCGGAGGTGGAACGGATCTGGCTGCCGTTCCTGCCGTGGGTCATGCTCGCCACGGGCGCGCTCACCAACGAGCGCGTGCACAGGCCCCTGCTTGCCGCGGGGGCGGGGCTTGCGATCGCGATCCAGGTCGGGGTGCGGGCGCCGTGGTAGGCCGGCGGGCACTGGTCACGGGCGGTGCCGGGTTCATCGGGTCGCACGTGGTGGACGACCTCGCGGACGCAGGCTGGGCCATACGGGTCCTCGACGTCCTGCATCCCGCGGCGCACGGAGGCGAGCCCGACTACCTGCGCGACGACGTCGAGTACGTCTGGGGCGACGTCCGCGACGCGGGCACGGTGCGGAAGGCGCTCGTCGGAGTGGACGCGGTGTCACATCAAGCCGCGATGGTCGGGCTGGGAGCCGATCTCGCGGACATCGCCGACTACGTGGGCCATAACTCGCTCGGAACCGCGGTCCTCTTGAGGACGCTGCACCAGGTCGCCTTCTCGGGGTCTCTGGTCCTCGGAAGCAGCATGGTCGTCTACGGGGAAGGTGGCTATTCGTGTCCCGTGCACGGGCCGGTGGCCGCTCCCCCGCGCCGCACTGAGGCAATGGCCGGGGGGCACTTCGAGCCCGCCTGTCCGCACTGCGAAGGCGTACTGGCGCCCGTGGCGGTTTCTGAGACGGCGGCACCCGATCCGCGAAGCGTGTATGCGGCGAGCAAGCTGAACCAGGAGCACCTGTGCTTCGCGTACGCGCGGGAGCGCGCACGTGACGTGGTAGCGCTCCGCTACCACAACGTCTACGGCCCGCGGATGCCGCGCGACACGCCCTACTCCGGCGTCGCCGCGATCTTCCGCAGCGCCCTGGCCGGCGGCCGGCCGCCCAGGGTGTTCGAGGACGGCCGGCAGCTCCGCGACTTCGTCCACGTACGCGACGTGGCGCGGGCGAACCGCCTCGCCCTCGAGGCGCCGGCGCACGGAGTCTTCAACGTTGCGTCGGGCGAGCCGCGAAGCGTCGGGGCCATGGCGCTGGAGCTGGCGCAAGCCATGGACGGGCCCGAGCCGGTGGTCACCGGCGAGTCCCGCTCCGGGGACGTGCGCCATGTGTTCGCTTCGATCGAGCGCATCCGCGCCGAGCTCGGCTTCCGGCCACGCGTTTCGTTCGGGGAAGGCGTCCGGGAGTTCGCCGGAGCCTCCCTCCGCGCCGCGGTTCGATGACGACCGTGGTCCCGATGCTGGCCGGCGTCTCGCTAGGGTCAGTCGCATGTCAACCGCTGTGATGCACACAAACGCTGGACCGATCACCCTCGAGCTGTTCGACGAGGACGCGCCGAAGACCGTCGAGAACTTTCGCAAGCTCGCGGGCGACGGCTTCTATGACGGCCTCATCTTCCACCGCGTGATCCCCGACTTCATGATCCAGGGCGGCTGCCCGGAGGGCACCGGCACCGGCGGCCCCGGTTACACGTTCGAGGACGAGTTCAACGAGCACAAGGTCGTGCGCGGCGCGCTGGCGATGGCGAACGCGGGCCCGAACACGAACGGATCGCAGTTCTTCATCGTCACGATCCCCGCCGCCGACTGGCTGGACGGGAAGCACACCGTGTTCGGCAAGGTGACCGAGGGCATGGACGCGGTCGACGCGATCGAGGGCACGCAGACCGGTAGCGGCGACAAGCCGGTCGAGCCGCAGACGATCGAGCGGATGGAGCTGAGTTAAAGCCGACCGGCTCTAACTCGTGCGGTGGTAGTCGGTCGCCGTCGCCTGGTTGACCGGCTTGACCGCGATGTAGTCCAGGTTCACGTTCGGCGCGCGGGTCACGGCGAACGCGATCACGTCGGCGACGTCCTCGGCGGTCAGCGGCTCGATCCCGCGGTAGACCTCGGCCGCCCGCTCCGCGTCCCCCTCGAACCGCACCAGCGAGAACTCGGTCTCGACCATGCCGGGAGCCACCTCGGTGACCCGGATCGGCTTGCCGAGCAGCTCCAAGCGGAGCGTCCGGCAGAGCGCGTTCACGGCGTGCTTGGCGGCGGTGTAGCCCGCGCCGCCGGGATAGACCTCGACCCCGGCAACGGAGCCGATCACCACGATGTGCCCGTTCCCCCCGCGCTCGAGCGCCGGGAGGAGCGCCTTCGTCACGCTCTCGACCCCGAGGACGTTCGTCTCGTACATCGTGCGCCACGCCTCCTCGTCGGCCTCGGCCACCGGCTCGAGACCGAGCGCGCCGCCGGCGCTGTGCACGATCACGTCGACCGACTTCAGGGCGGCCGTCAGCGCGGCCACGGACTCCGGATCGGTGACGTCCAGCTCAATCGCCTCGCCCCCCACCTCGTGCGCGAGGTCACGGCACCGGTCGATCCGCCTCGCGGAGGCCACGGTGTGCAGCCCCTCCGCGGCCAGGGCGCGAACGGCAGCGGCACCGATGCCGCTCGATGCGCCGGTGACCAACGCTGTGCGCGCGTCTGCTGCCACGGCGGGCAGTCTAGGCGTGGGAGGATGTCGCGCCGTGGACGAGGGCGCATCACCACCACCACCGCACGAGCAGCCCGACTCGGGCGACCTCGCGACGAATCCCCGCCTGCTCGCGATCGCCAAGGCGCTGCGTAAGGTCCTGCCGGGTGACAGCCGGTTCGGCGAGGACCCGCTCTCGACGGCCGGCGACAAGCAGAGTCAAATCCTGGGACGGCGCCTCGCCGATGCGACGGCCGAGCGCCCGACGCTGTTGCGGGAGGCGGGTCTGACGGCGCTGCAGGTGCTGGACGCGATGGGCCAGACGCTGGGCCGCATTCCCGTCCACGCCGACCTGACGATCGTCTTCACCGACCTCGTGGACTTCTCGAAGTGGTCGCTGGGGGCCGGCGACGAGGCGGCCGTCGAGCTGCTCCGCGAGGTGAGCATCGCGATCGAGCCACCGGTTGCGGATCAGATGGGCCAGGTGGTGAAGCGCCTGGGCGACGGGATGATGGCCGTGTTCGCGGCTCCCGCGGACGCCCTCACCGCGGTCGAGGACGCCCGGCGCCGCCTGGCCCTCGTCGAGGTCGGCGGCTACCGGCCGCGGCTGCGCGCCGGCATGCACGTCGGTCGGCCCGAGCGTGTCGGCGACGACTACTTCGGCGTGGACGTGAACGTCGCGGCCCGCGTCGCCGAGGCGGCGTCCGCCGACGAGATCCTGGCCTCCGGCCGCGCGGTGGAGGGCCTGGACGCCGATCGTGTCCAGGCGAAGCGCAAGCGCCTCTTCCGCGCCAAGGGCGTGCCGGCCGAGGTCAAGGTGTACGTGGTGCGCAGCGTCTAGGCCTTGGACTTCGCGTTAATCGAGCCCGATGCTCTCCGGGCTGCGGTCGCGGTTGCCGGCGACGTCCACCGCACGGACGCTGTAGTTCACCGGCCGGTCGAGCGGCACGCTGAAGCGCCGCCTCGCCGGGCATTCGCTCCACCCGCCACCGCGTGGCTTGCACTCGAACGTCGCGCGGGCCTCGTTCGAGCTCGCGGTGACGATCACGGCGCTCCGCCTTGCTCGGACCCGGACGTCAGTCTTCGGGTTCGACCGGTCGATCTTGAATCGGGCCGAGCCCGGCGTCGGGTCGACATTCGAATCCGGGTCGATCGCCCGCACCTCGAACGCATGCCACCCCTGCGACAGCCCGCCGGGCTCGAACGCGCGCTCGCAGGCGGCCCAGTCGCGCGCCCTGGTCGAATCCAGCCGGCACTCGTAGGTCGAGTCCACGTCCGAGGACATGAAGTCGAACCGCGGGGTTCGGTCGCGCGACCCGAACGCGGGCCGCTCGAGGAACCGCGTCGCGGGCGGGCCGGCGTCGAAGCCTGGGGCGAGCTGCATCTCGGCCGGGAGGATCTTCGGCGCCGGCTCGGCGACCAGCCCACCGAGGTCGCCGGGGGATTCGACGACGGGCAGCCGGAGCTCCAGGTTCGACACCCTGACCTCGCTCTGACCGGGCGACGCGCGTCCGAACGGGGCGTCGTCGGGCAACAGCTCGAGCTTGGCCACGTGGCCCTCCTTGAACTCCCAGCCATTGGGGTTCAGCTGGAACACCTGGCGGCTCTGGCCGCCGATCTCCGGCCTCCAGAGGCCGCGGGCGACGAGCTTCTGCTCGCCGTTCGGCGCGATGTCCATGAGCCGCGCCGCGAGCTGGGTGTTGGCGCCCGGCGCGTCGATCCTGGCGACTACGGTGGGTGAGCCGAGGAGGGTGTACCCCTCCGCCGGCGCCGCCGGGAGCTTGTAGATCGCCCCCGCGGGGCTGTCGCCTGCCGGGACGGTCTGGCACGAGTTTGCGACTGGGCTCGCAAACTCGTTTCCGTACAGCGTGCCGCTGGTCCCGACGGCCTTGGCCGGTGCCGAGTCGAACGTGATCTCGCCCGGAGCCAGCGTCGCCAGGCTGTCGCCGTGGAACGGGCCGGCGGGCGGCTCACCACACGCCTGGGTGAGCGCGTCGACCCCTGCCTGCGGCTCGGCACCCTCGCCGAGCAGGTAGTGGGCGAACCACGCGTTCTCGCGCGCGGCGATGTACTGGTTGGTCTGCGACTGGCCCTGACCGCGCGGATGGCCGAAGTCGCCGAAGGTCAGGGCGATGTCGGCATCCGGATGGTTGGTGAGGGTCCGGTTGTAGAAGCGCGCGGCCTCGTTGGCGGGAAACAGGTCGTCCGTGAACCCGCTCGAGATCAGGAGCGGCGGCGGGGGGACCGAATCGTCGATGTAGTACGAGGAGTGGTGCCGCGTGATCTCCTCGACGATCGCCTCGGCTTCGGGGCCGTAAGGGCCACCCGTGTCGAGCAGGTCCTTCCAGCCGGTGAGGTCGGCCGCCGGGTCCGACCCCTCGGGGGCGTAGATGCCGTTGGCGAGGCCGCCGAGGTAGAGCAGGTTCACGTAACTCTGCTTCTCGACACCGATCCGGTCGGTGGCGCCGAAGTACGGCGCGTCGGCCACGTAGTCGTAGAGGCCGCCGTTCGGGACCAGTGAGTACGCGAGGTCGGTCCAGGGGATCTCGGGAGCGGCAGCGCCGATCTCGAGCGCAGTGCCCTCCGGCGACTCCCACTCGACCAGGCTCCCGTCGGGCAGCATCTTCCGGTCGCGGAGCGCCGCCAGCGCCATCGACATCCCGCCGCCGTACGAGCCGCCGGTCGCGCCGATCGCGCCCGGGTCCACGAGGCCCTCGTCGACGAGCATGCCGATCAGCTCCTGCGCGTCGCGCACCTCGTAGCGGGTGTCCATCAGCCTGACGTAGCCGTCGGCGCAGCCGGTGGGGTCGGCCTCTCGCGCGGCCGCGGTCCCACACGACTCGTGAAAGCCGCGGGTGGTCATGCTGAAGGCGGCATAGCCCTGGTCGAGCCAGCGGCGCATCTGGGCGAGCCCGAGCTTGGCCCCGCCGTAGCCGTGGAACATCATGACCGTCGGATAGGGGCCGTCGGGGCCGGTCTCGGGCTCGGGCGGGAACGCGACGTTCACGTCGATCGGGACGCCGTCAAAGGTCTTCACCGTGCTCCGCGGGCTCTCGCTGCAAAGGCGGATCCCATCGTTGGGCGCCGCCTGGACGGTGCAGTCCACGGGCGTCGCCGTGTCGCTGAACACGCTGGTGATCTCGGCGTTCGCTGCCGCCGGCCCCGCGAGCATCAGGATCCCCGCCGTCAACCCGATCGCCGCCGGCTTCCAGCCGAACGGTCCCCTGCCTGAGCGCTTCAAACCCACCTCCATGTGGCTTTCGCCGAGGGTCCCTGGCGCCCTCGGCTGTCGCATGGTGCCGGAAACTTAGCGGCTCACGCCAGCGTGGTGACCATGAGAATCGTCGAGACGATCAGATACCCCGCCGTCAGCAGCGCGAGGCTGATGCGATCCGCGCGGACGGCGGCGGCGATGTCGCCGGTGGCGTCCACCCACGAGTTGCGCACGATGATCGCCATCGTCAGGACCACGAACGCGTAGGCAGCGATGTAGAGCTTGTCGAGGAGGATCAGATAGTCGACCTCCGGCAGGCTCGAATTGCTCGTGATCTGCAGGGCGACCAGGGTCAGGAGCGCGGTAATCCCGATGCCGATCCTGCCCTCGACATACCGCGGGTGCACTCCAAGCGACAGCGCCGCGGTCAGAGCGACCAGCAGCATCGGCAGCAGGAGCTTCAGGGCGTAGGTCCCCGCCGGACGCTCGAGGGGCAGGTCGATGGTGGCGCGCGAGTAGCTGATGTTCTCGAACCGCGGATCGCCGAAGTTGCTGTCGTAGACATTCGAGGTCACCTCCAACGTGGGCTCGCCGATGTCCCAGCCCGGGATCGCCAGGTCCCGCGACAACGAGATTGGATCGTCATCGGGCACGAAAACCAGACCGCCCGCGTCCTCGGTCGAGTCCTCGAAAACCAACGTCAGGTGCTGAGTGTCGAACGGATAGCGCTCGAGCGGGAGCTTGGTGTTGAACTTGCCCTGGTTCCGCAGCACCTGGTAGTAGGAGCCGTCGGGAAGCCGCTCCGGCTCGGGCGTCTCGTAGGTGAGGATGTGGCCCCAGAACTCGAACGCGTTCAGGAACTCGAACGAGCGCGACGGGTCGATCTTCGGGTTCTCCCACTTGAACCACATGTACATGTCGACGTTGTAGGAGTGGGACTGGAGATCGAGCTGCTGGACGTCGTTGATGAGCGCGCCAACGCGCACGACGTCCGGCTCGCGCTTACCGCCCCCGGATTCCTTGTCGGCCGACCCGCGCTCGGACGCCTCCTGCGCGCCCTCCACCGGAGCGGCTTCCTGCGCCGGGGCGACCGCGTCGCGACCCGGCAGCGCGCCGGACGCCATGAGCACGCCGGCGAGCGCGGTCGCCATCAGCGCCGCCAGCCCGCTCCTGAGCGCGCGAGCTCTCCCCACAGGGGGATTCAATCACGGAAATGGTCTGCCTGCACGACCTTTTCGCCGGAACCCGCCCTAGCGGCGACTTGAGCGGCGTCGGCCGCCCTGCCGGCGGCCGTTGTGCGAGCGAGGGCCGCCGCCGTTGCCGTTCTGGTGGACGCCCGAGTCCGCGAACTCGCTTCGAAGGTCGAGCGCCCGGGCGATGCGCCCGACGTCGTGAGCCTGGTCGGCCATCACGAACGTGACGCCGACGCCGCTGCGCCCGGCCCGAGCGGTCCGGCCGATCCGGTGTACGTAGCCATCCCGGTCCTCGGGCGGATCGAAGTTGATCACGTGGGTGATGCCACTGACGTCGATCCCCCGGGCGGCCACGTCGGTGGCAATCAGGGCGTCGAGACGGCCCTTCTCGAACGAGGCCAACGCGCGCGTACGATTGCCCTGCGACTTGCCGCCATGCATGGCGGCGGCGCTGACACCGCGCGAGGCGAGCCGCTTGGCGAGCCGGTCGGCACCGCGGCGCGTCCTCACGAAGACGAGGCTCAGGCCGTCATCTTGATCCTTGAGCTCGTTCACCAGCGCGTTCAGCTTGTGCTGATGCTCGACGCCGACGAAGCGATGCTGGATGTCGGGGCGCGAGTCCTGGGTGACACGATTGTGGTGGCGCCGCGCATTGCGCGTGTGGCGCTTGGCCAGGCCATCGACCTCACCGGCCAGCGTGGCCGAGAACAGAAGCGTCTGACGCGTGGACGGGGTGAGCTTCAGGATGCGCTCGACGTCGGGGCGAAAGCCCATGTCGAGCATCCGGTCGGCCTCGTCGAGGACCATCACCTGGACGTGCTCGAGGGTCAGCGCGCGCCGGTCGAGCAGGTCGAGCAGCCGGCCCGGCGTTGCGACCAGCAGGTGCGCCTTGCCCGCCTTCTGGATCTGCGGCTGGATGCCGACGCCGCCGAAGACGGCAAGCGTCTTGAGCCCGCGAGCCTGCGCAAGCGGGCGCGCCTCTTCGACGATCTGCGCCGCCAGCTCGCGCGTCGGAGCGAGGACGAGGGCGGCGGGGCGCCTGGCCGCGGGGTCGAGCGAGTCGAGGATCGGCGCGACGAACGCCAGGGTCTTGCCCGACCCTGTGGGTGATTGGGCCAGGACGTCGTGCCCGGCGAGGGCGTCTGGAATGACCTGGCTCTGGATCGGGAAGGGTTCCCTGATCCCCTGCTTGGTGAGTTCGCTCGCGACAGGGCGCGAGATGCCGAGATCGGCAAATGACTGAGACATGTGTGTGCTCCTTTCGCGGCCGTGGGCCGCGGGGCAGTTCGGGAGATTCGATTCGACCCGAAACTGCGCTGAGCGCACCTAAGGAAAGAGACGAAACCTCACGGACGAACGTACGTCCGTGCCGAACACGGTAGCAGCGAGTCGTTGAAACGGCGCGGGCTGGGCGTGAACTGTCAGCTGGCGCTGGCCGAGGCGGGCTCCG
Source organism: uncultured bacterium (assembly GCA_963807755.1). Taxonomy (GTDB): domain Bacteria; phylum Actinomycetota; class Thermoleophilia; order Solirubrobacterales; family 70-9; genus JALZKA01. The sequence goes on along the minus strand of CAWECM010000001.1, from coordinate 927,564 downwards.
CCTTGACGCGCTTGGCGCGCGCCTGACGACGGGCCTGGGCAAAGGTGACGAGACGCCCGCCCTCCTCGTCCCAGAGCTTCAGCCGCACCGAGCGGATGCCCTGCCAGAAGGTGAGGATCGGAACCTGGTGGAAGATCTCGTTGTCGTCGTGGGCGCGCTGGAGGTTGTAGTTCGGGATGCGCGCGTTCAGGTGGTGGACGTGGTGCAGCCCGATGTTGCCGGTGAAGAACTGCAGCGGCTGCGGAAGCTTCAGGTAGGAGCTGCCCTGGAGCGCAGCCTCGGTGTAGCTCCAGTGCTCACCGTTCTCCCAGTAGACGTCCTCGAACTGATGCTGGACGTAGAACAGCCAGACGCCGGCCGTCCCCGCGAGCATCACCGTCGGAATCTGGATCAGGAGGTACTCCTGCCAGCCGATCGCGAAGCAGACCCCGGTGATCAGGACGGCGAGCGCGACATTGGTCCAGATCACGCTGCGGCGCATCTGCTTGGTCGGGTCCTTGGGCATGAAGCGCGGCCCGATCACGAGCGACCAGAAGGGGCCGATGCCGAACATCACCAGAGGGTGGCGGAAGAGCCAATAGCCGAGACGGCCCTTCCAGCCCTTCTCCTGGTACTCGGTCACCGTCAGGGTCGGAACGTCCCCCGTGCCGCGACGGTCCAGGTCGCCGGCGCTGCCGTGATGCGCGACGTGGTGGTGACGCCAGTTGTGAAACGGGTGCATGACCAGGAGCCCGGTGAAGACGCCGAGCCGGTTGTTCCACTTGCGCGAGGGGAGGAACGAGCCGTGCGTGCAGTCATGGAAGACGATGAAGGTGCGCAGGAGAAACCCGGAGGCGGGGATCGCGACCGCCAGAACCAGCCAGTAGGACACGTCCAGCAGCATGTACATCACGACCGAAAGCGCCAGGTAGGGCACGATCGACGTCGCGATGTCGAGCAGGCTCCGGCTCCAGCGAGCCTGGGCGTAGGGGTCGAGGGCGTCCGCCCACTCGGGGCGCTGGCGTTTTGACGTGGCCACGTTGGTCATCAGCGGGTGAGCATAGAGATTCGGGGTTAGGCTTGCCTAATACTCTGGAGAGTAACCCCCCGATCGGGGGACGACCATCCACGAACCCGCAGACGCCATGGCCCGCCGCTACGGTGCGTGGCGTGAACGCCCCGCTACTCGCCATCGACGGCCCCTCACTGCTCTACCGCGCATTCTACGCGCTTCCGGACTCGATCAAGGACGAATCCGGCAGGCCGGTGAACGCGCTGCTCGGCACGACCAACCTCGTGCTCCAGGAGATCGAGCGCCATGAGCCGCGCGCGGTCGTCCTGTGCTTCGGGGCCGAGGCCGCCGAGTACCGGGTGGAGCTGCACTCCGGGTACCACGCGGACCGGCCCGAGGTGCCGGACGACCTACAGCCTCAGTGGGACCTGGTCCCCGAGTTCTTCGGCGCCTTCGGATGGGTCGTCAGCACAAACGACACCCTGGAGGCGGACGACCTGCTCGGCAGCTACGCCCGGCTCGAGACCGAGGCCGGCGGGCGGGCGCTGCTCCTGACCGGTGACCGGGACATGTATCAGTGCGCCTCCGACGACGTGCTGGTCCTCTACCTCACCACCGGCGTGCGCGGCGCCACCGAGGTGGGCCCCGACGAGGTGCGCGAGCGTTACGGGATCGCCCCGGAACTGGTGCCCGACTTCATCGCCCTGCGCGGCGACCCATCCGACGGGATCCCCGGCGCCAAGGGCGTGGGGGCCAAGACCGCGGCCGACCTGCTGCGCGAGCACGGCTCGCTCGAGGGCGTCCTCGAGCACGCGATCGGCGAAACCCGACCCGCGCTCCGCAAGAACCTGTTGGGCGCCCGCGACGATCTGCTCGCGTTCAAGGACATGGCCACGCTCCGCGACGCCGGCGTCAAGCGGCCCGCAGACTCGCCGACCGACTGGGACGGCGGGGCCGGCGCGGCGGAGAAGCTCGGGATGAACCGCCTGGCCGAGCGCCTGCGCCAAAAGGCCGCTGCCTGAGCCGGGTGCTCACGCGTAGCGGCGGGCCGCGTCGCCGGCGGCGCGCCCGTACGAGCCACCGAACAGCACGGCGTGGACCAGCAGCGGCAGGAGCTGCCAGAGGGCGATCCGCTCGCCGTGGCCCTCGGCAAGCGGGTATGCCTCCTCGTAGGCGGCGAAGATTTTCTCGCTCGGCGCGCCGAACAGGCGCAGCATCGCCAGGTCGATCTCGCGGTGACCGCCGTAGGCGGCGGGGTCGATCATCCAGGCTCGTCCGTCGCCACCGGCGAGGACGTTGCCGCCCCACAGGTCCCCGTGCAGCCGCGCGGGAGGCTCCTCCGGTCCGGCGAGCTCGTCGAGGCGCGGGCACGCCGACTCGATCGCCCCGCCATCAGCCTTCGCGAGGGTCCCGCCCTCGCGGGCACGCTCCACCAGGGGGAGGATCAGATCGCGGGCGTATGTGTCCCGCCACGTCCCCCTCTCCTCTATCGATAGCCGCACCGAGCCGATGCGAAGGGCCCCGTCGGGCGATCCGGGTGGTTGCGCGCCGAAGCTCGCCGCGCCGCTGCGGTGGAGCGCTGCGAGATCGCGGCCGAGCTGCTCCGCGCCGCCGGGCTCGAGCGCGCCGGGCTCGATCCAGGCGAGCGCCAACCACGGCTCCGACTCGCCGACGGCGAGGACGTCGGGCACGGGTGCTCCGGCATCGGCCAGCCACCGCAGGCCGGCAGCCTCCGCCTCGAAGTCCGCAACGGTCGCGTCCGAGCGCGACTTCACGAAGGCCGTCCGGCCCGACTCCAGCTCGACCCGCCAGGCGTCGTTGATCGAACCGCCGGCGACGGACCGCGCGTCACGAACGGGCTCGCCCAGGTCGGGCGGATCGGTCACGGGCGGCCGTCGCCGAGGTCGTGGAGCAGAGCGCGGCAGTTCCGCTCGACGATCTCAACAACCTCGGCGAAGCCCTCGGCGCCGCCGTAGTAGGGATCGGGCACGTCGTGCCCCTCCCCGTCCGCGTACTCGCGGAGCAGCTTGATGCGCCCCCGCGCCTCCTCATCGGGAGCCAGCCGGGTCAGCGCATCGCGGTTCGAGCGGTCCATCGCGACGAGCAGGTCGAAAGCCTCGAAGTCGGCTTCGTCCACCTGGCGGGCGGCGCCGCTCAGCTCCACTCCGCGATCGGCCGCGGCCGCCACCGAGCGCGGGTCCGGCGGGTCGCCGACGTGCCAGCCTCCCGTACCGGCGCTCTCGACCTCGATCTCATCGTGGAGCTCGGCCTCGGCGATGAGCCCGCGCAGGACTCCCTCCGCGGTGGGCGAGCGACAGATGTTCCCGGCACAGACGAACAGGACCCGCATCGGAACCCGAGGCTAGCGGGGGCGATCCGGGCACGGCGACGGGCCCGCCGGATCGCCGGCGGGCCCGCGGGTCCAAGGTGGTTACGCCGCTTCGCTGTACGCCGGCTGCGCGCCGTCGTCGGGCGTCAGCTCGGTGACCTCGGCATCCTGTGCCTCCACCGGCTTCAGGACGCCGACCGCCAGCGCGATCGCCGCGCCGAGCAGGCCGACGGCGACGAAGTACGCGAGCTGGTACCCGTCGACCAGGGCCGTGGCCTGCGAGGCTCCTTCGGCGACCAGGTTCTCGGTCTGCGTCGTCGAAAGGGTCGCCAGGACCGCGAGCCCGAGCGCGCCGCCGACCTGCAGGGTCGTGTTCGTAAGCCCGCTGGCGAGCCCCGCGTCCTCTGGCGTCGCGCTCGACATCGCGAGGGTCACCACAGACGGGAACACCAGCCCAGCTCCGATGCCGAGCAGGATCATCGTCGGCAGCATGTCGGTCGCGTATGTGGCGTTGACCGGCACCTGGGTGAACAGGACGAGCCCGGCTGCGACGAGCGCGAGGCCGGCGATCAGCGGCGTCCTCGCGCCGTACCGCATCACGAGCCGGTCGGTGACGCCCACCGAGAAGACCCCGATCAGCGTCGCCACGGGCAGAAACGCCAGCCCGACTTCGACCGCGCCGTAGCCGAGCACGCCTTGCATGTAGAGCGCGCCAAGGAAGAACACGCCGTAGAGCCCGGCGACCATCAAGACCTGGATCAGGTTCGCGCCCGATACGTTGCGGTTACGGAAGATCCCGAGTGGCGCGAGCGGGGTCCGCGCGGTCGCCTGGCGGGCGATGAACCCGGCCATCAGGGCGAGGGCGATCGCGCCCAGGCCCAGCGTGCGCGCGGAACCCCATCCGTAGTCGGCGGCCTCGATGATCGTGTAGATGCCGAGCATCAGCGAACTCGTGATCAGGAGCGCTCCGGGCACGTCCGCGCCCTTCGCGAGGCCGATGCCCTCGTCGCGGTCCAGAAGCCGGTACGCGAGGACGGCCGTGAGCGCGCCAAACGGGAGGTTCACGAAGAAGATCCAGTGCCAGTTGATCGCCTCGGTGAGAACGCCGCCCGCGAGCAGCCCGATCGACGCGCCGGCCGCGGCCACGAAGCTGTAGACACCGATCGCCTTCGCCTGCTCCCGGGGCTGCGGGAACATCGTCACGATCATGCCGAGGATGACCGCGGAGGTCAGGGCTCCGCCGACGCCCTGTAGGAAGCGGGCGCCAATCAGCATCCCCTGGCTCTGGGCGAGTCCGCAGAGGGCCGAGGCGGCGACGAACAGCCCCAGGCCCCACATGAAGACCTTCTTGCGCCCGATCAGGTCGCCGATGCGCCCGGACAGGAGCAACAGGCCTCCGAACGGGATCAGGTAAGCGTTGACGACCCAGGCGAGGTCGGACTGCGAGAAGCCGAGGTCGTCTTGGATCGAGGGGAGCGCGACGTTCACGATCGTCGCGTCGAGAACGATCATCAGCATCCCTACGCAGAGGACGTAGAGCGCGATCCAGCGGGAACGGTCGGGGGCGGCGGCGGTGGGAACGGAAATCTGCTCGGTCATGGATCAGACCGTAGCAGATAGGTTTTTTCGGGATGATCTTGTTCGGATCTAGCCGCGCCGGCGCGGAGCCCTACTGCAGCGGGCAGGCGTCGCGAGCCGGCCGTTGACCAGCTTCTCGAGCGTCTCGAGCAAGGCCTCGCCCTCTCCCGGCGGGAGCGATGCGAGCACGTCCTTCTGGATTTCGGCGACGACCTTCTCGCCCTTGGCGACCACGTGCCGGCCGGCGGTCGTGACGCGGATGATCCGCGCACGCCGGTCGGTGGTCGAGGGCACCCGGTCGGCGAAGCCGGCGCGTTCGAGCTCGTCGATCGTGACGACCATGGTCGTCTTGTCGAGCCCGATCATCTCCGCGAGCTCCTTCTGCGTGTAGTCCCCGGCCAGAGCCGTGGAGAGCACGCAGTGGCCGCGGGGGGCGACGCCCATGTCCTCGAACGCGCGGGTCATCTCGGTGACCATCACGTGGCTCGCCTGCGCGAGCAGCCAGCTCAGATTGCCGGCGAGCGGCTTCTCCGCGTCGGCTAGGACCTTGGTTTCGTCTCGAACGGCGGTTTCCACATGTCAGAGCCTACAGCAGTCGATCCGCTGAAGAACAATCTGCTGCGAGACTATCTGCCGGATCTGCCAGCGCCGCGTCGAGCTTGCTACGCCCGACCACATACCGACCCAGCGACATTCCGTTGCGATCCGTGATCGCGATCAGCGCGACCTCCTCGTCGGACCCGACCGGGGTCCGCTCCACGCTCAGGAACACCGGCTCGAACTCCTCCGACTCCTCGCAAGCCCGAAACGCCATGACCATCCCCCTCTCCGACGCAATCGCGTCGAGTTCCTGCAGATCTCTCATCTCCCCCACGGAGAACCTCCCTTTCTGCTGCCTTGCCAGAACCAATCGCGACGCTAGCCCGCGCGGGCTCGTGAGTCAGCCGAAATACCTCCCCGCACTACCTCGATTACCACGTTTTGGGTATGGGCAGGCGGCGATGAGTTTCCGCGCGAGCCCCGGTCTCTATTCGTGCAATGAACGAGAACGCCATATATCTCCCGGGCGACCCGGTCCTGGCCCTCCAGAGCCGGGCCGGCGAGCGCTACTGGCGCCCCGGCGTGGTGCGCTCGGTCGGCGCCTCCGCCGCGCGAGTGGATCTCGGCGAGGCTCAGCCCCGCCGGATCCCGTTCGCGCGCCTGCGGATGGGCGCGGGCCGTTGACGCCAGGCCGCCCCGGTCACACGCGAGGCTGACCTGCCTGCTGACCCCAAGCGCCTGGCCGATCTGGAGCCGAGCGTGCTCGGCGAGTGAGCCGCCGCGCGAGAGCCCGGCCTAGGAGCCACACCGGGATCAGCAGGATCACGGGGATTGCGAGCGGGATCAGCGGCAACGCGAACAACGCGAGGATCGCGAGACCCGGGATCAGGAATGGGAACAGCGCGAAGGTGACGATCCCCAGGCCGACGCCGAACATGCTCGCGACCTCGAGCCAGCTCTCGGTTCTGGGTTGGTCTGCTTGTGGAGTGTCCATACCCCTATGACGGATCACGGGGGCGGAATGTGACCGGCGCTATCCGTCCCCGGCCAGCGGCGCGAACGGCTGGGCGCGTGCGTAGAGCTTGTAGAGGCGCAGGCTCGCGGCCCACCCGGCCTCGCAGGTGTGCTCGAATATCTCGTACGCCGCCTCGTCGCTGAGGTCCGAGACGGCGGTCTCCGAGCTCTGCGGGGTCAGTTGCCCGCGGATGTCCTCGATCGTCGCGTAGCGCTCCTCCTCGGTGCCTTCGACCCAGTCCCCGCAGCTCGCGAACTGCGCGGTCGAGCCGCCGACGACCGGTCCCACGCCCTCGACGTCGGCCGCGTCGCCGGACTCGCCGCTGTCGCCGCAGCCCGCGAGCAGCGCGAGCGCGGCAACCAGGCCCAGCGCCGCCCGGCGGCTGCCGGCGGTGCTCATCAGGGCGTCAGCGCGGCTACCCGTTGCTCGAGCGCCCGCGCCTCGGGCGAGTTCTCGAACGCCTCCGCCGCCTTATCCTGGCTGGCCCGTGATGCGGCCGCGGCGGCGCTGCCGGGCTGGGCCGGGAGCTCCCACCAGTCGCAGTCGGTGGGCCCGGTGTCCTCGTCGGGACCGTTACTGCATTCGACCAGGTACCCGAGCTTGGCGGGGTCGTTGTTGCCCACGCTCGTCGCGCAATCCGAGGGGAGCTCCTGGGGCGGGGCGGCCGCGATGCGCCCGGCCTCGCCGGGCCCGGTCACGCTCGCCGCGGTGCCGTCAGCGCCGGTGTTGGCGTACCAGCAGTTGTTGACCGGCGCGCCCACGTCGAAGAGCTCGCCCCACCAGAAGTCGGTCCCGTTCGGCTTCCGGGCTCCGCCGCCGTCCAGGGAGTGGACGTTGCCGAACTGGTCGACCGCGCCGGGCGCCTTGAACCCGGCCGGCATCCGACCCATGCTGTTGTGGTGAAACTCGTTGCCGCACGAGGTCGAGAACCCGTTCGCAGGCGCACCCGGGCATGAGACCCCGGCGAAGATGTCGCCCTCGGCGCCGCCGCCGCTGACGAACGAATCGGGCACGGCGAACAGCATCGCGCCGTCGCGCCAGTTGTCGAAGATCCAGTTGTGGTGCACGTCGGCGTCGTTCATCCCCGGGTAGAGGACGCCGGTCCCGATCGGCACTCCCACCAGCGGGTTCACGGGCGGGTTGTCGGTGTAGAGATCGAGGTTGTTCGAGTAGATGTAGTTGTGATCGATCTCCGAGCTGTCGGCCGGGAAGCCGGGGTGCCCCGCCGATGAGAGCGTGTCGCTCGAGATCCCGGTGGTGTTGCCGTAGATGTGGTTGTCGGTGATGCGCACCGCGTTGCCCATCGAGCCCGAGTAGCCGAGCGCCGAGCCGTGCATGTCGCACTTCTTGACCACCGTGTTGTCGCGCGGGGCGTCCGGGTAGAAATCGCTCGCCTGCGAACCGGTCTCGGGCGCCGCGCCGGGGTAGATGACCGCGTCGCCGGCTCCGAAGCCCTCGCAGTTCTTGATCAGGTTGTGGTCCGAGGTGAAGCTCAGGTGGCCGTAGTCGGCGGTCCAGAAGAACTTCACCTTGTCGAGCAGAACCCCGTCGACCTCCTCGTTGTAGAAACCGTGCTCGGCCGCGCCGCGCGTCAGGAAGTTGCGTCCGACGAAACCGTCGGCACGGTCCACGCGCATCACGACGTGCTTGGCGTAGCTGCCCGGCTCCGCCCTGGGCCCTTCACCCGCGTAGTCGGCGCCGGCGTCGAGGAGCACGTCCTCGGGCTTCAGCCCGGTGCCCTCGATCTGGAGGTTGCACCGCACGCACTCGCCGAGCTCCTGCTCCGGGATCCCGCGCCGGTCCGTGTCCGGCGGGACGAGCGGATCGCCCTCCACCGCGCGGCCCTGGACGTAGATCAGGTTCTGGTCGTTCGGACAGGTCACCTGGTACTCGTAGCTGGGCGTCAGGTCGCCGCTGGCGTCCTCCTGCAGCAGGTCGGGGGTGCAGGTCGGATCGTTCACCGGCTGGTTCCGCGAGTCCCACTCCGGATACCGGCCGGGCATGATCGCGACGCGGTCGTTGTTGCCCGCGTCGAACACGGCCGCCTGGACCGAGTCGTACCCGCACTCGGCGGCCAGGTCCTTGTTGATCTGCTTCAGCTTCTTGTACTTCTTCTTGTTCGTCTTGACCTTCGGCTGGCTCGGGCGCAGCTTGTAGCCGCCGTTGTTCTTCGCGGCCCGGATGGACTCGCGCAGGAGGCCGAGCGACTGCTTGCCGTCCTCGCCCTTGCAGACGACGAGGACCTCACCGGGGCCCGCGCCGGTCGCCGCCGACCCGAGCGAGCGCGCCGTCGGCACCTCGCCGCCGGCCGGCGGGCTGACGCTGGTGTCGGGCGCAGGGTCGGGCCAGTAAGAGGGGCGCTCGAGGTGACCGGCCGCCAGCGTTGGCAGGGCAAGCACCGTGATTCCCACCGCCGCAGTCCACAAACCCGACCGCTTCCAAGAATGCCCGTTACGCAACGCTCCGCCTCCTTGCTCCGAGTTCCCCGATGAATCCTGCTGGCCCGCGCGCTCTCCTCAGCGCGGGCTGTGTGATTGCGGCAGGCTAGCACGCCCGTACCACCGCGGCCCCCGGTCTGGCACGATCAGGCGACGGCGATGAGCTTCTTCAAGCGACGACCACGGCGGGTTCGCGCGGCGTCGGACGACCGTCTCCAGGTCGGCGATCCGCGCTTCGACGACTGGGAGGTCGTGCGGCAGTTCGAGGACCTCGACTCGGCCCAGGCATGGCGCCGGCACCTCGCCGACGCGGGCATCGAGGCCGTTATCACGAGCGACCACGAGCTCGACCGCTTCGGCCGCGGCGACGTCTACCTGCAGGTGCCGCCCGGCCGCTGGAGCGAGGCCGAGGAGTTCCTCGCGAACCTGGACCTGGACTAGCGCTGGAACTCGAGGACCTGCTGGAAGGTCGGCCGGTTGGTCGCCGGGAACGTGTTCGGCAGCAGCCCCGGGGCGAAGCCCGTCCGATCGGCGTCGCCCATCCATGTCGCCGGATCGGCGCTGCTGAACTCGGCCTCAAGCGCGTCGCCGGCCTCGTGGACGGCCTGCCACAGCGAGTCCCGGCAGTCCGCCAGCGACCCGCCGCCGCAGTAGGGCAGCAGGAAGGGGCGCTTGACCGGCTCGCCCAGGAGCCGGCGCAGGTCCTTGTCCACGTAGGAATGGCCAGATTGCCCGGAGAGGCCGCGGACGGCGTTGAGGTCGTCGATGAGGTCGCCGAACACGGGCGCCATGACCGCGTCGGCGATCGGCCGCCAGGTCGCGTCCATGATCGTCGGGCCGGCCTGGTCGAAGACGGAGTCGTCGTTCGCGTCGATGCGCGGTGCGTCGTCGCCCACCCACGCGTCGAGCAGGTCGACCATCGCCTGGTCACGGGGCGTGGGAGCCGCACCGGTGTGGAGAACGCGGCTGACCACGGGCCAGACCGGCGAGCGCACGTCCTCGGTCGCGGCGCGATTCATGATCCCGACCACGTTCCTGATCCGCGCCTTCCGCGGCCACTGGTCGAACAGCTCGACCCGCTGCGCGGAGCCGTACGGCTCGTCGTCGCCGTGCATGAACCCGGGTGCCGACTGGTTGTTCCAGTTCAGCAGGAGCCCCTTCGGGCCGCGCACGGTGTGGGGATGCTGATCGCGGCTGAGATAGCCCGTCCACTCGTAGTCGCCGGTCCCGATCGTCGGCAGGCGGCGGTCGAGCCCCGGCGGGCGCACCGGAAGCCGGCCGGACGTGAAGAAGGCCGTCTTCGAGCGCGACGTGTACGCCCAGTTGAAGGTGAATCCGAACTTGTTCGCGGACGTCCGGAACTTCTTCGGCGTCGACGCGTCGCCCTCGGTCATGTCCTTCAGGGCGGCGAGGTTCAGGCCGTCGCGGCCGAAGGTGGAACGGCGGCGCGACAGCGCGTAGGGCTCGCCGTCGATGGTGGCCGTCGCGAACACGGGCCCGTGCGCCGAGACATCGTAGGTGAGCGGCTGGCCGTTCAGGAGGCCGGCGTTGAAGCGCTCGAACTCACGGCAGTTGCCGTCGAACTCGTAGAAGTCGGAGTCGCGGATCGGCTCGGAGCCGTCCGGTTCGCACAGCTTCTCCGCGTAGACGTCGCGGACATCGTGGCCGGCCGACGTCAGGCTCCACGCGTAGTTCTGCGTCCGGCCGATCAGGATGTACATCGCGAGGCCCGGGACCGCGGCGCCCTGCGCCTTGATGCCGGGACCGTGGAGGTCGATCTGCTGGACGATCTCCGGGTAGAAGTAGCCAAGCTGCGGGCCCATGACGGCCAAATTGTTGTTGGTGCTCGAGCGCTGGCGAGACGCGACCAGGAAGTTCGATGCTCGCTCGCGAGGAGGAGCGGCGCCCGGGGTCGCGCCCTCATCGGCTGCCGCGAGCGGGTCCACGTCCGGATCCCGCGGGTTGATCTCCTCGATCGAGCCGGGGTCGATCGTCACGGAGCCCTCGACCGGCCCGCCGGTGATCGGCGGGTACGGGAACCGCTTCTTGATCGTCGTCGGCGCCTCCGGGTCCGAGGCCAGCATCACGTCGTGCCACGCCTTGGAGCCCTCGTTCGGGCCGATCGACTCGCGCAGCTTGGCCAGCAGCTCTCCGTTCGCGGCCTCGCCGCCGCCGCCGGCGCCGAAGATCGAGCCGATGAACGCCGTGACCGCGAGCACGTCGTTCACGGTCGCCGGCGGCTGGTCGATGCTGTTCGCCTCCCAGTAGGCGTTGATGCCGTCGGCGTAGGCGCGTGCGTCGTTGACGATCTGCTGCCCCTCGGCGCCGTACACGTCGACGAGGAGGCGCCGCTGCTTCGTGACCAGTGCCTCGGTCTCGGGGCTGGGCACGAACGACTGGCCGCTGGTCACCAGGCTGAAGGCGTTGATGTTGGGGACGTCGGCCACGGCGACCCGGGCCGGCCCGCGGCCGAGCTGGATCAGCAGGCCGCGGTCGCGCGCGGTGGTCCACCCGGCGCCGAACGCGAGGTCGGCGCGGGTATCGCCGTAAACGTGCGGAATGCCGTACGAGTCGTAGATCACCCTCGTGCCCGGCCGGTCGATGTCCTCCTCATGTGTCTCGCCGATCGGCTTGAAGTTCTCCGGCAGGAAGAGCTCTGAGATATCGGCGTTGCTGACGTCGTCGCGCAACGGCGTGAGGCCGGAGTAGAGCGGGAGCTGGTCGGTCGAGTTCGGCGTGAACGGCACGCCGCCGAAGTTGCCGGGCGGGAGGATGTACCGCGCGACGTCCTTCCCCTTCGCTCCCTTGCCGCCTTGGGCTGTCCCCGCCAGCGCCGGCACGATGGCCAGCACGAGGATTGTCGAAGCGATGAACCGGACCCGATGTGTCATGAGGTGAGGCCTCCCTGCCCTGAGCTGGTACGAGTGTGCCGGAAGTGAATCACACCGCGCTGTACTCGTAAAACCCGCGCCCGGTCTTGCGCCCGAGGTGACCGGAGACGACCATCCGCTTCATCAGCGGCGGCGGCGCGTACTCGTCGCGCTTGAACTCCTCGTACAGCGAGTCGCACACCGAGTAGAGGACGTCGAGGCCGATCAGGTCGCAGAGCGCCAGCGGCCCCATCGGGTGCCCGCAGCCGAGCTTCATCCCCTCGTCGATGTCCTCGCGGCTCGCGAATCCCTCCTCGTACATCCGGACGGCGGCCATCAGGAAGGGGACGAGGAGGAAGTTGACGACGAACCCCGAGCGGTCCTTGGTCCGGATCGCGGTCTTGCCGATCCGCTCGGCGAATGCCTCGGCGCGCTCGACGGTCTCAACCGAGGTTTCGATCCCGACCACGACCTCGACCAGTTTCATCACCGGCACCGGGGAGAAGAAGTGGAGGCCCAGGACCTGCTCGGGGCGCTCCGTCGAGGCCGCGAGCCCCGCGATCGGGATCGACGACGTGTTCGAGGCGATCACCACGTCGTCGGCCAAGACGCGGTCGAGCTCGGCGAACGTCTTCACCTTGACCTCGGTGTCCTCGACCACCGCCTCGATCACGAGCTCCGCGTCGGCGACCGAGTCGATGTCGTGCGACCAGGTGATCCGCTCCAGCAGCGCTTCGGCCTCCTCGGAGCTTCGCTTGCCGCCCGAGACCGCGCGCTCGAGCGAGGTCGCGATGCGCTCGCGCGACTTCGCAACCTGAGGCTCGATCGGCTCATACAGAGCGACCTCGATGCCGGCTGCCGCCGCGGACTCGGCGATCCCGGTCCCCATGAACCCTGCCCCGACGACGCCCAGACGCTCCATGTCTCTCCCTCCGTGCGGAAGTTGCCCAGCGATTGCCGGGCCTAGGCTACGTGGATGTTCGCCGTTCTCGACGCCCCGCTCGACTGCTCCGGAGCCGGGCGAGCGGAACAGAACGCGCCGGCCGCCCTGCGCGCGGCCGGGCTGATCGAGCGCCTGGGGGCCCGAGACGCGGGCACGGCGGACGCACGGATACGTAACTCCGTCCGCGACCCGGAGACCGGGGTGATCGGCGTGGCCGACGTGCGCAGGGCGACCGCGGAGATCGCCGATCGGGTGCGCGAACTGCTGGAGACGGACGATGTGCCGCTCGTGGTCGGCGGCGACTGCACACTCCTCCTCGGCGTGTTCACGGCGCTGCCGGCGGACTGCGGCCTCTGGTTCGTCGACGGTCACGCCGACTTCTACGACGGCGAGAGCTCGCCGACCGGCGAGGCCGCGGACATGGACCTGGCGATCCTCACCGGTCACGGGCCGCCGGGACTGCTCCCCTCCGACGCGCCGCTCGTCGCGCCCGAGGCCGTGATCCTGCTCGGGCACCGGCCCACTGACCTGGACGCCGACACCGCCTTCGAGAACTCGCGGATCGATCCCGCGATCCGAGCCGCAACGGCGCCGGAGGTGCGCGCGCACGGCGCGCGGAGGTCGGGCACCGAGGCCGCGGCGCGCCTCGCCGCCCGGCCGACGTGGCTCCACATCGATCTCGACGTCCTCGACCAGGAGGCGCTGCCGGCGGTGAGCTATCCGCAGCCCCACGGACTCGGCTGGCGCGAGCTCGTGGAGCTGGCATCGCCGCTCGCCGCAAGCCCCGAACCTGGTCGGCATCTCGGTCGCGGACTTCAACCCGGACGGCGACCGCGACGGGGCGCTGGCCGAGCGCGTCGTCGACGCGCTCGTGGCGATCACGTCCGCATAAGCGCCAATGCCTCCACCGCTCGGGCGATGTCGCCCCGATCGTTGTAGAGGTGCGGCGAGAAGCGCAGGCTCTCGGCGCGCAGCGCGCAATCCACACCCGCCTCCCGCAACCGGCCGTGGGCAGCCGCCGCGGGTGTCCCGTCGGCGGGACGGATCAGGACGAGCGCCGAGCGCGCCGGGCCCTCCCGCGGACTGACCAGCTCCCAGCGTTTCCGGGGCAGACCGTCGATCAGCCGCTCGACCAGCTCCTGGTCGTGCGCAGCGATCCGCTCGACTCCGATATCGAGGACGACCTCGACGGCCTCGCGCCAAGGCTCGAACGTGAGGAAGTTCGCCGTTCCGAAGACGTCGAGCCGCTCGTTGGCGAGATCGGCCCGCAGCTCGTAGGAGACCGCGGAGCCCAGGTCGCCCTGGGCCATGCCGGAGAGCCAGTAGGCGTGGTCGGTCTCCACGTCCGCGGCCAGCTCCTCCGAGAGCCACAGGAAGCCGGTCGCGTACGGGCCGCACAGCCACTTCCAGCCGCAGCTCGCGATCGCGTCGATCGGGGCATCCGCCACGTCGAGCGGCCGCGCCCCCACCCCCTGGGATCCATTCACGACGAGGCGCACGCCACGCTCGCGGCAGAGGTCACCGATCGCATGGAGGTCGACGGCGTGGCCGGTGAACGAGAAGACCCAGCTCGTGCAGAGGACGCGCGTCCGGGGCGTGATCGCCTCGGCAACGTCCTGCTCGGTGAGGAACCCGGTCCGCGGTTCGATCATCCGCACCTCGACGCCCCGGCGCCGGAGCGGCAGCCACGGCGTCACCGTCGCCGGGAAGTCGCCGTGGACCAGCAGCACCTCGTCGCCCGCCCGAAGCGGCAGCCCCATCGCCAGCGTGTGCAAGCCATAGCTCGTGCTGTTGCCCAGCACGATGTCCTCGGTCCGGCCCCCGATCAGCCGCGCCAGGCTTCGCTTCAGCCGCCGGGGCACCTCCGTGAACGAATCGTCCGACATGAGGTGCGGATTGATCTTCCGGTCCAGGCTGCGCCGGCCGGCCTCCCTCGCGACGCGTGGCAGTGCTCCCTGGTGCGCTGTGTCGAGCCAGATCCGCTCGCCGAACGGGCCGAACCGCGTCTCGTCCATCGCGTTCGCCCGTACCCGCGGGCCGAACGGATAGAACTAGAAGCATGGCCCGTCCGTCCGCCGCCGAGATCCAGGAGACGCTGGGGCTCGAGCCGCACCCCACCTGCGGCTTCGTGCGCGAGTCGTTTCGGAGCGAGTCCCTCGTCCCGGGCTGGGACCTGGACGGGTTCGGCGGCGACCGCAGGCGCGGCTCCGTGCTCTATTTCCTCGTGACGCCGGAGGCGCGCATGGCCCTCCACCGGATCAAGCCCGAGCAGATGTACCACCACTACCTGGGCGACCCGATCGAGGTGCTGCTTCTCTACCCCGACGGCGGCGGCGAGGTGGTCACCGTCGGCTCGCCCGTGGACGGTCTGCGCCCGCAGCTCTTGATCCCGGGGAACACGTGGCACGTCTCACGCCTGAGGGCCGGTGGAGCGTACGCGCTGCTCGCCACCACGGAGTGGCCCGCGGTCGAGCCGGAGGACGTCTCGGTGCCCGAGGAAGAGCTGATCCAGAGCTATCCCGGCGTCGCCGAACGGATCCGCGAGTTCGCCCACACCGAGCCCGCCCGTCCACTTCGAGCCTGAGGCACTACTGGCAACGCGCGCTCACGCGCTCTTCTTGTCCAGCAGCTGGAGTAGGTCGTGGGCGGCGAGCTCGATCTCCTTGTGCCGCCATTCCGCGGCGCGGTAGTGGCACGCGATCAGGCCGGTGCGATGGGTCCGCCGGAAGTCGCCGTAGACGAACGCGTACCTCGCCTTGGTCTCCGCGGCGGCGCCCTCGGTCAAACCGAGGTGCCACTCGGCGTACTCCTCCCACGAGTGGGATTCCAGGAACTCGTTCTCGGCATCGGCGGTGGGCTGCACCTCGCCCCAGTCGCTGTCGAGCACGTACTGGCGGCCCTTGATCAGCCGTTCGGCATGCGCGACCGCGCGCGGGTTTACGGAGTAGGAGGCGATGCCGCCATTGTGATCATTCTCCGTGGATCGTGGCGACCAGGCTCCGCGCGCCGCCCGCATCGCGATGCTCGCAGAGGTAGATGCCCTGCCAGGTACCGAGCGCCGGCCGTCCGCCTGAGATCGGCAGCGTCAGCGACGGGCCGATCAGGACCGACTTGACGTGGGCGGGCATGTCGTCGGGGCCCTCGAGCGTGTGCTGCCAATAGCCGGCGTCCTCGGGCACGGCTTTGTGGAACCACGTCTCGAGGTCGCGCCGCACGTCCGGGCTGGCGTTCTCGTTCAGCGCCAGTGACGCCGAGGTGTGCTGGATGTGGAGGTGGAGCAGCCCGACGCGGACGTCGCGTAGCTCGGGCAACGCCTCCTCCACCTCGGCGCCGATCAGGTGGAACCCCCGCGGACGCGGATCGAGCCGGATCTCGCGCTGCACCCACACCTGGGCCGCACGATAGCGGCGACCTCACGAATCGAGCCGTCGAGCCGTCTTACGAACAGGTGGCGATCCGGTCACCGGTGCGAACGGAAGGAACTCGATGGACCTCGATCTGAATGGCCGCGTAGCGGTCGTGACCGGCGCATCGAAGGGGATCGGCCTCGCGGTGACCAGGACGCTCCTGGGCGAGGGGATGAGCATCGTGGCGACCTCGCGCGCGCCGACTCCTGAGCTCGAGGAGCTCGAGGGGGACCTGCTCCACGTGCGCGCCGACCTGATGGATCCGGCGGCTCCAGCGGAGGTGGTCGCAAGGGCGGCCGAGAGCTTCGGTGGGCTCGACGTCCTCGTCAACAACGCCGGCGGGCCGCCGCCGGGCACGAAGCTGCCGCGGTTCGGGTTCATCGACCTGACCGACGACGACTGGCGCGAGATGTTCGAGTTCAACCTCTACTCGGCGGTGCGCGCGAGCCGAGCCGCCCTGCCCTTGCTCCTGGAGAGGGGTGGCGCGATCGTGAACGTGTCGTCGGTACATGGCCGCCAGCCCTCCGCGATCAACGTCGACTACGGGGCGGCGAAGGCGGCGATGATCAACCTGACCCAGGCTCTGGCAGAGGAGTTCGGCCCGCAGGGAGTCCGGGTCAACAGCGTCTGCCCCGGGCCCGTCAAGACGCCGTGGTGGACCGATGAGGGCGGCGCGGCCGACATCCTTGCCGAGCAGACCGGCTCCGACCGCGAGAGCGTGATCGCAACCGTCGCGCCCGAGATGATGCGGCTCACCACGGGCCGGCTGGTCGACGCCCAGGAGATCGCCGAAGCCGTGGCGATGCTCGCGTCCCCCCGGGCGGCGAGCTACTCAGGCGCCGAGCTCCTGGTCGACGGCGGCATGCTGAAGACCATCTGAGCGCGGAGCGCTCAGAGCTTCATATACATGACATGAAGGCCCACGAGGCCGTGCTCGGGGTGTTCGAACGCCTCCGGCACGGTCCCGATGATCTCGAAGCCCAGCGACTGCCACAACGCGACCGCGTGCTCGTTCGACTCCACGACGGCGTTGAACTGGATCGCGTGGTAGCCGTGCGCCCGTGCCCATTCGACGACGTGCTCGCCGAGCAACCGCCCCACGCCGCGACCCCGGTGACCGCCGGCGACCATGAAGCTGGCGGTCGCCACGTGAGACCCGGGCCGGGCCGGTTCGGGCCCATCTGCGCGGTGCCCACGACCGCCTCGCCGTCGCACGCAACGACCGTGGCGCCCGGCCGTGAGACGACCCAGACGGACCGCGCCTCGTCCTCGCCCCAATCGGGGTCGTAGACGTACGTGTCACGGGCGGCCACCACCTCTCGGAAGATGGGCCAGATCGCCGGCCAGTCCCGGTCCTCGTAGGGCCGGATCAGGATCTGCGGGTCGGGCATTGCGGGGTGACCCGGCTACCCCGAAAGCAACTCGTTCATCCCAACCACGGTAAGCAGCGCGGCAAAGCCGAAGCAGAGCGCCACGGCGATGGTTCGCCGATGGGCGGTGAAGAAGCCGCTGAGGCGGTCCAGCGGTCCGCGAGCCCGGTCCCCCAGCGCCGTCACCAAAGCCGGCGGCCCCCACGCCGGGATCAATGCGATCGTGAACGCCAGCACGAACGCCACTACGCGCGCGGCGGCGCTTGCGTCCGAGATGCCGATGGCGTGCATCGCGGGGAAGTAGAGGACGAGGCTGGAGAAGTTGGCCGCCATCAGGCCCGCGCCGAGCGCGAACGAGCGCCGCAGGTGGACCGGGCCGGCGTTCTCGGGCACCGGGGTCGGCTGGGTGTCGCCGCGGCGTCGCAGCGCGCGAACGCCCAGCCCCGCCAACAGCAGCCCGGCCACGAGCTTCACCACTCCGCCGGCAGGCGACGGGTCGTCCAACGCGTTCGAGATCCCGGCGACCAGCAACGCCAGAGCGCTGACAGCGAGGAGCACCACGGTGCAGCCGGCGGCCAGCGTCCAGGCGCGGGCCATCGGGCGGACCGCGCTGCTCAACGTCACCAGCTGAACGCCGACGATCGTCGGCGTCAGCGCGGCCCCGAGCGCCAGGGGAATGACGATCGCCAGGAGTGAACCCACGGCGGAGGCGTTCAACGCCGGGCGTGGCGCTCCTGCTGAGCAGCGGAGAATCGGACGGCCGCTGGATCGGGCCCATCGCCCGCACCCTCAAGGCCGTCGTGTTGTCGCCGTTCGTGGGCCAGCGGCTCGTCGGGTTCACGATGAAGCCGAGCACGGACGACCTTGACTCCTGAAGGAGCTGATCGAGGCGGGGACCGTGACGGTGATCGACCGGACGTATCCGCTGGCGGAGGTCCCGGACGCGGTCCGGTACCTCGAGGAGGGACACGCCCGCGGGAAGATCGTGAACGGCGTGGGATAGTTCGGCGCGTGAGCGTCGTGGGGGCATCCGGCTGGCGCGACCGCCTCGCCTCGGCCGCCGAGGCGGTGTCCGTCGTCCGGCCCGGCGACAAGGTCTTCGTGGGCAGCGCGTGCGCGACACCGAGGTCCCTGGTGGGCGCCCTGGAGGAGCTGGCGCGCCCCGGGGTCGAGTTGGTGCATTTCCTGACCAACCAGGGCAGCGCCGGCGACGCCCCGAAGACCAACTATCGGCACCGCGTCTTCTACGTCGGCACGGACGACCGGGCCCTGCTCGATTCGAGCCGGGTGGAATATCTGCCCCTGTCGCTCGCCGATGTGCCTCGACTGTTCGCCGACGGACAGCTCCCGCTCGACGTCGCGATGGTGCAGGTCGCGCCACCAGACGCTGACGGGACGTGCAGCCTCGGGATCTCCGTCGACGTGACCAAATCCGCGGCGATGGCCGCGCGGACCGTGATCGCGGAGGTCAACCCCGCAATGCCACGGACCGCGGGCGACAGCCGGATCCCGGTCGACCGGATCGCGAGCTTCGTGGCCGTGGACACCCCCGTGGTGGAGTACCTCCACGAGCCGGTTGGCGAGGTGGCCGAGCAGATCGCCCGCTACGTCGCCCGGCTGATCGACGATCGCTCCACCCTCCAGGTCGGGCTGGGGCGGGTCCCGAACGAGATGCTGGCGCACCTGACCAACCGGCGCGACCTGGCGATCCACTCGGACGTGATCACCGAGCCGATCGTCGACCTCGTCGCCGCGGAGGTGATCACCGGCCCGGTCGCGACGAGTTGGGCGATGGGTTCGAGGCGCCTCTACGACCTCGTGGACGACGACCCCCGATTCAGCTTCCATCCGATCGACCACATCTGCGACCCGACCGTCATCCAGGGCAGGGAGCGGATGGTCTCGGTGACGCAGGCATTCGGCATCGACCTGACCGGCCAGGTGTCGACCGAGCGGCTGGACGGGGTGCTCTACGGCGGCGTCTCCACCGGTCCGGCCTTCCACCGAGGGGCGCTGGCCTCCCCCGGTGGCATGGCCATCGTCTGCCTCGCCTCGCGGACGCCGGCGGTACATTCCGCGATCTCGGTTGAGCTCGGTCCGGGCGGGGCGGTCGCGATCCCGCGTGCCGACGTCCACTGGGTCGTCACCGAGTACGGCACGGCATACCTCTTCGGTCGCTCGCTTGCCGAGCGGGCGGTCGCGCTGATCGACATCGCGCATCCCGACGTTCGGAGCGAGCTGCTCGACGCCGCCATCTCGAGTGGCCTCGTCCGGCGCAAGCAACGGCTGCGCAGCCGCACCGCGTATCCGGTCGCCGAGGTGCGCGAGGCTCGGCTCCGCGACGGCCGCGAACTGCAGGTGCGACCGACGCGGACGAGCGATACCGGCGCGATGCAACAGCTCTTCCACCGGCTCAGCGAGGAAGACGTCAGGACCCGCTTCTTCCAGAAGCTGACATCGCTCACTGACACGGCCGCCCAGCACCTGTGCAGCGTCGACTACGAGGAGGAGATGGCGTTCGCGGCCGTGGTCGGGCCGTCGGCGCGTCAGCGCATCGTGGCCACCAGCACCTATTTCCTCAATCCCGCGAGCGGCCTCGCGGAGGTGGCGTACATCGTGGACCCCGAATGGCAGGGTGCGGGCCTGGGTGCGCTGCTGCACGCGCGGCTGGTCGACTACGCCCGCGACCACGGCGCGCGCGGCCTGACCGCGGACGTGCTCGCCGAGAACTCGCGGATGCTCCGCGTCTTCGAACGCGGAGATCATTCGTTCAGCGTCGAGATCGACGCTGGGGTCGCCGACGTGACGATGCTGTTCTGAGCGGCCGCGTCAGGCCGCCAGTGCGTCAGGGGCATCCTCGGTCGCGCGCACCGGCCCCGGGATCAGCGCGGCTCCCGCGATCACGAGGCAAAACGCGAGCATCCGCCCGACGATCTCCAGTCCTCCGCTTCCCACCGGATCCCGAAACACGAGGATGCCACCGACGATCGCGACGAGGTTGGCCGCAACCGAGGTGATGGCAATGACCTCGACGCCAGGGCCGATCTGCAGGCCTCGTGCCGAGGCATAGAAGGCGATCACGGAGGCGATCACCGCCGCCGCGGTCCACGGGCTGATCAGCTCGAGTACGCCGCTGGCGATGTCGTCGACGAGGAACTTGATCGCGATGTCCGAGACGCCGAAGAGTGCCCCGGCGGCGGCGCCCAGGAGCAGGCCCTGCGCCGCGCGCGGGATGCGGCCGTGGGTCGCGATCGCGGCGACCGCCGGCGCCGGCGAGAAGGACGCCGCACTCGACCGCGATCAACGCCGCTGGGGCGTAGGCCGGGGGATCGCCGTCGCCCGACCCGGAGGTGACGCCGATGATCGCGAGGCCAACTGCAGTGACGATCACGCCCGCCCATTGGCGGCGCCCGAGCCGGAAGCCGAAAAAGCGCTCGGCGAACACGGCGAGTAACACCAGCCCGCCCGAGAGGACGGCCTGCACAACGGAAAGCGGCGCCAGCGCAAGTGCGCCGACGTGCAGGACCCATGCGCCAATCGCCACCGCCCAGCCGATTGCGAACCACCTGGAGTGGAACAGATCGACGGCGCTTCGCAGCGGGTGTCGGATCTGCACGTCGGGCGCGAGGACCGCGCCGCGGTGCTTGAAGAGAAAGGCGACGCTCGTCGCGGCGGCACAGACGAGGGCGAGGACAAGCCCGGCGATCATGACGTTGGCCAGGTCGACACCAGATCAAGATCCTGTGCGCGTCCTATGCGTCCGCTCCGGCGAGCTCGTCGATCACGTCCTTCGAGTGGGTGATCGGCAGGCGGTTGCCCTCGAGCTCGATCTGCGATCCGCTGTCCTCGTCGATCAGCTCCAGCACCCGCACGTTGACCCGCTGATGGACTTTGGCGGTGAGGCCCTCTCTCGGGACCTCGAAGGCCAATTGCGTCGGCTCGGCATTCCTGCGCCCGGCGAAGCCGTACACGGTCGAGGCGGTGACCCCCACCAGCATCGTGGCGGGGAGCCCGGAGGCGGCGTCCGCGGCGCGCATGCCGGCCAGCGAGCCTGCCGCCATGCCCACGCCTTCGGCTGCACCGCCAAGCCCGCCCGCAGCCGTATCTCCAGCGAGCCCGCCGACGAACAGGCCGCCGGTGTGGCCGCGCGGATTGAACTCGCCGACGGCCAGGACCTCCTCGTCGACCCCGCGCTTGACGAGCGCGGCCTGGACCAACTCCACCATCTTCTCTTCCGACACCTCGACTCCCTTCGATCATCCAGCCCTCTCAGCCACGGCGCCAAGGGAATGCACCCTCGCGCTTCCAGCGCGAGTCGGCCCGCGCCGGCCAGAGGATCCAGACCAGCACGCCGACGGCGCTCAGCAGCAATCCGGCCGCCAAGCCGGGGCGCTCGCCGTAGCCCTTGCGTTCGGACAGCCAGGACGCGACGATCGCGGACGCGAGCCATATGTAGGTGAGCCAAAGCGCCGTGGCGCCGATGAGTGCGATCACGGTCATGTGCCCAGATACGCCTTCCGCACATCGGGATTCTCCCGCAGCGACGCCGATTCGCCGGAAAGCGCCACAGCCCCCGTCTCGAGCACGTACCCGCGCTGGGAGACACCCAGGGCATAGTTGGCGTTCTGCTCCACCAGCAGGATCGTCATGCCGGCCGCGCTGATCTCCCCGATCGTCTCGTAGATGCGCTCGACGAGCATGGGTGCGACGCCCATCGACGGCTCGTCGAGCAGCAGGAGGCGCGGACGCGCCATCAGCGCACGGCCGATAGCAAGCATCTGCTGCTCGCCGCCCGACATCGTCCCCGCCTTCTGCTCACTGCGCTGGGCGAGCACCGGAAACAGCTCGTGCACCCGCTCGAGATCGTCGGTCAGGTCCACACGCGGGCGCAGGTAGGCGCCGAGCTCGAGATTCTCGAACACGCTCATCCGCGGGAAGCAGCGCCGCCCCTCGGGCACCTGCGAGATCCCCAGCGCCGACGATGCGGCTCGGGTGCCATCGTCGAGATCTCGACGCCGTCGAACCGGATCGAGCCGGTCCGCGGCGGAATCAGTCCCGAGATCGAGCGCAATGTGGTGGACTTGCCGGCCCCGTTGGAGCCGATCATGGTCACCACCTCGCCGGCCCCGACCTCGAGCGAGACCCCGCGCAGCGCCTCGATCGAGCCGTAGTAGGTATGGATCGAGTCGACCTCGAGCAGAGCCACGCTCAGCTCGCCTCCGCTCCGTGGCCGAGGTAGGCCTCGATCACGCGCTCGTCGTTCCGCACCAGTTCGGGCGTGCCCTCGGCGATCTTCACCCCGTGGTCGAGCACGGTGATCCGCTCCGAGACGCCCATGACCACCTTCATGTCGTGCTCGATCAGCAGGATCGTGAGCTCGCGCTCGCCGCGTGCCTTGCGGATGAACGCGGTGAGCGACTCGGACTCCGAGGGGTTCATCCCTGCGGTCGGCTCGTCCAGCAACAGCACACTCGGCCCGGATGCGAGCGCGCGGGCGATCTCGACCCGGCGCTGGTCGCCGTAGGAGAGGTGCGCCGCCGCCTGCTCGTTGAGCCGCTCCGGTAGCCCCGCGTAGGCGAGCATCTCGCGCGCGGTCTCGCGCACCCGTCGCTCCTCGGCCCGCACCTTCGGCGGACGCAGGATCGAGCCGAACAGGCCGGCCCGCATCCGCGCGTGCTGACCGATCATCACGTTCTCGAGCGCCGACATCGTCGGGAACAGGCGGATGTTCTGGAACGTCCTGGCGATGCCCATCGCCGTGATCCGGTCGGGCCGCGTTCGCGAGATCTCGCGCCCCTGGTAACGGATCGTCCCGGAGCTCGGCCGATAGAGGCCCGTGAGCATGTTGAACATCGTCGTCTTGCCGGCGCCATTCGGGCCGATCACCGACGCGATCTGGCCCTCGCGCAGCTCGAAGTCGAGCCCGTCCACGGCCACGAGGCCACCGAACCGCTTGCTCACCGACTCGGTTGCGAGCAGGGCAGCGCTCATCGCGGCGCCTCCTCCTGGACCTCGACATCGGTGCCGGCGCCGGCGGTCTCGCCGGCCCCGACGCCGTGCAGCTCGAGCTTTCGTCTTCGCTCGGGGATCAGGCCTTCGGGGCGCAGCACCATCACGATCACCAGCAGAAAGCCGAAGATCCCGTAGCTGAGCTGGGTGAGGTCGAAGTCGAGGCCGACGTCGTGCGGGATGCCGTTGAGCACGTCGGGGATCAGGTAGCTGTTGATGAACGACAGCGTGACCGCGCCCACCACCACGCCCCAGATCGATCCGAGTCCCCCCAGGATCACCATCGCGAGCACGAAGATCGAGAACGAGAACTGGAACTGGTCGGCGTTGACCGTGTTCAGATACGAGCCCAGGAACGCTCCCGAAATTCCGCCGAACGCAGCGCCGGTGCCGTACGCCATCAACTTCGTCCGCACGATCGGGATCCCCATGCTCGACGCGGCGACCTCGTCCTCGCGCAGCGCGATCCACGCCCGGCCCAGGCGCGAGTCGCGCAGCCGGAAGTTGACGAACAGCACGATCAGGGCCAACCCAAGCGCGACGAAGTACCACGAGCGGAGGTCGAGCGACGTAAACGGATCGACGAACGGCAGGTCGATCTTGTCGATCGGGGTGATCCCCTGTTTGCCGCGGGTCAGGACGGATTCACCGCCCAGATCGGAGACGCCCGGCAGCTTGCCCAGCGTCGCGTCCCAGATCCCGCCGATGCGGATCTGGTCGCCGTTGGTGGCGATCCGGCCGATGATCTCGCCGAACGCGAGCGTGACCACCGCGATGTAATCGCCGCGCAGGCGCAACGTCGGCAGGCCGATCGCCATCCCGGCGATCGTCGTCAGCACGACCGCGACGACGATCACCATGAGGAAGTTCACGTGCACGCCGGGGAGGTCGGCGGCCGGGCCGGTGACAAAGATGTGCAGGCCCTCGCCCCCGTTGACGTCGAAGAAGAAGTTCGAGCCGAGCCACCCCATGGTGTAGGCGCCGATCGCGAAGAAGGCGACGTAGCCGAGGTCGAGCAGGCCGGCGAAGCCGACGATGATGTTCAGGCCCAGCGCCATCACGACGTAGGACAGGGCGAGTACTGCGTCGTCGATGAACGGGCTACCGGACTCGAAGAAGAACGGCAGCGCGATTGCGCCGAGCACGACTACGGTCGCGAGGAGCTTGTCGCGGTCGCGGGGGATCGCGCGCAGACGGCTCATCCGGCCTCCCTCGTCTCCTCGCCGAGCAATCCTCGTGGCCGGACGACCATGATCAGGACGAGGTAGCCGAAGACGACGGCCGGCGTCCATTCGGAGCCGATCCTGTTGTCGGCCATCTGCTGGATGCAGCCGATCAAGAGGCCTCCGAGCACGGCGCCGCGCAGGTTGCCGATTCCGCCCATCACCGCCGCGGTGAACGCGATCAGCCCGGCCGTGAACCCCTGGAAGAACCAGATCGTCGTCTGGTACAGCGCGTAGATCAGGCCGGCGGCGCCGGCGAGCAGACCGCCGAGCAGGAACGTGAGCGAGATCGTGGTGTCGGCGTTGATCCCCATCAGGCGCGCCGCGTCGGGGTCCTGGGCGGTGGCCCGCATCGCGCGGCCGAGCCGGGTTCGCGAGATGAACCAGATGAGCGCCACGACCAGCGGCGTCGTGGCGAGAACCGCGAGCGTGTCGCCGTTGGTGATCTCGATCCCGCCGATGGAGAACAGGGTGTCCTGGGAGCCGATCAGGTCCGGGACGCTCATCTGCGAGCCGCCGATCCACAGCAGCCCGACGTTCTGGAGGATGAACGAGAACCCGACCGCCGTGATCAACGGGGCGAGCTTCGGCGCGTCGCGCAGGGGCCGGTAGCCGGCGCGCTCGATCATCAGGTTGAGGCTCCCGCTTGCGATCGCGGCGACGACCAGCGTCAACAGCAGGCCGCCGATCAGGACGGGCGCCGCCGTGGCGAGCCCCATCCCGAGCGCGGTCCAGAACGCGAACGCGACGAGGGAGCCAACCATAAACACGTCGCCGTGAGCGAAGTTGATCAGCTCGACGATCCCGTAGACCATCGTGTAGCCGAGTGCGATCAGCGCCCAGATCGCACCGTTGGAAACCCCGTCGACCAGGTTGTTACCCAGCCGGGTGAGGTTGCCGGTCGTACTCAGGTCGTGGACGCCGAAGGCGATCGGCATCGCCGCGAGCAGGGCGATCAACAGGAACGCGGAACCGCTGGAGCCCAGCGACAGACGCCCGCGCACCGCCGCGAGCCGGTCTTCGAGACCCGGGGGAAGGAGCGGGGGGCGGTTCAAGGCGCGAGGGCGACCTACCCGGCGCCGGGGAGCCCTGCCCCGCCACCGGATCGCCGTCGCCTCACGTCGTCGCTACTCGGCCGACTCGACCGAGACCTTCTGGTCGAAGACGAGCTCGCCGCCCTCGATCCCGAAGACCCCGTAGTCGGTCAGGGTCGTATCGCCGTTCTCGTCGATCGAGTAGGTGCCGAGGATCGAGTCGCGGTCCTCGGTCGCGAACATGGCCTCCATCACCGAGGCGCGGTCAGTCGGGTCCTCCGCGCGCTCGAGCACGTCGAGGATCAACTGACCGGCCTCGTAGCCGTAGATGGCGTAGGGCTCGGCCCTCCCGTACTCCGCCTCGTAGGCCTCGTAGAACTTGGTGCCCTCGGCCCCGTAGTCCTCCTCGGAGAGCGTGGCGACGGTGACCTTCGTGTTCGCCGCAATGTCGTCGGGCAGCCCGCCCGAGAAGTCCGAATCGGCGACGCCGTCGTCGCCGTAGAGCTTCACGTCGGGGACCGCGGCCGCGATGTCCTTGTAGAGCTGGACCGCGTTGCTGGCGGTGATCCCGCCAAAGAAGAAGCAGTCGATTCCCTGGCTCGCCAGGTCCTCGGCCTCCGCGCGGTAGTTGGCCGCCTTGGTGTCGATGCCGCCGGCGTTGATCAGCTCGTAGCCGTAGTTCTCGGCCGCGAGCTCGACGTTCGTTGCGAGACCTTCGCCGAACACCTCGTTGTCGTGGAGGACGCCGACCGTGGTGCAGCCGTCCTCGTCCATCACCTGGGCGAGCGCGGCACCCTGGACGGTGTCCTTGGGCACGATCCGGGCGTAGTTGCGGGTGCCGGCCGGGTAGTAGATGTCGGGCTCGCCGATCTCCGTGTCGGCGCCCGGCTCGTCGGACGTGAGGCCGACCGCCGTGTTGCCCGGCGAGAGCATCGCCAGCCCCGCCTCGTTGAGGATCGGGATCGAGATCGCCGCCGCGCCGGAGTTGAAGGTGCCGAGGTACGCCACCGCGGAGTCGTCCTGCGCGGCACGCCTGGCGTTCGCGCCCTCTGCCTCAGGGGTCCACTGGCCGGCCTGGGCGGTCGCGTCGTCGAGCGGCTCGAAGGAGATCGAGACGCCGCCGGCCTCGTTACCGGCCTCTTCGAGCGCGAGCTCGATGCCGTTCTGGATCGCGAGCCCGGTGGGCCGCGACGAGCCCTGCAGCGGCAGGCTCGAATAGATCGTCACGTCGCCGCCGGAGCCGTCTTCGGCCGAGGTGGTCCCCCCGTCGTCGTCATCGTCGCCTCCGCAGGCGGCGAGACCGAACCAGAGGGCGAGGGCGAGGCAGCCGCCGATCAAGAGGCGGCGGGTTCCAAGCGAAATCAATGGGACCTCCGAGTCGGACTTGAGACGAGCGCGCGGGACTCTATTCAACCCCGGGACCGAGGGGCTGATGGGATTCGGACCGACGACCTTCGGTCCGAGCCGTCGCGAGATACTCCCGGCGATGTCGCAGGAGAACGTGGAGGTGGTCCAGAAGCTCTACGGGCTGATCGCCCAGCGCGATGTAGCGTCGGCGTTTCCGGACTACGCGGTGGCGGACATCGAGGTCAGAGTCCCGCCGCTTTACCCCGACACCCCCGAGGTCTTCCGTGGTCGGGCCGGAATCGCACAGTGGACGGCGATGATCGACGAGGTTTGGGCGGAGTGGCGTTTCGTTCCCGAGCGCTACTTCGACGCGGGTGGGACCGTGGTCGTCTTCGCCCGACTCATCGCGACCGCCCGCACGAGCGGGGTTCACCTGGAACGAGAGGTCGCTCACCTGTGGGTCATCGAAGAGGGGCGGGCGACCAGCATCCGGGCGTATCTGGACAGGCGCGAGGCCCTCGCGGCGGCCGGGCTGCAGGCGTAGGCGTTGTGTTGAGGAAGTGGCCCAGTTACCAGTGCCGCACGAGCGGGGCCATCACGCGTTCCTCCAGTAATGCGCGCGCGATTTCTCGCGGTCGCCACATACGCTCATCGAACACCAGCGCGAGCCGCCGTTGCGTGAATGATCGAAGAACACCCAGCCGCAGTTCCGGCCGGGGCAGGCCTTGAGCCGCTGCCACGTACCATCGATCTTGGCGCGGGCGGCGAGCGCGATCAGGAGGCCGAGCGCCGGTTCGAGCCCCACGGGTTCGCCGTGAACAAACTCCGGTCCGTCGGGTCCGAGACGCACTTCAACATGGAGCCCAAGCGAGGCATCGGCCATCTCGGCCGCGAGCTGCGAGTCGAGCGGCCTGCCGTTGTTGGCGAAGGCGAGGGCGCGAAGGCCCTCGCGCAGCGCGATCGCGCGGGCTAGGTCCTCGCGGCTCGCCGTCCGCCTGTCGTCCACGAGTTGGCGCGATGCGAACCAGGAGACCAAGGCATCGGGGTCGGTGAAGGTCTCGCCATGGTCGCCGGCGCCGAGATCGAAGCGAGTGTTCACGAAGGCCTGAACCAGGGCCAGGCGGCCCGGCGCCGGCCGGCGTCCGCCGGGCTGGGGATCGAGCGAGCTGGTTGGCGCCTCACCGGTCAAATTGATTAGCTAGTAAGGTAGCGGACGCGACCACTGGAGAACCGCTTGCTGACCGTCGCTTCGATGCTCACACCCGTCGGCCGCGCGAGTGCCCGCTTTGGGCTGAGTCGCGCGACCGCCCTGATCGCCGTCGGCTGGGTCCTCTTGGGCGGGTGCGACGACACCGAGGAGCCCGCCTCGACGCCAAGCGGCAATCTCGCCCAGGCACTTGGGGTGCTTGGAGGCGGCGGCGAGGGAACGATCGGGATCTCCTGGGTAGACCCGCAGCTCGTCCGCGAGCTCGGCGGGGACGCCGCCTTGATGGCGGAGGCGCTCGGACCGAACGCCGGCAGCGTGGTCGAGGCGGCCCCGCGGCTTCAGGCCCGCTTCGGGCTCGATCCGCTCGCGGCCAGCCAGATGGTGTCGATCGGCGGCTCGTACTCGTTCGGACTTCGCCTGGAAGGCGTCGACGGACGGCGGCTCGCGTCGAGGCTCCTCGCCGAGGGTGGCCGGCGGCGTGGCGCGGGCGACTACGCCCGGATCGAGATCGGCGAATACGGCGTCGTGCCGGACGCGCTTCGAGACCTGGGAGTTCGAGGCCTCGGTGCGTTTGACGCCCTTGGCCCTCGCCTCGCCGCCGTGGCGATGTCGGACCGCGCGCTCGCTTCGCTGCTCGGCGAAAGCGAGCCTCTGCTCGACGAAGCCCTCTACCGCGCTGCGGTTCGGTGCCTCGGCGATGTCGTGGCCGCGCGGATGGTGCCCGACAAGCTTCTGGTCTCGACCGAGCTCGGGGTCGAGCTGGTCGCCGTGGGGATCGAGGCCGAACGCGAGGTCCTGTGCACCGCCGGCGGCACGCCGGAACGAGCGGCGGAGGTGGCGGACGCTTTCCGGGCCGGTCTCGGCCCCGGCTCACACGACCCGATCACTGATGAGCCGATCAACCGCTCGGTTGCCGCGGTCGAGGTCGAGGCCAACGAGTACGAGGGCGTCCAGACGGTGCGGGCCGAGTTGACGATGCAGCCCGCCGAGGCGCGGGGATATGTGTTCGGCGCCCTGGAGCGCGCCAGTGTCGTCGGCTGGATCAACGGGGCCGCGAGCACGTTTCAGCGGACGTCTCGGCATGACTCTCGTGACGCGAATGCTGGGCATCCGCCGCCGCTCCGGGAACGCTTGACTTCAAGCGCAGTCGAGTCGCTACTTTCTTCGCCTTGATGACTCTCGAGGGCAACAGGAGGTGGCTGGCGCTTTACGTGCTCTGCCTCGGTGACGTGCTGATCGTGCTCGACTCGACGATCGTCAACGTCGCCCTACCGTCGATCCAAGCCGACCTCGGCTTTTCCGACGCGACGCTCGCCTGGGTGGTGAACGCGTACCTGCTCACCTTCGGCGGCTTCCTGTTGCTCGGCGGGCGCCTCAGCGACCTGTTCGGCCGCCGCCGGCTGTTCCTGATCGGCCTGGGGCTCTTCACCGCCTCCTCGGCCGCCTGTGGATTGGCTGACTCGCAGGAGTTCCTGGTCGTTGCCCGGGCGGTGCAGGGGTTCGGCGGGGCGATCGTCTCCGTGGTCGCCCTCTCGCTCATCATGACGATCTTCACCCAGCCCGCCGAGCGCGCCAAGGCGATGGGTGTCTTCAGCTTCGTGCTGTCCGGGGGCGCGACGGCGGGGGTGCTCTTGGGCGGCGTGCTCACCGATCTGCTCGCCTGGAACTGGATCTTCCTGGTGAATCTCCCGGTGGGCATCACGGTCATCGTCCTGACCTTGAGGATGCTGCCCGACGACCGCCCGGAAGAAGAGGACCGGCGCCTCGACATCGGCGGAGCGGTGACCGTGACCGCCGCCGTGATGCTCGGCACCTACGCGGTCATCAACGGCAACGAGAACGGCTGGACCTCCGGCGAGACCCTTGGGCTGCTCGCCGCGGCCACAGCCCTGCTGGCCTTCTTCCTCGTGCTCGAGTCGAGGGTCGGCTCGCCGCTGATGCCGCTCGGGCTGTTTCGCCTGCGCAACATCTCGGTCGCCAACGTCGTCGGCGTCCTCCTGGCGGCATCGATGTTCGGGTGGTTCTTCCTGTCCGCGCTCTACCTCCAGCTCGTGCTCGGCTACAGCCCGCTCGAGGTTGGCCTCGCCTACCTGCCGTCGACGCTGATCATGGCCGCAGGCTCGATCGCGCTCTCCGACCGGCTCGTGATGCGCTTCGGCGTCAAGCCGCCGATCGTCGGCGGGCTTTGCTGTTTTGCCATCGGCCTGCTCTGGTTCGCACGGGCGCCCGCTGACGGCAGCTTCGTCGTCGACGTGCTCCCGGCCATGGTCATCATGGGAATCGGCGGTGGGATCACCTTCAACCCACTGCTGCTCGCCGCGATGGGCGACGTCGCGCCGACCGAGAGCGGGCTTGCCTCGGGGATCGTCAACACGGCGTTCATGATGGGCGGCGCCCTGGGCCTCGCGGTGCTCGTCAGCGTCGCGGACTCCCGCACGCAAAGCCTCCTCGACTCCGGCAACGGCCAGGCGAGTGCGCTGACCGACGGCTACAACGCGGCGTTCCTGGTCGCCGCCGCCTTCGCGGTGATCGGCGCGCTCGGCGCGCTGCTCCTGCGCCCCGCCGCACCACCTCAACACGAGGAGATGCCCGAGGAAGTGCCCGCCGCGGCGGAGCCGGTGCCCGAGTCGTCGCCGGTCTGACGCTCGGCGGGCCCGGTTCTCGGCATCGACAAGCTACAAATGTTGCTGCGTCTCGCCGCTCACGGCTTCGTCTTCTCGAGCTTTGCCGGGACGATCTGCGCGAGCTGGCGCCAAGGGCCGTCGAGCCGCTCCCCGTCAACGAAAAAGGTCGGCGTGCCATGGACTCCGGCGCGCCGCCCTCCGGTGACGTCCGCGAGCACGCGTTCCCGAAAGCTCCGCTCGCGAAGAGCCGCATCGACCTCCTCTTCGTTCAGGTCGAGTCGCCGCGCCACCTCGAGCAGGTCCTCGTGCGGGAACCGCTCGCGACCCGCGAGTAACAGGGAATGCGCCTCCCAGAATTTTCCGTGGGCCCCGGCGAGCTCGGATAGCTCCGCCGCGAGGTCCGCTCCAGGATGCAACTCGGCGTCTGGAAAGTGCCTCCAGACCAGGCGGAGGCCGTCGAAGCGATCCAGCAGGGATTTCATCGGACGGCTGGCGACCAAGCAGAACGGACACCCGAAGTCTCCGTACTCGACCAGGGTCAGCCCGGCGTCGTCCGATCCGGTGATGTGGTCGCCATCTGCGACCGCGGTCAGCGTGCTCGGGGGCGGGTCGCTCACTCGCTCCACGCTACCGCTCAGGTGAGCGCGCGATCTCGCCGAGAGGCGAAGCGGGCCCTCCCTCGCCGATCGATTTGTCGTCCGTGCTGGAAGCCGGCGGGCCCTTGGCCCGCGTAGGCTGAACGAGAATCCGGTCCCGCCGAAAGGAGTGAGGTGATCGAAGTCGAGCAGTTGAGTGACCCCGTGGTCCGCGCGTTTGTAGCCGCGGTCAACGCGGGGGACCGCGAGGCGTTCTTCGCGCTCCTGACGCCGACGGCGACGATGTCCGACGACGGCACGGAGCGCGACCTCGAGGACTGGGTCAGTCGCGAGATCTTCTCCTCGGACGGACGCATGGAGGTCGAGTCAGAGTCCGACGACGGGCGCTCCCTGCTCGTCACGTACACCAACTCGACCTACGGCACGATGCGCACGGCGTGGAGGTTCATCGGCGCCGGCGACAAGCTCAGCCGCTTCGAGACCGGCCAGGCGTGATCGCGCGGGAGCCCGCCGGCTCCGCCACCGGGCGGGCGTCTTGACACAGGCTGCGTCGCCGTCGGCAGCCGAGCTGCCGCGCGAGTTTCAACTTCGCACGCTGCGCCGGCGATCGCTGCAAGCGATCGCCGCGCTCGGCGTTCTGGTCGCAATCGTCTTGCTCGCCCCCGGGCTGGGGCAGGTCCGAGATGCGCTGGCGGGTGCGGACCCCGGCTGGCTCGCACTGGCAACTCTGTTCGAGGGCCTCTCCTTCGCCTCCTACGTGATCATGTTCGGGCCGATCTTCTGCACCGGGCTGAGTCGGCGGCGCAGCTGGCAGATCGGCGGCTCGGAGCTGGCGATGGGCTCGCTGGTTCCTGCGAGCGGGGCCGGCGGACTGGCGCTCGGAGCTTGGATCCTTCATCGCGGCGGCATGGACGGCGCCCGTATCGGACGTCGCTCGGTGGCCTTCTTCCTGATCAAGAGCGGGGTCAACTTTCTCGCCGTCGCCGTCCTCGGGGCGGTGATGGCGCTTGGGCTGGTTGGGCCAGAGCTTTCCCTGTGGCTGACCGCATTCCCGGCTGCGATCGCAGCGCTGGCACTCGGGGCGGTGCTGGTGATCCCACGGCTTGGACCCGGCCAACCGGTCGGCCCCCACGCGTCCCGCATGCGTCGCGCGTTGAGCGCGGCACGGCGGGCCGTGATCGACGGCGCCGGCGAAGCGCTACAGATACTGCGCTCGCGGAACGGCCGCGTGCTCGCGGGGTCGGTCGGCTACTGGGCATTCGACAACGCGGTCCTCTGGGCCACCTTCCACGCCGTCGGCCTCTCCCCCCCGCTCACGATCGTCCTGATGGGCTATCTCATCGGCCAGCTCGGCGGGCTGCTGCCCATCCCGGGCGGGATCGGCGGAATCGACGGGGGGTTGATCGGGACACTGATCGTCTATGGAGCGCCGGCGGCCGGCACGGCCGCTGCCGTGCTCGCCTACCGCGTCATCCTCTTCTGGCTGCCGCTGATCGCCGGGGGCATCGCGTTCGCTTCCCTGCGTCGCAACATGCCTGGCCGCTACGAGCTGGCCTCGTGCGCGCCTGCGATCGCAGCCCAGGCCGCGTAGTCGACCGTGTTGGGATCAGGTATTGCAAGCCCGTTGCGGCGGGTATACCGTCGCACTCAGTCTCGTCTCCACAACGAGGGGGATCATGCGTCGGAACCCACTGCCATTCGCCGTGCTTGTCGTGGTGATCGCGTGCGCTGCCGGGAGCGCCCAGGCGACCTTCCCCGGCTCGAACGGGCCGATCGTGTTCCGCGCAGACGACTTCGAAACGGGCCTGGCAGGCCCCCTGATGCGTATGGAGCCCAACGGCAGCGACGTCACCAAGATCCACCGCCGGCATGCCTACTTCTCCGACTTCCGCGCGGACGGGAAGCGGATCGCGATCGACATCATCCAGCGCGATCTCGACACCCACATCGCAACCCTGGGACCGGACGGAAGCGGATTCCATGTCATCACCTCGGGTCGCGGGGTTCATGACTCTCCGTCGTGGTCGCCGAACGGGCGAAGGCTCGTGTTCAACTTCTCGCCGGACCGTTTGGACGACCCCGACTTCGAGACCCGGCTGTGGACGATCCGGGCGAACGGCACCCACGCCCGGCGCCTCCCGATGAACGACCGCGGTTTCGACGTCGAGCCGAAGTTCTCGCCCAACGGTCGCTGGATCGCGTTCGACCGGCTGCGGTTTCCGGACGGGGGCTTCACGCAGGCGACCTTCATCGTGAGCACGAAGGGAAAGCATCGCGTCCACCGGCTCACGCCGTGGCACCTGGATGCCGAGCACCCGACGTGGTCGCCGGACAGCAAGTGGATCCTGTTCAACACCTCGCCCAACGGGGGGATCCAGGCGATCCGCCCGAACGGCGAGGACCGCAACACGATCAGGCCCGCGACCGCCGGGTTCGGCGGCCACAAGCCCTGGTTCTCGCCGGAGGGCGACGGGATCGTCTTCATGTGCGAGAACCAAGGGACCTTGCCGGAGCCGCCGGAGGACTACAACCAGGACATCTGCGTGATGGACGCCGACGGCGACGACGTCGAGAACCTCACGGAGACCGAGGGCGTCTACGAGAACTACCCGGCCTGGGGGCCGGAGGCGGAGTAGAAGCGCGTTGCGAGTTCCCGCGAGCTCGGGAACGTTCGTCCCTTACGTTCGAGGCATGCCAGGGTTCACGGGACGGCGCGTAGTCGCCAACGGCATCGACTTTGCGATCCTCGAGGCGGGAAGTGGCCCGCTGGCCCTTTGTCTACACGGCTTCCCGGACTCGCCGCACTCGTTGCGATACCTGCTCGCCGACCTGGCGGCGGCGGGAATGCACGCGGTCGCCCCGTTCATGCGCGGGTACGCACCGACGCGTCTGGCGCCGGCGGGCGACTACGACCTTGGCGCCCTCGCCACCGATGCGAATGCGTTGCATGAAGTGCTCGGCGGCGACGAGCACTCGGTGGTGATCGGCAGCGACTGGGGCGCTGAGGCTGCATACGCCGCAGCATCGATTGCGCCCGGGCGCTGGCGCCGCCTGGTGACGCTCGCGATCCCGCCGCTCGCGCTCGACGATCGACTGTTCTCCGACGAAGAGCAGCGCGACCGCTTCGCGTATATGGCCGTCCTGAGGAGATCGGACGCGCAGCGCGTCGTCGCTGCCGACGACTTCGCATTCATCGACCGGCTCTGGCGTGACTGGAGTCCCGGCCACCTACCGCAGGAAGCCGCCAACGCCAAGCGCTGCCTGCGCGACCCTGAGCACCTCGCTGCCGCGCTCGCCTACTACCTGGCCGAGGGCGCCGGTCCGGAGCTGCGCCGTACGCCGCCCCAACCCACGCTGTACCTGCACGGGGCCGACGACGGATGCATCGACGCGCGCCTCGTCCGCGACGCCGAAAACCACCTCTCTCCCGGCTCCCGGCTCGAGGTCCTACCTGGCGTCGGCCACTTCCTTCACGTCGAGCGGCCCGTTGAGGTGAATGCCCGCACGCTCGCGTGGGTGACTACAAGCTAGCCCGGCTTCCGATATCGAATGCCGCAGGAGCAGTGTCTGACTCGATCACGTGTCGCGCGGTTCACCGTACGTGGACCTGCGCTGCTCTTGGCGCACGTCGCCGGCTCAATGGTCGGCAGTGACCGCGGTCAGGCCAGCGTGATCAGCCCGACGCCGACGAGCAGTACCCCCACCCCCGCGAGACGCCGCCGCGAGATCTGGCGGCGCTGCAACCGTAGGAGTCCGTAGCGGTCGACGGCCACGGAGGCGAGCTGCTGGCCGGCGACCGTGAGCACCACGACCGGGGCGGCACCGATGTCCGGGATCAGCAGGAAGACCGAAGTGACGTAGGTCGCCCCGCACAGCCCGCCCAGCCATCCCCACCACGGCACCCGTTGCAGGGGCGTCACCTGCGGGCGCGGCGCGCCGACGGCAAGAACCCCGATCAGCGCGAGCGCCATCGCGACCGTTGCCACGACGAAGGAGAAAGCCCCAACGGCGATCGCTGCATCGAGCTCGGCGTTGAGCTCGGCGTTGATCGCTCCCTGCACCGGCAGCACCGCCCCGGCCGTCAGCCCGAGCGCCAGCCACCTTCGCCGGCCCGCCGCTTCCTCGACCGCGTCGGCCCCGGCCTGTGAGCGGACCACCATCCAGATGCCGGCGACGACCGCCGCGGCGCCGACGAGGGCGGCGATCCCGGGTGTCTCCTGCGCCACGCCGAGCCAGCCGAAGCCGTCGAGTGCGAGTGACGCCGCCATCTGTCCCGCGATGAACAGGCCGATCGCGACCAGCGCGCCCAGCCTCGGGAACAGCAGTATCCCGGCGGTGATGTAGACGGCGCTGCCGAGGCCGCCGACCAGCGCCCAGGGTTCGGCGCCGTCAAGCAGTCGAAGCGCGCCGAGCGAGCCGGCGAGCGTCGCGACGCCGAGCAGCAGCCCCGCTCCGATGCCCAGCTG
This sequence comes from uncultured bacterium, assembly GCA_963807755.1. Classification (GTDB taxonomy): domain Bacteria; phylum Actinomycetota; class Thermoleophilia; order Solirubrobacterales; family 70-9; genus JALZKA01. The sequence goes on along the minus strand of CAWECM010000001.1, from coordinate 891,577 downwards.
CAGCGTCGAGGCCCCAATGGGGCTCCCCATCGCCGTCGACAGCTGGACGTTGGCCGCGGCCTGCAACGCGAGCAGGCTGCCCACGAACAGCAGAAATGGGATTGCGAACGCTTCGATTGCGTGCCTCCGGACAAGTGGACGTTACGTCCGGATCAATCTCAGCATTAAGTGGACGTATCGTCCGGTTTGCGAGGTACGATCGCTCGGATGGAGTTGCCGATCGCGAACCGGCCGCGCTCGCGAGAGCGTGCCGACGCCGCCCGAAACCGCGCCCGTGTCCTTGACGCCGCTGCGTGGCTGTTCGCGCACGCTGACGGGCGCGAACTGACGATGGAGCAGATCGCAGCCGCGGCAGGCGTCGGGAAAGCGACGCTCTATCGCCGTTACCCCGACGTCCCGTCGATCGCCCTCGCCCTGCTCGACGAGCATGAGCGCGAGCTACAGGAGCGGCTCTTGCGCGGCGCCCCGCCGCTCGGGCCGGGAGCCCGCCCCGCCGATCGCCTCGCCGCCTTCTACGGCGCGATGGTCGAGCTGCTCGAGCGCCATGGCCACCTCGCGCTCGCCGCCGAGACCGGCGAGCGCCGGTACCGCAGCGGCGCCTACTCCGCCTGGGCCCTGCACGTCGGCGGGCTCCTCGCCGCATCCGGCCTAGGCGACCATCCGGCGCTCGTCGATGCACTTCTGGCCCCCCTCGCACCCGACGTATATCGGCATCAGCGCATCTCTGGGCTCGCAGCGGAGCAGGTCGCTGCGGACCTAGGCGCGCTCGCACGAAGAGCGCTCACTCCGAGCTCGTTCTGATACGAACCCCGCCGAGTTCCAGGCTGTGGCCGATCTGAGGGCGTGGTCACCAAGCCCGGATGATCTCTCCCGTCCTCCATCCGTCGACGCTTCGTTCGAAGGCGGCGCCGATCGTGCGCATCGGAACTGGGAGCCGGCCCGGGTTGAAGCGTCCGAACTGCTCCTCGCTCTCCGCAGCCATCCCCGGGCTTACGGCGTTGATCCTGATCCCCGCGAGGAAGCGCAAGGGCGGCCCCGCGCACGAAGCCTTCGACACCCCCGTTGGCGACGGCGAAGCTGGCCGCCTCCGGGAGTGGATCGTCGAAGACGTATCCGGAGATGAGGGTGAACGAGCCTCCGTCGGCGATCTGCGAGCGCCCAAGCAAGACGAGGCGAATCTGACCGAGGAGCTTGCTCTCGATCGCCAGCCTCAGGTCCTGTTCGGACATGGCGTCAAACCGACCGAAATGGGCCTCGCCGGCAGCGCAGACGAGGGCGCCGAACGCCCCGACCTCCTGGTACATGTCGCGTACGGAGTCAGGTGATTGGATGTCCACCTGCACGGTGCCCGACTGTCGCCCGGCCACGATGACGTCATGGCGCTCCGACAGCGCATCGACGACGGCCTTGCCGATCGTTCCAGCGCCTCCTACGACAACGATTCGCACGCTTATCTCCTTTCGCCAGCTGATCGAGCACGGACTCGTGAAGCACATCCATGGACGCCGTCCCAGAGAGCGGCTTCCCGCGTGGATAAGGGAGAAATGGCCGCTCCGCGAAGCGCGCCCGACAGGATTCGAACCTGTGACCTTCGGTTTCGTAGACCGACGCTCTATCCGGCTGAGCTACGGGCGCGGGAGAGGACAGGCTAGCGGCCTGGGCCAGAGCCGGCCGGCCTCGGACACCGCCCGTTCGGCGTCGGCGTCGGCGGGGTCGTGGCGCTGCTATAAGCAGCGCGGTAGCCGCGTGCTCTTCGAGGCGCTCCCACAGTGAACGCGACCCGGTGGCGCCCCGTCTTGACGGTGGTGCTGTTCTCGGTGCTTCCCTTCGCGGTCTTCCTCAATGCCAACCGCGCCGACCTCGACCCCGACGCGAGCCTCGGTTTGTATGCCCTCGCCCTGCTCGTCCCCGGGCTCGTGGCGCTGGTCGTCTCCGGCCGCCTCGGTGGCCCGGTCGCCCGCGAACGCGCGGCGGTCATCTTCGCCGCGGCGGCGTTCGTTCTCTTCCAGTTCCAGCTCGCGCACTCCATGGCTGAGCTCTCCGGGCTCGAGGGCGATCTTGCCGCCGTCGCGATCTGGCTGGCCCTGTTCGCTGCGGCGGTGATTCTCGCGATTCGCCTCTCCCGTCACGCCTGGGCCTGGAGCTACGCGGTCCTGGCAGGAGCCCTGCTCCTGGCGCTGCCGGTCGTCGAGTACACGTTCTTCAGGGCCACAACCGCGGCTCCCGATCTCAGCGCCGGCGACTCACCGGTGGAGCCATCAAGCCTTCCCGAGCGATCACCCGACGTCTACTTCTTCCTTCTCGATGGCTACGGTCGCGCCGACCAGCTCGAGCAGACGGTCGGCTTCGACAATGCCCGCTTCATCGAAGCTCTGACGCGGCGGGACTTCCAGGTCCACGACGATGCGGTCGCCGCGTACCCGGTCACGTTTCTCTCGCTCGCTTCGACCCTTTCGATGGACTATTCGGCTGCGCCCGGGGAGCTCGAGGACCACACCCCATTCCTGGACGCGGTCGGGGGCGACAACGAGGTCGTGGAGGCCTTCCATCGCTTCGGGTACGAGTTCGCGTTCGCCACCGACTACTCGTCCTTCGACTGCGGTGAGCAGGTCGATCTCTGCATCGAGCCGCCTGCCGGGGACGTTGATGGCGTCGGCGGCGAACGCGAGGTCGCGATCCTCGGCGCGACGCCTTTCGAGGCGGTGCTGCCGGCGCTCGGCGTTCACGTCAGCCCGCTGCGTGGCTACCTCTCGCCGCAGGACGTCGTGAACGAGGTCACAAACGAGCGCTCAGGGAAACCGCTCTTCACCTACGCCCATCTCCTCACGCCGCACCCGCCCTACCGCTACCTCGAGGGCTGCGCACTGCGCGAGGACCTCACCGCGCCTGAGATCGACTACTGGGGCGACGCAGCGGGAGAGGGAGGCGAGCAGTACCGGCAGGCGATCGAATGCCTAAACAGCAGCCTCCTGCGTGCGATCGACGAGATCGAAGCCGAGGATCCAGGCGCGATCATCGTCATCCAAGGGGACCACGGCCCGAAGTTCGGCATCGAGTTCCACCGCCCGCTGAGCGACTGGTCGCAACCGCAGCTCGACGCGCGCTTCGCGATCATGAACGCACAGCGGCTGCCGGCCCGCTGTGCGCCGGAAGGCGCGCGCGCGGAGCTCGCCGTGAACACGTTTCGGATGATCCTGGGCTGTATCGGCGGGGAACGCATACCCCTACTTCATCGCCGCGAGCTCATGATCGATCTCGACGCGGGCGAGGTCGAGCAGGTAGAACGGGCCGGCTGACCTCATCGGCCGTCGGCGGCTCGCTCGCCGAGGAGGCGCTAGAGCCGGCCCGCCTCGGAGGCCGCGGCTTCGGCGGCGTCCAGCTGCTCGGCGATCAGGTCGAGGCCGGACTGCCAGAAGCCGGGGTCGGCCAGGTCGACGTCGACGATCGCCCCGAGATCTTCCGGCGAGCGCGACCCGCCGGCGCGCAGGAGCTCGAGGTAGGACGGCACGAACTCGTCACCGCGCTCCTTGTACTTCCGGTACACCGAGAGCGCCAGCAGATGCCCGTACGCATAGGCGTAGACGTAGCCGGGCGTGTCGATGAAGTGGGGCACGTACGACCACCAGGACCCGTAGTCGTCCGTGACGTCGACCGAGTCGCCGAGGAGGTCCTTCTGGGTCGCCAGCCATTCCCTGGCGAAGTCGTCGACCGAAAGCTCACCCGCCGTCCGGCGCCGCTCGTGGATCCGATCCTCGAAGCGGTTCATCGCGATCTGGCGGAAGACGGCCGCGACGGCGCCGTCGAGCGACTCGGCCAGGAGCGTGAGCCGGGCGGCGGCGTCGGGCGCCTCGGCGAGCATCCGTTCGAGGACGATGGTCTCACCGAAGATCGAGGCGGTCTCGGCGAGGGTAAGCGGGGTCGAGAACTGGAACAGGCCCTGGTCGCGCGCCAGGTGGGCGTGGACGCCGTGCCCCAGCTCGTGGGCCATGATCAGCACGTCGTTCGAGCGGGACGTGTAGTTCAGCATCACGTACGGGTGCACCGAAGGGACGACGTAGGCGCAGAACGCGCCGCCGCGCTTGCCCGCCTCGGGCGGCGCGTCGATGTAGTCACCGGTGAAGAACCCCTCGGCCGCGTCGCCGAGCTCGGGCGAGAAGCCGCGGTAGCAGTCGAGCACCAGCTCGCGAGCCTCCGTGTACGGGATGCGCCGCGCATCAGCGGTGACCGGCGCCATCCGGTCGTAGTGGGAGAGCCGGTCGAGCCCGAGCAGCTTCGCCTTCAGCCGGTACCAGCGGCGGGCGAGCTCGTATTTCTGCACGACCGCGTCGATCAGCGCCTCGACTGATTCGTCGGAGGCCTCGTTCGCCAGGTTCCGCGACGCGAGCCAGTGCTCGTACGACCGCAGGCGATCCTTGGTCGACTTGTCCTGGAGCAGCGTGTTGAAGATGAACGCGCGGGTGCGCAGATCGGGCTCGAGCGACTCCGTCACCGCGGCGGCCGTCGCCTCGCGAAGGTCGCGGTCCGGGTCCTGGAGCTTGCTCAGGGCCTCCATGAGCGGCATCGGCTCGTCGGTGTCGGGCAGCTCGACCATCAGCGCGGAGGTCTGCTCCGTGAACAGGCGCTGGAACGCGGAGGGCCCGGTCACGTCCGTCTCGGTCACAACCCGCTCCTCCGGCTCGGTCAGCTGGTGCGGGCGGTAGCGGCGCGCCGTGCGCAGGTGATGGCGGCAGAACTCGATCTCGTCGGCCGCGAGCAGCTCCTCGGCCCGCTCATCGTCCAGTTCATTCCACTCGAGCTCGAAGAAGAGGAGCGAGGTCTCGATCTCCGCCCCGCGCTCGCGCACCTGCTGGAGCAGGGCGCCGCGCTCGGGATCGCGCGTGTCGACGGTGAACCAGAGCGACGCGTAGCCGCCGGCTCTGCCCACCCGCTCGAAGATCTGCTCGAGCTCGCGCATCGCGGCCACGAGGCCATCGACGTCCAGCTCGGCGACCTTGCCGCGGTGGGCCTCGGAGAACGCATGGGCCCGCTCGCGCGCCTCGTCGAGGAGGGCCAACGTGCCCTCCGTGCCGGCGCCGTCAACCAGCGGGTCGAGGTTCCAGCGCGCTTCGGCGAGGGCCTGGTCGGGGGCTTCGGCCGCGGTGGTCATGCCTACGAAGATACGAAACGCGGTCAGGCGACCCGGCGGGCTTCGAGCTCATCCGCACCCGCCGCTGCTTCCACGAAGGCTCCGAACAGGGCGATCTGCGGCTCCATGTGAACCAGTGTCTCGGCGTGCCACTGCACGCCGAGACAGAAGCGCCGGTCGGTCGCCTCGAGCGCCTCGATCGTGTCGTCGGGCGCCGCGGCGACCGGCTGCAGCTCGCGCCCAACCCGTCCGATCCCCTGATGGTGAAAGCTGTTCACCTGCAGCTCATCGGCCGCCGTGATCTCGCCGAGCAGGCTGTCGGCGACCACCGAGACCGGGTGTGACGTCTCGGTTCCCGGGGTGTCCTGCCTGTGGGGTAGCCGTCTGCCGAGATCGGGGAGGTGCTGGATCATTGAGCCACCGCGGGACACGTTCAGCACCTCCGCCCCGCGACAGATGCCGAGGATCGGCAGCTCGCGCTCGTCCGCGGCCCTCACCATCGCGAGCTCGAACCGGTCGACATCCGAATCGAAGGGGCCGAGCTGGGCGTGCGGCGCCTCGTCGTACGTCGCCGGGTCCAGGTCGGGGCCGCCGGGGACGCAGAGGCCGTCGATGCAGTCGAGGAGCGGCTCGAGCGCCACCTCTCCAAGGGGCGGCACGATCACCGGCAAGCCGCCGGCAAGCTCGACCGCCCGGACGTACGGGATCGCGAGCGCGAACTCGTGCGGCGTCGGCTCGCCGTGGGGAATTGGCCGGAGCGTTCGGGCCGTCCTGATCTCCGAGGTCGTGAGACCGATCAGCGGCGGCCCGCCGCCTGCGCCTGCCGCTCGCTTGCTCACGCCAGGACCCAGCTGTCCTTGCCGCCGCCGCCCTGGGTGCTGTTAACGACGAGCGAGTCGGCGGTCGGGGCGAACCGCGTGAGCCCTCCCGGGATCCCCTGCCAACCGGCCGCGGTCCGCAGCAGGAACGGCCGCAGGTCCACACGGCGGGGCTCGAACCTCTTATCGCCCACCGTCGGATGGGTGGAGAGCGAGACGCGCTCCTGCGCCACGTAGTCCTCCGGGCGCTCGGCAACCGCCTCGCGAATCCTGTCGATGCCGGGGCCCTGTTCCTCGTCCTCGGGCTCGACCACGACCCCGCGTCCGCCGGCGCGCTGTCGCACCTTGAACACGAGCTCGTCCGCACGGTCGAGCGCTTCGGCGCGTTGCCGCTCGTTCCCGAGGTCGAGCGTCCGGATCGACCGCAGCAGGGGCTCCTCGCTCAGGTAATGACGAATCATGTCCTCGACGTAGGCGTGGGTGAGCTTGTCGTCGCCGATCCCCGCGCCGAACGCGTTCGCAACCCCGAGCCTGCCCGCCTCGATCGGCACGCGCAGCTTCTCGCCCACGTCCGTGAGGCCGCCGCCCGCCGCGGTGAAGCCCGCCTCGTCCGTGCGCCTGTAGACCACATCGATCCGATACCGGCCTCCGTCCTGATCCAAACGGATCAGCTCCTCTCCGACCACGTCGAGATCATCGAGGGTGACCAGCGGGACGTCCAGCCGGCGCGCCGCCTCGCAGTGCTCGTAGAACGCGGGGCTCTTGGGACCGTCGGTGAGGACCGCGACCTCCGGCTCGGCGGTGCCTTCGGGCGCGGCCAGCCGCAGCGCTTCGGCGAGCCCTCCCAGCGCTGGATCGAGCCCGCGCACGCCGGCGAGCTCATCTCCCAGCTCGGCGGCCAGTGCGTCGCGAATCGCGAGCAGGTACGAGATCCCGGACGGCGTGCGCAGGTTGTCCTCGAGCACGAACAGCTCACCCTTCTCGTCGCGGACGAGATCGGGTCCGTAGACGAACACGTAGGCGCCACCCGGAACCTCGATTCCCCGCAGCTGCCCGTCGAAGAGGTCGGACTCGGACAGCACGCGTTCCGGCACGACGCCCTCGGCGACGATCCGCGCGTCCGAGTAGGCGTCGCGGATGAACGCGTCGAGCGCGGTTGCGCGTTGCGCGAGGCCCCGCTCGAGCCGGGTCCATTCGCCCGCGTCGATCAGCCTTGGCACCGGGTCGACGCGAAACGGCTTGCGCCCGTGCTCGTTGCGAAAGCACACGCCCTCCTTGCCCATCTCGGACTGGATCCGGTCGCGGACCTCTGTCGCGCCACGCGCGGTGATCGTCTCGAGCAGCTCCTCATATCGACGCCGCACCTCGGGCGGCGCCACCGCCGTCTCGTCCACGGTCCCTGCGGGCGGCTCGTAGGGAGGCGGCTCCCTCAGGCTCGCCGGCTGCGCCGGTGGTTGGGTTTCGTCCATGTCGCCCTCGGGTCGTCTCCTGACGACCCGGCGGGTACCCGCGGCTCGGGGTGGCTAACGGTCCGGTCAGCCCGAGTGCGCGACCAGCAGGCTCGCCCCGACCGCGCCTCCCAGGTCCCCCAGCGAGGCCACGCGGATCGCTGGCGGGTCGGAGTCGTTGAACAGATGGGGCATCATCGCGGCGCGGATCCGCTCGACGCCGGGCTCTCCGAAGCGGACGCCCATCCCACCGCCGATGATCACCGCCTCGGGGTCGATCAGGTTCACGGCGGAGGCGACCCCGGCGCCGAGGGCCACGATCGCGCGCTCCATCAGCTGCTCCGCGAGCTTGTCGCCGTGCTCCAGAGCCCGCTCCCAGATCCCGCTCGTGAGCCGGTCGTGCTCGTGCTTCTTCATCAGCTTGAAGAGGTCCGTCTTCGTGCCCTTCTCGTGCTCCTCGCGCGCCTTCTCCTCCATCGCCTTGCGCCCGGCGTAGGCCTCCATGCAGCCCCGGCGGCCGCACGGGCACTTGGCGCCGTCGATCTTCACGACGACGTGGCCGATCTCGGCGGCGGAGCCGCGCCCGAGCCAGGGCTTCCCGTCGAGAACGAGCCCGCCCCCCACGCCGGTCCCCCAGAAGACGCCGAGCAGCGAGTCGTACTCCTTGGCGGCGCCGAGGCTGAACTCGGCGTCGGTCGCCACCTGGACGTCGTTGCCCACCTTGACGGGCGGCCCCAGCGCCTCCGTCAGCGCCGCGCCGAGCGCGAACTCGCCCTCCCATCCGGGCAGGTTGCGCGCTTCGCGGATGACGCCGGTTTCCTCGTCGGCCAGACCGGGCGAGCCCACACCGATTCCCGTGAGCTCGGCGGGCTCTAGGCCGGCCGCCTTCGCCGCCTCGCGCACCACCTCCGCGATTGCCGCGGCGACATCCTCGGGCCCGCCCTCGCGGGGAGTCGGGCCGCGCGCCTCGCCCAGCACCTTGTGGGCATCGTCCACGACGACCGCCTGGATCTTGGTTCCGCCGAGATCGACTCCACCACGAGCTGTCATCCAGATCCCTCCCTCATATCTTCCTCACCAAGGGGGCCGGATACCTCCCCTTCCTCGGCCCGGATCAGCCCGGCGACCGCTGTGATCAACGAAAGATGGGTGAACGCCTGGGGGAAGTTCCCGAGGTGTCGGCCGCTCTCGGAATCGAGCTCCTCCGCGTAGAGCTGGAGCGGGCTCGCGAGCGATAGCAGGCGCTCGCAGAGGGACCTTGCGCGAGCGAGCTCGCCGATCAGCGTCAGAGCCAGGACGAGCCAGAAGGAGCAGATCGTGAACGTCCCCTCCTTGCCCCCGAGCCCGTCATCGGTGTGCTCGGTGCGGTAGCGCAGGACGAGCCCGTGCTCGGTCAGCTCGTCGGCGATCGCGAGGACGGTCTTGCGGATCCGTTCGTCGTCCGGCGGCAGGAAGCCCATGATCGGCAGGAGGAGGAGTGAGGCGTCCAGCGTGTCGCCGTCGTAGGTCTGGGTGAATACGCCGCGCTCGTCGACCCCGTGCTCGCAAACATCCGCACGGATCTCGTCGGCGATCCCTTGCCATTGGACCGCTCTGGTCTCGTCGCCCCGCTCCTTGGCGAGGTGGACGCCGCGATCGAGGGCGACCCAGCACATCGCCTTCGAGGCCGTGAAGTGCTGCGGCTCGCCCCGCACCTCCCAGATGCCGCGGTCCGGCTCCTTCCAGTTCCTGATCGCACCCTCGACCAGGGCCTCGATCCAGCTCCAGGAGGCGCTCGAGAGCTCCTTGGTCAGTCCCCGTCCGGTGTGGATCGCGATCGAGTCGACGAGCATGCCCCACACGTCGTGCTGGCGCTGGTCGTACGCCCCGTTCCCGATCCGCACGGGTTGGGCCCCGCCGTAGCCGTGCAGGTGGTCGAGCGTCGACTCGGTGAGCTCGCGCTCGCCGCCGATCCCGTACATGATCTGCAGGTCGGACTGGGTCGTCTCCTCGATCAGGAAGGCGTAGTACTCGTACGCCTCCCAGTCGAAGCCGAGGGTGAACATGCCCCAGAGCATGAACGCCGAGTCGCGGACCCAGGTGTAGCGGTAGTCCCAGTTGCGCTCGCCCCCGGGCGCCTCGGGCAGAGACGTTGTGGCCGCCGCGAGCACCGCGCCGCTGGGCGCGTGGCTGAGACCCTTCAGGGTCAGCGCGCTCCGCTCCAGGTAGGAGCGCCAGGGATGGTCGGGAAAGACGCCCTCCTTCAACCAGCGCCGCCAGTGGTGCTCCGTCTCGTGCATCACGTCGTGCGCAGCCTCCGGGTCGGCCGGCGGCGCGGCGTCGCCCCAGGTCAGTGCGCAGAACGCCCGCTCGCCGCCGCCCAGGTGAACATGTCCGAAGGCCCGTGGCCCCATGAGATCGAGCCGCATGCTCGTGGTCAAGCGAAGCTCGGGGCCGGAGGGCGGCGCGGCCGTGACGGTTCCGTAGTCGTCGTCGCCGTACGTCCACCCCACGCTCTCGCGCCCGTAGTCGAAGGCCGGCATGCAATTCAGGACCACCTCGACATCGCCCTCGATGCAGTTCACGGTCCGCAACAGGCATTGCCCGCCGACGAACTCGCCGGGCGCGCGGCGAAACCGCTCCGACCGAGGGCCGCCCTGCCATCGATCGAGCACGAGGCAATCCTGGACGACGAGCCACCCGTCCGGGGTCTGCCAAGTGGTCTCGAGCACGAGGGTGCCGGGGACGTAGCGGCGCTGACTCGGCACGACGCTCTCGTCCGGGCCCAGGCGAAACGTGCCGGCGCTGCGGTCGAGCATCGCGCCGAAGACGCTGGGCGAATCCGGTCGGGGCAGGCAGAACCACTCCACGCTCCCCGACGGCGCAACCAGGGCACAGGTCTCGCAGTCCGAAAGGAACGCGTAGTCCGCGATCGGAGGGAAATCGTCCCCGGGCTCGCCGAGATGCCCGAGGCGCTCCGGCTCGAGGGGTCTCCCGGTCAGGCGTCGACTCCCATTCCGGTGGAATCGTATGGCCACTCGCGGAGGGACGCGATCGCCCAGTCCGCGTGGGCCTTGGCGAGCTGGTCGGTCGTATAGGCGCCGGTCGCCACGCCGACGACGCGCAGGCCCGCCGCATGCCCTGCGTCGATGTCCCGAGGGGTGTCACCGGCCGAGACCGTGGCCGCCAGGTCGAGCGGCTCGCCCGCGACGGTCGCACCGCGCTCGAGAGCGCGGCGGGTCAGCTCGGCACGGTCGGGAGAGTCCGACCCGTAGCCACCGAAGGTGAAGAAGCGGTTGAGCCCGCCGCGGGCCAGCTTTATGTGGGCCGCAGCCTCGACGTTGCCGGTCGTCAGGCCCAGCAGGATTCCTGTCGCGACGAGGCGCTGGAGCAACTCCTCAGCACCGTCGAGCACGCGGTAGCCCGGAGAGCGCTCGACCTCCTCGGGCAGGTACTCGAGCCGCTTCGCCATCACTCGCGCTAGCTCGGCCGGCTCCGGCTCCCGCTCGGTGTATGCGACGAACACCTCGCGCCCGACCTCGGGATCGGGCACGCCGCGCCCGGTATGGGCGGGGACGTCGACGTCGAGGCCGAGCAGGTCGGCGAACGCCCTGTGCCAGGCCCGGTCGCTCGACCCGCCACTCTCGATCAGCGTGCCGTCGATATCGAACAGGACGGCGCGCGGGCCCCGATCCTCGCCCTCGTTCATCCCGCCACGGTAATCGACGCCGGCGTGCTCAGTACTCGGTACCCGCGAGGTCGGGCGGCCGCCGTGCCGCTGGGCGCTCGGCGTCGCGACCCTGAAAGAGCGCCGCTGCGAACGCGGCGCCCGCCATCGCCAGCGCGGCCTCCCGCGGCGAGGCGAGGTCAGCGATCGCGCCGTCGATGGACGCCGAGAACGGCCTTGTCCCGAGGAATGCCACGCCCCAGAGGGCCAGCACACGCCCGCGCAGCGGATCCGGGACGCGATCCTGCAACTGGGCGGTGATGGCGGTGATCGCGACGATGAAGCCGGCTCCGGCGACCGCCAGGGTCGCGACTGCGTACGCGGGGGCCTCGCTGAACGCGAAGGCGCCGATTGCGGCCGCCAGGGCCACCAGTCCCGCCGTCGCGGCTCGCTCGCGACCGATTCGCTCCCGGATCCGCTCGACGAAGAAGGCGGCGATCACGGCGCCGGCGCCGAAGCCGCTGACCATGAGGCCCACGAGTCCATCGCCGCCCCCGACCGCGTCGGCCATCGGCGGCGTCAGCGTGTTGACCGGGTCGGTCGCGAAGCCGATCGCGACCATCGTGGCCAGCAGGACGATCGCGCGGCGGTCGGCAACCACCCAGCGAAGGCCCGCTCGGATCGAGTGATCGCGCCCCACCGGGTCGCGCTCGAATCGCGGTCTGATCGCCGCCATCACACAGATCAGCACGCCGAAGCTCGCCGCGTTGACCGCGAACGCGAGCGAGGCGTCGGCCTCGAGCAGGATCACGCCCGCGATCGCCGGGCCGATCGCGCGGGCGAGGTTGAACGTGACGCCGTTGAGGGCAATCGCCCGGTCGAGGTCGCGTTCTGCGACCAGGGCGGGGATCAGCGCCTGCATCGCCGGGATCGAGAATGCGATCCCGATCCCGATCACGAGCGACCCGAGGTAGATCGGCCAGGGTCCGGGAAGGTCCTCGGGACCGACGACCACGCTCGGCACCGCGATCGTGACCGCGCCAAGCAGGGCCACCGACTGGCCCGCGATCAGGATCCGCCGCCGGTCGTAGCGGTCGGTTAGCGCCCCCGCCCATGGCTGCAGGAGCAGCGACCCGGCCCACTGGCACGCGCTCACGGCGCCGACAGCCACCGCCGAGCCGGTGACGTCGAAGACGACCACGGCGGCGGTGACGTTGTGGATCCAGTTGCCGCAGTTCGAAACCAGGTTGCCGATGAAGAACGGCCCGTAGATCCGGTCGCGAAGCAGCGTCACGCCGGGTCAGCCATCTAGATCTCCAGCCGGGTTTCCTCGAGGTCCAGGTCGCGCTCGACTCGGCGCATGACATCGCTCGAAATCAGGCGGTCGTTTCGAAGCTGCACGATCGCCAGCCGCTGGGCCGCGATCACCTCGTGCATCAGGCGCTGGTAGGCCAGGGAGCGATCGACGATCCCCTCCTCATCCTCGAGCTCGCCGCTGAGGGTCGCGAACCGGCGCCGCCGGTATGCGTACAGGGCGCGGAGCCGGTCGATGGTCTCATCACGCGTCCACTCCTCGACCGCGAGCCCGTCGAGCGCCGTGAGCGCCGCGTCGGCGGCGGCGATCCGCGCCGCGTGCTCCTCCGCCTCCTCCTCCGAGCCGTCATCCAGCACCCCGAGCCGCCGGATCAGCGACGGTAGCGTCAACCCCTGGACGACGACGGTGAAGACGACGACGCTGTAAGCGAGGAAGATCACCAGCTCGCGCTCGGGGAAGGGCACACCGGCATCGGTCTCGAGCGGCAGTGAGAGCGCCGCCGCGAGCGAGACGGCCCCTCGCATCCCGGCCCAGCCGACCACGAGCCGGGGCGCCGCCCCCACCCGCCGCCCGACCTGGCTCGGCCTGCGATCGAGCGCGCGGACCAGGTAGGGCACCGTGAACACCCACGCGAGGCGCGTGCCGACCACGACCCCGATCGTCGCCAGCGCGTAGCCGACGAGCGTGGCCGCTTCGATCCCCGAGACCGCGTCGAGGATCGAGGGAAGCTGCAGGCCGATCAGCACGAACAGCACCGCGTTCAGCAGGAAGACGATCAACTCCCAGACCGCGGTGCCCTCCATCCGCATCTGCGCGGTCGAGATCTGGGGCGCGAGCCAGCCGAGGTAGAGCCCGGCCGTGACCGCGGCAAGCACGCCCGAGACGCCCAGCTCCTCCGCCGGGAGATAGGCCGCGTAGCCGGTGAACAGGGAGATCGTGATCTCGACCGGGATGTCGTCGAGGCGCCGCCGCACCTCGGCGACCGCGGCGCCGACCAGCAGGCCGATCGCGATCCCACCCGCCACCGCCACCACGAAGTCGACCGTGGCGTCGAAGAGCGAGAAGCTGCCGCCGATGGCCGCCGCGACGGCGACCCGGTAGGCAATCAGTGCCGACGAGTCGTTGACCAGGCTCTCCCCCTCGATCAGGGTGACGAGCCTGCGTGGGACGCCGAGGTGGCGGGCGATGGAGGTGGCGGCCACCGGATCGGTCGGCGAGACGATCGCTCCGAGGGCGAATGCCACCGCCCAGGGGAGGTCGATCAGCTCGTGACCGACGACCGCGACGAAACAGGTGGTGACCAGGACGAGCCCGATCGACGTCATCGAGAGCGCCCGCGCGTCCGCCCGGATCGCCCGCAGGTCGCCGAAGAAGGCCGCTACGTAGAGCAGCGGCGGGAGGAAGATCACGAGGACGAGCTCGGGGTCGAGCTCGACGTCCGGTACTCCGGGCACGAAGCCGATCGGAATCGCCCCGAGTACGAGCACGATCGGGTAGGGCACCCCGACCAGCCGCGCCATCACGCTCAGCGCCGGGATCGCGACGCACAGACCGAGGATCAGCAGCTGAGTTTCGTGCACGCCGGCGTTCAGGCTAGAGCGGATTCGTCCGGCGCACGTCCCCGCGCCGCTGCCCATACGATCAGTGTGTGGACCCGGAGTCCAAGGCGGTCGAGCTGCGGAGTCGCGCCGGTCGCTGGGTGTTGGCGGTCGCGGTGCTGGGCTCGGGGCTTGCGTTTCTCGATGGCACCGTCGTCAACGTCGCGCTGCCGGAGATCGGCCGGGATCTCGGCGCGTCGACGGCCTCGCTCCAGTGGATCCTCAACGGCTACCTGCTCACGCTTGCCTCGCTGATCCTGCTGGGCGGTTCGCTCGGCGACCGGTACGGACGGCGGCGCATCTTCGTCTACGGGATCGGTCTCTTCACAGCCGCCTCATTGCTCTGTGCGGTGGCCCCGACGGTCGAGTTCCTGATCGCCGCTCGCCTCCTGCAGGGAATCGGCGGGGCGCTGCTGACCCCAGGCAGCCTGGCGATGATCGAAGCCAGTTTCGTTCCCGGCGATCGAGCCCGAGCGATCGGCGCCTGGTCGGGCCTCGGCGGTGTCGCGGCCGCGATCGGTCCGCTGGTGGGCGGCTATCTGATCGAGGCGGTGTCCTGGCGGGCGATCTTCCTGATCAACCTTCCGATCGGAGCATTCGTGATCGCGACGGCGCTGCGACACGTGCCCGAGACCAGGGATCCGATGGCGACGGGACGCCTGGACCTGCCGGGCGCGATCCTTGCGGCGCTGGGACTCGCCGGGACCACGTACGCCCTGATCGAGGCCCCCGAGGGAGGAGCGAGCCCGTTGATTCTCTTCGCCGGAATCGGTGGCGTGGCCGCCCTCGTCGCGTTCCTCATGGCCGAGCGGCGCAGTCCCAACCCGATGATGCCCTCTGGACATCTTCGCCTCGAAGCAGTTCAGCGCGGCCAACGTCGTCACGTTCGTCGTCTACACGGCCCTCGGGGGCGTGTTCTTCCTGCTCGTCTCCTTCCTGCAGATCTCGCTCGGGTACTCGCCGATCGAGGCCGGCGCAGCGTCGCTGCCGGTCACCGCGCTGCTGCTCCTGCTCTCGGCGCGGTCGGGCGCCCTGGCCCAGCGAATCGGGCCGCGGATCCCGCTCACCCTCGGCCCGCTGGTGATCGCGGCCGGCCTCCTGCTGATGAGCGGCATCGAGCCCGGCGACAGCTACGTGGGCGGTGTGCTCCCGTCGGTGATCGTCTTCGGCCTCGGCCTGGCTCTGGTGGTGGCGCCGGTGACGGCGACCGTCCTCGCCGCCGCCGACGTCCGCCACTCCGGCATCGCCTCCGGGATCAACAACGCGGTCTCCCGCGTCGGCGGGCTCCTGGCCGTCGCGGTGCTGCCTCTCGTCGCCGGACTCACCGGTGACGCCTTCTACGACCCGGATGCGATGGCCGACGGCTTCCGCATGGCGGTCCTGGTTTGCGCCGGGCTCTCGGCGCTGGGGGGCGTCCTGGCGTGGCTGACGATCAGCGACGATGTACTCGCAGCCGAGCCGCCGGAGGGCTTGCCGGAGCGGGTGCGCGACGATGCCTCCTGCGGCATCGCGGGGACGCCGCTGCGATCGGCGCGCCCGGCTCAGCCATCGCCGGCGCGGGCGGCCCGGTAGCGGCGGATCAGCGCGTTCGTCGAGCTGTCGTGCGCGAGCTCGGGCTCGTCCGGCGCCTGCGAGCTCCGGCACGATCGCCTTCGCGAGCACCTTGCCCAGCTCGACGCCCCACTGGTCGAACGAGTCGATGTCCCAGACGGCGCCCTGGGTGAAGACGCTGTGCTCGTACAGCGCGACCAGCGTGCCGAGCGTGTGCGGGGTCAGCCGCTCGGCGAGGATCGTGTTCGACGGGCGGTTCCCCTCCATCACCCGGTGCGGCACGACCGCCTCCGCGGTGCCCTCTGCCCTGACCTCGTCCGCCGTCTTCCCGAACGCGAGCGCCTCGCCCTGCGCGAACACGTTCGACATCAGCAGGTCGTGGTGCTCGCCGAGCGGGTTGAGCGGGTGCATGAAGCCGATGAAGTCGCACGGGATCAGCCTCGTGCCCTGGTGGATCAGCTGGTAGAAGGAGTGCTGGCCGTTGGTCCCCGGCTCGCCCCAGTAGATCGCGCCCGTGTCGTAGTCGACCCGGCCGCCGTCGAGCGTCACGTGCTTGCCGTTCGACTCCATCGTCAGCTGCTGGAGGTAGGCGGGGAAGCGCTGCAGGTACTGGTCGTACGGGAACACGCCGACCGGTCTGCGCGCCGAAGAAGTCGAGTACCAGACGGCGAGCAGCCCCATCAGCACGGGCAGGTTGCGCTCGAGCGGCGCCTCGCGGAAGTGCTCGTCCATCGCGTGGAAGCCCGGCCGAGCAGCTCGCGCGAAGCGCGTCGGCCCGATCGCGAGCATCGTCGAGAGCCCGATCGCCGAGTCCATCGAGTAGCGGCCGCCGACCCAGTCCCAGAAGCCGAACATGTTCTGCGGTGTCGATCCCGAACTTCGGCGACCTCGTCCGCGTTCGTCGAGACCGCGACGAAGTGGCTTCGCGACGGCCTCCTCGTCGCCCCCGAGGCCGGCGAGCGACCCAGTCGCGCGCGGTCCGCGCGTTGGTCATCGTCTCGAGCGTCGTGAACGTCTTCGACGAGATGATGAACAGGGTCTCGGCGGGGTCGAGGTCGCGCGTCGCCTCGGCGAAGTCGGTGCCGTCGACGTTCGAGACGAACCGGAACGTCATCTCGCGCTGGGAGTAGTGGCGCAGCGCCTCGTACGCCATCACCGGGCCCGAGGTCCGAGCCGCCGATCCCGATGTTGATCACGTTCCGGATCGGGCTTGCCGGTGTGGCCCGTCCACTGCGCCGCTGCGCACGCGCTCGCTGAACGCGCGCCATCCGGTCGAGCACCTCGTGGACCTCGGCGACGACGTCCGCGCCGTCGACGACCAGCGATCGCTCGCGCGGCATCCGCAGCGCGACGTGCAGCACCGAGCGGTCCTCGGAGACGTTGATCTGCTCGCCGGCGAACATCGCGTCGCGGCGCTCGGCGACCCCGCACTCCTCGGCGAGGCCGCGAGCAGCCCGAGCGTCTCGTCGGTGATCCGGTTCTTCGAGTAGTCGAGGTAGAGACCCGGCGCCCTCGGCGGTCATCCGCTCGCCGCGCTCGCGGGTCGTCGGCGAACAGCTCGCGCAGGTGGCGATCGCCGATCTCGGCGTGGTGGCGCTCGAGCGCCGCCAGGCGGCTCGCGCGGAGCGTCGCGGCAGCGGCTGATCAGCTCGCCTGTCGCGGTGCGTCGGTCTTGGATGCGATGGCGCCAGCAGCTCCTTCCACGAGGCGACGAACGCCTCGGCGCCGTCGGACTGGAGCTGGGCGGCGAGCGCGTCCGACGTCCACTCCCGGCGTCGGCGAACGGCGTCAAGCTCGCGCCTCCGCGTCGCCGCCGTCGGCGGGCAGGGGCTGGCCGACCTCGCCGTGCTCGGCGAACGCGAGCAGCGTCTTCTCCGGCATCGTGTTCACCGTGAACGGCGCGGCGAGCGCGCGCGACGTAGAGGACGTCGGAGGCCTCCGGGTCCTTCGTCCCCGTGCTCGCCCACAGCAGCCGCTGCGGGCGGGCGCCCTCGTTCGCGAGCCGCTGCCAGCGATCGGAGTCGAGCAGCTCGCGGTACGCCCTGTAGGTCCGGCTCGGCGACCGCGATGCCGAGCCGGTCGCGAAGCTCGTCGGGCACCTGTCCATCACCGCCGAGTCCCAGCGGCTGATGAACACGCGACGCGACCGACCCGACGGCGGGATCGAGGCCCGCGGCGACCCGCCGCTCGATGCCGCGCATGTAGGCCTCGGCCGCGGCGAGGTACTGCTCGCGCCGAGAACAGCAGCGTGACGTTCACCGGGATCCCGGCGAAGATCGCCTCCTCGATCGCGCGGCAGGCCCTGCCTCGCGTGCCCGGGATCTTGATGAAGCAGGTTGGCCCGGCCGGCGCGCGCGTGGAGCGTCGCGTGCCTGCTCGATCGTGCCTCGGCGTCGTAGGCCAGCAGCGGCGAGACCTCGAGCGAGACCCAGCCGTCGACGCCGTCGGTGCGCTCATGGTCGGGCGCGAAGAGGTCGGCCGCGCGGCGCAGGTCCTCGATCGCGAGCTCGAAGAAGAGCGTCCTCGTCGCTCGAGCCCCGCTCGCGGCAGCTCGGCGATCTGCGTCGTCGTACGCGTCGCCGGCGGAGATGGCCTGGTCGAAGATCGTCGGGTTCGAGGTGAGGCCGGTCACCGAGAGCTCGTCGATGTAGCGCTCGAGGGTCCCGTCGTCGAGCATCGTCGGGTGATGTTGTCCAGCCACAGGCTCTGGCCCAGGTCGTGGAGCGTCCGCGGTCGGGCTTCATCACAGTCAGGCCCCTTGGCGGTGCTCGGCCACGCCTGCTCGGGGGTGAAACCGAACTTCCCGGTCACGTCCTTGAGCGGCGCCGACGAGCCGAACGTGTGCATCCCGATGACCGCGCCCGCCGAGCCCGACGTATCGCTCCCAGCCGAGCGTCGACGCCTCCTCGACCGACGACCCGTGCCCGTGACCGCCGGGCGGCAGGACGCTGTCGCGATACTCCGCGGTCTGGCGGTCGAACAGGTGCCACGAGGGCATGCTGACCACCCTCGCGCCGCACACCGTCGCCGGCGAGCTGCTCGTGCGCGGCGATGCGCGAGCGCGACCTCGCTGCCGGTCGCGATCAGGATCACCTCGCGGCTCGCCCTCGGCCGGCGTCCGCCAGCACGTAGCCGCCGCGGCGAAGCCCCTCGGCCGGTGCGTAGCGGGAGCGGTCGAACGACCGGCACGCCTGCCGGGTCAGGACCAGCGCCGCCGGGCCATGGTGCAGGTCCGATCGCGACTCGCCAGGCCTCCACCGACCTCGTTCGCGTCGCCGGGCGGATCACGTTCAGGCCGGGAATCGCCCGCAGGGAGGCGAGCTGCTCGACCGGCTGGTGCGTGGGCCCGTCCTCGCCCAGCCCGATCGAGTCGTGGGTGAAGATGTGGATCGACCGGCAGCTCCATCAGCGCCGAGAGCCGGATCGCGGGCCGCGCGTAGTCGGAGAAGATCAGGTACGTCGACCAGAACGGCCGCAGCTTGGACAGCGCGAGGCCGTTGGAGATGTGCGGCCGTCTCGTGCTCGCGGATCCCGTAGTGGAACTGGCGCCCGCCGGGTCGTCCGGGCTCGAAGTCGCCGGCGCCCGTCGAGTCAGCCGACCGACGTCGAGCCGGTCGAGGTCGGCCGAACCCGCCGATCAGCCACGGCACCCGGTGCGCGATCGCGTTCAGCACCTGCGTTCGATGCCTTCCGGGTCGCGATCCCCTTCGGATCGGCGGGGAAGGTCGGGAGTCTCGGTGTCCCAGCCCGTCCGGGCAGCTCGCGCCGCTGCATCCGCTCGAGGTGGTCCGCCGAGCTCGGGTGCTCGCGCATGTACGCGGCGAGCGGCGCCTCCCATTCCTCCCGCAACGCCAGGCCCCGCGCGCGCCGAACCCGTCGGCGAAATGCTCGTAGACGCCGTCCGGCACCAGGAACTGCGCGTCCTCGGGCCATCCGTAGGCGCGCTTGGTCGCACGGACCTCCTCCTCGCCCAGCGGCTCGCCGTGCGCGGCAGCGGTGTCCTGCTTGTGGGGCGAGCCGTAGCCGATGTGGCTGTCGCACGACGATCAGCGTCGGCCGGTCGGCCTCTGCGCGGAAGGTCTCGAACGCGCGCGGCCACGCAGCTCGAGGTCGTTGGCGTCGTGCGACCCGTCGTGACGTTCCAGCCGTAGCCCGTCGAAGCGCAGCGGCACGTCGTCGGTGAAGGTGAGGTCGGTGCGCCCGTCGATCGTGATGTGGTTGTTGTCGTAGATCCAGCAGAGGTTGGAGAGGCCCTGGTGGCCGGCGAGCGACGCCGCCTCGTTCGAGACGCCCTCCATCATGCAGCCGTCGCCGCGCCAGCGCGTAGACGTCGAAGTCGAACAGCTGGAAGCCCGGGCGGTTGAATTGCGCCGCCTGCCACCGGCGAGGCGATCGCCATTCCGACGCTGGTCGCGATCCCCTGGCCCGAGCGGGCCGGTGGTCGTCTCGACCCCCGACGTCCAGCGGTACTCGGGGTGCCCGGGCGCCTTCGAGTCGAGCTGGCGGAACGAGCTTGATGTCGTCGAGGCTGACCGAGGGCTCCCCGAGCATCTCGTAGTCCGGGTCCACGGCCCGCACCCCGGTGAGGTGCAGCAGCGAGTAGAGCAGCATCGAGGCGTGGCCGGCGGAGAGCACGAAGCGGTCGCGGTTGGGCCAGATCGGGTCGCTCGGGTCGAAGCGCAGGAACCGCTGCCAGAGCGATGTAGGCGACGGGCGCCATCGCCATCGGCGTCCCCGGGTGACCCGAGTTCGCCTTCTGGATCGCGTCGATCGAGAGCGTGCGGATGGTGTTGATGCTGAGCGCCTCGACCCCCGCGTCGGGCTTCAGCTCCTGCGCGCCCCCTGTTGCATCCATCACTCGCCGGACAGTACCGAGGCGTCGGCCACGAGCACCGCGTCACGCGCCTTGACCCGCCCCGCGGGGATCGAAGGGTCGCCGGCGAGCAGCTTCTCGAGGGCGTCGCGCTTGTCGGCGCCGGTCACGAGCCAGAGCACGCTACGGGCCGCCTCGAGGCAGGGGTAGGTCATGGTCATCCGGCGCCGGCCCTGGTACTCGCCGCCGGTCAGCGCCAAGGGCACGTCGGTGACCTCGAGGACGGCGTCGCCCGGCACGAGCGAGGCGGTGTGGCCGTCCGGCCCAAGGCCCAGGTGCGCCAGGTCGATCTCGTGGGGGAGCGCGGCCCCGTAGCCGGCGGCGGCGGCGTCGAGGTCGTCGTCCTCAACGGGCATTGGCTCGAGCCTCAGCACGGCCGCGGGGGGCAGACGGCGTTCGAGCTCGGTGAGGTTGCGGTCGGCGTCGTCGCGGGGCGCGATCCGCTCGTCCACCTGAAGGATCCGCACCGCCTCCCACGGCACGTCCTCATCGGCCAGCGCCTCGTACATCGGCCACGGGCTGTGCCCGCCGCTGAGCGCGAGCGAGAAGCTCCCGCGCGCCGCCACAGCCGCGCGCGCGGCCGAGCCGATCGCAGCGGCTGCGAAGCGCGCGGCGTCGTCCGGGGTCTGTCGCCGCTCGACCCTCAGCCGGGCTTCTCCTCGTGGCCGCCGAACTGCTTGCGCATCGCCGAGAGCACCTGGCCCGCGAACTCGTCCTCGCCGCGTGAGGAAAAGCGCGAGTAGAGCGCCGCGGTCAGGACCGGTGCCGGGACGCCCTCGTCGATCGCCGCGATCGAGGTCCATCGCCCCTCGCCGGAGTCCGAGACGCGGCCGGCGAAGTCCTTCAGGTCGGGGGACTCGCGCAGGGCGGCCGCCGTCAGGTCGAGCAGCCAGGATCCGATGACGCTGCCGCGGCGCCACACCTCGGCCACCGCTGCCAGGTCGATGTCGTACTGGTAGTACTCGGGTTGCTCGAGCGGCGCCGTCTCGGCATCCGCCTCGCGCTCGCGCGCGCCGGTGTCGGCGTTGCTCAGGATGTTGAGGCCCTCCGCGTAGGCCCCCATGACGCCGTACTCGATCCCGTTGTGGACCATCTTCACGAAATGGCCCGCGCCGGTCGGCCCGCAATGCAGGTAGCCGTTCTCGGCGGTCGAGGGCTCGCCGTCGGCGCCGGGGGTGCGCTCGGCCGACGCGACGCCGGGTGCGAGGGTCGCGAAGATCGGGTCGAGCCGATCGACCGCGCGGTCCGGTCCGCCGATCATCAGGCAGTAGCCGCGCTCCAGCCCGAACACGCCGCCGCTGGTGCCGCAGTCGACGTAGTCGATGTCGCGCCCGGCGAGCTCTGCGGCCCGGCGGATGTCGTCGCGGTAGTAGGAGTTCCCGCCGTCGATCACGGCGTCGCCCGCCTCGAGCACGGCGGCGACCTCGGTGACCGTCTGCTCGGTGATGTCCCCCGCCGGGACCATCACCCACACCGCACGGGGCGCCTCGAGCTTCTCGGCGAGCTCCGCCAGGGAGGACGCGCCCTCCGCCCCCTCGCCCGCGAGGCCTTCGATGGCCTCCGGATTCACGTCGTAGACCACGCAGCGGTGGCCCTCGCGCATCAGCCGCCGGACGATGTTGGCGCCCATCCGGCCCAGTCCGACGACTCCAAGCTCCGATCGTTCGCTCACGTCTTTCCCTCCTGGTGTTCCGCCTGTATGGGGACTGGACTCAATCATCTCGCGGCTTCGTCTAGCCTGACCGCCGCAACGGCATGGTGCAACGAAGCGGAAACAAGGGAGACCCGCCTCCCTCGGCGGATTGTCTCGTGATCTTCGGGATCACCGGGGATCTGGCGCGCAAGAAGACCTTCCAGGCCCTCTACCGGCTCGAGGCTCGCGAACGCCTCCAATGCCGGATCATCGGCGTGGCGCGAAACACGTGGACCGACGAGCGGCTGCGCACCCGGGCCACCGAGGCGATCGAAGCGACGGTCGACGATCCCGACCCGGAGGTGGTCGCCCGCCTCGAGGCCCGGATGCACTACGTCACAGGCGACTACGCGGAGGCGAGCACATACCGCGAGGTCGGGGAGGCCCTGGAGCACACCGGAGACCCCGTCTTCTATCTGGAGATCCCGCCCTCGCTCTTCTCTCGCGTAGTCCACGGCCTCCACGATGCGGGACTCACCGCCCGTGGCCGGGTCGTGATCGAGAAGCCGTTCGGCCACGACCTCGACAGCGCCCGCGCGCTCAACGACCAGCTCCTCGAGGTGGTCGACGAGTCCCAGATCTACCGGATCGACCACTTCCTCGGCAAGGAGCCGGTGATGGACATCACCTACCTGCGCTTCGCGAACACGCTGCTCGAGCCGGTCTGGAACCGCGCGCACATCTCGCACGTGATGATCTCGATGGCCGAGGACTTCGGCGTCGATGATCGCGGTGGCTTCTACGACCCCGTCGGCGCGCTCCGCGACGTCGTTCAGAACCATCTCCTCCAGGTCCTGGCGCTGGTCGCGATGGAGCCGCCGGCCGGCAACCAACCCGATCCGATCCGCGACGAGAAGCAGGCGCTCCTGAAGGCGGTCCGGTCGGCCGACCCAAACGCTACGTCCGCGGCCAGTACGAGGGCTACCGCAAGGTCGACGGCGTCGCCGCGGACTCGGACACCGAGACGTTCGTCGCGCTGTCGCTGTTGATCGACAACTGGCGCTGGGACGGCGTCCCGTTCTACGTCCGGGCGGGCAAGCAGCTGCCGGTGAAGCAGAGCGAGGTCCGTGTGGTTTTCCGGCGCCCGCCCAGGATCGGCTTCGGCGACGGCGGACTTCCCGACCCCAATCAGCTCGTGATCAGGATCGATCCGATCCCGGGGGCGCGGCTCCGCTTCATCGCGAAGGAGGCGGGCGTAGACGCTTTCGAGCCCGCGGACCTGGAGGTCCTGTTCGAGAAGACGCCGGGTGCGGACCCGGAGGCGTATGAGCGACTTCTCGACGACGCCCTGCTGGGCCGCAGCGGGCTCTTCGCGCGCGAGGAATCGGTCGAGCAGACGTGGCGAATCATTACGCCGCTCCTCGAGGAGCCGGGCCCGGTTCACCAATACGCACCCGGCACGTGGGGCCCGGAAGCGGCGGCCCGGCTACTCCGCGGGGTGGGCGCGTGGCAGGACCCCTGGATGCCCGGCTAGTCGGCCTGGGTGAACCGCCGCGGGTCTGAGCCCTCGACCTCGCTGAGCTCCCCGGCGAGCACCAAATACTCCAGGTAGGCGAGCGTCATCTGCAACCCCCAGGCCGCCGTCGCGGCGTTCAGGTTCTCGGCTCCGATCAGCTCGGGCACCACCTCGAAGACCGTGCGCGGCTCACCGTCCAACGCGCCCCGCACCCAACCGAGGTGCTCCTCCACCTCGACGCGGTTGGCCCGGATCTTGCCCCGGACCTCGCGGAAGGGGCGTCCGTGCCCGGCGAGGCAAAGCGTCGTCTCCAGCTTCTCCACGCGGTCGAGGCTGGTCAGGAACTCGCCGACAGGGTCCGGGGTGTGGCCGTGGTCGAAGAACAGCGAGACGCGGCCGAGCAGGTGGTCGCCGGAGAGCAGCAAGCCGCTCTCGGGCTCGTGGAGCACCACGTGCGACGGAGCGTGGCCCGGCGTCTCGTGCACCTGCCAGGCCCCGGCGTCGGTCTCCACCTCCACCCCGGGCACGAGCTCGCGATCCGGAGCGACGGTTCGCGCGATGCCGATGCCCTGGCCCTGCCGCGTCTCCCGGTAGCGCTCCAGCGCCGCCCGGGGCACGCCACTCTGGCGCGCGACCTCGATCCGGCGGTCGAGCGCCGCGTCGGGGTCCTCGGCGACGCCCCGCACGTGCTCCCACGCGGGGTGCATCCACAGCTCGCATCCGGCGATGTCGACGATGGGTCCGGCGAGGCCGTAGTGGTCGGAGTGCGCGTGGGTGCACACCACGAGTCGCACGTCGGCGAGCGCGAGCCCGACCTGTGCCATTGCCTGCTCGAGCTGCCGCGTTCCGTCCTCCCCCGCGTAGCCGGTGTCCACCAGCACGATCCCGTCATCCGAGCGCAGCGCCCACGCGTTGCAGTGCGGCACCCCCGGCCAGGGCAGCGGAAGCCGCAGCCGCCAGACGCCCTCCAGGACACGTTCACCCCTCCCCGTCTTGCTTTTGTCAGGAACCGGATTCGCCCGAGTCGGATCCCGCGGAGTCGGAGCCCGAGGAGTCCCCACCCTCGATGGTGATCTCGCCGGAGCCGTTGCCGAACTGGCCCACGTCAACGCCCGCGTTCTGGAGCGCCTCCATGATCTGTTCCTGGAGACCAGGCACGTCCCCGGCATTGATCTCGGCGCTCTGCGCCGCGTCGGGATCGATTCCGTACTGCTCGAGCGCGCCGACGATCTCGTCCCGCAGGCCTGAGCCGCGCAGGTCGATCACCCGGCTCTCGCCCTGGGTCACCTGGATGTCGCCGCTCTGGAACGCCTTCTGCATCATCGCCATGATCCCGGCGAGGTCGGTGGCGGCGGTCAGGTCGACGCTCTGCTGGCTAGCCTGCGGAAACGCCTGGCCGATCGGCTGCCCAACCGGCTCGCCGTCCCCCTTCAGCTGGCGCGTCAGCGACTCAGGCGAGTCCTCGGGGATCGCGCTCTCGCGTTCGCGCCGACGCTTGAAGAAGTCGAACAGCCCCACGCGCGGAATCGTAAACCCGCCCGCCGCTTTCGCCAAGCCGTAGATCTGGCAGTCTTGGCGCCGTGAGCTTCGTCAAGCGGGGGATTGTCGTCTGGCTGATCACGGCCGGCGCCCTGCTGCTGATCTCCGAGATCCTTCCGGGCTTCACGCTGGACGGGGCGCGGCCGGCGCTGGGACTTGCGGCGGTGATCGGCATCCTGAATGCCGCGCTCTGGCCGCTCATCGTGCGGTTCGCGCTACCGCTCACGGTGATGACGCTGGGGCTCGCCGCCCTGGTGCTGAACGGAGTCGTCGTGGCGATCGGCGTCTCCCTGATCCCCGAGGCCACCATCGAGGGCTGGCCCGAGGGCATCGCCGTCACGATTCTCCTCACCGCGCTGACCGCGATGGTCTTTTCCCTGCTCGCGATCGACGACGACGACTCGTGGGCGCGGAACATCACCGCCCGCAGGCTCCGCAAGGAGCGCGCTGATATGCCGGCGCAGACGCCGGGCGTCGTCTTCCTCGAAATCGACGGTCTCGCCTGGGACATCGTGCGCCGCGCCCTGCGGGGCGGGACGATGCCGAACCTCGCGAAATGGGTGCACGCCGGCGAGTACCGGCTGGAGCCCTGGGAGACCGACCTCTCATCGCAGACCGGCGCCTGTCAGGCCGGGATCCTCCACGGCTCGAACCACGACATGCCCGCGTTCCGCTGGTGGGAGAAGGACACCGGCAAGCCGATCGTCACGAACCACCCCCGCGACGCCGCCGAGCTCGAGCGCCGCCACTCGAACGGCAAGGGCCTGCTGCACGACGACGGTGCGAGCCGGGCGAACATCCTCTCCGGCGACGCGGCGCACTCGATGCTGACGATGAGCACCGTGCTCACCCGCCGTCGGCCGATCGGCCGCGACTACGCCGCGTACTTCAAGCAGCCGTACGGGACGGCGCGCACGCTCACGATGTCGCTCGCCGAGATCTGGCGCGAGCGCCGCGCTGCGGGACGACAGCGCCGGCGCGACGTGCGCCCGCGCATCAAGCGGTCGCGCACCTACGCCCTGATGCGGGCATTCGCGACCGTGGTGCAGCTCGACCTGCAGGTGGCGGCGGTGATCGACGACATCTTCAATTCGCGGCCGGTGATCTACACCACCTTCCTCGCCTACGACGAGGTCGCCCACCACTCGGGCATCGAACGCGATGACACGCTCGCCGTCCTCGCCAAGGTCGACCGCCAGCTCGGGCGGGTACGTGCCGCTGCGGAGGTGGCCAGCCGCGACTACCGCCTGGTGGTCCTCTCGGACCATGGCCAGTCCCAGGGCGCCACCTTCCTGCAGCGCTACGGCAAGTCGCTCGAGGACGTGGTGTCAGCGGCGTGCGAGTCCCGCGAAACCCACGCGGACGCGAGCCGCGAGGACGATGCGGTCTCGTATCTGAGCGCGGGGCTCACCGAGCTGTCCCGCGACGAGACGACGACCGCCCGGGTGGTGCGTCGGGCCACCGGTGCCGAAGCCGGCGAGGTCGTCGAGCTCGGCGACGGCCAGGACGAGGAGGAGCCGGAAGCGAGCGCGGAGCTGCCCGAGGTCTCGGTGATGGCGTCCGGCTGCCTGGGGCTGGTCAGCTTCCCGCGCGAACCGGGCCGCGTCACGCTCGAGCGCCTCACCGAGCGCTATCCCCGGCTGGTACCGGCGCTCCGCGAACATCCGGGCATCGGCTTCGTGCTGGTGCGCTCGGCCGAGCACGGCGCCGTTGCGCTCGGACGGAGCGGGGTCAACCACCTGGATCGCGGCGAGATCGAGGGCGACGATCCGCTGGCGCCGTTCGGGCCGAACATCGCGGACCACCTGCGGCGCACCGACTCGTTCCCGCACTGCCCCGACCTGGTCTTGAACAGCACCTACTGGCCGGAAACGGACGAGGTCGCCGCGTTCGAGGAGCTCGTCGGCTCACACGGCGGCGTCGGCGGGCCGCAGAGCCATCCGTTCGCCTGCTTCCCGGCCGATCTCGGCTGGCCGGGCGAGCCGGTGATCGGCGCCGAGCGGATCCACCACGTGTTCCGCGGCTGGCTGGCCGGCCTCGGCCACTCCTCCTATGCGGGGGACTGGCCGGAGCCGCCCGTGCTGCTCAGGTGAGCAGCTTGGCCTTGGCGCGCTGGAACTCCTCGTCGGTGATCGCGCCCTTGTCGCGCAGGTCCGAGAGCTTCGCCAGCTCGTCGGCGCCGCCGCCCGCGGTCTGCCGCACGTAGGTGTCGAACTGTTCCTGCGCCGCCTGCTGCTGGGCGATCGACCGCTCGCGCATGCCCCCGCCCCGGGCGATCAGGTAGATCAGGGCCGCCAGGAACGGCACGAAGATCAGGAACAGGACCCAGGCGGCCTTCCCCCAGCCCGAGAGCCCGTGATCGCGGAATAGGTCGCTCAGGATCGTGAACAGGACCATGATCCACGCGACGAAGACGAAGACGGCGAGGACGGTGAGCAGTCCCTGCCCAAAGGTGTACTCGGCGACGATCATGCGGTCATTCCCTCCGTGGCACTGACATCAAGCCGGGGCAGCATACTCCCCCGCCCGGCGCGCGAAAACGTCCGACGGGCCGGCCGGCGACACATCGCCGGCCGGGCCCTTCGGATCGGTCAGGTCACTGCACCGGTTCGGGCCGCACGCTGCTCCTCGCCGAACATGACGAGGCCGTGGAGCACGATCAGGCAAAGCGCGAAGATGCCCAGCGACCAGAACGGGTTCGGCCCGCCGATCGCCAGCAGCGACACGATTGCGCCGAGGGTGGCGCCGGTGATCCCGACGACCAGTCCATAGCTGTGGCCCGCGGCGAGCGAGAATCCGCCCGTCAGCTGGATGAGGCCGAGAATCACGGTGACCCAGCCCCAGGTCTCGAGCCCTGCGAACGCGTACACGGTGGTGTCGCCGTAGAAATCAGCGTTGCTGACCGCGGCGATGCCGTAGATGATGTTGAGGGTTCCCGCCACGACCAGGAGGATCGCGGCGAACAGAGCGCGTCCAGCGCCTCTCATAGGGACTCCTTTCGGATGAACCGCCCGAGAGCGATCCCCCGAGCGCATGCGTAGGTTCTGGATACGGCGCCCGATTCCTGCTGCGGCAAGGTGCTGAAGCTCGCCGCCCGCGCCTACTGGCGGATCGTGACGGGGGTGCCGGGCGGCAGCCTGTCGACCAGCTCGCTCACGTCCGCGTCGGCCGCGCGGACGCACCCGTGCGAGATCGCGGCTCCCAACGGCCCCGAAGTCCCGTGGATCGCGATCCGGTCGCCGCCGAGCCAGCCGGAGGGAAGGTGGGTCTGACGGGCGGTGAGCGCGACGGCGCAGCAGCCGTAGGCCGGGTTCAGGTCCCCGCGAAACGTGTCGGTCACCGCGAATCGCCCGGTCGGCGTGGGCGCCTCCGGCATCCCGATCGAAACGGGGAAGCTCTTGATGACCTTGCCCCGGCGCAGCAGGTCGGTGCGGAACTCCGAGAGGTCGATCTCAACCTCGTAGTGGACCGTGTACGCCTTGAGCCGTCGGGGGTCGAGCCGCACCCAGGCCAGCCTCCCGTTCTCGAAATGCGGCGTCGGCACACCGGCCCACGGACCGTCGGTGCGCTGCACCGCGAACGCGGTCCGCGAGCCGAACTCGGTCTGTTCGCCGATCGTCTTGAGGACCTTCCCGCCCGGCTCTTCGCGGAGGTCCACCTTCTTCCCGTCTCGCACCTGGACGAGGGGATTGCCCACCTCCGGCAGCGTCAGGGCGATCCTTCGTCTGGGCTTGGGCTTCGCGACGTCGCCCGTCTCCGGCTCCTCTGCGGCCGGGGGCTCGGACTTCACCTGGACGACCTGCGGGTCGGGCTCGGACGCGGGTGCGTCGTCCTCTCCGCAGGCGCTCAGCAACAGCGCCGGCAAGACCAGCCCCCACACCAGCCACGAGACGCGCACTCCGAGCACTCAGTCCAAGGTAGCTGACTCACAGCGCGCGTCAAGGCGGCCCGGCTTGCCGAACGTCCCGCGCTCCCCCTTCGGCGGGGGAGCGAGGGACGCTCAGGGCGGAGCCAGCCGCAGGAGCCGGTGCCGGCGCTCATAGACGTCGTTCGCCGGGATCCGGCG
This sequence comes from uncultured bacterium, assembly GCA_963807755.1. Classification (GTDB taxonomy): domain Bacteria; phylum Actinomycetota; class Thermoleophilia; order Solirubrobacterales; family 70-9; genus JALZKA01. The sequence goes on along the minus strand of CAWECM010000001.1, from coordinate 862,449 downwards.
GACGGTCCACCCGGCGGCCTCCCACACGGCCTGCTTGCGCGCGTCCTCACCGACGTCGAGGTGGAACGGGCCGCCGTCGATCTCGACGATCAGTCGGTGACGGGGCCAGCTCAGATCGGCCTCCTCGCCCGCGATCCGGACATTCAGATGCGGGAGCGGCTGTCCGGCGGTCCGCAGCATTTCCATCGCCCTTACCTCCGCCCCACTTCGCGCCCGCTTGAGCGGGAGGCCCGCGTATCGAGCGACGGCGTCTGCCAGCCGACCGGCGCCACGCCGGCCGTGGTACCTCCCCAGGCCATCGCCCAGTGCCTCAATCGTGACCAGGTCGAGGCGCACGGCCTCGCGCAGGGCCCTCGCCAGCGCGGCTTGACTCGCGCCGGCGGCGAGGTCGAGCAGCGTGCGAGGGACTGACGTGATCGGGATGCCGCGGAAGGACCCGCAGTCGCTGTCGAGTGTGGAGCTCCGATGGACGAGCACCCCGCCGTGGCGGCGCGGGCCTCCGTTCCCCGGGCGGGTGACGATCTCGTACGGACGGCGCCGCGACCAGAACCCGCCGGCCGCCGCGGCGCTCGCGTGGCTGAGGACGGTCCCGGGCGCCGTCAGCGTGGCTCCCATCCAGACACCCCATTCGTCGTGCTCGAGCACCGGCGCGACAGCCAACACGCCCTGCTCGACGATCACGAGCCTTCCCGCGGCCAGCCGACGCTCGATGGCGCGCTCGGTCAGCCCGAGCTCGATCAGCTGCTGCCGCGAGATCCGGTTGAACTGCCGACCGGCCAGCTCCGCTACGCGAGCGTCCCGCATACCCCCGTATAGGGGGTGGCGCGGGACGTTCGCCCCCTGGGAAGCGGAGAGGGAGGGATTCGAACCCTCGAGAGAGCTTGCGCCCCCTACTCGCTTAGCAGGCGAGTGCCTTCAGCCACTCGGCCACCTCTCCGGGGACAGGCGCCGATGATAGATGCCCGCACCGGAGCCGCGGGGTAGGCTCGGACGGGTTGTGAGCGCCCCCTCCCCAGCCGATGCCGAGGCCCTCCGCGCGCGCTACGACGAGATCCTCGCGGACGTCCAGCCGCCCTTCGCGTTCGTCGATCTCGACGCCCTGCGCGCGAACGCGGACCAGATGCTCGGCCAGGCCGCCGGGCTGCCGATCAGGGTCGCGTCGAAGTCCGTGCGCTCGCTTCCGGTCCTCCGCCGGATCTTCGAGCTGGACGAGCGTTTCCGAGGGATCCTCGAGCTTCACCCTGCCCGAAGCGCTGTTCCTGGCCGATGAGGGGTTCCACGAGATCTTCGTCGGCTACCCGGCAACCGACCGCGCCGCCCTGGACGAGCTCGCCGCCCACGCCGCCAAGCGCCCGGACGCCCACCCCGCGCTGATGGTGGACGACGTGGCCCAACTCGACCTGATCGACGCGGCGGCGCGTCCGCTCGGCGCGACGATCCGGGTTGCCGTCGACATCGACCCCAGCTGGTGGGTCGCCGGAGGGCGGCTGGCGAGGGTCGGCCCAAAGCGCTCGCCGATCCGCACCGCCGATCAGGCGCGCCGCCTGGCGGTGGAGATCGAGCGCCGCAACGGGGCGCGCCTCGTTGGTGCGATGGCGTACGAGGGTCACATCGCGGGCGTCGGCGACGACGTTCCCGGGCGCCCCGTGCGAAGCGCGGCGATCCGGTTCATGCAGATGCGCTCGGAGGCCGAGCTCGCCGGGCGACTGCCGGGCGTCGTGTCCGCCCTGCGCGAGGTCGCCGACCTGGAGTTCGTCAACTGCGGGGGCACGGGCAGCCTGGCGCGGAGCGCGAAACTCGGGGTCGCCACCGAGCTGACCGCCGGGTCCGGGTTCTACGCCCCGGCGCTGTTCGACGCCTACCGCTCGCTGGCGCTCAGCCCCGCAGCCATGTTCTGCCTGCCCGTGACCCGCCGGCCGCAGCCCGGGATCGCGACCGCGCTCGGCGGGGGCTACGTCGCGTCGGGCGCACCCGGGAGCGACCGCCTGCCCGTGCCGTACCTGCCCGCCGGGCTCCGGCTCGACCGCGACGAGGGCGCCGGTGAGGTGCAGACCCCCCTCGGCGGCCCGGGCGCGGCGCGGCTGCAGGTGGGCGACCGGGTCTACATGCGCCACGCCAAGGCTGGCGAGCTCTGCGAGCGCTTCGACGCGCTCCACCTGGTGGACGGCGACGCGATCGTGGACCAGGTGCCGACCTACCGGGGCGCCGGCCACGCCTTCCTCTAGCAACGCGACCCGGCGCGATGTTGTCGGGGCGCAACTAGGATCGCCGGGGGACGGGCGCGGATGAGTGACGAGACGCTGAACCTGATCACGGTCCCCCTGTTCATGGGGGCGATCGGCTACACGACCAACTGGAGCGGCGTGTGGATGCTGTTCAACCCGGTGGGCTTCCGGGGCTTTCGCGTGCCCGGCCTCAAGGCCGTCGTGCCGCTGCTGCCGCGCAAGATCCAGCAGATCCCGGGCGTGATGCACGGCGGGCTCGGCTGGCAGGGGATCATCCCGTCCCGCGCGGCGAAGATGGGCTCGATCTCGGTCGACAAGGGGATCGCGAAGCTGGGCAGCCCTTCCGAGTTCTACAACCGGCTCGAACCTGATCGGATCGCCGAGCACATCCTCGACACGGCGCGCGGCGACATGCGCGAGGTCGTCGAGCGCATCATGGAGCGCGAGCATCCCGGCCTCTGGCGGGACCTCCCGCCCCGGGTTCGGGAGGCCGTCCACGCCCGCGTCCAGGAGCAGCTGCCCGACATCGTCCGCGGGGTCACCGACGCGATCGGCAACCACACCGACCAGATCCTCGACATCAAGCTGATGGTGATCCGCTACTTCGACGAGAACCCCGAGATGGCGAACCGGATCTTCGAGGAGATCGGCCATCGGGAGCTCCGCTTCATCACCAACTTCGGCTTCTTCTTCGGCCTTCTCCTGGGGATCCCGGTCGCGTTCATCACGAACGCCGTGCACTACTGGTGGATCCTGCCGATCCTCGGCGTGTTCGTGGGCTACATCACCAACCTGGTCGCGATTTACATGATCTTCCAGCCGATCGAGCCGCGGAGGCTTCTCGGCGTGAAGCTGCAGGGCCTCTTCATGAAGCGCCAGGACGAGGTCGCGGGCGTCTACGCGCGGATCGTCGCGGACGACATCGTGAACCTGAACAACATCGGCGACGAGCTGCTGGCCGGCCCGCGTGCCGACCGCACCCGAAAGCTGATCGAGACGGCGATGCGTCCCGCGGTGGATCGCGCGCTCGGTCCCGTGAAGCCGGCCGTGAGGGTGGCGATGGGGACGCGCCGATACGACGCGATCCGCGAGTCGGTCGCGACCGAGGCGGTGGAGTACACGATGACGCCGCTCGCCGACGAGGAGTTCAACCGGCGCCAGTCGTCCGCGATCCGCGACCTGATCACGGCGCGAATGCGCGAGATGCCGCCACGCGACTTCTCGGAGATGCTGCGTACGGCGATCCGCGAGGACGAGTGGCTGCTCTACCTGCACGGAGCCGTCCTGGGTCTGGGCGCAGGGCTCCTCCACCTGGTGATGTTCCCGCCGCCGAGCTGAGCCAGCCGCGACAATCGAGTCGTGAGCCCCGCCTCGAAGATCAGCCCGATCCGGGTGGCGCTGGTCGGATTCGGCGCCGTCGGTCGATGGCTGGCGCGCGCCGTCACCACCACCTCCGGCTCGCTCGAGGAACGCTACGGCGCGAGGTTTTCGCTCGTCGGCATCGGCAACGCAACCGACGGCTACTTCCACGACGCGAATGGCCTGGACGTCGGCGCGGCACTGGCCCTCGCGGACCGGGGAGCTCCGCTGAGCGAACTCGGCGGCGACCATTGGCCCGCCGCCGTGGATGGCCTGCGGGCTACCGATGCGGACGCGCTGGTCGAGGTGACGGCAAGCGGCGCCGGCGACGGCGAGCCCGGCCTCACGCACATCCGGGAAGCGCTCGAGCGCGGCATGGCCGTGGTGACTTCCAACAAGTGGCCGGTGGCCCTGGCGGGAGTGGAGCTGGCCGCGCTCGCTCGCGCTCGGGACACCGTGTTCAGGGCGGAGGCCACGGTGCTGTCCGGCACTCCGGTCCTGAGCACTTTGCGCGAGGGGCTCGCCGGAGCTCGCCCGCTCGGGGTCCGCGGGGTGCTCAACGCCACCGCGAACTTCATCCTCACCGCGATGGCCGCGGGTGAGTCCTACGCGACGGCATTGACGGAGGCGCAGCGGGTGGGCCTCGCCGAGCGCGATCCTCGAGCCGACGTCGACGGCCACGACTCCGTCGCGAAGCTGATGATCCTCTCCGCCCTCGTGTTCGGCCGCCAGCTGCGCCTGGAGGAGGTCGACGGTCGCGGGATCTCCACGCTGACGGAGGCCGAGCGGGCGCAGGCCCGGGCCGGTGCGATCCGCGAGCTCGCAACCCTGGAGTTCGAGGAGGACGGCGGTGCCGTCACCGCCCGCGTGGCGCCCACGGCCATCGAGCCCGGAGACCGTCTCGCGAGCGTGCGAGGGACGGAGAACGCGGTGATCTACCGCGCGGACCCCATCGGCGAGCTGACCGTCTGCGGGCCCGGGGCGGGAATGGAGCTCGCCGGCCAGGGGGTCCTCAGCGACCTGCTCGCCGTCGCGCGGCTCCGCTAGACGCCCGCGACTCGGCCGAGCACCCGGTCCGTGTACTCGTTCGCGAAAGTGCCCCCGGGATCGAGCTGGGCGCGCGCCGCCAGGAAGTCCTCCCATCGCGGATAGAGCTGTCCGAGGTCGGCAGCGGTCATGAAGTGGCGCTTGCCCCAGTGTGGCCGCCCGCTGAGCTCGCGGGCGATTGCCGCGACGCCACGGAAGTAGGTCTCCCAATCGAGCTTGCGGTCCTGGTGGACGGCGACGTAGGTGGTGTCGCGGCCGTGGGATGGGCTCAGGAGGGAGTCGTCGGCCGCGACGAACCGGACCTCGATCGGGTAGGCCACGCCGAGCTCGGGCCGGTGCGCGAGCTCGAGCACCCGCTCGATCATCTCCCGTCCGCGCGAGCGCGGCACCGCGTACTCCATCTCCGTGAACTTGATGTGGCGCTCCGATGGGAACACCTTGTGGCTCGCGTCCACCTTCGTCGAGCGCCCGACGTTGCGCGCGACGATTCGGGCAAGCTGCGGTGCCCGGGACGGCATGCGCCTGATCGCCAGTGCGAACAGCTGTCCGACCCAGTTCTCGAGCATCACCTCCTGCGCGTAGACAACGGCTCGGTTCCGGGGCGCGGGCGGCTCGTCGGTGCGCCGCGACTCCCGGCACAGGGCGACGCCGGTGTGGGGGAAGACATAGAACTCGAAGTGGTCGGCGCCGGCGTTCAGCTCGTCCAGCCGTTCCAGGGTCTCGGCCAGGGGCTTCGGCGAATCGACGCGGTTGAGCGTGTACGACGGGACGGTCCGCACCGTCACCGAGTAGATGACGCCCAGGGCGCCGATGCCGACCCGCGCCGCGCGCAGCAGCTCGGGATCCGCTGCGTCGACCGTCACCACCGACCCGTCGGCCATGACCAGCTCGAGCGCCGCGATCTGCGCGGAGACGTTCTGGAAGCGCTCGCCGGTTCCGTGCGTCCCGGTCGAGATCGAGCCCGCGACCGTCTGCCTGTCGATGTCCCCCAGGTTCTCGAACGCTACGCCCCGTTCGTCGAGCATCCGGTTCAGGTCGCGCAGCACGACGCCGCCCTCGACCTTGAAGAGACCCGACGCCGAGTCGAAGTCGAGCGCCCGGGTGAGCCGGTCGAGTCGGATCATCACACCGTCGGTCAGCGCGCAGTCGGAGAACGAGTGGCCCGACGCGGAGACCCGGACCCGCCGGCCCTGCGCGGCCGCCCGCGCGACGGTCTCGCTCAGCTCGCCGAGCGAGCCGGGCGTCTCGATCGCCATGGGCTCGCACGCCTCGTCCCCCGCCCAGTTGCGCCACCGTGCCATCGCGCGGCGCAATCTATCCTCGGCATCTGAGGAGCGGTGGCAGAGTCCGGTTGAATGCAGCTGCCTTGAAAGCAGCCGACCCTTAACGGGTCCGGGGGTTCGAATCCCTCCCGCTCCGCTCATCCGAACGTCGCCTTTTCCGGGCGGAGCCGGAAGCGCCCGACGCTCGGCGTCCGCTAGGTGGCCGGCTCGGGCAACGGGTCGCGCCACATGAGCGTCGCGAACGCGACGGCGCAGATCGCGGCCAGGAGCACGTAGGTCACCGCATCGCTCGTCAGCTCGGCGAGCCCGGGGCCCGCGGTGGCGCCGATCGTGTGACCGAGCGCCCAGCCGAGGTTCACGAATCCGAACGCGAGGCCCTGGTCGACGCCCGCGCTCTCGGCACCGTCTGAGAGCAGCGCCATCGCCGGCGACCAGAGGATCCCGATCGCGGGCGCCGCGGCGACGAGGATCACGCCGAGCACCCAGGTCGATTCGGGAAGGATCAGGAGCAGCGCGGCGACCGCGCTCGTCGCGAGCCCTACCTTGCTGGGCATGATCCGGCCGTAGCGGTCGGAGATCCGGCCCGCGATCGGGTTCACCGCCGCCTCGGTCAGCGCCGCAACGAGGAACACGGCGGCGATCGCGCCGGCGGTGGCGCCGAGGTCGTCCAGGCGCAGCGGGACGAGGACGTCGATCGCCCCGAACAGAAGTCCCGGGATCAGGATGAGCGGGAAGCCGACGCGCAGGCCCGGGGCCGTGGCGGCCGCCGCCAGGTTGTCGCGCGCCGACCGGGTGACGGTCACGGGCGGGGCCGGCAGCTGCCTGGTGAGCGCGATCAGCCCCAGTCCTAGCAACGCAACCGCACCGAAGACCGGGCCACGGCCGAGTCCCACCGCCAGGCCGCCAAGGACCGGGCCGAAGAGAACGCCGCCGATCGCTGCCGCCATCGCGGATCCGATCAGCTCGCCACGGCGTTCGCGCGGCGCGGCGCCGATCAGCCACCCCAGCGCCCCGGCCCACGAGCAGGCGCCGCCGACCCCCTGGACGAACCGGGCTGCGTCGAGCAGCACGATGTCGTTCGCGGTCGCGAAGACGATCCCGGACGCGGAGAGCAGGCCCAGCCCCGTGAAGACCGTCGGTCGCACTCCGACCCGCGACGCGAGCAAGCCCGCGGGGATGCTCGCCGTCAGCGTTCCGGCCGCATAGGCGCCGGACAGGATGCCGGCCGCGGTCTTGGAGAGGTCGAAGTCGTCTGAGAGGCGCGGCAGCAGCGGCGCCACCGCGGCGAAGAACATCGTGTCGACGAAGACGATCGCCGAGGCCAACAGGAGCAGCCGACGCATCCGTCCACTCTAGGGACGGTGGATTTGGGCGCCCGCCTCGAACTGCCGATAATGACCTCGATGCCGAGAACCCATCGGACAGCGCTGCTCGCGATCGCCACCGCATCCGGGCTCGTGGCCGCCCTCCCCGCCGCTGGTTCGGCCCGCAGCTATACGCCGCCGAACGGCAAGATCTTCCACGGCGTCTCGGAGACCGGCGACCCCGCCGACTACCGCTCGTTCACGGACCAGACGGGCGCCCACTCGGCCGTGAGCCAGAGCTTCTTCCACTGGGGCGTCCCGCTCGGGACCGGCGCGCTTCAGCGCTGGCGCCGGACCCGCACGCGCGGGGTTCTGAGCCTCTCGACGGCTCCCGGGGGACAGCCCGAGACGATCGACCCGAAGGCGATCGCGAAGGGCCGCGGCGACAAGTACATGCTGAGCCTGAACGACTCGGTCTCGGAATCCAGGCAGGTCGTCTACATCCGCCTCTTCCCCGAGATGAACGGCCATTGGAACCCGTACTCCGCGTTCAACGCGGACGGGTCGAGCCGCGGAGCGGACCATTCAACCAAGCAGTTCAGGCGCGCCTGGAAGCGCTTCTCGATCGTGGTCCGCGGCGGCTCGCTGAAGAGCGTCAACGCGAAGCTGCGCAAGCAGCGCATGCCTCGGCTGCTGCGGGCGCGCTCGAACCGGGACAAGGTCTACCGGCGAAACGGTGTAGGCAAGCGCCTGCCCAAGCCGAAGGTGGCGCTGATGTGGGTGCCGCAGACGGTTGGCTCACCCGACCTCCGGGGCAACGCGCCGCGGAAGTACTGGCCGGGAAACCGGTATGTCGACTGGGTCGGCGCCGATGCGTACGCGAAGTTCGCGAACGCCACGCTGTGGAGCAAGCTGAACGCCTTCTACCGCAGGTTTCAGAAGAAGCCGTTCGTGATCGGCGAGTACGCGCCCTGGGATGCCGATCCGGGCGGGGCCTTCACGGACCGGATCTTCGACTGGGCCCGGAAGCACCGACGCACGAGGATGCTCATCTACTACCGGAGCGTCAACGCCACCAACGTCTTCAACATCGGCTTCTACCCGGACGCGCTCCACGTCCTCCGGGGGGCGCTGAACGGCGGGCGCTTCATGCCCGTGCCCTCCGAGTACAGGCGTTAGACGGGTCTGCAGAGACCGTCCCAAGGACTGCCCGGAGCGCAGCCACGGGCCTCGATCTGTGTTGTGCTTACCAACGGGTGCTCTTGGAGGAGACGACGCGCAAAGGAACCCTGGGGGTCGGCATCGTTGTCGCCTGCCTGCTCGCCGCGAGCCTCGCGATCGGCATGGGCTCGGCGTCGGGAGCGCGGTACGCGCCACCGGGCAAGAAGATCTGGCACGGCGTCTCGGACACGGGAAGGGTGGGCGAGTACCGGCGCTTCAACAAGCAGGTCAGGGCCCACACTGCCCTCCTTCAGGACTTCTTCCACTGGGGCGTCCCCCTGACGACCGGCGCCTTCCGGCGCTGGGAGCGGACGGACACGCGCGGCGTCCTCAGCCTCTCGACCGCGCCCGGCGGCGAGGCCGAGGTCACGACGCCGCGGCGGCTCGCGAGCGGACGCGACGACCACTACATGCTGCGCCTGAACGAGTCGATCGACAACTTCAACCAGGTCGTCTACATCCGGCCGTTCGCCGAGATGAACCTGCACCTGAACCCGTACTCGGCGTTCAACGCGGACGGGAGCCGCCGGCATGGCCACGCCACCAAGTGGTTCAAGCGCGCGTGGAAGCGGCTCGCGCTGATCGTGCGCGGCGGGAAACGCGCCGAGATCAACCGCAAGCTGATGCGGCTCGGCATGCCGCGGATCCACCGCGCGCGGTCGAACCACGCGCCGGTTTACGAGAACCGCGACGTCCCGAGGAAGCTCGACCATCCCAAGGTCGCGCTGATGTGGATGCCGCTTACCCGGGGGTCGCCGAACGTGCCGGGCAACAGTCCACGCGACTACTGGCCGGGGCGCCGGTACGTCGACTGGGTCGGCACGGACGTATACGCGAAGTTCTCGAACCGGACCCTGTGGACGTACCTGCGCCGGTTCTTCCGGGACTTCCGCCGCTTCCCGTTCGCCATCGGCGAGTACGCCGCGTGGGACAACGACTACCGCGGCAAGTTCACCCGGCGGATCCACAAGTGGGCGCGCGAGCATCCCCGCGTGAAGGCGCTCCTCTACTTCCGGAGCGTCGACCCGGACAACGAGTTCAACCTCCAGCACTACCGCGGCGCGAAGCGGGCGCTCCGAGCGATCCTCAACCGCCACCGCTACGCCGGGTACGCGCCCGGGACAAGGGACCGAAACGACTGACTAGCGGCCCCGGATGGCCTGATAGGCGAGGGCGCCTACCGCGGCGCCCGCGACCGGCGCCACCAGATAGAGCCAGAGGTCGGTCCACTGGCCGGTCGCAAGAGCAGGCCCAAGCGATCGTGCCGGATTCATCGACGCGCCGGTCACGGGGCCGCCGAACAGGGCGTCGAGCCCGACGGTCCCGCCAATCGCGATCGCGGCGGCCGCGCCGACCGCCCGGGTGTCGGTGGCGACGGCCATGATCACGAACATCAGGAACGCGGTCAGCACGACCTCATAGACGAAGGCACTTCCCACCCCCACGCTCGGCAGCGTGGCTCCGAGGTGCCCGGGCTCGTCCGGCCAGACGACGAGCAAGAGGAATGCACCGAGCACAGCGCCGGCCACCTGTGCCCCAATGTAGGTGGCCGCCTCGCGCGCCGGGAAGTGGCGCGTGAGGGTGAACGCGAGCGTCACGGCTGGATTGATATGAGCGCCGGACAGGTGCCCGGTCGCATACACCATCACCATGATGATCAGCCCGAAAACCAACGCCACGCCGACCGTCCCAAGGGCGCCGTCGTACGCGGCGTTCGCAATGATCGCGCCACACCCGGCGAAGACGAGCGCGAACGTGGCGATGCCCTCCGCGAGCGCGCGGCGCCCGAGGTCCGGCGCCGGTGAGATCAATCGCCCGGCACCAGCTCGTTCAGCAGGACCCTGACCCGGGCCTCGATGTCATCGCGAATCCGCCGCACAGTCTCAACGTCCTTGCCGGCAGGATCCTCGAGCTCCCAGTCCTCGTAACGCTTGCCGGGATAGATCGGGCAGGCATCGCCGCAGCCCATCGTGATCACGGCGTCCGCGGCGCGGACGAACTCGTCCGTCAGCGGCTTCGGGAACTCCTCGGAGAGGTCGATGCCGACCTCGTCCATCGCCTCGACGGCGGCGGGATTGATCTCCTCCGCAGGGTCGGATCCGGCCGTTCGAACGTGGACACGTCCTGCGGCGGCCTTGTTCAGCAGGCCGGCCGCCATCTGTGAGCGCCCGGCGTTGTGGACGCAGACGAACAGAACCTCGGGGACGTCCTTGGTGATCTTGGCGTCAGCCTGAGCCAGGGCCCGGAGCCTTTCTCGCGCGAAGCGGTGAACGAAGAGCGGGACGAAGTTCTCGATCCGCGCGGATCCGATCTCGTCCAGCGACTCCGCCATGAAGCGCTCGATGGTCTCCGTCGCGAACACTCCGGAGAACTCGTCGTGTAGGGCGACGAGTCCCTTTTCGAGGTGACCTCGTGTCACCAGATCGACGTCGAGCTCGGCCAGTCGCGTAGGCATGCGCCACTCCTTCACCTGCCCCGGTTCGGGTGGCTCCTCTCATGCGGCGGAGCATATTCCATTGACATTTGTCGTTTCAATAGATATATGTAGATTGATGAGCATCGATCTGGAGCTCGCTCCGAAGCAGAAGCGGTCCAAGGGCGAGGTGTGTTGCGACCCCGTGGTCTATCCCGACATCGAGCGAGCCGGGGCGGAGCGGATGGCGGGGGTCGCCAAGGCGCTCGGCGATCCGATCCGGATGCAGCTCGTGGACGTCCTGCGAAAGCACGCGGGCAAGGTTTGCGTCTGCGAGCTCGTTCCCCTCTTCGACCTCTCGCAACCCACCGTCTCGCATCATCTGAAGGTGCTCCGCGAAGCCGGCGTCGTGAGCTCGGAGCGGAAGGGCCTGTGGGCCTACTACTACGTCAATCCCGAAGCGGTGAAGGAGCTGTCCGCATGGCTGAGCAGTTGAAGAGTCGTGACGAGATCCGCGAGGCGGTGCACGAGCGTTACACGGACGCCGCGAAACGGCTTGACGCCGGCGGAAGCGATTGCTGCGGCCCGAGCTCCAGCCCACTCGGGTGTGGCAACCCGACGGCAGTGGCGGACCTGAACGCGGGCGAGGTGGTCCTCGACTTGGGCTCGGGCGACGGCACCGATGTCTTCCTCTCGGGCCGGCGCGTCGGCATGGGCGGCAAGGCGTACGGGCTCGACATGACCGACGGGATGCTCGAGCTCGCGCGCCGGAAGCAACGCGAGGTCGGCGTCGAGAACGTGGAGTTCCTCAAGGGCACGATCGAGTCGATCCCACTACCGGACGATTCGGTTGACGTGATCATCTCCAACTGCGTGATCAACCTCTCGGGCGACAAGGCCGCGGTCTTCCGGGAGGCGGCGAGGGTCTTGCGGCCGGGCGGTCGACTCGCCGTGACCGACATCGTGGCGGATCCGGACATGGACGCCGCAACCCGGGCGGACATGCAGCAGTGGACAGGCTGTCTGGCCGGCGCGCTGACAACCGAGGGCTTCGAACGCCGGCTCCGAGACGCCGGCTTCGTCGAAGTCATGCTGGAGGAGACCCACCGCGTTCACGAGCACGCGGGCTCGGCGATCATCCGCGCCCGGACGCCGGCTCACTCCATCGCGCCGAGCTGACGCAGACGCGACCGCCCCTCCGCCAGACAGCGGTTCAACTTCGTGTAGGTCCACCCGGTCATCCCGCAGATCTCGCGATACGAGTAACCCTGTCCCTTGAGGACTAGCGCCCGCCGCTCGTCGGGCTTCAGCCGGCTCAGCGAGCGGATCCGGTCGCGCGAACGCTCACGGCGTTCGGCTCGTTCGGCGGGACAGGGCGCACCACTTGGAAGCGCCTCCCCCACCTCGGCCCCCAGGAGTCGCTCGCGCTCGCGCCGCACCGCGAGAGCCTCGCGTCTGGTCACCACGTGCATCCAGCCGGCCAGCCGGCGCGGCGGATGCGGCGGCGCCTTCGTCAGGAGGATCAGCGTCGCCCGCTGGAGCGCCTCGTCCGCGTCGTCTTGGCACAGCGACACGCGGCGGGCGGTCCGCCGCAGCGACATCGCGTGCGCGTCGAGGACCGAGACCGCCGCATGGCTGATGGCGATTCCTCGATCCACGCCCGACCCAACCCCGACAGCGCGTGAGGCGCCCCGGCCCGTGTCGTGGCTCCAGGTAGGGTCGACGGGTGACCTCGGTCGCCATCCTGGGCGCAGGGGCCGTGGGAGTCGCCTGCGCGGGACCCCTACTGCAGCTGGGACTCGTCTCGCAGCTCGCGCTCTATGACCGCGATGGCGACAAGGCCCGAGGCGAGGCCCTCGACTTCCACCACGCCGCGCCGCTTCTGCCCGAGTGCACCGTCGAGGGCGGGGCAATGGACTCGATCCGCCCGGCCGACATCGCGGTGGTGACCGCGGGCACGCATACCCAGCCCGGTGAGACGCGACTCGACACGCTCGACCACAACCTGGCCGTAGCAACCGAGATCGCCGACGCCCTCGATGAGGTCGTGCCGAGGGTCGTGATCGTGGTCACGAACCCCGTGGATGTGCTCGCCGAATACCTGACGCGGCGGTGGGAGTCTCGCCCGGTGAGCGTCCTGGGCACCGGCACCTCCCTCGACTCGTGGCGGCTTCGCGAGCTGCTTGCAGTCGAGCTCGGGGTGCACCCCGGAAACGTTCACGCCTGGGTCATCGGGGAGCACGGCGACTCCGCGGTGTTCCCGTTCGAGAGCGCCAGGGTGGGGCCGTTCTCGCTGGTCGAGTTCGGTCGCATGTCAGGGCGACCGCTCGACAAGGAGCGGCTGGCCGAGATCGAGCAGCAGGTGCGTCGCGCGGCATACGAGGTCCGGGCGCTGAAGGGCTCGACCACGCATGCGATCGGTCTCGCGACCGCGAGGCTCATCCGCTACGTGGTCCGAGATGCGGGCAGGATCGAGCCGGTGAGCGTCCGCGTCGGAGATCGCGTCTGCGCCAGCCTTCCCGCGCCGATCGGCGCCGACGGGGCGGGCGCGCCGCTGATGCCGGAGCTGAGCGATCGGGAGCGGCGCGCATGGGAAGAGAGCCTGGCCGTCCTGCAAGCCGCGAACGAGCGGATCGCGATCTAGACGATCCCGACGGGTCGCGTCGCGAGATCACCCCGGGGTGCGCCACTGCACAGGGCTTCCCAGCCCGCCTCTCGGAACGAGGACCAGCGCTATTGTGGCCTCGGCCATGACCACCAGCCTTGTCAGCGGGGGTGCGGGCTTCCTCGGCTCGCACATGTCGGACGCACTGCTTCGCAAGGGGCACCGGGTGATCTGCGTCGACAACCTCGATACGGGCTCGCTCCAGAACATCGAGCATGTGCAGGACGAGCGCTTCAAGTTCCTGATGCACGACCTGACCGAGCCGCTGTTCGTCGACGAGCCGATCGACTTCGTCTACCACCTGGCCTCGCCCGCCAGCCCGATCGATTACCAGCGTCTCCCGCTCCACACGCTGAAGGTCGGCTCCTACGGCACCCACCACATGCTGGGCCTCGCGAAGATCAAGCGCGCGCGCTTCGTGCTGGCCTCGACGTCCGAGGTCTACGGCGATCCCCAGGTCCATCCCCAGCCCGAGGACTACTGGGGCCACGTAAACCCGATCGGCCCGCGCGGCGTCTACGACGAGGCGAAGCGCTACGCCGAGGCTCTGACGATGGCCTACCACCGCCAGCAGGGGGTCGATACCGGGATCGTGCGGACGTTCAACACCTACGGCCCCCGGATGCGCCCGCACGACGGCCGGGCGATTCCAACCTTCCTGCGCCAGGCCCTTCAGAGCAAGCCGCTCACGGTGTTCGGCGACGGCAGCCAGACACGGAGCTTCTGTTACGTCGATGACCAGATCCGTGGCTACATCGCGATGGCCGAATCCGACGTGCACGTGCCGGTCAACATCGGCAACCCGAACGAGTTCACGCTGCTCGAGCTCGCCAAGACCGTGATCGAGATCGCCGAGTCGCAGTCCGAGGTCGTATTCGAAGCGCTCCCCACGGATGACCCGCAGGTGCGCCAGCCCGATATCACCCGGGCCAGGCAACTACTGGGCTGGGAGCCCGAGGTCGAGCTGCGGGAGGGCCTCGCGCGGACGATCGAGGAGGCCGGCGCCGAGCAGCTGGTCGGCGTCGCCCGCTGACGCTTGCGGATCGCTCATCTCACCGCGACGTTCCCGCCCTATCGGGGCGGCGCGGGCAACACCGCGCACCGGTTCGCCGTCGAGCAGGCGGCGAGAGGCCATGAGGTCGAGGTCTTCACCGCGCCCGCACCGGGCGAGCCGCCCAGCTCGGGCGCCGCGATCGTGCACCGCATCGATCCCGTCGTGGCAATCGGCAACGCCCCCCTGATCCCACGACTGGCGCGCGTTGAGGGCTTTGACGTCGTCCACATCCACTACCCGTTCATCTTCGGGGCGGAGTTGACGCTGCTCGCCCGGGTCAGCCGCAGGCGCCGCGGCCAGGCGCTTCTCGTCCACTACAAGAACCGGCTCGTCGGCAAGGGACCGCGCGGCGCCCTGTTCGAGGTGTACGAGCACACCGTCGGACCTGCATTGATCCGTGCCGCCGACCGGGTCTGCGTGCTCTCGCCGGACCACGCGGACTCCGTTCCCTATCTCCGCCGGACCGGCGAACTCGACCCGGACAAGCTGGTCGAGATGCCGAACGGCGTGGACGCCGAGGTCTTCTCGCCCGGGCCGGACGAGAGCGGGTGGCGCGAACGCCTCGGCATTCCGGCCGAGGCGGTGGTCGCCGGGTTCGTGGCGACGCTTGACCTCGCACACCGGTTCAAGCGCCTTGATGTCGCGATCGACGCGCTCGCCGAGCTGGACTCGGATGGCGTGCAGATCGTCGTCGCGGGCGGCGGCGGACTGGTCGACGAGTTCCGGGCGCGAGCCGCGAGCCGAGGCGTATCGGAGCGGGTTCACTTCCTCGGCGCTGTCCCGCACCACGAGCTTCCGGACGTGCTGCGCGCGTGCGACCTCTTTCTACTCACGACCGAGCCGCCCGAATCGTTCGGAATCGTGCTGATCGAGGCGATGGCGGCGGGGCTGCCGGTGGTCACCACCGACTATCCCGGCGTGCGCGCCGTCGTGGTCGAAGGCGAGACGGGGCTGCTCGCGCCACTCGGCGACGTCTCGGCGGTGGCCGCGCGTCTTCGCGACCTGCTGGATGCGGGCCGCGACGGACGCGCGCGCCTCGGGGCCGCCGGACGGGAGCGAGCCGAGCGCGAGTGGAATTGGCCCCGGCTCGTCGATCGCATGGATGCCGCTTACGCCCAGGCGATCGTCGCTCGCAGCGCGAAGATGGCGTCGTGAGCGCGGAGCTGGAAGAGGGGGCTCGTAGTCCGGGCGGAGCGCGAAACCGGTGAATCCGCGTCGGATACTGCTCGTCTCCTACTTTTACCCGCCGTGCCGCGATACCGGGGCCCATCGCCCGGCGTCGCTCGCCAAGTACCTGCGGCGGGCGGGCCACGACGTGACCGTGCTGACCACCTCCGCCTACGGCTTCGGCTCCAGCGACGAAGACGCCGGCGTCGAGCGCACCGCCGACGCGCAGCTCTGGCGCGCCCGGATTCGCGGTACGGACCACGTCGATGCGCTGTTCGACGCGAACACCTACTCGGGGCGCCCGCACCCGCTCAGCAAGCTGATCGTCCCCGAACCACTGGCGCTGGCATGGACTCCCTTCGCCCGGCGTCGCGCCCGCGCGCTCCAGCGCCAAACCCCGTTCGACTGCGTGATCACCACCTCCCCGCCCGAGTCCGTGCACTCGGTGGGGGTGCGGCTGCGGCGCCGAGGCGCCGCCTGGGTGGCGGACGTGCGGGACGCCTGGACGTTCGAGCCGCTCCGGCCTCCCTTCCCCACCGCCGCCCAGCGGCGCCTCGACGAGCGAATGGAGCGCCGTGTGCTGGGGGGAGCCGACGTGGTGGTGTGCGTCTCCGAGCCCGCCGCCGCCGACCTCCGGGCACGAGGCATCGCCGATCCGCTACTGGTCCGAAACGGCGCCGACCCGGAGCTCCTCGGCGCGGCGGACCCGGCCAGCGTCGCCGGCCTTCTCGATCCGGACCGCGTGTCGCTGGTCTACACCGGACGGTTCGGAAGCACGGGCCGCGACCCCCGCGGCCTGGTCGAGGGCCTGCGGAGGCTGGCGGCGGAAAACTCGGATGACGCGGGCAGGTTGGAGCTGGTGATCGCCGGGCCCCTGACCCAGGCCGAGAACGAGCTGTTCGCGACCGACGTCGCCCCGGCTCGCATCTCGGTCGCCGGCTCGCTCGAGCGCGAGGGCGCGCTCGCGCTGCAGCGCGCGGCGGACTGCCTCCTCCTGGTGGCCCATCCGATCCGCAGCCAACTCGCGAACTTCAAGCTCTACGAATATCTCAGCGCAGGGCCGCCCATCCTCGCGCTGGCAGCGGGCACCGAGGCGGGCACGATCGCGCGCGAGGCCGGCAGCGAGCCGGTCGCGGCCGGCGACCCGGTGGCGATCGCCGAGGCGCTGGTCAAGGTCGCCCGCCGCGAGATCCCGCCGCCCGATCCGGATGCCCGCAAGGAGCACTCGTACCCGGCGGTCGCCGAGCGGATGGCCGCGGCAGTCGAGGCGGCGATCGAGCGGCGGGGCTAAGCGGCCCTGGCGGCGACCGCCGCCGCCACCCGCTCGACGGATCCCGGCACCTGCTCCAGGTAGAGGTTGGGCTCGACCGCCTCGAGCTCCATCAGGACGGGCGAGCCGTCGGCGCCCGCGACCATGTCCACGCGAGCGTAGAGCGGGACGTATTCGAAGCGGCTGGAGACGTGATCGATGACCTCGCGTGCGAGGGCGAACTCGGCCTCGGTCGCCTTGCCGGCGACCACGAGCTCGGGGTCGTACATGACCTCCGCCGCTCCCACGCCGTCGTCGCGAACGGGGGCAACCTCGTCGGGGCGCAGAACGGCGGCCTTGCGGAGCACATGGCTGGGCTCGCCGTCGAGGCAGACGATCGCCGTCTCGCCGGCGCTGTCCACGGATGCCTGGTACGGCTGGACCATCACCATCCGGCCGCTTCGGTGGATGCGCTCGATCAGCGCGTGCGCGTCATCATGCGTCCGCTCGCTGAACCGCCCCGAGTCCTTGGCGCCCGCCGAGATCGTCGGTTTCACGACCACCTCGCCGTCGAGGGCAGGCGCCGGCTCGCCTGGCGCCAGATACTCCGTGTGCACCACGGGAAGGCCCGCGCCTTCGAGGTCGCCCATGTAGCGCTTGTCGCGTGTTCCAGCGGATCACCTCCGGCGAGTTGTGGAGGCGGGTTCCAACCGAGTCCGCCCACTCGACGAACTCGTCGCGACGCCGCGCGTAGTCCCACGTCGAGCGGATCACGACGGCATCGAACGACTCCCAGTCGGCCTGCGGGTCGTCCCAGGGCACGCGGCCAACCTCGGCGCCGAGCGACCCGATGGCGTCAGCGAGCAGCTCGTCGTCGATGAACCCCGGCGGCATCGAGGCGAAGGTGGCGATCGCGACTCGCATCGGACGATCGTAGGACTTGCCGGGAGGCCAACATGGTTTCGCGCCTTACGCCGCTCACAAGACACATATCCTCATTGCGATGAGCGACGAGAAGACGGCCGCGACCAGTGACGCCGAGGCGAGCAGCTACGACCCGGAGGCACACCGCTACATCGCGCCGGTAACCGGTCCGGACGACGAGCGGAGGTTCACCGATTCCGGGATCGAGATCGAGCCGCTGTACGACGCCGAAGACGTGGCGCCCGACCTGGAGGACCGCCTCGGCGAGCCGGGCTCCTACCCGTTCACGCGTGGCATCCACGAAGGCATGTACCGAGAACGGCTCTGGACGATGCGCCAGTACGCCGGCTTCTCGTCGCCCGAGGACACGAACGGCCGTTACCGCTACCTGCTCGAGCACGGCTCGACCGGCCTCTCGATGGCGTTCGACCTGCCGACGCAGCTCGGCCGCGATTCCGACGATCCCCTCTGCGAAGGCGAGGTCGGGCGCACCGGCGTCCCGATCGACACGATCGAGGACATGAGGATCTGCTTCGACCAGATCCCGCTCGACCAGGTCTCGACCTCGATGACGATCAACGCCCCCGCTGCCATCCTGCTGCTGCTCTACGAGCTGGTCGGCGAGGAGCAGGGCGTCGAGTCCACGGCCCTGCGCGGCACCGTGCAGAACGACGTGCTCAAGGAGTACGTCGCGCGCGGGAACTACATCTATCCGCCCGAGGCGACGATGCGCCTCACCACGGACATCTTCGAGTACTGCGCTGAGCGCGTCCCCAAATGGAACACGATCTCGATCTCCGGCTACCACATCCGCGAGAAGGGCTGTTCGGCCGTGCAGGAGGTGGCGTTCACGCTCGCCAACGCGATCGCCTACACCGAGGCGGCGCTCGAGCGGGGGCTTAAGATCGACGACTTCGCCCCACGCCTCGCCTTCTTCTTCAACGGCCACAACAACGTCTTTCAGGAGATCGCGAAGTTCCGCGCGGTCCGCCGGATGTGGGCGGAGATCGTCCGCGAGCGCTTCGGATCCGAGAGCGAGCGCTCGCAGATGATCCGCTTCCACACGCAGACCGGGGGCGTCACGCTTCAGGCCCAGCAGCCCGAAGTGAACATCATCCGTGTCGCACTCCAGGGCTTCGCCGCGGTCTGCGGAGGAACCCAGTCACTCCACACGAACGGATTCGACGAGGCGCTCGCGCTCCCGACCGAGCGCTCGGCCCGGATCGCGCTTCGCACCCAGCAGGTGATCGCGCAGGAGTCGGGCGCCGCCGACACCGTCGACCCATTCGCCGGCTCCTACCTGGTGGAGTCCCTTACCGACGAGATCGAGAAGCGAGCGTGGGAGCTGATGACCGAGGTCGAGAATCAGGGCGGCTCGGTCAACGCGCTCGAGTTCATCCAGAAGGAGATCGAGGAGTCCGCCGCCTCCTACCACGAGCGCTACCGCACGGGCCAGGACATCATCGTCGGCGTCAACAAGTACGTGACCGACACCGTCGACGACGTCGACACCCTCAAGGTGGACCCGGAGTCGGAGGAGCGGCAGGTCGCGCGCCTGAAGAAGTTCAAGGAGTCGCGCGACCAGGCGGCCGTCGACGCGAAGCTCGACGCGCTCCGCGAGGTCGCGCAGGGCGAGGGCAACCTGCTCCACCCGATCCGCGAGGCGCTGGCCGCCGACGCTTCGATCGGCGAGGTCTGCAACGCCATGCGCGACGTCTTCGGCGAGTACCGAGGCGGCGCGTTCTTCTAGCCAAGCCGCGTCGAGAGGACGGGGGAGGGCCGCCTCCCGCACGGCCGCGTCCTCCTGAAATGAAAATCCTCGCTGCCGATGTGGTCTCGCCTGGCGATGACCGCTCGGGGCGAGCGATTTGTCATTTCAGGAGATCGCGGCCGTGCGGGAGGCGGCCTGCCCGTCCCCCGCAACGTTTGGGTTAGACGCGCAGGTCGTCGATGCTGGTGCCGCCGGCCGTGCGACGCTTCTTCTCGTACATCGCGGCATCGGCTCGGGCGAGCAGCAGCTCGGCGTCGCGCTCGTTGGGCTCGGCGAAGACCGCGCCCATGCTGGCGACCACGACGAGATCCTCGCCGTTGATCGGGATCGGGTCGCGGAACACCTCCTCGACCTTGCCCACCAGCGTGGTCACCAGGTCGCGGAGCTCCGGGCCCTCGCACATCACCGCGAACTCGTCACCGCCGAGCCGAGCCACGGTGTCGCTGGCGCGGAAGTTCGTGCGCAGGCGCGAGGCCACCGCGAGCAGGACGGCGTCGCCGGCACCGTGGCCGAGGAGGTCGTTGATGTCCTTGAACGAGTCGACGTCGATGAACATCACGAGGATCTCCATCGGGGACCGCTCCCGGCGCGCGAACGCCAGGCGCAACCGATCCATGAAGAGCAGACGGTTTGGAAGTCCGGTCAGTGCGTCGCGAATCGGAGGCTCGACGGCCCGGCGTCGCCCGCGCTCGATCGCGAGCAGCACCGCGGAAGCGAGCCGGTCTTCGTCCAGCTCCGCGCGTGACACGTAGTCGTCGGCCCCGAGGGAAAGGGCGTGCTTGCCCGCCTGCCAGACCGGACCGTCGCCCACGACGACGATGGGAAGGCGGTGGACGAGCTCGTCGTGTCGCAACACGGCGGGGATCGTCGCGTCTTCGATCGCCTCGCTGGTCGCCAGTACGAGACAGTCCCACTCGCCGGCCTGCAGGAGCGAACGGGCCTCTTCCAACGACCGCGCGACGGTCGCACCGCCGGCGTCGTCGAGCAGGGTCCGGAGCATCCGGCGGATGGAGTCGGCCTCACGCTCGCCATCGCTGAGGATCAGGATCCGAGCGCCGATCCCTCCGCTGGGCCTTGGTGTCGAGTGTCTTCCATCCGGCATCGGGACGTCCTGTTCCCGCAGAACCGGCTTTGGACAGAGCCGATTCGTGCTCTGTCTGAATTTACAGCGCCCACGGCTGCGGGCGCCCGCCTGCAAGGCGCGTCGGGGGAAGGAGACCGCCGGCGGCGGTTGAACCCGCCGCTGATGGAGACAAAGGTGAACCGGACCCTGGTGAAATCGGCCCCCGAGCTCTGGGAGCTCGCCGACGACGGAATCAGGCTGGAATCGTGGATGGGGGCGCTCCTTGGATCCGCCCAATCCCTGCAGATCGAGGTGACGGACCGCAAGCCCGAGCGTGTGCTGGCGTGGCAGACGGCAGGCGGGACGCCGTTCGCCCGGATCGCGCTCGAGCTGACCGAGAAGGGCTTCGGAACATCGGTCGCGATCACGGCCCACCACCGCGGCGCGGAGGCCGGCGCGACGCACGTGCTGGAGAATCTCCTCGATGAGCTCGGATCTCCCGAACGCCAGCCCTTTGCACACACCTGACGAGTCGCTCACGGACGGCGAGCTCATCGAGCGCGTACGGCTGCGGGGAGCGCCCCTGCTCGAAGCGCTCGAATCACACACGCCGGGGTCCCGCGAGCACGCCGAGGCGACCGGCTATTACGCGTTCGCAGGCGCCGTGGGAATCGGCCTCGACCGCGATACGGCTGACGTCTGCCGCGAGACGGCCAAGTTGCACGACATCGGCATGATCTACGTACCCGCCGCGGTGACCGGGAAGCCGTTCGAATCGTGGAGTGCCCCGGAGCGGGAGGTGTTCGACGCGCACTACCACGCCGGCGCGAAGCTGGCGCGCGGAGCGGGCATCCCCGAGGACGTCTGCGGCTGGCTGCTTCAGATCCGCGAGCGCTATGACGGCCGCGGGCCGGAGGGGCTGGCCGAGAAAGCCGTCCCGGTCGCCGCACGGGTGGCCCGCGCGGCTTGCGCCTGCGACACCCTGCTCGCTGCGGGCGGACGCGGCGAGCCGACCCCGGAACGCCGCCGGGCGGCGATCGAGCGGCTCCGCACCGGAGCGGGACGCGAGCTGGATCCGGCGCTCGTCGACGCGCTCGTGAGGGTGCTCGAGACCGGCGCGCCCGCCTGACCTTCGCTCGCAGAGGCATAGAATCCCGCGCCCGGATGCGCGAGAGCAATCCCCAGAGCCACGACGAGAAGCTCGCTCATCTCCGCGAGCTGCGCGAGGCCGCGGTTCACTCCGCCTCCGAGGCGGCCGTCGAAAAGCAGCACGCGAAGGGCAAGCTGACCGCGCGCGAGAGGATCGAGAAGCTGCTCGACCCCGGCAGCTTCGAGGAGCTGGACACCTTCGTCCGCCACCGCACCTACGACTTCGAGATGCAGAAGAACCGGCCGTGGGGCGACGCCGTCGTCACGGGCTACGGGACGGTCGACGGCCGGCCCGTGTTCGTCTTCAGCCAGGACTTCACGGTGTTCGGAGGCTCGCTCGGCGAGGTGATGGCCGAGAAGATGTGCAAGGTGATGGACCTCGCCGCGAAGGTCGGAGCGCCCGTGATCGGCCTCAACGACTCCGGCGGCGCGCGGATCCAGGAGGGCGTCGTCTCGCTCGGCGCCTACGGCGACGTGTTCGTGCGAAACGTGCAGTGCTCCGGAGTGATCCCGCAGATCAGCGTGATCATGGGCCCGTGCGCCGGCGGCGCGGTCTACTCGCCGGCGATGACCGACTTCATCTTCATGGTCAAGGAGACCTCGCACATGTTCATCACCGGCCCCGAGGTGATCAAGACGGTCACCGGAGAAGAGGTCGAGTTCGAGGCCCTGGGCGGCGCAATGGCGCACAACTCGAAATCGGGGGTCGCCCACTTCGCGTCGGAGGACGAGGAGTCATGCCTCGAGGACGTGCGGTACCTGATCGGCTTCCTGCCCTCGAACAACCTGGAGATGCCGCCCCGGGTCGAGCCGTACGACGACCCCGAACGGGAGGATCCCGAGCTCGACGCGCTCGTCCCGGACGACTCGTCCAAGCCCTACGACATGCGGGACGTGATCGCCCGGATCGTCGACGACGGCGACTTCTTCGAGGTCCACGAGCACTGGGCCCAGAACATCATCTGCGGCTTCTCGCGGCTCGACGGCTATCCGGTCGGCATCGTCGGCAACCAGCCGAAGCATCTAGCCGGGGTGCTCGACATCGACTCGTCGTGCAAGGGGGCCCGGTTCGTGCGCACCTGTGACGCCTACAACGTTCCGATCATCACCTTCACGGACGTCCCCGGCTTCCTACCCGGCACGTCACAGGAGTGGGGCGGCATCATCCGCCACGGGGCGAAGCTGCTGTACGCGTTCACCGAGGCGACGGTGCCGAAGCTGACCGTGATCACCCGCAAGGCGTACGGCGGGGCGTACGACGTCATGAACTCGAAGCACATGCTGGCCGACTTCAACTTCGCCTGGCCGACCTCGGAGGTCGCCGTGATGGGCCCGGAGGGCGCGGTCAACATCATCTACCGCAAGGACATCGCCGAATCGCCGACGCCGGCCGAGCGCCGCGAGAAGCTGATCGACGACTACAAGGCGCATTTCGCGAACCCGTACTCGGCGGCCGAGCGCGGCTACCTCGACGACGTGATCGAGCCCCACCAGACGCGCCCGAAGCTGATCCGCGCGCTGCGCACGCTCCAGACCAAGCGGGTCGAACAGCCGAAGCGCAAGCACGGGAACATCCCGCTCTAGCGCGGGCGCGTTCCGATCAGTTGAGTACCTCGCAGGACCTGACCTTGCCGAGGCTGTCGAACATGTCGAGCTCGCACCGGTCCTTCTGGGCGCCGCCCAGCACGTCGTCGGTTTCGCTGTCCTGGGCGTAGAGCTTGTCCCTTCCGCGCTCGCCGCGGATCTCGTCCTCGCCGTCGTCACCTTGGAGCACGGGATCGCTCCCCGGGCCTCCGCTGACAACGTCGTCGCCACCCGAGCCCTTGAGTACGTCCTTTCCGTCTTCCCCGAACAGGCGATCGGCCCCGGAGACGTCCCCTAACGAGCCGCCGATCATGATGTCGTCGCCAGGGCCTGCGAAGAGCCGATCAGGGTCTTGCGAATCCCCACCGTCGACCCCATCCCTTCCCTTGCCGGCGTCGACTCGATCGGCGCCCTCCCAAGCGTAGACCTGGTCCCGCCCGGAACCCGCACAGATGCGGTCATCGCCGCCATAGCTGTCGATCAGGTCGCTCCCACCGCCGGCGACGATTACGTCATTGCCCGGTGTGCCCTGGATCGCGTTGTCGCCGTTGCCCTTGACGATCGTCGCCCGCTTGCCGAAGCACTTCGGCTTGGCGTTTGACCGCGGGCTGGCGCCCGACGGGAACTCCTCGAAGAACTTCTCGCAGCTCGTGACGTCGTCCGGCGGGAAGACGAGGGCCGGGTCGATGTCACAGCGGTCCCTCTGGGGGCCGCCGTTCACCCTGTCGCCGCTGCCGTCCTCGGCGTACAGCTCGTCCCTGCCGGGCTCGCCGCGAATCACGTCGTGGCCGTCGTGTCCCCGGATCGTGTCGTTGCCGTCCCCGCCGCCGATCTCGTCGTCGCCATCGATGCCGAGGAGCTCGTCGTTGCCCCCGCCGCCGTCGATGTCATCGTCATCGAACCCGCCGTACAGGAAGTCCTTTCCACTGCCGCCCACCAGCGTGTCGTCCCCGGACGCCGTATCAGCGAAGTCATTGCCGTCGCCGCCGACGACACGTTCGGGCCCCACACTGCCGCCAAGCGTGTCGTCACCCGGGCCGCCCCGCGCCAGCCTGCCGCCGCCCAGGTCATCGTTACCGCCCTGGCCCATGAGCTTCGAGGGCGCTTCGGCGCCGACGTGGTCGGCTCCCGGCCCTCCGCAGATGAGGTCGGCGCCGCCGCCACCGCTGACGTGGTCGTCCCCTCCGCCGGCCACGACCACGTCGTCCCCCGGCGTTCCGAGGATCTTGTTGTCGCCAACACCCCTGACGATGGTCGCGCGCTCGCCGAAGCACTTCGGCTTCGCCCTCGCATGGGCGGCAGCGGGCGTGACCGCCACGACCGCCAGCGTCGCTGCGATCACTCCTACCTTCACCGCACCCTTACCCATCAGTCCCCATCACTCCTTGGCCGACTTGCGTCCGGAGCCTCCCCGCCGACGCCCCGCACGCGCATCGGGACCCCCTACCGATATTTGCCCGAGGAGCCGTGATCGTCGAGGTCCGCTGCCCTACTCGGCTAACGTCGCCGGCAATGCGGGTTCAGTACTACACGGCCACCTCGCTCGACGGCTTCATCGCCGGCGAGGACGACAATCTCGACTGGCTGACGAAGTACGCGCCGCCCGATCCGCCGCCGGACCTGAAGCGCGACACCAGCTCCTACGACGAGTTCTACGCGGGCATCGGCGCCATGATCATGGGCTCGAGCACCTACGAGTGGGTGCTGGCGCACGCCGATTCGTGGCCCTACCCCGACAGACCCGCCTGGGTGCTGAGCTCGCGCGAGCTGCCGTCGCCGGAGGGCGACGCCGACGTGCGGATCGTTGCGGGCGAGGTCGCCGACCTGCGCGAGGATCTGACCGCGGCGGCGGGCGAGCGCAACCTATGGGTCGTCGGCGGCGGGCCCGTCGTCTCTCAGTTCGCGGCGGCGGAGCTGCTCGACGACGTGATCGTCACCGTCGTCCCGGTCGCACTCGGTTCAGGCAAGCCTCTCTTCGCCGAGCGCCTGTCCGGCGGACCGATGAAGCTGGTCGAGGCTCGGCCCTCCCCGACGGGGATGGTTGAGCTCCGATACGAGGTCGTGCGAAGCGCATCGGGTCCGCCGCAGTCCTAGAACGCCACCGCGCCGCTGCCGTTCCAGGCGGCCAGCGCAAGCAGCTCCCGCTCCGAGGCATCTGATCCGGAGAGCACGCAGGTCTGGCCGTCGCGACGCCAGGTGACCACGGTCGCTCCGCCGCGCTCGAAGGTGCGGAACTCGATGCCATCTCGGGTCGTCCTGGCCGCTTCCGCAGGCCAGGCGAGGGCTTCGCCGGAGACGATCGTGTACGCGACTTCCCGCCCTCCTCGCTCGTAGAAGACGGTTCGGGTGGCGCGTCCATCGAGCTCGTCTGCCCGCGCTCCCCGGGCAGGCCGGCCGAACTCATTCTCGAAGTCGGGGAAGCTCACCCCGGCGACGGCGGTGTCCAGCAGATTCGTCTCGGCCGAGCAGGTGAGCACGCGCGCGCTCGGCGGGGCGGACACCGTGACCGTCCGCGACCTGTCGGGGACCGACCTGCGGCAGGTGGATACGGACCTGTCCGGCGAATCCGGCTCGAGCACGGGCGACGGCCAGATCGATCAGCTGATCGTGAACGGCACGAACGGCAACGACGCGATCGAGGTCGCCGGAGCCGATGGCACGGTCGACGTCAGCGGCCTGGCCGCGTCCGCGCGACTCACAAACGCCGAAGCCGCCAACGATCGGCTGACCGTGAACGGCCTCGGCGGCACCGACACCGTCGACACGTCCGGGCTCGCGCCCAACACGATCGGGCTCACGTTCAACCAGTAGGCGGGACGGACCCGCACACCCACGAGAACGGCGGCGGCCCGGACGGCCGCCGCCGTCGTTAAACGGGTCTGTCTTCCCCTCGCTACTTCTTCTTCGAGACGCAATACGCGTAGGTTCGAAGTCCGCCGACGATGAGCACGCCGCCCGTCACGGCACGTCCACCACGGCTTCGCACTGGGAGGCGCTGTCGCTGACGCCGTCGCCGGTCGTGGTCGCGAGATCGCCGTCACAGGCATCGTTGCCGAAGGATCCGCCGGTCAGGGAATCCGCGCCGCTGCCTCCGAAGAGGACATCGTCACCGAGGTCGGCCCGGAGGGAGTCGTCGCCGCTGCCCCCCAGGAGCAGGTCGTTCCCGTCGCTGCCGAAGAGCTCGTCGTTGCCGGCGCCTCCATCGAGCTGATCGTTGCCCTCCACGCCGAAGAGCTGATCGGCCCCGGCGCCGCCATCGACCACGTCATCGCCGGTCTGGCCCTCCAGGGCATCCTTTCCGTCCCCGCCGTTGATCCGATCGTCGCCCGAGAGGCCGCGGATGAAGTCCTTGCCGCCCAACCCGCAGATCCGATCATCGCCCCCACGGCCGTCGATGCGATTCCGCTTGCGATTGCCGACGATCACGTCGTTGCGCTTGGTGCCACGAATCATGTCCTGGCCCTTGCGAGCCACGATCGTCGCCTTCTTGCCGAAGCACTTCGGCGCCGCTTTGCGCTCGACGGGCGCCGCACCGCCGACACCGTGACGATGGCGGCCGTCATCAACGCCAGCCCAAATTTCCCGACCTGAGTCCGCATTCTCTGCACACCTCCTAACCCCCGCTTTTCGTGGCCGATGATCGAGCGGGAGGCTGGCCGGCGCATCGGGAGGCCACCCTGAAATTCCGGGTCCGCGGTACAGGAGTACGATCCCGGGCGATATCGGCACCGCCGAAGGGACCAGATGGTTGAGGGGTCACTGGGGGGCGGTTCATCGCCCGCGACGCGGGCCTCATCAGGGCCTTCCAACGGGGAGGAGCTGCTCGAGCGGCGCGCTGAGCTCCTGACTCTCCAGACGCTGCTCGCCAACGTGGTCGACGGGGCCGGGCGCGTGCTCATGGTCGCGGGGCCGCCGGGAATCGGGAAGACGGCGCTGATCAGCCGTCTGGTCGACGATGCACGTGCGGCGGGACTGCGCGTCCTTCCGGCCAGGGGGACCGACCTCGAGCAGGAATTCGCGTTCGGTGTGGTCCGCCAGCTTTTCGAACCGGCGATCACGGCCATGGCCGAAGACGGACGCGCGGAGGCCCTGGCCGGCGACGCAAGCCTCGCGGCGAGCCTGGTCGGCGCGGAGCGGTTCGGCGAGGTCGCGTCGGCACGGCCGACCGAGTTGTTCCCGTTGTTGCACGGCCTCTACTGGCTCTGCGCCAACCTGAGCGCCGCGCGGCCCCTGCTGCTCTCGATCGACGATGCGCACTGGGCCGACGTGCCCTCGCTCAAGTTCCTGGAATACATGTCGCGGCGCGTCGCTGAGCTGCCGATCCTGATCGCGTTGGGGATTCGGTCCACACACCCCGAGGCGCCGGTGCCACCTCTCGAGGAACTGCGCGGCGAACCCGTGGTTACCGCGCTTCAGCCGGAGAACCTGAGCGAGCACGCCGCGGCCGAGCTCCTGGCGACGGCGTTCGGCTCGCGCCCCGACCACAGCTTCACCCACGCATGCCATCTGGCGAGCGGCGGCAATCCATTCCTGCTCAACGAGCTGGGGCGCTCCCTCGCCGCGGACCGCGTCCAGCCAACTTCGCGCGCCGCCGCTGACGTTCGTGACGTCCATTCCGAGGCGATCTCGCGTCAGGTGCTCGTCCGGCTGTCGCGGCTCGGCGAGGCGCCCCAAGCGCTCGCCCGAGCGACGACGATCCTCGGGCCGGACGCCGAGCTCCGCCACGTGGCTGCGCTCGCCGGCGTCGAGGACGAGGGAGCCGGGGCTGCGGTGGACGCGCTGGTCGAAGCGCGGGTGCTAGCCCCGGGGAGGCCGCTGCGGTTCCTACACCCACTGCTGCAGACCAGCGTCTACAACGACCTGGCCGCCGGATGGCGCGCGACCGAGCACAAGCGCGCCGCGCGCCTTCTGGCCGACGACGGCGCGCCTCCGCAGCGGGTCGCGGGACACCTGCTCCATGCCGAGCCGCTCGGCGACGAGTGGGTGGTGGGCGCGCTCCGCGCCGCCGCCGAATCGGCGTTCGACCGCGGCGCCCCCGAGCAAGCCGCCAGCTATCTGCGCAGGGCCCTCGACGAGCCGCCGGCGGACCCCGCGCGGATCCTGCTCGAACTCGGCGCCGCGACCGCCCGTTCCGGCCAGCACGACGCGCGCGAGATGCTGCGCGAAGCGCTCGAGCGGGCCGACAGCGATCAGCTTCGGGTGCGCGCTGTGGTGGAACTCGGCATGGACCTCGCGAACGGTGGGCGCCTCGAGGAAGCCGCCGTGGTGGTTCGCCGGGCGTTGGCGGACCTGGACCCCGCCGAGAAACAGCTGGTGCGTCCGCTCGAGATGATGGCCCTCGTAATGGCCGAGTGTTCGGTGTTCGCACGGCGCCTGGGACGTGACCTGATCGCTCGAGCCGAGGCCACCGTCACCAGACACGGCGACGAGTCACCGCGGGGCGTGCTCGCAATCGTCGCGTTCGAACGCGCCACGGTCAGCGGCACTGCGGAGGACGCGGCGGCATTGGGCGCACTGGCATTCGAGGGCGGGACGCTGTTCGTCGAACAGCCAGTCGATTCCGCGCACGCGTACTTCGCCAGCTCCGCGCTGGCCCTCGGCGGGCGCCTCGAGCTGGCCGAGAACAGCCTCGGCGACGCGATCGCCGCGAACCGCGCGCGGGGGTCGATGCGCGGGGTCGCGTTCGCCTCGGCGATGCGGGCGATGATCCGCCATCAACGCGGCGACCTGGGCGGCGCTGAGCAGGACGCGCGCGCGTTCCTCGAACTGGAGGCCGAGGCCGAGTGGAACGTGTTCGAGCTCGCTGCCGTAAGCGCCATGGCGGAAGCGCTCATCGACCGCGGCGACCTGGACGCGGCCGAACAGGCGCTCGCCGGCATCGACCGGACGGTCGATCATCTGCTGTTTCTCCCGGTGAGGGTCGCCCGGGCTCGGCTGCTGCTTGCCCGGCGCGAGCCGGCGGTCGCGTTGAGCGAGCTGGAGCGGTGCGCCGATTGGGAGGCGGCCTGGGGCGTCAGGAACCCGGTGTGGTGTGAGTGGCGACCGCTTGCCGCCCTCGCCCACGTGATGCAGGACGAGCGGGAGCCCGCGGGCCGCCTCGCTGCCGAGCAAGTCGAGCTCGCACGGCCATTCGGATCCCACCGGGCGACGGGCAACGCGCTGCGGGTGGCCGGCGTCGTGGCCGGCGGGACGGAGGGCGTCGAGCTGCTGCGCGAGGCCGCGGACGAGCTCGGACGCTCGGAGGCGCGGCTCGATCACGCCCGCGCGCTGCTCGACTTCGGCGCCGCGCTTCGCCGCGAAGGACAACGCGTGGCGTCTCGTGAGCCGCTTCGCGCGGCAGCCGACGCCGCCCTGCGATGCGGAGCCGGACAGCTTGCGGATCGCGCCCGTGACGAGCTCACGGCGAGCGGGGCACGTCCCCGGCGGCTCGAACTGAGCGGAGTCGAGTCCCTCACCTCGCGGGAGCGGCAGGTGGCCAGGGTCGCCGCCGACGGGCTCTCGAACCGAGAGATCGCCCAGGAGCTGTTCGTCTCGAAGAAGACGGTCGAAACGCACTTGGGAAGCATCTATCGCAAGCTCGACGTCTCGTCTCGCGAGGAGGTCGCCGAGGCGCTCGCCGGAGCGGAGTAGGCCGCCGCGCCAACAATCAGGTGGGGGTCCCGATGCGGGCGGCCGTGTCTTTGGGAACGATCGCCGCGTGGAGGATCGCGTCGCGTTCGAGCTGGAGATCCTGCCGGGTCCGCCCATCCGGGGACGGATGGTCGACTCCCGGGGACGAGAGCGCGCCTTCGAGGGTTGGCTGGAGCTGACCTCCGCGATCCAGGATGTATGCGACGAACGGAGAGCCAATGAAGAGGTTGACCCTGGCGGCGATGGTCGCGGCATTCGCGCTGAGCGCCTACGGCGGTGAGGCGCGCGGCGCGGGCCTCGTGGTCGAGCCCAACGGAGCCAACCGATTCCAGCCGGGGAAGGTGACGACTCGCGTGGGGCTCGCCTCGTTCACCTGGATCTGGGGCGGAGACGGGACCAGCGTTCGCGCCCACAACGTCCGTCAGGACCGGCGCCTGTTCCGGTCCGGCGCCCCGGCAACCGAGGCTCCGACGCCGGTGGGGTTCAACATCGGGCTGCCCGCGGGCCGCTTCTCCTACTACTGCGAGGTTCACGGGAGCCCGCGTGGCGGGATGGACGGGACGGTCGCGGTGCGCCCCGAGCGGGGCGAACCGGGAGCCGGGGCCGGCCCAAACGACTTTCAGGTCATCTGGGCGAACGGCCTGACCCCTCCCGGATACCGGTATGACGTTCGTTACAGGGTGGGGAAGCGGAAATGGAGGACGTGGCTCGCGAACACCCAGCTTGGCGTAGCCACCTTCGGTTTCGAGAACGATCCGGTGCCGTCCCGGGCCGGCAGGACCTACCGATTCCAGGTCCGGCCCGAGCGGATCGCGAATCCGAGCCGTGCGGGCAAGTGGTCGCCGATCCTGAAGGTGCGGCCCTAGTCAGCGGCCCTGGGACCACGGCCTTCGTCTAATCGCGCTCCGCGTCGAGCACGGCGAGGGCGACGCCAAGGTCCTGGATCGCCAGGCCGGTCGAATCGAAGAGCGTGATGTCGTCGGCCTCTGTGCGGCCGGCTGCCTCCCCGGCGAGGACCGCGCCGAGCTCGGTCACATCCGAGCGCACGATGGCCCCGGATCTCGCAGCGCCGGACAGCTCGCCGCCCCCTGAGGCCTGCTCCCACTCATCGCAGAAGAGCCGGCATCGAGCGAGCGCCCCCGGGGCCACCTCGGCCTTGCCCTCTGCGTCCGCCCCCAGCACCGCGAGGTGCTGGCCCGGTCGCAGATCATTCTCGAGCACGACCGGCCCATCGCCCGGGGTGACCGTGACCACGACGTCCTGTGCGGCCGCCTCCTCTCGCGGCCCCGAGCGCCAGCCGAGCTCGGCGGCCAGAGCGTCCGCGGCGCCGGCGCGCCGATCCGCGCAGACGCCCGGCCCGAAGCCGGCGGCGGCAAGGCAACGCGCGGCCCAGGCACCGTTCACCCCGCAGCCGATGACGCCGACCGTCTCGGCGTCGTCACGCGCCAGGGCCTGCGCCGAGACGGCAGCCGCCGCGCCGGTGCGAAGCGAGGTGACGCTGGCGCAGTCGATGATCGCGAGAAGCTCGCCCGTCTCCGCGCTGGACACGAGCAGGGCGCCCATCACGACGGGCAGCCCGCGCGCCGGGTTCTCCGGGAACGACGTCACCCACTTGAGGATCGCGAGGCCCTCGCCGCGCGCGGGCATCGCCCTGAAGTCGCCGTGCGGCGGCGCGTCCACGTAGGTCTTCGCGGGCATCACCCATTCGCCGGCGTGGTGGCGGAGGAAGGCCAGGCGGGTCCGCTCGATCGCCTCCGCCGGCGGAACGGCCGCGAACACCGCGGCGGCGTCGAAGATCGGAGTCGAGAGCATTGGCGAGCAGGTTAGAGTTCGCCCGCGATGAGCCGGAACGGCGAGCGGAGGCCACCGCGGCCGCGAATCGAGATCATGAGCTCCGGCGCCTCGGAGTCCGAGGCCGCCGCGGTCGTGGCGGCGATCGAGCGGTTCCTGGCCGATACCGCGCCGACGCCGGAAGCCGCGGCGCCCGGGGTGAACCCCTGGGCCCGGGCCGCCCTCGAGGAGGGCATCGCGGCCCGTCAGGTCTCCGGCTACGCCTGGGGTCACGCTCCCTGAACCGAGCGCCGCGCTTGCGTCGGCTCGTGCGGACGGATAGAAACAGACGCACCGCACCCCCAAACGAGGAGGAGAGCGTGGCAGTTGTGAAGATCATCGAGCTCGTCGGCAGCTCGAAGACGTCGACGGACGACGCAGCGAAGCAGGCGCTGGCCGAAGCTCAGAGCTCGCTTCGCAACATCCGCGCGGTCGACATCGTGTCGACCGGAATCCGCGGCGAGAACTTGGACGAATACCGCGCGCACGTCCGGGTCGCGTTCATCGTCGAAAGCGACGTCGACTGACCCACACCACACGTAGCGAGGACGGGGGGAGAGGGCCGCCTCCCGCCCCGCCGCGTCCTCCTGAAATGACAAATCGCTCGCCCCCGCCGCTCAGCAGCGCAGACGGGGTCAGCAGCGAGGATTTTCATTTCAGGAGATTGCGGCGGGGCGGGAGGCGGCCCTCTCCCCCCGTCCCACCCTGCGCTTTCGGGTAATACCCTAATCCCGGTCGGGATTTATGTAATACTGCGCCGCTATGGAGCCAACGGCAGCACCGGTCCGACCGAAGGACAAGGCGACCCCCGACCAGCTCGAGCAGGATCACGGCAAGGCCCAGCACGGGAAGGGCAAGGTCGGCTCGCTCGAGAACCCGGAGGTCTACGAGAACGTCCCCGGGCACCTGATCCCGATCCTCGAGCGCGAGTTCGACGACTTCGACACCGAGGCGAAGACCTTTCTCTCAGGCCAGCAGTCCGAAGAGCAGTTCATTGGCTTCCGGCTGAAGCAGGGCGTCTACGGCCAGCGCCAGCCGGACGTCCAGATGATCCGGGTGAAGCTGCCCATGGGCGGCGTCAGCCCGGAGCAGATGGAGGCCTTCGCGTCGGTGATCGAGAAGTACGCCCCACTCGACAAGGGCCACATCACCACCCGCCAGAACATCCAGATCCACCATGTCCCGCTGCCCGACGCCGCCCAGCTGATCCGCGAGATCTCCGAGGTGGGGCTCTCCTCGCGCGAGGGCTGCGGCAACACGGTTCGCAACGTCACCGGCGACCCCTTCGCCGGCGTGAGCGAAGGTGAGCCGTTCGACGTGACCCCATACGCCGGCGCCTACGTGCGCTACTTCGTGCGCCACCCCACCACTCAGCTGATGCCGCGCAAGATCAAGACCGCGTTCAGCGCAACCGACGAGGACGTCGCGATCACCGGGATCCACGACATCGGCTTCATCGCGCGCGAGCGCGACGGCGTCCGCGGGGTCGAGATCCGAGTCGGCGGCGGCACGTCGATCATGCCCCGCATCGCCCCCACGCTGTACGAGTTCGTCGAGCTCGACAACGGCGAGTATTTGAAGGTGACGGAGGCCGTCCTGCGGATCTTCGACCGCCAGGACTGGCTGCGGGTTAACCGCGCCCGGGCCCGGATCAAGGTCCTGGTCGACAAGATCGGGATGGACGCGTTCCGTGAGCTGGTCGACGCGGAGCTCGAGGGCGACTGGGTCGCCGAACGCGACTTCGATGTGGACCGCCTCAGCTTCGACTACGACGAGGAGGAGCATTCGCCGGCGCCCGCGGGGCACTACGCATCGCCGAACGGCGACGTGTCCGAGTTCGAGCGGTTCCGTGCCTCGAACGTCAAGGCGCAGCGCCAGAGGGGCTTCTCGACGGTCGTCGTCAAGGTAACGCGAGGCGACCTCACGCCGGAGCAGCTCCGCGGTCTCGCCGCGATCATGCGCGAGCACACCGGCGGCTTCGCCCGCACCACGGTCCAGCAGAACCTGGTGCTCCGCTGGATCCGCGATGAGGCTCTCTACGACGTCTGGAACCAGCTCGGCGAGCTCGGGCTGGCGGAGTCCGGCGCCCGCGAGATCACCGACATCGTGTCCTGCCCGGGGACCGACAGCTGCAAGCTCGGGATCACCAGCTCGATGGGCCTGAACGCCGCGATCCAGGAGCGGCTCGAGGCGATGAACATCACCGACCCGCTCACCAAGCAAATCCACATCAAGATGTCCGGCTGCCCGAATGGGTGCAGCCAGCACCACATCGCGAACATCGGCTTCTACGGTGCCTCGCTGAAGGTCGGCGGCAAGCAGGTTCCCGCCTACATCCCGCACCTCGGCGGCACGTATGAGGGCGGCGAGGTCGCGTACGGCGCGCGCCTCAAGTCACGCATCCCCGCGAAGCGGGTGCCGGAGGCCGTCGAGCGCTGGCTCCGCCTGTATGAGGCCGAGCGGTCGGATGGCGAGGAGTTCAACGACTTCGTCGAGCGGGCCGGCACGTCCCGCTTCGAGGAGGAGATCTCCGAGCTGGCGATGCCCGCCGAGTTCTCGCTCCAGACGATGGACCAGTTCATCGACTGGAATCGAGCCGAGCCGTACAAGGTCGAGCGCGGCGAAGGGGAGTGCGCGATCTGATGGAGTCGTCAGTCGTCAGTCGTCAGTCGTCAGATTCGCGCCCCCGGCCGCTCGACGACGCCCTCCGCCAGAACGGGAACGGCCTCAGACCAGTGCCGACGATCGGCGGTCGCCCCGTGGATCCCGAGCGGATCTCCGCCGAAGTCGAGGCGATGGGAGCGGAGGAGGCGATCGCGTGGGCGATCGAGACATTCGGCTCGCAGCTCGGCTTTGCCGTCTCGTTCCAGAAG
Source organism: uncultured bacterium (assembly GCA_963807755.1). Taxonomy (GTDB): domain Bacteria; phylum Actinomycetota; class Thermoleophilia; order Solirubrobacterales; family 70-9; genus JALZKA01. Next base: position 827,638 of record CAWECM010000001.1, on the reverse strand, counting down.
ACGAGCTCGGTGATCATGAGCATGGCCCACCGGATCGATCCGGCCCTCCGCTTCTTCTACATCGATACCGAGCTGCTCTTTCCCGAGACCTACGAAACGCGAGACCGGCTAGCGGAACACTTCGGGATCGAGTTCGAACGCTTCGTCCAGGAAAATCCGCCCGGGCTCCGTGAGCGATGGGATGCGGGCGAATGGGGACCGAGCGACGAATGCTGCGCGCCCCGCAAGGTCGCTACCATGCGACGCGCCCTCGAGGGGGTCGACTGCTGGGTTTCGGGAGTTCGCAGGGTGGACTCCGAGACTCGCGCCGGTGCCCGGCGCTTCGGATGGGACGTACGGTTTGACCGCTGGAAGCTCAATCCCCTCGCCGACTGGGGCGACAAGCAAGTCTGGACCTACATAAAGGAACGCCACGTGCCTTACAACCCACTTCACGACCAGGGCTATCCATCGATCGGATGCATGCCCTGCACCTCCACGCCCGGCGAGGGCGAGGACACCCGCGCCGGCCGTTGGGCCGGAACCGACCGGACCGAGTGCGGCATCAATGGGTAGCGCCGAGACGGCGCTGGACCTGACGCTCTCCAACCGCCAGGCCAGCGACTTCGAGCTGCTCGCCAACGGAGGGTTCGCGCCGCTCACCGGCTTCCAGGGCTCCGCCGACCATGAATCGGTCTGCCGCAACATGCGCCTGGCGTCCGGGGAGCTCTGGCCGATCCCGATCACGCTCGCGACCGACCTCGAATGCGAGGTGGGCAACGTCGTCGAGCTGAGCGCGCCCAACGGCAAGAAGCTCGGCCGGCTGACCGTTGAGGAGATCTATGAGAAGGACGTCGAGCTCGAGGCCGAGCAGGTCTACCGCACGACCGACGCGGAACACCCGGGCGTCGCCGCCATCCGCGAGGAGGGCGCCCGCTGCCTGGCCGGGCCGATCGAGGCCGACGCGCTGCCGGACCACGAGGAAGCCTTCATGCGCCGGTACACCACCCCGGAGGAGACGAAGAAGGCCTTCGCCGACCGCGGCTGGAAGCGAATCGTCGCGTTCCAGACCCGCAACCCGATCCACCGCGCGCACGAGTACCTCACCAAGGCCGCGCTCGAGATCTGCGACGGGCTGTTCATCCACCCGCTGATCGGGGAGACCAAGAAGGGCGACATCCCGGCCGACGTGCGGATGCGCTGCTACGAGGTCCTGATGGACAACTACTACCACCCGGAGCATGTGATGCTGGGCGTCAACCCCGGCAAGATGCACTACGCCGGCCCGCGCGAGGCGGTCCTGCATGCGTGCATCCGCCGGAACTACGGCTGCACACACTTCATCGTGGGGCGCGACCACGCCGGCGTCGGCGACTACTACGGCACCTACGACGCGCAGCGGATCTTCGACGACATCGATGTCACAGAGCTCGGGATCACGCCGCTCTTCTTCGAACACACCTTCTGGTGCAACGAATGCGAGGGCATGGGGTCGGCGAAGACCTGTCCCCATCCCGCCGAGTCACACCTCTTCCTCTCGGGGACGAAGGTGCGCGAGATGCTCGAGGCCGGCGAGAAGCCGCCCCACGAGTTCAGCCGGGACGAGGTTGCCACGATCCTGATCGACGCGTACAAGGAGGGCTAGAGCTACCGCTATGGCTGACGACGGCTACACACTCTGGTTCACCGGCCTCTCCGGCTCGGGCAAGACCACGATCACCAACCTGCTGGTCAAGGACCTGCTGAAGCGCGGCTCGAAGCTCGAGGTGCTCGACGGCGACGTCGTGCGCGAGAACCTCTCGAAGGGCCTCGGTTTCTCGAAGGAGGACCGCGACACCAACATCCGCCGGATCGCGTTCGTCGCGAACCTGCTCTCCCGCAACGGCGTGCCGGTGATCACCGCGGCGATCTCGCCCTACCGCGAGATCCGCGACGAGGCTCGGCAGATGATGGACGACCGGTTCATCGAGGTCTACGTCAAGGCCTCGGTCGAGGCCTGCGAGGAGCGCGACGTCAAGGGCCTCTACGCGAAGGCGCGCTCCGGCGAGATCAAGGAGTTCACGGGAGTCTCCGACCCGTACGAGGAGCCCTCGAACCCCGAGGTCACGGTGGAGACCGAGGCGCAGTCGCCCGAGGAGTCCGCGCAGCAGATCCTCACCTACCTCGAAGACAACGGCTGGATCTCCAAGAGCTAGCCGAGCGGTGGCGGGCGAGCGCGAGCCGATCTCGCGCACCTACCGGGTCGTGATGGCCGTCCTCGCCCCGGTGATCCGGTGGTGGGGGCGACTCGAGGTCGTCGGCGCCGAGCACCTGCCCACCGTCGGCCCGACGTTGCTCGTCGGCAACCACGACTCCTATTGGGACCCGGTCGCGATCGGCATGGCCGGGCGGGAGCGGCGGCAGATCCGTGCGCTCGCCAAGTCCACGCTGTGGAAGTTCCCGGGCCTGGCCCCGATCCTCGACGCGATGGGCCAGGTGCCGATCGAGCGCGGCAAGGGCGACGCCCAGGCCCTCCAGGCCGCGATCGACACGCTGCGCGGAGGCGGCTGCATCGGCGTCTTCCCGGAGGGCACCATCTCCCGCGGCAAGGTCCTGCGGGCACGAAGCGGCGCCGGCCGCCTGGCGCTCGAGGTGCCGGAAGCGCAGCTGGTATCGGTGACGGTCACCGGGACCGTCGACATCGTCCGCTTCCCCAAGCGGCCACGGATCCGGGTCGAGTTCTTCGCCCCCGCCGGTGGCCCGGTTGGGGACGGCGAGGATCCCACGGCGGTGTCGGTTCGCCTGATGACCGAGATCCGCGAGCGCGCCCCGATCGCGCTGCCGGGGCGCAGGCGGACCATGGAACGGCTGCGCCGGGCCGCAGAAGACGCCGACCCCAAGCCCTGAACTGATGCAACCTGCGACCGAGGGTGGTCGCGAATTGCTTCGATTCGCAGGTGAGCCGCTCAGCGGCCGGGGATCGGCACCTCGGCCTCGAAGCGCTCCGGGTCGATGCTCGAGACGAGCGGCACCCGCAGCCTGCGCGCTATGCGATACGCCCAGGCATACGGGAACGGGATCGGCACGTTCGGCTCGAACCGGGTCAGCCTGCCATCGCGCGACACGACTTCGAGACAGACCCGCGCGGTCGGCACGATCCAGCCCTCAGGGTGCGAGATCCCGGCGAGACGGATCGCCTTCGGGCCACCGCCCCCGGAGGTCTCGCGGATCCCGCGAACCGCGTCGCGAATCCGAAGCGGGTTGAGGAGGCGCAAGCGCTTCACGCCGTTCGTCTACCCGCAACGAACCGGGTTATCGCACCGCGGCCTGACCTATGCCGCGTCCCAGCGCCCGTCCGCTTTCGCTCGCTCGACCTCGGCGAGCCCGGCCGGACGCATCCGTCCCGCGGCGGTCAGCTCCGCGACCTTCTCGACGTTGATCCGCGACCAGTTGCTGCGCGGGCGCCGCGGCGTGTAGCGCTGCAGGTAGTGGTCGTCGTCGAACGCCTCGCGGCGGCTGTCGATCCAGCCAAAGCAGAGGCAGACATCGAGTGCCTCGCCGATGGTGACGCTGGGGATCCCGCTGCCCTTCTTGGCGATCTTGAGCCACGCGCCCTCCGCGGCATCGTGGTTCGCCTCGAGCCACTCCTCCCACTCCGCGGCCGAGGTCACCGCCAGCTGCGGCAGGCGGTCGTCAGGCCCCATTCCCGGCGGGCTTCCCGGGGACCTGCGGCTCGCCGAGGCCGTACGTGTCGTACGCGCCCCACCGGCTGAACGTCTTGTGGGTAGGGCCGTGGAAGTCCGATGAGGCGGTCGGCACCAGGGCGAACTCCTCGCAGAGCTCGAGGCAGTGCTTGGTCTGCTCGGCGGTGTGCGGCGGGTAGAAGGTCTCGATCCCATCGAGTGAAACGTCGCGGACCAGGCTCTCCACGAGGTCGCGCACCTGCTTCGGGTCCTGCACGTCCCAGTATGGGTGGGCGACCACCGCGGCGCCGCCGGCGTCATGGATGATCCGGACCGCCTCCTCGGCGCTCGGCCACTTGCGCGAGACGAACGCCTTCGCCCCCGGCACGAGGTACTCCTCGAAGAACGGTCCCAGGTCGGGGCCGGCGCCCGCCGCCTTCGCGATGTGGGGCCGGCCGATGGCATCGGCCGCGCCCGCCTGGGCAACGGCCTCCTCGAACGTGACTCCCACGCCGTGTGAGTTGAGTTTGGCGATGATCTCCTTGGCGCGGTCCACGCGCTCCTGCTGCGCGCGGTCGCAGGCGGGCTGGATCCGGTCGACGTCCACCCAGTAGCCACAGATGTGCAGGTCCTCGGAGTATTTGTGGACGCACGACATCTCGACCGCCGGCACGCATTCGATCCCGACCTCCTCGGCGGTGGCGAGTGCCTCGGGCACGCCGGCGACCCCGTCGTGGTCGGTCAGGGCCATCGTCTCGATCCCGGCCTCGACGGCCGCGCGGACGACGTCCGCCGGAGGGAGCTGGCCGTCGGAAACCGTGGAGTGCGATTGCAGGTCGATCATGCGGCGCGCACTCTATCCACCCCGCTCCGAATTCTTGACCCCGCCTGCGACAATATGTCTCCATGCGGATCTCGACCAAGGCCGACTATGCCGTGCGCGCGGCCCTCGAGCTCGCGGCGGCGCCGGAGGGCTCCCCCGTGAAGGGAGCCGACCTGGCCGAGCGGCAGGAGATCCCGCTCCAGTTCCTCGAACACATTCTGCTCGAGATGAAGCACGCGCGGTTGGTCCAGGCGCGCCGCGGAGCACGGGGCGGGTACTGGCTCGCCAAGCCGGCCGACGAGGTCACCGTCGCCGACGTGATCCGCGCCGTCGAGGGACCGCTCGCGAACATCCATGAGTCGGCGCCGGAGGATCTGCGTTACGAGGGCGCGGCCGAGCGGCTCCGCGACGTCTGGGTCGCCGTCAGGCACAACCTGCGGGCGGTGCTCGAAACCGTGACCCTGGCGGAGCTCGCCGACGGCCAGCTCCCGTGGCAGATCGACGCGATGCTGAACGACCCCCAGACCTGGCACAAGCGCTGAACGTCCCGGAGCTCGCGCCTGGCGGGGTGCCGCGGGACGTTCGTTGGCGATGGACCAATGTTCGTTGGCTGCGGACCGGAGGTCGGCTACCATTCTGCGTCCGCGCTTTTGAGTATCTCGGTCAACAAAGATCGAAACTAGCTCGCTCGCGCGCAAACCCCCGCCATGGACCCAGCGATAGTCGTATTCGGCTTTGGCATCGGCCTGCTGGTCGGCATGACCGGCATGGGCGGCGCCTCCCTGATGACCCCGCTCCTGATCCTCGTCTTCGGGATCAGCCCGGTGACCGCGATCGGCACCGACATCTTCTACGCCGCGATCACCAAGACCGTCGGCGGCTTCCGGCACCTGCGCCTGAAGACCGTCCACCGCGGCATCGCGTTCTGGATGGCCGTCGGGTCGGTGCCGGCGTCGATCGCCGGGGTCTGGGTGATCGAGATCCTGCAGCGGTCATACGGCGAGGACCTCGACAAGCTGGTCCTGGGAATGCTCGGCGGCGCTCTGCTCGTCGTCGGGGCCGCCACGCTCCTGCGCTCGATCTTCTTCAAGGACGTGATCGCCGAGCGCTCGTCGCTCCACCTCTACCGCCGCCACATCATCGCCGCGATCCTGACCGGCGTCACCTGCGGCTTCGTGATCGGCCTGACCTCCGCCGGCAGCGGCACGCTGATCGCGATCGCACTGATCGCGATCTTCCAACTGACCCCCCAGCGGGTGGTCGGTACCGACGTCTTCCACGCGGCGATCCTGCTGTGGGCGGCCGGGATCGCGCACTGGGTGGGCGGCAACATCGACTTCGGCCTCGCCGGGAACATCCTGATCGGTTCGGTCCCCGGCGTCGTCCTCGGCGCCAACCTCTCGGTGAAGGCGCCCCAGGCATTCCTGCGGACGGCGCTCGGCGTCGTGCTGATCGCCTCCGGCACGACGCTGGTGGCCAAGGAGGGCGACCCGAGCGTCGTCGTCCCGGCGATCGGGATCGCGACGTTGATGATGGGTGCCCTGTTCGCCGCACAGATCGTCTCCCACAAGAGGGTCAGCGGCAGCGCCCGCGGCTCGACCCGCCGAAGCACCGCCGTAACGCCAAAACGTCCCTGGAGGACCCCGCGGGGCGGGCGTTGCCGGACGTTCGGTGGTCTAGGCTCCGGCGCATGGACTTCGACCTGAGTCCCCGCGTCACCGAGCTGCGCGACCGCGTCCGGGAGTTCATCGACTAACACGTCCTGCCGGTCGAGCTCGAGGCCATGCGAGCGCTGGACGAGGAGGTTCGGCCCGGGGCGAACGTCGCCTATCCGGCCGTGATCCGTCGACCTGCGCGAGCGCGCGAAGGCCGACGGGCTCTGGAACCTCTTCCTTCCCGACGACCGCTTCGGCCCCGGGCTCACCAACTGGGAGTACGGGGTGCTCTGCGAGGAGATGGGCCGTTCGCCCGCGATCGCGCCCATGGCCTTCAACTGCGCGGCGCCGGACACCGGGAACATGGAGATCCTGGCCGAGCACGGCACGCCCGAGCAGCAGGAGCGCTGGCTGAACCCGCTGCTCGACGGCGAGACGCGCTCGTGCTTCTCGATGACCGAGCCCGAGGTCTCCGGCTCCGACCCGACGACGCTCCAGACCCGCGCGGTGCTCGAGGGCGACGAGTGGGTCATCAACGGCCACAAGTGGTTCACGTCGGGCGCGGTCGGCGCCGCGCTCGCGATCGCGATGGTGGTGACCGATCCCGACGCCCACCCGTACGCGCGCGCCTCGATGATCATCGTCCCCACCGACAACCCGGGCTTCAACCTGATCCGCGCGGTGCCGGTGATGGGCCACGACGGCGGCCCCGGCCACTGCGAGATCCGTTACGAGGACTGCCGCGTCCCGGCCGACAATCTGCTCGGCCCGCGACAGGCCGGATTCGTGATCGCCCAGGACCGGCTCGGCCCCGGGCGCATCCACCATTGCATGCGCGCGATCGGCTCGGCCGAGCGCGCGATCGAGATGATGTGCCGCCGCGCGAACGAGCGCGAGGCCTTCGGGTCGAAGCTCGCGGAGAAGCAGTTCGTCCAGGATTTCGTGGCCAAGTCGCGGATGGAGATCGAGCAGGCGCGCCTGCTGACGATGAAGGCCGCCTGGCGCATGGACACCGAGGGCAAGAAGGCGGCCCGGCGCGAGATCTCGATGATCAAGATCGTCGCCGCCAATGTCGTGATGGACGTGCTCGACCGGTCGATCCAGGTGCACGGATCGCTCGGCATGTCCGATGACACCCCGCTCGCCGCGATGTGGCGCTACAGCCGCATGCTGCGGATCGCCGACGGTCCCGACGAGGTCCACAAGATGGTCGTCGCCCGCCGCGAGCTGAACCACTGGGCCAAGGCGGCGGACGCCGAATCGCCCGCGCAGGACGCGGCGGCGCTCACCCCTGCCGGCGCCGAGTAGGCACCGGAGAACCGGCGCACCGCGCGTTACCGCTCCGTAGCATCGCGGCGCGATGAGGAGCCGGACTTCGATCACCGTGCTGGTCTGCGCCGGCGCGCTGGCGCTCGCTCCGGGTGCGCACGCCCGGGACGCGATCGTCGAGTCGTTCGACGGCACCCCGATCGTCACCCACTTCTTCCCGGCCCCCGGCCTCGCCGATGGCGAGCGCGCGCCCACGATCATGATCGGCCACGGCTGGGGCGGCACCGGTGCCACCAGCCCGCCCGGCCGACTTCGCCGCCGCGGGTTACAACGTCCTCACGTGGGACGCGCGCGGCTTCGGCGGCTCGGGCGGGACGGTGATGATCGACCATCCGCAGCTTCGAGGGCCGCGATGTCAGCGCCCTGATCGACTTCGTCGGCGAAGCAGCCGGAGGCGCAGCGCGACCGGCGACGCGACCCGCGGGTCGGGATGTCCGGCGGCAGCTATGGCGGCGGCGTCCAGTTCCTCGCAGCTGCACGTGACCGGCGAATCGACGCGATCACCCCCACGATCGCCTGGCACGACCTGCTCTCGAGCCTCTACCCGCGCACGTCGGTGAAGGCGGGGTGGGACCTGGCGCTGATCGGTGTCGGCATCCCCACCTCGGTGGCGCTCGGCGTGTTCAGCCCCGCGGGCATCCAGCCCGGGCACCAGTCCGAGCACTTCTACAACACCGTCGTCACCGGCCTGGCCACCGGGCAGCTTCCCGCGAGCGAGCTGCCCTGGTTCCGCGCGCACGGGCCCGACTTCCTGCTGAAGCGGATCACGGCCCCAACGTTGATCGCGCAGGGCACCGTCGACACCCTGTTCGACCTCGACCAGGCCCATCGCAACTACATGACGCTGAGGAGGCGGGGCATCCCGCTGAAGATGATGTGGTTCTGCGGCGGGCACGGGATCTGCACGGTCGAGGGCGACGGGGCGGTCGCGATCGGCGACTCCGACCACGTGCAGGATCGCCGCCTGCAGTGGTTCGACCGCTACCTGAAGGGCAAGCGCCGAACCCGCACCGGCCCCGCGTTCGAGTGGATCGACCAGAACGGGAGATGGCATCGCAGCGGCGCCTATCCGCTGCGCCGCACCGGGACCCTCGCCGGCACGGGTGCCGGTCTCGTGCCGCTCGTCCCCGGCATCAACCCGGGCTCGGGGATCCTGGTCGCGGCGCTGCCCGATCCCCTGGCGCCGATCAAGGTGCCGATCGCGGCGCGGGGCGGCGAGCGGATAGTCGGCTCGCCGCGGGTCAAGCTCACCTACAGCACCGCCGGGGTCACGACGACCCGGACGGATGGCCTGACCCATGTCTACGGGCAGATCGTGGACAGGGACCGGAACGTCGTCCTGGGCAACCAGGCGACCCCGATTCCGATCCGGCTCGACGGCGCGCGGCACACGATCTCGACGACCCTCACCCGGGTTGCGAGCGTGGGAACCGCCGCCGGGTACGAGCTCCAGCTACTGGGGCAGTCGGACCTGTTCGACCCACAGCGCGCGGTGGGCGCGGTGGACGTGAAGTCGCTGAAGGTGACGCTGCCGACCACTCGCTCGCGCCGCCGCTGACGCTATCCCAGCCGCCGTTCGGCCTCGTCCGCCAGCTCGGCGAGACGGGCGACGTTGCGGCCGAACGCGTGCACCGCATCGAGCTCCGTCTTGTCCCCGTACTGGCCCGCCGAATAACGCGCATAGACGCCCTCGAGGATGATCGCCAGCTTCCAGAGCCCGAGCGCAACGTAGAAGTCGATCAGCGAGAGGTCACGACCGGATCGCTCCGCGTAGCGCTCCCTCACCTCGTCGCGTGAGGGAAAGCCCGGAGCGATCGTCGCCGGCGCGAAGAGCGGGAACAGCTCGTCGTCGGGATCACCCCAATAGACGAGCAGCATCCCGACGTCGGCCAGCGGGTCGCCCAGCGTGCAGAGCTCCCAGTCGACGACCGCGGCGACCGCGTCGGCGCCTGGGGTGAGGATCATGTTGTCGAGGCGGTAGTCCCCGTGGACGATCGTCGCCGGGCCCTGATCCGGGATCCGGGCCGCCAGCCGGTCGTGTACCTCGTCGACCAGCGGGATCTCCCGCGTCTTGCCCTCCTGCCACTGCCCCTGCCAGCGATGCAGTGTGCGGGCGACGTAGTCGGCCTTCCTGCCGAGCTCGCCGAGCCCCACGTCGTCGGGCGAGACGGCGTGGATGTCCACGAGAGTGTCGACCACGCGCTCGCCGATCGCGCGCCGCGTCGGCTCGTCAAAGGCATCCGCGTCCTGTCGCGCACGCAGGATCGGGCCCTCCACGAAGTCCATGACGTAGAACGGCGCGCCGCTCACCTGATCGTCCTCGCAGAACCCGGCGATGTGCGCGACCGGAACATCGGTCCCCTCCAGCGCGGAGACCACCCGGCACTCGCGGCCCATGTCGTGCGCCGAGCCGAGCGTCGTGCCCATCGGCGGGCGGCGCAGGGCCCAGCGCGAGCCGTTCGCGTCGGTCACGCCGTATGTGAGGTTCGAGCGGCCGCCGGCGATCAGCTCGAACTCGAGCGGGGGCTCGGCACCGGACACGTGGTCCCGGAACCAGCCCTCGACGCCGTCGCGATCGATCCCGTCTATAGCCTCCGGCTCGCTCATGAGCGGGAACCCTAGTTCGAAGCGAGCGCTGCTCGTCGACTACGGCGGTGTGCTGACGACCTCGATCTGGGTCGCGTTCAGCGAGTTCTGCGAGTCCGTCGGCCTCGAGCCCGAAGCCGTCCGCGCGCTGTTCCGCGACGAGCCGGAGGCGCTCGCGTTGCTGCGCGGGCTGGAGACGGGCGAGCTGGACGAGGCCGCGTTCGAGCCCCGTTTCGCGGCGCTCCTCGGAGTCGACGACCACGAGGGCCTGATCGGCCGCCTGTTCGCCGGGCTTGGCCCCGACGAGGCGATGATCGGAGCCGTGCGCGCCGCGCGGGCGGCCGGACTGGCCACCGGGCTGATCACGAACTCGTGGGGGCTCGGCATCTACGAGCGGGGGCCGGTCGACCTTTTCGACGTCACCGTGATCTCCGGCGACGTCGGCCTGCACAAGCCGCAGCCCGAGATCTACCGGCTGGCCTGCGAGCGCCTCGGCGTCCAACCGCAGGAGTCGGTTTTCGTGGACGACCTGCGCGAGAACGTGGCCGGCGCCGAAGCCGTGGGGATGGCCGCGGTGCTCCACCGCGAGTCAGCCGCGACGATCGCCGAGCTGGAGCGCCTGCTCGGACGGCCGTTGCGCTAGCCCGAGCAGGTCTCGGTCGCGCCCGTGAGTGCGTCCACGACGCCCCCGACCGTCGGCTTCGCCTCGACCCGGATCGTTCCCGGGGCGCGAGCGTCGACGATGGTCCAGTCGCCGCTCTCGCGGACGCAGGCGTCGCCCTCCGCAACCCGGTAGTACGGGGACCACCGGACCGCGACGTCGAACTCGCCGGCACCGGGCGCGTCGAGCTCGAACCCGGTTTCACCGAGGCGCACGGGCGCGGTCGCGAGCGGTGCCGGGTTCGTTACCCGGTAGAGCTCCCAGTCGTCGTTCGACCAGACCTCCTCCAGATAGGGGACGCCGCTCTGCACCAGGTCGATCTCGTCCTCGGAGAGATAGTCCGGCTTCGCGTCCAGGGACAGTGCCACGAACGCGACGCCGCGTTCGTCGAGCCAGGCGCGGTACTCCTCCGCGGTCAGGTTGCCGTCCTGGAAGAGATCGAAATCGTCCGACTCGGCCTGGCGCAGCCAGCCGCGGGCGAGTGGAAACTCCTCAGCGACGTAGTTGGCCTCCCAGCGGTTGCGGGTCGGCGGGACCTGCACGCGGAATGGCGCGGCCGGCGCGCGTGCCTCGAGCTCGGCCAGCAGCGGGTCGTAGTACGCGGCTTCGACCGATGGCTCGCCGACCGCGTCCGTGAGATCGCGGACCGGCGCCACCCACTGCCAGTAGAGGAGCGGGAGAAGCGCCAGCCCAACCACCCAGGCAGGGCGGCGCCCCCACGCGCCCAGGGCGAGGAGCGGCGCCGCCACCAGCGCGCCGAGCCGCGTCGCGTTGCCCCCGACCGGCGTGTCGACGGCGAACAGCGCCAAACACATCAGCAGGTAGAGCGCCGCGCCGAGGCGTACGCGGTTCTCGGCGGAGGGCAGCACAGCGACGAGGATCAGGGTTGCCGCCGAGATCAGCGTGAACGTGTTCGCCTCGAACGGCTCGAAGCCACCGGTCGGGAAGGCGAAGGCGAGCAGTGCGGTCGCGGCGAGCGCGGGAACGCCCAGGACGAGCCCGTCCCGCCGGCGGCCGGTTACGAACAGGACGCCGGCCGCGAACGCGAGGAACAGCCCGGCGACAGGGCTGGCGGCCGGGGTCAGGATGGCCAGGACCGCGGCTAGAGCCGGGCGCCCGCGGTCCAATGCCAACAGCGCGCCGAGGGCGACCGCGACCCCGAGCGCGAAGGTGAGCCGGCCCGTGAACAGATTGGCGGCCGCGCCGAGCCCGAACAGCCAGATCGCGAGGCGCGCGCGGTCGCCGTAGTGCGGGCGGACGAGCGCCGCGAACAGGCCGGCGGCGACCACCGCTGAGATCGCCCCCACCAGCCTGATCCCGATCAAGGACGCGAGCGGCGGGAACAGCAGGCTGTAGCCGGGCAGATGAACGCCGCCGTACCAGGCGTTCGACCAGACCTCGAAGCCGTGCGCCTCGAAGAGCTCGATGCGAAACGTCTGGGCCGCCAGATCGGCGCTCGGCGGCGACCAGATCAGATAGACGGCCGCCAGAAGGACGGCGGGGACCATGCGCCCGTCTAGCTTATGCCGAGCCGGACTAGCTCTTCGCGTACTCGACGCGGATCTGCTTGCCCTTGAGGCGGGTGCCGTCCAGCCGCTCCAGCGCGGTCGCCGCGTGGTCGGAGCCCAGCTCGACGAACGAGAACCGCTCGAGGACCTCGATCCGCGAGATCTCGCCCTCCGGGATCACGGCGCCTTCGACCAGGGCCCAGCGCAGATCCTCCTGCTCGATCCCGCTCCCCGAGCCGCGATTGACGAACAGCTTGGCGCCGTTGGCCGCCGCTTCGGGCTTGACCTCGGGCTTGTGCTCGCGCTTGCGCGGGCGCGGCGCGTGCTTCAGCCGCTCCTCAGGCGGCTCCCACTCGCCGATCGCTGTTTTCGCCTCGCGCTCGATCCGCGGGATCTCCTCCATCTGGGCGGGCGTGACGAAGGTGATCGCACGGCCCGTCCGGCCCACGCGGCCTGTCCGACCGATCCGGTGCACGTAGATCTCCGTGTTGTTCGGCAGGTCGTAGTTGATGACGTGCGTGACGTGCTCGATGTCGAGTCCGCGCGCCGCGACGTCGGTGGCGACCAGGAGCGGCAGCTTGTGGTCCTTGAACTGGAGCATCACGCCGTCTCGCTGGCCCTGCGTCATGTCTCCGTGGAGCGCCTTGCACCGCAGGCCGGCGTCCCGGAGCTGCTCGTCGAGCCGGGCGGTACCGATCTTGGTCCGGCAGAAGATGATCGCCTGCTCCGGGTCTTCCGCCTTCAGCACCTCGCGCAGGCGCTTGGCCTTGTCGCGTGCCGGGACCTCGACATAGGCCTGCTCGATCGCGTCCACCGTGAGTTGCTTGGGTGTGATGCTGATCATGATCGGGTCGTACATGTGGCGCTCGGCCAGCTTCGCGATCGGCGGCGGCATCGTCGCCGAGAACAGGCCGGTCTGGCGGCCCGACGGACACATGCGAAGGATCTTCTCGACGTCCTCGATGAAGCCGAGGTCGAGCATCTCGTCCGCCTCGTCGAGAACGACGAAGCGGACCGCCGTCAGCACCAGGATGTGGCGGGAGATCAGATCCATCATGCGCCCGACGGTGGCCACGACCACCTGGGCGCCCGCGCGGAGACGGGGTGCCTGTTGGGCGATCGGCTGACCGCCGAACACCGCGACGACCTCGATGTCCATGTGCTCCGCGTACGAGCGCAGGGCCTGCGTGACCTGGATGCAGAGCTCACGCGTCGGCGTCATCACGATCGCCTGCAGCTCCGCCGACTCAGGGTCGAGGTACTGGAGCAACGGCAGTCCGAACGCGGCGGTCTTTCCCGTGCCCGTCTGGGCCTGGCCGATCACGTCGTGGCCGGCCAGCAACGCGGGGATCACCTGCTCCTGTACCGGAGTGGGCTCCTCGAAGCCGAGCTCGTCGATCGCGGTTTGAATCTGCTCGGAGAGGCCGAGCTCGTTGAACGCGGGCATTCGGCCGCAGAGCTTACGCGGCGGGGTCCAACAGCAATTTGCCCTGGGTGCCGCGCCCCGCCAACGCCTCATGCGCCGCGCGCGCCTCGGACAGCGGATGGACTCCCCCGATCACGACCTCGAGCTCACCCGCCTCCACTGCGGCGAGGAGCTCTGCAATGGCGGCGCCCGTTGCGCGCGGATCGCGGAACAGATGCACCACCCAGAAGCCGATTACCGCGCGGCTGTTGCGCATCAGATGGCCGGTCCGGACCTGGTTCTCCTCGCGCGACGCGATCCCGAACGCGACCATTCGGCCGAACGGCGCCAGCGTTCGGAGCTGCGCATCGAAGGCCGCGCCGCCGGACATCTGGAGCACGGCGTCGACCTGGTTGCCGCCGTTGGCCTCGAGGATCGCCTCCTTCATGTCCTCCGCCCGGGAGTCCACGGTCACGTCGGCGCCCAGCCGCTCCACGAGCTCTCGCTTGTCGGGCGACGAGGCCAGGCCGATCACCCGTGCCCCGTGGCGCTTCGCGAGCTGGACGGCAAGGCTCCCGGTGCCTCCCGCCGCGGCCTCGACCACCACGGCTTCGCCGGGCTCGAGGCGCGCGCAGCGATGAACCAGCGCGTGCGCGGTCAGGCCCTGGAGAAGCAGCGCAGCCGCCTGGTCGTCGCTCACCCCGTCGGGCACGGGCACGAGCACCGCCTCGGGCACGGCCACCCTCTGGGCGTAGCCGCCGTTCATCAGCAGCGCCGCAACCCGCCGGCCGTCCGCCGTCCTGCCGGCCACCTCACCGCCCGGGATCAACGGCAACTCCTGCTTGGCGAGGTAGTCGTTGCGCGTCATGTGCGTATCCCCGAAGTTCACGCCGGCCCGCACGACGTCGACGACGACCTCGCCCTCCCCGGGCTCCGGATCGGGCACGTCCACGTACCGCATGGCCTCCGGGCCGGAGAACTCCTCGAGCTGAATCGCCTTCACGCGCTCATCCTCGCGGATCGGCCCACTCGAACGCCTCCATCTCCGCCCGATGCGCGTTGATGATCGCCCTCGAGCCACGGTTAAGCAGCATCCGCGTCAGGGCGTTCGGGGTGGTGCCGTAGACGTCCGCGGCCAGCTTCAGCAACCCGTACTTCCCTCAGCCGGATGTTGACCTGCCAATCACGCCGTCCGGCCTCAAGACCATCGGTACCGACTGCCGCCGCGGTCATCGCGGTGTCCGGCATCCAGTCCTTCGCAAGGTCATCCTCCACCTCCGCCGGCGAGCCGCACGAATCCGCGGCGAGCCATGGGTGCTCCTGTGCTGCGTGATAGCCGGCGCTATCCGATTGATAACCCTCGCTGTCAAGCGTCGTAGGACTACCCAACGGCTCACGCCCGGGGCCATTCTCGTCGGGGCGTTGACGGACTCAGGGTCGGCTTCGGGCTCAATGCCCTCTATGTCGCGATCCATGATCCTGAGAGTGGCGCGATTCGCGATACCGGTGGTGCGCGGAGTGGTGACGATTTGTGGCGGAGGGGCGACTAGGATGCCGCGGTCATGTCGCTGACGGTGGTCGGGAGCATCGCGTTCGACAGCGTGCGCACGCCGTTCGGCGAGCGCGAGCGGATGCTGGGCGGATCGGCCGTGCATTTTGCGCTGGCGGCCCGCTTCTTCACCGATGTGCACATGGTCGGGCCGGTCGGCGACGACTTCGGCGCCGACCACACGGAGCTGCTCGCCTCACGCGGGATCGACACGTCGGACATCGAACGCGTCGACGGCGGCGAGACCTTCTTCTGGCGCGGGCACTACGAACACGACCTGAACGTCGCCCACACGGACGAGACGCGGCTTGGCGTATTCGCTGATTTCGAGCCGAAGCTCTCGGCGAAGTCGGCGGGCGCCGACACGTTGTTCCTGGGGAACATCCAGCCGGAGCTCCAGCGGCGGGTGCGGGCGCAGTGCGAGGCCGCCCGGTTCGCTGCGCTCGACTCGATGAACCTCTGGATCGACACCGCGCGCGACTCGCTGGTTGCGGCGATCGCCGAGGTCGATTGCGTGCTGCTGAACGACGCCGAGATCAGGATGCTGACCGGCGAGCCGAACCTCGCGCGCGCCGCACGCAACCTCATGGCGATGGGTCCCGGCGTCGTGGTCGCGAAGCGGGGCGAGTACGGCGCAGGCCTGTTCACGGCGGACGGGTTTTACGGTCTGCCGGGCATGCCGCTGGAGGACGTCCGCGACCCAACCGGCGCCGGCGACAGCTTCGCCGGAGGGCTCCTGGGCTACCTCGACGGACAGGGCGGCGATCTCAGTCCTGCGTGCCTGCGCCGTGGAGATGGCCTATGGAACGGTGCTGGCATCGTTCAACGTGGAGCAGTTCGGGACCGAGAGCGTGGCGGAGCTGACGCGCGACGACGTGGACACCAGGTTTGCCGAACTCCGTGAGATGACGCACCTCGCCGACGATTAGAGCCCGCTCGAACGCTTTGAAGCGCGTAGCTGCGAGAATTCGTCGTGGCGAACGACGACGAAGCAAGGAGACGGCTTTGAGCGAGCAAGAGACTTCGGTGGACGGCGGCGGCGTCGCCACGGCCGACTCGGCCAAGGGCACCCTCTCGGTGACCGACAACCGGACCGGCCAGGACTACGAGATCGAGATCACCGACGGGACCGTGAGGGCGATGGACTTCCGCCAGATCAAGGTCTCCGAGGACGACTTCGGCCTGATGACGCTACGACCCGGCGTTCACCAACACGGCGTCGTGCCGCTCCGCGATCACGTTCATCGACGGAGAGAAAGGAATCCTCCAGCACCGCGGCATCCCGATCGAGCAGCTCTGCGAGGACTCCAGCTTCCTCGAGGTGGCGTTCCTGCTCATCTACGGCGAGCTGCCGACCCAGCCGCAGCTCGAGCGCTGGCTCCACGACGTCACCCACCACACCTTCGTCCACGAGAACGTCAAGCAGTTCGTGGAGGGGTTCCGCTACGACGCGCATCCCATGGGGATGCTGCTCGCGGGCGTCGGCGCGCTTTCCACCTTCTACCCGCACGCCAAGGAGATCGACGACCACGAGGAGCGCTACATGGCGGCGATCCGGCTGCTGGCGAAGATGCCCACGCTCGCCGCCTTCTCGTTTCGCCACAACCGTGGACTCCCGTACGTCTACCCGGACAACGACCTGAGCTTCTCCGAGAACTTCCTCTCGATGATGTTCAAGATGACCGAGGTCAAGTACGACCCGGATCCCCGCCTGGCCAAGGCGCTCGACGTCCTCTTCATCCTCCACGCGGACCACGAGCAGAACTGCTCGACCAACGCGGTGCGTTCGGTCGGGTCGTCGCAGGTTGACCCGTACTCGGCCGTCGCGGCCGGGGTCGCGGCCCTGTACGGCCCGCTCCACGGTGGCGCCAACGAAGCGGTGCTGCGGATGCTCCGGAGGATCGAGACCGTGGAGAACATCCCGGAGTTCCTCGAGGGAGTAAAGAGCCGGGAGGAGAAGCTGATGGGCTTCGGGCACCGGGTCTACAAGAACTACGACCCGCGGGCCCGAATCATCAAGAAGCATGTGGACGAGGTGCTCGAAGCGACCGAGTACAACCCGCTGATCGAGATCGCGACCGAGCTCGAGAAGCACGCTCTCGACGACGACTTCTTCACCTCACGCAAGCTCTATCCGAACGTCGACTTCTACTCGGGCTTGATCTACGAGGCGCTCGAGATCCCGACCGAGATGTTCACGTGCATCTTCGCGATCCCGCGGACCGCCGGGCTGGGTGGCGCAATGGCTCGAGCTGATCGACGACTCCGAGCAGAAGATCGCCCGCCCCCGTCAGATCTATACCGGCGCGCGCGACGAGGACTACGTCCCGATCTCCGATCGCGAGGGGCCCGAGAAGATCACCAACGAGTTCCTCCGCCGCCCGATCCGCTCGCGCCGAGGCGCTTGAAGGCTCCTTACAGGCTCACCGTGCGTCAGGGCCCGCGCGTATCGCGGGAGAAGTTCGAGGACTTGGAGTCCGCGCTCGAGGCCCTCGAGCGGCGGGCGAAGGACATTCGTTCCGCGGGGCCGCTGAAGGGTCGGAAGATGCTCCGCGAGTTCGAGCCCGAGGTCCAGGTGGCCGGCCGGGTCGAGATCTCGACCGGCGGCTTCATTCGCCGCGGCGTCGACGCCGGAATCGACGTGATGGGCGACGGCACCTTCGTCGCGTTCTCGGGCGGCATGCGGAGGGTCGAGCTGGACCCGGGCACCCGCGGGCCGTTCGCGGCGGTGCGGAGCGCGCTCTCGTGAGCGACGAGCAGGAGGTCCCGAAGGGCAGCTACGCCGCGGGGCGACGGGCGCGCCTGCCGCGCGGCGCCCAGGAGCCGATCCGCGTGCACATCAACGGCGTCGAGCAGCCGCGCGGCGAGGTCTGGGACGTTCGCTCGGGCCAGGTCGTCTTCACCCGGCCGATCGTCAAGGAGTCGGTCAGCAGGGGCCGCTGGATGGCCATGTACCTGGGACTCTTCGGCAGCTACCGGTTGAACGAGGCGGTCGACATCGAGTACAGCCTGGGCGGCGAGCCGAAGCTCGCGGCCGACGTCGAGATCCGGGACTAGCCGGCTAGCGCGGCGGCGTGACGTCGGACTCCGCGGCCACCTGGTCCTCGATGCCGCTGACCCGGTCCAGCGTGGTCCCTGTCCGCTCGCGCTCGCGGATCTCGAGCCGGCGCGACAGCCTGGAGAGGGCGAGGTTGACGAAGATGAAGAGCACCCCCACCACGAGGTAGACCTGAAGCACCGGCGCCGGCACCCCGCCGAAGAAGCCCGACGCGCTGGTGATGTTCCCGCCCGGCCGATCACCTCCTGGATGGCGATGATGCTGACCAACGTCGTGTCCTTGTTCAGCGTGATCAGCTGGGAAACCGTCGCCGGGACCATCCGCCGGAGGCCCTGGGGGAGGATCACGAGCCGCATCTGCTGCGTGTAGGTGAGCCCGAGCGAGGCAGCGGCCTCGTGCTGCCCGCGGTCCAGCGACTGGATGCCGGAGCGCATGATCTCGCAGAGCACCGCGGAGTTGTAGAGGACGAGGCCGAGGAGCGCGCCCAATACGAGCTCGTCCTGGAGCGCCTCGGGAAACCACCCCGGGATCAGGTCGGAGTAGGCCTCGCGCCACGCGGTGGGGACGGCGAGCGCGAGGTAGAGGATGATCAGGATCAGCGGCAGGTTGCGCCAGACGTCGACCCAGATGCCGGCCGGCACGCTGACGAAGCGGCGCTTCGAGATCCTCATGAGCGCCAGGAGAAGGCCGAAGATGAGGGAGAAGATCATCCCGATCACGGCGATCTCGAGGTTGACCAGGAAGCCCTCGATCAGGAACCGGAAGTTGTTGCCCGTCCAGAGCCACTCCCAGTTCCCCGAGTCGAACAGGTAACTCATGAGCGACCAAGCCGTCTCATCGGCGGATCGCGAACCGGCTCTCGAGATACCGGAAGACGAGCGTGACCGTCAGCGTCAGGATGAGGAAGCCCACCGCCCCCCAGAAATAGACCTCGTTGGGCTGGGCGGTGTCGGCCTGCACCTCCCGGGTCTGCTTGAGCAGGTCCGGGAGCGCGACGAGCGAGCCGCCGACGATCGCTGAGTTCTTGATCATCGCGATCACCAGGCTGCCGAGCGCCGGGATCACGGTCCGGAACGCCTGCGGGAGGATGATCCGCCGCATCGTCTTCGGATACGTGAGGCCGAGCGACAGAGCCGCCTCGACCTGCCCCTTCCCGACCGCGAACACCCCGGAGCGCAGCGCCTCGGCGATGTAGGCCGCGGTGTAGAGCCCGAGGCACGACATGCCGGCGACCCATTGCGAGACGCCCACGCCGGCCCGGGGGAAGCCGGAGAAGACGATGATGAGGAGGACGAGCAGCGGGATGTTGCGGAACGTCTCGACGTAGATCCCGCCGAGCCGGTTCAGCCACCTGACCGGCGCAACGCGCATGGCCGCGACCAGGGTGCCGACGGCCATCGCGATGACGAACGCGATCGCGACGAGGCGGACCGTTACCCAGAGGCCGGAGCTGAACTCCGGGAGGTGCTCGGTGAGC
This sequence comes from uncultured bacterium, assembly GCA_963807755.1. Taxonomy (GTDB): domain Bacteria; phylum Actinomycetota; class Thermoleophilia; order Solirubrobacterales; family 70-9; genus JALZKA01. Next base: position 807,946 of record CAWECM010000001.1, on the reverse strand, counting down.
ACCTCCCAGAGTTGGCTCACGCCGTACCCCTCATATCGCGCTGCTCGTCAGCGTTCTCCTACTTCTCCAGCGGGAACAGCTTCAGCGCCTCCTGGAGCGTGATGTCCGGCGGGCCCTGCTGCTGCTCCTCGGGCACGTACTGGCCGACCCACTTGTCGTAGGTGTTCTGCCACGCCCCACTGTCGATGAACTCGGCGACCGACTCGTCGACGAAGTCCTTCATCTCCGTGTCGCCGTCAGGGATCCCGACGCCATACGGCTCGGTCGTGTAGTCGAGCCCGAGCAGCTCCAGGGTGTCGTCCTGGATCACCATCCCGGTCAGGATCACGTTGTCCGTCGAGACCGCGTCGACCGTGCCCGTCTGCACCTGATCGAAGCACTCCGAGTACAGGTCCACGAGCCGCAGATCGGCGTCCGGGGCCTCCTCGCGGATCGTGTCCGCATAGGTCGAGCCCAGGGCCGTGCAGACTCGATTGCCGTTGAGGTCGTCCAGCGTCGCGATGTCGGAGTCACCGGGAACCAGGACATCTCCGTTCGCGACGTAATACGGCTCGGAGAAATCAATCTCCAGGTCACGTTCCTCGGTGATCGTCATCGTCGACAGGATCAGGTCGATCGTGCCGTCGACGAGCAGCGGGATCCGGTTGTCCGACGTCGCCTCGCGGAACTCGGCCTCGACCCCGAGACGGTCGGCGATGTAGTTGCCGAGATCGACGTCGAAGCCCTCGACCTCGCCCGTCTGCGGATTGTTGAGCCCGAACGGCGGAACGTCGAACTTGACCCCGATCGTGATCGTGCCCTCCTCCTGGATCTGACCCGGCGTCGTTGACGCCGGGAACTCCTCGACCTCCGCGGCGGGCTCCTCGGTCTCCGCCTCGTCATCGTCGTCATCGCCGCACGCCGCCAGGACGAGCGCCGCCAGGACGGCTGACATCAACGCCAACCAGCGCCAGCGTGTCCTCTCCATGTTGCTTGTCCTCTCTCCTCCCCCCATCGGTATTGCCTCGGGTCAGTGGTGGATGATCTTGTCCACGAACTCCTTGGCTCGATCGGAACGCGTGTGATTGAAGAATTCGTCGGGCGTGCCCTCCTCGACGATCCGGCCCTCGTCGATGAACACGATCCGGTCGCAGACCTCGCGCGCGAAGCCCATCTCGTGGGTGACCACGACCATCGTCATGCCCTCCCGCGCGAGGTCCCGCATGACGTCGAGCACCTCACGGATCATCTCGGGGTCGAGCGCCGAGGTCGGCTCGTCGAAGAGCATCAGCTTCGGGCGGATGGCGAGAGCGCGGGCAATCGCGACGCGCTGCTGCTGGCCGCCGGACAGGTCCGCGGGATAGTCGTCCCCCTTTTCGGGGATCCCCACACGCTCGAGCAGCTCGCGGGCGCGATCCTTGGCGTCGCCCGACTGAACCTCGCCGACCTCGCGCGGTGCCAGCGTGATGTTCTGGAGCACGGTCATGTGCGGGAACAGGTTGAAGCTCTGAAACACCATTCCGATCTGGGCCCTGATGCCATAGACCTCCCGCCCGCCCGCTTCGACCGGCCGGCCGTCGAACACGATGTCCCCCGCGTCGATCGGCTCGAGGCCGTTGATGCAGCGGAGCATGGTGGACTTCCCGGAGCCCGAGGGGCCCGCGACAACCACCGCGGAACCCCGCGCTACCTCCAGGTCGATCCCATCGAGGACGACGTTCTCACCGAAGCTCTTGCGAACGCCGGCGAGCGTCACCAGATGCTCAACCTCCACAGCCCCTAGGACTTACCCGACGATCGCGGGCTGGCAAACTTCGGTCGCACATGCCGGATCTGCCCCTCACCGGCGCCTGCCTCTGCGGCGGCGTTCGCTTCGAGCTCAGCGAGATTCCCCGCGGTGCCGGCTACTGCCACTGCACCCGCTGCCAGAAGCGCACGGGCACCGCGTCCTCGGCCCAGGCCCGGATCGACGGCCGGACCTTCCGGCTCATCCGCGGAGATGAGCTCGTCAAGGCGTGGCGCCACCGCGACGGCGGATTCGAGAAGTGCTTCTGCCGCGAGTGCGGCGCGCAGCTCTTCTCGCGGAATCCCGACGACCCGACCCAGATGAGCGTTCGCATGTCCGCCTTCGACGCCGACCCCGGAGTGCGGCCGACCTGGCGGGCCTACGTCGCGTACGCGGCGGACTGGGAGCCGGTTCCCGACGACGGTTTGGAGCGCTTCGACGAGGGAACGGCGCGGGGCCGCTAGGCCGTGAGCCCGGCCAGCTCGGCGACGCGATCGCGATGCTGGCTCGCGCTGCCCATCAACTGGGCGGAGACCCGCGCCCGCTTGAGGAAGAAGTGGATGTCGTGCTCCCACGTGAATCCGATGCCGCCGAGCGTCTGGATCGTCTGGTGAGTCACGGCTGAAGCGGCGTCCGACGCCCGCGCTTTCGCCATCGAGGCGGCGAGCGGCAGTGACTCCGGCCTCGCGTCCCCACACCAGGCCGCGTAGTAGGTGAGCGAGCGCGCCTCCTCGACCTCCCAGAGCATGTCCGCCAGGCGGTGCGAGACGGCCTGATAGGCACCGATCGGCCGGCCGAACTGCTCGCGCTCCTTGGCGTAGGAGATGGCGATGTCGAGTGCGCGCTGCGCGACGCCGACGGACTCCGCCGCGAGCGCGACCGTCCCGGTTGCGACCGCGGGCGCCACGTCGCCCGGGAGCGGGTCGCCGCCGTCGGCGCTCACCTTGTAGTAGGCGCGCGTCCGGTCGATCAGCGGAATCTCCTCGAGCTCCGCTTCAGCGGTCGGGACGATCTTGGCCCCTTCCCCCTCGCCCAGCACGAGCACCACGCTGCCGGCCGCCGCTCCGACGATCGGCGAGGGATCGTTCGTGAACTCCGCGGCGCCTCGCTCCTGACCGGAGGCGATCCCCGGCAGCCACCGGCCCCGCTGCTCGCCCGAGCCGGCCGCGGCGATCAGGTCCCCGGCATAGGCGTTCGAGATCAGCGGGCTGGGCGCGAGCGCGTAGCCCGTCTCCTCGAGCAGGATCACGAGCTCGACGACGCCGAGACCCTGGCCGCCGTGCTCCTCTGCGATCGCGATCCCGGGCCACCCCAGCTCGCACATCTCGTTCCAGATCGCATCGTCGTACGGGCTCTTGGACTCAGCCAGCTCGCGCACCTTCTCCGGCTTGAACCGGGCAGCCAGGAACTCGCGCGCGGTCGACTTGATCTCGCGCTGCTCGTCTGAGAAGTCGAACTCCATGGCTCCCTATCGCAGCTTCGGAAGGCCCAGCACTCGCTCGGCGACGATGTTCCTCAGCACGTCGCTGGTGCCGCCCTCGATCGAGTTCGCGCGCGAGCGCAGGAAGCGGTACGCCCACATCGAGTCCGACCGCAGCGCGTCGAGGCCGCCGACCTCCACGGCCAGCTCGGTCAGGGCCTGATTGGTGGACGACCACTGCAGCTTCGCGATCGAGCCCTCCGGCCCCGGAGTGCCGACCTTCATCGTGGCCGTCAGGGAGCGCATGGCCCCGAGCCGAAGGCCCTCGATGCCGATCTTCAGGCGCGCGACCTTGTCGCGGACGATCGGATCGCCGGCCCGGCCCCTCTCCTTAGCCAGCTCGACCAGCTCGTCGAGCGCGTTGGCGAGGCCCAGCGCGGCCGAGGCCCCCAGCCCGGCCCGCTCGTTCATCAGCGTGGTGATCGCGACCATCCAGCCGTTGCCCACTCCGCCGACGACGTTCTCGTCCGGCACGTACGCGCCCTCGATGAAGAGCTCGTTGAACTCGGCCTCGCCGGTGATCTGGCGGAGTGGCCGAACCTCGATCTCGTCCTGCTCCATGTCGAGCAGGAAGTAGGTGAGGCCCTTGTGCTTCGCGGCCTCGGGGTCGGTCCGCGCGACGAGCATGCACCACTTCGCCTCGTGGGCGAACGTGGTCCACACCTTCTGGCCCGTGATCCGGAAGCCCCCGTCGTCGGGGACGGCCTTCGTCTTCAGCGACGCCAGGTCGGAGCCCGACTCGGGCTCCGAGAAGCCCTGGCACCAGATCTCCTCGGCCGAGAGGATCGGCTCGAGGAACCGCTCCTTCTGCTCCTCGGTTCCGTGCGCGATCACCACCGGGCCGCCCATCACGAGGCCCAGGACGTTCGCCGGCCGCGGCGCCTTCGCACGCGCCAGCTCCTCCCCGAAGATCGACTGCTCGATCAGCGTCGCGCCGCGCCCGCCGTACTCCTTCGGCCACGAGATCCCCGCCCAGCCGGCATCGTGGAGCTTGCGCTGCCACCCGCGCTCGAACTCGAACTGCGCCTGGTCCCCGCCGCCGGGCGCCGGGCCGGGGTGGTTGTCGGCGATCCAGGCACGAACCTCGTCCCGGAACGCCTCTTCCTCGGGGGTGAGCGTCAGGTCCATGCGGAGCGGGAGACTACTGCGATGCCTCCTGGGGCGCCGAGTTTTCGCGCCGGGCTCCCGACGGGGTAGGGTGGACGTGTGAGCGCGGGGGATGCGAACGAGAAGACCGGTCGCCGGGCGCTGCCGATCATCATCATCGTCCTCGCGACGATCATCGGAATCGTCTCGGTTTTCGCGCTTTGGGCCAAGCGCCAGGTGCTCGAGACCGATACCTGGAGGGACACCAGCGAGGAGCTGATCCAGGACGCTGACATCCAGGCGGCCCTCAACACCTTCATCGTCGCCGCGATCTTCGACAACGTCGATGTTGAGTCCGAGCTCGCCGATCGGCTTCGCCCACAGCTCGCGCCGCTCGCTGGCCCGATCGCCGGAGCCCTGCGCAGCGGCGCCGACAACGTTGTCGAAAAGGCGCTCGAGGAGCCGAAGGTCCAACAGCTCTTCGTCGACGCGAGTGCAACGGCACAGAGCAAGCTGATCGCCCTGATCGACGACAAGGGCGAGTTCGTCTCGACCACCGACGGGGTGGTGACGCTCGACCTCAAATCGGTGCTCGAGTCGGTGACCGCACAGCTCGGGCTGCCGGACGTGGCCGCCAAGCTGCCGGCGGAGGCGAGCTCGATCGAGGTGATGAAGTCGAGCGAGCTCGACGCCGCTCAGAAGGGCCTCAACCTTCTGAAGAAGATCGGCTACGTGCTCACCGCGCTCACCCTGCTGCTCTACGCGGCCGCGATCCTGCTCGCGGGGGATCGCCGCCGCCAGACCCTGCGCGCCGTCGGGTTCTCGTTCATCCTCGTCGGGGTCGTCGTCCTCTTTGCCCGCGGCGCGGGCGGCAACCTCGTCGTCGGGTCGCTGAGCGAGGCGGCGTCGTCCGATGCGGCGGTCAGCTCCGTCTTCGACATCGGCACGTCGCTGGTGCTCGAGACCGGTCAGTCGATCCTCGCCTACGGGATCGTGATCGTGCTCGCCGCTTGGCTCGCGGGCCCGACCCGCTGGGCGACCTCGATCCGTCACTGGCTCACCCCCTACCTGCGCCAGCCCCGCTACGCATACGGGGGGCTCGCGGTGCTCCTGCTGCTGCTGTTCTGGTGGGATCCGGTGATCGCCACCCACAGGGTGGTCCCCTCGCTCCTCTTGATCGCCTTCGCGGTGCTCGGGACCGAGATGCTGCGCCGCCAGGTGATCCGCGAGTTCCCCGACCACGTCACGACCGGCTCGCCGGCTGGCGTCGCGCACGGGATCGCCGACCGGATGCGCGAGGCGCGCGACCGGCGTGTCGCGACCGCCGGCACGCCCGCCGCGACGGCCGGCGGCGACCCCCGCGTCGGCGAGATCGAGCGCCTGGCCGGGCTCCGCGACTCCGGGGCGCTGACGGAGGAAGAGTTCGCGGCGGAGAAGGCGCGAATCCTCGGATCCGCGTAGGTCGGGCTAGCCCAGAATCTTCGCCTTCTGCGCGGCGAACTCTTCCTCCGTCAGCACACCGCTGTCGCGAAGCTCCCCGAGCTTTGCCAGCTGCTCGACCGGGTCGACGGCCGGCGCGGCGGCCGGCGGTGGAGCCTCCTGATATGCGGGAGCCTGTTGTTGCTGGGCTTGCTGGGCCCAGCGGTCCCCCTGACGACGGGAGACGCGGTTGCTGACGGCCGTCGCGGTTCCGGACACCACGGCAACTCTGGCAACCCCTCGAAGCAATCCTGGCATTGGTTCTTCCCTCCTGGGTTAGGACTCGGTGGATTCGGCTGCCTCGGCCGCGTCAAGCGCGGCGAGCATCGCCTGGATCGGGATCCGTCCGTTCGCGACCAGCTGAGCGCCCGACCGGCGCAGCGCGACAGCGAACGGCGCCGCCCAGCGGTTCTCGTAGACGAGGATCGCGGCGGAGCGCCCTGGCTCGAGCGCATTGGCCGCCTCTTGGGCGTCTTCCTCGGAGAGCACTCCCGACGACGCCCCCATGAGCTCCTTCAGCGACTCCGACTCCTCGGCCATCGAGGAGAGCTCCAGCGTCGTGACCGAGCCATCGTCGTCCTTGGCCAGAAAGGCGATGTCGATGATGCGGATCAGACCTCGGTCGACGAGATCAACAAGGATCGGCGCGGCCTCGCCAGTCGGCTGGCGGTCGGGCCACTCGATGACCAGGTAGTCGATAGGACCCATCTCGTCGAGTTCTTCAGTGCTCACGCTCTCCCCCTTGCCGCTTCGAAGTCTTCCTTGAAGTACCGCGGCCATCCGCTGGCCTGGCTCATGAGCGAAGACTATCCCAGGCGTCGCTCAGTCGAACGCGTACAGCACCAGGAACGCGGAGACCACGTAGCTCGCGCCCGCGAAGATCATTCCCGGGTCCTCGGCCAGGATCGCCGCGGTCGAGCGGGTGTCACGGCGGTCGTAGATCAGGTAGAGGTAGCGGAAGACGCCGTAGAGGACCGACGGGGCGGTCGCCAGCATCTTCGATCCGGCGAACGGCGAGTTCACCGCATAGATGATGTAGCTGAGGATTGCGATCGCGGTCACCATCGCGATCAGTTGGTCCAGAAACGGCAGCGAATAGTGCTCGAGGACCGGGCGGGTCGTGGCACCTTCCTGGGGCTCCTCCTCCAAGATCGCTTCCTGCCGCCGCTTGGTGAAACCCAGGAACAGCGCCAGCATCGCCGTGCAGACGAGGAGGTACTCGGACGCCGTCGCGTCTACGGCGACCGCGCCGGCGACCACCCGGAGGATGAACAGCGACGCAATCGTCATGACGTCGAGGATCACGAGGCGCTTGAGGAACACCGAGTACGCCGCGGTGACCACCGCGTAGACCGCGACGATGCCCGCGACCTCGGCGTCGATCGTCGCCCACGGCAGGAGGATCGCGAACGCTGCCAGTCCTGCCGCCGCCGTCGTCGCCGTCTCACCCGAGAGCGCTCCTGAGGCAATCGGCCGGCGGCGCTTGTCCGGGTGGAGCCGGTCGTGCTCGCGGTCGCGCAGGTCGTTGAAGAGGTAGCCCGCGCTCGAGATCCCGCAGAAAGCGACGAACGTGATCGTGGCGTCGAGCAGGGCCTGGCCGTCGTCGAACTGGCGCGAGAAGATGACGCCCGCGAAGACGAGCAGGTTCTTGATCCACTCCTGCGGGCGCAGGGAGGCGACGAGCGGGCTCATGGCCGCCGAAGGTTAGGCCGCGGGGTCGATCAGCACGCCCGGGTTCAGCACGCCCGCAGGATCCAATGCGCGCTTGGCGGCGCGCAGCGCCTCGGCGAACGGCTCCGGCCGCTGGCGGTCGTACCAGGGCCGGTGGTCACGGCCGACGGCGTGATGGTGCGTGATCGTCCCGCCGGCATCGATCAGGACCTCGGAAACCGTGGCCTTGATCTCGTCCCACTGCTCGATCTCGGAATCACGCCGCGCCGGCGTCAGCACGGTGAAGTACGGCGCCGGCCCGTCCGGGTAGACGTGCGTGAAACGGCAGGTGATCGTGCTCGGCTCGCCGACCGCCGCGCGCGCCCTTTCCATCACTGCTGCATGGAACTCCGGAAACCGGTCCCAGGTGATCGCCGTCTCGAACGTCTCCGAGAGAACGCCGAGCGAGACCAGTGTGTCGCGGAGGTATGGCGCCGCCACGAACGCGTGTCGCCAGGCACCCACGGCATCCGAGCGCGGGGAGCTCGTTCTCACCTCACCGGGCTCACCGCCGTGCGAGCGCGCCGCGTCGAGCGCCACCTCCATGTCGGCCTCGACCGGATGATGGGCGGACTCGAACCCCAGCACCAGCACCGACTTCCGCTCCTCCGAGGCGTGGGTCAGCTTCGCTTCGGCAGGGTCCAGCAGCCGGCAGTTCGACGGGTCGAGCCCGGACTGCGACAGCTCGCGTACGGCCTCCGCGCCCGCCGTGAAGGTGTCGAAGCTCACCCCGCAGGACACCTTGAACCGGGGCCGTTCCTGGACCCGCACCCACGCCTCCGTGATCAGCCCGAGGATGCCCTCGGAGCCGACCAGCATCCGGTCGGGGCTCGGCCCGGCTCCGGAGCCAGGCAGACGCCGGCTCTCCCAATCGCCGGCCGGCGTGATCGCTCGCACGGATTCGATCATGTCGTCGATATGGGTGAGCCGCGTGGCGAAGTGGCCGCCCGCGCGCGTTGCGATCCAGCCACCGAGTGTCGAGAACTCGAACGACTGCGGGAAGCACCGGAGCGTGAGCCCCCGCTCGCGCAGCTGGTCCTCGAGCACCGGGCCCAGGGCACCGGCCTGGATCCTCGCAGCGCGCGATGTCTCGTCCACCTCCAGCACCCGGTCGAGGGCGGTCAGGTCGATCGAGACGGCGCCGGGGTATCCGCCGGGCAGCCGCGGCTCGATTCCGCCGCAGACCGACGTGCCGCCCCCGAACGGGATCGCCGCCAGTCCCTTGTCGCAGCACCACTCGAGGACGGAGCGGACTTCGTCCTCGTCGCGCGGCCGGGCGACGACGTCCGGCGGGTTCTCGAACCGCCCACGGAACCCGCGGACGACGTCGCGATAGGCCTTGCCGAGCGCGTGCGTGGTCCGCGAGTGCGGGTCCGCGGCGCAGATCCCGGCCAGCGTGGCCGGTGGCTCAACGCGCGGCGCGGAGAGTTCGACCCGGTCGAGCGGGACCGGCTCCTCCAGCTGGTCGCCTCCGAATCCCAACCGCTCGCGCACCTCGGATCGCGCCGCCTCGAGCTGCGCGCGCGAAAGCTGCGCCGACTCGGAGCCCCAGCCCCAGTGCTTGCGCCGCTCAGCCGTCGCGCTCATCGTCCCGGCGCTCCCCCGCTACGTCTACCAATGCACCCCGCGCATCAGGTACGCGAAAGCCACTCCCTCGGTTGAGACATCCTCGTCCTTGGCGGCCTTGTCGGCGTCGCCCTTCGCGGCCTTCGAGTCCGGGAAGAGTTTGTAGCCCTGGTGGAGAATCGCGTCCGACGCCTTTGGGGCCAGCGAGTAGAGCACCTCGCCGAACGTGCCCAGCTTGGTCGCGACCTTCTTCGGCCGGCGGATGATCGCGCCGGTGATCATCTCGGCCGCCTCCTCGGACGAGATCGTGGGGAACGCGTCGTACATCTTCGTCGGCGCGATCATCGGCGTGCGCACCAGCGGCATGTGGATGGTTGTGATGTGCACGTTGTCGTCGATGACCTCGGAGCCGATGCAGCGCGAGAACGCGTCCAGTGCCGCCTTCGAAGCCACGTACGCCGAGAACCGCGGCGTGTTGGTCTGCACCCCGATCGAGCTGATGTTCACGATGTGCCCGAACTTCTGCTCGCGCATGACGGGCAGCAACTTCATGATCAGCTTCAGCGCCCCGAAGTAGTTCAGCTGCATGGTGCGCTCGTAGTCGTGGAAGCGGTCGTAAGAGAGGGCCACCGAGCGGCGAATCGACCGCCCGGCGTTGTTGACCAGGATGTCCACGCGGCCGTGCTCGGCCAGGACCTCGTCGGCCATCCGCTCGATGTCCTCGAGATCCGAGAGGTCGCAGCGGTGGATGTGCGCGGTGCCGCCCGCCGCCTCGATCTCGTCGCGCGTTTCCTCGAGCTTCTCGGGCGTGCGCGCGACGAGGAGCACCGTCCCCCCGGCCTCGCCGACCTTGAGCGCGGCCGACCTGCCGATCCCCGACGAGGCGCCGGTGATCATCACGACCTTGCCGGCGACCGCCCCGGCCAGCGAGCGGTCCTTGAACAGGTCGGGATCGAGGTTGCGCTCCCAGTAATCCCAGAGCTTGTCCGCGTACGCGTCGAGCGGCGGCACCGTGATGCCGCTGCCCTCAAGTGCCTCGGCCGCGTTGCGGTTGTCGAAGCTGGTGGGGTAGTTCACGTAGGTCAGGACCGACTCGGGGATCCCGAGATCGGTGAGCACCGTGTTGCGGATCCGCTTCACCGGCGGCAGCATCATCATTCCCGAGCGCACCTGGGGCGGGACGACCTGGAGCATCTTCGGGTCGAGTCGCATCCCCATCTGCGGCGCGTGACCGGCGCGCGCGAACAGGTTGATCACCTGACCCGCCGTCTTCGGGTTGGGGTCAGTCGAGCGAGAACGCGTTGCCGTCCCAGCGCGGATCGTCCGAGTGGGCGATGTGGTCGAGCGCTTTCGCGACGAAGTCGACCGGGACGAGGTTGATCTCCCTGCCCTCGATCCCGATCGTCGGCATCCACTGGCGGCAACGCTCGCCGGAGGCGCTGGATCAGCTTGAAGAAGTAATACGGGCCGTCGACCTTGTCCATCTCGCCGGTCTCCGAATGCCCGACGACGATTCCGGGCCGATACACCCGCCACGGCCGCTCGCACTCGGTGCGCACGATGCCCTCGGAGTCGTGCTTGGTCCGGAAGTAGGGGTGGGTGTCGAGATCCTGCGCCTCGTCGAACATGTCCTCGAGCCACAGCCCCTTGTAGAGCCCGGCGGCGGCGATCGAGCTGACCATGTGCACCCGCCCGGCCTCGACCGCGTTCGCGAACTCGACCATGTGGCGTGTGCCCTCGATGTTCGCCACCTGTTGCGACTCGGCGTCGGCGGTCATGTCATAGATCGCCGCCAGGTGGAACAGGTGGTCGACGTCGCCCTGCAGCCGGCTGAGGTCCTCGTCCGAGATTCCGAGTCGGGGCTGCGAGAGGTCGCCGTGATCGCCACGACCCGCTCCGAGTCGGCTCCCCAGCGGCTCCGGAGCTCCTCGAGCCTCCCCTTCGACCCCTCGCGCACGAGCACGTAGACGGTTCCGTCCCGCTCGAGCAGCCGTTCGACCAGATGCCTCCCGATGAACCCGGTCGCGCCGGTCACGAAGTACCCCAACGTGTCTCTCCTCCTGCGTCTAGGTCGGCCCGTTGCTGACCCTACACTTGGCACACGGCCGATGGCCTTCGAGTTCACACCCCAGCACGGCGACCCGGCCGGCCCCGACGGCCGGACGGAGCACGTCGACGAGCGGCTCGACGAGCGCAAGCGGCTGGTCGCCGACGGCATGCAGGTCCTGGCGAGGGGCGCGATGCTCTGCCCCTCCTGCGCGCTGCCGATCTCGCCCCCGGCCCGCTCGCGCCCCAGGGCCGAGATGCGCTGCGGATTCTGCGACCACAGCGCCCCTGTGCACGAGTTCGTCCGCGGCGACATCATGGACACCGCGGAGAACGAGGTGCGCATCGTCGCCCGGATCGGGTAGCCGCAAGGCGCTACCTACCGCGACGCGACCTTGCCCCGAGCCGACCCTCCCAACCTTCGCCTGATCAACGAGCCCAGCAGCGCCCACGTCCCTCAGACGGGGGCGGTGTCATCGGTGCAGCGGGCAGAGATCGAGATGGCGACGACTGCGCTCGACGGACTCTGGGCCCCCGAGAACCTGGAGCGCCTGGCGCGGGCGTATTGGCGTCACCTGAGCCGGATCTCGCTTGGCCTGCTTCGTGTCGTGTACGAACCCACCGCCCGGACGGTGGTGCTGATCGGAAGACCGTTTGCACTGCTTCGCTTCCACGCGCCGGAGTACGACGCGCACGACGGGCAGGCGAGCGTGACCTGGCGGATCGAACGGGGACTCCTCGTCGCTCGCGACGGGGAAGATCAGGGCCTCCTGCGGATCTCGGTGGAACGGCGTGAGGGCGGCGGAGCCGGCCGCGCGCTGTTGCTGGTGAGCACGGAGGTCAGCAACTTCTATCCTTGGCTGCGCGGCTCGGGACGACTCGCTCGGCTGGGAACCTGGCTCTACGAACGGACCCAGGCGCGAATCCACGTCATCGTCACGAATGGCTTCCTGCGCTCGCTCGCCCGCCTCGACCTGCCGCCGTCCAGAGTCGGCGCCCTGACCGGCGAGATCCAGGCCGGGCCCGTCGGACGCGAAGCGCCCGGTCGCTGAGATCGCGGACTGACGGTCAATTGTCTGAATCAGTCGCAACCGGGAACCGGCATCGCATGAGGGCATTGGTGACCGGAGCGACCGGTTTCGTGGGCGGACGGCTGGCACGCGCACTGGCCGAGCGAGGAACCGAGACACGCTGCCTGGTCCGGAACGCGGGGCGTGGCGAGGCGCTCCGCCGCGAGGGGCACGACCTTCACGTCGGCGACGTCCTCGACCGCGACAGTCTCCGCGGCATGGGCGAGGGTGTCGACGTTGCGTACTACCTGGTGCACTCGATGGGCCGAGGCGGGGACGGAGCCGACTTCACGGAGCGCGAGCGCCAGGCGGCCCGCAACTTCGCGGACATCGTGCGAGCTGAGGGCGTGGCGCGTGTGGTGTACCTCGGGGGCCTCGGGGACGACCAAGGGTCCAAGCATCTCCGGAGCCGTCACGAGACGGCTCGCATCCTGGGCACGAGCGGACCACCGCTCACCTACTTCCGGGCTGCGATGGTGGTTGGCGCGGGCAGCGAGTCGTTTCGCACGTTGCGCTACCTCGTCGCCCGTCTGCCGGTCATGATCGGGCCCAGCTGGCTCCGGACGTCCACGCAGCCGATCGGGATCGACGACGTGGTGGCGTACCTCCGCGCAGCGCCCGAGGTGCCGGAGAGCGCGAGCCGCGAGGTGCAGATCGGCGGGCCCGACGTGCTCTCGTACGCCGAGATGCTCGACGAGATGGCAAGGGCGCTGGGAACGCGTCCGCGCCCGATGCTCCCGGTGCCGCTCCTCTCCCCGACCCTGTCCTCGCTTTGGATCGGCCTGGTGACCCCGGTGGATACGGGAGTTGCGCGGCCGCTGGTGGAGGGCCTCAGCACCGAGACCGTCGTTACCGACCCGAGCGGAGCACGACCGTTCGAGATCGAGCCTGCGGGATTCCGAGAGACGCTCGACCGAGCGCTCGGCGAAGAGCGCTCACGACCGGCCGAAGCGGGCGCATGACGCAAGCGGTTCGCATCCCGCATTGCCCGTGACAGAGATCGTCTGGCTCCGTCGCGACCTCCGCGTGCGCGACCACCCGGCCCTCCGCGCGGCGCTCGAGACCGGCCACCGGGTGGTGCCGGTCTTCTGTTTCGACAACCGCCTGCTGCACGGGCGACACGGCTCGGGGGCCCGGACGCAGTTCCTGTTGGAGTGTCTCAGCGACCTGGATGAGAGCCTTCGAAGGCTCGGCTCGGCCCTGGTCGTTCGCCGCGGCCCGCCGGAACGCGAGCTGCCGGCTCTCGCGGCGCGGGTCGGCGCAACGGCGGTTCATGTCACGGCCGACGTCAGCCCGTTCGCCCGCCGTCGCGGCGATCGCACGCGGCGTGCGCTGGAGGAGGCGGAAGTCGGGTGGGTGGCCCATCGCGGTCTGTGCGCGGTGGATGACGTCGGCGACCGTACGGACCCGACAGGGCAAGCCGTACACCGTGTTCTCGCCCTTTCACCGCAACTGGCTTGGCTGCGAGCGCCGCGCTGTGCTCTGATGGCGCCCCGCCGGATGCCGGCGCTTCCCTCCCGGCTCGCGAAGGGCCGTCTCCCTTCGCTCGCAACGCTCGGGTTCGAGCAGGAGGTGGCCCATCCGGCCGCCGGGCGGCGAGGCCGCGGCGCGGCGCGCGCTCGACCGTTTCCTCGACGGTCCGGTGCGCGACTACGCGGAGAGCCACAACGCCCTGGGACGCGACCTGACCTCCCGCCTCTCCCCCTACCTCCACTTCGGGTGTATCAGCCCGAGGCAAATCGAGAAGCGCCTGCCGCGCGGCAAGGGAGCGGATGCGTTCCACAGGCAACTCTGCTGGCGCGACTTCTACCACCACGTTCTGCTCCACAATCCCGCGGAACGCGAGATCGGAGTTCCAGGAGCGCTACCGCGGCAAGATCAGGTGGAGCCATGCGCGGCGGCCCATTCGAGGCGTGGTGCGAGGGGCGGACCGGATTTCCGCTGGTGGACGCGGGAATGCGCCAGCTCGGCAGGAGGGCTGGATGCACAACCGCGCGCGCCTCGTCGTCGGCTCGTTCCTGACCAAGGACCTGGGAATCGACTGGCGCTGGGGAGAGCGCTGGTTCATGCGGATGCTGGTCGACGGCGACGAGGCCAACAACAACGGGAACTGGCAATGGATCGCCTCGGTGGGGGTCGATCCCCAGCCCCCGTACCGCCGCCTCTACAACCCCACGCTCCACATGGAGCGCTACGACCCGAACGGGGACTACGTCCGGCGGTATGTCCCCGAGCTTCGCGACGTGCCCGCCGAGCATCTCCGCGAGCCGTGGACGGATGCCCGATGAGGTGCAGCGCGAGTCCGGCTGCGTGATCGGCGAGGACTACCCGGGGCCGATCGTGGACCGCAAGCGGGCACGCGAGGAGGCGCTCGACGCGATACCGAATGTGAAAACCCTGCTGCGATGCGCGAATCCGCGCTCCGCTTGGAACCCGAAGTCATAGACTCAGAGTCAGACTTGGCAGACACCCAGACCGTCGAGATTCAGATGCCCCAGATGGGCGAATCGGTCACCGAGGGGACCATCCTCGAGTGGCACGTCTCCGAGGGCCAGGAGATCGCCGAGGGCGACACGGTCGTCGAGGTCTCCACCGACAAGATCGACGCCGAGGTCCCCGCGCCCGCGAGCGGCGTGATCACCAAGATCCTCGCCAAGGTCGACGACACCGTTGCGGTCGGGCAGGTGCTCGCCGAGCTCGACCCGAACGGCGTCGGGCAACGGCGCCGCCCCGGCGGGAGACGCCGGCCCCGGAGATCCCGAGGAGGCGCCTCCGAAGCAGGGCGGCACCGAGCCGGCCCGGGTCTGGCAGTCGCCGGGACGGGCGAGGGCGATGCCGACATCGGAGCACTCCGACCCCGGCCGAGCTCCTCGAGGACGCGCAGGGCGAGGACGACGACGGCTCGAGCCGCTCCGGACGCGAGGCCGCGGCGGGCGAGACCGTGGTCGTCGCCATGCCCGAGATGGGCGAGTCCGTCACCGAGGGCACGGTCCTCGAGTGGCACGTGGCCGAGGGCGATCAGGTCAACGAGGGCGACACGGTGATCGAGGTCTCGACCGACAAGATCGACGCCGAGGTCCCCGCTCCCTCGCCCGGCACGATCACCAAGCTTCTGGTCCAGCCTGACGACGTCGTCAAGGTCGGACAGCCCCTGGCGGAGATGAGCGCGGGGGCCGGTTCGGAGACCGCGGCGGCGGACCTGAGGCAACGAGCGCGGCGCCGAGCGTGCCGGCGGACGCCGGCGCCGCGCCGTGGACGGCGCGCCAAGCGCGTCCCCGGTCGCCCGGCGGATCGCGGCCGACGCGCGGCGTCGACCTCGGCGTCCGTGCAGGGCTCGGGCGCCGGAGGCAAGGTCGTGAAGGCCGACGTCCTCGGCCGCCGAGGGCAACGGCGCCGGCCCCGGCCGCGGCCCCGGCCGAAGGCGAGGCGAAGCCGCTGCGGGGCCCCGCGGCGATGCTCGCCAAGGCCATGGACGAGAGTCGCACGACCCCGACCGCGACCTCGTTCCGCACGCTCCCGGTCGACACGCTCGACGCCAAGCGCAAGGCGATCAACGCCCAGCTCAAGGAGCGTGGGATCAAGGTCTCGTTCACGCACCTGATCGCCTGGGCCATCGTCCGGGCCGCGACCGAGTGGCCAGTGATGGTGCGGACCTACGAGGAGCGCGACGGCAAGCCGTTCGTGATCACCGACTCTCCCGTCAACCTCGGGATCGCCGTCGACGTGGAGAAGAAGGACGGTTCCCGCAGCCTGATGGTGCCCTGCATCAAGGGCGCGGACGACCTCGACTTTGCCGGCTTCCACGGCGCGTACGAGGACCTGATCAACAAGACGCGCGAGAACAAGCTGACGCCGGACGACTTCCAGGGGACGAACATCTCGCTGACGAACCCCGGTGGCCTTGGAACCGTCGCCTCGGTGCCGCGCCTGATGACGGGCCAGGGCACGATCATCGCCGTCGGCTCGATCACCTACCCGGTCGAGTGGGCCCACGCGCCGGCCGAGAAGATCAAGGCGCTGGGGATCTCGAAGGTGACGACGATGACGTCCACCTACGACCACCGGATCATCCAGGGCGCGGAGTCCGGTTCGTTCCTGCGCCGGATCGACCAGCTCCTCCAGGGCGAGGACTCGTTCTACGAGACGGTCGCACACGACCTCGGGGTCCCGGACCGAGTCGTTGTCACCAACGCCCACCCGGCCTCAGCCTCCGCCCCGCCTCTGCCCGTCGCCGGCACGGCCCCGGCGCCGGGCGGCGCAGTGGTCGCCGCCGAGCCCGACCGCGAGCTGCTGCAGGCGGTCCAGGCGGCGACCTCGCTGCTCAAGGCGTTCCGCACCCACGGTCACCTGGCCGCGACCGTGAACCCGCTGGCCGGCCGCGCCGAAGGGCGATCCGGCGCTCGAGCCGGAGAACCTGAACCTGACGCCCGAGCTGATGCAGCGGATCCCGGCCTCGATCCTGCGGATCGGCGTCGAGGGCGAGACCCTGCTGGACGCGCTGCCGCGGATGCGCGAGGCGTACTGCGGCACGATCGCGTACCAGATCGAGCACCTCTCCTCGCACCAGCAGCGGATGTGGCTGCGGGAGATGATCGAGACCGGCAGGCACCGCGCGCCGCTCACCGCCGATGAGAAGCGCGCGCTGCTGCGACGCCTGACCGACATCTTCCAGTTCGAGCGCTTCGTCCAGAAGGCCTACCTCGGCCAGAAGATGTTCTCGGTCGAGGGCCTCGACGCGGTCGTCCCGATGATCGACGGGCTGGTCTACCCAGGCCCGCGCCGGCGGCGCCGAGGAGGTCGTGATCGGGATGGCCCACCGCGGCCGGCTCAGCGTTCTCGTCCACAACCTCGGCCGCTCCCCGGAGTCGATCATGGCCGAGTTCGAGGGCGCCAAGGCGCTCGACCGCGTCAAGGCGATCGCCGCGATCCCGCATTCCGGCACCGGCGACGTGAAGTACCACTACGGCGCCGAGGGCGTGATGACGACGGCCGACGGCGAGGAGATCCGCGTCCGCCTGTACCCGAACCCGTCGCATCTCGAGTACGTCGATCCCGTCGTCACCGGCGGGGCTCGAGCCGCCCAGACCGAGCACTCGGGGCCGCGCCTGCACCACAGCCCCAACGTCGCGGTGCCGCTGCTGCTGCATGGGGACGCCGCGTTCCCGGGCCAGGGCGTCGTTGCGGAGACGCTCAACCTGCAGTCCCTGAGGGGCTACTCCACCGGCGGCACGATCCACATCATCACCGACAACCAGGTGGGCTTCACCACGGACCCGAGGAGGCCCGCTCGACGCCGTACGCGGGCGACCTCGCCAAGGGCTTCAACTGCCCGATCATCCATGTGAATGCCGACGACGTCGAGGCGTGCATGTCGGCGATGCGGCTGGCGATGTCGTACCGCGAGCGGTTCGGCCGCGATGTCGTCATCGACCTGATCGGCTACCGCCGTTACGGCCACAACGAGACCGACGAACCGGCCTATACCCAGCCGAAGATGGCCGCCCAGATCAAGGCGCATCCGCCCGTCTCCGAGATCTACGCCGAACAGCTCGTCAAGGAGGGCGTGGTCACAGCCGGATGACGTCTCAGCCGACGCAAAGGAACGCCAGGACCGCCTCTCCCAGATGCTCAAGGACCTCCGGGCGAAGATGGAGACCGGTGATTACGAGGACCCGACCTCGACCCACATCGGCACCGGCGAGCTCGACCGCACGAAGTCCCCGGAGGTCGAGACCGCGGTCTCGGAGAAGCGCCTGCGCTCGCTGAACGAGGAGCTGCTGAAGGTTCCGGACGGGTTCGCAATCCACCGCAAGCTGCGCAAGCCCCTGATGCGCCGGCTCGAGATCCTCGACGAGGGACCGATCGAGTACGGCCACGCCGAGGCCCTGGCCTACGCGTCGCTGCTGACCGAGGGGACGCACATCCGGCTCACCGGGCAGGACACGGAGCGGGGCACGTTCTCGAACCGCCACCTCGTGCTCCACGACGAGAAGACCGGGCTCCGTTACGCGCCGATGCAGAACCTGAGCGGGGCGCTCGCGCCGTTCGAGATCCACAACAGCCCGCTGTCCGAGATCGCGTGCCTGGGCTTCGAGTACGGCTACTCGGCGGCATCGCCCGAGAGCCTGATCCTCTGGGAGGCGCAGTTCGGCGACTTCGGGAACGCGGCGCAGGTGATCGTCGACAGCTTCATCGTCGCCGGGGAGTCGAAGTGGGGGCAGACGACGCGACTCACCCTGCTCCTCCCCCATGGATACGAGGGCTCGGGCCCGGAGCACTCGAGCGCCCGGATCGAGCGGTTCATCCAGCTGGCCGCGGAGGGCAACATCCGGCTCGCGAACCCGACGACCGCGGCGCAGTACTTCCACCTGCTCCGCCGGCAGGCGCGGATCGCCAAGCCTCGACCCCTGATCGCGTTCACGCCCAAGGGACTCCTTCGGCTACCCGGCGCGGCGTCCAGGCTCAGCGACTTCACCGAGGGCACGTTCCAGTTCGTGCTCGACGACCCGGGCGCCACCGGCCGCGAGCAGGAGATCACGAAGCTGGTCCTCTGCTCGGGCAAGGTCTACTACGACATCGACGGCCACGAGCGGCGCGAGCAGGCCGGGAACGTCGCGATCGCCCGGGTCGAGCTCCTCTATCCGTTCGCGCGCGACCAGCTCCGCACGCTGATCGAGCGCTACCCGAACCTCGAAGCAGATCGTGTGGGTCCAGGAGGAGCCGAAGAACATGGGTGCCTTCAGCGTGATGGCCCGGCGCATGCCCGAGCTGGTCCCCGAGGGCGTCGACTTCAGCTACATCGGCCGGCCGCAGCGCTCGAGCCCGTCCGAGGGCTACCCGGCGGCGCACCGCTCCGAGCAGGAGCGGATCGTCCTGACGGCGCTTTCCTAGGGCCTATTCGGCACTGGCGATCGAGTCGCAGAGCTTCGATAGCGCGTCCTGAGCCTCGCCCGACGGGAGCTGGCCGACCGCGCTCTTGCACGAGCTCTCAGCCTGCGAGAGCGCCTGCTTTACGTCCTCGCTGCCGCTGCTGAGCGCCTTCTTCGTCGTATCACCGACGGTGGTGCACGCCGCACTCAGAGCGGTTCCCGCGCTACCGCCGAGCTGCTGGGCCTGGTCGGTACAGGACTGGACCGCCGAGTCGACCGTCTGCTCGGCACTCTCCGCAGCCGATGTGGTCGTCGTCGTGTCGTCATCGTCGTCGCCGCATCCGGCCGCGAGCAGAGCGCAGGCAACGAACACCGGGATCGCAGAGAAACGGAGTCCTCGCATGGTTTACATCCCCTCCTTGAACCGCCCCACGGGAGTCGCGGAGCGGAACCATCGTACCCCTCGGCTGTTGGGTGATACTGCAGGGGACCCCTTCGAAAGGAAACCGGCATGTCCGACAGACCAGTGTTTCTCTACGCAGCGATCTATGACGAGATCGCCGATGCAGAGGCCGATTACGAGGCCGTGTTCGAACTCCACGCGCTGGGAGCGATCGGGACCTTTGACTCGGCCGTGATCCGCAAGGAGGACGACGGCAAGGTCCGGGTGACGAAGACCGAGAAGCCGACCCAGCACGGCGCTTGGACCGGCGCGGGCGTCGGCGCCTTGGTCGGGATCCTGTTCCCGCCCGCGCTCCTGGGCAGCGCGATCGTCGGCGCCGGCGCCGGCGGGCTGATCGGACACCTTAGGGGTGGCATCCCACGCGACGACCTCAAGGAGCTCGGCGAGGAGCTCGAGGCGGGAAGCGCCGCCGTGATCGTGCTCGGGGAGTCGAAGATCGAGGAGCAGCTCGAGAAGGCGGTCACGCGCGCAAACAAGCTCATCGAGAAGCAGATCGACGCCGACGCCGAGGAGCTCAAGCGCGAGATCGACGCGGCGGCTCGAGAGGGCACGGGCTGACGGCCCGGTCGCGCCCGGGAGCATCTCCGCGCGCGCCGAGACCACGACCGGCAGGACGCAGCGTCGCGAAGCGGACGCTCCTGCCGCGCAGAATTCACGGCCTGGCGCGGGTTAGGATCCAGCGATGGCGTCGCGCGAGCAGGCCTTGGACGATGCACCGGCTACGGCAGCGGCGGGGGCGTCGCCCCAGATCACCGGGCGCGCGTATCTGCGCCTGATACTGCTGGGCGCCGCGATCGGGATCCCGGCCTCGCTGTTGGCGGTGGGGTTCCTGGCAGCCGTCCACGAGCTCGAGGACGTGCTTTGGCACGACCTCCCCGACGCGCTCGGCCGGAAGTCGCCCCCCTGGTACCTGATTCTCGGGCTGCCGGTGATCGGCGCTTTGATCGTCGTCCTCGCGCGGCGCTCGCTTCCGGGCGATGGGGGGCACAACCCCGTGGGCGGTCTCAACACGGCTCCGACCGCCGCTGCCTACGCGCCGGGCGTTGCTCTCGCCGCCCTCGGCAGCCTCTCGTTTGGTGCCGTCCTCGGCCCCGAAGCCCCCCTGATCGCGCTTGGCTCGGCGCTCGGCATGATGGTCGCCCCGTGGGCGAACCTGGGCCAACAGGAGAAGGCGGTACTCGGAACGGCGGGATCGTTCGCCGCGATCGCCGCCCTGTTCGGGGGGCCGATCCCGGCTGGGGTCCTCCTTATCGAAGCGGGGGTGGGAATCGGAGCCAGAGTGATCCCGTTGCTCCTGCCGGGCCTGGTTGCCGCTGCCCTGGGGTATCTGATCTTCACCGGGGTCGGGGACTGGGGCGGAGTGGACGAGACAACGCTGGCGGTACCCGACCTTCCGGCTTACGACGGAACCAACGTCCCGGATTTGCTCGTCGGCGTCGCGGTGGGCGTTATCGCCGCGATCCTGGTCGCGGCCATCCACCGCTTGGCGAGGGAGGTCGACGGGCTCGAGGGCCGCCGGCTCAGCCTCACCTCCCTGCTGATCGCCGGGGCCATCGCGGTGGGGGCCCTGGCGCTAGTTGCCGACGGACTCGGCGCCAATCCGCAGGATGTCCTCTTCTCGGGCCAGCAATCACTTCCCTCGCTTCTCGCCGAGGGCTCTGCGGGGATCGTCCTCGTCCTGGTTGCCGCGAAGGGGATCGCGTACGCGATCAGCCTGGGAGCCGGGTTCCGTGGCGGTCCCGTCTTCCCGGCCATCTTCATCGGCGTCGCCCTGGCCACCCTCGCCGTGATCGCGTTCGAGGTCTCGACCACGCTCGCGGTCGCGGTCGGGACCGCGGCGGGCGTGGCGGCGGCCACCAGGCTCGTCTTCAGCTCGCTCGTGATCGCAGCATTGCTGGTCGGATCGGGGGGAGCCGACGCCGTGCCCGCCGCTGTGCTCGCCGCCGTCGCCGCTTGGATCACCGTGAACGCGCTCGAGCGCGCGCGCCAGCCCGAAGCGCTGCCCGCGACAGGCAGCTGAGACGCATTCTGCCGCCGTGGCGGGCGCGATACTGGGCCCGCGCAACCGATCCGGAAATGATGAGCCCCAGCGAACGCCCCCCCGACCAAGGCACCGCCCTCCCGATTCTCGGGGGCATGCTCGGGCGCCGGCGACTGACGGCGCGCAGAGCGGCGGGCGTCATCAGCATCGTGACCATCGTCCTGACGGTGGCGGGCGGCATCCTCATCCGGCTCGTCGACGACGACAGCATCTCCAGTCTCGGGGAAGGGCTGTGGTGGGCCGTACAGACACTGACCACCGTCGGCTACGGGGATGTGGTCCCCGGCGGCACGGCGGGCCGCTTGATCGCGACGGTCGTCATGCTCAACGGGATCGCCTTCCTGACGGTGATCACGGCCGCGGTCACCGCCACCCTGGTCGATCAGATACGCCAGGGGCGCCAGGAACCACCCGAACCGGACGCCTCCGATGCAGATCTGGCATCCAGCCTGACGGAAATCAGCTCCCGACTGGACCTCATTGAGGCGTCGCTGGCGCAGCGGGATCGCGAATAGGCGCGTCTGACGCGTCCTCGTCCTCCCTTTCCTCGGCCTCTTCGGCCTCGGCGCGCGAGAGGTCCTCGGAGATCCGCACCACAGCAGAGGTAACGGGCGCCGCCAGGATCAACCCGACCACACCGAACAGCGCGCCGCCGGCAATCGTGACGATCAACACCGCGAGCGGGTGGATCCCGAGCGCGGCGCCCATCGCGAACGGCTGGACGAGCTGTTGGAGAATCCCGTTCGCCAGGAGCTGCACGATGATCATGCCGCCGGCCGCGTCGGCGCCCGAGCCGCCCAGGGCGATCAGGACGGCGAACGCCCCTGCGGTCCAGGCGCCGAGATACGGGATGTAGGCGCCGATGAACGTCACGACGGCGATCGTGCCCGCCAGTGGGATCCCGAGGATCACCGCTCCGAGAGCGACCACGGCCGCGTTGAAAGCGGCGACGATCGTCACGCCGAGGAAGTAGCCGCGGAGGGCCCCGAGCGTTCGCTGCGTGACGATGTGAGCGACCGTGGAAGGGACGCCGAGGTGGCGCTCGCCCCAGGCACGGATCGAGGGTCCGTCGCTCAGCAGGAAGAACAGCGAGAGCGCCGTGAGGGCGAGGAAGAAAGCCAGACCGGAGAGTGCGCTCAACGCCTCCCCGATTCCGCTCAACAGGTGCGAGCCCGCCGCATTCACCGAGTTGCTGGCCTGGTTCTTGGCATTCTCGGCGTCGGGGCCGCTGACTCCCGCGTCCTTGAGCCAGTTGGCGATCGTGTCCTTCGCTCCCGAGAGCTGACCCTCGATGCTCGACAGCTCGCTCGTGATGCCGACGAGCACCAGGACGAACAGGCCGAGGCCGACCGCCACGATGCCGAGCAGGACCAGCACGGCTCCGAGGCCGCGTGGGAGGTGGTGCCGCTTGAGCCAGCCGACCACCGGGGACGCCACCGATGCGACCACCGCGGCCGTGATCACCGGCGCGACGATTACCTGAGTCAGGGCGAGGAGCCAAACCGCACCGACGAGGAACAGGGCCACGCCGACCAGGAGCCACGCCGTGAAGCCGACGTCCCGCAGCCACGACGGCGCAGCGAACACACCGGACAGCGCCCCGGGCTCGATCTCGATGACGTCGTGATCGTCGGGCGGCGGCGCTGCCTCGGCCCCCTCGTGCCGGCGTCGAAGCCGCAGCCGAGCCCGGATCGGATTCACCCGCTCAATCTATCCCGTGCACCGGCGGTCTCCGGATGTTCGACGGCTGGTAACCAGAGCCATTGCAGTGAGCATCGGGGAGGAAACGTCACGGCGCCTACTCCCGTCGAGGCCGAGAAGCGCCGCCTCATGGTGCCTGCGAAGCGAAGCGCCCGCCCCCTTTCGGGGACGGGCGTCGCAGCTCTCCCGCTTCCGCGGATCCTTGCGTCAGCGAGACCTGATCCGCAGCCACGCGGTGGCGCCGGAACGCCTGACGTCGACCCGTACCAACCGGCTTGCTTCACGCCGGACCAGTGCCACTTCCCGGATCGACCGGCCGGAGGCTGTGGTCAGGGTTCGCTTCATGCTCAGTGAGTTTTCCGCCTGCACGCTCCCGGTCCTATGGCCTTCTGTCCAAACCTTGGCGCGGGCGCTTGGACGCCAGTCGGGCGCATCCCCCTGCGAAACTTGGGAGGCCATGACGGAAGCGGAGCTGACTGCCGGGGGGCCTGACCGCCCCTCGGACGCGTTGCGGAGACCGGTCCCCGGCCGGTTGTTCCCGATCGTGAAGGTGGCGTCGTGGGTAGAGCTCGGCCTGTTCGCGATCCTGTTGGTGGTCTGGCTCGTCCCCGGTCTCGAGCACGAGACGTTCTACGCCGGTCTTGCTCACGGCATCGGTTTCATCGCCCTCGCGATCCTGATCTGGATCGCGGTGCTCCGCCGCGAGGCGCCCTACACGCTTCTGGCGGCGACCCTCACGCCTGTGGGGCCGGTGGGCAGCGTGATCGCGATTGAAGTGCTCGAACGCAGGGAAACTCGATCAAAAGCTATTTCTTGTTGACACCGAGACAGGCGATCGGTCAGAATGGTTTCGTACCGCGCAGGGAGGTGATGGGACCAATAGGGACTTCACGAAGCTCGTCCCCGGCCAGTCCCGCCTCCGGGGGCGATCGCGTCGGCATCCCTCCCTGGCTACCGACGCGCTAGGCGTGGGCGCGGGCTGTGTGGACCCCCTGCCTCCCACAGCCCCGCCCCGCCTGTTTTTTCGGTCAGTGAGCAACCGACGCAGCGGCTTCTCGGGATACTGCGATCGTGTCAGCGGAGAACCTGGAGGCTGTGCGGGCGTCGGTTGAGGCGTACCAGCGGGGCGACTATGCCGCGGCGTCGGCCTATCTCGCCCCCGACGTGATCTGGGAGGTCGGGCAAGAGGTGCCGGCACAGGGGCCGGCCGCGGTCCGGGACTTGTGGAAGCGTTGGGAGAGCGAGTGGGATGAGCTCGAGACGGTGGCCGAGGAGTGGATCGACGCCGGGGATCATGTCGTCGTCGTCATGCGCTACCGCGGCCGTGGCCGCGGTAGCGGAATCGAGGTCGACGACCTCCAGTTCGAGGTGCACACGTTCCGTGGAGGCGAGTGCGTCCGCAAGGCCGACCACCCGACGCGCGCCGAGGCCCTGGAAGCCGCGGGCCTCCGGGCCGCCTGACGCCCCGCACGCGCCACGAACGTCCCGCAATGCCCCCTGGGCGGGGTGCTCAGGGACGTTCGGCGTCCCGGGCTAGCGCAGCTCGCGCAGGACGCGGTGGAGGATCCCGCCGTGGTTGTAGTACTGGACCTCGTTCGGAGTGTCCAGGCGCAGGCGCGCGTCGAACTCGATCGGGTCACCGCCGTCCCGCGATGCGGTCACGTGCAGGTGCCGCGGCTCAGAGGTGGGCTGCGCGAGGGCGTCCTCCAGGCCCGACACGTCGAACGTCTCCTCGCCGGTGAGGCCGAGGGATTCGGCGGTTTCCCCGTCCGGAAACTGCAGCGGCAGCACGCCCATCCCGATGAGGTTCGACCGGTGGATCCGCTCGAAGCTCTCGGCCAGCACGGCGCGCACCCCCAGGAGGGCCGTGCCCTTGGCCGCCCAGTCGCGTGACGAGCCCGAGCCGTACTCCTTGCCGGCCAGGACCACCAGCGGCGTGCCCTCGCCTGCGTAGGCCATCGCGGCCTCGTAGATCGTGGTCTCCTCGCCGTCGGGGAAGGTCCGCGTGAACCCGCCCTCGCGATCGACCAGCTTGTTCCGCAGTCGGATGTTCGCGAAGGTGCCGCGGATCATCACCTCGTGGTTGCCGCGGCGCGAGCCGTACGAGTTGAAGTCGCGGGGCTCGACCCCGTTGTCGATCAGCCACTCCCCGGCCGGGCTCGCCTTCTTGATCGCCCCCGCGGGCGAGATGTGGTCGGTCGTGACCGAATCGCCCAGCACCGCGAGCACCCGAGCGCCGGAGATCGGCTGGACGGCGGGCGGCTGGGACTCCATGCCCTCGAAGAACGACGGCTTGCGGACGTAGGTCGAGTCGGGCCACGTGTAGCGGTCGCCCGACGGGGTGTCGAGCCCGCGCCAGCGCTCGTCACCCTTGAACACGTCC
Source organism: uncultured bacterium (assembly GCA_963807755.1). Lineage (GTDB taxonomy): Bacteria > Actinomycetota > Thermoleophilia > Solirubrobacterales > 70-9 > JALZKA01. The sequence goes on along the minus strand of CAWECM010000001.1, from coordinate 782,287 downwards.
GCGTAGCTCTTGGTGAACATGTCCGAGCGCACCGCATCGGCCACAGCCTGCTTGATCTCGTCGCTCGAGGGCCAGATGTCGCGCAGGTAGACCGGCTCGCCGTCCGACCCCTCCCCGATTGAGTCCTCGATGACGTCGACGTCCATGCGGCCCACCAGCGCGTAGGCGACGCACAGCGGCGGCGAGGCCAGGTAGTTGTTGCGGGTGTCCTGATTGATCCTGCCTTCGAAGTTGCGGTTGCCCGAGAGGACGGAGCACACGACCAGGTCGTTCTCGTTGACCGCCTTCGAGATCTCCTCCGGCAGCGGGCCCGAGTTCCCGATGCAGGTGGTGCAGCCGTAGCCGACGAGGTTGAACCCGAGCTGGTCGAGATACTCGTCCAGGCCGGCCTGGCGCAGGTAGTCCGTGACGACCGTCGAGCCGGGAGCGAGCGAGGTCTTCACCCAATCCTGGCTTCGCAGGCCGCGCTCGACCGCCTTCTTCGCGAGGAGCCCGGCGCCGAGCATCACCGAGGGGTTCGACGTGTTGGTGCAGCTCGTGATCGCCGCGATTACGACCCGGCCATGGTCGAGCGTGGTCTCGGTGCCGTCCTCGAGAGCGACCGACACCTGTTTCGCAGCCGGACGTGGAGTCGTGGTCGCGCTCACGGCCTGCCGCGGCTTGCCGTTCTCTCCCGACTGGCCGTTCGGCGGGTCCGAGGCGGGGAACGACTCCTCGATCGCCTCGTCGTAGCCGTTGCGGAGCTTCTCCGCGGCTCCCTCGTCGAACTCGGCGAGCGACTCGAGGAACGCGGGTTTCGCGTCGGTCAGCGGGATCCGGTCCTGCGGGCGCTTGGGACCCGCGATCGACGGCTCCACGCTGGCCAGGTCGAGCTCGATCGTCTCGGAGAACGTGGGCTCCTCGGAGTCCGGCGTGTGGAACATCCCCTGCTCTCGCGCGTAGGCGCCGACGAGCTCGATCAGCTCGGTTGGCCGTCCGGTGAACTCGAGGTAGCGCAGCGTCTCCTGATCCACCGGGAAGATCGCGCAGGTCGACCCGAACTCCGGCGACATGTTCCCGATCGTGGCACGATCGGCGAGGCCGAGCGTGTGGAGGCCCGGCCCGTAGAACTCGACGAACTTGCCGACGACGCCCCGCTCGCGCAGCATCTCGGTCACCCGCAGCACCAGGTCGGTCGCGGTCGAGCCCTCTGGCAACTCGCCACCGAGCTTGAAGCCGAGCACCTGCGGGAGCAGCATCGAGATCGGCTGGCCCAGCATCGCGGCCTCGGCCTCGATCCCGCCCACGCCCCAGCCGAGCACGCCGAGCCCGTTGATCATGGTGGTGTGCGAGTCGGTCCCGACGAGCGTGTCGGGATACGCCTGCGTGACGCCGTCGCTCTCCTTGCTGAAGACGACCTCGCCCAGGTACTCGAGGTTCACCTGGTGGCAGATGCCGGTCGCCGGGGGCACGACCCGGAAGTTGTCGAACGCCTGCTGGCCCCAGCGCAGGAACGCGTACCGCTCCTCGTTGCGCTCGTAGTCGCGGTCGGCGTTGATCGCGAACGCCCGCTCGTTCCCGAACGCGTCCACCTGCACGGAGTGGTCGATGATCAGGTCGACCGGAACCAGCGGGTTGATCCTCTTCGCGTCGCCGCCTAGGTCGTCCATCGCGTCGCGCATCGCCGCGAGGTCGACCACGGCCGGGACCCCGGTGAAGTCCTGCATGAGGACGCGCGCCGGCTGAAACGGGATCTCCTGCGACGGCTCGGAGCCCGCGTCCCAGGTCGCGATCGTCTCCACGTCCTTGTCAGTAACGGACTCCCCGTCCTCCAGGCGCAGGGCGTTCTCGAGCAGGACCTTGAGCGAGTAGGGCAGCCGCGCCACGTCGAAGCGCTCCTGGAGGGCGTCCAAGCGGTGGATCTCGTACTCGCGCCCCGAGACGTCCAGGGTCGCCTTCGCACCGAAGCTGTCGCTCATATATCCAGGCTAACGCCTGGCTCTGGGCGGCTATCGCTTCTCGGTCTGCCTGTCGGCGACCGAGTCGGCCATCTCCGCGGATCCGATCCGGGCCGCGATCCGGCCCGCGAGGTCAGGTCGGCGGGCGGCGAAGTTCGCCATGAGGCGCTGCACGCGGGGTGCGACCACGACCTCTGCCCGGTCGCGCTCGATGGCGCTGAGCACGCCCGCCGCAACGGCCTCGGGCGTGCTCGTGCCGGAGCCGCGGATGAGCTTGGCGCCGGTGTCCGCGAACATCCCCGCATCCCGGATCAGGCCCGGCATCACGACCGAGGACCCGACGCCGGTCCCGCGCAGGTCCTCGCGCAGGGCCAACGAGAACCCGCGCAGGCCGAACTTGGTCGCCGAATACAGCGAGCTCCGGGGGGTCGCGACCTTGCCGCTGAGGGACGAGATGAACACGAACTGGCCGGAGTCGCGGGCGAGCCATGGCTCGAGCAGCGCGTGTGCCATCAGGACCGGCGACTCGAGGTTCACGCGCAGGGACCGCTCGATCTGCTCGCGGGTATAGCCCTCGAGCCTGCCCGAGGCCGGCAGGCCCGCGTTCGCCACGAGGACGTCGGTGTCGCCCGCAGCCTTCACGACGTCGAGCGCGGCGCCGGGCGCGGCCAGGTCGGCGGCGACGATGAGGTGCCCCGACCCCGGCAGCGACGCCGCGAGCTCGCTCAGCTCGCGCTCCTTTCGCGAGCTGAGGATCAGCACGGCACCGCGCCGGGCCAGCTCCCGCGCGATCGCCCGCCCGAGGCCGCCGGTAGCCCCGGTGAGCAGCACGGTCTTCCCCGGGACCTCCATCGCGCCGGGACGCTACCGCAGGGGTGGAATCAGGTGCCCGGTCCACGCGTCCAGGCCCTACTGACAAGGCATCCGCCGCAAAGCGCCGAATAGTTAGTAACTATCGGCACCACCTAAGCGTGCTCTGAGCAGACTATGAGCAACTGCTTGCAAAACTCCTTGCAGTCCTGTACGCTGCCGCGAATTCCAATACCGGTAAGCCGAGTCCGTGCCCCACTGGGAGGAGCGGAGCGGGGGAACCGATCAGTTGGGGCTAACCCGCCCGTCCTGGGTGGGGGCGCGACTCCTTTAGTGCCAGCCCGTCAGCTAACCCCGTAGGCGCCAATAAGGAGACTGGTCCGTTTTGACTTACAAGAGAACTCACCGGCGAATGAAGCTGGTTGGACTTACCGCCTGCGCCCTGCTGGCGCTCCCGGCGTCGAGCGCACTCGCCGGTGACGGCGGCATCGGCACGGGCGGCGGTGGCGGCGACCGCACCGTTGCGGGCGAGAAGGCGAAGCTCGTGAACGGGAAGGCCATCGCCCCCGAGAGCGCCCCCACCAAGGTGAAGCGCGCGATCGACGCCGCCAACGACATCGTGAAGGGCAAGGATTACTGCATGGGCGGCGGGCATCGCCGCTGGAAGTCCCGCTGCTACGACTGCTCCGGCACCGTGAGCTACGCGCTCGGGAAGTTCGGCGCGCGCGTCCTCGACTCGCCGCTCCCTTCGGGCTCGTTCCGCAGCTGGGGCAAGCGGGGCAAGGGCAAGTGGATGACCGTCTACTACGACAGCGGTCACATCTTCATCAAGATCGCCGGCCTGCGGCTCGACACCTCACAGACCGCGGGCGAGGGCCCGGGCTGGAGCAAGAACGTCCGCGCCGGCTTCGCGAACGTCCCGAAGAGCTCGGCGCGCCACTGGAGAAACCTCTAGCGCCGGCGGCCACGCAACCGCATTGCTTCGAAAGCGCGCTCGAGAGGGCGCGCTTTCTCTTTGTATGACATAGGCGAGACGACGCGGGATGGCTAGGTTTCGCGGGCATGCGCGATGGGATCAAGGCAGGGCTGCCGATCGCCGCCGCGTCCTTCGTGCTCGCGATCTCGTTCGGGGTGCTCGCGCAGCCGGTGATGGGGACGGTGGCGCCGATCGTGATGTCGGCGGCGGTGTTCGCCGGCTCGGCTCAGTTCGCAGCCCTCGCAGTCCTGAGCGCCGGAGGCGGCGCGGGCGCCGCGATCCTCGCGGGAATCCTGCTCAACGCGCGCTACATCCCCATGGGCGTCGCCCTCGCCCCTTCGTTGCGCGGTGGGCCCGTTCGCCGCGCGGCGGTCGGGCAGGCGATGATCGACGCCTCCTGGGCGATGTCCATCCGCGAAGGCGGGCTGTTCGACCCGGACTACATGATCGGCGCCACGTTCCCGAACTACTTCACCTGGGTCGGCGGGACCGCGGTGGGGGTGTTCGCGGGCGACCTGATCGGCGATCCCGAGGCGCTCGGGCTGGACGCGCTGTTTCCCGCGTTCTTCCTGGCGCTCCTCGTGACCGAGCTCGGGCGGAGCCGCCGCGCCGTGATCGCAGCGGCGCTGGGCGCGGTGATCGCGCTCGCGATCTCGCCGTTCACCGCGCCCGGCGTGCCGGTGATCGCGGCGTGCTTCGCGGCGCTGATCGCCCTGTGGCCCGATCGGGCACGCGGACCGGAGCCGGCATGAGCGACACGTGGACCACCATCATCGTCCTGACCTTCGCCACCGCCGCGATCCGCGCGGTCGGCCCCGTCCTGGTGGGTGCCCGTCAGCTTGCCGATCCGCTGGTCCGTGTGATCACCCTGCTCGCCCCGGCGCTGCTGGCGGCGCTGATCGCGGTGGGGACGTTCACCGAGACGGACGGGGAGCTCGTGCTGGATGCGCGAGCCGCGGGTCTCGCCGCCGCCGCCGGGGTCCTTGCCTGGCGCCACAAGGCGATGCTGAGCGCGGCTCTGGCTGCGGCCCTGGTGGCCGCCCTCGTCCGGGCGCTCGCTTGAGCCCTGAGGCGGCGCCTTAGGCCGTTCCGTCCAAGCGGAGCCCGGCCCCGTTGCTCCGGTCTGGCCCATGCCCGGCGCGAACTTTGGCCAGGCCGCTGTAAGCGGTAGGACGCGCGTTCCGGTACGGTCGCTCCAGCGTCTCGTCCACGCTTGTACACAGTGGAGCAATCCGCCAGCCCAAAGACCGAGGGGGACCGGCTGAGCCCGGTGCATCCAATGTCGCCGGAACGCCCGACGTCACGCTGAGCGGGATCTCGAAGCGCTACGGGGAGGTCGTGGCGATCGACCACGTCGACCTCGAGGTCGCGCCGGGCGAGTTCTTCACCATGCTCGGTCCCTCGGGCTCGGGCAAGACGACGACGCTGCGCATGATCGCGGGGTTCGACGTGCCGGACACCGGCCGGGTCGAGATCGCCGGCCAGGACGTCACCGACCTCCCGGCCTACGACCGGAGGTGAACACGGTCTTCCAGGACTACGCGCTGTTCCCGCACATGACCGTCGCCGAGAACGTCGAGTACGGGCTGCGGGTCGCCGGCGTCGCCAAGGACGAGCGCGGGCAGTCGCGCCGCCGAGGCGCTGGAGATGGTCCGCCTCGGCGACTACGGCGACGCGCAAGCCCGCGCGAGCTCTCCGGCGGGCAGCGCCAGCGGGTCGCGCTCGCGCGCGCGATCGTGAACCAGCCGCGCGTGCTGCTGCTGGACGAGCCGCTCGGGCGCGCTCGACCTGAAGCTGCGCGAGCAGATGCAGGTGGAGCTGAAGTCGATCCAGTCGGACGTGGGGATCACGTTCATCTACGTCACGCACGACCAGGAGGAGGCGCTCACGATGTCCGACCGGGTCGCCGTCTTCAACGAGGGCCGGATCGAGCAGGTCGGCTCGCCGGCGGAGATCTACGAGCAGCCCGGAACCCGTTCGTGGCGGGCTTCGTCGGCGTCTCGAACGTGCTCGAGCGCGACGGCGAGCGCTTCACCGTGCGCCCGGAGAAGATCCGGCTGCTCGAGGGCGGCGAGACGCAGACGGGATGCATACGGAACGCGGCCGCGTGATCAACGTCGCCTACGCGGGAATGCTCACTCGTTACCTCGTTGAGCTTGAGAGCGGCGGGACGCTCCAGGTCGTCCGGCAGAACCTCGAGTCCTCCTCCGAGGAGGAGCTGAAGCGGCAGGACAGCGACGTTGTCGTGGGGTGGCTGCCAGAGCACACGGTCGCCATCTCCGAATCAGAGAGAAAGGGAGAGGAGGCGCTATGAGCGCACTGTTGAGGAGTCCGGTCCGCGTGGCCTGGCTGCTCGCCGTGGCAATGGTCTCGATCGTATTCGCGGCCGGCTGCGGTGACGACGACGATTCGGACGACGGAGGGTCGGACGGCGAGGTAGCCACCGAGGTCGGCGAAGGCGAGGGCGAGGTCAACCTCGTCGCCTGGGCCGGCTACGTCGAGGACGGCTCGACCGACCCGGACGTCGACTGGGTGACCGACTTCGAGAAGGAAACCGGCTGCCAGGTCAACGTCAAGTTCGGCAACACTCGGACGAGATGGTCCAGCTGATGCGGACCGGCCAGTACGACGCCGTGTCGGCGTCCGGCGATGCCACCGGCCGGCTCTGATCGAGGGCGGCGACGTCGTCCCGGTCAACACGGACCTGATCCCGAACTACGCGGACGTCTTCGAGGCGCCTGAAGGACCAGGACTACAACACGTTCGACGGCCAGACGTACGGCGTCGCCGCACGGACGCGGCGCGAACCTGCTGATGTACGAACACGGACGAGGTCAAGCCCGCCCCGAAGTCCTGGGAGCGTCGTCTTCGACGACGCGCGACGACTACTCAGCGGCAAGGTGACCGCGTACGACAACCCGATCTACATCGCGGATGCGGCGCTGTACCTGCGCGAGCATGAGCCGGACCTCGGAATCACCGATCCGTACGAGCTCGACGAGGAGCAGTTCGACGCCGCGATCGACCTGCTGAAGGAGCAGCGCGAGCAACATCGGCGAGTACTGGACCGACGACGCCAAGGAGATCCAGGCGTTCGAGAGCGGCGACCTCGCGGTCGGAACGACCTGGCAGTACCAGGCGAACCTGCTAGGCCGACGCGACCGGTGGAGATCGACCGCTGCCCGGACGAGGGCTCGACCGGATGGTCGGACACCTGGATGATCAGCTCGGAGGCCGCGAATCCGAACTGCATGTACATGTGGCTGGACCACATCATCAGTCCCGAGGCCAACGCCGCGGTGGCTGCGTGGTTCGGCGAGGCGCCGTCGAACCAGAAGGCGTGCGACGAGATCAGAACCTGCCGGCGGCGTATGGCGCCTCGGCGGATCACTGCGAGATCTACCATGCCGACGACGAGGAGTACTTCGACCAGATCGAGTTCTGGAAGACCCCGTCTCGGACTGCGGCGACGACCGCGGCGACGTCTGCAAGACCTACGACGAGTGGGTCCAGGGATGGAACGAGGTGAAGGGCTGATCCGACACCCCGCACGTTCGTGGAAGCCGGTGTAGCAACGCCGCAGAGGAGGTCGGCGGGCCGCTGGCTCGCCGGCCTCTTCCACGGCCGCCCCCGCCTGCAGGCCGGGGCGCTCCTGGCGGCCCGGTCGGCTGGCTGGTCGTCGGCTATCTCGGGTCGCTCGCGATCCTGCTCATCACGAGTTTCTGGACCCTCGGCGAGCTGAGCGGCGAGATCGAGCAGGCGTTCACGCTCGACAACTTCAAGGACGTCGTCGACCGAGGCCGTCTACCGCTCGGTCACCGGCGCGCACGGTCCTGATCGCGGCGCTGGTGACGCGTCACCGACGCGCTGCTCGCGTTCCCGATCGCGTTCTACATGGCGAAGGTCGCGAGGCCGCGGATCGCGCGGCATCCTGGTCGTCGCGGTGCTGATGCCGCTCTGGTCCGCCTACCTCGTCAAGGTCGTTCGCCTGGCGCGGCATCCTGAGCCAGGACGGCGTGCTCAACTGGGCTGCTCGAACCCGCTCGGGATCGAGAACCCCGGCTACGGGCTGTTCGCCGTCTGGCTCGTCATGAGCTACATCTGGCTGCCGTACATGATCATCCCGATCTACGCGGGCCTCGAGCGGATCCCGGACACGCTGCTGAGCGCGTCCGAGGACATGGGCGCGAAGCCCGGCTCACACCTTCCGCCGCGTGATCCTGCCGCTGGTCTTCCCGGCGGTCGTCGCCGGCTCGATCTTCACCTTCTCGCTGACGCTGGGCGACTTCATCACGCCCGACCTCGTCGGCTCGGGCGAGCAGTTCATCGGCACGCGTGGTCTCGACAACTTCACCGTGAACCTGCCGTTCGCCGCCGCGTTCGCGACGGTGCCGATCGTGATCATGATCATCTACCTGCTGATCGCCCGGCGGCTCGGGGCGTTCGAGCACATCTAGATGCGCCTCTCACGCCGCTCGCAGCTCCTCCTTCGGCTCGGGACCGGGCTCACGCTCGCGTTCATCTACGTCCCGCTGCTCATGATCGTCATCTACGCGTTCAGCGCCGCGCACGCACCTTCATCTGGCCGCCGCCGGGCTTCACGCTCGAGTGGTTCGACAAGGCGCTCGACAACACGGGCGCGCGCGACGCGCTCGTGGTACTCGGTGAAGACCGGGGCTGCTCGCGACCGCCGTCGCGCTGGTCCTCGGCACCCTCGCCTCGCTCGCGGTCGCGCGCCACCGCTTCTTCGGCCGCGAGATGATCTCGTTCCTCGTGATCCTGCCGATCGCGCTGCCCGGGATCGTCACCGGGATCGCGCTCAACTCGACCTTCACCCAGGTCTTCGGCATCGACCTCGGCCTGCTCACGATCGTGATCGCGCCACGCGACCTTCTGCATCGTCGTCGTCTACAACAACGCCGTCGCCCGCCTGCGCCGGATGTCGGGCTCGTTCGAGGAGGCTTCGGCCGATCTCGGGGCGACGCCTTGGCAGACGTTCCGCATGGTCACGCTGCCGAACATGCGCGGCGCGCTCGTCGCCGGCGCGCTCCTCGCCTTCGCACTCTCGTTCGACGAGATCATCGTCACGACGTTCACCGTCGGCGCCGGCGACCAGACGCTGCCGATCTGGATCTTCACCAACTTCTCGCGGCCGAACCAGCTGCCGATCGTGAACGTCGTCGCGGTGATCGTGATCCTGATCTCGATCATCCCCGTCTACCTCGCCTACAAGCTCTCGAGCGAGGTGGGGACCGGCCGGGGCGCGGTGGGGCCGGCCGGGGCCGCCGGCGCGGCGAAGCCCTAGGGCGCGTCGGGCTTCGAGTCGCCGCCGACGACGGAGTTCTTGAACTCGCGCATCCCGTTCCCGGCCGACCGGCCGAGCTCGGGCAGTCGCTTCGGGCCGAAGATCACCAGCGCGATGATCAGGACGATTGCGATTTCCAGGGGTCCGATGGTGGGCATCTCAATTCTCGCTTTCGGTTGCTATTCGACTTCGATCGTGCCGTTCATGAACTGATGGAAACGGCAGAAGTACTCGTAGGTGCCGGGTGCATCGAGGACGACCTCGCCGGAGTCGCCCTTCTTGAGGGTCCCGGTGTCGAACGAGTCGTCGCGCGCCGTCGAGGTGTGCGGCGCCTTGTCCTGGTTCGTCCAGGTCACCGTGGTGCCGGCCGCGACGGTGACCTCCTCGGGCTCGTACAGGAACTCGACGATGTCGACCTGAACGTCGCCCTCCGCGGTCGGCGCCGGGTCCTCGGAGGCCTCGCCCCCCTCGTCGTCACCACAGGCGGCGGCCCCCGTCCCCGACAGAGCGAGGACCGCCGCCGTGGCGATGACTGTTACGAGGCGAGGAATGGCTGGACCGCCTTGAGGACCTCGTCCTCGTTCAGCGTCGGGTCGAACGCCTCCGGCGCCGGGGGCTCACCCGCGGCGAACCGGATCGCGGCGGCGTGGCGCGCCTCGACCTGGACGATCCCACCGGCCGTGGCGAGCAGGTCCTTCGACTCGATCATCGGAGCCGCGCCGTTGTAGGCGCTGACGCCGAGATCCTCGAACGTGATCGCCGTCTGCAGGAACGTGTCGACGTCCGCGAACGAGTCCCCGAAGTCGACGCCGGGCGCCTTGACGGGCTTCCCGCCGAGGTCCTTGATCGTGGCCGCCAGCGCGTCCACGTGCTCCTGCTCCTCGGCGCCGAACGTCTTCACGTAGCCGGCGGCCTCACCGCTGAGCCCGGAAACCTCCTTGCCGGCAGTGTCGTAGAACGCGGCCTCGAGGTACTCGAGCGTGAGCGCGAAATTGAGGATGTCGATATCCCCGCCTCCGCCCTGGGCGAACGCGCGCCGCAGGATCGGTCCGGTCGCCAGCGCGCCATACGCGGCGCCCGCGGCCAGAACCCCGCGCATCAGGAATGCGCTTCGGCTTACGTTGTCGACCTCGATCGAGGCCAGCTCGGGAGCTCTCTGGATCTTCTGGTTCATGTCTTCGTCTTCCTTTCCGGTCGGGCCGCGCCTCAGGCGAGGAACGGCTGGACCTCGTCGAGGACGGTCTGAGCATCGGCTCCCATGGCAAATGCGCCATCGGGCGTGACCGGCTCACCGGCCAGGACGTTCAGTACGGCCGCGTGGCGACCCTCGTTCGAGTGGATCGACAGCGCGGCAGCGAGGACGTCCGGGTTCTCGATCGCGGCGGCCTGACCGAGGTACGCCGCGGCGCCCAGGTTCTCGACTGTCGCGGCCAGCTTCACGACCTCCTTGGCGCTGTCGAGCGGGAACTCCGCCTTGGGCTCCGGGGCCGGCTGGCCGCCGAGGTCCTTCGCCGTTGCGGTGAGCGCTTCGACGTGCTCCTGCTCCTGCTTGCCGATCGTCTCGATCAGGGCCTGCTCGTCGCCCTTGAACAGCCCGCTCTTCGCGACGGCCGCGTAGAAGCCGGCCTCTAGGTACTCGAGCGTCAGCGCGTAGTTGACGATGCCGAGGTCGCCCTCGCCGAAGTCCGCAAGGGGATCGGCTGACGTGGCCATCTCGTCGGTGGTCGACGCGCTCTGGGTCTCGTCATCGTCGTCCCCGCAGGCCGCCAGGAAGGCGGCGGAGGCGCCGGTCCCCCCGGTCAGCGCCAGGAACTTCCTGCGCGAGAGCGGATCGCGCGCGATGCGCCGCAGCGCGCTCCGCTGGGGGTCGGTGGTCGGTGCGGTCATTGCTGGGTCCTCCAAGGGTGGGGGTCACGGACTTACCCCTCCCTTCGCACCGGATGTGGATTTGGATCAGCGCAGGACCAGGCAGTGCTCGGGATGCCACCCGAGCCGGATCTTCGTGCCGGGCTCCCACCGATCCTCGGAGCTCGCCCGGTATGTCGCCTGTTCGAGCGCCACCAGGCGGGCCCCGTTCCCGAGCGAGACCGTGATCTGCGTCATCACGCCGAGATAGACGCGTGCCTCGATCGTGCCCTCGAGCGCCACCATGTCCGGCTCGAGCGCCTCGACGGCGATCTTCTCCGGGCGGACCGAGAGCGAGACGAGGTCGCCCGGCCGGCAGTCGTCGGGCAAAGGCGCCGGGACCGTGAAGCCCGTGCCCAGGCGCACGTTCCCGGAATCCTCAACCGTTCCCTCGAGCAGGTTCGAAATGCCGATGAAGCCGGCCACGAACTCCTCGGACGGATGCTCGTAGATGTCCTCGGGCGGCCCGCATTGCGCGACCTTGCCGTGGTTCATCACGGCGATCCGGTCGCTCATCGAAAGCGCTTCCTCCTGGTCGTGCGTGACGAACACGAACGTGATCCCGACCTCGCGCTGGATCTGCTTCAACTCGACCTGCATCTGGCGCCGGAGCTTCAGGTCGAGCGCGCCCAGAGGCTCGTCGAGCAGCAGCACCGCCGGGCGGTTGACCAGGGCGCGGGCGAGGGCCACCCGCTGGCGCTGGCCGCCCGAGAGCTCCTGTGAGCGGGCACGGGCGCGGTCGGAGAGGCCGACCAGCTCGAGTGACTCCCCCACGCGGCGGGTGATCTCATCCTTCGGGACCTTCTTCCGCTTCAGCCCGAAGGCGACGTTGTCGGCGACGTCGAGGTGGTCGAACAGCGCGTAGCTCTGGAACACCATGTTCACGTTCCGCTCGTACGGCGGCACGCTCTCGACGGGCTCGCCCTCGAGCATGATCCTGCCCTCGGTCGGGACCTCGAAGCCGGCGAGCATCCGCAGGGTCGTCGTCTTGCCGCACCCCGACGGGCCGAGCAGCGAAAAGAACTCGCCCTCCTCGATCGTCAGGTCGACGTCGTCGACGGCGACGAACTCGCCGAACCGTTTGGTCACGCTCTCGAGTTTGATCGCCTCATTCATGGGGCCTCCCTCCGGCCGACGTCATCACTCACCCGCGGTCAGCACGTTGATTCCACTTTCACGCTTGCCGAACATGCGCGGGAGCAACACCGCCAGCGCGATCGCGCTCAGCGAAACGACCATCATCAGCGTGCCGATCGCGTTGATCGTCGGGTCAAGCCCGAACCTGATCGCCGACCAGATCCGCACGGGCAGCGGCTGCAGGTCCTCGCCGGTGGTGAAGAACGACAGTACGAAATCGTCGAACGAGAAGGCGAAGACGAGGAGGCCGGCGGCAAGAATCGAAGGCCAGAGCGCCGGGACGAGGGTCAGGCGCACCGCCTGCCACCGGGTCGCACCCAGGTCCATCGCCGCCTGCTCGACCTCCTCGGAGATCGCCGCCATGCGTGCGCGAACGACGATCGTCACGTACGAGATCGAGAAAGTTATGTGGGCGATCACGATCGTCCAGAACGAGAGTCGGATCCCGAGCTGGCTGAAGATCAGGAGCGCCGAGATGCCCGCGACGATCTCCGGCACGACGAGCGGCACCAGCATCAGGACGTTCGCGCCCGGCGCCCACCGGGCGCGCGAGCGGACGAGCCCGACCGCGAGGAGCGGTGCCGAGCACGGTCGCCGCGACCATCGTGAGGAACGGCGATCTCGAGCGAGGTGAACAGCGACTCGCGGAGGGTCGGATCGTCCAGGAACTGCTCGTACCACTGCAGCGAGAAGCCGTCGAAGGCCTGCAGCGACTTGATCGAGTTGAACGAGAACAGGATCACGACGAAGATCGGCACGAACAGGAAGAGGTAGACGCCCAACGTGAACACGCGGAGGAAGCGCGGCTTGTCGAACCCGCCGGACACTAGTCGCCGCCTCCCGGACGTCCCGCGCCGCCGAGCGCAGGTAGAGCGACCATCCAGACCGAGAGGAAGATCATCATCACCACGGTCAGCGCTGCGCCGAACGGCCAATTGTTGGCGGTGAAGAACTGGTCCTGGATCAGGTTGCCGACCATGTAGGTGTCCGGGCCGCCGAGCAACTGGGCGGAGACGAAGTCGCCGACGGAGGGCAGAAAGACCAGCACGGAGCCGGCCAGGATCCCCTGCTTGGTCTGCGGCAACGTCACATGCCGGAAGGTCTGCAGGGCGTCCCGTAGAGGTCCTTCCCGCCTCGATCACCGAGCGGTCGAGGCGTTCGATCGAGCCGTAGACGGGCAGGATCATGAACACCAGGTAGCCGTACGTGAGCCCCCCGATCACGGCCCAGGGAGTGTTGATCATCTGGATCCCCTCGCTGCGCAGCCCGAGGTCGACGATCGCCGTTGTTGACGAGCCCCTCGTCGGCCAGCAGCGCGACCCAGGCGTAGGTGCGGACCAGGTAGTTGACGAAGAACGGGAGCACCAGGAGCGCGATCAGGGCGTTGCGGTACTTCCCTCCGTAGCGGGCGATGTAGTACGCGACCGGATAGCCGATCAGCAGGCACAGGGCCGTGGTGGCCAGCGCGTAGAGGACCGAGCGCAGCAGGACGGGCAGGTAGGTGGGGTCGAACGCGTCCGCGTAGTTGGCGAGTCTCCGTGGCGTAGACGGCGCGGCCCGAGGTCATCGACGTAGCCGAACGAGAGCGCGAGGACGAAGGCCAGCGGAACGGCGAACAGCAGCACCAGCCAGAGCCCGCCCGGGAGCAGGAACCGGTTCCAGAACCCCTCCGCGCCCATCAGCTCCGGCGCGCGCTCCTCGAATAGGCCTCTGAAACGGCGCGGCTCGGCTCCGTCGTCACGGACTCCGCCTCACGATGCCTTGACCTCGGTGAAGACCTGGGTCCAGAGCTGACGCGCCTCGGGACTGTCGAGCCGGTACTCGAGCGCGCTGTTCTCCGAGCTCCTCGAGGTTCACGTCGATCGACGGCTCCTCCTTGACCAGCTCGGCGAACGCCTGCAGGCCGCCTTCGACCGGCTGGGGATAGCCGTTCCACTGGACGTTCCGCGCCGCGTGCTCCGGCTCGATCATCCAGTCCATGAACATCATCGCGGTGCCGGGGCTGCGCGCGGTGGCCGGGATGCACATGAGGTCGCTGCCGACCGGGAACGCCCTCGTCGCAGGTCTCGTACCTGTAGAGCTCCGGGTCGTCGACCTGGTTGCGGACGTTGACGATGTCGCCGTTCCACGCCTGGTGTAGGACCGCGGTCCCGCTGACCAGGTTCTGGACGGAGTTCGTGGAGAAGCCCGCGAGCGTTCTCCTTCTGGGCCAGGAGCGTCTCCTTCGAGACCTCGAGCTCGTTCGTCGTCCTCGGTGTTGAGCTCCAAGCCGTTGATCAGGTTCGCCTCGCCGATCGCCTCCTGGAAGTCGTCGAGGATGAACATGCGGCCCGCGCCGTCGGGGTTCAGGAGGTCGTTCCAGGAGCCCGTCATCCCGGTGACCTCGTCGTCGCGCCACGCGATCCCGGTCGTGTAGTACGCGTAGGGGACCGAGTACTCGCTCTGCGGATCCCACCACGGGCTGTCGTAGAACGGCGAGATGTTCTTCGAGTTCCGCAGGTCGTCTCGGTCGAAGCGCCTCAGCAGCCCCTCGGCCGCCAGCCGCGCGACGTACTCCGTGCTCGGCCAGATCAGGTCGTACTGGCCGCCGGCGCGGAGCTTCACGACCATCGCCTCGAGGTTGTCGAAGTTGACCTCGTTGACCTCGACGTCGTAGCGCTCGGCGAATTCCTTCTTGAGCGCGGGGTCCATGTACTGCGCCCAGTTGTAGATCAGGAGGTCGCCGTCGATCTTCGGCTTGACGATCTCGCCAGCGTCGGCGGTGTCGATCGGGCGCGAGACCGTGCAGCCGGAGAGGCCGTAGGCCGCGAGCGCGGCGCCGCCGCCGGCTCTGGAGGATCTGGCGGCGGGTGAAGTGGTCGAGGTCATTCGCAATGGTATCGCCGCCTCCGGTTCAATCCGCAAGGCGGGGGGCGAGCAACTCGGCAATCCTACGCCGGGCCCGCACGATGTCCATGCTGGGGTCGTGCAGCAGGGCGCGCAGTCCGAGTCCGTCGAGCAGTGCCATCGCGTGGTCTGCAACTTCGCCCGTGTCCACGGCGGCGAACTCGCCGCCTGATCCCCTCCTGGATCACGGCCTGAAGCCACGCTCGATAGCGGGCGTAGAGCACGGCCGCCACGGGCTGGAGCTCCGGATCGCGCACTGCCCGCAGCCACAGCTCCACCCAGAGGATCCACTCCCGCTCCGACTCCCCCTCGCTCCGGCAGCGACGTGCGGATCGCCCGCGCCAGGCCATCGGTGGCCGACTCGTCGTCGATCGGCTCCTCGTCGAACCGCTCGTCGGCGGCGAGCTGGAAGGAGTGCAGGATCGCCTGCTCGAGCAGATCCTCCCTGGTGGAGAAGTAGTGGTGGACGAGGGCTGTGGACACCCGCGCGCGGTTCGCGACCCGCGCGATCCGGACGTCGTCGATTCCCTCGACCGCGATCAGGTCGCAGGCCGCCTCGAGGATCCGCTCGCGCGTCGCCGCGCGCTCGGGCGCTTCCGGGGGAGCGGGCGCATCCGGAGCCATCACGCCCGTCCGACTGGATCCGCCGGGCGCACCGGGAGCCCCAGACCGGAATCGGCGAGCACGGCCGCGGCGGCGTTGCGTCCATTCAGGCCGATCACGCTGCCGGCCGGGTGCGTGGCCGCCCCGCACAGGTACATGCCCGGGACGGGGGTGCGTGGGCTCAGCCGCCCCTCCCACATCTGGTCGGGCGTCACCTCGCCCTGGAAGATGTTGCCGCGAGTGAGGCCGATCCGGCGCTCGATGTCGGGCGGACCGAGGACCTCATGCTCGATCAGGCAGTCCTCGACATCCGGGGCGAAGCGCGCGATCAGGTCGATGAACTGCCGGGCCACGTCATCGCGGCGCGCGTCCCAGTCGGAATCGGCGATGTCGTACGGCGCGTACTGGCCGAACACGCTCAGCAGGTGCTTGCCCGCCGGCGCCGGGCTCGGGTCATACCCGGTCTGGATGTAGATCTCGCCGAACGCCACCGCCGGCTCGCCGCGCTCGCACGCCTCGAACGCCCGCTGCGCTTCCTCCATCGTCCCGGTCGCGTCGATCGTCGCTCGCGCGGGCCAGTCTTCGCCCGGCGCCGCGGTCCACGTCGGCAGGCGCTCGAGCGCCGCGTTGAACTTCACCACCGGGCTGCGGACCTTCCAGGCCTCCAGTCGCTCCCGGTAGGCGGGGTCGATCTCGGCGTCGCCGAGCAGCCGCAACGCCACCTTCGGGTCCGCGTTACAGATGACTGTGCGGGCGTTGATCCGGGTCCCGTCGTCGAGGACGACCCCCCGATCCGGCTCGATCGCTGAGACCGGAACCCCGCAGGCGAGCACGGCACCCGCCTCCTGGGCCGCATCCGCGATCGCGAAGCTGATCATCCCGATGCCGCCCTCGACGTAGCCCCACACCGGCCCCTGCCCGTCGAGGTCGCCCTGGTAGTGCATTAGCTTGATCGAGGCGGTGCCCGGCTCGTAGGGCCCACCCCAGGTGCCGATGATTCCCTGGCCGAAGAGGCGCGGTCTTCAGCCGCTCGTCGTCCAGGTGCGCATCGAGGACGTCGGCGATCGAGGCCTCGAAGCAGAGGTCGATCATCTCCTGGTTGCCGCCGAGGATCTCCTCGATCTCGGACCGGGTGGGGGTATCCCCGACCCAGGTGTCGCGCTCGCCCTTGCGCAGCAGCTTGCGGACGTCGTCGAAGAGCTCCTCGTATGCCCAGTAGCCCTTGATGTCCTTGGCCGAGACGCCGAGGTCCTCCAGGCTCGCCTGCGTCTTTGCATCGTCCAGCCACTGCCCGAATGCGGTCCCGTCCTCGAACGGGACCCAGAGGTTCGGGTCGGCGACCCAGTGGCGCAACCCGCGGCGCCCGAGCTCGAGCTCATCGATCACGAGGTCGTCGAGCAGGCCGACGACGTAGGCGCAGGGACTGATGACGAAGCGCTCGTCAGCGAACGGGCGCTCGAGCGTCGCGGCGCCGCCCAGCCGCTCCCGGCGCTCGAGCACCAGCACGCTCTTGCCGGCACGGGCCAGGTAGGCCGCGGCCGTCAGGCCGTTGTGCCCGCCACCCACGATGACGACGTCCCAGTCGCGCGCCGCCAGGTCCTTCACCGGCGCCGGCAGGCCCACCTCACCGAGGTTGGCCGCGATCTCGTTCACGTAAGCGCCTTCAAGTAACGCTCGGCCACCATCACGTCGAACGCGTGAACGTCGCCCTCGTTAACGGCCGAGTAGCGGCCGGGAGTGAAGCCTCGCACCCGCGCCCCCTTCTGCGTCAGTTCGCACACGTGCCAGTCCTCGCGGTTCACCTGGTCCCAGAAGTCGATCGCGTCGCTCGGGTCGAAGTCGGGCCGGGCCATCGTCGCGGGCTCGAAGTACCACTCGCACACGACGTCGGTGCGGTCCGCGGAGCGGGGCCACAACGTGTGGAGCATCACGTAGTCCGGGTGGAGCGAGACGAGCGCATTCGGGAACAGGACGAAGTAGAGGATCGTGTCGAGCTCGGCCTCCGGGAGCCCCGCGATCGGGGGGCGTGAGCTCGCGCGGCCCTCCCCCTGCCCATCGTCTTGGTGCCCTCCCGCAGCGTCATCGAGCCGCCGCACCAGGCGCCCGCGCCGACCACTTGCTCCCCGCTCATGTAGTCGCTGAGGCGGTTGAGCTCCGGATGGACGCCGGGGCAGTGAAGGCACTCGCTGTAGTTCTCGGCGAGGGCCTTCCAGTTGGAGTCCACGGAGTAGAAGCGCTCCCCGCCGCGCGTGAGCGTGTCCACCTGGTAGCGGTGAAGATGCTCGACCAGCTCGCCGACCTGCTCGTCGGCCGCCGGCGCCTCGCCGTCCAGGTCCACGAGCACGAGCCCTCCGACTACGGCAAGCCGGACGGGCATCAGCCCGTAGCACGAGGTGTCGAACTCCTCCACGCCGTCCATGTGCGGGGAGGACTTCAGCTCCCCGTCGAACCCGTAGGACCAGCCGTGATAGGGGCACTGGATGCGGCGGCGGATGCTGCCCTCGGACTCGCTCACGATGCGAGCGCCGCGATGCCGGCAGACGTTGAGGAACGCGTGCGGCCGCCCGTCCTCGCCACCGATCACGACGACGCTGTCGTCGCCGATCTCCCGCATCACGAACTTCCCGGGCTCGCTCACGGCGGAGACGTGGGCGGCGCACACCCAGCCGCGGAACACGTTCTCGAGCTCCCACGCGAACACGCCGCGGTCGATGAACGCGCGCGGGGGGAGCATCGACGCCCGCTCGACCGGCTTCAGCGTCTCGGCGACGGCGTCCGGGTCGAGGGTGAGCGGGGTGCTCATGAATCGGCAGCCTCAAGAACGGCGGGGCTCCGCTTCGTCCTGTCGGACTCCGCGGGCGGCACCCCGTTTTCTCGTGGATCCACCAAGTCGTCCCTGACCTTCTGCGCAAACCACCCCACGGCCGCCTCGCGAGCCGACAGCGGTCCCGGCTCGTACCCACGCGAACGCACCCCGCTCTGAACGGCAGCGACGAGGTCGATGTCCTCGTCGAGGACGATCGAATTGACCTTGTTGTTGGCGCGCTGGGCGATCCGCGTAAGGGGGCCCGACCCGGGGTGACGGAAGCAGGCCCAGACGTCGCGCGCGCGGTCGACCCGGTCGGGGGTGATGTGCCAGATGTTGACCTGATCGGGATACAGGTCGAGCGCCGTGTTCGGGTAGATGAACGCGAAGCGCCAGGCGCTCGAGTCCTCCGCGCTCATGCCCGGCATCGGCTTGGCGAGCCGGCGGTAGAGACGCTCCAGCCGGTTGCCCGCGGAGGCGTCGCGAAACGGAGCGTGAAACCACGCCCAGCCACCGTTCGCTTCAACCGTGTAGGCCTTGTAGTCGAGGATGCGCATCAGGCCCGGGTGGGCGATCGGCACGTGGTAGCCCTCGAGGTAGTTCTCGACAACGATCTTCCAGTTCGCGGGCTGGTCGGAACCGCCGCCGGACGAGAAGCGCTCGAGGTTTGCGATGTCGTAGGGCGCGAGGCGCTCGGCCAGCCCCTCGGTCTGCGCCGCCAGGGACGGTGCAGCGGGGTCGAGGTTCACGAAGATGAGACCCGCCAGCGTCTCGATCCGCACCGAGTGCAGGCCGAGTGTGGCCTTGTCGAGCTCGGCATAGTTCCGATGCTCCGGAACGCCGAGAAGCCGGCCGTCGGTGGCGTCGTAGGTCCACCCGTGGTACCGGCAGCGGATCGCCTTCTTGCAGCGACCGCTCCCGGTGAGTAGCTGCGAGCCGCGGTGACGGCAGACGTTGCGAAACGCGCGCAGCTCCCCGTCGTCCCCTCGGAGAACCAGCACCGGCTGGTCACCTGCCAGTGCCGTCAGGTAGCTGCCCGCGTCGGGCAGGTCCGCGACGTGTCCGGCGTACTGCCAGGTGCGCTGGAACAGCCCGTCGAGCTCGCGCTCCAGGACGCCCGGGTCCGTGTAGATGGCTCGGGTCGAGGGCGCGCGGGATGGCTGTTCCTGACTTTGTAGTCAAACGCACTGGTACGATAGCGCGTGATGGTGCGGATTGGAAGTGAATGGCTCTCATTGACGCCGGAGCCGGAGCGCGAGCTGCCCGATGCCGTCGCGACCCTCCGGCATGGGTCGGCGGCCCCGCCGGATCGGATCGCGGCTGAGCGCAGGCGCTTCGAGCGATTGATCGTGAGGGCACGCCGGCGCGGGTACGAGCGATGGCTGGCCGACGCCCGGGGCCTGGCTGCCGCCGGCTCCTCGGACGACGCTGATCCGGAGATCCGCTCGGCCGCCGAGACCACCATCGCAGTTATCGATAATCACGAAGCCCTTAGATCCGGCTTGATGAGGCGCGGGCGCGGGGGACGAGGAGGACGAGGCCGATGACCCTTGCGAGCGAGACCGAAATAAGGCCGGCGCTGCCTCTCGAGCTCACCCCGGAGCAGGAGGAGCTTCGCGCGCGGGCGCGCAGGTTCGTGGACGAGGAGCTGATCCCCTTGGAGGAGGAGGCCGAGCGACTCGGCGGGCGCCTGCCGGCGGAGACGATCGCCCACCTCAAGCAGGCCGGGATCGCCGCGGGGCTCAACGGCGGCCTGCATTCGCCGGAGTTCGGCGGCCAGGGCTGGACCCGTGTCGAATGGTCGCTGGTCGAGGAGCAGTTCGGACGGTCCACGAACGGCATCTTCTGGCACATCCCGAACGCATACAACGTCTGGGACAACGCGTCCGACGCCCAGCGCGAGCGCTATCTGCGCCCCGCCCTGCGCGGCGAGCTGAAGGATGCCTATGCGGTGACCGAGGCCGAGGCCGGTTCCGATCCCTCCGGGATCAGCACGGTCGCGGAGCGCACCGACGCCGGCTTCAGGATCTCCGGCGAGAAGTGGTTCGTCACCACCGGCGACGTTGCCAAGGTGCTGATCGTCATGGCCAACGTCGTGGACGGCGAGCACCGGCTGCCGACGCTGTTCCTGGTCGAGTCCGACGCGCCCGGCGTCGAGTACGTCGACGATCCCCCGTTCACCCACAACTACCCCGAGGGCCATCCGACGATCACGTTCACGGACGTCGAGGTGGGTGCCGACGCGGTGGTCGGCGGGGTCGGCGAAGGCGACGAGCTGCAGCGGCTCTGGTTCACCGAGGAGCGCATCGCGATCGCCGCCCGCGGTGTCGGCGCGATGTGGCGCCTGCTCGACGAGACGGTCGACTGGGCGACCTCGCGTGTCCAGGGAGACACGCGGATCTACGACCACCAAGGCGTCTCCTTCCCGCTCGCCGACTCGGCTGCCGACGCCGCGGCCGGCCGGCTGCTGGCGTTCAACGTGGCCGCGCTGGCCGACGCCGGAGCGGACCCGAAGATCGTCCACCACAAGGCGTCGATGGCGAAGCTGTTCGTCAGCGAGGCCGCGTGGCGGTGTGCCGATCGCTGCGTCCAGGCCTTCGGCGGCCGGGGCTACATGCGCTCGAACGTGGCCGAGCGGCTGCTGCGCGAGCTGCGGGTCGACCGGATCTGGGAGGGCACGAGCGAGATCCAGCGCCTGATCGTCGCGCGCGGCCTCGAGCGGCGCGGCGTCGAGAGGATCCTCCACTAGCGAGGAGGCCGGAGGGCGGCCCATGAACCTCGCGCCACTTCTGGAGCCGCGCTCGATCGCGGTCGTGGGCGCGAACGACCGGCCGGGCAGCTACGCGGACGGCGTTCTGCGCAACCTGATGCGGGCGGGCTTCACGGGGCCGGTTTGGGGCGTCAATCCCAAGCGGGAGGAGGTCCTCGGGTTCGATTGCGTCCCGTCGGTCGCCGACCTCCCGGAGGCCGTCGACGCGGTGGTCGTCGCGATCCCCGCGGCCGGCGGTGCCGCCGGTGGTGGCGCAGGCCGGCGAGCGCGGCTGCGGAGGCGCCGTGATCCTGTCCGCCGGCTTCGGCGAGATCGAGGCGGGCCGCGAGCTCGAGGCGGCGTTGCGCGAGGCCGCCCTGACCCACGACCTGCCGGTATGCGGGCCGAACGGGAACGGCATCGTCGCGGCCCGGGCGCGCGCGGCGATGTGGGGAGACTCGGTCGCCCCGCTCGAGCCGGGTTCGGTGGCCATGGTCACGCAGAGCGGCAACGTCGGCGTCAACGCACTGGGATCCCAACGCGGCATCCGCTGGCACACCGTCGTTTCGACCGGCAACCAGGCGGTCTGCGACGCCAGCGACTGGCTCGCGGCCCTTGCGGGTCTGGACGACGTCAGTTCGGTCGCGTTGTTCCTCGAAGCGGACGGCGACGGGGCGGCCCTGGCGGAGGCCCTCGCCCGCTGTGCCGAGCGCGACGTGGGCGTCGCGGTGCTCAAGGTGGGCTCGTCCGAAGCCGGAGCCGGCGCGGCCGCCGCACACACCGGCTCCCTGGCGGGCGACCAGCGGGTTTTCCGCGCCCTGGTGGAGGAGGCGGGCGCAGCGTGGGCTGAGACTCCCCACGAGCTCCTGGAGCTGGCGCGGGTCCTCGCCGAGCCGAAGGCGCGCCCCGCATCTGCAGCCGCCGAAGGGCTCGCCGTGCTGACTTGCTCCGGCGGCGACTCCGGCGTGGCCGCCGACGCTGCGGAACGATTCGGCATCGCGCTGCCTCCGCTCGGTTCGGCCACGCGGGGCCGCCTCGAGGAGCTCCTGCCCCCTGCGGCGACGATCGCGAACCCGCTCGACTACACCGCGATGATCTGGGGCGATTCCGAGCGGCTCGCCCACATCGTCCAGGTCGTGGGCGAGGACCCGGCGATCGACCAGCTGCTCCTGTGCTACGACCACCCCCACGACCTGTCCCCGGAGTCCGAGGCCTCCTGGGGAGCGGTCCGCGACGGCATCGTCAGGGGAGCCGCGGGCTCCCTGGCCGGGACGGTGGTCTGTTCGACGCTCCCCGACCTGATCGATCCCACCGCCATCGAGGAGCTCGGGGCCGAGGGCGTCCCGCTGGTTGCGGGCCTGGGGACCGCGCTTCGCTGCGTTCGCGCGTTGCGAGCCGAGGACGCCGACCCGGGCCGCCTCCGCGAGATCGCGGCGGCCGCTGGGCATGCCAAGGCGTCGTCCGAGAAGGGCGGGAACGGCTGGGTGGGGGAGGCCCAGGCCAAGCAGGCGCTGAAGGAGTTCGGGGTGGCGGTGCCGCAGGGCAGGGTCGCGAGCGATCCTGAGGACGCCGTGGCCGTGGCACGTGAGGTGGGCCTTCCGGTTGCGCTGAAGCTTTCGGGGGGCCAGATCCGGCACAAGTCGGACTCCGGCGCGCTCGCGCTCGACGTGGCCACCGAGGCGCGGGTCGAGGCCGAGGCGGAGCGACTACTCGGACTTGCGGGCGGCGACGACGCCGAGCTCCTGGTGGAGCGCATGGCCGAACCGGGGATCGAGCTGTTCGTGGCGGCAACGGCCGCGGGCGTGGTGCCGGCGCTCGTGGTCGGCATCGGTGGCATCTGGACGGAGGCGCTCGACGACGTGGCGATCATCCCCCTCCCCGCCGATCCCGAGCGGGTCGAGCGCGCGCTGCGTTCCCTGCGCGGCGCCGCGCTCCTCGAGGGCGGGCGCGGCCGGGAGGCCGTCGACCTTCAGGCAGCGGGTGCGCTGGCGGCCGACGCCGGTCGCATGCTGCTGGAGACCGGCCTGTCGCTCCTGGAACTGAACCCGGTGGTCGCCGGCCGGAACGGCGCGGTGGCGCTGGACGCGCTCGCGCGGCGCTAACCGACCAGCCGCACGGACCCGAGAGGGCTCACGGCCGCAGGCTGAACGGCGGATAGCGGTCCGTGATCAGCGTGAACGCGTAGGCGACCACGCGGTTGTGCCACCGCATCACGCCCTCGACGTAGTCGAAGAGCCCGCGCGGGTAGCGGCCGGTGAAGAGGATCGCGAACCAGGTCACGATCAACGCGATCAGGACTCCCAGATAGAGGAACGCGAGGACGATGTAGTGCGGGATCGCCAGCAGCCACTTGAACAGGGGTAGCCCGCGATTGAGATCGCGCTCGACGTCCGGATAAGGGAAGTCGAGATGTACCGACTGCTCGTCGTCGGTCGCCGGATAGCGATCGTCCATCAGGAACAGATACGCCACGACCCGGTTCGCGAACCGCTGCAGCTGGAGGTTCCAGTCGTACCACCAGCGCGGGTACTTCGCGCGGAACAAGAGCATCAGGAGCACCGGGAGGAACAGCAAGCCGACCCCGCCCACGACGATCGTGGTCGCCTGGTTTCCGGCCTCGTCGTACGGCGCGGACGAGAATCCCGAGATCGAGTGCAGCAGCAACAAGATCGGGATGATGGTGAGCACCCTGAAAAAGCTCGAGAGGCGATCCAGGGAACGCTCGGGGTAGGCGACGCTGAAACTCAGGGGGTAGTCGCTCATGGCGCGAAGGTACGCGCGCCGCCGGACGTGAAGCCGCTACGCAGCCGCGGCCTCGCCGATCCGCCCAGCCGCGATCCCGAGGCCGGCGCGGAGGATCTCCGCGATCTCGTCGAACAGCGCGGCGTCGGCAACCAGCGGCGGGGCGATCTGGACGATCGGGTCGGCCCGGTCGTCGAGCCGGCAGATCAGGCCGCGGTCCCAGAGCGCGGCGGAGAGCACGTCCTTCAGGAGCCACTCCGCCTCCGGGCCGGTCAGCGCCTGCTTCGTCGCCTGGTCGCGGACGACCTCGATCGAGAAGAAATGTCCCATGCCGCGGACGTCGCCCACGATCGGGATGTCGCGGAGCGATTCGAGCGCGGCGCGCGCATGTGGCTCGTTCGCGCGCACATTCTCGAGGATCCCGTCGCGCTCGTAGACGTCGAGCGCGGCGAGCGCGACGGCGGAGCCAACCGGGTGACCGCCGAAGGTGAGGCCGCGCATGTAGTCGGCGGTCCCGTCAAGGAACGGCGCGGCGACGCGATCCGAGATCAGGAGCCCGCCGAGCGCGAAGTGCGCCCCCGTGAGGCCCTTGGCGAAAGTGATGAGGTCCGGTTGGTAGCCGAACGCATCCGCGCCGAACCAGTAACCCAGCCGGCCGAAGGCGCAGATCACCTCGTCGGAGCACAGCAGTACGCCGTGCCGGTCGCAGATTTCGCGTAGACCCTGCCAGTAGCCCGCCGGTGGCACGAGGGCCCCCGGCGTTCTGAACCGGCTCGGCGATCAGCATCGCCACGGTCTCCGGGCCCTCCTCGGTGATGGCGGTATCCACCTCTTCCAGCAGCGCCGCAGTGAACCGCGCCTCGTCCTCCCCATCGGGATGCCGGTAGGCGTTGGTGTTCGAGACGTGCGTGACCGGGATCGCCATCGGCTCGAACGGGTCGCGGCACACCGGGATGCCCGTGAACGAGAGGGCGCCCAGCGTCACCCCGTGATACGCGTCCTTGCGCGCGATCGCCTTGCGGCGCCCGGGCTCGCCGTTCGCCTGGTGATACTGCAGCGCCAGCTTCCACGCGGACTCGACGGCCTCGGAGCCGCCGGAGGTGAAGAACACGCGCTCGAGCCCTTCGGGCGCCAGGTCCGCGATGCGCGCGGCCAGCTCGATCGAGCGCGGATGCGCGACGGTCCAGTTGCTGGTGAACGGCAGCGCACGCATCTGCTCGTGGGCCGCGCTGCCCAGCTCGTCCCCGTACGAGTGGCCGAGGTTCGTGCAGTAGAGGCCGGAGAGGCCGTCGATGTAGCGGTTACCGGCTTCGTCGATCACGCGGCAGCCCTCGCCGCGCTCGATGATCGGGATCGGGCGCTCGGCGTAGGCCGCCATATCGGTGAAGTGGAGCATCAGGTGGGCCTTTGCGAGGGCCTGGTGGTCGGTCATCTCGTGCCTGCTTTCGTTCATTCGGCCAGTTTACCTTGTAGTCAATCGCATTATTGTGCTAGTCTCCCGCGCCATGGAGCCGACCGCCACGCAGACCCCGCCCGCCCAGACAAACGGACGTCAGACCGCGCCAACGGGGGGCGTCGCGACTTCGATGCGATCGTCGTCGGCGGCGGCCACAACGGCCTGACCACGGCCGCTTACCTGGCCCGTGGCGGACTGGACGTCTGCGTGCTGGAGCGCCGGCACCTCCTCGGTGGCGCCTGCGTCACCGAGGAGGTCTGGCCCGGCGCCCGCATCTCGCGTGCCTCCTACGTGGTCTCGATGCTCCAGCCCAAGGTGATTCGTGACCTGCGCCTCCACGACTACGGCTATCGCGCGGTCCCTCTCGACCCCGCCTACGCTGCGCTCACCGGCGACGGGCCGATCTTCTTCTTCGACGAGACGGAGCGCACCTCCGGGTCCATCGCGCGCCAGTCCGCTGCCGATGCGGCCGCCTACCCCGAGTTCGAGGCGCTGCTGATGCGCGCCGCCGATTTCCTCCGTCCGATGCTGCTGCGCGAGGCGCCCGCCCTCGGGTCCAAGCGCCCCGGTGACCTCGCCTCCTTGCTTCGTGACGCCGGTCGCGCCGCGGGCCTCGGCCGCCCGCGAGCTGCATGAGCTGGTCCGGATCTTCACGATGTCGGTGGGCGATCTGCTCGACGACTACTTCGAGCTCGAAGGGCTCAAGGGATCCCTGGCGTCGACTGGCGTCGTCGGCGTCTGGGCGGGGCCCCGGACCCCGGCACCGCGTACAACCTTCTCCACCACGCGCTCGGCGAGCTCGATGGGATCTCCGGTGCCTGGGGACAGGTGATGGGCGGCATGGGCGCGATCTCGCAGGCCCTCGCCCGCTCGGCGGAGGCGGCAGGCGCGACGATCCGCACCGAGGCCGAGGTTGCTTCGATCGACATTCGCGACGGCTGCGCCGTGGGCGTGACCCTGGCCTCCGGGGAGTCCCTCCGCGCGCCGATCGTGGCGTCGGGCGCTCACCCGAAGACCACGATCCTCGACCTCGCGGGCGAGGAGCATTTCCCGGCGGAGATCGCCGGCGACATGCGCCGCTATCGCACGCGGGGCGGGTCGGTGAAGATCAACATGGTGCTCTCCGAGGCGCCCAGGTACGAGGGCGTGAGCGACGAAGAGGCCGGCCTGCTGCTCACCACCGGCGTCAACCTCTGCCCCTCGATCGACTACCTCGAGCGAGCCTGGCAGGACGCCACCCTCGGGCGGCCGGCCGAGAACCCGTACGTCGAGGCGGAGCTGCCGTCGGCCGTCGACACCTCGCTCACGGACGACGGCCGCTTCGTGATGACGATGTTCACGCAGTACGGCCCGCCGTCGGAGGAGGCCTGGGCGGGCGATGCCCGCGAACGGTACGCCGACGCCTGCGTCGAGCACCTCGCTCGCTACGCCCCGAACGTGCCCGACGCGATCGTCGAACGCGAGGTTCTGGCCCCGCCCGATCTGGAGCGGATCTTCGGCCTCGTGGACGGCTCGATCTTCCAGGGCGAGCAAGGCCTCGACCAGATGGCGTTCATGCGCCCCTCCCCCGCGATCGCGCAGTACGCGACGCCGGTGGACGGCCTCTACCTCTGCGGCGCCGGGACCCATCCCGGCGGCGGGGTCATGGCGGCTTCGGGTCACAACGCCGCCCGCCGGATCCTGCGCGACCGGCGCTTCCGGCGGCTGCGCCGGCGCTCGCGCATCGCGACCTAGCCCGAGAGCTCTACGTCGAGGAGCCGCTCGCTGACCTCGGTGAGGATGGCGCGCATCCTCTCGGCCAGGCTCGCATCGCTCACCGTGACCTCGACCGAGAGCCCGACGACGAGCGAGACCATGACCAACGCCACCTGGTCGGGCGAGACCTGCGCGAACTCGCCGTTCCGCTGCCCGGCCCGGATCAAGCGCGCGAACAGGTCGCGATAGGCGCCGCGCAGCGTCTGCCGCGCCGAGCGGGCACGCCCGTCGCGAAGGCCGAGCTTCCACAGCTCGATCCAGTAGGCCACGTCGTAGTCCGCGACGCAGAGCTCGATCAGAGCATTCATTCGCTCCGCGTAGGTGGGGAGCTGCGCGAGTCTCGCGTCGGCCTGATCGAGGAACCAGCGCTGGCGGATCTGCATGACCGAGATCAGCACCTCGGTCTCGTTCCCGAACCAGTACGTGACGGCCTCGGGCGACACGTTCAGCTCGCCGGCGATCTCGGTGAGGTCGAGGCGCCCGATCCCATCCTCACGGATGCGGCGCGCGGCCGCCTCCACCACGGCGTCCCAGGGGACTCTCGCCGGCGGCTCAGGCATCGTCCAACCGGTTTCGGATCTTCAGCTCGGCGCCCAGCAGGCGGCTCGCGACCGACGCGGATGCCCCGAACATGTAGTTGGGTGAGACGGTGTCGTCGCGAAGGGTGGCATCGACCGCGAGCGAGTCGATCAACGTCGCGATCGCGATCGCCGTCGAGGCCGGGTCGGGCACGTCGAAGTCACCCGATTCCTGCCCATCCTGGATCAGCTGCTCGAGGCGCATTCGGAAGCTCTCGTCGAGCTCCTCTCGGAGCTCGCGCGCTCGTTCGTCCCGCAGGGCCAGGCTCCAGAGCTCGATCCAGTAGGACCAGTCGAAGTCGTTGACGCACGCCTCGATGAGGGCGAGCACCTGCTCGGTCGGCACGTCGGTCGCGCCGACCGCCTTGTCGACGATCGCGTTGAACTGGGCCTCGTCGTGCCGGATCACGGCAGCGAAGAGGTCCCAGGGCTCCGGCACCTCCTTGACGGGCACGTCGGCGCCCGCCGCAACCGCCTCCCGCGTCAGGCCTTCGCAGCCCGCCTCGCGGATGACCTGACTCGCGGCGTTCAGCAGCCGCTCATCGATTTCGTTTTCTGGATGCCCCCCGGCTCGCGTACCCCGGTTTCCCATCAACCCCCGCGGTTTCTACTCGAGATTGATCATTACGTGCTTGATGTTCGTGTAGTCCTCTACCGAATACATCGACATGTCCTTGCCATAACCTGACTGCTTGTAGCCGCCGTGTGGCATCTCGGACGCCATCGTGATGTGGTCGTTGATCCACACGGCCCCGAAGCGCAGGGCGTTCGCCACCCTGTGCGCCCGGCCGATGTCGCGAGTCCAGACCGATGCGGCCAGCCCGTAACGGGTGCCGTTCGCCCACTCGACCGCCTTGGCCTCGTCCTCGAAGCGCTGGACTGTCATGACCGGTCCGAAGATCTCGTTCTGGACCATCTCGTCGTCCTGTTCCAGGTTCGCGACCACCGTCGGCTCAATGTAGAAGCCGGGCCGGTCGGCCTGCCTGCCGCCGGTCACGATCTCCGCGTGCCCGGGCCTGCGCTCGAAGAAGCCCTCGATCCGCTCCCGCTGCCGCTCGGAGATCACCGGCCCGAGCGTCGTCTCGGGATCGTCGAGGTCCCCGATCCTGTAGCCCTGGGCCTCCTCCACCAGGCCGCCCACCACCTCGTCGTAGACCTTGGGACCCGCGAGGATGCGCGTCGCCGCCGTGCAGTCCTGACCGGCGTTGAACAGGGCGGTACCGGCGATCGTCTCGAGGGCGGTCTCGAGCTCGACGTCGTCGAAGACGATCACCGGCGCCTTGCCGCCCAGCTCGAGATGGACCCGCTTGAGGGTGTCGGACGCGGCCCTGGCGATCCACTTCCCGGTCTCGGGCGAACCGGTCAGCGAGACCATGTCCACCTCGGGATGGGTAACGAGGGACGCGCCGGCCGGCTCGCCGTGCCCGCCGACCACGTTGAGGACGCCGGGCGGGAGGATCTCCGCCGCGACCTGGGCGAGCTTGAAGGTCGAGAGCGGTGTGTTCTCGGCCGGCTTCAGCACCGAGGTGCACCCGGCGGCGAACGCCGGGCCGATCTTCCACATGGCCATCATCAGCGGGTAGTTCCAGGGCGTGATCTGCGCCGCGACGCCGACGGCCTCGCGACGGATGAACGAGGTACGCCCCGCGGCGTACTCGCCGGCTGACTTGCCCTCGAGGTTGCGGGCCGCGCCGGCAAAGAACCGCAGGTTGTCCGCGCACATCTCGAGCTCCTCGTCCACGAATGCCTGACGGGGCTTGCCGGCGTCGGCGGACTCGAGGTCGGCGAACTCGTCGCCGTGCTCGAGGATCGCGTCGGCGAGCTTCAGCAGCATCTCCGACCGGTCCCGAGGCGTGGTTCGCGACCACGAATCGAACGCCTTGCGCGCCGCCATCACGGCGCGGTCGACGTCCTCGGCACTCGAGAGCGGCGCCTGGGCGATCACCTCCCCCGTGGAGGGGTTGATGACGTCCTCGGCGCCCCCGTCGGCCGGATCGACGAACTCCCCGTCGATGAAGTTCTGCAGCTTGCTTGCCGTTGCGGTCGCCATCTTTCTCCCCTCGGTCGCTTTGATCTGGTGTCTGCCGGCTGCCTAGCTTGAGCCCGGCATCGCGCGGGCGGCGGTCGCCCCGCTCCGTCGGGTGAGGCGCCGTTCACCGGCATCTCGAACCCGAGAACCTGCTCGGGCGATGAGTACTCCATGCCGACGCCCTCGGCCACGGCGCTGTGCGTGACCTTGCCGCCGGCGACGTTGATGCCAGGCTTGAGACCGGGGTTGCGCCGCACCGCCTCGACGACGCCGTGGTTGGCGAGCGAAAGCATGTAGGGAAGCGTCGCGTTGGTGAGCGCGTAGGTGGACGTGATCGGCACCGCGCCCGGCATGTTCGCGACGCAGTAGTGGATGATGCCGTCGACCTCGTAGGTGGGGTCCGAATGCGTGGTGGGCTTCGAGGTCTCGAAGCAACCGCCCTGGTCGATCGCGACATCCACGAGGACCGCGCTCGGCTTCATCAAACCGAGCTGCGCCCGGCTGACCACGTGCGGCGCGCGTGCGCCATGGACGAGCACCCCACCGATCACGAGGTCCACGTCGGGCAGCCGCTCCTCGATCGACAGGGTCGAGCTGAAGACGGTGGACGCGCGTCCCCCGAAGGCGATGTCGAGATCGCGGAGGCGATCGATCGACTTGTCGTAGACGAAGACGTCGGCCTCCATCCCGATCGCGATGAACGCCGCGTTCATCCCGACCGCGCCGCCGCCGATGATCATCACGTTCGCCGAGGCCACGCCCGGCACCCCGCCCAGCAGGATCCCGCGCCCGCCGAGGGGCTTCTCGAGCATGAAGGCTCCCGCCTGGGTCGCGATCTTCCCCGCGATCTCCGACATCGGCGCGAGGAGTGGAAGGCGGCCCTGGCGGTCCTCGACCGTCTCGTACGCGATGCACGTCGCTCCGGTTGCGCAGAGCCCCTTGGTCAGCTCCGGCGCAGGCGCCAGGTGGAGATAGGTGAACAGGGTGTGCTCGGGCCGCAGCAGCGCGACCTCCTCGGGCTGGGGCTCCTTGACGCCAAGGATCAGCTCGGCCTCGCCGAAGACATCCTCGGCGGTCGGGACGATCCGCGCGCCCTGCGCCTCGTAGTCGGAGTCCTTGATCGCCGAGCCCTCTCCGGCGCCCTGTTGGACGATCACCTCATGCCCGTGCTCGGCCAGCTCCCGAACGCCGATCGGTGTCAACGCGACGCGGTACTCGTCCGTCTTGATCTCGGTTGGGACTCCTACCTTCACCTGTTACCTCACCAGCTCCCGCGCTCGAAGTGCCAGCCACAGCTCGATGCGATCCGTGGCCCTCGACAAATCCCTACCCGTCAACTCCTCGATCTTCCGGATCCGATAGCGCAGAGTGTGGCGGTGGCAGTAGAGCTGGCGCGCGGCCCGCTCCCAGTTCCCGTTGTTCTCGATGAACGCCTCGAGCGAACGCAGCAACTCGCCACCGTACTCACCCTCGCCGCGCTGAATCGGCTCGAGGAGCCCGTCGCTGTAGAGCCGGAGGGCCTCGTCGTCCTGCAGCGCCAGGAGGAGGGTGAAGGCCCCGAGATCGCGGTAGGACGCCACGTCGGGACCGGCGCCGTTCAACGATGTCGCCTCCAGCGCGCAGCGCGCCTCGTGGAACGCGCGGCGCAGCGAGCTGAGGCCGACCGACCTGCTGGCTGCGACCCGGAGGTCGGGGTGGGCGTCGATCAGGGCTGCGCGCACCTGCCTGCCGACCGTAACGGGGTCCCGCACGGACCCCTCGATCACGGCGCACAGCAGCGCGCGCCCGGCGGCGGCGCTCGTGGCCACGAGGGCGGGAACGCCGGCATCCGCAAGCGCGGCCTCCAGCGTTGCCTCGGCTGCGGGCGGGTCGTCCAGCTCGAACACCAGGACCGCGGCCTCCGAGTGCACCCCGAAGGGGCGCAACCGGCCGGAGAGCTCCTCGGCGTCGAGCCGGCCGGAGAGGGCATCGGCCAGCAGGTCACCGGCGAGCCGCCGCTCCGTCTCGCGCACGACCCGCTCGCGCATCAGCTCCAGGCCCACGACGATCGACGCTTGGCCGGCGATCAAGCGCTCGAAGTCACCCAGCGGGCCGTTGTCCGAGACGACCACGAGCCAGCCCGCCGGGGGTGCACCGCGTGGGCCGGGCACCGGCACCGCCAGGGCGCGGTCGCCGGTCGCCTCGGGCTCGAATGCATGAGCGCCGTCCGCACCCGAGCGTTCGACCAGCTCGGCGCCGATCGCACCGGCCTCGTCGGCATTCGGCGTCCCACGCTGGGGGTGGCGGGCCACGGGCTTGCCGGCCCCGTCGAACACCATCGCCGCGCCGGCGAGCGCGCCGGCGACCTGAGCCGTGATCTCCTCGAGCCCGCCGCCGTCGATCACCAGGCGCTCGAGGCGCTCGTGCACCTTCGACCCCCGCTCGAGCACGTCGTACTGCTCGTTGACGAGGCGCGAGGCGGCGCGCTCCGTGATCGCGATGAACGGCATCTCGTACGGCACCTCGAACAGGGGCATGCCGACCTTGTCCGCCGTGTCGCGGATCGCCTTGGGCAGGCGCTTGTGGTCGAAGCCGATGCCGAAGCCCATGCCGGCCACCCCCTTCGACGCCAGGAGCTCGAGGTACGTGCGCTGTTTCGCGGCCGTATCGAGGTTGTAGCCCGTGGTCAGGACCAACTCCCCGCCCGAGAGCCAGGGGGTCGGATCCTCGTGCTCGGTGGCGTGGACCCAGCGGAGCGGCCGACCGCTGTTCTCCTCGCCCGCGACCAGCGTCAGGCCGCAATCGGAGGCCAGTGAGGCGACCGTCAGCACCGCTTTGCCTCCCGACCCCGCCCGGCCCGTCCTAGAGCCGCTCCGCGGCCTCCGTCAGCACTCCTCGGAGCACGGATTCGATCTCCTGGAAGTGCTCGGTGCCGCAGATCAGCGGCGGGGCGAGCTGGAGCACGGGGTCCCCGCGGTCGTCGGCGCGGCAGATCAGCCCGCGGCGATAGAGCTCGCCCGAGAGAAACCCGCGCAGGAGCGACTCGGACTCCTCGTCCGAGAAGCCCTCCTTGGTGTCCTGGTCCTTGACCAGCTCGATCGCATGGAAGTAGCCGGCGCCGCGCACGTCGCCGACGATCGGAATGTCGCGGAGGCCGTCGAGCAGAGCGCGGAACTCGTCCTCCTTGGCGAGCACGTTGCCGCACAGGTCCTCGCGCTCGAAGACGTCGAGGTTCGCCATCGCGGCGGCCGCGGCGACCGGGTGTCCGGCGAACGTGAACCCGTGCACGAACGAGGTCGTGCCCGTGCTGAACGGCTCGTACAGGCGCTCCGAGGCGATCATCGCTCCCATCGGGGCATACGCGGAGGTCAGCGCCTTCGCCGAGGTGACGATGTCCGGCTGGTAGCCGTAGCGATCGCAGCCGAAGTAGTGGCCGAGCCGGCCCCAGGCGCAGATCACCTCGTCCGAGATCAGCAGGACGTCGTGCTCGTCGCAGATCTCCCGAACCCGCTGGAAGTATCCCTCCTGCGGCGGGATGCAGCCCCCGGCGTTCTGGACCGGCTCGAGGATCACCGCGGCCACCGTCTCCGGGCCCTCGAACTCGATCCGCTCCCGGATCTGCTCGGCCGCCCAGAGCGGGTCGCGGTCGGCCGGCCAGTGGTAGGAGTTCGTGTTCGGGACGTGGCAGCCGCCCTGTGCGAACGGCTCGAACGGGGCGCGGAGCCCGCTGATGCCGGTGGCCATGAGAGCGCCCATCGTGGTGCCGTGGTAGGCGACCTCGCGGGCGATCACCTTGTGTTTCTGGCCCTTGCCGGTGACGCGGAAGTACTGGCGCGCGAGCTTCAGCGCCGACTCGACGGCTTCGGAGCCGCCCGACGTAAAGAAGACGTGGTTCAGGTCGCCGGGCGCCAGCTTGGCGATGCGGGTCGCCAGCTCGATCGCGCGGGGGTGCGCGTAGCTCCAGTTGGTGACGAAGTCGAGCTCCCGCACCTGGCGCTCCATGGCCTCGCCGATCTCGGCGCGGCCGTGGCCGGCGTTGGAGCAGAACAGGCCCGAGAGCCCGTCCAGGTAACGGTTGCCGTGCTCGTCGAAGACGTAGGCGCCCTCGCCGCGGGCGATGATCGGGATCGGATGGTCGGCGTCGAAGCCGCCCATGCGCGTGAAGTGCAGCCACAGGTGCCTGCGGGCGAGCTCCTGCAGGTCGGCGCCGGTCTCGGTTGCGCTGGGGGTCGCGGTCGTGATGGCCATTCTTTCCTCCGCGGTGGCTCGTGGGGTTGACTGACGTTCCGTACAAAGGTATCCACACAAAAGGGGCCAGGCAAGCGATTTCTGGTTCAAGACTTCCCTAGGCGTTTATACCATTAGGACAATGGCTGTTGGACGTTTTGAAGGTTTTGATACTTGCCAGAACCTGCCCGGGCGCATAGCCTGACCGTCGAGAGAGCCGTCGCCGGGCTGGACAGCCCGGCGTAGGTCCCCATTCAGGGACGAGAGAGCAGAGAGAGATTGGACGAGCCGAGCAAGAGCGACCTCAGCGCCGGGGCAACGAAGTCCAGCGTCAAGCTCGAGGGTGTGACGAAGCGCTTCGGCGAGCTTGCGGCGGTCGACGACCTTAACTTGGAGCTCGGGGGCGGCGAGTTCTTCACGCTTCTCGGTCCGTCGGGCTGCGGCAAGACGACGACGCTGCGGATGATCGCGGGGTTCGAGCAGCCGGACGCCGGCAAGGTCATGATCGACGACGACGACGTGGCCGCCCTGCCGCCGTTCAAGCGGCCCACCAACACGGTCTTCCAGAGCTACGCCCTGTTTCCGCATCTGAGCGTCGGCGAGAACGTGGGCTTCGGCCTAAAGCGCAAGAAGGTCCCGAAGCAGGAGATCGACAAGCGGGTCGCGGCCGAGCTCGAGCGCGTGGGCCTCGCTGCCGAAGCCAATCGGAGGCCGAACCAGCTGTCCGGCGGGATGCAACAGCGTGTGGCCCTGGCGCGAGCGCTGGTGAACCTGCCGAAGGTCCTCCTGTTGGATGAGCCCCTGGGCGCGCTGGACCTGAAGCTGCGCAAGGGCCTTCAGATCGAGCTGAAGCGAATCCAGCGTGAGGTGGGCATCACGTTCGTCTACGTGACCCACGACCAGGAGGAGGCGCTCACCATGTCCGACCGGATCGCGGTGATGAACCGCGGGAAGGTCGAGCAGGTGGCGGACCCCGAAGCCGTCTACGAGCGCCCCGCGAGCACGTTCGTCGCCGGATTCATCGGCGTCTCGAACCTGATGCCCGCCGTCGTCGAGCACGGCGGCGGCGACCACACGCGGGTTCGGCTCGATGCCGGGGTCGAAATCGAAGCGTCCGGCGATGGGTTCGTCACCGGCGAACGCTGTCACGCCGTAGTCCGGCCCGAAAAGCTGGAAATCGTCCGCACGGAGGACTCGACCCGCGACGGATGGCCGTCGGTCGAGGGGACGGTCGAGTCCTCCGTGTACCTGGGCACCGCGACTCAGATCGTCGTCCGCCTCGCGGGCGACGTCCCGATGACGATTCTTGTCCCGAACGCCGACGAGAACGAGCGCAACCGGCTACCGGGCGGGGGCGCCGACGTGCGCCTGAGCTGGGCGCCCGAGCACATCCACCTGATCAAGGAATCACCGCTGCCCACCAGCGCCGGCGCTGCCTGACCATGCGCCGGTTGTCGATCGCCGCCGGGGTGCTCGCTCTGACAATCGGGCTGGCGGCCTGCGGCGGGGTCGTCGGTGGCCCCAGTGGAGGCGAGGTCGAGACCGCGGAGGCCGGCCCGGTCGAAGGCGATCTGACCATCTCTACCTGGCCGGGATACATCGACCCGGGCAAGGACGGCTCCATCGCCGAGTTCGAGAAGAAGACCGGCGTCTCGGTCGATTACATCGAGGACGTCAACGACAACGTCGGATTCTTCGGCAAGGTCCAGCCCCTGCTGGACCAGGGAGAAACCGGGGAACGCGACATGTTCGTCGTCACCGACTGGATGGCGGCTCAGATGTTCAGGCTCGGCTACCTGCAGGAGATCGATCCGGCGGCCATCTCGACAACGCTCGACAACCTCTCGCCGCAGTTCAGCTCCGAGGGGGCGTACGACCCCGATCACAAGTTCTCGATCCCGTGGCAGGGAGGGATGACGGGCATCTGGGTAAACACCGAGGAGGCCGACGAGATCACCTCGGTCAACGACCTGTTCGACCCCAAGTACTCCGGCCGCGTGACGATGCTCTCGGAGATGCGCGACACCGTCCCGATGGTGATGAGGGGCATGGG
This sequence comes from uncultured bacterium, assembly GCA_963807755.1. GTDB lineage: Bacteria > Actinomycetota > Thermoleophilia > Solirubrobacterales > 70-9 > JALZKA01. Next base: position 746,354 of record CAWECM010000001.1, on the reverse strand, counting down.
CGTGAACATGGAGGACGCGACCAAGGACGACTGGCTGGCAGCGATCGACAAGCTCTCGGAGGCGGTGGACTCGGGTCAGATCCGCCGTTTCACGGGCAACGAGTACACCGAAGACATGACCAGCGGCAACGCGGTGGCGGCCATTGGATGGTCCGGGGACGGCTACCTCATCGGTCGCGACAACGTCGAATGGCGCCGCCCCGAGGAGGGCTGCAACCTGTGGTTCGACATGATGGTCATCCCGAACGGCGCGCCCAACACGGCCGCTGCGCTCGAGTGGATGAACTTCGCCTACACGCCCGAGGTGCAGGCGGATATCGCCGCGTTCGTGAACTACGTCACGCCAGTTTCGGGAGTCAAGGAGATCCTCGAGAAGCGGGACCCGGCGCTGGCCAAGAACCCGCTCATCTTCCCAAGCGATGAGTACATCAAGGACTGCTATCCGCTCACCGAACCGCCGGGCGACGATCTCGACATCCAGGAGGTCACCGAGGCCTTCCAGGAGATCGTCTCGGGCTGACCCCGCAGGGGCCTGCCGGGAGGACGAGCAACGATGCAGAAGAACTCGAAAAAGACTCTCCGCCAGCGCCTGATTCCATACGGGCTGCTCGGCCCCGGCGCGATCTGGCTCGTCGTCTTCTTCGTCATCCCGATGTACTTCATGGCGGAGCTCGCGCTGCGCTCCGGCTCGTTCACGGCGGGCTTCGAGTTCACCTGGGAGTGGGCGAACTTCCCCGATGCGCTGGAGGGGCGCGGCGACCAGATCATCCGAACGTTCTTGTATTCCGGAGCGGCGACGATTTTCGCGCTCCTGATCGCCTATCCGCTGGCGTATGCGATCGCGATTCGTGCAAGCCCCCGTTGGAGATTGCTCCTCCTGTTCGCGGTCATCGCACCGTTCTTCACGACGTACCTCATCCGGACGATCGCCTGGAAGACGATCCTGAGCGACTCGAGCCCTGTCGTCGACGTCCTCCAGGTCCTGGCGCTCGTCCCCGACGACGGGCGCGTCCTGGCCACCTCCGGCGCGGTGATCGCCGGCCTGACCTACAACTTCCTGCCGTTCATGGTCCTGCCGATCTACGCCAGCCTCGAGCGGATCGACCTCAGCCTGATCGAGGCCGCGAAGGATCTTTACGCGTCGGCGCGCCAGGCGTTCGTGCGCGTGACCCTGCCTCTGACGGCGCCCGGAATCGTCGCCGGGGTGCTGCTCACGTTCATCCCCGCGTTCGGTGACTACGTGAACGCATACCTGCTCGGCAGCCCGAACCAAGCGATGATCGGCAACAAGATCCAGTCGCTGTACCTGAACGAGCGCAACTACCCGGACGCCGCTGCGCTTTCGTTCATCATGATGGCCGCGATCCTGGCCGTGGTGTTCATCTACATCCGTGTCGCCGGGACCGGTGCGTTCATGGGCGAGGACGAGGAGGCGCGAGGCTGATGAGCTCCGCGTGGGCCTGGCTGCGCCACAACGCGCTCATGATCTATGCCGGAGTCGCGGTCGCGTACATGCTCGTCCCGATCGCGGTGATCGCCATTTTCTCGTTCGGCGAGACGCCCCGGGACCGGCTCAACTTCGCCTTGGACGGAGGGTTCACGCTCGAGTACTGGGAAACGGCGTTCTCGATTCCCGAGCTGAACGAGGCGATGCTCCGGTCCATCGAACTGGCGGCGCTCACCACGCTCGTCGCGACGGCCATCGGAACGCTGATGGCGATGGCGCTGGTGCGATACCAGTTCCGTGGCCGCACCGCCACCAACCTGCTGATCGTGCTGCCGATGGCGACTCCCGAGATCGTGATCGGCGCGTCGCTGCTCTCGATGTTCGTCGTTTCGGGTTTCGCGCTCGGCTTCACCACCCTGCTGATCGCCCATGTGATGTTTTGCATCAGCTTCGTGGTCGTTGTGGTTCGCTCGAGGTTGATCGGCTTCGACCGCTCAATCGAGGAGGCGGCGGCCGACCTCGGCGCGACCCCGCTGCAGACGTTCCGCCACGTCACCCTGCCGCTGCTCGCGCCAGGGGTGATCGCCGCCGGGCTCCTCGCCTTCGCCCTGTCGATCGACGACTTCGTGATCTCGAACTTCAACTCGGGCACCACCGAGACGTTCCCGCTCTACATCTTCGGTGTTGCGCTGCGCGGGATTCCGATCCAGGTCAACGTCCTGGCCACGATGCTGTTCGTCGTCACCGTCGCCGCTGTCGCTCTCGTGATCTGGCAGCAGCGGCGAGCGGAGCGGCTCGCCGCGGTGCAGCCGGAGCAGGAGACCGGTGAGGCCCTGACCGTGGCCGCCGATCCCGCCAAGGCCTAGTCGCAAGCAAATACCTCGCTGCGATACTGAGCCCGGATGACCGAGGGACCGGGACCCGGGGCGGGCGAGCGACTGGCTGACGAGCGTCTGCTGCTCGAGCGCTATCACCGGACCCGCGATCAGGCGGTCCGCGAGGAACTGGTCGACCGCTTCCTGCCCTTGGCGCGGAGCCTGGCCAACCGCTATGCAGGCGGCCCCGAGCCCACCGAGGACCTGCATCAGGTCGCCAGCCTGGGCCTCGTCAAGGCGATCGAGGGCTTCGACCCCACGCTGGGCTACACGTTCGCGAGCTACGCGGCGCCGACGATCCTCGGCGAACTCAAGCGGCACTTCCGCGACCGCGGCCGCCAGGTCCATCTGCCGCGCGGACTCCAGGAACGGATCGCGGACATCGACCGCGCCGTCGACACACTGCCCACCAAGCTGGGGCGCGCGCCATCGGCCGCCGACGTCGCCGACCACACCGGGCTCGACCTCGAGCAGGTGCTCGAGGCGATGGAGGCGGCGAGCGCCCGCCGGCCGTACTCACTCGATGCCGCGGTCGGCCCCGACGACGACGCGGCGGTGCTTGCCGACACGATCGGGGACGAGGACCCGGCCTTCCAAACGGTCGAATACGGCGAGGCGATCCAGCGGACCCTGGCGCTGCTGCCGGAGCGCGAGCGCACGATCCTCAACCTGCGGTTCGTCGAGGACCTCACGCAGTCGGAGATCGCCGAGCGGGTAGGAATCTCCCAGATGCACGTCTCACGCCTGCTGCGCCGCGCCCTGGACGCCGTGCGCGAACAGGTGCCGGGCCCCGAGTAGCCCGAGCGTCCGGGGGGACGGGGTGAGAGGAGCCGCCCCCCGCCTCGCCGCAATCTCCTGAAATGACAAATCGACGGGGCCAACCCGCGGTGGCCCGATTCGGGGCCGCCGCGGCGTCCCGTTCGATTTTCATTTCAGGAGGATCGCGGCGAGGCGGGGGGCGGCTCCTCTCACCCCGTCCTCGCTGCGGTTGGTGGTATTAGGGCGCGATCTCGATCACGAGGTACTGGCCGGCGTTGTCCGACTCGACCTCGACGCGGCTCGCGAGCTTCGTGATCGAAACGCCCAGGCCCGGCAGCTCCATGCGCTCGAGCATGCGCTGCGCGCCGCCCTCGACGAACGGCCCGACCCTGACGCACAGGTTCGGCCCGCATTCCTCGATGGCGATCCCGACCTGGTGCTCGGCGAAGTCGGAGACGTTTCCCGCCGCGATCGCATCGCCCAGCAAGACGCCGTCGGACATACGTTCGAGCGAAAAGCCCGCCCTGGTGGCGGCGATGGCCAGCACCCGCGCGATCACGGGGCGGGCGGACGTGCCGGCGGTGATCGCCAACTCGGCCTCGCGGGGCGGCGCCGGTCGGGTCGGCACTTCACCGTTCCCGTCCGAGTCGGCCATGCGGACTCGGGCGACGAGCGCGGTGCCGCCGTCGGCGGGGCTCGCGATCTCGAAGCTCTCCGCGACCGTGGCGATCAGGGGCAGGCCGAGGCGCAGTGATCCGTCGGGCTCGGCCGGGCGGGGCCGGAAGCCCACTCCCCAGTCCCGGACCCGCAGCTCGACCGTGCCGTCGCTCGCGATTGCCGTCACGTCGATCCGGCCCTCCTCGCCCACGGCCGGATACGCGTGGACCACGGCGTTCATGCACGCCTCGGTCGCGATCTGCTTCAGGTCGGCGAGGGGCCCGTCGCCTATCGAGATCGCGTCGGCGAAGCCCGCCAGCGCCTGGCGAACCAGCGCGAGGTTCTCAGCCCGGGCGGCGAGGCCGAGCCGGAGCTCGGTCGCCTCGGCGGTCAAGAGGGCTCCTGGGCGTCCAGTGCCGCCAAGGCGGCGTCGCGCGTGGAATGCACCGGAAGCTCGTCGGCCAGACCGGTGACTTCCAGCACCCGGCGGACCGGTTCGGCTTCGCCGCTGCAGGCGACCGCGAAACCGCGGTTGCCGTCGACAGCGGAGCGGCGCGCTTCCAGAAGCGCCCCCAGGATCGATGAGTCGACGAACGTGGCCGAGCACAGGTCGACGAGGATCGAGTTCCCGTCGGAGCTGGCGCCGGCCAGCGCCTCCTTGACCCGCGGGACGGTGCCGAGGTCGTGCTCGCCACTCAGGACGACGATCTCGACCCCTTCCGCGGTCTCGTTCCGCACTTCTCCGACCACGTCCACGTCGCGGGCAGCATACCCGGGTCGCACATCCACCCGTTGTCGCTTGTTCCCCCGGCGCGCAAGCCGTCCAAGCCGCATCACGACCCTGCCATACCCACTAGGCACGAATCGCTAACCCCTCTCATCGTTTTGGCACTTGGCCAAGGGGAACGTTGTACGGGAAGGATTGTCCCGCAACGCTACGATCGCCGCGTGGGGACGATCGAGACGAACCTGCTGATCAACGGGGAACGGGTGGCGGGCCAGGGCGATCCGCTCGCGGTCGAGAACCCGTTCACGGAAGAGCCCGTGGCCACGGTGGGAAGCGCGTCCGGGGAGCAGCTCGACGCCGCGATCGCCGCCGCGCGCGAGGCGTTCCCGGGCTGGGAACGAACCCCGGCCGTCGAGCGGGCGGAAGTGCTCCACGAGGTCGCCGCCGCGCTTCGCGATCGGACCGACGAGCTGGCCGAGCTGATGACCTCGGAGGGCGGAAAGCCGCGCGTCGAGAACGCCGACGAGGTCGGCTGGACGGCCGCCGCATTCGACTACTACGCGGAGATCGGGCGCGATTCGGCCGGGCGGGTGATCCCGTCGATCGAATCGACGCAGCTGGCGCTGGTCGTCAAGGACGCGCTGGGCGTGGTCGGATGCATCGTGCCCTGGAACTACCCGCTGCTGCTCCTCACGTGGAAGCTCGCGCCCGCCCTGGCGGCCGGGAACACCACCGTCTGCAAGCCCTCCGAGGTGACTCCGCTCTCGACCCTGGCGATCGGGTCGTGCTTCGACTCGCTGCCCGCCGGCGTCGTCAACATCATCGCCGGCGCGGGCGATGTGGGCGCCGCTCTGTCGGCCGACGAGCGGGTCGACGCCATGGCGTTCACCGGGTCCGTCGAGACCGGCAAGAAGGTCGCCGCCGCGTGTCTCGACCGCATGGCGCGCGTCAACCTCGAGATGGGCGGGAAGGATCCGTTCATCGTCTGCTCCGACGTCGCTCCCGCCCTCGACGTGGCCGCGCGCGGCGGTGCCTGGGCCGCGTTCCTGAACGCCGGACAGGTCTGCACCTCCGCGGAGCGCTTCTACGTGATGAGCGATGTCTACGACGACTACGTGCAGGCGTTCGTCGATCACACGTCGACGCTGGTCGTCGGGGACCCGATGGACGGCAGTACCGACGTCGGGCCGATGGTCTCCGCCGGCCAGCGCCAGAAGGTCGAACGGCAGGTCGAGGCGGCCGTCGCGGCCGGCGCCGAGGTGGTTGCTGGAGGCGATCGCGCCGGCCACGACCGCGGCCACTTCTTCGCGCCCACCGTCGTGACCGGGGCGCCGGCCGACACCGACCTGCTCAGCGAGGAGACCTTCGGGCCGGTCGCGCCGATCGTTCCAGTCTCGTCGCTCGACGAGGCGATCGAGTTGGCCAACGCAACCCGCTTCGGGCTCGGCGCCAACATCTACACGCAGGACCTGAAGACCGTCCTGCGCTGCATGCGCGAGATCAAGTCAGGGACCGTCTGGTTCAACGACCCGCTGACCGACAACGACGCCGGCCCGTTCGGCGGGTTCAAGCAGTCGGGCCTCGGCCGGGAGCTCGGGCGCGAGGGCCTCGAGGCATTTCAGGAAACGAAGCACGTTCACATCGAGACGGAGATCGCCCCGAAGGAATGGTGGTATCCCTATTCGGAGTACACCGGGGGGAACGACCCCAGGGATGGAGGCATCTGAACCATGGAACCCGCGGCAACCGAGACACGCACGCTTCGCAACTTCGTCGGAGGCGGCTGGGTCGATGCCGCCGGGGACGGGACGCTCGAGGACGTCAATCCCGCAACCGGCGAAGTCGAGGCGCTCGTCCCGCTCTCGAGCGACGCCGACGTGGACGCAGCCGTCCGCGCCGCGCGCGAGGCCTTCCCGGGCTGGCGGCAGACCGCCCCGCAGAAGCGGGCGCGCGCCGTGATGGCGCTGCGCGAGGCACTCTGGGCGAACCACGAGCAGATCGCCCGGCTCGTCACCGAGGACATGGGCAAGACGCTCGCCGACGCGCGGGGCGAGGTCCTGCGCGGGATCGAGTCGACGGAGGCCGCCTGCGGCATCCCGCACCTGCTCAAGGGCGAGAACCTCGAGGGCGTCGCGGGCGGGATCGACGTCGAGATGGTTCGCCAGCCGGTGGGCGTCGTCGGCGCGATCACGCCGTTCAACTTCCCGGCGATGATCCCGCTGTGGTTCCTCCCCTACGCGATCGCGTGCGGAAACACCTTCATCCTGAAGCCGTCCGAGCGCGACCCGCGCCCGTCGGAGCGGATCTTCGAGCTGATCGCCGAGATCGACGAGATCCCGCCCGGCGTCTTGAACCTGGTCCATGGCGCCCACGACGCCGTGAACGGCCTTCTGGACCACCCCGGAGTCGACGCCATCTCGTTCGTCGGGCAGGCGTCCACCGCACGGTACGTGGCGGAGCGCTCGGCGGCGACCGGCAAGCGCTGCCAGGCGCTTGGCGGCGCCAAGAACTCGCTCGTGGTGATGCCGGACGCCGACCTGTCCAAGTCGATCCCCGCGATCATGTCGAGCTCGTTCGGGGCGGCCGGCCAGCGCTGTCTCGCCGGCTCCGTCGCCGTCGTGGTCGGTGACGCCGGACGCCAGGACGAGGTGATCGCTGCGCTGCGCGAGGCAGCGCTCGAACTGGGCGTCGGCCCCGGCGACGCCGAGGGCGTCGAGGTCTGCCCGATGGTGGGCCCGGAGGCGCGCGAGCGCGTCGTCGGCGCCCTCGAGCGTGCCGCGGACGCCGGCGCCGAGGTGGTCCTCGACGGCCGCGAGGCGTCCGACGGCGGGCCAGGTGGCACCTTGCTCGGCCCGACGATCGTCGAGGCGGACGACCCCGAGTCCGAGATCGCGCGCGAGGAGCTGTTCGGGCCGCTGCTCACGGTGGTTCGCGCCTCGGACCTCGATGGCGCGCTCGAGTTCGTGAACGGCTCGCGCTACGGCAACGCCGGCTCGATCTTCACGACATCGGGCGACGCGGCTCGCCGCTACCGCTACGACGTCCAGGCCGGGATGCTCGGCGTCAACATCGGCGTGGCGGCGCCCGTCGCGTGGTTCCCGTTCTCCGGCTGGAAGGACTCGATCGACGGCGACCTGCACGCGAACGGGGGCGACGCCGTCGAGTTCTACACGCGCAAGAAGGTCGTCACCTCGCGTTGGTAGCGGGCTCCTGATGAATCCGGTCGCCGAGAAGCTCGGCGAGTTGGGGCTGCCGAACCCGATTGCCGACCTCGCTGCGCGCGACTGGGACGCCGTCGTGGTCGGGGGCGGCCACAACGGGCTGGCCGCAGCGGCGTATCTCGCCCGCGCCGGCAAGAGCGTGCTGGTGCTGGAACGTCGGGAGCGGGTCGGCGGCGCCGCCACGCTCGAGCGCCCTTTCTCCGACGAGCGCTACATCGTCAGCCCGTGCGCCTACGTGGCGGGCCTGCTCGATCCGCTGGTCATCTCGGAGCTTGGCCTTCGCGAGCGGGGAATCTCGATCACCATCGCGGACCCGGCCCTGTTCATCCCGTTCGACGACGGCACCGCGTTCGCCGATTGGCGCGACGCGGAGCGCACCGTCGCCGGCATGCGGGACCTCGGGATCTCCGAGGCCGACATCCAGGGCTACCACGACTACAACGAGCGCTTCGACCGGTGCCGGAGACTCCTCCGCAAGGGGGAGCGCGACACCTGGGTGGGCGATTCACCCGACCGCGCGGAGATCGAGGAGCTCCTCGGCGGCGAGCGCGAGCTGATCGACATCGTGTTCGAGGCGTCGATCGCGGACGTCCTCGACGATTGCGTCTCCGACCAGCGGATCAAGGACGCCCTCTACGGCCAGGGCCTGATCGCGGCGTGGGGCGGCCCGCGCACGCCCGGGACGGCGGCGGTGCACCTGATGCACCACATGGGCGAGCTCAACGATGCCCCTGGGGCGTGGGGCTACGTCCAGGGAGGGTTGGGAATGATCAGCTTCGCGATCGCCGACGCGGCGCTCGAGGCCGGAGCCGAGATCGCCTGCGGCGTTCCCGTAGCCGGAATCACGCCGGGTGAGGGCGTCGAGCTCGAGGACGGGACGTTCATCCGCGCGCGCACGGTGGTGTCCAACGCCGACCCGAAGGTCGCGCTGCGCCTGCTGGACGGCAACGGCGTCCCGAGTGAGTTCGAACAGCGCCTCCGTGAGTGGAAGGTCCGCAGCCCGGTGCTCAAGCTGAACGCCGCGCTTGCGGAGCTCCCGCGCTGGACCGCGACGGGCGGCGAGACGTGGCCGTTGGCCGGCACCGTCAACTGCCGCGAGTCCCTGGACGACGCGCAGGCGGCGTTCGAGGCCGCCGATCGCGGCGAGCTCAGCGTCGGGTTCACCGAGGTCTACTCCCAGACGGCCGCCGACCCGAGCGTGGCGCCGCCGGGCCGCCACGTCATCAGCGTCTTCTGCCAGTACGCGCCCGCCGACAAGGACGTCGCCGCGTGGGATGCCGGCCTGCGCGACCAGGCCGCCGACCAGGTCTTCGGCCTGATCGAGCGCTACGCGCCGGGGTTCCGCGATCAGGTCCTCGAGCACGAGGTGCTGGGCCCGTCCGACATCGAGGAGCGGATCGGCCTCACGGGTGGCTGCATCTTCCAGGGCGAATGCTTCCCGGACCAGATGTGGGACCGCCGCCTCGCCCCCCGCACCCCGGTCGAGGGGTTCTACCTCTGCGGCGCCGCAACCCATCCGGGCGGCAGCGTCATCGGCCTCAACGGCCGTAATGCAGCGATGGCGCTTCTGGCCGACGAGAGCGAGTGAGCGACGCGGACAACAAGGCGGTCGTCGGCCGCCTGATCGACGAGGTGCTGAACGGCGGCAAGCTCGAGCTGATCGATGAGCTCTATTCGGCCGAGATGGCGGCCGGAGCGCGGCGCTGGATCGAGCCGTTTCGCGTCGCCTTCCCCGACGTCGTGATGGAGACGATCGAGCTCGTCGCCGAGGGCGACCGGGTCGCCGGCCGCTTCCGCTGCTCGGGCACGAACCTCGGCCCCTGGCGCGGCGGGGAGCCCACCGGGAAGCGCATGGAGCAGATCGACGAGGTCTACTTCTTCACCGTGGTCGATGGTCGCATCACCGAAGCCTGGGGCCTGGAGGACACGGCCAAGCGCGTCAAGCAACTCGGGCTCTAGGGCGCCGCGCTGGCGGCGTCGGTTTACGAGAGCACGAGCACCCGAGGGTTCGGCTTTTCGCGATTGTGTGTCCATACGACCTACCAGCGCGAAAACCCACCGCGACGAAGCGTTGCGTACCGGTTCGACCATCCCGCTTTCCGTGCAAGCGCATTATGTCGACCACTCGGCGCCGCCTAGCCCGGCGTCAGGAGAGTCGGCTCGTCCGAGGCCGGTTCTGAGCCGGCCTCGGCGAACGACGCCATCCGCACGCCCAGGAGCCGCACCGGGCGCTCGGGAGCGTTCTCGCGCAGGAGCTGCAGGGCGACGGATGCGATCGTCTCGGCGTCGTTGGTGACGCGGTCGATGCTGCGCACGCGCGTGTAGGTGGAGAAGTCGTCGGTGCGCACCTTGATGCCGATCGTGCGTCCGGCCATGTCGCGGTCGCGAAGCTCGCCCGCGAGCCGTTCCGCCTGTTTCCCGACGATCAGTTCCATCTCGGCGAGGTCGGCGATGTCCTCGTCGAACGTGGCCTCGACCGAGCGCGACTTGGTCTCGCGTTCGGTGGAGACCGGCGAATCCGAGTGGAAGTGCGCGCGCTCGTGGAGCGAGCGGCCGGTGTTCTCGCCGAACCGCTCGATCAGTCCCGGCACGGTGCAGCGCTGGAGCTGACCGAGGGTCTCGACCCCGTATCCGCGCAGGCGCTCGGCCGTCTTCGGCCCGATCCCGGGAATCAGCCGGACCGGCTCCGACGCAAACCGCGCGACCGCCTGCTCGCGCGTGAGGACGACGAACCCACGCGGCTTCTCGGCGTCCGAAGCGACCTTCGCTACCAGCTTGTTGGGGCCGATCCCCACCGACGCGTCCAGATGGAGCTCGTCACGGATCCCGCGGACGAGGGCGCTCATCTGCGCCACCGGGTCGGGCACGCTCGAGAGGTCCAGATAGGTCTCGTCGAGCGACAGCGGCTCGAGCGGCACCCCGAGCTCGCCGACCAGGGCCATCACCTTGCGCGATGTCTCGCGGTAGTACGCGAAGTCGGGCGGTAGCCAATGCGCGTCGGGGCACATCCGCCGAGCGCGTGACGCGGGCATCGCCGAGCCCACGCCGAACTTGCGCGCTTCGTACGACGCCGTCGTGACGACCGCCCGCGGCCCGGTGCCGGACACGACGACCGGCTTGCCGACCAGCTCCGGATGCCGCAGCAATTCGACCGACACGTAGAACGCGTCCATGTCCAGATGCGCGATCGTCCGGGGCACGGCTCCGATCGTACGCCGGGACACGGCGCCGATGGGAGGGGAGGGAGGACCGCCCCCCGCTCCGCCGCGTCCTCCTGAAATGAAAATCGAACGGGGTGCGCGACGGCCCCGAATCGCCACCCCGAGCTCGGTCCGTCGATTTGTCATTTCAGGAGATTGCGGCGAGGCGGGGGGCGGTCCTCCCTCCCCTCCCCCCGCACGCTCAGCGCCCCACCTGCACCCCGACCCGCTCGGGAATTCCGGCCAGGAACGATGCGATCGGGTCGGGGTCGCGGCCCTGATCCTCTGCGCGCTCCTTGCGCAGCAGCGCATCGCGGATGAGCAGGCCGCCGAAGTAGCGGAACGGCTCGGGCGGGACCCTCAGGGGCTCGGGTTCGACGATCGCGAGGCGGGAGTGCTCGTCGCGGCGGTCGAGGGCGAGCGAGGTGAGGGCGTGAGCGACCATCCGGGAGGGGCCGACGCCGTTTCCCGTGAACCCGAAGCCGTAGTGGACCCGCTCCGAGAGGCTGCCGACGATCGGCGTGTGGCTGGGTGAGACGTCGATCGGTCCGCCCCACGCGTGCTCGATCCGGCGTCCCGCGAGGCCGGGGAAGAAGCGGATGAGATGCCGGATCACCGCCACGGCCACCCGCGCGTCGACCTCGGCGTGACCGTGCAGCCGGGCGCCGGGGACCACTCGGCCGCCGCCCCAGCCGAACGCGATACGACCGTCCGGGGTGGTCCGGAAGTAGTGGAGCATGTGGCGGGCGTCGGTGATGCACTCGCCGCCGGTCCAGCCGATCTCCTGGATCAGCTCGGGGACGGGCTCCGTGATGACCATGTGGCTCGACGTCACCGTCAGGCGGTTCCGGAGTGGCCTCATTGCCTCGAGCGCTCCGCCCGCGGTGAGCACCACCTGCCCGGCGCGCAGGACGCCGCCCTCGGATCTCACCTCGACGCCGTCGGGGCCGGAGTGGACGCCCGCAACCCGCGAGTTCTCGTACACCTCAACACCCGCGGCGATCAGCCGCTCCCGCAGGCCCAGCGCGAGGCGCGCCGGGTTCACGGTGGCCGAACCTGGGAAGAGCGCCCCGGATCGGAAGATCGGAGACGCGCATCGAGCCCGCACCTCGGTCGCGCTCAGCGCGGCCGCTGCCCCGGCGTCGCCGAACTGCTCACACGCCTCCACCGTCGGGAGCCAGGTGTCGTCGTACGCGGGCGCCGTCGAGACCTGAAGGTAGCCGCCGCGGCGGTACCACGCATCGACCTCCTGCGCCTCGCACCACTCCCCGACCTCGTCCACCGCCCGCTGCGCGGCGCGCGCAACGCCGATCGCGCCCGGGTCGCCGAAGCGAGAGCGCATCGACGGCAGGCTGAACCACATCGAGTTGACGAAGCCGCCGTTGCGGCCCGACGGTCCGTGGCCGCAGCGCCCGGACTCCAGGAGGACGATCCGCGCTTCCGGTTCGGCCTCGCGCAGGAGCCACGCGGTCCACATCCCGGCGTAGCCGCCGCCAACCACGGCGATGTCCCCCGAGGCGTCCCCGGCAAGCGGGGCCGTCGGCTCGACCGCCGGCTCCTGGCGGAGCCACCACCCCTGCGCGTCGTAGATCACGTCCGGAAGTTTGCCGCGTTCAGATCTCGACCGCCACGCCGATCGGGAGCCAGCGAATTGCTTCGCGCACGTCCTCGGATGCGTCCGCGAGCTCCCGCTCCACCGCCTCTCGGCCTTCACGGAAATGCTTCCAGCCCTCGTAGTGGATCGGGATCGCGACGCGGGGGCGGAGAAGCCGGCACATCGCGACGGCGTCCCGGCCGGTCATCGTGTAGCGGACGGGGCCGGTCACCGGGAACCTCACACCGCCGAGGTGCAGGACGGCCGTGTCCACGTCCAGCCGGTCGGCGACCTCCCGCACGCCGTCGTAGAGGACCGTGTCGCCCGAAATCCAGAGCACTTCTCGGTCCCGCCCATCCCATGAGAGCCCGAACCCGATCACGTCGCCGACCAGGGGGTGGCTCAGCGGCGGGCCGTGGCGGCACGGCGTCGCGGTGAGGTTGATCGGCATTCGCCCGTCCTTCTCCAGCCGCGTCGTCGCCCACGGCTCGAGGCCCCGGGCTCCGCTCCCCAGGCGCGCGGCGCCGGACGCGGTCGTGATGACCAGATCCACCGATTCGAGCAACTCGCGGCCACGCGCGTCGAGGTTGTCGGCGTGGTGGTCGTGGCTCAGGAGCACGGCGTCGATCGGCCCGATCTCGGACGAGTCGATCGCCGGGCCGGCGAGCTTCCGCGAACCGGTCCCCCATCCGAACCGGTAGGCGCCGCCCGGCGGGTCGAAGGTCGGGTCCGTGAGGAGGCGCCAGCCCCCGGCCTCGATCAGGAGCGTCGGCCCACCGATATGCGTGAGCCGGAGCCCCTCCATGCCGCAGGCGCTAGTGGGCCGGCTCGGATGCCCGGGCCTGGTGGCGGTCCATCAGCTCGCGCTGCACGGAGCGCGGCTCGCCGACCACGGCCCGGCGCTCCCAGCTCCCATCCTCCCGCAGCTCCCAGGCGTTCATGTTGTCGGCCAGCGAGCGGTCGAGCACGTCGAGCAGGTCGGCGCGGACCCGTTCATCCTCGATCGGCACGACCAGCTCCACCCGGTTGTAGAGGTTGCGCGGCATCAGGTCGGCCGACCCGATGTAGATGCGCTCGTCCTCGCCCGGGCGCTCGAACGAATAGATCCGTGAGTGTTCGAGGAACCGGCCGACCACCGAGGTGACCTCGATGTTCTCCGAGACGCCCGGCACCCCCGGGCGCAGAGCGCAGATCCCGCGCACGTTGACCTGCACGGTCACGCCCGCCTGCGAGGCGCGGTAGAGCGCCTGGATCGACCTGGCGTCGAGCAGGGAGTTCATCTTCAGCCGGATCCTGGCCGGCGTGTCCGGGCTGTGCGCCTCGATGGTCCGCTCGATCTCGTCGAGGATGCTCTCGCTGAGGTTGTGGGGCGCGATCAGCGCCTTGCGGAAGCCCGTGGGGCGGGCGTAGCCCGTCAGGTAGTTGAACATCTCGGCCAGGTCGGAGCCCAGGTCCTGGTCGCAGGTGAAGAGTCCGAGGTCCGTGTAGATACGCGCCGTCTTCGGGTTGTAGTTGCCGGTGCCGACGTGGGCGTAGTGGCGGACCCCGTCGCCCTCGCGCCGGACGACGAGGACGCACTTGACGTGCGTCTTCAGCGCCGGGATCCCGTACACGACGTGCACTCCCGCCTGCTCCAGCTTCTTGGCCCAGGTGATGTTGGCGCGCTCGTCGAACCGTGCCTTCAGCTCCACCATGCAGACCGCCTGCTTGCCGCGCTCGGCGGCCGCGATCAGGGACGGCACCAGAGGCGAGTCGGCCGACGTTCGATACACCGTTTGCTTGATCGCGAGCACGTCCGGGTCCGCCACCGCCTGGCGCACGAACCGCTCGACCGAGGTCGAGAACGAGTCGTACGGATGGTGGACGAGGATGTCGCCTTCGCGCATCGCGGCGAAGACGTCGGCGTCCCGGCCGTCCTCGCCCAGCAGGCGCGGCTGGGTGACCGGTGTGTACGGCGGGTCGCGCAGGTCGCTCGGGAGGCCCTTGATCCCGTAGATGTCCCACAGGTCGCCGAGGTCGAGAAGCCCGTTGACCTCGTACGCCTCACGCTCCTCGAGCCCCATGGCCGTGACCAGCTGGCTGCGCAGCTTCGGGTCCATCCCGGCCTCGACCTCCAGCCGGACGACCTCTCCGAAGCGCCGGCGGCGGAGTTCCTCCTCGACCGCCTGGAGCAGGTCGTCGGCCTCGTCCGAGACGTCGTAGTCCGTGTCCCTGGTGACGCGGAAGAACGAGTAGTCGAGCACCTCCATGCCCGGGAAGAGCTTGCCGACGTTGGCGGCGATCAGGTCGTCGAGCGGCACGAGCGTGGAGCCGTCACCGATCGGCAGGAAGCGGCGGAGCAGCTCCTTCGGGACCTTCACCCGGGCGAGCACCTCGGTCTCCTGCTCGGGATCGCGCAGCCGCACCGCGAGGCTCAGCGACAGGTTCGAGATGTACGGGAACGGCCGCCCGAGCCCGATGACGAGCGGGGTGAGAGCCGGGAAGACCTGCCGTTCGAACACCGCACCGAGCTCGTCGAGTTCCGCAGCGGAAGCCTCTGCCACGGGCAGGATGCGCACGCCGTGCTCTTCCAGCTCGCCGCGCAGGCCCTTGAAGCAGGCGCTCAGGCGGTCGCGCTGGGCGATCACGCGCTCGTGGATCGCCGCGACGACCTCGATCACCGGCATGCCGTCGGCGCCCCGGGCCTCCCGCCCCGCCTCCAGCTTGTCCTCGAGGTTCGCCACCCTCACCATGAAGAACTCGTCGAGGTTCGATTCCCAGATCGCGCAGAACTTGATCCGCTCCAGGAGCGGCACCGACTCGTCCTCGGCGAGTTGCAGGACCCGGTCGTTGAAGTCCAGCCACGAGAGCTCGCGGTTGAAGTAGAGGTCCGCGTGCTCGAGGTCGATGGCTTCCGTGGCCGGCCGTTCCGAGCCGTTGACGGCGTCCTCGATCTCGAGCGTGTCCGTGTCGCCCCTGGTCTCGGTTGGTTCCATCGGCAGCCCACGCATGGTAGTCCGCCGGCCCAGGCGGCCCGTGAACGCCGGGTGAATCCGCAAGCGCCCGCTCAGGCGCGGCCCGAGGCGATCACGTCCCGGACCTCGGCCTCCCGGGGCTGCTGTCCGAAGGACACCAGACACCAGGTCGCCCCGGCCTCCGTCCAGGGTCGCGGATCCTCGCCCGGCGGGGTCTCGACCACGAGGTCGAACGGGCCGTCCGCTCCCTCCCGCAGATGGGCCACCTCGCGGGCGAGCTCGGCAAGTGCCTCGGGTCCGTCCAGGTCGATCGGAAACAGCCCGTCCCAGCGCGCCGCCCGGCGAACCGGACGCCGGTTCGGCCATCGCGCGGCCACCCAGATCGGGATCCGCGGTCGCTGCACGGGAAGGGGCTCGAATTCCCCGGCCCAGAAGTTCGCCAGCCGCTCGAGCCCCCGGTCCAGGAGGTCCGCCCGTGCGCGCGGATCGACGACCTCGCCGAACGGCTCCAACTCGCCGTTCCGATCGCTGCCCAAGCCGACGCCCAGGACGAGCCTGCCACGGCTGAGCTGGTCCAGGGTCACCGTCTCGCGCGCCAGTTTCTGGACCCGCCGGCGCGAAAGCGGCGTCACCATCGGCCCGAGCAGGAGCCGCTCGGTCGCGGTGGCGCAGGCGCTGAGGCCGACCCACGGATCGGCCACCGCTCGAGTGGGGGCGCGGTACACGACGTGGTCCCAGACGAAGAAGCCGTCCCAGCCGTGATCCTCGGCGCTCCGCGCCAGGTCCGCGAGGACCAGCGGGTCGGCTAGCCCTTCGAAGGGCGCCACGTAGATCCCGCGCTTGACGCTCACCGGCAGCTACGGCTTTGGCGGCTTACCCGGTTGGTTGAGCCAGACGTCGAACTCGGAGGGGACCGCACCGGCGACCTCGGCGACCTTGTCGCGAAAGTCATCGGTCGTCACGGCGCCGTACGCGTTCTCCTGGGCCCACTCGAGCAGGATCTGTTCGAAGTCGTCGTCACCCACCTGTCCGCGCAGCACCTGCAGGGCCATGGCACCACGATCGTAGACCGACGTGCGGAAGAGCTGCTCGGGCTGGGTGACGTTGCCCGGCGGCGGGTTCCAGAACCCGGAATCCCCGGCACCGTGCCGGCTGTAGTGCTGGTTGAAGCGCTGCTGCGCGGTCCGGCCGTCGTTCGCCTCCTCGTAGAGCCACTCCATGTAGGTCGCGAAGCCCTCGTTCAGCCAGATCTCGTCCCACTCCTCCGGCGAGAGCGAGTTGCCGAACCACTGGTGGGCCAGCTCGTGGACCACCAGGTCCTGCGACGGCGGCCCGGGGTAGTAGGGCCGGCCCTGGGTTTCCAGGGCGTAGCCGACGTTCGACGGGTCGACAACGCCGCCGGTCGCAACGAAGGGGTAGGGCCCGGCAACGCTCGGCAGGAAGTTGTGAGCGCGACGGCTGCGCTGCCTCAGCCGCGCGACCTGCTTGCGGTCGAGCCGGCGGTCGACGGCGGCCAGGTATCGCACGCCCGCCACGAACCCGCCGTCGAGCCGGTACCGGCCGATCGCGGCGATCGCGAGGTAGGTGGCCATGTTCGACTCCTCCCACGTCGTCGACACCTTCCGGCCATCGCGGCGCCGGTCCACGAGTCGCCCGTTCGAGATGCCGATCGCCGGCCGGGGAGTGGTGATCCGGATCCGGTAGTCAGCCTTGTCGGTCGGGTGGTCGTTGCAGGGAAACCAGGCGGGTGAGCCACGCGGCTCCCCGAGGGCGATCGCGCCGTCCGGGGTCTTCGTCCAGCCCTCCTTGCCGCCATCCGGATCGGTCAGCTGCCTCGGCTTGCCGGCGTAGACGACCCTCACCCTGAACTCGGCGCCGTTCGCGAGCGGCTCCCGCGGGCTGACGATCAGCTCCTGGCCGTTGCGGCGCCGATCGGCGCGGCGCCCGTCGACCTCGAGCGACTTGATCTTCGGCCCGCGGTAGTCGAGGTTGAAGCGGCTGAGGGGAGGACCGGGCGTCTCCACGGTCGCCTTGATCCGTGCCGCTGCGCGGAGCCGGTCCGTGCGCGGGCTGTAGTTCAGCCGCAGGTCATAGTCGCTGACGTCGTAGAACCCGTTTCCCGACTTCGGGAACAGCGGGTCTCCCACTCCCGCGGGCCCGTTCACGCCGTCGCCGCCGGCCGACGCGGTGGCCGCGAAGACCCCGAGGGCAGCCACCGCCGAAGCGGCGGCCCTGCTGATTCCTGCCTTCACGTAGTCACCCCCTGCCCGACCGTGGCGGCGCTAACCGTCGCCGCCCGCGTCGTGCCGGGCGAGGCGAAGCTCCTCCGCGGCACGACGGGCGCGTGCCGCCGCCTCCCGCTCGACGCCCTCGGCCTCGGCCAGCGCCCGCGCGGCGCGCTCGGCTCGCTCCAGCGCCGCGCGGCGGATCCTCGCGTCTTCGAGCGTACGCTCGGCGGCCCGGTCGAGGCGATCCCAGGTGCCGACGCGCTCCTGCTCCTCCCAGAACGCGCGGAAACGCTCGAACAGCAGGCGCCGCCGGCCCTCGACGTATACGGCCAGGACCTCGAGCCCCCGGTAGGCGGTCCGGTGCGGAGCACGTGCCGCCAACGCGGGGTCGAGGTCGCCGGCATCGCCGGCGCGCTCCCGCACCGCGCCTGCGTCCGCGCTCCGCAGCTCGGCGAGGTGATGCTCGATGCGCGGCAGCATCACGTCGCAGTCGTGGAGCTCGCCCAGGATTCCCTGGAGATCCTTGGCGCGACGCCTGGCCGCGGGGCCGGCGCGCCCGAAGCAGAACTCGGTGGCCTCCAGGATGTAGCGCATTCGCTTCGCCGCGATCCGCATGTCGTGCTGCTCCACCATGCAGTCCTCGTGGAGCGCCGCGGGGATGAACGAGCGCAACTCGTCGAGCCTCACCTGGACGATCCGCGCGGCGTTCTCGCCGAGCGCGCCTCGCGGATCCAACTTCTTGACCTTCCTCGCCTTCATCCCGCTCTTTCCACGGGATCGGCGCCGTTCGACGATGGCGCTTCCGGCCCCCCGCCCAGCTCCTCCGCCGCGGCCACGAGCTCATCGACGCGGGCCCGGAGGGCCTCCAGGCGCGCCCGGTCCACGAAGTCGGCGAGGCCCTCGTTCGCCTCATCCTGCTCGGTGCGCAGCTTGACCACCAGCGATTCGATGCCGGGACGATCGGGGGCGGCAAGGACCTCGCCGAAGTCCTCGAGAGCGGCGATCGTGACGTCCCGGTCGCGACGCTCGCCCAGAGCGTCCGCGATCGCCTTCACCTCGCGAAGGGTGGCCTTGAACTCGTCGCGGGGGAAGCACGGCCTGAACACCTCGAGCGCGGCACGCAGACGGCGGGTTGCCACGCGCATGTCGTGGAGACGCTCGATCTCGCTGACGTCGAGGACGCCGCCGGCTTGCTCGACGACCTCGTCCGCCCGCACCGCCACGACCCGTGCGGCGGCGGTCGCATACGGCACGCCCTGATGGATGCCGGGAATCTCACGGGCCTTCGCCATTGCCCCGCGCAGCGTAGCGCTGGAGTGAGGCCCAGGCCAGTCGACCGCTGCCACCGACCTCCGCCGTCGATACTCTGCGATTCGGCCGTGGACACCGTTCGTGATCAGAGCCATCAGCCCGCAGCGGTCGATGACGCAGCGGTGAAACGAGTGATCCCGGTGCTCGTCGGAACGCGGCCCGAGGCGATCAAGCTCGTGCCGATCATTCTCGCGCTGCAGCGCAGCGCATTGTTCGAGCCGATCGTTGTCTCCACCGGCCAGCACCACGCGATGGTCCAGGACGTCTTCGACCTTGCGGGGATCAGTCCGGACGTGAAGCTGCGGGTGGGGGACCGCCACGCCGGCCTCAACGAGCGCGTCGCGACCGTGTTGGAAAGGTTCGAGGACTTCGTCTGTGAGCAGTACGTCGCCGGCCCGGATCACGAAACGGCGCTGGACCTCGCCTGGGCGGGTCGCTACCCGTCCGCGGTGGCGGTGCACGGCGACACGAGCTCCGCAATGGCGGCGGCGCTTGCGGCCTTCCACATGCGTATCCCGGTCGTCCACATCGAGGCCGGCCTGCGTACCGGCGGCCTCAACCTGAGCCCGTTTCCCGAGGAGCTCAACCGCCAGGTCATCTCCTGCGTTGCCGCGCTCCACCTCGCCCCGACCTCACACAACGAGCAGAACCTGATCCGGGAGAACATCCCGGGCGAGCAGATCTTCGTCACCGGCAACACGGGTATCGACGCCCTGCAATGGGCGGCGACGCTCGAGGTGCCGTTCAGCGATCCGGCGGTTCAGGACGCGGTGGAGGGAGACCGGCGGATAGTCATCGTCACCGCGCATCGCCGCGAGAATTGGGGCGAGGGGCTGGATGGGATCGCGGCCGGTGTTGCGGCGCTCGCCGATCGGCAGCCCGAGGTCCAGTTCGTCGTCTCGATGCACCCCAATCCGCGGGTCCGTGAGCAGCTCCGCGGACCGCTCTCTGCGATCGAGAACGTCCTGCTGACCGAGACGCTCGGGTTCGCGGAGTTCGCGCGGCTGCAGGCCCGCTGCGACATGATCATCACGGATTCCGGCGGCATCCAGGAGGAGGCGCCGGCGCTCGACAAGCCGGTCCTGGTCACGCGGGAGGCGACCGAGCGAGTGGAGGGAGTCGAGGCCGGCACGCTCCTGCTCGTCGGGACCGACCCGAGCCGGATCGCCGCCGAGGGGAATCGCCTGCTGAGTGACCCAATCGCCTACACCACGATGGCCGAGGCCAGGAACCCCTACGGCGACGGACGCGCGGCCGAGCGGATCGTCGCCGCGTTCGAGCACATCCTGCATGGGAAAGACCCGCCGGCTCCGTTCGGCCCCGGCTACAGCCGGCGGGCGGTGATCAAGGCGGGTGGCGGCCGTGTACCGCTGAGTCCTGACGAGGCCGCCGAGCAGGCGCAAGGGGATGAGCACGACCCGCACCATCCGGCTACGGACATCCTCTCGACATGACCCCCGCCCCGGTGAGCGTCCTCGCCTCGCTCACCTGGCCGTTCGAGGGCCTGCCCCCGGCGATCCAGGTCTTCTTCACGATCACGTTGGTGCTGGTCGTCTTCCTGTTCGGGTGGACGGCGAGCCTGTTCGTGCGCGGGAGGCGCGCGGCGCGCGGCGCGGCGCGGCCGAGCGACCCGGACGCGTTGCGGTGGGTCTTCATCGTCCCGGCGCTCAACGAGGAGGTGACGATCCGCGACAGCGTTGAGCGGCTGCTGGCGCTCGAGCTCCGATGGCGCCGGATCGTCGTGGTCGACGACGGCTCCGACGACGGGACCGAGGCCATGCTTGCCGGGATCTCGCATCCGGACCTGCAAGTCCTGCGGCGGGATCCGCCGCACGCCCGCGAGGGCAAGGCCGAGGCGCTCAACCACGCGTACCGCCATTTGGATGGGCTGCTCGGCGACGAGGACCGCGGCCTCGTGGTGGTGGTGATCGTCGATGCCGACGGCCGGCTGAGTCCTGACGCCCCCCGCTACGTGGCAGGTCACCTGGCAGAGGCGGACGTGGGCGGTATCCAGGCGCTGGTGCGGATCTACAACCGCCACCGGCTCCTGGGCTGGTTCCAGGACATCGAGTTCTCGATCTACGGGCACCTTTTCCAGGCGGGGCGCAACCGCCTCGGTACGGCGGGCATGGGCGGCAACGGTCAGTTCAACCGGCTCGCGGCACTCGACGACATCGCCGACGATCGCGGTCCTTGGCGTGACCGACTGACGGAGGATCAGGACCTTGGCCTGCGCATGATCGCTGCCGGCTGGCAGGGGCGACAGGAGCTTCGCGCGACCGTCGATCAGCAGGGCCTCAACCACCTGCGCCCGCTGTTTCGTCAGCGGACGCGCTGGGCGCAGGGCAACGTGCAGGCGATGGGGCTGATCGACGACGTTTGGCGGGCGCCTCTGGGGCTCTGGGCGCGGCTCGAACTATTTCTCTACCTGTTCACCCCGGTGTGGCAGACGATCATCGGGCTGGCGCTCGTGACCTCGATCGTGCTGGCGGTGACGAACGTGGCGCCGTTCTGGGACGGCGGACCCTGGTGGCAGCTCGTGTTCTTCTACCTGCTCGGGTTCGGGACGGTCGTATTCGGCTGCATCGCTGCCCGCGCCCAGCAGGGGGTCAAGGGAGCCCTCATGGGCATCCTGATCGCCCAGCCCTACGCGTTCTACTCCTGGCTCCTGTGGCCCGTGCTGCTGCGCTCCGTCACCCGCCAGCTGACCGAGCGCCGCGACTGGACGAAGACCGAGCGCGAGCCGATGCAGGCGGCGTCGGGCACCTAGCTAGGCCGCGAGGCGCTCGACCGGGGCGCCATTGGCGGACCCGTTCAGGAGATCGAGGATGATCCCCTCGCGCAGTCCCCCCTTGCCGATCTGAAGCGGCTGGCCGAGCAGCTCGGACAGCTTCTCGAGCAGCAGCACACCGGACGGGAGGATGCGGACCCGCCGCGGATCGAGCTCGAACCGCTTGGACACGTCGGCGATTGGATCGCCGGCGAGGACCCGCACCCCGCGCTCGAGGGTCTCGTACTCGAGGACAGCGCCTACGAGCGTCCGCAACGAGGTTGCGCTGCCGCCGACGGCCACGGCCTGGTCGGGCTTCGGCACGTCGACGTCGTCGAAGAAGTCGTCGATGTGGTCGCGGAGCTTGCGGATCTCGCTGGCCGACGGCGGGTCCGCATGCAGGAAGTCGTCGGTGAGGGCGCCGGAGCCGATCTTGAACGACTGCACCCAGTTCACCCCGTCAGCGACCGTTCCGACGATGATCTCGCACGAACCGCCGCCCACGTCGACGACGCCGATGTCGCCCTTGACCGGATGCCCGAGGGTCTTGGTGGCGCCCACGAAGGCGAGGCGGCCCTCCTCTTCCTCGGACAGGACGTCGACGTCGACTCCGGCGATGCGCTCGATCTCCTTCACCGCCTGCTTGCGGTTCTTCGCCTCACGGATCGCCGCGGTGGCGACGGTGCGGATCGCCTCCGCGCCGAGCTCCTGCGCGAGGCGCACCTGCGTCGCCACCACCTCGGCGACCTCGGCGATCTTGGCCGCGGAGATGGTGCCGTCACGCTTCGTGTCGGCGCCGATCTGCGTGTAGGCGCGCTGCTCCATGACCTTCCGGAGCTGGCCCTCCTGCGGCTCGGCGACGAGCACGCGCGTGGTGTTCGAACCGATGTCGATCGCCGCGCAGAGCATCGTCAAGTTGGACGGCTGAGTTTGGCAGACCGAACGGACACGGAAGCCCACGGAATACCCGCAATAACCGGTTGTTCACACCCGGTTCACGCACGATTCACCCCTGCATGCCCAACTGCGCCCACGATTGGTGTCAATGTCCCTGCAAGAGCCAACTTTTCCGGGGCTTGAGAGCACCTCTCAGGACGCCGGGGCCCGCGACAATCGACCCCCTGGCGGGCCGCCTGGGCCTGACGGTTCCCCACGAATGGTGGCCTTCGGCCCACCTGCTGAAGTCGTTCGAGGCCGCCGGTTTCAGCTATGCCCAGGTCGACTCCCCGCCGGCCTCGGTCCTCCGCGACCCCCGGCTCTGCACCAGGCACGCGATCGCGCTCCACGAGGCGCTCGCGACGACCGGCCTGGCCGCGCTGGTCCACGCCCCGGCCGGCATGCGGCTGGGCAGTGCCGAGGGCGACCGGGCGATGGACGGCCTGATCGACTACGCGGCCGAGGTCGGAGCCGGACAGGTCGTCTACCACGCGCTCGCGCTTCCCGACGAGCCCGAGAGCGAGGACCGGCTGCGCTTCGAGACCCGCGCGCTCGGCCGGGCTGCGCGGCGGGCGGCAGACCTGAATCTGCGGGTGGCCGTCGAGAACCTCGCGCCCCTCTACCCGGGAGCCGAGACGCTGTCCGCGACCCCGATGAGCCTGCGGGGCGCTCGCCCACCGCCTGGACGCCGAGGGGATCGGCATCTGCCTCGATGTCGGCCACGCCCACATCGTCGCGGAGCTCCGCCGGACCTCACTCGAGCGCTTCATCGAGCCGGTGCTGGACTCGGTGACGCTGTTCCACGCCCACGACAACTTCGGAGCCCGGCGCGGCGACGAGCACTCCGACGCCCTCGGCGTCGATCCGCTGCGCCTCGATCTGCACCTCCCGCCCGGCCGCGGCAGCCTGCCATGGCACTCCATCGGTTCCCTCGTCTCGGGACACCGGGCGCCCGTCGTCCTGGAGGTGCACCCGCCCTACCGGCCGCGAGCCGCCGAGCTGCGCGAGGACGCCGCGCTCCTGATCAGCGCGCCTTGAGGGCCCGGCCTTGCCCGCTAGATAAGCCGGCTCAACAACGCCGGGGCTCGGCTTCGGGCTTCGCCCTCCGCCTCACTGCGCGGGTGTGGTGAGCGGGCTGTCCTCCGGGTGCGAGGCGTCCTCGAACTCCCGGAACAGGCCGGTGACGACGTAGGCGACCTGCTCGCCGATGTCGACGGCGTTGTCGCCGATCCGCTCGAGCGCGCGCGCGACGAGCATCATCGTCATCGCCCACTCGCGGCGGTCGTGGTCGTCGCCGATCTCGATCGCGATCTGGAAGCACTCCTTGTTCAGGTTGTCGACGACGTCGTCCTGGCGGACGAGGTCGCGCGCGAGCTCGACGTCGCGGTCGGCGAACGCGCGCTTCACCTGGGTGACCAGCGAGCGGACCTGCTTGCCCATCGTGAAGATGTTCGTCGAGCATCCGCTCGTCGGCCGGCGGCTCGTGGCCGACGATCGGGATCATCTTCGCGATGTTCACGCACTGGTCGCCCATCCGCTCCATGTTCTTCATCACGTGGAGCAGCGCCGAGATCAGGCGCAGGTCGGTTGCGACCGGCGCCTGCGTGGCGAGCATCGTCAGGAGCCGCTGGTGGACCTCGAGGTAGCGGCCGTCGAGCACGTCGTCGTCGGCGACGACCAGCTCCGCCAGCTCGATGTCCTGGTGCTGGACCGCCTCGATCGTGCGGTCGAGCGACTGGACGACCAGGTCGAGCCCCTCGAGCGCCCGCGCCTCGAGCGCCTCGCAGCTCCTCCTGGTAGTGCAACCGGCCTCCTCCGGCATCCCGCTCCGCCATCTAGCCGACCTTCCCGGAGACGTAGTCCTCGGTGCGCTTGTCGGACGGGTTGGTGAAGATCTTCTCGGTCTCGTCGTACTCGATCACGCGGCCCCAGCGGTTCTTCTCGGTCGGAGTCGAGCTCGACGATCAGGAACGCGGTCAGGTCGGAGACCCGCGCCGCCTGCTGCATGTTGTGGGTGACGATGACGATCGAGTAGCTGCTCCTTCAGCTCCATCATCAGGTCCTCGATCTTCCCGGTCGAGATCGGGTCCAGCGCCGAGCAGGGCTCGTCCATCAGGATCACGTCGGGCTCGACCGCCATGCAGCGCGCGATGCAGAGGCGCTGCTGCTGGCCGCCGGACATGCCGAAGGCGTTGTCGTCGAGCCGGTCCTTGACCTCGTCCCAGAGCGCGGCGCCGCGCAGCGCCTTCTCGACGATCTCGTCCATGTCGCCCTTCATCCCGAGGATGCGGGGGCCGAAGGCGATGTTGTCGTAGATCGACTTCGGGAACGGGTTCGGCTTCTGGAAGACCATCCCGATCCGCTTGCGGACCTCGACCGGGTCGACCTGCGGGTCGTAGAGGTCCTGGCCGTGGTAGATGATCTCGCCCTCGACCGAGGCGGCCGGGATCAGGTCGTTCATCCGGTTGAGGCAGCGGATCAGGGTCGACTTGCCGCAGCCCGAGGGGCCGATCAGCGCGGTGATCTGGTTCTGGGAGATGTCGATCGATACGTCGGCGACCGCGAGGTTGCCGCTGTAGCGGACGCTCACGTCCTTCGAGCTCGAAGATCGGCTCGCGCGTGCGCCGGCGTGCTGGGCTCGCCGTCGTGGGTCTCGGCGACGGTGCCGTCGATCCCGAGGTCGATGCCCGGGCGCTCCTGCCGGCTGCTCAGCGCTCCGTGTCCCTGTTCGCGGATCAGTCACTGGTTGCGTTCCACCGTTACTTCACCTACCACTTCTGTTCGTATCGATTTCGTAGCCAGATCGCGACCGCGTTCATCGCCGAGCAGGATCACCATCAGGACGATGATCGCGGCGGCCGCGAGGGCCTGGAACGCCTCCTGCGGGTCCGCGGTCCAGCCGAAGATCTGAATCGGCAGCGCCGAGAACTCGCCGTCGAAGAGCCCGGTGCTCGGACGTCGTCGCGAACGCGTCGCGCCGACCACGATCAGCGGCGCCGTCTCGCCGATCGCCCGCGAGAGCGCGAGGATCGTGCCGGTGGCGATCCCGGGGATCGAGGCGGGCAGGACCTGCTTCCAGATCGTCTGCCACTTCGTCGCGCCGAGCGCCATCGAGCCCTCGCGGATCGAGGGCGGCACCGCGCGGATCGCCTCGCGGCCGGCGACGATCACGACGGGGAGCACCAGCAGGCCGAGCGTCAGCCCGCCGGCGAGGACCACGTTGCCGAGGCTCAGCGGGCCGCGAACGAGGAACGCGAGGCCGAGGACGCCGTAGACGATCGACGGCACCGCGGCGAGGTTCTGGATGTTCAGCTCGATGAAGCGGTTGAACCAGTTCTCGCGGTTCGCGTACTCCTCGAGGTAGATCGCGCTGGCGACGCCGACCGGGATGATGAAGGCGGCGCAGACGAGCATCAGCCAGAGCGTTCCCAGATCGCCGGGCGCGATCCCGGAGCTCGACGGGTCGATGCGCGACGGGCGTCTCGGTGAAGAACTCGGCCGTCAGGCTGCCGGCGCCCTCGACGACGACGTCGACCATCAGCACGAGCAGCGTCAGCAGCGCGATGCCCAGGCGCGAGCAGCAGCACCCGGCGAAGCCGAGCTCCCGCAGACCGGGTGGCGCGCGTCGCGGACGAACGCCGGTGCCGCGGCATCTGCGACGGCGGTCGCGTCGCGTCGGCCGGAGGCGGATGGCGCGGCCATCTACTCGTACACCTCGCCTGTACTTGCGGACGAAGCGGATCGCGATCATGTTCATCACCAGCGTCAGGACGAACAGGATCAGGCCGCAGGCGAAGATCGACTCGTAGCCGATCGAGCCGGCCGGGTTGTCGCCGTCCGCCGCCGCGCCCATGAAGGTGGTGATCGTCGCGTAGCCGCTCGTCGGGTTGATGCCGAAGTTCGGCTGGAGGCCGGCGGCCAGCAGCACGATCATCGTCTCGCCGACGCCGCGCGAGACGCCGAGCACGATCGCGGCGACGATGCCCGAGATCGCCGCCGGGAAGACCACCCGAGTCGCGACCTGCGCCGCGTGGCGCCCATGCCGTAGGCGCCCTCGCGCAGGCCCTGCGGCACCGCGCGCATCGCGTCCTCGGAGATCGAGGCGATCGTCGGCACGATCATGATCCCCATCACGAGGCCGGCCGCGAGCGCGTTGTAGACGCTGCGACGTGGATCGCCGAGCGGCCTGAGGATCTCGGGCGTGACGAAGGTCGAGCGCGAAGTAGCCGAAGACGACCGTCGGCACGCCGACCAGCACCTCGAGGATCGGCTTGACCATCTTGCGCACCCGCGGGCGACGCGTACTCGGAGAGGTAGACCGCCGAGCCCGAGCCCGAGCGGGACCGCGACGAGGATCGCGATGCCGGTGATCAGGAACGTTCCGTTGAGCAGCTGCCAGATCCCGAACTGCGGATCGGCGAACAGCGGCGCCCACTCGTCCGTCGGTGAAGAACTCGGTCCCGACCTCCTCGAAGAACGGGATCGACTCGGTGAGCAGCGCGACCAGGATCCCGATCGTCGTCAGGACCGAGATCGCCGCGGCGAGGAACAGCAGGGCGCGGATGACCTCCTCGCCCCAGCGGCGGCGCTTGACGCCGAGAGGGCGGCAACCCTCCCGGCGTCGCGCCTGTCGCTGTGCGTGCCGGCTTCCACCGTGTATCGTTCGGCTTCGGCCGCCCCTGGTCCGCTACGAGCCGAGCGCCCCGTCGAGGGCGGTGCTCGCGTCCTCGGCCTGCGTGTCGTCCATCGGGACGATCAGCGCCGCCTCGGCGATCGTGTCGTAGTTGTCGACGACGTACTGCATGAACGGCGCAACCGCGGCGTCGTCCGTCGATCGCCTCGCGTTGTCCGGGTACATGAACAGCGGCCGCGACAGCGGGGCGTACTCGCCCGACTGGATCGTCTCGGCGCTCGGCGCGACGCAGCCGTCGCCGGAGTCGACCGAGACCAGGTTGAGCTGGTCGGCGTTCTGCTCGTAGTAGGAGAACCCGAAGTAGCCGAGCCCGCCCTCGTCGCCGGCGACGCCCTGGACGAGCTGGTTGTCGTCCTCGGACGGCTGGTACTCCTTGCGGCTCATGCCCTCCTCACCGTTGATCTCCTCGGTGAAGTAGTCGAACGTGCCGGAGTCGGTGCCGGGCCCGTACAGGCTCACCTCGACGTCGGGCAGCGGCTCGCCGGTGTCGGCGTCGTCGCCCAGCTCGGAGTAGTTGGTGACCGAGTCGTCGGTCCACAGCTGCGCGAGCTGGTCGGTCGTCAGGCACGAGATCTCGACCGCCGGGTTGGTCACGACGGCGATCGCCGTCGTTGGCGACCTGGATCTCGGTGTACTCGATCCCTTCCTTCTCGCAGAGCGGGACCTCCTCCTTCTCGTCGATCGGCCGCGAGGCGTCGGAGATGTCGGTCTCGCCGGCGCAGAACTTCTCGAAGCCGCCGCCGGTGCCGGCGGCGCCGACGGTGATGTCGACGTCGGGGTTCTCCTCGTTGAACAGCTCGGCCGCCGCCTCGGCGAACGGCTGAACCGTGCTCGAGCCGTCGATGGCGATCGTGCCTTCCACGGCCTCGCCGCCGCTGTCGGTCCGCCGCTGTCGTCATCGTCATCGCCGCAGGCGGCGACGCCGAAGGCGAGAAGGCCGCTGACGCCCAGCGCGAGCAACCACTTCTTAGAGATCACGTTCAAGGTCTCCCTCTTGATTGGATTGATGTTCAGAGTCGGGTCAGGGGACGATTGGCGCTCGGAAAGCGCCGGTTCACCCCGGGGACTGACCTCAGGCTGACGGCGGCTGGTTTCAGTCTTGTTATCCGGATGGTGTAGACCTGTGAAAAAGGTGTGAACGAAAAGCAGGGAAAGAAAACGCGCACGCGACGGGCGGGCGTCCCGCCGGCACTTTCGGAGGGCGCTCCGCCGGGGGACTTCGACGACGGACGGCTCGAGATCCGGGCGGCCGACCGGGTGGTGCTGACCGACGGCCAGCACCTGCAGCTGACGCCCGACGCCAGCTCGGCCTGCTCGTTGAGCTGCTCCGGTACGCGGGCCGCGCCACGTTCACGCGAGCAGTTGATGGTGGCGGTCTGGGGGGCCGGTCACCGAGGCCGGCGCCGCGCGCCGGTCGACGTCGCGATCGCACGGCTCGCGAGCACAGCTCCGCCGCCGGATCCCCGGAGTCGTCTACATCCATACGGATGTCGGCTACCGGCTACCGCTTCGAGCCGCGAGCCCGGCTGAGTGAGCGAGCCAACCGCGCGCCGGCCTGACCCGCCGCCGCCTGCTGCAGGCGGGCGGGGCGGCGGCGGGCGTCCATCGTCCATCTCCGGGTCCCCTGGCCGCGTGCGGGGCGCCGAGGCCGCGGCGCGAGGAGGTCGTCGTGATCGGCGCCGGGCTCGCCGGGCTCGACCTGCGCCTACCGGCTGCGCGCAGCAGCGGGGTCGACGCCGCCGTCTTCGAGGCGCGGCCGGACGGGTCGGTGGCCGCTGCTTCACGGCGCGCGGCTTCGCGGACGGCCAGGTCGGCCGAGTACGGCGGCGAGTTCATCGACACCAACGCACCGCCGGCTCCGCGCGCTGGTCCGAGGAGCTCGGGCTCTCGCTGGAGGACCGCGACGCCACGCGGCCAGGGCCGCCGGTCGCACGACCGGTCGCCTCTTCGATCGGCGAGCTGGTCGTCGCCCAGGCGATCTGCGGAGGGCTGGGCCGTGTTCATGCGCAAGTCTGCGGCGGCCGTGCGGCGCGACCGACTACCTGGGGAGCTCAGCATCCGGGAGCCGCCGGCGGCCGCGGTTCGACCGCCGCACCGCGCTCGCATGGCTCGAGGCGAATGTGCCCGGGCGGCGCCGGACTCGCTGCTGCGGCCTGGCGCTCCAGGGCTATCTGGCAGCGAGTTCGGGCTCGACCCGGCGGACTGGCCGCGACCGCGCTTCCTCTATCTGCTCGAGGGCAACGCCGCCGACGAGGACGGCTCCGACGAGCGCTTCCACGTCGCCGGAGGCAACGATCAGATCACCGACCGGGCTCGCTGAGCGCCTGGACCCGAGGGCAGTCGAGCTGGACGCGCCGCTGGAGGCACTCTGGCAGCGCGACGACGGCTACGGCATGGAGGTCGCCGGCGTCGGCGAGGTCGCAGGCCGACCAGGTGGTCCTGGCTCTACCGTTCACGACCCTGCGCGAGGCCGATCTCGAGGACGCCGGCGCTCAGCGCGCTGAAGCTCGCGGCGATCCGCGAGCTCGGGATGGGCACCAACGCCAAGGTCCTGATGCAGTTCGACCGCCGCCCGGACG
The DNA here is from genome assembly GCA_963807755.1 of uncultured bacterium. Taxonomy (GTDB): domain Bacteria; phylum Actinomycetota; class Thermoleophilia; order Solirubrobacterales; family 70-9; genus JALZKA01. The sequence goes on along the minus strand of CAWECM010000001.1, from coordinate 716,403 downwards.
CGTACGGACGCTGGAGCGGAAACCTCTCGACCGAGCACCCGTTCCAGTACACGTGGGACACCTCGCTGACTCAGGCCGGACGAGGCCGGGTTGATCACCGCCTACTCCGGTGGCCGTCGACGGCGCCGCCTCGATGTCACCGGGCGTCTTCGGCCCGGCGGCGGAACCCGTGGTGAGACGAGACGCTGGCCGTCCTCGAACGGGCTGCGCCGGGCATCGCCGCCGGCTTCAACGGGCAGCGCCTGGCCTACAACTGGACGGCCGACCCGTGGGCCGCGGCTCCTACGCGGCGTTCCTGCCGGGCCAGACCACCCGCTTCGCGCCGATCATCGAAGCGCCCCGAGGGCGGGATCCACTTCGCCGGCGAGCACACTTCCGTCGCGTTTCAGGGGTTTCTCGAGGGAGCGGTGGCATCGGGCGAACGGGCTGCCCGCGAGGTGCTGGCCGCGCGCTAGCGCTGCTCGGCGGCCTCGAGCTCGGTCAGCTCGGCGGCGACGCCGCCGTCGGCGGCCTGGGGGGCGGCGGCGCGTCGGCGGCACCCGGCACCTCGTGTTCGGGCTCGAAGCGGTAGCCGACGCCGAAGTGAGTGTGGATGTAGGCCCAGCCGGGCGAGTGCTTCTGGAGCTTCGCGCGCAGCTTGCGGATGAAGACGTCGACCGAGCGGTCGCCGTGCGCCATCGCATAGCCCCAGACCCGCTGGTAGATCTCCTCGCGCTCGAGAACCTTGCCCTCCGCCTCGGCAAGCGTCTGGAGCAGCTCGAACTCGCGGCGCGTCAGGTTGATCGACCGGCCCGCCACGAACGCCTGGAACTGGTCCGGGCGGATCTCCAGCTCGGCGGCGACGACGGGGCCGAGGTCGCGACGCGGCTGGCTGCGCCGACGGCGCCGCACGACCGCCTCGACCCGCGCCATGACCTCCTCGGGGTGACACGGCTTCGAGACCCAGTCGTCCGCCCCGAGCCGCAGGCCGCGCACGCGCTGGGCGACGGTCGAGCCCTGGCTGAGCCACGATCACGCCGAGGCCGGGCAACATTCCGCAGACGCGCTCGAGGAACTCCCAGCCGATCGGGCCGAGGAGCGAGAGGTCGACGACGAGCGCGTTGAGCTTCATCGCGATCAGCTCCTCGGGCGGCACGGTGCTCGAGAGGACGCGATGCTCCCAGCCTGCGGCTTCGAGGCGCTTCGTGAGCACGCGAACGAACCCGCTGTCGGTGTCGATTACGGCTAGCCGGACCTGGCCTGGCGCTGAGTTCATTCGTTCTTCCGCGCGGGGGACGAGAGCGAACCTTGCTGCCCCGGGCCGCGGTGTCCCAATCGTAGTGCGCTCGTCCCCCGTGAATCCGGCCGTTCACAGAACTTTCACACGCTTTATCGGGATATTCACGCAGGTTGCGGGCTCCGGGCCGAGACTGCGCGCAGCGAGATCCTCTCTCGTGCTGCGCGCGACCTTCGAACCTGCCCCGGGTCGCGCGCTCACCTTCGACCGAGCCAGGGCGACACCGCGAACCATGCCAACCGCAGAGATCCTGAGGGGAAGCGAATTGGTGCAGGTCGCGGTCGGCGCCGGGCTCGGTCTGGCCGTGATCGCCGCGTTCGCGATCGGCCTGCGAGCCACCATCGAGTCGGCCGAGAGCTGGCAGCGCGGGGACGCAGCGCGCGGGGTCGCGCTTGGCGCGCTGGCGGGTGTCGCGCTGCTCGCGGCGGTCGCCGGGACCGTGTACGGCCTGGCCGTGATCGCCCAGGACAGCCCGCTCGGCTGACGGGTCAATCGATCGCCCCGGTGCCCGCGAGCACCAGGACCAAGATCCCGAGCGGGATCCGGTACGCGACGAAGATCTTCAGCGTGTGGGTCGCCAGGTACCGCAGCAGCCAGGCGATCGCGGCGTAGCCCGAGGCGAACGCCACCAGGGTCGCGATCGACCGTCGCGCTCGCCGATGCGGTGTCGCCGTCGCCCAGCTCGCGCAGCTCGAACAGCCCGCTCAGCACGACGGCGGGCACCGAGAGCAGAAACGAATAGCGCGCCGCCGCGGCGCGGTCGAAGCCGCGGAAAAGCCCCGCCGAGATCGTGGAGCCCGAGCGCGAGACGCCCGGGGATCAGCGCCAGGGCCTGGGCGAAGCCGATGAAGACCCCGTCGCGCTCGTTGATCTCGGCCAGCGGACGGTGGGTGCTGCGAGCGCCGCCCATTCGGCCGCGAGCATGACGAACGAGAACAGGATCAGGGCAGTGCCGATCAGGTAGAGGTCGCGCGCTCCGGACTCGATCTGGTCGCTGAAGGCGAAGCCGAAGATCGCGATCGGGATCGTGCCGAGGACGATGAACCAGCCGAGCTTGGCCTCGTGGCTCCGCTGCCGCCATGGGACGCGCAGTTCGTTCAGCCACGCCCGGGCGATCGCCCAGAGGTCCGCGCGAAAGTAGACGAGGACGGCGGCCATCGTCCCGAGTTGGATCACCGCCGTGAACGCCGCCCCCGGGTCCTCCCAACCGAAGAAGGCCGGAACGATCCGCACGTGCCCGCTCGACGAGATCGGCAGGAACTCGGTCAGGCCCTGGACGAGCCCTAGGACGATCGCTTCCAGCCAGGACATGCGGCGGCATGGTAGTGAGGCGGAGGGCGAAGCCCGAAGCCGAGCCCCGGCGTTGTTGAGCCGGCTTATCTGTGAGGCGGAGGGCGAAGCCCGAAGCCGAGCCCGGCGTTGTTGAGCCGCTATCTAGTGAGGCGGAGGGCGAAGCCCGAAGCCGAGCCCCGGCGTTGTTGAGCCGGCTTATCTAGTGAGGCGGAGGGCGAAGCCCGAAGCCGAGCCCCGGCGTTGTTGAGCCGGCGTATCGGGAGGAGATAGGCTTCGACCTCCATGCAGCGCGTTCACCGCACAGCCGTGCTCACCGCTCTCGCCGTGGTGTCACTGCTGGCGCTGGCGCCCGTCGCGATGGCCGCCGACGGCGAGGGCCTCTACGGCCGCACGAACGACAAGGTGATCACCTTCTTCTCGTTCGGCGTCATCGCCTTCTTCGCGATCCTGGTGATCGTGCTCTCGGTCCTGCAGCACCGGCTCGAGAGCCGCAAGGAGCGCGTGCGCGAAGACATCGAGCGCCTCAGACAGCCGTAGTGAGGCGGAGGCGAAGCCGAAGTCGAGCCCCGGCGTTGTTGAGCCGGCTCATCTAGGTGCCCGAGACCAGCTACGAACGCGTCGGCGCGGCCGCGGTCCTCACCATCACGCGTCCCGAGCGCCGGAATGCGGTCGACGCGGCGACCGCGCTCGCACTGCGCGAGGCGTTCGACCGCTTCGAGGCGGATGACGAGGCACGTGCGCTCGTCCTTACCGGCGAGGGCCCCGAGGCGTTCTGCGCGGGTGCCGACCTCAAGGCGTTCGCCGAGGCGGCCAAGGACGGTGTCGATGCTGAGGCGTGGCTCTCCCATTTCCCTGACGGGCCACTGGGATTCACCCGGCTCACCCCGTCCAAGCCCGCGATCGCGGCGATCTCCGGCTGGTGCCTGGCCGGCGGACTCGAGCTGGCGCTTTGGTGTGACCTGCGCATCGCCACCGAGGACGCGAAACTCGGGTTCACCGAGCGCCGGTTCGGCGTCCCGCTGATCGACGGCGGCACCCAGCGCCTGCCGCGGATCGTGGGGATGGGCCGGGCGCTCGAGTTGATCCTCACCGGCCGCGTCGTGGAAGCGGCCGAGGCCAGGGAGTGGGGACTCGTGAACGAGGTCGTGCCTGCCGGCGGACATCTCGAGCGAGCGCTGGAGATCGCCGAGGGCCTCGCTGCGTTCCCCCAGCGGACCATGCTCTCGGACCGCCGCGCGGCGATCGAGGGAATCGGGATGCCGTTCGGCGCCGGCCTCGCACACGAGGCTGCGCTGGGCGTGGACTCCCTCGTCACCGGAGCCGAGGGGGCGAAGCGCTTCGCAGGCGGCGAGGGCCGCGGCGCCGCGGGCGCCGGCGTCTAGCGGCAGGGCGCTAGTCCGCCCCGATCCGGAACTCGCTGAGCAGCCGCTTCTCCGACTCGCCTGCGACCGCGGCGATCACCTCGACGTGTTCGGCCAGCGGAGTCCCGCGAAGCTTCGTCGCGAGCAGGTCATCCACCTGGAAGACGCCCGCCGAGTTGTTCATCGCGATCTCGATCCGCACCGCGCGCTCCTCGCCGGCGGCGATGTCGATCGAGTCGATCGCCGCGGCCGAGATCGCGTGAATGCCCACCTGCCCCGCCTCGACTGGCAGTCGCGAGCGCCCGTGCGCCATGTCGAGCGCGTCGGCAACGCGCACGACGCCGGCCTCGACGGTGTACGGCTCACCCCGGCGGCGGTGGCCGATGATCGCGTGGAGGCACTCGGCGATCACAACCGGCCTCTCGGCGTCCTTGTAGACGTCGGCCAGCAGCTCGCGCAGCTTCCGCTCGGCGAGGAACAGGCTGTACGCCTCGTGGTCGGCCCGGTGGATCGACATCCCCACGTCGTGCAGCAGGGAGCCCGCGGCGACCACGACCTCGGCGTCGCGGTCGCGCATCGCGTGGTCGGCGACCATCGCGGGCTGCACGCCCGCCTTCACGAGCAGGCGCAGTACCCGCAGTGCGATGTTGAGGACGATCTGGACGTGGACCCAGGAGTGGTCCGACATCCCGAGCCGCTCCGAGTTGACCTGGGCCATGTGCCACCAGGCGCGGACCTCGGGGTCGGCGTTCATGCCGTCGAGCAGCGCCTCCAGCCTGCGGTTGCCGCGCGTCGGCGCCTTCACGTGCGCGCGTTCGATCGCCTCCGCCGGGGCCAATCCGCGCTGGCCGGGGCCCGCGGGCTGCGGGAGCCCCTCCTCGACCTCGATCCGCTCGTCGTCGCCCAAGATGCGCTCAGTCTCGCACCGCCGTAGGATCCGATCGGTGCCGGGTCTGCTTTCGATCGAGCACACGGGGGACGTCGCGGTTGTGACCCTGCGGCGGCCGGAGAAGCGCAACGCGCTCTCGATCGACCTGCGCGCTGAGCTGGCCGACGCCTTCGCCGCACCTCTCCGAGGACGACGGGGTGGGGTGCGTGATCCTGACCGGCTCGGGGTCCGCGTTCTGTTCCGGCATGGACACGGACCAGTTCGGAGGCAGCCTCGTCAACCGCAGGCGGCTGGTCGAGACCTCCACGCTCGCGTTCGAGACGGTGGGCAACTGCAAGCGGCCGGTGCTTGCCGCGGTCAACGGACCGGCGCTCGCCGGCGGGTTCGCGCTCTCCCTGCTCTGCGATCTGCGGGTCGCCCACGACTCGGCGACCTTCGGCTATCCGGAGCTGCCACGCGGAATCCCGCCCAGCTACGCGGCCGCTCGCGCGGTTCTGCCGGCCACCGTGGCACAGGAGCTCTGCCTGACCGGGCGGATCGTCCCCGCCCGCGAGGCGCAGCGGCTCGGGATCGTGCGCGAGGTCGTCGACGGCGACGTGGTCGGGCGGACCACCGAGCTGGCGACGAAGATCGCGAGCATGCCCAGGCAGGCGATCCTGGAGACGAAGCGGCGCACGCTGCTGGAGCGCAGGCACCTGTGGGGCTTCCTGTTCGAGGAGGAGTACAACGTCTTCCGTCGCGCCCTCCTCGGCGACAACGACGACGAGAACGGCGCAGCAGCCTAAGTCGCCTCCCGCCCGGCGGGTATCTACGAGCCGCACACCGGCCAGGGGCTGGAGCCGGCGCGTGAGTAGAGCAGGGCGGCGCGGTAGTCCTGTTCCTCCTCGGAGGCCTCGGCGGGATTGCCGCTTCCGCCGACCGAGGCCCACGTGCCCGTGTCGAACTGGTACTTGCCGTAGTAGCCGGCGGGGTTGACGGCGGTCGGGTCGCCGCCGGACTCGCAGGCCGCAATCGCCTCGAGCGTGGTGAGGGAGACGCCTTCGATGCTGCCGCCGGACGGTGCGAATGCCGCCTCCTCGCGACGCTCCTGGCGGGCCTCCTCGCGGGCGCTCACGACGCGGTCGCCCAGGGTGCGGATCCCGTCGCGGATCTCGGGCTCGGTCGTCACCCGCTCGGTGAGCAGGTGATCGTCCGGAGCGACCTTGAGGTTGCGCGCCTGCTCGAGCAGGACGTCGTAGCGGACCTCGAGGGCCGCCGCCTCCAGGGAGCGGTCGAACCGCGCCGACGGGTGCTTGATCAGCTCGACGCCGTCGTCCGACGTCGGGGCCGGCGCCACAGGAGGGGCCGCCTGGGCAACGGTCGCCAGGCCGAGGACGCCGGCACAGGCGATGAATGCGAAGCTGCGTTTGCTGAACACGGAAGGCTCACCTCCATTTGGCTGTCCCGGCGTCCCCGGTTGGCGGGGATTGCGTGCGTGTGAAGAGGCGGGTCTTGCCGCGGGCGGCGTGGGCCGCTGCGCTCCTGCCTTACGCCGGGCACTTGTGCTGCCCCTGGTGACGTCTCTTCGATGCGCGCCGATCGGCGGCGCGCGCCAGGGGTTCCCGTGTGTTCGCGGAAGGAGAACAGGGGAACGGCCAAATATGTGTGACGGTGGTCACACATGCAAGACTTTGCTCACAATTTAGATTCGGTGAAATCCCTGCACACAAGCCAAAAACCCGGGTTGACGCTGATTCGAAGGCCACGATCGGGTGAGCCTCACCTGGACACCGCGATTTCGCACACCGTGCTCCGGCGGGTCGCCGCGGGCGAGCTCGGGGGCACGTTTCGCCTGCGCGCGGCCGAGCCCGTGCTTGCGTTCGGTAAGCAGGACGCGAACAGCCCCGGCTTCCCCCGCGCCGTCGCGGCGGCGAGGGCGGCTGGGTTCGCCCCGGTGCTGCGCCTGGCGGGTGGCCGCGCGGCGGTCTTCCACGACGGGACGCTGGCGTTCGCGCACGCCACCCCGGACGACCGGCCGACCCGCGGTACCCATGAGCGCTTCGAACGCACCGGCGAGTGGCTCGTCGCCGCCTTGCAGAGCCTCGGGGTCGATGCGAGAGTCGGGGAGGTCCCGGGTGAGTATTGCCCTGGGGCGTTCAGCGTCAACGCCGGCGGGCGAATCAAGCTCGCCGGCGTCGGGCAGCGGCTGATCGCTGGAGCCGCGCACCTGGGCGGCGTCCTCGTGGTTCGGGACTCGGCCGCGGTCCGCGACGTCCTGATCCCGGTCTACGACGCCCTCGGCCTGGACTGGGACCCGGCGACAGCCGGGAGCGTCGAGGACGAGGTGCCCGGGATCACGCTCGACCGGGCGACCGACGCGATCCTCGCGGAGCTGGGCAAACGCTACGAGCTGACCGAGGGCGACTTCGACGCGGAGACCCTCGCACGTGCTCGCGAGCTCGAGGGCCAGCACGCAATCACCCTCTAGGCGCGTCGAACGTCCCGGACTACCCCGCCCAGGGAGCGCTCCGGGACGTTCGGGCATTAAATGAGAACGAGTCTCGTTCCTGTTGTATGCTCGCGCCGTGCTCGAGTCGCTCGACCTCCCGTTCGTCCAGCGAGGGCTGGCCGAGGTGGCGCTGCTCTCCGTCGGCGCGGGGCTGATCGGCACCTGGGTCGTCCTGCGGGGCCTCGCCTTCCACTCGCACGCGGTCGGGACAGCCGCGTTCCCGGGCCTCGTGCTCGCCGAGGGCCTGGGCTTCGCCGCCGCGCTCGGTGCGCTGGGCGCAGCAGCCGTGTTCGCGGTCCTGGTCTCTGTCCTGGCCCGCCGGCGCTCCGACGATCGCGGGGCCGAGGTCGCGCTCGTCCTCGTGGGGATGCTGGCGCTGGGGGTGATTCTCGCCAGCGACGTCTTCGAATCCTCGGCCTCGATCGAGACGCTCCTGTTCGGCAGCCTCTTCCTGATCGACGGGGGCGAGCTGGCGCTGGCCGGCATCGTGTCGGCGCTCGCGCTGGCGGCGACGATCGGCCTCGGCCACCACTGGCTCGCGCATGGCTTCGACGCCGAGGGCGAGGGAACGCCCGGATCACGGCTGGAGCCGGTCCTCCTTGGATTGGTCGCGCTCGCGACGGCCGCTGCGGTAACCGCTGTGGGGGCGCTGCTCGTCACCGCGCTGTTCGTGATCCCAGCGGCGACGACCCGGCTCTGGACGTCCCGCATGAGGACTTGGCAGGTGGCGACAATCGCCCTCTGCGCCACCGAGGGCATGGCGGGGGTCCTCCTCTCGGTGGAGCTGAACGCGCCGCCGGGAGCGGCGATCGCGCTCCTGGCGGGCATTGCTTTCGCTCTCTCGGCGGTGGTCGCGACCGTCCGCCGCGGCGCGGGAGGAGCCGCCGGGCCACTTGCACGCTTCCTCGCCGCCGGGGCCGCCGTCTTCCTGATCTCGGGATGCGGGTCCGATTCGGGGGACGAGGGAATCTCCGTCGTCGCCACCACGCCGGTCGTCGGCGACCTCGTCCAGAACGTCGCCGGCGAGGACGTCGAGGTGACGACATTGATGTCCGCGGACACCGACCCGCACGACTACGAGCCCCGCCCGGACGACGTGGAGGCGCTCGCGAGCGCCGATCTGGTCATCTCGAGCGGCGGCGATGTCGACGCCTGGATCAGCGACGCGGTCGGCGATTCCGGCTCCGGGGCCGACGTCCTGGTGCTCGGGGAGGTGGTTCCGCACGAGCTCCCCGACGATCCGCATTGGTGGCACGACCCCCTCAACGCGGCAGCGGGCGCGGGCCAGATCGCCGGAGCCGTGGCTGACATCAAGCCCGAGGCGCGGGCGTCGATCGAGGCCCGCGCGGATGCATACATCCAGGAGGTCCAGCGCCTCGACCGCGGCATCTCCCGCTGCCTCGATGCGGTCCCGGCGGACCAGCGGAAGCTCGTCACCGACCACGACGCGTTCGCCTACCTCGCCGACCGCTACGACATCGAGGTCGTCGGCGCTGTGATCCCGGCGACGACGACCGAGGCACAGGCATCCGCGGGCGAGCTCGCCGAGCTCCGGGACCTGATCGAGTCGGAGGGGGTCCGCGCGGTATTCCCCGAGGCATCGGTCACCACCGACCTCGCCGAGACGATCGCCGACGAGGCCGGTGCCAGCGCCGATCACGAGCTCTACGGCGACTCACTCGGTCCCGAGGGATCCGCGGGCGCCACCTACCTGGAGATGATCCGGGCCAATGCGGACTCGCTGGTCCGGGGCTTTACCGGCGGCGAGCGGGGGTGCGAGGCGTGAGCGGCGCGGTGACGCTGGTCCGGAGCACAGGCCTGGTGGCGGGTTATGGCGGGGTCCACGCACTGGAGGACGTCACCTTCGCGGCCCGCGCGGGCGAGCGTGTGGCCATCCTCGGGCCGAACGGCGGCGGCAAGACGAGCCTTTTCCGCGTCCTGGCCGGCGAGCTCGCGCCCGCGGCCGGAGAGGTGATGGTCAAGGGGCGCTGCGGTTGGGTGCCGCAGACGGAGCGATCCCGTCTCGACTTCCCGGTCTCGGCCCTCGACGTCGCGCTCATGGGATCGCTCGCGACACTCCCGTGGTGGCGGCCTCCGGGCCGAACCGAGCGGCGCCGAGCCCACGAGGCGCTAGGCGAGGTCGGGATGGCCGAGCTCGCCGCGGCCACGTTCGGCACGCTCTCCGGCGGCCAGCGCCAGCGCGTCCTGATCGCCAGGGCGCTCGTGCAAGAGGCCGGGCTGCTGCTGCTGGACGAACCCTTCTCCGGCCTCGACTCGCGCGCATCCGACCGCCTGCTGGCGCTGATCGACGAGCTCGCCGTCGTCGGCCGCACGATCCTGATCGCCACGCACGACCTCGACCAGGCGCGGGCGTGGGACCTCGTCCTCTGCCTCAACCGCCGTCAGGTGGCGTTCGGGCACCCGTCCGAGACGCTGACGCGGGAGGTACTCGAGGCCACCTACGGTGGCGCGATCGTCGAGATCCCGGGCGAGGGCGGCGGGCTGGGAGTGCTCCCTCCCCACCACCACGACCACGATCACACGCACGATGCCTGATCTCGCCAGCATCGGCTCGTTCCTCGCGGATCCGCTCTCGGACCCGCTCGTACGGCGCGCAGCGATCGAGGTCGCTCTGATCGGGATCGTGGGCGGCGCGCTCGGGTGCTGGATCGTGCACTACGGCCTGCCCTACGCCGCCGAGTCCGTCGCCCACTGCATGCTGCCCGGGCTGGTCGTGGCATCGCTCGCGGGCCTCCCGCTGATCCTCGGCGGCGCGGCCGGGCTGCTTGCGGGGGTCGCCGCGATCTCGCTCGCGACCCGGGCGCCGGGCATCGGCCGCGAGACCGCCGTCGCGGTCGCGGTTACCACGTTGTTCGGAGTCGGGGCGCTGCTCGCCCTGTCTCCGGACACGCCCCCGAACCTCCAGGGCATTCTCTTCGGCGACGTGCTCGCCGTCTCGGGCGAGGACCTGGCGATCGCCGCGGGGCTGGTCGCGGTGACGATCGCGGGCCTCGTGCTCCTGCACTCGCGGCTCCTCGCGGTGGGTTTCGACCAGCACGGCGCGCGGGCAATCGGCGTTCGAGCGAGCGCGGTTGAGGCCGCGCTCCTCGTGCTGCTCGCGGCTGCGGTGCTGGTGGCGGTGCAGGGCCTGGGCAACCTGCTGGCCGTCGCCTCGCTGGTCGGCCCGGCAGCCGTCGCGCGCATGCTCACCCACCGAATGGCGCCGATGATGGCGCTCGCCACTGCCATCGCGATCGCAAGCGGGCTGGTTGGCCTCTACGCGTCGTTCCATTTCGAACTGGCAGCCGGCGCGTCGATCGCGGGCGCCACGGTGCTGATCTGCGTCGCGGCGCTGGCAGCATCCCCGTTGCTCTCAAGACCCGAGAAACGTCCGAGCCCCGTGCCTACCATCGCCCCGAGTTGACCTCCAAGCCCCACACCCACGCCCAGGACGCCGTCACCGGCTCGGACTGGGCCGAGCACGCGCTCGCCCGGCTCGAGTCCGCCGGCTTCCGGCGCGGCGGCGCGCGGCGTGCCGTGATCGAGGTCCTGGCCGCCGAGACGTGCGCGCTCACCGCCTTCGACATCGACGAGCGCCTTCGCACCGGCGGTCGGCGCGTAGGACGCGCGAGCGTCTACCGCACGCTCGAGCAGCTGACCGACCTCGGTCTCGTGCACAAGCTCGATCTGGGGTCGGAGACCGCCAGGTACGAGCGCACCGATCCCGGCGGCGAGCACCACCACCACATGGTCTGCGACCAATGCGGGAAGGTCCTGCCGTTCGAGGACGCCGGGTTGGAGCGCGCGGTAACCAAGGTCACCGGCGGAGCCGGCTTCGAGGTCCGGGACCATGAGATCGTCCTCCACGGGGCCTGCGACGCCTGCCGTTGATGCTCGGCGAGGGCCCACCACGCCTTGTGAGGCTCGCATTGCTCGTGGTTGCGGCGGTGACCGCCGTCGCGATCGTGCTGCTCTGGCCGGGCGACGACCGGCCGTCGCTGCCGAGCGGCCTGGGCAACGACAGCGAGCTCGCCGAGGTCGAATCGGTGACCGAAACGGCCTGCGCCGGCCCGTCGGGTTCCTGCGCCGATGCCGCGATCCGACTCGAATCCGGCCCCGATGAGGGCGCGAATGTGACGATCAGGATGGGCGAGTTCGTCGCCGATCCTGAGCTCGACGTCGGCGACCGCATCCGCGTCGTGGACAACCAGGGGACCTACCTCTTCGTCGATTTCGAGCGACGGGGGCCTCTGATCTGGCTCGCCCTCGCGTTCGCCGCGCTCGTCGTCCTCTTCGGCCGCTTGCGCGGCGCCCTGTCCCTGGTCGGACTCGGGCTCAGCCTCCTGATCGTCCTCGGGTTCGTCGTCCCGGCGATCCTGAGCGGCGAGGAGCCGTTCGCCGTCGCCGTCGCCGGAGCTTTGGCGGTGATGCTGGTCACGATCCCGCTGGCCCACGGGCTCAGCGGCAAGAGCCTGGCGGCGATGCTGGGCACGTGCGTCGCGCTGCTCCTGACCGCGGGCCTGGCGCTGGCCTTCACCAAGCTCACGACCCTTACGGGCTACTCGTTCGACGAGGCCCTCGCCCTGCAGTCCGCCGGGATCGAGATCTCCTTCCAGGGGCTCCTGCTCGCCGGCGTGGTGATCGGCGCCCTCGGCGTCCTGGACGACGTCACAGTGAGCCAGGCTTCGACCGTGTTCGCGCTCCGCGCCTCCGATCCACGTGCCGGCTTCGGAGCCCTGTTCCGACGAGCCCTCGATGTGGGCAGGGACCACGTCTCGGCAACGGTCAACACGCTCGTGCTCGCGTACGTCGGCGCGGCGCTGCCGGTGCTCATCGTGTTCGGCTCGAGTGACGTCTCACTCGCGAACGCCGTCAACCTCGAGGTCGTGGCGCGCGAGGTCGTGGCCATGCTCGTCGGCTCCATCGGCCTGATCGCGGCCGTTCCCGTGACGACTGCGCTCGCGGCATGGCTGGCGAGCTCCACACCCGAGGCAGACCTGGCCCCGCGGGCCGACCCCGCCCATCAGCACTGATCAAGAGCCTGGGCGAGATGGGAGCGCGCTTCGCTCGCTGGCGGCAGACCCGCGGTGGCGCCCCAGGTCCCGACGACGCGTGCCGCCGCCGCCATCGCGACCTCCACGACGGGCGTCAGCCCGTCCGGAGGCAGCCCAGCGGCCAGCCCCGCGGCAAGCACTCCGGCGACGGAGTCGCCCGCCCCAGTTGCGTCCACCACATCGGCCTCGACCCCCGACACTGCATCAACCCGGCCCGCGGCGACCGCCAGCGCCCCACGCTCGCCCAAGGTGACTACGACCGCGTCGGGCCCGTCCGAGCAAAGCGCCGCCGCCGCAACTCCGACCGGCTCTTCCCCTCCGAGCCGGATCGCCTCCCCCTCGTTGCACTTCACCACCGTCGCGGTCGCGACCAGCTCGCGGATCACGCGCAGCATCTCGTCGTGGTCGGCCCACCGCCGCGGCCTGACGTTCGGGTCGCAGAGCACCTGCCAACCCCGCTCCCGCGCCAGCCGGGCCGCGCCCATCGTCACCGTCCGCTCAGCCTCCCCGAGGAGCGTGTCGCTCCCCACCACCAGGACTCCGGGGTCGCCCGACAGGGCGGGGTCGAGGTCGTCGCCGGCGTGGGCCGCCGGCCGGTCGTCGTCTCCGTAGAAGGCGAAGCTCGGCTCGCGGTCGGCGTCGACCGAGACGAACGCGTGCGAAGTCCCCGCGCCTGCCATGAGGACGAATCGCTCGACGCCGACGCCCTCATCCGCGATCCGCTCGCGAAGCCAGTGACCCCACTCGTCGTCGCCCGCGCCGCCGAGCATCTCCACGCGGGCCCCAAACCGCGCCGCGGCGACGGCGATGTTCGGAAGCGACCCGCCCGGGCGCGGCACGAAGAAGTCCGCCTCGCCGAGCGAGGCGACCGTTCGCTCGCAGACGAAGTCCACGAGCGCCTCGCCGAGACAGACCACTCTTCGACTCGCGCTCATCGGGGTATGCGTGATCTCGAGATCAGGAGAGGAGTTCTAATCTGAAACCGATGGACACAGGCTTCCCGTCATCGGACGCGCAGTCCGATTTCGGGCGCGCCCGGCGCCGGCAGGTCGCCGCGCGGCTTGCTCGTCGCCTGCGCGGCGAGCCCGGGGACGTCCATCTCATCCTTCCGTTCGACGAGGTGATCGAAGCGCTCGGCAGGCGCACCGAGCGCCGGATCGGGCTCCGCACGATCCCGCTCGACTCGATCGTCGGGACGGTCGACCGCACCCGCGAGTTCGATCGCAGCTTCCGGCCGACCTCGCGGCGCGTGAAGCGCCGCTGGCAGCGGATCGCCGAGGCGATCAGGCGGGGCGAGTCGATGCCGCCGATCGACGTCTACAAGATCGGTGACATGTATTTCGTCCGCGACGGCCACCATCGCGTCTCGGTCGCGCGACAGCTCGGCCTCGACGTGATCGAGGCGAGCGTCACCGAGATCGAGACCGCCGTCGGAGCCGACGCGGGCGTCCGGATCCGCGACCTCGCGATGAAAAGCCACCAGCGGCTGTTCTTCGAGCGGGTGCCGCTGCCACCGGAGCGCCGCTCGCGCATCGTCCTGTCGCGCGGAACCTGGTACGCCGAGTTGGCCGAGTGCGTCGAGGCGTGGGGATTCCGCTGGATCCAGGCCACGGGCGAGTTCAAGGCCCGCGAGGAGGTGGCGCGCTTCTGGTTCGAGGACGATTTCGAGCCGATCGTCAGGATGCTTCGGGAGGCGGATGTGGCGGGGAACCTGACCGACGCCGAGGCCTACATCCGGGTCGTCGGGTTGCGCTACTACCTCCTCCGCACCCATCGATGGGACGACGAGATCCTCGAGCGCCTGCGCGAGGAGCTGCGCCGCCGGCCACGGCGCGAGGACGACACGCTCACGCACATGTTGCGGGACGACCTGCGCGCGTAGCGGCTACTGCTGCCGTTTCAGACTCGCGCCCGTCTCAGGGTCGAAGAGGTGCAACTTGGTCGAGTCGACCCAGAGCTCGGCCTCCTCGCCGCGCCGGACCTGGCTCGCGGCGTCGAGCCTGGCCACCACGTTCCCCTCGCCCGAGCTCGGAACCTCGGTGGTGCCGGCGTCCTCGGCGAGCTCCCGGAGCTCGTCCGACTCGACACCTTCATGCTCGAGCTTGAAATACGCGTACTGCTCGGAGCCCATCGACTCGACCAGGTCGATCGTCGCGCGGAACGTCGTGCCGCGTTCCTTGGCGTCGCCGACCAGGTGCGCGTCCTCGAACGACTCCGGCCGGATGCCGGCGACGACCGTCCCGCTGCGCGAACCTACGGACTGAAGCTCCTCGGGCAACGGAATCTCGCCGAAGGGCAGCTTCACGCGGCCGCCCTCGAGCGTCGCGGCCATGAAGTTCATCGCGGGCGACCCGATGAAGCCGGCGACGAACAGGTTCTTGGGTCGGCGTAGAGCTCGGCAGGCGAGCCGACCTGCTGCAGCACGCCGGCGCGCATCACCGCAACGCGGTCGCCCAGCGTCATCGCCTCGGTCTGGTCGTGGGTGACGTAGACCGTCGTGGTGCCGAGGTCGGCCTGGATACGCGACACCTCCGTCCGCATCTGCACGCGGAGCTTGGCGTCGAGGTTCGAGAGCGGCTCGTCCATCAGGAACGCGCTCGGGTCGCGGACGATCGCGCGCCCCATCGCCACGCGCTGGCGCTGGCCGCCGGACAGGTTCGCGGGCTTCCGGTCGAGATGCTCGTCGAGATCGAGGATCTTCGCCGCCTCCTCGACCTTCGTGCGGATCTCCTCGTCAGGCGACGTCGGCGAGCCGAAGGGGAAACTCCATGTTCTGGCGGACGGTCATGTGCGGGTAGAGCGCATAGTTCTGGAAGACCATGGCGATATCCCGGTCCTTGGGCGCGCGGTCGTTGACAACCTCGCCGCCGATCTTCAGTGAGCCGTCGCTGATGTCCTCCAGGCCGGCGATCATCCGCAGCGCGGTCGACTTGCCGCAGCCCGACGGCCCGACCAAGATCATGAACTCCCCGTCCTTGATGTCGAGGTCCATCTGCTTGACGGCCTCGAAGCCGTCCGGGAAACGCTTACTCACCTTGTCGAGCGTGATATCGGCCATGCGGGTCCTCCTTATCCCTTAACAGCACCGGCGGTCAGGCCGGCAACGATCCGGCGCTGGAAGATCAGTACGAAGATGATGATGGGAATGGTCACGATCGACGCGGCGGCGGCGATGGCTCCGGTCGGCTCCGTGAACTGCGACTCGCCGGTGAAGAACGCGAGTGCGGCCGGGACGGTGCGCGAGGCATCGGACGACGTGAGCGAGATCGCGAACAGAAAGTCGTTCCAGCAGAAGATGAAGACGAGGATCGCCGCCGTGAAGACGCCGGGGGCCGCGAGCGGGATGATCACCTTGCGGAACGCCTGCAGCGGCGTCGCGCCATCGACCTGCGCCGCCTGCTCGAGGTCCCACGGGATCTCGCGGAAGAACGCGACGAGCACGAAGATCGCGAGCGGGAGGGCGAAGGTCAGGTACGGGATGATCAGCCCCGGGTACGTGTCGTAGAGGCCGAGCGTCCGCCACATGTCGAACAGCGGCCCGACGGTGGAGATCGGCGGGAACATCGCGATCGCGAGCGCGCCGGCCAGGATCAGCGCCTTGCCCGGGAACTCCAGGCGGGCGATCGCGTACGCGCAGAAGGCGGCGAGGACGATCGCGATCAGTGTGGCGATGATGGAGATCAGGATCGAGTTGATCAGTGGCGCGATGAACGGGCTTTCGGAGATCCCGCCGGTGAAGAGGCTCTCGTAGTTGTCGAACGTGAACTCCTCGGGCCAGAAGCTCGACCAGACCGTGTCCCCCGACGCGATCGTCGCGGGCGTCTTGAACGAGAGCGAGACGATCCACAGGACGGGAACCAGCGCGAAGATGATGATCAGGACGAGCCCGATCGACCAGAGCGTGTACTCGCGGGGGCTGTGCCGTTCGGCCATCAGGTACCTGGCCTCCCCTCCTGCACCCGCACGCCGAAGCCGCGGATGAACAGGAACGCGATCACGAATACGCTCAGGAAGATCAGAACGGAGACCGCCGAGCCTAAGCCGAGGTTGAGTCGCCCGATCAGCTGGTTGTAGCCGAGGATCGACACCGACTCGGTGTCCTGCGCGCCCCGGGTCATCACGAAGATCGTGTCGAAGATCCGGAAGGCGTCGAGGGTCCGGAAGAGCAGCGCGACCAGGATCGCCGGCTTCATCAGCGGGATCGTGATCTTCCAGAAGCGCTGCCAGGCGCTCGCGCCGTCGACCTTCGCGGCCTCGTAGAGACCGTCGTCGATCGTCACCAGCCCGGCTAACAGCAGCAGCGCCATGAACGGCGTCGTCTTCCAGACCTCGGCCGTGATGACCGCCGCGAACGAGCTGAACCGATCGCCGAACCAGGCCTTGTCATCGGCGATGAACGGCAGGTCGTTGATCCAGCCGACCTCGGGGTCGAATGCGTAGAACCAGGAGAACGCCGCGACGACGGTGACGATCCCGTAGGGGATCAGGACCGAGGTCCGGATGACGGCGCGCCCGAAGATCGCCCGGTACATGACGAGGGCGATGATCATCCCGAGGGCGAGCTCGATCGCGACCGAGATCACCATCACGAACGTCGTGTTGAAGAAGTCCTGCCACCAGAGGCTCGAGCCGAGAACCGCCCCGTAGTTCGAGAGGCCCACGAAACCGCCCTCGTCGGGGAAGCGCAGGTCGACCTCCTGCAACGACAGGACGATCGCGTAGGCGATCGGATACGCGGTAACGAGCAGCATCGCGACGACCGCGGGCGCGCACAGCATCCACGCCAGCTTGCGCTCCGACCGGGTCCTCTCGGACTTCATGAGTCAGCCGCCTCAACAACGGCGGGGCTCGGCTTCGCTTCGCTCCGCATCACAGGAGCCCCTCCCGCTGAACCGCGTCCTCGAGGGCGCTGCGAAGCTCGTCGTAGGTCGCCTCGACGTCGTTCGGGTCAATGCTGCCGACCGGGTGGAGCGTCCGCTGGATCGCGAGCGAGAGGTCGGTGTAGGCAGGCGTCTGCGGTCGCGGCGCAGCGTTCTCGATCGACTGGCGGACCTGCTCCTCGAAGTCGGGATACGCCTTGCGGACGACCGGGTCGTCGTATAGATGCTCACGTGCGGGCGGCAGCCCGTCGAGCTCGGTGGTGGTCAGCGCGCTCTCGTCGTTGACGAGACATGTTGCCGCCTCGAACGCCAACTCCGGGTGCTGGGAGAACGTGCTGATCCCGAGGTTGAAGCCCCCGAGCGGCGGCGCAACGGGTTGGCCCTCGACGACCTCGGGCAGCAGGGCCGCGCCCATGTTCTTCGCGATGTCCGGAGCGTTCGCGTTGGCGCTCGCGAACGCGAATGTGTAATTGAGCATGAACGCGGAGCTCCCGGCTTCGAATCCGAGAGCCGCGGAGCCCTCGTCCGACGTGTCGACGTCGGGCGCGGGAGCCGTGGGCGAGTTCCCGAACTGCCCCATGACCTCGAGCGCCCGTTCGGTGGGCTCCTGCTCGAGCACGACCTCCTCGCCCGTCTCATCGACCACCTGCGTGCCCGCCGACTCGAGCAGCATGTTGAAGAAGACCGTGAAGCCCTCGTAGCGGTTCGCCTGGACCTGGACGATCCCCTGGTCCCCGAGCCGCTCGGACTCGGCGAGCATGTCGTCCCAGGTTTGCGGGGGCTGATCGACGAGGTCGGTGCGGTACCAGAGAACCTGGGTGTTCGAGCTGTGCGGCGCCCCGTAGAGCTTGTCTTCGAACGACGCGCTCTGGACCACGCTGTCGAAGACGCCGTCGGTGACCTCGGCGGCGGCGTCCCCCGTCCATTCGCGAATCCAGCCGGCGTTCGCGAACTCGGCGGTCCAGATGACATCCATGCCGATGATGTCGATCGTGTCGTCCTCGGCCCCCAGGCGCCGAACGAGCTGCTCCCGCGCCTGGTTCGCGTCGGTGGCGGCGAGCAGCTCGACCTTGATGTTGTAGCGCCCGTCCGACTCCTCGCTGCAGCGCGCAGCGACCTCCTGGATGCTTCCGCCGGGCTGGTTGGCGATGAACCAGGTCAGCTCGGTGCCGGAGCCCGCGGCATCGTCCGAACCCGTGCACGAGGAGAGCGTGAGGGCCGTGAGCACGACGGCCGATAGCGCTGCGAACCCCCCTCGGGAAACGCCTACACGCAATCTCTCCTCCTTCCGGGGCCCCTATACCCGCGGGTGGAATGCCCGCAAACGTAGGCGTGCGGATGGATCAGCGCTTGCGTGCGATCAGCACGGCGGCCTCGCCGGTCGCCACGAACAGGTCCGCGCAGTCATCGATCAGCTGCTCGCGCGACGTCTCGAGTTCGCCTCCGAGCCAAGCCATCAGCGCCTCGGCCAGCCCGCCGACGAGCATGAAGCTGGTCAGCTCGACCAGCTGGTCGGCGCCGTCCGGCATTCCGTAGAAGTCCCGCGCCTGGCCCGAGAGGAGCGCCGCGAACGTCCTGATCGTCTCGTACCGCCGTCGCATCAACGCCTCCGAGCCCAGCGCCTCCACGAACGCAACCCGGCCCTTGCGGGGATCGTCGGTCATCAGCTCGACGAACGCGGCGATCGCGGCCCGGCTGCGAGCACGCGCCTCGTGCGGCGAGGCCTCGATCGCCGCCAGCACGACCTCGGCCGCCTCCGTGGTTACGCGGTCGAACACCGCGATCAGCAGGGCCTCTCGGTCGGAGAAGCTCTCGTAGAAGTAGCGCTCGGTCAGCCCGGCGCGGGCGCAGACGGCGGTCATGGTGGTCGCCGACCAACCCTCACCTCCCAGCAGGTCGAGGCCGGCATCGAGCAGCTGTTCGCGACGCCGGGAGTGACGGTCCTCGGCGCTGACTCCGCCGTACATCCGCGCTCCGGCCTCCATGAAAGGCAGTCTGACAGAGGGGCCTGTCAGTCCAGTAGCATCTGACCGCAAGGCCTGTCAGATGTCCGACCAAG
The DNA here is from genome assembly GCA_963807755.1 of uncultured bacterium. GTDB lineage: Bacteria > Actinomycetota > Thermoleophilia > Solirubrobacterales > 70-9 > JALZKA01. Next base: position 697,103 of record CAWECM010000001.1, on the reverse strand, counting down.
GCTATTTCCCGCCCGGATCCGTCCTCCGCAGGGTCCACCGCGAACGCGCGGTGGGCCTCATGTACGGGCAGCGTGCCCTGGCGATCGGCGCGATCGACCCGCGGAACTTCATCGGCACGCGGACCCACACGCGCCACGCAGCGCGGCCGTTTCGCCGGCTCGCGGCCACCGGCAAGATGTTCGAGGCGATCTTCTTCGGCACGAAGGCCGAGGCCGACCGGGTCCTGGCCGCCGTCCACCGGATGCACTCGACCGTCAGGGGCGAGCTGGCGGAGGACGCGGGGTCGATGCCGGCCGGTACCCCGTACTCCGCGCTCGATCCGGAGCTGATGTTGTGGACGATCGCCCCCGCCGCCGACTCGGCGATCCGCTTCTACGAGCTCTTCGTCCGCGAGCTCGCCGAGGCTGAGCGCGACGAGTTCTGGGCGGACTACGTGCGCTTCGGGGAGCTGTTCGGGATGTCCGCCTCGGTCGCTCCCACCTCGTGGCAGGGCCTGCGCGAGTACGTGGACGGCAAGATCAACGGCCCCGACGCCCACCTGACCGACGAGGCGCGCTACGTCGGGTACGCGGTGATGATGGAGATCCCGCACTCCCGGACGCGCGGACCGGCGATGCGACTCCACAACGTGGTGATGAACGGCTCCCTCCCGGCGCGGATGCGCGAGCTCTACGGACTGGGGTGGACGCCCGCGGACGCGCTGGCGTTCCGGGCGGTCGTCTCCGCCTCGCGGGCGGCCAGGCGCCTGACCCCCCGCTCCGCGCTGCACGGTCGCTGCACTTCGTACTTCGACGATGTGGCCGCGGCCGAGCGCGAACGGATCGAGAGCGGGCTCCCGGCGCCGGGAGCCCTCGCCCCCGTCGGCTAGCGGTCATCCATAGGATCAGCGCGATGCGGATCCTCGCCTTCAGCGACCTGCACCGCGACCTCGGCCGGGCGCGGAGCCTGGTCGAGCGGAGTGCCGAGGCGGACGTGGTGATCGGCGCCGGCGACTTCGCGTCGATCCACGAGGGGTTGGACGAGATGATCGGCGCGCTCGCCGGGATCGACTCGCCGACCGTGCTGGTCCCGGGCAACAACGAGACCGCGGACGCCCTGCGCGAGGCGGCGTCGGCGTGGCCGGCCGCGACCGTCCTGCACGGTGAGCGCGCCGACATCGAGGGACGGACGTTCTTCGGGCTCGGCGCGGGGATCCCCGTGACGCCGTGGGACTGGAGCTTCGACCTCTCGGACGACCAGGCAACCGCGGCGCTCGAGGCATGCCCCGACGAGGCGATCCTCGTGCTCCACTCGCCGCCGCACGGCCACTGCGACGTGAGCGGCGCGGGAGACCACCTCGGCAGCCCCGCGCTGGCCGCCGCCATCGAGCGCATCAATCCACCGCTCGCGGTCTGCGGCCACATCCACGAGAGCTGGGGCGCGCGATCAACGATCGGCGAGACCGAGGTGGCGAATCTTGGCCCAGACGGTGCGTTCTTCGAGGTCTGAGAGGTAGTCGGGCGAGATGGGTTTTCTCAGCTGGATCCTTCTCGGGCTGTTCGCGGGCGCCATCGCCCGCGCCTTGATCCCGGGCCGCACGGACCCCGGCGGCTGCATCGGCACCACCGCGATCGGCATCCTCGGCGCGCTCCTGGGCGGCTGGATCGCGACCGAGCTCGACCTCGGGGAGATCGACCGCTTCTTCGACCTGGAGACCTGGCTGATCGCCATCGGCGGTTCGGCGCTGCTGCTCCTGATCTTCCGGGCATTCAGCCGCTAGATACGCCCCTGCCATCCTGAACGGATGGCGATCTACGGGCGAATCCTGCGAGTACCCGGGGTCGCGGTCCTCATTGCGGCGGCGACGCTGACCCGTCTGCCGTTCGCGATCAACGGCCTGGCGGTGATCCTGTTCATGCGCGACGCGACCGGGTCCTTCGCCACCGCCGGGCTCGTGGCGGGTTCGCTGGCCCTGGGTGCGGGCATGGGCGCGCCCTTCGCCGCCCGGCTCGTCGACCGCCGCGGAGCGGTCTGGCTGCTGCCGCTCGCGATCGTCCACGGCGCCGCGATCCTGGCGCTGTGGGGCCTGGGCGAGATCGATGCGGCGGTGGTTGCGCTGGTGGCCGCGGCGCTGGTCGCCGGCGCGTCCTTCCCACCGTCCGGAGCCGTGCTGCGCTCGCGCTGGCCGGAGCTCCTGGCAGGCGATCCCGAGCTGGTGCGCGGCGCCTACGCGTTCGACTCCGTCACGATCGAGATCTCGTTCGTCAGCGGCCCGCTCATCACCGGCGCGCTTGTCGCGTTGGCAGAGCCGCAGGCCGCGATGGCGCTCTCTTCGGTGCTCGTGGTGGCCGGAACGCTGCTCTTCCTGTCGCGACTGCCGGACGCGCGCCGCGCGATCCCCGTCAGTGAGCACACCAGCGGGCTGGGACCCCTGCGGTCGCCGGCGATCCGGCTGATCGCCCTGACGTCGGTGCCGGTCGGCTTTTGCATCGGCAGCGTCGAGGTCGTCATCCCGGCGTTCAGCGAGGAGGCCGGGGATGCCGCGCTGGCGGGTGCCCTGCTGTCCGTCTGGTCGCTGGCGAGCGGGATCGGCGGGCTGATCTTCGGCGCGCGGCACTCCCGCCGTGAGTTGCTCGACAGCTTTCTGCTGATCGGGCTCCTCTTCCCGCTGGCCACGGTGCCCATGGTGGCCGCCGGCTCGCCCGTGACGATGGCGCTGTTCGTGGCGATGTCCGGCGCTCCGATCGCGCCGCTGATCGCCACCAGGAACGAGCTGATCTCCCAGGTCGCACCGCAGGGGACCGGCACCGAGGCGTTTACGTGGTTGATGACCGCCCTGATCGCGGGACTGTCGCTGGGGACGGCCGTCGCCGGCGCCGTGGTCGAGTCGAACGGGTGGCCCGACGCCGTCCTGATCGGCGTGGCTGTCGCCGCAGTCGGCGCGATCATGACGTTCGCCCGGCGGGGGTCACTGCGGCCCGCGCTCGCCCCGGCCTGAACCTAGACTCGCTTGTCATGGACGTCGAGCTTCTCGAGCGGACGCTTGCCGATCGAGGCGAGCCCTCCTATCGCGCCGGTCAGGTGTGGGAGTGGGTCGCGCGCGGTGCCGGCGGCTACGACGAGATGACCAACCTGCCGACCGCGCTGCGTGCTGAACTGAACGACGCGGTCCCGTACTCGACGCTGAAGCTGGATCGGGAGGCCCGGTCGACGGACGGGACCGTCAAGGCGCTCTTCAGCACCGCGGACGGCCGCGCGGTCGAGGCGGTCCTGATGCGCTACCGCGACGGACGCCGGTCGATCTGCGTGTCCTCGCAGTCCGGTTGCCCGCTCACCTGCAGTTTCTGCGCGACCGGCCAGATGAAGTTCGGCCGCAACCTGACGGCGGCGGAGATCGTCGACCAGGCGCTTCACTTCCGCCGGCTCGAGCCGATCGACCATTGCGTGTTCATGGGCATGGGCGAGCCGATGATGAACCTGGATGCGGTCCTCGAGGCCTGCCGGCGCCTCCCCGATATCGGCATCACGCACCGGCGCACCGCGATCTCCACGGTCGGCTGGATCCCGGGGATCGACCGGCTGGCTGCAACCGAGATGCCCATCCGCCTCGCGCTCTCGCTCCACGCTCCGAACGACGCGCTGCGCTCAGAGCTGATGCCGGTCAACGATCGCTACCCGCTGGCGGACGTGCTCGACGCCTGCCGGCGGTATCACCGGGCGCGGCGCCGGATGGTGTTCATCGAGTACGTGATGCTGGCCGGAGTGAACGACTCGCGCGAGATCGCCGCGGAGCTGGCGGCGATCCTCGACCCGCGGGTCTTCAAGCTGAACCTCATCCCTTACAACCCGACCGGCGAGGGGTTTGAGGGGTCCGATCCCCAGGCCATCCACGCGTTCAAGGTCGCGGTGGAGCGCGCCGGGCTCCGCGCGACCGTTCGCCTCACGCGCGGTCGCGACATCGACGCTGCCTGCGGACAGCTGGCGGCGAAGACCTAGGGGGTCCTCGGCGGCTCGGGCGAGTCCTCGGTGACGTCCAGGGCTTGCGCCACCGGACGCCCGCTCAGCCCGTAGACGAGCACGGTCACGACCACCACCAGGAAGGTGATCGGCACCAACAGCTCGTGATCCGCGACGTCCTGCTTGGCGAAGGTCAGCTCGAAGGCGGAGACGGTCGACGCGGCGACGATGCCGCGCGGCATCATCCAGGCGACGAGCCCGCGCTCCCGCCAGTTCAGGCCGGTCCTCACCGTGCCCAGCAGTGCGGAGAGCGGGCGGACAATGAGGATCAGGAAGGCAACGAAGGCGAGACCCTCCCACCCGAGGTCCGCCACCCGCTCGGGATCGACGCGCGCCGAGAGGATGATGAAGAGGATCCCGATCAGGAGGCTGGTCAGGGTGGTGACGAAGTCGTGCGCCTCGCGCTCGATGTCCTCCCGCCGGTGGGCCAGGGTGACGCCCATCGCGATCGCGGCGACGAGGCCGGCGTCGTCCCGAATGTCGCTGGCGACCGCCACGGCGACGAGCACCAGGGCGAGCAGCACCGACGACTCGAGCGAGCTCGTCATGCGGTGATCGCGCAGCGCGAAGATCGCGGGCAGCGCGGCAACCACGCCGACTCCGACGCCGACGCCGACCGTGGCAAGAAATGGGCCGGGCTGGAACTCGCTCCCACCCGTGGAGATCGCGCCGAAGGCCAAAACGGCGAAGATCGCGCCGATCGGGTCGATCAGGATCCCCTCCCATTTCAGCACCGCGCCGACCCGCTCGCGGGGGCGCACGTGCTCGAGCAGCGGCAGGACCACGGTCGGCCCCGAGAGCGAAAGCACGGCGCCGAGCAGGATCGCCATGCGGGTTTCCATGTCGAACAGGACGATTGCCGCGAGCGCACAGAGGGACCAGGTGACCGCGAAGCCCAGCGTGACGAGCCTGGCGACCACCGGGCCCGCCGACCCGCTCAGCTCCTCGCGGCGCAGGAGCAGCGAGCCCTCGAACAGGATCACGCCCACGGCGAGCTCCACCATCGGGTCGACCAGGTCGCCGAAGAGCTCATCCGGGTCGAACGCATCGATCACGTATGGGCCGAGCAGCACTCCGGCCGCCAGCAGCGGAACGATCGCGGGAATCCGAAGCGCGCGCGCGGCGATCTGCGATCCCACCGCCGCGGCGACGATGATTGCGATGGCCGTTGCGTCGTCCAAAGGTCCTCCCGAGACGGGGAGCCTATTGAGCCTCGATCCGGCCGACGCGCGACCTACATTGGCCGTGAATGGCGGATCCCCCGAGACCACGGCCTTCGTTCGCCACGAGGCTCCTGGGCGGCGGCGCCCGCGGTGCGCGAGCCGTTGCGGAAGCCACCGGGATCGACAACACGGTCCAGGTGGCGACCGAGGAGGCGATCGTCAGCGCGCTCGAGAGCGAGGCGGTCGAGCGGGCGCTGATCAGGGTGCTCGAGGGCCCGGCGACCGAGAACGCGATCCGCGGCGTGCTCGCCAGCCCTGAGTTCGAGCGGGCGCTCAGCGACGCCATCGATTCGAAGCTCGTCGACAGGGTCTGGGAGCAGCTGCTCTCGAGTGACGAGACTCAGAAGCTGATCGAGCGGATCGCCGAAGCGCCCGAGATCCGGAACGCCCTCGCCTCCCAGGGTGTCGGGCTGATCGAGGATCTCGGCCGTCAGGTCCGGCGGATCGCCACTCGGCTCGACGCGGCGGTCGAGAGGATCGCCCGGCGCCTCGCGCGTAAGCCGCCGCGGACCGAACCGTCGGACAACGCCGGATTCGTCACCCGGGTGCTGGGACTGGCGATCGACGTGGCGATCATCAACGCGACGTTCTTCGCGATCTCAGCCGGCTTCACGTTCGTCGTCAGCGCGATCTTCGGGGATTTCGAGACCTCGTCCGCCCCGGCACTGGCGCTCGGCACGGTCACCTTCCTGACGATCCTCACCGCCTATCTCCTCTTCTTCTGGACCCTGGCGGGCCAGACCCTGGGCATGCGATTGCTGGGCATCCGCCTGATCGACTTCCACGCCGACCCCCATCTGGACATGCGCACCGCGATCCGGCGGGTGTTCGGCGTCGTGCTCTCGGTCCTCACCCTGGGAATCGGGTTCCTCATGGTCCTGTTCTCCGACCGCAGGCAAGGGCTCATGGACCGGATGGCGAACACCGAAGTGATCCTGGTCGACCGCGACGGCCAGCCGGAGTCGGCCAGCCGTCGCGCGGCCCTCGAGTCCCGGTACTAGCCGCCCTAACGCGATCCTTCACGACCGTTGAGGAAGGCAAGAGGGGGGACCGGTAGTCCTGGCGAAGGGCCGTTGGCGCCGCGGGGACGCGGCGGTAGGGTGCCCACACCGCACTGCGAGGGGGATTCATGAACCACGGCCGCGACCGGCGAGAACCTTCCCGAGCCGATCGCGGCTGGCGACGCTCCCAGGGTCCCGATCGGCGACTGCCTCGTGCGGGAGATCTCGATCGCCGACGGGCCCGATTGGATGGTCTCGGCCTTCGACTCGCTCTGGGTGAAGCGCGACAACGGCGTCGTCGACCGCATTGACCCGTCCAGCGGCAAGGTCACGCCGAGATCAGTGCCGGTTCGTTCAAGCCCCCGCTGTGCCAGGGGATCGGCGCCGGCGACAACGCGATCTGGGCGTGTGTCAGCGAAGGCACCATCGCTCGGATCGATCCGCAAAAGAACTCGATCGCGTCGACCATCAGCATCGACAAGCTCCCCGACCAGGGACGCCTGGTCAGCGCGGCGGGGCAGGTCTGGGTGCTGACCGACGGCGGCGACGCGCTGACCGGCATCGGCCTCGACGACGACAAGCCCTCGAGCCCGACCCAGAGGGTCGTGTCAGCGGCGGCCAGAGCGAGGAAGTCGAGCTTGCCGGCGCGCAGAACGCTTCCGTCGCCGACGACCTCTGGGTGGGCTTCGAGGGAGGCCTGGCGCAGATCGAGAAGGAGAGCCTCGAGGTTCTCGCGGTCTACGCCGTTTCTCCGCGCCTCGGCGGAGCGATCTTCGCGACGGACGATGCCGTCTGGGTGCGGGAGGAGAGGGGAGCTTCCTCACCCGGATCGACCCGGACGAGCAGACGATCACCGAGACGATCGGAGACCCCAAACCTGCCCGGCGGCGGCGGCGTGGTCGTCATCGGCGACTCCGTCTGGGCGACCGCGTCCGACGAAGGCATGCTCGAGGACCTGCGGGCGGGCGAGTAGCAGAGCGCGCCCGGGCCGTGCCCGTTGTACGGTTGCCGCCGATGACCTTGGCCGACGGCGCGATCCGGCACACCGTTTCCTTCCGCCTCCGGCATCCGGACGGCTCGGACGACGAGCGGCGGTTTCTCGAAGCCGCGGCGGCCACCCTACCCGCCATCCCCGGCGTCGATGCGTTCGAAGTCCTCGACGAGGTCAGCCCGAAGAACGGGTTCCGCTTCGGCTTCTCGATGGAGTTCGCCGACCAGGCCGCCTACGAGGCGTACAACGCCCATCCCGACCACGTCCGCTTCGTCGAGGAGCGGTGGGTCCCCGAGGTCGAGGACTTCCTCGAGGTCGACTACCGGACGCGCTCCGCCTGAAGGTCCTCAGCCACGCTTGCGCTTCGGCGCGTAGAGGTCGGTGATCGTGCCCTCGGCCATCTCCGCCGCGAACATCAGCGTCTCCGACAGCGTCGGGTGGGGGTGGATCGTCAGGCCGATGTCCTCGGCGTCGGCGCCCATCTCGATCGCCAGCGTCGCCTCGGCGATCAGGTCGCCCGCGTTGATCCCGACGATGCCCGGCGCCGATCACCCGGCGGCGCTCCGGATCGATCAGGAGCTTGGTCAGCCCCTCGGGCCGGGCCAGCGACGAGCGCGCGGCCCGACGCCTGCCAGGGGAAGACCGACTTCTCGTAGTCCGTGTCCGAGGCCACCGCCTCCGCCTCCGTCAGGCCAGTCCAGGCGACCTCGGGGTCGGTGTAGGCGACGGACGGGATCGCGCGCGGCTCGAAGGCGACGTCGCGGCCGGCGATCACCTCGGCCGCGACCTTGCCCTCGTGCGACTCGCCTTGTGGGCCAGCATCGGCCCACCGGCGATGTCGCCGATCGCGTAGGATGTGGGCGACGTTCGTGCGCCGCTGCGCGTCGACGGCGATCTCGCCGCGGTCGTCGACGTCCACGCCCGCCTCGTCGAGGTCGAGCGGTCGCCGTTCGCCCGGCGGCCGACGGCGACGAGGACGCTTGTCGTAGGTCTCGCGCGTCGGGCGCTTCTCCCCCTCGAACTCGACCCGGATGCCGTCATCGCCGGCCTCGACGGACGCAACCTTGGTCGAGAGCAGGATCGCCTCGTAGCGCGGCTCGATGTGCTTGTGGAGCGGCTTCACCAGGTCGGGGTCACAGCCGGGGATCAGCTGGTCGGTCAGCTCGACGACGGAGATCGCGCTGCCGAGCGAGGAGTACATCGCCGCCATCTCGAGGCCGATGATCCCGCCGCCGACGACGAGCAGGCGCTCGGGAACATCGGCCAGCTCGAGCGCGCCGGTCGAGTCGATGACGCGCTCGTCGTCCGGCAGGCCGGGCAGCTCCGCCGAGCGCGAGCCTGCGGCGATGATGCAGTGCCGGAACTCGATCGTCGTGCCGTCGACGTCGACCGTGTGGTCGGACGTGAACCGCGCGGTGCCGCGTCACCACCTCGACCTTGCGCTGCTTCGCAAGCCCGTCGAGCCCGCCGGTCAGCTTGCCGACGACCTCGTCCTTCCAGCCGCGCAGCGCGTCGAGGTCGATCTTGGGGCTCGCCGAACTTGACGCCGAAGCTCTGCAGCCTCCTCGGCCTCCGCGATGACGCGGGCGGCGTGGAGCACGGCCTTCGACGGGATGCAGCCGACGTTCAGGCAGACCCCGCCGAGCGATTCGTCGCGCTCGACGAGCGTCACGCTCAAGGCCAAGATCGGCGGCACGGAACGCGGCCGTGTAGCCACCGGGGCCGGAGCCGATCACCAGGACCTGTGCGCCCCGGCTTCGGGCTCCTGTGCTGTCTCGCCGTCGGCTCTCCGCCCGCTCGCCGGCCTGCTCCGGCTGAGCCTCGTCCTTCGGCTCCGCCTGCTCCTGGGCGTCCTCCGGCGCCGCCGAGTCGGCCTCGGCCTCGTCCGCCTCCAGCTCCAGGATCGGGGTGCCCTCGCGTGACCCTGTCGTCGATCGCGACGAGCACCTCGGTCACCTTGCCGGCCTGCGGGCGCCGGGACGTCCATCGTCGCCTTGTCGGACTCGAGCGTGACCAACGGGTCCTCGCCGCAACGGTGTCGCCCGCCGTCACGTGGATCTCGATCACCGGAACGTCGGCGAAGTCGCCGATGTCGGGGACCTTGACCTGCATCAACAGGCCGCCTCTTGGGCGGCGCGGCTCGGCTTCGCTCCGCTCCGCCTCACAGAAGAACCCGCCGCAGGTCCGCCAGCTCGCCGGCCAGGTGGGCGACGAACCGCGCCGCGGCGGCGCCGTCGATCACGCGGTGGTCGTACGAGAGCGAGAGCGGCAGCATCAGCCGGGGCTCGAACTCCTCCCCGTTCCAGACCGGCTTGCATCTGCGAGCGCGGTGACGCCGAGGATCGCCACGTCGGGGGCGTTCACGATCGGGGTGAAGCCCGTCCCGCCGATGCCGCCCAGGGACGAGATCGTGAACGTCGAGCCCCGCATCTCCTCGGCCGAGATCTTGCCCTCGCGCGCCTTGCCCGACAGCTCGGTCAGCTCGCCGGCGATCTCGAGCAGCCCCTTGCGGTCGGCGTCCTTGATCACCGGGACCATCAGCCCCTGCGGGGTGTCGGCCGCGAAGCCGATGTTGTAGTAGCGCTTGATCACCAGCTCGTCGCCGTCGAGCGACGAGTTGAACTCCGGGAACTGGCTGCAGGGCGCCGACGCACGCCTTCACCAGCAGCGCGACCATCGTCACCTTCACGTCCTGCTGCTCGGCATTGATCTGCTTGCGGAACGCCTCGAGGTCCGTGATGTCGGCCTCGTCGTTGTGGGTGACGTGCGGAATCATCACCCAGTTCCGGGCAACGTTCGGGCCGCTGATCTTCTTGATCCGCGAAAGCGGCACGCGCTCGACCTCGCCGTACTTCGCGAAGTCGACCTTCGGCCAGGGCGCGAGGTTCAGGCCCGGGATCGCGGCCCCCTCGCCCCAGGCGCCGCCGCGGGACGCTCCTTCGCCTGCTTCACATCGTCCTTCGTGATCCGCCCCTTGCGGCCCGTGCCCTGGACGCCCTGAAGCGTCACGCCGAGTTCCCGAGCCATCCGCCGCACCGCGGGACTGGCGTAAGCGGGCCCATCCCCGGCCCCATCCCGCCGAGCGTCGGATTCCGGCGCACTACGCGCCGTTTCACGACGTTCGGCAGCGGGGGGCGCTTCGGCTTCGGCCTGCGGCGTGGCCTCGGGCGCCGCCGCGACGTCTCCGTCGTCACCGCCACCGTCAGCGTCGCGCGCCTCGGCGCCGTTGGCGCGGGCTCCTCGGCGTCGGCGCCCGCGTCGTCTCCTCCCGTGCCCTCGCTCGCCTCCACGGTCATCAGCACCGACCCCTCCGAGACCTCGTCCCCGACCGAGACCTTCAGGTCGGCGACCGTCCCCGCGAACGGCGCCGGGACGTCCATCGTCGCCTTGTCGGACTCGAGCGTCACGAGCGGCTGTTCGGCCGTGACCTCGTCGCCCTCGGCGACGAGGATCTCGATCACCGGCACGCCCTCGAAGTCGCCGATGTCGGGAACCGTGACTTCGCGCGAATCTGCCATCGGAGCTAGCTCACGGCCGGGTCGGGGGCCTCGGGTCGATGTCGTAGCTGGTGATCGCGTCGTCGACCACGGAGCGCTCGATCTCACCGTCGACGGCCAGCGCATCGAGGGCCGCGACCACGACGTGATGGCGGTCGACCTCGAAGAACCGGCGCAGATGCTTGCGGAAGTCGCTGCGGCCGAAGCCGTCGGTGCCGAGGACCTCGAAGCGCCCCGGCACCCAGGCGCGAATCCCGTCCGGGAGCGCCTTCATGTAGTCGGTCGCGGCGACCACCGGCGTCGTGCTCCCGCCCAGGAGCGCACCACCCAGGGCTCCTCGGCCTCGCCGCGCAGGCGCTCCTCGCGGTCGCGCGCCAGACCGTCGCGGCGAAGCTCGGTGAAGCTGGTGACGCTCCAGACCTCGGCCGGAATCTCGAAATCCTGGCCGAGCAGCTCGGCCGCGGCCTCGACCTCGCGCAGGATCGTGCCCGAGCCGAGCAGGCGCACCTTCGCGCCGTCGATCTCGCGCACCCGGTGCATGCCCGCGCAGGATCCCCTCCTCGGCGCCCTCGGGCAGCGGCGGATGGCGGTAGTTCTCGTTCATGACCGTGAGGTAGTAGAAGACGTCCTCCTGCTCGCCGATCATGCGGCGCAGCCCGTCGTGGACGATCACCGCGAGCTCGTAGGCGTAGGCCGGGTCGTACGAGACGCAGTTCGGGACCGCCTGAGGCCAGCACGTGGCTGTGGCCGTCCTCGTGCTGCAGGCCCTCGCCGTTCAGGGTCGTGCGCCCGGCCGTGCCGCCGACCAGGAACCCCCGCGCGCGGTTGTCGCCCGCCGCCCAGGCGAGGTCGCCGATCCGCTGGAACCCGAACATCGAGTAGAAGATGTAGAACGGGATCATCTGGACGTCGTGGTTCGAGTAGGACGTGGCCGCGGCGATCCACGACGAGAACGCGCCGGCCTCGTTGATGCCCTCCTGCAGGACCTGGCCCTTGCTGGTCCTCGCGGTAGAACATCAGCTGCCCCGGCGTCCTCGGGCTCGTACAGCTGGCCGACGTGCGAGTAGATCCCGAGCTGGCGGAACATGCCCTCCATCCCGAACGTGCGGGACTCGTCGGGGACGATCGGCACCACCCGCGGCCCGAGCTCCTTGTCGCGCAGCGAGCGCGGCGAGGATCCGGACGAACGCCATCGTGGTCGAGATCTCCCGCTCGCCGGTGCCCTCGAGCTGACGACTCGAAGATCTCGAGCGGCGGGACCGGCAGCGGCTTCGTCCACCTCGCGGCGGCGCGCGGGAAGGTGGCCGCCCAGCGCCTCGCGGCGCTCGCGCAGGTAGCGCATCTCCGGGCGAGTCCTCGGCCGGCTGGTGGAAGGCGACGCCGCGTCGACCTCCTCGTCGGAGATGCTCCAGCTCGAACCGGTCGCGGAAGGCGAGCAGCGCCTCCTCGTTCATCTTCTTCTGCTGGTGGGTGATGTTCTGGCCCTCGCCGGCCTCGCCCATCCCGTAGCCCTTGATCGTCTTCGCGAGGATCACCGTCGGCTGGCCGCGTCGCGGCCTGGGCGGCGGCGTAGGCGGCATAGACCTTCTTCGCGTCGTGCCCGCCGCGGTTGAGGTCCCAGATCTCCGTCGTCGCTCATGTCCTTGACGCGCTCGGCGAGCTCGGGGTACTTGCCGAAGAAGTGCTCGCGCACGAACGCGCCGTCGCGCGCCTTGTAGACCTGGTACTCGCCGTCGACCGCCTCCTCCATGCGCCGGACGAGCAGGCCGTCCTCGTCGGCCTCGAGCAGCGGATCCCAGCGGTCGCCCCAGATGACCTTGATCGACGTTCCAGCCCGCGCCGCGGAAGATCGTCTCCAGCTCCTGGATGATCTTGCCGTTGCCGCGCACGGGGCCGTCGAGGCGCTGCAGGTTGCAGTTGATGACGAAGACGAGGTTGCTCAGCTCTCGCGGCCCGGCGAGCGCGATCGCGCCGAGCGACTCGGGCTCGTCGCGTCTCGCCGTCACCCATGAAGCACCAGACCTTGCGCCCGTTCGTGTCGACGACCCCGCGGTCCGTCGAGGTAGCGCATGAACCGGGCCTGGTAGATCGCCATGATCGGCCCGAGGCCCATCGAGACCGTCGGGAACTGCCAGAAGTCCGGCATCAGCCACGGGTGCGGATAGGAGCGAGAGGCCGCCCGGCCGTGAGACCTCCTGGCGGAAGCCCTCGCAGCTCCTCCTCGCTCGAGCCGCCCCTCGAGGAAGGCCCGGGCGTAGATCCCAGGCGAGGAGTGCCCCTGGATGTAGATCGAGGTCGCCGCCGTGCTCGTCAGACGGCGCGTGCCAGAAGTGGTTGAACCCGATCTCGTAGAGCAGTCGCCGCCGACTGGTAGCTGGCGATGTGGCCGCCCAGCTCGGACGACTCCTTGTTCGCGCGCAGGATCGATCGCGATCGCGTTCCAGCGGATCAGCGAGCGCACCCGCCGCTCGATCGCCGGGTCGCCGGGAAGCGGCGGCTCGTCCTCGACGGTGGATCGTGTTGACGTAGGGCGTCGGGCCCGACGTACTCGATCGCCGCGCCCTTCAGCCGGGCCCGCTCGACAACCCGCTCGACCAGGTCGTGCGCACGCCGCGGACCGTCGTTCTTGACGACCGCATCGAGGGCCTCCAGCCACTCCTCAGTCTCGACAGCGTCGATATCCGCCACTGCGGCTCACCCTAGCGATTGGGGTTCCGCAGCTACCGGCAGCGCGGGCTCGGCGCCCGCCAGCCGGTGGGTTCCCGCGGCTGCTCAGTCCAGCTCGTCGAACGGCCCCCAGATGGCATACGTAATGGCGGCGCTCTCGTCCGGCGGGTTGAGGGGGTCGGTCCCGTCGGGGCCGCCGTCCTGCCGGCCGCCCTGCTGGTTCAGGAAGAACGTCCTCCCGTCCGGGCTGAAGCAGCCGCCGCAGAACTCGAAGTTGTTGTGGAGGGTCTTGGCGAAGTCGTAGATCCGGCCCCGCCGGTCCACGCCGCGGACGAACTGGACGTCCGCCGCGTCCTCCTGGAGGAACACGTGGCCGGTCGCCGGCACGACCACAAGGTTGTCGGGGCCCTCGAGCTCGTCGATGGACGTGGATTCGTAGATCAGCCGCAGCCGACCACCATCACGGCCACGGGGAGTGAGCTCCCAGAGCTGCCCCAGCCCGGCCTCGCCGCCCGACGTGCAGTCGAAGTAGACCCGCCGGTCCGTGGGCCAGATCCCCTCGGTGCGATTGAAGATCGCCGCCCCGTTCTCCTGCGCCTCGACCCGCACGGTGTCCTCCACGGGATCAGGGTCGGCGATCTCGACCCATTCGACCGGATACTCCTCGCCGGGGTTTGCGGTGTCCATGTCGAAGTTCGGCCGCCCCCTGACGACCAGCGCCTCGAGCCTGCCGCCGAACGCCGCCAGGTCGCCGAACTCGCGCGGCTGGCGGTTGGGAAGGAACCGGTACAAGCACGCGTCGCCGCGGTCCTCGGTTTCGTACAGCACGCCGTCGAGCCAGGCCACCGCCTCGTGCGAGAACCGCCCGGCGTCGTTGATCTCGAGTGGGCTGACCGGCCCGTCCGCGTCGGCCGGCACCTCGAAGGCGTAGCCGTGCGGCGTGCCGGGCGGGGCCGCGTTCGCCTCGACGGAGCCGTGGTTGAAGATCTCCTCGCACGTGATCCAGGTGTCCCACGGCGTCGAGCCGCCCGCGCAGTTCGTGTGGGTCCCGCCGAGCACCGCGAAACTCTCGAGCAGCTCGCGCTGCCTCGAGACCACCAGCTTGGTGTTGCCGCCTCGAGTCTCCGGATCGCGGTCGTACCGCTTGCTGCGTGGGACGACGACCGGAATCTCCCCCGCCCGGGAGCGGTTCTCGTGGTTTCGGATCAGGATCGTGGTCGAGCCGGGCCCGTCGTAAGCCGCCATGCCGTCGAAGATCCCGGGCGTCGGGTTGCCGTCGTCCATCGGCTCCCCCTGGCGGCTGATGATCCGGTACCGAAAGCCCGGCGGCAGCTCGAGCCACTCGACTCCGGTGTCCCGTTCCGGAGTCGGGGCGAGCTGGCCGTAGCCGACCGTGCGCCGGCTCGCCTTCGTGTTCTTGGAGCGGGCCGCGAGCGCCGAGATCGGGCCACCGAGCGTTAGCCCTGCGCCGAGTGCCGCGGATCCTTCAACGAACCGCCTGCGGGTGAGCTGAACGGACATGGAGTCCTCCCTGCTGGGTTGCTTGCCGTGAAGATCCCTTATCGCCGTTCTCCGCCCGGGACCCGTGAACGCGTGGTGACCAACCCGTGAATCAACTGTTACCTGGCTGGAAATTCGCCCGAGGCGACCTACGATCGCCGCCGGATGCCGCGCGACCTCTACGCCAGGCCGCCCCGCCCCGCCGACTCGGAGGCGATCACCCGGCGTGCCCTGCTGAGGCTCAGGCCGCCGCCGGCGGTTCGCGATCCAGCCGGCGTGGCGGCCCGACGCGCCGCGATCGCCGGCCTGTCGACGCACCCCGGCCAGGAGGCGCTTCGGGCCGCGATCGAGCCCGTCACGAGAGCGCTCGGAGACTTCGCCGGAAGCCCGTCAGTCACCTCGGCGTTCGCGATCGCGCTCGACCCGGAGCCTGATCGCGCGGTCGCCGAGCTTGCGAGATCCGCCGCGCCGGGCGGAGTCGTGGCGATCGCGGCCTGGGTTCCGCGCGGGCTGCCGGGGCGGCTGTTCGAGTTCGCCGAGCAGATAGCGCCACTGCCGGTGGGAATCCCGAGCCCATCGGAGTGGGGGCGCGCTGAGATCGCGACCCGGCGCCTTGGACCGGTCCTGGGAGGCCTCGAGATTCGCACGCGAACCGTGCGGCTCTCGTTTTCGGATACGGAGGCGGCGTTCATCGCGGTCTCTGCAGGGCTGCCTTTTCCCTTCCTAAGGCTCAACCAGCTGCGGCCCGCGTTCGACCGCCTGCTGTCGTCATGCAACGACGCCCTGGACCGCGTCGAGATCGCGGGCCGCTATCTGCTGGTTCGGGGACGCGCCTAGGGCGCAATCGAGCCCGCCAGGTGCGGGGTGTCGTCGCGAGTCGAACGCACGCCGAACGCAGCGCCCTCGTCGTCCGACGCGAACGTGACCTTGGATGGCAGCAGGATCGGCCGCTTGAAGGCGACATCGACGGTGAACGCGTCCGGCAGGCGTGTGTCGAGCTGGGCGAGACAGCGGGCCTTGGTCCACATCCCGTGCGCGATCTGACGGGGGAAGCCGAACGCCTTGGCCGTAAAGCCATACAGGTGGATCGGGTTGCGGTCGCCCGCCACGCCCGCATAGCGCCGGCCGAGATCGCCCGGCAGCGCCCACTCGGCCTCGTCGCGGAGCGCCGCCGGCTCGGACGAGTCCTGGCCCTTGGCGGCCGACGAATCCTCGCCGCCGCGACGGAGGTTGGTGCTCTCGCCGCGCCACACGAGCTCGCCGGCGACCCAGCTTCGGTCAGCAGCCTGAACGTGCGGCCCTTCGGATGCCGTTCAGGTTGGGTCGCCCTGACCCGGATGGTGATCTGTTCGAACGCGCCGATCGGGCGGCTCTGCTCGATCCGGTTGGCCACATGGACGAGACCGATTGCCGGAAAGGGAACGAGGGATCGGTCAGGAGCCGCATATGCAGCGGGAACGCCAGCACGTGGGGGTAGGTGGCAGGCAGGGCGTCGCCGAGCCGGAACCCGCAGACGCGCGCGTACTCGGAGAGCCGGCCGGCGTCGACCTCGAGGTCCGCCAGCTCCAGCTCGAGATCGGGGACCGCGCCGCCACCGCCGGCCAGGAACGGGAGCTTCCCGCTGCCGGGAATCACGCCGAGTGCCGCCCGGGCGAGCAGCGGCAGGGTCGCGGGCGAGGATTCGAGGTGCTTCGTCATGCTCCGAGCAGGCTCTGGCCGCAGACCCGCACCACGTTGCCGTTCACGCCGGCCGAGCCGGGGCCGGCGAACCACGCGATGGTCTCGGCGACGTCCACGGGCAATCCGCCCTGGACAGCGAGTTCATCCGCCGCCCGGCCTCGCGGGTCGCGATCGGCATCGCCTTGGTCATCGCGGTCTCGATGAAGCCCGGCGCGACGGCGTTGACGGTCAGCCCGTGCTTCGCCAGCCACCGGCGCCATCGACTGAACCATGCCGATCACGCCCGCCTTCGAGGTCGAGTAGTTGGTCTGGCCCGCGTTGCCGGCGATGCCGGAGATCGAGGAGACGCGAGACGATGCGCGCCGTTCGGCCTGATCAGCTCGCGCTCGAGCAGCACGTCGTCGATCCGCTCCTGTGACGAGAGGTTGATGTCGAGCAGCACGGCACCATCGGTCTGCGTCCATGTTCGCCGAGCGTCTTGTCGCGGGTCACGCCGGCGTTGTGAACCACGATGTCGATGCCCTCGTGCTCGGCGAACACGTGGTCGGCGATCCGCGCAGGCGCGTCACCCGCCGTGATGTCGAGCGCCAGCGAAGAGCCGCCGATCTCGCCGGTGACGGCTGCGAGTCCGTCGGCCGCCTGCGGCACGTCGAGGCCCACCACGTGCGCGCCGTCGCGCGCGAGGACCCTGGCGATCGCCTCGCCGATCCCGCGGGAGGCTCCGGTGACCAGCGCGACCCTGCCGTGGAGCGGCGTTCCCAGTCGACGCCGGCGGCGTCGGCGACCGCGTCGCCGATCCGCACGACCTGGCCGGACACGTAGGCCGAGCGCGGCGAGAGCAGGAAGCGCAGAGTTGATTCGACGCTGCCCTCGGCGCCGGGCGCGACGTAGACGAGCTGCGCCGATGGCGCCGCGGCGCACCTCCTTGCCGACCGCGCGCGCTGAAGCCCTCCAGCGCGCGCTGGGCGGTCGCCGCCGCGCGGATTCCCGCATGCCTCGGGCGGGGTGCCGAGCACGATCACGCGGCCCGACGGCTCGACCCGGCGGATCGTGGGCTGGAAGAACTCGCGCAGCGCGCCGAGCTCGGTCGAGTCCGCGATGCCCGTGGCGTCGAAGACGAGCGCCTTGAAGCGCTGCGTCGGCCGGAGCCTCCGGATTCCAGACCGCCGCGTCGAGGCCCGCGTCGCCCACGGCGTCGCGAACCTCGTCGCGAAGCTCGGTCGCGCACTGCGGCGCCGACGGCGGCGAGGACCGCCGCGACCGCGCCGACGAGCCGGCCGCCGGGCGCCGCGCCGAGCAGGACCTCGCCGGCGATCACCGGCTGACCCGGCACGTAGCGGTCGAGCTCGACCGGCTGCGGGAGCCCGACGGCTCCGGCGATCAACCCGCCGATCGGGCTGTTGACGAGCTGGCTGTAGCGGTCCTGCGGCATCACATTCACGTCCCTCTCGAGGATCGCGACGACGCCCTGGCCGCCGGCGGCGCAGATCGAGATCAGGCCGCGGCCCCCGCCGCGCTCGTGCGAGCAGCTTCGCCAGGCTGGCGACGATCCGCCCGCCCGTCGCCGCGAACGGGTGACCGGCCGCCAGCGACCGCCGTTGACGTTGAGCTTCGCGCGGTCGATCGAGCCGAGCGGCTCGTCGAGGCCGAGCCGCTCGCTTGCAGAACACCGGGTCCTCCCAGGCCTCGAGCGTGCAGAGCACCTGCGCGGCGAACGCCTCGTGGATCTCGTAGAGGTCGAAGTCCTGCAGCGTCAGCCCGTTGCGCGCGAGCATCCGCGGCACGGCGTAGGCGGGCGCCATCAGCAGGCCCTCCTTCGCCGCCGACGTAGTCGACCGCGGCGGTCTCGGCGTCGACGAAGCGCGCGAGCGACGGGCAGGCCGTGCGCCTCGGCCCACTCCTCGCGTGCCGAGCAGCACCGCCGACGCGCCGTCGGAGAGCGGCGTCGAGTTGCCGGCCGTCATCGTGCCGTCCTCGCCGCCGAACACCGGCTTCAGCTTCGCCAGCTTCTCGACGGTCGAGTCCGGCCGCAGGTTCTGGTCGCGCTCGAGCCCGAGGTAGGGGTCGACCAGGTCGTCCTAGAAGCCGCGCTCGTAGGCGGCGGCGAGATTCTGGTGGCTGGCCGCCGCGAGCTCGTCCTGCGCCTCGCGGGTGATCCCCCACTCGCGGGCCATGATCGCGGTGTGCTCGCCCATCGAGAGGCCGGTGCGCGGCTCGGCGTTGCGCGGGATCTCGGGGACGATGCTGGCCGGGGCGGACCTTGCGCGAGCGCCCGGAGCCGGTCGAGGTTCGACTTGGCGCTGTTCGCCTCCAGCAGGATCTCGCGCAGGTCGTCGTTGAGCGCGATCGGCGCGTCGGAGGTGGTGTCGACGCCGCCGGCGATGCCCGAATCGACCTGGCCGAGCGCGATCTTGTTGGCGACGAGGATCGCGGCCTCGAGGCCGGTCCCGCACGCCTGCCCGACGTCGTAGGCCGGCGTCTCGGCGCGAGCTTGCGTGCCCGAGCACGCGACTCCCGCGTCAGGTTGAAGTCGCGGCTGTGCTTGAGCACGGCGCCGGCCGCCGACCTCGCCGAGGCGCTCGCCCGCGAGCGCGAAGCGCGTCGACCAGGCCGTCGAGCGCCGCGGTCAGCATGTCCTGGTTGGACGCCTTGGCGTAGGGCGCCGTTCGAGCGCGCGAACGGGATCCGGTTGCCCCCGAGGACGGCGACGGGGCGGTGTCTTCGACAATCACGTGTTCGGTCTCCTTCGGTGAGTTGGAATCCGGTTGGAACCGTCCGGTTAGCGGAGCTCGGCGGAAGTCTTGCCCAGGAGCTGACGGGCGATGATCAGAAGCTGGATCTGCTGCGTGCCCTCGAAGATGTCGAGGATCTTCGCGTCGCGGGCCCACTTCTCGAGCAGCTCGTCCTCGCCGTAGCCCGCGGTGCCGCAGAGCGCGACGCAGCGCAGCGCGATGTCCACGCAGGCACGGCCGGCCTTGGCCTTCGCGTAGGAAGCCTGCAGCGAGTTCGGCTTCGAGTTGTCGGCCATCCATGCTGCCTCGCATCGTCAGCAGCCGTGCGGCCTCATAATCCGCCTCGAGGTCGAGAAGCTCGGCGGCGGCCGAGTTCTGTGCGTGTGCGGGAATGTGGTAGTCCACCTCGGCTCCGCCCTCGGCGAGCAGCTCGCGCGTGCGCTCGATGCACGCGCGCGCCACGCCGACCGCCATCGCCGCGACGAGCGGCCGGGTGTTGTCGAACGTCTGCATCGCGCCGCGCGAACGCACTTCTTCGTGTCGATCTCGGGGCTCCCGAGCAGGTTCTCCTTCTTGACCCGGCAGTTCTCGAGCCGATGAAGGTCGCCGTGTCGGAGGCCCTGATCCCCAGCTTGTGCTCGAGCCGCTCGAGCTTCAGGCCCGGGTTCGAGCGCTCGACCACGAAGGACTTGATCGCGGCGCGGCCCTGCGTGCGGTCGAGGCTCGCCCAGACGACCACCAGGTCGGCCCGCTCGCCCGCGGTGACGAAGATCTTCTCCCCGTTCGAGGACGTACTCGTCGCCGTCGCGCACCGCCGTCGTCCGGATCGCGGCGGAGTCCGAGCCCGCCTCGGGCTCGGTGATCGCCATTGCGCCCACTTGCCCTCGAAGCGGGCCTGCTGCTCGTCGTCGGCGACCGACGCGATCGCGGAGTTGCCGAGGCCCTGGCGCGGCATCGAGAGCAGTCAGGCCGACGTCGCCCCAGCACATCTCGATCACGCCGAGAACCGTGGACATGTTCGAGCCGTTGCGGTTGCCGCCGTCGCCGTTCCTCCGCCCGGCGCACGCCGGTGGCGCCGGCGCCGCCCAGGTCGGACGCGCCGTCATCCATGCCGTCGATCAGCGCCGCGAGCATGTCGAGCTCCTTCGGATACGCGTGCTCGGCGAGGTCGTACTTGCGGGAGTTCGGCCGCAGCACCTCGGTCGCGACCTGGTTGGCGCGCGTGGTCAGCGGCTCGAACTTCTTCGGGAGCTCGAGGTTGATCGGGCTCAAACCAGCAACGCCCCCTCCATCAATCCGGCGGCCCGTAGGTCGCGGTACCAGCGCTCGACCGGATGCTCCTTCGTGTAGCCGTGGCCGCCGAGGAGCTGGACGCCGTCGGAGCCGATCTGCATGCCGTAGCGCGTGGCGAGTCGGCGCGCCAGGGCGACCTCGCGGCGAGTTGTCGAGGCCCTGGTCCGCGCGGCTCGCGGCGCGGTAGGTGGCGAGTCGCATCCCGTCGAGCTCGATCGCGACGTTCGCGACGTCGAACGCGACGCCCTGGCGGTGGGAGATCGGCTCGCCGAAGGCGACGCGTTCGTTGACATAGGTCTTCACGTGGTCAAGAACCGCCTGGGAGGTGCCGACGGCCAATGCACACCAGCCCAGGCGCCCGAGCCGGACGCAATCGGCATAGGTCCCGGGATCGGCATCCCCCAGTAGCGCTGCCGCCCCGAGCTTCACGCCCTGCAGGGCCAGCGTCCCGGTGCCGGCGGCGCGAAGGCCCATTGCCGGCGCCGCCTCGAACCCGACGCCGGGCTCCTTCGCCTCGACGATGAAGAGCGCGGGGCCGCGCCCCTCCAGGTCTGCGTTGACGACGAACAACTCGGCGTCTGCCGCCCGGGGCACCATCGACTTGACGCCATTCAGCACGTAGCCGTCGCCCGCCGATCGGGCCTTCGTCTCGAGCTTGGCCGGGTCGAACAGCGGACGCGGTTCGATCAGCGCGAGCGCCGCGGCGGGCGGGCGCTCGCCCGCGAACTCGGGCAGGTACGTGGACTGCTGGTCGGCGTCGCCCCACATCCCGATCGCGGTGCCGACCGCGGCCGGCGCGAGGATCGCGACCGCCAGGCCCATGTCACCTCGCGCGAGCTGCTCCGCGACGAGGACGGAGGTCACGGCCGAGCGCTCCTCGAACGCTCCGTCGAGCTCGCCGGGAATACCCAGCATGGCCACGCCAAGCTCATTCGCCTGGGCCAGCAGCTCCTCGGGGGCCGTGCAGGCCTGGTCGGCGTCAAGGGCGGCGGGCCTCAGCTTGTCCATCGCGAAGTGGCCGATGGCCTCGCGCATCATCTGCTGCTCGTCCGTCGGCGTCAGGTCGAACAGCTCGGCCCGCGATCCCTGCGCCTGTCGGGCCGGTTGGTCCAGGCGCTTCTTCGGGGCGAACGTCCGCCCGGCGGCGCCGGCGGCACGGAAGCCGTTCTTGGAGGCCGAGTAGAGGAGGCGCTCGGCCCGATCGCGCACGCCGACGCGGTCGAGCAGCTCGAGCCCGGCGATGCGGTTTAGGGCCCGGAGGCCGAGGCCCATGCCTCTGTCGGCGGCGTTCATCGAAGATCCCAGGGGGAGGACGGCCGGATGCGGTGGCAATTCCTACCGCTCCGTAGCAATCCTTTCTTCGATGTTACCGCAGGTGCAGCGGCGCCGCGCCGACCCGCTTCGGCGGTTCTTAGCGGCCGTTCAGGTTGATGGATTGAACTGCGCGAATCGATCGCTCCCACCCGCTCGCCCTCGCTCTGATCGCTTCGCTGGCGCTCTCGGCCTGCGGAGAGAGTGACCTGAAATCGTCCGCCCAGCGCACGCAGGCCGACGCAGTCGACCCGGCGATCGACCGGTTCCTCGAGCGGACTCTTCCCGGCGGCGCGAGCGGCACCTTTGCCGTCGCGCGCGACACCCGGCTCATGCACTGCAAGGGCTACGGGATGGCCGATCGTGCGGCAGGAATCCGGGCCGGATGCGACACGGTCTACGACGTCATGTCGATGACCAAGCAATTCACCGCGACGGCGATTCTGAAGCTCGAGATGATGGGGCGCCTACGCGTCCCCGACCCGATCAGCGCGCACATAGGCCCGGTGCCGCCCGACAAGCGCGACATCACGATCCACCACCTGCTGACGCACACGTCAGGACTGACCGCCGCTCTCGGCGACGACTACGAGCCGATGTCCCGGGCGGACCTGCTGGACGGCGCGCTGGCATCGAGGCTGCGCTCGGCGCCCGGGGTGGAACACCACTATTCCAACCTGGGCTACAGCGTCCTGGCCGCGATCGTCGAGGAGATCACGGGCCTTGGGTACGAGGAGTTCCTGTCCGAGCACCTGTTCGAACCCGCCGGAATGACGCAGACCGGCTACGTGCTGCCCGAATGGGATCCCGAGCAGGTCGCCGTCGAATACGACAGCCGGGGCCGGCCTCAGGGCAAGCCGTTCGATCACCCGTGGGCCGACGACGGTCCGTACTGGAATCTCCGTGGAAACGGCGGGCTGCTCTCGACCGCTCGCGACATGTTCCGGTGGCACCTCGCGCTGGAGGGCGATCGGGTGCTGGACGACGCAGCCAAGCGGGCATTGTTCAAGCGACACGTTCCCGAGCAGGAGGGTGGTGACTCGTATTACGGCTACGGCTGGACGGTGGCGTCACTGCCGGAGGAGGGCAAGGTGGCCACGCACAACGGGGGCAACGGATGGTCGTTCGGTCGATACGCGAGGTTGCTGGATGAGGGAGTGATGGTGTTCTGGGCGACCAACGCCGCATCCAAGGGGGAGGCATGGAGCCTCGAGCAGTGGGACGGCAAGCTGACGCTCGGGCTCGCGGAGCTCGCCTAGGACCGCGCTGCTCAGGGCACCGATCGGGCTCGGGGATTAGTCTCCGGACCTGCCAATCGTCGACATCGGGGGGTACGCCTTGCCGCGCTCGCGCCTTCTATCGCTTCTGTTCCTGATCGCCGCCCTGGGGATCATCGCTGGCTGCGGTGATGACGATGACGACGAGTCGAGCGAGGAGGGAACGACCACGGCGGCCGTCACCGCCGAGGACTGCAAGCCCGACCAGCTCGAGACGCTCGCGGACGGCACGCTCACCGTGGCGACGGACAGCCCCGCGTTCCCGCCCTACTTCGAGGACGACGACCCCACCAACGGTGAGGGCTTCGAGAGCGCCGTCGCCTACGCGATCGCCGACACGCTCGGCTTCGCCGAGACCCACGTGAATGGGTCGTTGAGCCGTTCAACTCGTCCTACTCGCCGGGCCCGAAGGACTTCGACTTCGACGTCAACCAGATCTCGATCTCACCCAAGCGGGCCGAGGCCGTTGACTTCTCCACCCCGTACTACACGGCCAAGCAGGCGGTCGTGGCGCTGAAGAACTCCGACGCCGCCGACGCCACCTCGCTGGCCGACCTCGCCGACGCGCAACATCGGCGTCCAGATCGGCACCACGAGCCTCGAGGCCGTCGACGCCTCGATCCAGCCGACCGAGGACCCGCAGGTGTTCGACACGTCCAATGACGTCGTCTCCGCGCTGAAGAACGAGCAGGTTGACGCCATCGTCGTCGACGTACCGACCGCCTTCTTCCTCACGGCGGTGGAGATCCCGGAGGCACGACCGTGGGTCAGTTCGAGGCGCCGGGAGGCGACGAGTGGGGCGCGCTCCTCGCGAAGGACTCCCCGCTGACCGACTGCGTCTCGGCGGCGATCACCGAGCTCTCGGACTCGGGCGAGCTGGCGGAGATCGAGCAGACGTGGATCGCGGAGAAGACCGACGCGCCAGTCCTCGAGTAGCCCCGGGCAGACCCGTGGCATGAGCGACCGCCGCGCCGAGCGCGAGGCGGCAAAGCGCCGCAGCGACCGGCGCGGTCTGGCGATCGCGACCGTCTCGACGATCGTCGTCCTGGGCGGCATCACGGCCCTGATCGTCACCAGCCCGGGATGGCCGGTCGTACGCGAGTCGTTCTTCTCGTGGGAGGTCTTCAAGGAGTCGTTCCCGGACGTCCTTGAAGCGTTCTGGCTTGACGTGCGGGTCTTCCTGATCGTCGAGGTGGCGGTGCTGATCCTGGGCCTGGGGGTGGCGCTCGTGCGACTGGCGGCGGGGCCGGCCATGTTCCCGCTGCGGCTGATGGCCACCGTCTTCGTGGACGTGTTCAGGGGCATCCCGACGATCCTGCTCGTCTACCTGGTGGGCTTCGGCGTCCCGGCGCTCACCGTTGCCACCGAAGGCGGAGAGACCCCGCTCGACTGGCTCCCCACGGAGCCCGTGGTCCTCGGCGGCATCGCGCTCACCCTCTCCTACAGCGCGTACGTCGCCGAGGTCTATCGCGCCGGAATCCGGTCCGTGCACCGCGGCCAGCGAGACGCCGCGCTGGCGGTAGGCCTGACCGAGACCCAGGCTCTGCGCCACGTGATCGTTCCCCAGGCCGTCCGAAACGTCTGGCCGCCGCTGCTGAACGACTTCATCGCGCTGCAGAAGGACGTCGCCCTGATCGCGATCATCGGGGTCACCGGCGAGGCCTTCCGCCAAGCGCAGATCATCACGTCCGCGGACTTCAACTACACGCCGCTGATCGCGGCCGCCCTGCTGTACCTGTGCGTGACCATCCCGATGGCGCGCCTCCTCGACTACCTCGCGCCCGGCGCGTACGCGACACGATGAGGGGCGAGCCGGTCCTCGACATCCGCGGCGTAACCAAGGCGTTCGAGGACGAGCAGGTGCTGAAGGGCATCGACCTGGAGATCGGCGAGCACGAGGCGGTCGCCCTGATCGGCGCGTCGGGCTCGGGCAAGTCCACGCTGCTGCGCTGCATCGACCTCCTCGAGGAGATCGACGACGGCGACATCTTCCTCGACGGCGAGGTGATCACAGACCCTTCGGTGGATCCCGTCGGCGTCCGCCGCCGCCTCGGCCTCGTCTTCCAGGCCTACAACCTCTTCCCGCACCTCACCGTGCTGGACAACGTGATCCTCGGCATCACCCGCGCCCAGGGGATCGGGCGCGCGGAGGCCGAGGAGACCGCTGGCACCCTGCTCGCCCGCTTCGGCCTGGCGGGCCGCGAGAACGACGACCCCGACCGGCTGTCCGGCGGCCAGCAGCAGCGTGTCGCGATCGCCCGTGCCTTCGCCGCCAGGCCCCGAGCGATGCTGCTCGACGAGGTGACGAGCGCGCTGGATCCCGAGCTGGTCGGGGAGGTGCTGGAGGCGGTGCGCGACCTCAAGGACGAGGGCATGACGATGCTGATCGCCACCCACGAGATGGGGTTCGCCCGCGAGGTCGCCGACAGGGTCGGGTTCCTTCATGAGGGCCGCCTGCTCGAGATGGCACCACCCGACGAGCTGCTCGACGAACCCAAGTCGGCGCCGGAGACCCAGCGCTTCCTCCGACGCCTGCTCGAGTCGGGTCGGGGCTGACCGGAGCTAAGCGATTGCGAGGCGCCTACTCCGACAGCCCGGCAGCTTCATGGGCCTGCCCGCGATCCAGGTACTCGCGCAGCCGGGCGATCTTGGCATCGCGAATCTCGAAGACATGGAACATCGTTTGGGCGACCTGGACGCCGCTACCCATCCCGCGGCCGTGCACGGTCACCGCGCCCATGATCAGTTCGCCGCCGTCGATGATCTCGTCCACCTGGTCGCGGTACGACTCCCAGGCATCGAGCCAGCGCTCGGTGTATCGGATCAGCGCGTCGTGTCCGCGTATGGCGTCGATCTCCTCGACCGGCCAGTACTCGGCGTCCGAGGCGAAGAACCTGAGGAAATGCGATCGGACGTCACCGCCGCTCCCAAGCGCCTGAAAGGAGGCGTATTGGGCGCGAACGATCTCGACGTTCTCCTGGGACATCGCCCGCAGTATCCGCTCAAGACGCCGGGAAATAGGTGAGGAGGACCACTCCGGAGTCGAACCGCTTCACGTCGTCGAGGTCCATCCGGAGGGTCCCCCTGTCGCCGAGCACGTGGACGTTCCCCTCGCCCCAGACGAGCGGGTTCAGGTAGACCTCGTACTCGTCGATCAGGCCCTTCGCGGCGAGGGCGTACGCGAACTCGCCGCTCCCGTGCATGAACAGGTCACCGTCGACTTCGTCCTTCAGCTTCGGGATTGAGTCCTCGAGGTCCCCCTCGAGCAGGGTCGCGTTCCACTCGAGATCTCCGGACAGGGTGTTGGACCCGACGTGCTTCGGCATCGGGTTCACCATGTCCGCCCACCTGCCCGACTGGCTCGGCCAATATCCCGCCAGCCCCTCGAAGGTCTTGCGGCCCAGCACCAGCCCGCTGGATCTCGCCTGACGCTCGAACGAGTAGTCGCCGTGGTCTCCGTCCGCCTGCACCCACTCGCCGACCGGGTCGACGACGCCGTCGACGGTGGCCTGGGTGGTCGCGATCAGTCTTCCCATCTCGTTTCTCCTTTTTGGCTTCCGCGAGCTTTCCTTTCGAGCCCCTCTACCCGCGTTTACTCCGCCAGCTCCGGAATCAGCCTCGCCACGTGATCCGCCAGGGTGCGGCGGACCCAGCGCTGGGTCTGCGAGTCCGCCATTCGGTAGCGGGCCAACAGGAGGCTCTGCTCGTCGATCGGCAGCCCGGCGATCTCCCACCGGACCGCGAGCCGCTCGAACAGGAGCTCGGTCCGCCGGTGGTAGTCGTCATCGACCGTTGCGGCGCCCGATTCCCGCGCCTTCGCGATCTTGCGAATCGACCCGGAGCTGAGCGACTCTCGCAGGGTCAGGACGTTGCCCTCGGCGTCCGTGTAGTCGACGGTCGCCGGCGGATCCTTGCGGCGGCGCTTAGCCACACTGCTCCTCGACGAGGTCCGCGAGCGGCGCCTCCTGGTCGGCGTCGATCGCCTCCGCGCTCACGAGGAGGACGAAGCCCGGGTCGACCTTGACCCCCTCGCACGCCTCGCTGTCGGCGACCAACTCGCGCAGGATGTCCTGCTTGTCCGGCTGCAGCTCGGCGATGAACTCGCCGACGGTGATGTCGTAGGGAGCGCCCGCTGCGACCCCCTCGGAACCGGTGGCGCCGCTGTCGGCGCTCGCCGGCTCGTCATCGTCGCCGCCGCAACCGGCCGCCACCAGCCCAACCGCGATCAGGACCAGCGCGCGGCGCATCAGTCGATCAGCCGCTTCTCATCTGGTGCACGCCGATCCGCCACATCACGAGCGCGAATCCGACCAGAACGCGCGAAGCGGATCAGGTCGGTCGCCTCGAAGCCGAAGGCGGCGGCCGCACGAGCTCGACCAGCTGGTAGAGCGGGTTGATCTGGGCCGCGACCTGGAAGCCCTCCGGCAGCTGGTCGATCGGGAAGAACGTGCCCGCGACGAGGAACAGCGGCGTGATGACCAGCGTCGTCACGTAGCTGAACTGTCGATCTTGTCGACCGTCGCCGCCATCGCGATCCCGAAGCCGGCGAAGCCGAGCGCGGTGATGAAGCAGAAGAGCGGCACCAGGAGCATCCCGCCGCCGGGATCGAGGCCGAAGCCCATCGCCACCAGCAGCGGGAAGCAGCCGTAGAAGCCGGCGCGCATCGCCGATCCACAGCATCTCGGCCGTGACCAGCTCCTCGACGTCGACCGGCGCGGCGAGGATCGCGTCGTAGGTGTTCTGGAAGCGGTGCTTGACGAAGATGCCGAACATCGCCGGCAGGGCGCTCGAGAAGATCACCGCGGTCGCGACCATCCCGGTGCCGACGAACTCGACGTACTCGAGGCCGTCGACGCCGATCACCACGGTCGCGCCCAGGCCAAGGCCGAACGCGAGCAGGTAGATCGATCGGCTCGAGGACGCTCGAGAAGGTCGTCGCCTTCCAGAAGGTCCGGAAGTTGGCGACCTCGCGGCTCATGATCCCGCCGATCGCCGCCGGGTCGAGGCGGCGGACCTTCGATCGTCGGACACCGTCGTCGCTCATTCCGCCTCCTCCCCGGTGAGCAGCACGAACACGTCCTCGAGCGAGGCTGCGCGGCGCAGGCGTCGTCCGGCACCGCGCCGTCGGTCGCCCTCTCGGCGCCGACGACCGCGATCGCCGGGCCCGGCGGGCCGACGCGAGGCCCTGCGACTCCGCCTCGGCGCGCGCCTCGGCCAGCCGGTCTGGCGGCCCGTAGATCTCGGCGGTCTCACGCCCGGCGTGCTCGGCGATCAGGTCGCTCGGGCTGCCCACGGGCGATGATCTTCCCCTGATGCATCACCGCTACCTCGTCGGCGAGCCGCTGCGCCTCCTCGATGTAGTGGGTGGACATCAGGATCGTCACGCCGCGCGTGCGCAGCCCGTCGATCAGCGTCCACAGCTCGGTGCGGATCTGGGGTCGAGGCCGACCGTCGGCTCGTCGAGCAGCATCAGCCGCGGCTCGTGCACCAGCCCGCGCGCGAGCAGCAGCCGCCGGCGCATCCCGCCCGAGAGCTTGTCGACGGCGTCCGTGCGGCGATCGGTCAGCCGGGCGAGCGCCGAGCGAGCGATCCACCGCCGCCGCGACGTCGGGCACGCGATAGAGCCGTGCGGAGACGGCGAGGTTCTGCTCGACGGTGACGTCGACGTCGAGGTTGTCCAGCTGCGGGACGACCCCCATCTCGGCGCGCGGGCCTCGCTTCGGCTTCCGCCGGCAGCTCGTGCCCGAGCACCCGGATCTCGCCCTCGTCGGCGATCGCCTGGCCGGTGAGGATGCGCATCGTCGTTGACTTGCCGGCGCCGTTCGGGCCCAGCAGTCCCAGGCAGATCCCCTCGGGCACATCGAGGTCGAGGCCGTCCACGGCCGTGATCGCGCCGAAGCGCTTCACCACTCCTTTGAGGCTGATCGCGTCCACGACGCCTGAGCTTGGCAGACCGGCCGCGCGTCACCCGCGCACGGCTGGCCGTGCCTCTAGGTGAAGTCGCCCGCGGTGAGCGTCGGGCGCCCGGCCTGGTTCAGCCACTGGTCGAAGTACTCCTCCAGCAGCGCCAGATCGTCGCCCTCGAACCCGCTGATCTCGACCGCCAGGTCGACGACGTCCTGGCTGGAGACGTTGCCGTAGGCGAAACGCGACTGGAGCTCGCGCGCGAAGTCGAAGAACGTGGACTGGCCGACGATCTGGCGGTAGCCCTCGTAGGTCATCGCTCCGCGAACGTAGGTGGGGAAGGTCGCGAACAGGTCGGCTGGGTTGTTGTTCAACTCCGTCGGGATCGTGTCCCACTTCGCGTCGTCGCCGTCGGTGTACTGGTTGTCCCACATGCTGGCTGGCGACTCGTTGGATGTTCCGTCGTGGAAGTTCCAGCTCCAGGTCACCCATTGGGCCCAGCCCTCCTGGAACCAGATGTCCTTCCAGTTCTCGAGAGTGACGGCGTTGCCCATCCACTGATGCGAGATCTCGTGGAGCAGGGTTCCCTGGCCGATCGAGGGGTTGCCGGTGCTGAACCCGCCGGCGTAGTGCGGCCGCGTGGCCACCTCCAGCGCGTAACCGACGCCCGCCGCCCGGTCGGCGACGGCGCCGCCCGAGTCATACGGGTACGGCCCGAAGCGGTCGGACAGGAAGTTCGTCATCTCCTCGGTCCGCGCCAGCGCCGCGTTGATCGCGGTCACCTGGTCGGGGGTGGACGACGCATCGATGAATTCGAACTGGGGCAGCACCGCGCCGGTGGAGGCCTCGGTGATGTCGCGCTCGGTGAAGATGAACTCGCCCACCGTCGCGGTCGTCAGGTAGGTCGACGTGGGGTCGTCCTCGGACCAGATCCACGTGGTCCTGCCGGCGCTCGAGTCGTTCGAGACGAGCTCGCCGATGCCGACCGCCCTCATGCGTGTCGGGTACCGTGACGCGCGTCTCGAACGTCGCCTTGTCGGTCTGGAAGTTGTTCGACGGGAACCAGCCCTGGGCGCCGATCGGTTCGTTCACGACGAACGCGCCGTCGCAGGTCCGCGGCGCGGCGAGCGGGTAGCACGCCGGGATCCAGCCCTCCAGGGACGTGTCCGCGTCCGTGATCTCCACCGGGGTTCCGGCGTAGGAGACCACGATCTCCATGCTCTCGCCATTTGCGATGTCGTCCGCTGGATCGACCACGAGCTTCATCGGCTGGGTCGCGACCGGGTCGAATGGAGGCTCGGCGTCGACCTGTGAGAACGAGTCGGCCGGATCGCCGTTCACGGTGACCGCCGACACCGGGATGTCCTGGAAGTCGAGGCTGAACTCGCTGAGGTCCTGCGTGGCCTTCGCGCTGATCGTCGTCTTCGTGCCGGCCAGGAACTCGTTCGCGACCGGGTCGTAGTCGAGCTCGATCAGGTAGTGGCCGGCGTCGTAGCCGCCGTTGCCGATCTGGGGGAAGAGCTCGTCGCCGAGGGTTCGCGCACCGGGCTGGAAGTCGTGTGCGGGCGAGACGGTGATCTCGCCATCCGCCTCCTTGCAACGGGTCTTGCCCTTCTTCTTCAACGGACGCACACATGCGACGAGCTCGTAGGTCGTCGGCTCGGTGATGCCGAGGTCGGACGGGATCTCGGCATCGATCTCGAAGCGGTCCTTCTTGCCGGGCCTGATGCGGTCGGTGACGGTGTCGCCAAGCGGCACGTCGTCGGCGCCGGAATCGGAATCGAGCTCGGCCGTAACCAGGCCCCGCGCGCTCCGCGTCCCCACGTTCTTGACCTTGCCCTTGACCTCGAAGGAATCGCCGGCGACCGCCTCCTCGGGAGGATCCGAGAGCTTGTGGACGACGAGGCGGGCCTCCGACCCCGCGTGCGCCGTGGCAGCCAGCAGGCCGCAAACCACGGCTCCGGCGATCGCGCTGACGAGGACTCTTCGGCTCCGGCCTTCGCTCATTGGCTCTCCTTCGTTCCCTGAACTGGCCGAATCATGCTGTCAGATCTTCAGGCCTCCCGCGAGCGGCGCGGAGTGTTAGGTTCGCGGGCGATGGTCGTTGCAATCGCGGGCGGACACGGCAAGATCGGCCTCCGGCTCACCACCCTCCTGGCCGAGCGGGGCGACCGCGTGCTCAGCCTGATCCGCGACCCCGGGCAGGGCGACCACGTGTCCACCGCGGGCGGAGAGCCCGTGATCGTCGATCTGGAGGACACCGACGTGGACGAGCTGGCCGGAAACATTCAGGGCGCCGACGCGGTCGTGTTCGCCGCCGGCGCGGGACCCGGCAGCGGGGCCCAGCGCAAGCTGACGCTCGATCGCGACGGCGCGGTCCTGTTGGCCGACGCCGCGAAGGCGGCGGGCGCGCGGCGCTACGTGATGGTTAGCTCGATTGGGGCGGATCCATCGCACCGGGGCGACGAGGTCTTCGACGTCTATCTGCGCGCCAAGGGTGAGGCCGACGCCGCGGTGGCGAGCAGCGGCCTCGACTTCACCATCGTCCGCCCGGGCCCGCTGACGGACGGGCCGGGAACGGGGTTGGTCGAAATCGCCGAGCACGTCGACCGGCGGGAGGTCGCCCGCGACGATGTCGCAGCGGTGCTGGCAGCCACGCTGGCCGAGCCCGCGACGGTCGGCCGGACGTTCGAGCTGATGTCCGGCTCCGACCAGATCGAAACCGCGCTCGCGAAGCTCTAGCCGACCGCGAGAACCTCGAGTGTCTTCGCGCCGCTCGGCGTCGAGACGGTGACCTGATCGCCCTTCGAGGCGCCGAGGAGCGCCTTCGCGATCGGGCTCTCGGTCGAGAGCTTCCCCTCGGCGAGGTCCGCCTCGAGCCGGTGGACGAGCGTCACGTCCGTGACCTTCTCGGTGGACGAATCGCGAAAGCTGACCTGGGAGCCGGGGCCGACCGTCTCGCCGCCGCTTGCCTCGACGATGGTCGCGCTGGCGAGCAGCTCCTCGAGGACGCGGATCCGGGCTTCGTTCATGCCCTGCTCCTCGCGAGCCGCGTGGTACTCGGCGTTCTCGGAGAGGTCGCCCTCCTCGCGCGCCGCCTTGATCGCCGCGACGATCGCCGGCCGCCGGACCTCGGTCAGCTCCTTGAGCTCGGCCTCGGCCTCGGCCCGGCCCTCGGGGCTGATCGCGTTCGTCACGTCCTGATTCACGGCGGCGGAGGGTAGCCGCTCAGCTTCGCAGGCGGGCTATCCTTGGTGGAGACATATGGGGGCGATTCAGATTCGACGTGGATCTGTTCGCCTCGGTGTTGCGAGTCGAGGATCCGGGGTTGGCCTCGTAAAACTCTCCCCGGAAAACCAATAAGTGCGGACTCCAAGCATGAGTTCGCCCTCGCGACCTAACTAGTCGTTTGAGGGAGTCGGCCCGAATTGCCCGCGTTCGGATCACCGGCTTCAGAAAGCGGGCTCACCCCACAGGTAGGACCCTCGATCTGAGGGGGACAATTCAGGAGGGTATGGCGCCGGCGACGTGCCCCGCGGATCGACCGACCCGGATGCCGAGATAAGACTCCGACGGGCACACTCGTAGACGCATCGAGACAGACATCTGCGGACGTGGGTGCAATTCCCACCGCCTCCACTCTCACCGAACGTCGCGGCTACCCGCGGCGTTCGCGTCTGAAGATCCGCATTCCCCGAGCCTCGTAGTTCGGGAGCGCCTGGGGGCTGTCGAGCGTGCAGGTGTGCAGCCAGACGCGATCCCCCAGCTCGAAGCCGCGGCGGAGCGCGTCGGTCAGAAGATGACCGCCCAGGCCGAGACCGTGAAATTCCGGCAGCAGGCCGAAGACGTCGATCTCAACCGGATCGATCGACAGCCGCAGCGAGTAGAAGCCGGCGCGGTCGCCCGCGACCCTGGCCATCCAGGACTCACCCTGCTCGGCCCGCTCCCGCCACTGCTGGGGCGACCACGAGAGCCGGTCGACCCACGAGTGGTTCGCCCCCACGCGCTCGTAGAACCAGCGCGACGTCTGCGGGTCCTCGACCGGCTCGAGGGCGTACTCGCGCTGCGGCGACCGCGCCGGCGGGCGGATGTCCGCCGGATCGGTGAGCTCGAGGAAGGTGACGGTGATCGGCATGCGGCGGTTGCACTTAGGGATAGCTGAACGCGATCCGCCAACATAGATCGCATGAACGAGAGTGGATCAGGCGGCTGGCGCGCGCCGGCTCCCGTTCCCGAGCCGGACTACGACCCGATCCACCCCGGCGGCGGGCGGCGGGAGTCGCTCGTCGAACGTGCGAAGCGCTTCCTCGGCCCGATCGCCGCTGTCCTCGTCGTGCTGGCCACCAAGGGCAAGGCGATCCTGCTCCTGCTCCCGAAGCTGAAGATCTTCACGACGTCCGCATCGATGCTCGTCTCGATCGCGGCCTACGCCTGGATCTGGGGCTGGGCGTTCGCGATCGGCTTCGTGCTGCTCCTGCTGATCCACGAGATGGGGCACGTGATACAGCTTCGCCGCGAGGGCGTCGAGGCCTCGGCCCCGATGTTCATCCCGTTCCTCGGGGCGGTGATCGCGGCGAAGTCGATGGGCGACGACGCGGCCGCCGAGGCGCGCGTGGGTCTCGCGGGCCCGATCCTGGGCTCGATCGCGTCGCTCGTCCCGCTCGGCATCTGGCTCGTGACCGGCGAGGAGTTCTGGCAGGCGCTTGCCTACGTCGGGTTCTTCCTCAACCTCCTGAACCTGCTCCCCGTGCTCCCGCTCGACGGCGGGCGCGCGATGGCCGCGCTCTCGCCGTGGGTGTGGGCGGTCGGCTACGCCGCGCTGGTCGCGCTGACGTTCGCCTTCCCGAACCCGATCCTGATCCTCGTGCTGATCTTCGGCGGCTTCGAGAGCTGGCGGCGGTTCAAGGCCCGGAACACGCCCGAGTCGCGCGCCTACCACGCGATCCCGGGCCGCACCCGGGCCCTGGTCGCCATCACCTACATCGGCCTCGCCGCGGCGCTCGCGGTCGGCGTCGCGGAAACCTTCCTCGAGAAGGACTTCGGCGACGTGTGAGGCGGAGCCCTGCGAGGCTCTGCCGAGCCCCGGCGTTGTTGAGCCGGCTTATCTAGCGCTTGATTTCGCGCCAGTCGCGGCTGGCGCGGCCCGGCTCGTAGGCGCTCGAGAGGCGCTTCGCGACGACACCCGGCAGCCCGCGCTCCGTGGTCGCGTCCCGAAAGGCCCGTCCCTCACCACGGTGGTACCCGGGAGCCTGCCAGGCCTCCCCGGCGAGGCCGAGATCGTCCAGGAGGCGACGCCGGTCCTCGTAGGCGAGTTCGATCAGGGACTCACCATCCAGGTGGAGCAAATCGAAGGCCACGTAGGTCGCCGGGGTGCTTCCCCGCAGCCGCCTGATCTGGCTGTCGGAGTCGGCGTTGATCCGTCGCTTCAGCCGCTTCGAGTCGGGGTTTCCGTCCTCGCCGAACGCCACCACGACCCCGTCGAGCAGGGCGGGGCGTCCGTGCAGCTGCTCGAGAACGCCGCGGACTTCGGGGAGCCTCCCGGTCACGTCCTTCCCGTCGGCGGTGACCAGCTCCAGGTGGCCGGGTTCGCAGAATGCGAGCGCGCGCAGCCCGTCCCAGCGGATCTCGAACGCCCACCCGGCCTCGTTGCGAGGCACCTGCTTGCCCGCGCTCGCCTGCATCGGCCTTAGCTCCCTCGGTAGCGGCTCCCATCCCTCAGGGGCCGGGTCCATCCGGTGGATCATCCAGTCCTTCCCCCGGGTCCTGAACAGGGCGTACCGGCCGCTGACCTTCTCGCCGGAGAACGCGACGACGACCTTGGCATCCTCGAACTTCTCGGCCTCGTATGTGCCCGAGTCCCAGATCTCCATCGTGCCCGCCCCGTACTGGCCCGCCGGGATCTCGCCATGGAAGTCGATGTACTCGAGGGGGTGATCCTCCGTGTGGACGGCAAGCCGATTCTCGTCCGGATCGCTAGGCACCCCGCGCGGCAGGGCCCAGGACACGAGGACGCCGTCGCGCTCGAGGCGGAGGTCCCAGTGCAGGCGCCGCGCGTGGTGCTCCTGGATCACGAAGCGAGCGCCGCCCGCTCTGTCTGCCGCGGCGCCGGCCGGCTCCGGCGTCGCCTCGAACGACCGCTTGCCCCGATAGCTCTCGAGCTTGTCCTTGGGCGCCATGGGGTATGTGTACCCGTCCATGGCGAGGAACGAGTTCGACGTGATCGTTATCGGGGCCGGTCCGGCGGGCGAGGTCGTCGCCGGGCGTCTTGCCGACAACGGTCTGGAGGTCGCGCTCTGCGAGCAGGAGCTCGTCGGCGGCGAGTGCTCGTTCTACGCGTGCATGCCGTCGAAGGCGCTGGTGCGCCCGGGCGAGCTGGTCGGCGAGGCTCAGCGGGTCCCCGGGGTGCGCCTCGCGTCCGACCGCGTGGACCCGGCAGCGGCCCTGGCGCGCCGCGACGAGGTGATCCACGACCGCGACGACTCCGGCATGCTGCCCTGGCTCGAGGACCGGGGCATCGAGCTGATCCGGGAGTCCGCCCGCCTCGACGGCGAGCGCCGCGTGGTCGCCGGCGACCGGGACCTGGCCGCGCGCAAGGCGGTGGTGGTCGCGACCGGGAGCGCCGCCTCATTACCGCCAATCGACGGCCTCGCCGAGTCCGAGCCCTGGACGAACCGGGAGGGAACGACTTCCAAGGAGGTGCCGGAGAGCCTCCTGGTGATCGGCGGTGGCCCCGTTGGATGCGAGCTCGCTCAGGCGTGGCGCTCGTTCGGATCCGACGTCGCGCTGCTCGAGGTCGCTGGCCGGATCCTCGCCGCCGAGGAACCGTTCGCGGCCGAGGAGGTGGCGTCGGCGCTTCGGGAGCGCGGCGTCGAGCTCCGCACGAGCGTCGAGATCA
The DNA here is from genome assembly GCA_963807755.1 of uncultured bacterium. Classification (GTDB taxonomy): domain Bacteria; phylum Actinomycetota; class Thermoleophilia; order Solirubrobacterales; family 70-9; genus JALZKA01. The sequence continues at coordinate 661,135 of CAWECM010000001.1, read as the reverse complement.
CGCTGGTGGCCCGGGACGAGAGCCGGTTTCACGTGACCCTCGAGGGCGACGAGACCCTCGAGGCCGCCGAGCTCATGGTCGCGGCCAGCCGGAAGCCCCGGACGGCCGATCTGGGCGTGGACAGCGTCGGGCTCGAACCGGGCGCGCCCCTTTCGGTCGACGATCGGATGCTCGTCTCCGACCACGACTGGCTCTACGCCGTGGGCGACGTGAACGGTCGGTCCGCGCTCACGCACTCCGGCAAGTACCAGGCACGGGTGGCCGCCGACGTGATCCTGGGACGCGACGCGCGCGCCACCAGCGACAAGAACCCGCCGAGAGTGACCTTCACCGACCCGCAGGTGGCCGCCGTGGGCCTGACGCTCGCGGCCGCCAAGGAGGCGGGCATCAGGGCCCGGGCGGTCGACGTGACGACATCCGGCAACGCCGGAGGGAGCTTTCACGGCCGGGACACGCCGGGCACCTCGCGCCTGGTGGTCGACGAGGAGCGCCGGGTGCTGGCCGGTGCCACGTTCGTCGGCTACCAGACCGCGGAGCTCCTCCACGCGGCGACGATCGCGGTCACCGCCGCCGTCCCGCTCGAGCAGCTCTGGGACTCGATCGCCGTCTTCCCGACCCGGACGGAGGTCTGGCTCCGGCTGTTGGAGGAGTACGGACTCTAGGCTTCGGGCTTCGCCCTCCGCCTCAGATAAGCCGGCTCAACGACGCCGGGGCTCGGCTTCGGGCTTCGCCCTCCGCCTCAGAGCGAGATGCGGGTCTTCAGGTCGTCCAGAAAGCTCTGCGGGAAGCCCGGAATCGAGTCCAGCTCGTCGAGCGACTTGAATCCGCCCGCCTTCTCCCGGAACGAGAGGACGCGTCCGGTCTGGGTCACGGACATGCCGACCTGACGGAGCTGCTCATAAGACGCGGAGTTGAGCGAAAAGCCCTCCGCGACCCCGCGCTCCACCGCGGGCTGGGAAGCCGCCTCGGGCTCGGGCGGCGGCGCTTCGGGCTGAGGATCGGCGGAGGGCGGCGGCATTGCCGCGGGCGGGGTCGCGGGCGCTTGCTCGACGATTGAGTGGGTTTCGGTCGCCACCTGATCGACCACCGCCTTCGCCCGTTCCTCGGCGCTCGCGGCGCGTCGCTCCACCTCGGCGATCCGGTCAAGCATCGTGCGCAGGTCCTCGGTGCGCCTGAGCTCGTCCTCCTTGAGCCGCGCGAGGCGCTCGGCGCGCTCCACACGGGCCTCGGCCTCAGCTGCTCGCGCCTCGACCTCCTCGAGGCGCTTCGCCGCGCGGTCGAGCGCCTCGGCGGTGCGCTGCTGGCTCTCCGCGAGGCGCGCTTCGGTACGAGCGAGCTCCGCGGTGAGGTCTTCCTCCTGCGCGCGGCGCGTCTCCACCTGGCGCTCCGCGTCTTCCAGCTCAGCGACGAGCCGCTCGCGTTCCGGGTTCGGCATCCCGGCGTCGCTCGCCACTGGCGTCGCCAGCGCTTGGTGGGGCTCCTCGACATGCTCCGGGCTCGGTACCGGCTCCTCGGCTTGCGCCGGGCTCTCGACGGGCTCCTCGGTTTGGGCCACGCGCTCCTCGGCCTCCCGGATCCGGCGCTCGGCCTCGTCGGCGGGGCTCTCGTCCCGAGCGGCGGCGGCGGCTCCCAGGGCTCCGACTCCTACGGCGCCGGCTGCGGTCGCGGGCTCCTCGGGCGGAGTCCCGGGCGACGGCTGGTGGATGATCGTGTCGAGTCCGTCACCCTCCACTGCCTCCGGCTCGGGGGAGGGCGGTGTGGCCTCGCTCTCGAGCTGCTTGCCGGCCTTCGCCTGCGCGCGCTGTTCCTTCCTGGCCCGTTTCTCGGCCTGGCGCAGTTCCCGCCTCTCCTCCGCGGCGCGCTTGCGCTCGGCGGCGCGAGCCTCGCGCTCGCGGGTCTTGGCCTCCAGCTTGGCCTTGCGCCGCTCCATGTAACCCGGCTTCTTGGCCGCCTTCGCCTCGGCCTTGGCCGCCTCCTTCGCTGCCTTGGCCTCGGCCTTGCGACGTTCCTCCGCTTCCTTCTTGGCCCGGCGCGCCTCGGCGCGGGCGGCGCGCTTGCTGGTGGACTGCTCAGGCGCGGGCGCGGCGGACGGAGAGGCGGGAGCGATCGGCGCGCCCGGGGGTGGGACGGAGCCTCCCTCGGCGGGCGCCTCGGGCGTGGGCGCCAAAACCGGTGCCTCAGCCGTGCCCGCGGGCGCCGTCGCCGGGAGTTCATCAGCCGGAGCGTCCGACTCCGGAGCCGCGGTGGCGGCGTCGGGCACGCCGGCAGCGGGAGGCGCCTCCTCCGACCCTCCCTTTTCCTCCTGGTTCCGCCGCTGCAGCCGGAACGAACGCATCGCGCCTATCGTCGCATAAAGTCGCGTGCGTCAGCGCATCCGGTTGCGCAGCTCGCGCTCGACCTCGCGCTTGACCTCCCGGTCACGGATCTCGCGCCGCCGGTCACGTCCCTCCTTGCCGCGCGCTAGCGCGATCTCGATCTTCGCCCGCGGGCCCTTGAAGTAGATCCGGGTCGGGATCAGGGTCAGCCCCTTCTGCTGGTCCTCCCGATCAGGCGCTCGATCTCGTAGCGGTGCAGCAGCAGCTTTCGGGGGCGCTCCGGGTCGTGGTTCTCGCCCGCTCGCCGGGTGGATAGGGAGGGATATGGGCGTTGCGCAGCCAGACCTCGCCGTCGTTCACCACGGCGTAGGCGTCGCCAGCTGCGCCTTGCCCTCGCGCAGCGACTTGACCTCGCTTCCGAGCAGCTCGATCCCGCACTCGAACTTCTCGACGAGCTCGTAACTTGTGCCGACGCGCGCCGGTTGACGCGACATCGCCCGCGCCGATCTTCCTTTTCGCTTCTTTGCCATGGTTATTGGATGAGCGACGCAAGGCGCGACATCTTGCCCGCCTGGCCAGGCTCGTACTCCTAGGTGACTCATCCGGCCGGCACAGGTCCGCGCGCCCGCGGGCCGCCTCGACCGAGTCGACCCTTACCGCCGAGGGGTCGCCGAGCCTGACCTCGCGGCCGCTCCGCCGCCCGACCAGCGCGGTCTCGGTCTCGTTCAGGTCGAATCGCTCGCCGTGCAGCACGCGCGCCGGGACGAAGCCCTCGTACACGTCCCGAGCTCGCCGGCGAAGCGCACGAACGCCCCGGCGCCGATCACGCCCGAGACCTCGCCCTCGAAGCGAGTGCTCCCAGCCCGATTCGAACAGCTCGCGCTCCAGCAGGAACGACGCGCACACCCGGTCGGCGTCGCGCTCGATGCGCATCGCCTCGCGCTCGCGCTCGGAGCACCGCCAGCCCGCCTCCGCGACCGTCGCCGGGATCGGGCTCGGCCTCCCCCGCTCCGAGCGTCGACGAGCAGCGCGCGGTGGGCGATCAGGTCCGGGTAGCGGCGGATCGGCGAGGTGAAGTGAGAGTACGCGGGGCTTCCCAGGCCCGCGTGGCCGAGGTTGCGCTCGGAGTAGTACGCCTGCTTGAGCGAGCGCAGTACGAGCGATGCGTACGCGTCCCGCCCGTGGCCACGCCGCCGCGCCTCGGCCGCGACCAGGCGGCTCATCTCACCGACCAGCTCGCCGGCCTCGCTGCGGGCTCAGCCCTTCGCGCGAGGGCGGCGTCGGGACCTCGAGCGTCGCCAGCTGGTCGAACAGCCGCTCGACCCGCTGCGGGGTCGGGTTGCTCGTGGACGCGATAGAGCGTCGGACCCGCCGCGCTTCTCGAGCAGCGCGGCAACCTGCTCGTTGGTGAGGATCATCAGATGCTCGATCAGGCGGTGCGCCTCCGTCTGGGCGACCGCGTGCGCCCGGACCACGCCGCCGTCCTGGTCGAACTCGAACTCCGGCTCGAACGACTCGATCTCGAGCGACCCCACGGGTCGCCGCTCGGCCAACGCCGCTGCGGCCCTGCGCGCGAGCCCGAGCGGCTCCGCCACCGCGGCCGGCGCCTCCGCGCGGCCGGCGAAGATCTCGTCGAGCTGGTCGTAGTCCAGGCGCGCGTCGGAGCGGATGCGGCTGCGGTAGAAGCACGCGGACCGGGGCGCGCCGGCGGCACCAAGCAGGATCTCGGCCGTGACCGCCATCCGGTCGACGCCCGGCACGAGGCTGCAGGCCTCGTCGCGAGAGCGCGCGCGGGAGCATCGGCTCGACCAGCCCCGGCACATAGACGCTCGTCGTTCGCCGCGCCGCCTCGGCGTCCAGGGCGGAGCCCGGGCGCACATGGGCCGACACGTCCGCGATGTGGATCCAGAGCCGCACGCCGTCTCCCGTCCGGCTGGGCGGAGACGGCGTCGTCGAAGTCGCGCGCCGTCGCGGGGTCGACGGTGAACGTCGGGAGGTCGCGGTAGGTCCCGGCGCGCGGGGTCGACCTCGGCGGCCCCGCGGATCGACTCCCGCGCGTCGTCCTCGAGGCGCTGCGGGAAGCCGCGGCGCTCCAGACCCTCCCAGAGCAGGGCCTCGACCACGTCGCGGGCCCGCTTGGGAGAGCCGAGCGACCTGGTGACCCGCACGCCTCGCGGGGCGGGCTCCGCCAGCGCCATCTGGCCGGGCTTCGCGTTCACCTTGCCGCGCGCCAGCGGGATCTGCCGCCCCGCTCGAACAGCGGCTCGAGGACGTGGAAGCGCCCGCGGCGAGCGACGATGCCCACCACGCGCGAGCGCGGCTCCCGGCGGCGCCCGGGCGGACCGGAGCCCCGGCCGCTCAACGGCAGCTCGGGCGCGAGCGTCGAGAGCGCCTGGTCGAGCGCCTCGTCCGGAGGCGGTCTTCAGGTCGTCCACGGCGCGGACGTCGGGCTTGATGCCCTTGTCGGCGAGCGACACCTCGTCGGCGGTCAGGTACTCGCCGATCGTGAGGTCCAGCGCGCCGCCGTCCGGAAGCTGGATCACCTCCTGGAACGTCCCCTTGCCGAACGACGGTTCCCCGACGATCGTGCCGAGGTCGTATGAGGCGATCGCCGAGGCGAGGATCTCGGCGGCGGATGCGGTGTCCCGGTTGATCAGCACCACGGTCGGGCGCGGGTCAAGGGCGCCACCGGTCGCGTCGTAGACCTTCTCGCCCTGCGTCCGGCTGCGGGTGGTGACGACGTCACCCTCCTCGACGAAGATGCTGGCGGAGAGCACCGCCTCCTGAAGGAGACCGCCGCCGTTGCCGCGCAGGTCCAGGATCAGGCCCTCGGCCCCCTTTTCGTACAGGCGCTCGATCTCGCTGCGGAGCTCGCCGTGAGCGCCGCGGCTGAAGCCGAAGAACGGCACGTATGCGACCTTCCGGCCGTCGACGCGCACGATCCGGCCGTCGGTCACCGGCAGGCGGACCTCGGCGCGCTCCACGGTGACGGTGCGCTCGCCGGTGCCACTCACCGGTTCGACCGTCAGCTCGACCTCGGTCCCCGGCTCGCCCTTGATGCGCCCGGTGGAGATCTCGGATGCGACCCCCTCGATCGACTTCCCGTCGACCGCGGTGATGACGTCGCCCACGGCGAGGTCGGCGGCCTGCGCGGGGGAGCCCGGAAGCACGTCCGCAACCCGGAGGCCCCTCGGCACCTCGTTCACTGTGAGCCCTACACCGGAGAACTGGCCGCTCGTGGCAGCGTTGAAGTCGGCGAACTGCTCGGGGTCGAAGTAGTGCGAGAAGCGGTCGTCGAACCGCTTGCGGAGCTCGTCCACCATGCCCTTGACCGACCCCTGGTCGAGCTCTGAGCCGGCGACCTCCTCGAAGTAGTTCTCCTCGATCACCTCGCGGGCCTCATCGGGCAGCGAGGGATCGTCGTTGTCGCCGATCACCGTCGTGGCCAGCGCCACGCCGGCCAACGCCGCGAGGGCCCCGGCGATCAGGCCTTGGATGAATCCCGGTGCGCGTTCAGACATGCCGGCTCAACGACGCCGGGGGTCGGCTTCGCCACGCAAGCCGGCTCAACAACGCCGGGGCTCGGCTGCCGCCTCGCTGGGGCTCCGCCTCCCTCAAACCCTCAGGAAGCGGCGCAGGGTGATGCCACTCCCGAGGGCGGATACAGCGGTCGCCGAGGCGACGAGGATGATCACCAGGGGCAGGAAGCCCATGGTGGAGAAGCTGTCCACGAGTTCGAAGTTCTCCGAGAGCGGGTCTACGACGGTCACCTTTCCGAGCCACAGTATGGCTACCGCGACGACCGCCCCCGCGAGCCCGACGATCACGCCCTCGATGATGAACGGCCAGCGGATGAACCAGTTCGTCGCGCCCGACCAGCCGCATCACCTCGACCTCGCGGCGCCGCGCGTAGATCGACAGGCGGATCGTGTTGCCGACCAGCATCAAGGAGGCGACCAGGAGCAGCACCGCGAGCACGATCAGGACGATCTTCACCGCGCCGGTCACGCGCGTGATCTTGCTGGCGTCCTGACGGGCGTCCTTGACCTCCTCGATGATCGGGCTGATCGGCTTCGGCTCACCGGACGGCCCCGACTGTGCTGATGGCGGACGAAACGGTGTTGAGATTCGCCGGGTCGTCGAGGTCGAGCGCGAACGACGCCGGCAGGGGGTTCGACTTGAGCTCGTCGATGGACTCGGCGAGGTCTCCCTTCACCCGGCCCTGGAGGATTCCGACGGCCTCGCCCTTGGAGATGAACTCGACGCCCGTCACGTGCTGGATCGCGGCCAGCTCCTTGCCGAGCGTCTCGATCTCGGCCGGGGTGGCGTCGTCGTAGAGATAGACGTTCAGCCCGATCTGGTCGCGCACATCCTGCGCCTTGTCCTCGCTGGCCTTCAGGACCGGCACGAGGACGCCGAGCAACAGGGTCGTGACCACGATGGTCACGATCGCGGCGATGCTGGGGGCGGCGCTGCGACGCAGCGCGCGGAAGGCCTCGGAGATGAAGAAGACGAAGCGTCCCATTAGTCACATTCCCCTGGCGGGGGGCCAAACATGGTTTCGCGCCTTACGTCGCTCATTCAATTACTCGGGTCGCGGTCTGGTTCAGGGCCCGGCCGGCTCCCCTCCGCGTCCATCTGCGCCTTGAGACGCGCGGCGAACTCGCGGGTCGACTCGTCGTGGTAGGAACCGACGGTGCTCGTCGCGGACCAGGCGGCCCTCCTCGAGCCCGATCACGCGGCGCCGCATCTTGTCGACCATGTCACGGTCGTGGGTGACCACGAGGACGGTCGTGCCGGTGCGGTTGATCCGATAGAGCAGCTGCATGATCCCGATCGACGTCTCCGGGTCCAGGTTGCCGGTCGGCTCGTCGGCCAGGAGCAGGGGCGGGTGGTTCACGAACGCTCGCGCGATCGAGACGCGTTGCTGCTCGCCGCCCGAGAGCTGGTCCGGATAGTTGTGGATCTTCGATCTGGAGCCCGACCAGCCGGAGGATCTCCGGCGCCTTGCGCCTGATCTCGGAGCGCGATTCGCCGATCACCTGGAGCGCGTAGGCCACGTTGTCGTAGACGGTCCGGTTCGGGAGGAGCTTGAAGTCCTGGAAGACGGTGCCGATCCGGCGGCGCAGGAGCGGCACCTTGGACATCGCGAGGTCGTTGATGTCGTATCCGGCGATCTCGACGAAGCCCGAGGCCGGCTCCACCTCGCGGATCAGCATCTTGATCAGCGTCGACTTGCCGCAGCCCGTCGGGCCGACGACGAACGCGAACTCGCCGCGCTCGACGTCGAGCGAGACGCGCTCGAGCGCAACGTGGCCGCCTGGATAGACGACGGTGGTGTCCTTGAGCGCGACGATCGGCGGCTTTGGCGGGGGCTTGCCGGTCCGCTGGGTGTACCGGGCGGCAGCGTCGTCGTGGCCGCGGGGGCGGCCGCGCGAGGAGCGTGAACGTGTGAGCGCCATCTGGTCGAGGTCTTTCTTCGGCGCCCGGGTTGTTCCTTGTGACCGCCTCCCCTGCAAGACGACGGCCAATCGAGCGCCCAGACAGGGTAGCGAACAGTGTTAGCGAACGCTAATGATCACCTGGTCTTCTGCAAGAAATCGAGCAACCGGGCGACGAACTCGCCCTCATGCTCGCGGTGCGGCCAGTGGCCGGGGCTCGCCGGCTCGTAAACCTCGGAGCCATCCCCCAGGAGCGCCGCGCTCCGCTCGAACGCCGCGCGCGTGATGCCCTGGATGTCGGTGACGATCAACCCGGGAACGGGCGAGGGACGGGACAGGTCGTCCGGCGTACGGGAGCGCAGCGCCCGGTAGTAGTCGAGCGCGCCGGCGAGGCAGCGTCCGTCCGCGAGGGCCTGCTTCGCGTGCGCCAGGGTCGCGTCGCGCTCGGGCCCTCGCCACCCCGGCGCCCAGCGCCGGTAGAGGTGGCCGAGATAGGCGAAGTCACGGGCGCGCGTGCGGCGCTCGGCCCAGGGCATGTTGAGCGCGAAGAAGTGCCGCCCGGCCCACATGGTCCGCGGATCGCGGGGCAACAGGCTTGGGTGGGGCAGTCCGACCGGCACCACGGCGCGCAGTCGCTCGGGGTGCAGGGCGGCAGCACCGAACACCATCGCCGAGCCCCAGTCGTGGCCGCCGAGCACCGCTTCGCGTTCGCCGAGGGCGTCGAGCAGCAGGATCGGGTCGGAGCTGATTGTCACGAGGTCATACGGCCATCCCTCGACGATCGTGTCGGGGTGGTAGCCGCGAAGCCAGGGCCGAACGACGCGATACCCGGCGTCGACGAGCGCGTCCGCCGTCGGCTCCCACCCGTGTGGCGTGTCGGGAAAGCCATGCAAGAGCACGACGAGCGGCCCCGAGCCCTCGTCGGCATAGACGAACGTCTGGCCGCCGTCGGAGACGGCTCGCGACCACGTGGTCATGGCGCGGGATCGTACGGTGCGACGATTCGACTGGGCCTGAGGGCGTGGCTGGCAAGGACGCAGGTTGATCGCCGAAGCGAGCTAGGTCGATCCCTAGTTAGCGAGGCGATCAGCCGAGGACGCAGCCAAGCGCGTCCTCAGGTCCAGTCGGGACCGAACAGCGGGGGATGGGAGACGATCGGCTTGAGCAGCAGCGCCTCGCGGGCGCGGTCGGCGATGCCGCGGGCCGTCAGGCCGAAGTGCTCCATGCAGGCCTCGCCGGTGCCCGAGACGCCGAACTCGTCGCCCATGCCGACCGCGAAGACCGGCACCGGGTGCTGCTCGGCGGCGACCTGGCGGACCGCGTCGGCGAGGCCGCCGACGACCCGGTGCTCCTCGGCCGTCACCGCGACGCCGGTCTTGGCGAGCGACTCCAGGATCGTCTCCTGGTGGAGCGGCTTGATGATCGAGACGTTGATGACCTCGGCCTCGATCCCGTCCTCGCTCTCGAGCGACTCCGCGGCCTCGAGCGCCCGCCAGACCATGTGGCCGGTGGCGATCAGCGAGATGTCCTTGCCCTCGCGCAGGATGTCGACGCCGTGGCCGAGCGTCTCGGGGATGTCCTCGTAGACGACGGGCGTCGCCGGCCGGCCGAAGCGCATGTACATCGGCTCGTCCGACTCGTACGAGTCGAGCGTCGCGCGGTAGGCCTGGTTGTAGTCGGCCGGGACGACGACGGTCATCTTCGGCATCGCCCGCATCAGCGCGATGTCCTCGATCATCTGGTGCGAGGCGCCGTCCTCGCCGAGCGAGACGCCGCCGTGCGAGGCGCCGACCCGGACCGGGAGCTCGTTGTGCGCGATGCCGAGCCGGATCTGGTCGTAGGCGCGGCCGGTGGCGAAGATCGCGAAGGTCGAGGCAGTAGGGCACCTTGCCGGTGGCGGCCAGGCCGCAGGCCATCGACATCATGTTCGCCTCGGCCGCGCCGACGTTGAAGAAGCGGTCGGGGAACTTGCTTGCCGAACTTGGCCGACTGGGTCGAGACGGACGAGGTCGGCGTCCAGCGCGACGACGTCCTCGTGCGCCTCGCCGAGCTCGACGAGCGCGTCGCCGTAGGCGTTCCGGGTCGCGCTCGGCTCGGTCTTCGCCCCCATCAGCGCCTCCGCCGTCGGCGTCGTGGAGGGCCGCGGTCTGCTCCTCGAGCCGCGCCATCGAGCTCGTCCAGCGCCTCGCCGGCCTGCTCGGGGCGTCGGCGGCTTGCCGTGGAAGCCGAAGCGGCCCTCCATCGACGAGACGCCGCGGCCCTTCTTGGTCTGCGCGACGATCGCCGCGGGCCGGTCGAGGGTGCGGCTGCGCTCCAGCGCCTCGACGATCGGCGCCCATGTCGTGGCCGTCGATCTCGATCGAGTCCCAGCCGAACGACTCGAACTTCGCCCGCACGTCGCCGATGTCCATGACCTCCTCGGTCGTGCCGTCGGTCTGGAGGTGGTTGTAGTCGACGATCGCGGTCAAGTTCCCGACGCCGAAGTGCGCCGCGGCCGTCGCCGCCTCCCAGGTCTGACCCTCCTGGCAGTCGCCGTCGGAGAGCACGCCGAACACCTGCGCCGTGTCGGCGAGCCCGTCGAGGCGCAGCGCGAGGCAGATGCCCACGCACATCGAGAGTCCCTGGCCGAGCGAGCCGGTCGAGACCTCGACGCCCGGCGTTCGAGTCATGTCGGGGTGCCCCTGCAGGTCGGCTCCGATCTTCCGCAGGCCCTGGAGGTCCTCGAGCGGGAAGTAGCCGTGGTGGGCGAGCGCCGCGTACTGGATCGGGGCCGCGTGGCCCTTGCAGAGCACGAAGCGGTCGCGCTCCGGCCACGCCGGGTTCTCGGGGTCGTGGCGGAGGACGCGGTTGTAGAGCGCCGAGACGATGTCGGCGGCCGAGAGCGAGGAGTCGAGGTGCCCCGACTTTGCGACCGCGAGCATCCGCACGCATTCGACACGCAGGACCGTGGCCCAGCGCTCGAGCTCGGCCTCCGTGGGAGTGTGCTCCCCCCGGGCGGCTTCCTTCGACGGCGGGCGCGGATCCGGCACGGGCCGCAGGTGGCTCATGCCCGCGAGGTTAGCGGCAGGACTCGGGTCCGGCTGTGGTGCGGGAAGCCCCATGCATGGCGAGGTTATGGGGACGCCGGGACGGAAAGACGGGTCCCCTGATCGCCCAGTTTGCGAGGCTTGACGGATGAATTCCGACCGGCGCCGCACGATGATCGTCCTCGCGGTCGCCGCCCTGGTCGGCGTCGCCGCCGGCGTCACGATCGGGCTGATCGAGGGCGACGATCCGGATCCCGGCGCGGGCTCGGCGCCGGCCGCCCCGGCCCCCAGCGTCGAGGCACCGGCAGATGACGCCCCCGGGGGGCCCGGGAACGACAACGAGAACGGCCAGCCGCAACTTCCGCCCGAGGAGGACGACCCGCAGGGCGCCGAGCCGGGACCGACCGGCCCGGCGCCCGAGACCACCGACGAGCGGGCGGCAGCCTCGGCGGCTCGCGGCTACGTCCAGGCGCTCGACCGCCGGGCGGGTGCCGCCCTGTGCGGAACGTTCGTCCCCGGATCCCTCGACAACGTCGACTTCCCGGTCGAGCGCTCCTCCTGTGCCGCCGCCGTCAAGGCGTCGCTCGGGTTCGAGCGGAAGGGCTTCCCCGTCTGGGAGAGCTCGGAGATGACGGACGCCGTTACCGCCCGGGTCACGGGCGACACGGCCAAGGTCGTCGCCACCGTGTTCACCGTCTACTCGGACGTCCGTGAGCCGACGATCGAGGACGACATCGTCTACCTCCAGCGCTCGGGCGACCGCTGGCAGATCGCACAGCCCAGCCTCACGTTCCACCGCGCGATCGGAGACGCCGACCCGCCGCCGTCGGTGCTCTTCCCGCCCTAGACGCACCGAACGGCCGGTAGGCGTCAGCGCTTGACCGAGATGATGTGCGAGCGCGGGCCCGGGCCCTCGAGGATCGTCACGTAGGCGCGCTTGCCGCTGAGCGCCGTCGACCACATGCGAACCTTCCCGGCCTTGAGCCGCCGGTCGCCCCCGCCCTTCTTCAGCTTGCGCAGGCGAAGCTCGTGTCGGCCCTTCCTCGTCGAGCGCACGTAGAGCATCGAGTTGCCGTGGAGCGAGGGGTTCGAGAGGCCCTTCTTCCTTGCGGCCATGACCGTCCGGTGCTTGCCGTTGTCGGCGTCGTAGACGACGACCTTGTTCTTGTTGTCCTTGGCCACCGCGTACGCCACGCGGCTGCCCGCGACGCTGGGGAGTCCGATCTGCGCGGGGGGCCCGGCCGCGGTCACCTTCTTTGCCTGCCCGATCGCGCCGTCGGGCGCGATCGGCCGGACCTGAAGTGCGTCACGCCGGTCGACCCGTGTTCGGATCGCGAGCCAGGATCCGGAGACGGAAACGGCATCGGCGCCCGCGACGTCGACGCGGCCCCGCTCGTCGAGCGTGTTGCGTCCGAGGAGGACCGCGCTGCCGCCATCGAGCAACGCGATGTACGGCCGCCCCCGATCGCCGGGTCCGTGCCCGGAAGCTGGGTCACCCCGCCCGAGCCCGAGCGAAGTTCGCCCGCCCGGCTCTCGCCGCGCTGGCTGACGACATCCCCGCCGTCGGTCGACGGATCGGCGCCGGGCTTCACCCGCGTGACGTCGGCCTCTGCTCCCGCAGCGAGTACCAGGGCTGCCGCCGCGGCTGCCAGCGCCGCCGCGTCGCCGAGCCGGATGCCGCGGTAGAGACCGGGGCGATCGGCCATCAGCGCAATCGCCGAGCGCCCGGCGGGGCGGTCGGCGATCGGCGCGAGCGCAACGATCGGGATTGCCCGGCCGATCCCGAAGCCGATGCCGAGGGCGACGCCGACCGCGGGCTCGCCGAGGGCGAGGGAGATGCCGGCCAGGGCCCAGACGCCGAACGTAAGGACGAACGTGGTGAAGCCGAGGCCGAGAAGGATCCCGTAGAGGGACGCGGCCACGGGCATCGGCATCACGCGGCGCCAGTGCTCGGGCAGTTGCCGCCGGATCTGGGGCGCGATGCGCGAGCCGCGCGCCTCGGCGACTGCCGCGAGGAGCGCGAATCCTGCCGCGATCCCGTACGCGAGCCAGCCGCCCGGAAGCACCGAGCCGGCGAGCGCGAGACCGCCGAAGGTGACGATCGCGCCGAGCACGGCTCCCGGCAGGAACGTGGCGCAGGCGGCCGGGGTCACCCAGGGCCCACCGGTGTGCCCGGTCGGCCCGATGGTCTCGATCATCGAAAAGCCGCAGGGCGACCAGGTCCCGGTCGCGCCGACGAGGAGGGCGGCGGCGAGCAGCGTGATCTCGACGGTGCCGAACTCCATCAGTGGTGCCTCCGGCGGCGGTCACCGGTCGCGTGAGGTACCACTAGCAGGGCACCTTCGTCTGGTAGTACATGACGCAGAAGACCTTCCGGCCCGAGAAGCAGTAGCCGGTGAGCGCTGCGTCGCCGTTGATCCGCTTGCTCGAGTAGGCGCAGCAGTCGACGAGCTTGCGGACGCGGCCACCGCAACACCGGTACCAGCCACCGTCGACCCAGGTGCGGAAGTCGTACTTCCTGCCCGTCTCGTCACACACCTTCGTGCGGGGCGCGGGGGGCAGCGGCCGGCCGTCGGGATCGCGCAGCAGACTGCCCTTCTTGTCGACCGGGGAGCCGCCCTTGTTCACCCTGCGGCCGAGGTTGTCGACCGGCTCGCCGTCGGCGGCGTGCAGCGGGTAGCCGTTCGCGTCGATCCGGGGCGTGCCCGTCGGATGCGGACACGAGCCGGTGGTGAAGATGTGGCCGCAGAAGTGGTACGCCTCGGCCTCGCCGGGCTCGATCGCGCGGCCCACGACGCCGCCGGCTGTCGCCGCCATCATCGCGCCGCCCAGGCGGGCGATGAAGCCACGACGCGAGGTGTTGCCGGCGATCCCCTCGAGCGCCTCACCCACCCGGTCCCGTTCGGCCTCAGGCACCCGCGACTCCGATCACCGATCCCCGGCGCCGCTCGGCGGCGGCGAGGATCGATTCGAGCTGGGCGAGGTTGTTGAAGGTTCCCTTGGCGAGCACGGTGCCATCCCGATCGAGCGCGACGGCGTAGGGGCTACCCGGGACGTCGAGCGCCAACCACGCCGCGGAGTCCGCATGCTCGTCGAAGCGGCCGACTGCCACGGCGGGATGGGCGGCGATCGAGTCCACGGCGGGGCGCATCGCCTCGCATACGTGACAGCCCGCCGAGCTGAAAACGGCCAGGCCCAGGTGGGCGTCGGCGACCCCGGAGATCTCGCGGACCAGGTCGGCACGCGAGCCCAGCTCTGGCCCCTCACTCGGGATCTCGAGCGCAGAGGCGGGGCCGGCGCGAAGGCGCAGGAGGCCGACCTCCCGGGCCAGGGCAAGCGTCGCCACGCCGAGCCCGACGCACGCACCGAGCGCGCCGATCAGGCCCAGGCCCAGCCATTGGTCCGTGGAGAGGTCGCTGGAGTCGAGCACCGCTACCACCGTGAACCCGGCCGCGAGGGCGAGGTTGCGGGCGACACCGGCCCAGCCGATCCGCGACCGCGCGCCGAAACAGCCGCATGGCTCCCCGGCGCGGCCGCGCATGATCGCCCCAACCAGCGTCAGCGCGAACAGCAGCATGAGCGCCGCGCCCAGCCACGCTGCCTCGGTCGAGCCGGCGACGACTGCCACTGCGAGACCGACCTCGACGACGATCAAGGCCCAGAACGCGAGGGCACGGGCCCCGGGCGTCTGAAACCCGAATCCGGCCATCGCATCCTGGCCCGCACGCGGGTTCGCGAGCTTGGCGACCGCCGCCCCCGCCAGAACACCGCCGAGCACCAACCGAATCCCCATCTCGACCATGGGCCGGAACGCTACCAACGCCTCGGGGCACGGCAAGGTCTTATATAACCGTTTGGTAATGTATTCGTCATGACCGCCTACGCGGCCCTTGCCGAGCCGTCCCGCCGCCTGATCCTCGACCTGCTGCGCGATGGCGAGCGGTCGGTCAGCGACCTCGTCGCCCGCCTCAAGCTGAGCCAACCGGGCGTCTCCAAGCACCTGCGCGTGCTGCGCGAGGCTGGGCTGGTCGAGGTGCGGCCTGAGGGGCGCCGGCGCTGGTACGCGCTCCGCGCCGAGCCGCTCTCGGAGGTCGACGAATGGCTCGCCCCGTACCGGGAGCACTGGGCCACGCAACTCGATGCCCTCGAACAACACCTGGAGGAGAACCCGTGATGGACGGAACCCTGCAAACGATCGATGGCCGCCCCGCGCTGCGCTTCGAGCGGCGCCTCGGACACCCGGTCGAGCGCGTCTGGCGCGCGATCACCGAGCCCGACGAGCTGGAGGCCTGGTTCGTCACCAGGCCTGATTGGAAGCCCGAGGTTGGTGAGACCTTCAACGCCATGGAGCAGGACGGCGAGATCACCGCGGTCGACCCGCCGAACCTGATCGCCTGGAACTGGGGCGACGAGCTCTTCCGCTTCGAGCTGAGCCCGGAGGACGACGGCTGCCGGCTGGTCTTCACGCACGTCATCGACGACCGCAAGTTCGGCGCCCAGCACGCCGCCGGCTGGGAGGTGCACTTCGGCCGGCTCGACGCGCTGCTCGCCGGGACGCCGAACGGCGCGGACGAAGGCATGGAGGGATGGGGCGCCATCCACGAGCGTTACGCCGAGGAGTTCGGGCTCGACCCCGAGGTCGGACGGCGGGCACTGGCGGCGTACCGGGCGGGCGGCCCGGAAGCCGTTCTCGAGCAGATGGACCGCGGCTGGACGAGCTAGCCGATCGCGACCATGCGGTCGATGGGCAGGCGCGCCTTGGCGGCGATGTCCGGCGCGACCTTGACCTCGAACTTCAGGTCGCGGAGCGAGTCCCGGAGCTTCGGCAGCGTGATCATCTTCATGTACTTGCAGAACGCCATCCGGTTGGCCTCGACCAGGTTCGCCTGCGGCGCGGCCTGCTGAAGCGGATACAGCATCCCGTTCTCGGTCGCGACGATGAACTCGCCGTCCGGGTTTGACTGGACGTGGTTGATCATCCCCGAGGTCGAGAGCATGTGGACGCCCTCGGATTCGATGTCGCCCGAGGCGACGTACTCGAGCGCCTGGGTCGAGCAGCCGCACTCCGGGTGGATCAGGAACTCGGCATCGGGATGCTCTGCCCGGACGGCGGTGATGTCGTCCGGGCGGATGCCGGCGTGCACGTGGCACTCGCCGTCCCAGACGTTGAACCGGGCGTAGCGCTCGGGATCCTCGGCAAGCTTCAGCTCGCGCGCCACGAAGGCGCCCAGCCACATGTCGGGGCCGAACAGGATCTCCTGGTCGGGCCCATGCTCCCGCCAGATGTGCTCGACGACCTTGACCGCGTTCGATGAGGTGCAGCAGTAGTCGGTGAGCGCTTTCACCTCGGCCGACGTGTTCACGTACATCACGACCTTGGCGCCCGGGTGGTCGGCCTTCCACTCGGCGAGCTGCTCGGCGGTGATCGAGTCCGACAGCGAGCAGCCGGCGCCCAGGTCGGGGATCAGCACCGTCTTCTCCGGCGAGAGGATCGACGCGGTCTCAGCCATGAAATGGACGCCGCAGAAGGCGATCACCTCGGCCTCGGTGGCCGCCGCCTCGCGCGAGAGCTGCAGCGAGTCGCCGGTGAGGTCGGCCACGTCCTGCAGCTCCGGCAGCTGGTAGTTGTGAGCGAGGATCACCGCGTTGCGCTCAGCGGCGAGCGCGCGCACCTCGTCCGAGAGGGCACGGATCTCCTCAGGCTCGAGCCTGAGTTGTGCGGTTGGGTCAACGGTCGGCAGCTCGACTGCCATTCCTTGTCCTTTCCGATGTTCGCCTGCCCGTGGGCTGAGCGAATGACTGCCTACATTTTAGAGAGTGCCGGAGCTCCCCGAGGTCGAAATCACGGTGAGGCGCCTCGGGGCCGTTCTGACCGGCGCCGAGGTCGAGTCCGCGCTGGCGCCCGGGATGGTCGCCCTGAAGACGATCGACCCGCCGCTCTCGGCGCTCACGGGGCGGACGATCGAGGGCACGCGGCGCTACGGCAAGATGCCGGTGGTCGAGTTCTCCGGCGAGCTTTCGCTCCTCGTCCACCTGATGTCGGCCGGGAGACTTCAGGCGTTCGACAAGCGCGCGTCGCTCCGCGACAAGGCGTCGCGTGTCCTGATCCGGCTGACGGACGGCCGCGAGCTGCGGCTGCGCGAGTTCGGATCGAAGCAGCGGGCATGGGCGAAGCTGCTGCCCGACTCCGAGGTGGAGAACGACGAGATGGTCGCCACGCTCGGGCCCGAGGCCTGGCCGGCGCCGCCGCTGCCGGAGCTCGCCGAGGCGGTCGATCAGCCGCGCCACCTGCACCCGCTGCTTCGCGACCAGCGGCAGATCGCCGGTATCGGCCGGCAGTGGGTGGATGAGATCCTCTGGCACGCCAAGCTCTCGCCGTTCAAGAAGGGCTCGGAGCTCGAGCCGGAGGAGGTCGAGCGCCTCTACGACGCGCTCGCGGTCCTGGGCGAGGCGATCGACCACTACGAGGACGTCGTCGGGGACGAGGTCCCCAACAAGCTCCCGATGCCGCTCCAGGTGCACAAGCGCGAGGGCGAGCCCTGCCCGCGCTGCGGCACCATCATCGAGGCGGTCTTCTTCGCCGAGCACCAGACGAACTACTGCCCCGCCGAGCAGACCGGCGGGCGGGTCCTGAAGGACCGCCGCCTCTCGCGGCTCCTGAAATAACTACCTCCCTTACCAGGGTGGCAATGACACCTTCGCGACGAAGTCGCTCACCTAACTACCGGCGGAAGTCGGGCCCGTAGCGGGTGACCGTGATCTTCGAGCCCTTGACGATCTTCGCGAAGTCGCCGGGCCCGTGCCGGTGGCCGTTGAACTCCGCCTTGCTCGACATCACGAGGTTGACGAAGAGCGGGACGAACGCCCCCTCGCCCTGCTCGGGCCGCGTCCGGGCATCCTTGAAGATCCTCACCGCCCCGAGCTTGCGCACCGTGCAGGGGCTCCGGTGCCCGCTCTTCCCCGGCGTGCAGTTGAAACCGTTCTGGGCCGTGATGATCCCCTTGCCACTCGCGATCTTGCCCGGCGTGCCCTTGCGCTTCGTCGAGCCGGCCTTCTCGGACAGGACGAGCTGGGACTGCAGGAGCGCTCCGTAGCCGAGGTGACCGGTCTTCACGCGGACGTTTGCGTCGATCAGAAGCTGCTCCCCGGTCTTGAGCTCGTTGATCCGGCGCGACATGACCACCACCTGCTTGCGGCCGGACGAGTGCTGGGCGGCGACCGGCACCTTCTTCTTCGAGCGCTTCCGGGTTACGACGGGTGAGACCGGCGGGGGCGGACCGGGGTCGTACACGGCAGCGTTCAGGGTTCCCTTGTCCTGGGAGATCCTGTGGTCCTGGTCGGTGCCGACCACGATCACCTGTCCGCCCTTGGCCTTCGGGTGGTACGCGTCGAGCAGCAGGTTCACGTGGCAGCGATCGCAGGGAAGGTTGTCCGCACTTTGGAGATTGCGCAGGCCGCTCAGCGCCAGGACACAGTGGTGGTTGCGGTTCGGGAGCTCCTGCGAGCAGCGCATGTGCTTCGGCTTCCCGATGGGGGTGGTGTTCGACCTGCCCGACGCCTTGGGGCCCCCGGCCAGCACCAGCCGCGCCTTCACGTGGGGGCTGTAGTGGTAGACCTTGCCGACGCACTTGGGCATCGGCTCGAGGCAGGTGACCGAGACCTCCACCTCGGCACCGGCCCAGACCGAGTCGTTCTGCCCGACCTGCCCGAGCTTCGCCGGCCCCAGCGACATCGCGACCCGCGTCTTCCCGCCCGAGTTCTTCGCGATCGGCACAGTCTTGACGCGCTCTGCCCCCAGACCCGTGTACGAGACCTTTACGGTCCGGTCGACGCCGCGCTCCGCGTCGGCGGGCAGCGCCATCGCGACCGCGCAGAGCAGCGCTCCAAGCGCTACGCCGATCGGCCGGCGGCCCGCGCGGCTCGTCATGTTCCCTTTCGTCCCACTCATCGTCCCGTCTGTCATCGGCCCGATGCGCGGAAAACGTTAAGGGAGACCTAGGCGGGGTCCAACAGGAGGCTGAGGTCGAGCGCCGGCGACGAGTGCGTCAGGGCTCCGACCGAGATGTAGTCCACCCCGGTCTCCGAGATCCCGGCGACCGTCGAGAGCGAGACTCCGCCCGACGCCTCGAGAGTTGCCCGCCGGCCCGATTCGCGCTCGGCCGCGTCGCGCGCCGCGACCGCAGAGCGCAACCCGGCGAGCTTCATGTTGTCCAAGAGCACGCGCTCGGCGCCCGCCTCCAGCGCGTCCTGGACCTCGGCCGCGTCCCGCACCTCGATCTCGACCGGCATGTCCGGCTGCGCTTCGCGCGAGCGGCGCACTGCCTCGCCGATCCCGCCGGCGAGCTCCACGTGGTTCTCCTTGATCAGGATCGCGTCGTAGAGGCCGATCCGGTGGTTCTGGCCGCCGCCCGCGACCACCGCCGCCTTCTCCAGCGCCCGCAGCCCCGGGAGGGTCTTGCGGGTGTCAAGGATCACGGCCCCTCCGGCGCGGGATGCGTCGACGAACTGAGCCGTGAGCGTTGCGATCCCCGACATGTGGCCGAGCAGGTTGAGAGCGACGCGCTCACCCAGCAGGACGGCCCTCGCGGGCCCCGCGACGCGCGCTATGTCGGCCGGAACCTCGTCGCGCCACTCGCCCTCTGAGACCAGCCGCTCGAACTCGTCGCAGCCCGCCTGCCGAAAGACCTCCTCGGCCACCTCGAGGCCGTAGACGACGCCCAGGGCCTTCTGGATGATCCGTGCGCGGGCGCGCGTCTCGGCGTCCACGATGGCCGGTCCGGTGACGTCGCCGGGTCCGATGTCCTCGGCCAGCGCGCGCGCCACCAGGTCGCGGTGCTCGTCCGTTATTCCCACCATTCCAGCTTAGGCGGAGTGGGTGATCAGGCAGAGGTCAATCGCGCGGGAAGACCGCCATCGTCGCAGTGAAGCCGTGGAGGAAGTTGCGGCCTCCCACCGGGCCGATCTCGCCCGCGCAGAAGAATCCGCCGGTCGGAGCGCCGAACGCTTCGTCAAGCGCCAGCGCGTCGTGATCGGGCTCCGCGAACATATGGACGCCGCGGCCGTTACACGTGAACAGCAGGGCTCCGGCCGCACCGGCGGGGCCGAGGGCCTCGGCCCGCGCCGCGAGCGCCTCGTGCAGGTCGTCCGCGGCCGATCCCGAGTCGCGCACGTGCAGCCGCACGGTCTGGCCGACCCGCACGCGGTCGGCGAAGGCGAGCGCCGCCCGACTCGGGATCGACACCGACGATCGGGCGGACGAGGAAATCGCCGCGCTCGTAGTCGGGCTGGTTCTCGTCGATGACCACACCGAGGAGCAGGCCTTCGGCCGCTAGATCCCGCTCCTTCGGCTCGAGCTCGGAGATCGCCTCGCGCAGCCGTTCGAGGGCCGGCCTCGAGGCCAGCTCGGAGATCAGGTTCCCCTCGACTCCGGTCACGGTCATCTCCGGCCCGACCGGGGCCGCTCCCTGCGAGACGCAGGGCATGAGCTCGATCCCGCTGAGCGAGCAGGCAACCGCGCCCGAGTCGATCACCTGCCCGTTCAGGAACAGCGAAGCCGAGCCCTCGGCGGCGGCGCTCGCGAGCCCGCCCAGTACCGGCATCGCGGGCCGCTCATCGTTCAGATGGAGCAGGAGCGCGTCGGCGGAGAAGGTGTTCGGGTCCGCCAGCACGACCATCGCGTCACCGTAGGAGGCTGGATCCTCCGGCAGGCCTGCCAGCGCGATGCCGCCCTCGACGGGAGCGCTAGTCAGCGCGAGGGGGTCGATCGTCGCGTCGGGGGCGGAGAGCGCCCAGACCACTGCGCCGTTCCCCTCCTCGATCTCGCGGCCTCCGCCGACCACACCGCCGGCACCGCAGCCGATCAGGGCGCGCGGCGCGAGCTGCGCGTGGACCACGGCGAGGATGCCGTCGCCGTGACCCAGATGGGGAGCGCCCGCGAAGACCATGCACAGGTCGCACTCGGCTCCTCGCAATCCGGCGCGGGCACTGGCGGCGGCCTCATCGAACGCGGACGCCGCGTCGAAATCATCCGAGATCCCGACTGCCACTGCGACGCTCATGATTACTCCCTAGGTGCCCGCGCTCTGCAGTAGGTACTCGCGGACGAAGCCGTCGATGTCGCCGTCGAGCACCCGCCCGGCGTCTCCCATCTCGAACCCCGTGCGGTGGTCCTTGACCCGCTGCGACGGATGCAGCGTGTAGCTGCGGATCTGCGAGCCCCACTCGACCGACTTCTGCTCGCCGCGCTCGGCCGTGAGCGCCTCGGCGCGCTTGCGCTCCTCCTCCTCGAGGAGCTTGGCCCGCAGGAACCTCATCGCGGTCGCCTTGTTCTGGGTCTGCGAGCGCTCGTTCTGGCATTGGACGACGATTCCCGTCGGCACGTGCGTGATTCGCACGGCCGAGTCCGTCTTGTTCACGTGCTGCCCGCCGGCCCCGGAGGCGCGGTAGGTGTCGATCCTGAGGTCCTCCTCGTCGATCTCGACGTCGACCTCGTCGTCGACCAGCGGCCCGACGTCCACCTGGGCGAACGCCGTGTGCCGCCGCGACTGGGCGTCGAACGGCGAGATGCGCACCAGGCGGTGGACGCCGCGCTCGGCCGCGAACAGGCCATAGGCGTTCTCCCCGTGGACGACGAACGTGGCGGACTTCAACCCGGCCTCCTCGCCCTCGGACGCCTCCCCCATCTCCGTTTGAAAGCCACGCCGTTCGGCCCAGCGCAGGTACATGCGCAGGAGCATCTCGGCCCAGTCCTGCGAATCCGTGCCCCCGGCGCCCGAGCGGACGGTGACGACCGCGTCGCCCGAGTCGTACTCGCCGTTGAAGAGCCGCGCCTCCTCCAGCTCCGCGAGCCGCCGCTCGATCGAGCCCAGCTGCTGGTCCAGCTCCGCCTCGATCTCCGCGTCCTCGGCCGCCATCTCGGCGAGGTCGCCCAGGTCACCGACGTCGGTCTCGAGCGAGCGAAAGGTCTCGAGCCTGCGCTGGGTGGCGGCGTGCCGGGCCGACGCCTTGGCGGCCCCGTCTGAGTCGTCCCAGAACCCCGGGGCCTGCATCTCGCCCTCGAGCGTGGCTACATCGGCCTCGAGCGCGGCCGGGTCAAAGGTAGTCCGCGAGCAGGGTCAGCCCCTCGCGTGCCTCCTTGATCCGCTCGTCGGCGGTGCGCTCCCTCGTGACCTCGGCCATACGGCAAAGACTAGTCCGCACCGAGAGCGGCGAGCGCCTCGGCGCGGTCGTCGAACGGGCGCCAGCTCGAGATCAGGCCGTCGCGGAACTCGAACAGCCAGGCCATTGCCTCGACCCGAGCCGGGCCCGCGCTCGACTCCTCCTCGTCGTCCCACCACCACTCACGCAGGATCAGCGCGAGGATCCTGGCGTCACGCTCGTGCAGCTCGTCGACCAGGATCAGCTGCTGGACGCCGCCGGGGGCTCGCTTCGCCCACACCCGGGCGAGGTCGACGCCCACCCGCGTGCCACGGCCCGCGTGCAGCTCGACCTCGGGATGGAGCGTCATCGCGAACGCGTCGAGGTCGCCGGTGTTGAATGCGTCGATGAACGCCCGCGCGGCGTCGCGGCGGGTCATCGGCCGCTCGCGCGCTCGGCTTCGACGGCGGGGCGGACGAAGCAACCGTCGACATGGTCGTTGACGATGCCGACGGCTTGCATCAGCGCGTAGGCGGTGGTCGGCCCGACGAAGCGAAACCCCCTGCGCTTCAGCTCCTTCGCCAGGGCCTTCGACTCCGGCGTCGTCGCCGGGACGTCCTCAAGGCCCGCCGGTACCCGCTCAGCCTCCGGGCGGTGGGCCCAGGCGAGGGCCGCGAGCGACTCGCCGCCTGCGACCAGTTCCTGCGCCGCCCGCGCGTTCGCGATCGCCGCGTCGATCTTGGCCCGGTTCCGGACGATGCCCGCGTCGGCCATGAGGCGCTCGACGTCCCCATCGCCATAGGCCGCGACCCGCTCGAAGTCGAACCCGTCGAACGCGGCCCGGAAGTTCTCGCGCTTGCGGAGGATCGTGAGCCACGAGAGCCCCGACTGGAACGCCTCGAGGGTCAGCTTCTCGTAGATGCCGCGGTCGTCGGTGACGGGCCGGCCCCATTCCTCGTCGTGATAGGCCACGTAGTCGGGCGCGGAGAGGCCCCACGAGCACCGCAACCGGCCGTCGGACCCCGCGTCGAGCCCACTCATCGCGCCGGGGTCAGCGGCCGTGGCAGTTCTTGAACTTCTTGCCGGAGCCGCACCAGCACGGGTCGTTGCGGCCGAGCTTCTCGTTCTCGGACTTGACGACGGTGCCCGACGGGGCCTGGGGCCGCCCCTGCTGTGGATCTTCCTCGGGGGGCGGCTGCTCGGCCGTGGCCGCCGCTCCGGCCGCGGGGGCGCCCGCCGCAGCGGCAGCCGCGGCTTCGGTCAGCGCCGAGGGCTGACCATCGGACGTGCCACCCGAATAGTTCACCTGCTGCGGCGCCCTTGCAGCCTGCCGCTCCTGCTGCCCCTCGACGTTCACCTCGACGTGGAAGATCACCCGCGCGAACTCCTGCCAGATCGAGGCCATGAGCTCCTCGAACATCGTGTAGCCCTCGTTCTTGTAGGCCACGAGCGGGTCGATCTGCGCGAATCCCCGCAGATGGATGCCCTCGCGCAGGTAGTCCATCTCGTACAGATGCTCGCGCCAGCGGTTGTCGATGATCTGCAGGAGGATCTGCCGCTCGAGCCAGCGCGTCAGCTCGTCCCCGAGTTCCTCCTCGCGGCGCTGATAGGCCTCGAGTGCGTCCTCGCGCAGCATCTCGCCGATGTCCTCGCGGCCGGAGGTGTTGGGATCGAGGCCCTGGAGATCGGCACCGCTACCCCAGATCGACTCGGCCTGCGACTGCAGCCCGGAGAGGTCCCAGTCCTCGAAGATGTCGCCGGGGGTGAACTCATCGGTCAGGCGGACGGCCACCTGGCCGACCTCCTCGTATGCGACGTCCGACATGTCGCGGCCCTCGAGGATCTCGCGCCGGTACTTGTAGACGACACGGCGCTGCTCGTTCATCACGTCGTCGTACTCGAGGACCCGTTTTCTGATCAGGAAGTTCTGCTGCTCGACCTTCTTCTGGGCGTTCTCGATCTGCTTCGAGAGCATCTTCGCCTCGAGCGGGTACTCCTCGCCCTCGTCGTCCACGGGGCCGAGCCGGTCGAGGATCTTGTAGATGCGATCGCCGGCGAACAGGCGGACCAGGTCGTCCTCGGCCGACAGGAAGAACCGCGACTCGCCCGGGTCGCCCTGGCGGCCCGAACGGCCACGCAGCTGGTTGTCGATCCGCCGCGACTCGTGGCGCTCGGTGCCGCAGATGAAGAGGCCGCCGGCCTCGCGGACCTTGTCGCCCTCCGCCGCGCACTGCTCCTCGAGCCCGGGCAGAACGTCCGCGAGCGCCTCCTCGTAGCCGTCGGCTCCCGGCTGCAGGCCATTCTTGTTCAGCTCGGCTCGGGCCATCGCCTCGGGGTCGCCGCCGAGCTTGATGTCGACGCCGCGACCGGCCATGTTCGTGGCGATCGTGACCGCGCCGATCCGGCCCGCCTGCGAGATCGTCTCGCCCTCCCGCTGGGCGTGCTCGGGCTTCGCGTTCAGCACCACGTGGTCGATCCCGTTCCGGTCGAACTCGGCGCCCAGCATCTCCGACACCTCGACCGAGATCGTCCCGATCAGGATCGGCTGGCCGGCCTCGTGCCGCTCCTCGATCTCCCGGACCACCGCCTTCCACTTGCCGGGCTTCGTCTTGTAGATCTGGTCGTTGTGGTCGGCGCGGACCATCGGCCGGTGCGTCGGGATCTCGACCACCGGCATCTCGTAGATCTTCATGAACTCCTGAGCCTCGGTCAGCGCCGTGCCCGTCATGCCGGAGAGCTTGTCGTACAAGCGGAAGTAGTTCTGGAGCGTGATCGTGGCGAGCGTCTGGTTCTCCTCGCGGATTCGCACGCCCTCCTTGGCCTCGATCGCCTGGTGCAGGCCCTCGGACCAGCGCCGACCCTCGAGGATGCGACCCGTGAACTCGTCGATGATCATCACCTGGCCGTCGATCACCGCGTAGTCGGTGTCGCGCTTGTAGAGGGCCTCGGCCTTCAGCGACTGGATCAGATGGTTGACGAGCGTGCCGTTCTCGGACACGTAGAGGTTGTCGATACCGAGGAACTTCTCGGCCTTGTGCACCCCGGCCTCGGTCGGCGCCACGGTCTTGTGCTTCTCGTCGTACTCGAAGTCGTGCTCGGCTTCGGAGGTGTCCTTCGACTCGCCGAGCGACTTCAGCTTTGGCTTGGTTTCCACGCCATCCATCTGCTTGGCCAGGCGCGCGAACGTGTAATAGGTGTCGGCCGCCTGCTCCGGCTTGCCGGAGATGATCAGCGGCGTGCGCGCCTCGTCGATCAGGATGTTGTCGACCTCGTCGACGATCCCGAAGACGTGCTCCCGCTGCACGCACTCCTCGAGGCTCGACGCCATGTTGTCGCGCAGGTAGTCGAAGCCGAACTCGGAGTTGGTCCCGTAGGTGACGCCGGCGGCGTACATCTGGCGGCGCTGCTCGGGCGGCATCATCGACTGGATCACGCCGACGTTGACCCCGAGAGCGTTGTAGATGGGCGCCATCCACTCGGCATCACGTCGGGCGAGGTAGTCGTTGACGGTGATGAGGTGGACGGACTTGCCGGCCAGCGAGTTCAAGAAAACGGCCGAAGTCGCGGTGAGCGTCTTGCCCTCGCCGGTCTTCATCTCGGCGATCGAGCCGTCGTTCAGGACCATCCCGCCGATCATCTGGACGTCGAAGTGCCGCTGGCCCAGGGTGCGCTTGCCGGCCTCGCGGACCAGCGCGAAGGCCTCGGGCAGCATGTCGTCGAGCGGCTCCCCGTTGCCGGCGCGCTCGCGCAGCCCGTCGGCCTCGGTGCGCAGCTCGGCTTCGTCGAGCAGCTCCATCTCGGGCTCGATCTCGTTGATGCGGCTGACCGCCCGCTCGAATTCCTTGAGCTTGCGGCCCTCCCCGACGCGCAGCGCGCGATCGATTATTGAACGGCCTGCCATCTAGAAACGCCCTTGCCAGGGAGGCGAACACGCTTTCGCGACAGAGTCGCTCATTCGATCGCTACGCCCTTGCCAGGGAGGCCAACATGCTTTCGCGACGAAGTCGCTCATCCAACGCCTGAGGGTACCGCGGGCCCGGGTTTGCCCCGGGTGCAGCTACGCGGTTCCGTCGCGCAGGCCGCCGAGCACGCGGCGGGTGCGCTCCCGGCCGCGGCGGAGCTCGCGGTTCTTCTTGACCTGGCGGCGGACGTCCTCCGCGATCTTGTGGATCGAATGGAGCATCTCGGGCGATGCCTCGTGGGCGCGGATCGTGGTGCGCTTGAGCTGCAGGGTCGCCTCGGCGATCTGGCTGTCGGCGACCCGGGGATTGCGCTCCTCGGAGAGCTCGATCTCGAGGGTCGCCAGCTCTGACACCTGCCGGCCGACCCGCTTGAAGCGCTTGTGGATCGCATCCTCCAGCTCATCGGTCACCTCGAAGTTGCGACCTCTGACCTCGATCCTCACGTCCGCTCCTTTCGTAGCTCGCGTCGGTAGGGCGATTTTACGCGGCACGAGCCCTCGGGCCAACCGAATCGGCCCGAGCGAACGTGAGCGCGCGGACGCGTGTGGCCCCGGCGTCGCGCAGGACGGCGGCGCAGGCGTCCAGGGTGGCCCCTGTCGTAACCACGTCGTCGACGAGCCAGGGGTCGTCCGGCACCTCCTGGCTCGGATTGACGCGCGCGATCGCTGGCGGGTCGGCGAGACGCTCGGCCCGCGGCCGCCCGACCTGGCGTGGCCCGTCATCGCGCTTGAGGTCGGGGCACAGCTGCGCCCAGCTCCGTCGCTGCATGAGCCGCGCGAGCGCGTAGGCGGGGTCATAGCCGCGCGCGCGGGCTCGGGCGGGCGCGGACGGGACGGGCACCAGCCAACCGTGACGCGCGGCGCCCCACGCCCTGAGCATCCGCTCGGCGGCAACGTCGGCGAGGGTCAGCCTGGCGGCGAACTTCATCTTGGTCACGAGCTCCCGGGCGATGCCCTCGTAGGGCGCCGCGCTGATCACTTCGAGGCCTCCCGGAAGCGTCGTGCGAGCGGGATGCAGGCGAGCCACCTCGCGGTCGCAGTGCTTGCAAATCGAATCCGGGTAGTCACACGGGTCCCCGCACAGCGCGCAGAGCGGCGGCGCAACCAGGCTGGTGACGGCGCGGAGCACCGGCGGATCGTGAGGGACGCCGGCGCGCGTGAGCCACACGAAACGCGCCGGAAGAGCACCGTCCTCCCGTCACGAAATCCGCTCGTTGTCGAACATCAACCGTCCCATTCGTCTTGGATGTGAAGCGGGAGATGCCCGCGTCTATCAAGGAGGGACCACGTGGCCCAGTATCTACTCGCCGTCCATACCGGCGGTGGTGAGCCGAGGGAACCGATGACCGACGCGGAAATGCGGGAGTTCATGGGCAGAGTCGGCGAGCTCGAGCAGGAGATGAAAACGGCCAACGCGCTGGTGTACTCCGGTCGCCTGGCCGACGTCGACACCGCGGCCGTGGTGAGGGTCGAGGGCGGCGAGACCCTGGTGACCGACGGTCCGTTCGCCGAGACGAAGGAGCATCTCGGCGGCTTCTACATCGTCAACGCGACCGACACCGACGAGGCCCACGCGTGGGCGTCCAAGACCTCGGCCTGTATCGGACGTCCCATCGAGGTGCGTCCGTTCTTCGACGCGGGCGGCCGCTAGGCGAGGCTCCCAACGCGCGCTCTTGCGGCGAATCAGTCGAAGACCGCGCGCTCGACTTGGACCAGGTCGTTCTCGCAGCGGATCACCGACGGCGCCTTGCCGAGGGCGGTGTCGGGGTCCTTCAGGCCGTGGCCGGTGAGTACGCAGACCACCGACTCGGGCACCGTGTCTCCGTCGACCACCGGCAGGCCGTGCGCCAGGAGCCCGGCCAC
The DNA here is from genome assembly GCA_963807755.1 of uncultured bacterium. Lineage (GTDB taxonomy): Bacteria > Actinomycetota > Thermoleophilia > Solirubrobacterales > 70-9 > JALZKA01. Next base: position 633,393 of record CAWECM010000001.1, on the reverse strand, counting down.
CGAGGCCGCCGAGGCCGGCTCGCAGAACACGCCCTCCCGCGCGGCGAGGAGCCGGTACGCGTCGAGGATCTGTTCGTCGGACACGGCAGCGATGCGGCCGCGCGACGACGTGACCGCTGACATCGCTTCCTCCCACCGTGCCGGGTTCCCGATCCGGATCGCGGACGCGACGGTCTCGGGGTTCTCCACCGGGCTGCCGTGCACCAGGGGAGCGGCGCCCTCGGCCTGGAAGCCGTAGAGGATGGGCTTCCTCTCCCGCTCTTCGAAGCCCCGGTTCCAGGCGGTCACGTTGCCGGCGTTGCCGACCGGGATAGCCAGCGCGTCGGGTGCCGCGCCCAACTCGTCGATCACCTCGAAAGCAGCGGTCTTCTGGCCCTCGATCCGGTAGGGATTCACCGAATTGACCAGCTCGATCGGGTGCTTCTGGGCGAGCTCGCGGACGAGGGTCAGCGCCTCGTCGAAGTTGCCGCGGAGCGCGATCACACGCGCGCCGTGCATCAGAGCCTGGGCGAGCTTGCCGATCGCGATCTTGCCCTCGGGCACGATCACGGCGCCGCGGAGGCCCGCGCGGGCGGCGTAGGCCGCGGCGCTCGCGGCAGTGTTGCCGGTGGAAGCGCAGATCACGGCCTCGGCTCCGCGACCCGCAGCGCGCGACACGGCGACCGTCATTCCGCGGTCCTTGAACGAGCCGGTCGGGTTCGCGCCCTCGAACTTCAGCAGCACCCGGGCTCCCACCCGCTCCGAGACCACGGGGGCCTCGATCAACGGGGTCGAGCCCTCGTTCAGGGACACGACCGGGTCCCCGGCTTCGAGCGGCAGCTGGTCGCGGTATCTCTCGATGAGCGGTCGGGGCACGATTAGGTGGCGTAGCTCTCGGAGCCCATGATGTGGACGGAGACGTAGGGCTCGTCCCCGACGACCCAGCTGTCGTGGCCCGGCGGCACGTAGAAGAAGTCGCCCGACCCCATGACGCGCTCGGTCCCATCCGTCATCGCCACGGCGGCCCGGCCACTGATCACCAACCCGACGTGCTCGATCTGGCAGAGCGACTCGCCCGTCTCGCGGCCGACGTGCTCCGACCACCTCCACCCCGGCTCGTAGGTGGCGCGCCCGAGGGTCATCGGCCCGACGGCGTAGGTCTCGAACTTTCCGTTCTCGAACGTGCGCGTCTCCGTGGGGTCGTTGAAGTTGACGAGGGCGAGGTCGATCGGCACTTAGACGAACTCCTCCTCGATCACCCGGATCGCACGCGGGGTCGCCCGCATGAAGTCGAGCTTCGCGAGCTCGGAAAGGGCCGCATAGAACGCGCTCTCCGGGGTCTCGTGCATGACCATCACCAGCCGCGCCTCGTGCCCGGTCCCGCGCTGGACCACGCTCCGGACCGAGATCCCGTTCTGGCCCAAGACGTCGGCGACCGCGGCGAGCACCCCCGGGCGGTCGGCTACCTCCAGGTGGAGGTAGAACGATGAGGCGACGTCCCGGATCACCTCGAGGCGTTCGCCGGGAACGTGCACGGGCGCCTCGCCGGAGAGGATCGAAACGACGTCGCCGAGGACCGCGGTGGCGGTGGCCAGTCCCCCGGCGCCCGGCCCGGACATCGTGATCTCGGTGATGGCCGGCGCCTCGACCATGACCGCGTTGAAGGCGCCTTCGATCGGGGCGAGCGGGTGGCCCTCGTAGAGGAAGCAGGGGAACACCCGGACGCTGACCCCGCTCTCGCGGCGCTCGGCCACGCCGAGAAGCTTGAGGGAGAGCCCGAGCTCCTTCGCGTACGCGAGGTCGTCGGGCTGGATGTCCGTGATCCCCTCGTAGGCGACGTCCTCGAGACCCACCGGAGTCCCGAAAGCCAGTCGCGCGAGGATCGCCATCTTCGCCGCCGCGTCGGCGCCGCTCACATCGTCGGTCGGATCGGCCTCCGCATAGCCCAGCTCCTGGGCCCGGCCGAGCACGTCGGGGAAGCTCGCCCCGGTCTTCGCCATCTCGGTGAGGATGAAGTTGGTCGTGCCGTTCACGATCCCGAAGACCTTTGCGATCTCGGTCGCGCCGAGGCTCTCCTGGATCACCCGTATCACCGGAACCGCGCCCGCCACCGCCGCCTCGAACCGAAGCTGGACGCCGGCATCGCGGGCCGCGTCGAAGAGCTCGTCGCCGTGCTGCGCCACGAGCTGCTTGTTCGCCGTTACCACGTGCTTGCCGGCCTGGAGCGCCCTCAGCACGTAATCGCGCGCCGGGTCCGTGCCCCCGATCAGTTCGACGACGATGTCCGCGCCGGCCAGGATCTCGTCGAAGTCCCCATCGGACCGGCGCAGGATCCCGCCGACCTCGGGGCGGCGCCCGGCGATCTCCGCCACCGCGTCGGCCCGCTCGGCCACGAGGTCGGCGAACGCGCTCCCCACGGTGCCCCGGCCCAGGAGGCCGATTCGCGCCGGCTCAGACATCGCGGCTCACCAGGTCGTCCCAGGTCTCGCGGCGCACCACGATGCGGGCATCGCCGTCCTTGCAGAAGATCACCGGCGGGCGGGCGATGCCGTTGTAGTTGTTCGCCATCGAATGGCCGTACGCCCCGGTGGCCGGGGTGACGAGGAGGTCGCCGACCCGCGGCGACGCCAGCTCGGCGTCCCGGACGAGCACATCGCTGGACTCGCAGTGCATCCCCGCGATCGTGACGTTGGTGTCCGGGATCCCGGCGGCGCGGTTCGCGATGAGCGCCTCGTAGCGAGCGCCGTAGAGCATTGGCCGCAGGTTGTCCGACATCCCGCCGTCGACGGCCACGTAGGTCCGGACGCCGGGGATCTCCTTGACCGTCCCGATCTCATACAGCGTGACCCCGGCGTTGCCCACCAGGGAGCGGCCGGGCTCGACCAGAATCCTGGGGACCGGATCGAACACCCGCCGGACCCCCTCCACCTTCACGTCGACGTAGCTCCGGATCGAGGGTGGCTCGTCGCCGGAGGTGTACGCGATGCCGAGCCCGCCGCCGACGTTCAGCAGCCGCAACTCCTCGGCGCCGAGCCTGGCGTCGGCAGCCAGCGTGCCCAGCGCCTCGATCGTCTTTGAGTACGGCTCGAGCTCGAAGATCTGCGAGCCGATATGCGCGTGGAGCCCCACGAGCCTGAGGTTCGGGGTGGCGCGCACCGCGTCGATCGCGCGGGCGGCGAGCCCATCGTCGAGGCCGAATCCGAACTTCGAGTCGAGCTGTCCGGTCTGGATGTGCGAGTGGGTCTCGGCCCTGATGCCGGGAGTGACGCGGATCAGGACGTCCATCGGCTCCGAGAGGAGGCCGTCGAGCCGCTGGATCTCGTCGAATGAGTCCACGATCACGTGCCCGACCCCCACTTCGATCGCGAGCTCCAGCTCGGCGACGGTCTTGTTGTTCCCGTGGACGTAGATCCGCGCGGGGTCGCACCCGGCCCGGATCGCCATATGCAGCTCGCCGCCCGAGGCGACGTCGATCGCGAGTCCCTCGTCGGCGAACAGCCGGTAGATCGCGCTGACCGGTGCCGCCTTCGAGGCATAGATCACCTCGAAGTCATCACCGTGGGCGCGGAACGCGTCGAGGTATCCGCGGGCGCGGGCGTGGAGGTCGTCCTCGGCGTAGACGTACGCGGGGGTGCCGAACTCGGCGGCGAGCTCGGTGACGTCACACCCGGCGATTTCCAGATGCCCGCGCGCGTTGACGCGGCTTCCCAGCGGGTAGACGGCCGAGCCCTGGACCGGGTCCGTGCGCGTTTCGGCTTGCATCAGCCGCACGAGTTGTCTGCGTCGGCGCTCATCGGGCCGGTCATTATCCCCGCCATGAGTCCATCCGGAACCCAGCGATGACGCGCCGCACGCTTCCATCCCCCGAGGCCCCCAGCCTGCGCGGCGAGCACGAGGGGCGCCCGTTCTGGCTGTGGGTGCCGCAGTCCGACGGTCCTTGGCCGGGGATGCTGATTCTCCACGGGGCGGGCTCGCGGAAGGAGAACCACGCGGACTTCGCCCGGATGTGCGCGGCCGCAGGCTGGGCGGCGCTCTCCTATGACCAGCGGGGGCACGGAGACGCGACGGACGAGATGGGGCCCGCCGCATTGGGCGACGTGACTCGGATGGCGCGGTTCCTCAGCGAGGTCGACGGGGTCGACGGACGCCGCATCTGCGCTCGCGGATCGAGCATGGGGGGCTTCATGGCGATCCACGCCGCCGCGACGTCGGACGCGATCGGTGGCGCAATCGCCATCTGCCCGGCCGGCGAGGAGCATCTGCTCCGCGGATTGCGCGATGGCGACCTGGACATCAGGGCCGGGCCGGAGGCGCGTACGGCGCTGTCGGCGTGGCTCTCGGAGCACGACCTGCGCGAGGCGGCGCGGCTGATGGGGGCCAAGCCGCTGATCCTGCTCCACGCCCGCGGGGATGAGCGGATCCCGAGCGCCTGGTCGGTGGAGCTGCACGACGCGAAGCCCGACCCGGTGAAGCTCATCGTCCTGCCGGGCGGCCACCACCGCTCGATCCAACACGACCAGGAGCTCCAGTCGGTGGCGCTCAGCTGGATGGAGGGGCGGCTAGCCGCCCCGGGGTGAGACGATCAGCCGCCGCCGAGCAGGCCGTTGGTGACGCCGTTCACCGCGCCGTTGACCTGATTCCCCAGGTTCGGGTTGCCGAGCGCGCCGCCCACTCCGTTCAGGGCGTCGTTCACGGTGTCGTCCACCGGGCCGGTGATCGGGTCGGTGACTTCGCCGAGCGGAAGGTCCAGGCCGGCGTTGCCGGCGGTGTCCTCGATGTCGTCGACGGCGCCGCCGAGCGGGCCGGGTGTCGCCGGAGCGGCGGGCGTTTCGCCGGTCGGCGGGACCACCCCGGGGTCGATCGGCTCGCCGCCGCCGGGAAGGACGGGCTCCACGCCGGGGACGCTGCTCGTCGCGCCGGGCGGGAGCGAGTCCGTGATCTCGGCGATCGCCGCGGCACTCGGCGTGGCCGGGTCGGCGGAAACGGCGCCGGCCGTCGCCGCCGCGGCAGCTGCCGCAGCGTCGGCCGCGGCGTCAGAGCCGCCCGCGGCGAGGTTCACCGTGGAGTCCGCCGAGTCGTCGGCGCCGAATGGCAGGCCGTTGAAGCCCACGTACGCGGCAACGCCCACGAACACGACCACCGCGGCCGCCACGAGGGCTGCCGTTGCACCACCTCCGGCGAGGTACGCCTTGAGGTTCCCGTTGCGGGGGGCCCGGGGGAGTCTCAGTGATGCAGATTCCATTCCACTCCGTTACGTGGCCGAACAGCAGTCTTAAGAGATATCGGCAACTGCTGTCAAGTTCTTTAGAACATTTGTCCAGTCAAACCGCCAGCTGCTCCGCTTCGCGTCCGCCGCTGTCGGGCGTGGGTATGTTGCCTTACCCGGCAGGCCGTGAGCGCAATCACCGCAACTTCGGCGCTGGCGCCAACTGCCTCTATAGATACCCCATCGGGTCGACCGGTGCGCCGTTTATCCGCACCTCGAAGTGCAGGTGGTCGCCGTAGCAGCTGCCGGTACACCCGACATACCCGATCACGTCGCCTTGTGAGACCGAGCCCGAGGTGATCGCGTAGCTCGATTGGTGGGCGTAGCAGGTCGAGAGCCCGCCGCCATGGTCGATGCAGGTGTAGTTGCCGTAGCCCGAGGTCGGGGCGGCGAGCACGATCGAGCCCGACTTCGCGGCGCGGATCGGCGTCCCCGACGGAACCGCGATGTCGATCCCGGCGTGGAGCCTGCCCCAGCGCATTCCGAAAGGCGAGGTGACGGGGCCGTTCACCGGCCAGATCATGCCGCTCGAGCCACCCTGGATCGGGCCGGCGGGCAGCGGATCCGTGGTGCTGGTCGAGGCCTGCGCCTCGGCGAGCTGCTCCTGGATCTGCTCGTTCAGATCCGAGATGTCGCCCTCGAGGCGCTCGGCCGTGGACTCCACCTGGTCGAGCGCGGCGGCCTTTTGGTCGCGAACCGCGTCAAGCTCCGCCTGGCGAGCCTCGAGCTGCACCCGTGTGCGCTCGAGCTCCGCCTCCTTGGCCTCGATCTCCTCCTTGGCGATGCGGATGCGGTCCACGGTCTCCCGAGACGCGTCGCGCAGGAACCGCACGCGGGCGGCGATCGCGGCGTCCTGGTCCTGGATGCGCGTCAGGTAGTCGTAGCGGTTGACGAGGTCGTCGAAGCCCTTGGAGTCGAGGATCACCGTCAGCGCGTCGGGCTGGTCGGACTTGTAGATGTCGACCAGCCGGTCGGCAAGGATGTTGAGGGAGCGCGTGAGCTTCTCGCGAAGCTCGGCGAGATTCTCCTTCTCGGTTTCGAGCCGGGCGATCGTCTCGCGCAGCTGCTGCTCGACTTCGAGCTCGCGCGCGCGCAGGATCGCAACCTCTCCCTGAAGCTGTGCGATCTCGTCCGAGTAGTCGCTGATCTCGCTCGACAGCACGTCCCCGCGCGCCTTGACGTCCTCGAGCTCGGATTGCTTCGCGGCACGCTCGGACTCAAGGTCCTGGGCCAGCGCGGTCCCGCCGGCGGCCGCGAGCAGCGCTACGAGGCCGAGGGCGAACGCACGGCGAGGCGTGTGGCGTGTGATGTTCCGTGGGCGCATCTCCGGGGAGGGCGGGCGCGACTTCGCACCGTTGCCTTAGGTTCCCGCGACCGGGCGCAGTTCCTGCCCGTGCAGGCATGGCGAAGTGGGCGCCAGAGTAGCAACGCAAGGGCAGTTTGCAAGCGTTCCTTAACATTTCTCGATGGCGCTGCAACGCGCCTTGCACGCGACGCCTGTTTATGCGGATTCGCCCCGGCTCACCTGGAGCAGCGCGCCCTCGTCGGCCGCCTCCTCCATCTGCAGCGTCGTGTGACCGATCCCGTAGCGCTCGCGGAGCAGGTACTCGAGCTCGCGGCGAGCGAGGTCGCGGTCACGGCCGCGGACCGTCACGACGTGCGCCGAGAGCGCGGTGAATCCCGTGGTGACCGTCCAGACATGGAGCTCGTGCACCTGGTGCACTCCCTCCACCCCGACGAGCGCCCGCCCGAGCTGCTCGACGTCGAGGCCGGCCGGGGCCGTCTCCATCAGGACTCCGAGGGGCTCCATCACCAGGCGCACGGACGCGAGCAGGATCAGGACGGCGACCACGAGGCTGGCCACCGGATCCGCCTCGAGCCAGCCTGTGGCGAGGATCAGACCGCCGGACGCGACGACCGCCAGCGACCCAAGCGCGTCGGCGAACGAATGCCGCAGGACGGCCTCGAGATTGACGTCCACGCGGTCGCCGCGCGCGAGCACCCAGGTCGCCACGACGTTCCCCGCCAGGCCGAAGAGGCCAAGCGCGAGCACGCCCGCCCCCTCGACGTCCGGCGGGTCCGAAAGGCGTCCGATCGCTGCGATCGCCACCAGGACCGCGATCACCACGAGGGCCAGGCCGTTGACCAGCGCGGCGAGCACCTCGCTCCGCTGCAGCCCATACGTGTTGCGCGGACCGCCCGAGCGGGTGGCGAGCGCCGCGCCCGCGAGCCCGAGCGCGATCGCGCCCACATCGGAGAGGACGTGACCCGCATCCGCCAGCAAGGCCAGCGAGCCGGTCACCAGGCCACCGACCACGGCCGCGGCCAGCATCACGGCATTGATCGACAGCGCGATCCGCATACGGCGGCGGTTGTCCGCGCGGCGCGCGTCGAGGCCGTGGTCGTGCGCTTGACCGTGAGTCATATGACCAAGTATCCAACGCGCTTGGGCTAGATTCCGCGGGTGTTCAGCGGGGCGCGTTATTTCCTCTCCGACGGCGCGCATTGGATCCGCGGCCACCCGCTGCGAGCAGCGGTTGGCGTGCTGGTCCTGGTGGGGCTCGTCGTTGCCGCGGTGATCGGCCTCGGCGCGCTCCGCGACGACGACGGCAGCGCGCTCGCGCCGGCGCCCGAGGTGGTCGTCCGCACCGAGGAGCCGCCCGAGGAACCGACCGACCTGGGCTTCCCGGCGTTCGCCACCAGCAACACGACCAGGGTGGCCGGCGCCGACTCGATCGCGGTCGCGGCCGGCATCTCGCTCGCCACGTTCCCCAGCACCGCCGGCGTGGACGGCCCGAACGCGGTGACGATCGTCCCGTCCGATGACTGGGCCGCCGGCATCGCCGCGGCGGCGTTGGTCGGCGACCCGGTCGGCGCGCCGATCCTGCTCAGCGACGGCGACGAGCTCCCGGAGCTGACCGCGCTGGCCCTCGCATCACTCGAACCGCGGGGAGCGAGCGAAACCGACGGTCGACAGGCGTTCTCCGTGGGCTCGGCGCCCGAGCCCGAGGGGCTGGAGACGGCCCGGATCGAGGGCGGGAACGCAGCCGAGATCGGCGCGGAGGTTGCGCTGCTGCGCGAGCGGCTGACGGGGGAGGAGCCGGCCCACCTGCTGGTCGCCACCAGCGACGATCCGGAGTTCGCGATGCCGGCGGCCGCCTGGGCTGCGCGCTCCGGCGACCCGGTCCTCTTCGCCCAGGGCGACTCGGTGCCAGGCGCCACGCTCGACGTCATCGAGCGTTACAGGAACGTCCCGGTCTATCTGCTCGGCCCCGAGAGCGTCATTTCCGCGAAGGCGGAGAAGTCGATCAGCGAGGCGACGAAGGCCGCCGTGCGCAGGGCGGGAGAGGAGGACGACCCGGTGGCGAACGCGGTGGCGTTCGCCCGCTACGTCGACGGGACGTTCGGCTGGAACATCAACGACCCCGGCCACGGGTTCGTGATCGCCAACTCATCGCGGCCGGCGGACGCCCCGGCCGCGGCCGCCTTGTCGGGCAGCGGTACGTGGGGGCCGCTCCTGCTCACCGACGACCCGGAGGCGCCCCCGGCCGACCTCGAGGGCTACCTGCTCGACATGAAGCCGGGCTTCGAGGAGGACCCGACCCGCGCCGTCTACAACCACGTGTGGATCGTCGGGGACGAAGCCGCGGTCTCCGTCGACTTCCAGGTGGAGGTGGACGAGATCGCCGAGGTCGCGCCGATAAGGTCAGGCAGCGGCGAGTCCGTCCTCGGCCCCGAACCCGGCACGCCGGAGCCCGAGCGTCAGGATCAGGACCAGGCGAACGGAGCGGACCAAAACCCATGAGCGAAAGCGAGCGGCCAGACCGGCTGACGAGGCCCGAGATCACGGTGGACGACATCCGTGCCCTCGCCGGACCGTCGACACCGCATTTCGCGCTGCAGATCCGCAACCGGATCGCGCGCCTGATCGCGGGTCTTCCCGAGGGGCATCCCGCGCGAGTCGAGGGTGAGCGCCAGATCGGCCGCTTGACCGACCTCGCGTCACACTCAGGGGATCCGCGCGGCACGCTATGAGGCGGAGTCCGTCAGGATGAAGCCGATTCCCGCCGTTGTTTAGGCGGCTTGCATGAGCGCCCGGGAGCGACTGGCGCGGATCCTCACACCCGACGCGGCCGCCGCGGCCGGCGAAGCCGAGGCCTGGAAGGCGGGCTACCTCGACCTCCTCGGCGACGACGCGCCGGAGTCGACCGGGGTCACGCAGGACCTGATGCTGACCAACGTCGTGCCGACGATCTACGAGCGCTGGTGGCGGCCGGCGCTGGCGCGAGCCGTGAAGGGCGTCACGGGTCCCGGCATGTCGGAGGAGGTGCGGATCGCACGCCTGTTCCTCGGCCTGACGAGCGGCGACCGGGTTCTCGACGTTGCCTGCGGCCCGGGCAACTTCTCGCGCGAGTTCGCGAAGGCGGTCGGCTCGGAGGGCCTGGTAGTGGGCATCGACGCGTCGCCGACGATGCTTACGCGCGGCGCGGAGGAGTCCGACAAGGCCGGGGCCCGGAATCTCGTTCTCATCCGCGGCGACGCGAGCGCCCTTCCCTTGGCCGAGTCCAGCTTCGACTGCGCCTGCTGCTTCGCGGCGCTACATCTCTTCGCCGACCCGTTCGCGGGCCTCGACGAGATGCGCAGGGTCCTGGCGCCGGGCGGCCGCATCGCGCTGATGACGTCGATCCGCCGGCCGGTCACCGTCCGGCCGATGAAGCCCGTGGTCGAGCGCCTCAGCGGGATGCGTGTGTTCGAGCCCGACGAGATAACGGGCGCGCTGGCCACGCGCGGGTTCGTCGACGTCCGGCAGCGGGTCTCGGGCCTCGTCCAGTTCGTCGGCGGACGGCTGGCGGTCTAGCAGGCCGTTTACTGGCCGCAGCTACGAAGCCCGAAGTCGGATGCGGCGACGGACGCGTCCTCGAGCGCGTCGGTCTCCACGAAGCTCTCGGGGTCGTCGGCGATCTCGTCGATCCCCGTCTGAAGCTGCTCGAGCAGGTCTGCGAACGCGTCCTCCTCGCCCGCGGGCGGCGTCAGCGCGGCCAGGTCGTCGTGCTGGCCCTGGAGGTTCGGGATGAAGACATCCTCGGCGAAGGCCACCGCATCCTCGCCCGTGGGCGGCCCCTCGGGATACTGCTCGAGGGCAACGTCGGAGAGCGCCTGGTCGGCGTCCGCGCAGATCGCGTCCGCCTCCTTGATGAACGCCGCCTTGGTGGTCGCCTCGCCGGTCGTACCCCCGGCTTCAGTGGTGGTGGTCGAGGTGGTCTCGTCGTCGTCGTCGCCGCAGCCGGCGATCAGCAGGCCGGCGGCGAGGGCGAGCAGCGCCAGCGAGAGTGAGCTGAGCCTCAAGAGTGGTTCCCTTCCTGGACAGTCCCGTGCGAGGCGGCAATCTACCCGGTTGCCCGGAAGCCGCATTGGCGGGAACCGTAGTCCTCGGCAAGGCGTTGGGCGCGGGTCAGCGGTTGCGGCACGCCGTCGAGGAGCGCACGCGGGTCGCGCTCGATGGCCGCGATCCCCTGCTCGGTCGCGGCGAGGATCGCCTCGACCTGCGGCTCGTCGCCCGCCGGGGCACCGAGGGCGCGGATCGCCCGAACCTCGCTCTCGAGCGCGGGGACGACGATCGAGGTCGCGACGCGCTCGACCTCGGCCGGGTCCGGCTCGCCGCGGCCGGTCACGAGATCGTCCGCGGCGGCCTCGATCCGAGCCTCGGACGCGAAGCAGATCCGATCCGCCTCGCGCAGGAACTCGACCTTCGAGAGCGGGTCGGTGACGACCGGCGAAAAGTCGCCGGGCTCGTCGTCTGATCCGCAGCCCGCGCCCACGACGGCGAGCACAACGAACGCGCTAGTGACGAAGTCGCGGTGCAAGCGCTTACGACCTGCCGGGCGAGGCAACGGCCCCGCGCCCGCCGAGAGCGGACGCGAAGCGAAGCATCTCGGCGGAGGTATCTGCGTTAGACCCTTTCGATGATCGTGCCGGTGCCCAGACCGCCGCCGCAGCACATCGTCACCAGCCCGAGTTGCTTGTCCGAACGCTCGAGCTCATGGAGGAGGGTGGTCACGAGGCGGGCACCCGACGAGCCCAGCGGATGGCCGAGGGCGATCGCGCCGCCGTTCACGTTGACCCTCTCCATGTCCGGATCGTGCTCGCGGCGCCACGCGGCGACAACCGCCGCGAACGCCTCGTTGATCTCGATCAGGTCGAAGTCGGCAATCTTCATCGAGTTCCGATCGAGCAGCTTGTGGGTTGCGGGGATCGGGCCCGTGAGCATGATCACCGGGTCCACGCCGACCGTCGTCTGATCCACGATCCGGGCTCGGGGCGTCAGCCCCAGCGCGTCGGCCTTCTCGCGGGTCATGAGCAGCACCGCGGCGGCGCCGTCGGAGATCTGCGAGGAATTGCCGGCCGTGACCCGGCCGTCCTCCTTGAACGCCGGCTTGAGCTCGGCGAGCTTCTCGATCGACGTCTCCCGGAGGCCCTGATCGGTCGTGTAGGTGTCGCCGTTCACCTTGAACGGGAAGATCTCGCGGTCGAAGCGGCCCTCCTCGGTGGCGCGGGCCGCGAGCAGCTGGGAGCGCAGCCCGAGCTCGTCGAGCTCGGAGCGCGGGATCTCCCACTGCTCGGCGATCATCTCGGCCGAGAGCCCCTGCGGCACCAGGTTGTAGCGCTCGAGCAGCGCAGGCGAGAAGGCGAGCCCGTGCTCCTGCATGACCGCGGCCGAGTCGGCGAACGAGATGTGGCCCATATGCTCGACGCCGCCGCCGATCACGACGTCGTGCACGCCGGATGCGACCAGCGCCGCCGCGAAGTTCACGGCCTGCTGGGCCGAGCCGCACTGGCGGTCGACGGTCGTGGCGGGCGTCTCCATCGGCAGCCCGGCCTCGAGCCAGGCGTTGCGGCCGATGTTGATGCCCTGCTCCCCGAACTGCTGGACGCAGCCGGCGACGACGTCCTCGACCTCGGAGGCGTCGATGCCGGCGCGGTCGATCAGCTCGGCGTACGTCCTGGCGAGCAGCGTGGAGGCGTGGACGTCCTTGTAGTAGCCCTTCTCCTCATGGCCGCGCCCGATCGGGGTGCGAACGGCCTCGACGATCACGACCTCGCGGCCCTGGAACTTCCCGTTGCTCGCCATGGTTGCCTCCTAGAAGTCAGTTGCGTTACGAAACTATATCCCCCCCGCCGCGAACGCAGCGTAGCGGTAACTGACCGGCGAGTCAGCCGGCCGGGAACCGGCGCGACGGGCGCGGCGGACTGGTAGCAACCGGTCGATGATGCCCGACCGGAGGAGCCCGTGAGAGCCGCGCTGATCGTCGTCGCCGGCGGCCTTGTGCTCGCTGCCGCGTCCCCGGCGGCAGCCGCGACGCGCTGCACCGAGCCCGGACCGGGCGAGACGTGGCAGCGCGTGGCGCCGCAGCAGGCCGGCATGGACGAGGCGAAGCTCCAGAACGCGATCGACTATGGAACGCAGAACGCGTCGCTCGCGATCAGGGTCTACCGCAACGGCTGCCGGGTGGGCGCCGACCGCCTCGCCGCCCTCAACGAGCACCTCCCGTTCGAGAGCTGGTCGCTCGCGAAGTCGGTCACCTCGCTCATCTTCGGCCGAGCGATGAGCCTCGGGCTGATCTCACCCGACGACCCGCTCGGCTCGCTCGTACCGGAGGCCGACCTCGAGCACGGCCGGATCACCCTGCGCGACCTCCTGACCGCGACCAGCGGCCTCCACTGGAACGGGCTACGGGATTACAACGTCCTCATGCCGAACCGGCTGCACGAGGCCCTGACCGTCGGGATCGCCCACCCGCCCGGCTCCTATTGGGAGTACTCGCAGAGCGGGCCGGCGCTCGTGGCCGAGGCAACCGAGCGCGCGGTCGGCGCCGACTTCCAGGACTTCGCCCAGGCCGAGCTGTTCGGCAAGCTGGGGATCGGACGCGGATCCTGGAGCTGGGCGCGCGACGGGACCGGTCACACCCAGGGCTTCTTCGGGCTGAGGATGCGGCCCGACGACTACGCGCGCCTCGGCGAGCTGATGCGGCGGGGCGGCGTCTGGCGCGGCGAGCGGCTGCTCTCGCGGAGGTTCGTGCGCCTGGCGCTACGCCCGAGCCCGCAGAACGGCTGCTACGGCTTCCTGATCTGGCTCAATGCTTCGAAGCCCTGCGTCGGCCCCCGCATCGTCGACCGGCCGGTGGGCGAGGGCTTCCGCTCCCCCGGCCTCCCGCACGACTCGTTCCAGTACGCCGGTCTGCTGGGCCAGCTCGTAACCGTCTTCCCGAGCCAGGGCGTCGTGGTCGTACGCGTCGGGGCCGACCTGGCGCTCGCCGGAGGCTCGACCTGGGAGGACGAGATGCACCGCCGGATCCTCGCGTCGATCACCGGCGGCAGCGGTGCGCTCCCGCCGCCGCGGCCCGACTCGAACTCGGTCAGCCGCGCCGACGTCGACCACGGGTTCGTCGAGTCCCTGAGCCGGCCCATGGAGATCCTCGAGGGCGAGCTCCCGCCCCCGCTCCCGCCGGCGGGCCCCGCGCGCGCCCGCGCACTGCAGTTGCTCTCGGCCGGCGTGGGGCGCCGGGGTCAGCTGGATGTCGCGGTCGCCTGCCCGCCCGCGTGGCACACGGCGCCAGGCCGCTGCGCCGGGATCGCGCGGATGACCGGCGGCGGCCGGGCTCGCTACCGGATCCCGAAGGGCGCCACCAGAACGCTGTCGTTCACCCTCCGCCCGGGGCCGGCGCGCCGGCTCGAGCAGCGTGTCCGGCTGAGGGTTCAGGTCACCGCCAGGAACCGCGATCGCCACCGAGGCACCAAGGCCACGCGGTCGTTCAAGGTCGGGTCCGGGCGGAGCTGACCGTCCGGCCGATCCGGCGTTCTCGCCAGCCTGATAGGAACCCACCCCCCTTGAGTCCCAAGAACGGATACGACCGTCCCGCGATCGCCGGCAGCGGCACCATCGCCACCGGGCTGGCCGCCTGCGCGAGCACCCTCGGCGAGGTGACCCTGCTCGCCCGCAGCGACGCTTCCGCGTGGCGCGCGGAGGAGCAGGCGCAGGCCGCGGCCGTGAAGCTCGAGGGCGCGGTGGCCGGACACATCAGGGTGACGACCGACGCCGCGAAGCTCTCCGACTGCGACCTCGTGGTCGAGGCAATCGCCGAGGACCCCGATGCCAAAGCCGGGCTGTTGGCGGAGGTTGGGAAGGCGGCGCCCGGCGCCGACCTCGCGACCACCACCTCGTCGCTCTCGGTGGCGGATCTGGGTCAGCGCACGGGACACGCCGACCGGTTCTTCGGCCTCCACGTCTTCAACCCCGTGACGCGCATGGAGCTCGTGGAGGTGTGCGTTCCCGAGGGCGCCCGCGACGGCGTCGCCGAGCGCGCTACGGCCTGGTGTGCGGCCCTCGACAAGATCCCCGTCGAGGTTCCCGACTCGGCCGGCTTCGTCGTCAACCGCCTGCTCTTCCCATACCTCTTCGATGCGGTCCGGATGCTGGAGCGCACCGGCCTCTCGGCGGCGGCGGTCGACGACTGCATGCGCCTCGGCGCGGGGCATCCGATGGGTCCCCTGAAGCTCCTCGACTTCGTCGGTCTCGACGTCGCGCTGGCGATCGGCCAGACCCTGCACGCGGAGTCGAGCCAGGAGGCCCACCTGCCGCCGAGGACGATCAGCGAGATGGTCGGCGCGGGGAAGCTCGGCCGGAAGGCGGGCGAGGGCTTCTACTCGTACTGAGCGCGGCGGTATTCGAGCCTGGACTGAGCGCTGGAGGTCGCTCTCGCGGAGAATGCTGACGCTGCCGTGATCATCAGCCGGGCCGCGGCCTACGCCCAGGGCTTCCAGTCGACGCCGAGCTTCTTACCCGAGCGCCAATGCACCGCGAGAGCTTCGATCTGATCCATGACCCCTCGCGGCCCAAGGGCGAGATTCCGCCCGAACTCGTCCGCCTGGGCATCCAGTTCTCGGACGGCCGCCACGCGAGCTCGTTCGGTCAGCTGGTATCGGGGTCGAGCACGATCGCGATCGGTTCTTCGGACCAAGAGGATCCCCCCGATCCCGAGCGGGACATCCTCATGACCCCCAGGAGGAGGCGGGGGGTCCCCGGCATTCGACGCAGACCTACTGGGTATGGCCGCTGTGCCCGCCGGGCACTCTGACGTTCGCCTGTGAATGGCCGGCGTTCGAGATCCCTGAGACGACGTTGGAGATTGATGCCGCATTACTCCGCGAGGCGAGCCGGCGCGCGCGACCCCTCTGGGAGTAGCCCTTCGACCCTCGTCACTAGGCGAGCGAGAAGCAAGCATGGCGAGGACGCAGGTGGATCGCCGAAGCGAGCTTGGCTGAATCCCAAGTGAGCGAGGCGATCCACCGAGGACGAAGCCAGGCGCCGCTTATCGCCCGCCTAGGCCTCGACGTGGCCGCCCTTGCCGGCGAGGTCCCAAACGACGTCAGCCTCCGACACATGCTGGCGCTGTGCCTCGTCGGCCACCTCACTCCACGGCAGGCGGGCGTCGGGCAGGTCGTCCCAGCGCGCGAGCTCGAGCGCCTCGAGCGCTCCGCTGAGCGCCGGGCCCAACCGGTCCTCCGATCCCAGCATTGCCCTCAACACCTCGAGTTGCTTGTCCGTGAGCCGCACCATCCACATGACTTGCCCCTTGTCACCCGTTACTACGGGGAATCGGTGAATCTGGACGCGCCCAAGGTAGGACGGCGCGCGGACGTAGCCGCGAGGGGCCGATCGCCGCTAATTGCGGGGCTCGGCCGGGGGCGCGACCGGGTGCTCGACCGTGAGCGGCTTGATCCGCACCGCGACGATGCGGTTCTCGCGCACCGACTCGACCCTGATCTCGTGCCCGTCGGCGCGGATCCGGTCGCCGCGCTTCGGCAGCCGGCCGAGCTCGGAGAACACGTAGCCGCCGATCGAGTTGTAGGCGTCGGAATCGACCGGGAGCTTGATGCCGGCATCCTCGAGATCGCCGAGCGCGACGTGGCCGCGGACGTACCAGTCCCCGTCCGCGAGCCGCCGGACCGTGGACGAGCGCGCATCGGTCTCGTCCTCGATCTCCCCGACCACCTCCTCGAGGATGTCCTCGACAGTGACGATCCCGACGGTCCGCCCGTACTCGTCGGACACGACCGCGATCGAGCTGCGCTGGCGCTGCAGCTCGGCCAGCAGGTCATCCAGGGCCTTGGTCTCCGGGACGATCGGGACCTCGCGGATCGCACTCTCGATCGACGCGTCGGGCCCGGCGTTCATGTAGAGCCGAACCAGGCTGTTGTTGTGGACGACGCCGCGCACGCGGTCAGGGTTGTCGTCCTCGATCGCAACGAGCCGGGTGTGCCCCGACGAGACGCAGCGCTGCAGGGCGTCCTCGACGTTCTCGTCCGCGTTCACCGTCACCACGGCCGGGATCGGCGTCATCACCTCGCGCGCCTCCTGCTCGTGGAGGTGGAAGACGCCGCCGAGCATCACCGCCTCGCCGGGGTCGAGGTGGCCGCCGCGGGCACCGCGGCTGATGAGCAGACGAAGCTCTTCGGGACTGGTCTCTTCGGCGTCACCCGGGTCGACCCGGAAAATGCGCCGCACGATGAACTGGGCGGGCACGTTGGTGATCACGATCAACGGCGTGAAGAGGCGGCGGAAGATCGCGAGCGGGCCGGAGATCCACAGCAAGACCGGCTCGGCGCGTGCGATGCCCAGCATCTTCGGCGCCTGCTCGCCAAGCGTGACGTGCAGCAGGGTCACAATCGTGAACGCAATCGCGAACGCAAGGGCATGGGTCCCGTTGTCGCCGAGAACGTTCCCAAGCGCCGGCTCGATCAGGTCGGCGATGGCGGGCTCGCCGGCGAACCCGAGGCCGATCGAAGCGAGCGTGATGCCGACCTGGCAGGTCGCCACCGCCTCGTCCACGTGATCGAGCTGGTACAGCGCTCGCTTGGCTCGCCGATCGCCCTCGTCGCCCCGCTGCTGGAGCCGGGAGGGCCGCGACCGCACGATCGCGAATTCCGCGGCAACGAAGAACCCGTTGACGAAGACGAGAACGAAGACCAGCAGGAGAAGAAGAGCGGTCATTCCTAGCCGCTCGTCTGCTCGGGGTCAGCCCCGGCCGCTCGCTGTGACCGGGTACTCGGAGGTGGGTCGTCGTCGTCCATGGAGGACGACGAGAAGGTAGCAGCGAACGGAGCTAGCGGCGGTGAATCCGCGGGCCCCGTTCGGGCGGGGTGCGGTGCCGGAAGCCGTCGGCCGGGCGGCACCCGCCCGGTACGGTGAGGCGATGGACCAGCGTCCGGTGCCCTATGTCGACGCGCTCCGCGAGCACGCCGAGCGCAATCCCGCACGGCTGTACGTCCCGGGCCACAAGGGCGGGCCCGGCGCGGATCCCGCGCTGGTGGACGCCGCGGGTCCGCGGGCGCTCGAGATGGACATCCCGGCGCTGATCCCCGGAATCGACGTCGGTCCGGAGCCGACGCCGTTCGGGCTCGCCCAGCAGCTCGCCGCCGATGCCTGGGGGGCGAAGCGCAGCTGGTTCCTGCTCAACGGCGCGTCCCAGGGGAACCACGCCGCGTGCCTGGCCCTGCGCCACTCCGGGCAACGCCTCGTCGTCCAGCGGAACGCCCACTCGAGCGTAATCGACGGCGCGGTCCTGGCGGGGCTCGAGCCCACGTTCGTCGCTCCCGAGCTGGACCCCGACCTCGGGGTAGCCCACTGCGTGACCTCCGACGCGCTGGCCGATGCGCTGGACGCGACGCCCGACGCGGTCGGGGCGATCTGCGTGTCGCCGACGTACTTCGGGGCCTGCGCCGACGTCGGCGCGCTCGCCGAGGTCGCGCACTCGCACGGCGTGCCCCTGGTGATGGACGAAGCCTGGGGGGCCCACCTGCGGTTCTCGCCTGAGCTGCCCCCGAGCGCCCTCGAATCGGGCGCCGACCTGGTGGTCTCGTCGATCCACAAGATCGTCGGCAGCCTGACGCAGTCGGCCATCGTCCACCTGGGACACACGGATTTGATCGACGAGAACGTCGTCGACCGGGTGGTCACCCTGCTCGAGTCGACGAGCCCGAGTGCGCTGTTGACGCTTTCGCTCGACGCAGCCCGGCGCCTGGCCGCGACCCAGGGTGAGGAACTTCTGGCGGAGACGCTGGCGACCCTGCGCGACGCCCGCGAGCGGATCCGCGCGATCGAGGGGCTCGACGTGCTCGACGAGCGCCTCGTGAGCCCGGGCGTCACGGGCTGGGACCCTCTGCGCCTCACGGTGGACGTCCGCGCGACGGGCATCACAGGCCAGCGCTGCGCCGCCCTGCTGCGCGAGAACGCGGGCGTCTACTGTGAGCTGGCAACCGAGACGGTCATCATCGGAGCGTTCGGGATGGGGGGCAAGGCGGCCCCGCTGGCGGACCGGTTCGTCACCGGCCTGGAGCAGGTGGTGGCCGGCCTGGGCAAACACGACCCCGCGCACGGCGTGCCGTTCGCGGTCCCACCTCCCTGGGGCCCGATGGCGATGGTTCCGCGCGATGCGTTCCTCGGGCCACAGGAGGCCGTCTCGCTCGCCGCCGCCGAGGAGCGGATCGCTTCGGAATCCCTCGCCGCCTACCCGCCGGGGGTTCCCAACGTGCTCCCCGGCGAGCGCCTGACCCGCGAGACGCTCGACTTCATCGCTGACACCCTGGCCCACGGCGGCTACCTGCGGGGAGCCAGCGACCGGACGCTCGAGACGATCAGGGTGGTGATCGAATGACGCAGCCCGCCGGCGAGCCCGTCGGTTGGGGCGTGGATTCCGAGTACGGACGTCTGCACGACGTCCTGCTGGGACCGCCTGACAACTTCCGCTGGCTCCCGACCAGCGTGATCTCGAAGGCCACGCTCGAAAGCGGTGCGGTGTTCTCCCCGGAGACCGCGCTGGCGCAGCATGCGGAGCTGGTCGCCGCGTACGAGGGCGCCGGCGTCACCGTCCACCGCCTCGAGCCGGACCCCAATCTTCCGTACCAGGTGTTCGCGCGCGATTCGAGCGTGATGACCCCTGGTGGCGCCGTCGTGACCCAACCCGCCCAGCAGTGGCGCCGCGGCGAGTACGCGCCGGTGATCCGCTTCTACCAGGTGAACGGGATCCCGCTGAGGGGCATGATCACGGCCGGCTCGCTCGAGGGCGGGGACGTGACGATCGTCGAGCCGGGATGCATGCTGATCGGCAACGGCGAGGAGCGCACCCAGATCCAGGGCGCCGACCAGCTCGCGGGCTGGCTGCGCGACGACGGCTGGGAGGTGCGGGTCGAGCCGATCCCGGGCCAGTTCGTGCACATCGACGTCCTGGTCTCGATCCTCGCACCCAAGCTCGCCGCGGTCTGCGTCGAGGCGGCCTCGGGCGGGCTCGTCGCCTGGCTCCGCGGCAAGGGCTTCGAGATCCTCGACGTGACCCTGGCGGACGCGTTCCGGCTCGGCGTGAACGCGATGTCGCTCGGATCGGACCGAGTGATCTCCACCAGGCACTCCGCGGACTTGAACGAGGCGATGCGCGCACACGGGCTCGACGTCCTCGACCCCGATCTCTCAGCGTTCACGGCCGGCGGCGGCGGTGCCCACTGCCTCGCCCAGGCGCTGCGCCGCGACCCCGGGTGAGATGGGCGCGAAGGTCGACGCCGCCCGGGTAATCGCCGACCTGCGCGAGCTACAGGCTCGAACCGGCGACGAACGCGGGGCGCAGCGGCTCTGCTGGACCGACACCTGGATCAATGCGCGAACGCTGCTCGGCGAAGGCCTGGCCGAGCTCGGGGTCGCCCCCGAGACCGACGAGGCGGGCAACCTCTGGGCGCGCCTCGAGGGGACCGACCCCTCCGCCCCGGCGCTGGCGGTCGGCTCGCACCTGGACTCGGTGCCCGACGGTGGCTGGCTCGACGGCGCTCTCGGCGTGATGGCCGCGCTCGGCGTGCTGCGCTCCCACGCGTCGGAGCGCCCGCAGCGGCCGCTGGTCCTCGTCGACTGGGCCGACGAGGAGGGGGCGCGCTTCGGGCGCAGCCTGTTCGGCAGCTCCTGCTTCTCGGGGACTTTGGATCCGGACGCGGTCGCGCGACCTGACGGACGCCGAGGGCATGGCCTTGCCGGACGTGCTGTCGACCCACGGCGTCAGCCTCGGCCGGGCGCTGGAGTCCGGCCGTCGTCGCGAAGGGGTCGGCGCCTACCTGGAGCTCCATATCGAGCAGGGGCCTCGGATGGAGGCGGCCGGGACCCGCGCCGCCGCGGTCACCGGCTGCGTCGGGGTCGAACGTGTGCGCTTTCGGTTCGTGGGCCAGGCTTCGCACGCGGGGACGACCCCGATGGAGATGCGCCGCGACGCCGGCCTCGCCGCCGCGGCTGCGGCGCTGGCCATCGAGCGCCTGCCGTCCACGGAGGGCGGGGTGGCAACCACCGGCGAGCTCCGCCTGCGACCAGGGGTTCCAACCGCGGTGGCAGGCGAGGCGACCCTGTCGGTCGACCTGAGGCATCCCGACCCGGAGGCGCTCGCGCGGATGCTCGATTCGGCCCGGGCCTCGTGCGACACCGCGGCTTCCGAACGGCGCCTGGACCTGCGCGAGGCGCCCGTCTGGAGGATCGAGCCCATCCCGTTCGACACCGGCCTCGTCGCGGCGGCGCGCGAATCGTGCGCGGACGTAGCCGGCGAAGCCGCCGAGCTCGAGAGTGGCGCGCTCCACGACGCTGCCGAGGTGGCGCGCGTCGTGCCGGCGGCCATGATGTTCTGCCCCTCCATGGGCGGCATCAGCCACGCGAAGGAGGAGGACACGGACGAGGAGGACCTGACGGTGGCGATCGAAGCGTTCGCCGCGCTCGCCGATCGGGTGCTCGAGGGAGAGGTTCGGTGAGCGACGCCGGCCGCTCCCGCGAGATCCGCAACGCGGCGACCGGGGAGACCGTGCGGATCATCCGCGGCGCCGACGAGACGGGTGGGGAGCTGCTCGTCATGGAGGCGCGCTGGACCGACCCGAATCACGCCACCCCCGCGCACATCCATCCCGCAATGGAGGAGCGCTGGCGCGTGCTCGAGGGCGAGGTGGGATTCCGGATCTCGGGTCACGCCACGCTCGCCGGTCCCGGCGACACGGTCACGGCGGCGCCCGGTGAGCTGCACGAGAACTGGAACGCCGGTCCCGGCCCGGTACTGATGCGAGTCGAGATGCGCCCGCCCCAGCGCTGGGAGGAGTTCATGCGCCAGCTCTTCGCGCTGGCAAGCGAGGGGCTGGAGGGCGAAGATGCCCAGCGCTCGATCACCGAGCTTTTCACCGAGTTCACGAACGAGATCGAGATTCGGGCGAGCAAGTAACGCCTGCCGCCCAGCGCGGACTGGAAGCCCAAGCCACGACCCTCGGGGAGGAACCGACATGAGCGAACGAGTCGAGTTGACAGCCATGCAGGCCGAACTCTGCGAGAGCAGCGAGACGGACTACTCGGACCTGACCGCGTTCTTCATCAACTGCTCGCTGAAGCGCAGCCCGGATCGCTCCAACACCCAGGGGCTGATGGACATCTCGATGGAGATCATGCGCCGCAACGACATCGACGTCTCCGGTATCCGAGCGATCGACCACGAGATCGCGACCGGAGTTTGGCCCGACATGACCGAGCACGGCTGGGCCCGCGACGAGTGGCCGCAGATCTTCGAGCGGGTCATGGCGGCCGACATCCTGGTGCTCGGCACCGCGATCTGGCTCGGCGAGAAGACCTCGGTCTGCACCCAGCTGATCGAGCGCCTCTACGGCAACTCGAGCCTGTTGAACGACGACGGGCAGTACGCGTACTACGGTCGGGTCGGAGGCTGCCTGGTGACCGGCAACGAGGACGGCATCAAGCACTGCGCGATGAACGTTCTCTACTCCCTCCAGCACCTCGGCTACACGATCCCTCCCCAGGCCGATGCGGGCTGGATTGGCGAGGCTGGGCCCGGACCCTCCTACCTCGACGAGGGCTCGGGCGGCCCCGAGAACGACTTCACGAACCGCAACACCACGTTCATGACGTGGAACCTGATGCACGTCGCGCGGATGCTGAAGGACGCGGGCGGGATCCCCGTCCAGGGGAACCAGCGCTCGGCCTGGGATGCCGGCTGCCGGTTCGACTTCCCCAATCCGGAGCATCGTTAGCGAGGCGGAGCCCGAAGGGCGAAGCCGAGCCCCGCCGTTGTTGATGCGGCGGATCTTCGGTAATTCGCCACACCGACGCCGCTTGGCGCTGTAGGTTCGCCTCTGGATGGAGAGCGCCAGCGTCGCCGCGCAGGGGGCAGAGCAGGTCGAAACCGGGGAGAAGGGCCTCAAGAAGGACGCCATCGGCTTCCTCGACGGGCTCTCGATCGGCCTCGCGTCGACGGCCCCGGCCTACTCGCTGGCGGCGGTGATCGGCTCGATCGTGGTCGCGGTCGGGGTCAAGGCCCCGGGCGTCCTGCTGCTCTCGTTCGTGCCGATGTTCTTCATCGCCGCGGCGTTCTTCTACATGAACCGCGTCGACACGGACTGCGGCACGACGTTCTCGTGGGTCACGCGGGGAATGGGGCCGTGGGTCGGCTGGATGGGCGGCTGGGCGATCTGCACCACCGGCATCCTCGTGATCGGGTCGTTGGCCGACGTCTCCGCGTACTACACGTTCGACCTGCTGGGGCTCGAGGGGGGCGACGGCAAGCCGCTCTTCCGTTCCGAGCCGGCGGTGGCCGCGCTGGCCGTGGTGATCATCGTCGTGATGACGGCGATCTGCGTGATCGGCACCGAGATCTCGGCCAAGCTGCAACGGGTCTTCACGCTCGGCCAGGTGGGGGTGCTGTTGCTGT
This sequence comes from uncultured bacterium, assembly GCA_963807755.1. GTDB lineage: Bacteria > Actinomycetota > Thermoleophilia > Solirubrobacterales > 70-9 > JALZKA01. The sequence goes on along the minus strand of CAWECM010000001.1, from coordinate 610,368 downwards.
TCGTCGCCGCGGTCTTCGCCAGGCTGATCTTCGACAAGGTGCCGGAAAGCTCGATCTCGCCGGAGTTGAGCTGGCTCTCGCCCTTCGGCGTCGAGTACTCGGCCGTCCTGACCGGCGTACTGCTCGCGGTGTTCATCTACTGGGGCTGGGAGTCGGCCGTCAACCTGTCCGAGGAGAGCGAGGACTCCTCACGCTCGCCCGGGCTTGCCGGCATCGCGTCCACGGTGATCCTGCTCGTCACCTACGTGCTGGTCGCGGTCGCGCTGATCGCCTACGCCGGGCTCGGCCAGATCGAGAAGTTCGATGACGACGCCGGGATCCTCGGCACGGTCGGCTCCGAGGTGCTGGGGAACGAGCTCGGCAAGCTCCTGGTGCTCGCGGTGATCATCTCCGGTATCTCGTCGGCGCAGACCACGATCCTGCCTGGGTCGCGGACCTCGCTCTCGATGGCCGCCGCGGGAGCGCTGCCCAAGGTCTTCGCCAAGATCCACCCCCGGTTCCTCACCCCCGCATTCGGGACGATCTTCATCGGCGTCCTTGCCACGGCGTGGTACGTGCCCGGCAAGCTGATCTCGGAGAACTTCCTGTTCGACTCGCTCTCGGCGCTGTCGCTGATGATCGCGTTCTACTACGGCCTGACGGGCATCGCCTGCGTCATCTACTGGCGGCACGAGCTGACCAAGTCGGTGAAGAACTTCCTCTTCATCGGCGTCGCGCCCCTGATCGGCGCGCTCGGCCTGTTCTATCTCCTCTACGAGTCGGTCGGCGACCTTTCCGATCCCAAGGCGTCGTATTCGGGCAGCGAGGTGTTCGGCGTCGGCGTTCCCCTGGCGATCGCGATCATCTTCATCGGTCTCGGCCTGATCCTTATGGTCGCCTGGCGGTTGATCGGCCCGCCGGCCGGCCGCGAGTTCTTCGCGCGCCGGGGCTTCGAGGCGGTCCCGCACGAGGTGGCTACCGGCGAGGTCGCCAAGGTCGAGGCGATCGGGGTCTCCGAGGCGGAGGCCGACACCGGCGCGGTCGCCACGGACGAGGAGGACCGCTGATGGCGACGCTGGTCGTGGGGTACGACGGCTCGGAATGCGCCGCCGCGGCGCTGGGCGCGGCAGTCGAGCTCGCCAAGGGGCTCGGCGACACGATCGTCGTGGCGTTCGGCTATGACCCGGGTGGCCCCGGTGAGGAGTACAAGACCGCGCGCGACGCGGTGCGCGCGGTTGGCGAGCGCGTGACGGACGAGGCGGTCGAGCGGGCGCGCGCGCAAGGCGTCGAGGTCGAGGTGGCGCTGGTCGAGGAGCGCCCGACCGAGGCCCTGGTGAAGCTGGCGGACGAGCGCGACGCGCGCGCGATCGTGGTGGGGACGTTCGGCGAGCACCCGATCAAGGGGGCGATCCTGGGCTCGGTTCCCCACAGGCTGCTGCACGTCAGTGAGCGTCCGGTGCTCGTCGTTCCCGTAGCGGGTTGATCAGGCCGGTAGCTGCCGGTTACTAACCTGTCGCTGGTGAACGACTGGCCCAAGCTGCGCGACCTCCCGATCGACGTCGAGAGCTTCGAGTTCGAGGCGAACGACGTCGAGTACTCGCCCGAGTTCACCCGCGGGTCGACCCTCGTCCATCTGAAGGGCGGCGGCCACGAGGGCGTCGGAGAGGACGTCGCGTACGAGGTCCTCGACCACATCGCGAATCGCGACCTGGGCCCGCGGTTCGACCTGACGGGACCGGACACCCTGGGCGAGCTCTGCGAGCTGCTGGGCAATCTGGACCTGTACGAGGGCGCGCCGCCCGAGCGCGACGTCTCACGCCACTACCGCCGCTGGGCGTACGAGTCCGCGGCGCTCGACCTGGCGCTCCGGCAGAACGGGATCCCGCTCCACGACGCCCTCGGCCGCGACCCGAAGCCGCTTCGCTTCGTTTGCTCGACTCGGCTTTCGATGTTCGGCGACGACGCGATCTCGTCCACCGAGCCGATCTCGAAGCGGCTCGACCGTTATCCCGGCCTCGAATTCAAGCTCGACCCCGAGAACGACTGGGACGCGGACCTGATCGCCGAGATCCGCGAGCTCGCCGGCGTCCAGGTGCTCGACCTCAAGGGCTTCTACAAGGGCACCGTGGTCGAGGTGGAAACGGATCCGGAGCTCTACCGGGCAGTGGCCGAGACCTTTCCCGAAGCCTGGCTCGAGGACCCGGACCTAAACGACGAGACCCGGGAGGTGCTGGCGCCGCATTCGGCACGCGTCACGTACGACGCGCCTCTCCACTCCGTTGCCGACATCCTCGAGCTGGCACCCGAGCGTGCGATCAACTCGAAGCCCAGTCGCTGGGGCTCGCTGGAGGAGCTCTTCGCCGTCTACGAGCATTGCGGGCGAGAGGGCCTCGCCATCTACAGCGGCGGCCAGGGCGAGGTCGGCCCCGGGCGCGGCCAGGTGCAGTACCTGGCCTCGCTCTACCACCCGGACACGCCGAACGACATCGCGCCCTCCGGCTACAACGACCCGGCGGTGCCGGCGGGCATGCCGACGAGCCCGATGGACCCGGTGCCGAGCGCGACGGGATTCCAGTGGGGTTAGGCCGAGGCGTCGCCTAGGCGCCGGCCTCCGCCAGCGCCTTCTTCCACTCGCGGGCCTTGCTGCGGCCGGTGAACCGCGACATCGTCTGGGAGATCGAGCCGCCGGAGGGGTAGTCGTAAGAGACGACCCACTTGCGGCCGCCGGGAGTGCGGATGATCATCATCGCGCCGCCGCCGGTGATCGGCCAGGTCACGGCGCAGTCTGAGAGTGCGTAATCGAAGGCGACGACGGTCTCACCCGAGCGCACGCGCGCGCCGATGTTCTCGAGCTCAAGCTCCTTCTCGAGCCAGTCGGCCGAGGCCTCGCCCGCGTCATCATCCAGCGTGAACGCGATCCTCCCGTCGCCCAGGCTGAGGGCGCCCGAGACTGGAAACGGGTTGATCCGGCTCTGCAGGAGCCAAGCCTTGTCTTCGCGAATGTCCACGATTCGGTCCTTCCACTCGCGCGCCCGCCCCCGCGTGCACCACGAACTGTGGCACATCCGCGATTCGGGAGGCCGAATTCGTGAATCTCGCTAGGGTGGCCGCGACCGTCCCGAGCGAGGAGAAGTGATGCCCGAAAAGAGCTTCGCGCAGGCCCTGAACGACCACATCCCGAACGAGTTCGCGGCCCATCAGGCCTATCTCGCTGCCGCCATCTACTACGACGACCTCACGATGCCGCGGATGGCTTCGTTCTTCTACAGGCAGGCGCTCGAAGAGCGCGACCACGCGATGATGATCATCCAATACCTGCTGGATATCGAGGCCGAGGTGACGATCCCGAGCGTCACCGGTCCCAAGAACGGCTTCGCCGACATCGTCGAGCCGGTGCGCATCTCGCTCGAGCAGGAGCGCAAGGTCACCGAGCAGTTCAACGAGCTGGCCGCGATCGCGAGGGCGGCCAACGACTTCCAGGGCGAGCAGTTCCTGCAGTGGTTCCTGAAGGAGCAGGTCGAGGAGGTCGCGCTGATGGGCGACCTCCTCACGGTCGTCGAACGGGCGAAGGACATGCCGCTCGAGATCGAGGAATTCCTCGCGCGCGAGGGCTTCGGCCAGGAGGAGGACGACCCGACGGCCCCGCCCGCGGCCGGCGGGACGCACTAGCTCCCCTGGCTCAGCCTCGGCGGTCGGCCCGGAAGCGGGCCAGCTCGGCGGCGGCATTCGACTGGACCTTCGAGCGCAGCATCGGCGTCCAGCCCAGCGCGATCCCGGACGCACCGAGGGCCTGCCGCGACCAAGTCCAGAACCCGAACTCGTCTCGCTGCTCGGTGATCAGCCCGTCCGCGCCGAACCTGAAGGCGGACTGCACGCGGTTCACCACGCGCTTTCCGGTCGCCCCGAACGTGTAGGTCGCGATCCACCGCGCCGAGCCGGCCTGCGCGTCGGCCTTGGCCTCCGGCACCTCCACCGCCAGGTCCGTGGCGCGGGCGGTCAGCATCCGCCACATGTCGCCGGCCTGGTCACCGTGGAGATCGGGAAACACCGGATCGGAGAACTCGGCGTCGGGCGCGTAGCACGCTGCCATCGCATCCCCGTCGTGGCGGTTCAGGCCGTCGTAGAGCCGGCGAATCGTGGCCTCGTTGCGCTCGGCAGCGGCGTCGTCCACGCGCGCCAGCCTAGTCGCGATCCAGATGGCGCGGCTCGGCGAACACCTGCCTGACCAGCGGCTCGAACTCCTCGATCGGCAGCGAGTCGTACGCGGGATCGAAGCAGTTCTGGTCGTAGAGCTCGCAGAACTCGGCGCAGTCGTCGAACCACTCATGGTCGCGGTAGCGCTGCCGGGCCTCGGGGTCCGCCCCGGTCTGGCGCCCGTAGTAGTACTGCTGAAAGACCCCGTGGTGGGCGACGGCCCAGCAGATCCGCGGTTCGACGTAGGGCCGCAGGATCGCGGCGACCATCTCGCCGTGGGTGTAGGGGGCCAGCTCGTCGCCGATGTCATGCAGGAGGGCCGCCACCACGTACTCGTCCGAGCGCCCGTCGCGAAGGGCCCGGGTGGCGGACTGCAGCGAGTGCTCGCGGCGCGACACCTGATAGCCGCCGAACGAATGCTCGAGCGCCCGGACGGCGTCGAGAAGCCGGTCGGGCAGCGCGTCCATGTACTGGTCCTCGTGGCGGGCGAGGAGCTCGTAGTCCTCGACCGTTCCATCGGCCATCCTGGTGAAGCTCACCGTTTCCATTCCACCCTCCGCGTCGGGAGCGGGAACACTATTCGGCGCGGACGGGGATCAATCCTCGGGCGGCGGCCCGCCCTGTCCCCACGCGTCCAGGCCACCGTCCACCAGGACACTCGTGCCGGTGATGTACGCGCCACCGTCGCTTGCCAGGAAGGCGATCGTCGCGCCCACCTCACCGGGCGTTCCGAGCCTGCCCAGCGGCACCTGCCGCCGCGCCGCTTCCAGTGCCTCCGCCCCGTAGCCGGCGAGGCCCTCGGTATCGATGTTCCCGAGCACCACGCAGACCGTGCGGATCCCGTGCCGGCTCCACTCCAGGGCCAGTCCCTGCGCGAGGTTCTCCAGAGCCGCGCGGGCCGCGGCCGCGTGCGCGAACCCCGGGATACCGCGGCGCGGAGAGAACCCGCCGAACACGATCAGGCCGCCGGCCCCCGGGATCATCGAGCGGGTCGCCACCTCGCGGGTCAGGTCCCAGGCCGCGTCCACCGCCAACCGGTGAACCGCGCGCATGCCGCTCGCCGTGATCTCCTCGGCCGGGGCTGTGAACTGCCCGCCCGCGTTGTTGACCAGGACGTCGACTGCGCCGAAGCGGTCGAGCGTCCGGTTCACCAACGAGCGAACCTCGCCGGGCTCGCGCACGTCGCACGGGATCGCGAGGCACTCGGCGCCCTCGCCCTCGAGCTCCACCCGCACCTCCTCGAGCGGCTCCGAGCGCCGGCCGCAGATGACGACACGGGCCCCCGTGCGGGCGAAGGCCGTCGCGGTGGCGCGGCCGATCCCGGTGCCGCCACCGGTGACCAGTACGACCCGGCCGCGGTTGGCGTCCGGGGCGAGCGGCCCGCTCATTCTCCCCGCCAGACGGGCGAACGGCCCTCGGCGAACGCCCGCGCCCCCTCCTCCGAGTCGGCCGAGGCCATCGCACGGTCGTACGCGGGGATGCGAGCCGTCGCGCAGCGCCGCGAACGCCTCCTCGACGGTCATTCGCTCGGTCGCCGCGACGGTGGCCTTCACCGCCTGCGTCGCAAGCGGAGCCGTGGCCTCGATCTCGACCGCGAGCGCCCGCGCCTCGTCGAGCAGCCGCTGCCGTTCGACCACGCTGTTGACCAAGCCCCAGCGGGCCGCCTCGGTGCCCGAGATGGGTTTGCCGGTCAACAGCAGCTCCATCGCGAGCGCGCGCGGCATGCGGCGCACCAGGCGGAAGATCCCGCCCGAGTCGGCGACGAGCCCGAGCTTCACCTCCGGCAGCGAGAAGGTGGCATCTGGGACCGCCACGACAAGGTCGCAGGCGAGCGCCAGCTCGAACCCGCCTCCCGCCGCGTACCCGTTGACGGCCGCGATCACCGGCTTGTCGAGGTCGAACAGCTCGGTCAGCCCGGCCAGGCCGCCGGCGCCGAATGCCTCGAAGTCACCGGGATCGCCGGCCGCGTAGGCCCTCAAATCCCAGCCCGCCGAGAAGAAGCGGTCGCCGGCGCCGGTGACGATCGCGACGCGCAGGTCCGGGTCGTCGCGGAACGCGATGAACGCCTCGCCCATCGCCTGGCTCGTCGCCGAGTCGATCGCATTCGCCTTCGGCCGGTCGATCGTCAGCTCGAGCGTCGTTCCGCGCCGCTCGATCCGGATCCCCTCCATGGCCAGACCCTAATGCGACGGGCGTTAGGCTGGTCCCGCGGACTGCTCAAGGAGGGGTGGATGCGGAAGCGACTTCGGGTGGCGTTGGCCGTCGCGGTGGCGATGGCGGCGCCGGGCTGCTCATCGGACGAGGACGCCGGGGGCGACGAGACCACGCTGACAGTCATGAGCTTCAACATCTGGGGCGGCGGCGCGAACGAGGACAAGCCCGTCGACGACACGGTCGCGGCGATCCAGGCCGTCGACCCCGACATCGTCGGCGTGCAGGAAACGCATGCTCGAGGGGCCCGACTGCACGGCCAAGCACTGCCCACCGCTCGGCGACAGTGTTGCGAAGGAGCTCGCAGACGCGCTGGGCTACCACTACTACGAGCAGCGGCAGGTGAACGAAGCTCTCTGGGCGAACGCGATCCTGAGCCGAGACCCCATCGGCGAGCCGACCCCCAACGATCTCGGGGTGGAGATCGACGTCGACGGCCAGGAGGTCTACGCGTTCAACATCCACCTCGACGATTCTCCGTATCAGCCCTATCAGCTGCTCGACATCCCCTACGGGGGAGCGCCGTTCATCGACACCGAAGCCGAGGCGATCCGCTTCGCGGAGCGCACGCGGGGCCCGGCCATCGACCTGCTGAAGGAGGACCTCGCCGAAGCGGATTCCGCCGATGCGGCGTTCGTGTTCGGCGACTTCAACGAGCCCTCAGGACTCGACTGGACGCAGGAGGCCGTCGACGAGGGCAGCCAGCCGATCGCCGTCGACTGGCCGACGACTCGCGCCCTGGAGGACGAGGGTTTCGTCGACGCGTTCCGCGACGCCAATCCCGATCCGGTGGCGAAGCCCGCATTCACCTGGACGCCGACCAGCGAGCCGACGACGAACTCGGATCACCACGACCGGATCGACTTCGTGCTCGCTCGTGGCGACGACCTGGAGGTCGAGAGCGCCGCAATCGTCGGTGAGAGGCGCCCCGAGGCCGACATCGTCGTGCGGCCCTGGCCCTCGGACCACCGGGCGGTCGTCGCGACGGTCACTTACTACTGAGGTAGGTCTGGGCGCCCTGGACCGAGCAGGGCCAGGACGCAGGAAGACCACCGCCGGAGCGCACGTACATGCGCGGTACGTAAGCGAGGCGGTCTTCCGAGGACGCCGCCATGCGACGGTCCAGGGCGTCCAGAACGGGAGCGACGGGACTCGAACCCGCGGCCTCCGGCGTGACAGGCCGGCGCTCTAACCAACTGAGCTACGCCCCCGACGCGCTCCGATTCTACGCACCGCCCGCGCCACGACGCGAACCACCGCAGGATGCGACCGCCCCTCGGACGCAGGCTGCAGCAGTTCGCGGGTAGGGTCCGGCGCCGGATGAAACTTGTGACGTACCAGAGCGAGCGCGGGCCACGCGGGGGCGTGCTCGTCGACGGCGATCGCGTGGTCGACGCCTGGGATGCGCTCGGCGGCGGTTGCGGCACCGTGCGGGGTCTCCTGAAGGCGGACCGCTTCGCGGAGCTGGCGGACGCCGTCGCCGAAGCGGAGGGCGAACCGCTCGCCGACGGGGGGCTGCTGCCGCCGGTGCCCGATCCCGAGAAGATCATCGGCATCGGCCTGAACTACCGGACGCATGCCGAGGAGACCAACCAGGAGCCCCCCGAGGTGCCGGCCATCTTCGGCAAGTTCCGGAACGCCCTGGCTGCGCCGGATGCCGTCGTGTCGCTCCCGGCGGCGAGCGCAAAGGTGGACTACGAGGCCGAGGTTTGCGCGGTGATCGGCCGACGCCTGAAGGAGGTGGGGCTCGACGAGGCGATGGGCGGGGTCGCCGGGTACACCCTGATGAACGACCTCTCCGCGCGCGACCTTCAGCTCGCAACGACCCAGTGGATGGCGGGCAAGACGTTCGACGGGGCGGCCCCATGCGGCCCCGCGCTGGTCACTGCGGACGAGGTGGACCACGGCGCGATCGAGTTCGCCCTGAGCCTGAACGGTGAGGAGATGCAGGCCTCAGGTACGTCCGACCTGATTTTCTCGATTCCTGAGCTGGTCGCCCACCTGTCCACGCTCATGACCCTCGAACCAGGCGATCTGATCGCTACGGGCACCCCCTCCGGGGTTGGCATCGCCCGGCAGCCGAGCGTCTGGCTTCAGCCGGGGGACGTGGTCGAGATCAGCTCGCCCCAGCTGGGCCTGCTCCGGACTCGGGTCGGCTGAGGCGTCCCTCCGCGTCCGCCTGCGGTCGCCCCGGCTGCCCGAGCAGGCCCGCGCTGAGGATCAGGTCGTCGGCCTGGTCGGGGGGCACCGGCTTCGAGAGGTGATGGCCCTGCCCGAGCTCGCACCCCAGCTCGAGCAGCAGCTGCGCCTGCTCGGCGTGCTCGATTCCCTCGGCCACCGGGCGTAGGCCGAACACGTCGGCGATGTCGAGCACCGCCCGCAGGATCGGCGGCTTCGACTCCGGGCTCACGATCTCGTCCACGAACGGCTTGGCGATCTTCAGGTTGTCGATCGGCAACCGTTGCAGGTAGCGCAGCGACGAGTGGCCCGTCCCGAAATCGTCCACCGCGATCTCGAGCCCGAGGTCCTTCAGCTCGCCGAGCCGGCGGACGGCGGCGTCGAAGTCGTCCATCAGTGCCGTCTCGGTGATCTCGAGAGTCAGCCCCTCGGGGTCGAGCTGGGCGGTCTCGAGCGCCCCGGCAACGGTCGGGACGAGCTCCGGCGCCTGCAACTGGGCCGCTGAGATGTTCACCCCGACCTGGATTCCGGGAAGCGCCGGGTACTTCGCCCGCCACAGCGCGCCCTGGTGGCATGCGGCGGCGAGCACCCAGCGTCCGACGTCGTCGATCCTGCCGCTGCGTTCCGCGAGCGGGATGAAACGGTCCGGGGGTACGAGTCCCCGCGTCGGGTGGCGCCAGCGCACCAGCGCCTCCAAGCCCGCGATGACGCCGGACCGCAGGCTGAAGATCGGCTGGTAGACCAGCGTCAGCTCTCCGCGCTCGATCGCGCCCTTCAGCTCCACCTCCAGCTCGAGCCGCTCCATGATCTCCGTGTGCATGCCGGGCTCGAATGCCTCGTAGCGCCCCTTGCCGTCGGCCTTCGCCCTGTACATCGCCAGGTCGGCGTCGCGGAGCAGGGTCTCGGCCTCCCCGGCGCCGAGCGCGATACCGATGCTGCCGTTCACGGACACCTGGCGGTCGGCGACCGAGAAGGGGCTGCCCAGCGTCTCGAGGATGCGGTCGGCCCAGAGCGCTGCGCCGTCGGCGTCGGACACGTCCTCGAGCAGGACTGCGAACTCGTCGCCGCCCAGCCGCGCGATGGTGTCCGAACGCCGCAGGCAGCCCGCGAGCCGCTCCGCGACCTGGACGAGCAGGGTGTCACCGACCCCGTGCCCCAGGCTGTCGTTGATCGTCTTGAAGTCGTCGAGGTCGACGACCAGCACGCCGACGGGCCTGGCCCCCTGTTCGCCGCGGGTCAGCGCATGGGAGACGCGGTCCATGAAGAGAGCGCGATTCGGCATCCCGGTCAGCGAGTCGTGGAATGCCTGGTGAACGACGTCCTCGAGCGCGCGCGCGTGGTTCAGCGCGAGACTCGTGTGCTCCGCGAGCGCGAGCATGACCTGCTGATCGCGCATCGAATAGGCGCGGTTCGGATCGCGCGACGCGGTTCCCAGCGCGCCGACGACCTCGCCGCGCTCGAACACGGGCGCCGCCATGCCCGCCCGCAGGCCTTCGGTCGCCCATTCGCCCGGCACGTGGCGAACGAACGAGTCGCTGTTCTTGTCGAAGACCACCAGCGCACGCTCGCCGATCGCCCTGGTGCCGATGCCGGGGGTGTTGGTGCGATTCCGTGCGGCCAGGAACTCCTTGCCGACGCCAAGGGACGCTGCAACTGCGGTCCCGCCACCCGTGAGATCCCGCATCCGGACGACGCCGGCATCGTCGCCGAGCAGATCGCGGGAGGCCTGGATCACCTGTTCGAAGATCTCGTGCAGCTCGTGCTGCGCCACGATCGAGCGCTGGATCGCCGCCAGCCGCTCGAGAAGAGCCTGGCGGTCGCGCAGCGCGATCAGCAGATGATCGTTCTCCGTGGCCTGGTCCTCGGAATCGGCCCGCAGCGCCCGCTCTGCGCTGACCAGGCTCAGGGTCCGCAGCGCCACCGCCACAACCCTGGCCAGGCCACGGATGAGGTCGATCTCCTCGTCGGTGAACGGCTCGGCGCGGGCGACGATCAGCGAGCGCGGATCGTCGTCCTCCAGCGGAGCCGCAACCGCGTGTGCCTCGTCGTCCCCGAGCACCTCGAGCGAGGTTCGTTGTCCGTCGGCCACCTCCCGGAGTTGGTCGGTGCCCGCGACCTCGGCGAGCGGCCCCGTCGCGGCCAGCATGTGCTCCGAATCGATCAGCGCCGCGCCGTCGGCACCGAGCATCTCGCTGGCCCGCTCAACCATCTTCGGCACCGCGGAGCGCTGGTCGTCGAACTGGCTGAGCAGCGCCAGGAACTCGGCAAGCTGGCTCGAGGCCGACTCGGATTGTCCACGTGAAGCCATCAGCTCAACGCGGCGACGCGCTCACCCCACACCCTTAGGTCCACGCGATGAGGGTAATCCGGCTGCATGCGTGATGCAACTGACACCAACCAAGCCCTTCCGTTGAGCCAGATCGGGCTCCTCTTCGTATGGACGGGGGTATGAAGCTCGCCGTTGTCGGAACCGGGGTCGCCGGCTTGACCGCCGCTCACCTGCTCGCCCCTCGCCACGACCTGACCGTTTACGAGGCCGATCCGCGGCCCGGCGGGCATGCGAACACGTCCGTTGTGTGTGACCCGCGCGGGCCGCTCGCAATCGACACCGGCTTCATCGTCTACAACGACCGCAACTATCCGACCTTCAGCGGCCTGCTCGCCGAGCTTGGCGTCGCCACGCAGCCCGCGGAGATGGGCCTCTCAATCGCGGACTCGGCGGGACGGTTCGAGTTCGCCGGAACGGCACGCGGGCTGTTCGCGCAGCGAACGAACCTCGTCCGGCCCCGGTTCCTGCGAATGCTCCACGACCAGCTGCGCTTCAACCGCGAGGTCCGGCCGATGATCGGTCGCCGGGACACGCCGTCGGTGGGCGAGTTCGTGCGCGACTCGGGCTACTCGAAGTGGTTCTTCGAGCGGATCATCGTTCCCGAGATCTCCGCCGTCTGGTCGTGCGACCCGGGCGCGGTGTGGGAGTTCCCGCTCGGGTTCCTTGCCGAGTTCCTCCACAACCACGGCCAGCTCCAGCTCACCGGCCGGCCGCGCTGGCGGACGGTGGTGGGTGGGTCGCGCCGGTACGTGAACGCCATCGCGGAGCCGCTGGGGCATCGTCTGCGGCTGAACGCGCCGGTGCGCTCGATCGAGCGGCTCCCCGGCTCCGGCGTGGCGATCGCCGCCGACGGCTGCGAGACGGAGCGGTTCGACGAGGTCGTGATCGCGACGCACTCCGACCAGGCGCTCGCCATGCTCGGCAGCCCGAGCGAGGAGGAGCGCTCCGTGCTGGGCGCGATCGCCTATCAGCCGAACGAGGCCGCCCTCCACACCGACAAGCGCCTGATGCCGAGGCGCCGCAACGCCTGGGCGAGCTGGAACTTCCACCTGACCGACGGGGCGGCGCCGACGATGAGCTACTGGATGAACCGGCTGCATCAGCTCGACGCCGAGCGCCAGTATTTCGTGACGCTGAACCGGACGGACGCGCTTGATCCGGCGAAGGTCATCGACGTCGTCCGCTATGCGCACCCCGTGACGACGCGCGCGGCGATCGCCGCCCAGCGACGGTGGGGCCGGATCAGCGGTGCTGACCGCATCCACTATTGCGGCGCCTACTGGCGCTGGGGTTTCCACGAGGATGGCTGCTGGAGCGCCACCCGCGCCTGCCGCTCGCTCCTGGGCGCCGTCGCCGAACCCGATTCCGAGCGCGAGCTCGCGGAGCTGGCCGCATGATCCATTCAGGCGTGTATGAGGGCTGGGTCCGTCACCGCCGTCACCACCCGGTCGCGCACGAGTTCCGCTATCCGCTGTTCATGACGTATCTGGACCTGGACGAGCTGCCCTGGGTGCTCGACCCGTTTCGAGGTTGGTCGGCGCGGCGGCCGGCACCGGCCTGGTTTCGCCGCGCGGACTTCATCGGACCGGCCGACCGGCCGCTGGGCGAGTGCGTGCGGGACGCCGTGGCCGAGCGCGCGGGCGAGCGGCCCGAGGGTCCGATCCGGCTGCTGGCGAACCTGCGCCACCTGGGCCACTCGTTCAATCCGGTCAGCTTCTACTACTGCTTCGACGACGCGGACCGGCGTGTGCGCTTCGTGCTCGCCCAGGTCACCAACACGCCATGGGGCGAACGGCACGCCTACCTGCTGGGCGGCAACGGCGGCGAGGGCCGAGTGATCCGGGGGAGGATGGACAAGGCGTTCCACGTCTCGCCGCTCATGGGGATGGACCATGGATATGACTGGCGGACGACCGAGCCCGGGTCCCAGCTCATCGTGCACATCGACTCCAACGGTGCCCAGGGCAAGGCCTTCGACGCCACCCTGTCCATGCGCCGGCGCGAGCTCGAACCGGCGACGATGCGAAGAGTCCTGTGGCGGTATCCAGCCGCCGGCGCACAGGTTGTGGCGAAGATCTACTGGCAGGCCGCACTGCTGAAATTGAAGGGCGCCCCTTACCATCCACACCCAGAGCGCGGATGAGCAAGCGACTGCGCGATCGAGCCGCCCGCCGGGCGGCGATGACCCTGCTCCGGGGGATCCAACACGGGCGGCTGACCGTGGTCGAGGGCGAGCGGACGTCCGAGTACGGGCCGGCCGGATCGGACCTCGCCGCACGGTTCGAGGTCAGGGACACCCGGACGTGGACCGGGCTCCTCCGCGGCAGCAACGGGTTCGCCGACGCATACATCTCAGGCAGCTGGGACACCGACGATCTCGTCGCGCTCTCGAGGATCGCGGCGCGCAACATGGCCGGCCTTGACCGGCTGCGCCGGCGCCTGCACCCGGTGCTCGGGCGGCTGGAACGCGTCGCGCGGCTGGTGCCGAGGAACACCCGGGATGGCGCCCGCACCCACATCGCGGCGCACTACGACCTGGGCAACGAGCTGTTCGCGGCATTCCTCGACGAACGGCTCATGTATTCGTGCGCCTGGTTTCCCCGGGAGGGGATGAGCCTCGAAGAGGCCCAGCTCGCGAAGCTCGACCGAATCTGCGAGCGCCTGCGCCTCGACCCCTCCGACCACCTGCTCGAGATCGGGACCGGCTGGGGCGGGCTCGCGATCCACGCGGCGCGCGAGTACGGGTGCCGGGTGACGACCACCACGATCTCGCGTGAGCAACGGGCGTACACGCTCGAGCGCATCGCCGAGCTGGGCCTGACCGATCGGATCGCGGTCCTCGACAGGGACTACCGGGACCTCGAGGGGACGTTCGACAAGCTCGTCTCGGTCGAGATGATCGAGGCGGTGGGTCGGCAGTACTTCGAGACGTTCGTCCGCGTGTGCTCGGACCGCCTGAGCCCGGACGGGCTGATGCTGCTCCAGGCGATCGTGGTCGATGACGATCTGTATGAGGCCCAGAAGACCGCGAAGACGTTCGCCAACACGCAGATCTTCCCGGGCGGGTGCCTGCCCTCCGAGCGGCTGATCACCGAGCTGATCGCGGGCCGGACGAACATGCGCCTCGCCTGGTCGGACGACATCACCGACCACTACCCGCGCACACTGGCGCTCTGGCGCGAGCGGTTCAACGCGGCCGTGCCCGAACTGGAGCCGAAGGGGTATGACCGGCGCTTCCAGCGGCTCTGGAACTTTTATCTCGCCTTCTCCGAGGCCGGCTTCCGCGAGCGGCGGATACGCGATCTGCAGCTGCTCTACGCGAAGCCGGACGCGAAGCTCGAGCCGAGCGCCGGCGCGGTGGCCGAGCCGGCCGTCGCCTGACGATGCGCCTCCACCACGTACGGCTGGGGGACGGGCCAACGCTCGTCCTCGTCCATGGCCTCGGTGGCAGCCTGGTCAACTGGGAGCCGGTGCTGGAGCTGGTCGCGGAGCAGCGCGACGTGATCGCCGTCGACATGCCGGGCTTCGGCGGGTCGGACCCGCTTCCGGCCGGCGCCCGGCACACGCCGGTGGCCATGGGCGAGGCGATCACGGCACATCTCACCTCGCTCGGGATCGAGCGTCCACACCTCGGTGGCAACTCACTAGGCGCTTGGGTGGCTTTCGAGATGGCCGCGGACGGGAACGCGGCCTCGGTCTGTGCGATCTCGCCGGCCGGCCTGTGGCGCAAGCCGCTGGGACCGCGCTCGTTCGACGCGCGTGCCCGCGGCAAGCGGCTGCGCCCGTTTGTCCTCGCGGCGCTCCGCACGCGCCGCGGACGGAGGGCATTCATGCGCACGACCGTCGCGCGGCCCGAGGCCCTGAGTGCGGACGAGGCGGTGCGGTGGGTGACCGCCTGGCTGGACGCGCCCTCCTACGAGGACGCGAACCTGATGATGCGCACGCTCACGTTCGACCGCGCTGCGGATGTGGATGTGCCGGTGACGATCGCGTGGGGGAGCGCCGACCGGCTGGTCGCCCCGCCGCGGCCGGAGCGGATGCCCGCGGGTGCGCGCTCCCTCGTCGCCGAGGGGTGGGGCCATACGCCCACCCGGGATGATCCCGAGGGGGTGACCCGGCTCCTGGTCGAGGCGAGCGTGGACGAGCGCACGGAGCGGATTAGGGCCACCTAACCGACTCTGCTACCTTGCCGCATCCGTGGGTCGCGTCGTCAAGGTCAAGAAGAAGTGCTGCAAGTCCGGGCCGCGCTGCAGGAAGTGCCCGGCCGCGCTGAAGAAGCTCGAGAGCCGCGGTCTTGCGACGCGCACGTCGAAGCGCCACTACCTGGTTTCGGTCGACGCCACGAAGAGGGACTTGAAAGCCGCCCGCAAGCGCTAGCGGCGCGCCGTAGGATCGGGGTCCGCGACGAAGAGGAGGACGGATCCGATGCAGATGCGAGCTGCGGTCTTGGAGGAGTTCGGGGAACCCCTGGTGATCCAGGACGTGACTCTGGACGACCCGGGGCCCGGCGAGGCGCTGGTGCGGCTCGTCGCATGCGGCGTCTGCCACACCGACCTCTACACCGCCTCCGGCGTGGACCCGTCCGGCTATGCGCCGACCGTCCTCGGACATGAGGGCGCCGGGGTGGTCGAGGCGGTCGGCGAGGGAGTCAAGGATGTCGCCGTCGGCGACAACGTCGTCACCCTGTTCTCGCCCCAGTGCGGCGAGTGCATCCATTGCCGCGACGAGCGCACCAACCTCTGCCTCGCGATCCGCGAGCAGCAGGGCAAGGGGTACCTGCCCGACGGGACCACGCGGCTCGCCCGGGGCGACGAGCGCGTCCGCCACTTCATGGGCACCTCGACCTTCGCCGAGTACACCGTGATGCCCGAAATCGCGCTCGCCAAGGTCAACCCCGAGGCGTCGCACGACGCCGCCTGCCTGTTCGCCTGCGGCCTCTCGACCGGGCTCGGAGCAGCGATGAACACGGCCAAGGTGAGGGAGGGCTCGACCTGCGTGGTGTTCGGCGCCGGCATGGTCGGCCTCGGGGCCGTCGCGGGCTGCCGGCTCCAGGGCGCGGAACGGATCATCTGCGTCGACCTCTCCGACGACCGGCTGGAGCTCGCCCGCGGCCAGGGCGCGACGGAGACGATGACCGGGGGCGAGGGCGTCGTCGAGCGGATCCTCGAGGAAACGGACGGCTTCGGCGCGGACTACACGTTCGAGGCGACCGGCAACGTCAACGTGATGCGCCAGGCGGTCGAGTCGGCGCGGATGGCTTGGGGCCTCTGCACCGTGGCCGGCGTCGCCGGCAAGGGCGAGACGCTCGATGTCGTGCCTCGCCTCCTGATCACCGGACGGAGGATCGCGGGCTCGTCGTTCGGCGGCGTGAAGGGCCGCGAGGGGGTGCCGGAGCTCGTCGACCGCTACCTCGCGGGAGAGATCGACGTCGAGCCCTTCATCTCCCACCGGATCACCCTCGACGAGGTCAACCGCGGGTTCGAGCTGATGGAGGCCCAGGACGGCATCAGAAGCGTGATTGAGTTCCCCAAATGATCCTGCAGCGCGTCGAGAACCCCGAGTTCCTCTCCAACGCGTACCTGATCGTCGACGAACCGGGCGGACGGGGCGTGCTGGTCGACTCGAACGGGTCGCAGGTCACCGAGCCGCTGGTCGAGCGGGCCGAGCGGGAGGGGACGGAGATCACCCACGTTCTGCTGACCCACCACCACTGGGACCACGTCCTCGACGTGGAGCAACTGGCCGAGCGCTTCGGCGCGCCGGTGCTCGCCCACCCGAAGGCGGCGGAGCTGCTCGAGGGCAAGGTGACGGACACCATCGACGAGGGCGACGTGATCGAATCCGGCTCGCTGCGGATCGAGGTGCTCCACACCCCCGGCCATTGCGCGGACCATCTCGCGCTGGTCGTGGACGGCACCGACTGCCTCACCGCCGACGTG
This sequence comes from uncultured bacterium, assembly GCA_963807755.1. Taxonomy (GTDB): domain Bacteria; phylum Actinomycetota; class Thermoleophilia; order Solirubrobacterales; family 70-9; genus JALZKA01. The sequence goes on along the minus strand of CAWECM010000001.1, from coordinate 593,538 downwards.
ATCTTCAAAGGCACGGTCGGCGGCACGCGAGCGCCGGGCGCCACCGGGTTCGAGGACCTCAAGGGGTCGATCATGGACAAGCTGATGAAGCTGGCGCCCGAGACGCGGATCCACCCGGGCCACCGGATGCCGTCAACGATCGGCGCGGAGTGGGAGCAGAACCCCTTCATCCGCGTCTGGCGCGGACTCGACTCGGAGTCGGCGGAGCCGGTGTCGATCGGGGCGCCCGACAGCGAGGTGCGCGAGCCGGCGACGCTGGTGCTCTGGGCGCCCGACTACGACGGCGGCAACAAGGCCTGGGTCCGGTTCGAAAGCGGTGCCGACGCGATCGTCGGCGGCTCGCAGGTGAAGCGCGAAGGCTAGGCGCTGTCGAGCAGTCCCGCGGCCGCGAGGGCCACGGACCGGTCGCGGAACGTCTCGAGGCGGATCACCTTGTCGGCTCGCAGCGACCATACGTGGAAGTAGCGCAGCTCGGTCGCCGCGCCGCTCCCCTCCCCGACCCCGCGCTGGACCACGGCGGCGAACAGGCTGTCACCCGCGGGGATGATCTCCTCAGCCTCGATCGTGAGGCGCGCCCACGGTTCGAGAAAGCCCCGCATGTACTCCGCGAGCTGCCCAACGCCGAGGTACTGCCCGGCGTCGGGCAGCCCCTCTCCCATGACGAACAACACGAGCGGATCCATGAGCTCGGCGCTGGCTCCAAAGTCGCCCTCGCTCCACCGGTCGTAAACACCCTGAAGCGCCTGGACATGGTCCTGCGCCATCGCGGGAACTACAGCTCGCGCTCGCTGACGAGACCGCTCTGCAGCGCGCGCTCGACGAGCGCGACGCGCTTCTGGTTTTGCGGCAGCGCCTCGACGCCGAACTTCTCGAACAGTGCGCGCAGGTGGGTCTTCACGGCGTCGACCGAGAGGGTCAGCTCGTCGGCGATGTCCTGGTTGGTGGCCGGGGTCGCGAACGCCGCGCCCTCCTTGAAGGGGCGGCAGAGCGCCACCAGCACCCGCTTTTGCCCGGGCGAGACTCCGGCCGCGGTGAGCGCGTCGCCCGACAGCGCCGTTGATTCCGCCACCGCGCTCGCGGGGTTGCGGAACAGGACGAGCGTCTGGCCGATGCGGATCGTGTCGCCGTCGCGCAGCAGCCGGCGGCCGCTGACGCGCTCGCCGTTCACGAACGAGCCGTTCCGCGAGAGCCCTTCGTCCACGAGGGTGCACTCGTCGCGGGCGACCTCGACCTGCGCGTGGAGGGACGAGACCTCGCCGTCCCACTCGAGGTGGACGTCGGACGATGGGCTGCGTCCGATCCAGATCCCAGTGGCGTCGGCGGCGAGGCTCACGATCGCCTGGTCGCCGCTCTGGTCGCGGTAGACGACGAACGGACGGCCGAGGCGCTCGGTCTCGATCTGCGTCTTGAGCTCGGCCGCCGTGACGGCCTTCGGTCCCTGCGGAGCTTCGGTCATTGGGCGGATCGTAAGTGAGGCGGAGGCAAAGCCGAAGCCGATCCCCGCCGTTGTTGAGGCGGCTCATTTCAGGCTGGCACAATCTCTGCGGGCGGTTAGCTCAGTTGGGAGAGCACTTCGTTTACACCGAAGGGGTCGTCGGTTCGAGCCCGGCACCGCCCATATGGATCTGGGCATCGCAGGCCGCGTCGCGCTCGTCATGGGCGCCAGCCGGGGCATCGGGTTGGGCATCGCGTCGGCGCTCGCCCGCGAGGGCGCTCGGGTCGCGATGGCGAGCCGGTCGCCCGAGCGGCTCGATGACGCCGCCGGCGGGGTCGCGGGCGAGGTCGCGACCTTCGCTGCGGACACCGGCGACCTGGAGCGTCTCGCCGAGCTGTCCGGCGAGGTCGCGGAGCGACTCGAGGGCCCGGTCGAGATCCTGGTCACGAACACGGGCGGGCCGCCGCCGGGCGGGGCCCAGGAGCGCTCGACCGGCGAGTGGGAGGACGCCTACCGCTCGCTGGTGCTGGCGCCGCGGGCGCTGATCGAAGCCGTCCTGCCGGAGATGCGCTCGCGCGGCTGGGGCCGGATAGTCAACGTGGGATCGAGCTCGACGATCGAGGCGATCCCGCAGCTCGGGCTCTCGAACGCCCACCGGCTGGCAGCGATCGGCTACTTCAAGACGCTCGCGCGCGAGGTGGCCGGCGAGGGGATCACCCTGAACACGGTCGCGACCGGGAAGATCGCCACCGATCGGCTGGCGGAGCTGAGCGGGTCGCTCGAGGCGGCCGCGGATATGGCCCGCGAGCAGGTGCCGGCGGGAAGGCTCGGCACGCCGGAGGAGTACGGCGACCTGGTCGCGTTCCTCTGCTCCGAACGTGCCGCCTACGTGACCGGGACGACGATCCCGATCGACGGCGGCCTGCTGCGCGCGATCTAGTTCCTAGTCAGTCAGCCGGCCGTCGGGTAGGAGAGTGGTGTTCGCCGTCTCGGTGGCGTCGCGCTGCAGCGCCTCGATCTGGTCGAGCGGAACCCGGTCGACCAGCGCCAGCCCGGCCCACCGGCCCTCGTCGAAAACACGCGCACCGAAGTCCGGCTCGGAGTCGACCTGAGGTGAGGCGAAGATCGCGGCACAGCGCTGCTCCTGCGACGGCGGGCCCTCGACCTCTGAGTCGGGGATGACGCTGCCGTCGGGATCCACCCGGGCGAGCAGGGTGGCGCGGTAGCCGTGCACGTCGTACGCGTGGACGCCGTCCGACATCGCGACCGGGTCGTCGTTCCACGCGCTCAGGCATTCGTCGGCGGGGCCGTCGTCGTCAGAGGAGCCGGAAACCGCCACCGCCACCACCACGGCCGCGAGGACGGCGGCGGCAACCGCGGCGAAGGCCAGGCGGCCACGGCTCTGGCTCATGCGGGCTGGGTCGCGACCAGATCCCCGCGATTCGCGCGGATCGCGATCCACGCCGCGCCCACGAGGATCATCGCCATGCTGATCAGCTGTGGCTGCGTCAGCCCCAGGACGACCTCGTCGTTGCGGCGGATGAACTCGATGAGGAAGCGCTCGGTGCCGACCAGGACGAGGTACAGCGCGAACAGCATGCCCTGGGTGAACCGGTCACGCAGGCGCCAGAGCACGATCGCGATGATTCCGACGCTGATCGTCTCGTAGACCGGGGTCGGGTGGACCTCCTCGGTGGTGGGGACAGTCCCGTCGGGATAGGCCATCGCCCAGGGTCCGTCCCAGGGAATCCCGTAGTCGCCGTCGCCCGAGAGCTGGCAGCCGATGCGGCCGACCGCGTAGCCGGCCGCGAGCGCGGGGGAGCACAGATCGGCCAGGCCCCAATCGAGGAGCCCGCGCCAGCGCGCCCACAGGCAGACCGCGATCGCGCCGCCGATCGCGCCGCCGAACCAGACCAGGCCCGACCCGGTGAAGATGCTCCCCAGGACGTCGTCGGAGACCTCGGACCAGTTCTGGATCAGGAAGTCGATCCGCGCGCCGACGATGCCGCCGATCAGCGCCGCGAACACCATCTCGTACGCCCAGTCCGGCGGTTTCCCGAGCTCGCCGAGGCGCTTCGCGACAATCGCGCCGGCGACGACGAAGCCGAGCGCGAACATCAGCCCGAAGGTCTGAAGCGTGATCGGTCCGATGTCGATTTCGGGTTGCATCTTGTGCCTGCGAGCGCGCGTCGAACCCGCGCCCATAGCCCCGGGGAGAATCGAACTCCCGTTTCTGGAATGAAAATCCAGCGTCCTGACCACTGGACGACGGGGCCGCGCGCGTTGAGTCTAGGGAGCGTCTCCCATCCGGCGACCTAGCGGACGAGCAGCTCGAGGAGCGCCTTCTGGGCGTGAAGCCGGTTCTCGGCCTGGTCCCACACCGCCGAGCGCTCGCCGTAGAGCACGCCCTCGGTGATCTCCTCGCCCGGGTGCGCCGGGAGGCAGTGCAGGGCGATGGCGCGATCGGAGGCCGCGTCCATCAGCGCCTCGTTCAGCTGAAACGGGGCGAGCGCCTCGCGCCGCGCATCCGCGTCCTCCTCGTCGCCCATGCTGACCCAGACGTCCGTGTAGAGCGCCTGTGCCCCCGCTGCAGCCTCGAAGGGATCCCGGGTTTGCTTCGCAACGCCGTCCTCCAGCCGGTAGCCGTCAGGCGCCGCGACCACCACATCGACACCCACCGCTCTGCCAACCACGGCCAGCGAGCGCGCCACGTTGTTGCCGTCGCCCACGTACGCGACGCGGAGGCCCGCGACTTCGCCGAACCGCTCGAGGAGGGTGATCATGTCCGCGAGCGCCTGGCACGGGTGGTGAAGCGGCGTGAGCCCGTTGATCACAGGGATCTCGGCGTGCTTCGCGAGCTCCGCCACCGTCTCGTCCGAGCCCGAGCGGATCACGATGCCATGGACGAACCGCGAGAGCACGCGCGCCGTGTCCGCGATCGACTCGCCACGACCGAGCTGGAGCTCGTCGGCGCGCAGCGCCAACGGATGCGCGCCGAGCTCCACGACCCCGACCTGGAACGAGACCCGCGTTCGCGTCGACGGCCGCTCGAAGAGCAGCGCGACGGTTTTGCCGGCGAGCGCATCGCTCCCCGTGCCCGACACCCGCCCTGCCTTCAACTCCAGCGCGCGATCCAGCAGCCGCCCGATCTCGTCGGGAGCAAGCTCCTCGCCGGTAAGGAAATGCCGCGGATCCGCCATCGGAAGGCGGCGATACTAGATGCTTCGGGCGTGCAGATCCGCGCCCTCACCTGGAACGTCTTCCACGGCCGCGACTTCCCGCCGGACCCGTCCCTCCGCACGCGGCGCTCCCGGACCTGGCGCATCACCGAACGAAACGACACCCACGCGCAGGTCAACCGCTCGCTGCGACGTGAGTTCGGCCGGGTGATCGCGGACTCGGAATGGGACGTCGCGCTCCTCCAGGAATTCCCGCCGCGCTGGGCGCGCTGGCTGGCCCAGGAATGCGGTGCCGCCGCGCACCGCGAGCTGACCTCCCGTAACTCGTTCGCGCCGCTCCGCGCGCTCGCCACGTGGATCAACCCCGACCTGATCGGGTCGAATGAGGGCGGCTCCAACCTCACTCTCGTCCGGCCCGCAATCCTGGGAGGCATCGCCGAGCGGCAACTGCTCGTCCTGGCGCCGGGCCCGCAGCCGGAGCGCCGCACGATGGCCTTCACGCGAACTGATGCGGGCTTGTGCACAGCCAACCTCCACGCCAGCACGGGCCCGCGCAACCGTCCCCGCGCCGAAGCTGAGCTGCGCCAGGCCGCCGAGCGCTCGCTCGAATGGGCCGGGGGCTCACCGCTCATCATCGGCGGCGACCTGAACGTGCGCCCACGCGACAGTGAGATCTACGACGAGCTGGCGGAGCGCTTCGGCTTCGCCTCCCCCACCGCGCCCGACTCGCTCGACCACCTCCTGGTCCACGGCCTCGCCACGGTCGCGCCGCCACTCCCCTGGCCCTCGGAGCGGCGCGAGGTTGCCTGGAAGGGTGGCCTACGCGTGCGGCTGTCCGATCATGCCCCGGTTGCCGCAACCTTCGAGCGCGCCGGTTAGTCTCCGCTGAACCGGGCAATCGCGACGATCTGAACCGGCAATGCGAGGATTGGAGACGAGATGGCGACCGCGAAGAAGGGTTCCAGCAAGACCTCGAAAAGCTCATCGCGCAGGACGGCTTCGGCCGGTCGTGGCGACAAGAGCGTTGAGGCGTTTCGCAACGCGCTCGAGCGCAGCCTGGTCCTCTCCCGCGACCGTCTCCAGGAGGCCGTGGACGACGCCGTCAAGCGCGGCCGGATGACGCAGACCGATGCAAACGAGCTCGTCAGCCGGCTCGTCACGCGCGGCCGCAAGCAGACCGACGACATGATGAAGGAGCTCGAGCGCCTGCTCGACCAGGCGCGCAGCGAGGTGGAGTCCCGCGTAAAGCCCGCCCGCAGGAGGGCGGAGCGCGCGGCGAGCAAGGTCAGCAGGCGAACCCGCGAGGCCGCCGACCCGGTGCTCGCCGAGGCCGACAAGCTGCGCCGGCGCGCGGGCGTCGGCGGCGGGCCGATCACCGGCTACGAGACGCTGAACGCGACCCAGGTGAAGGCCCGGCTCAAGGACCTGAGTCCAGCCGACCTGCGCAAAGTCCGCACCCAGGAGAAGCGCGGCAAGGCGCGCAAGGGCGTGCTCGACGACATCGAGAAGCGCCTGTCGAGCGGGTAGCCGACTGTGGGGCGGAGGCCGAAGGCCGAGGCCGAGCCCCGGCGTTGTTGAGCCGGCTTATCTGACGCTGCCACGATAGGAGGCATGGAGGCCTCCACCCCCAGGGCCGCGCGTCCCGCGCGCGGCGAAGAGCTCGAGCTTCAAGTCGAGTCGCTCGCCCAGGGCGGTCGCGGCGTGGCGCGCCGGGCTGACGGGTTCGTCGTCTTCGTCGCCGGCGGCCTTCCGGGCGACCGGGTACGGGCCCGTGTCTCCCGCTCGAAGCGCGGCTATGCCGAGGCCTCCGCCGTCGAGATGCTCGAGCCCGGCGCGAACCGCGTCGCCGACACCTGCATCCATGACGGCCAGCCCTGCCCCGGCGCTCCCTGGCAGGGCCTGCCGTACGAACACCAGCTGGAGCAGAAGGCGGCCCAGGTGGACGAGGCCCTGACCCGCCTGGGCGGGCTCGAAGGCTTCGAGTCCGAGCCGATTGTCCCGGCCGTCTCGCAGTGGCGCTACAGGAACAAGCTCGAGTACTCGTTCGGCGACCGCGACGGCGGCGCCGTACTGGGCTTCCACCGGCGCGGCAACTGGCGGGAAGTCGTTGACGTCGACGACTGCCACCTGGCGTCGGAGGCCAACAACGCGGCCCGCAACGCGGTGCGCGACTGGGCCCGCTCCGAGGGCCTGCCGCCATACGACTCCGAAGATGGCCACGGCGTGCTCCGCAACCTGATCGTGCGCGAGGGAACCCGGACCCGCCAGGTCCAGACCCGTCTGGTCACGACCCCGGCTGAGTTTCCCCGCCCGCCGGTCGACCTCCACACCGTGATCGAGGGGCCGGCCGGCGGCACGGACGGCCCCACCGGCGTCCTCGGCGAGGAGCACCTGGAGGAGGAGCTGCGCGGCCTCCGCTTCCGGATCTCGCATGCGGCCTTCTTCCAGACGAACACCGAGATGGCCGAGCGCCTCTACGGAATCGCCGGCGAATACGCGGGGCTCACCGGGTCGGAGCGGGTGTTCGACCTCTACTGCGGGATCGGGACGATCAGCCTCTCGCTCGCCGCTCAGGCCGGCGAGGTATGGGGCATCGAGACGGTGCCCGAGGCCGTCGCCGACGCCGAGCGGAACGCCAAGCGGAACAACGTCGCCAACGCCCGCTTCGAAGCCGTCGACGCCCGGCTGGGAATCCGCCCGCTGGTCGAGAAGGCGGGTAAGCCGGACGTCCTGGTCGTCGATCCGCCCCGCGCCGGCCTCTCGAAGAAGGTGGTGCGCCGGGTGATCGAGTGCGAGGCCCCGCGGATCGTGTATGTCTCGTGCAACCCGACGACGCTGGCGCCGAACGCGGCCCAGCTCGCCGAGGCCGGCTACGTCCTGCGACGCATCACCCCGGTGGACATGTTCCCGCAGACTCCGCACGTGGAGTGCGTGGCGCTGCTCGAGCGCGCCCTGTGAGGCGGAGCCCGAAGGGCGAAGCCGAGCCCCGGCGTTGTTGAGCCGGCTGTCGTATTAGCCTGACTGCATGAGTCGCGGATTCGGAGTCGCCGCCGGGCTGGACGCGGAGGTCGCGAAGCCGCTGGCCGAGCGCTGTGCTGCTCTCGCCTACGACTCGATCTGGTCGAACGACACGCCGCTGGCCAGCGGGTTCGCCACCGCTGGCAGAGTTCGCCGCGGGATCCGAAGACATCGACCTTGGCGTGACGCTCGCGCTCGACCGTCATCCACCAGACGCGCTCACCGCGCAGATCGAGGAGTTCGGACTTCCACGCGAGCGCCTCTGGGTCGCCGTGGGTGCCGGCCACTGGCCGCGAGCGCTGACCGCGATGCGCGAAGCGCTACCCGGGCTGCGCGAGTCGCTCGGCGATATCCGCATCGCGCTCGCCGCCATGGGCCCGAAGATGTGCGCCCTCGGGGGCGCCGAGTTCGACGCCGTCTTCTTCAACTGGATTACCCCCACTTTCGCCGCCGCGGCGCGCGAGCACGTCGAGCGCGGTGCGGAGGAGGCCGGGCGTGCGGCTCCGCCGGTTTTCGGCTATGTGCGCACCGCGGTCGGCGAGGATGCCCAAAGGCGTCTGGCCAAGGAGGAGTCGTTCTATCGCGACCTCCACGACGGCTACCGCAAGCACTTCGCCCGGCTCGACGAGCCCGAGGGCACGGTCGGCGTCGCCGCGGCGGACGGCGCCGAAGCGCAGCGCGCGCTCGCGGCCTACGAAGCGCTCGATTCACCCGTAGTCCGGGCCCTCGCCAGCGCGAACCTGGACGCGATGTCGGCCCTCGCCGAGGCCGCGGCTCCCTAGTACGGCGGCAGTTCGGCGTACCAGTCGCCGAGCGCGCGGAAGGCACTCCAGAACTCCCGCTTGGAGTCCTCGGAGTCGAGCGAGTCATCGATGTCCGGCACGTACAGCGCGTCGATCGTCGGCGTCAGCGACTGGACCTGGCCGAGCCTCGGCTCGAGCGGCCGCGCCAGCGGCACGCCGACCTCGCCGAGGGTCTCCAACGCGCGCTCGCCCATCACCACGACCATGCGGGGCTGGACGATCGCGATCTCCTCCACGACGCGTTCCACGCACTCGCCCCCCGCCAGCGACGGATCGGCAACCGGGCACTTGACGCACAGCGTTCCGTACACCGCCAGCGGGTCGATGCCCAACCGCTTGAAGCTCTTCATCAGCGCGTTCCCGGCACGGCCGTAGAACGCCACGCCCTCCTCGATCTCGGCGGCGGTCGGCGCGTACTTCAGGAGCATCACGTCGGCCTGCGGGTGGCCGGAGCCGAGCACCGGCATCAGGTTGCCGCGCGGGCAGTGCGAGCATTCCTGGAGGCGACGGGTCAGGCCGTTGAGCTCGCGGATCGCGCGCTCAAGGTACTTCTCCTGGATCTCGTCGTCGGTTGTCGGCACGGGGTCCCTCGGGTCGCGCGCCCTGGAAGGGCCGCCGGAAGCTCCTTTTGACGAACCCGCCTGCCCTCCTGCCGCGGCACCGGGATGCATCACGGCTTGCCACCACCTGTCCCGCCGGATGGGCGAACGCTCTTTCGCGCCTTGCGTCGCTCACCGGACATCCCCTTACCGCCCCGGCCGCCGCTCGTCTGGATCCATTTCAGCGCCTGGACATAGACCAGGTTGCGGTGCTTGCGCACGATGTCGGCCGCGCGCATCGCCTCGAGGAACTCGGCCGGACCGTCGAAGTCGTGGACGCGGATCATCACGCTCCCGAGCCCCTGCGCGACGTGGCTGTCGGACCCCGCGCCTGGGACGATCCGGTACTTCGCCGCGAACCGCTCGGCCTCCTCGTTGAACGCGGTCAACGCGACTCGCGGATTGAAGACCTCGATGATGTCGATGTCCTCGACGATGTCGAGCAGGTGCTCGTAGTCCGGGACCGAGTGAAGGCGGTCGAAGGGGTGGGGAACATAGACGAGCCCTCCCTGGCGCCGGATCTCCGCGATCGTCTCGTCCATAGTCATCCCGCGCTCGACCTTCTGTTCGAGGAACAGTCCGATGACCTCGCCCTGTTCCGCCGTCTTCACCTCCTCGGCCATGATCACCTTGACCCCGATCTCATCGGCGATCTCCCGAGCCTCGAAGGCGCCCGACACCTCGTTGTGGTCGGTGATCGCGATCGCGCCGAGGCCCCGCTCCCTCGCCGTCTCGAGCAGGGTGCGGACCGGGGTCGCGCAGTCCGCGGAATGGTCCGTGTGCATGTGGAGGTCCACGTGGATGTGGCGCCGCCGGGAGATCCGCCGCCGGGCTTCGGGGTCACCCGTGGGGTCGTGGCGCCGGGCGGTCAGCCGCTCGTAGATCGCCTCGACCTGGTCGGTGACCTCGCCCCAGCTGCGCGTCACTCCCACGGCCGCGGCCCGGAGCCGCTCCGCCAGGCTCGGGTCCGTCGCGAGCCGCTCGATCTGGCCCGACAGCGTGATCGCATCGCCCGCCGGAAACATCAGGCCGGCCTCGCCGTCGCGGACCAGCTCCTCGTAAAGCGGCAGGTACGACGCGACCGGGACCGTCCCGGAGCCAAGGGCGGTACGGATCATGCCGGGCGCGGTGCGGGGGCCGCCCGACCCCACCACGACCGCGTCGGCCGCCGCGATGAGCTCGTCGGGGGCGAACGAGCGAGGTCCGACCACGTGCACGCGCTCCCGCAGCCGCTTCGACATCCGGACTTCACCGCCATCGGGTAGCCAGACCGCGGCCTCCCAGACCAGCGACTCGGGGAGCCGCCGGAGCGCCCGCATGAACAGGCGCAGCGCGCCGCGCTCCTCCTCGAGGCAGAAGGCGATGCGAAACGGCCGGCGCTCCGATGCCGTGCCCCGCCCCTCCGGCCACGACCCGTCGAGCGGCCGCACCCCCGGCTCGACCAGTTCGTAGCCCCCGGGGAAGTAGCGGCGCATCAGCTCGTCGGTCTGGCCGCAGCTCGCGGTCCGGGCGTCCAGTCGCCCGAAGAAGATCTCCACCAGCGGCCGCGCCACCTGCGTCGAGAGCACCCGCTCAGACGGCTCGTGGAAGCTCCCGACGTTCAGCGACCGCGAATGCCGCAGCGCCACCGACGAGGCGCTCGGGGCGAACGGGTCGTGGACGTGGACGATGTCGAAACGAACCCCGCCGAGCAGGTCGTCGAGTGTCCGTGACAGGTCGATGGGGACCGGCGCGCCGCGCGGGCGCGGTCCGCGGGGCATCGCCAAGCCGGGGCCGACGGGCAGCACGGGTGGCCCGCCGTCGCCGCCGGCCCGGTCGCCGCGCCAGCGTCCGTCGAACAGGGCCTCCGGGCGCTCGCGGGCGGCATCGATCAGCCGCCGCGCCTCGCGCACGCCTCCGCGTGGACCGGACGGCGCCGCCACGATCACGCGGTGGCCGCGCGCCGCGAGCTCCAGTGAGGTCCGCTCCACGAACTCGTTGATCTCGTTGCGCTGACCCCAGTGGTGCGGGGTCACCTGCGCGATGCTCAGCCTCTGGCCTCGAGTCCGTGGCACGGGCGGAGCATAGGGCCAGTGCCTACGGGCGGAAGGCGCAAGCGGTCCACCCGCGTCCTCTGACACGATCACCGCAAATGACGACCGACCCGATCCGTCGCTTCTATGCCGTTGCCGCCGGCCTCGCGGCGATCGCGGGCTTCCTGCTCTTCCCGCTCGCCGGGGAAACGGACCGGTTCTTCTCGTGGACGATCGAGCCGCCCGTCACCGCGGCCTTCCTCGGCGCCGCCTATTGGGCGGCGCTCGTGCTGCTTGCCTGGGCCGCCCGGCAACGGAGCTGGGCCCTCGCCCGGACCGCGATGCCGGCCGTCGCAACGATCGCGGCCCTCCTGCTCGTCACCACCCTGATCCATCTCGACAAGTTCGACCTCGACAGCCTGTTCGGCTGGTTCTGGCTGGTCGTCTATTGCCTGGTCACCCCGCTCCTCGCCTGGGCGATCAGCCGCCAGGTGCGCGTCGCGGGACCGGTCGAGCGCGGGCTGAATCCGCTGCCGACCGGAGTCAGGGCGAGTCTCGCTCTCGCGGGACTGGCTCTGCTGGGTTACGGCGTGGCGCTCTACGCCGCGCCGCTCGACGTCAGCTGGCCCTGGGAACTGACGCCGCTGACCGGCAGGGCGATCGCCTCGTTCCTGATCGGCTTCGCCGTCGCTGCCGGCTTCGCCCTCTGGGAGAACGATGTCCTCCGGCTCTCGGGGCCCGCGTACGCGTATACGGCGCTCGCGGCGCTTGAGCTGCTCGCGCTCGCCGTCTACAACGATGACGTCACGGCGTCCGGCGCCGGCGTGGCCGCCTACGTCGCGTTCTGGGTGCTCTCCCTGGGGCTGGGCGCAGCCGGGGCCTGGCTGTCGTCGGCAAGCGCTGAGCGCGCCGACGCCGGATCGCGATAGGCGTCGACCCGCACGCCAAGCCCATCGCGCATCGTCCATACGTGGGCATAGCGGGTATCGAGCTCGACGCCGCTCGCGCGCCCGACCGCGGTCATGTGGATCATCAGCCCGATCCGATCGCCGCGAACGACGACGTCCTCGATCACCTGGTGGAATCGTTCCCAGGGATCGAGGAAGTCCGCCAGAAAGTGCGCAATGGCAGCGCGGCCCCGTACCGCATCCACGCCGGGCAGCTCGGCGCTCTCGTACCACTCACAGTCAGGGGCGAGCATCGCGATCGCGGCCGACTGATCGCCCTCCCCCAGCGCGGTGTAGGCCTGCTCGAGCCGCTCGACATCCGTGTCCATGCGGCCATTGTGGCGCGATCACCAGCGACATGGCCTCCGCTCATCGCAACCGCGGCGGCCGCCAACGCAAAGGGGCCCGCCGCGAACGGCGGGCCCCATGGCTCAGCTACCCGCTGAGTTCTGTGCCCCGGTGCTCAGTCGGCCTTGGTCTCGGCCGCGAGCTCCTTGGCCCGGTCGGCGGCGGGCTTGCGGGCATGAGCGGTGATGAAGTCCTCCGTCTGCTCCATCGCCTCCGGGTCCGGACGCTGTGTGTGCGGCGACTTCATGAGGTAGCTGGACGGGCCGTCGAGCTGGCCGGCGACGCCGTCGTTCAGCGCCAGCTTGATCAGGCGAACAGCGTCGATGACGACGCCGGCGGAGTTCGGCGAGTCCCAGACCTCGAGCTTCAGCTCGGCGGTCAGCGGCACGTCGCCGAAGGCCTTGCCCTCGAGCCGGATGTGTGCCCACTTCCGGTCGGTCAGCCACGGCACGTAGTCGGACGGGCCCGACGTGCACGTCGCGCTCGGGCAGCTCGGTGCCCATGACCGAGGTGACCGCGTTGGTCTTCGAGATCTTCTTCGAGTCGAGCCGCTCGCGCTCGAGCATGTTGAAGAAGTCCATGTTGCCGCCCACGTTCAGCTGCGAGGTGTGCTCGAGCTCGACGCCGCGCTCGTGGAACAGGCGGGCGAGCTGGCGATGGACGATCGTGGCGCCGACCTGCGACTTGATGTCGTCGCCGATGATCGGCAGCCCCGCCTCACGGAAGCGACCATCCCAGTAGTCCTCGCGGGCGATGAAGACCGGCAGGCAGTTGACGAAGCCGACGCCGGCAGCGAGCGCCTGCTCGACGTACCACTTGGTCGCGTCCTCGGATCCGACGGGGAGGTAGCAGACGAGCACGTCGGCCTTGGTCTCCTTGAGGATGCCGACGATGTCGGCGGTCGGGCCGGGGGCCTTGGTGATCTTCTGCTTGAGGTACTTGCCGAGACCATCGTGGGTCATGCCGCGATGGACCTCGATGCCCATGTGTGGGACGTCGGCGAACTTGATCGTGTCGTTCTGGCCCGACCAGATCGCCTCGGAGAGGTCCTTGCCGACCTTCTCGGAGTCGATGTCGAACGCGGCGACGAACTCGATGTCGCGGACGTGATAGCCGCCGAGGTCCACATGCATCAGGCCGGGGACCTGCTCGGAGGGATCGGCGTCCTTGTAGTACTCCACGCCCTGGATGAAGCTGTTGGCGCAGTTGCCGACGCCGACGATGGCGACGCGGACCTTGCCGTCGTCCGCATGGACGCCGTTGGCGCTGGCGCCGTTGGCGGGCGCCCCGTTACCGGTGCTCATGAGTTGAAAGTTCCTTTCGGGGGGTGCGGGTAGCGACCTCAAGGTACCCGGTCGCCTCGACCTGGTTACACCGCGTTCACAGGCCCCAAGCCCCTACGACGGCTCGAGCGCGCGCAGCTGCTTGCGTACGTGGAGCACGCGCTGGACGACCGTGAAGCTCGTCAGCGCCGCCATCACGTAGATCGATGCCGGAAGCAGGTCAACGCTCGAGATCAGGTCGCCCGCCCCGAACACGAGGCCGATCGAGAGGATCACGACGCGTACCGGGCGGGTCGCAACGCCGACCTTGCACTCGACGCCCAGCGCCTCGGCGCGGGCGCGCGTGTAGGAGACCATCAGCGAGCCGAGGACCACGAACACGCAGGCCGCCGCCGCCACCGCGTCGACGTCCTTCTCGGCGAAGTACCAGGCGATCGCGGTCAGGACGATGCCCTCCTCGACGCGGTCGAGCGTGGAATCCAGGAACGCCCCGAACAGCGTCCCCTTGCCCGACATCCGCGAGTAGCGGCCGTCCAGTGTGTCCATCACCGATCCGGCGATGAACGCGAGGCCGGCGAGGAAGAACAGCTCCTGGGTGATGAGCACCGCGGCGGCGAGGTTCCCCACCAGGCCCGTCATCGAGATCGCGTTCGGAGTCAGCCGTGACTCGATCAGGCGGTTGCGCGCGTACGAGCGCCACGCCTGGGCGCTTCGCGACTCTCCCGTGCCCAGTCCGCCGTCGGTCACGGCGAGAACCTATCCGGCCATCTACGCGGTCGTGGTGGACGGGCTCTCGCGCCACGCCCAGTGCTCCGGACGCACCCGGGCGAGCTGGCGCGCGGCGACGGCCGCGACGCAGGCCACCGCGGCGCCGGCGGCGGCGTCGAGCCAGAAGTGGTTCCCGGTCGCCACGATCACGAACAGGACGAGGAGCGGGTAGGCGGACCACCACACCCGTGCCACCGCGTTCGAGGCGAGGGCCATCCCGGGCACCGCGATCATCAACGAGAACGCGATGTGCATGCTGGGCACGGCCGCGTACTTGTTGACCAGCATCCCCACCGTCTCGGAGTCCTGGGGTAGCCCGGTGAACACGGCGATCGTGTCGGTGAAGCCGGCCTCGGGGATCAAGCGCGGCGGCGCCGTGGGGAACGCGGCGTAGCAGGCGAGGGCGACCACCATTGCGACCATGAACATGTTCCGCACGAAATAGAAGTGCTCGTTGCGGAAGAAGTAGAGCCACACGAGGAAGGTCGTGGTCACCACGAAGTGCGAGTTCATGTACATGAAGTTCGCGAAGTCGATGACCCACGTGTGGCTGAGCAGGGCGTCCTGGAAGCCCGGCTCGAAGAACGTGCCGATGCCCTTCTCGATGTCGATGACCCGATGGGCGTTTGCGAACGCGACTTCCGGGTTGCCGTCGGTGAGCCCCCGCACCACCTGATAGCCCTGATACACCGTGAAGAAGAGGAAGAACTGGAGCCCGGCATCGAACCAGCCTCGAGGCGCAAAGTCCCTGATCATGTCCCTACTCCGACGCAAAGTGGTGCGGATTGTAAACGTCACGTAAAGGTCCGCTGGTACGGATACCCCCACATCCCGAGGCTCCGCCGTTGTTTGGCGGCTTATCCTCAGGTGATGCGGCGGCGCGACACCAGCGAGGGATGGCGCCGGCCGCCACGACGCCGTGTCATCGCGATCCGGGACCGCCTGCGAGAGATGTACGGCCGCCCGCGAAACCACCCGCACTCCGATCCCGTCCACGAGCTCGTCCTCACGATCCTCTCCCAGAACACGTCGGACACGAACCGCGACGTCGCCTACGCCGGCCTGCGTGCCCGCTTCGGCTCCTGGGCCGCGGTCCGCGACGCACCGACCGCCGAGGTCGAAGAGGCGATCCGGCCCGGGGGGCTGGCGCCGACCAAGGCGCCGCGGATCCAGGCCGTTCTCCGCGAGCTCGGTGAGCCGTTCGACCTCGACTGGCTGCGCGACGCCCCGCGCGACGAAGCGATGGGCTTCCTCATGGACCTGCCCGGGGTGGGTCGCAAGACCGCGGCCTGCGTGCTGATCTTCTCGTTCGATCGGCCCGAGATCCCGGTCGACACCCATGTACACCGGGTCGGCGGGCGTCTGGGGCTGTTCCGCGCCAACGCCTCGTTCGAGGAAGCGCACGACGAGATGCTCCGGATCACCCCGCCGGATGACGCGTACGAGTTCCACATGAACCTGATCGCGCATGGGCGCCGCCTGTGCCGGCCCGCGCGGCCGCGGTGCGAGGAGTGCGCGCTGAGCCGGATGTGCCCGTACGGACGGCGCGAGCTCGCGAACCGGAACTAGCCCTTACCAGGGAGGCCCGGTTTGTTTCGCGCCTTGCGGCGCTCATCAGGTACCTGGCGAGTCTCCGCAGTCCGCCTGCGGAGAACTACCGATGCGTTTCGCCCTCCGGGCCGTGAAGCTCCCGTTCGGGAGGATTCGACGAGAGGAGTTCGTTCACATGTTCGGGGAGAAGAGAACGCGGCGCGCCCTCGCGCTCGTGATTGGAGCCGTCGTCGCGGTAACGGGAATCGCCCTGCCGGCGACCGCAGCCGCGAAGCCCACGACCGTGAGCGTGATGACGCGCAACCTCTACCTCGGCGCGGTTCTCGACCCGGTGATCCTCGCGCCGACCCCGGGTGAGGCGCGAGTCGCGGGGGGCGAGATCTACAAGAAGGTCCTCGACACGAACTTCCCCGCACGAGCGAAGCTCCTGGCTGAGGAGATCCGCCGCTCGAGCCCACACCTGATCGGCCTTCAGGAGGTCGCGGTCTGGCGGCGCGGCCAGCGTGGCGCCGCCGACGGCCCGAGCACGCCCGCCACCGAGGTGGTCTACGACTACCTCGACACGCTCAAGCGCGAGCTGGGGCGCCTCGGTTTGCACTACCGCGTCGTCTCGGTCCAGCGCGAGGCCGACATCGAGATCCCGGTCTCGATCAGCGGCGACGACGCCGCGGAGTTCGACGGACGGCTCACGATGCGCGACGTGATCCTCGCGCGCAAGAACGTGAAGACCCACAACAACCAGCACGCGAACTACGACGCCAGGCTGGTTGTGCCGACCCAGCTCGGCACGGTGACCGTGCTGCGCGGCTGGAACGCGATCGACGTCCGGAAGGTGGGCAAGGACAGGAAGCGCTTCCGGTTCGTGAACACCCATCTGGAGTCGTTCTTCGCCGGGACGCGGACCGCGCAGGCCACCGAACTGATGGGTGCGAGCGGCGCCGTGGACACGAGCCACCCCGTGATCCTGCTCGGCGACCTGAACTCCGATCCTGCCGCGCCGGCGGCCGACGCCGCCGCCTACAACGTGATCACGGACGCCGGATTCGCCGATCGCGGCGTCGAGCTCAACACGTGCTGCTTCGGCGAGTCGATCACCGACCCGCCGCCGGCGGACTTCGGCTCGCGGATCGACCACGTGCTCTCGCGCGGCGCCGTTACCGAGTTGACCTCGCGGCTCGTCGGAGTCAAGCCCGAGCTGCGCACGAATTCCGGCCTCTGGCCCACGGACCACGGCGGCGTGGTCTCGCGTCTCGAGGTGCGCTGAACGGGCAGAACCAACGGACTGGATTTCCCCAGGGAGAGGGGACGAGCGCCGCGGCGGCGGCGCTCGTCCCGGTCTGTGAGGCGGAGTCCGGAGGACGGAGCCGAGCCCCGGCGTTGTTGAGCCGGCTCGTCTCACGGCTATAGACTGCGCGCGTCGCCGGCCCTGCCGGCCGACTCCACGTTATGAGCAAGGGTCCGTTCGTCATCTTCGGCGTCTTCGCGGCGATCTGCGTGATCGTCATCCCGTACTTCGCGCTCGCGAAGGAGGGCGGCGAGGACGCCGGCCCGGTCAAGGTCGAGAGCTGGGACGAGGGCGGCAAGGAGTTGTTCGTGAACAACTGCGGCCCCTGCCACACGCTCGCGGCGGCCGGCACCGACGGCGTCGTGGGACCGAGCCTCGACGACCTCCTGGCACCCGGTGGCAACGCGACGTTCGAGGGCAGCTACCAGCGCGCCCTTAATGCCGTGACCTGCGGGTTCGGCAACGGGCGGATGCCGGCTGGGATCCTCCAGGGCGAGAACGCCCAGGACGTCGCGGCTTTCGTGGGCGCATACGCGGGCCAGGTCGGCGAGGGAGCCGAGCCGCTCGCCGACACCCGCTCGGCGGAGCTGGGCGAACCGCCATCTGAGTGCGGCGGCCCCTAGTCGCGAGTTTCCGCATTTTTAGGTGGCCCAAAGGGGGTCTCCAGTAGGTTTCGGGGCCGAGTTCCGCTGATTACTAGGGAGGGAATCCAGGCAATGCAGCTTGCTGTCGCGCCCATTCGCGCAACCATCGCCATGCTCACACTTCTCGTCTGTGCGAGCGCCGTATTCGTGACGGCGCCCGGAGCCGACGCCAAGCCCAAGAAGAAGGGGCAGGCCGTCAAGGTGATGACCCGGAACGTGTTCCTGGGCGCGGATCTGACGCCCGGCCTCGAGGCCGGCTCGATCGGCGAATTCGTCGACGCGAATGGCGGCATCCTCCGCGAGGTGACCGAGACGGACTTCCCCCGCCGCTCCAACGCGCTGGCCCAGGAGATCCGCAACAAGGCTCCGGACTTGGTCGGCCTCCAGGAGGTCGCCTGGTGGCGGATCAACGAAACCGCCAGCTTGGATCCGATCGGAGAGGGGCCGTCGGCCTCGCAGAACCGGTTCAATTTCCTCAACCTGCTGATGGACAAGGTGAACCGCGGCAAGCAGCGCTACAGGGTCGCGGTGGTCCAGAACGAATTCGACTTCGAGGCTCCCGCCGACGAGAACCAGATCCCCGACGACGGCGAGATCACCGGCGCGGGCCCCGACCTCGATGACGCCGAGCTCAACGGCCGTCTGACCATGCGCGACGTCATCCTCGTCAAGCGCTCGACGCAGGTGAAGACCAAGAACCCGGCCAGCGGGCACTTCGGGAACCTGCTGAACGTGACCGTTGCGGGCGCCGTGCCCATCGACGTCACCCGGGGCTGGACCCGGATCGAGGCCAAGGTCGGCAAGGGCCCCTGGTTCTCGTTCACGAACACCCACTTCGAGGCGTTCGACGACGAGACCGAGACGCCCTCGATCCGCCAGCTCCAGGCCACCGAGACCGGCGAGCCCGGCGGGTACGCGGACTCGAACCGGCCCACCGTCCTCGTCGGCGACCTGAACTCGGACGATCAGTCGGTCGCGGAGAACGACCAGAAGGCGTACAACGCACTGCTGGGCTTCGGCTGGCGTCCGCGTTCGACCGAGAGTCCGATGAGCTGCTGCGTGAACGACCTGTTCAACGCGCCGCCCAGTCTGTTCGACCACCACATCGACCACGTGATGACGAACTCGCCTCGGCAGGTGCGGATGCTCAGCTCGTCGGTGGTCGGCCGCCACCAGGTGGACGGCATCTACCCGTCGGACCACGCGGGCGTGGTCTCGAAGCTGAGGATCAAGAAGAACTAGGCGGACGCACAGTCGACGTCCGATCGCCCTCGCCGGCGGTGCTTAGATCTGCTACGCTTCGACTCAGATTTACTTAGACCCAAAGCAGCATCAGGAGACTGAACAAATGGCTAAGACGATCGGAATCGACCTCGGAACCACCAACTCGTGCGTCGCCATCCTCGAGGGCGGCGAGCCGACCGTGCTCGAGAACTCCGAGGGCGGGCGCACCACGCCGTCGGTCGTCGCCTTCACCGAGGGCGGCGAGCGCCTGGTCGGCACCGTCGCCAAGCGCCAGGCGGTGATGAACCCCGAGAACACGATCTTCTCGATCAAGCGCTTCATGGGCCGCAAGGAGGCCGAGGTCAAGGAGGAGGAAACGATCGTCCCGTACAAGGTCGAGGCCGGCCCCGGCGGAGACGTGCGCGTCGACGTGCGCGGCAAGCAGTACTCGCCGCCCGAGATCTCCGCGATGATCCTCCAGAAGCTGAAGGCCGACGCCGAGGCGAAGCTCGGCGAGACCGTCGACTCGGCCGTCATCACCGTCCCCGCGTACTTCAACGACGACCAGCGCCAGGCGACCAAGGACGCCGGCAAGGTCGCGGGCCTCGAGGTCAAGCGCATCATCAACGAGCCGACCGCGGCCGCGCTGGCCTACGGGCTCGACAAGGAGGCCGACCGACCAGACGATCCTCGTGTTCGACCTCGGCGGCGGCACCTTCGACGTCTCGATCCTCGAGATCGGCGACGGCGTCTTCGAGGTGCAAGTCCACAGCCGGCGACAACCACCTGGGCGGCGACAACTGGGACAAGGCGATCGTCGAATGGATGGTCGCCGAGTTCAAGCGCGACCAGGGCGTCGACCTCTCGCAGGACAAGAACTCCCTCCAGCGCCTCTACGAGCAGGCCGAGAAGGCGAAGATCGAGCTCTCCTCCGCGCAGGAGACGCAGATCTCGATCCCGTTCATCACGGCGATCGACAACCAGCCGAAGCACCTGGAGATGCGGCTCTCGCGCTCGAAGCTGAACGAGCTGACTGCCGACCTGCTGAACCGGGTCGTCTCCCCGGTCAAGCAGGCGATCTCGGACGCCGGCGCGCCCGACATCGACCACGTCGTCCTGGTCGGCGGCATGACCCGCATGCCCGCCGTGCAGGAGAAGGTCAAGGAGCTGACCGGCAAGGACCCGCACCAGGGCGTCAACCCGGACGAGGTCGTCGCCGTCGGCGCCGCGATCCAGGCCGGCGTGCTGGCAGGCGACGTGAAGGACGTCCTGCTGCTCGACGTGACCCCGCTGACGCTCGGCATCGAGACCAAGGGCGGCGTGATGACGAAGCTGATCGAGCGCAACACGACGATCCCCTCCCGCAAGTCGGAGATCTTCTCCACGGCCGAGGACAACCAGCCGTCGGTTGAGATCCACGTCCTGCAGGGCGAGCGCGAGATGGCGTCCTACAACAAGTCGCTCGGCAAGTTCCAGCTGACCGGGATCCCACCGGCTCCACGCGGGCTGCCGCAGATCGAGGTCGGGTTCGACATCGACGCGAACGGCATCCTCAACGTGTCCGCCAAGGACCTGGGCACCGGCAAGGAGCAGAAGATCGAGATCAAGGGCGGCTCCGGGCTGGACGAGTCCGAGGTCGAGCAGATGATCAAGGACGCCGAGACCCACGCCGACGAGGACCGCAAGCAGCGTGAGCTGGCCGAGGCCCGCAACGTCGGCGAGAACGCCGCGTACTCGGCCGAGAAGCAGCTCGGCGAGCTGGGCGACCAGGTCGACGAGGACGCGAAGGCGCGAGATCGAGGCTCAGATCAAGGAGCTGCGCGAGTCGCTCGACTCCGACGACGCCAGCCAGATCAAGGCCAAGACCGACGCGCTCCAGGCGGCCTTCCACAAGGTCTCCGAGCAGATCTACCAGGCGGCCTCCGAGCAGCAGGCCGCCGACGGCGACGGTGCCGGGGCGAACGGCGCCGCTGCGGAAGAGGAGGTCGTTGACGCCGAGGTCGTGGACGACGAGCGGTCGTGAACGAGACGGAGAACCAGAGCCCGGAGGAGGCCGCGGTCGAGGAGGACCTCGACTCGCTCGTCGAGGATCTCAAGCGCGAGCGAGACGAGTACCTGGAACTCGCACAGCGGGCGCGGGCCGACTTCGAGAACTACCGCAAGCGTGCCGCCGCGCGAAGGCGGGGACGCACTCGTCCGCGGGAAGACCGAAGTCGGCAAGGCAGTTCTGCCGGCTCTCGACAGCCTCGAGCGAGCGCTCGAGGCTGACGGCGACGGCTTGGCCGAGGGCGTCGCTCTGGTGCACCAGGAGCTTGCGTCCGCCCTCGCATCCGCCGGCATCGAGGCGATCGACCCGGCGGGCGAGGCGTTTGACCCCAGCCTGCACGAGGCGCTCTCCTCCCGCCCGCCCGAGGATGGCGAGGACTCGGGGGTGGTCGTCGAGACCGTGCAGCGCGGCTACCGCCTCGGCGAAACGCTGATCCGTCCCGCGCGGGTCGTCGTGACGAGCTAGGGGGCGGCGATGGCGCGTGACCTCTACGAAGTCCTCGGGGTCGACCGCAAGGCCTCCGACGACGAGATCAAGAAGGCGTACCGCAAGCTCGCGCGGGAGAACCACCCCGACCGCAACCCGGGCGACGAGGCCGCCGAAGAGCGGTTCAAGGAGATCCAGGGCGCCTACGACACGCTCTCGGACACCGAGAAGCGCCAGGCGTATGACTCCGGTGGCGGCTTCGACCCTCGCAACATGGCGGGCGGCTTCGCATCGGACATCGGCGACATCTTCACGACGTTCTTCAACCGCGGTGGGCGCGGCGGTCGGGCCCCAGGCCGTCCAGGGCCGCGACCTGCGCGCCGAGGTCTCGCTGACCTTCGACCAGGCGATGCACGGCGCCGAGGTGGCGGTCACCGTCCCGAAGCAGGCCACGTGCGCCACCTGCCGCGGCAGCGGCGCCAAGCCCGGCACCCACCCTGTCGTCTGCCCGCGCTGCGAGGGGCGCGGCGTGGACTCGCAAAGCCAGGGGTTCTTCTCCATCAGCCAGCCCTGCCCCCAATGCGGCGGGCGGGGCGAGGTGATCGAGGACCCGTGCCCGACCTGCCAGGGCTCGGGCCTGACGGTGCAGCGCAAGCGCTACCGGGTGAACGTGCCCGCCGGGGTCCACGACGGCAGCCGAATCCGCGTCGCGGGCAAGGGCGAGGACGGGCCGCTCGGCGGCCCGCCGGGCGACCTCTACGTCGTCGTCGCGGTCGCGCCGTCGCCGGTCTTCGCACAGCGTCCCGACGGCCACCTCGAGGTCCGGGTGCCGATCACGATCCCCGAGGCCGTGAACGGAGCCACCGTCGAGGTCCCGACGCTCGACGGCACCAAGCGGATCCGCGTACCCGCGGGCACCGCAACACGGCACGGTCCAGCGCCTGCGCGGCGAGGGGCCGCCCGAGCCCGACGGCCGGGGCCGGCGGGACATCCACTACCGGCTCGAGATCGAGGTTCCGAAGAACCTCTCCCCCGAGGGAAAGCGCGCTGTCGACGACCTCGCGAGCGCGCTGAACGGCCACGATCCACGTGCGCGGATCCTGCAGGGCGTGAAGGCGACCGCCTCGAGCGAGAGCATTGACGAATGAGCTCCGGCCCCACACCCAGGCGCTCGACGACCTCGATCCGGGTCGAGTCCAGCCGCGGCGTCTTCATGATCTCGGTCGCCGCCGAGCTGGCCGAGATGCACCCGCAGACGCTCCGCATGTACGAGGCGCGCGGGCTGATCACGCCCAAGCGCTCGCCGAAGAACACCCGCCTCTACTCGCAGGACGACGTCGACCGGCTTCGCCGCATCCAGCGCATGACCGCCGAGGAGGGACTGAACCTCGCGGGAGTCGAGACCGTGCTCAGCCTGGAGGAGGAGCTCGACCGCGCCCGCAAGGAGCTCGCGAAGATGCGCGAACGCACGGCCGAACTGGAGGCGCAGATGCTCGATGAGATCGAGCGGATCAAGCGCTCGATGCGCGCCGAGATCGTCCCCTACGGGGCGTACGAGGCGGACAAGGTGAGGATCCCGATCAAGCGCAGGGACGACGGCTAGTCGCTGCCAAGGAGGCGGGCGGCAACCCCCTCCAGGGTCTCGACTCCGTAGCCGTGCGAAGGCTGCTCGTCGGTGAGGATCGCCATCGAGAGCTGACGCGGCCCCCCGCGCTCGCGGAGCTCCGCCGCCTGGTGCACGAGCGCCTTCTCCGGTAGCCATCCACCCTTGAAGCGGGCGGCCCACTCCTCGCCTGCTGCGACCGGGATCCCCCAACTCTGGCTCGGGATCACGGACGCGAGGAGGCTCTGGGCGTACTTCGTGTGCCGGCGCGGGAACATCTCGTCAAGCTCCGCAAAGAACCGCGCCATGTCGCCTGCGGTGATCTGCGCGTTCCCCCAGTGCCCGGCGATGGTGAATCCGGTCATTCCGGCCCGCTCGGCCACCGCGTGCATCCCCTCGTCGCCGACCCTCGCGTAGACGGCATCGGCGGCCTCGTTGTCGGAGTATCGGATCATCGAGCTCAAGAGCGAGTCCGTCCCCTCGTCGAGCGGCAAGCCCTCGTCCGCGAGCCGGCGCAGCTCCGCCGCCAGGGCCATCACCTTGACCACGCTCGCCGCCGAGTACAGCTGGTCCATCTCGTGGCCCCGCAAGCGGCCCCGGGTGTCGACCACGGCGAATGAGACCTCGCCGCCGCGCTCGCCGGCGTACGTCCAGGCCTCTTCGATCCACTCGCGGGTTGGAAGCGCCCGCGGCTTCGGCTCGCGCTTCGGCTTCTGGCGCCGTTCGTCCCCCGGCTCCAGCTCGAGCTCCGCGATCGGCTGCGTCTCGGCGTCGACGGGGGGCGGGGTGTCGGATGGGGACAGCGGATCCCCGAGCGCGGCGACCGTGACGCCCGCACCCAGGGCAGCGACCAGGATGAGCGCGAACGCATACCTCATGACGGCGATTCTCCCGGCCCCGGACGCCGGGCGCAGCACGGGCGGGATCTAGACTCCGAGCGGATGGAGACGGAGCGGCTCGGCGGGCGCCTGAACACCGCGCTGGCGGTTGCCCTCGCCTCCGGCAGGCTCGTGATCGGCGGCGCCATCTGGGGCGCGCCGAACCCGGCGCTGCGAGCGCTCGGATTCGACCCGGACGAGCCCCAGGCCCGCACGCTGGGCCGGCTCACAGCCACGCGCGACCTCGCCACCGGCGCCCTGGCGCTCGCGGTGTTGAACGAGGCAGGGGCGACCCGGCGCGTCGCACTGCTCAACGCCGCGATCGATGCGGGAGACGCCGCGGCCTTCATGGTCGCCCGGCGCGGCGAGGCGCCTGCGCACGGAGCCGCGCTGGGTGCCCCGGCCGCGCTGCTTGCGACCGCGGCAGGCGTGTTCCTGGCCGCCCGCCTCAACGATAGATCTTAGTTGTTATGACTTAGATTTACTGCTAGTCTCTCATCAAATGCAACCAGACCGATTCACGATCAAGAGCCAGGAGGCCGTCGCCGCGGCGCAGCATTCCGCGGGCGCCTCGGCCAACCCGGAAACGACCCCGGCGCACCTCCTGCTGGCCCTGCTCGGCCAGCCCGACAGCTTTCCCGTCCCGATCCTGCAGAGAATCGGCGTGGATCTCGACCACCTCCGCGAGCGCGTCCAGGACCTGGTCGCCGAGCTGCCCGTGGTCAGCGGGGCGGAGGCCGCGGAGCCGCGGCCGTCGCGCGCCCTGATCACCACCCTCCAGGCCGCCGAGCGCGAGGCCGCGGCCCAGGGCCGCCAGACGATCTCGACCGAGCACCTGCTCCTCGCCCTGACCCGGGACGAGGCTGGGCTCGCCGAGATGCTCCCTGACCGCGGCTCCATTGAAAAGGCAATCACGGAGGTCGTGGGGACGAACGTGGCGGACTCGCCGAACCCGGAGGACACGGCGCAGGCGCTCGAGAAGTTCGGCCGCGACCTGACCGCCGAGGCGGAGGACGGCAAGCTCGACCCGGTCATCGGCCGCGACGAGGAGATCCGCCGAGTGATCCAGGTCCTCTCCCGGCGAACCAAGAACAACCCGGTGCTGATCGGCGACCCCGGAGTCGGGAAGACCGCGATCGTCGAGGGCCTCGCGCAGCGCATCGTCGCCGGCGACGTGCCGGAGTCGCTGCGCGACCGGCGCGTCATCGCGCTCGACATCGGCTCGCTGCTCGCAGGCTCCAAGTACCGCGGGGAGTTCGAGGAGCGGCTGAAGGCCGTGCTCGCCGAGGTCCAGGCGGGCGAGGGCCGGATCGTCCTCTTCATCGACGAGCTGCACACGATCGTGGGCGCGGGCGCCGCCGAGGGCGCCGTCGACGCCGCGAACCTCCTGAAGCCGATGCTCGCTCGCGGCGAGCTGCGCGCGGTCGGCGCCACCACCCTCGACGAGTACCGCAAGCACATCGAGCCCGACGCCGCGCTCGAGCGCCGGTTCCAGCCGATCATGGTCGGCGAGCCCGACATTGGCGACACCATCGCGATCCTCCGCGGCCTCAAGGGCCGCTACGAGGAGCACCACGGCGTACGGATCACCGACCCGGCGATCGTCGCCGCAGCCACGCTCTCGGAGCGGTACATCGCGGACCGCTTCCTGCCCGACAAGGCGATCGACCTCGTCGACGAGGCGGCGTCGCGCCTGAAGATGGAGATCGAGTCGGTCCCAACCGAGATCGACGAGGTGGACCGCCGCATCCAGCAGCTCGAGATCGAGCAGCAGGCGCTGCAGAAGGAGAAGGACCGTGCCTCCAAGGACCGGCTCGCCGCGATCGAGGGCGAGCTGGCCGAGCTCGCCGAGACGGCGGGCGAGATGAAGGCCCGCTGGCAGAACGAGAAGAACGCGATCGAGGCCATCAAGGAGGCCAAGACACAGCTCGAGGAGGCCGAGCGGCGCTATGACCGCGCCCAGCGCGAGGCCGACCTCGCCGAGGCCGGAAAGATCAAGTACGGGGAGATCCCCGAGCTCGAGCAAACGCTGGCGGAGCAGGAGGCCAGGCTTGCCGAGCTGCACGCAGGCGGCGCATCACTGCTGGTCGACGAGGTGACCGACCAGGACGTCGCAGAGGTCGTCGCGAAGTGGACCGGCATTCCTGTCTCGCGCCTCATGGAGGGCGAGGTCGAGAAGCTCGTGCACATGGAGGAGCGCCTTCACGAGCGCGTGATCGGCCAGGACGAGGCCGTCGAGGCGGTCTCGAACGCCCTGCGCCGCTCGCGTGCCGGGCTTTCCGACCCTGATCGGCCGATCGGGACATTCCTGTTCCTGGGCCCGACCGGCGTCGGCAAGACCGAGCTGGCGAAGGCGCTGGCCGAGTTCATGTTCGACTCCGAGCAGGCAATCGTCCGTATCGACATGTCCGAGTACATGGAGAAGCACGCGGTCGCGCGCCTGATCGGCGCGCCGCCCGGCTACGTCGGCTACGACGAGGGCGGCCAGCTGACCGAGGCGGTCCGCCGTCGGCCCTACGCGGTGATCCTGCTCGACGAGATCGAGAAGGCGCATCCCGACGCGTTCAACGTGCTGCTCCAGATCATGGACGACGGCCGGCTGACCGACGGCAAGGGACGCACCGTCGACTTCTCGAACGCGATCCTGATCATGACCTCGAACGTCGGCTCCCAGGAGATCGCCGCCGAGGCGATCGACGAGCGGATCCGCGAGCGGATCGAGTCGATCCTCACCGCGACGTTCAAGCCGGAGTTCCTGAACCGCTTGGACGAGACCGTGATCTTCCACCGCCTCTCGCGCGAGGACATCGGCCGGATCGTCGAGCTCCAGGTCGACCACCTGGCGAGCCGGGTGGCCGAGCGCGGCCTCGAGATCGAACTGACCGACGACGCCCGCACGCTGTTGGGCAACCTGGGCTACGACCCGACTTACGGCGCCCGGCCGCTGAAGCGCGTCATCCAGAAGCAGCTGATCGACAAGCTGGCGCTGAAGCTTCTGGAGGGCGAGCTCGGCGAAGGCCAGCGGGTGCGCGTGGACGGCGAGGACGGCGACCTGGTGTTCAGGCCGTTACCGCAGGCCGTGTCGAGCGCCGCCTGAGGCGGGCGCCCACCGCGGTCCGCCGTACCCGGGTCAGACCCTTTGCACCGGCAGCGGCAGGCGCCGAGTGAGCTCAGCGAGAGCCTCCTCCGGCGCGTCGTCGCCGGGGACGAGCACCAGCTCGCGCGCCGGGTAGCTCCGGAGCTCGTCCTCGACGGCCTGTACGGGGTCTGAGTCGCCGACCCGGCCCGTGGCCTCGATTCCCGCCGCCGCCAGCGTCCCCACCGAAAGAGCCAGGCGCCGCTGGGCGTCGAATCTGGCCTCCCCGAGATCCGAGAGCCATTCGGCCAGGGGCTGATTGGTCGCCGGGGCCAGCACCAGGACGTCGGGGTCGGCGTCGGCGTCGGGCGTCGCCGCCACGGCCCCCGCGCGCGCGATCTCGACGATCCGCTCCGCCTGACGCGGCTGCTCGACGGCGGCCAGCGCCAGCACGAGAAGGGCGTAGCCGCGGGCGGAGTCCGCGACCTCTATCGGCCTGTCGAACTTTGCGCGCGCCGCGAACACCAGCAGCGCCGATACCTCGAGCGCACCGATCGCGAGCCCCAGCGGCGGCCCACCCAGCGCGAACCCGCCGATCGGGGGCGCGATCAGGGCCAGGACCAGGAACGGCAGCAGCCACGGCCGGATCTCCAGGGGCTCTTTTCCGCGCATAGCCACAGCCTTACCACCACCGTCTACCCGGATCCCGTACCCGGGCGGGTGACGATCCGCTGCGCAACGTCGCTGCGCGCATGCCGGGGACTGAAACAGGTCGCCCTGACGAGCGCCCGGTCGCAGTCCGAGCGCATGCGGACATGAAGCGTGCCCTCGGCGAGGAGGCTCCGGCGCCCGGCGCGGCCCAGCGCGCGTTCCGGGGCGGCGGAGTCGTGGACCGTCACGTAGATCAACCGGCCGCGCCCGATCGGCCCGCCGGGCAGGCGGTAGCGCACGATCGCGACGTTCCCTTCGAGCGTCGCATTGAAGTCCGGCGCCGGCGGCCGCGGGCCGAGCGCCAGCACGGCGAGGAGCGCGCGGAGGCTGCGGCCCGCCGACGGCCGCCGCCAGCGCGTGTGGAACCCGTTCGGGTCGGGCCAGCGCTCACGCCCCTGGCGGCCGGGGCTCTCCGGGCTCGCGCCCCCCAGCCGCCCGCCGAGGACTCCCGCCGAGTTTCCCCAGCGGCCGGGCCAGTCCACCCAGGCGCCGAACTCCTCGACCGCGGGCAGCACCTCGTCGCCGTCGCCGCGCGGGTGGTCGACCCCGCCGAAGTACGGAAACGTGCCGGCCTCGGGATACGACGCGTTCGAGAGCGGGGCGACGTAGACCACCGGATGGCCGCCGTCCGGCGCGGGGTGCCGCTCGGTCTCGTCCCAGTCGAGCCCCTGGCCGAACGTGTGCTGGGCGAACGTGACCGCCCGCGGCTCGAGATCGGCGTCGAGTCCCACCTGGACCAGTTCCCAATCGCCCTCGTGCCGGGCGAAGCCCAGCAGCGCTTGCGGGTTGTAGTAGTAGAAGAACCAGTACTGGAGCCAGGTCAGCTTCCCGCCGCGAACGACGCGACCGTAGGCTCTGTCGACGTATGCGGGGTTCGCCTGGAAGTCCTGGGTCGCGGTCAGGTGATCGGGGCGGAAGTCCAGGTGGTCGCCGGGCTGCGCGGTGGCTCCGTCCGCGTAGCCGGTGAGCATGCGGAGTTCGAGCTCCGGCTCGCCTCCCCGGACGGCCACGGTGCGACCGTCGTTGCCGCGGAGCCGGTTCCCGATCCAGTCCGTGGCCGCGCTCGCGGCGATGGCGCGGTAAGCGGCCTGGCTGTCGTAACGCAGCAGCGGCACGTGGCGTTCGAGCAATTCCCGGTCGGCGGCCTCCACGCTCCGAAGAGTAGGTCTCGCTCAGGTCCGGCGGACGATCAGGTGGCCGCGCTCGACCACGCGCTCGAGGTCCGGGTGCGCCGCAAGGAACTCGTCGCATGCGCGACGCGCGCTCTCCCAGTTGAAGTAGTCGTCGGCGATCACGTAGCCGCCGGGCGAGAGCAGCGGATAGAGCCGCTCCAGGCAGAGCATCACGGGCTCGTACCAATCGCAGTCGATGTGGACCAGGGCGACCGGCTCGGAGAGGTGCAGCGTGTCCTCGAACAGCCCGCGGTGGAGGCTGCGGGCGTAACCGTCGATCGGCAGGCCACGGGCCGCGAACGCGGCGACGACCCGGTCGTAGAGGTCGTCGCGGTAGCCGTAGTACTCATCGCCACCGATGCCCCGTGATTCGCCCGCCTCGATGACCCGGTAGCGCTCGTGCACCTCCGGCGGGTCGTTCGGGCCGGGCGCCGGGATCATTCCGAACACGTCATACCCGTGGAACCGCCGGTCCGCGGCGTGCGAGGCGATGACGATCCCTGAGCCGCCCAGGGCCATCCCGGTTTCCACCAGGCATCCGGGAACGCCGTCGCGGTCGAGATCGGCGATGCAGCGCTCGATCCGGAGGAGCTTTCGCGGCGCCAGATAGGTGAGGTTCTGTTCGAGCACGTCGCGCGCCACCGGAGAGAGCTTGGCGAGCGCCTTCTCCCTCCCACTTGTCCTGTTTTCGGGAGCCATCGGGCCGGGCAACTGTAGAGACCTACAGATAGGCTGGCCGGGCGGAAGCCGCGCCCCTACGGAAGGAGAGAGATGCCGACCTACGTGATGCTTACGAACCTGACCTCGGACGGGGTGAGGACGCTGAAGTCCAACCCCGGACGGGTCCAGGAGGTCAACAAGGAGGTCGAGGCCCTCGGCGCCAAGGTCGTGAACCAGTGGGCGACGCTGGGTCGATTCGACTTCATCACCATCGTCGAGGCTCCCGACCCCGAGACGATGGCGAAGGTCTCGGTGGAACTCGGCTCGCGCGGAACGATGACCAGCGAGACGCTTGTCGCGGTCCCCACGGACGAGCTCGTCAAGACGATCTAGGACGTACGGGCGCCGAGGGGCAGAGGAAAGAGCCTGTGAGGATCCTGGTCGTCGGGGCCGGCGGGCGCGAGCACGCGATCGTGCGCGCGCTCGGGCGCTCCGACAGGCGGCACGAGCTGCTCTGTGCGCCGGGCAACGCGGGCATCGCCGCCGACGCCCGCTGCCTCGAGGTCGGCGCCGAGGACGTCGCCGGCGTCGTTGACGCCGCCCGCACGGAGGGCGTGGACCTGGCGGTCGTCGGCCCCGAGGCCCCGCTGGTGAAGGGGCTTGTGGACGAGCTGGCGGACGCGGGTGTGGCCGCGTTCGGGCCCCGGCGCGAGGCCGCGAGGCTCGAGGGGTCGAAGGTCCATGCCAAGGAGCTGATGGCGGCCGCGGGCGTACCGACCGCCGGCCACGCGGTGCTGGGCAACCGTGAGGAGGCGCTCGAGGAGCTGGCTCGCACCGCGTACCCGACGGTGCTCAAGGCGGACGGCCTGGCGGCGGGCAAGGGCGTGATCATCTGCGCCGACCGAGGCCGAGGCCCGCGACGGCAGTCGAAGTTTTCTTCACCGAGCAGCGCTTCGGGCAGACCGAGGTCGTCCTCGAGGAGCACCTCGACGGCGAGGAGCTGTCGTTGCTCGCCCTCTGCGACGGCGCCAACGTGTTGCCGCTGGCGCCGGCCCAGGACTACAAGCGGATCTTCGACGGCGACGAGGGTCCGAACACGGGCGGCATGGGCAGCTACTCCCCGGTCCCGGGCGTCGATCGCGGCCGCGTCGAGGAGATCGCCGACCTCGTCCACCGCCCGATCGTGGGGTTGATGGCCGAGCGCGGGACGCCGTTTCACGGCGTTCTCTACGCGGGCCTGATGATGACCGCGGACGGCCCGAAGGTGCTCGAGTTCAACGTGCGCTTCGGCGATCCCGAGACCCAGGCCGTGTTGCCGCGCCTGCGCTCCGACCTCGCCGAGCTGTTCCTGGCGAGCCGCGAGCCCGGCGGCCTCGCCGGCGCCCGGGCCGGCTTCGCCGAGGACTGGGCTGTGACCGTGGTCCTCGCGTCCGCCGGATACCCGGCCTCGTCGTCCAAGGGAGACGTGATCTCGGGTCTCGAGGAGGCCGCCGCGCTCGACGGGGTCGAGGTGACGCACGCCGGCACGGCGCTCGACGGCGACGGGCGGGTCGTCACCGCAGGCGGGCGCGTCCTCGGCGTGACCGGGTTCGGCGGCGATGCCGGGTCGGCGCGGGATCGCGCCTACGAGGCGGCGCGGCTGATCAACTTCGATGGAAAGCAGATGCGCGAGGACATCGCGCGGCGCGCGGTCGAGCGCGTCGCGGATAGCGCACCGACGGAAAGGAAAACCAGGATGGAGACTGCGGAGCCCGGCCGGCGCGAGCCGGATACGGCGACGGGAACGAAGACGCCGGCCGCGCCCCCGGAGCCGATGCCGGAGGTCGAGGCCGCGTTCGAGGAGATCGAGGTCGACGCGCCGCGCGTCGGGATCATCATGGGCTCGAAGAACGACAAGCCCAAGATGCATCCAGCCGGTCAGGCGCTGCAGGACGCCGGGATCCGTTACGAGGTCCGGGTGATGAGCGCCCACCGCGACCCGGAGAAGGTCCGCGAGTACTGCCACGCCGCGCGGATGCGCGGGCTCAAGGTGATCATCGCGGGGGCGGGCATGTCGGCGGCGCTTCCCGGCGTCGCCGCAGCGCACACCGACCTCCCGGTGCTTGGGGTGCCGATTCTCGGCAAGACCCTCGGCGGGCTCGACGCTCTGCTCTCCGCCGTCCAGATGCCTCCGGGCGTGCCGGTGGGCTGCGTGGCGATCGACGGGTCGAAGAACGCCGGCTTGCTCGCTGCCAGAATCATCAACGCTTGATCCACGCGCTACACCCGTGAGGAGATAGGGGCGGTCTGGACGGACCGCCGCAAGATGGACGGCTGGCTTGCCGTGGAGCTCGCCGCGACCGAGGCCTGGGCGGCCGAGGGCGTGGTGCCTGCCGAGGCCGCGGCGGCCAGCAGGGAGCGAGCCGCGTTCGAGGTCGAGGCGGTTGCGGAGCGCGAGCGCACGACCAACCATGACGTCGCGGCCTTCATCGACGTCGTGGCAGCTTCGGTCGGGGAGGAGGGGCGCTGGATCCACTACGGCCTGACGTCCTCCGACGTCCTCGACACCGCGCTGGCCCTACAGATCCGCGACGCGGGCGAGATCCTGGTGGCCGGAGCGCAGGGCCTATCGCGACGCGCTGCGCGACCGGGCGCTGGAGCACGCGCGACCGCTCTGCGTCGGCCGGACCCACGGCGTCCACGCCGAGCCGACGACCTTCGGCCTGCGTCTCGCGGGTTTCGCCTTCGAGGCGGATCGCAACCTGGCCCGCCTGAGCGGGCACTCGCCCAGGCGGCGGTCGGCGCCGTCTCCGGCGCCGTCGGGACCTACGCGTCGGTGCCCCCCGCGGTCGAGCGGCGCGTCTGCGAGACGCTGGGGATCCGCGCCGAGGACGCTGTCGACCCAGGTCGTCCCGCGCGACCGCCACGCGGAGCTGCTTCAGGCCATCGCACTCGCCGGAGCAGGGCTCGAGCGGTTCGCGACCGAGGTCCGCAACCTGCAGCGCACCGAGGTCCGCGAGGTCGAGGAACCCTTTCGCGCCGGACAGAAGGGCTCCTCGGCGATGCCGCACAAGCGCAACCCGATCACCTGCGAGCGGATTACCGGGCTGGCTCGGGTCCTGCGCGGCTACGCCCAGGTCGGGCTCGAGAACGTCGCGCTCTGGCACGAGCGGGACATCTCGCACTCGGGCGCTGAGCGCGTCGTGCTGCCCGACGCGACGATCGCCCTCGACTACATGCAGCACCTCGGCGCGCGGGTCGCCCGCGACATGACGGTCCACGCCGACCGCATGCGCGCAACCTCGACATCACCTACGGCGCGATCTTCAGCCAACGAGCGCTGACCGCGCTGGTCGAGTCGGGCATGAGCCGCGACGACGCCTACCGCCTGGTCCAGGAGGCGGCGCAGAACGCGTGGGACACCGAGACCCCGTTCGCCGAGCTGCTGGCGAAGAGCGCCCCCGACCTGGACATCGACAAGCGTGCTGGATCCGAGCGCGTATCTCGAGCATGTGCCCGAGGTCATGGCACGTCTGCAGGCATTCGACGGGTGACCTCCGCCCAGGCGACCACCGAGGAGCTCCGGGGGGAACTCGAGGCGACGCTGAGCAGCCTGATCGACCCCGGCTCCGAGATCGCGTACGTGAACCTCCCGAACATCGGCAACCTGGGCGACAACGCGATCTACGCCGGCGCCCGGCGGTCGCTCGACCGGATCGGGGCCAAGGTCGTCCTGGCGCTGGAGCCTCGTGCATACCGCCGGGCAGTGCTGCGGCGGGCGATCGGCGAGAGCGGGACGATCGTGATCCACGGCGGGGCCAACTTCGGCGACCTCTACCGCAAGCAGCCGCAGCAGACCACGCGCCGCCGGCTCCTGCGCCATTTCCCGAACGCTCGGATCATCCAGCTCCCGCAGACGATCTACTTCCGCGATCCCGAGAGCTCACCGCGCTTCATCCGCCTCTGCCGCGAGCACCCGGACTTCACGATCCTGGCCCGCGACAACGTCAGCGTCGAGCGCGCGGCCGGGCTCGGGTTCGAGACCACGTTGGCGCCGGATCTGGCGTTCGGCCTCGGCGTGCTGGACCGCCCCGCGGCCGCCTCGGCGTCCGCGACGTGGATCGTGCGTGAGGACGTCGAGCGAACGTCGGAGCCGGGCTCGATCGAGCCGTCCGCCCGCGACTGGCCCACCTGGAGGGAACAGCGCTCCGGGGCGACTGGAACCCGACTGCGCGTCGACCTGGCATTGGTGCGCCGGCTGAATCTCGTTCGCGAGCAGGCCCCGGTGCGAGCGCGGCTCCCGATCGCACGGATGGCCGCGCGCCGCTATCAGCGTGTCGCGGACCGGCGAGTTGCGATCGCCGCCGGCATGGTCGCCGAGGGCAGGGTGCTGGTGACCGACCGCTTCCACGGGCACGTGCTCGCGTGCCTCATGGGGATCCCGAACGTTCTCCTCGACAATTCGTACGGGAAGAACCGGGGGCTCTTCGAGACCTGGACCCACCGCTACCCGATCGCGCGCTTCGCCGAGAGCCCCGACCAGGCGCGGGAGCTCGCGCGGTCTCTCGACCCGTCCTGAGAACATCCAAACGCCCGATGAAGATCGTGATGACATTCGTTGTGCGCGACGAGGCCGACGTCCTCGAGGTGAACCTCCGCGTCCATCGAGCGCTCGGTGTGGATGCATTCGCCGTGCTCGACAACGGATCGACCGACGGCACCGCCGAGATCCTGGCGCGCTGGCGGGACGCGGGCCTTGCCCACGTGACCACGGACCCGGACGCCGACACCGACGAGGTGTTCCGCCACTGGCAGACGCGCCTCGCGAAGCTCGCCGCGACCGAGCTCGGCGCGGACTGGGTGATCAACAACGACGGGGACGAGTTCTGGTGGCCCCTGACCGGCAACCTGAAGGAGGCGTTCGCTGCGGTCCCGCGGGAGTCCAACGGCCTCCTCGCCCCCCGGCTGGAGTTCGTGCCGAGGCCGGACGGACCTGAGCCGTGGTGGGAGCGGATGACCTTGCGCGAACGCAGCACGCGCGTTCTGCCGAAGATGGCGCACCGCTCGACCTCGGACGTGCGGGTCGGCCCCGGCTCACATCACGTGATCTCACCGACCCTGGGCGTGGGCGAGACGGCGGGCAAGCCGTCTCTGCGGGGCCTGCGCAACCGCCCGGAGCAACCCGCGGTAATCGCCCCGGCCAGCGAGTTCTCGTGCGCGATCTTCCACCTCCCGCTCCGCTCGTTCGCGCAGTACCGCAGCCGGCTTGGAATCGGGCTGCGGATCGCGCACACCCGCGGATCCGAGCAGCTTGAGCAGCGCATCAACGAGGTGATCGACGAGCAGGCAGCAGCGGACCGCTGGCGCGAGCTGATCGGCGACGAGGAGGCGGTAGCGCAGGAGCTGGAGGCCGGCGAGCTGGTCGAGGACACGCGCCTGCGCGACATGCTGCGAACCATCGGACCACCCGGCGCGGATACCTCCCTCGAGCCGCCTCCGTACTCGGCGGAGCCCCCCGGCGAGGGGCTCGACGCCGCACGCGCCGAGCTGACGCGCGAGGCGCTGGCCGGCATGACCCACAATCACGCCCAGACGCTGGGCGAGCGCGACAGCGCAAGCGCATCCCTGGCGGCGAAGCACGAGCGCCTGATGAACGCGCGCCGCAAACACCGGGAGAAGACCAAGGACCTGCGCATGAAGCTCACGCGGGTCCGCAAACAGGCACGCGCCGCGCGGCGCCGCCTCGAGCGGATCCGCGGCAGCCGCTGGTGGCGGTTGCGGCCCCGCTTGCCGAAGAGCCGGAAGCCCTAGATCCGGCCCTCGAGCACCGCGAGCGTCCCTCCCGCCGGAGACAGCGTCACGTTCCTCCGGATCGCTCGCTCGGGGCGGTCGGATCCCGGCCGTAGCTCGCACGCGCGCAGAATCGTCGCCAGCGCGACCCGCATCTCGAACTGGGCGAACGCGGCGCCGATGCAACGCCGCGTGCCCCCGCCGAACGGGATCCATGAGTAGGTCTCGGCCTCGCCCTCGAGGAACCGCTCTGGCCGGAAGGCGTGGGGCTCCGGATAGAGCTCGGGGCGCGTATGGGTGAGCGCGATCGCCGCCATGACGATCGTGCCGGCCTCCAGCTCGTAGCCGCCGAGCTCGGCCGGCTCGCGCAACTCCCGGCCGGTGAACGGGATGACCGGGCGCACGCGGAGCGCTTCCTCGATGACCGCGTCCAGATACTCGAACTCATCCGCTCGTACCTCCTCGGTGAGGCGGACGAACGCCTCGTGATTTCGGAAGAGAAGATCGAAGGTCCACGCGAGGGCGGTCGCGGTCGTCTCGTGGCCCGCGAGCAGCAGCGTCATCAGCTGGTCGCGGAGCTCCGCATCCTCCATCCGGGAGCCGTCGTCGAACCGGGCCTCGACGAGCATCGAGAGGATGTCGTCCCGCTCGCCCAGGTCGGGATCGGCCCGGCGTTCCGTGATCTCCGCGGCCAGGAGCTCGTCGATCCGGGCATTCAGCCCCGCGAGCCGCCGGTACATCGGCGTGCGGCGCAGGCCGGGGACGATGAACCCGACGGCGCGGGGGGAGGCGGTGGCACCGAGGATCTCCACGAGCGCGCCGCTCAACTCGTCGCCGGCGGCGCTCGTCGGTGATGCCGAAGACGGCACGGAGGATCACCTCGAGCGTGATCGCCTGCATGCTCGGGTGGAGCCGGAACGGCGTTCCCACCGGCCAGCTCGACAGGGAGCGCTCGGCGGCAGCCGAGATGACCTCCTCGTACGCCCGCATGCGCTCGCCGTGGAACGGAGGCAGCATCAGCTTGCGCCGGCGCAGGTGCTCGGAGCCCTCCTGGAGGAGGAGCGAGCCGGCCCCCAGCAGCGGCCCGAGGATGATGTTGCGGCCCGGCGCGATCGTGTTGACGCGGTCGGCGGCGAAGAGCTTCTTGAGCGAGGCGGGGTCGGAGATGAAGACCAGCTCGCCCGGGCCGTGGACGCTGGCATGGAACGTCTCGCCGAGCTCGGCGCGCCAGTGCTCCATGAACGCCCCGGGGCGAACCAGGAACCGCAGGGTCTGGAGCGCCTTGGGCAGCGGGACTCGCGGCGGAGCCCCGTTTCGGCTCATCGAGTCCTGGCGAAGCGGTCGACCGCCGCCATCAGCTCGTCGACCTTCTCGTCGGCCTCGGAGCCACCGCGCTCGATCGCGCCGCGCACGCAGTGGTCCGTGTGATCCTCGAGGAGCCGCAGGCCGACCCCGTCGAGGGCCTTGGTGATCGCCCCGAGCTGGGTCAGCACGTCGATGCAATAGGCGTCGTCGGAGACCATGCCCCTGACCCCACGCACCTGTCCCTCGATCCGGGAGAGGCGCTTGAGGATCGCATCACGGTCATTGACGTATCCGGGGTGGGTTTCGTTCATAGGATCACTATACCCAGTAGGGGTATTTTGGCAAGATCGCCGTGGGACGGAACGGCCGCTTTCGTTGTTAGCATCGACCGCGTCTTGACCAGTGCGCTCGCAGACCTCAAGCTCGTCGCCTCCGGGAAGGTTCGCGAGATGTACGCGATCGAGGACGACCTCCTGATGGTCGCCTCCGACCGGATCTCCGCGTACGACGTCGTCCTGCCCACCCCGATCCCCGACAAGGGCGCGGTCCTCACGCGGATGTCCGTCTTCTGGTTCGAGACGACGGGCCAGATCTGCCCGAACCACATGGTCTCGGACGACGTGCCCGAGGAGGCCGCGGGGCGGGGGCTGCGGGTCAAGCGGCTCGAGATGTACCCGGTCGAATGCGTCGTGCGCGGATACCTGTCGGGCTCGGGCTGGCGCGAATACCGCGAGTCGGGATCGGTGTGCGGGATCGAGCTCCCGGAGGGCCTGACCGAGTCCGCGAAGCTCCCCGAGCCGATCTTCACGCCCGCGACCAAGGCCGAGGTCGGCGACCACGACGAGAACATCTCGTTCGAGCGGGCGGTCGAGGTGATCGGCGATCGGGCGCTCATGGAGGCGCTCCGCGACACGTCGATCGCCCTCTACGAGCACGCTCGCGCCCACGCGGCCGAGCGCGGGATCATCATCGCCGACACCAAGTTCGAGTTCGGCGCCTCGCCGGGCGCCGAGGTCGTGCTGGCCGACGAGGTCCTGACCCCCGATTCCTCCCGTTTCTGGCCGGCCGACGACTACGAGGCCGGTCGCTCGCAGGCCTCGTTCGACAAGCAGTACGTGCGCGACTGGCTCGACGAGTCCGGGTGGGACCACTCGCCGCCGGGGCCCGAGCTCCCCGAGGACGTGGTCGCCGCCACCCGGGGCAAGTACGTGGACGCGTACGAGCGCATCACGGGACGGGGTTTTTGATGATCGACGTAAGGCGCGAAACCAACTCCGCCCCCCCGGTAGGGGATTACCCCTGAGCGTCTTGAGGGTCCGGGTGCTGATCCGGCCCAAGGAGGGGATCCTCGACCCTCAGGGCAAGGCCGTCGAGCGTGCGCTCCCGGCGCTGGGATTCAGCGGCATCGAGCACGTCCGGGTCGGCCGCATGGTGGAGCTCGAGGCGGAGAGCGCCGACCAGCTCCCCGACCTCTGCGAGAAGCTCCTGGCGAACCCGCTGATCGAGGACTACGAAATCGTCGACGCCACCTGATGCGCTTCGGGGTGCTTCAGTTCCCCGGTTCGTGTGACGAACGGGACGCGCTCGCTGCGTGCGAGCGGGTCGGTGACGCGCGGCTCGTCTGGCACGAGGAGACCGATCTCACCGGCATCGAAGCCGTGATCGTGCCCGGCGGGTTCTCGTATGGGGACTACCTGCGAGCGGGGGCGATCGCCCGGTTCGCGCCCGCCATGGAGGCGGTGTCCCGCTTCGCCGCCGGCGGCGGTCCGGTGCTCGGCATCTGCAACGGCTTCCAGGTTCTGTGCGAGGCCGGTCTGCTCCCAGGCGCGCTGCTGCCGAACGAGGGGCTTCGCTTTCATTTCCGGCAGGTGGAGTTGGAGGTCGCGGGGGGATGCGCGTGGACGGCCGGAATCGAGCCGGGCGAGCGGCTCTCGATCCCCGCCAAACACATGAGCGGCCGGTTCTTCGCTCCGGATGAGGAACTCGAGCGCCTCGAACGGGAAGGCCAGGTGGTGCTCCGCTATGCCGCCGGCTCGAATCCGAACGGC
Source organism: uncultured bacterium (assembly GCA_963807755.1). Lineage (GTDB taxonomy): Bacteria > Actinomycetota > Thermoleophilia > Solirubrobacterales > 70-9 > JALZKA01. The sequence goes on along the minus strand of CAWECM010000001.1, from coordinate 554,747 downwards.
TCGCTGCGAGACATCGCCGGTATTGCGAACGAGGCCGGCAACGTGATGGGTCTGATGCCGCACCCGGAGCATGCGGCCGACCCACTCACCGGTTCGACCGACGGCCTGCGCCTCTTCGCGGCGGTCGCCGGCCGCGTGGCGTCCGCCTCCTAGCGCGTGCCCGCTACCTTGGTTGTATGTGCCGCAACATCAGGACCCTCCACAATTTCCAGCCACCCGCGACCAACGAGGAGATCAGCGACGCCGCGCTTCAGTACGTGCGGAAGATCAGCGGGTCGAGCAAGCCCTCGCAAGCAAATGCCGAGGCCTTCGACCGCGCCGTCGCCGAGGTCACCGAGGCGACCGCTCGCCTACTCGACTCGCTCGTGACGAACGCTCCGCCGAAGGACCGCGAGGTCGAGGCGGCGAAGCGCCGGGCGCGCGCCGAGGAGCGCTTCGCGACCGCCTGAGCACGAAAGCATCCGGTATCACCCGGGCGAACCTGCTTCTCGACTTACGTCGCTCACCGGACATAGGCTGCGGTGCTCGTGACGCCCTCCGACACCGCCCCGGCCAAGCACCGCGAGCTCGGACTCACTGACCACGAGTACGAGCTGATCACCGATCAGCTCGGGCGTGAGCCGAACGACGTCGAGCTGGCGATGTTCTCGCTGCTCTGGTCGGAGCACTGCGCCTACAAGCATTCGCGCAAGCTGCTGCGCCGCTTGCCGACCGAGGGCCCGCGCGTGGTGATGGGACCGGGCGAGAACGCGGGCGCGGTGGACATCGGCCAGGGGCATTCCGTCGCCTTCAAGGTCGAGTCTCACAACCACCCGAGCGCGGTCGAGCCTTTCCAGGGGGCGGCGACCGGGGTCGGCGGGATCCTCCGCGATGTCTTCGCGCTCGGAGCGCGGCCGATCGCGGTGCTGGACTCGCTGCGCTTCGGCGAGCTGGAGTCCGAGCGCTCGCGCTACCTCTTCGAGCATGTGGTCGCCGGGATCGGCCACTACGGGAACTCGATCGGCGTGCCGACGGTGGGCGGCGAGGTCTACTTCGAGGCGCCGTACGAGCAGAACTGCCTCGTGAACGCGATGTGCGTCGGGCTCGCGCGCACCGAGGACATGGTGCGTTCGGCCGCGGCGGGGGTGGGCAACGTCGTGGTCCTGATGGGCGCGTCGACCGGGCGCGACGGGATCGGCGGCGCCTCGGTCCTCGCGTCCGCCGAGCTGGGCGAGGGTGACGACGCGAAGCGCCCGAGCGTGCAGATCGGCGACCCCTTCGAGGAGTCGAAGCTGGTCGAATGCTGCCTCGAGCTCCTGGGCGCGGGACTGCTGGTGTCGCTCCAGGACCTGGGCGCCGCCGGCCTCACCTCGTCGGCGGCCGAGATGGCGTCGGGCGGCGGAACCGGGATCGACATCGACGTCGCGCGCGTGCCGCTTCGCGAGGCCGACATGGAGCCGTTCGAGGTCATGGTCTCGGAGTCCCAGGAGCGCATGCTGGCGGTGGTCGAGCCCGAGCTGGTCGATCAGGTGATCGCGATCTGCGAGAAGTGGCAGGTCGGGCCGGCCCCGGTCGGCGAGGTGACCGGAACCGGCCTGTTCCGCGTGCTGCGCGGCGACGAGGTCGTGGGCGAGATGCCCATCGCGGCGCTGGTCGACGGCTGCCCGCTGTATGACCTCGAGCCCACGGAGCCCATGGGCTGGATGTACGGGAACGAGGCGACGCTCCGGTCGACCGACCCGGCCGAGATCCTGGCCAGCCTCCTCGCCACCCCCAACGTCGCGAGCAAGAAATGGGCTTGGGAGCAGTACGACCCGGTCGTCGGCTCGCGGACCGTGCGGCGCCCAGAGTCAGCCGACGCCGCGGTGCTCAACCTGCCCGAGGCGGGCAACGCGATCGCGGTCTCGATCGACGGCAACGGGCGCCGAGTAGCGTGCGACCCGTACCGCGGCGCGATCGAGGCGGTGCTCGAATGCGGGCAGAATCTCGCGTGCGTCGGCGCCGAGCCGCTCGGCCTCACCAACTGCCTCAACTTCGGCAACCCCGAGAAGCCGAACGTCGCCTGGCAGCTCGATCGCGCGGTGCAGGGGCTCGCCGACGCCTGCAACGAGCTCGGGATCCCCGTTGTCGGCGGCAACGTCTCCCTCTACAACGAGACCGATTCCGGCCCGATCTACCCGACGCCGGTCGTCGGCCTGGTCGGCGAGCTGCCCGACCCTGAGCGCGCCGGCGGTCTTGCGCTTCGCGAGGGTGACTCGCTCGCGCTCGCGGGCCCGTTCGCGCCGTCGCTGGCCGGCTCCGAGCTCGCGAAGCTGCGGGGTGAGCTCGGGTCCGGGCTTCCCGGGGTCGACCTGCATGACCAGGCGAGTGCCGCCGCGTTCGTCCGCCAGGCAGTCCGCGCCGGGAGGGTGAGTGCCGCTCACGACATCAGCGAGGGTGGCCTGGCCTGCGCCCTCGCCGAGATGGCGATCGCCGGCGGGCTCGGTGTCTCCTGCGACCTCGACCCGCTGATCGAGGCCGGCGGGGCATCGGGCGAGACGGCGGTCTTCGGCGAGGGTTCCGGGGGCTATTTGCTGGCCGGCTCCGCAACCGAGCTGGAGGCGCTCGAGTCCAATGCCGACGCGGACGGTGTCGCCATGTGGCTCGTTGGGAGGGTCGGAGGCGGGTCGATCGAGATCTCGGCCGCAGAGGTGGAGCTCGAGATCTCCCTGTCCGACGCCGAGCGGGCCTGGCGCTCGCTGCCGGATCGCTTCGGGAGCTGACCCGCCGTAACGGATCGCGCCGGCGAGCGACCAACCAGGCGTGACCCGAAGCCGCGCCATGGCCGTCATCGCCGTTGCCTCGGCGCTCGGGGTGGGCCTGCTCGGCCTCCAGCGCTGGATCGCCGAGACGAAGACCGCGGCGATCGTCCTGGTCGCCCTCTGGTTCGTCGTCGTCGGCGTTGCGATGCTCGTGGTCGTACGCGGCCGGCCGGAGCTGCGGGTCCCGGCGCTCGGCACGTACGCGGCCATCGCGTTGGCCTCCGCGGTCGTGGGCTACTGGACGGGGTTCCGCGACGACAGGGTGGACGAGGACGTGGTGGTCGCGACGATGGCAGCCGGCGGTGCGGAACGCGACGAGGCGCTCGCCGGCGAGATGCCGGACCGCGCCAAGGACCGCGCGCCGGCCGGGCCGGTCGAGCTCGCCGGCGGGGACTTCACGGGCGCCGACGGGCACGCCGGCAGCGGCGTGGCCACCGTCGTCCGCGAGCCCGACGGCGGGCGGAAGCTGACCTTCACGGATTTCGAGGTTGACCCCGGGCCGGGCGTCGAGGTCTGGCTGACCCGCGACGAGTCGAACCTCGACGACCGCGTCGAGCTCGGCGGCCTCAAGGGGAACGTCGGGAACCAGCAGTACGAGATCCCGGCCGATGCCAACGTCGCCGAGTACGACACGGTCGTGCTCTACTGCACGCCGTTCACGGTGCGCATCGCGGTCGCACCGCTCGGCTGACTCAGCTGCAGGAGGGGCCGGCGCAGTCCCGCCGGACGTCGTAGAGCTCCGCGCGATGTGTGTCTCCTGCCCCCAGAATCGGGGCGTTTGGCCCCGGCGGCCACCCACCCTGGGGTTAGACGTCGCTCACCCGCGCAGATCTCGCGGGGTCACCGAGCCGGTGCGGAACGCGCGCTCGGCGAGGGCGACGCGCTTCTGGTTCTGCGGGACATCGCCCACCTCGAATCGCTCGAACAGGCCGCGCAGGTGTGCCTTCACCGCCTCGACGCTCAGGAACAGCTCCTCGGCGATTTCCTTGTTGGTCGCCGGCGTGGCGATCCCGCCTTCCGCCGCCAGCGGCCGACACAGAGCGATAAGCACCTTGCGCTGCGCCGGGGTGAGGTCCGGGGCGCTCTCGGAGGCCATCGCGGTCTCGCCGCGCGTCTCCTCGGCGCCCGGATAACGGAACAGGATCAGGGTGCTGCCCACTCGCAGCAGCTCGCGGTCGCGCAGACGCCGGCGCCCCGCGACGCGCTCCCCTTCGACGAACGTGCCGTTGCGCGAGAGCCCGTCGTCGACCACCAGCCACTCGCCGCCCAGCGGCCGCAGCTCGGCGTGGAGCTGGGAGATCTGCGGATCCCAGCCGATCCGTACGTCGGTTCCCTCGCCGCGGCCGATAGTCACCGTGTCCGCGGTCGGCAGCGATTCGAGCACGAGCTGGTCGTCATCGTCGCGGTAGGCGAGGAACGGATGGCCGTCGCGCTCGGCGGCGAGCTGGCGCTGCAGCTCGCGGGGTGTCGCGTTCTCTGTCGGGGAGCGGCGCTCCACGGCCTGATGGTCGCACCTCCGCACCTAGACTGAGGGCCCGTGAGGGGTGATGGAGGATGAATGGTGGCCCCACGGAGCCGGCCGACGGGCGCGGCCCGGGAGGCTTGACGGCCGGGGGCCGGTTCGCAGGTCTCGACATCGAGGCCGAGGTCGGGCGCGGCGGGATGGGCGTGATCTACCGCGCGCGCGACCCCGAGCTCGACCGCGTGCGGGCGTTGAAGGTGCTGGCAGCCGAGCGCTCGGCCGACGACGAGTTCCGCGAACGTTTTCGCCGGGAGTCACGCCAGGCCGCCGCGATCGAGCACCCGAACGTGATCCCGGTGTATCGCGCCGGGGAGGAGGACAGCCGCCTCTACCTCGTGATGCGGTTCGTGGACGGTCCCAGCCTGGCGGAGGTCCTCGCCGACCGCGGGCGGCTCCGTCTCGACGAGACCGTGGACCTCGTGCACCAGGTCGCCGGGGGACTCGACGCGGCACATGCAGCCGGCTTGGTTCATCGTGACGTGAAGCCCGCGAACATCCTGCTCGAGGACGGCCGGGCGTTCCTCGGGGACTTCGGGATCAGCAAGCTGGCCGAGGCCGGGGATGCCCTGACCAGCACCGGGCAGTTCGTCGGCACCGTCGACTACGTCGCGCCGGAGCAGGTCGAGGGCGAGGCCGTGGACCGCCGCGCCGATGTCTACTCATTGGCCTGCGTAGCGTTCCACGTGCTGACCGGCGAGCCCCCGTTCGCGCGCGATACCCAGCTGGCGACGATGTTCGCCCACGCGAACGCGCCGCGGCCCGAGGCCGGGCCGGACGTGCCGTCGAAGGTCCGCGAGACGCTGACGCGTGGCATGGCGATCAGCCCCGATGACCGGCCGGCGTCGGCCGGTGAGTTCGCGGCCGAGCTCGAGCGGGCGGCGGGTGCTTCGAGTGTCGCGACCACGGAGCGGCTGACCGCGCCGGCGCGAGATCGCCTCGGGGCCCGGCGGCTGTTCCTGGCGGCGGGCATCGCCGGGCTGGTTGCGGTGGCGGCGGCGATCGTGTTGATCGCGACGCTCGACGATGAGGGGCCGGCGGCGCCGGCGGTCGAGACGGAGGCCAACACGGTGCCGGACGGACCGCTCGGAATCACGGTGGGGCCGGGCCGTGTGTGGGTGGCGAGTCCGCCGGCCGAAAGCGTGACGTCGCTGCGGCTGGACGCCCCGGAGGAGCCGGAGTCGTTCCCGATCGGCAGCGCGCCGACCGCGGTGGCAGTGGGCTTCGACTCGGTCTGGGTCGTCGATCGCCGGCGCGACCAGCTGGTGCGGATCGACCCCGCCACGGGCAACGTGCAGGCCACGGAGCGGGTTGGGAGCGAGCCCTCCGACGTGGTGATCGGCACCGAGGACGTCTGGGTGGCGAACGCGGGCAGCAACAGCGTGTCGCGCGTCGATCCCTCGGACGGAGGCACGGAGATTGCCGACACGATCACGGTCGGCGACCATCCGTCGGCTCTGGCGGTCGCGGAGAACGGCGTCTGGGTCGCGAACCGGGATGACGGCACCGTCATGTTCATCGACGCCGAGCTTTCACGGCTCAGCGGCAGGCCGATCGACGCCGGGCCCCGCCCGAACGACCTCGTCCTCGGCGACGGGGAGCTGTGGGTCGCCGACAACGTGAACGGCGAGGTGACGAGCTTCGACCCGGGGTCCCGCGAGATGGTCGACGATCCGATCGCGGTGGGCGCGCTGCCGCGCAGCATCGCCTTCGGCCTCGGCTACGTCTGGGTCGCGAACGGCGAGGACGGGACCGTCGACCGCATCGACCCCCAGGCGGGCGAGATCGTAGGCGACCCGATCCCCGTCGGCGCGCAACCGGCGAGCATCGCGGTCGGGCCGGACTCCGTCTGGACGGCGGACTTCGGCGACTCGACCGTGACGGAACTGCGCCCGGACCGATAGCCGATCCGATCCAAATACCGCGCAAATCGCGTGCTCCGAGGCACGGTCCGGGTCCGAGTGCGCTGCTAGCCTTGTCCTTCAGGCAGATCGCCTGCTTCGCAAGTCTCTGAAACGAGCCCGCGACGCCCTTATGAATTCTCCAATGCGGCCCGAGCAGGACCGCTCTTCCGATCCGATTTCCGATCGCGACGGCCCGCGCGACGAGTGCGGGGTGTTCGGCGTGTACGCGCCGGACACAGAGGTGGCGAAGCTCGCCTACTTCGCTCTCTACGCGCTGCAGCATCGGGGTCAGGAGTCGGCCGGGATCGCGACCTGCGAGGGCGGCCATATCACCACGATGCGCGACACCGGCCTCGTCTCCCAGGTGTTCGACGAGCAGAAGCTCCGCGCCCTCGACGGCGACATGGCCATTGGGCACGTCCGGTACTCCACCACCGGAGGCGGCTCGTGGGAGAACACCCAGCCGGTCTGGCGCGACGACGGTCGCGAGGTGGCGCTTGCCCACAACGGCAATCTGACGAACGCGGTCGAGCTCTACAACGAGCTCGCCGAGCGCGGAGTTCGCCTACGCGGCACCTCGGACTCGGAGATCATCGCCGCCCTGCTCTCGGTGAACGAGGAGCGGCCGATCGAGAACGCGGTCGAGGCGGTGATGCCGCGGCTCGAGGGCGCCTACTCGACCGTGGCGATGACGAAGCGGGCCGTGGTCGCGTTCCGCGATCCCCACGGCGTCCGGCCGCTCTCCCTGGGCCAGCTGGACGACCAGTACTGCGTCGCCTCGGAGAGCTGCGCGTTCGACATCATCGGCGCCAAGCTCCTGCGCGAGGTCCAGCCGGGCGAGCTGATCTCGATCGGCGAGCGCGGCATCGAGACCCGGCAGGTGGTCGAGCCGGAGCGCCCGGCACAGTGCGTGTTCGAGCACATCTACTTCTCGCGTCCGGACAGCCGCCTGGAGGGCCACGTCCTGCAGGAGGTGCGCGGCAAGATGGGCGAGATCCTCTGGCGCGAGGCGCCGGTTGACGCGGACCTCGTGATCTCGGTGCCCGACTCAGGCAACCCGGCCGCGAACGGCTTCGCCCGCGCCGCCGGCTTGCCGAAGGACGACGGGCTGATCAAGAACCGCTACGTGGCGCGGACCTTCATCCAGCCTGGGCAGGAGCTCCGCAAGCACGGCCTGCGGATGAAGTTCAACCCGCTGCCCGAAATCCTCGCCGGCAAGCGCGTCGTGGTGGTTGACGACTCGATCGTGCGCGGCAACACGACCCGCCAGATCGTCGGGATGCTGCGGGACGCCGGCGCCGCCGAAGTCCACCTGCGCATCTCCGCGCCGCCGATCCGCAACCCCTGCCATTACGGCGTTGACATGTCGACCCGCGAGGAGATGATCGCCCACGACCGCACGGTCGAGGAGATCGCTACGGAGCTCAAGGCGGACTCGCTCGCGTACCTCTCGCTCGACGGCGTGTACGAGGCCGTCGGGACCCCGCGGGCGGTGCACTGCGATGCGTGCTTCACGGGCGACTATCCGCTGGGCAAGGCGGACAGTGCGAACGGCAAGTTCGCGCTCGAAGAGATCGCCACGATCCCCGTCAGCTGACCGAATTGCCGGCCGACGCGCTCCAGCGGCACTTCGGCTTCCCCGGCTTTCGCCCGGGGCAGCGCGAGGCCGTTGAGGCGGCGGTGGCGGGCCGGGACATCCTGTTGGTGATGCCGACGGGCGCCGGGAAGTCGCTCTGCTATCAGCTGCCCGCGCTCGAGGACATGGAGCGGCTGACCGTGGTGGTCTCGCCATTGGTCTCGCTGATGCAGGACCAGGTGGAGGGGCTCGGGGACCGGGCCGAGCTGGTGAATGCGCAGCGCGACAGCACGCAGAACGCCCAGTCGCTGCGACGGGCACTGGCCGGCGAGATCCGGCTGCTGTACGTCGCGCCCGAGCGGTTCTGGACCCCCGGGTTCGGCGAGCAGCTGAAGGGCCGGGTGGGGATGTTCGTCGTCGACGAAGCCCATTGCGTCAGCCAGTGGGGTCACGACTTTCGGCCCGAGTATCACCGGCTCGGAGAGGTCGCGAAGCGATTGGGGGCCACGTCGATCTTCGCGGCGACAGCGACCGCGACCCCGCGCGTCGCGGTCGACATCGTCCGCCGCCTGGGGCTGCGCGATCCGGTGCGCATCGCGACCGGGTTCGAGCGCCCGAACCTCTCCTACGACGTGGCCCCCGTCCGCGGCGATCGTGCGCGGGAGCATGCGGTCTCGGCGCTCCTTCGGGAGCCCGGCGCATTGCCGGCGATCGTCTATTCCGGCACCCGCAAGCGCACAGACGCGACCGCGGCGCGGCTGAGCCGCGAGCTCGGCGAACCCGTCCCCTCGTACCACGCCGGTATGGAGCGGGCTCCCCGCGCCGAGGCGCAGAGGGCGTTCATGTCCGGTGACGCGCCGGTGGTCGTCGCGACCAACGCATTCGGGATGGGCGTCGACAAGGCGAACGTCCGTACCGTGATCCACGAGGCGGTGCCTTCGTCGCTCGAGGCCTACTACCAGGAGGCCGGCAGGGCGGGGCGTGACGGCCTGCCCTCGCGCTGCGTCCTGCTCGCGAACCCGCAGGACAAGGGCCTCCACGTCTTCTTCATCAACCAAACCGAGGATCCGGAGGCCAAGAACCAGCGCTGGGCACAGTACCGCGCGGTCTGGGGATACGTGGATGGGGAGGCGTGCCGGCGAGCGGCAATCCTCAAGCACTTCGGGGACCGAACGACGCCGCATGCGGAGGGCCGGTGCTGCGACGTCTGCGATGGGCCCCTGCGTGTCGCGGCCGCGCCCCCGAAACGGGCGGTGGCCACGGGCGACGGCGACGCGCGGACGGCGATCATCGCCGTCGTGGACGCGGCGTCCCCGGCGGTGGGACGCACGCGCTGCGTCGAGATCCTGCGCGGTGGGCGCAGCAAGGTCGTCTTGAAGTACGGCTACGACGAACTGCCCGGATACGGCGAGTTCGGCGACTGGCGCGCGGATGACCTGCTCGCCGAGGTCGACGCGATGATCACCGCCGGGTCGCTCGAGTCGACGGGCGGGCGGTTCCCGAAGCTCGTGGTTTCCGAGGCCGAAGCCGCGTGAACCGTGAGGCGGAGCCCCAGCGAGGCGAAGCCGAAGCCCCGGCGTTGTTGAGCCGGCTTATTTGGGCGAAGCCGAGCCCTGCCGTTTTGGAGGCGGCTGATGTTTAGGGTTGCGGTGCTCGCCTCGGGTACCGGCACGAACCTCCAGGCAGTCCTTGACACCGTTCACGGGCGCGACGGTGTGGAGGTCGTGGCGGTTGCCTCCGACAAGCCGGGCGCGACGGCACTGGACCGCGCCGGCGACGCGGGGATCGCCAGCGAGGTGTTCCCGGCGTCCGGGTTCGCCGACCGCGAGGCGCGCGACGCCGCACTCGCCGACTGGCTCGAACGGCACGAGGTGGCGCTGGTCGTGCTCGCCGGCTACATGCAGCTGCTCTCGCCGGCGTTCATCGCGCGCTTCGAGAACCGGATCGTCAACGTCCACCCGGCGCTTCTGCCGTCGTTTCCGGGGCTGGATGCGATCGGGCAGGCAATGGACCACGGAGTGCGCGTCACCGGGGTCACCGTCCATTTCGTCGACGAGGGGGTGGATACGGGGCCGATCATTCTCCAGCGCCCGATCCCGGTTCCCGACGATCGCGACCGTGCCGCTCTCGAGGGGGCCATCCACGTGACCGAACACATGCTGCTGCCGGAGGCGATCCGACTGATCGCGGCCGGGCGTGTGTCGTTCGACCCGGCGAATCCGCGTCACGTCCTCATCGCCCCCGGCGATTAGAGTGGCAGCTTGATGCCCGACCCGATGGTCCAAGACGTCGAGGCGACGGAGGGGGGCGCTCCCCCCGCCGGTGCTCCGGTCCGCGTGCGCCGCGCCCTGATCTCGGTGTCCGACAAGACGGGAGTGGTCGACTTCGCACGAGGACTGAGCGAGCTGGGCATCGCGCTCCTGTCAACGGGCGGCACCGCATCGGCGATTCGCGACGCGGGGCTCGAGGTGACCGACGTCGCGGAGTTCACCGGCCAGGAGGAGATCCTCGGCGGCCGCGTGAAAACGCTCCATCCGCGCCTCCATGCCGCCCTGCTGGCGAAGCGCGACGACCCGGAGCACATGGCCGCACTCGCGGCGGATGGGATCGAGCCGATCGACCTCGTGTGCGTGAACCTGTACCCGTTCCAGGAAACGGTCGCGCGACAGGACGTGACCGAGGCGGAGGCGGTCGAGAACATCGATATCGGCGGGCCGACGATGATCCGCGCCGCTGCGAAGAACCACCACTCGGTTGCCGTCGTGGTTCGGCCGGAGAGTTACGACGCCGTGCTCGCCGAGCTCGAAGCCGGCGACGCGACGATCTCCGAGGAGACGCGGCACTGGCTTGCCAACGAGGCCTTCGCCGACATCGCCGGCTACGACGCCGCCATCTCGCGCTGGTTCGGGCTGCGTTATGAGGCGTTCCCGCAGTACTGGGTGTTCGCGTACGAGAAGTTCCTGGAGCTCTCGTACGGAGAGAACCCGCACCAGAAGGGCGCGCTCTACGTCGAGTCTGGCGCGCGTTCGCACGTGCTCGCGAAGGTCTCGAAGCTGCACGGCAAGGCGCTCTCGTTCAACAACGTCCTGGACCTCGACGCGGCGAGCAAGCTGTTGGCCGAGTTCGACGAGCCGGCGGCCGTGATCGTCAAGCACAACAACCCGTGCGGCGGCGCAATCGCGGACACCGTCGGCGAGGCCTACGAGAAGGCGCTGGCCTGCGATCCACTCTCCGCCTACGGTGGTGTGATCGCGCTCAACCGGCCCGTCGACCGCGCGCTCGCGGAGGCGCTGAACGAGACCTTTGTCGAGGTGCTCGTGGCGCCGGACTTCTCCGACGACGCGATGGACGTGCTGACGCAGAAGGAGGCGATCCGGATCCTGCACAACGCCGAGCTGAGCGATCCCGAGCCGCGCGAGCGCGACCTGAAGAGGGTGCGCGGCGGACTCCTTGTCCAAACGCCCGATCTGCTCGAGGAGGGACGTGAGCAGATGGAGGTGGCCACCTCCATACAGCCGACCGACGAGCAGTGGCGGGACCTGTTGTTCGCGTGGAAGGTCTGCAAGCACGTCCGGTCGAACGCGATCGTGTTCGCCCGCGACGGCGCGACACGGGGGATCGGCGCCGGGCAGATGAGCAGGGTGGACTCCGTGCGGATCGCGGTCGAGAAGGCCGCGGACGCTTTCGAGGGGGATCCCGAGCCCCTCGCGGGCACGGCAGTGGCGTCGGACGCGTTCTTCCCGTTCGCCGACGGCCCCCTCGGCGCGCTCGACGCGGGCGCCACCTCGGTGATCCAGCCGGGCGGCGCGAAGCGCGACGACGAGGTGATCGCGGCTGTCGACGACCGCGGCGCCGCGATGGTCTTCACCCGCCGGCGCCACTTCCGCCACTAGGCCGAGAAGCCTGAGAAGACTCTCAGGTCGTCCTCACGTTCGGCACGGTGAGCGCCCTCGTCACCACATCGGTGGCCGACGTGCCAACGGAAAGCGCGACGACGATGCTCGCGAGCTGGTCGCCGAGGACGAGGACGATCGTGACAAGGCCCGCGACGGCTCGCGAGGCGGCAGCCATGACGGGTCCCGCAAGGGCAGCCGCGGCGGCGACTCGCGCGAGCAGCTCCTGGCGCACGTCTGGGGTTACGACTACGACCCGGGGTCGAACGTGGTCGAGGTGTACGTGGGGTATCTGCGCAAGAACCTCGGCGAGGAACGGATCGAGACCGTGCGCGGCATGGGCTACCGGCTGCGGTCCGGCGACTAGCTCCGCGTCAGCGGTCGTTCAGGAAGCGCCGGATGCCGTCGCGGATGCCCCGGGCGATGCGCTTGCGGAAGCTGGAGCGCTCCAGGTCCCGCGCGTCGGCGCCGTTTTGCATGTTCCCGGTCTCGATGAAGACCTTGGGGACGTCGGAGAGGCGCAGGCCGCCGAGGTCGGAGCGCTTGTCGAGCCCGTTCGAGCCGGCGTAGGTGGACCGCGGGATGCCCGTTCGCTTTCCGTAGGCGTTCCGCAGCGAGCGGCCGAGCTTCCTCGACGGCCGGTAGATGTCGTCGGTGAGCCCGTCGATTCGGGTTGAGTAGATGACGTGGAAGCCGCGTCCGGAGGCCGGCCCGCCGTCCGCGTGGATCGAGACGGCGGCGTCGGCCTCGAAGCTGTTGCCGATCCTGGCGCGGCGGTTGATGCAGGGTCCGACGCCCTTGTCGTTCTTTCTCGTCAGCTTGACGCGGGCGCCCTCGGCCTTGAGAAGGCGCTTGAGCTTGCGGGCGACGCTCATCGTGTAGGCGTGCTCGGCGTACCCGGACGCGGTCTGGGTGCCGACCGTGTCGCACGCCTTGCGCTCGCCATTGCCGATCGGGACGGTCTTGTTGATCCGGTCGGGATTGGCGCCGTTGCGGCCGTTGTGGCCGGGGTCGATCGCGATTCGCTGGCCTTGGAGGGGATCGGGGCGTCCGCGCTCGGCCGGATCCTCGCTTGCGCCAATGGGCGCAAGGGCGAGAGCGGCGAGAGCTGCTGCTGCGAGCTGCGAGAGCACACGGGCGACCCTAGCGAGCGCACACCGCGGCGCGAGCCGAGTTTCTCCCTCAGTACCCCTGGGAGGCGTACGGGGGGAGAAAGCCGACCAAGTATGTGCCCCCGGAAGGAGTCGAACCTTCGACGCCTGGAGTAAAAGTCCAGCGCTCTGACCGCTGAGCTACGGGGGCCCGACGATCCTAGAGCGCCTCGGGAGGGCCCCGGTCGTGTTGAATGACCCCATGCGAGTCTCCGCCAAGGCCGATTACGCCGTCCGCGCCGCGGTCGAGCTCGCCAGTGAGCCCGCCGAGGAGCCGATCAAGGGTGAGGTCATCGCCGCCGCCCAGGAGATCCCCCTGCGGTTTCTCGAGAACATCCTCACCGAGATGCGCCAGCAGGGCCTCGTGCACAGCCGGCGCGGCCAGGAGGGCGGCTACTGGCTCGCGAAGCCCGCCGACGACATCACGATCGCCGAGGTGATCCGGTCGGTGGACGGGCCGCTCGCATCGGTGCGGGGCGCGCCCCCCGACGAGCTCGCCTACGGCGGCGCGGCCGAGCCGCTGAAGGACGTCTGGGTCGCGCTGCGGGCGAACGTCCGGAGCGTGTTGGAGACGGTCACCCTTGCCGACGTCGTCGCCGGCGCTCTGCCCGAGCCCGTGCGCGAGCTCGCCGACCATCCCGAGTCAGCGCTCGAGCGCTAGACCCGGCGGCGCCGCTCGCCACACCAACCCCCGCCGGGCGATGTGGCGAGCGCCGCCGCCGGATCACGCCTGCTGCGCGCGCTTCGTCGTGCATCTGCTTCCAGGTCGCGCCGAGCACCATGCCGAGGAACGCGAAGATCACCGCGAACAGCCCCCAGGCAACCAGCTCCGCGAGCTCCACCTGGCATCACCGCCCTACGCGAGGACGAGCTCCTCGGTCCGCGGGCCGGTTTCGTCGAACACCTTCTTTCGCGACGGCCGCACGTAGACGATCTGCTTCTCCGCCAGCTCCAGCTCCTCGGCCTGCGCCCGGGTCAGCTGCGCCCAGAGCGGATCGCCTTCGGCGAGCTCCAGCTCGACCCGTACCTCGAAGCCGAGGTGAACGATCCGCTCGATCATCGCCTCGACCGCGCCCTCCTCGGGGATGTGCTGGACGACGAGGTCGTGCGGGCGGATGAACTCCTTCCCGACCCGGTTGACCGGGCCGACGAAGCCCATCACGAACTCGGTCTCCGGATGCTCGTAGAGGTCGCGCGGGCCGCCGGCCTGCTCGACCTGCGCCGTCGTTCATCACCACGATCTGCTCGGCGACGTCCATCGCCTCCTCCTGGTCGTGGGTGACGAAGATCGTCGTCACGTGGACCTCGTCATGGAGTCGGCGCAGCCAGGCGCGAAGCTCCTCGCGCACCTTCGCGTCGAGCGCGCCGAACGGCTCGTCCAGCAGCAGCACCTTCGGCTCGACCGCGAGTGCCCGCGCGAGCGCCATGCGCTGACGCTGTCCGCCCGACAGCTGCGACGGATACCGGTCGATGAACCCCTCGAGGTGGACCAGTCGCAGCAGCTCGCGCACCCGCCCCTCGGTCTCCTCCTTGCCCTTCTTCCGGATCTTGAGCCCGAACGCCACGTTGTCGCGCACCGTCATGTGCTTGAAGGCGGCGTAGTGCTGGAAGCAGAACCCGACGTGACGGTCCTGAACCGCGACCTTCGTCATGTCCTGGCCGGAGATCACCACGCGGCCCGAATCCGGCGTCTCGAGGCCGGCGATCGACGCGCAGCAGCGTCGACTTGCCCGACCCGGAGGGGCCGAGCAGCGCGGTCAGCGAGCCGTCCGGCACCTCGATCGAGACCTCGTCGAGCGCGACGAAGTCCCCGAACTTCTTGGTTGCGTTCTCAACGACGATGCTCATGCGGTTCGACCTCCTGGGTCTTTCCGAGAGTTACCGGCGACGTCGTCTTCGAGTCGCGCTTGCGGACAAGGTTCATGCGCGAACAGCGTCGCCAGGGCGATCAGCGCCAGTACCAGGGCCGCCGCGTAGGCGCCCGAGACGTTGAACGTCTCGAACTGCTTCTGGACGAAGAGCGGCAGCGTCTCGGTCTCGCCAGAGATCCGGCCCGAGACGATCGACACCGCCCCGAACTCGCCGAGCGCGCGGGCGGTCCCGAGCACCACGCCGTAGGTGACGCCCCAGCGAATCGCGGGCAATGTGATCCGCCAGAACGTCTGCCAGCCGTTGGCGCCCAGCGTGCTCGCGGCCTGCTCCTGGTCCTCGCCGATCTCGCGCAGCACGGGCTCGACCTCGCGCACCACGAACGGCAGCGAGACGAACATCGTCGCGAGCGCCATCCCGATCGGCGTGAAGATCACCCTGATCCCCTGCTCGAGCAGCCAGGCGCCGAACCAGCCGTCGAGCGACCCGTAGACGAGCACCAGCGCGAGGCCGATGACCACCGGTGAGATCGCGAACGGGAGGTCGATCAGGCGCGTTGATCGAGTGCCTTGCCGCGGAACTTCTGGCGCACCAGCACCAGCGCGCAGGCGACGCCGAAGATCGTGTTGAGCGGGACCGCGACCGCGACCATCACGAGCGTCAGCCAGAACGCATGCTGCGCCTCGGGGGTGGTCAGCGTGTCGAACACGTTGCCGATCCCGTCCTCGAACGCCTTGGAGATGATGACGATCACCGGGATGATCAGCAGCACGGCCAGGTAGCCCAGCGCGAGCGAGCGCAGCCCCATCCGCGTCCCACGGCCGCCGCGCACGATGTTCTTCTGGGGAGCAGCGTCGGCGGTCATCCCTTCGCCGCCCTCCTCCCGAACCAGTTGATGAAGAACAGCACGGCGACCGAAATGGCCAGCAGCACCACGGAAACGGACGCCGCCGCCGCTTCGTTGCCCGCCTCGACCTGCTTGAAGATGAAAACCGAGGCGACCTCGGTCTTGAACGGCATGTTCCCCGAGATCAGGATCAGCGAGCCGAACTCGCCGATCGCCCGCGCGAACGCCAGCGCGACGCCGGCGAACATCGCGGGCGTCAGGTTCGGGCAGCACGACCCGGCGGAAGATCGTGAGCGGCTTGCGCCCAGCGACGCGGCCGCCTCCTCCATGTCCTGGTCGAGCTCGATCAGGACCGGCTGCACCGCGCGAACGACGAACGGAAGCGTCACGAACAGCAGCGCCATGATCATCGCCGATCTTCGTGCCCTGCACGCCGCTGATTCCCAGGATCCCGTGTGTTCGCCGTAGAGAGCGAGGAGCGTCAGGCCCGCGACGATCGTCGGCAGGGCGAACGGCAGGTCGATGATCGCGTTCACGTAGCGCTTGCCGGGGAACTCGTCGCGGACGAGCACCCAGGCGATGATCGTCCCGAAGATGCGCGTTGATCGCGACCACGACAGCGAGGCGATCAACGTCAGCTCCATCGCCGCCACGGCCTGCTGCGGGAGATCGCGTTCCAGAACGCGCCCCAGCCGTCCTCGAACGACCGCGACACCACCGCCGCGATCGGCAGCAGCACCATGATCGACAGATACGCCGACGACCAGGCCCCTGGTAAGGCCGGGCCCCCCGAGGCGGGGCACTGCAACCCGCCTCGGGGGGAGTCTCGGCGTGTGCGATCGTCGGTACTTGGCCATCAGCTTTCGCGACATGCTCATCGATGACCGTTGCCACTCCGAGCTCGCGCTCGATGTCGGCGACCTTGCCGTTCTCCGGGTCGAAGAACTCGCTGAGCGGCCACCTCCCAGCCGCCGAACTGCTCGATGTCGAACAGGCCCGGACGGCTCGGGGAACTCGTCCGCGAACTCCTTCGCGACCGCCTTGTCGACCGGGCCGGTAGCCGTTCTCGGCCAACAGCGTCTGCGCCTCCTCGGAGAAGAGGAAGTCGAGGAACGCCTGCGACGATCGCTCGGCGCCCTCGGGGAGCACGGCGATCGTGTCGATCCGGATCGTGTCGTCGGGGACGATCTACTCCATCTCCTCGCCGGCATTCTGGGCGCCGATGCCTCGTTCTCGTACGAGATGAGCACGTCGCCCTGACCGCCGACGAACGTGTTCAGCGAGTCACGCGCGCTCGCGTCCTGAACGACCGTGTTCTCGCAGCACCTCGCTCGACGAACGTCCAGCGCCTCCTCCTCGGACGCGCCGTTGTTGATCGCCTGGCCGTACGCGGCCATGATGTTCCAGCGGGCGCCGCCCGAGGTGAACGGGTTCGGGGTCACGACTTCGACGTCATCGCGCACGAGGTCCTCCCAGCCCTGGATGTCCTTCGGGTTGCCCGGCCGCATGCCGAAGGCGACGACCGACGTCTGCACGACGCCGCCGTTCGTCCTCGGTCTCCGCGTAGTCGGGGCTGCACCAGGCCGGCGTCGACGAGACGCGTGATGTCCGGCTCGATCGGCAGGTGGACGAACCCGGCGGGCTGGCCCGCCTCGACCGCGCGGGACTGGTCGCCCGACGAGCCGAACGACGCGGAGAACTCCACGCCCTCGCCCTCGGGCGTGGCCTGGAATGCCGGAATCAGATCCTCCTCGTACGCCGTCTGCGGCGTCGAGTACGCGACCAGATCGATGCTCCCGCCGGAGCCTGAGCCGCCATCATCGCTTCCCGCTGCATCGGATGATCCGCCGCATGCGGCCACCCCGATCGGAAGGACGAGCAGCGCCAACGCTGTGGCGAACTTGCTCTTCATCGATTGCATGGTACAGATTCTTGCCTTTCTCGATTGGTTTAGTTGAGAAGGATCGGCAAGGTAGCAGATGTCCCTCAAGTCGATAGGGAATTGGGCCTTTTTTCCCGCCGGTCTACGATGAATCGGGGAGATGAGCTCTGAAGCGCCCGATCCCGAACGCCTTGCGGCCGCCCTGCGCGCGGAGGTCCACCAGGGCGAGCGTTACGTGCCGTTCGGGGAGCTGACGCTGACCGAGGCCGAGGGCCGCGCTGAGACAATCGGCTCCGCCGGCGCCTGGGGGCCGCTCGCGCGCGCCGCGAAGGTGGCGCGGGCGTGGAGTGATCTCGCCGCCCAGATGCGCGAACGGGATGCCGCGACGGTCGGGGAGCTCGACCCCGCAACCGTCGTGCGGTTCGCCGAGTACCTGTGGGTGATCCCGCCGAAGGGCGGCATGATCTAGCGCGGGTTGACGGTGCGCATGGGGCGGGGTAGTCTCTCCTGCAACTTGTTTGCAATTACGGGCAGCCCGCGACTGTGACGT
This sequence comes from uncultured bacterium, assembly GCA_963807755.1. Classification (GTDB taxonomy): domain Bacteria; phylum Actinomycetota; class Thermoleophilia; order Solirubrobacterales; family 70-9; genus JALZKA01. Next base: position 536,776 of record CAWECM010000001.1, on the reverse strand, counting down.
CGACGCATACGGCTCCCCCGCTGATTGCCCACGACCTCGACGAGGCGATCACCGCGGTCCGCGAGCGCGGGATGCGCGTCTCATCGGCTCGCCGGCTGCTTCTCGAAGCGCTGTTTGCGGCCGATGGCCCCAAGACCGCGGACGAGCTGGCGGCCGCCGGAAACCAGTCGGACTCGGCCTCGGTCTACCGGAACCTCGAGCGGCTCGAGGCGATCGGCCTCGTCCGCCACGTGCACCTCGGACATGGGCCGGGCCTCTACGCGCTGACGGGCTCGTTCGCCGCGGGATACGTCGTTTGCGACCGCTGCGGTGCGCGCCGCGAGGCTTCGGCTGAGGACCTGGAGGCGATCCGATCGGCGGTCCGTGAGCGGTTCGGCTACGAGGCCGCGTTCACGCACTTCCCGATCGTCGGCCTTTGCCCGCGATGCAGCGAGCCGGGATGAGCTTCGACTTCCTCTACCAGCCGATCGAGCACCTCGACGAGTCGCTGACGAGCCTGTTCGAGGGCGCGGGGCTGCTGGTGGCGCTCGGGCTGGCATTCCTGCTCGGGCTCCGCCATGCGTCGGATCCCGACCACCTCGTGGCGGTCACCTCACTCGTCGCCTCCGACGACGCCGGCAATCGCGAGGCCGCGCGGCTGGGCGCCTGGTGGGGTGCGGGGCACGCGGCCACGCTCCTTGTGATCGGGCTGCCGCTGATCGCGTTCAAGTCCGAGCTTCCCTCGTGGCTCGAGACCGGCGCTGAGCGAGCCGTCGGGGTCGTCATCCTGTTCCTCGCCGCCCGGGTTCTCTTCAAGTGGTGGCGAGGCGATTACCGGTCGGCTGCCCATGGTCATTCGGACCCGGCGGTTGCCCACCGACACCTTCATCGCTCCGACCGCCCGCACCGCCACCAGGAGGTGCGGAGCCCGCGCCAGGCGTTCGCGATCGGCGTCCTGCACGGGCTCGCGGGATCCGGGGCCGTGGTGCTCCTCCTCATCGCCGCTCTTCCCTCGCAGCTCGAGGCTGCGCTCGCGCTCGCGGTATTCGCTCCGATGTCGGTTGTCTCCATGGCCGCGTGCACCGCTGCATTCACCTGGATCCTGACCCGGCCCGCCATCGAGCCGATCTACCGGTCGGTCCTGATCCCTGTGCTCGGAGTGTTCGGAATGCTCTTCGGCCTCTGGTACGTCGGGCTCACCTGAGCCGGGCGCTCGCTACCGCCACCTGGCCATACGCGATGCCACCGTCGTTCGGCGGGAGCTTCTCGGGGATCAGGGTGCGGAGGCCGGCCGAGCGGAGCCGCTCCAGCGTCCGCTCGAGCAGCAGCCGGTTCTGGAAGACGCCGCCAGAGAGGACGACGAGATCAAGGCCCGATCGCTCGCATTCCCGTGCGCACGCGGCGGCCGTGGCCGCGGCGAGGCCGTTGTGGAACCGGGCCGCTACGGCCGCCACGGCGGTGCCGCCCGCCACTTCGGAGGTGACGGTGCGGATCGCGCTGCGCGGATCGAGCACCAACGGTGCCCCGGCGCCTCCCTCGAGTTCGATCCGATACTCGCCCCGGTCGGCCGGATCGGCCACCCCCTCGAGCTCCGCAGCCGCCTGCCCCTCGTAGTTCACGCGGGCACGAACGCCGCAGAGCGCCGCGACCGCGTCGAACAGCCGGCCCACACTCGTGGTGACGGGCGATCCGGCGCCACTTCGGACCAACCCGCAGACGGTTTCCCAGTCGCCCCCCGCGTCGGCTGCGAGGGCCGCGGGATCTCCGGCACCTCCTCGTCGAGCGCGTGCGCCAGCCACGCCGCCGCCATGCGCCACGGCTCGCGCACCGCGGCGTCCCCGCCCGGGAGCCGCACCGGCATCAGCATCCCCGACCGCTCGAACTCGCCAAGACCTCCCGTCAGCAGCTCGCCACCCCATACCGTGCCGTCGCTGCCGTACCCGGTCCCGTCGAAGATCGCGCCGACCGCCGGTCCGCGCTCCCCATGCTCGGCGAGGCACGCCGCGAGATGGGCGTGGTGGTGCTGCACGGCCACGGTCTCCGCCCCCTCCCGTTCGAGCGCGTAGCGCGTGGAGAGATAGTCCGGGTGCATGTCGTGCGCGACCAGACCCGGGCTGACGGCGAAGAGTCGCTGGAAGTGTTCGACGCCCTCGCGGAAGGACTCGAGCGTCTCCCAGTTCTTGAGGTCGCCGATGTGATGGCCCACCCAGGCCCGCTCGCCCTTCGCCACGCAGAAAGTGCTCTTGAGCTCGGCGCCGCAGCCGAGGACGGGGACCCGGACGGGTTCCGGCAGGGCGGTGCTGATCGGCACGTAGCCCCGCGAGCGCCGCATGAGGATCAGTCCCGGTTCGTCGCCCAGGGCGCGCACCACCGAGTCGTCGGTGCGCATGTGGATCGGCCGGTCATGGACCAGAAACGCGTCGGCGATCTCGCGAAGGCGCGCGAGCGCGTCACGGTCCAGGTATGCGATCGGCTCGTCGGAGACGTTTGCCGAGGTCATCACCAGCGGCCGACCGGAGCCCGCGAGCAGCAGGTGGTGAAGCGGCGTGTACGGGAGCATCACGCCCAGGTCACGCGAGCGCGGGCGCAACCGCCGCAGGCGACCCCGGCGCCAGGCCGGCGCCGGGCGATCAAGATCGGGCGCTCGAGACGGTCGAGCAGCTCGCGATCGCCGGACCTCAGCTCGATCAGCGTCTCCGCCGCGACGACATCGCGAACCATCAGCGCGAACGGCTTGTCCTCCCGATGCTTGCGGGCGCGCAGTTCGGCGACGGCCGACTCCGAGTCCGCCAGGCAGGCGAGGTGATAGCCGCCGAGGCCCTTGACCGCGAGGATCGCACCCTCGGCGATGAGCTCCGCCGCGTGCGCCACCGCGTCCCCGGCGGCTGGTGGGATCGGGATCCGTCGGCCGTGAGCATCCGAGCAGCGGGGCCGCACACCGGGCACGCGTTCGGCTGCGCGTGGAACCGCCGGTCGCCCGGATCCTCGTACTCGGCCCGGCACGCCTCGCACATCTCGAAGCCGGCCATCGTCGTGAGGGGCCGGTCATACGGCACGCCCGCGCACGATCGTGAACCGCGGGCCGCAGTTCGTGCAGTTCGTGAACGGATACCGGTAGCGACGGTCCGCCGGGTCCAGTAGCTCCGCCAGGCACTCGGCGCAGGTCGCCGTATCGGGCGCGACCGGCGCCTGCGCCTCCCCGCCCGTCGGGGACGCGACGATCCGGAACCCTGATTCGCCGGTAGCCGGTGTCTCGTCCCGGACCACGCCCTCGATGCTCGCCAATGGCGGCGCCTCGGCCTCGAGGCGCGCCGCGAAGCCCTCGAGCGCGTCCGGTGAGCCCTCGACCTCGAGCAGCACGCCGCGCTCGTCGTTCAGCACCCAGCCGCCCAGCTCCAGGTCCGACGCGAGGCGAAACACGAACGGCCGGAAGCCCACCCCCTGCACCGTCCCCGTCACCCGCATCCGCGTCCGGGCGCGGCCGGCACTCTCCGCCACTACTCGGATGCCAGGAGCTCGACGAGCGTGTGGTAGGCGCTGGCCTGCGCCTCCTGGATCCTCGGAATGTGCTGCGAGCGGGTCACGATCACGTGGTCGGCCAGGGACTCGGCCGCCACCCTGCCGCCGTCGTACCCGACGAACGCCAGCGTCACCAGGCCGCGGGCGCGCGCCTCGACGAGCGCGGCGATGATGTTGGTCGAATTGCCGCTGGTGGACAGCGCCACCGCGACGTCGCCCTCACGGCCATAGGCGATGACCTGCCGCTGGAACATCTCTCGACCCCGACGTCGTTCGCGATCGCGGTCAGGATCGACGTGTCCTCGGTGAGGTCGAGGGCGGGGTCAGGTGCGGGCGCAGGTCCGCGACCAGGTCCATGGCGTCCGTCGCCGACCCGCCGTTGCCCAGGCCAGCAGCTTGCGCCCGGATCCGAAGGCGTCGCGAAGCGCCCCGGAGGCGTCGAGCAGCTCGTCACGGTTCTCGGTCGAGCGTCTGCGATCCCGCAGCTCGCCGACCTCCTCCGCCTTCATCAGGGCGGAGCGCGCGCACGTCCCCGAGCACCGAGTCGAGGTCGGTCTCGGATTCGGAGAGGAACGGGTAGAGGAAGCTCGAGGCGCCGGGATCGTGAACGGCCTTGGCCTCGCGGCCCTCCAGCAGTCCGCGGTGGTCGAAGAAGACGTGCACCAGCTCCCAGAGCAGGTGGTAGAGCGTCTCGATCAGCTCCTGTCGCGCGTACGGGTCATCCGTCGGAGGATCGAACTCCCAATCGGCACCGGTCCCGGGCGCGAACGCGATCGTCAGGCATCCCCGATCGCGCGCCAGCGCGAGGGCTTCCCGGTCTCGGCGCTGCCCTCCTCGTCACACCCGAAGGCGATCGCTATGTCGTCCGGCTCGCACAGCGACTCGATCTGGCCCGGCAGGCCGCCGCCCTCGCGCGCGAGGCCGATCGCGGGGAGCGCCCTCTTGCCGACGATCACCGGGTGCACGAACTCCACGGCTATGTGCCGCGCGTCCGAGCGCGCCACCGGCGACAGCCCGAACGCGACCAGGCGGCCCCCGCGTGCGAACCGCTCCGCCATCCGGTGGCAGCAGGCCGCGAGTCGTTCGGCCTCCGCTGCGAAGAAGGCTGCGTTGGCGCGGCTGCGAACCGCCAGCAGTTCGTCGAACCGCTCGGCCAGGGCGGGGTTCATGCCGTCAGCGTCGACCCCTCAGGCCGGCGCTTCGGCCCGCGCGGGCACGCCCGCCAGCCACTCCCGGAACACCTCAACGCCCTCGCCCGTGCGGGCGCTGACCAGCATCGTCTCGCGCGCCGGGGTTAACGGTGTCGATGTTGGCGAGGAGCCTGTCCACGTCGAACTCGAGGTGCGGCAACAGGTCGATCTTGTTGATCACCACCAGCTCGCACGCGCGGAACATCAGCGGGTACTTGAGCGGCTTGTCCTCGCCCTCGGTGACCGACGCGACCATCGCCCGACGTCCTCGCCGACCCGGAATTCGGCCGGGCAGACCAGGTTGCCGACGTTCTCGATCACCAGCAGGTCGATGGCGTCGAGGGCGAGCGAGGGAATGGCCGAGCGCACCATGTTGGCGTCGAGGTGGCACTCGCCGCCGAAGCCCTGATCGGTGTTGATCTGGGTCGACAGGGACGTGCAGGCCGGCGATCCGGTCGGCGTCGAGCGAGCCCTGCGACGTCGCCCTCCAGCACGCCGGCGCGCAGGCCGTCGAGGCCGCGCAGCGCCGCCTCGAGGAGGCGTGCGTCTTGCCGGCGCCCGGAGCGCTCATCAGGTTGACGACACGCACCTCGGAACGATCGAAGTCGTCGCTGTTCGCGCGCGCGATCGTCTCGTTGGCGTCCAGCGCGTCCTCGGCGACCTTGATCTTCGTGCGGTGCATGCTGCCTCCTTCGCTCAGGCGGAGCCCGTGGCGGCACCGCATCGGAAACCTCGATCGACTCGACCTCGAGCTCGCCGCCGGTCAGGACCTCGCCGGCCTCGCCGCAAGTCGGGCAACGGAAGGCGGGTCAGGGCGGTGCTTCACTGCCAGCGCCTCGTGGGTCGCGAGTGGCGGCGGAGCGGGGTCCCACTCGCACCGCAAGCCGGGCAGCGCAACTCGGAGCCGACGTTCTCGATGCGCAGGTCGGCGCCCTCGCACGTCGGTGTCTCGGGCGACGATCTCGAAGTAGAACGCGAGCGAATCCGGCACCACCTGGCGCAGGCGGCCGATCCGGACGTCGACGACGGTCACCTTCCGCCCGCCCGCGTGTCGCAACGCCGTGTCCACGATCGCCTGGCTGATCGAGAGCTCGTGCATCCGCACTCGCCTCCTCGTATGCGTCGGTCTTGCGCAGCTCCTCGACCGTTTCGAGCACGAGGTCGACCGCGCGCTCGACCGCTGCCGCCACCGCGGGCGAGAGCTCCAATCCCATCTCCTCGACCTCGGCGGGCTCGCAGGCGACGACCGTCGACCTTGCCGGGCCAGCCCCCGACGGTCTTGACGAAACGCAGGACGGTCTGCGGGTCCATTCCGTGCGGGTTGATCACCTCGCCGTCGTCGATCGGCTTGATCTCGGCCGGATCGGGCTCCATCACGTAGAGCGTCCCCGGCTCGCCGCCCTGCCGGCTCACGTCGACCAGGACCAGTGCGTCGTAACCGCGCATCAGCTCGTAGGCGAGGTCGAGGCCTCCGGTGCCGAAGTCGAGCACGCGTCACGCCCGTCGGCAGCTCGGCGCCGTCGAGGCGCTTCGACCACCTTGCTCCCGAATCCGTCGTCTTGGAGCCAGGAGTTGCCGACGCCGGCGACGAGGATCTGCGGCTCGTCGGTCAGTCAGCCGCCTCAACAACGCGGATCAGCTTCGTCCTATCGGACTCCGCCTCATGCAGCTCGACCTCGCTCCCTTGAAGAAGATGTAGCGCCCGGTCTCGCGAAACAGCTCCTGCGACGGCGTCGTCCGTCGACGGTGACGCCGACGTGGACCTGGTCGTCGTAGTCGAAGTAGATGCGCTCGACCGTCGCCGTGCGCCCGGCGAGCATCGTGTCGTAGATGTCGCGCCGTCCGGTGCCGGGCGCAGCACGACCTTGCCGCCCTTGCGGACCACGCCGCGCTCGATGGCGACCTCCGCCTCGCCCGGGTTGGGGTGCCCTGGCTCCGCCTCTGAGCCGAAGGCGAAGTCCCGCCGTTGTTGAGGCGGCTTATCCTCGGTCTCCTCGAGCCGGCCGTGCAGCCGCATGATCTCCTCCGGGGTGGTCGCCTGCGGCCCGCGCGATCATCTCGCGCACCGCCGGGTCCTGGCCCGCGATCTCCTCGCGCTCCTCGTCGGACAGCGCATGCACGTGGAGGAGGAGCGCCTCCTCGATCTCGGTGTTGTCGAACAGGTTGCCCAGGCTCTCGGGCGCCATCGCGGGGATGGTCGGGCAGCACGATCGCGGCGCCCAGCATCGCGCGTGTCCGACGGGTTGGCGAGCACGGGGAACGTGTTGACGCTCTCGCACTCCGCGACCACGGCGCCGGCCGTCCCGTCGCGCTCGAGCGGCGAGACGAAGCGCCCCGGCCGAGGTCTCGATCAGCACGTGGGTGGAGATCAGGCTGGAGCGCAGCGCCTCCGCCGCGCGTCAGCTCGTCCGCCGGCGGCGAGCGTCAGTCGTGTTGTGTACGCACAGTCCGGACCGCGCGGCCCGGTCGGCCTCGAGCAGCTCCGCCCGCAGCCGGACCCTGCCCTCGACCGGCTCGTCGCCGTCGAACGCGAACGTCCTGCCGACCCCGGCGTCGACAGCTCGCCGAGGTCCGTCGGCGGGCAGCTCGAGCCGCCGCTCGGTCGCCCGGTGGCGCTCGCCCGCGGCCTGCAGGAAGCGGACCGTCGCCCGTCGAGCTCGGCGCTCTCGGGCGCGGCCGAGCACGCACTCCGACGCGCAGGTGGTCGAAGGTGCTCGGGCTCGCCTCCGCGTAGGCGGGCGGGTAGACGATCCCGAACGGCGTCGGCGTCGCGTTCTTGGTCGCGCCCGGCGTGTACGGGTAGAGCGCGTAGCCCTCGTAGAGCAGCGAGTCGACCAGCGCTTCGAGGTCGCTCCACTCAGCCTCGCCTCCGCGGCCTCGTCGAGCAGCTCGGCGACGCGGCGTCGAACGTGGGCGAGCCGCGGCGCGCCTTGCGCCGCTCGCAGCCGCGTCACGGTGTCCGTCGCGGAGCGGGATCCAGCCGCGATAGGGGTAGTGCGTCGGCGATCATCCGCCGCCAGGCCGCGACCGGCATCGTGAAGCGGACGAGCGGTCCCACGGCACCTGCACGAGCTGCATGCCGCCCGTCCTCGTCCTCGTAGAAGACCGTGCCGTTGAAGTGGAACCGCAGCGGCGCCTCGCCGCCGGCGAGCGCCGTCGAAGTACTTGGCCGCGGCGACCTCGAGGTCGTAGGTGCACGGGACCGGCAGCGCGAACTCGTCCGACACCGGTGAAGCCCGGGACCAGCGACGTCCACCTGTGCCCAGCGGAACGCGCCGGTGGTCGACGCCCAGCGCTCGGGCTCGCCGAACAGCTCCACCAGTCGCTCGCGCGTCGTCCGGCGTCGTACGTGCGCTTGGCGGGCTCGATCGTGATCAGCGCCGTGAGCGCGATCGTGTAGACCGGCGGTCCGGATCGGTCGCTGATCGCGGCCGTTGAACCGGAGCGTCGGCGCCGCGGCGCGCGCACCGGCTCCGCCGAGACGATCTCGAACTCGGGCTCCGGCGCGGTCGGCCGAAGGCGCGGCGCCTGTCGCGTTGCCTCCGGCGGCGATCGCTCATGCCGGGTGGCCGCTCCCGCAGCTCGCCGAAGAAGCTCGCGATCGCCGCTTCGGCCTCGGCGCCGCCGGAGATCCCCTCCCAGCCGCCTTGACAGTCCCGACCAGCCGGTAGCACTCGTCGATCGGGAGCGATCACGTGCTGCGGGCGGATCGGCGAGCCGGTTGACGATCAGCGCCTCGGCGTCGGGCTCGAGGCCCTCGAGCTCCGGGTTTGCCGCCTCCAGCTCGTCCCAGGCGTCGAGGTCGAGCTCGCGACTCGGTCGCGCCCGCCGGGCTGGGGTAGAAGGCGACGGTCTCGCCCGTCGCGCCGTCGAGTCATGAAGAACGCGAGCCCGATCGGGATCGCCGAGCCGCGCCCAGAGCTCGTCGGCCAGCTCGAGGTCGTCCAGCCAGGCGACGCGGGTCCCGGCGGGCCGCATGCTCCGGGTCGCCCGAGCGCATCGCCAGGCAGGTCTCGCAGGCGCAGAGGATGCGCCGCTCGGTCAGGTGAAGGAGGTGGCGGTGGTCGGCGGGCGAGCGCGTTGCCGCACAGGTCGCACTGTTCCTCCGCCGCGGAGCCGGCTCTCCGTTCGCGCCCGCGGGCCTTGCGGCGCCCGCTCGGGCGAGGCCGCGCAGGCCGCTGACCAGGTCGGCGCGGCGCCGGTCGGCCGCCTTCTGCGCCAGCGCGTCGCGTCGCCGTCCCGTTGCCGTTGCCCGGCACTCAGACCGCGCAGGGCGACCCGCGCGCCGCCCGCGTCCGGCGAGCAGCGGCACCGGCTCGAGCTGGCACGCCTCGTCGTCGAGCGAGCTCGCCCGGCGCTGGGCAGGTCGAACTGCTGCCCGCACTCCGGGCAGCGCGAGCATGCCCTCGCCAGAAGCGTGCCGCCCGACAGCGCGGCGCCACAGGCCGCGCAGACGTCACGGTAGGCGAGCAGGCGCCCCGTCGACCCGTGCGACGACCAGCGGCACGCCGCCGATCTCCGTCGCGGCGGACCCGGCCCTCCTCGACCGCCGCTCGGCGACCGTCCAGGTCGTGCCACGACGGGAGCCGCGCCCGGCGCTGCGCCGGGCGCGACCTGCAGCACCGGCAGCTCGGTGCCGCTCGCCGGCTCGGCCGGCGCCGCCTCCATCGCGCCCTCGACCACCAGGCCCTCGAGGTCCGGCGCCGCCTCGTCCAGCGCCTGCTTGATCGGCGAGCTCCAGCGTCGCCGACGACGCCGGGCAGGTCTTGCAGCTTCCCTGGAGGCGCAGGCGGGCGACCCCGTCCTCGATGCCGAGGAGCTCGACGTCCCCGCCGTGCGACTCCATGTAGGGACGCACCGAGTCGAGCGCCTCGGCCACCCGGTCGTCCAGCGGCACCGGATAGAGGTCGTGGATCAGGAGCAGGCTGGCCACCACGCCGTCGTCGGCCAACCGCTCGCGCAGCACGGCGGCCTCTTCACCGCCCTCGTCGAGCACGCCGACGATCCGGCGCATGCCCTCTCCGTAGAGCTCGACGACCGCGCCGACCAGTCCTCGGCGAGCTCGCGGTCGCGCGGGTCCGACGACCCCGGAGAGCCGCTCCTGCAGCTCCTGGACCCGCGCGACCAGCTCCTCGGCGCTGGCGGAGTCGGACCCGCCTGGGTGCGTCCTCGGGCGATCGCCTCACTCACTTGGGACTCACCAAGCTCGCTTCGGCGATCACCCTGCGTCCTTCCCAGCCGTGCTCCGACTCGCGCCGAGCCATCAGCACATCCCCGTAGGCGTGTGCTGCACCTTGCGAACCTGGCCGTTGCCCGTGTACATGTGGACGCCGCACGGCAGGCAGGGGTCGAAGCTCCGAACCGCACGCATGATGTCCACGCCCTTGAAGTTCTCCGGGCCGTTCTCCTCGAAGATCGGCGTGTTCTGCACCGCGTCCTCGTAGGGGCCGGGAGTCCCGTAGACGTCGCGCACGCTGGCGTTCCACGGCGTCGGCGGGTAGGGCTGGTAGTTCGCGATCTTGCCGCCCTGGATCACCATGTGGTGCGAGAGCACGCCGCGCGCCGCCTCGTGGAAGCCGACGCTGACGGCCTCCTGCGGGACCTTGAAGTCGTTCCAGCTACTTGGTCCGCCCGGCGCGCACCTCGGTGAACGCCCGCTCCAGGCAGTGCAGCCCGATCAGGGCCGAGTACGCCTGGTGATAGGTGCGGGCGCGATCGCGCTCGATCGCGTTCGACTTCTCCGGGATCTTCCACTCGAGCTCCATCTCGGCCGAGTTCGCCGTCTTCGGCAGCACCATCTGGATCGAGTCGCCGGTCGCCTTCGCGTAGCCGAAGTCGACCAGCCCGGCCTTCGCGGTGCACCACTGGCGGGCGAACGGGCCGCCGCCGGTGTCGCAGCAGACGTGCGTGTCGGTCCGCTGCGTCGTAGATCCGCGGGGAGACGACCCAGCTGTACTTGTCCGCGAAGTCGCGCTTCTGCGGCCGCGGGATCGTCACCTTGTTCCACGGGTGCCGCGGGTCCACCGGGTTGCCGAGCGGGTCCTCGGTCACGAACGGCTGCTCGGTCTCGGTCCAGTCGTCGAAGTACGAGCTGCCGAGCAGGATCCTGATCATCAGGTTGATCTCGACCAGGTCGGTGGAGATCAGCTCGCCGTCGATCACGACGCCGGGCGTGATGTAGCGCTTGCGGCCCCACTCGGTCATGTTCTCGTAGTCGTAGTCGACGTAGTCGGGGTCGTCGAAGCAGCCCCAGTTGACGAGGTTCGTGTCGCGGTAGCCGACCATGTCGTACCCCGGCAACTCCCTGAGGAAGAAGTCGTAGAGGTCGTCGTGCATCGGCACGCTGCGCTTGACGTAGTCGAAGTAGCGCATCAGGCGCACGTAGTAGTCGGTCAGCGTCTGGTGGGTGATGTGCGCGCTGCAGCCGCCGGGCATGATCGTCGACGGGTGCGTGTGCCGGCCGCCGAACAGGCAGTACATCTCGCGCGTGTACCGCGCCACCTGCAGTGTCTCCAGGTAGAAGTCGCCGGTGAACGGGTTGAGCGAGCGCATGATGTCGGCGATCGTCCGATAGCCGTGGATGTCGACGTCCGGGCGCCGACGTCTGCTCGGCCTTCTGCGAGCAGTGACGGGTTCGTCTCCTTCACCATCTGCTCGCAGAAGTCCACGTTGCACATGCAGTCGTTGAAGATCGCGTGGTCGAACATGTAGTCCGCCGTCTCCGCCAGGTTGAACGCGAGGTCGCCCAGCGGCGGCGGCTTCACCCCGTAGGCCATGTTCTGGTTCAGGCACGAGCAGGTGCAGTGGTTGTCACCGCAGATGCCGCAGATCCGGCTGGTGATGAAGTGCGCGTCCCGGGGATCGATGCCCTTCATGAAGATGTCGAACCCGCGGAAGATCATCGAGGTCGAGTAGCACTTCAGGACCTCCTGGTTCGAGAAGTCGATCTCGGTGTGGATTCCGAGGCTGCCGACGATCCGGGTGATCGGATCCCACGACATCTCCTTGACCATGACCTTGGAGTCGCCGCGGGGCGTCTCAACGGTTGCCATCTGTTCTCTCCTTCTGGTTCAAGCGTTCTCGAGCACTGCTCCTCCGGCCTCAGCTCATGCGTAGTTCCTGGGCGATAGCCGGTCTCGAGCCTCGAGCCGGGCTTGCGCCACGCCGGCTCGACGTCGTACTTGTTCTTGATGTTCCGCTTGCGGAAGTAGCGGATCACCGGGCCCATCGCGAACTTCTCGAAGTTCGAGGCCAGGTTCCCCATCGCGTCCGCCTCCATGAACGGCATGTACTTGTCGGGGAAGCCGGGCATCGTGCAGGCCATGCAGATGCCGCCCACGTTCGGGCAGCCGCCGTAGCCGTCGACCCAGCCGCGGACCGGGCACGTTGCACTTCACGACCGGCCCCTTGCAGCCCAGCTTCACCAGGCAGCGCGGGTCGTCGCCGTACTCGGTGGCGAACTCGCCCTGCTCGGCGAAGCCGGCGCGGTTGCAGCCCTCGCGGACCGTGCGGCCGAAGAGCCACCGCGGGCGGAGCTGCTCGTCGAGGTCCGGCACCGGCGCCAGACCGGCGAGGTGCAGCGCGAGGTAGAGCAGCACCTCGGTCATGTTGTCCGGCTGCGCCGGACAGCCGGGGATGTTGACGACCGGCAGGCCGGCCTTGGACTTCCAATTCCAGCCCAGGTGGTCGGCGACGCCCATCGCGCCCGTCGGGTTGTTCTTCATCGCCGGGATGCCGCCGTAGGTGGCGCAGGTCCCGATCGCGACCACGGCCGCGGCCTTCGGCGCGAGCCGGTCGAGCCACTCGCTGGTGGTGATCGGCTGGCCGGTCTCGGGGTCGTCGCCGATCGCCGGCCCAGTGGCCCTCGCCGGAGAGCTTCTCGTTCGGGATCGAGCCCTCGACGCAGAGCACGAACGGATCGATCTCGCCGCGCTCGGCCTGCCACCACCACTCGATGAACTCGGCCCCGTTCTCGTAGGCGAGCACCGGGTTGTGGACGATCACCTTCGGCATCCCCGGGATCGCCTGGGGGATGATGTCCTCCAGGCTCGGGTTGACCGCCGAGGTCATGGCCACGGAGTCCCCGTCGCAGGAGAGCCCCGTCGTCATCCAGATGACGTGGGCCTCGACCGCCTCGGTCGCCTTCTGGTTCGGTACGAACTCGGTGGCCAGTGCCATCTGCACTCTCCTTTTCCGCGTGTTTTCATCAGCAGATCCTCGGGAGCGGGTCGCCCGCCAGCAGATCCATCACCCGGCGGCCGCCGAACGCTGTCTCCACCAGGACCATCCCCGGCGGCTCCGTCCGTCACCTCGCCGATCTCCACGGCGCGCCTCGCAGCCCGGGCACCGCGCGCAGCGCCGCCAGCGCGTCGTCCGCCGGCGTCGGGGGCCACGAAGGCGACCATCACGCCCTCGTTCGCCACGTACATCGGGTCGATCCCGAGCAGCTCGGACGCGCCCGCGACCTCCGGGCGCGACCGGGACGTCGGCCTCGCGCACCGCGATCGCCGACGCCCGAGGCCCGAGCCAGCTCGTTCAGCGCGATCGCCACCCCGCCGCGGGTCGCGTCGCGCATGCAGCGCAGCCCCTGCCCGGCGGCGTCCAGCAGTGCGTCGGCCACGGGCCACAGCGAGCGCGTGTCGGAGACGACGTCGGCGTCGAGCCCGAGCTCGCCGCGCGCGAGCATGATCGCCGTGCCGTGCTCGCCGATCGTGCCTCGAGACGAGCACCCGGTCGCCGGGCTCCAGCGACGCCGGGCGAGCGTCGCGCGCGTCGTCGACGGCCCGATCCCGGTGGTGCAGACGTACATGCCGTCGGCGTGGCCGCGCTCGACGACCTTGGTGTCGCCGGCGACCACCTCGACGCCGGCCGCGTCGGCGGCACCGGCGATCGCCTCGACCTCGGCCCTGCAGCACGTCGGCGTCGAGTCCCTCCTCGAGCACGAGCGCCAGGCTCAGCGCCAGCGGCCCGCGCGCCGGCCACAGCGAGGTCGTTGACCGTGCCGTTGACCGCGAGCTCGCCGATCGACCCGCCGGGGAACCGCATCGGCTTGACGACGAAGGTGTCGGTGGTCAGCGCGACCGCGCTGTCGCCGATCGCCGACCACGCCCGCGTCGCCCAGCTCGTCGAGCGCCTCCGAGGCGAAGGCGGGCGCCAGGAGCCCCTCGATCAGCGTCTGGCGTCGCCTTGCCGCCGGCGCCGTGGGCCATCGTGACCTGCTCGTCCTTGAACCGCGGCCGCTTCGAGCGCGCGGTCTCGATGATCTCGAGGATCCGCTGCTCGCGGTCCGGCGCGGCGCCTGCTCGGTGCGTCACGACCACCTCCCGCTCGCGCGCGTAGCGGCCGTAGTTGTAGTAGGCGGCGCAGGCGCCCTCGGGCGAGACCATGCAGGTCCCGATCGCGTGCTCGGGCGTGCAGGCGGTGCCGAAGACCTTGCACTCCCAGGGCTTGATCACGCCCTTCAGCACCTCGCCGCACTGGCATGCCTTCGGGTCGGCGACCCGCACGCCCGGGACCTCGTAGCGGACCTCGGCGTCGAACTCCGCGTAGGCGTCCGAGAGCTCGCAGCGCGCTCTGGGAGATGAACCCGAGGCCGCGCCACTCGAAGTGGGGCCGCAGCTCGAAGACCTCGGCCAGCGCCTTCGAGCGCGCGCGGGGTTGCCCTCGTAGGGCACGACCCGCTTGTACTGGTTCTCGACCTCGCACCGGCCCTCGGCGAGCTGGCGCGAGGATCATGCTGGATCGCCTGCAGGATGTCGAGCGGCTCGAAGCCGGCGGTCGACCAGCGGCCTGCCGTAATCGGCGGGGATGAACTCGAACGGCCGGACGCCGACGACGGTCGAGACGTGGCCCGGGCCGATGAAGCCGTCGAGCCGCAGGTCCGGCGAGTCGAGCAGCGCCCGCAGCGGCGGCACGATCGTCACGTGGTTGCACATGCAGAGGAAGTTCTCGATGCCCTCGGCCTTGGCGCGCTTGAGCGTCAGCGCGGTCGAGGGGGCGGTGGTCTCGAAGCCGATCGCGAAGAAGACGACGTCGCGATCGGGGTTCGCCTTTGCGATCCGCAGCGCGTCGAGCGGCGAGTAGACCATGCGGATGTCGGCGCCCTCGCGCCTTGGCGTCGATGAAGGTCTGCCTCCGAGCCGGGCACCCGCATCATGTCGCCGAAGCAGGTGAGGATCACGCTCTTCGCTGCGCGCGCGATCGCGATGCCGTCGTCGACCCGGCCCATCGGGATCACGCAGACCGGGCAGCCCGGGCCGTGGACCAGCTCGACGTTCTCGGGCAGGAGGTCGTCGATCGCCGTACTTGTAGATCGAGTGGGTGTGGCCGCCGCAGACCTCCATCAGCTTGTAGTGGCGGCCGGGCTCGACCGCGCGAGGATCTCGCCGGAGAGCGCCCGGCCGAGCTCGGCATCGCGGAACTCGTCGACGAACTTCACGCCGCAGCCCTCGCGATCGCCGTGCCGGCGTGGACCAGCAGCGTGTCGCCCCCGCCACCGGCTGCACCAGGGCGATCTCGACGCGTCTCCCGGCGGCCGTCGTCGTTCTCGCAGAGCGCCAGCTCGCGCTCGCGGTCGACTCGCGCACGACCCGCATCTCGATCGCCGACGTCCCCGCAGGTGATGCAGCGTCGGCGCTGCGGTCGAGTGCGAGCGCTCACTCGATCACGCTCGCCTTCAGCTCCTCGAGCTCCTGCTCGTAGTCGGCGCCCATCCCCTCGAGCATCCTTCGGGTCGCGATCGCCTCGGCCTCGTCGACCTTGGAGAGCGCGAAGCCGACGTGGATCAGCACCCAGTCGCCGGCGCCGGCGCCCGCCGCCCTCCTCGTCGAGCAGCCCGATGTTGACGTTGCGCTTGACCCCCGCCACGTCGACTTTGGCGAGCCGGTTCGACTCGTCGACGACTTCAAGGATCTGGCCGGGGATCGCCAGGCACATCGGTCCGAGAACTCCTCTCCGGTGGTGCCGCGGCGAACGTATCACCTAGTGCTAAACGTCGCAAACCTGTTAATCCCTGTCGGATTTCCGGGTGTCTGGGTCAGGCTGCACCCGTACGATCGGACGCATGGCCGACTACGTCCTGGACCATCACCTCGAGGGTGAGCGGGGGCGGCTGGCGTTGATGTCGCACCTGCTGGACCCGATGCACCGCCGCCACATCGAGTCGCTCGGCATCGGCCCGGGCGCCCGGACGCTTGAGGTTGGTTGCGGCAACGGCTCGATCTCCGCCTGGCTCGCCGAGCGCGTCGAACCGGGCGGCAAGGCAGTCGCCTTCGATCTCGACCTCTCGCTCGTCGAGTCGCGGCCGCCGGGCCTCGAGCTACGGCAGGGCGACATCGTCGAGGGCCCGGTGGATCCCGGGGATTTCGATCTCGTGACCGCTCGCGCGGTGCTGCACCACGTCGCCGACGCCGAAACGGCGATCCGCAACCTTGCGGCGAGCCTGGCGCCGAGGGGAGCGATCCTGCTCATCGAGCCGGATTTCCTGCCGGTCAGCGTGGCCGATCCACCCGAGGTGCGGTCGTTCTGGGACGGGTGGCTCGCCTGGTCGCGGGATCAGGGGATCCACTACCACGTCGGCCGCACGCTCGCCCCACGGCTGGCGGAGCTGGGCCTCGAGCAGGTCGCCGGTACGGCCGAGACGGCCGTCTACAACGGAGGCTCTCCGTGGGCTGACTACTGGACGCGGACGGTGGTCGAGCTGCGCGACGGACTCGTCGACTCGCGGAAGCTCGACGACGGGCTCATCGACCGATTTCTCGCCCGGTGCGCCGATCCACCTGGTGGACCCAGACGATCGCGTTCACGGCCGTGCACGCCCGAGCTCGCGCCGGCTGAGGACCGCCTCCTCGGCGTGTGTACCATCGCTCGAGGACACGCGATCCGCGAGGGGAATGCGAGATGGAAGCCGCCTACGGTCAGCGCATCGAAGGCCTGACCGTCAAGGGCAGGGACCTGCATGCCGGCGTGTTTAACGAGAACGAGGTGCGCGCCGCGGCGGGGATGACGATGGTGATCGGGGCGGTGGCATTCGTCCTTGCGCTCACCCAGAAGGTCTACCTCCCGCTGCAGCTCGTGACGATCTTCTTCTTCATCGAGTTCTCGATCCGCGTCACCGCGGGGCTTCAGCACAGCCCGCTCGGCCGCCTCTCGCACGTGCTCGTGCGGCGCCTCGAGCCGGAGTGGGTGTCGGCCAGGCCGAAACGCTTCGCCTGGTCGATGGGCGTCGGACTGTCGTTCGCGATGGTGATCATCACCAACGTCGGCATCCGCGGCGCGCTGCCCGCGACACTCTGCTCGATCTGCCTGGCGCTGATGTGGATGGAGTCCGCGCTCGGCCTCTGCGCCGGTTGCGAGCTCTACGCCTTCGTGCGGCGCCGCGGCTGGATCGCCAGGGACGAGGCGATCGAGATCTGCGCCGGCGGCATCTGCGAGGCCCCCCGGCCGGCTGCGGTGGGTATCGAGCCGTGAGCGGGACGATCACCGAGCGCTGGGGTCAGGACCCGAACCAGCGCGTCTTCCGGCTCGCGCCGAACTCCGCCTTCTCGACGGCGTACTCTCGCGAGGGGTCGTTTCGCTCGGCCACCGGCGCATCGCCGCCGAGGAAGTTGACCTCGACCTTGCTGACGAGCCCTGCGCCGAACTCGGCGTAGCAGATGCCCGATCCCCCGTACGGTGAGGGCACCTCCCCGTCCGCGATCGTGGCCGCGATGTCGTCGGCCACGACGAGTGCGGCCGCCTCGGCGAAGATCCCTGCTTTGGCGACGGTCCGGGGGCCCGTGCAGACGTCGCCGAGGGCGTAGACCTGGGGAAACGACGTCCTGAGGTTGGTCTGGTCGACGGGCACCCAGCCGTCGACGGCGAGGCCCGCCGCGGGCAGCGGGTCGGGAGCCCGGTGCACCGGGATGCCGACGAAGAGGTCGTACGGCAGCGTGTCGCCGCTCGCGAGCTGCGCCGTGCCCGTCGCCGGATCGATGCCGGTGACGAGGGTCTGAGACATCTCCTCGATGCCCCGCTCGGCGAGCCCGTCGCGGAACATCTGCGAGACCTCGCCGGTCACCGGGACCGGCCGCTGCATGGGGAAGATCGACGTCAGCTCGACCGAGTCGCGGATTCCGCGCTCCGTGAAGTGATCGTGCAGCATGAACGCGCCCTCGAACGGAGCCGGCGGGCACTTGAACGGCTGCCCGAGCACGGACACGAGGACTCTCCCTCCGTCGAAGTCTGCCAGCACGTCGCGCAACCGCTCGGCGCCGGTCATCGTGTAGTACTCGTGGCCGCCCGCCTCGAGGCCCGGTGTGGCCGCCATTTCGTAGTCGGCGCCCATGGCCACCGCGAGGAAGTCGGCGTCGTGTGAGCCCACGTCGGTGGTGGCCCGCCGGGCGGCGGGGTCGATGGCGGTCACCGTCTCCTGCCGGAACTCGACGCCGTCCTTCGCGATGTCGCGGTAGTACATCCGCGCGTCATCGGCCGATTGCTTGCCGAGCATCACGTCGAGCTTGGAGTAACCGAAGAAGAACGAGTCGTTGCGGTCCAGCAGCGTCACGCGGACGAGGTCAGGGATCGTCTCCGAGAGCCGCGTCGCCAGCTCAAGGCCGCCGAAGCCCGCACCGAGGATCAGGACGTGCTTCTTCGGCATGACCGGAGCCTAAGCGCTCCGGATGTCGGGTCGGGGTTGATCACGAATCCCGCCGGATTGGTGGACAATGGAGCTGTGAGGGTTTCCGCGAAGGCCGAGTACGCCGTGCGAGCCGCCATGGAACTGGCCGCTGCGCCCGACTCCGGCCCGGTGAAGAAGTCAGCGATCGTCGCAGCGCAGAAGATCCCGCCCAAGTTCCTGGAGAACATCCTCTCCGAGCTCCGCAACGCCGGGTTGGTCGAGAGCCAGCGCGGCTCCGACGGCGGCTATT
This sequence comes from uncultured bacterium, assembly GCA_963807755.1. Taxonomy (GTDB): domain Bacteria; phylum Actinomycetota; class Thermoleophilia; order Solirubrobacterales; family 70-9; genus JALZKA01. The sequence continues at coordinate 518,181 of CAWECM010000001.1, read as the reverse complement.
GGCTCGCGAAGCCGGCGAGCGAGATCAGCGTCGCCGAGGTGATGCGTGCGGTCGAGGGCCCGCTCGCGAGCGTGCGCAGCCAGCGGCCCGAGGCGCTCGAGTACGAGGGCATCGCCAAGCCGCTCCAGAACGTGTGGGTCGCGCTCCGCGCTTCGATCCGCGACGTGCTCGAGCACGTGAGCCTCCAGGCCCTGGTCGAGGGCAAGCTGCCGAAGGAGGTCCTGACCTACTCCGAGCCGCCCGAGGCCTGGGTCAGCCAGTAGCACTCGCAAATCGATAGACAAAGGCCAAATGGTTCCGAGTCGCGAGGGTACGATCATTCGATGCTGTTCCGCCAGGTCATCCACGAGGACTTGGGCTGTGCGTCGTACCTGGTGGGCGACGTGAACGCGGGTGTCGCCGCGGTCGTCGACCCGCAGTGGACCATCGAGCCGTACCTGCGTCTCTCGCGCCTGCACGGCGTGAAGATCACCGACGTGATCGAGACCCACAACCACGCGGACCACGTGTCGGGCCACGGGCGCCTGGCGCACGCCACGGGCGCCTCGATCCGCGTCAGCGAAACGGCCGACGCCGAATATCCGCACGAGCCGCTGCCCGACGGCTCCGTGCTGCGCCTCGGAGACGTCGAGATCGAGGCTCTCCACACTCCCGGCCACCGGCCGGAACACACGTCGCTTCTACTCAGGGATCTCGGCCGGGGCGGCGATCCGTGGGCAGTCCTGACCGGCGACTCGCTGTTCGTCGGTGACGTCGCCCGCCCGGACCTCGCCATCGAGCCCCGGGACGGCGCCCGCGACATCTACACGTCGTTGCGCGAGCGGCTCCTATCGCTGCCCGACGAGGTCGAGGTCTGGCCCGGACACCTCGGCGGCTCGAGCTGCGGAAGTGCCGGGATCGATCACAAGAACAGCTCGACGATCGGATACGAGCGCCGCCACAACCGCGCGGCCGCTTTCGAGACCGCCGACCAGTTCGTCGTGGACGCACTCGCGGGACTCGGCGAGCCCCCGCCGAACGTGGAGCACGTGGTTGCCATCAACCGCGGCCCGCTGGTGGAGGAGATGGGGACGCCCACTCCGCTCTCGCCCCGCCCCGTCGAGAGCGCGATCGCCGACGGAGCGCTGCTCGTGGACGCGCGCACGAACGAGCAGTTCGACGAGGCCCACATCCCGGGGGCGATCTCAGTCTCCGCGGCCGACACGGGCTTCGCCACCAAGGTGGCCCGCGTGATCCCGCCGGATGTCGATCTGATCGTGGTGGCGGCCTCGGACGGCTACGAGCTCGAGGCCGCGGAGCTTCTGGCGTCCGTCGGGCTACGCGTGCAGGGGTTCCTGGCCGGCGGCATGACCGCGTGGCGGTCCGAGGGGCTGCCGGTCGAGCGGTTGGAGCTGATCGACGCCGCGACGCTCGGGGAGCGGCTCGACGCAGCGGACCCGCCGCTGGTCCTCGACGTCCGCGATGACGACGAGTTCGCGGAGGAGCGCATCCCGGGCTCCGTGCACATCCCGTACGGCGACCTTCCCGAGCGCCTCATGGAGCTCTCCAAGGATCGGGCGATCGCCGCGGTGTGCAGCGGCGGCAAGCGGTCCGGACTGGCCGCGTCGATCCTCCAGCGCGAGGGCTTCGAGAACGTCGTCCACGTCGGCCACGGCGGCGTCGGGACCTGGAAGGCTTCCGGGCGGCCGATCGAGCAGGACTAGGCGACCATGTCCCTCCACCCCGCCGAGAACCGCGGCTACCGAGAGCTGTTCCTGACCGCGCAGGGGGCGCAGACCAGGCTCGGGAAGCTGGCCGGGCACCTCGAGGGCGAACCGCGCACCGCGGTCGAGAAGGCCGGGGGCGCGCTGGCGCAGATGCTCGAGGACCTGGAGCCGGTGCTCGCCCGCTACGACCTGCACGCCGAGTACGCGGCGCGGGGCGGCGGCGCGCGGATCGGCATGGTCCGGGCGGCCATCTTCGACCGCTTCCTCGAGCGCAACCAGGCGCTCCGCTTCGCGGTGGACGACCTGGAGCACGTGACCACGCTGCTCGCCTATCTGGCCGGCGTCTCCGACACCCGCGGTGCATCCGCCCTCACCGAGCTCTGCCAGGGATGGGAGCGCAGGATGCGTCGCCACCTGGGCGCCGTGCGCAAGGCCGTGGTCGCGCTGGCGTCGGACCCCGACGCCGCGATCGAGCCGCTCGACCCCTCTCCACTGGGCAAGGCGGCCCACGCCACGGCGACCGCCGCCGGTGCCGCCGGCGAGGCGTTCGACCGCAAGGTCGCACGCGCCTCGGGCGCGAAGCGCAAGCGCTGAGCCTCGAACGTCCCGGGGTACCCCGTATCCGGGGCACTGCGGGACGTTCGGCTAGAGGTCGGGCAGGCCCTTGTCCGGCGTGGAGGCCTCGGCGTGTAGCCGCCGGGGGATGCGGCCCGCGTTGCGGGCGGCGAAGCCCGCCTCGACCGCGTGACGCATCGCGCGGGCCATCGTCTCCGGGTCCGCGGCGCGGGAGACGGCGCTCGCCAGGAGCACGCCCGTCGCAGCCCAGCTCCATCGCAAGCGTCGCATCGGACGCGGTGCCGATGCCGGCATCGAGGATCACGGGGACCTCGGCGTGCTCGACGATGAGCCTCAGGGCGTACGGATTCCGGATGCCGGCGCCCGATCCGATCGGCGAGCCCAGCGGCATCACGGCGGCGCATCCGGCCTGCTCGAGGCGGCGAGCCAGGATCGGGTCGTCGTTCGTGTACGGCAGCACGGTGAAACCGTCCCCCACCAGCTCCTCGGCCGCCGTCACCAGCTCGACCGCGTCCGGCAGCAGCGTGCGGTCGTCCCCGATCACCTCGAGCTTCACCCAGTCCGTCTCGAACGCCTCGCGCGCGAGCTTCGCGGTCCGCACGGCGTCGCGAGCGGTGTAGCAACCGGCGGTGTTCGGTAACGCGAAGAGACCGAGCCGATCGAGCAGTTCGATCACCGACCCCTCCGCCCCGGGGTCGACGCGGCGCAGCGCGACGGTGACGATCTCGGCGCCCGACGCGCCGATCGCCCGCTCCATCTGCTCGAGGGAGCGAAAGCCGCCGGTGCCGACGATCAGCCGCGAGCGCCACGTCCGGTCACCGAGCTCGAACCCGGCAGGCTCGACATGCCGCGTGCCGCGTGCTGCGTGCTGCTCCCTATCCGCCCTGGACGGCACGCACCACCTCCACGCTCGCGCCCTCGCTCAATCGCCGCTCCGCCCACTCGCGACGGGGCACGACCTCGCCCTCAACCGCCACGGCGACACCGCGCGCGGCCGTCTCGAGGCCGGACGCCTCGACGGCGTCGGCAACTGTCGCCTCGGCCCGCAGCTCGGCGGGATCGCCGTTCAGCCGAACGTTCACCCGGGCACCTCGGCGCGAGTGGCCGTGAACCGCGCGGGGTCGGCAACCGCGAGCTCGGGCGGCGGCTCCTCGCCGCAAAGCATCGCGGCCACGCCGGCCCCGGTGAGCGGAGCCAGCAGGATCCCGTTGCGGAAGTGGCCCGTCGCCAGCAATAGGCCCTCCAGCCCGCCCGGTCCGACGACCGGGGCGTTGTCGGGCGTCCCGGGCCGGAGCCCCGCCACGGCCCGCTCGAGCTCGAGCTCGGCCACGTCGGGCAGGGCCCGATACGCCTCGCGCAGCACCTCGTGCACTCCGCCCGCCGTGACCCGGGTGTCGAAGCCGAGCTCCTCGACCGTCGCGCCGGCGACCAATCGGCCGTCGGCCCGCGGCACCAGATAGACGCGCTCGGTGACCACGATCCTCGCCACCGGCGAGCGGCCGTCGGTGGCGCGGAGCGTCAGGATCTGGCCCTTGACGGGCCTCACCGGAGGGCGAGCCGCCTCGGGCAGCCAGGACGCCGTTCCCGCCCAGGCGCCCGCGGCAAGCACCGTCACCCCTGCGCGGTGGCGGGCACCGTCGGCGGTCGCGACGCCCTCGATGCGATTCCCGTCGAGGATCGAGTCGGTCACTTCGGCGCCCGTCGCGATCTCGACGCCCGCGCGCTCGCACGCGACGCGGAGAGCCGCCACCAAGGCACCCGGGTCGACCCCGGCCTCGTGGGGAGCGTGGACTCCGCCGTGAATGCCGGGATGAAGCCCGGGTTCGAGCCGGCGGCACTCGCGCGCGCTGAGCCACTCGGCCGCGAGCCCGAGGGACTCCATCAGCTCGTAGCGGCGCCGGAGCTCCGCCGCCTCGTCGCGATCGAGCGCGATGTGAAGTGCGCCGCCGGGAATGAAGCCGGTGTCGAGGTCGCTCGCCGCGGCCAGCTCCTCGGCGAATCCGGGCCAAGCCGAGTGGGAGGCGAGCGCCGCCTCGAGTAGCCGATCCTCGCACCAGGTGGCCTCGCCGACCGGCGCCAGCATGCCGGCGGCCACGCCCGACGCGCCCGATCCCGGTTCGTCGCGCTCCAGCACCCGTATGCGCAGGCCGCTCTGGGCCGCACGCCACGCGCACGTAAGGCCGATTGCTCCGGCGCCGACGATCACCGCGTCGAATTCCGGCTCTCCATGCGTGCGGCTCACGGAGATACCTGCCCTGCCGGGCCGGCAATGTTCGTTTCGCGCCTTACGTCGCTCACCAAATACACGGCTACCTCCGCCGGCATTACCCGGTTCAGGTTCAGACGGTCGGCGGCCCGTCGCCGCCCTCTCAGCCCTACGTTTCGGGCTCCCGTTACCCCTCCGATGGTACCCGGGAGCAAGCCCTCAGCGATACTCCGCGCGCGATGGCACCCGTCGAATCCACGCGCGAGGCAAGGCTCGAGCGCCTGGCGCGCTCCCGCCTCTATTTCGTGTGCGAGGGACGGCCGGGCGGGGGCGACCCCGCCCCCCTTCTGGACGCCGCCCTGCGTGGCGGGGTCGACATGATCCAGCTTCGCGAGACGGCGCCACGCTGCGCCGAGGAGCTCATCGCGCTCGCCGAGCCCTACCGTCGCGCGGCGGACGAGCATGGCGCCCTTTTCATCCTCAATGACCATCCCGAACTGGTCGAGGCGTGCCGTGCGGACGGCGTCCACGTCGGCCAGGACGACGCCCCGGTCACGGAGGCCCGGGCACAGGCGGGAGCCGATGCGGTCGTCGGGCTCTCGACCCACTCCGCGCCGCAGTTCGACGCGGCGCTCGCAGCCGCGGGCGACGACCGGCCCGACCAGGTCAGCGTGGGACCTGTCTGGGAGACCCCGACCAAACAGGGCCGGCCGGCGACCGGCCTGGAGCTGATCGAGCACGCCGCCGCGGCCGGGGGCGACGCCGCCTGGTTCGCGATCGGCGGGATCGACGTCGGCAACGTCGCCGAGGTGGCGGCCGCCGGCGCGCGCCGCGCCGTGATCGTCCGCGCGATCCGGGACGCGGCGGACCCGGCCGCCGCCGCTCGTGCGCTGCGGGAGGCGCTCGATGGGTAGCCGCGAACGCAGGCGGGCCGAGCGGCGCAAGCGCAAGGAGCGGTCCGTCGACCGGCGGGCCGAGCTGGCGACCAAGCGCCAGGAGAGCGCCGCTCGGATCGAGGCCAGGAACCAGGCGGTCCGCGAGCAGCTGGAGCCGCTCGCCGAGGACGAGCGGCCGGGGGTCGTCACCGTCGCCGCGGTGATCTCCGGCTCGCTCGCGGTTGGGACCGTGCTCGCCTACGCGCTCGGCCTCGAGGTCGGGGAGTTCGACGACTTCGGCAACCAGACCGGCGAGTCCCGCCCGGGCATCTTTCCGACCGTCGTCTCAACGGTGATCCTCGGGGCCATGGCGTACGGGCTCTGGCGCGCCCGCTACTGGGCGGTCCTCGGATTCCAGACCCTGCTGGTGCTCGTGATCGTCGTCGGCGCGCTCGGGCTGGCCCAGGTGACCGATCTGTGGCGCGCCCTGGCCTTCACGGCCATCCTGGTGCTCGCCGGGTTCCTCTTCTATCGCATGGTCAAGGCGATGGCGCGCATCCAGATGCCGGAGCGGCGGCCGCCGCCCGCCTAGCTCAGGCGCTCGCGGAAGACCTCTTCGAGCCGCTCGTCGCGACCCTCGGGGTCGCGCGGGACCTTCTCCAGCTTCATGGTCGCGCTGCGTTCGTCCAGCCCGAGCGTCGCGACCTGGTTGTCGAAGTACGGGCCCGCGCGGAAGCGCCACCGGATCCCCGGGTCCTTGACGCCCACCGCCATGGCCAGCCGCTTGGTGAGCTCGGCGACCGGTCGGGTCCCGGCCAGCTCGATCGCGCGGCGCTCGCGATCGTCCAGCGCGTTTCGATAGGGCGAACAGACGGCCTGGTAGACGGCGCTCTTCACGCCGGCGTCCCGGCGGAACGCGACGTCAGCGAGGTAGGCGTGATGCACATCCCCCGAGAGCACGCCGATCGTGGCCGGCGGGCGCCCGTGCTCGCCGGCGCCGACGCGCTCGATGAGGCGCGTGAGCCACAGGAACGACTGCTCGAACGCCGCCCAGTGGTCGAAGTCCACAGCCCGTCGCATCCGCTCGCCGAGGGCCGCGGCGGCATCGCCCCAGGCGCCGTCGCACCACCTGCTCGTTCCACGCCTCGAGGTTGTGGAAGGTCGAGAGCGAGGAGCTACGGATCCGAGGTGCCGTAGAACAGATGGTCGAACTCTCCCTCTCGGTCGCTCGCTCCGACAACCCACTCCCACTCGTCGTCGTCGACGATCTTGCGCTCACCCGGCTCGAGGCAGCGGCCGGTGCGCACGTCCATCACGATCAGACCGCGTCGTCCCGAGGTCGCGGCAGGAACGACCACCGCTTGCCCTCGCGCTCCTGGTCGTCGCGTTCCATGAACTCGCGCAGCACCGGGCCGGCGTCGTCGCGGCCTCGCGGACGCGATTCCAGAGCGGCCGCTCGCGCAGCTCGCGCGGCGAGAGGTTGCCGACGAACTGGTAGACCCAGTAGGCCATCATCCCGCCGACCACCCGCTCCCGCCACCACGGCTCGCGCTCCATCTCCTCGCACCACGACTCGGAGATGTTCCAGTCGTCGTGCATGTCGTGGTCGTCGATCACCATCGAGCGTCGACACCGTGGAGAGCAGCCAGCGGATCACCGGGTCGGTCCAGGACTCCCGGTAGAGGCGGGTGTACTCCTCGAAGTCCGCCACCTGGTCGGGAGGCGCCTTCGGCGGCCGGTCGTCCCGCTCGTGGATGAACCGCTGAGTGTCGATCGAGACCTCGTCCGCGTACACCTGGTCGCCGCAGAGAAACAGCAGGTCGGGGTAGCTCGGCGAGTCCGCATCGAGGATCGAGAGCGCGAGCGCATGGAGCGCGTCGAACCCACGGGCCTTCTCCTCGTCGCCTCCTTCGGCAGGGTGTAAGGAGGCTCGTGCGGAGCCGCCACCCGGCATGACCCGAAGACGAGCTCGATCTGCTCCTGGTCGCGGAATGTGCGCAGGACGCTCGGGGGGAAGCCCCAGTCCGGCGGGGGCCAGCGACGCTCCCCGTCAAGCGCGACCTCGTACTCCTGGCTCGACCCGGGCTCCAGGTCCTCGATCGCGACGAACGCGTAGTGGTGGCCCTCGACGCTGAATGTCGGTTCGGTCCGGCCGAGGACCTCCACCTCACAGGGCCCGTCGGTCTCGACCCAGACGGTCGCATCGGTTTTGCCGACGTAACGGAGCAGCGGTCCTACGAGTAGCTCGGCCACGAAGCCGAACCTACCCCGCGGCCCCACGCCGAAATCCTCAATGGTTCGATCGTTGGGCCTCGAAACCTCGCGCAGGCCGTTATATAGAGTCGCCTCATGGCTGATTCCTACGACGTGATCGTGATCGGCGGCGGCCCCGGCGGCTACGTCGCGGCGATCCGGGCCGCCCAATTGGGGCTGAAGACGGCCGTCGTCGAAAAGGACAAGCCGGGTGGGCGCTGCCTGAACTACGCCTGCATCCCCGCGAAGACGATGCTCCACACGGCCGAGGTCTACGACCACGCGCTGAACGGCGCCGAGCTCGGGGTGAAGGTCACGAAGGCCTCGATCGACTGGAAGGCGCTGGCCGAGCGCCGGACGCCAGGTCTCGACCGGGCTCTCGGACGGGGTCCAGATGCTCTGGGACAAGAACAAGGTCACCAAGATCGAGGGCGAGGGCTCGCTGACCGACGCCGGCGACGTCGCGGTCGGCTGAGAGACCTACGAGGCCAAGTCGGTGATTCTCGCGACCGGCTCGGCCGCGCTGCCGATCCCCGGGGTCGAGTTCTCCGAGCGGATCGTCGACACCTGGGGCGCCTGGTCGCTGCCCGCCCTGCCGAAGCGCTCTGGCAGTCGTCGGCGCCGGCGCGTCGGGCACCGAGATCGCCTCCGCCTACGTCCGCTACGGGACCGAGGTGACGCTGATCGAGATGCTGCCCCAGATCCTCCCGCTCGAGGACAAGGACATGGCGCGGGTCGTCGAGCGGACCTTCAAGCGCCAGGGCATCAACGTCCTCACCGGCGCCCCGATCGCCGACGTGGTCGACTCGGGCAAGTCGGTGAAGTTCAAGGTCGGGGATACCGAGGGCGAGGCCGACTACCTCGCGATCGCCGGCGGGCGCGCTCCCGACACCGAGCCGCTCAACCTTGCCGGCGCCAAGGTCGAGACCGAGGAGAGCGGCAGGATCAAGGTCGACGACTTCCAGCGAACCTCGAACCAGAAGGTGTTCGCGGTCGGCGACCTGGTCCGCGGCCCGGCGCTCGCCCACAAGGCGATGGAGGAGGGCGTCGTCGCGGCCGAGACGATCGCCGGCGCCCCGACCCACCCGGTCGACGTCGCGCTGGTCCCCGGCGCGACCTTCTGCCATCCGCAGGTCGCCTCGCGTCGGGCTGACCGAGGCCGCGGCCAAGGAGGCCGGCCACGACGTCAAGGTCGGCAAGCTGAAGCTCGGCGGCGTCGGCGCCTCGGCCATCTACGACGACCGCGAGGGCATGGTCAAGATCGTCGCCGACGCCGAAGTACGGCGAGATCGTCGGCGCCCACATCGTCGGCAACCGCGCCTGCGACATGATCGCCGAGCTGGTCGCGGTGATGGCACTCGAGGGCGGCTACCAGGAGCTGGCCCGGATCGTGCACCCCCACCCGACGATCTCCGAGGCGATCCTCGACGCCGCCCGCGCGGTCGACGGCTGGGCCACGCACGCGTAGCGGTCGCGTGGCCCCTCGCGCCACCTTCTACTACGACCTCGGCTCCCCGTACGCGTACCTCGCCGCCGAGCGAGTCCACGGCGTCTTCGAGGACGCGGGCGCCGAGCCTCCCGAGTGGCAGCCGATCCTGCTCGGCGCCCTGTTCAGGCGCTTCGACCGTGACTCGTGGGCCAACGGTCCTGCCCGCGAGGAGGGGCTGCGCGAAGTCGAGCGCCGCGCCCAGGCATACGGCCTGCCGCCGATCCGCTGGCCCGACCCGTTCCCGGGCAACTCGCTGTTCGCGATGCGAGTCGCGACGTTCGCGACCGAGATCGGGCGGGAGTCTCGCTGCCGCTCGCGGCGTTCCGCCAGGCGTTCGCCGCCGGCCGCGACCTCAGCGACCCGGAAAACGTCTTCATCGCCGCCGCCTCGGCCGAGCTGCACCCGCGCGCGCTGCGGGCCGCCGCCGAGCGCGACTCGATCAAGGCCCGGCTCCGAGACGCGACCGCGGCCGCGGGCGACGTGGGCGTCACCGGCGTTCCCGCCGTCGTGATCGGGGACGAGGTCTTCTGGGGCGACGACCGGCTCGAGGAAGCCGCGGCGTCACTTCACGCCTGAGCTATCGTCGCCGGCGTGGCCGATACCGGGACGAGCAGCGCAACCGAGACGGCCCGCGGCAGCGTCGAGCGGGTGGAGCCCACCAAGGCCCAACGGGCCGTCGCACGCAGGGTCGCCGAGTCGAAGGCGACTGCACCGCACCTCTACCTGGAGGCCGAAGTCCGTACCCCACCGCTGCGCCCGAAGCGGTCGTCCGGGCCTGCGCCCTCGCGCTGCGCGAGTTCCCGCGGCTGAACGGCGCCTACCGCGACGGAGCCTTCGAGACCTACTCCCGGATCAACGTGGGCTTCGCGGTCGAGGGGCGCGACGCGCCCGTCGTCGTGACGGTTTTCGACGCCGACGCCAAGGCGGCCGCTGAGATCGGCGTGGAGCTCGCCGAGCTCGCCGAGCGGGCCGCCGCGGGCGAGCTCACCTCGCCCGAGCTCGCGGGCGGCACCTTCACGGTCGCGAGCGCGTCGTTCGGCTCGATCCGCTCGTTCGCCGCGGTCCTGAACCAGGGGCAGGCGGCGACCCTGGCCTTCGGACCCGTCGCGGAACGCGCCCTGGTTCGCGACGGGGAGGTCGTGGCGGCCCCTGCGCTCACCGCAACGCTTTCGTGCGACGGGCGGATGATCGGCGGCGATGAGGCGGCACGGTTTCTCGACCGCGTCCGTGCGCTGCTCGAGGACGCCGGAGGCGCCGGGTCGTGAGCCGGGGGGAAGGGCTCGGGCGTAGGACGATGCCGCGCCGGATCATCGACGTCCCGATCGAGTCGCTCCCGTTCATCGACGAGCACTACATCGAGATCGCCGCCTCGCCTGATCAGGTCTGGGACGCGTTGATCCACGTGCTGGGCGGGGTCAGCGACGGTCGCTCCGGCGCGCCGCTCTCACGAGCGCTCGGCTGCGCCCAGACCGAGGCCGAGGGGGAGGCGGGGGAGATCGGCTCGACGATCCCCGGGTTCGTCGTCACCCGCTCGATCCGCCCGGCAGTGCTGGCGCTGATGGGCCAGCACCGGTTCTCCCGCTACGCGCTGATCTTCTCGATCGTCGAGAAGCCGAGCGGACTCGTCGTGCTCGGCGCGCAGACCCGGGCCGTGTTCCCGGGCCGTCGCGGGCGCGTCTACCGCGGGTTGGTGATCGGCACCCGCGGCCACGTTGTCGTCACGTCGAGCATCCTGCGCTCGGTCCGGAAGCGCGCCGAACGCGCCCGTGGGCGTCCGCAGCCTCGGGACGACGGCACGGACTGAAGGCCAGGATCGAACCGTTGGGGAGCGCCGCACTCGGAAGCGGGCTACGACGCGTTCAGCTCAGCCGCAGCACGGGCGAGTGCCTTGAACGCCTCCTCGTCAATGCCGTCTCCCTCGTGGAGGTCGATCGCGCGGCTCACCTTGGCCTCGAGGCTGGCATTGAAGAGGCCGGCTGGATCCTCCAGGGAGGCTCCCTTGGCGAAAGTCAGCTTCACCTTGCCCTTGAAGGGCTCGCCCGTGAACAGGATCCCCTCGTGGGACCAAACGGGGACCCCGGAAGGGTTTGACGGCTTCCGCCACTTGATCTCTTCGACGACGTCGGGAACGGCCTGCTTGGTGAGCCCGCGGATTCGGGAGAGGATCTTTCCGCGCCAATCGTCCAGCTCCGCGATCCTTGCGTCGATTAGCTCAGACGGTGTCTCTGGTTCGGACTCGGTCGGCATGGTTGGACCATTACAGAGTGCCGCTTCCAGGCGGAGCGCCCGCTTTCATCCTCAGCCCTCCAGTTCAACGGTGATCCGGCCTTCGGCAACCGCCCGCCTCACGGCGTCGAAGTCCGCCTCGTTCTGGTCCGCATAGGCACGGGCGAAGTCAGCGATCGCCTCGTCGAACGGGCCGCCGCCGCCGAGATAGGCGGCGATCGCGATCCGGTCGCCCGGCCGGGCATGTGCTCGAGCGAGGATGCCCCCGCACACCTGCGCGTAGATCGCCATCGCCGTCGGCGACATCAGCTCGATCATCGCCGAGCCCTTGGCTGGAACGCGGCGAACGCTCGCGCGCCGCCTTTCCCGCCGCCGCCCTCTCGGTCGGAGGCCCACCCGCGGCCTGATCAGGGAACTCTGGCGTCGTTGCGGCCGCCATTCTAACTCCGTCTCCGGTGCGCGCACTCGGTCCGTTCGGAGGCGATTTGTTGCGTTTTCCATGCAATGCGGGCATTTCGCACGCGTCGTCGACCCCGGATGGTTGAAATTGTCCTCAGCCGGGCATACAATTCCGGTAGCGATCCGCACGAGCCAATCCAGCTCGGGTCGATCCAGACATAGGGCGCCGGGGCGGAACCCCCGGAGCCCCATCGTCCAGTAGGCGCCGCGGAGGAGATCCCGAAGCGGCGGCAAGCAGGCAGACCCGGAGGAGATCCCGAAGGGCGGCCAGACACGAAGGGCGGAGAGATGAAGCGAAGCGACGTCGCTGTCGCGAACGAGCCTGCGCGCGAGGACGCGACAGGCGAAGCACGCGAACCCCTGAGCGAGCTGCTCACCCGGACGGACCGCGCCGCCCTGCTGCGGTTCATGGCGATGATGCGGACCGCCGAGGAGCGCGGCCTCACCCTCTACCGGCAGGGCAAGGTGCCCGGCTCGCTTCTACGACGGCTGCGGCCAGGAGGCGATCTCGGTCGGCTCCTCGTTCGCGCTCGGGCCGCGAGGACCGGATGTGCATCCTCCACCGCGACCTTGGGGCGCACTTCGTCCGCGGAGTCACCCCGGACCGCTACCTCGCCAACTACATGGGCCGCGCCGGCGGCGTCACCGGCGGCAAGGACGGCAACATGCACTTCGGCGACCGCGAGCTGGGCTGCGTCGGCATGGTCTCGATGCTGCCCGACATGGCGCTGGTCGCCACCGGGATGGCGCTGGCGTTCAAGATCCGCGGCGAGCAGCGCGTGGCGATGACCTACTTCGGCGAGGGCTCGACCGCCAACGGCCAGTGGCACGAGGCGATGAACCTCGCCGGCGTCCAGCGCCTGCCGGTCGTCTTCATGCTCGAGAACAACCAGTTCGCCTACTCGACGCCCGAACGAACTCGAGTTCGCGGTCGACCCGGTCGAGCGCGCTCACACCTACGGGTTCCCGGGCGTGAACGTGGACGGCAACGACGTCGAGGCCGTGTTCGACGCCGTCGCGACGCCGCGGTCGAGCGCGCGCGCGAGGGCGACGGCCCGACGCTGATCGAGTGCCGGACGATGCGCATGCACGGCCACGGCGCGCACGACGACATGAGCTACGTGCCGCCGGAGATGTTCGAGGAGTGGTCGCAGCGCGACCCGATCGACCTCTACGCGAAGCGCCTGGTGGCCGAGTACGGCTTCAGCGCAGGACGAGATCGAAGCGATCCGCGCCGAGGTGACCGAGTACATGGCGGATGCGCCGAGAAGGCGCTCGCCTCGCCGATGCCCGACCCCGACGGCGCCACGGACGGCGTCTTCGCCGAGGGCTGGGAGCCGCTCGGCGACGGCCAGGCGCCCTGGTCGCGCTGGCAGGGCCGCAACGGCACTCCGGCTCGAACGGAGCGAGCGCATGAGCCGACCGAGACTGCGACAGCAAGCCGCAGCACGGCCGCGCGAGGAGGCCGGCGAGCTCACGTACCTGGAGGCGATCTCCGACGGCCTGCGCGAGGAGATGCGCCGCGACGAGACCGTGCTCTGCTTCGGCGAGGACATCGGCGCGTTCGGTGGCGCGTTCAAGGTCACCGACGGCTTCTTCGAGGAGTTCGGCGCGACGCGGGTGATCGACGCCCCGCTGGCCGAGAACGCGATCATCGGCGCCGCGGTCGGCGCCGCGACCGAGGGGCTGAAGCCGGTCTGCGAGATGCAGTTCGCCGACTTCATCGCGTGCGGGTTCGACCAGCTGGTGAACGTCGCGGCGAAGCTCCACTACCGCCAGGGCGTCGCCGTGCCGATGGTGGTTCGCCTGCCCTCCGGCGGCGGCTTCTCCGGCGGGCCGTTCCACTCCCAGAATCCCGAGGCGTGGCTGCTGCAGGCGCCCGGGCCTGAAGGTGGTGGCGCCGGCCACGGCGGCCGACGCGAAGGGCCTCTTGGTGAGCGCGATCCGCGACCCGAACCCGGTCTGCTTCCTCGAGCACAAGGGGCTCTACCGCAACGTCAAGGACGAGGTGCCCGGCCGGCGACCACACGGTGCCGCTCGGCAAGGCGCGCGTGGCGCGCGAGGGCTCGGACGCAAGCGTGATCACCTACGGCTCCAGCGTCCACCTGGCGCTGAAGGCGACCGAGGAGCTGGGCGAGGACATCGAGGTGATTGACCTGCGGAGCCTCTGTCCGCTCGACACCGAGGCGATCCTCGCGAGCGCCCGCAAGACCTCGAAGGTCCTGGTCGCGCACGAGGCGACGCGGTCCTGCGGGGTTGGCGCCGAGGTGTCGGCCCTGATCTCCGAGGAGGCGTTCGAGGATCTCGACGCGCCGATCCGGCGCCTGACGGCGCCCGATGTGCCGATCCCGTTCAGCCCGCCGCTGGAGCAGGCGGTCCTGCCGCAGCTCGACGACATGAAGGAGGCGCTCAATGAGCTCCTCGGCTACTGAGCGTCCAGGTCCAGATGCCGCAGATGGGCATCTCGGTATCCGAGGGCACGATCCTCGAGTGGCGCAAGGGCGTCGGCGACGAGGTCGAGGCCGACGAGCCGATCGCGGACGTGACCACCGACAAGGTGGATGTGGAGATTCCCTGTCCCGCTTCGGGTGTGCTGGCGAAGATCCTTGCCGAGCCCGGGCGAGACGGTCGCCGTTGGAGACGCGATCGCCGAGATTGATGTCGGGGGCAGATCGGCCGAGGGCTCAGATGAATCGGCCGCGGGCCCGACGGGCCGCGGAAGTTGCGTCCCCGACCGCGTCCTCTCCGGCCGGTGCCGGGTCCGGGGAGCGGGCTCGGGTTCGTTTCGCCCGTGGTTCGCCGGATGGCCGAGGAGCACGGGATCGATCTGAGCAGGTCGAGGGCATGGCGTTGGCGGGCGGATTCGGAAGAAGGATCTGCTGGCGCATATCGAGGCCGGCCCCGAGGGCCGGCTGAGAAGCCTTCGCGGCCGATGCACATCGAGTCGCCGTATGTGCCGGAGCCCGCTCCGGCCGCGGCAGCTGGGAACGGCCATGCTCCGGCGGAGCTCGGCGGCCGGCGCGAGGAGATGACTCCGATGCGCAAGACGATCGCCGAGCACATGGTCCGGAGCCGGCAAACGGCCGCGCATTGACGACGATCGTCGAGGTCGACTTCTCGGCGGTGGCCGACCGGCGGGCCGAGCTCAAGGAGACGCTGGCCCGCCGCGGCGTGCCGCTCACCTACCTCGCGTTCGTCGCCCGGGCCTGGTCGAGGCGCTGGCAGAATTCCCGATCGTCAACTCCTCGGTCGAGGGCGAGGAGATCGTCTACCACGACGATGTCAACCTCGGGATCGCCGTGGCGCTCGACGATGGGCTGATCGTGCCGGTGATCCCGCAGGCGCAGCGGCTCTCGCTCGAGGGCATGGCGGCCGCGATCGCCGACGTGGCCGACACGGGCGCGTAGCGCAAGCTGAGCCCGACGAGGTCCAGGGTGGCACGTTCACGATCACCAACCCCGGCCAGTTCGGCGCCGTGATCGCGACGCCGATCATCAACCAGCCGCAGGTCGGGATCCTGGATCTCGAGGCGATCGTCAAGCGTCCCGTGGTCGTGTCCGGCCCCGACGGTGACGCGATCGCGATCCGGCCGATGGGATTCCTGCCGCTGTCGTTCGACCACCGAGCGCTCGACGGCGCCATCGCGGCGCGGTTCCTCGCCCGGGTCAAGGAACTGCTCGAAGGAGGGGATGTCCGATGAAGGCCATCGCGGCACCGGCCCGTCACGAGGTTCCCTCGGGGTTCGACCACGAGGATCTCGCCGTCGCGAAGGGCGAGCGCAGCGGGGCGACGATGGCGATCGCCGTGCACTCCACGCGTCTCGGCCCCGCGCTGGGCGGGGCGCGGCTCCACCACTACGAGCGCGACGACGACGGCGTCGCGGACGCGCTGCGGCTCGCCGAGGCGATGACCTACAAGGCCGCGGCCGCCGGGCTCGACCTCGGCGGGGGCAAGGGCGTGATCTGCGCCCCGTCCGCGGAGCCGCCCGCAGGTGAGCTGCGGCAGGCGATCCTGCACGACTTCGGCGATCTCGTCGAGTCGCTCGGGGGCCGCTACATCACCGCCGAGGACGTCGGCACGGCCACCGAGGACATGGTCGAGATCGCGACGCGCACGACCCATGTGACCGGCATGCCGGTCGAGCGGGGCGGCGCCGGCGATCCCAGCCCGTTCACCGCCGCCGGGGTGCAGGCCGCGATGCGCGCGGCGTGCCACCGCGCCTTCGGCACCGTGGACCTGGCCGGGCGGACGGTCGCGGTGGTCGGGCTCGGCCACGTGGGCGAGCGGCTCGCGCGGGGGCTCGCGGAGGCGGGTGTCGAGCTGACCCTCGCCGACATCGATCCCGCCAAGCAGGTGTTCGCCGAGCGAGCTCGGAGCCGAATGGCTCGACCCGGATTCCGCGCTGGTTGCCGCCTGCGACGTGGTGGCGCCATGCGCCGTCGGCGGCGCGATCAATGCGGGGAACGTCGAGGGGCTCCGCTGCCGCGTGATCTGCGGAGCGGCCAACAACCAACTCGCCGGCGAGCAGCTGGCGGAGCGCCTGGCCCGGCGCGGCATCCTCTACGCCCCCGACTTCATCGTGAACGCGGGCGGCCTGATCAACGTCTATCGCGAGCTGCGCGGTTACGACGCCGAGCGCGCGATGGACCTGGTGCTCGGGATCGAGCGCGTGATGGGCGAGGTCTTCGGGCACGCCGAGGTGGCCGGCACGACGCCGCTCGAGGCGGCGCGCGAGCTCGCGCTTCGGCGGCTCAACGCTGCCTGATGGCAGACTGAGCATCGTGAGTGCAAGGCCGGAGATCCGGGTCGCGCGGCTCGGCACCGTGCCGTACGCGGAGGCGGTCGCCCTCCAGAAGCGCCTCGAGGCGGCGCGTCAGGCCGGCGACATCGGAGACGTGCTGCTCCTGCTCGAGCACCATCCCGTGTTCACCAAGGGCCGGCGCACCGAGCCCGGGCACCTGCCCATGGGCGAGGACTGGTACCGGATGCAGGGCATCGAGGTCTGCCCCACCGACCGTGGCGGCCAGGTGACCTACCACGGCCCCGGCCAGCTGGTGGCGTACCCGATCACCAAGCTCCCTGACGATGACGTGCACCGCTACGTGCGGCAGCTCGAGAGCGTGATGATCGGCGCGCTCGAGCGCTACGGGATCGCGGCCCAGGTCTTCGACGGGTTGACGGGCGTCTGGACGGCCGGCGAGCCGCCGATCGCCAGCGGCGAGATCGGACCGCAGCGGACGGCGGTCGGAGCCGCGGCGCTGCCGGGCGGCGAGGCGCGCAAGATCGGCTCGATCGGCATCCACGTCAACAAGGGCGTCACCACACACGGGCTGGCGATCAACGTCAACAACGACCTGCAGCCGTTCGAGTGGGTCGTGCCGTGCGCGATCGAGGGCGTGCGGATGACGTCTGTGTGCCGCGAGCTCGGCGCCGAGCAGGACCTCGACGCGTTCGGATCTGCGATCCGGGACCGCTTCGCGGAGGTCTTCGAGATGGGCCCCGTCGAGGTCGACCCCGAGTCGCTCGAGCCCACCCCGGCGTGACGAACGCGGAAGCCCACTGAGCTCGCCCGCGAGCAGGGCGTCTCGCGCTTCCTCTACGCGCTCGTCCGCGGGATCTTCGTTCCCTTCATGCGCCTCTGGTGGGGGCTGCGGATCGCCGACGCCGACCGGATCCCCGCCGAGGGGCCGGCGATCCTCACACCGAACCACAAGAGCTTCTTCGACAGCTTCTTCCTCGCCGCCGCGACGAAGCGCCACCTGCGATTCATGGGGAAGTCCGAGCTGTTCGAGGGCCGGCTCGGCAAGACGTTTGTGCGGCTGGGCGCCTTCCCGGTCAGGCGGGGCGAGGCGGACGCGGACGCGCTCGAGACGGCGCGGGTGATCCTGTCCCAGGGCGGCCTGCTGTCGCTCTTCCCCGAGGGCACGCGAGTGCGTGACCCGGAGGGCCTCGGCAACTCCGAAGCGCGGGGCTGTGCGCCTCGCGCTGGAGAGCGGGGCGCCCCTTGTGCCGGCCGCGATCACCGGCACCGAGAAGCTCTTCTTTCATGGCGTTCCCCGGCCGACGACCGTTCGCGTGTCGTTCGGCGAACCGATCCCGGTCGAGCACGTTCCCGCAACGCCCGAGGGTGCCGGCGAGCTCCTCTCCGACGAGCTCTGGCCGGAGGTCGAGGGCCAATTCGGTCGCCTCCGCGCCCATCCCGGTCTGATCGCGGCCGGGCTCGCGGCGGTCGGCATCGGCGCCGGCGTGGCGGTCAGGCGCAGGCGCGCTGCCCGGAGGCCGAGGTGGAGAAGGTGAGTGGCTCGCGCCTCGGTACCGTTGATGGTGTGAAGCCCACCGAGACGCCCGTCACCGAGCGCGTCCACGTGACCCGCTCGCGCGCGAAGCCCGGCGGCAAGCTGGTCGAGGGCGGCCGGCCCTTCCGCGAGCGCAAGCCGCCGTGGCTCAAGGTCCCTGCCCCGGGCGGCCCGACTTACCGGAAGCTGAAGCAGACGATCTCCGACGACAACCTCCATACGGTCTGCGAGGAGGCCGCGTGCCCCAACGTCGGCGAGTGCTGGGAGCGCGGCACCGCGACGTTCATGATCCTGGGGGACGTATGCACCCGGCGCTGCGGATTCTGCAACGTCCAGACGGGCGTCCCGACGTGGAACGACCCGTTGGAGCCGCTGCGCGTCGCCAACCAGGTCAAGAAGATGGGGCTCCGCCATGCGGTGATCACCTCGGTCGACCGCGACGATCTGCCCGACTACGGCGCGAGCGCGTTCGTCGGCGTCGTCCGCTCGATCCGCCAGATGGCGCCCGGCTGCAAGGTCGAGATCCTCACCCCGGACTTCCGGGGACAGGAGATGCCTCTCGCCAAGGTCATCCACGAGCGACCCGACGTGTTCAACCACAACGTCGAGACCGTGCCCCGGCTCTACCCCAGCGCGCGCCGCGGCTCGGACTTCATGCGCTCGGCCCGGGTGCTCCGGATGGCCAAGGAGATGGGCGGCGAGCGTGTCGTGACCAAGTCGGGCCTCATGGTCGGCCTCGGCGAGAGCCACGACGAGATGATCGAGACGTTCGGCCTGCTGCGCGAGCACGAGGTCCAGATCCTCACCGTGGGCCAGTACCTGCGGCCGACCGAGAACCACCTGCCGGTGGAGCGCTACTGGCACCCGGACGAGTTCAAGGC
The DNA here is from genome assembly GCA_963807755.1 of uncultured bacterium. Classification (GTDB taxonomy): domain Bacteria; phylum Actinomycetota; class Thermoleophilia; order Solirubrobacterales; family 70-9; genus JALZKA01. Next base: position 499,214 of record CAWECM010000001.1, on the reverse strand, counting down.
GCTCGAGCGCGAGGCCTACGCGATGGGCTTCGATGCCGTGGCCTCGGGCCCGCTGGTGCGGAGCTCGTACCACGCGGACGAGGCCGCCGCGCAGGCCGCCGACGCGCAGGCGGCCTGACCCTCGCGGCAGCGGTTCGGGGCTAGGCTCCTCAGCCCTGCTCCCGCTCAAGGACAACATCCCGACCGACCGGTTCCCGGTCGTCACCGTCGCCCTCATCCTGATCAACGTCGTGGTGTTCATCTGGCAGCTCACGCTGTCCGACGACCCCAGCTCGAGCACGTCGCCGAATGTGCGCGGCCTGTCAGAGGCCGACGAGCGGATCGTCGAGCTCGGGGCGATCCCCTACCGGCTCACCCATCCCGGCAAGGGCTGCGGAGTGGTGACGGCGACGCGCGGCGCGGAGCCCGGCAACGAGCCGATCGTCTGTGAGGGAACCGCGAAGCGCCGCGACGCTGAGGAGCAGCCGGGCGTCGAGGTCGTGGACCTCGAGGAGCCGTCGTTTTGGGTCACGATCTTCACCTCGATGTTCATGCACGGCGGCTGGCTGCACATCATCGGGAACATGCTGTTCCTCTGGGTGTTCGGGAACAACGTGGAGGATCGGATGGGCCGGGCGCGGTTCCTGCCGTTCTACCTGCTCGCCGGCACCGTGGCGGTCTACGCGCAATCCCTCGTTGACACGGCTTCGACGGTCCCGACGATCGGCGCCTCGGGGGCCGTGGCCGGGGTGTTAGGCGGCTACATACTCCTGCACCCGAAGGCACGCATCGTGACCCTGATCTTCATCATCTTCTTCGTCACGCTGATCGAGATCCCGGCGATGATCCTGCTTGGGATCTGGGCCGTTCTTCAGTTCCTGCCCGCCCTCGGTCAGGTCGGGATCACGGAGGCCGGCGGCGAGGAGGTCGCGTACATCGCTCATGTGGGCGGGTTCCTGTTCGGACTCGCGATGATCCGGCTGTTCACGGCGGGGCGACAGGAGCGGGGGCCGCCGCTTCCCCAGGTGGCACCGTGAACCCGCACGTTCGCAGCGCCCTCCTGATCGCCGGGCTCCTGTTCGTGATCCTGTTCGCCGGGATGACTTTGGTCGTGCTCGCTGAGGACGGCCTGACGATCCTGGTCTTCTTCTCGCTTCTGATCGTTGCGCTGCTGGGCGTCGCGATCTGGGGCGCGATCAACGGCCCGGACGACCGGCGCTAGTTCGGCAGTCCGCGGAGCAACCGCTCGAAAACTCCCTCGAGGGTGTTCGTGCCGTACTCGTGGGACGGATTGCCCTCGGTCAGGACGGCGAGACCGACCCGGCGGTGCTTGTTGCGGAGCAACACGACCTGGTGGTTGACGACGCTTGAGATCCCCCAGCCGCCCTTGAAATAGAGATCCCAGCCGGACGGAAGGTCCACCCGCCCGATCCCCCACCGTTGGTAGCCGACGATGTGCGCGAGCTGGCGCCTGGCGAAGTCCCAGTGCCGGTTCGGGACGTAGCGCCGCAGGTTGCGCATGAAGAAGGCCTGGTCGCGGGCGCTGGTTTTGCAATAGCCCCAGATCGAGTTCCACTTGAAGTGCTTCATGCGAACGCGGTCCGCCAGGGATTCGATCGGGCCCTGGCCGAGGATGTCGCGGATCCGGGTCGCGTTGGTGTTGTCGGAGCGGCGGATCATCGGCCTGATCAGGTCCTTGTCGTAGTTGGTCAAGGCCCGGTCGTCGACGCTGTCCTGCCGTAGGTAGGCGACCATCAGCATCACCTTGAAGGTGCTCGCCATCACGGCGCGGCCGCCGCCGCGGTGATGGCTCAAGCGGCCCCGCATGTCGAACACGGCGAAACCGACGTCGCCGGCGCGGTCCTGCGCAAAGTGCTTGGCGGAACCGATGTTCGGCTCCCACCTGTTCGCCTCCTTCTGGCTCACGTCCGCGGCAGCGGAAGCCGCGGAGGCCACCACGAGCGCGACCGCGGCCAGGACTGTTCGGCGGATCACTCGTCCACCGTAGAGGCTGGGAGCGTCAGCCACACATCCGCTCCTCCATCGGGCCGGTTGACTGCGTGAACCGCGCCTCCGTGCGCCGTCGCGATCGTGTCGACGATCGCCAGGCCGAGCCCTGCGCCGCCTCGCCCGCGGGCGGCGTCCGCCCGGCTGAACCGCTCGAACGCATGAGGGAGGAAGTCGTCGGGGAATCCCGCGCCCTCGTCGGTCACGTGGACCGAGACCGCGTCGTTCGCGGGTTGCGCGGACAGCCGGACCACCCCGGCGCCGTGGCGCAATGCGTTGTCGACCAAGCTCGTGAGCGCCTGGTCCAGGCGGAGCCGGTCACCGGAAACGACCAGGTCGCCGCCCTCGCCGACCTCGAGGGTGCGGTGCGCGTTCAAAGCGCGAGTCCGGAAGCGCTCGATCGCCGTTTCGAACAGGTCTCCCGCCGCGACCGGCTCCCGCGCGAGGGCGAGCCCCTCCTCGCCCGAGCGGGCGACCACCAGGAGCGCTTCCGCGAGGGCCACCAGGCGATCGACCTCCTCGATGGCCGAGTTGATCGAGATGCGGAGCGCATCGGCGTCTTCCCCGTAGCGCAGCGCAAGCTCGAGCTCGGCCCGGTGCAGGGCGAGCGGCGTCCGCAGCTCGTGGCTCGCATCGTCCACGAACCGGCGCTCGCGCTCGATCGCCGCCTCCAAGCGGTCGAGCATTTCGTTGAGGGTCCTGCCCAGCCGCCCAAGTTCGTCGTCCACGGGCGGGACCGGCAGCCGCTCGCCGGGCTCGCTCGCGGAGATATCGGAGGCGCGCGTGCGCATCCTCTCGACCGGGCGAAGTGCACCGCCGGCGGCCAGGTAGCCGGCTGCGGACGCCAGCAGCAGGGCCACCGGTCCGCCGATGAAGATCAGGGTCAGGAGGCTCGCGAGGGTCTCGTCGCGATCGTCCAGCGACGCGCCGACGACCACGGTTAGACGCTCATCGTCGCCGGCTCGCGCTGCCACGAGTCGCGCGCCACCCTCCACGCCCGGGAGGGATTCGTGCTCGATCTCGACCGGGTTGCCGTCGGTGGACGGGAGCTCCGCCGACGTGAGCAGCGGCTGGTCGCCCGCCGCCGACGTGCTGAAGGCAACGCTCCCGTCGGGCCTCAGAACCTGGGCGAAGGTCTCGTCCTCGTCGCCGAATGCGGAGCCGAAACCGCCGCCTGCCGGCGGCCTGTTGAAGACGAGGCCCGAGACCTCGCCCAGCCGCGAGCGCAGGTTGTCGTCGATCGTCTCGTCCAGGTCAGACCGAAGCTGAAAGTAGAGGAAGGCGCCGAGCGCGGCGAGGAGTATCGCCATCGCGAGGGTGAAGGCGAGCGTGACGCGCAGGCGGACCGGCAGCGAGCTCATTCGCCGTTCTCCCTGCGCAGGCGGTAGCCGGCCCCGCGGACAGTCTCGATCGAGTTCGTGCCGAACGGCTTGTCGATCTTCTTGCGCAAGAGCCGCACGTAGGCGTCCACCACGTTCGAGCGGTTCTCGTACTCGTAGTCCCAGGCGTGCTCCAGCAGGTCGAAGCGCGACAAAACTCGTCCGGGGCGCCGCATGAAGGTCTCGAGGACCGCGAACTCCTTAGTCGAGAGGGAGATCTCGGTATCGCCGCGCCAGACCTGCCGGGTGGCGGGATCGAGGCGCAGGGCGCCGACCTCGAGGACCACGGGCCGCTCGGCGTCGCCGCGTCGCACGAGCGCGCGAAGGCGTGCCAGGAACTCCGCATAGGAGAACGGCTTCGTCAGATAGTCGTCGGCGCCGGCGTCGAGCCCGGCAACCCGGTCGCGGACCGCGTCGCGGGCTGTGAGCATGAGCACGGGCGACCAGACTCCCGCGTCACGGAGTCTCCGGCAGATCTCGAAACCGTCCATCCCGGGCAGCATCACGTCGAGGACGATCACGTCGTACCGGGTCGCCTCGGCGCGCGGTAGCGCGTCCTCCCCGCGTGTGGCGAGATCGACGGCGTCGCCCTCGGCCACGAGGCCGCGGCGTAGCAGCGCCGCCATCTTCGGCTCGTCTTCGACGATCAGGATCCGCATGGCCATTGAGATTGCGGGGATTTGATGAAAGACAGATGAAAGCCCGAAGCTGCCGGGCGGCGGATTTCACCGAGCGTTCATCAAGCGCGCATAGACCTGGCTCAGTGTCAAGCGACGATGGGAGTTGGCGATGAGATTGGGATACGCGGCATTGGGAGCGTCGGTGATCGCCGCTGGATTGGCGGCGTGCGGCGGCGATGACACGACCACCACGGTCACCGAGCCGGCGGCCGGGGCCGAGCCAGCGGCGAGCAGCGGCTTGCCTCAGGGCAGCGAGCCGGTCGAGCTCGATCCGTCGGAGTTCACGACCCGGATCGACAACGAGTATTGGCCGATGGCGCCCGGGACGCGGTGGGTCTACGAGGAGACCCAGGGCCGCCGGACCACCGCAGCGGGTGGTCGTGACGGTCACGAACGAGACGAAGCGGATCGCAAACGGGGTCGAGGCACGGGTCGTCCACGACGTCGTCAGCGAGAACGGCCGGCCGATCGAGATCACGGACGACTGGTACGCCCAGGACGCGGACGGCAACGTCTGGTATCTCGGCGAGCGCACGGGTGAGTACGAGAACGGAGAGCTCGTGACGCGGTCGGGCTCATTCGAGGCCGGGGTCGACGGCGCGGAGGCCGGGATCATCATGCCGGCCGAGCCGCAGCCCGGTCTCGCCTATCGCCAGGAGTACTACGAGGGCGAGGCCGAGGACGAGGGCGCCGTGCTTTCGATCGGCGAGCATGGCGCAGGTCCCGGCGGGCTTCTTCCGGAAGACCCTGATGACCAGGGACCTGGTGCCGCTCGAGCCGAAGGTGCAGGAGTTGAAGTTCTACGCCCCGGGTGTGGGGCCGGTGCTGACGCTCGACACGTCGGGTGGCGACGGGCGTGAGGAGCTGGTCGACTTCAAGGCCGGCTAGCGGCCAAGGCCCGCGACGACTCTGGTCGCGATGTCGACCAGGGTCGAACGCGGGATGTCCGGGTGCTCGGCCCACCAGAGCACGAGCGCCGCGAGGCCCTGGCTGAGCAGTTCGGCCGTCGCCTCGACCTCGTCCGGCGGAATGTCGAAGCCGGGGTGGCCGCCGAGGAAGCCGGCGAGGACCTCGCGCGCCCGCTCGTGCACCTCGGCCCGCGCGCGGCGGACATCGTCGTCGCCTCCCTGGTCGCGGAACAGCATCCGCCACCGTTGGCGGTTCTCGTACGCGTATGCCAGCCAGCCGTCGAGGATCGCTCGCGCGAGCTCGTCCAGCGAGGGCTCAGCAGGAAGGTCCTCGACAAACCCGGGCAGCTCGTCGCGGTGGCGCGCCAGGACGGCAAGGTAGAGGCCCTTCTTCGAGCCGAAGTGGCGGTAGAGAATGGGCTTCGTGACGCCCGCGTCGGCCGCGATGTCCTCGAGGCGCGCCGCGTCGTATCCGTTCGCGCCGAAGCGGTTCATGGCCGCGCGAAGGATCAGTGCGCGCCGTTCTGCGGTGGGTAGGCGGGACTTGACCGGCGTTGATGTGGCGATGGTTACCTTTGAGTAACTTACGTGCTATGTTACCCGAAGGTAACGAAGCAGCGCAAGGAGGTCCGAACGTGAATGAGCCGACGGTCGACCCGGTGCATGGGGTCCGCTACGAGTTCGAGCAGGAGGGGGACGAGCTGCTCACCGTCGACACCTGGATGCAGGACGGCGGCGGCCTGCCGAAGCACTACCACCCGGTCCAGCAGGAGATCTGGTGGGTGGTCGACGGCGAGGTCAGATTTCATCTCGATGGCCACTGGCGGACCCTGCGAGCCCAGGACGGGAAGGTCGTGGTGCTGCCGGGGACTGTGCACGGGCTCGAGAACAAGAGTGGCTCAGAGGCTCATCTCCGCGCCGAGGTGCGGCCGCCCTTGGACCTGCAGGACTTCCTGACCGACAGCGCCCGAGCCGCGCGCGAGGGTCTGTTCATGAAGGGCGGGATCCCCAAGAGCTGGCGCGGGGCAAAGTGGGCGGCCGGATTCCTCGCTCGCCACGAGGACCAGACCGTGATGACGTTTCCGCCCCGCTTCGCGCAGAAGATGATGCGACCGCTGGCGCGCCTCGACGGCTGACGCGCGACTAACCTCGCTCGCCGAATGGCGGGCGAGGTGCTGACGCGGCGGGGAGCTGAACCGGACGCTGCTCGGGCGGCAGCTGCTGCTCGGGCGGCGGCGGATGGCGGCGGCGGACGCCGTCGAGCACCTGGTCGGGATGCAGGCCCAGAACCCGCTCGACCCGTACTTCGGACTGTGGAGCCGGCTCGACGATTTCGATCCGAGCTGTTCGATCCCGACACGCCGGCGCCCCCGCGCTTCCTGCCCGAATACGACAACGCGCTGCTCTCCCACGACGACCGCGGCCGCGTGATCGCCCCCGGCCCGGCCGAGCGCCCGTGGTGGAAAGGTCCGGTGTTGGTGGATGGGTTCGTGAGCGGGACCTGGAGGTTCGAGCGCGAGAAGGGATCGCTGACCCTCGCAATCGGCCCCTGGGGGAAGTGGCGGAAGGCGGATCGCGAGGCGGTCGCAGCCGAGGCAGAGCGTCTGCTCGAGTTCGCGTCGGCGGACGCCGAGGCGACGAGTTTCCGGTTCGAGTCCTGAGCCCGAACCGTCCAGGTCGGCAAGGGCGCGGAGAGTGGAGCCAGCCGGATTCGAACCGGCGGCCTCCCGGATGCAAACCGGACGCTCTACCAACTGAGCTATGGCCCCTCGCGCCTGATTGTAGGTCGCTTCACCGTCCGTTCACCCGGCGTACAGGCGGGTAGGGACGTTGTGAGAGGATCAGCGAAAGGCGATTTCCACGGAGGAGGGTGATGGCCGACACCGAGACCGCGACGAAGACGACGGGCGACGGCGAGACCACCTCCCCGTTGGCCGTCGAGGAGGGGAAGGAGCAGGCCGCCGCCGAGGGAGTCCCGCACCCTGCACAGCGAGCCGAGGTCTCCAATCTCGAGATCGTCCGCCACTACTTCGACAAGGCGGCGGATCACATGGGCCTGGCCGACGACGTGCGCGTGGTCTTCTGGACCCCGTACCGCGAGGTCACCGTCCAGATCCCCGTGAAGGCCTCCGACGGGAAGATCCACGTCTTCTCCGGGTACCGCATCCAGCACAACGGCGCCCGCGGCCCATACAAGGGCGGCGTCCGCTTTCACCCGGAGGTCGATGTCGACGAGGTCCGCGCGCTCGCGTCGCTGATGACCTGGAAGACCGCGGTCGCGAACGTCCCCTTCGGCGGTGCCAAGGGCGGCGTCAACTGCGATCCCGAGAAGCTCACCCAGGGCGAGCTGCAGAAGGTCACCCGCTCATTCATGGACAAGATCGAGAAGGTCCTCGGCCCCACCCGCGACATCCCGGCACCGGACATCAACACCAATGCGCAGACGATGGCCTGGATGATGGACGAATACGGCAAGCTCCACGGCCACACGCCGTCGATCGTCACCGGGAAGCCGCTCTCGCTGGAGGGCTCGCACGGGCGCGAGGCCGCCACCGGCCGCGGCTGCGTGTACATGTTCCGCGAAGCCGCCCCCAGCCTTGGCCTGAGCCCCGCGGACACCAAGTTCGTCGTCCAGGGCTACGGCAACGTCGGCTCCTGGGCCGCGCGCATCATGCAGCAGCTCGGCTCGACGATGATCGCCGTCTCCGACGTCCACGGTGCGATCCGCAATGACGACGGCATCGACGCCGACGGGCTGCACAAGCACATCGCTGGCGGCAACCCGATCACCGAGTTCCCCGACTGCGAGGAGATACCCGCTGAGGAGCTGATCGCGGTCCCCTGCGACGTCTTCATCCCCGCAGCGCTCGGCGGCATGATCCACGAGGGCAATGCGCACCGGATGCAGTGCAAGGTGCTCGTCGAGGGCGCCAACAGCCCCACCACCCCGGTCGCCGACCAGATCCTCCGCGACAACGACACCTACATCATCCCCGACGTCATGGCGAACGCCGGCGGCGTCGTCGTCTCCTACTTCGAATGGGTGCAGAACCTCCAGCACTTCCGCTGGGACGAGCGCGAGGTCAACGACAAGCTCGGCAACGTCATGCGCAAGGCCTACCGCGAGGTCTCCAGCCGGGCGAAGGAGGAGGGCCTCGATCTCCGAGAGGCCTCGTACCTGGTCGGCATCGAGCGGGTGGTCGACGCGGCCCGCACGCGCGGTTACATCGAGCCTCCGAACAAGGCCGGCTAGCCGCGTCTAGAAATCGAAGTCCTTCGGTTCGCCCTGTTCGAACCAGAGCTCGTCGTCGTCCGGATTGTCCCGGAGGAACTCGGGGGTCTCCTCGAGGACGTCCTCGCCCTCTTCCCCGTCCCCTGCCTCGGCCGGAACCGGGGCCTCCTCCCCCTCGCCCGCTGAAGACTCCTCGGCGGGAGCCGCCTGGGCGGGAGGCTCCTCGGGCTCCACCGCGATCTCCTCACTCGCCGGCTCGGTCTCCTCGACCACTCTCGTCTCATCGACCGGCGTCGCCTCGTCGACCGGCGCGGGCTCCTCGCCGGTGGACGGCTCCTCCACCGCCTGCTCGCCGGTCGGCGGCTGCTCCTCGGTCGCCTCGGGCTCGTCGAGCTCGTCCTTCAGGTCCAGATCGAGCTCACCCAGCTCGATCGGCTCCGGAGTCTGGTCGAAGAACTCGGTCGGTTGGTCTGCGATCGCCTCGCGCTCGGTGGTGCTGAAGCTGTCGGCGCCTGCATCCTCGACCGGGCCCTCGTCGGCCGGAGGCGCCTCCGGCTTCGCCTCGGGGTCGGCCAGGAGCGCGTCGCCGTGCGGCGCGGCCTCGTCGGTCGGCTCCGCGACGGGGGCGATCGGCGCCTCGGCCGTCGCCGGCGAGGATTCCTCGGCCGCCGGTGCGGCCCGCTCCTCGCCGATTACCGCCTCGCGAGCCTCGGAGGCTGCCTCCGCCGGTCGATCGGGCTCCGCCCCACCCTCGGCGGCGGCCTCCCCCGTCTCGGGAAAGTCGGGGTCGCCGGGCCGAGCCGGAGGCCCGAAGGCCTCGTCTTCGAGCTGCTGCAGCTCGTCCTCGTCGGCGCCCTGTTGGCGCTTCAGGTCGAGGTGCTGGCGGATGGCGTCGTCGAAGATTCCCATCGCGGGAGTACCCGGCGCTAAAGACTAACGATGCGTAGGCGTCACGACGGGTGCCGTCACTACGCGGTTCTTGCCTTGCCGTTTCGCTTCATAGAGCGCTTCGTCGGCCGCTTCAAACAGATGGCGCACGTCCGCCGCAGCCCCCGGCAGGGTGGCGGTGCCGAAACTCGCGGTCACCTGGATCGGCTCGCGACCGTCGGACGCCGCGACCACCTCGGAGGCGAGCCGGGCCCGGATCCGCTCAGCCAGCTCGACCGCGCCCTCGGGGCCGGTTTCCGGCAGTGCCACCACGAACTCCTCGCCCCCATAACGGGCGGCCTCGTCGATCGCCCGCGGCTCGGATTGCAGGATCTTCCCGACCATCCGCAGCACCTCGTCCCCCTCGAGGTGGCCATGGGTGTCATTGACGCGCTTGAAGTCGTCCAGATCGAGGAACACCAGCGACAGGTCGTGCCCGAACCGCTCGGCCCGCGCCGCCTCACGGTCGAGGGTCTCCCGGAACGACCGGTTGTTGGCCAGTCCGGTCAGCTCGTCCGTGACCGCCTGCTCGGAGACGCGCTCGTGCGCGGTGATGTTCTGGATCGACGTGGAGGCCTTCTCGAGCAGGATCACGAACACCTCCCGCTCGCGCGAATCGAACTCGCCTCCCTCACGGCCGACGGCGAGCGTGCCCGCCACGTACCCCTCGCGCTCCAACGGCGCGGCCAGCGCCTGGCCGTCGCCCCGGCGGGCGATCACCTGCGTGCCGTCCTGCGAGGCTCGCTTCCGGCCGGCCAGCGTCGCCACCTTCGCGGGCTCCGTCACCCCGTCCTGACGTTCGATCACGGTGCCGTCGTTCAGCGTCACCAACGCGTACGTGGCCGAGCATCCGCCCAGTGCCGCCTCTGCGACGATGCCGAGCAGAGCGTTCTGATCCAGCCCCGACGCGACCGCCTCGCCCAGTCGGGTCACCATGCTGTCGAGCTCCGTCCGCTGGCGGCGAAGCTGCTCGATCTGCGCCTCCAGCCGGTCGCTCATCTCGTTGAACTCGGTCGCGAGACCGGCCATCTCGTCCCGGCCGACCACGGGAACCCGACCCGAGAAATCGCCCGCCCCGATCCTGCGTGCCGCATCGAGCATCGAGCTGATCTGGCCCTGGAGCGCCCGGAAGACCACAAGGATGAAGCCCACCGCGATCGCCAGGAAGATCGCAAGCGCCGCGACGATCCGCGGCCGGGAGTCGAAGAACCCGCCGGCCTCGGTGCCGGTGAACACCACGACCCGCATCGAGCCGCCCTCCGGGAGCGCTCCCGACGCGGCGCGCAGGGTCTCGCCCTCGATCTCCACGTCGGCCGAGCTCCCGGCCCTGGGGAGCTCCACGCCCTCGGCCCCCGGGGCGCCCGCGACTACGCCCAGGTCGCTGACCAGCGCTGTGTTCAGCCCGGTCAGGTCGCTGACCTCGCGGACGTACCCGGCTGGGTCGGTGACCGACCCCAAAACCGCGTAGCGTCCGGCCCGGCCCGTGGTTCGGACGGTGGCGGCCGCGATCTGCTCGCCGCCCCCGATCGCGTCGATCACCGGCCCGTTCGGCGGCTCCACCGCGAGCCGCTCGAGGCCGGCTTCGCGCCCCGCCGCGCGCGCCGCGCTCTCGATCTCGGCCGAATTCCCTGATTGCAGCGCGGCGACGACGTCCTGATCCGAAAGCACATCGCTCACGGCGTCCCCCGCCGCCTCGACCTCGCGCTCGTAGACGGTCAACCCAGTCGAAAGCCCTGTCGAGAGGCTCGCGTCGGCCTTCCCCGATGTCGAATCGCGGGTCACGTTCACGACCAGCAGCGCAATCGCGGCGATCGGGATCACCACGATCAGCAGGAAGAACAGGGCCAGCCTGCCGCGGAAACTCACAGCGGGAGCTTAGATCGGTAGTGCCGCCGGAACCCCCGGTTGGAGCGGATTCTGCAACTGCGTGGGCAGGCCGCGACCATGGACCGACCATCTATCCTTGACCCGCGCCCGCCAGCGGCGCCGCGGGGCTATAGCTCAGATGGAAGAGCGCCTGGATCGCACCCAGGAGGTCGCCGGTTCGAGTCCGGCTAGCTCCATTCTCCGGAACCCCTGCTCAGGCGGGGGCGGGCGCGGGCCGCGTCACCTTGCGTCACGCCGACCAACTGGGGTATGTTCGGCCCACAAGGCTGATCCGTCGCTTCGGTTGAACCGCTCGCGCTTGGCCCCGCCTTACGCGACAGCTCTCTGTTGCGACGGACCCGCTTCCGCGACGGAGGTTTCGCCGGAAGCTTGTTCAGTTGCCGACGACGCCTCAAGGAGGCAGCTGATGGCGTCTGCGACCGGCCCGGAGGATCGGCAAGGGGGACAGCGATGAGAGTTGACCGCAAGACGGCCATGGTCGCGATGGCGGCCGCCGTGTGCATGGTCGCGGGCTCGCCCGCACAGGCTTAGCCAAGGACAGCGGCGACTTCGCTGGAACCAGCCGGGCGGTCGTCAACGTCGTGCCAGGCCACAAGAGCTGAGATGGAAACACACGGGAGGATGAGCATGGCTGCGGAACAAGCGGCGGATACGAATGTGAACGCGGATACGAATCGCCAGGTCAAGGCCGCTGCACGACAGGCATGGGCTCTCGGCGACTACCACCGGTTCGCTAAGGCGACGGTATGGGAGGTCGGGCCAGTGCTGGTCGAGGCTTGCGGTATCTCGCGGGGTCAGCGCGTACTCGATGTCGCCGCGGGCACGGGGAACACGGCGATACGCGCGGCCCAGGCAGGCGCCGACGTCGTGGCTTCCGACCTGACGCCCGAGAACTTTGAGGCTGGGCGCCGCGAGTCCGATGCGCAAAACGTCGAACTCGAGTGGGTCGAGGCCGACGCCGAGGCTCTTCCCTTCGCCGATGGCGAGTTCGACGTCGTCACCTCTTCGTTTGGCGCGATCTTCGCCCCCAACCATCAGGCCGTCGCCAACGAGATGTTGCGTGTGTGCCGGCCCGGGGGCACGATTGGCATGCTCAACTTCACCCCGGAAGGCCTGATCTCCGATTTCTTCGGCGCGTTGGCTCCCTACATGCCTCCACCCCCCGCGGGAGCGATGCCGCCGCCGCTCTGGGGCAGCGAGGAACACGTTCGGGAGCTGTTCGGCGACCGACTCCGCTCGCTCGAGATGACCCGCAGCGAGTATGTCGAGAGGGCTGACAGCCCGCTCGATTACTGCGAGTTCTTCAGGCAGACGTTCGGGCCGGTGGTCATGACATACACGAGCCTTGCCGACGATCCCGACCGCACGGCAGCGCTCGACCGCGACTTCCTGGACTTCGCCACGCGTTCAAACCGAGGCGAGCCCGGGGGTCCAGCGGAGTACGCTTACGAGTACCTTCTCGTGGTCGCGCGGCAGGGGGACGGTTAGGGTTCAGCCGCCGATTCGGGCTTCTCCTCTCACAGGGAAGCGGCAGCGCCGACGTGGGCATTCTCGAGGCGATCACGATTGGGCACCGGCCGAGTTCTGGTGCCCGAATCGAGCGACATCCGCAGTGATCCACGCCCATCCGCCGCTCGCCGAGCTTGCCGCTATCGGTTGCCATTTCGCTTTGTAGAGCCAAATGCCCGTCCACCTGCTCGGCAATGCAACCCTGGATCGCACCCAGGAGGTCGCCGGTTCGAGTCCGGCTAGCTCCACTTCGGAAAAGTCCTGCACTTGGACAGATCCCGCCCTGGCTGCGATGTTCAAGCAGCTCATCGCCAACAACCGCGCCGGAGGCTGGCGCAAGCTGAAGCGCGAAGCCTGATTCGCTCGCCATCGCCAGCGTTACGATCCACGGCATGATCGCCGGGGCGCACGCGGCTACATTGCATCGGCGAACTCCGGCGCGGAAAGGACAAACCATGGGAAATCCGGTCGTGCATTTCGAGATCACCGGAATGGATCCCGAGAAGCTGCGGAGCTTCTACGGCGGCCTGTTCGAGTGGGAGTTCGATACGAGCGCTCCGGTTGCGCCGGCGATCTCCGAGCCGGGCAGCTACGGCTTCGTCGACCGCTATACGACCGATGACGGGACCGGGATCCCGGGTGGGGTCGGCGGTGGTCCCGCCTACGATGGCCACGCGCTCTTCTACGTCGGTGTCCCCGACGTAGAGGCCGCGCTTCAGAGGGCCGAGAGTCTGGGTGGGCGGCGCGAGATGGGTCCCGAGGTGAACGAGGGAGCAGGACTCGCGATCGGCCACCTCACCGATCCCGAAGGTCACCTGATCGGCGTCGCGGGGCCGGCGTAACGCTCTTGCTCTTCGCGCGAGGGAGGAGCGGTCCCATTGACGCGGTTCGCCACTGTTCGGGCAAGATGGAGGCGTGGATGCGGAGACGATCAAGCGATGCTCGAACAGCATGTCGAGCACTCGGGCAGCGATCCCGATCGCAGCCGTCTCCAACTCGAGCCGATCGCCGTGGTTGACACGCCGGCGGCGACGCACGTACCGTTTCGGGTCGTCAAGTGATCACTGGTAGCGACGATCGGGACGCGGCCGCGCGGGCGATCATCGACGAGATCGCCTTCATGACGCTGGCCACCGTCGATGCCCAAGGCGCGCCGTGGGCGTCTCCCGTCTGGTTCGCCCACGCCGACTACTCGGAGTTCCTCTGGGTCTCGCGGCCCGAGACACGCCACTCCCAGAACATCGCCGCCACCCCGCGGCTCGCGATCGTGATCTTCGACTCGCGGACCCCGATCAACACGGGTCGCGGCGTCTACATCGAGGCCGAGGCCGCGGAGGTCACCGACGAGGCCGAGATCGAGCAGAGGATCGCGATCTTCTCCAAGCGGTCGCTCGCGCAGGGCGGTTCGGGTTGGACCGCCGACGAGATTCGTCCGCCCGCCGAGCTTCGGCCGTACCGCGCAACGGTCTCTCGCGCCTTCCTCGGTGTCAACGACCGGCGGACCGAGGTGCGCCTGTCGCATTGACCGTTTGAGGCGGTCCGTCAATGCGAGGGTGTCGCACTATTGGCCTCGATCCAGACTGATCTATCTCACGCGGCGGGGCTGCGTGCCTAAAGAACACGCGGAGCGTGGGAACCCGAGTAGACGTCCTTGCGGGCGATCAGACCGTGGCGGAATGGGAAGACATCGATGCCATCCCACTCGATGACGCGGCCCTCCGCGTTCGTGGCGGTCGCCGTCCATTCGCTGACCACGAACTGATCGCCGACGTAGCGGCGCCGACCACGGAACCTCAGGTCGGGCTGATCCGCGAAGATGGATTCGAGCAGGTCTCGAACTGCGGCTCCCTCGGCTCGGACCCCGCGGGTGTGGTTCTCGAACACCATGTCCGGAGTGTGCATCGACATGATCGCTTCGACGTCCTGATCATTCCAAGCCTGGTCGTAGCGATCGATCAAGGCGGCGAGGTCCACGAGGCGATCCTAGAGCGGCAGCGCGGATGTGGGGCATTCTCGAGGCGATCGCCATTGGGCACCAGCAGCGTTCCAGTCCCCCGGCGACACTGTTCAGCGGGGGGGTCGTTCCTCGATCGCGAAGGTGTTGCCGTCGGGATCACTGAACCACGCCACCCTGCCGTCGTCGAGCTCATGGACTCCTCGCTCGTCCGCCTTCAGGGCGGGATCGTCATAGCGCTCGAACGCAAGTCCGGCGGCACCGAGCTCGTCGACCAAGCGATCGAGATCCGACACGTACCAGGTGGCCAATGTCCCAGCGCCCCTCGCGGTATCCAGCGGTGACGCGTAGACGTGCAGCGAAGTGCCGCCACCACACGGATAGATGCGGCTGTCATCAGATTGCTCGGGACCCGGCTGGAGGCCCAACTTGCCCTCGTAGAACCGCGCCGCCTCGGAAATGTCCGAGACCGCGACCGAGGCGCTCACGCTGTAGCTGCTCAGACCCATCAGTGCCCTCCTCGAGGGCGGACTCCGCCCCTGGTTTGTCGACTCATCAGGTTCCGGTCTCCTCGAGCGTCGCGGTGATGCCCGGCGGCAAGCACGGCGAGCGATCCGGAACGGCTCGGTCGGTCTTTGGAACCCGTCGTTCCTCCTCCCGCGCGGGACGTCCGGCGCGGGTTAGCAGCGTCCATGCGAGTACGGCAGCCCCGATCAGGACGATCGCGCTGAGTGTGGCGGCTAGCTGCAGCGCCTGTGTGAACGCATCGTTGGCGGCATCGACGAGCTCGCCGGCAAGCGGGCGCGGCAGCTCATGCCCCGCTGCTATCGCGCCACCGAGTGACTCACGCGCGCCTTGTGCCGCCTCGGAGGGAAGCGTCCCCGGGACCGCTTCGGCGACCTCGCCGCGATAAAGCGCAGCGCCGACAACGCCAAGCACGGCAATCCCGAGTGCGCCGCCGAACTCCGAGCTCGTCTCTGAGATCCCGGCGGCGGCCCCGGCCCGTTCCGGCGGCGTGGCGCTCACCATCATGTCGGCCGCCAGGGTGAAGACCGGGGCGAGACCGAGGGCTAGGACGACCGATCCCGCGACCAGCGTCGGCAGCGAGCCATCCCCGCTGACCTGGGTGAGCATCGCGAACCCGACGGCCGCGACCACGAGCCCGCCCGCAATTGCGGAGGCCGGCGAGATCCGGCTCACGATCGCCGAGGTCAGCATCGATCCGACGATGAAGCCCGCAGCCCAGGGCATCGTCCAAAGCCCCGCTTCGAGCGGCGACAGCCCGAGCACCAGCTGCAGGTACTGAGCGAGGAAGACGGCGATGCCGAAGTTCACAAAGAATCCGAGCGTGTTGGCGGTGAGGGCCCCGCTGAAGGCCGGCAGCCGGAAGAGCCGCAGGTCAATCAGCGGGTCGGCAAGCCGTTTCTGCCGGCGCACGAAAGCCGCCCCGACGCCGAGACCTCCCACGATTGCGGCCACCGCGATCCAACCGAGGCCGTCTTGGGCGATCTGCTTGAGGCCGAAGATCACCGCGAGCACAGCGACCAGCGATGCGGCGGCGCTGATCAGGTCGAGCCGCCCGGCGTCCGGGTCCTTGAACTCGGGAAGCAGCCTTGGGCCCACCGCGAGCAGGAGCGCCATCACCGGTACCGCAAGCAGGAACACGGAACCCCACGAAAAGCGCTCGAGCATCAGGCCGCCGATCAGTGGACCGATCGCTGCGCCGGCCGAGAAGCTGGTGATCCAGACTCCGATCGCGAACGTTCGCTGTTTCGGGTCAGCGAAGATGTTGCGGATGAGGGCGAGAGTCGACGGCGCCAGCGTCGCTCCTGCGACCCCAAGCAGGGCCCGCGCGGCGATCAGCATCTCGGCGCTGGTCGAGAGCGCGGCCAGGACAGAGGCGACGCCGAACGCTGCGGCACCGATCAACAGGAGACGGCGACGGCCGATCCTGTCGCCGAGTGTTCCCATGGTGACCAGCAGGCCCGCTACCAGGAAGCCGTAGATGTCCACGATCCAGAGCAGCTGTGAGCTGCTCGGCTCGAGGTCTTCGCTCAGTCGCGGCAGCGCAAGGTTGAGGACCGTCAGGTCCATCGCATAGACAGCGCATGGGAGGGCGATCACGGCGAGCCCGATCCACTCGCGGCGCCCCGCCTTCGACGGCGCGTTCACGCCGCGAGCAGCCGGTCGAGATTGGCGAGAGACCCTTTCCAGCCTGCCCGGTGCGACTCCTCGGACTCCTCGTCCGGGAGGCCCCTGTTGGTCACGACAACGGTGGTCTTCCCGTCCCCTCTGTCGTCGAAGTCGACTTCGACGAGCTGAGAGCCCCCGTGGCCTTGGTGCCCGTCCCAGGTCCAGGTGAAGACGAGGCGTTTGCCCGGTGTCACCTCGACGAACTCGCCACCGCCCCCGATCTCCTCACCCTCGGGGCTGCGCATGACGATCCGCAGGCTCCCGCCCGCGCGCGCATCCGCCTCGGCGATCGGGGTTTCCCAATCCGGCCCCGGGGACCACCAGCGCCTCAGGACGTCAGCGCTCGTCCAGGCATCGAAAACCGCCTCGGCCGGCGCGTTGATCGTCCGCTCCAACCGAAGCACGATCGGACCGGGTGGACTGCCCTCGCTCACGTCGGACCTTTCTGGTCCTCGAGGTACTCCTCAACGGCGTCGAGCATGCGCTCCCAGAGGGCGCGCTGTTGATCGATCCACTCGACCGGCTCGCTCAGAGCATCGAGGTCAAGGCCGAGCCGGTGGGTGCGGCCTTCCACCGTGCGGACCACTACGCCTGCCTCCTCGAGCACCTTCACGTGTCGGGTGATCGCGGGCTTGGACAGACCCAAGCCCGCGGTCGCCTCGCCCACGGTCGCAGGGCCTTTGACCAACTGCTCCACTATCCCGCGCCGGATCGGGTGAGCGATCGCTTTGAATGGATCGTTAACGATTTTGCGAACTATATCCGGGGTAGCTTCCTCGTCGACGTTCGCCAATGCGCCGCTGACCGGCGCCCCCTGCCCAGGCATCGGCGCGTATCCGAGACCAGCGCGCCAATGACTGCGGCCTCGTAGGTCATGCACGGTCTTGGCGATGGCGAGTACCGGGCCACGGGAGAAAGCCGCGAGCTCCTCATCCCGGAGGCCGCCGGGATCTACCGGTTTCGCGTCCACCTGCCGATCGGGAAGCGGGACCTGATCGCGGTCGAGTTCCCTGGCTCGTTCTGGAGCACAGTCTCCCGCCCCTCAACCGCCCGGGCCCGCATCTGGAAACCGGCCCCGCCGCTGTCCACCGTCACGAGTCCCACCCACTACGGCGGAGACCTTGAGATGCTCTGGAACGCGACCGTGCGAAGCCGGCGTGGAGTTCCGCGATCAATCGTCGTGAACCACGACGACCGGACATGAGGAATGCTTGAGCACAGCGCTCGAGGTACTGCCCTCCAACCTTGCGCGGAGCCCGCTCAGGCCTCGCGAGCCGATCACGATCGCGGCGGCATCCCGCTCGCGAGCGAGCTCGACGATGGCGCCGGCCACGTTGCCCCGGCCTTCGGCCAGGACGAGCCCCTCGGCGGCCAGGCCTAACGACTTTGCCAACTCAGCCCCGTCGTGTGCGGTGCGATGGGCCTGGGCTTGGAGCTTCTGCTCACTGGCCTGAGCCGCTTGAACATCGAGGATCTCCGGTGCCACGGGCGCCATCGTGTCCAGGCCCCCCGGGGACATCATCGCGGCGTCGTACGGCAGGTTCGGGTCCCAGACCGTCACCACCAGTGCGTGACGTGAGCCGAATAGCTCGGCGGTCTTCTGCACCGCCCGACGGGCGGTGTCTGAGCCGTCGTAGCCGATGAGGACCGGGGCGACGGCGTTCATTCGACCAGCTTACGCCTCGTCGAGCGGCCGTCGGTCCAGCGCGCGATCATGTGCAGCCTGGGGGGTCCGGCTCCGAGGCCCTAGCCGCGACTTGCGATCTGGATCAGGTTGCCGCAGGTGTCATCGAACACGGCCGTGGTCACCGATTCCAACTCGAGCGGCTCCTGCGTGAACCGGACCCCGAGCGCCTGTAGCCGCTCGTGCTCGGCCTTGACGTCGTCGACCGCGAACGACGTGTAGGGAATACCGTCTTCGACCAGTGCCTGCTTGAACGGCTTGGCAGCAGGGTGCCCGTCGGGCTCCAGCAGCAGCTCCGTCCCGTCCGGGTCATCCGGTGAGACGACGGTCAGCCAGCGTGCCTCGCCGACGGGGACGTTGGTCTTCTCCACGAATCCGAGGTTCTCCGTGTAGAACCTCAGTGCCTTGTCCTGGTCATCCACCAGGACGCTTGCCAGGTTGATCCTCATCGCTTCGGCCTCCTCTTCAGTCCTCGATCGGCCAGCGCTCCGCGATGCCCTGCAGCGGTGCGGTGTCGAGGTGGTGGAACTTGTATCTGCCCTCGCGCCTGCTGCTCACGAGGCCGGCCGCCTCCAGCACCTCCAGGTGCTGGGAGATCGCCTGTCGCGACAACCCGAGCTCGTGCTTCATCGTCAGCCGGGTGCAGAGCTCGAACAGCGTCTGGCCGTCTCGATCGTGAAGCTCGTCGAGAATCGCCCGCCTCGTGGGCGCCGCCAGCGCGTGGAACACATCGGTCAATGCCGCGATTATAGGCAAGTCGGCACTTGCCTGTGGTCCGGGGCTAAACGCTCACGCCCGATCGATTGCAGCTGTCCCGCTTGCGCGATACTGAGCGCCTCGGTCTGGCGTTTCGCCCGCCGGGCGCGAGCAACGCAATGGAAGCCGGCACGATTCCCCTGACCGCAGAGGACCGCGCGATCCTCGACCTCGAGTCGCCGCGCGTCGCAGGTCACACCTGCAAGGTCATCGTGCTGGCGGAGGGTGGTCCCGGGCTCGGACCGCTTCGCGACGAGATCACCGCACGGCTTGGAGACGCCCCGGAGCTCCTGCGGCGACTCGATGGGCCCGCCGACGCCCCGGTTTGGCGCCAGGATCGCGACTTTGATCCAGCCGCGCACATCGTGTCCGCCGAGGACGAGATCGACGTGGATCAGGCGCTTTGTGAAACCGTGGGCCGGATCTTCGCGCAGCGACTGGATCGCTCGCGGCCCCTCTGGCGGATGGACGTCGTGTCCCTGGGTCAGGGGGGTAGGGCGATCGTCTGGCGCATCCACCACGCGCTCGCAGACGGCACCACGGCGATGCGGCTCGCTCACGCCGTTCTCTTCGACGAGGCGACCGGGAGCGGCGGAGCTCCGGCAAGGCGCGGGTCCACACCTGCCGCCAACGACGACGCCCGCCGCCGCCACCACCTCGCGGGACTGCTCCGGCGAGAGTTCGCCCGCAGCCGTTCGCCCTCTCCGTTCGATACTCCGATTGGGCGGCGGCGCGAGGTGGAGTTCGCGCGCATGCCGCTCAGAGCGCTTCACGACGGAGTCAAGGACCTGGCAGGCGCTACGGTCAACGACGCGGTCCTCGCCTGTGTGGCCGGCGGCCTACGGCGCTGGATCGAGTTGCACCACGGCGAGCTGGGCGACATGCGGGTGAAAGTGCCGGTCAGCCTTCACCACGAGGGCGACTTGGTCAGCAACCGGGACTCGTTCTTCGCGGTCGCTCTCCCCATCGCCGAATCCGACCCGCTCGAGCGGCTGAGGCAGATCCACGCCGAGACCGCTGAGCGAAAGGAGGAGCACGACGCCGCTGAGATCGATGATCTGACGCGCCAGCTGGAGCGAGTATCGCCGCGGATGGAGCGCATCGTGAAGAGGCTCGAACGCAGCCCGCGACGCTTCGCGCTCAACGTCTCAAACGTTCCGGGCCCACGCGGTCGAATGACCATCCTGGGGACGGCGGTCAGCTCGCTTCGCACCCTGGCCGAAATCGGCGAGCGCCACGCGCTGCGCGTGGCTGCGCTCTCCTACGCGGACGAGATCTGCCTGGGCCTGTGCGCTGATCCCGACGTCGTGCACGATCTCGGGGATCTCGCGCGGGGGATCGAGGCGGAGGCACAGAACTTCCTATAGGCCTGGGCGAGACGGAAAGCTGATCGAGCGTGCCCGCCGAGGCAGATGGCTCGGCGGGCTGGGCAAACGTCTCGCCGTGATCAGTAGGGGATGAGGGCCAGGCGCTGGGCGTGGTTGAAGTGCGCGATGACCTCGCCGTTTGGTCCGAGGGTGTGGAAGGCCGGATTGAAATAGATGCTGCCCCTGACCCCGATCGTGTTGGTGCTGGACACCGTGCCGGTGATGGGGGTCGCGAGCGCCTGGGCCGGCAGGGCCAGCGCGGCGACCGCGGCCAAGATGACTAGCAGCTTGCGCATGGAACGCCTCCTGAGGTCGTTGACCTCGGTTCCTACGCGTGAGCGCCGACACCGGATCAGGTCTCGATGCCGCGGCTGGGCACGGGCGGCGGACCTAGTCCACGATCTTCCAGTACGAGTCCTTGCGGGCGATCTTCGCGTCGCGGAACTCGAACAGGTCACATCCCCGGACCTCGACCCGCTTCCCCGACTTGTCCGTCCCGGTGATCGTCCACTCGGACACACCTCGATCGCCGGCGACCCAGTGTCGGTCGTCTCCGTAGTGGATGTCAGGAATCCCGGCGAAGCGCGCCTCGATGCCCTCCCGCACCTCGTGCTTGCCTTCCAGTCGTCGCCCCCAGCGATCCGGTCCTCGGGGCATTTCGAAGACGCAGTCCTCGGTAAAGAACTCCATCACGCCCTCAACGTCGTGCCGGTTGAAGGCGTCGAGGAGACGTTCGAGCAACCGGGCGTCGGGGGATTCGTCGGCCATCTGGGCTCCTTTCGAGAAGGTCGGTGAAGTTCCACGCGAATCTTTAGGCAACCGCTGACCGAAAGTTGGCTGCGGTGGGCACACGGGTGGCAATATCCCTGCAGTGGCTGTCGTGTCGGATGTCGAAAGGGGCCGCGTGCTCTATGCGAAGCGGGATTGGGCGGCCGCCTTCGATTCCCTCGCGGCCGCCGATCCGTCGCGCCTGAGCGCGGCGGACCTCGAGTTGCTGGCGAGCTCCGCATACATGTTGGGTCGAGACGACGCCTACCTCGATGCGCTGGAGCTCGCCCACCACTCTCACCTGGGAGCCGGGAACCCCGCACGCGCCGCGCACTGCACGTGGTGGATCGGCGACTACCTGCGGTTCCGAGGGGACAACGCGCGCGCGACCGGCTGGTTCGCGCGCGGGCACCGACTCCTCCAGCAGGCGGGTGACGACTGCGTCGCACGCGGCTATCTGCTGCTGCCGACCGTTCACAGGCACGCGTTGGCCGGCGACCACGAGGCCGCGTCGGCGGTCGCCGCGGAAGCCGGCGAGATCGGCGAGCTCTTCGGCGACCGCGACCTGATCACGCTCGCGATGATGCAGCAGGGCCAGGCCCTGGTCAGACAGGGCCGCGTCGCCGATGGACTGCGACTGGTGGACGAGACGATGGTGGCAGTCACCACGGAGGAGCTGTCGCCGATCATCGCCGGCACCGTCTTCTGCGACACGATCGCCTTCTGTCAGGCCGTGTTCGAGCTCGGCCGTGCCCGGGAGTGGACGGAGGCCCATACGGAGTGGTGCGAGCGTCAGCCCGAGATGGTGGCCTACATGGGCCTCTGCTTGGTGCACCGCGCCGAGACCATGGCCTTGGCCGGCAACTGGTCTGATGCGATGGTGGAGATCCGCCGAGCCGAGGGCTACACGGAGGGTGTCCTGAACGAGCGGGTCGCGGGCCATGCGGCTTACATGCGAGGCGAGGTTCACCTCCTGCAGGGTGAGCTTCGTCGCGCCGAGGAGGCCTACCGGGAGGCCAGCCGGCGCGGGCGTGAACCGCAGCCGGGGCTTGCGCTGTTGCGTCTGGCTCAGGGCGAGGGCGACGCGGCGGGGGCCGCACTGCGCCGGGCACTGGGCGAGGCCTCCGAGCCGCTGAGGCGCGCCTCGCTGCTCCCCGCGTACGTCGAGATCATGCTTGCCGTCGGCGACCTCGATCAACCCGCGGTGCCTGCCGCGATCTGGCCGACGTCGCAGAGCGCCAGGACAGCCGCGCGCTCGCGGCGATGTCGGACTACGCTCGCGGGGCCATCGCCCTCGCCGAGGGCGACGGGCGGAGCGCCCTGGCCGCGCTGCGACAGGCCTACCGGGCGTGGCAGGAGCTCGAAGCGCCGCGCGAGACCGCACGCACCCGCATCCTGGTCGGGCAGGCTTGCGCCGCGCTGGGGGATCTGGACACCGCCGCCATGGAGCTGGAGGCTGCGCGCGACACGTTCGCGAGCTTGGGAGCGGCACCGGAACTGGCCCGAATCGAGTCCCTTCGGGACGGGACGGAAAACCGAGACACCCACGGGTTGACCAGCCGAGAGCTGCAGCTGTTGCGAATGCTCGCCACCGGGAAGAGCAACCGCGAGATCGCAGCGGCTCTGGTGATCAGCGACCACACGGTTCGCCGGCACATACAGAACATCTTTGCCAAGCTCGGCGTGTCGTCTCGGACAGCGGCCACCGCGTTCGCCTTCCGCCACGATTTGGTCTGAGCGTGGCATGAATGTGCCATTTCGTCGCTTGGCGAGGTTTGGCACACAAAGGCGATGCCGGCAGCCGACATCGCCCATAGCTTCGCGCTCAGATGCGCCAGGAAGAGTACGACGCGATCGTGGTGGGCGCGCGCTGCGCCGGTTCTCCAACCGCGATGCTCCTTGCCCGGAAGGGCTACAGGGTGCTCGTCCTCGACCGCGCGACGTTTCCCTCCGACACGATCTCGACCCACCTCATCCACCCCCCGGGAGTGGCGGACCTCGGGAGGTGGGGCCTGCTGGACCGGTTGCTCGCCACGGGGTGCCCAGGCATCCACACGTACGCCTACGACTTCGGAGCCGTATCGATCTCGGGCGCCCCCGGCACCGACGAGGCCCCCCTTGCCTACTCTCCTCGACGCACCGTGCTCGACAAGGTGCTGGTGGATGCCGCATCCGACGCGGGGGCCGAGGTGCGCCAGGGCTTCACGGTCACGGACGTCGTGATCGACGAGGGGCGCGTGACCGGCATTCGAGGGCACCGGAAGGGCGAGCGGGCGGTCACCGAGCATGCCCGGGTGGTCGTGGGCGCGGATGGTCACCACTCGCTCGTGGCACGCCTCGTGGGACCTGAGCAGTACAACGAAAAGCCGCCTCTTCAGGTCAGCTACTACACCTAC
This sequence comes from uncultured bacterium, assembly GCA_963807755.1. Taxonomy (GTDB): domain Bacteria; phylum Actinomycetota; class Thermoleophilia; order Solirubrobacterales; family 70-9; genus JALZKA01. Next base: position 475,588 of record CAWECM010000001.1, on the reverse strand, counting down.
GTCAGCGGACTGCCCATGAAGGGGCGCTACGAGGTCTACCTCCGTCCCGACCGAGGGTTCGCCGCTTGGCCCACGAACGACGGCCTGACCCTGCTCATCGGTGGCTGGCCGCGCTCAGAGCTGGTGGCGAACCGGAAGGACATCGAGGGCAACCTCTCCGCGACGCTCGACCTGGTGCCGGAGTTCGCCGCCCGCTACCACGCCGGCACGCGCGAGACGCGGTTCGTCGGCCAGTCTCTTGCGAACTTCATGCGCAAGCCCTTCGGACCCGGCTGGGCCCTGGTGGGGGACGCCGGCTACACGAAGGATTTCATCACCGCGCTCGGGATCAGCGACGCCTTTCGTGACGCGGAGCACTGCGCCACGGCGCTCGACGAAGCGTTCTCCGGCACCCGTCCGTTCGAGGAGACCATGGCCGACTATCAGGCCGAGCGGGATCGGCAATCGCTTCCGCTCTACGAGTTGACCACCCAGCTCGCGACGCTCGAGCCCCTGCCGGAGGAGCTGGAGCGGATCCTGGCCGCGGTGCGGGGCAATCAGGGCGAGATGGATGAGTTCGCCCGTGTCGCCGGCGGGGTCACGTCCCCGGCCGACTTCCTGTCCGAGCAGAACGTGCGACGTCTGCTCGCCGGCGCGGGCGAACCGCCGTCGTAGCCGTCCCGATCAGCCTCCCTCGATCGACCAGGTCGAGTAGTCGTTCTGGTACACGGGGTGGAACTTGGCGGCGTCCATGTCCATGCGCTCGGAGAAGAACGTGGACAGCTCGCGGTGGCCATAGGGCGCGACGTATGACTGCGGCGGCGACACGACGTACTCGTCGAGCGCCGACCAGTCACCCGCTGCCGCGTCGAGGTCCTGCTCGCGCTCGAGCGCGGCGAGTTCGCGCGCGATCTGGGGATCGTCGACGTTGCCGAAGTTCTGGTTGTTCGTCGGCTGGATCGTGCGCGGATCGAGCAGGAACAGCATGTTGAGCGGGTGCGGGAAGTCGAGGAACCAGTTCGCGAAACCGGTCTGCGGAGCCGTCTTCGCGTTCCCGATCGTCTGGAAGTAGACGCCGCCGTCGACGATGTTGGGCTCGGCCTCGAGCCCGATCTCGTTGAGCATCTCCGCGTACGCCTCAGTGACCCGGTCGGTCGGGTCGTCGTTGTTGCCCCACACGGTCACCTCCGTGCCCTCCACGCCCGCCTCCTGGATCAGCTCCCTGGCCCGATCCAGGTCGGGCGGCTGGCTCGGATCGCCGTAGGGGCAGTCGGTCGTGTCAAAGGCCTCGTCGTAACCGGGCGTCCCCGGCGGGAGCATCGTGCAGCCGGGCGCCAGCAGGCCGCCGAACAGCCTGGCGAGCGCCGGCTTGTCGATCCCGTAGTTGACCGCCTCGCGCACCTTCGGGTCGTCGAACGGCGGCTCGCGCGTGTTCATGAAGAAGTAGAAGCTCGAGGAGGTGACGTGCTCCTCGTAGCGGTCGGATGCCTGCTCCTTGACCGTCGGCAGCAGGTCCGACGGCGGGGGGTCCTGCATGTAGTCGAGCTCGTTTTCGAGCACGTCCTGGGTCTGCTGGTTGGCGTTCTTGATGATCTCCGTGGTGATCGTGTCGATGTTCCCAGTCGGAATCCCGGGGATCTTGAGCCGCTCGAACGTCGGGTTCCGCTCGAGGACGAACTGGCGGTTCGGCACCGATTCGGTGATCTCGTAGGGGCCGACTCCCGGCGGCGGGTCGGCCGTCAGGTTCTCGAAGGGCGTGTCGCCGGGCACAAGCCCGCCGAACCACATCGCGAGAACGTGCGAGAAGGCCGAGTACGGCTCCTCGATCTTGATCTCGATCTCGCCGCTGCGGTCGTTCGTCTTGATGCCGGAGATGTCGGCCTCGGGATCGTCTGCCTGCTCGTAGTCAGTGGCGCCGACGATGCGCTCGAAGAAGGGGGCGCCACCCGACTCGAGGTTGAGCACCCGCTTGATCGTGTGCTCGAAGTCCGACGCGACGACCGGGGTGCCGTCGGAGTACTCGAGCCCGTCGCGCAGGGTGAGCGTGTAGGTGAGGCCATCGCCGGAGATCTCGGGCAGGTCCTCCGCCAGGCCGGGAATCAACTCCGCGCCGGCAGCGCCCTCCTCGTGCGCGTACGTGAGGAGCGGCGTGTAGACGAGCCAGAGGGGCTCGATGCCGTTGACCGTGTAGGTGAGCGCCGGGTCCAGGAAGTCGGGCTGCGAGGTCTGCGCAATCGTGATCTCGCCTCCCTCCGAGGCCTCGCCGCTGTCGTCGTCACCACAGGCGGCGATGACGATCGCGGCTCCGATTGCGATGACCGCAGCGATCCCCCTCTGCACGATGGACGAGGACACCTTGACCTCCTACGGCCGCCTACACCTGCAGACGCGATCAACTCATGCGCGGGTGAGAGACGGGTAGGAACCGGTTATGAATCAGGTAATTAAGAGCGCTTGGCGGGCTGTTGCACTTATGGCGTGCAGGAGACGGTCGCCATCGCCCGGAACGTATGTCCGAAGTTGGGATCGTTGAGGGCCTCGAACACCTGCGGCTCGCCAACCGGGGTACACGTGTAGAGCCCCTCCGCGGCAGCCGAAAACGCACCGTCATCGATCGCGCTGCGGATCGCCACCTCGGCCGTCGGTCCCCGGCCACCGCCAAGGAACAGCTGGCCATTCGAGTCCGTCGCGGCCGACGCCAGCCCCGGCAAGCACACCACGGCTCCTGCCACCGCGAGCGCGGCGCCCTCACGACGGCCCATCTTGCGCAGCATCATGTTCTCGTACCTCCGGTTCGCTGCCAATTCCGTCAACCGGGTATACGGACAGGGCGTGGCGATGGATTGACCTGCTGTGTTCCTCCGGACGTTCGACGCCAGTCAGGTAAGGACTGCTGGTGCGGCGACGGGCTGCGCCGCGACCGGGATCCGGAGAGTCATCTCGGTCCCTCCACCGGGCGGGGCGGAGGCCACCACACCTCCGCCGTGGCTCTCCGCGACGCGGCGGACGATCGCGAGCCCCAATCCGCTGCCGGGCATTCCGCGCGAGGAGGCCGAGCGGTAGAAGCGGTCGAAGACGTGCGGCAGATCCTCGTCCGGAATCCCCGGGCCGCGATCCCGCACCCGCACCGCTCCGTCCGCTGTGACCCAAACCGCGATCGGCTCGCCCGGCGGGCTCCACTTGATCGCGTTGTCGAGCAGGTTGGAGACCGCCCGTTGGAGGCCGTGCTCCGTCGCCGAAACGACGCAGGGCTCCGCGGTCAGCTCGACTCGGGCCCCGGCGTGGCGCGCCAAAGCCGCGTCGACGGCCGCCTCGGCCAGGTGGTCGAGGCGCACGAGCTGGCGCGACTCGTCGCTCTCGGGATCGCGCGCGAGGTCGACGAGGTCGCCGACCAGGGCTGTGAACTCGTCGAGCTGGGTGACGACGTCGGCGAGCAGCCGTTCTCGCGAGGCGGGGTCCATCCGGTCGGAGTGAGCGAGGACCTCGATATTGGTCCGGAGGCTGGCGAGCGGCGTACGCAGCTCGTGCGACGCGTCGGCCACGAGCTGGCGCTGTGCATCGAGCGAAGCCTCGAGCTCGGCGAGCATCCGGTTGAAGCTGCGCGCCAGCTCGGCCAGCTCGTTTCCCCCGACCGGGTCGATGCGCGTGCTCGGATCGTGGGTAGACGCGACCTCGCTGGCAAGGCGGCTGAGACGCCCGACGGGTGAGAGCGCAGCCCGCGACACGAGCAGGCCCAGCCCGGCGCCCAAGGCGATGCCGCCGAGGCTGACCGCGGCAAGCACCACGGCGAGGTGGTCGAGCGCCTCCTCCGTCTCGTCGAGCGAGCGGGCGATCTGAATCGCCTGTCCCGAGCCGACCGGCACGGTGTAGGCGCGGACCTTGCCGCTGGCGAGCTCGACGTCGCTGAAGGCAGCATCGGCCTCGCCGGCCGCGATCGCGCGGGCCTCCGGCGTAACGGGGAGACGCTCACCGTGCCGCGCCGGCGCGACGATCTCCCCGTCCGCGTCGACCAGCTGCGCGTACGCAGCGGGGCCGCCGAGGGGGCCGATCGGCAAGGCGAGCCGGTCCCTCGGGGCCCCGGATGCCGACTCGGAACGAGCCCCTTCCTGCTCCGGGGCGCTGCCACCGCGCTGCGATCCACCGATCTGAACCGGTGTGACTGTGCCGTTCCGGAGGATCGGAAGGTCGAACGTGACGGCGGCGTCGCGCCTGAGCTCGTCGTCGATCCGTCCGTGCAGCTGGGCGCTGACGACCAGATAGACGATCGTCGCCGCGATCGCGATCGCCGCGGCCACGGCCGCGGCCGACAGGAGGATCACCCGCCAGCGGAAGGTCATCGATCGCCTTCGCGCAGGACGTAGCCGAACCCCCGCACGGTGTGGATGAGGCGAGGCTCGCCGGCCGCTTCGGTCTTGCGGCGGAGATATCCGATGTACACCTCGAGCGCCTTGGAGCGAGGGCCGAAGTCGTAGCCCCAGACCCGGTCGAAGATCTGCTCCCTGCTGAGGACGCGCCCCGCGTTCTCCATCAGCACCTCGAGGAGCAGGTACTCGGTCCGGGTCAGCGAGAGCTCGCGGTTGCCGCGCCGAACCTCTCGCGAGGCGGTGTCCATGGTCAGGTCCGCCACCGGTGGTGGTCCACCGTTCGGCTCCGTTCCGCTCCGACGCAGCAGCGCGCGGATCCGAGCCAGAAGCTCCTCGAGCGCGAACGGCTTCACCAGGTAGTCGTCGGCGCCTGCCTCGAGGCCGTCGACCCGGCTGGCGACGGCGTCCCGCGCGGTCAGCATGAGGACCGGGGTGCGGTCGCCGCGCCGGCGGAGTCGCCGGCACACCTCCAGCCCGTCTGTGCGCGGCATCAGCAGATCGAGAACGACGAGGTCGGCGTTGCCGACCGAGGCTCGCCGCAGACCGTCCTCGCCGTCCACCGCGAGGTCGACCTTGAACCCGCCGAGCTCGAGCGCCCGCGTCAACGCATCGCGCATCGGGGGCTCGTCGTCGATCACGAGCACCTCTGGTCGCGCTGGGTCGGAGCGTGCCGGCATCTCTCCTGCCTCCGGGATTCTCCTGGGTTCGGGTAAGAGGGGGGTGAGAAACCTTACGTGCCGACGCTGTGTGGAAGGATCGTCGGGGCAGCGCGGAGACCGGGCGCTGCCGTCCGAAAGGAGGCGCCACGCCCGCAGATCGCCCCGAGCTCTCGAGCATGGCGGATGACTACGCGCGGCACGCGCTCTCGCAGCGCGCCGCGTTCGAGGCGACCCACCCGGGGGCGCTGGAAGCCGCTCGGCTGTTCGCGGACGAGCCCGTGCTCCGCGTGGCCGATCTCGGCGCCGCCGACGGCGTCAACTCCCACGGCCTGATCCGGGATCTCGCGAAGGAGCGCGCCGGCCGGCAGATGGTCTACGCCCTTGTCGACCTTCCGACAAACGCGTGGGGGATCGCGGCCGACCACCTGCGGCGAGCCTTCGGTGGAGGCGCAAACGGGCATGACGTCGTCGTCATCCCCGCTCCGGGCGATGCCGGCCCTGGGGTCGCCGATGCCGGTTCCGGCGCCCACTACGCCTCGCCCGAAGCGCACGGTGAGGCCTGCCGGCGCGCGGTCGAGCACAGCCCACCCCCCGCCGTGGTGATCAGCCTGGCGGGCATCCCCCTCCAGGAGGCCCCGTGCCTTCCGTCGGGCAGCGTGCACGTCGCGGTCACTGGCACGGCACTGCACTGGGTCGCCGACGCGGCCGGCCTTGCCTCGACCGGCTCGGTCTTCCCGGGCTACTCCGACCACACGGACGAGGCCGAGCGCCGCGCCTGGCGCGTGGCCGCGGCGCTGCAGTGGGAGCGGCTGCTCGAGATGCGCGCGATCGAGCTCGCGCCGGGCGGCCGGTTCATTGGCGCCATCCCGGCCTCTCCCGCTCCGTGCCCCGGGAGGACAGGACCCTACGTGGAGATCATCGGGGACATGAACCGGCTGCTCGCCGACTGGTGCCGAGCGGGACGCATCAGCGACGGCACGGCCGCCGCTGTCGTCGTTCCGGTGTGGATGCGAACGCTCGATGAGATCCTTGCCCCCTTCGAGGCGGGCGGCGGGCGCGTCGCCGGCCTCAAGCTCGAGAGCGCGGAGCTCTTCCGGCTCGATAATCCGTACAGGCAGGAAGATCCCGCCATGTTCGCGCGGGACTACGTGCGGAGTGCGGCCGCATGGGGCGAACCGCTCCTCCTCCGCGCCTTCGCACGCGAGGGCGCGGACCGTGCCCCGGGCCTCCTCGCGGACTTTCTCGGCGAGCTCGAGGAGCGTGTCGCCGATGGCCCCGACCGCTACCGCTGGGACTACATCGAGGCGCTCGTCACCTGCCGGCGAGAGTCAGGCGGCTGACAGAGGAGCGCGCCGGCCGCATTGGGCAGGATCCCGCGTTGGCCCAATACGATGGATTCGTGCCCGACCGCCTTCACTTCACCGAGTCCGACGAGGCCAACGAGCTGATCGCATCGGATCCGATGGCGCTGCTGGTCGGGTTCGCGCTGGACCAGCAGGTCACCGTGCAGAAGGCGTTCTCCGGGCCGCTCGACCTGAAGCGGCGTCTGGGCTCGATCGACGCGGAGACGCTGGCGAGCGCGGATCTCGAGCCGGTGTTCCGCCAGAAGCCTGCGATCCACCGCTACCCCGGCAACATGGCGAAGCGCGTGCACGAGCTCGCCGTGCACGTGCGCGACGAGTACGGCGGCGAGGCGGACCGGGTCTGGGCCGACGCCGCCGACTCCGACGAGCTGCGTACCAGGATCGCCGCGCTGCCCGGCTTCGGCGAGATGAAGATCAAGGCGCTGGGAGCGGTCCTTGCGAAGCGCTTCGGGATCGAGGTCGCGGAGGGGCTGGTGCCGCCGCATCCGACCCTGGGCGACGTGGACTCCGCCGCCGCGCTCGACGACTACCAGGCCGCGAAGCGCGCCCACAAGGCGGAGTGGGCAAAGGCCCGCGCCTGATTCATACGTCCTCGGCGCCCTCCGGCGTGAGCGGGATTCCGGTGCGCTTCAGGTTCGCAAGGCTCGCCAGGAGTAGGAACACAGCGAGGATGCCGAACGCGAGCGGGCCCTCCCCGCGGGCGAGGGCGTGGCCGATGACCGGGATCGCCACGATCGGCGGCACGAGCGCCGCGAACGTCATGAGCGCCACCGGCTCGCCGGGCGCGGGCGGATAGAGCCTCTGCGCCTCGGTGAGCGCGGTCGCGTACGGAACCCCGAAGCCCGACGCGACCAGCACCACGGCGGCGAAGGCGGCCGCCTCGGCGGGCTCGAAGGCCAGGAGCGCCATCCCGACCGCTGCCAGGGCGAGCGCCCCGCCGAGCACCCAGTGCGGCACTCCTCGCTGTTTGAGCTGGGCCCCGAAGACACGCACCCCCGCGGAGATGCCGAACAGCAGGAAGGCGACCACGCCCGCGAGGCTGGTCGCGACGTCGCCCTCGCGGGCGAGGAACTCGATCAGCCAGGCGCTCAGGATCATCGGCACCCCGTAGATCGAGACGAAGAGGAGCGCCAGGCGATAGACCCGGGCGTGCCGCCACGCGGCGTTGAGGAAGCCCTCGCTGCGAGGCGCGGCGGTGTGCTCCGACCGGCTGCCCCCCGGGATCGCCAGGTACGCGGCGACGCCGAGCCCGGCGCTGATCAGAAAGCCGACGCGCCAGTCGACCCCGAGGTCGGCCAGGCCGCTTCCCACCAGGAGCGCGAGCGCGATCCCGAGCTGGACCGAGGCGCCGAAGATCCCCACGAGGCGAACGCCGCCCGTTTTCTGCGCCCAGACGACGCCCAGCGTGTTCGCCACGGCGAACGCGATACCCGGAAGGATCCGACCGATCGCGAGGCCCGCGAAGACGGGTGTGACGGCGAAGAGCAGGTTGCCGAGCGTGAGCACCGCACACTCCATCCTGAGGCCGCGCTCGAGGCCGACGCGCTGGCCGAGCTGGGCGGCGAAGAGCAGGCCGACGAGGCACGAGCCGAGGAACAAGGTCCCCGCGAGGAGCCCGACCACCGCCAGTGAGACATCGAACTCGTCGGCGATCTCGGAGACCACCGGCCCGACGTTCCCGCCGTTCCAGGCCGAGCTGACGCCGACGAGGACCACCGCGAGCGTGACCCGACCGGACGCGCGGTTGCTCGACCCGCCAAACGCCTTCCCCCGTTCGCCCTCCACCCGCGTCCTAGGCGCCGAGCGCTTCCGTGATCTCGGTGATCGCGGCGGCCTCGGCGTCGCTGACCGGCTTGTCGCCGCTCTCCTTCTTGGCGCCCGCGACGCGGTTCGCCACCGTGAGCACGAAGCGTCTGTACTCCGCGAGCTCCTCGGGCGTGGCCTTCTGCTCGACCAGGGCGACGCCTTCGCGGATGCGCTGCAGCGCGTTCGCCTTCAGCTCCTCGGTCGAGCCCGCCTTGGTGCGATCCATCTCGGGCTTCGTGGATGCGATCTCGTCGAGGAGCTGCGAGTCCCCGTGCTCCTTGCGGGCCTCGGCGAAGGTCTTCGCCATCGCGTAGACCTCGCGGAACGTGCCGCCGCGCTCGGCTGTCGTGGCGATCATTCCGGCGCTCGTCGGACCCTCCAGCACCGCGTCCCATTCCTCGGCCGTGAAGTCGGCGCTTCCGGTCATCCTGCTTCCCCTTTCAAGAGCTTGCGATCAGCTTGAACCTACCGCGGTGTCGGGCTCGCTGTCCTTCGGCTTGCGGCCCAGCTCGAAGACCGTCACGGCAAGCCCTGCGAGCGCCAGCAGGGCGACCATCCGGAAGCCCCACGTGAAGCCCGCGGCGAACGCATCGCGCGCGAGGTCCTCGAGGCGGGCTGCCATATGCGGGAACTGGTCCACCAGCTCCCCCGCCGAGTCCGTGCCGGCCAGGATCCCCTCGACGGCATCCTGCTGCGAGTCGCTCAGCTGCGGGCCCGCGTCGGCGATCTCGGATTCGAGCTTGTCGCTCGACGCGGTCGCGAAGATCGTCGTCGCCAGGCCAAGACCGACCGAGCCGCCCGCGATCTGGAACATGTAGGTGAGGCCGCCGGCGAGGCTCGACCGCGACGGATCGAGGGCGGTGACCGCCCAGGTCGTGACCGAGCTGTAGAACAGGCCGACTCCGGCTCCCATCACGACCATGCCGGGCACGGCCTGGGCCCAGCTGTCGCCTCGCTCGATCAGTGCGATCAGGAATGCCCCGGCGAGCAGGCTCGAGGCGCCGCTGATCAATATCGGCCTCGGCCCCAGCCGCTCGTAGAGGCGCCCCGCGGCGACCGAGGCGATCGTGAACGTTCCCATCATCGGCAGGAGGGCGAGGCCGGCCTCGAATGCGCTGAATTCGAGGCTCTTCTGGAACAGCTGCGGCAGGTACATCAGCGCGACGAAGAACAGCGGCGACATCAGCAGGACGGCCAGGCACGCGGACATGAAGCTGCGGTTCGACATCACGTCCCGCGGCACCAGCGCATGGCCACCCGCCCGCCGCTCGATGATCACGAATGCGGCGAGCAACACCACGAAGACGGCAAGCAGGACGAGCACTTCCGGATCGCTCCAGCCGAGGTCGGTCACCTGATCGAGCGCGACGAGCAGCGCGATCAGTCCGATCGAGAGCGTGATCGAGCCCGCGTAGTCGAGCCGGCGCTCGGCGTCCTCAGCCACCGACTCCGGGACGGTGCGCCAGGTGACGAACGCCGCGACTGCGGCGATCGGGACGTTGAGGATGAGGATCCAGCGCCAGTCGAAGAGCTCCGTGATCGCGCCGCCGATCAGCGGCCCGGCGGCGTTTCCGAAGCCCGCCGCCCCGAGGATCAGGCCGCCCGCGAGGCCGGCGCGGCTCTCGGGGAGGATCGCGTAGGTCATCCCCAGGATCGCCGGCCACATGAGAGCCCCGCCGATGCCCATCAGCCCGCGGCAGACGATCAGGGAGGTCGGATCCGGCGCGAGGCCGCCGAGCAGTGAGAACAGCGCGAAGATGGCGGCCCCCGCAAAGAAGATCCGGCGCCGCCCGAGCATGTCGGCGAGCCGCCCGCCGGTGACGATCAGCACGCCGAAGACCAAGGCATAGGCGTTGATCACCCACTGGATCGTCGAGACGTCGGAGTCGTAGTCCGCCTCGATCTGTGGCAGAGCGACGCTGAGCGCGGTGATGTCGTTGGCGATGATGAAGACGCCGAGCGCCATCGCGACGAGCGCGACGGCGGTCGCCCGATCGAGAGGCTCGGCCTTCCCGCCCGACATGGCCCCGCAGTATGCCCGCTAGGGAGAGTGTGTGAAACCCGGGGGAATGCGGGGTACCCCGCAACCGACGCAGGGACTGTCCCCGACCGAAGGGATTTGAGATGAGCACCGCAGCAATCATCATCATCGTGATCGTCGTCCTCGTCGCTCTGGCGCTGGCGTACTCCGCCTACCGCCGCCGGCAGACGCAACAGCTCGAGGATCGACGACAGGTAGCCGCCGAACACCGCGACGAGGCCGAGAGCCGGCGCATCGCGGCCGACAAGCAGGAGGCGGCGGCCGACGAGCAGGCCGCGATTGCTCGCCGTCAGGCGGCCGAGGCCGAGGAGCGCGCGAGGCAGGCCAGCGAGACCCGCACCGCCGCGGACGCGCACGAGGAGCACGCCCGCGCCGTCGACCCCGACGAAACACCCCAAGACGAAACACCGGCCGCGGACCAGGACACCCCGCGCACCCAGGGGTGATCACGACCACACCCCGGTAGACCGGTCAGCGGCGTCGCGGCCCGCCCGGCGGGATGGCCCGCAGCGCGCGGAGACGGCCGCGGATCCCGTTGCCGTGGCCGAGCGCGCGCCGCAGCAGACGGCGCTGCTCCGGCCCCGGGCGGCGAGGCGTTCCGGACGCGAACCGGTTGTAGCGCAGGGCCTCCGGATAGCGCGCGGCCTCCGGCCCCAGCGCCGTCGCGAACTCCCGCTCGATGCCGAGCAGGGTCACGCGCGGCCCCGACGGCCGGCCGAGCAGTGGCACCGCACGCTCGAGCTCTCGCAGCTGGGGCTCGGCCCCCTCGGGCCTGAGCAGCAGCGCGCGGCGGCGGCGGTAGCCGACGAACAGCCCGATTACGCCGAGGACCGCGCCGAACGAAACGACGGTTCCCAGCGGTGAGTCGTCATCCGAGCGGCTCGACGACGACGACTCCGCGACCCTGCCGGACTGCGCCGACTCCTCGATGTCGAATGCGCGGCCCGCGCCGAACTGGGGAACCTCACCGCCCGCCGCGGCGGCGGCGTTGAGTGTCGTGTCGGTGCGCGCGGGCGCGGCGGCCGGGGTCGGATCAACGGTGACCCAGCCGACGCGCGGGAACCAGACCTCCACCCACGAGTGGGCATCGGTGTCGCGAACCAGATAGGTACCGGGCGCCTCCGGATCGGGCAGCCCGGCCGCGAACCCGGTCGCCACCCTGCTCGGAATCCCGATCATGCGGAGCATCAGCGCCATCGCGCCCGAGAACTGCTGGCAGTAGCCGCGCCGGTCCTGGAACAGGAACGCCGGGAGCGGCTCGTCGCGGTCGGGAACCTCCTGGTCGTACGCGTAGTTCTCGAGCAGGTACCGCTCGATCGCCGCAACCGCCTGGTAGTTGCCGCCGGCATGCGCCGTGATCCTCTGCGACAGTGCGGCGATGCGCGCGTACGCGGTGCCCGGCGCCACCGCTCCGGCCGCCGGGCCGGCCATCCGTGCGCGCCGCGAGTCGCGAATCGGCACGGTGACGGACTCGAGCGTGCCGACCGGCGCCGCCTCGGGCGCAAAGGTGGTGTCGCTGACGCCCTCAGGCAAGAGCATCGTCGTATAGCGCTCGAGCTCGCGCGGATACCGCTCGTCGTCGTGGCGCCGGAGCATCTTGGCCGTGGGGTCGGGCACATACGATTCGAACCGGTACTCCGAGCCCGGGACCAGGCCGCCCGCCACCGTGGTCGTCCCGTCCGGGGCGCTGGGATCCACGTCGACCCCGGTGACGTCCTGCGGGATGCCCGCCGCCACGAGGAGCGGCGAGCGGAGGGCCCCGACCGACACGTCCAGCGTCTCCACCCACCGGTCCTGCTCGGCCACGATCTCAGCGGGCGCGCCGCTCAGGTCAGCGACCTCGGGGCTGTCGATGAGCACCCCGCCGACGCCGTCGCCCCGCGCCCATGACACGCCACCGAACTCATCCAGGACCGACGCCCGCCAGTACATCGGACGTGCGACGCCGCGGACCTCGAACAGCTCGAGCCCCCGCTGGGGCCAGTCGAGCGGTCCATAGCTGTGGTCCCAGTCGAAGGCGGCGGTGCGCTCGTCGCCGAACAGCTTCCAGCCCGCGTAGTTGATCATCGGGTCCGTGCTGTCCATGCGAGCGGCGGCCGGCAGGGCCGCAAGACCTGCTACGAGCACCGCCGCCCCGGCTGCGAGAGCGCGCGAGCCGGGCAGGCGCCCCAGCCACAGGAAGGCGGCGATACAGACGAGGAGCCCGAGGCCGTGCGCCGGCTCGGCGCTCGGAGACTCCCAGGTGACGGAGACCGCATAGAGCGCGACCAGCATCGCGAGGGCCGCTCCGCGACGCAGGTTGGGCCGGCGGCGATGGGGCCAGAATTCGACCGCAGCGGCCGCCGCCAGCGTCAGCGGCGCGGCCAAGAGGATCCCCAGGCGGGTCCAGACGGACTCGCCGGCGTACGGCAGGTCGACCTGACTGATCCCCGCCAATCCGGCATCGAGGTTCGCCCGAAGCTCACCCCACGCGCCGGGCGCGAGCAGGCGAGCGGGGACGCCCGCCGCCAGGAGGCCGGCGGCAACGGCCGCCACCACGAGCACACCCGCGAGCGCGATCCTCGCGCCCCGCCGGCGCCGCACCATCTCCAGCGCGTCGAGCGCCAGCGCCAGCGCCAGCGCGATCAGCACGCAGACGGCCCAGCGCCAGAGCGGCGGGCCCGCCACCAGCGCGAACCAGTGCACCGCGGCGTAGCCCGCCAGCAGCGCGAACCCCAGCAGGGTTCCGGCTCGCTCGCGGCTTGTCACGCCGCGCTCCTGGCGAACCGCCGCGCGGCGCCGACGGGCAGCGCGCAACAGCCGGCAACCTTGAACGCCGCGGGCCGGCCCGAAGCCGGTCGCGCTGTCACGACGTAGTGCGGGCCGGGACCGAAGCTGCGCGCGAGGCCCAGCGCGCGCCCGGGCGCGCCGCCGGTCACCCAGAACACGCTGCCCTGCCGAGCCATTCGCGACGGGCTGGCGGTCGGCACCCCGGCCGCGACCACCGCCAGCCGCGCATGGAGCGCAGGCCAGGCGCGGAGTCGCTGGTCGAGCGCGCTCGGCGCCCTGTGGCCCGGCAGGAGCAGCGCGCATCCCGCGGCCGGCGCCAGATGCACGCATAGGGACCCGGCGGCGCGAACGGCGCGATCGAGGGATTCCTCGTCGTCGGGCTGCTCGGCGTCCAGAACGACGAGCGGCACGGCTTCCGAGCCCGCGACCATCCGCCGCTCGTACATCTCGCCGCTGCGAGCGACGGCGGGCCAGTGGATTCGCGATGCAGGGCTGCCCTCGCGATAGGGGCGCAGGCCATCGACCTCGAACTCGACCGCCCGGGCCTCGCGGACGGAAGACGCGCCGTCGTCCCCCGCGTTCGACGGGCCGGCGCCAAGGCCGGCGACACCCGCGTTCCCGGCCTCCACGGGTTCGATCCGCGGCAGCACCAGGAGCTCGCCGGCCGGCTCGGCTGGAACCCGGCGCGAGTGGAGACCCAGCGGGTCACGGATGATCCAGGTGCCGCCGTCCAGCCGCGTCCGCCCCCGGCGCGGCATCCTCAGGTCGACCTCGAGGCGCCGCGGGCCCAGCACGCCGACCGGTGCCGGCCGCTCGAGGAGCGGGTCGTCCAGCTCGCCGCCCGGCGGCGGAACCGGTCCGCGTCGCAACTCCAGGCGAAGCGGGTAGGCGTCGCCCTCGACGATCCGCGAGGGGCCGGGCTCGCGCACGATCTTCGCCCCGCGGGCGGCCAGCTCGGTCCAGACGACCGCGAGCAGCGCGATCCCGGCGAGGGCGATGCCGGGCACGGCCAGGGACGGCGAGGCAAACGCCATCGCTACCAGCGCCAGCGCGACCCCCAGCCCGGCGGTTGCGGCGGCCGGACTCACAGCCAAGCCCTAGATGGCGGGCACGCGCCCCAGCGCCTCGTCGACCACGACGGCGGCGCCATCCGGCGCGATGGCCTCCGGGGTCAGGACGAGCCGGTGCGCGAGCACCGCGGGCGCGAGCGCCTGCACGTCGTCCGGGAGCACGTGGTCGCGCTCCGAGAGCGCGGCCAGGGCCTTGGCCGCGCGAAACAGCATCAACCCTGCTCGTGGGCTGGCGCCGAGCTCCACACGGGAGTCGGCCCGGGTCGCTTCGCAGACCGCGACGACGTAACGGCGCACCGGATCCGCTGCGTGGACCTCAGCGGCGCCCCGCTGAGCGGCACGAATCATCGCCACCTCGGTGACGGGCTCGAGGTCGAGGACCCGGTCGTGACCGGCGTGCTCAGCCAGCATCTCCGCCTCCTTCTCGGCGCCGGGATAACCCATCGAGACGCGCACCATGAAGCGATCGAGCTGCGCCTCCGGCAGCGGGTACGTCCCCTCGTACTCGCTCGGGTTCTGGGTCGCCAGCACCAGGAACGGCCGCGCCAGCTCGTGCGGCTGGCCGTCGACCGTCACGCGCCGCTCCTGCATGCATTCCAGGAGCCCCGACTGGGTCTTGGGCGACGTCCGGTTGATCTCGTCGACCAGGACGATGTTCGCGAAGACCGGCCCCGGGTGGAAGTCGAACCGCGCCTCGCGCTGGTTGAAGACGTTGGCGCCGACGACGTCCGCGGGCAGCAGGTCCGCGGTGCACTGGATCCGGGCGTACTCCGCCTCGAGCGAGCGCGACAGTGCCCGCGCCAGGGCCGTCTTCCCTACCCCCGGGTGGTCCTCGATCAGGACGTGGCCCTCGGCGACCAGCGCGACGAGCAGGTCGCGGACGACCTCGTCGGAGACCTTCACCGCTCGTCGGACGTTCTCGCGCAGCGCTGCGCCCAGCTCCGCAACCCCGGTCGGGTCGAGATCGGGTGGTGCCGCCATGTGTGTTGATGGTACGGGGCGGATCAAGGGGGCGGTCCGTTTCTGAAAGTTGTTTAGGCCATCCACCCAATGGAAATCTGGGTTTCAGGAGTTCGTCCTAACCGGGAGAGGTGATGAGGAAGGCTTTCGTTCGGGGGATGCTGTCGGGGATCTGTGCGCTCGCGCTCACGAGCACTGCGTCCGCCGCCGAGGCCACGCTGAACGCGTACGAGGTACGCGCGTCGGCTCAGAACCTCCAGACCCTGGCCGAGAACGGCTTCGACACGAGCGAGGGCCTTGACGGCCGGGCCATCGAGGTCATCGCCAGCGAAACGCAGGCTCAGGCTCTGCGCAAGCAGGGCGTCGCCGTCAGCCTGAAGCGCGACGCCCAAGGCCGGACCGCCCTCCAGGCGCTTCGCGCCGACGTCCAACCGGACGGCTCCTACGACGTCTACCGCCCCTATTGGAACGACGAGTGCACGGAGACCACGTGCTACGTCGGCCGGGACGAGGAGGGCAATCCCAGGCAGACGCTCTACCAGGAGATGCTCCAGCTCGCCGAGGAAAACCCCGACATCGTCCAGGAGGTCGAGATCGGCCGGACGCTGAACGATGTCCCGATCCTCGCTTTGCGTGTCACCCGCGACGCGCGCGAGCAGTCGAACCCGCCGGGCACGAAGCCGGCGGTGCTCTACAACGCCGCCCAGCACGCGCGCGAATGGATCACGCCGGAGATGATCCGCCGCCTCGCCCACTTCTACGTCGACAACTACGGCGGCGAGGGTGACGCTCTCGGCACCGACGGGCAGCCGGTCGCGGGGGCCGACGGCCCGGTCCAGGCCGAGGAGCTCACCGGCCTCGTGAACGACTACGAGCTGTGGTTCGTGGTCGTCGCCAACCCGGACGGCTACGACTTCACGTTCACGCCCGGCAACCGCCTGTGGCGCAAGAACCTGCGCGACAACGACGGCGACGGCGAGATCGTGATCGGCGACGGCGTTGACCTGAATCGCAACTTCGCCGAGAAGTGGAACTACGACGACGAGGGATCCTCGAGCGACCCCGCCAACGACACGTATCGCGGGACGGCGCCCAACTCCGAGCCCGAGACGCAGGCGATGGACGGCCTGTTGCGCGATGTTGGCTTCGAGTTCATGGTCAACTACCACTCGGCGGCCGAGTTGCTGCTCTACCCGTTCGGCTGGCAAGTGCAGACGACCGCCGCCGACGATCCGATCTTCCGTGCCCTCTCGGGCACCGACGCCGACCCGGCGATCGCCGGCGTGGAGCCGGGCGCACCCAACCCATACGACCCGGATGTCTCGTCCGAGCTCTACACGACGAACGGCGAGACGACCGACCACGCTTACAGCCGCTACGACACGCTGGCGTGGACGCCGGAGATGGACGTCTCCGACCCCGAGCGCGGCGGCGGCGACAGCGTGTTCATGTTCCAGGACTCTGAGGCCGACCTCCAGGACGCGTTCGAGAAGAACATCCCGTTCGCGCTCGACGTGGCCCATTCGGCCGGCGACCCGGCGAACCCCGTCTCGCACCTCGACCGCGAAGCCGCGGAATTCGAGGTCGACCGCTTCCCGACTTCGTTCGGCGACCCGCAGCCGGTTGAGGCGCTGGTCAAGCGCGAGCTCGGCGCCGTGACGATCAACTGGCGGGTCAATAATGGAGCGCCGCAGAGCGCGGCCGCCACGGAGTTCGACGACGGCGAGCGCTACGGCGAGGACGGCGACGTCTACTACGCACGGGTTCGCGGCGAGGTGACCGGAGCCTCGGCGGGCGACAGCGTCCGCGTCTGGTTCGAGGCGGGCGGCGAGCGCTCGCAGGCGTTCAACTACCAGGTGGCCTCCGACTCGGATGCGCCGGTGCTCGTGCTGGCTGCCGAGGACTACTCAGGGCTCGTCAACATCCCGGAATACCCGAGCACGGACGGGCCGTTCTACACGAGCTACTACACGAACGCGCTCACCGACCTGGGGATCGCGCACGACGTGTACGACTTCGACGAGCAGGGCCGGCGCGCACCCGACCCGCTCGGCGTGCTCAGCCACTACCAGGCGGTGATCTGGTACACGGGAGATGACTTCGTCATGCGGGAGCCGGGCGCCCCGGGCCAGTCGGGCGCCTCGCGCGCGGCGAACGACATGATCCTGTCGGTCCGCGACTTCGTGAACGAGGGCGGCAAGCTGCTCCACACCGGGCAGCACGCCGAGGTGATGGCGTCGACCCCGTACACGTTCAACGTCCAGGGGCAGCCGCCCTACTGCCCGCCCGGGGGCACAGCGACGGCGAACAACTGCATCCCGCTTTCGAACGACTTCCTGCAGTACTGGCTGGGCGCCTACACCCACATCACGACTCCGAACGACCCGGCCGCGACCGAGCTGGCGCTGACGGGAGATCCCTACGGAACGACGACGTTCGGCCTGAACGGCGCCGACAGCGCCGCGAACCAGCAGGACGTGGCGACGGCGCTCGTCACGTCGAGCGTGCTCCCCGAGGACGAGTACCCGCAATTCGCGAGCGAGCGGTCGGCCGAGATCGTCGGCGCTCCGTCGGCGTTCGACCCCACCAGCGGGAGCATGTACGCAGTCGCCAGCTCCGAGGACGGCGGCTGGCAGCGGTTCCGCAAGACGATCGATCTCACTGACCTGACCGCCGGCCAGGCAGCGGACATCGCATTCAAGATCTCCTACGACACCGAGGCGGACTTCGACTACGTGATCGTCGAGGCGCACACGGTGGGTCAGGAGGACTGGACGACGCTGCCCGACGCGAATGGGCACACCACCGACGACACGGGCGCGTCGTGCACGATCGACTGGCGCTCGATCCACCCGTTCCTCGACAGCTACCAGACGGTCGTGCCTCCGGGTGACTCGTGCGAGAACACTGGAACCACCGGCGAGTGGCACGGCGCCACCGGCAACTCGGCGGGCTTCCAGGACTGGGAGGTCGACCTGTCCGCGTATGCCGGTTCCCAGGTCGAGATCTCGATCTCCTACGTCCAGGACTTCGCGTTCGACGGCCTGGGCGTGTTCGTCGACGACGTTGTCGTGACCGAGAACGGCACGGCGACCGAGACGATCGACTTCGAGACCGGCGACGGCGGCTTCGAGGCGGGGCCGCCGCCGCCCGGCTCCGAGGAGGACACCCAGCGCGCCTGGGAGATCCGCGAGTCGGTCGGCTGGATCGACGGGCCCGGCATCGCGACCGAGGACACCCTCTACTGGACGTTCGGCTTCGAGGGCGTCTCCGACGCGGCCGTGCGCGAGCAGCTGCTGGGCAGCTCGCTGGCCTACCTCGGCGTGGGCGCGGGTCCGGAGCCCCCCGACCCGCCGAACACCAAGATCACCAAGGCTCCCAAGAAGGAGACCAAGAAGACGAACGCGACGTTCCGCTTCCTGTCCACCCCGCCGGGCGCCGATTTCGAGTGCAAGCTCGACGGCGATGACTGGGAGGAGTGCGACTCGCCGCAGAGCTACAAGAAGCTCGACCGCGGCCGCCACGTCTTCAAGGTGCGCGCCGTTCTGGGCGGCGAGACGGACCCGACGCCCGCCAAGCACGTCTGGAAGATCAAGAAGAAGTAGAGGAGAGCGGGCGGGCTAGCCACGGCCGGTCCGGGAAAACTCGCGGCGCCCGCTCTCCAAACGCGCCCGGTCGCTCGACCCTGCGGGCGGCAGACTGCCCGGTCGGATCGGCGGCGTCTGGGCCGCACCGCAAAACTAGGGTGTGTTCCGGACGGCTCCGGTGAACATCTTGGACCCGCGGGAACGATCCCCACAACAAAACACGACCCGGTGATGACTCAGCGCTGCCTGCCTCACGCGTAGCCTTCGCGTGACGAAGCTTTGCGAGTCACCTTCGAGAGTGTCACCACTTGGCTTCCGTGACTACTTCTCTCTCCCGGATCGCAGTTGGAAACCTAGATGCCGCCCCGGGCGGCGTCAAGGGACGCGCCGGCCTGATTGCCGCATTTTGGGCAAATTTGAGGTGATTCAGTCCCGGCGGGAGGCGGCGGGCTCCGTCTTGGCGAGCTCGCGCAGGTTGCGCCAGGCTCTTCCGACGAGCATCACGATCATCCCGCCGGCGATCCCGAGGCCGATCACGTCGAACACGGTGAGGTCGAGTTCGCCGACGCCGAAGTCCAGGCCGGCGCCGAGGACGAGCAGGGTGTTGAGGGCGATCAGGACGATCCGGATCTCGGTCGGGCCGATCCGGCCGTAGCCGATCGAGAACCGTCCGAACGCCTGGCTCTCGAGGTAGACGTTGATCGAAAGCACGAGGTACGCGACGACGATCAGGGTGCCGACCGACAGCAGCATGAACGGCGAGAGGCCCAACCCGATCCCGATCGCCGCGGTCGCGATCGCATCGACGAGGTGGTCGAGGTAGTAGCCGTAGCGCGGTCGCTCGATGCCGCGGACCCGGGCCAGGGTGCCGTCGAGCGAGTCGCCGAACCACTGCACGACGAGGAGGCCGCTGGCGACCCAGAGCCACGCGTCCGCCTCGTTCGAGAGCTGGTAGGCCGCGCAGACCCCGAACGCGGCGAGGACGCCCAGCGCGGTCATGTCGTCGGGCAGGACCCAGCGCGGCAGGCGGGCCGCGATCCAGCGCAGGAGCCGCTTCTCCGGCTCCGCGAGGAGGAAGCTGGCCTCGCGCGTCGCCTCGACCGCCCTGGTCTCGTCCTGCCCCATCTTCCGAACCTACCCCGCGCCGCCGTTCGGTTTCCCGCACCGGCCCGGGGAGGTGCGTCCTGGCGCCATGTCGCTGTCGCGACCTGCGTCGCTCGCCGGAACCCCTCAATACCATTTGTCCGATGCGGATCACGGACGCGCTCCAGACCACGCCTGACCCGGTCTTCTCGTTCGAGTTCTTCCCGCCGAAGACGGACGAGGGCGTCGAGCAGCTCTTCGCGGCGGTCGAGGCGCTGCGACCGCTCCAGCCCGACTACGTCTCGGTGACCTACGGCGCGGGGGGCGGCACCCGCGACGGGACGGTCGAGATCGCGACCCGCATCAAGCGGGACTACGGCATCGAGACGATGGCGCACCTCAGCTGCGTCGGCGAGACACGCGAGGGCCTCGAGGAGATCCTCGACCGGTTCGCCGACGTGGGGATCCAGAACGTCCTGGCGCTGCGTGGCGACCCGCCCCGCGGGGAGACCGCGTTCGAGCAGCCCGAGGGCGGGCTTGGCAGCGCCGCGGAGCTGACCGAGTTCATCGCCGCCGACGAGCGGTGGGACTTCACCCTCGGCGGCGCCTGCTTCCCCGAGAAGCACCCTGAGGCGGACAGCATGGGCGCCGACCTTCGATACCTGCGGTCGAAGGTGGACGCCGGCGCGAACTTCCTGATCACCCAGCTCTTCTTCGACAACCGTGTCTACTGGGACTTCGTCGCCCTGGCGCGCGAGAGCGGGATCGACGTGCCGATCATCCCTGGCGTGATCCCGATCGCCAGCTACGCCCAGGTCGCGCGGATCTGCGCGCTCTGCGACGCCTCGATCCCGCCCGAGTTGGACCAGGCGATGTCGGCGCTCGGCGGCGACCCGGAGGCCGAGGCGCTCCTCGGCGTCGCCTACGCCTCGCGCCAGTGCGAGGAGCTCCTGGCCGGCGGGGCGCCGGGGATCCACTTCTATGCGCTGAACCGCGCCCCTGGCACCCGTGCGGTGCTGAGCGCGCTGCGGGCGTCGCGCCCGTGGCAGCGCGCGGCTGGCAGCGCGCTCGAGGAGCGCGCGTGACCGTGTTCACCGACGGCGAGTTCGAGTGGCAGGGCCACCGCATCGCGTACTCGGACTACGGGGAGGGCGAGCGCACGCTCGTCCTGATGCACGGGCTGCTGATGAACCGGCACATGTTCGACCGCCTCGCCCCCGAGATGGCCTCCCGAGGCAACCGGGTGATCACCATCGACGCGCTCGGTCACGGCCGCTCCGAGCGGCCCGGAGGACATGCGCCTCTACAACATGCCCGCGTTCGGCGAGCAGCTCTCGGCCCTGATCGACCACCTCGAGCTCGACCGCCCGGTGGTCGGCGGCACCTCGCTGGGCGCGAACGCGAGCCTGGAGTTCGCCCACGCGCACCCGGGCAAGGCGCGCGCCCTGCTGGTCGAGATGCCGGTGTTGGACAACGCGCTGCTGGGCGCAACGCTCGACCTTCACCCCCGTGCTCCTCGGCTTGCGCTTCGCGCAGCCGGTCCTCGCGGCGCTCGCCGGGCTGACGCGGCGCGTGCCCCGCAGCCATTACCTCGTCGACATGGCGCTCGACTGGCTCCGCCAGGACCCGGCGCCCTCCACGGCCGTGCTCGAGGGCATCCTGTTCCACCGCTCCGCCCCGCCCCACTCCGAGCGCCTCGAGATGGACGAGCCCGCGCTGGTGATCGGCCACCCCTCGGATCCCCTCCACCCGTTCTCCGACGCCGGGATGCTGGTCGAGGAGATGCCGAACGCACAGCTCATCGACGCGAACTCGATCCTCGAGTGGCGCCTGACGCCCGCGCCGGCTCGACGACCTCCTCGCTGGTTTCCTGGACGAGGCCTACGCGGAGGGCGCCGAAGCGGCCGTCGAGCGCACGGCACGGCGCGCCGCCTGACCCGCTAACGCCTTAGATCCCGCAAAGCCGTGTTCGCTACTGTCACCCGCCGATGACGACTCGCAGGGAAGAGCGCGAGCGCATGCGCCAGGAGCGGCTCGCCGCCCAGCAGTCGGCGGCCGCCTCGGACAAGCGCAGGCTGTACCTCGGCTACGCCGTGGCCGGGGTGATCGTCGTCGCGATCGTCGCCGGCATCGTCGTCGCGGTCGCCGGCGGCGGCGAGGGCGACGCCCCCAGCCAGGGCGACTTCCCGGACCTCGCCTACATCGAGCCGGACATCGGCGCGGTGCCGGCCGACCTTGATCCCGACGGCCGCGAGGGCGTCGCCCCACCGCCCCAGGAGGAGGCCGACCTTCAGGCGGCGGCCAAGGCGGCCAACTGCGACCTACAGCTCGACCTCAAGGAGGAGGGGAACACCCACTTCGGCGATCCGGACCGAGTCCCCGACTACAAGACGAACCCGCCGACCTCGGGCGATCACTATGCGGGCAACGAGAACGGCTCCGGTGCCCTCGCCGACGGCGCCTATCTCAATACCCCCCAGATCGCCCGGTCCGTCCACTCGCTGGAGCACGGACGGGTGGAGATCCAGTACTCGCCCGATCTCCCCGAGGACCAGCAGCTCGAGATCAAGGGCGTTTTCGAGGAGTCACCCCAGGGCGTGATCATGTTCCCGAACCCCGACATGCCCTACGACGTCGCGATCACCGCCTGGACCCAGCTCGCGGGATGCGAGACCTACGAAGGCCTGCCGACCCTGGACGTCCTGCGGACCTTCCGCGACATCTATCGCGGCCAGGGGCCTGAGTTCTTCCCGCTGAGCGTCTAGGCGCCCGACGTCTGCACGGCGCCGTGCGCGGACCGGGACCTCCGTAACCTGAGCGCAGCGATGGGGGTCGGCCCGTGTTGATTGCCGTAAGCAGGCATTTTTGCGTTCTTTCAAGCCACAAGCTCTGACTTTGGCGCGCGCCGCGGCACGGCTGCTCGCGCTCGGCGCCCTCGGTGCGGCGATCTGGCTGATGGCCCCCGCCCTCTCGGCCCAGCCCTACCTTCCTGAGGCGCGCGACTTCGAGCAGCCGCTGCCCGCCGTCGATCGCGTGCCGAGCGCCGCGCGCACGGCCGGAGGTGAGCATGCCGGCGAGAGTCCGGTAACGCACGTGAGTCCCGTGATCGAAGCGCCCGCCCGGTTCGACGCAACGGGCATCGCGCGCGAGCTGCGGCCGGTCGAGCTCCGGGCGCGCGAGGAAGGCGGCGAATGGTCGAGATGGCTCGAGATCGCGAACGGCGACCCCGCCTGGTTCGGGGGCGCCGACGAGCTTCAGGTCCGCACGCGCGGTTGGCGACCACAGGGCCGGCTCCATTACGTGAACGTGTCCGGCGACGCGACCGAGGAGGAGGGCCTGCTCACCCAGGCGCGCGAGACCGTCAACGGCGCGGTGGTTGCCGTGGCCGGCGTGTTCGCCGCCGACGCCGCGGAGGCCGACCCTGCCAAGCCCGACATCGTCTCGCGCCGGGCCTGGGGTGCGGAGCGGCGCCGGGGCGGCTGCGAGCCGCGGCGCCGGCCCGACTACGGCAGGGTCCGGGCGGGAGTGGTCCATCACACCGTCGGCGCCAACAACTACTCGGAATCGGAGGCGCCCAGTGTCGTCCTGGCGATCTGCCGCTACCACCGCAACGCGCTCGGCTGGGATGACATCGGCTACCAGGCGCTCGTCGACAAGTACGGGAACATCTATGCGGGCCGCGACGGCGGGCTCGGCCGGCCCGTGGTTGGGGCCCAGGCGCAGGGCGTGAACGACCAGACCACCGGTGTGTCGGTCATGGGAACGTTCACCAAACGGGGCATCACCAAGGCCACGATGCGAGGGCTCACCCGCTGGCTCTCCTGGAAGATCACGAAGCACGGCTTCACCACGAGGGGGAAGGCTCGGCTCATTTCCCGGGGCGGGCCGACGGCCAAGTTCAGCGAGGGTCACCGGTTCCGCACCAGGCGCATCATCGGCCACCGCCGCACCAACCTGACCGAGTGCCCGGGCAACGGTCTCAACCGGGAGCTCGACAAGCTGCGCCGGCGGGTGCAGAACGCGATCGACGGGGGCGGCGGCAAGAAGAATCCGAAGGATCCGAAGGACCACGGCGGGGGCGGCGTCGGGGGCTAGCCCTTGCGGGCGACCGCGTAGAGCGTCCCGCCCGCGCCGCCCGCCAGCGCCTCCGTCGCGCTCCGCTTGAGCGACGCGGACTCGGCATCGCCTCCGAACCCGATCGCCTCGAGCTCGAACCCTGCGGCGGTGACGGCATCCTCGGCCTCGGCCGCTCGATACCACCAGTTGTACGGGCCGTCGTCGCGGAGCGCCCCCGGGTCAAGGCGCCCGCTCAGCCGCAGGCGCGGCATCGACTGGATCGGCCGGCGGTCGCGGCGCAGGGTGCGGAAGGCACGCAGGTAGGTGACGTAGGCGCGCTGCGCGGGCGACGCAAGCCGGGACTCGAGGCAGACGAACGAGAACAGTGCTCGCCCGCCGGGCCGCAGCACGCGCGCGGCCTCCTGCAGGGCCGCCCCGCGCCCGGCAGGGTCCTCGATCGTGCAGATCACCTGCTGCAGATAGAGCGCCTGGCCGAACCGTCCGTCGTCGTACGGGAGTGCGGCAGCGTCCGCGACGTCGAACGTGACCGCGCCCTCGGTGTCGGCCGCGCGGGCTGCCGCGATCAGCTCGGGCGCGAAGTCGAAACCGGTGAGATGCCGGAAGCCGAGCGCTGCGAGCGCCCGCGGGATCCGGCCGCCCCCGGTTCCGGCGTCGAGCGTCGGTTGCTCGGGATCCAGGTAACGCTCGATGAGCCATGTCTCCTCGGCCTTCAGACCCTCGGCCTCGGCCCAGTAGTCGCGCTCCACCTCGCGGAAGAAGTCGCGCTGCTCGCTCAACCCGCGCTCCGGTAGGCGGGGAAGTAGTCGCCCGGGTCGGTGCGGGGGCCGTGGTGCTCGCGCCAGGCGGCGACCAGGCGCTCGAGGTCGTCGGGGAGGTGGACGCGGCGCGCGAGCTGCAGCGTGGCCCGCTGGGGCGAGAAGCTCGCCTTGAACCTGAAGATCCCGTCGCCGGGGCGGTAACCGCCCCCGAGGATCAGCCGGCGCTTGCCCTGCTCGCGCGCCCAGCCGATCGCGTCGTGGACAACCGCGTTCGTGGGGCGTAGCTGCTGGTGCTCGTGGTCCGCGCCGCCGAGGTACGAGTAGACGTCGTCCGCGTCGTGCAGGTAGAGCGTCGCCGCGATCACGCGCCCGTCGTGCTCGGCCAGCGCGAAGCGCGCGCCGGTTGGCATCTCCACGAAGATCGACTGGAAGTAGTCCTCATCGAAAAAATAGGACTCGAGCGCCTGGTTCCGCTCCATCGTCTGGGTATAGATGCGGTGGAACTCCGCAATGTCGTCCGCGTCGCCCGCCTCGCGGACGCTCACCCCCTCCCGCTCGGCGCGGTTCACGTTCTTGCGGCACGCCTTCGAGTACGACTCCCGCCACAGTCGCTCGGCGTCCAGCGTCGTGTCGACCCAGACGATCTCGCGGTCGGGCTCGGCGCCGCCCACCAGCTCAGGCCGTCCGTTCCACGGGTGGACGTGCGCGAACTCGGCGACAACGCCCTCGTCCGCGAGGAGCCCCGCGATCGCGTCCGCCACCGGGCGCGTTGCCTCGCCGAGATCGCCGGCGAGCGGCCCGGTGAAGGGCGGGGAGGCTGCATCCCAGACACCCGACGCGAGCTCCGCGTGGAACGGGAGGTCCGCAAGAGGGCGGAGCTGAAGGGGGTACGACGCCCGGGCGTCGTCCTCCTCGGCAACCAGCAGCCGGTGCTTGGCGACGCCCGCCCGCTCCTGCGCGCGAGCGAAGCCAAGGCTCCCGAACGCGCTGCGCTCGGGCGGCAGCGCGTCGTTCCAGGCGTCGCCGTCCGCAGTGCTCAGCAGTCGAGCGCTCATGCCTCGTAGAGACCGCGTCCCGTGACCAGCAGAGCGAGGGTCCGGCCGAGAATCCGGAGGTCGAGGCGGGGGCTGCGGTTGTCCACGTACCACACGTCCAGCTCGATTCGCTCCTCCCACGGCAGCGAGGCGCGGCCGTTGATCTGGGCCCAGCCCGTCAGTCCGGGCTTCACCTCCAGGCGCCGGCGCTGTTCGGGCGTGTACTCGTCGACCTGCTCGGAGATCGTGGGACGCGGGCCGACGATCGCCATCTCGCCCCGGACGACGTTGAACAGGTTCGGCAGCTCGTCCAGCGAGGTTCGGCGCAGGAGCGTGCCCGCCCTCGTCACCCTCGGATCGTCCTTGGTGAGGGGGTCCCAGATCCCGCCGAGGGGCGCGCCGTGCGCCATCGTCCGCAGCTTCCACATCTCGAACATGGCGCCGTCGAGTCCCACGCGCTGCTGGCGGTAGAACACGGGCCCGCGCGAGTCGAGCTTGATCGCGATCGCAGCGACCAGGAGAAGCGGGGAACTCAAGGCGAGGCCGAAGCCAGCCAGCACGACATCGAGCCACCGAGGCAGCCCGGATCGCCGATCTGACGACTGACGACCGACGACTGACGACTTCACCGCGTTCCCTCCACGGGCTCCCAGGTCGTCGCCGGCCCCGAGCGGATCCTGTCGATCAGCCCCGCGGCAATCGACGCGGTGACCGACACGTAGTACGACGCGATCCGCAGCGGCCAGGCAGGGATCACGCGGCCAAGCGCGGCGGCGGCGAGCAGCGCGACCTGCGCTGCGAGCGTCGCGATGTAGACCCAGCCCTCGCCCACGAGCGCGATGTTCGCGGCGAGCGCGATCAGGTGCAGGAAAGGCGAGGCGTAGCGCAGGGCGCGGTGCGAGAGCATCTCGTAGGCGTAGAGCGGGCCGTACCCGCGCGGGGAGAGCATCCGGTCGTGCAGGAGGACGCCCCAGGTGCGGTTCATCATCCGCCGCTTGCGCTCCCACTCGCCGCTCATCGTCGGCGCCATCAGCTCGTCCGCCCGCGCCGCCGGCTCGTAGACGGCGCGCAGGCCCCCGCGGACCATCAGGTACGGCAGGCAGAGGTCGTGGCCGCGATCGGAGGGCATCTCGACATAGGCCTCACGGCGCACCGCGTAAATCGCCCCGTTCCCGGCGGTCACGCTCGCGAGCTCCGATTCGAGGCTCCGGACGCCCATCTCGTAGCGCCAGTAAGCGCCCTCCTGGTTTACGCCCGCTTCGTCGGTGAACGTGACCTGGCCGCAGACGTAGCCGACCTCGGGGTCGGCGAACCGGTCGACCAGCCGGCTGAGCGCGTCCGGTTGCCAGAACGCGTTGGCGTCGGAGAACGCGAGGACCTCGCCGCGCGCGCTCGCGACGGCGGCGTTCTGGGCCTCGACCTTCCCGCGGCGGGAGAGATCGAGCACCTGATCCGCGCCGGCCGCGCGCGCCAGACCGACCGTCCGATCGTCCGAGCCGTCGGACGTGACGATCACCTCGAGGCGCTCGCGCGGGTAGTCGGACTCGAGCGCGTTCCGGACCCGGCGCTCGATCACCGCCTCCTCGTCGTGCGCGGCCACGATCAGCGACACGGCCGGAAGCTCCGCGGCGCTCGGTACCGGCGCCGGGCGCGGGCGCCGCAGCCGGGCGAGCAGCGCCAGCGAGAGCGGATAGGTGACGTGCGTATGGACGAGCAGCCCCACGCAGAGCCAGAAGACGATCTCGAGGACCACCACGGGTGGATTATGGGTTGAGGAGGTGTCGGTAGAGGTCCAGGGTGCGGGCGGCGACGCTTTTCCACGAGTACGGCCCCTCGGCCGCCGCCAGCGCCGCCTCCCCCAGGCGGACGCGCTCGGCGGGCTGAGCCAGGAGCTCGCGGAGCGTGGCAGCGAGTGCCTGGGGATCGCCCGGCGGCACGAGCCGCCCCGCCCCGTGGCCCTGGATCACCTCGCCGAACCCGCCGACCGCGCTCGCCACGATCGGCTTGCCGAACGCCAGCGCCGTGTAGAGCACGCCCGACTGGTCGACGTCGCGATACGGGAGCGCGACGATGTCGGCGCGGCGCATGATCGCGGGGACCTCGGAGTCGGGCACGAACCGCGTCAGGATTCGCACTGGACCCGGGGCGGCGGCGGCCAGCCGGCGGAGCTCGGCCAGGTCCGCGCCCAGCGGGCGGCCGACGATCCAGAGCTCGGCGCCGTCGACTCCGGCGAACGCCCGCAGGAGCACGTCGATGCCCTTGTACGGTCGGATCACGCCGAAGCTCAGGATCACGGGGCCCTCGGCGCCCTGGAGCTCCTGCGGGAGCGGCCCCTCCTCCGGCAGGCGCGCGAGGTAGTCGAACGCTCCGTGCGGGATCACGTGCACCCGGGCAGGGTCCACGCCGGACTGGCGGAGCCGTTCGGCCCCGTGCTGGGACAGTGCGATCACGGCGTCCATCCGCGCGAGCGCCCGCCCGGCGCTGGGGCCGCTCTCGGCGCCACGCAGAAATCCGTGCGTCGTCATGACGCGCACGGGCTCGGGGGGCAGCAGGTACGAATCCAGGGCCGGGATCGTCAGCCACTGGTAGTGGACCACGTCGGCCTCGTTCGCCGCGCGGCGGTGACGCAGCATGCCAGGCAGGTGCTCGGCCAGACCGAGCGCCCGCCGCTGGATGCTGTTGCTGGGCAGCCGGGCGGAGCGGCGGTAGAACGCCTCGGTCACCGCATAGCCCTCCGCGCGCGGCACCGGGCCGTGCACGAAATGCGACGTGACCAGCTCCACCTCCGCCCCGGCGTGCGCGAGCGCCGCCGCCAGCGAGCGGTCGTATGGAGGGGTCTGCGCCGACGGATCGACGATCTGGACCTTCATCGGACAGGATTGTTCCCTGTGGACCTCTCCCTCTGCGTCGTCAACACCAACGGGCGCGAGCACCTGCTGCGCTGCCTCGACGCGATCCGGGCCAACCTGCCCCCCGAAACCGACGCGGAAACCCTGGTCCTCGACAACGCCTCCGACGATGGTTCGGCGGACGCGGTGCGGGCCTGGAACGAGGGCTCCGGCGGCCTGGGCGAGGGGCTCCGGCTGATCGCGCTCGACCGCCGCGCCGGTAAAGCCGAGAACGACAGCCGGCTGATGCGCGAGGCCAAGGCCGAGCTCTGCCTGCTCCTCAACGAGGACGCGGAGCTCCGCCCCGGCGCGATCGAGGCCCTCGTCGCCGCGCTCGAGGCCGATCCGCGCGCGGCCGCTGCGGGCGCCCAGTTGCTTGCGGCCGACGGCTCACGGTCGGCGTGCGCGTGGCGGCTCCCCGGCGTGGGGACCGCGCTCGCCCAGGCACTCTTCCTGCACCGGCTGCTGGTCACCGAGAGTGGCCGCGGGCCCGACGTTCGCCGCGTCGGCTGGGTCCAGTCGTCGGCGATGCTCGTGCGCCGCAGCGCCGCGGAACAGGTGGGCTACCTCGACCCGGAGTTCTTCGTCTACTCGGACGAGACCGACTTCTGCAAGCGGCTCGCCGACGCGGGCTGGGAGATCCTCCATGTGCCCGAGGCGCTTGCCGTTCACCACGAGCAGCTGACCTTCGACCGCTCGGCGGGCGAGCCGCGGGTCGTGGAGTTCCACCGCAATCGAGACCTCTACATGCGAAAGCACCATTGGCCGGCGGCCGCGCTCGCAGTGCGGCTGCTCACCGCCTGGAACTACGCGATCCGCACTCTCGCCGCCGTGGTGATCCCCGGGCAGGAACCCGGCTGGTACTGGCTGCATGCCCGGAAGTCCCTGCGACCCACCGGCCCCGGCGTCCGCGAGGCCGCCGCCGCGTGGAACCGGCGCCTGGACGCAGCGGCGGCGGGCGGGGAAAGCCCGTGAGGGTCTCGTCCGAAGTCCTGGCGGCTTTCGAGCTCGAGCGGCTGCTCCACCGCGCGGCGGCGACCAGGTTCGAGCGCGTCCCGTCGGGTTTCGTCTGCGCGAACTCGGACCTGCCGATGGTCTGGGACGCGTCGCGCGTGCAGGTCGAGCCCGACTGCGAGCCGCCCGCGCTCGATCGGCTCCGAGAATTGGCGGAGACGCCCTCCGCCTGGCATCCGGAGCTCCGGCATCGCGAGGTCTTCCTCTCGCACTCAGGCGCCAACCGCGAGCTCGCGTACTCGCTCGCGCGCGAGGGCTGGCAGGTGAGCGAGCTGTGGCTGATGATCTGCAGGCTCGCGCCACGGGTACCCGCGGGCACACGGGCGATCGGCGGGCCGGGCCTGCGCCGCCTGAAGGGGCGCCTCGGCGTGGAGCAGGGTCTGCCGCCCGCGAGCGTCGAGCAGTTCGACCATTACGACGACCTGCGCTCGGACGCCGCCGCGAGGCTCGCGTTCGCCGCCGGCGAGGGCTCGAGCCCGATGGCACTGGCGGACATGTATCTCCGCGGCGACATCGCCGTGATCGAGGACGTCGCGACCCTGAAGCGCGCCCGTGGCCGGGGGTATGCGACCGCGGCCGTGCTGGGAGCGACGGCCCAGGCTCTGCGGGTGTCGGCCCGCGCCGTGTACCTGTTCGCCACGCCCGAGGTCGCGGAGGGCTTCTACGAGCCGCTCGGCTTCGAGCAGATCGGCGGCGCCTGGGAATGCCAGGTGCACCCGCCCGAGGAAGCCCCGCACGAGCGTGGCATCCGCTGAGCAGACGGGATACTCCCCGGCGATGTCACAGGACAACGTGGATGTCGTGCGGGACCAGTTCGCAGCCGTGAACGAGCGGGATTTCCCGAGGGCGATGAGTCACTACGCAGAGGACGTTGTGCTCGTGGTGGACGCGGACGCGTTCCTCGAGAGCGGGACGTTCAGCGGCCGCGAAGCCGTCGGTAGGTGGTTCGGTAACTGGTTCGGCACCTTCGAGCCCGGCTATCGCTTCGAGATCGACGAGGCGCGGGATCTGGGCGACTCGGTCCTGCTGATCGCAACTCACAGCGGCCGCGGGCGCAGCAGCGGAGCCGAGGTGCGCGGGCAGACGGGATATCTGTACGAGCTGCGCGACGGCAGGATCATCCGCGCCGAGCTCTTCGCCAGCGGCGAGGCCGCGCTGGACGCCGCGGGGTTGCCCCCGTAGCCGGCGCGGATCGGCATGCAAGGCCGAGCCACCATGGCCTGCCCGCGTACTGGGGGTAGCCTGGGGGCTGAGGATCAGGCAATCGGCGAGAACGCCATACGACCCGCAAGAGGAGTGGAGCAAGATGGGCAAGTACGCAGTCATCAACCCGGCAACCGGCGAGACGGTCAAGGAGTACCCGGAGATCTCCGACGAGGACCTCTCGGCAGCGATCGCGGCGGCGGAGGACGCCCACCGCAGCTGGGGGCTGAAGACGTCGATCGCCGAGCGGGCCTCGTTGGTCAAGAGGGTGGCCGAGCTTCACTCCGAGCGCCGGGAGGCGCTGGCCGAGATCATCGTGCGGGAGATGGGCAAGCCGATGGAGCAGGCGCTCGGCGAGGTGGACTTCTGCGTGGACATCTGCGGCTTCTACGCCGACAACGCGGAGGACTTCCTCAAGGACGAGCCGATCTCGCTGCTGGCGGGCGACGGCACGGCCCTGATCCGCCGGACGTCGGTCGGCCCCCTCCTGGGAATCATGCCCTGGAACTTCCCCTACTACCAGGTGGCCCGCTTCGCGGCTCCGAACCTGGTCACAGGCAACACGATCCTGCTCAAGCCGGCGCACCAGTGCCCGGAGTCGGCGGAGGCGATCCAGGCGATGATCGAAGACGCCGGCTTCCCCGACGGCGCCTACAGGACCATCCTCGCCACGAACGATCAGATCGCCGACGTGATCGCCGATCCGCGAATCCAGGGCGTCTCGCTGACCGGCTCCGAGCGGGCCGGAGCCGCGGTCGCGGAGATCGCCGGGCGCAACCTGAAGAAGGTCGTGCTCGAGCTCGGCGGATCCGATCCGTTCATCCTCCTGGGGGCCGAGGACATGGACGAAGCGGTCGAGGCCGCGGTCGCCGGCCGCCTCGACAACACCGGCCAGTCCTGCAATGCCGCGAAGCGGTTCATCGTCGCCGACGAGCTCTACGACGATTTCCTCGAGAAGTTCACGGCCGCGATGACCGCCGCCGAGCCCGGCGATCCGATGTCCGAGGACGCCGAGATGGGGCCGCTTTCGTCAGCGAGCGCCGCGGAGACCCTGCAGGATCAGCTCGATCGGGCGGTCGCCCAGGGCGCGGAGATCGCCGCCGGCGGGGATCGGAAGGACAACTACTTCTCGAGCACCGTGCTGGTTGGAGTCACCCCGGAGAACGACGCCTACCGCGAGGAGTTCTTCGGGCCGGTCGCGAGCGTGTACCGGGTCGGCTCCGAGGAGGAGGCGATCGAGCTGGCGAACGCCACGCCGTTCGGGCTCGGCTCGTACGTCTTCTCCGACGATCCGGAACAGGCGCTCCGGGTGGCGGACGGCCTCGATACGGGGATGGTCTACGTCAACGGTGTCGGGCTCGACGGGGCCGAGCTGCCCTTCGGCGGCGTCAAGCGATCGGGCTTCGGCAGGGAGCTCGGCCGTTACGGCATCGAGGAGTTCGTCAACAAGAAGCTGATCCGCGTGGTGAAGTAGCTCCGCGGGCGTCCCTGTCGCCTCAGACGCCGCCGCGGTCGCGGTCGCGCTCGGCCTGCTCGATCGTGTCCAGGCCGCGGTCCGACCCGAGCCGGGCGCGGACGCGCTCCAGGAGCACGGGCAGGCGCTCGCGCTCCTCGGGGCTCAGGAAGCGCAGCGCGTAGAGGCCCGCCGGGTAGGCGGCGCACAGGATCAGGGTGAGCGCGAGACCGCCCAGGCCGTCCTGCGGCACCGCCAGCTCGCCGACCGCGACGAGGGCCGCCGCCAGGCCCACCGCAAGCGCCAGGCGGGCCCATTCGTACGGGACGTAGAAGAGGCGCCTCGTGATCGCGTGCATGAGCGCCACCACGACCACGTACGAGACCATCAGGGCGACCCCGGCGCCGATGATCCCGTGGTCGGGGATCAGCAGCAGGTTGAGCCCCACGTTCACCACCACGGCAGCGACGGTCGCCGGGAACGACAGCTCGGTGCGCCCCGTCCGCCCGAGGATGATCACCAGCACGAGGTAGACGGCGTAGAGCGCCGTGCCCGCCGCGAGGGGCCCGACGGCCTCGTGCGCCTCGTGGAACCGCTCGTCGGTGAGCGCTTCGGTCAGCCAGGGAGCCAGGAGCCAGAGCCCGATCACCGCGAACGAACAGACCGCGACGAACCAGGTGACGATCAACGCGTACGCGTTGCGTGCCTCGTCGTCGTCCTGGATCGAATACGCCAGCGGCGGCCAGGCGAGGTGGAAGCCGCGGACCAGCACCTGCATCCCGTTGGCGAACTTGACGGCGATCGCGTAGAGGCCCGCCGCGGCGGCCCCGGGCAGCGGGCCGAGCAGCCAGACGAACAGGACGCGGTCGATGAAGTTGAGCGAGTACAGCGTGAGCTCGGCGGGCATCGTCGGCAGGCCGAACCGCGCCATCCGGCGCAGGAGACCGACTTCGACGCCGAAGCCCAGGCGGCGGCGCTCGACCCAGAGCCGCCAGAACAGGAAGAGGACGCCCGTGCCGAAATTGCCGAGGAGGATCGCCTGGGCGCCGAGGTCGGTCCCCACCACGAGAGCCACCGTCACCGGAATCGTGCCCAGGACCGCCGCGATCGTGAAGGTGAAGTACTCGCGTGCGCGCTCGTCGAGCCGAAGCAGGGTCAGCGCGTACTCCCAGAGCGTGAGCTGCCAGAGCCCGAGGATCGCGAGGCGCACGAGGCCCGGCTCGTTCCGCTCCAGCAGCAGCTCCGAGATCTGTGCGGCGAACGGGAGCGCCACCAGCGCGGCGGCCGTCGTGGTCCAAAACAGCGAGGCGAAGCCGGTCCGGACGACCGAGTCCGGGCGCTCGCCGGCGAGGTAGTAGAAGCGCAGGATCGCCTCGATGACGCCGAAGCGCACGACGATCGAGATCGCGATCAGCCAGGCGATCATGATCTCGGCCGAGCCGTAGTCCTCGGGCGTCAGATACGCCGTGTAGACCGGCAGCAGGAAGACCGCGATCAGCTTCGATAGGACGCTTGCCGCGGTGTACGCCGCGCCCGTCGTCGCCAGCCGTCGCAGGTGCTCGAACACCGCCCTACGTCACTCCCGCAGCGCCAAGCCCATGGCGAGGAGCGCCCAGGCGATGGGGTCGATCAGGAAGGCCGCGTAGCCGAGCGTGTGGAGGAGCAGGGCCGCGTAGCACGCGGTGACGCCGGCGCGGGCCGGATCCCGCCCCGGCCAGGGTCGCAGCATGACCAGCGCCGAGAAGAGGATCACCCCTGCGTACGGGAGCAGCCCGAGCACCCCCTGCTCAGCGGCGACGGTGACGGGCTCCGTGTGCGAGACGGGCTTCTCGATCCGCTCGATCTCGCGGCGGAAGCTCACCGCGAATGTGCCGGATCCCCAGCCCGCGATCGGCCTGTCCTCGAAGAGGTCGATCCCACCCGAGATCAGCCCGGTGCGGCCGCTGGAGGTCTCGCCGAGGTCGTCTCGTTCGCGCTGGACCGATTCATCGCTCGGAACGCCGACGAGCGCCATCGCGGCGATGGCCGCGACCACCAGCGCTCCGGCGACGGCCGCGCCCCGGAGCCCGAGGCGGATCCACAGCAGCAGGCCGAGCCCGGCGATCAACGCGGCGAAGCTCGTCTGGGAGAACGTGATCGCGAGGGCCGCCAGGAGGAAGGCGGCCGCGAGCGCGCCGGCGATCGCCTCGCGCTGCGGGCGGTTCCAGGCGATCCAGGCTCCCAAGGCGATGATCGCGAGGGCCAGATAGCGCCCGAGGACATTGGGGTCGCGGAAGACGGAATTGACCCGGAAGTAGAGATGCAGCTGATTGGCGTCCTGGAGCTCCTGGTTCAACAGCAGGTCGCGGGCGAGGTACTGCCAGAGCGCGATCCCCGCGAACACCAGGCAGACCACGACGAACGAGGCGGTGACCTGGGCGACGAGCTTGCGGTGCCAGCGCATGTCGCGCAGGAGCACGAGCAGCGCGGCGAAGGGCGTCAGGAAGAAGGACACGGTGACGATCGCGTTCCTTGGATCCTCCGACCACGCGACGGCGAGGGCGTAGGCCACCAGCGAGGCCGCGAGTGCGATGCACAGCCACCGCGACGCGGGCGACTCGCCGGCGCGGGGCGAGCTGGCGGTCTGCAGCTCCGCCTCCCGGCCCCTCCAGATCAGCCAGACAGCGCGCACCCAGCCGCCGGCGATCACGCCGTAGAGCGGAACGAGCAGGAAGTTGGTCTCGTCACCCACCTGCACCGGCAGTCGAAGCGGGAGGACCGCGAACGCCGCGATCGCGAAGAAGGCCGGGTTGCGGACGAAGGTTGCCGCCGTTGCTCCGAGCGCCATCCCGCCGAGGATCAGGGCCAGCAGGACCGCCCCCGGCTGGGAGCGCAGGTCGGCGAAGCGCTCCTGCTCCCAGACCTCGCCCACGATCAACCCGATGGCCGCGACCAGCCCGAAGCCGACCGCCGCGTAACGAGCCCGCGGGTCGCGCAGGAGCAGCGCGGAGCCGGCTCCGGCGCACGCCAGCAGGGCGCCGATCACCTGAGCGGCGGACGCACTCACTGGAGCGGCTCCCCGCCCGGTTCCCGCTGGCACTCCGGCCCGGTGAGGACCGTCTCCGAGATCGCGTCCGGCCCGCCGCCCGCCTGGCGCACGAGGATCCGCTGCGGGAAGACCATGTTGCGGTCCTGCTCCGGCAGGACGACGCGGAGGCGGTAGTTGCCCGGCGGCACCGGGTCGCCCTCGTCGTCGCGCCCGTCCCAGGTGCAGGTGATCCGCTCTTCCGAGACGAGGGAGACGTCCGCTGCGAGGGTGCGGACCGGCGCGTCGCCGCTGCCGACGATCTCGACCAGCGCGTCGGGCTCGTCGAAGCGGACGAAGAACTCGAGCGCCACGGGGAAGTCCGCCTCCTTGCCCGTGCCGAGGAGGCGCTCGATCCGGGTGACCTCCAGCGCCAGGTTTGCGGTGCGGGCGTGGTAAACGAGGATCGCGGCGAGCAGCGAGGCGGCCAGAAGGGCGATCAGCAGCGCCGGCCCGAACCGCCCCTCACGCTCTTGGGTGCTCACTAGCCGACGCGATCCTGGCCGAGAATCACCACCACATCCGCTGTGGGCGTGGCGTTCTGGACCTCGCGGTCGATTCTCTGGATCGCCGGGGGTGGCTCCCCGCCCAGCTCGCGTGCGACGCGCTTGGCCGCCCGCTCCTGACCCCGCGAATACATCACGACCGTCTGATCCGTGTCGCGCACGAAGCTCTCCACGTCCCCGGGCAGGAAGCCGGCGTCCTCGATCTGTCGCGAGAGCTTGCCCGCCAGGCCGTCGGCGGAGGTGGTGTTGAGGACAGCCACCTCGATTCCCGCCGGGTCAACGGCCGGGATGTCCGGCTCGTCATCCTCGAGCAGACCCTGCTGGACGACGACGATCGCGGCGCCTGCGGCCAGGAACGCCGCCACGGCCAGCGCGGCCAGCCAGCGCGGCTGAATGGCCCAGCGCCCGAAGCGGCGCAGCTGCTGGTGCGGCTCGAGTGCGGAGCGCTCCATGGTGATCCGTTCGAGCGCCGGCCGCTCGCTGGTGACCCGTGCCGCGGCGGGCAGCGTGCCGGGTGGCGTCACGCCCGGCTTCACCTCGGTCTCCGCGTGCTCGTCGGTGCCGGGGACGGCTTCACCGCGCTCGGCATAGAGCCGCTCGAGCTCGACCTCGGTCCTGTCGAGGCGGGACTCGGACAGCGCCAGGTCGGCGGTCGCGTACTCCGGGTTCTTCAGCATCCACTCCCGCAGGCGCTGAACGTCCCGGCGCTGCGAGATGTAGAGCGGGGTCAGCAGGAAGATGCCGATCACCGACGCGGTGGCGACCAGCGCCGCTACCTCGTCGAAGGGGAGCAGGTCGGTGCCCATGTGGCTAGGGCGCGGCTTCGGTTGCCGCCGGGCCAAATCCGGCGTCGTCCTGCCCGACCAGCAGGACGAGGTCCGCGCCACCCGCGTTCGCCGCAATCTCGCCGGTGATCGGGACGACCTCCGTCACGCCGAGGTCCTCCTCCACGGCGGAGGCCAGCTCGGCGGCCGCGTCCTCGGCCTCGGGCTCGAACATGACCACGCTCTGCGACTCGCCGGCGGGCGCGTTGGTGCGCTCCTCGACCTTGAACCCCGCGGGCTCGACGAGCTCCGCCGCGACCACGTCCGCGATCCCAGGTGTGGCGGGCACGCCCTCGACCTCGTTCTGGGTCGCGTTGAGGACCGTGACCGTCGGCTCGTCCTCGGGTTCGTTGCGATTGCCCCCGTCCCGGCCACCACCACCTCCTCCACGCTGCTCCTCGACCGGGGCCGCGTCGTCGTCACCGACCAGGCCGAAGCCGCTCGTCACGACCCCGACCGCGATCAGGCCGGCAAGGAGCGCGGCCAGGAACCAGCGCGGGTCGATCGGGGAGCGCCGGTCGAGCTCGGCCCATTTCGGCCCGAAGAACCCGCTGACGCGGCCGCCGCCGTCGTCCTCGTCGACCGGGACGGCCTCCTCCTCGTCCGTGTCGCCACGGGCGTCGGCCGCCGCCTTGTCGGCGTCATCGGCCTCGAGGGACCGCTCGGGGGCGCGCCCGGCCCATTCCCGGAGGCGCCGCACCTCGCGTGCCTGCAAGACGATCAGAAGGGCCAGGATCGCGAACCCGAGGAAGGCCACGATCCCGAGGATCGGGCCGATGTCCTCGATCAGATCCATCGAACTACGCCCCTCGCCCGGGCGGCAAACCTAGTGTCGCGACGGGGTCGCTCATCGAATCCGGGGCAGTTTACGTACGCAGGGGGCTGCTACAGCCCTCTAGAGCTCGATCGAGCTCGCCGCGGGCCGGTCGCCCACAAGCTCCACGACGCGCGCCGCGAGGCCGGACTCGTCCCCGGCGGCAACGAGGTTGGTCAGGCGATCGACCGTGGTCTCGACCCAGTCGGGATCGAGCGGCTGGGAGCGAACCGCGCGCACGATCCGCTCGGCGCTGGTCGGCTGCGAGCGCTCGTCCGGGTTGAACAGCTCCTCGTGGATCTTCTCCCCCGGCGCGGTCCGGTGAACTCGATCGCGATGTCCACGTCCGGCTCGTAGCCCGCCAGATGGATCATGTTCCGGGCGAGCTCGAGGATGCGCACCGGCTCGCCCATCTCGAGCACGAAAACCTCGCCCGTCTCGACGCCGAGGTCGCCGGCGGTGATCACCAGCTGCACCGCCTCCGGGATCGTCATGAAGTAGCGGGACATCTCAGGGTGCGTGACCGTCACCGGGCCGCCCTTCTCGATCTGCGAGCGGAAGATCGGCACGACGCTGCCGGACGAGCCCAGCACGTTGCCGAACCGCACGCTGGCGAACCGCGTCGTCGCGTGCCTCTGGGCCGCCGCCGCGACGATCCACTCCGCCATCGCCTTCGAAGCGCCCATGACCGTGTGGGGATTGACGGCCTTGTCGGTTGACACCAGCACGAACCTCGCGACGCCGACCGCCGCGGCCGTCTCGGCCGTCACGCTCGTCGCCATCGCGTTGTTGCGGATCGCCTCCAGCGGGTTCGCCTCCATCAGGCCGACATGCTTGTAGGCGGCGGCGTGGAAGACCACCTCCGGGCGGAAGCGCTGCATGACCTCCAGCATCCGGTCGCCCTCCTTGCAATCGGCAAGGACGGCCTCGCAGCGGCTGAAGTGCTGCTGCTCGGTCATCTCGCGCTCGATCTGGAAGAGGTTGTCCTCGGCGTGGTCGAGCAGGACCAGCAGGCGCGGGCGCACCTGCGCGATCTGGCGCGAGAGCTCGGCGCCGATCGAGCCGCCGGCCCCGGTCACCAGGACGACACGGTCCTCCAGGTAGGCGCCCACGCGGTCGAGCTCCTTGCGCACCGGGTCCCGACCGAGGACGTCCTCGACCTGGACCTCGCGCAGCTGGCGCGTGAGCTGGACACCACCGCGCAGCAGCTCGAACACCGTGGGCAGCGTCCGGACCGGAATCGCCCGCTCGCGGCATGCGGCAACGACCTTCGCACGCAACTCGCCGGGCGCCGACGGGATCGCGATCACGACCTCGTCAGGCGTGTGTTTCTCGAGCAGCTCCGCGATCTGGCCCGTCGTGCCGAGCACGCGCAGGCCGAGCAGTCCCATCCCCCGCTTGCGCGGGTCGTCGTCGACGAACCCGATCGCCTGGACGCCCAGGGCCGGGTTGAGCTGGAGCTCGCGCACGACCATCTGCCCGCCCGAGCCGGCCCCGACGATCAGCGACTTGCGCGGCTTGCGCTCGCGCGCCTCCTTCGACGGGCGCTCGATCCAGAGGCGAGTGACGATCCGGGCGCCGGCGAGAAGGCCCGTGGTCAGGATGAAGTCGAAGATCACGATCGACCGCGGCAGGTTGTCGTCGAATGGCTGGAGCACCGTGAAGACCACCACGAGCGCCGCGCTCGCGAGCGCCGTCGCGCGCAGTAGCGCCGGGAAGTCCCGCGTGAGGAAGTAGCGCCACCACTTCGAGTGGAGGCCGAGCAGCGTGAAGATCAGTGCCTTGCCGATCGCCACGAAGGCGATCGACTCCCAGAGCATCTCCTGATAGCGCTCGGGGATCCCGCCGGCGTCGACGAAGCGCAGGACGAAGGCCAGCGCGAACGCGATCGCGGCGAGCACCGCGTCGGCCAGGAACTGCTGGGCTCGGTGCCGGTAAGCCGGATGGTTGAGCCGGCGCATAGCGCTTGAAGTGTAGGGCGAGGACCCGCGTTGGGAACGCTCACCCGGGGTACGTGAAGAGCGCTACTCACGCCGTCACTCCCCGCCATCGCGGCGGGTAGTCACCAGTGGTGAAGCTCTTCCTCGTGGTGGTCGTACTCGGCGCAACGGGCGAACCGTCGAGTTTTCGCGCTGGTGTGTCTATACGACACAGAAACGGGAAGAGTCGATGGTGCCGCTCGGCCCCGCCGTCGCGTCCGCCGCGCGGGCTACTTTGCGATTCCGATGGGGGAGCTATTCAGGGGTGAGCCCAACCCGTTCGACGTGACCGTCACTGCGAACGTCTCGGGCTATCGCCTGGACAACTGCATCGTCAGCGTCATCCTCGAGAACGGGATGGACGCCGGGGGCGGCGATGTCGAGCTTTGCGTCACGGACACGGCCAGGACTTCGTACGGCCTCGAGGCCTGCGTTGACGCATTCGAGCGCTGGCTGAACGCGACCCTTCGCCCCGAGTACCGGTTGGACGCCGCGGTCGCGATGAGCCAGCACGGCGCGTTCTCAGTCGTCGCCACCCCAAACGCCGGACCTTACGTGCTCCCCCCGCCGATGCCCCGGGTCTCGGACCTGGCGGCCTAAGAGCGTTCGTTCGCCGACGCGCGGTCGACCTCGTGGAGCAGGCCGTCCCGGCGTTTCTCGTAGGGGAAGTTGGTCCGGATGCGCTCGCGGGCGTCGAGTCCGGCCGCCGGACCCAGCTCCAGCGCCTCGCGGATGCCCGCCGCCACCGCCGACGGAGTCGGCTCGGGGATGGTCACGCCCGTGTCACCGACCACCTCGGGCAGCGCGCCCGCCGGCGTCACCACAGGCACTGCGCCGGCCAGCATCGCCTCGGCGAGGGAGAGCCCGAAGCCCTCGTGCAGCGAGGGTTGCACGTAGACGGCGGCCGAGCGAAAGAGCGCGTCGAGGTCCTCGTCGGAGAGCCGCCCGGTCACCCTGACGTTCGGCGCGGCCTCGGCGGCGAGGCGCTCGCCCGTCTCGTCCCACCACTCCCCCGCGAGCACGAACTCCACGTCCGGCAGTTCGGCGGCCGCGTCGACGAACGGCTGATGGCCCTTGCGCACCAGGTTGAGCGTGTAGACGACGCCCACCGTCAGCGCCTGTCGCTCTCGCGGTGCCCCGCCGGGCTCGCCGAAGCGGTCCGGGATCCCGTGGTGGACGACCGCGACCCGCGCTGCGTCCACGCCGGCGACGTTGCGCTCGATCTCCTCCAGGGAGTAGTTCGAGTTGGTGATCAGCCTCGTCGCCAGGTTCGCGGTCGTCGAGACCAGCCGGCGCCGCAGTCCGCCGCGCTGTGACCCGTAGCCGATCTCGGGCATGTCGGCGGTGTCGAAACCACCGAAGATGAGGACCGAAGGCGTGCCCCGGGCCCGTGCCATGCGCAGCGCGAGCGCCGTGTGCCACGAGGCGAACCAGCCGACGACGACGTCGCAATCGCCGACTCCTCGCCAGAGCTCGGCCGGCGCTGGGCGAAAGCCGGGCTGGTAGTAGTCGACGACCTCGTGGCGCTCGGCGAGCGCCTCGCGGTCGATCCGCGTGAACGTGTTCCGGCGGCTGATGACGTAGAGGACCCTCGCCACGGCGGCGTTATCCTCCCAGGCCGCCGGGCGGCGGGGAAACGTGCCTCTTCCATGCCTGGCCGCGCCTCATGACGCCGTCACTCGCCCTGCCATACGCCTCGGTCACCGACTTCATCGTCGATCCGATCGTCGATGTCGCAACCGACTTCATCGAGTCGGTCGGCCTCGTCGGAGTTTTCGTCCTGATGCTGCTCGAGAGCGCCTGCATCCCGGTGCCGAGCGAGGCGATCATGCTGTTCGCCGGCTTCAACGTCTCCGAGGGCGACATGACCCTGTTCGGGATCGTCACGGCCGGGGTGCTC
Source organism: uncultured bacterium (assembly GCA_963807755.1). Lineage (GTDB taxonomy): Bacteria > Actinomycetota > Thermoleophilia > Solirubrobacterales > 70-9 > JALZKA01. The sequence goes on along the minus strand of CAWECM010000001.1, from coordinate 434,392 downwards.
GGCAACGTCGTCGGCTCGTGGGTCGCGTGGGCGGCCGGCTACTACGGCCGCCTCGAGCTGCTCGAGAAGAACCGCCTGATCCACATCAACCCGAAGCACCTGGCATGGGCCGACAGCTGGTTCCAGCGCCACGGCGACGCCACCGTCTTCTTCACGCGGATGCTGCCGATCATCCGGACATTCATCTCGCTGCCGGCAGGCGTCGCCCGGATGCCGTTTTGGCGCTTCACCTGGCTCACCCTGGCGGGGTGCATCCCGTGGGTGCTGATGCTCGGCTTCATTGGCCGCGAGGTCGGCGACCAGTGGGAGGAATGGCGCGACTACCTGCACTACGGCGACTACGTCGTGCTCGCGGCGGTCGTCGGCGGCATCATCTACTGGCTGATCAAGCGGCGAGGGTCCGGCGGCCCGCCCGCCGAGCCCGCGGCCGAGACCGAGGGCTAGCATCGGCCCTGCATCGCTCGAGCTGAGCCCGGGCCGCGCGGCCGCGCTCGGTGCGATCCAGGGGCCGACCGAGCTGCTTCCGGTCTCGAGCTCCGCCCACATCTCGTTGATTCCGTGGTTGCTGGGCTGGCGCTGGCAGGATCTCGACTCCGAAGCCCGCAAGAGCTTCGAGGTCGCGCTGCACGCCGGGACCGCGGCTGCGCTCCTGATCGGCCTGCGGCGCGAGATCGCGCGCGAGGTTGCCGAGTTCGACCTGCGACGCGGGGCCGTCGTCGCGCTCTCGTTCGTGCCGCCCGCGATCGCCGGGCTGACCCTCGAGCGGCGAATCGAGGCGCTGGGAACGCCGCGGACTACCGCGGCAGGTCTGGTGGCGGGCTCGGCCGCGATGGTCGCGGCCGACCGGGCGCCGCAAACCCGCGGGCACGGCGACGCTCGGCCGATCGACGGCCTGTTGCTCGGGCTCGCCCAGGCGACTGCGCTGGCGCCCGGCGTCTCTCGCAACGGGGCCACCCTCACCGCCGCCCGCGCTCGCCGCTTCAACCGGTCGCACGCGAACCTGCTCTCGCGAACCGTCGCACTGCCGGTGATCGTCGGTGCCACCGTGCTGAAGGGCGAGCGCCTGCGGCGGCGCGGTGTGACCCCGGGCACCGGCCGCGCACTGGCGATCGGCGCCGCCGCGTCCTTCGTGTCGACGCTCGCGTCGCAGCGCCTGATCCGCCTGGTCGAGCGCGACCGCGCGCTGTGGCCGTATGCGGCCTACCGCGTCGGCTTGGCGGCCGCGGTCGGGGGGCGGCTGCGACGCGCGCGTACTGTTGAATGAGGCCGTGAGCCAGGACGCCTACACCGCCGCCGGAGTGAGCCAGCGTCACTCCGACTCCGCCGTCGCCGCGCTCGTCGCAGAGCTCGCGAAGATCGACACCGGAAAGCCGTCGCGCGTGGTCCCGCTGCCCGGCCACTACGCGAGCGTGTTGCGCTTGGACGAGCGGACGGGGATCGCGTTCGGGACCGACGGCGTCGGCACCAAGATGGTCTTGGCGGAGCAGCTCGGCCGGTTCGAGACGATCGGGATCGACTGCATCGCGATGAACGTCAACGACCTGATCTGCGTCGGCGCCGAGCCGATCGCTCTGGTCGATTTCATCCTCTGCCGCGATGCCAACGCCGAGATCTGCGAGCAGATCGGAATGGGGCTGCGGGTCGGCGCCGAACAGGCCGGCGTCGAGATCCCCGGCGGCGAGATCGCTCAGGTCGGCGACGTCGTGAGCGGCTGGGAGCTGGGCGGGTCGGCGATCGGGCTCGTCGAGCTCGACGCGATCGTCCGCGGCGACCGGATCGAGGCCGGCGACGCGCTGATCGGACTCCCCTCCTCCGGCCTCCATTCGAACGGCTACACCCTCGCGCGCAAGGTACTTGCCGACGTGCCGATGGACGACGGCCGGCTCGGCCGGCCGCTGGGCGACGTTCTGCTCGAGCCGACGACGATCTACGTCCGCGCGATCGGCGAGCTGCTGGCCTCCGACCTCGATGTCCGGGGCCTCGCCCACATCACGGGCGACGGGCTGAACAACCTGCTGAGACTCTCACGCGGGGTCGGCTACGAGCTCACGGACCCGCTCGACGTCCCCCCGGTGTTCGGCCTGATCAAGGAGCTGGGCGAAATCGCGGACGCGGAGATGCACGAGGTCTTCAACATGGGCCTCGGCTTCGTGTGCGTGGTCCCGGACGCCGACGCCGACGCCGCGGCCGCTCTGCTTGCCGCCCACCATCCCGGCGCGCGCCGGATCGGCGCGGTCACGGACGCCGCTGGAGCGGTCACGCGCGCGCGACGGATCTAGTCCAAGATGTCCTGATGACGCAATTCGCAATCCTGATCTTCGACAAGCTCACGGCCCTCGACGCGGTCGGCCCGTACGAGGTCCTCTCGCGCGTGCCCGGCACGGAGCTGGTCTTCGTGGGCCCGGAGGCCGGCCCGCTCCGCACCGACACCGGTCGGCTGGGCCTCAACGCCGACGCGGTCATCGAGGACGTCACCGAGCCGGACGTGCTGTTGATCCCGGGCGGCGAGGGGAACCGGCCGCTACTTGAGGACGAACGGGTCCTCGACTGGGTCCGTGGCGTCCACGAGCACACGACCTGGACCACCTCGGTCTGCACCGGCTCGCTGGTGCTCGGCGCGGCGGGGCTCCTGGAGGGCAAGCGCGCCACGACCCACTGGGCGTATTACGACACGCTCGAGGACTACGGCGCCACCCCCGTGACCGAGCGCTTCGTGGAGGACGGCAAGTTGATGACCGCGGCCGGCGTCTCGGCCGGGATCGACATGTCGCTGGCGCTCGTATCGCGCATGTTCCACGAAAACGTGGCTCGCGCGATCCAGCTCGGAATCGAGTACGACCCGGCCCCTCCGTTCGACTCCGGATCGCCCGAGAAAGCCGCTCCGGAGCTGGTCTCGCTGGTGCGCGGCATGGAGCGCTCGCAAACCTAACCCTGTTTCTTACGTCCAGACTTCGGGACGGGCGTTCCTCCCGACGGTCCGGGGTCGTAGGATCGGACTCGAATGAGCCCGGATCCCACACCGCCCCTGAGCGGTACCGGCCTGATCGGCACGGTCCTCAGCGGCCGCTACCGGTTGGAGTCGAAGATCGGCTCCGGCGGCATGTCCACCGTTTACCTCGCCCTGGACGAAACGCTCGAGCGGCAGGTGGCGATCAAGGTCCTCCACCGCGAGATGTCCGACCAGCCGGACCAGCAGGAGCGCTTCCGGCGCGAGTCGCGGACGGTGGCGCAGCTCTCCCACCCCAACGTCGTCGCCGTCATCGACGCGGGCGAGGACGCCGGGCACCCCTACATCGTCTTCGAGTACGTCGAGGGCGAGACGCTCAAGGAGCGGATCGACCGCTTCGGCAGGCTGCCGCTGGACGAGGCTGCGGCCTATTCGATCGAGATCGGGCGCGGGCTCCATGCGGCCCACATGGCCGGCATGGTCCACCGCGACGTGAAGCCGCAGAATGTCCTGATCGACGCCGAGGGCCGCGCCAAGGTCACGGACTTCGGGATCGCGCTCTCCCAGGAGTCCGATGGGCTCACCAAGACGGGCCGAGTCCTCGGCACGACGGACTACGTCTCTCCCGAGCAGGCGATGGGCCGCGGCATCGACGCGCGCTCGGACATCTACTCGCTTGGGATCCTGCTCTACGAGATGCTGCTCGGCGACGTCCCGTTCAAGGCGGAGACGCTGGTCGGCGTCGCGATGAAGCACGTCAACGACCCGCTGCCTGACATCCAGAAGCGGCGTCCCGGCGTCTCGGCGGCGCTCGCCTCGGTGGTCGAGCGCGCCACCCAGAAGGAGCCGAAGAAGCGCTACCCGGACATGGGCGCGATGCTCGCCGACCTCGAGGGCGCCCTGGAGGTAGAGATCGCGCGCTCCGGCGGCGGCACCGGCGACACGACGTCCGTGCTGGACGCCGTCCCCGAACGCAACCGGCTGCTGAGCTCTCGCACGGTCTCGATCGCCGGGATCCTGCTGGTCCTCGCCGGGGTGCTGGTGGCGTTGGCCCTGGTGGAGCTCGGCGGTGAGGGCGGGAAGCGAGGTGCGGACATCCGCGAGCCACAGGCACCGGCCTCGGGCGCCGAGATCGAGATCACGGCCGCGACCGACTTCGACCCCGGGGGTGACGACGCGGAGCACTCCGACGAGGTGAACGGCGCGTTCGACGGGAGCCCCGAGTCGTCCTGGTCGACGGAGACCTACACGACGGCGCCGGCGATGGTTGACAACGGCAAGGAAGGGGTCGGCTTGATTGTCGACGCGGGCGAGCCCGTGTCGGCGCGCCAGATTCAGCTGACGACGTCAGACCCGGGGTGGGGCGGGGAGATCTACGGAGCGGCCGAGGGGCCGCCGGAGGATCTCGCCGGGTGGGGCGAGCCCCTGCAGACGTTCACCGCCAGCGAGGAGGAGACCACGATCGAGCTCAACGAGAACGAATCGCAGTACTACCTGATCTGGATCACGGATCTCGCGGAGAACCCGAATCCGGAGACCCCTGGCTTCTTCGCTGCGATCGGCGACGTGAACCTGCTCAGCTGACCTGAGAACCATCTAATCCGCCGCTCATCGGGGCCTCAGCCCCGGCGGGCACCTTGCGCTCATGTGAGGCGGAGTCCGAAGGACGAAGCCGAGCCCCGCCGTTGTTGAGGCGGCTTGTTACCAACGAGCGAAAGGAGCAGACGATGGGCTCGAACCGAATCACGATTCTCGCCACGATCGGCGCGTTCGTGCTTGGCGCCGTTGGCGCCAACGCCGTTGGCGACGACGGACCCTCGTTCGGCGGCGGCCGCCACGGCGGCACCGGCGGCGACTCGCGCGAGCGGACCGAGGCCCCGGCCCCGGCATCCGTAGCGGCCGCGCCGGCCCCCGCCTTGTCCGGAGGCGGCTCGGACTACGGCGACACGTGAGAGCCGGGCGGGCCCGCGCTAGAACGCGTGGGCCCGCTCCTCTCGGTGCCGCTCCAGGGCGAGGTTCACGAGGCGATCGACGAGCTGCGGGTAGGAGACACCGGTCGCCTCGAAGAGCTTCCCGAACACGCTGGTGGACGTGAACCCGGGAATCGTGTTGATCTCGTTCACCAGAACCTCGCCCGAGTCGAGCACGAAGAAGTCGCAGCGCGCGAGGCCGCGGCAGTCGATCGCCCTGTAGACCTCGGCCGCGAGCTTGCGGACCGTTTCCACCCCCTCATCGCCGATGGGCGCCGGCACGGCAAGCTCCATCCCGCCCTCCGAATACTTGGCCTCGTAGTCGTACCACTCGGCGCCCTGGGTGACGATCTCGCCCGGCAGCGACGTCTCGGGCTCGGTGTTGCCGATCACCGAGCACTCCACCTCGCGGGCGTCGGCGTGCGCCTCGACGATCACGCGCGGATCGTGGGCGCGAGCCGCCCCGACGGCCTCGTCCAGCTCGCGCTCGGCCGATGACACCTTGGTGATCCCCACGCTCGACCCGAGCCGCGACGGCTTCACCCAGAGCGGCATGCCCATCGCGGCCGCCTGCTCGCGCCAGCCCGGCTCGCCCGCCTGCACGAACGCCACCTGCGGGAAACCGTGGAACTCCAGGAGCCGCTTGCAGATCAGCTTGTCCATCGCGACCGCCGCCGAGAGGACGCTCGGGCCCGCGTACGGGACGTCGAGGATCTCAAGCAGTCCCTGCACGGTCCCGTCCTCGCCGAACGGCCCGTGGAGCACCGGGAACGCGACATCCACGCCCTCCAAGCCGCCCGCGGGGCGCAGCGATAGCTCGTTGCCGTCGCGAAGCCAGCGGCCGTCGCGCTCGATCAGGATCCGGAGGACGTCGTGGCCGGCAGCCTCCAGGCCCTCGGCCACCGAGGCACCCGACTTGAGCGAGACCTCGTGCTCGGACGAGCGCCCTCCGGAGATCACCGCGACCTTCACGGGCGCGGTCCTCGCTCGGGCGGCGTCGGCGTGCCGTCGATCGACGGCTCCTCGGGTGGCTCCTCCTCCTCCTCGAACACGGCGACGAAGATCGTGACGCGGTCGCCGGCCCTGATCCGCGTCCCGGCGGAGGGCGCCTGATCTGTGACGCGTCCATCCTGAGTTGCGTCGTCCGTGGTCTGCTCGATCACCCTGATGTTGGTCACGTTACGTCCCTGGAGTGTCGCGACCGCGGTGTCCTCCGGCTGGCCGATCACGCTCGGGACTACCACGGTGCCCGCGCCGTTCGAGACGCTCAGCACGACCTCGGTCCCCGTCTCCAGGCGGCTGCCGGGGCCCGGATCGACGCCGATGACGGTGCCCTCCGGCTCGTCGGAGTTCTCGGTCTCGACGTTTGGGACGAGGCCGACGTCGCGGACCGCCGCCTCGGCCGTGGACTCCTGCTGGCCGAGCACGTCCGGCACGGTCACGAGCTGCGCGCCCCTCGACGTGAACACGTTGACCACCGACTGGCATTCGACCCGGGCCCCGACCGCGGGCTCGGTCCGGGCGACCCTGCCCGCCGCGACGTTGTCCGAGAACGTCCGCCGCTCCTTGGTCTGCAGCTGCTCGTCGGCCAGAATCTGAGTGGCCTCGCCGGTGGGCTTCCCGACCACGTCGGGAACGGGCACCCGCAGACCTAGGCTGACCGAGATCTCGACAGTCGAGCCCTCGTCGGCCTCGGTGCCGGCGCGCGGGTTCTGCTCGGAGACCGTCTCCGGCTCGTTGCAGCTCTCGAAGGTGGAGGGCAGCACCTCGAACCCCGCGTCCTCCAGGATCCCGGTCGCGTCCTCCCGCGTCTCGCCGATCACCGTGGGCACGGTCACCTGCTGCGATCGGGTCAGCGCGAAGATCACGACCGCCAGGATCAGTGCCGCCACCACCCCCAGCGCGATCAGCTTCCGGCGCCGCTTCTTCTTCGCCTCCTCGTCCTCGGCGTCGGGCTCGGGGGACGCCTCGTCCTGCGCGAGCGCCGCGCCCGCCAGCGCCCCCGCGCCGGCCGCCGCGGCGTAGGCGGCGGTGTCGCCCAGCGAAGCGCCCGACGGGTCGTTCTCGGCGGCGTCCAGCGCGCGGATGAACTCGTCCGCCGTCTGGAAGCGGTTGGCGGGGTCCTTCGCCAGCGCCTTCAGGGTCACCGCGTCCAGCGCCGCCGACACCTTCGGGTTCAGCTCGCTCGGCTTGCGCGGCCGCTCCGAGACCTGCTTGAGCGCGATCGCGACGGCCGTGTCGGCCTCGAAGGGCACCCTGCCGGTCAGCGCCTCGTAGAGGATCACCCCGATCGAGTAGAGGTCCGAGGTCGCCTTCACGTCGAACCCCTGGGCCTGCTCGGGCGACAGGTATTGCGCCGTGCCCAGCACCGAGCCGGTCTGGGTCATCTCCGACGCCCCCGCCCGCGCGATGCCGAAGTCCGTCACCCGAGCGCGGCCCTCGCCGTCGACGAGCACGTTGTGGGGCTTCATGTCGCGGTGGACGATTCCCCGCTCGTGGGCGAAGCTGGCGCCGGCGAGGATCTGGCGGACGATCTCAACCGTCTCGTTGATCGACAGGCCGCGGGTGATCAGGTCCTTGAGCGAGGCTCCCTGCACGTACTCCATCGCGATCCAATGGCGCCCCTCGTGCTCGCCGCGGTCGTACACGCTCACCACGTTCGGGTGCTGCAGCCCGGCTGCCGCCTGCGCCTCGCGGCGGAAGCGCTCGACGAACTGCTCGTCCTGGTTGAACCGCTCGTGCAGGAACTTCAGCGCGACCTCGCGGCCCAGCATCGAGTCGTCCGCCGACCAGACGTCGGCCATTCCGCCTGAGCCGATCCGCTCGATCAGCGTGTAGCGGTCGCCGACCTTCTGTCCCCGCTCGAGCCTCACAGGTGGTTCCTAGCCCCCGCCGAGCGCGTCCATGACCTGCATCGCGATCGGCCCGGCGACCTCGCCGCCGAAGCAGCCGGTGCACTCCTCGATCATCGCGGCCACGGCGATCTGGGGGTCCTCAGCGGGCGCGAACCCGATGAACCATGGCCGGTTGAGGCTCTCCTCGACGTTGATCTCGGCGGTACCGGTCTTGCCGGCAAGCTGGCCGAGGGAGGTGGTCAGGCCAGCCGCCGTTCCCTCGTTGGCGACGTTGGTCATCATCTCGGTCACCTGGGCGGCGGTTTCCTCGCTCATCACCTCGGTCTGCTCGTCGGGGTCGAGCTCCTCGATCTGGCGCCCGTCGGGATCCGTCGCCTCTTGGAGGAATGTCGGCTTCATCAGCTTGCCGCCGTTGGCCACCGCTCCGGCCACCTGCGCCATCTGCAGGGGGGCCGCCAGAAGCTGGCCCTCCTCGCCGCCCTGGCCGATCGCCACGCGCCCGACGTCGAACCCCTCCTCGACCAGGTCTCCGGCGGAGTTGTAGGGGCCGCTCGGCCGCATCTGTTCGTCCGGGTAATCGAGCTCCGGATCCGAGTAGAACCCGAAGCGCTTCATGTACTCGACCATCGTGTCGGTGCCGAGCTGCTCGCCGACCTGCGCCCAGTAGGTGTTGACCGAGTTGGTCAGCGCATCGGTCATCGAGATCGTCCCGAAGTCCTGCCCGCCCGAGTTCGCGAGCGGGACTCCCGAGATGTCGATGCCGGAGTCGGCGTTGAGCGTGGTGTCGGGAGTGAACTCGCCGGAGTCGAGCGCTGCCACTGCCGTTACGACCTTCATCGTCGACCCGGGCTGGTAGGTGCTCTGGGTCGGGCGGTTGAGGAGTGGCGCATCCTCGTCGGTCCGAAGCTGGTCGAACGTGTCCTCGTTCGCGACGGCATTCGGGTCGAACCCCGGGACTGAGGCCATCACCTTCACCGCGCCGGTGTCCGGCTCGATGGCGACCACCGAGCCGCCCACGCTGCCATTCGCCGCGATCGCGCTCTCGAGCCCGTCCAACGCCACCTGCTGGGCGCCGGCGTCGAGCGTCAGCGTGATGTCCGCGCCGGCGCGGGTGCTGCCCGACAGCTGGTCGATGATGGAGGCGAACTCGTTCTGCTCGCCGGAGAGCAGGTCGTTCTCCGACAGCTCGATCCCCGTTCGCCCCACGTCGACGAACGAGTAGCCCATCGGGTTCCCGAAGTTCTGTGCCGGATCGGGATACTCGCGGACGAACACCCCGCCGCCGGCGCGCGTGGACTGCGCGATCAGCGCCCCGTCCGACGTCGTGATCGTGCCGCGCTCGATCTGCTGCTCCTCGATCAGCGGGCGGCGGTTGTCCTGCTCGTCCTCGAGCTCGTCGGCCTCCAATACCGCCCACCGCGAGGTGAACGCCACGAGGAAGACGAACAGGAGCAGCACGAAGCCATAGAGCCGGACGATCTGCTTGTTCACGAGGGTTGCTCCTCGGGCGCCGGGCGGCGGGCGTTGTCGGAGACCAGCAGGAGCAGCGCCAGAAGGATCATGTTGGCCACGATCGAGCTACCCCCGTAGGAGACGAACGGCAGCGTCACCCCGGTCAGCGGGATCACCTTGGTGACGCCCCCGATGATCACGAAGGCCTGCAGGCAGAAGATCGCGCTCAGCCCGGTGGCGAGGAGCTTCGAGAACCCGTCGCGGGCCATCACCGCCGTCTTGAACCCCCGGGCGCCGATCAGCGCGTATAAGGCGATCAGGCCGCAGGCACCGAACAGGCCCAGCTCCGCCACGATCACCGCGAAGATGAAGTCGGTGTGCGGCTCGGGCAGGATCGAGCCGCAGAACGGGAAGCCCTCGTCGCAGGACTCGGGAAAGAACGGGCCCGGGAGCTTGAGCAGCGACTGGCCCAGCCCCTCGCCGAACAGCCCGCCCTCGGCCTGTGTGTAGAGCGATTGGCGTATCTGCCCCACCCCGCAGTCCTGCCCGGCCTCGACCTGGCGATCCGTCAGGTCGCAGGGGTTCGGGTCGAACGTATTCGTCCAGATGTCGATCCGGTCCTGGACGTGGCCGGGACCGGTGCTGGCGAAGAACGCGGCGCCGACGAGGAACATGGCCAGGCCGGCCAGCACATAGGAGAACCGGTTGGTGGCGACGTAGAGCAGCGCCAGGAAGGCGCCGAAGAACATCAGCGAGCTACCGAGGTCGCGGATGAAGACCAGCATCACCATCGCGGCGCCCCAGACGACCAGCAGCGGGCCGAAATGCTTGAGCGGCGGGATCGTGAGGCCGGCGATGCGCCGCGCCGCCACCGAGAAGAGCTCCCGCTTCTCGTTCAGGTAGCTGGCCAGGAAGATGACCACGCCGATCTTCGCGATCTCGGCGGGCTGGAAGGAGAGCGGGCCGAGATCCACCGCGAGGTACGCGCCGTTCACCTGAGATCCGATCCCAGGCAGGCGCGGTGCCATCAGGAGCGCGAGCGACCCCACGGCGATCAGGTACCGGTAGCGCTCGAGCAGGTGGTAATCGCGCAGGAACACGATGGTGGCCGCGAACGCGCCCAGCCCGAGCAGAAACACGGTCGCCTGCTCGACCGCGAGGGTCTCATCGATCCGGTAGAGGACGACGAGCCCGATCGCCGCCAGCGCGCCGCAGAGCGGGAACAGGTACGCGTCGGCGTTCGGCAGCGCGACCCTCAGGAAGATGTGGGTCGCCACGCAGATCGCGAGGAAGTACCCGCCGTAGATCAGGCTGGCGTCGGTGATCTCGTCCGAGCCCTCCGCGAAGACCGCCGCGAAGCCCGCGGTGACCAGCAGCGCGACCGGGATCAGCGCGAACAGCTCACGGTTGCGGGCGCTCATTGCCCTGCCTGCGAGCCCGCCCCGCCGCTTCCGCCGCCGCCGGCCCGGTTGCCGCCCCCACCCCCGTCGCCGCCGGGTCTGGGTTCCGGCTCCGGCTCGGGCGCGGTCAGCGCCCGCGCCTCCTGCTCGAGGTCGTCGAGCAGGTCCTCGGCGTCCTCGCGCGAGCGCAGCTTGTGGTTCGTCGCCTCGTCTCGGCGGTCCTCGGGAAGGGACTCGACCTGCGTGGGCGATGAGAGCACCTCGTTGTAGAGCGCGATATCGAGCGGGAGCTCGTAGGGCAGGCCGCGATAGAGGGCCAGGCGGCCGCCTTCGTCGGTGCCGAGGAAGTAGATCTGCCGTGCTCCGAGCACGGCAGCGACCGCGATTCCCGCCAGGATCACGACTGCGGCCAGGACCTTCAGCGCCGTGCGCGAACGCTTCGGCTTGGCGTGCTCCCGCCGGCGCTCGGGGGCGGACGCTGCCCCGCCGAGGCTTGCTCGGCTCCGTTCGGTCTCATCCCGGACCCGCTCGCCGCTCAGCCCGGCCGCGGCCGCCGTCGGGCCGACCAGGGTCGCGTCGGGCTCGGGTTCCTCCACCGCCTCGCCCTCCTCGAGCCGGAAGGCGACGACCGTGATGTTGTCGCGCCCGCCCGCCTCGTTCGCCTCGCTGACGAGCCGCTCGGTGGCGTCGTCCAGGCTCGGAGACTCGACGAGGATCTGACGAACTCGCTCCTCGCGGATCATCGTCGTCAGCCCGTCGGAGCAGATCAGGTAGATGTCGCCGGGACGGGCGGAGTAGGTCATCGTGTCGACCTCCACCTCGGGCTCGGGGCCGAGGGCTCGGGTGATGATCGAACGCTGCGGATGGTCCTCGGCCTGCTCGTCGGTCAGGCGGCCCTGGCGGCGGAGCTCCTCCACCAGCGAATGATCCGAGGTCAAAAGGTTCAGCTCGCCGTCACGGAGGCGATACGCCCGGCTGTCGCCTACATGTCCGATCGCGACGTCGTCGCCCTCGACGAGGGCCGAGGTGAGCGTGGTGCCCATGCCGGAGCGCGAGGCGTCGTGCTGGGCGAGGGAGTGGATCTGGGTGTTCGCGTCCACTGCGATCGAGCGCAGGAACGCCTCCGGGGACTCGCTCCGGCGCTCGGCCGGCTCGAAGGCCTCGGCGGCCATCCTCGATGCGACCTCGCCGGCCTGGGCGCCGCCCATCCCGTCGGCGACCGCGAACAGGGGCGAACGGGCGAAGTAGGAGTCCTCGTTGGCCGTGCGGGAACGCCCGGTGTCGGTGCGGTAGGACTGCTCGGCTACCCGAAGGGCCATGCTCAGGGCCCCTCCCCTTCCGGAACGTCCAGCTCGAAACGAAACTCCGTGTCGCCGATCCGGACCTCGTCGAGGTCGTTCAGGACCGATTCACCGCGGAGCTGCCCCCCGTTCAGGAACGTGCCGTTGGTGGAGTTCATGTCCTCGACGTAGTAGGACGGGCCGCGTGAATAGACGCGGCAATGGATCCCGGAGGCGAACCGGTCCTCGATCCGCACGTCCGCTTCGGCGCCCCGGCCGATCGAGAGACCCCCGAACAGGTCGAGGCGCTCGCCTGGTTCGAGCCCGCCGCCCTTGACCACGACCAGCCACGCGTCGGTGGACGGTGCGCGACCGCCGGGGCCTGCCGCCTGGTGGAAGCCGGTGGCCTCGGGCGCCGGCTGGGCGGTTCGCTTCAGCTCCTTCATCGCGCTGCGCGCCACCCAGAGCAGGAACAGGTAGAGCACGGCCAGGAAGCCGAACTTGAGCCCGACCGCGATCGGCTCGGTTTCCATTAGTTCAAGGTCCGGGGGTCGCGGGGCAACTACGCCTCGATGTCGAAGGTGAAGTAGGTCGTGCCGATCTGGATCTGATCCCCGGGGGTCAGCCGCGCCGAGTCGACCTGACGGCCGTTGACCTTGACGCCGTTGGTCGAGCCGAGGTCGGCGACCGACCAATCGCCCGACTCGCCCCGCTTCAGCTCCGCGTGGCGGCGCGAGACGTTGGGATCTGCCAGCACGCAGTCGCATTCACGTGACCGGCCCAGCACGGCGACGGGCCCGTCCAGGACGTACCGCCGGTCGTCGAGCGAGACGATGGCCTTCGTCTCGCGGACGTGTGCGGTCTTCTTCTGCGCGCCGCGCGGCGCCTTGGACTGCTTCGGCGGCACCGAGTAGACCATCGTGTGCCCCTGCTCGCCCTGCGAGGGTGCCTCGCCCTGCTTCTGTGGCGGTTTCACCAGCCTGGTCTGAATACCGAACTCGCCGAGCCGCAGCCGCTCGTCCGATTCGAGCTGGACCTCGGGCCGCGTCAGGAGGGCGTAGTCGTGGCGGCGGGCGTGCTCCAGCAGGTACGACGGAGAGCTCCTGCTCAAGCGAGCGCTCGTAGCCCTCGAGGCGCTCGCGGTCCTCGGTCCCGAGCCAGACCGTGTATTGGTTGGGCACGTAGACGCGCGCGACCGAGGTCGTGCGATGGGCGTCCATCTCCTTCGCGAGCTTGCGCGCGATCTCAACCGGCTGGACCTGCGACGAGAAGGCGCGCGAGAAGACGCCCTCGACGAGGTTCTCGATTCGTGCTTCGAGGTTTCGAAGGACGCTGATGGTGACTCTCCTTGGACGACGCGGTGGGCACAGGGGAGCCCCGGGACTGGCCGCGTTGGGTGGGAATCCTAGGGGAGAGTGCGGTTCTAGCCCTGACCGTGAAGCGCCGGTTGCGCGCTTGCGAGCGGCTGGGAGCGGGGCTTGTGCTCGCGCTGGCGCCGTGCTGCTTCGATCGCGACCGCGACGGCCGCGGCTCCCACGACGATGCTGGCATTGCGTCCCTGGGCGCCGTTGCCGACCGCCTCGAGGCCCGCGGCCAGCGCCGCGGACCAGATCATCGCGCCGATCAGGGCCAGCGCCGGGTGCGCGCGAAGCAGGAGTCCGAGCACCACCGTCGCCGCCGCAAGGACGCCGACCCCGAGCAGTGCGGCGGGCTCGACGAGCGGCGCCACCACGTCGCTGAGGGCGGTTTGGGCCGAGCTCTCCCACCCATCGGGCGCGGGGGCGGCGATCCCGAGCCGGGATCCGGCGTCGAGGCCGATCGCGCCCGCCAGGTAGGCGCTGAACGCGATGCCGCCGAGGAGGGCCCGCTCGCGCGCCCGCCCGGCGAGCACCGCGATGAGGGCCGGGGCGGCCGCGAGAGCGCCGATCGCGCCCAGCGGGATCGCGACAAGCGGCACCAGGGCGAGGAGCGGATTCGGGACCAGCAGCAGAGCCGGCAGCAGGAGCAGGGCCGCGACCAGGGCGGCGCCCGGCAACCCGATCGGGCCGGCGAGTGCCGCCAGCGCGACGCCCACTGCGACCAGAGCCGCGATGCGGGGCATTGAACGCCTGGGCAGGACGACGTCGTCCCCGTCCGGAGCCGGGACGGCGCACTCGTCGTCGAGTTCGAGCGCGGTCCGGTCGAGCACCCGATGGAGGCGGTCGAGCGAGGGACGGTTGCGGGGGTCGGCGGCCAAACAGGCGTCGATCTGGGTCACGAGGGGCTCGGGCAGATCCGGTCGCAAGTCGGCCAGCGAGGGCACCGGCTGGCCGATCTGGCGGGCGGTCTGCGCCGGGGTCCGGCGCGCCACGGGATTCTCCCCCGCCCACGCCTCGTACAGGCTGAGCCCGAGCGAGTACACGTCGGCCTCGGGACCGGCGTATTCGCCCTCCGCCTGCTCGGGCGCCATGTAGGCGAGCGTGCCGACGACCTCTCCGGTCACGGTCAGGGTCGGCGCACCGGCGACCGCCGCGATCCCGAAGTCCATGAGCTTCGCCCGGCGGCCGCCCGAGGCGAAGGGGCGCACGATCGCGTTCTGAGGCTTCACGTCGCGGTGAACGACCCCGCGGCCGTGCGCGTGGGCCAGCGCGTCGCAGAGGTCGGTGCCGATCCGCGCGACGTCCCGGTCCGAGATCGATCCGTCGCGGGCGACCCGGTCGAGCGTCGATCCGTCCACCAGCTCGCTCACGAGCAGAGCGTGCCCCTCCCGCTCACCCAGCTCGTAGAGCGTCGCGATCGCGGGGTGGTTCAGGCGGGCCGCTGCCTGGGCTTCCCGGAGGACCCGCTCCGCGCCGGCGTGCTCGATCTCCTTGACCGCGACGAACCGCTGAAGACGCTCGTCGAACGCCCGGTAAACGGTCCCCATTCCGCCGGAGCCGATCCTCTCCTCGATCCGGAACCGCCCCATGACCATCTCGTCCGACACTTCAAACCCGCGTTCGTCGCGACCAGGCGCATTCCTGCCCGGCTGGGAGCCTGCGACCGCGCCTGCAGTAATACTTGCCCCTTCTTGAAGCCGCTGCGTGGCTCGGCCGCGCTCACTTTTCGTGGAATTCTCCGAAGCCGACGACTCCCCAGCACCGCCCCGGCGCCGCCGGCCGGGCTCGAGCCGACGTCGCGGAGGCGGCTCGCCGCGCGAGCCCACGGGCGACCTGATGCGGCGACGCCTCTTCGCGCTCGTGATCGGCGCGGTGGTCGTGGTCCTCCTGCTGTTCGCGATCCGTGGGTGCCTGGACGCACGCAAGGAGCGCAGCTTCGAGAACTACCTGCGCGACCTCGAGGCGCTGGTGACCACGTCGAACCAGCTCTCGGCCGAATTCTTCGACCGCCTCGAGAACCCGCCTCCCTCGGAGACCGAGTTGACGGACCAGCTCGGCTCGAGCCGAGGCACCGGCGAGGACGTCCTCGGCCGGGCCGAGGGCCTCGGCGCTCCCGGCGAGCTCAGCGAGGCGCAGGAGGACCTGGTGCTCGCCTTCGAGCTGCGGCGAGACGGCCTCAACAGCATCGTCGAGCAGATCCCGACAGCCCTCGGCGAAGAAGGCCGGCTCGAGGCCATCCAGCAGATCACCGACGACATGCGGGAGTTCCTGGCGAGCGACGTGCTCTACGCCCGCGCCAAGTCCGCGATCGAGGAGGCGCTGGCCGAGGAGGATCTGCCGGGCGAGGTGCCGGCGAGCGTCTTCCTGCCGGCGGTCGACCCCTGGCTGGACGAACTGGCGCTGACCGGCGTGCTCACGCAGGTCGCCGGCACCACCGGCGTCGCCGGAGGCGACGACCGGGGCACCGAGCTCTCATCCACCGTCCTGCGGCCGGGCAACGTGCCGTTGACGCCTGACACCTTGAACACGTTCAGCCAGACACCGACTGAGATCGAGATCGCGGTCACCAACGGTGGGTTGGTCAACGAGCAAGACGTCCCGGTGGGCTTCGAGCTCCTCGGCAGCACGGACACGATCGAGGGCGAGGGCACGATCCCGCGGATCGCTGCGGGAAGCACCGAAGCCGCAACGCTCGCGATCGACGGCGAGATCCCGAGCGGCGAGGAGCTGACGCTGAACGTCACGGTGTTCCCCGTGCCGGGCGAGTCGATCATCGACAACAACGAGTCGACTTACCAGGTCACGTTTGAGTGAGTGAGCGACGTAAGGCGCGAAAGCATGTTTACCCGCCTGGTAAGGCATTGACCGAGTGACGGTGCGCGTCGCGTACCTGGGGCCCGCCGGGACGTTCTCCGAAGACGCGCTGCGCGCCGCCACGGCCGGGATGGAGGTCGAGCAGATGCCGGCCGCGACCGTTCATGACGCGATTCTCGCGGTGGGGTCGGGCGAGGCCGACCGGGCGCTGGTGCCGTTCGAGAACGCGATCGAGGGCTCGGTCCGCCCGACGCTCGACACGCTCGCGTTCGAGGCGAGCGGGCTCACGATCGCGGGCGAGCACGACCACCCGATCCGCCACGCCCTGATCGCCCGCACGGAGCTCGAGCTGGGGGCGATCGAGGCCGTGGTGAGCCACCCGCAGCCCAGCGCGCAATGCGCGCGGTTCCTGCGCGAGGAGCTGCCCCAGGCTGAGGTGCGGATCGCGGATTCCACGGCCGAGGCGGTGCGGACGGTCGGCTCGTCGGAGCGACCGTGGGCGGCGCTCGGTGCCGCGTCGGCGGCGGAGATCTACGGTTGCGAGGTCCTGCGGGACGGGGTCGAGGACGAGCACGGCAATGTCACCCGGTTCGTCTGGATCGCGCCCGAGGGCATCCGTGCCGAGGGCAACGGCGAGTGGCGGACCACGCTGATCTTCTCCGAGCTGGGCGCCGACCACCCCGGGGCGCTCGTGGAGGCGCTGACCGAGTTCTCGGACCGCGAGGTCAACCTGGTCCGGATCGAGTCGCGGCCCCTCCGGCGCGGCCTCGGCCGCTACATGTTCTTCATCGACCTCGACGGCGCGGACTCCGACCCGGTGGTCGCCGAGGCGATCGGGGCACTTCGGGACAAGGCCGAGAACGTCCGGGTGCTCGGGAGTTACCCGATTTCACCTGACCGCCTTCCCTGATCCGTAGACATTCTTCGCTACCGCTCGGGCGAATTTGCTTTCGCGACTATGTCGCTCATTAGAATCCCTGCCGCCATGAAGCGCGTGGCTCATCCGGACGTAAACGGCACACCGAACAACGTCGTTTCACTCGCCGGCCGAATGCACGGTGGGCGCCAGCACGCGCGGCCCCGCGGCCGGGTCCTGGTGCTCAACGCGAGCTATGAGCCCATCAACGTCTGCACGATGCGGCGCGCCACGGTGCTCGTCCTGAAGGAGCGCGCCGAGGTGCTCGAGCACGGCGAGGGCGCGCTGCACTCCGAGCGCCTCGTCATCGAGTCGCCCTGCGTGATCCGCCTGGTCCGCTACGTCCGCGTGCCGCGCGACGTGCACCGCCGCAAGATCACCCGCAAGGCCGTGCTCGCCCGCGACGCATACACCTGCCAGTACTGCGGGCGCGAGTCGCACGGGCTGACCGTCGACCACGTGATCCCGCGCAGTCGTGGGGGAACGTCGGGCTGGGACAACATCGTCGCCGCCTGCGCGCCCTGCAACCGGCGCAAGGGCAACCGCCTTCCGGCCGAGGCGAGCATGCCTCTCCGCGCCCACCCGAAGCCCCCGGGCCCGACCGTCTTCATCCGCATCGCAAGCCCGCGCGTCCCGGACGCGTGGGAGCAGTACCTGCTGGCTGCGTGAGGAGCGTCACTCGCCCCCTTGCGCCGGTCGCCGCGCCGGCATAGGTTCGCCGGGATCAATCCGACCCAAGGGGGGACGAGCATGTTGGACGGAAGGATGCGGGTGCTGGCGCTCGCGGCGACGGTGGGGGGGCTGGCGCTCTTGGCGTTCGGGGCGACGGGCGCCCAGGCTGCGAAGGTCAGCGCCGGCGGCAGCCACAGCTGCGCGGTGAAAGCGAACGACAAGATCACGTGCTGGGGCAGCGACCAGTACGGGCAGTCGAGCCCGCCGGGGGGCAAATTCCGCTCGGTGAGCGCGGGCTACTACCACACGTGTGGGGTTAAGCCGAACGGCAAGGCCAGCTGCTGGGGATATGGCGACTACGGTGAGACCGACGTTCCCGGTGCCGACTTCAAGTCGATCGTCGCCGGCTATTACGTCACGTGCGGGATCCGCAAGAGCGGCGCGGCGGACTGCTTCGGCTACGAGGGCTACGACGTCGACCAGGAGTCCGGCGGCAAGTTCCTGTCGCTGCACACCGGTCCCTACAGTGAGCACGCCTGCGGCGTCCGCCCCAGCGGCAAGGTCGCATGCTGGGGCGATGACACGTATGGGCAGACGGACGCGCCCGGCGGCAAGTACCGGTCGTTGACCACCGGCGCCTATCACAGCTGCGCCGTGAAGCGGAACAGCGCGAAGGCCAATTGCTGGGTGTATGACGACTACGGCGAGACCGACCCGCCGGGAGCCAGGTTCAAGTCCGTCGCGGCCGGCTACTACGTCAGCTGCGGGCTCAGGAAGCATGACGCGAAGGTCGATTGCTGGGGCTACGACGAGTACGTCGTCCCTCCGCCCGGCGGCAAGTTCAAGTCGTTGAGCGGCGGCTACCTGCACAACTGCGGGTTGCGCACGAACGGCAAGGTCGCATGCTGGGGGTACAACGACGACGGCCAGACGGACGTTCCGCCCGCGCTCGACTAGACCGGATCGTCAGAACGGACAAGGGGCCGCTTTGAGGCGGCCCCTTGTCTTCCGTTTGTGCGATTGCAGCGAACTTCGATTGACAACGGGTGGGACGACCTCCCGCCTCTTGGCTCGCCGGTGCCCGGTGTGGATTTCACCAGGCGGCCCGCACTGCCGTCCTAGTGCTCCGGCACCTCCAGAGTCCCGTAAAGCATGTGAATTAGGACCACCTCCTTCCTCTGGTAATCCTGATTCAAGCAGACGCGGAGGTCGGGCTACTCGTCCCCTTCGGCGTCGGCGTCGGCGTCGGCCGGATGGGCGCCCTCGGCCGCTGCCTCGGCGACCTCGTCGGCCTCGATCGCGACGTCGGCGCCGTTCGTCGTCGACTCCACGACGAGCGCCACAGCGCTCACGCAGTCGTCGTCCTTGATGTTCATTACGCGGACGCCTTGGGTCGCGCGGCCCATCTGCGAGATGCCGCCGGCGTTGGTCCGCTGGACCATCCCGTTCTGCGAGATGAACAGCAGGTCCTGGTGCTCACGGACGATCATCGCGCCGGCCAGGCCGCCCCTCTTCTCGGTCAGCTTGATCGTCAGGACGCCCTTCGTCCCCCGGCCCTTCACGGGATATTCGGTGACCGCGGTGCGCTTGCCGTAGCCGTTCTCGGTGACGACGAACAGCTCGGCGTCGTCGCGCGCGATGTCCATTGCCAGGACGCGGTTCGGCTCCTTGCCGATCTTGCCGCTGACGTTCATCCCCCTGACACCGCCCGTGCCGCGTCCCATCGGCCGCACCTTCGACTCGTTGAAGCGCGAGGCGTGGCCGGACTTCGAGACCATCAGGATGTCGTCGGACCCCGAGGTCCGTCGCACCTGCACCAGCTCGTCGTCGTCGCGGACGTTGATCGCGATGATCCCGTCGGCCTTGATCTTCGTGTTGTAGGCCAGGAACTCGGTCTTCTTGATCTGGCCCTTGGCGGTGGCGAAGACGAGGAACTTGTCCTCCTTGAAATCGCGGGTGGGGATCACGGCCATCACGCGCTCGCCCTCGCGGAGCGGCAGCACGTTGACGAGCGCCTGGCCCTTGGCCGTCCGGGCGCCCTCAGGCAGCTCGTAGACCTTGAGGCGATAGACCTTCCCCCGGTTCGTGAAGAACAGCAGGAAGTCGTGGGTCGAGCAGATGTGCAGGTGCTCGATGTAGTCGTCTTCCTTCAGGTTCATCCCCATCACGCCGATGCCGCCGCGACGCTGCTGGCGATAGGTGGCGAGCGGCAAACGCTTCGCATAGCCCGAGTGAGTGAGTGAGACGACCATCTGCTGGTCGGCGATCACGTCCTCGATGTTCAGATCGCCCTCGAAATGGGTGATCTCGGTCCGCCGCTCGTCACCGTAGCGCTGCTCGACCTCGCTCAGCTCGTCGACGATCACACCGTCGATCCGCGCGGGGTCGCCGAGGATCGCGCGCAGCTCGGCGATCTTGTCCTGCAGCTCCTTGTGCTCCGCGCGCACCTTGTCGGATTCGAGCGCGGTCAGGCGCTGGAGGCGCATGTCCAGGATCGCCTGCGCCTGGATCTCCGAGAGGCTGAACTTCTCCATCAACCCGTCGCGGGCCGTCTCGGGATCGGCGGAGCCGCGAATCAGCGCAATGACGGCGTCGAGGTTGTCGAGCGCGATCAGGATGCCCTCGAGGACGTGCGCCCTGGCCTCGGCCTGGCGCAGCTCGTACTGCGTCCGGCGGGTGACGACCTCGCGCTGGTGGTCGACGTAGTAGCCGATCAGCTCCTTCAGCCCGAGCGTCCGCGGCGCGCCGTCGACGAGCGCGACCATGTTGATCCCGAACGAGTTCTGCAGCGGCGTGTGCTTGTAGAGCTGGTTGAGGACCACGGCCGCGGGATCGCCGCCGCGCTTCAGCTCGATCACGATCCGCATGCCGGAGCGGTCGGACTCGTCGCGCAGATCGGAGATCCCGTTGATCTTCTTCTCGCGCACGAGGTCGGCGATCTTCGTGATCAGGCCGCCCTCGCCGCCCTTCTTGACCATGTAGGGAAGCTCGGAGATGATGATCGCGTCCTTGCCGCCGCGGATGGGCTCGACGTGGGCGCGAGCCCGGACCTTGACGCTCCCGCGGCCCGACGCGAACGCGTCGCGGATTCCCTGCGCGCTCATCAGCCCGCCGCCCGGGAAGTCGGGGCCCTTCACGTGCTCCATCAGGCCGGCGAGGTCGATGTCCGGATTCTCGATGTAGGCGCGGGTCGCCCCGGCGACCTCGGTCAGATTGTGCGGCGGGATGTTGGTCGCCATGCCGACGGCGATCCCGGTGGCGCCGTTGACCAGCAGGTTCGGGAACCGCGACGGCAGAACGATCGGCTCCTTGCTGGTCTCGTCGTAGTTCGGCCCGAAGTCGACGGTATCCGCGTCGATGTCGCGGAGCATCTCCGTCGCGAGGCGCGCGAGGCGGGCTTCCGTGTACCGCATCGCCGCCGCCGGGTCGTCGTCGATCGAGCCGAAGTTGCCCTGGCCGTCCACCAGCGGGTAGCGAAGCGCGAAGTCCTGCGCGAGGCGAACGAGCGTGTCGTAGATCGAAGAATCGCTGTGCGGGTGGTACTTCGCCATCACCTCGCCGACCACGAACGCGGACTTCCGGTAGCCGCGGTTCGGCTGCAGGCCCAGGTCGTGCATCGCGTAGAGGACGCGGCGGTGGACCGGCTTCAGGCCGTCGCGCACGTCGGGCAGCGCGCGGCCGACGATCACGCTCATCGCGTAATCGAGGTACGAGCTGCGCATCTCCTGCGTCAGCTCGCGCTCTTCGATACGCCCGGTCAGGGCCGCGAGGCCGCTATCGCCGGCTTCCATCTAGCTGACCTCCTGGGACACGCGCATTGCCAGCCGGCGATCAGACATCGAGGAAGCGCACCTCCTGCGCGTGCTTTTCGATGAAGCGCTTGCGCGGCTCGACCTTGTCGCCCATCAGCTCGGTGAAGATGCGTTCGGCGAGCGCCGCGTCATCGATCGTCACCTGCTGAAGGGTCCGGGTGGCCGGGTCCATCGTGGTCTCGCGCAGCTGGTCGGCGTTCATCTCGCCGAGGCCCTTGAACGCGGAGAGGTTGACCCCCTCCTTCGAGATGTCGACGATCGCCTGGTGCAGGGCGGAGAAGGACTCCGCCACGCGGATCTTGTTCTTCAGCGTGACCGTGAACGGCGGCTGGCCGACCTGCTTCAGAAGCTCCGCGTGGACGTCGACGAGGCGACGGTACTCCGGCGCGCTGAAGAGCTCCGCGCTGAGGGTGAGGAAGCGGGCCAGGCCGCTGCGCCGGTGGGTCGCCTTGATCTGGAGCTCGTCACCGCTGCCCCCGACCAGCTCGGTGTCGAATGGCTCGCCCTCGGGATCTGCCTCCTCGATCAGCTTGCGTACCGCGTCCAGTGTCGCGACACCGGCGTCGAGAATCTGCGACTCGGCGAGGAACGTGACCAGCTCGTGCCCGTGCTCGGCGCGCAGCGACTCCGACCAGCCCTCGTACTCGCGCAGCTTGCGGCTGAAGCGCTGCCAGCGCGCGGTGGTGAGCTTCGACGACTTGCCGCTCACGTCGGCGATCGAGAAGTTGTCGAGCTTGTCCCGGAGCAGGTATTCCTCGAGCTCCGACTCCTTCTCGACGTAGAACTGCTGGCTGCCCTTCTTGATGCCGTAGAGCGGCGGCTTCGCGATGTACACGTACCCGGACTCGATCAGCTGCGGCATCTGCCGGTAGAGGAACGTGAGCGCCAGGGTGCGGATGTGGGCACCGTCGACGTCGGCATCCGTCGCGAGGATCAGCTTGTGGTAGCGGGCGTCCTCGAGATTGAACTCGTCGTGGACGCCGGTCCCGATCGCGGTGATCATCGCCTGGATCTCGTTGTTGGCGAGCACCTTGTCGATCCGGCTCTTCTCGACGTTGATGATCTTCCCGCGGAGGGGCAGGACGGCCTGGGTCGAGCGGTCGCGGGCCTGCTTGGCGGAGCCGCCGGCCGAATCGCCCTCGACGATGAAGAGCTCGGCGTCGCGAGGGTCCTTGACGCTGCAGTCGGCGAGCTTGCCCGGAAGCGTCGAGTTCTCGAGCGCGGACTTGCGCCGGGTGAGATCCCGCGCCTTGCGCGCGGCATCGCGGGCGCGAGCGGCGTCAACCGACTTGCTGACGATCCGCCGCGCGTCCGTGGGGTTCTCCTCGAGGAACTCGCCGAGCTTGCGGTTGACCGTTTCCTTGACGAGACCCTCGACCGGCGGGTTGCCGAGCTTCGCCTTCGTCTGGCCCTCGAACTGTGGCTCGGCGAGCTTCACCGAGATCACCGCGGTGAGTCCCTCGCGGACGTCCTCGCCGGAGAGGTTCGGGTCCTTCTCCTTGAGCAGCCCCTTCTCGCGCGCGTAGGCGTTGATCGTGCGGGTCAGCGCCGACCGGAAGCCGGAGAGGTGCGAGCCGCCCTCGTGGGTGTTGATGTTGTTCGCGAAGGTGAAGATCGACTCCTGGTAGGAGGAGTTCCACTGCATCGCCACCTCGACGGCGCCGTCGTCGGTCTCGTTCTCGAAGAACACGGTCTTCCGGTGCAGGGCGTCCTTGTTCTCGTTCAGGTGATGGACGAAGTCGACGATGCCGCCCTCGTAGTGGAACGTGTCCGTCTGGCCGGCGCCGCGCTCGTCCGCGAGGTCGATCCGGAGGCCGCGCGTCAGGAACGCGGTCTCGCGCATCCGCTCGGCGAGCGTCTCGTAGTCGTAGTTGATCTCCTCGAAGACCTCGGCGTCGGGCGCGAACGTGATCGTGGTGCCGGTCTCCTTGGTCGCCTTCGCCCTTCTTCAGGTCGCCCTTGGGCTCGCCGCGCTCGTACTCCTGGGTCCAGACGTGGCCGTCGCGGTGGATCTCGAGCTGCAGCGCTCGCGAGAGCGCGTTGACGACCGAGACGCCGACGCCGTGCAGGCCGCCGGAGACCTTGTAGCCGCTGTCCTCGCCGCCGAACTTGCCGCCGGCGTGCAGCATCGTCAGCACGACCTCGGCCGCGGGGCGCTTCTCCTCCGGGTGCTCGTCGACCGGGATGCCGCGGCCGTTGTCGACGACCGTGATCGACTCGTCGGGGTGGATCGTGACCGTGATGCGGTCGCCGTGGCCGGCCAGCGCCTCGTCGACCGAGTTGTCGACGACCTCGTAGACCAGGTGGTGCAGGCCGCGCGGACCGGTCGAGCCGATGTACATGCCCGGGCGCTTGCGCACCGGGTCGAGGCCGCGGAGGACTGTGATCTCGCCCGAGGTGTAGTCGCCTCCGCCGTGCCTCCGCCGTTCTTCGCGCGCCCTTGCTCGGCCGCCGCGCTTGTTGCTTTCGCCACTAAACCCTCTTCGTTTTGATCAAGGAGAAACCCCGACCGCCGGGCCCGTAGAAGCGGGCGTATCGCCGACGGATCGGGGTCGCTTCCAAGTTCACATAAGGATACCAGGACGGCAGGCCGGAACGCCGTCCAGATGTCACAAAATCCCTGCAAATAAGCATAAACTGCGGCAAGCAGGATCAACCGATCGGTCCGGGCGCGCGTCGGCGGTGAACCGAAGGCCCTCCAGGCCGTCCGCGAAGGCCCTCCAGCGAGGGCTTCGCGCAGCCTCGGCAGGAGCTCGGCCTGCATCAGATCGAGCTCCTGGGCCCACGTCGCCGAGCGGCACGCGATCGTGACCACGCCCTCGCGCTCGGACACCGGATCGGCCTGCGCGGCGACCGTCGCCGCCGGCGACCCGCGGCCACGCCTCCTGGACCGCCGCCAGCAGCGTTTGCGGGCGCAACCTCGGCGCGGACCGCGTCCAGTGCCGACGCCAGCGGCTGCGGCTGGTCGCGCCGCGCTCCGCGGCGCCGATCCACGCGGCCGCCTCACGCCGCCGCCGATCCGAGCGACGCCGGCCGCCGTCGCGGACGGCGCGCACCTCGCAGCGCGCGGCGCACGACGCGGCAGGTGGTCCGCCTCGGTCGCCGTGATCAGCGCCTGGCCGCCGCCCGCGGCGAGCCGCGCGCAGAGCCGCTCGCGCCGGTCGGGGTCCAGCTCGGACGTGACGTCGTCGAGGAGCAGCATCGGCGGCGGTGCGCTCGCCGGCAGCAGGGCGTCGCGCTCGGCGAAGAGCAGCGCCAGCAGCGCGATGCGCTGCTGGCCCTGCGACGCGTAGCGCCGCGCGAGCGCGGCCGTCGACGCGATCGCGAGCTCGTCGAGGTGCGGGCCGTGGCCGCTGAACCCGCGCGCGAGGTCGGAGTCCCGCCGCTCGGCGAGCTCCGCGCGGAGCTCCTCGGCGTCGCTCGCCCGGCTCCGCGGGCGATAGGCCAGCTCGGCGTCACCGCCGAGCCCGAGCTCCCGCGGCCGTCGTGCGAAGCCGGCGCGAGCTCTCGACGGCCGCGCGCGCGCGTCGCGATCAGCTCGATGCCCGCCGCGCCAGCTCGGCATCCCAGGCGTCGAGCGAATCCGGCCCGGCGCTGCCGGCACGGATCCGCCCGACCAGCGCGTTCCGCTGAGCCAGCGCCCGCGCGTAGCGGCGCCGCGCCTCGGCGCGCGCCGGGCGGAGCGCGGCGACGAAGCCGTCGAGGTGCGAGCGGCGGGCAGCGGGCGGTCCCTTGACCAGCGCGAGCCGGTCCGGCATGAACACCGCGAGCGCCGGGCGGAGCGCCGGCGCGTCCGATGGCGCCGGGCCGTTGACGAGGTGCCGGCGGCCCTCCGCGCGGTCCACCGCACAGAGGAAGCGCCGCCGCTCGCCCGCGTCCTCGACCACCGCCTCGGCCCGGGACAGCGGTTCGCCGAACGCGATCGTCTCGCGCTCCGCCCTGGTCCGGCACGAGCGGCCGGCGAGCGCCATGTAGAGCGCCTCGAGCAGGTTCGTCTTGCCGGCGCCGTTCGGGCCGTGAAGCAGCGTCACGCCGTCGACCAGCGCGAGCTCCGCCTGGTCGAGGTTGCGAAAGCCGAGCGTCGCGAGGGACTCGACCCTCATCGCGCCGGTACCTCAGACGTTGAGCCGGATCGGCATCACGAGGTAGGAGAAGTCCTCGGAGCCGACCGGGCGCAGCAGGCCCGGGCCGCAGCGGCGAGAGATCTGGACGCGCGATCTCCTCGCCCTCCGACGCTCTCGATGCCCTCGATCAGGTACTGCGGGTTGAACGCGATCTCCAGCGGCTCGCCGGAGTACGGCGCTGGAAGCGACTCGGCTCGCGTCGCCGATGTCGGGCGTCTCGGCGGCGACCCTCAGCTCGCCCTCGGAGAACGCGAAGCGCAGCGGCGCGTTGCGCTGGGCGAGCTGGCTGACCCGCCGGGCGACCTCGAGCAGCTCCTCGCGCGGCAGCCGGACCTCGTGCTCGAACGACTCGGGGATGAGCTGGCGCCAGCTCGGGAACTGCCCCTCGATCAGGCGCGACGAGAGCGCGACGCCGTCGATCGCGGAAGATCGCCTGGTTCCGGGAGACGTCGATGTCGACCGTCTCCGGGCCCTCGGTGCCGACCAGCCGGGCGAGCTCGCGGAGCGCCCGCGCGGGCACGTTCGCGTCGAGCGGCTGGGCGAGCGGCGTCTCGAGCTCGGTGTGCTTGACCGAGAGCCGGTACGAGTCGGTCGCGACCATCGTCAGCTTTCCGCCCTCGGCCTGGACCAGCACGCCGGTCAGGATCGGCCGCACCTCGTCGCGCGACGCGGCGCGGGCCACTCGGTCGATCGTCTCGGCCAGCGGCGCCGGCGGGCAGGGTCGCCGCCTCTCCCTCGACCTCGGGCAGGCGCGGGAAGTCCTCGGCCGGCAGCGTCTTCAGGTGAAAGCGAGCATCGCCGGCGGTCAGCTCGACGTCGCGCTGCTCGGAGCGCAGCTCGAGCGACACCTCGCCGGCGGGCAGGCTGCGGGCGACGTCGACGAGAAGCCGGCCCGGAAGCAGCACGCGCCCCGTCGCGCTCGATCTTGATCTCGGCGAGCGTCAGCGCGATGCCCATCTCCATGTCGGTTGCGCGCAGCGTCAGCGAGTCGCCGCTCGGCCGTGAACAGGATGCCGCCGAGCGACGGAAGCGTCGAGCGCGCGGAGACGGCGCGGCCGGCGTGCTGGAGAGCGGTGACGAAGGGTCGCGGGGGGCTGTGAGTTTCATCGACGGGTCGCTCATCTTCCTACCTGGATCAGATGTATCAGGGGTGTTGATAGTCTGTGGATACCTACCGCTTTACGAGGGGCGGTGCGGTAACGGGGTGTTGATCACGCTTGTGGACGGCCCGGTCGGCGTGGGTTCGCTGGCAGCCGGGCGCCCGCCGGCGAGCTCGAGTTTTCCAAGGGCTGCACGGACGCTGTGGATATCTCCGGCGAGTCTCGGAGCCCGGCTCGTTGCGCTGCTCGATCACGCTTGAGCGCGTGGAGGACGGTCGAGTGGTCACGGTCGAACTCGCGTGCGATCTGGGCGAGTGACAGCGACGTGAGGTCGCGGGCGAGGAACATCGCGAGCTGGCGGGCGCGGGCGACGCGCGGGGTGCGCCGCTTGGAGAGGAGCTCCTCGCGGGAACGCCGAGGACGCCGCAGACCGCCTCCTGGATCGCGGCGACCTCGG
This sequence comes from uncultured bacterium, assembly GCA_963807755.1. Classification (GTDB taxonomy): domain Bacteria; phylum Actinomycetota; class Thermoleophilia; order Solirubrobacterales; family 70-9; genus JALZKA01. The sequence continues at coordinate 407,235 of CAWECM010000001.1, read as the reverse complement.
CTCATCCGCGCCTCCGGAGGGCCCGGCTGGCCGGCTGTGTCGGGGAGGGCGCGCGCGACGAGCAGAGCCTGCGAGCGGCTCGTCGAAGACGGAGGAGACGGCGAGCACGCGGGTCAGCGCTCCCTCGAGCCGCCGGACGTTGCCCGGGACCCGCGTCGCGATCGTCCGCAGGACGTCCGGCTCGGGCAGCTGCTCGACAGCGGCGCCGGCGAAGCGCCAGAGCAAGGCGATCCGGGTGCGCAGGTCCGGCGCCTCGACCTCGACCGCGAGGCCCCACTCGAAACGGTCGCGGAGGCGCTGCTCGAGGCGCTCGAGCGACCCGGGCGGCCGGTCGCTGGTGAGCACGATCTGCTTGCCCGCGGCGAACAGAGCGTTGAAGGTGTGGACGAATTCCTCCTCGGTGCGCGGCTTGCCCTCGAGGATCTGGACGTCGTCGATCAGCAGCGCGTCGAGCCCGCGGTAGCGCTCCTTGAAGCGCTCGGGGCCTTCAGTGCGCAGGGCGGCGACGAACTCGCTGGTGAAGCGCTCAGCGGTGGTGGAGTGGATGGTGCAGCTCGGGGTGGTGGTCGCGGTAGTAGCCGGCGATCGCGCCCAGAAGGTGCGTCTTGCCGAGCCCGGGCGGACCGTGGAGGAAGAGCGGGTTGTAGGCCTCGCCGGGAAGCTCGGCGACCGCGAGCGCGGCCGCGTGCGCGAAGCGGCTGCCGGGACCGATCACGAAGCGGTCGAATGTGTGGGCCGGATCGACCGGCACGGGCTGCGCGACCGCGCGGCTCGCCGGCGTGGCGCCGCCGCTCGGCGATCGACCAGCACGATCCGCGCGAGTCCGGCGCCGAGGCGCCGCAGCGAGCCCTCGAGTTGGTCGCAGGTAGCGCCGCTCTACCCAGGTCCGCACCCGTGGCGGCCCGCTGACGTAGAGGGTCTCGCCGCTCGACCCGATCGCACGGAGCGGCTCGACCCAGAGGTCGAAGTCGCCGCCGGAAGCGATGCCTCGAGCTCCGACCTGACGCTCCGCCAGATCGCGGCGGGGTCGTCTTCGATCGGTCGCGGGGCCACTGCGGCCGACCATAGCGACGGCCCTCGGAGCGCCCGCCGGGCCACGCCGCAAATCGCGGCGAAAAGCTCGGCCGGGTTCGCGGCCCCGCGGAGCCTGCCCGAGACTGCCGGGCCGCCCGGCCGGGTGTCCTATACTGGCCGTCGCCCGCGCCGGGCCCCCTCGATCATGAAGCGCACCTGGCAGCCGAAGAAGCGTAAGCGCGCGAAGACCCACGGGTTTCGCGGGCGGATGCGCACGCGCGCAGGCCGCGACGTGATCAGCCGACGCAGGCGCAAGGGCCGCAAGCGCCTCTCCCCCTGATGCGGGGACGCGCGCAAGCGTGGCCGGCTCTCTCGCAGTGGTGACTTCGACCGGGTCTACCGGACGGGCGCTCGCACTCGAACCGGTTCCTGGTCCTCTACGCGTTCCCGCGGGACGCGGACGATAAGGCCGGCGATGACGAGCCCGACGTCCGCCTCGGCGTCTCGGTCAGCCGCAAGGTCGGCGGCGCAACCGAGCGAAACGCGGTCAAGCGCGCGCTCCGCGAGGCGTTCTGGGCGCTGGGCGAGCGCCTGCCCGAGGGTTACGACTTCGTGCTCGTCGCCCGCCCGGACGTGGCCGGCCTGGTCGAGCGCGACGGCACCGGCGGCGTCGAAGCGCGCTCGCGAGCTGTTCGCTCTTCTCATGAGCGACGTAGGGATCGTTGACCACCCTGGTAAGGGCTGTATGTCGGGGCGTAACACGTGAAACGGATCGTCGTCGTCTCGTACGCGGGCGCTTCGTCGCTGGTCTCGTGCCGTTTCCTCGCCCGCTCCGCTTCTACAGCCGCTTCATCTCGCCCGGCCTTCCGCGGCGCTGTAAGTACGAGCCGACCTGCTCCGCCTACGCCGAGCAGGCCGTGCGCGAGCTGGGGTCATGCGCGGCACGATCGCTCGCCGGCTGGCGCCTCTTGCGCTGCAACCCGTGGAGCCACGGCGGCTGGGACCCGGTTTCCGACCGCAAGCTCTTTCGCTCGGACGCGCCCGCCCACGCCGACCACGGCCATGAGCCGGGAGCGCCGGCGTGATCGTCGCCAACATCCTCCAGCCGCTGATCGACGCCGCCGACTGCGGTGATCACGTTCTTCCACGACGACGTCGGGCTCAGCTGGGGCTCTCGATCGTCGCGCTCACGTTCGCGACCCGGCTCCTGATCCTGCCGCTCTCGGTCTCGCAGATCCGCTCGATGCGCGCGCTGCAGGCGCTAGCGCCGCAGATCAAGGCGATCCAGGAGCGCTACAAGGACGACAAGCAGCGCCAGCAGCGGGAGATGATCGCGTTCTACCAGGAGAACAAGATCAACCCGTTCGCCTCCTGCATCCCGCTGCTGCTGCAGCTTCCGGTCTTCCTCGCGCTCTACCAGCTGCTGAACGGCCAGCTTCAAGGACGAGATGATCGCCGCGCCGCCGGTCGACTTCTTCTTCATCAACGACCTGACGAGAAGGCGACCGGCGGCGCGCTGGTCGCGCTGATCATCCTCTTCATCGTCACGCAGCTCGGCGCCAGCGCCGTGATGGCGGCGCGCGCCGAGGGCACCAGCGCATATCATGTTCGTCCTGCCGTTCGTCTTCGCCCCGTTCGTGATCACTTCCCCGCCGGGCTCGCCGTCTACTGGATCTCGACCAACATCTGGACCCTCGGCCAGCAGTCGGTCGTCAAGTTTTCTTCCCGCCGCCGAGATCCCGACGGTCGAGGAGGTCAAGGCCGCGACGCCGCCGCCGCCTCCGCCGCGAAGAAGAAGAAGCGCAGATAGGCGCCGCGCTCGCGACGTTCGAGGTAGTCCGGCCGTGGCTGCGAGGACGATGCCGGCGGCGCCGGCGGAGCGAGTGCGCGCGATCCTCGAGCGTGTCGTCGAGACGCTCGAGCTCGACGCTCGATCGAGGTCGACGAGGACGAGCGCCAGATCACGCGGCACGATCGACGGCGAGGACGTCGGCCGGCTGATCGGCCGCCGTGGTCAGACGATCGACGCGGTGCAGTTCGTCTGCTACCGGGCGGCGCACCGCGGGAGCCACCGACCGCAAGCGCGTGATCGTCGACGCCGCGGGCTACCGCGAGCGCCGCCGCGAGCAGGTCGAGCACCAGGCCGACCGCGCCGCCGAGCGCGCGTCCGAGACCGGCCGCGAGATCGAGCTCGAGCCGATGACGCCCGACCGAGCGCAAGGTCGTCCACGACCATCTCGCCGAGCGCTCGGGCGTCGAGACCTTCAGCGAGGGCGACGAGCCCGACCGCTGCGTGATCGTCGCGCCGCTTGTGAACGGCGACGAAGACGGCGACGAGTGACGCGATCCGGGCGCCGCCCCGCCTTTTGACGCTGAGCGCCCATCGCGCGCGAGCTCGAGCCCGAGGCGCGCGCCAAGCTCGAGTCGGTGCTGCAGCTCCTGGCCGATGACCGCGCTCGCTCAGCTCGGTCCGCGACCCGGAGGAGGCCTGGCGTGCGCACGTCGCCGACTCGCTCACCGGCCTGGAGGTCTCGGCGCTCCAGTCGGCTCGCGCGATCGCCGACATCGGCTCGGGCGCGGGGTTCCCCGGTTTCGTCCTCGCCGTTGCCCTCCCTGCCGCCCGCGTCGACCTGATCGAGTCCGTGGGCCGCAAGTGCGAGTTCATGAGCGCCGCCGGCGAGCGCGCCGGGATCGAGAACGTGCGCGTGATCAACGCCCGCTCGGAGGAGCACGCCGCCGGCGCCGGGCGCGAGGCGTACGACGTGGTCACCGCCCGGGCGGTCGCGCGGCTGGCCACCCTCGCGGAGCTGGCCTCGCCGCTCCTGCGCGAGGGCGGCAGCCTGATCGCCTGGAAGGGCCGCCGCGATCCCGGCGAGGAAGCCGAGCTCGAACGGGCGAGCGAGTCGCTCGCCATGGCGCCCAGGAAGATCCTCGAGGTGGGGGAGAGCGCGGGGTACGAGCACCGGCACCTCCACACGGCCCGCAAGATCGGCCCCACCCCCGAGGCGACTGCCGCGCCGGCCCGGGGTGGCGAAGAAGCGCCCCTACGGCGCCTGAACCGGGGTGTCCACCGCCTCCGCGGCCTGGCCGCGAGCGAGGATCACCATCCCGGCCAGAGCCGCAATGAGCGCGACCACGATGGCGGCCACCCCGAGCGTGCTCTCGTGCAGGGACTCCTGCAGCAGCGTGGTGCCCAGCACGACGCTGGCGATCGGGTCGAGGGCGAGGGCGGTCGCCATCGCGGGCGCCAGCGCTCCGGTGCCCAGCGCGATCTGGTTCAGCGTCATCGAGATGTAGCCGATCACCAGCAGCGCGTAAATCCGCCAGTCGATCAGCAGCTCGCCGATGCCTTCGCCGAGCCGGTCGGTCACGGCCTTGGTGAGTGCCGCGCTGAGCGCGAACAGCATCCCTGCCGCGGCGCCGACCAGCGCCGCCTTCGGGGCGGGGGAGAGGCGCCGGCCGACGAGCACGAGGGGCGCGGCGATCCCGCCCACGACGGCTCCAGCAATGAGCCAGTCCGCAAGCGGCGCGTCGTCGCGGCCCTCCCGCGGGGTCCGCGACGGTGAGGAAGACGACGAGCGCGCCGACGACCAGGACCGCCGCACCCACGTCCGCCGGGCGGATCCGCTGACCGGTGAAGCGGGCGCCCAGCGGCAGGGCGAAGACGACGCTCGAGACCAGAAGCGGTTGGACGACGGCGAGGCGCCCGATGCTCGAGCGCTGCCGCTTGCGCCACGAAGCCCAGGCCGTCGGCCACGATCCCGGCCAACCACACCGGCTTCCGCGCCATCCGCAGCAGCAGCCCGGAGTCCGAGCCGCCGGCCGGCTCGGACATCCCCGCCTTCTGTAGGAGCACCGTGCCGACCGCGAAGAGCAACGCGGCGACCAGCGCTAGAACGATCTCCACGACCGCACCCTATTCCCCGGGATACCGCCCACCCTGCCCGGTACGCTCGCCGGGATCTGATGAGCGACTCTGTCGCGAAAGCAAATTTGCCCCCCTGGTAAGGGCGTGTTATGGGTGCCGTTTATGCGATCGCGAACCAGAAGGGCGGGGTGGGGAAGACCACCACGGCCGTCAACGTCGCTTCGTGCGTCGCCGACCAGGGCAACCAGGTGCTGCTGGTGGACCTCGACCAGCAGGCCAACGCGACCGTGGCGCTCGGCCTCGACCGGGACGCCTCGCCCTCCTCGTACGACTGCCTCGTCGGCTCCAGCTCCGTCGCCGAGGCGGCCCGCCCCGCGGGCCCGGACAACCTTTGGGTGGTGCCCGCCAGCCGCGACCTCGCCGGCGCCGCGGTCGAGTTGCCCCGGCTCGACGCGATGGAGACACGCCTTCGGGACCGGCTCGGCCCGGTGCGCGAGCGCTTCGCGCTGACGCTCCTCGACTGCCCTCCGTCCCTGGGGCCGGTGACCGTGAATGCCCTTGCTGCGGCCGACCGCGTCGTGGTCCCCGTGCAGGCCGAGTACCTGGCGCTGGAGGGGCTCGTCCAGTTCCTGGAGACGCTCGAGCTCGCCCGCAGGGAGCTGAATCCGGCGCTGGTTCTGACCGGGGTGGTGATCACCATGCACGACGAGAGGACCCGCCTCGCCAACGACGTGGAGGCCGAATTGAGAACCCACTTTCCCGAACTGGTGTTCGATACCGTGATCCCGCGGAGCGTGCGGGTCGCCGAGGCCCCGAGCTTCGGCCTTCCGGTCACCGACCACGCGCCGGACTCGCGCGGATCGCGCGCGTACCAGGATCTCGCCCGCGAGCTGGCGCTCCGCGAGGAGGCGGATCGCGTCCGGGTCGAGCGCCACACGCCCGTCGGCCCGAGGATGGAGGTGCTCCCATGAGCTGACAAGCGAGGGATGGGGCGCGGCCTCGCCGCGATCCTGCCGCAGCCCGGCGAGGTCTCCGAACCCGCCCTTCGCCAGGTCCCGACCAAGCTCGTCCTGCCGAACCCCGAGCAGCCGCGGCGGCGCTTCGACGCCGAGTCGATCTCGGCCCTCGCCGAGTCGCTGCGGAGCGCCGGGGTGATCCAACCGCTGATCGCCCGCCCGCTCACCGACGGGCGCTACGAGATCATCGCCGGCGAGCGTCGGTGGCGCGCGGCGACAGAGGCCGGGCTCGAGACCGTGCCCGTGATCCTCCGCGACGAGGACGAGGGCGAGCGCATGCAGACCGCCCTGATCGAGAACGTGGCGCGCGAGCAGCTCAACCCGGTCGACGAAGCCCGCGCCTGCGCGACCCTCGTCGAGGATCTGGGGCTGACCAAGGAGGAGCTCGGCAAGCGCCTCGGACGCAGCCGCGCCTCGCTCTCGAACCTGATCCGAATCCTCGACCTGCCCGACGAGGCGCTTTCGCTGCTCGAGAGCGGCGAGCTCAGCGAAGGCCACGGCCGCGCGATCCTGATCGCCAAGTCGGCCGACGCGCGGAGCACCCTCGCCCGCGACGCTGCCCGGAACGGCTGGTCCGTCCGCGAGACCGAGCGCCGCGCGAACGAGGGCGGGAAGGGCCGCCCCAAGCTGAAGGCGGTGCCCGACCCGGACCTGGTTGCCGCTCTCGCGCAGGCCGAGGAGGCCCTCGAGTCGGCGCTCGGTCACGGCGTCCGGGTCCGCGCGACCGGCAAGCGGGGAGCGCTTCAGGCCGAGCTGCGCTTCGATGACCTCGACGAGCTCCTCGAGTTCGCGAAGAGCGCGAAGGCGCGCTAGCCCGGCCAGAGGTCCGAATCGGCGACCTCGAGCAGGTTGCCGGCCGGGTCCTTGAGGTAGAACGAGCGTCGGCCCTCCGACCACTCGTGGTCGTGGATGATCTCAACGCCCTGGGCGGCGAGCCGTTGGCGCACATGGTCGTAGGCGCCGGGCGCGGCGACGAGGCAGACATGCCCGCGCCCCTCGGCACCGTGGTCCGCCACCGGCCCGTCGCGCTCGGCCACCAGGTCGCGGTCGAAGAGCAGCAGGACCCCGGGACCGAGGCGGTAGGCCGTGCCGTCGTCCCAGCCCGGCGACCCGCCGCATCCCGAGCGTCTCGTCGTAGAAGCGCAGGACCTCGTCGCGCGCCGAGTGCGGGTAGTAGAGCGCGGTCTCGAGGACGCCGGCGATGCCGTCCATCAGGGCCCAAGCCGTTCGATCGCCCAGCCGTCGCCCTCGCGCGTGTAGCGGAAGCGGTCGTGCATCCGTGCGACCTGTCCCTGCCAGAACTCGACCTCCGAGTGGCGGACCAGATACCCGCCCCAATGGGGCGGACGTGTGATCTCGTCCTCGCCGAAGCGCTCCTCCATCTCGCGGAGCCGCGCGTCGAGCTCCGCCCGGTCGCGAAGCGGGCGGCTCTGCGGCGAGGCCCAGGCGCCCAGCTGCGAATCCCGCGGCCGGGTGGCGAAGTAGGCGTCGGACTCGGCGTCGTCCAGCGATGCGACGGGCCCGCGGATCCGGACCTGCCGGTCGACCTCACGCCAGTAGAGGATCAGCGCCGCGCGACCGCCCGCCGCGATCTGCTGTGCCTTCGCCGACTCGCGGTTGGTGAAGAACCGGAACCCGTCGGCGCCGAAGCCCTTGAGCAGGACCATCCGCGCGTCGGGGGCGCCGTCGGGGTCGACGGTAGCGAGCGTCATCGCGTCGCACAGCGGCACCTCGCGCTCGGCCAGCTCCCACCACGCGGCGAACTGCGCGACGGGGTCATCGGCAAGCATCGCGCGGTCCAGCGGCGGCATGTCGGGACGGCGCGGCATCGCATCCGGAGGCTATCCCGCCGTGTGCACGGCGTCTCCTAGAATGCTCATGTGAGGCGGACCCGAAGGCGAAGCCGAGCGCCGCCGTTGTTGAGGCGGCTTGTTTGCGGGCGATTAGCTCAGTTGGTTAGAGCGCGTCTCTGATAAGGACGAGGTCCGTGGTTCGAATCCACGATCGCCCACTTACCTGGCACTTCCGAGCACGTCGCGCGCGACGCGGATGAACGCGCGGAGCTTCGGGTCCCGTGCCGGCCGGCGCCACACCAGCGCGCTGCGGAGCTCCGGCATTCCCGTGATCGGAACGAAGGCCAGATCTCCCATGTAAGAGGCGGCGGAAGCGACGGTGGGGTAGACGATCTCGCCTCGGGCGACTCGAACCGACACGTCGGTCACGGAGCGTTCGCCCACCGGGACTCGCACACTCCGAATCGGACGGCCCTGCGGTGTTCGCGATGGCGCGATGGCGGCGTGCAGCTCCTTAGGCCAGTTGTCAAAGCGCAGCAGCCGGTGATCGGCGAGCTCTTCGACGTCCACGGTGTCGCGCGCTGCCAACGGGTGATCGCGGGCCACGGCAAGGGCCCGTGGCTGCTCGTTGAGCACGGGTCCCACGACCAGGTCGGGCTGTTCCAGCGGCAGCCAGGTCGCCATCAGGTCGATGTCGTGCTCGCGCAGGCGCTCGAACGGGTCATCCCAGGGCATCTGAACGACCTCGACCGCGGAGGAGGAATGAAGCGCTTCAAAGGCACGGATGATCTCCACGAGTTGCGGGCCGCCGGCGGGGGCACTGAAGATTCCGAGGCGGAGCGTCCCCTCGACGCTTCGCGCAGCGGCGTTCGCCCGATCGAGCACATCGTCGAGCTGTTCGAGCCCGGGCTTGCAGATCGCGCAGGAACCGCTGGCCGAACGGCGTGAGCTTGACGCGGCGGCTGGTGCGGTGAACGAGCTGGCCGCCGAGCTTCTGCTCGAGCGCGCGCAGGCTCTGGCTGACCCGTGAGGGCGTCAGCTCGAAGCTTCTCGGCCGTGCGCCCGAAGTGCAGTTCCTCGGCGAGCGTGAGGAAGAGACGCAGCTCCCGCAGTTCGACGGTCTGCCACATCGTGAACCAACGCTACACGATGCGTGTCGCAACCGACTGTTGATCAGGGGCCCTGGAGCGGCCAACCTCCCTCGCATCAGTGCTGTCGACGAACACAGGAGGCAATCGATGGACTCGGTGCTCAACATGATCAAGGTCAACGCCCAGCGTGAGGTGCTGCGGGGTTACGCGGAAGGCCTCAGCGGCGCCGGCGCGGCTCCACGGCCAGCCGCTGATTCCGCGGCGAGTCGTTCCGCTCACCCTCGCCGGTCTGCTGGGGCGCACGCGGACGATCCGCGCCGCCCGAGTCGACATCCCAGGGGGATGACGGCGATGGCGACTGGTGATCGGCGCAGGATCGGGATCCTCCTGTTCGACCTCGTGGAGGAGATCGACGCGATCGGGCCGTGGGAGGTCTTCGCCTGGTGGACGAACCACTTCCCGGACGACGGGTGGGAGGCGACGACCTTTTCCGCGGACGGAGCCCCGGTGGTCTGTGACAAGTCGCTCGTGATCCATCCTCATCACAGCTTCGAGAGCGTGCCCGCGCTCGACGTCCTCGTTCACCCGGGCGGCGACGGGCACCTCGCGATGATCGAGAACGAGGCCCACCTTGGTTGGCTGCGGGAGCAGAAGAGCCAGGTCGAGTTGATGACCAGCGTATGCACCGGTTCCATCGTCTTCGCGGCTGCGGGTCTTCTGCGCGGCCGCCCCGCGACCAGCAACCGCAACAGCCTGGATCACATGAAGTCGATCGACCGGACGATCGACGTGCGGCGCGGAGAGCGCTTCGTCGACGACGGCGACGTCATCACCGCCGCGGGTCTGTCCGCCGGGATCGACATGGCTCTGCACATCGTCGGCCGCCTCGCGGGCCCAAACCGCGCGCGTCAGGTCCGCGAGGGCATCGAATATGCCCCCGACCCGCCGCATTGACGTGGAGGCCTACGGCTACAGCCCGCCCGCGGCCCGCCGCCGTCGAGTGCCCTTGACCGGGCCCACTCGCTTCGCTCGTCTGTGGGCCGCGGTCGGCGTCTCGAACCTCGGTGACGGCGTCGCGAGCGCGGCCTTGCCCCTGCTCGCGGCCGCGCTCACTCGCGACCCCGTCCTGGTGGCCGGGCTCACCGTGGCCCAGCAGCTGCCCTGGCTCTTGTTCGCCCTGCCGGCCGGTGCGATCGCCGACCGCTCGGATCGTCGCGTTCTGATGTGGCGAACCGATGCGGTCCGGGGTCTCGCGCTGGCAGCGTTCGCTCTGCTCGTCACGCTCGATCAGGGCTCGTTGGCGCTGCTCTATGTCCTCGCCTTCGCCCTCGGCGTCGCGGAGACGCTGTTCGACACCGCTTACCGGTCGCTGCTCCCCAGCCTGGTCGCGGGCGACGAGCTCGAGCGAGCGAACGCGCGTCTCTACGGGGCGGAGATCGTCGCCAATCGCTTCGCCGGCCCGCCGCTCGGCGGCCTCCTCTTCGCCGCGGCGGCGAGCGCGCCGTTCTTCCTCGACGCCGGCTCGTTCCTGTTTGCCGCCGTCGCCGTGCTCGCAATCGGCGGGACCTTCCGCCCGTCCGCCGCGGCTGCGGGAACGACATCGATCAGGGTCGCAGTTCGTGAGGGACTCCATTGGCTCGCGGCCCATCGCCTCCTGAGATCGCTCGCGGTGGTGGTCTCCGTCTGGCATCTGGTCTGGGCTGCCGGGAACGCGATCCTGGTCCTCTATGCGCAGGAGCTCCTCGGGCTGCGCAGCGCCGGGTTCGGGATCCTGCTGGCGGCGGGGGCGGTCGGCAGCCTCGTCGGGAGCGCCGTCGCGGCGCGCCTGGCGGAGTCCCTGGGAAGGCGACGCGCATTGGCAGGCTCGGTCGCCCTTGCCGCCGTGGCCCAGGCCGGATTTGCCCTGACCTCGAGCCCGCTCATGGCTGCGATCGCCCTCGGCGTCTCGGGAACCTGCGCGGTCGTCTGGAACGTGATCACCGTCGCCCTGCGCCAGCGGCTCGCGCCGGACGCGCTGCTGGGGCGCGTCAACGGCGCATACCGGTTCGCCGCGATGGGCGCCGTCGCGCTCGGCGCCGTGATGGGCGGTGCGCTCGCCTCGATCGACCTGCGTCTCCCGTTCATCGTCGCCGCCACCACGCTGGTTGCCACCGCTGTGGGCTTTTTGCTCGCGACCCGAAACACGAGATGGTCAACGGTCCTGGGTTGAAAAAGCGCGAGCGCCCTCAACCGCGCCCGTGGTACACGGACTCGACGTTCGTGCCGTCGGGGTCGAGCACGAACGCGCCGTAATAGCCCGGGTGGTACTCGGGTCGCCCGCCCGGCACGCCGTTCGAGTGGTAGCCGGCCTCGAGCGCGGCCGCGTGGAAGCCGTCCACGGTCGCGCGGTTCGGGGCGGGGAACGCCAGGTGGAGGTTCCGGGTTGGCTCGCGGCCATCGGCGACCAGGGAGAAGGTCGCGAACGCTCCCATGAACAGCCGGCGCGATCCGCGGCTCGCGCCATGGCGGATGCCGAGGTGCGGTCCCAGCGCGCCGTAGAACGCCGCCGCCCGGTCGAGGTTCTCGACGCCGATCCAGAGATGGTCGATTCGGTTCCCGGGTCGAACGTCGGAGTGGTGGACGGCCTCGGCGCTGTTGCCGTCGGGATCGCGCAGGAACGCCCCGTAGTAACCCTCCGTGTACTCCGGCCGCTCCCCGGGCTCGCCGTCCGATGCGTAGCCCGCCTCGGTGCCCGCTCGCCAGAAGGAATCGACGTGCTCGCGTGACGGTGCGACGAAACCCACGTGGAGTCCCTCGGTTGCCGGGCGGTCCCCGTCGGCCTGGGCGATCGAGAAGTCGTCCCATTCGGTGAAGTTCGCTCCCACCTCGCCGGCGGGAATCCCGAGCACGTCGAGCACGGTGTCGTAGAACCGAGCGGATGCCTCGCGCTCCCCGACGCGAATCGTCACATGGTCGAACATCTGGCCCGTGACTTCTTAATCCATCGCCGGACCGGTGATTTCCCGCCCCCCGGTCGGTCTTAGTCATGAACGAGTGATTGGAGTCGCAGGATGATCGAGCGACTGACCGCGTGGTGCAGTCGACGCCCCTGGCTCGTACTCGCGGGCTGGGCCGTCCTCGTGCTCGCCGCGGGTGGGATCAACGCGGGGTTCCTGGGCGATGCCCTCTCGGGCGACGAGGACGTCACGAGCGACACCGAGTCCCGCCGCGCGGACGAGCTGCGCGCGGAGCGGCAGCCCTCGGCCTCCGGCGGGATCGACCCCAGCGAAGTCGTCGTTCTGCGGTCGGACACCGCGAGGGTTGCGGATCCCGGCTTCGAGGCCGCGACGCTGGCGCTCGCCGCGGACCTGCGCCGGGCGGGCGCGACCGAGGTGACGACGTTCTACGACACGGGCTCGGAGCGACTCGTCTCGGCCGACGGCGACGCCACGGCGATGCTGGTCGCGCTCGGCCCCGACGCGGAGGACACGATCGAGGACATCGTCGACGCGGTCCAGGCGAGCGACGGCCGCAACGGCCTGCAGGCGGCGATCACCGGGGAGGAGACGCTCGACGCCGACTTCTCGACGCTCGCCGGCGAGGACCTCAAGAACGGCGAGCTCAAGTTCGGGCTGCCCGCTGCGCTGGTCGTGCTGCTGATCGTCTTCGGGTCGGTCCTGGCCGGGGTGATCCCGATGCTGATGGCCCTGGTGTCGATCGCCGTCGCATTGGCGCTCGTGGCGATCGTTGGGCAGGCGTTCCCGCTGTCGGTGTTCGCGACGAACATGCTCACCGGGATGGGGCTTGCGCTTGGGATCGACTACTCGCTGTTCGTCCTCTCGCGCTATCGCGAGGAGCGCTCGCGCGGTCGTGAGCAAATGGACGCGATCGCCGCCGTTGGTGCCACCGCCAGCCGCGCGGTGCTGTTCAGCGGCATCGCGTTCACACTCGCGATGGTCGGGCTGCTGCTCGTGCCGAGCACCATCATGCGCAGCCTCGCCACGGGGGCGATCACCGTCGGGCTCACGTCGGTGGCGACGGCGCTCACGCTCCTGCCGGCCCTGCTCGCCCTGCTGGGCGATCGCGTGAACGCGTGGCGCCTGCCGGTGTTCGGCCGGATGGCGACCCGCGAGGAGAGCCCGTTCTGGTCACGAGTGGTCCGCGGGGTGATGAGGCGGCCCGCGGCCAGCCTCGTGCTCGCCACTGCAGTGCTGCTCGCGATGGCGGCGCCGATCCTGGCCCTCCGGTCCGGCGAGGCCGGTGTCAGCACGCTCCCGGATCGCCTCGCCGCGAAGCAGGGCTACGAGACGCTGAACGCCGAGTTCCCGGCCGAGACCACCGCGCCGGTCGAGGTCGTGATCGCGGGTGACGGCGACTCGCCGGCGGTCGCCGCGGGGATCGAGCGCCTGCGCTCCGGTGAGCCCTCGAGCGAGGCGCTCGGGTTGGCGGATGCCTCGGTGGAACGGAGCCCCGAGTTGACGGTGCTGACGGTGCCGATCCGGGGCGACGCGCTCGACGCCGAGGCGGTCGACGCCGTGCGCGAGCTTCGTGCGGAGCGAATCCCCGCGGCGTTCGGCGGGTCCGGGCTGGAGGTCCTGGTCGCGGGTGACACGGCCGAGGGAATCGACGAATCGGACACGATGACCAGCTGGCTTCCGGCGGTGTTCGCCTTCGTGCTTGGGCTCAGCTTCGTCCTGCTGACGATCGCCTTCCGTTCGCTCGTAGTCGCGGCGAAGGCGATCGCGGCGAACCTGCTGTCCGTCGGCGCCGCCTACGGCCTGCTCGTCCTCGTGTTCCAGGAGGGGTTCGGCAACGAGCTCTTCGGCTTCCCCCAGGTCGACACGATCGAGGCGTGGGTGCCGCTGTTCCTGTTCGCGGTGCTGTTCGGGCTGTCGATGGACTACCACGTGTTCCTGCTCAGCAGAATCCGTGAGCGCTACAGCCAGACCGGTGACAACAGCGACGCGATCGCCTACGGCGTCGGCTCGACCGGGCGGATCATCACCGGCGCCGCCCTGATCATCATCGCCGTCTTCAGCGGCTTCGCCCGCGGGCGACCTGGTGATGTTCCAGCAGATGGGGTTCGGCGTCGCCGTCGCCCTGCTGCTCGACGCAACCCTCGTCCGCCTGGTCCTCCTGCCGGCGGCGATGGAGCTGCTCGGCGATCGCAACTGGTATCTGCCGTCCTGGCTCAGCTGGCTTCCCGACGTTCGGGTGGAGGGGCCTCAGATCCCGCCGCCCGCTCCAGCGCCGCGAACGTCTGCGCCATCCAGCTCGTGAAGTAGCGGCGCCCGGCGACCGCATCGAACACCCGACGCCCGACGCCACGCGGGTCCATGCCCATCTCGCCGGCGACGAAGGTCCCGCTCTGTGCCTCGGTCAGTTCGAAGCGAACGAAGGTGCCGGTGTTGATGCAGCGGATCGCGAGGTTCTTGCAGTCCTCGAGATGCTCGACGCGGAGATGCATCTGATCACGCCCGAACGGCGTCTGGACTACCTCCCGGTAGGTGCACCCCTCGCTGAGCCCCTCGCATTCGACCTCGACGATCCGGGGCCACCACTCCGGATGGCGCTCCACGTCGGAGACCAGCTCCCAGATCCGCTGAACGGGCGCATCGATGAAGGCCTCCTGCCTCGTGTGCGACACGCCGCGGATTGTGCCCCATGCGGCACCGAGCTGCCCGAAACCCGCACCTATACTCCGATGAGTGAGCCCGCGGGGTGCGAACTAGTGCAACGGATGCAGATCTACGGCGTCAGCTTCGACATGGTCGGCAAGCAGCCGATCGTGTTGCTGAAGACGTCCGATGGCAACCGCTTCCTGCCGATCTGGATCGGCCACCCCGAGGCTGCCGCGATCCTGATGCGCCTTCAGGGCGCCTCGACGCCGCGCCCGATGACGCACGACCTGCTGATGGACCTGCTCGAGCAGCTCGACGCGAAGTGCGAGCGCGTCTCGGTCACCGAGCTTCGCGACAACACCTTCTTCGCCTCGATCACGATCTCGGTCAACGGCTCGGAGATCGAGATCGATTCGCGCCCGTCCGACGCGATCGCCCTCGCGGTCCGCTGCCAGGCGCCGATCTTCGCGGCCGACGACGTGATCGAGGAGTCGTCGATCGAGTTCGAGCACGAGGTCGAGGACCAGGACGAGGTCGTCGAGAAGTTCAAGGACTTCCTCGACGAGGTCACGCCCGAGGACTTCGCCTCGGACGATTAGCCCCGCGACCGGGTGTGAGCGACGTCACACTTCCCGCGGCGCAGTGGGAGGAGGCTCGCCGACAGGTTCGATGAAAGGTCTTCCGCCCGGTCCATCCGCGCCCGCGCTGATCCAGGGCGTCGCCATGTGGACGCGTCCTCTGGCCTCGCTCGAGCGGAGTCGCGCGCGCTACGGAAAGCGCTTCACCACCCGCTTCCCGTTCACGCCCCCGTTCGTCCTGATCGCGGATCCCGACCAGGTCAAGGAGATCTACACGGCGCCGCCCGACGTGCTGCACCCCGGCGAGGGGGCGCGCGTCCTCGAGCCGATCGTCGGCATGAACTCCGTGATCCTGCTCGACGGCGACGCCCACATGGAACAGCGCAAGCTGATGCTCCCTGCATTCCACGGCGAGCGGATGGAGCGGCTGACCGACCTGATCTCGCGCGTCACCGAGGACGAGATCGGCCAATGGGAGGGCGACGGCGTGGGCCTCCACTCCCGCGTCCAGGCGCTGACGCTCGAGATAATCCTGCGCGCGGTCTTCGGCCTCGACCCGGGGCCGCGGCTCGACGCGCTGCGGGAGAACCTGACGAGGCTCCTCGCCTACGGGGAGAGCCCGCTCACGCTGCTGCCCGGCCCGACCGATCCGAAGCGGAAGGACCGGCAGATGCGGATGTTCAACCGCGTCGGCCCGCTGAAGGGCTTCCTCGACGTTCGCCTGCGAATCGACGAGCTGATCTTCGAGCAGATCCGCGAGCGCCGGACCGAGGCCGATTCCGAGCGCGACGACGTCCTGGCGATGCTGCTCGAAGCGCGCCACGAGGACGGCAGCGAGATGTCCGAGCAGGAGCTCCGCGACGAGCTGTTGACGCTGCTCGTCGCGGGCCACGAGACGACGGCGTCGAGCCTCGGCTGGGCGTTCGAGCGCCTCAGCCGCGAGCCCGACGTGCTCGCGCGGCTGACCGAGGAGGTCCGCGACGGCGACGGCGAGGCCTACCTGCTGGCGACGATCCAGGAGACGCTCCGCCGCCGCCCCGTATTGCCGAACACGGCGCCGCGCCTGGTGAAGCAGCCGGTCACCGTCGGCGGCTGGGACTATCCGGTCGGCTGCTGCCTGGTGGCCAACGCCTACCTGATCCACCACGACCCGGAGATCTATCCCGAGCCCTACGCGTTCCGGCCCGAGCGCTTCCTCGAGCAGAAGCCCGGCACCTACACCTGGATCCCGTTCGGCGGCGGACGGCGCCGGTGCCTCGGGATGAGCTTCGCGATGCTCGAGATGCGGATCGTGATCCGCGAGGTTCTGCGCGCGTATGAGCTCGGCGACGTGGGGGAGGGGCACGAGCCGCCCCGCCGCCGCAACATCACGGTCACTCCCGGCCGCGGCTCGCGTGTACGGCTCGCGAGGCGGCGTGCCCGCGCTACCGTCGCGGCGTGAACTCTGCAGACGGTCGCCGGCTGGCGCGCACACTCGAGTGGCGCCTCACCTGGCTGGGCTGGATCGCGAACTCGATCGGGGCCGCGGTCGTCTTCATGGCGATCGGCTTCCTGCTGGCGGTCTTCTACGACGCCGGGCAGCGGGACCGGCTTGGCGAGGAGAACGTCGTCCTCGTGGTCGTCCTGGTCGTCGTCCTGGGCATCGCCCTGACCTGGATCATGAAGCGCCGCCGCGGCCGAGCGCTCGCCTGGCTGGTCGATGGACGCGAGCCGACGGCTTCGGAACGCCGTCTCACACTGGGCGTGCCGGCCTACACCGCGCTCCTGACCGCCGCCGGATGGACCGCTCGGCGGAGTGGTCGGCGTCCTCTTCAACCTCGAGCATTCCTTCGGCACCGTGGCGCTGATCGGCGCATCGGCATGGCTCGGTGGCGAGACGACGTCGGCACTCGCGTATCTGCTGAACGAGCGATCCCTGCGCCCGGTCACCGCGCTGGTTCTGGCCGGCGCGGGAGCCGGAGCGCTCGGCGGGGCCCGGCGTCCGCGACCGGTTGCTGTTCGCCTGGAGCCTGGGCACCGGCGTCCCGGTGATGAGCGTGCTCGTGGTGGGGATCGTGGGGCTGACCGACGACGGAGCGGATGTCGCCGCGGTCGCTGCGGCCTGCGTGTTCCTCGGCGGGGTCGCCCTCGCGGTGGGCCTGCTCGCCACGGTCGTGACCGCCCGAGCGATTACGGATCCGCTGACCTCGATGCGCGGGGCGGTCGAACAGGTCGCGGCCGGCAACCTCGACGTGCAGGTGCCGATCGACGACGCCAGCGAGGTCGGAATGCTCCAGGCCGGCTTCAACCGGATGGCGGAGGGGCTCCGCGAGCGGGAGCGGATCCGCGACCTGTTCGGGCGCCAGGTGGGGCACGAGGTGGCGCAGGCCGCGCTCGCGAAGGGCACCAGGCTCGGCGGCGAGGAGCGCGAGATCGGGGCGCTGTTCGTCGATCTCACGGGATCGACGTCCATGGCCCTCGCGATGCCCCCGACCGAGGTCGTCCGCCTGCTCAACAAGTTCTTCCGGGTCGTGGTCGAGGTGATCGAGTCGCGAGCACGGCTTCGTGAACAAGTTCGAGGGCGACGCCGCGCTCTGCGTTTTCGGCGCGCCGGCTCGCAGCGACGACCCCGCGGGCCAGGCGCTCTGCGCCGCGCGCGAGCTGGCGGAGCGGCTGGAGCGCGAGGTGCCCGAGATCGGCTTCGGCATCGGCGTCTCGGCGGGCAGGGCGGTGGCGGGCAACGTCGGGTCCGAGCACCGCTTCGAGTACACGGTGATCGGCGACCCGGTGAACGAGGCCGCCCGCCTGTCCGACCTCGCCAAGGAGCGCTCAGGAGCGGGTGATCGCCTCGGACGCCGCGCTCGACCGCGCCGCTCGCGGCCGAGCGCGAGTCGTGGGCGATGGGCGAGCGCACCGTGCTGCGCGGCCGCCTCGACGCGACCGGCCTGGCCCTGCCTCGGACCTGACCCCAACCCCGGGTAGCGGTCGGGGTCCCTCGAGGGTCATCCCCAATAGACGAACGGCCTTGCCCGCGCAAACCTGGACTCATCGTCCACCTGTGAGGCGGAGCCCGAAGGCGAAGCCGAGCCCGCCGTTGTTGAGGCAGCTTATATAGAGAGGAAATTCACGATGAGTGACCAGGAAACGACCGACCAGATGCCCGAGGAGGAGCCGCCGACCGAGCCCCAGCCCACGGAGCGCAAGCGCCTCCTGCGCTCGCGCTCGGACCGGATGCTCGGCGGCGTGGCCGGCGGGCTCGGCAACTACTTCGGCGTCGACTCGCTGATCTTCCGGATCGGCTTCGGCGTCTCCGTCTTCTTCGGCGGGCTCGGCGCGGTGGCCTATCTGGCGCTGCTCCTGTTCGTCCCGTCCGAGGAGGCCGACGGCACCGTGGGCGAGGCGCCGATCCAGCGCTCGCGCACGCTCGCGATCGCCGCGGCGGTGGGGGTGTTCATCTTCCTCGCCTCGTGGGGGATTTTCGACGGCGATCCGTTCTGGTTCGACGGCGGGCCCTGGTTCTTCGGCGGGCCGCTGTTCCTGATCGCGATCGTGGCGGCGCTGTTCTACCTCCTGCGCCGCGACCGCGACCAGGCGACCACCCCGGGGCGGATCATCACGACGATCGCGATCGCGATCGGAGCGGCCATCGGTCTCAGCGTGCTGGCCATCGGCGCGGCCTGGGCCGGGGCGACCGGGAGTGGCGAGGCCATTGCCGGCGTGATCATCGCGATCGGCGTCCTGCTCGTCATCGCGGCGTTCCGTGGCGGTCTGCGCTGGCTGATCGTGCCGGCGCTGGCGCTGGCCGTCCCGCTCAGCGCGGTGGCCGCGGCCGACGTCTCGTTCGACGGCGGCGTCGGCGAGCGTAGCCACGAGCCCGCGTCGATCGCGGCGATCCCCGAGGACGGCTACGAGCTGGGCGTGGGACGCCAGGCGATCGACCTGCGCGAGCTCGACTGGCAGGACGACACCGTGGTCGAGCTGCGGGCCGACCTCGGCGTCGGCCAGACCGTCGTCGCGGTCCCCGAGTCCGTGTGCGTCACGGGCGACCTCGGCGCCGGCGCCGGCGCGGTCGAAGTCGGCGGCGACGAGGAGGGCGGCTTCGACGTCGACACCCAGCCGTTGGCCGGCACCACGGCCACCCCGCGCCTGGAGCTCGACGCGGACGTGGACCTCGGGCACATCCTCGTGGTCAACGACGACGACCTGGACATCGACGACGACCGGGATCACGGCCCGTTCCGCGACCGCAACGACGGGGGCCGCGATCGGATGCGCGAAGCCATGGCGCAGGCGTGCGCCGACGAGCCGGAGCCGCCCGCGGCTTCCGAGCGGGAGCCG
Organism: uncultured bacterium; assembly: GCA_963807755.1. Classification (GTDB taxonomy): domain Bacteria; phylum Actinomycetota; class Thermoleophilia; order Solirubrobacterales; family 70-9; genus JALZKA01. Next base: position 387,958 of record CAWECM010000001.1, on the reverse strand, counting down.
GGCGCCGGTTCCCCCGGGGACCGGCCGAAGGAGAACGGGTGAGGCAAGGGCTCGACGTCGTCTCGCTGGGCGCCGGATTGGGTCTGATCGCCGTGGGCGGGCTTCTCCTCCTCGACCAGGCGGGCTCCGTGGAGCTCACGATCGGCCTGGCCGGCGCCCTGATGGCCGGGCTGATCGGGATGATCCTGCTGCTCTCCGGGTTGAACGACGATGAGCGCTGAGGTCGACACCCCGGCTCGCGACGGGCCGGCCGCGCCCCAGCGGCCGCTCCGCCGCGATCCCGATCACGGTTACCTGGGCGGCGTCCTCGCGGGCGTCGCCAACCGTTTCGACGTCGACCCGCTGCTGGTGCGGATCGGCTTCGGCGTCGTCGCGGTTATCACCTTCGGCGCCGCGCTCGTCGCCTACGTTCTCGCCTGGATCGCGATCCCGAAGGAGGGCGCCGCCGAGGCCACCGGGAGGCGTCCGCACATGACGCCCAACACCCGCGTGGCGGCCGGCGTCGGGTTCCTGACGCTGGCGGCGCTTCTGATCCTGCGCGAGATCGGCTGGTGGTGGTCCGACGCGTTGATCTGGCCCGTCATCCTCGCCGCGTCGGGCGCGGCCCTGCTTTGGCGCCAATCCCGGGCGATGACCGAGACCGCGAGCGAGCCGCCGGCCACAGGCGAGGTCCTGCGCGCCGCGCCGGGCGCCCCTCGGACCGCCCCGCGCAGGCACCGTGCCGGCGTCGCCGATCTCTACCGCGGCGGCTTCGGGGTCGCGCTGATCGCGGGTGCGGCGCTGATCGTGCTCTCGACGACGGGCGCGCTCGAGGGCGCCCAGGACGTCGTGATCACGGTGCTGGTGGTGATCCTCGCGCTGGCCCTGATCCTGGCGCCGTTCTGGTGGCGCCTCGGCCGCAACCTCGCCTCCGAGCGCAACGAGCGGATCCGCTCCCAGGAGCGCGCCGAGCTGGCCGCGCACCTGCACGACTCCGTGTTGCAGACCCTGACGCTGGTGCAGAAGCGCGCCGACGACCCGCGCGAGGTCGCCCAGCTCGCCCGCGCGCCAGGAGCGCGAGCTCCGCGACTGGCTCTTCGCACCGGAGCGCCGCCCGGCCGCGGCCAGTCTCGCGACCGCGCTCGAGGACGCGGCGGTCGAGGTCGAGGAGGCGCACCGGGTGCCGATCGACGTGATCGCGGTCGGCGACGCCGGTGTGGGCGAGCGCGGCGAGGCGCTGGTGGCCGCCGCCCGCGAGGCGATGGTGAACGCCGCGAAGTTCGCTCCCGACGCCGGCGAGGTGGCCGTCTACGCCGAGCTCGGCAACGGGCGGGCGCAGGTGTTCGTGCGCGACCGCGGCCAGGGCTTCGACCCGGCCGGTGTCCCCACGGACCGCAAGGGCGTCCGCGAGTCGATCGTCGGGCGCATGGAGCGCTCCGGCGGGACCGCCAAGATCCGCTCGACTCCCGAGACCGGGACCGAGATCGAGCTCGAGATCGTGCTGGAGCGACGGCGGAATGAGCGCCGCCACGCGTCGTCATCGTGGACGACCACGGCCTGTTCCGGGCCGGGGTGCGCTCCGAGCTGGAGGGCCTGGTCGAGGTGGCCGGCGACGCGGGGACCGTCGAGGAGGCGGTGCGCCTGATCGTCGAGGCCAAGCCGGACGTGGTGCTGCTCGACGTCCACATGCCCGGCGGTGGCGGGGCGGAGGTGATCCGCCGCGTCGCGGAGACCGCGCCCGCGCAGAAGTTCCTCGCCCTCTCGGTATCCGACGCGGCGGAGGACGTGATCTCCGTCGTCCGCGCGGGCGCCCGGGGTTACGTGACCAAGACGATCTCCGGCCCCGATCTGGCCGACGCGATCCGCCGCGTCAAGGATGGCGACGCGGTCTTCTCACCGCGCCTGGCGGGCTTCGTGCTCGACGCGTTCGCCGGGCAGATCCCCGAGGCGGAGGCCGACCCGGAGCTCGACCAGCTCACGCTGCGCGAGCGCGAGGTCCTGCGCCTGATCGCCCGCGGTTACCTCTACAAGGAGATCGCGCTCGAGCTCTCGATCTCCGTGAAGACCGTCGAGGCCCACGTCTCGGCGGTACTGCGAAAGCTCCAGCTCTCGAACCGCCACGAGCTGAGCCGCTGGGCGGTCGAGCGGCGGCTGGTGGACTAGCGCGGGGCGTGCGCGGGCTCGAGGATGTCGGCCCGCGCTCGGCCGACCCCCACCTCGCCCGAGAGGGATTCGACTCGGGCAAGCGCGAGGTCGTTCAGCTCGGTCCGCATCCATTCGCCGGCGATCTCCGCCGACTTCTCCACGGCCTCCTGGTCGTGGCAGATCGTGATGCTGAGCACGGTCCCGCGCTCGCATTCGATCGCCTGGTAGCTCATGAACCCGTCGAGCTCCTCGACCAGCGGCGCGAACTCCTCGTCGACCCTGCGCATGAGCTCCCACAGCTGCTCGGGATTGACGCGGTACCTGCGGATGCTGGCGTACATCGAGCCCTCCCTCCGTGAACCAACGCCACGCCTTCCCGGCGCGGCTCAGGCGAGACTAGCCGCGCCGGGATCTACGTGGCGTGCGCCGGGTCACTCCGGGAAGACGAGCCCGTGCTCGGCGCAGAGCTTCTGCACGCTGTCGGGCTGGAACTCCAGCCCGTACTTCGCGCCGAGCGGCCCGAGCTGCTCCGGGCTGAAGTCGGGCTGCGTCTGCAGCTCGCCGAGCTCGTCGAAGAAGTGCTCGAACCCACCGGGGGCGATGATCTCGAGGATCCGGCAAGGCGTGTCGCCCGCGTTCCAGAACGTGTGCCACTGATCGCGTGGCTTGAACGCGAGGTCACCGGCCTCGGCGTAGACGACGTCGTCGCCCAGCAGGGCGCCCATGCGGCCCTCGAGCACGAAGCTGTACTCGTCTTCGCGCGAATGCCTGTGGACGGGCGCGGCGAGGGACCTCGGCGGGATCGGGTGCTCGACGAGCGAGAAGCCGCCTCCGGTTTCCTCCGTCCAGACCATCATGCGCGCGCCGATCGTCTGGAGCTCCCGGTAAACGCCGTCGTCCGGTCCGACGATCCGTGGACCCTGGGTGTGGTCGTAACGCGTGAGCTGAACGGTGCTGGCTTCCATGGGAACTACCTCCTGGGCATTTCGTTGAACACTAGTGTGCGGCGAACGTAGCACACGTCTTCCCGATCTGTCAAGATTGGTTGAACAGCGATGGCTACTGAAAGCACCACGCGCCCTTACACGAAGCGCCGACGAGCCCAGGCCGAGGCCGAGACGAGGCAGCGGATCGCCGAGGCGGCAATGAGGCTCCACGGCTCGGTCGGCCCCGCGCGAACGACGATCAGCGCCGTGGCCGAGGAGGCCGGCGTCCAGCGCGCGACCGTCTATCGCCATTTCCCGACCGAGGAGGAGCTCTTCGGGGCCTGCTCGGCGCACTGGGCTTCCCTGCACCCACCGCCCGACGCGGATTCGTGGGCGGTCATCGCCGATCCCGACGACCGCCTGCGGACGGGGCTCGCCGACCTCTACGCCTGGTACGGGTCCGACGAGCAGATGTTCGTGAACACCCGCCGCGACGCGACGCTGGCCCCCGCGATGGCGCCCACCGTCGAGCGCGTCCGCGCGGGGATCGCCGCGATGGTGGACACGCTGATGAAGGGCCGGTCCGAGCGCGGCCGGCGCCGTCGCCGGGTGCTCGGCGCGATCCGCCACGCGACCGCCTTCGGCACCTGGTACTCGCTCACACGCGAGGGCAAGCTGAGCGACGACGAGGCGATCGGCGCGATGCTCGGTGCCGTCGCTGCGGCCGCCCGCCGCTAGTCGTCCATCGGATCCGCCGGGTCGGACGCCGGGGGTACGCCCCAGTCGCCGTCCCGGATGGGCACGTCCTCCTCGGCCCCGCTGACGCGCGGCATCACGAGCAGTAGGAACACGGCCTCGATCACCCCGAGCGCGAGGACGACGCCGGCGATCCAGCGGCTGTCGGGGATCGCGAGGTAGAGGACGACCGCGACCAGGATCGTGCTGATCAGCGAGAACGTCGCGATCCGTCCCCAGCTCGGGCGGCTCGTCACCGGGCCACCGCCCTGCTCCCGGCGAGCGCGACGATCCGCTCGCAGAGGTCCTCGAAGCCGAGCCCGGCGGCCTCGGCCGCCATCGGGAACAGGGAGGTGTCGGTCAGCCCGGGGACCGCGTTCACCTCGAGCACCTGCGGCCCGCTCGGGCCGAGCATCACGTCGACGCGGACGAAGCCCTCGCAGGACAGGGCGTCCCAGGTGCGGGTCGCAGCATCGCGCACGGCAAGCTCGTCGATTTCCGCGAGCTCGGCCGGGCAGATGAAGTCGGTGCGACCGATCTCGTAGCGGGCGTCGTATGAGTAGCGATCCTCGTCGCGGGCGGATCTCGACGACGGGCAGCGCCTCTCCGTCGAGCATCGCCACGGCCAGCTCGCGCCCGTCGACGTGCTGCTCGAGCAGGACGCGGTCGTCGTAGGAGAGCGCCGAGACGATCGCCTGGGGGACGTCGTCGCGGGCGGCGGCGAAGCGCACGCCGAGCGACGACCCTCCCCGGACCGGCTTCACGACCAGCGGGAACCCCAGACGCTCCTCGATCTCCTCCAGGGCGTCGGCTGCTCCCAGCTCGGCGAACGCGGTCTGCGAGAACGACACCCAGTCGGGGGTGGGGATGCCGCTGTGGCGGAGCTCCTGCTTGGTCGCCACCTTGTCCATCGAGCGCCGCGCTGCGCTCACGCCCGGCCCCGTGTAGGGGATCCGCAGGATCTCGAGCAGCTCCTGGATCGTCCCGTCCTCGCCGTCGGCGCCGTGCAGCGCGATGAAGGCGGCGTCGGGCCGCTCGTCCTTCAGCCGGCGGACCAGGTCGTCGCCGGCGTCGATCGCCACGACCTCGTGCCGGTCCGCCAGGGCGTCCTCGACCCGCGCCCCGCTCCGCAGGGACACCTGCCGCTCGAGCGACCGGCCACCCTTCAACACCGCGACCTTCACGCGTCCCTCCGCCGAGGCAAGGGGACAACTTCCCCGCCAGAACCACCCACTGACGACCGACGACCGACGACTGACGACTCGCGCGTGATCGTCCCGTAGAGCTCCATCTGCTCGTTCACCACGCGCCCGATTCGCTTGACCCCCTCGCGGATCTCGTCCTCATCCGACGCCGAGAAGTTGAGCCGCATCGAGCTGCCGCCGCGCCCGTCGACGAACGCCGCCGCCCCCGGGACGAACGCGACGTTCTCGCGCAGCGCGCGCGCGAGCAGGTCGGTCGTGTCGATGTAGTCGGGCAGCGTCGCCCAGAGGAAGAGGCCCCCTTCGGGGTGCGACCAGCCGGCCTCGGCCGGGAAGTGCTCCTCGAGCGCGCCCAGCATCGCGTCGCGGCGGCCGCGGTAGACGTCGCAAAGCGATTCGATGTATTCGCGCCAGCGGCCCTCGCCGAAGTACTCGTCCACGAAGTACTGGCTGAGGGTGGAGGTGCAGAGGTCGGACGCCTGCTTGCCGAGCACCACCTTCGCCATCACCGGCGGCGGGGCGCAGAGCCAGCCGAGGCGGATGCCGGGGGACAGGATCTTGGAGAACGTGCCGAGGTAGAGCACGTAGTCGCCGCCGTCGAGCTTGTAGAGCGACTCGAGCGGCTCGCCCTCGTAGCGCAGCAGCCCGTACGGGTTGTCCTCGAGCAGCAGGAGCTCGCGCTCGCGGACGACCTCGACGAGCCGGCGGCGCCGTTCGGCCGAGAGCGTCTGCCCGGCCGGGTTCTGGAAGGTGGGGACGCTGTAGATGAACTTCGGCCGGCGTCCCTCGGCGGCAAGGTCGTCGAGCATCCGCTCGAGCTCATCAACCCGCATTCCGTCGGAGTCCATCGCGACCTGGAGCGTCTCCGCCTCGTACGAGCTGAAGACGGGGACCGCCCCGGGATAGGTGGGCGCCTCGCAGATCACCACGTCGCCGGGGTCGACCAGCGTCTTCGCCACCAGGTCGATCGCCTGCTGGCCGCCGGTGGTCACGATGATGTCCTCGAGGTCCGGGTCCATTCCCTCGGCGCGCATCACCTCGCGGATGCACCGCTTGGTGCGGTCGAAGCCCTCCGTGGGCCCGTACTGGAGCGCCTCGGCCGAGGACTCCTGGGCGATGCGGGTCATCTGCGCGGCGAAGGACTCGGGCGGGAACGTCGCAGTGTCGGGCAGGCCTCCGGCGAGCGAGATCACCTCGGGCCGCGCGGTGATCTCCATCAGGTCGCGCATCGCGGAGGAGCGCATGACCCGTGTTCTGGCGGCGAACAGCCCGGCGTAGCGCTCGAGGTCGCGCGCCGTAGTGTGCGCGCGGCGGTGTCGCGCCGGCGCCGGTTCCCGGCTGCGCCGGGTCTGAGTGGGGCTCGGAGGGCTCCGCCACAGGGGCAGTGTGGCGGAACCCGGTCCGAGCGGAGCGTGCGCTTTAGGTCACTCGCAAGGCTGGTAACCGGGGCCGGCCGTGCGAGGGCGAGCGCTACGCAGTCCCAGGGCGACCGCCGGGCGCTCTGCCCGGAAGCCTCGGCGGAGGCCCTTGCGGCGCGCGTTGGGCGCCACGACCTCGCCGGTGGGGAGGGAGTAGTCGTTCTTCAGATGTGCGAATGACGAGGGGTACATCGTGGCTCCTTTCACGAGCGCCTTGGCTCTGGAACTCACTTTCTCGCACTTGCATTTAGCTGTCGATGCATTTAGACTGTTCTAAATGATCGAGTACAAGTTCCGTCCCGAGGACCTGGCGAGGACACGTTTCGCGATCTCGCCGATGTGGGAGACGGCAGCCGCGATCCGCGCGCTTCGCAATCCCAGCGTGGCCTCGCTGCACCTGCCGTGGGTCAAGCGCATCCGCCCACACCTGAAGGGGATGGACCTCTCGTTGCCCCTTGCGCTGCTGCCAAGGAAGGGCTACATCGCCGACTTCCTCACCCCGCCGCCGATCAGCCCGTTGATGAGCTTCGAGGACGAGCTCGAGATGATCCGTGCCACTTCGCCCGAGCTCGTCCGCCACGACGTGGGCCTGCTGATCCACGACGAGAGCCCGCGCGAGATGCTGCAGCCGTTCCTCGACGATCCTGAGGGGTCCGTACAGCGGCTGGGCGATGCGCTTGAGGAGTTCTGGACGGTCGCGCTCGAGGCCGACTGGCCGCGCGTGCAGTCGCTGCTCGAGGCCGACATCCTCTACCGGTCGCGGCGCCAGGCCGAGGGCGGACTCGACCTCCTGTTCTCCGACCTGCACGGCGAGGTCGAGTGGGGCGGCGATGTGCTCACGATCCAATGCACGTGCGCCGTGCCCGACCTCGACCTTGCCGGGCGTGGCCTTGTCCTCGTGCCGTCGGCGTTCTCCCCTCACAAGACCTCGGCGATGACCGAGGAGCCCTGGCAGCCCACCCTGATCTATCCGGCCCGCGGCGTCGCCCTGCTTTGGGAGGAGGCCGAGCAGGCGCCCGAGGCGCTCGCCAAGGTGCTGGGCCGAAGCCGCGCGGCGCTCCTCGCCGACCTCTCGGCTCCGCGGACGACCACCGACCTCGCCCAGCGCCTCGATATGACGCCTGGCGGCGTTTCGCAGCACCTCTCGGTGCTCAAGGACTCGGGCTTCGTCACCGCCCGCCGCAACGGCCGCGCGGTGCTCTACTGCCGCTCAGAGCTGGCCGACCAGCTCGTCACCGCGGGCTGATCAGCCGCCCGGCGCCCTGCCGGTGACGATCCAGGTGGACGAGGGACCCACGACCGAGCCGTCGTCGGTGACGAACTCTTCGAGCGCTTCGTAGAGCTCCGCCTCGATCTTCGGGCGGATTTCAGCGACGCGGTCGCCCCACAGGCGCAGGACCTCGGCCGCGGGGCCGATCGCCAGGTTGAACGCGACCGCCTCGTCGAGGTCCCGACCCATCTTGTAGGGCAGGTCGCAGCGGGCGAGGCGGATGTCCTCGTAGCCGCCGAACTTGACCATGTCGCTGACCGTGTCGGCGTTCGCCATCGCGAACGGTCCCGGTCCACAGGTCGGTTCGTCGGTGTCGTCGGGCTTGTCCAGGTACTTCTTCACGACCCGCTCGGCCGCGTGCAACCAGTCGTTGTCGAGCTTGCGGCGCCAGACGACGATGTTGAGCAGGCCACCGGGAGCGAGCTGCGAGCGGACGTTGCGGAAGGCCGGCACCGGATTGGCGAAGAACATCGTGCCGCAGCGACCGAACGCGTAGTCGTAGGTGCCGCCGAGGTCGTCGCTCTCGACGTCCGCGACCGCGAAGCTGACGTTGGGCGTGCCGGCACGCTCGAGGTCCTGCTGGGCGACCTCGATCATCCGCGGCGCCACGTCGACGCCGTGCGAGCGACCCTCCGATCCGACCAGCTCGGCCATCCGGAAGGTGGTATCGCCGAGCCCGCAGCCGATGTCGAGGCAGCGGCCTCCGGCGGGTGGGGGATGAAGGGCCAGCGCCGCCTCGCCGTGCGGCCCGAGCGACTCCTCGATCAGCGGGCGGTAGTGGAGCCAGATGTCGAACAGCGGCCCGTCCCAGGCGGCCGTCGCCTCGACGTTGTCCTCGAATGTCTGGGTCGCGTCCCCCACGGTCGCCGATCCTACGCCGACGCGGCGGTGAGGGCAACTTCCGAAGCGGTCCGTGCAGGTACGCCGCTCGGCCTGACCAAGAGCGAGTCGCCGGCAGCCGGGGATCAAGATCGCCGAAGCGGCACACGGGCTGTGGATCGGCACCAGCTTCGATGCCTTCGACCTCCTCTACACGGGCCGCGGGCTATCGGCCGACGAGACGGCGCGGATCCTGGTCGACAACACCGAGCGCGCGATCTGTGGCTGATACCGGATCCGATATCATAATGCCATGTCACCACTCGGTGAACAGATCCGCGACGCGCGCTGTCACGCCGGCGTCAGCCAGCGTGAGCTGGCGACCCGGGCGCGCACGAGCCAGAGCGCGATCAGCCGGATCGAGAACGGGCTCGAGGAGCCGACGTTCTCCAGGTTCACCGAGATCATGCGGGTGCTCGGCTACGCACCCGGCGTGACCCTCGGACCGCTCGCGGAACCCGAGGCCGAACAGCGCCGCATCCTCGAGGAGGCGCGGAAGACTCCACAGGAACGGCTCGATGACGGCTTGAACTGGTTGCGCTTCTTGCGTGGGCTTCCGGAAGTGTCTCCCGGCGGTGGCTGAACGACGCGACTCCCTCGGACGGCAAGCCGCCGAACCGGAGGTGATCCTCCCGATGCTCGTCGAGCACCGCGTCGACTTCCTCCTCGTCGGCGGCCTCGCGGTGATCATCCATGGCAACCCGCGGGCCACGTTCGACGTCGACATCCTCCCTTCTCCCGATGCCGCGAACATGCGGCGCCTTGCGAGCGCCCTGGGCGAGCTGCAGGCGGTAGCAACCGACGACCGTGGACGGGCCCTGCCGCTTCCCCTCGACCACCCCGAGGGACTGGCGCTTGGGAACTACTTCCTCGAAACGCGTGTGGGTGCGCTTGACCTCGTGAACGGCCCGCGGCCGGACCTGAAGCGCTACCGGGCGTTGGCCGGCCGCGCGACCGAGGTCGAGATCGCCGGGGCCCCGGTCCGGGTGATCGGCCGGGCGGATCTGATCGCGATGAAGAGCGAGGCCGGCCGCGAGAAGGATCTGCGCGACATCGCGGCGCTCACCGAAGCGGAGCGCCGGCGGGACGAGCTCGCGGACTAGTCGCGCAGTTCGGCGAGCGCCGGCAAGAGGCGTTCTTCGGAAAACTCCAGGAACTTCTCCTGCTCCGGGCCGACCTGATGGAAGTAGACGTGGTCGTAGCCCGCGTCGACAAACTCCTTCGCCGCCTCGGCGAACGGCTCGGGCTCGGTTGCGCACACGATCTCCTCGGCGATCGCCTCCTCGTCCGCCCACTCGGTCGCGTCCTCGAAGTGCGAGGGCAGGGGCAGCTCCCAGGGCAGGTTGCCGCCCGCGACCGCGTTCGGCCACCACTCGAGCGCGGTCCGCTTCGCCTCCTCCTCAGTCTCCGCCAAGCAGACGTGGACCTGTCCGAGCCTTGGCTTGTCCTTACCGCCCGCCGCCTCGAACGCTTCGATCACGTCGGGATCCGGAATCAGCCCGAACATCCCGTCGCCGTTCTCGCCTGCGATCTCGGTTGCGCGCTCGCCGGCGGTCGCGACGTAGATCGGCGGCGGGGAGTCCGGAAGCGTGTACGAGCGGGCGTTCGAGACCGTGAAATGCCGGCCGCGATGGCTCGTGAGGCCGCCTTTCCAGAGTTCGCGGATCACCTCGATCGCCTCGATCATCTGCTCCTGGCGCACCTCGGTCTCGGGCCATCCACGCCCGACGACGTGCTCGTTCAGGTTCTCGCCGGCGCCGATCCCGAGCCAGAAGCGGCCAGGGAGCATCGTCGCGGCCGTGGCCGCCGCCTGGGCCACGATCGCCGGGTGAATCCGCGTCGTCGGGCAGGTGACGCCGGTCCCGACGCGGATTCGCTCGGTCGCCTCGGCCACGCCGCCGAGCACGGCCCACACGAACGGGCTGTTCCCCTGTTGGTCGACCCAGGGGTGGAAGTGGTCCGAGATGGATGCGAAATCGAAGCCGGCGTCCTCAGCGCGGCGTGCGAAGCGCACGAGGTCGTTGGGGCCGAACTCCTCGGACGAGAGCGTGAAGCCGATCTGGGCCATCCGCCGTGGGATACCCCGACCGCGCGGCGCTAGTCACGCACTCCGTCCGCGACCGTCGCGGCAGCGTCCGCGAACTCGCGCGGGCGCTCGAGGTGCAGCGTGTGGCCGGCGCCCGCGATCTCCCGGACCTCGGCGTGCGGCAGGAGCCGGGCGATCTTGCGGGTCGCCCGCAGGAGCGACCGGTCGCTGAGCTCTCCGGTCAGGCAGGTGACAGGGCATGCGATGGCGCTGATCGCGCTGCCCCTGAGACGCTCGCCCGTGCCAAATTTGAGCTCGGTCATGTTGGCGCGCCCGTTGGCCAGCATCGCGTCGCGGATCTCGGGCGGCAGCCGGTCGTAGTACGTGCCTCCCGAAGTGTGGAGGAACGCCCAGCGCAAGAGCGCCTCGGAGGCCACTCGGTCGTCCTTGACGAGATTGAGGACCTGCGCCTTCCCGAGCCCCACCGCAAGACGGAATCCGGGCGCGCGCTTCAGATGGAGCGGCGGCTCGATCAGGACGAGCGCCGAGACCGAATCCGCCTTGCGGATCGCGAGGTCGAGCGCCACGATCCCGCCGCTGCTCCAACCCACGACGGTCGCGGGGGCGGCGCCGAGGTTCGCCAGCAATTCGGCCGCATCGTCGGCGTGCCGCCGGACGTCGGCCACCGGCTCCTGCTTCGACCGCGTGAAGCCACGGCGGTCATACGCGATTACCCGGTGGTCCTCGGCGAGCAGATCGAATGCCTCGGCCCAGACGTCGGCGTCGCCGCCCATCCCGTGGATGAGGAGGATCGGGGGCCCGTCCCCGGCCTCCCGGTGGAAGAGCTCGGTCCCGGTTCCGTTCACGGGTCCAATCGGTAGAACCTCCAGAAGTCGTTCTCGATCGGGAGTACGTCGACGCTCGAGAAGCCCGCCTCCCGAGCGTAGCCGCGCAGGGTCTCGGGTCGCATCGCGGTCCCGGTTGCCGCCGAGTCCTCGTGATCGGCTCGGCCGACCGGCAGGCAGTGCACGACGCTGAAGCCGTACATGATCCGCTCGACGTCGTCGCCGGGGGCGGTGAACGTCTCGGCGACACGCTCGTCGGCGACGATCAGCACGCCATCCTCCACGAGACTGCTACGCGCGTTCGCGAGCGCCTCGACCGGACGGCCGAGGTCGTGCAGCGCCTCGAAGATCGTTACGACGTCGAAGTTGCCTCCGAGCGCGAGCTCACTCGCGTCCTGGACGTGGAACTGGACGCGGTTCTCGAGGCCCTCGGAGGCCGCGTTGGCACGCGCGGCCTCGATCGACGCCGCGTCGACGTCGAACCCGTCCACGCGCGCCTTCAGGTACGCGGAGGCGATCGCGATGCTCGACCAGCCCGCGCCGCAGGCGACGTCCGCCACCCGTCCTCCGGCGGTCAGGCGATCGTGCACGTCAGGGATCGCCGGGAACCAGGAGCTGCCCAGCTCGTTCAGGAACATCACGCGGTTGAGGTCGGCGATGCCCTCCCTGGTGTCGGGGCCGTAGTCGGCGTACGGGACGCCGGCGCCGGTCCGGAACGCGTCCACCACACTCGGGAGTGGCCGCAGCATGCCCAGCGCCTGCCGTCCGAGTGCGGCGATGTAGTTCGGGCTCTCGGTCGCGACGAGGGCATCCGCGTGGCCGGCCGGCAGCTCGTAGCGGCGCTCGGAGGCGTCGCCGGCGTCTTCGACCACGGTGAGGATGTCCGTCACGGCCTGTTGCTCGAGCCACTCGCGCACGTAGCGCTCGTCGGTTTCCGTTGTGGCCGCCAGTTCACGGCTGGTGGACGGGCCGCTCTCGTGCAGCGCGCGATAGAGGCCGACCCGATCCCCGATATGGATCGCCGCGAGGTCGAAGAGGCCGATCGCCGACGTGAAGACGCGCTCCACGAACGCCTCGGTGTCCTCGAGCGCCGAGATCGGCGATTCCTGGATGCTCTGGCTCATTCGGTGCTCCCGTCTCTCGGATGAGGCGCGAACCTACGAGTCGGCCGGCCCTTCCGCTTCGCCTGCATCGGCCATTCGGTCAGATGGCCGAATTCGGCCAGGCGCTCACAGGAGGCCCGCGCGAGCCGCGTAAGCGACCGCGGCCGCACGCGACGGCAGGCGCAGCTTGGTCCGAACGTTGGCCACGTGCCGGTGCACCGTGTGGGGGCTCAGGACCAGCCGCTCGGCGATCTCCGCGTCGCCCATGCCCTGCGCGACGAGCTGCAGCACCTCGAGCTCGCGCGGAGTGAGGTCGGAGAACAACGCCTGTCGGTCGGCGTCCGTGCCCGTCGGGGTCGTCGGACCCGCGCCCAGCTCGGCAAGCGTCGTCCGCGCGACACGCGCGACGGATGCCGCCGCCCCGTTCCTCCCCACCGCGGCCAGGACCCCGGCCAAGCCGAGCTGCGCAAGTGCCGCGTCGTACGGGGCTCCGCCCTCGTCGAAGCAATCGATTGCGTCCTCGAAGGCGCGGCGCGCCAGGTCGTGGTCGCCGGTGGCGGCCGCGAGCTCGCCCGCGACCAGACGGGCGCGTCCCCGGAGATACGGGGTCCCGAGGTCCTCTCCTGCGCGGTCGAGCTCTGCGCAGGCTTCGGCAGCCGCGTCGAACTCCCCAAGCGCCACCCGAGCGCGGATCAGCACCTCGACAGCCGGCACCCGGGCGAGCACCCCGCTCGCGGGCAGGCGGCGCAGCACCCGTTCGGCGGCGTCCGCTGCGGTGGCAGGGTCGCCCTCGGCGAGTGCCAGCCGTCCGAGCCCCAGAACCGCGGCGCGGTGGCCGCCCGCACGCTCGAACAGAGCGCGGGCGTCGGCCACCCGCCCCTGGCGTGCTCGCAGTTCCGCCAAGCGGACCAAGCCGGAGCCGACCATTCCCGGCCGCGCGGCGTCGAGATCCGCCACGGCGGCCTCCAGCTCCGCCTCGGCCTCCGTCCATTCGCCCCGGGCCGTGAGCACGGCGCCGTAGGCGCTCCGGCAGACGCCGAGGAGCTGACGGGCGCTCCAGGACTCGGCGAACTCGCGCATCGGCGCACACCACTGTGCGGCGCGCGAGAAGTCGCCGACGGTCTCACACGCCCCGATGACGTAACAGAGGGCCCAGCCGAGCGCCATCGGCTGCTCGAGCTCCTCGCCCGTGGCGATGGCGGAGGCCTCGTCCAGCATCCGGAGTCCCGGCTCGACGTCGCCGCGGAGCACTACGGCGATGCCCTCGAGCGACATCCCGATCGCCTCCAGATCCGCCACCGCGAACTCGCGGCCGAGATCCGCGGCGCGGCGCGCCAGCCGCGCCGCCTCGTCGTGATCGCCGTCGACGTTCAGTCTGTACGAGCCCTCATGCAGCGCGAGCCAGCCATGCTCCGGGCCGTCGGGCAGATCGTCGAGCATGCGGTGCGAGCGGTCGAGCCAGCCCCGTGCGACGGCGTCCTCACCGCGGAACTCCAGGTAGTCCGCGGCCAGCCAGGCGGCGACCCGGCCCGCCCCGACCGCGTCGCCCGCGGTGCGATGGAGCCTGAACGCGCGCTCGCGCGCGTTCAGCGTCAGCTCAGCGTCTGCGAGCCACCAACCCGCCCAGCCGAGGCCCTCGAGTGCGTCGGCCGACTCCTCGATGGCGAGGGCTGCCCTGAAGCGGTCCCGCGCCTGGGCCCAAGCGCCGTCGGCGAGCGCGTCCCGCGCCTCCGCGACCGGATCCTGCAGCGTGTCGGCGTCCGTCGCCATCCTGAGTCCTGGTGGGTTTCACCTTAGCGGCGCCACCGAGTTGCCGAAGGGGAGCCGACGGCCCGGTGTAGGCATCCCCAGCCGGGTGTCGGCTGGCACGGTGCCGTAGTCGCCGACGATCCGCCCGCGGTTGTTGATGTCGAGGGGGCGAGTGAACACGGCATCGGGTGTCGCGTCGATCATCGTGAGCTCGCCGTCGTCCAGCAGGAAGCCGCGCGAACCGCCCTGAGCGTCGTACGCGAGGCCCACGATCTGGCCGCGGTTGTTGATGCTCGCGGGTTGCGTCCCGCCCATCATCGGGTCGGCGCCGGGAACCTCGGGGAGGGTGGTGACGCGGCCACGCTTGCTACGGAGGAAGCCGTGGTAAGCGCCGTCTTCGTCGATGTACGAGCCGACCATCTGACCGCGGTCGTTGATGCCGAGCACGAAGGTCGATGCGGCGTCACGGACGTCGATGGTCCTGTACTTGCCGTCGTCCCACAGGAAGCCGTGGACCTTGTTCTTCCGGTCGACGTAGATGCCCACCGCCTGTCGCCGGTCGTTGATCTTCAGCGGCCCGGTGACCGTTGAGCGAGGGACCTTGATGCTCTTGAACCGTCCCTTCTTGGTCCGGAGAAAGCCGGTGGTGGTCGCTCCCTTGGGGTCGTTGTAGAAGCCGACGATCTCACCGCGGTCGTTGATGTCGACGTACTCGTCGACATCCACGCCCTTGCGAGGATTCGGGAGCCTGGTGTAGCGGCCCTTTCGGTCGCGGACGAAGTTACGGACTACGCGGCCGCGACGGTCCTCGTAGGCGCCGAGAACATCGCCGCGGTCGTTGATTCCGCTGGTGAGAGTCCCTGCCTGTCCGTCAGCCGTCGCGGGGATGGTCGTCGCCTTCGGGTGGTCGATCGTCCGGACGACGCCGCGCTTGAACAGGAAGCCATGGCTGGTGTTGCCGGCTGCCGCGGGCGGCGGGTCGGCAGAGGCCGGCGCCGCGCCGAGCGCCGCCAGCACGGCAACGGCCGCCGCGGAGGCTGCGAGCCCGCGTGTCAGGTTGGTCGTGCGTGCCTTCATCGTGTCTCCTCTCTTCGGTGGCCCCCGTTTCCCTGCGCACGTATTCGCGCCTCGGCGGCGATCGGATCAATCGGCCGTCGATTCGGCGTGCCCCCTGACTAGGCTCCATCCGGATGGACCTCCTGGAAGCTGGCTGTCAGGGCCTCGGCTTGGCGCTCGCCGCCGGCGCCCTGCTCGGCGCGCCCGGCGTGAGGGGCCAGGCCGGCACCGTGCTCGCCGTGTTCGCGGCCGGCGCCGGCGCGGTGCTGTTCGGAATGTCGCTGTCGGCCGAGGACCATCCGGCGTGGCCGGGCTGGGTGATCGGTGCGCTTGCGGCGGAGTTCGCCTACATGACCGCTCGCGACGTCGCCGTGGCCGCGCAGTCGCGCGCGGGGGAGGGGGGCGCCGGCGGCGTCGCCCTGTTCATCGCGCTTTTCGCGATTGTGCTGGCGGCCCTCTCGCTGCTCGGCCCCGTCGCACTGATCTCGGTGGTCGCCCTCGTGGCGATCGTCTGGCTCTGGGCGACCCGCCGCGGCCAGGCCGGCGAGAAGTACGAAGGGCTCCGCTCCCTCCGGTGAACGAGGGGCAGCGCAAGCTCTGCCTCGTCTTCGTCGACTCCCTGCGAACCGACAAGCTCGAGGACGCCGTGGCCGACGGCAAGGCGCCCCATTTCGGCGCGCTCCTGGCCCGCGGCGAGCTGATCCCGGATTGCGTCTCGGCCTTCCCCTCGGTCACCCCCGTCTGCACCTCGGAGATCGCGACCGGCGCAACGCCCGACCATCACTTCATCAGCGGGATGAACTGGTTCCACCGGGTCGAGCGCCGCTACGTCGAGTACGGCTCGTCGTTCGAGGCGACCCGGGCCTTCGGCCTCTTCCGGGCCACGTACGACATCGTCTACAACATGAACATGGCCCACCTCTCGCCGGAGGTGGAGACCTTCTTCGAGTCGCTGGGCGACGCCGGGGTGCGCACCGCTTGCACGCCGTTCCTGATCTACCGCGGGCGCACCCGCCACGAGCTGGGGCTCGACGGCCTGCTGCGCCGAGGCGCTGTGGCCGCCGGCTTCCGCCACGCGGTCTACGGCCCGGACGAGTTCTTCTATGGCGAGCTGTTCGGCAGCCGGCCGGTGCCCTGCAAGCCAACCCTCGCCCGCCCGGGCACCCGCGACGACTACACCGCCTGCGTCTCGAAGGAGCTGGTGGCCGACGATGCGTACGACTTCCTGCTCTTCAGTCTCCCGGACAACGACTACCACTCGCACCGCTTCGGCCCCGACGCCATGCCGGCCTCGATCGCGCACGCGGACGAGTGCTTCGGCCAGTTCGTGGAGGCCTGTGGTGGGATCGACGAGTTCCTCGCCTCGCACGCCGTGATCCTGATGTCCGACCACGGACAGACCGACGTCGAGCACCCCTATGAGATCGCGGCCGAGCTCGGGAAGGAGTGGCGGGTCCTGCAACCCTCGTCGGACACGCCGGAGACCGCTGAGCTCGCCGTTTCGCCCACCGCGCGTGCGGCCCAGGTCTACGTGCTGGTCGACGAGGACCGCCGCGCCGCCTGCCATGCCGACGTCCGCGCTCGACTCCGCGACATGACGGGCACCGACATCATCGCCTGGCTCGCGCGCGCCGACGGCTCGGCGATCGTGCGCCAGGACGCGGGATCCCCCGCGGCGGGCGACGAGCGGGTCGAGGCAGTGGTCGAGCGCGGCGGCCGCGAGCTTCGTTTCCGCCCGGCCGGACGCTCGCATGACCGCCGCGGCCGGCGCTGGCACCTGACCGGCGACCTCGGTGCGCTCGCGCTCGAGCGCCGTGAGGGCGCGCTGACCAGCGACGAGTACCCGGACGCGCTTGGCCGGCTGTGGTCGGCGCTGACCGGGCCCCACGCCGGCGACGTCCTGGTCTCGCTGAAGGAGGGCTGGGAGTGCGTCGACTGGGGCGGCACGTCGCACGCGGGCGGCGGCAGCCACGGCTCGCTCCTCGCGGGCGACTCCCTCTGCCCGCTGCTGCTCGTGGGCCTCGACCCGGGCATCGCGCAGCTTCGCGACCAGTGGCGCCTGTGCGATGTGGCCGAGCTGGTCCGCGCCCATTTCGGCATTGGCGACGGCCCGCAGGAGACGGCCTCGCCCGGCCGCAGGCGCCACGGGGCCACCGCGTGAGCGACGACGCCGCCGAGGCGGGGCGCCCCAGCGCGGGCGAGGTCGCGCGCCGCGTCGGCCGCGGAACCCGCAAGCCGGAGAACTGGGCCCAGCTGCTCCGCTTCGGGCTGGTCGGCGGCTCCGGCTACGTCGTGAACCTGATCGCCTTCGCGCTGCTCACCGAGCTCGCCGACCTGCACCACATCCCAGCCGCCATCGGCGCGTTCCTGGTTGCCGTCACCAACAACTTCGTCTGGAACCGCCTCTGGACGTTCCGCGTTGAGGCGCCCGGCCGCCATCCGGCCCACCAGGGCGCCCGGTTCCTGATCGTCAGCCTGGTCGGCCTCGGCGTCAACCTCGTCGTCCTCGAGGCGCTGGTCAGCGGCGTCGACCTCGGTGAGCTTCCCGCCCAGGCGATCGCGGTCGCCGTCGCGATGCCGGTGAACTTCATCGGCAACAAGCTCTGGACGTTCGGCTGACGTGCCGCGTCAGAACCGAGTCGACCCGTTCGGCAACCTGATCGCCTACCCGACCCGGGGCACACTGTTCGGCAACCGCGGCGTCCTCCACGCCGACGACGGCACGATCGTCCGCCGCCACGCGCTTCGCCGCTGGATCTACTGCCGGCTCGAGTTCAAGGGCCGCAGGCGGCAGCTACTCCAGCCGGGCCGCTACACCGAGCTGTTCTTCCTCGACGAGGCGACGGCCCTCGCCGCCGGGCACCGTCCCTGCGCGGAATGCATGCGCGGCCGCTTCAACGAGTTCCGCGCCGCGTGGAGCGCCGACCCGGTCGCCGCGGCCGAGGTCGACGCGGCGCTCCACGCCGAGCGCCTCAACTCCGACGGCGCTCAGGCGACATGGCGCTCAACGCTGGGCGACCTGCCCGACGGCGCGATGCTCTCGATCGACGGGGCACCGCACCTGGTGGCCGGCGCCGCCTTGCGACCCTGGTCGTTCTCCGGCTACGGCGCCGCGAGCCCGCTGGATCCGGGCCGCGAGGTCGAGGTCCTGACCCCGCGCTCGACGATCCGGGCCATCGTGGCCGGGTTTCGACCCGCCTACTTCGGCGCGTAGCGGTGGTGGATCGCCAACGAGTTGCCGGCCGGGTCGCTGAAGAACGCCTGGTAGCAGACGCCTGAGTCGAGGGTCTCGCCCTGGAACGAGACGCCGCGCGACTCCAGCTCGGACTTGGCCGCGTCGAAGTCCTCGACGTGCAGCTCGATCGGTAGCGAGTGCGGCTTGAAGTCGATTCCGAACGCGTCGGGCTGCATCACGGCGATCGTCAGGTTGCCGGTCTCGAACTCGTGGGCGGGCATGTCGCCCCACTGCTTCGAGCGCTCGAGCCCGAGCGTGTTCTCGTAGAAGTCGACCGAAGTGTCGATGTCCTCGGTGGGGACCATGATGAAGTCGGTCCCGGTAATCAGGGACCCGTTGCTGGGGCTCATGTGGCGGCTCCTTCGTCGTCGAGGTGACTCACAGTGTCCTACACCGTTGCGAGCGTGCCCGCCGCGCGGTTCGCCCGGCCGCGCTCGCCGGTGAGGAACGGGGCGATCTCCGGGATCAGCGCGTCGACCTTCACGTTGTGGCTGACGCCGGCGAGCTCCGTGTGCTCGGCGTCCGGCAGGACTCGCGCGAGCGCCTTCGAGCTCTGGCGCAGAACCTTGTCGCTCTTGTCGCCGGCGACGACCTGGGACGGCATGTCGACCGCGGCAAACTCCTCGACGCTCAGCGGCGCCCCGTACATCGTGTTCCTGCCGTCGAGGGCCTCCCAGTCGTACGGGAGGGTGTGCGCCGTGGCCTTGAGCCCCTTCCACATCGGCATCAGCTGCATCGCGAACACGAACGGCGCCGGGAGGCCGATCGCGCTCCGCATGAAGTGCTTCGCGGCGCCGCCGCGATCGCCGGCCGCGACCAGCTCGTCGAGGCGCTCCTCGTAGTCCCGGTCGGGGTACTCGTGCTCCGGGTCGACGATGAACGGCACCTCGTAGACGGACACGCGCTCGACGCCGTCCAGGGCAGCGGCCGCACGCAGCGCCAGCGCGCCGCCCGACGACCAGCCCCAGAGCGAGGCGCTGCCGCCCTCCGCCTCGATGATCGCGGCGACGTCCTCGATCTCGCGCTCGAGCGCCGTCTCGTGGGCGAACGGCGTGGCCTCGGTCGAGTCCCCGCGCCCGCGGCGGTCGTAGTTCACCACCGTCGCGCCGGCGGCTGCGAGCTGCTCCGCGATCTCCTCCATCTTCGAGAACTTGCGCTGGCTCATCGCGCCGCCGATCAGGATCACGGTCGGTCCCGAGCCGTGTTTGTCGTAGGCGATCGTCGTGCCGTCGTTCGAGGTCACTGTCTGCATCGAGGGTCTCCCATCCGTCCGTTCGCGTTCGGTGAGTAAGACCGGCAGCCGGCCGGAAACTCATCGCTGAACGGAAGACGAAGATGGTCTGCGCGGGCTCAGTCGGCGGCCGCTGCGGCCTCGGCCGGAGCTCCGCCGAAGAAGAGCTCACGCAGCGAATCGTCGGCGAGCAGTTCTGCGGCCGGCATCTGCCGTTCGATGACTCCGCCCTGGATCAGGTAGACCCGATCGACGTGGTGCAGGATCTGAAGCGGGTTCTCCTCGATCACCCAGAGAACGCTGCTCCCGCGCTTCCGGAACTCCAGGATCTGCTCGATCAGCCGCTCCACGATCGACGGCGCAAGCCCGGTCGTAGGCTCGTCGAGCGCGAGGAAGCGCGGAGAGGCGACGGTTGCCCCGGCGAGCGCGAGCATCTGACGCTCCCCCCCCGACAGCGTGCTTGCCTGTTGCTTGCGCCGCTCGGCCAGGGCCGGGAACTGCGCGTAGACGTCCTCGCGGGCGCTCGCGGCCTCGGCTCGGCTGAGCCCGACGAGCGCAACGCTGACGTTCTCGTCGACGCTGAGCTGCGGGAAGGTGTTGCCCTCCTGCGGAACGTAGCCCATTCCGAAGCCGGCGAGCTCGCGCGTGTCGTAGCCCTCGAGGGGCGTCCCGTCGAACTCGATCGAACCCGAGAAGAGCGGCAGGATCCTGAACACCGTCTTGATGAGGCTCGTCTTACCGGCGCCGTTGGGACCGACCAGAGCGACGATCTCCCCGGCGTCCACCTCGAGGGAGACGTCGTGCAGCACGCTCAGCTTCCCGTACCCCGCGTCGACTCCCGAGATCTCGAGCAGGCTCACGCCGCCGCCTCCCCCTTCCCCAGGTAGATCTCCAGAACCCGAGGATGGCGCGCGATCTCATCGGGCGTGCCCTCCGCGATCACCGCACCCTCCGCCAGCACGTAGACATAGTCGGCGATTCCGAGGATGAACGAGAGGTTGTGATCGATGACGAGGAGCCCGAGGCCTTGATCCCGAAGGCGTCGGATGAGCGAGCTGAGTCGGCCGATCGCGGCGGGATCCACGCCGGACGCGGGCTCGTCCAGCATCAGGAGGCGAGGATCGTTTATGAGCTGCCTGGCGAACTCGAGGAGCTTGTTCTCACCGACGCTCAGGTCCTCGAGGACCACGTCGCACCGCTCCCAGAGGCCGAGCTCGCGGAGCAGCTCCTCGGCGCGCCGATCGACCTTCCTGACCTCGTCGGCCCAAGCGCGCGGGCCTGCGAGCGCCTCACGGAGGGATTCCGTGCTGCCCTCGGAGCCGCTGACCTCGAGGTTCTCGAGCACGGTGAGCTTGGGAAAGCCAACCGGGGTCTGAAAGGTGCGCACCATCCCCAGCCGCGCGACCTGCCAGGGCTTGCGCTTCGGGGGAATCGGTTCGTCGTCGAAGCGGATGGCGCCGGAGTCGCGCAGGTCGAACCCGGTCACGACGTTGAAAACAGTCGTCTTCCCGGCCCCATTCGGACCGATCAGCGCGGTCACCTTCCCGGCCTCCGCACTCAGCGAGACATCGTCGACGGCACGCAGGCCGCCGAAGCTCTTGACGAGGTTCTCGACTTCGAGCAGGGCCATCCGCGATCAGCTCCGACCGGATTGCTCCGGCGAACCGCGACCGAGAAGGCCGCCGACCGCGGCCGCCCGTGATCGAAGGAACCGGCCCCCGCTCCCCCGGTTACCCGGCGTAAACGAGAAACGCTCCGGGATGAGACCGTCGGGGCGCCAGCGCATGATCAGGATCAGCGCGATCCCGAGCAGGAGCTGCGGCATCGCCGAGAGCACATTCGTGTACTCCGCGGAGACCGGGATGAAGAGGAGCCCCTGGGTGAATCCCACGAGAAGCAACGCTCCGAGAATGGATCCCCCGATGCTGCCGATACCTCCGACCACCAATGCCGTCCAGGCGGTGAAGGTGATGTCGGGGCCGTACATCGAAGGAACGATCGCCCGGATGTGCCAAACGTAGAGCGGCGCGACGATCCCGAGCAGGAAGCCGGCCAGCACGAAGATCTGGATCCGGCGCCGCGTGACGTTCTTCCCGAGCGCCAGCGCCAATGTCTCGTTGTCGCGGAAGCTCCGCATGTTTCGCCCGTACGGCGCGTGGCCGAGGCGGCGCATCAGCAGGTAGATCGCGAGGACCGAGAGCACCGTGATGCCGAGAAGGACCCACTCGTACTTGATGCCCCCGAACGTGGTTGCGAACGGCCGATCGATCGAGGTGATGCCGAGCGTTCCGTTGGTGAAGTCGGACTCGTTGATGATCAGCTGGCGGATCATCTCGGCGAAGGCGAACGTTGTGATCAGGAAGTACTCCCCGCGCAAACGGAGCGTCGGGATTCCAATCAGGAACGCGACGAACGCGGTCACGATCCCCGAGCCCAGGATGCCGAGCAGCATCGGCCATCCCGGCGTGAAGTTGAGATCGAGCCCGGAGGAGTCGACGGTCGAGAGCACGTAGAAGTACCCGCCGACGCCAAGCAGTCCCGCGAGTCCCAGGTCCCACATCCCGCCCCACCCGGCCTCGAGGTTCAGGACCATGGCGACGATCGCGTAGAAGCCGACGAGGTTGAGGACCCCGACGGCGTACAGGATCCAGCCGGAGCTCACGCGGCCGCGATCTCTCTGCGGCGCTTGACCGCGAAAAGCCCTTCAGGACGAACCACGAGCACCAGAACGAGCACGCCGAAAGCGACAACTGTTTGGTACGCGATTGGGATCACTTCGGCGCTCAGGGACATGACCAGCCCGAGGAGGAGGCCGGCGGCGATCACCGAGTAGATGCGCCCGACACCGCCCATCACGGCGACCGCGAGGATCACCAGGATGTTCGACCAGCCGAGCTCAGGACTGGCGCTTCCGATGATCGCAAGCAGCATTCCGGCCAGGCCCGCAAGGCCGGCGGCGATGAACCACACCGTGGAGGAGACGATCTGCACGCGGATTCCGCGCACCCGAGCGAGCTCGGGATTGGAGGCGACCGCCCTCACCCACATGCCGAGCCGGGTGAAGGTCAAGAACAGCCACAACCCGGCGACGGTGAGTAGAGCAAGGGCGATGATGATGATTTCGCCCACCGTGATCGACGCCGAGCCGATCGCAAAGCTCTTCCCGAAGCTGACCGAGAACAGCTTCACGTCGGTTCCGAAGATGGCGATGATCGCGCCATACAGCGCGTACGCCAGCCCGATCGACGTGAACAGCAGGACCAGCGCACC
Source organism: uncultured bacterium (assembly GCA_963807755.1). Taxonomy (GTDB): domain Bacteria; phylum Actinomycetota; class Thermoleophilia; order Solirubrobacterales; family 70-9; genus JALZKA01. The sequence continues at coordinate 364,889 of CAWECM010000001.1, read as the reverse complement.
GCGCTTTCGCACCGGGTCGAAGACGATCCGTGCGATCGCCACGCCGATCACGCCCATCGAAAGCATCACCAGCAGGCCCGCCACAAAGACGTTCGCCCCCAGGTTGTCGAAGTAGACGAGTCCGAGGAAGGCACCGATCGCGAGGTACTGGCCGTGGGCGATGTTGAGGAAACCCTCGGTCTGGCGGGTCATCGCGAACCCGACGGTCGCGAGGGCGAGGATGCTGCCCTGTACGAGGCCGAAGATGATGACCTGTAGCAGCACTGCCCAGTCTCCTCAGCCGTCGGATCCGTCGATCACCTGGCGCTCCGCCGCCGCAGGAGGGTGGCGGCTCAGCCGCCACCCTCGGGCTTCAGACTCGGGTCGAGCTCGACCGTCTCGACCGCCTCCCACTCACCGTCGACCAGCTGGACTTCGGCGATCGGGGGCGACTCGAGGTTGCCGGTCTCGTTCAGATCGAGCGAGCTCGACGCGCCGTGGTAGTCGATCTCCTCGCCGTCCTCGATGAGCTTCCTGCACTCGTCGTAGAGGTAGCAGACCTCCCCTGGAGGCGAGGTCACCTCCGGGATCATCGCGTCGATCTCCGCCCCGTCCGTGGAGCCCGCGGCCTCGATCGCGAGGGCGAGCAGGATGAAGGTGTCGAAATTGAGCGGCTCACCGAGCCCCTCCGACGGCTCCTCGCCGGTCTCCGCCTCGAGCTTCTTCGCGAAGTTCTCGTACGCCGGGGTCTTCTCGTCGAACGCCGCGATCGACCCGGTGGCAACACCATCCTCGAGATATTCGAAGCTGGTCTGGGGGGTCAACAGGTCGGGCGATACCAGGAACTCGCCGCCGTAGGCACGGCGCTCCCACTCGGGGAAGATCGAGTTGCCGGCCTCATGTCCGATGGAGGCATAGACGACGTCGGGATCCTCACTGAATGCCTGCTGGAGCTCGACCTGGTACGAGGACTTGCCCGGGTCGATCTGCACGTCGCTCACGACTTCGCCACCCACGTTGTTCTCCCCACACGCCGGCGAAGATCTCAGCCGGCCTGCCGGCCTCGCCCTCCTGCCGCAGCAGGGCGACGCGCTCGAATCCGCGATCCCGCGCGAACTGCGCGGAGGCGGCGGCTCCGTCGTTGTCGGATGCGGTTGTGCGGTAAATGAAATTTCCGCCCTCCTCATCCAGCACCGTGGTCCCGCAGAAGCTGCAGATCACGGGAACCTGGGCCTCGGCCGCACGCTCGAGCACTGCGACGCCGCCGTCGGACTCGACGCCGCCGATCGCGGCGACCTTGTCGACGTTCACGAGCTTCTCGAAGCCGGAGACAGCGCCCTCGGGCGTCGACTTGTTGTCCTGGATGATCAGCTCGGCCGGGCCGCCAAGGATGCCTCCACCCTCGTTGACGTCGCGGATCGCGATCTCCGATCCGCCGACCACAGCGTCCTTGAACGCCGAGTAGTCGCCCGTGAGCCCGGTCAGAAGCCCAAGCTTCACCGGATCGCCCTTGAGGTCCTCGCCTCCGACTGAGATCTCCTCACCGGATTCGCTGGCCTCAGTGCCGCCGGAATCATCGTCATCGCCGCATCCGGCGAAGGCGAGCAGGGCGAACAGGGCCACCAGGGGGATCAGGAGACGTGCAACTCGTGCGTTCATCGCTTCTTTCTTGTCCGGGCTCGTAGAGCCGTTGATAGACCGTGAACGGTTGCGCGAGGCTAACCCCGGGCCTCAGGGCCTCGGAATGATTTGGTTGTGTGCGCGATCACAACTGATCCTCCAGGCCGAGCAGGCGCGCCGCGGTGGCCCCGATCGCGTGCTCGTCGACGCCCGCGCGCCTGACTCGCTCGAGCGGCACCGGGTCGCCCATGTCGAACGGGAGGTCGGTGCCGAGCACGATGCGATCCGTCCCCGCGAACGAGCTCAGGAACGCGAGCTGCTCATCACCGTGGGTGATCGTGTCCATCCAGAAGCGGTCGAAGTACTCGCTCGGCGTGCGCTCCACCGACGCCTGGGGCTCCGGCCGCACCGAGAAGGCGTGGTCGAGCCGACCGAGCTGGAACGGCAGGAAACCGCCTGCGTGGACGAGCACGATCGGCAGTCGCTTCCACTGGTCGAGACATCCGGAATGGATCAGGCGCGCCGCCGCCACGGTGGTGTCGATCGGGGTTTCCGAGCGTGTTCGTGAGGTAGAAGTCCTCCAGCCCCGGCTTGGGCCCGACGTAGTACGGGTGGAGCATCATCATCGCCTCGTGCGCGTCGGCCACCTCGAAGACGGGCTCCAGCTCCGGCCCGTCGAGCGGCTTGCCGTCGGCGTAGCTCGTCCCGATCTGCGCGCCGCGGAAGCCGAGCTCCCCGACACAGCGCCGCAGCTCCTCCGCGGCGGCTTCGGGCGCTCTGCAGCGGCAGGTGGGCCAGCCCGCGCAGGCGAGGCTGGTCCGCGACCATCTCCGCGAGCGCGTCGTTGGACCGGCGAGCGAACTCGACGGCCTCGGCGGCGGGCGATCTCGTAGAAGAACAACGTGGGCGAGATCGACAGCGCAGACACGTCGATCCCCATCTCGTCCATCTTCGCGAGCTTCGCCGCCGGATCGTTCGGTACTCCGGTTGGACGGGATACCGGAATCCCTGCGGATGGACGAGCCAGCCGTCGTCGGCGCGCACGCCGAGCATGCCGTCACCCTGCGCGCCCTCCGTGAGCGCGAACGCGGGGATGAAGTGGGTGTGGACGTCGACGACGCTCATCGCCCGTATCCCCCGCTTGTTCGACTGCCGGCGCCCCGGGCCTCAGCCACGCGCGGCGATCAGGTCGATCTCCACCAGGGTGCCGGGGACCAGCAGCCCGTCGCCGGCGAGCTCGATCGTCGTCCGCGGTGGTGGAGTCGTCGAAGTGGCGCTTCCAGATCTTGTCGTAGCCGTGGAAATCGTCGAGGTCGGTCAGGAACGTCTGCGCCTTCGACGACGCTGCTCGAGCGAGCTGCCCGCGCCGCCTCGAGCACCGCCTCCATGTTCTTGACGCACGTACTCCGATCTGCCGGCTCGATCTCCGAGCCGTAGAAGCGTGAAGTTCGGGTCGACCCGAGCCTCCGGCGGAACCCCCGTCGTGAAGTCGCTGGCGAGCTGGCCCGCAAGGAAGACAAGCCCTCCGGCCGCGAAGGCCTGGCGTGTAGTTCGCCTTCGGGCTGCGGCGCCGTCGTCGGTCTCGATGATCTCGATCGATCGACCGTCCTTCGTCGACCGCGATCAGGTCGATCTCGACCAGCGCGTCCCCGATCAGGAGGTCGCCGATCTGGAGCGTCGTCCGCGGCGGCGGGGTCGGGAAGTATGTCCTTCCAGACGCTCGTCGAATCCGTTGAAGTCGCTCGAGGTCCTTGAGGAAGACCTGGGCCTTCACGACGTGCTCGAGGTCGCTGCCGGCGTCCTCGAGCAGCGCCTTCAGGTTCTCGAGCGTGTACTCGGTCTGGCGCTCGATCGCCGAGGCGTAGTACGGGGTAGTTGGGGTCGACCCGCGCCTCGGCCGGCGACCCCGCCGGGGCCGAAGTCGGTGGCGAGCTGTCCCGCGAGGAAGATGAAGTCCCCGCAGCCCGGACCGCCGGTGTGTAGTTGGCGATGCGGCTGGTGCGCGGCGCCGAGAGCCGACTCGGGGTGCGGCCGCGTCCGTCGGCGGCGACGGCAATCACGTCGATCTCAACCAGCGGTCCCGGGCACGAGCAGGCCCTTGGGGCCGGTCTCGACGGTCGTCCGGGGAGGCGGCGTCGGGAAGAACTCCTTCCAGACCTCGTCGAACTCCGAGAACAGCGTCGCAATCGAGGATGAAGACCTGCGTCTTGACGACGTGCTCGAGGTCGCTACCGGCGTCCTCGAGGTTGGCCTTGATGTTCTCCAGAACGAAGCGCGTCTGGTCCTTGATGTCGGAGCCGTAGAAGGGGTAGCCCGGCTGCCGTCCGAGGTCGTCGGGAACGCCTGTCTTCCAGTCGCTCGCGAGCTGGCCGGCCAGGAAGATGAGGTCACCGACCCTCCGGCCCTGCGTGTAATGCGCGAGCGGGATCGGAACCCGGTCGCTGTGGACTCTCTGAATCTCGGGCATGGGGCTGCTCCCTTTCGGAATCTGTGTGGTTGGGGGTCGAACCGCGCGCGAAACTATGAATGCCACCTGACCCCTTCAAGGTTTTGGTAGCGACCCGCGACCGGGACCTGTACGGCCCCGGGTCACCCGCTTAGGTTCCGGCTCGACCCGCCCAGAGCGCGTGACGAGCAGGAGGCACGGTGGCCACGGCCCAGATCGGTCCGAACGAGATCAACTACGTCGAGCAAGGGGAGGGCTTCCCTCTCGTCCTGATCCACGGCCTGGCGGGAGACCAGTCGGCCTGGAATCCGCAGCTGGAGGCTTGGAGCGCCGGGCATCGCGTCATCGCCTTCGACAACAGGGGCGCCGGCAAGAGCACGCAGCGCGACGAGGCGGTCACCACCGAGGACCTCGCTCGGGACACCCTCGCCCTGATGGACGAGCTGGAGGTAGAGCGCGCTCATCTGATCGGGCGCTCGATGGGCGGCGCCATCGCGCAGCACGTCGCGCTGGCCGCGCCGGAGCGGGTCGCAGGCATGGTGCTGTGCGCGTCATTCGCGAAGCTCGATCCGATCGGGTACCGCGTGCTCACCAACATGCGCCAGATCCTGGAGTGGCGGGGAAGCTGGGCGGACCACGCCCGCCATTCGGTCCCGAACTTCGTGTCCTCGCGCTACTACAACGAGAACCCTGAGGCGGTCGCCGCGATCGAGGCCCTGATCGGGGGGGAGACCCGGCTTCCCGCGTGCTACGTCGCCCAGAACCACGCCTGCCTCACCCACGACACCCTGCATCGCCTGGGCGAGATCCAGTGTCCGACCCTCGTACTGGGAGGCGGGGACGACGCCATCTGCTCACCGACGGCGACGAAGTGGCTGGCCGACGGGATCCCGGGCGCCGAGATGATGTTGTTCGAGGGTTGCTCCCACTTCTTCCTGATCGAGGACCAGGAGCGCTTCATGGACGTCGTGGGACGCTGGCTTCACGAGCACTAGCCCCAGCTTCGCGCGGCGTCTCGGTTTTGGTAACCGGCCGTGACCGCGAACTGGTACCGGCGCCCATTCCGGACCTAGGCTCGCCCGGATGCCCGTCGTCGACTGCCAGGTGCACCTCCACAACCGCACGTTCTTCGAGGCGCACCTCGGCGGGCACGTGCCGCCGTACGCGGAGCAGGACAACGGCGGATACATCTTCCACACCTCGGACGGCTCGGCAACCCCGATCCCGGAGCACTACTTCGAGGCGGAGCGCCAGGTCGAGGAGCTCGGCGCCGCGGGCATCGACGTCCTGGTATCGAGCATGGGAGCCTTCAACGTCGACCATCTCCCGACCGACCAGGCGCAGGACCTGGCGATGCAGCTCAACGAGGAACGCGCCGAGCTGGAGCGCGCGTTCGCGGGCCGGTTCTACGGGCTGGCGCTGCTGCCGATGCAGGACGCGCACGCGGCGATCGCCACGCTCGAGCACGCGGTCGGCACCCTCGGCCTGCGCGGGGTTTGCATCTGTTCGAACGTGCTCGGCGAATCGATCGCCGACCCCTCGCTGAAGCCGCTCTATCGGCGGATCGCGGACCTCGGCGTGCCGGTGTTCCTGCACCCGACCAGCACCGTGCTGGAGCCCAAACTTCGACGCTTCGGGCACGAGTACACGGTCGGGTTCATGGTGGACTCGACGATCGCGGCGCTCGACCTGATCTTCTCCGGAGTCCTCGACGACAACCCGACCCTCAAGGTCGTGCACCCGCACCTCGGCGGCGTCCTCCCTTACCTGGCGCGCCGGGTGGACCACGAGTACGCGAAGCCCTGGGCCCAGACGCAGGAGCTCGAGCGGCCGCCGAGCGAGTACCTCGACCGCTTCTACACCGACGTCGTCTCGCTCAACCCCTGGGCCCTGCGGGCGTGCGCGGAGATATACGGGCCCGACCGGCTGCTGTTCGCCAGCGACTATCCGTACTGGGCGCCGGAGCCGACCCTGGACCTGGTTCGCGCCGAGCTCGACGCGGACGTCCAGGACGCGGTTCTCTTCCGCAACTCGGCTGCGCTGCTCGGGCTCCGGGACGCTGGCTGAGCCTCAGGCGGTCCCGGGCTGCTCGTCGCAATAGTCGCCCGCCCTCACACGCTCTTCCGTCGGTTCAATCACACGAAGGCCACCAGGCGGCAGATCGAGGCCTCGCCGCCGACGTAGCGCCACGGGAAGATCCCCAGGGTGACCCGCCCGGATCCCACGCGGTCGAGGTTGCCCCCCGCCTGATCGACGTGCAGCTGGCCGCGCTCCAGCATCCGGCGGTGGGCCAGCATCCAGCTCGCCTCGTCGAAGGTCTCGACGTCGCCGATCTCGGCGGCCATTTCGGCGGCGAGGTCCGGGCGGTTCTTTCGCAGGTCGATGTTCGCGGGGTGCTCGAACGACGCCGCGTCCGTCCCGACCCATGCCAGATCACGCTCGATCACCCAATCCACCAGCGCGCGCCCGGGCCCGGGATGACGGTTGAAGTAGGTATCCGCGTCCTCGTTCGGGTGCCCGTGTGCGTAGCGCTGCCAGCCGTAGCGGAGGATCACTCGCGTCCCGCGGCTCGAGCGGGCCGGGCAGGCGCGATTCGATGTCCTCAGGCGTCACGACGTGCCACGGCGATGCGACGTCGCGCAGATCAATCACGTAGCCGGGCCGCACGAGCGTCTCGAACCCGAGCGAGGCTACGTCGGCGCCCGCGGACGCGCAGTGGAGGGGTGCGTCGACGTGCGTACCCGTGTGCATGCTCGTCGAGACTCTCCAGGTGTTGATCCGGTCCACGGGCATCGTCTGGACGATGGTCTCCTCGGCCGAGGGATGGCCCGGGTACGGCCATGCCCGCGGCGTCCAGGGTTCGGTCAAATCGATGATCTGCGAGGGGTCGGGCGCGATCAAGGCCGGCCCTTCTTCGGGACACGCCGGTAATGGTTCCGGGGCCGCCCGGGGCCGCTCGACTCACGTGTGAGCTCGGTCATGCCCATCAGGGTCAGGAACTCCAGGTAGCGGCGCGCCGTCACCCTGGCAACGCCCACCTCACGCCCGATCTCGTCAGCCGTGCGCGGCTCAGCCGCTCGGTCGAGCGCAGCGAGGATCTCCTTCATGGTCGTCTCGCGAAGTCCCTTCGGCAGCCGTCGGCGCCCGCGCGCCGCGCCGGCGCCCCGCATCGAGTCGACGTCCGCCTGGCGCAGCTCGCTGCGACACGCCAGGGTCTGCCGCCGGAGCGCGAACTCCGACATCGACTGGCGCATCCGTTGCGGGCTGAACGGCTTCACCAGGTAGTCGACGATTCCGAGGTGCATCGCCTCGCTCACGATCTTGGACGCGCGCGAGGCGGTCACGACGATGACGTCGATGTCGAGGTTCTCGCGGCGGAGCCGGCGCAGGAACGTCATGCCGTCCCCGCCGGGCATCGTCAGGTCGAGGATCACCAGGTCGGGACGTACCGCGGGCAGCGCGGAGTAGGCGTGCTCGCCGTTGAAGGCGACGTGTGCCGTCTTCAGATACGGCACCGCATCGACGATCTTGCGATGGACCATGGCTACGGAGTCGTTGTCCTCGACGACCATCACCCGCCAGGGCTGGTCAACGCGCTCGACCTTGGGGCTCTCCGCAATGACGCTCATCCGTAGGGGATCCGGATCGAAAAGGAGGCGCCCGTTCCATTCTGGGCCTCGATGTCCAGGCTCCCGCCGGCGCGGTTCACGATCCCCCGGACCAGCGACAGGCCGATGCCGACGTGATCGCCCTTGGTGGAGTAGCCGGACCGGAGCACCCGCTCGACGTTGGCCGCCGGGACGCCGGGGCCACGGTCGCGGACGCGGATCTCGAGTACGCCCTCGGCCTCCAAGAGCAGAATCGACACCCGCCTGCGCTCCGGCTCCACCTCTGCCACCGCCTCGGTGGCGTTCTGGATCAGGTTGCCGAGGACGGTGACGGCATCGAGCTCGCTCACCGCGGCCGGTAGCGACCGAAGACCGCTCCGTTCCTCGATCTCGAGCTCGATCCCGCTGTTCCCGGCGATCACGACCTCAGCGGCGAGGAACCCTGCGATCACGACGTTGTCGATTCCGCTCCCGACCACGGCCTGCGTCGTCTGGTACCTGGTGTCGGTGTTCGAGATCAGCTCCAGCGCCTCCTCGGTTTCTTCGAGCGTCAGGAGCCCGTAGAGGGCGTGGACCAGGTTCGAGTGCTCGTGGCTCTGGGTGCGAAGGGAACGCACCACCAGCGAGAGCCCGCGGACCTGCCGCCGCGACTCGTCGAGGAGCTGCGCCGTCTGGATCGCGATGGCGGCGTGGTCGGCGAGGCTCTCGAGCAGCCCGATCTCCTCGTCCGACCACGGCCCGGCGGCATCGCGGTAGGAGTTCAGCACGCCGATGACGCGCCTGCCGTTTCCGAGCTGGAGGGGCACCGAGACCATCGCTCGATAATGCTCGCGGACGGCGAGTCGGCGCCACGGGCCGAACAGCGGATCGGTCAGAACGTCACTGACCGGGACAGGCCTGCGCTCCTGCGCGGCCAGCCCTGAGGGCCCGCTGCCGACCTCAATCGGCTGGATCCGATTCAGTTCGTCCGCATACTGCTCGCTCAGGCCGAACGACCCGGCCACGGCGAGGCCCGTCGCCGACTCCCTCCGCCGCAGGACGATCGCCGACGCGCTCGCGCTGGCGAGCGTCGCGGCGGTCTGCGCGATCGTCCCGAGGGTCTCCGTGAGGGCGCGCCCCTCGGAGACGGCCCTGCTCACCGCCATGATCGCGGCGAGTTGGTCCGATACCTGCTCCGCGCGGGTTGCGTCCCGTACGCTCATGTCCACGGGCGACTCGCTCGGGAGCCCCCCGCCCAACGGCTGGGGGGATAGGAGGATTTCGTGGCGCACGTAGCTGAGTGTTCCGGGGCCTCCCCGTGACCGTCAAGCTTTTGATCCCTCGGCGCGAGACCCAAACCAGGGTCGATTCGCCGGTGGACCTCCTTGGTATCGGTAGGCGCGAGTGGTCGAAACCTCGACTGGGCCTGCCCGCGCGGAGATACTCGCCATCGTCTCCCCACGCACCAGCAATACGGATCGGCGAACCCACGCCTGACTGCCCTCTCTGAAGCCTGATGACGAACCCCAAGCAGCTTCGCGCGATCGTCATCGGGGGCTCGTTGGGCGGTCTCACGGCAGCCCTCGTGTTGCGCGACATCGGATGCGACGTCCGCGTCTTCGAGCGGTCCAACCGGCCGCTGATGGGGCGCGGCCTCGGGATCGTGGCCCACCCCGCCACGGTGCGCTACCTGACCAGTCGCGGCCTCGCCGATCTCGCGGCGACCAGCACGCTTGCGCCCTGGGTCCGCTATGTGGATCGGACCGGAGAGATCACGCACGAGCTTCCGTCAGGCTATCGATTCACCTCCTATTTCGCCCTCTACGAGACCCTCCTCGAGGCCTTCGACAGCGACCGGTACCACCTCCGAAGCGAGGTGGTCGGTTTCGAGCAGGACGACGACGGCGTCACGGTCGAGCTCGCCCACGGGCACCGTGAACGCGCCGACCTCCTCGTGTGCGCCGACGGTATCCACTCCCCCTCCCGCCGCCGGCTGCTCCCGGAGGTCGAGCGCCAGTACGCGGGGTACGTCGCCTGGCGCGGCGCCGTGGGCGAGAGCGAGCTCAGCCCCGAGGGCTTCGGAGCCCTGCATGAAGCGATCACCTATTTCCTCATGGACTCCAGCCACATCCTCGCCTACCCCATCCCGAACCTCGAAGGATCACTCGAGCCCGGAAGCCGCTATATCAACTGGATCTGGTACCGCAACCTGCCCGCGGGACCGGAGCTCGACGACCTGCTGACGGACGCCGACGGCGACCGGCACTCGACGTCGGTCCCGCCCGGACGGGTCCGCGGGCCGCACCAGCGCGACCTGCGCGATCAGGCGCTAGAGGCTCTCCCTCCGCAGCTTGCCGAAACGGTGGCCAAGACCGTGGAGCCGTTCGTTCAGGTGGTGTTCGACCTCGAGGTCCCGCGCCTGGCCTTCGGCCGCATCTGCCTGCTCGGCGACGCCGCGTGTGTGCTCCGGCCCCACGCGGCCGTCGGCACCGCAAAGGCGGCGGAGGGCGCCTGGAGGTTGGCCGCGGCGATCGAGGCGGCGCGCTTCGATCCGGTCGAGGCGCTGCGCGATTGGGAGCCGGCGCAGCTCGAGCTCGAGTCGGGCGCGGTCGCCCGGACGAGGGAGGCCGGGATCCGCTCGCAGTTCGAGAACAGCTGGCAGCCGGGAGAGGGGTTGCCGTTCGGCCTGTACGAGGCGGGCGACAGCGCTCTGGAGGTGCCGGGCGAGCAGCCTGCCTGACGGCTCCGGCTGTTACACCCACAACCCTTACAAGAGGGGCGGCGCCCGCGGGCGCCGCCCCTCGTTCGCACGAGTCTGAGCTACGCGCTCAGTTCTGCCCCACCGGCCCCTTGTAGTCGAGGCGGTAGGCACGCAGGCGGTTCGGAACGTTGTTCCGGGTCGCCTTCTTGCTGAGGCTCCGGCGCGCGTAATGCCACGTCGTGTGCGCGGCCGCGTCGGACATCTGGTCCAGCGAGACCAGCCCGTTGCCGTCCAGGGCGTCGAGCCCGGGCGGGAACGTGGTCACGGTCTCATACGTGTCGCAGACGTCGTGGTAGCACGGATCGAGCTGCTCGTCGATCAGGCCGCCGAACAGGTCCACCTGCTCCGCGGTCTTCGGATCCTCGGCGCCCGAGAACAGGCCACCGGCAGGGATCCCCTGCGCGATGAACGGCCCGTAGTCCGAACGCCCGTCGAACGCGGTCGCCTGCGTGGGCAGACCCTTGTCCTCGAAATAGTTGAGGAACACGCGCTCGATGGCTCCCGAGCCGGGCGGCGAGCCGCCGGGCGGGGGATCGGTTTCGTCCGTGTTGCCGTCGTAGACGAGACGGGCGAAATTGGGCGAGGCCAGCATGTCGAAGTTGAGGTTCAACATGATGTCCTCGCGCTCCTCGTCGGTGAGCTGCGCGACGTACTGGTCGGAGCCGATCAGACCCTCCTCCTCGGCGCCCCAGAACGCGAACTGGAGCTGGTTCCTGATCGCGGGCTTCTTCTTGCCCTTGCCCTTGTCCAGCTTCGCGATCTGCTCGGCGATCTCGAGGATCGACGAGACTCCGGAACCGTTGTCGTTGATCCCGGGGCCGGCCGGAACCGAGTCGAGGTGGCCGCCAACGACGACCCTCTTCGACCGATTGCCCTGTCGGCTCGATGCGATCACGTTGTCCTGGCGACGGGCGATCGTGCCCGCGTCGACAACCATTCGCACGGTCGGGTCCTCACCGGCCTGGTACAGGTCGTACAGCTCCTGGCCCAGCCCGAAGTCCGCGCCAACGGCGGGGATCGGGTAGTACGGCTCCGCACCGCGCGCGATCACGTTCGTGCGCGCGGCCGAGTCACCCTCGTTGAAGAGGATCACTCCCACCGCTCCCGCTAGGAGCGCCTGGTCCAGCTTCTGGACGAACGGACACGTGCCTCGCTGGATCAGCGAGATCGCGCCCTCGGTCTCGGGCGGGTAGTCATCCGGCTCGCAACCCGACGTCGACGTATCGGTCGCCGGACTCGGGATCACGATGTCGTCGGTCGGCACCACCGGTGCCTCCACGGTGCCCGAGCTCGAGAACGCGAACGTGATGAAGTCCACGGCCGGGTTGTCGTCGTCGGCCTGCGTGCCGGCGACGTACGAGACCTCGTTGGGACTCGTCTGCTCGAGGATCGGCGTCGAGTTCTCCTCCCACGTCGGGAAGTCGAACGGCTTGATGCGCACGCGGTAGCCGGCCTCATCGAGGGTGTCGGCCACGTACTCGACGGAAGCCTCATACCCAATCGTCGCCGCCGCGCGATTGCCCTGGTGGGCGTCGGCGATCCGTTGGAGCTTCCGCTCGTGCTGGAGAATTCCATCCAGCGTTACTGCCCGGCGCAACTTCTTCGATTCGTCGAAGGAGTCGGCCGAGGCCGCCGGGGCGATCGCGAACAGCGCCGCGAGCGCGCCGGCAAACAGGTGACGGATCTTCATCCCTGCTCCCTCTGGTCGTGTGGCGCGCCTTCTGGGCGCGAAGCCACGGTTGAAGCCCCCGGATAAGGAGCCGAGAGCGCCGGTATCCGGCTTTGCGACCGGTTAAACCGGCAATCCGGCTATTCGCGACAGGGGCGGTTCATCGGGTTCTGCGGAACGACCTGCTCGAGGTCGGTGCCGGTCGCCGCCTCCCACACCGCGTGCGACTGCTTCGGCTGGCCCGCGCGGGTCCAGATCCCGTAGAAGTGCTTCGGCGAGTCGCGGCAGGCCGCAACCGATGCGGGCTCGGAGAAGTCCATCGCCTGGAACCAGTAGAGGCCGCGGACGTCGAGGCTCCGGCGGTTGCGTTCGAGGAGCCCGATGTAGGCCCGCATCTGGCCGGCCTGCCGGGCGGGCCTCACGCACTTGCCCTGCGGCGTGTTCGTCGGCTTCGGGCAGGTGCTCCATCCGGTTTCGGTGATCGTGATGTCGGCGCCCTTCGGCAGCTCGCGGTGCACGAGGCGCAGGCGCTTGATTGCGGCCTTCGCGCTCGGCGCATAGGTGTGGGCCCCGAGGTGCCGGCCGCGCTTTCGCATCGCCTTCGACCGGTAGATCTCCTTCACGAAGTTGTGCGGCCCGCAGCAGAACCCCAGGCCGCCCACCAGCGTCCGCACCGAGCGGTCGGCGCGGCGGATCGCCCGCTCGGCGGCCAGGAAGAGCCGGACGTAGCCCTGCGGCGGCCCGCCGAAGCGGTGCAGGTTCGGCTCGCTCAGGATCTCGAACTCGACGACCGGATCGGAGCCGTAGCGAGCCGCCGTGGCGCGCGCGAACTTCACCCACTTCCTCACCCACTTTCCCTTCGGCTGCATCCCGGCGCCCGGTGAGGTGCACCTCGGGCCGTGCGTGAGCGTCAGCGAGACGGGTAAGCCGAGGTCGCGCGCTGCCTGCATGGCCTGGTCGGGCCGGTCCCACTCGAACTCACCACGGCGAATGGCTCCGCAGCTGTGCTGCACGGTGTGCCAGCGCAGGTCGAGCGAGGCGGTGTCGAGCGACGCGGCCGCGGCGGTGAGCGGCTCGGTCACCTGCGGCACCTGGGTCAGGTACTTGAACGACATCCCGAACCGCAGCTCGGCGCCGCCCGCGCCCGGCGCCGATACGAGCAGTGCGGCCGCCGCCGCCGCGATTCCGATTCCCCAACGCATCTCCCTCCGTGCAGGGTAGTGCGCTGCGCTCAGTAGCCGCTGTAGCCGCCGCCCGCGCCGCCCTCGTCGGAGTCCGGTGCCGCTGCGCCGGAGTCCGTCGCCACCGACCACACGAAGTCCGTGCCCTCGAACTGGTCGGCGAACCCGTCGCCGGTCAGCTGGCCCGGGCTCTCCTCGGTGAAGGCGTAGAGCGGCGCGCCGTCGAGGGCCAGTTGCGAGTCGCCGTTTGGGCGGTCGACGACGCCGATCTGGGCGCCGGTCTCATCCGCCGCCGCCTGGGCGTCGGCGTCCGAGCCGAGCGCCGGGTCCCAGATCGCTTCGCACCCGCGCGTGCAGAGGATCTCGCCGTCCGCCTCGACGTCGGCGGTGTAGAGCGTGCGCCCGTCTGCGTCTGCGAGGACGTCGGTCCCGTCGACGCTCGCGACCGAAAGGGTGGAGGAGGCAGCTGACGCAGTGGCGTCGTCACCGTCCTCCTCGTCGCCGCAGGCGGCGAGCGCGACGGCGCCGATCGCGAGGGACAGGACCACCGCGTGCTTGGGAGAGAGCCTCATGTCGTGTTCTACGGCGCCCGCGGCGCTCGGGATTGAGTTCGTCAAGGTGTGGACGTTCTCTTAACGTGAATTTCATGTGCTCTGGCTGAGAATGACCAGGGATCGCACATATACCACGCGGTTTCGGCAAGTTATTGGTCTAAGCCTTGACAAACCCGGACCGGTGTGGAAAGGATTCGCAGCAGATGGGCTCGACGAGGAGCGGCTCCCTTGCATCCCTCCGGGAGGGCAACCGGCGGCGCGTGATCGACGCGCTGCGGGAGCGGGGCGTGGCGAGCCGGGCCGAGCTCGCGCGGGCGACCGAGCTCTCGCGCTCGACGATCTCGACGATCATCGGCGACCTGATCGACGCCGGGCTCGCGATCGAGCGCGACGGCCAGCCCGAGGGCGAGGCGCATGCCGGACGCCCCGGGGTGATGGTGGCGCTCGACAGCTCGGCGGGCCTCGCATTGGCGATCGACTTCGGCCACCGCCACCTGCGCGTCGCGGTCTCCGACCTGTCCCACACCGTGCTCGCCGAGACCTGGCGCGAGCTCGACGTCGACCACTCGGCCACCGACGGCCTGCAGACCGCGGCGGGATTCGTGGACCAGGTGCTGAAGGAGGCGAAGGTCGATCGCGGCCGCGTGATCGGGGCCGTGATGGGCCTCCCGGCGCCGATCAACGGCGCGACCGGAACGGTTCAGGACTCCTCGATCCTGCCCGGTTGGGTCGGGATCGACGCCGCCGCCGAGGCCAGCGCCAGGCTCGGCCTGCCCGTGGCGGTCGAGAACGACGCGAACCTCGGCGCCCTCGCGGAGCTGACCTGGGGCGCGGCGAAGGGCCGCACCGAGGTCGCCTACCTCAAGGTCTCATCCGGCATCGGCGGCGGGCTGATCTCCGGCGGCCGGCTCACGCACGGGGTCGGCGGCACCGCCGGCGAGATCGGCCACACCGTGATCGACTCGGACGGGCCGGTCTGCCGCTGCGGCAACCGGGGCTGCCTGGAGACGCTCGCCTCGGTGCGCGCGGTCGCGAGCCAGCTGTCGTTCAGCCGCCACGAGGAGATCTCGACCAGGCGGATGCTGGAGCTCTCCGACGCGGGCGACGCGGCCACGCACCGTCTGATCGGCGACGCGGGCCGTGCGATCGGCGTCGCCGTCGCGAACCTCTGCAACACCGTCAACCCCGAGTGCGTCGTGATCGGCGGCGACCTGTCCCTGTCCGGCGACGTCCTGCTCGACCCGATCCGCGAGGTCGTCAAGCGGAACGCCCTCCCCAGCGCCGCCGAGGACACGGAGATCGTCGCGGGCGTGCTCGGCGAGCGGGCGGAGATGCTCGGCGCACTCGCCCTCGTGATGCACGAGTCCGAGCGCTTCACGACGCCGGGCCTGAGGGAGGCGGCATGACTTCGAACCAGAAAACAAACCCCAACCGAAGGGAGTCCCCATGACGCAGACGCGGATGCGCCTGCTGCTCGTGGCTTTCGCAGCGCTGCTGGCAGCGCTGGTCATCGGCGCCTGCGGCGACGATGACGACGACAGCGGCGACAGCGGCGACGAGGCATCGGGAGGGGGCGGCACGATCGCGTTCCTCCTGCCCGAAACCCAGACGGCTCGGTACGAGGCGCTCGACCGGCCCCTGTTCGAGGCGAAGGTCGAGGAGCTCTGTCCCGACTGCACGATCAACTACCAGAACGCCGACCAGGACCCGGCGAAGCAGCAGTCAGCAGGTCGAGTCCGTGATCACCGAGGGCGCCGACGTGATGGTTTTCGACCCGGTCGACTCGACCACCGCGGGCTCGCTCGCGACGCGGGCCGCCCAGTCGGACATCCCGGTCATCTCGTACGACCGGCTGATCCTCGACACGCCGGATCTCGACTACTACGTCGCCTTCGACAGCCTCGAGGTCGGCCGCCAGCAGGCGACCGCGCTCTCGGAGCGGCTCGTCGAGGACGGCAACGACACGGGTCCGATCGTGAAGATCAACGGCGACCCGAAGGACAACAACGCCACCCTGTTCAGCCAAGGCTCGACCGAGGTGTTCGAGCAGGAGGGCGTCGAGATCGCCCAGGAGTACGACACGCCTGACTGGCTGCCGGAGAACGCGCAGCGCGAGATGGAGCAGGCGATCACGGCGACGGGCGCCGACCAGATCAAGGGCGTCTACGCCGCGAACGACGGCACCGCCGGCGGCGCGATCGCAGCGATGAAGGCCAACGGCATGGATCCGAAGCAGATCCCGGTCACCGGCCAGGACGCCGAGCTGACCGCCGTGCAGCGGATCATCGCCGGCGAGCAGTACATGACCGTCTACAAGCCGATTCAGCCGCTGGCCGAGGCCGCCGCTGAGCTGGCCGTGATGGTCGCGCAGGGCGAAGAAGTCGCCCGCCGACATGGTCTCGGGCGAGTTCGACAATGGGACCGAGCAGGTTCCGACGGCCCTGATCGAGACGGTCCCGGTGACCCTCGACAACGTCCAGGACACGATCATCGCTGACGAGGTTTACCCCGTTAACGAGATCTGCACTGGGCAGTACGAGAAGGCCTGCACGGACGCAGGTATCGAGTAACGAAGATAGCCTGACGCGCGAGGAGAGGCGAGGAAGTTGAGCGATACCACCACCAGCAGTGGCGGAGCGACAGCTCCTCTCTCTGACAGGCCTCTCCTCGCGCTGAAGGGCATCTCGAAGAGCTTCGGCCCGGTCGAGGCTCTGAAGGACGTCGACATGGAGGTCCGGCCCGGCGAAGTGGTCGGCCTCCTTGGCGACAACGGAGCCGGCAAGTCGACGCTGATCAAAGCGATCGCGGGCGTGCAGCCGGCCGACGATGGCGACACGCAGTTCGACGGTCAGCCCGTGACCTTGAACTCACCCCAGGCCGCGACCGGCCTCGGGATCGCGACCGTCTACCAGGACCTCGCGCTCTGCGAGAACCTCGACATCGTCGCCAACCTCTTCCTCGGCCAGGAGCGGGTCGACACCGCCGCCCGAGTTCTCGACGAGACCGAGATGGAGCAGAAGACCGAGGAGCTGCTTGCGTCGTTGGGCGTGACCACGATCCGCTCGGTCCGCACCGAGGTCGAACGGCTGTCCGGCGGTCAGCGCCAGGCGATCGCCAT
Source organism: uncultured bacterium (assembly GCA_963807755.1). Taxonomy (GTDB): domain Bacteria; phylum Actinomycetota; class Thermoleophilia; order Solirubrobacterales; family 70-9; genus JALZKA01. The sequence continues at coordinate 347,974 of CAWECM010000001.1, read as the reverse complement.
TGCCCGCTCGCTGCTCGGCGAGCCGAAGATGGTGATCCTCGACGAGCCGACCGCTGCGCTCGGGGTCGTGCAGACGAAGCACATCCTCGAGCTGATCCAGCGGCTCCGCGACCGCGGCCTCGGCGTGATCGTGATCTCCCACAACCTCGCCGACGTCTTCCAGGTGGCCGACCGCGTCGTCGTCTTGCGGCTTGGCCGCGTCGCCGGCAACTTCAGTCTCAAGGCCACCTCGCCAGGAGGAGGTCGTCGCCGCGATCACCGGCGCCGAGTTCGGCGGCAACGGCGAGCGGCCGACCGAGGAGCAGACGTTCTGATGGCGCACCGCCGAGACGACAGCCGACACCGCGATCGAAGAGGTCCAGGAGCGCTTCTCGCCGGGAGCGATGGCTGCGGCGGCTCGCGCGCGGCGAACTCGGCTCGCTCCGCGTCATCTTCGGCATCGCGGTCATCTGGACGATCTTCCAGATCGCGAACGACCGCTTCCTCTCGCGCGATCAACCTCACCAACCTGACGCTGCAGATCGCGGCCGTCGCGACGATCTCCATCGGCGTCGTCCTGGTGCTGCTGCTCGGCGAGATCGACCTGTCCGTCGGCGCCGTCTGCGGGCTCGCCGCCGCGGTCATGGCGGTCCTCTCGGTGAAGGAAGGCGTCGACCCGGCGTTCGCGATCTGCTCGGCCTCCTGGTCGGCACGGCGATCGGGCTCTTCAACGGCACGATGGTGACCGGGTTCGGGATCCCGTCGTTCGTCGTGACGCTGGCGGGGCTGCTCGCCTGCCAGGGGTTCCAGCTCTTGGTCCTGGGAGACACCGGCTCGGTCAACCTGCCCGACTCGATCATCACCGACCTCACGAGCACCTTCTTCGACCCGGCCGTCGGCTGGATCCTCGCCGCGGTCGTGATCGCGGCGTACGCGGGAGGCTTGTTCCTGCAACGGCAGAGAAGGGTGAGGTCCGGCCTCGACGCCGACCCCGTAGCCATCCTCGCGGCCAGAGTCCTGCTCGTCGCCGCAGCGGTCGTCGTCGCCGTCGCGATCCTGAACGCGGACCGCGGCGTGCCGCTCGCGATCGTGATCGTCGTCGCGCTGATGGTCTTCTTCACCTTCCTCACCGAGCGCACCATCTGGGGCCGCCACGTCTTCGCCGTCGGCGGCAACGAGGAGGCCGCCCGCCGCGCCGGCATCCGCGTCAACCGGATCAAGATCTCGGTCTTCATGCTGGCATCGACCTTGGCCGCGGCCGGCGGCGTGTTGGCGGCGTCGCGGCTGCTGTCCGTGAACCAGCAGTCGGGTTCCGGTGACACGCTGCTGCTCGCGATCGCCGGGCCGGTCATCGCCGGGACCTCGCTGTTCGGCGGGCGCGGCTTCATCTGGTCCGCGCTGCTGGGCGCCATCGTGATCGGGTCGATCTCGAACGGGATGGACCTGCTCGCGCTCGACTCCGACATCAAGTTCATCATCACCGGCGCGGTCCTGCTTCTCGCGGTGACGATCGATGCCGTGACGCGGCGGCAGCGGCAGACCGCTCGGTAGGACCGCTCCGGCAGCCGAACGTAGTAGCTAGAGGTTGGTCTGATCGACCACGGGGTTCGGGTGGATGCTGACCACCCGCAACGTCTCGTCGGCCGTGTTCTTGAAGCCATGTGGCGTCTCGGCCGGGACCACGACCACGTTGCCGCCCGGCACCGTCAGCTCCTCGTCGCCGGCCGTGAACACCGCGGTGCCGTCGAGGACCACGAACGCCTCGGGGTAGGGGTGGTAGTGCAGATCCGGGCCCTTGCCGCGCGGGTGCTCGGTGATGAAGCTCGAGATCCCGATCTGGTCCTTGCCCTCGAACAGGGCGGCGGAGTCGCTGAGCCGGATCTCGTCGATCGGGGTGACGGTTGCCATCGCCCTGGAACATAACGGTCCGCCGTGATCCCGTAGCGGAGCCGGCGCGGGAGACGAGTCCGTTTCGGACGCGAGCGCCCGGGTAGCGACGGCTAAGAGGCAATACGCGGAGGTCATCATGAGACGAACCCTCGTCGTCCTGTCGGGAGCGCTGATCGCCGGCGCATCGATTGCAGTCGGAGCCGTAGCGGGGGGCGGTGGGCTCCAGGACCGGATCGACCTGCCGAACGGCTGGGAGCCAGAGGGGGTGGCATCGGGCCAGGGCAAGCAGCTCTTCGTCGGCTCGATCCCTACCGGTGATGTCTTCGGCGTCAATGCCAAGACGGGCGAGGGCGAGGTGGCGGTCGACGCCGCCGACGGGCGCTCGGCGATCGGGCTCCAGGCGAACCGCCGCGAGCGCCTCTACGTCGCCGGCGGCGAGACCGGCATGGCCTTCTCCTACAACGGCAGGACCGGCGCCGACCGGGGCTCGCTCCAGCTCGCGCCGCCGGGCGAGACCACCTTCGTGAACGACGTGACCCTCGCCGGCAACCGGGCCTACTTCACCGACTCCGAGCGCCCGGTCCTCTACGCCGCGAAGGACGACATGTCGTCGTCCAAGGAGATCGAGCTGCGGGGGTTCAAGCCTCGACCTGGGATCAACCTGAACGGGATCGTCGACGCGCGCCACGGCACCCTGATCGCGGTCCAGAGCAACGCCGGGGTCCTCTGGCGGATCGATGCCCGATCCGGCAAGGCGCGCCAGATCCGGCTCGGCGACAAGAAGGTCAGGAACGGCGACGGGCTGCTCCTGCGCGGGCGCCTGCTCTACGTCGTCCAGAACTTCAACAACAAGATCTCGGTGGTTCGCCTCAAGCGCGACCTGAAGCGAGGGCGCATCGTCGACCGGATCAAGGACGACGGCTTCGACATCCCGACCACGGTCGCCGCAGTGGGCCGCTCGCTCTACGTGGTGAACGCGCGGTTCGGAACCGCCGAGCCGACACCGGACACGGAGTACTGGCTCACCCGGGTCGACCGCTGATCGGCAGCACCTACCGCCGAGCGGGCTCCCCGGTGATCCGGTAGCGGAGCCAGACCAGGCCGCCGGCGTCGAGGCGCTCGCTCGCGATCGGCTCGAGGGTCGCCGGGCGCGGCGGGTGCGGGCCGTGCCAGGGCGCCGAGCCGTTGCCCGCGATCACCGGGTGGACGAGCAGGCTGACCTCGTCGACGAGGCGGCGTGCCAGGAGCGCCCCGTTCAAGGCGCCACCGCTGTCGACCCGCACCGTGTGCGCGCCCTCGCGCCCCAGCTCGGCGAGCGCCACCCCGAGGTCGACGCGCTCGCCCTCGGTCGCGAGCTCGCGGGGCGCGGTCGCAGTGCCCTCGGGCGTCTCGGCTGCACGGAGCGCGACGACCCCCGACCAGTGGCCGCAGTCGCGCAGCGCCTCCCACGCGCTCACCCGCCCGCGGCTGTCCACCACCGCGAGCAGCGGCGCGCCTGCGGTCGGTCCTTGCCGCGGCGCGCCGGCCAGCACCTCCTCCTGGGCGAGGATCGTGTCCGCGCCCACCAGCGTCACGTCCTCGTCGAACGCGTTCGCCAGCTCGTAGAAGGCGGCGACGTCCGGCGCGAACCCGCCGGTCGCCCCGTCGAGCGAGACGGCGACGTGTAAGACCACGTACGGGCTTGGCTGCGCGAACACGACCCGCTCACTCCGGCGGCGTGAACTGACCGATTGTGAACACCGCGCCGTCGGGGTCGGCGAGCACTCCGTCCCGCGACCACTCGCTGGCGACGACCGGCGTCACGACCTTCCCGCCGAGCTCCTCGGCCTTGCCGGCAGTCGCGTCGGCGTCGGCGACCGAGAAGGTGACGCTCCAGTACGCGGGGGTCGAGTCGGTGATCGGGGTGAGCCAGCCGACGACGTCCGCGAAGTCCTTCGGAGCGCCGAGGTCGGCGTGCATCTTCCGGAGTCCCGGGGTGAGCTCCTCGAGGTGGTCGCCGTAGCCCGGCTTGCGGATCGTCGCGTGGCCTTCCTCGCTGGGATCGTCGGCCTCCCAGCCGAAGAGCTTCCCGTAGAACGCCATCGCGGTGTCGACGTCGGGCGTGTTCAGCTCGCTCGACACCCAGGCGCCCGGCTCGTTGACCGCCACCGCGCCGTGGTGCCGGTTCGCCTGCCAGACGCAGAACCCGGCGCCCGTCGGATCGGACAGCGCCGCGAATCGGCCGGCCTGCCCAGCGTCGACCGGGGCCATCTCGACCTTGCCTCCCGCCGCAACCGCCTTCGCCGCCGTCGCGTCCGCGTCCTCGACCCAGACGTAGGTGTTCCAGACGGGCGGGTCGAGCTGCTCGGCCTGCTCGCCGATCGCGGCGACGTCGCGACCGCCCAACCGGGCGCCGAAGTAAGGGGGAAAGCCCTCCGGCGAGCGGTTCTCGAACTCCCAGCCGAAGAGCCCGCCGTAGAAGTCCTTCGCGGCCTTCGCGCTCACCCGTCCGCTGTCGACCCAGCAGGGGACGCCCGTGGGATATCCGTCTCGGTCAGCCATCGCTCGCTCCTTCGTTCGGTTCCTGATTCCGCGGCACCGTACGACCGGTTTAGGTCAGGATCTGTCCTCAATATCGAGGAGGATGGAACGCGCATGAACGAGACCTCCAGCCGGCTCCTCACCCTGCTCTCGCTGCTCCAGGCGCGGCGCGACTGGCCCGGCGCCGAGCTGGCGAGTCGGCTCGAGGTCTCCGGCCGCACGATCCGCCGCGACATCGAGCGGCTGCGCGATCTCGGCTACCCGGTCGAGTCGCTCACCGGCCCGGCCGGCGGCTACACGCTGCGCGCCGGCACCGCCATGCCGCCGCTCCTCCTCGACGACGACGAGGCGATCGCGATCGCGGTCGGGCTGCGGACCGCGGCGAAGGCGTCGGTGACCGGGATCGAGGAGGCGGCGATCCGGGCGCTGGTGAAGCTCGAGCAGGTCCTGCCCTCGAACCTGCGACGCCGGGTCGCCGCTCTCGGCCAGGCGACGATCACCATGCCCGGCGGCGGCCCGACCGTCGACCCGCAGGACCTGACCACGCTCGCCGCCTGCTGCCGTGACTCGGAGTGCCTGCGCTTCGCCTACACCGGTCGCGACGGCGCCGAGTCGCGCCGCGAGGTCGAGCCCCACTCCGTCGTCAACCTCGGCCGGCGCTGGTACCTCGTCGCCTGGGACCGCAAGCGCGAGGACTGGCGAACGTTCCGCGTCGACCGGCTCGAGCGCCCGGCGTCGATGGGCGTGCGATTCACCGCGCGCGAGCTGCCTGCGAAGGACGCCGCCGCCTACGTCACCGAGAGCATCCGCTCGCGGCCGCACCGCTACGAGGCGCACGTCACGGTCCGGCTCCCGATCGAACAGGCTCGCCGCCGGATGCCCTGGGCGTGGGACGAGCTCGAGCCGGTGGACGAGGGGACCTGCGAGTACCGCACCGGTGACGACGACCTCCACTGGCTCGCGATGCGGGTCGCGATGTTCGGCGGCGACGTCGAGGTGCACGAGCCGCCCGAGCTGCGCGAGGAGCTCGCCCGGTGGGCGGAGGGCGTGGCGCGCGCCGTCGCCTAGGCGCTAGTCGACGACCGCGATCGCCTCGATCTCGATCAGCATCTCGGGCACGAACAGGCTCTTGACCCCGATCAGGGTCGTCGCGGGCTGCGTGAACTCACGCTGGGTGCCGGCCCTGGCCGCGCCCTCGAAGAGCGCCTCGACCATCGAGGGGTCCCAGTCGACCACGTACATCGTCACCTTGGCGACGTCCGCCGGCGACGGCGCCGACGGTCTCGAGCGCCTCCGCCAGGTTCAGGAGCGCCCGCTCCGCCTGTGCCGTGAGGCCCCCCTCGACGACATTGCCCTCGGCGTCGGTGCCGGTCTGACCCGCGACATAGATCGTCCGCGAGCCGGTGGCGACCGAGACGTGGTGGAAGCCCTGCGGCTCGGGCCGGGAGGGGACGTTGTGGTGCGTGACGCCGATCGCTCGACCTTACCTATCGCGCAGGTCTACCGGCGCTCGCGGCTCAGGCCGTTCCCCGGACGGGGCATGACCCAGACGGCGAGGAATCCGGCAAGCGCCCTCATCCCAGCACCTCCTCGATGAACGCCAGCACGTCCGGGCCGGCCGGATCGATCAGATGACCGCCGGGGACGGTGGCGAGGCGGGCGTTCGGCAGCAGGCGTGTCATCAACCTGGCCGATTCGCGGAACGAGGCGGGCGATGTGCTGGCGGCCACGATCAGCGTCGGCTGCTCGATTCCCGCGATTTCCGACTCGTCCGCCTGAAGCCACCATTCGCCCCGAAGCTCGGCGAGGATCGCCGGGCCGTTTCCGCGAGATCGTCTCGCGGATCTCCGCCGGAAACGAGCGCCAGGCGTCCGCGTCCGCGACCTCGGTGATCAGCGCCTCGCCGACCGCGTCGATCCCTGACCGCTCCGCGATCGCGCCGAGCCGGTGGCGGAGACCGTCGACCCACTGCGGCCGCTGCGGGCGCGAGCTCGCGCGGCGCGTCGGACTCCAGCAGGACGAGCGCCCGGACCAGGTCGGGATGGCGAAGCGCGAGCTCCGTCGCCATCGTTCCGCCCATGCTGCGGCCGACGACGATCGCGGGGGCCGCGTCCAGCTCATCGAAGCAGCGCCGCGGCGTCCTCGGCGTGCTCGGTGGCGCTGGTGCGCGCGTACGGCTCTGGACGGCTCGCTACGCCCGCACCCACGCCGGTCGTAGGAGATCACGCGTCCGAGTCCCGCCAGGGTCCTCGGCAGCGTCGTCCCAGACGAGTCGCCGGTGCTGCCGCACGCCGTGGATGCAGAGGATCGGTCGCACCGCTCGCCGCGCTCCTCGCAGTGAAGCCGTACGCCGTTCACGAGCCTGCCGGTGACCACGGTGTTCATGCGACGACCTCCAGCGACTCTCGATCACGAGTCGCTCGACCGTAAGAGCGCCGGCGAGTGCCGCCGGCATCGGGCGAACGCCCCATCTTGTCCGGTCGCTACTCGACCAGGTCGTGCCGCATCGCGAACAGCGCCGCGCCGACGCGGGTCGACGACGCCGACCTTCGCGTAGATGTGCTCGACGTGGTGGCCGGCGGTCTTCTCGGCGACCACCAGTGCCTGCGGCGATCTCCTTGTTCGTGCGCCCCTGGGCGAGCAGCCGCAGTACCTCGACCTCGCGGTCGGTCAGCCCCGCCGCGATTGGCCCTGGCGCACCTCGAGCTGGTCCGCTGCCCGCCGCTTCCAAGACCGCGTCCGTAGCCCGCTTCTCGAGCGCCCCGGCGCTCGACCATCTCGACCGAGCTCGGCCCGAGCAGCCTCGGCGCTCAGCGCCTTGCCGATAGGGGCGATCGTCGGTCATCGCGTCGTAGGCATCGGCCGCCGCCAGTAGTCGCGCGCCCACGTCGAGCTGCGCCGGCCTTGGCGCCGCGGTGATAGCCGGAGCCGTCGAGCCGCTCGTGATGGGACCCGGCGATCAGAGGCCAGCGGCGCCAGCGCGCGCGAGCGCTCGAGGATGCGCTCCGTGTAGTAGGTATGGAGGCGGACGCGCTCCCACTCGCCGGCGCTCAGCGGGCCGGGTTTCTCCCAGATCCCGTTAGGCACCGCCACCCGGCCGAGGTCGTGGAGGAAGCCCCGCGGCGCGAACCTCCGAAATCTCACCGCGCGAGCAGCCGAGCGCTGCCGCGCCCTTCGCCGCAAGCTCCGCCACCCGCGCGGAGTGCCCGCGCAGAAACCCGACCTTGAGGTCGGTGAACTCGCCGAAAGCCCGAGCGATGCACTCCACCCCCGCGCTCGATATCGTCGCCACCGGCGCGGGCTCGGCCTCGATTACGCGCTCCCACGCGTCGGGAGCGTCCGCGATCCGCACGAGTGCCTCGGGATCGGCGAGCGACGGCGTCGACGACCTCGCGGTCGTAGCCGCGGCCGCGGCGGCGCCGAAGCGTCTCGACCGCCGCCTCGACCGCCGCGGTCCTGTGCGACGGCGACCAAGTCGTGCGCGACCCGCACGATTCGCAGCGGCCGGGCGATCTCCTCGCCGGCGACCGCGCCGGGCACCCCCTTGCCATCCCAGCGTTCGGTGACCTGCCCGAGCGCCTCTCCCACCTCGTCTGGAAGGTGGAGGCGGCTGGGCCAGAAGCCGCCCGCCCTCGCACAGGTTCGCCGCCACCCCCTCGAACCGCTTCTTTCCCCCGGCGATCATCTTCGCAACCAGGCGCGCGCGGTCCGGAAGCGGCCTGTCGTCCGCGAAGCGGCCGATCAGGTGGCGCATGTCCTCAAGGGGCTCGGAGGCCGGGCTGACGATGCTGCGCCCCGCGCTGGAAGTTGATCTCGTCGCCCCCCACCCAGCTGGCGAAGAACGACGCGCCCCCGGTGCAGCCGAGGTGCATCAGGAGCGCAACGTAATAGACCTGCGAGCGCTCCTCGGCGCTGCAATCGAGCCGGTCCGCCAACTCGAGCGCAGCCAGGCAGACCCCGAGCTCGTGCTCAAGCGGCTGGCCCATGCCGAGGTCCGTCGCCAGCGACAGCGCAGCCATCAACCCTCCCCGGCCGTGTGGCGGAGGATCGCCGGGACGACGACGTCCCAGGTGCGGGGCGGCGGGTACTCGTGTCCGACGCCCTCCAGCACCAGCAGCTCGGCGTCCGGGATCTCGCGCGCGAGTGCCTGGCCGTGCGCGAGCGGGAAGAGCGGGTCGTCGTCGCCGTGGATCACCAGCGTCGGCGCGCGCAACTCGCCAAGTCGCCGGCGCCAGGGACCGGTGTCGACCATGAACGGGTTCGTCACCATCGCCGCGACGTTGTGGGTGCGGTCGGCGACGCGTCCGGCGACCTCGCGCATCGCCTCCTCGTCGAAGCCCCCGGAGCCCGCGTACGGCCGCTCGGCCTCGACCAGGTAATCGATCACCGCGTCGCGGTCGGCCCAGTCGGGCTCGCCGCCCTCGTCGCTGAACGTCGCCGCCACCTCAGGGGTCGGTCCGGGCAGGTCGGAGGCGTCGGTGCCCGGAAGGCCGGGGGTCGAAGACTCCAGGACGAGCGAGGCCACCCGGTCGGGATGGTCGAGCGCCAGGAGCTGCGCGGTGACGCTGCCGCCGGAGAGTCCCATCACGTGCGCCGGGGCGATCCCGAGCGCGTCGATCAGCCCGGCCGTGTCGGCGACCACGTCCGCGGAGGAGTAGGGCGGCGCGCCCGGCTCGTAGGTGGTCGAACGCCCGGCGTCGCGGCTGTCGTGGCGTACGACGAAGCCTCCCGCCCGAGGCGAGCCGCTCGCAGAAGTCCTCCGACCACGACAGCATCGAGTTGCCCGCGCCGTGAAGCAGCACGACCGCCGGGTCCGCGCGGTCGCCGAACGCCTGCCAGCAGATCTCGACGCCGTTGACCTGCGCGATCTGTTCCTCGGTCGCGGCGCTCACCGGTAGTCGTTCTCCTTGAGCTCGACCACGTAGGCGCGGCGCTCCCTGATCAGGCCGTCCTCGATCACGAACACCTCGCCCATCGCCGCCCGCATCGGCTCCCCGGTGGCGCGCTGCGCCTCGAGCGTCATCTCGGCCATCACCACATCGTCCTCCTCGACCATCCGGTCGATCCGGATCTTCGGGCTCCCGGTGAAGGCGGGGTTCTCGATCTCGTTGTCGTAGGCCTCCTTGCCCTGCAGGCGGAAGGCCCCGAACACGGTCCACTCGATGTCCTCGGTCAGGCAGGACAGGATCTGCTCGTGGTCGGACTTGGTGAAGCCGTCGATGTACTTGCGGACCAGATCCTTGTTGGGCGACATTCGCTCGCTCCTCGATTCGGGTGGGGACACCCTTACGGACCGGCATCGAGCGTAAAGCTCATCGTCCCGCGTCCCGGGGTCAGGTGCAGGGCTCGATCGCCACGGCGGTCGCGACGGGCTCCGCGGCCTCGGCGTCGGGACGCCGCAGGAGCCGCGCGACGATCACTGCGGCCGCGACGATCAGGACGCCGCTCACCGTCGCTGCCACCTGGAAGCCCTGGGCGAACGCCTCGCGCGCGGGCTCCAGGACGTCGGCCGCGAGCGCCTGGGGCAGGCCGGATGCGGCCTCGACCGCGCCGCCGATCGTGTCGGAGGCCTCGGCCGGGGCGCCGTCGGGGAGCGCCGCCGCCGCGTCGCTTCGGTAGACCGCGGTCCCGATCGTGCCGAGGATCGCGAGGCCGAGCGCGCCGCCCAGCTCCGAGCTCGTCTCCGAGATCCCGGACGCCGCGCCCGCGCGCTCGGGCGGCGCCGAGCCGACGGCCATGTCGGCGCGCCAGGGTGAAGAGCGGCGCCAGGCCGACCGAGAGGACGACGATCCCGGCGACGACCAGGCCGGGCCGGCGGCGCCTCACCTGGGTCAGCATCGCGACGCCGGCGATCGCGACCACGATCCCGCCCAGCATCAGCACGCCGGCCGATCCGCGCCGCGAGCGGCGGGTGAGCTGCGAGCCGACGACGAACGCGAGGGCGCCCGGCAGGCTCCAGAGGCCCGCCTCGAGCGGCGAGTAGCCGAGCACGAGCTGGAAGTACTGGGCGACGAAGACCTCGAGCCCGAAGACGACCGCGAACGCCAGCGTGTTCGCGCTCAGCGACAGGCTGAACGCGCGGCGGCGGAACAGGCCGAGGTCGATCATCGGCTCGGCCAGGCGGCGCTGGCGGTCGATGAACGCGGCGCCGACCGCGAGACCGGCGACGAGCGGGGCGACGCCGGCGCCGGCCGAGTCCGTCCTTGGCGATCTCCTTGATGCCGTAGATCACCGCCAGCACCGCGACCAGCGAGAGCGCGGCGCTCGCGAGGTCGAGCCGGCCCGGGCTCGGGTCCCGGTACTCGGGCAGCAGCTTCGGGCCGACCGCCAGCAGCACCGCCATCACCGGCACCGCGAGCAGGAAGACCGAGCCCCAGCGGAAGCTCTCGAGCAGGACGCCGCCGACCAGCGGGCCGATCGCCGCGCCGGTCGAGAAGCTCGTGACCCAGATCCCGATCGCGATCGTCCGCTGGTGGGCGTCGCGGAACATGTTGCGGATCAGCGACAGCGTCGAGGGCGCGAGCGTCGCGCCGGCGATCCCGAGCAGCGCCCGCGAGGCGATCAGCATCTCCGGCGTCTGCGCGAACGCGGCGAGCACCGAGGCGGCGCCGAACGCCGCGGCGCCGATCAGGAGCAGCCGCCGGCGGCCGATCCGGTCGCCGAGCGTGCCCATCGTGATCAGGAAGCCGGCGACCAGGAAGCCGTAGATGTCGACGATCCAGAGCAGCTCGGTGCTGGTCGGGTTGAGGTCGGCGGTGAGCGACGGCACCGCCAGGGTGAGGACGGTCAGGTCCATCGCGTAGAGCAGGCACGGCAGCGCGATCACGGCGAGGCCGATCCACTCGCGGCGGGTCGCCTTCAGCGGTGTCGAGTCGATCGTGTGTGCCAGTGCTGCCATCTCTGCCTCCTGGGGGAATCGGGGTCCTGCCCTTCCCGTTACGGCGGCAGCGCCAGGCGTTACGGAGAAATTGCGACTAGTTGCGGCGCAGGTTCCGGAAGGCGTCGAGCAGCGCCTCGCGCGTCTCGCCGGGGATCGAATCCTCGGTCAGACCCGAGAGCGAGCCGGCGACGGTGCGCATCTGCTCGAGGTACTCGGTGCAGCCGGGGCAGGTCTCGAGATGGAGCTCGAGCCGCCGGCGCTGGGCGTCCGGCAGCGCGCCCTCGAGGTAGTCGGTCATCAGCTCGACCTCCTCGGTGCAGGCGAGGTCGTCGGGCGGAAGCGTGGGCGTATCGGCCGTCATTCGGAGCTCTCCTTTGCAGTGTCGCCCATGAGCTCAGCCGTTACGGCGTCGTAGTCGATCTCCTCCGATCGCGTCGAAGTACTCCTCGATCGCGGTTCGGACCTTGCTGCGCGCGCGGTGGAGCAGGACCCGCTGGTTGCCGCGTGATCTCGAGCGCCTCGCTGACCTCCTCGGAGCCCCAGCCCTCGACGTCGCGCAGCGCGATCACGGTGCGCTGCGCCTTCGGCAGCGCCTCGATCGCGCGACGATCACCTCGCGCGTCTCGCCGGCGAGGAGGCCCTCCTCGGGCGTCGGCCAGCGCGGCGGGCATCACGACCCAGTGGCCGGGGAAGAGCTCGTGGTCGGCGGGGAGGAAGCGGTCGGGGTCGACCGAGGGCTCGCCGGTGTCCTCGGCGGCGGCGAGGGCCGAGAACGGGACGCTGCGGCTCTCGCGCTCGCCGCGGCGCATCGCGACGTTGGCGAGGATCCGGAAGATCCAGGTCTTGAGCGACGAGCGCCCCTCGAACCCGTCGACCCCGCGCATCACCGCGATCCAGGTCTCCTGCACGACCTCCTCGGCGACCGCGCGCGGGCACGTAGGTCCGCGCGACCCGGACCATCGCGGGGCTGTGGCGGTCGATCAGCTCGGCGAACGCCGCCTCGTCGCCGTCGCAGAGAGCGGCGACCAGATCCGCGTCGCTGCTCGCCGGCCGCATCCGGCGGCCTATCGGCCCAGGGTCCGCAGGAACTCGCGGGCGCCGACGGGCACGGCGCCGAGCAGCTCGCGCACCTCGCTCAGCCCCGCGCGCAGCTCGGCGTCGCCCGACTCGACCGGGAGCAGCGAGTCCTGGAGCTCGGCGATCAGGCGGTCCGCGCCCGCCACCGCCTCGACTCCTCGACCCACGAGCGAGGCGCGCCCTGCGAGGTCGAGGCCCGGCGAGGGCAGGTCGAACGCGCGCGTCGCGAGCCCGTGCCGCTCCGCGAACCCCGCGTGGGTGCGCTTGCCACGCGCGTAGGCCCGCTGCGCCGGGCGGAACAGCGTGTCCTCCAGGCGCTCGCCGGCGGCCTCCGGGAGCAGCTCGAACGCCTCGCCCAGCGCGGCGACCGCGAGCGCGACCTGATCGATCGCGGCAGCGAGGTCGTCGAGGATCGTCTGCCTTGCCTCGGAGGCGGTGATCGCCATGCGGCGTGAGGTTAGAGGCCGCCGCGACTGAGCGGATCGTCACACAGGCCCAGAGGCGACCGGGGCTAGCGTCGGGCCGAAGCGGCCGGTCCGTGGCCGCACGAAGGAGGTGGGGCAGATGCGCAGATGGATGGTGCTCCTGGCGGTGGTCGCCGGTGGGAGCGAGCGCCACGGGGGTCGCGGGAGCGGGCTCGGGAGCGGAGCGGAGGGCTCCCACCGAGCTGACCTTCGATTTCTTCTGCGGCAACGGCTTCTGCCAGACGGTGGGCCCGCCGGTCGGTGACGACTGGGTCTTCATGGGCAAGGTCGAGTCGCCGAAGCGCGCCTGCAGCGCCGACCGCAAGGTCGTCGTCTTCGAGACGATCTTCGGCGAGCTCAAGAGGATGGGCTCGGACCGCAGCGACAGCCGCGGGAACTGGTTCGTTCGCAGGCCGAACTACCCGCCGACGACCGCCGTCTGGTTCGCGAAGACCGCGAAGAACAAGCTCGGCCGGGGCGAGAGCTGCGAGCGGGACAGGAGCCCGAAGATCGCCGACTGAGCGGAGCCCGGGTTGCCGCGGCAGGGAGCCGGTCCTGCCGCGATGATTCCGGTCCATGGGACCGGGACGATCACGCATGCGGCACGCGTCGCTCTGCGCGATCGCCGCGCTGGCGCTGGTCGCGACTGATCAGGCGGGCGCGCAGGCTCCGGTCCCACCGACGACGTATCCGGAGACGCCAGAGGGCTTCCAGGTCTCAGCCCGGGAGGCGGTGCGGATCGCGAACGGCGACGAGAACGTCGCCGAGGTCTCGGCCGAACTCGGCAAGCGCCTCGAGGTCCGGATGGAGGCGAAGCCGCCCGAGAAGTGGCAGGTCGGCTACTTCGACGGCGACGAGGAGGTCGTCCAGGTCCTGATCGTCGACCCGCACACCGACGAGGTCCGCGAGTCGTGGACCGGCGACCAGGTCGCCTGGCCGATGGCGCGCGGCTACGAGGGCCAGTTCGGCCACGCGCTGAACGCGCTGGTACGTCTGGATCCCGCTCGCGGCGCTGTTCTTCTTCGGCCTCTTCGACTTCCGCCGGCCGTGGAAGCTGGTCCACCTCGACCTGCTGGTCCTGCTCAGCTTCGGGATCAGCCACTTCTTCTTCGACCGCGGCGACATCGGCGTCTCGGTGCCGCTCGGTCTACCCGCCGCTCGTCTACCTGCTGTGCCGCATGCTCTGGATCGGCTTCCGCGGCCTCGGCAAGCGCGACGGGCTCCGACCGAGCGACCCCGCTCCCTTCCTCGCGATCGCGACTGCCTGTTCCTGATCGCGTTCCGGGTCGCCTCAACGTCGCCGACTCGGGCGTGATCGACGTCGGCTACGCCGGCGTGATCGGCGCCGACCGAATCACCCACGGCGAGCCGATCTACGGCGAGAACGCCTTCCCCGACGACAACCCAACTCGGCGACACCTACGGCCCCGCCAACTACTACGCCTACGTCCCGTTCGAGCTGGCGCTGCCCTGGAGTGGCGAATGGGACGACCTGCCCGGCCGCCCACGCCGCGGCGATCTTCTTCGACCTGGCGACGGTGGTCGGGCTGTTCGTGCTCGGGCGGCTGCGGCTCGTGGCCGGGGGACCGGCGGCGCGCGGCCGAGGGCCGGCGGGGGTGGTCCTCGCGTTCGCCTGGCTCGCCTACCCGTACACGGCGTTCGCGCTGCAGTCGAACTCGAACGACTCGCTGGTCGCGGCGCTCCTGATCTGGGGGTTCGTGCTTCTTCAGCTCGCCGGTGGCGCGGGGCGGGTTCATCGCGGCCGGCGGCGCATGGCGAAGTTCGCGCCGCTGGCGCTGGTGCCGCTGTATGTGGTGGGGGAGCGGGGGTTGCTGGATCGGATGGAGGGATGGCGGCCCCGGTGGGCGGCGCTGCGGCCAGTGATCATCGCGACCGTGGCATTTGCGGTGGCGGCGGCGATCCTGCTCGCCCATCCGGCAATCGACCCAGGACTCGCAACATTCTGGGAGCGCACGGCTGAGAGCCAGCTCAACCGGGAGAGCCCTTTCAGTGTGTGGGGGCAGGCCGAAGGAGTGGACTGGCTGCAGACTGCCGTTCTGGCGCTGAGGCGCCGGTGTTGGCTGTGGTCGTGGCGTTCGTCCCTCGCCGACGCGACCTCGGGCGGGTTGCTGCGCTCGCGGGGGCAGTACTGCTCGCCCTTCAGCTCGCGGTGGACCACTGGTTCTACCTCTACCTCCCAT
Organism: uncultured bacterium; assembly: GCA_963807755.1. Classification (GTDB taxonomy): domain Bacteria; phylum Actinomycetota; class Thermoleophilia; order Solirubrobacterales; family 70-9; genus JALZKA01. The sequence continues at coordinate 332,963 of CAWECM010000001.1, read as the reverse complement.
GGGTCGTGGGGCTGGCGTGTGCGGCCATAGTTGGCCCGCGAACAAGCGCTCTAACCCGAGCGCCGGGCTCATAACCCGGAGGTCGTGGGTTCGAATCCCACCCCCGCTATTCGCAAGATAAACCGCGGAATGTAGGGCTTCGTTGCAGTAGAGCGGATAGTCGGTGACGTCGCGCCCGCGCGGCTGGAGGCGATCGACCCGCGCGGGCAACATGATTGTCCTTGGAGCGCGGCCCCGGGCGCGGGAGTGGGGCACGGCGCCGAGCGCATCTAGCTCACGCGCGATGAATTTTCACCGCGCCGGCGGTCTTGATTGGTGTGCTGCTAAGACTTCACGCCGCGCACGAGCCCAACCCCGGAAAGGACCGTAGATGACGCGTCACCTCGCCCGCCTCGCCGACATCGCCTACCGCCGCCGCGGGACGATGGTCCTGACCTGGATCGTCGCCGCGGTCGTGATCATCGGCGTCGGCTCCGCGCTGGCGGGCGAGTACAACGCCGACTACGACACCCCCGGCTCCGAATCGAAGGCCGCCGCGGCGCTCACCGAGAGCGCCTTCGACGGCTACTCGGGGCAGGAGGTCTATGTCGCGTGGAAGGCGGAGGCCGGCGCCGACAGCCCCGAGGTCACCGAGCGCGTCGAGGCCTTCCTGGCCGAGGCGAAGGAGGTCGACCACATCGCCGAGGAGACCGAGATCCGGATCTCCGAGGACGGCACGATCGGGGCGACGACCCTGCCCCTCACGATCCCCGGCTGGGAGGTGGAGAAGGAGGACGGCGAGCAGCTCGTCGAGGCGGCCGAGATCCGCTTCCGGCGACGGCCTCGAGATCCAGCTCGGCGGCGATCCGATCTACCGCGCCCAGGAGGCCGGGAGCCCGGAGGGGGTCGGCCTCCTGCTCGCCGCCGTCGTGCTGCTGATCGCCTTCGGTTCCGTGGTGGCCGCCGGGTTGCCGCTGGCGATGGCGCTCATCGGCCTCGGGATCTCCTCCGCCGGCCTGATCGCGTTGCTGGCCAACGTCGTCGACGTCCCCGACTGGACCACTGCGGTCTCCGGGTTGATCGGGATCGGAGTCGGCATCGACTACGCGCTCCTGGTCCTGACCCGGTTCCGCGCCGGGATGGCGGCCGGCAAGGACGTGCACGACGCGCTCGTCGAGTGCCTGACGACCGCCGGGCGCAGCGTGGTGATCGCCGGCGCGACGGTGGTGATCGCCGTCCTCGGCCTCTTCCTCACCGGCCTGCCGTACATGTACGGGGTCGCCCTCTCGGCCTCGATCGCGGTGCTGGTGGTGATGCTCGCGGCGATCACCCTGCTGCCGGCGCTGCTCGCCTACCTCGGACCGAAGGTGAACCGCCTCCACATCCCGTTCTTCGGCCGCAACCTGCGTGCCGAGGGCGACTCCGAGTCACCCGCCGCTCGCTGGAGCCACACCGTCCAGCGCCGTCCGTGGCTGTTCGCGATCGGCGCCACCGCGTTGCTCCTGGCGATCGCGGCCCCGGCTCTCGGCATGCGACTCGGCTTCCCCGACGCCGGCAACGACCCGGCCGACTCGATGACCCGCCAGAACTACGACCTGCAGACGGAGGGCTTCGGCGCGGGCTCCAACGGCCCGATCGTGATCGCCGCCGAGCTGCCCGACCCCGCGGCCGCGAGCGAGATCGACGCGCTGGCCGACCGCCTGCGCTCGGAGGACGGCGTCGCGTTCGTGAGCGACCCGGTGGTGAGCGAGGACGGCACCGCGGCGATCGTCACCGCGATCCCGACCACCTCCCCCCAGGACGAGGCGACCCAGGACCTGGTCAAGGACTTGCGCGAGGACGTCCTGCCCGAGACGCTCGGCGCCGCGGGGATCACCGCGCACGTGGGCGGGATCGTCGCCGCCCTCGACGACCAGAGCGAGTACGTCAAGGACAAGCTGCCGGTTTTCATCGCCGGGGTCGTCGGCCTCTCGTTCCTGCTTCTCCTGGTCGCCTTCCACTCCCCGCTGATCTCGCTCAAGGCCGCGATCATGAACCTGCTCTCGGTGAGCGCCGCCTACGGCGTGATGACGCTGTTCGCGCAGGGCGGGACGCTCGGCGGGCTGATCGGGCTCGACCGCGAGGTGCCGATCGCGCCGTTCATGCCGATCATGATGTTCGCGATCCTGTTCGGGCTCTCGATGGACTACGAGGTCTTCCTGATCTCCCGGATCCGCGAGGAGTACCTGAAGCACGGCGACACGCGGCGCGCGGTGGCCGACGGCCTGGCGAAGACCGCGCGGGTGATCACCGCGGCGGCGGCGATCATGGTCGTCGTCTTCCTCGCCTTCCTCACCGCCCCCGACGCCTTCCTGAAGCTCTTCGGGATCGGCCTCGCCTCGGCGATCTTCCTCGACGCCACGGTCGTGCGGATGGTGCTGGTGCCGGCCGTGATGCAGCTCTTGGCAAGCGCAACTGGTGGTGCCCGGACTGGCTCCAGCGGGTCCTCCCGGACCTCGACGTCGAGCGGGTCCCGGCGGGCGCGGAGGGGCGGCCGTAGCGGGAACGCGCGGCCGCCCCCACGGTAGGGCAGCGCGTTTCCCGCGTGGGCTACGCTGCGCGCGTGAGGCGATGGGGACGATCGGCTGTGGCCGCGGCGGCCGCGGGCTTCGCGCTTGCCCTCTTCGTGCCGTCGGCCCCGGCCGCCGAGATCTCCTGGATGAAGGGGTTCGACGATCCCGCGACGCCGGACGCCCTCGACCGCGTGGGCGTGCTCAAGGTCGGCTACAAGCAGGCGAAGCACGTGCTCGTCCTCAATCCCGGCACGTCGAGCGGCGCGGCGTACTTCAAGCCGCTCGCTCACGACATCGTCCGCGCGACGCGGGGCCGCTGGCAGGTCTGGGCCGTCGAGCGCCGGGAGAACCAGCTCGAGGACCACTCCGTGCTCGACCAGGCCAAGCGGGACGAGATCACCGGCGAGGAGCTCTTCGACTACTACCTCGGCTGGCTCGCCGACCCGAGCGTGACCGAGCACTTCGAGCTCATCCCGGACTCCGAGGTCGCGTTCGCACGCGGGTGGGGGATGAACGTCGAGGTGAAGGACCTGCGTCGCGTCGTGAAGGCCGCGGCGAAGCGCGACCGCCGGGTCGTGCTGGGCGGTCATTCGCTGGGCGGCTCGATCACCACCGCGTACGCGACCTGGGACTTCAACGGGAAGGCCGGTGCCAGGGACCTCTCCGGTCTCGTCTACATCGACGGTGGCAGCAACCCGACCCCGGTCACGCAGGACCAGGCCACCGAGTCGCTCCAGGCGCTAGAGGGCGCCACTCCGTGGCTGGCCTTCGGGGGCATCGGGGCGCCGTTCCTCGGGATCTTCTCGGCGACGGGGTCGACCGGAACCGTCGTGAACCCGGACGAGATCTCGCTGGGCTGGAGCTTCCCCCTGCTGCCGGCGGATCTGAAGCCGCCAGTGCAGCCCACGAACGAGGCCCAGTTCGGCTACGCGGTCGACGCGGACAGCTCACCACCGTCGCTGCTCGCGGCCCAGGTCAACGCCGGGCGGCTCGCCGACAGCGGCGATCCGCGCGGGTGGGAGAGCGCCGGCGAGATCACCCCGCTCCAGCGCTACGCGAAAATGCTCTCCGGAAGCTGGGTCCAGGGCGCCGACGGCAGCGCCTGGTACCACCCGCAGCGCCTGACGATCGACTCCCGCGGCGTGGCCAACGGAAACGCCAACCCCGCGCAGGACATCCTCGACCTCGATGCGACGCACGGCGACGACCTGAGGAAGAGCACCCGGATCTACGCGTTCGGCGCCGCCCTCGGCGGCGAGGGGGTGCTGGCGTCAGCGAGAGCGCTCGCCAAGCAGTCGGATATCCCCAAGCGCCGGCTGACCCTGGTCAACCGCGAGAACACCTACACCCACAACGACCCGAACTCCGCCAGCCCGGAGAACGCGTTCGTGGACCGCCTGATCCCGTTCCTGGGCCGGATCGCCGGGCGCTGAGCCGATCCACGCCGACGGTCTCGACCTGATCCTCTAGTCGACCGGCGCCTCGTTCGCGCTGAGGTGGCGGAGGTCCGCCGGCACCTCGACGTGTCCGTGCGGCGCCTCGTACTCCGGGTACGTGGCGCGGTAGCCGAGGGCCTTGCCGATCGGGCTGAGGATCCCGAACAGGAGGGCCTGGACCACCCGCGGCGGCCTCGTGAGCTCGATCTCGGGCCGGAACTCCTTCGCGAAGACGGCGAGCTGGAGCGGGTTGGGCATCCCCTTGTCGTTGGTCTTCCCGTCCCGGGCGAGCCCATAGAGCGTCTTGATCATCTCGTCGAAGCGGCCGACCGGGTCGACCGTGACGATCACCCGAGCCTTGCCCTGGCCCGCGTTCCACCAGTCGTGTACCGCCCCGACCGGGATCTCGACCTTGGTGCCGGGTCCCCCGACGCTGCGCTCTCCGTCGAGCGATGAACCCGACCTCGCCCTCGAGGACCTCGAACGTCTCGTGGATGTAGCTGTGGGAGTGCTCGGCGGCGACGGCGCCGCCGGGCGCCACGGTCAGCTCGACGACCATGCCCGCGTCGCGGTCCTCGTCGTCGCCCGCCAGGATCACCCCGCGCTCGCCCGTGACCGGGTTCTCGTAGACCTGGCCTGCCGTCGACGCCATCCGCGACTCCCTCCGCTCGAAGAACGGCGAGAGCTTACGGTGCGCTAGGACCCGGTGCGGTGCACGAAGCGCGGGTCGTGGTTGTTCTTGAAGCAGCGCGCGCGGTAGGACTCGTAGCCCACGCGCATCTTGCACGTCCAACGGCGGACCTCGATGTTGCCCGTGTCGAAGCTCCCCTTCGGCGCGTCGCACTTGCGGAACCGGGGACCGCAGAACTTGCGCGCGGCCTTCCGGCTGATCTTGCGCGCCGTCTTGCAAGACGTGCCCCAGACCTCCACGTAGTTGAACGAGCCCTGGCCCGGCTCGATCCCGCAAACCCGGTCGGGTGCGCGCGCACCCGCGGCCTGCGGCGAGGCGACCACGCCGATCAACACCACCGCGGCGAGGCTGGCCATCAAACGTTTCATCGTCCCTCCAGTCCGTTGGGGTCGGCGGCCCTCGGAGCGAGGGCTCTTCCCCCCATCGCAGGCCGACCGTACACCCGTCTCGGGCATAAGCGACCCCTGCCGGACGGATAGGCCATGCCTCAGCAGCGTCTGCGCACCGGGTCGAACGGCCGCGTAGCCTGGACGTTGCCGTTGCGGCGGATGCTCTGCGCGGTCTTCGGCGGGCCCGCGTCGTAGCGGAACTTCACGTTGCGAAGCAGCCTGCGCGTCCTCTGCTTCAGCCGGCTCCCCAGATTGCCGTGGAAGCGGATCAGCTTCGGCTTGTGCAGCTTCTGGTCGCCGGTGAGCCTCACCCTGTAGACGACGTATCCCCTGCGGCCCGGCAGCTTGACTCCGTTGCGGAGCCTCCAGGTCCCGAACTTCGACGCCCCGCAGCGCGTGCCGCTCGACGTGTAGACCCGATTGCCCTTGACACCCGTGACCGTCGGCAGGCGCCAGCCGGGTTCGAGAACGGTCGCGCCAGTGGTCCGAGCACTCTCGCGTGCCTCGGAGGACTGCACCATCGCCATCGCCAGGAGGGCGACGGCGGCAAGCAGGGATGCCCGCCTCATGCCGCCGCCTTGTGGATGAACCGCTTGCCGTTCTTCTCGCTGCGCGCCCGGTAGGACTCGTAGCCGAGCTTGAGCTTGACGTCCCAGCCGCGGACGCGGACCTCCCCGAGGATGAAGTCGCCCCGGTCGACGTCGCAGACGTCGGATCCGCTGCAGAACTTCCGCTCCGCCTTGCGGCTGATCTGGCGCGCCTTCCGGCACGACATGTCCCAGACCTTCACGTAGTTGAAGAGACCCTGCCCGGGCTCGATCCCGCACACCTGGTCGGGCTCCCGTGCCCCCGCGGCCTGCGGCTGTGCCACGGCGACCATGAGGGCGGCCACGGCAAAGCCGGTCATCAAACGTTTCATCGAGCCTCCTAACTACCTGGATTCCAGTCCCGAGTTCCGCCCTACCCGGACACCCGCCCACGCGAAACGGATTCGCCGCTACGCTCACGCCTTGTCCGCGTCCGGGAGCCCAGACCCCTTCGCCGCCTGGAGCATCCAGCTCCACGGCCACGAGGTGATCTACCGCACGGCCGGCTCCGGGCCGCCGCTGGTGATCGTCCACGGGATGGTCAACTCGTCGAAGCACTGGCGCGAGGTGGCGCTCCGCCTCGCCGAGACCCACACCGTGATCGTCCCCGACCTGATCGGCCACGGCGACTCGGCCACCCCCCGCGGCGACTACGCGCTCGGCGCCCACGCCGCGGTGATCCGCGACCTGCTCTCGGCGCTCGAGATCGAGTCGGCGACGTTCGTCGGCCACTCGCTCGGCGGCGGCATCGCGATGGTGTTCTTCTGGCAGTTCCCGCACAAGGTCGAGCGCCTGGCGCTGATCTCGAGCGGCGGGCTCGGCCGCGAGGTGAGCCCGCTGCTCCGCGGCGCCGCGCTGCCGGGCGCGAGCGCGCTGGTGCGCGCGGCGTGTCATCGCAGCGTCCTCGGCGCGATCGACGGTGTCTCCGCCGGGCTCGGCAGGCTCGGCTGGCGCAAGGCGCCCTACCTGAAGGCGGTCACCCGAGCGCTCCGCCCGCTCCAGGCGCCCGGCTCGCGCCAGGCGTTCCTGCAGTCCCTGCGCGCGGTGATCGACCGCCACGGCCAGAAGGTCTCGGCGCTCGACCGGCTCTATCTACTGGGACCGGTGCCGACGCTGATCGCGTGGGGCGAGCGCGACCGCACGATCCCGATCGCCCACGGCCGTGCGGCGCACGAGCTGATCCCGGGCTCGCGCTTCGAGACGATGCCGCGCGCCGCGCACTTCCCGAACCTCGAGGACCCTGACGCGCTCAGCGAGATCCTCGAGCGCTGGCTCGCGGACACCACTCCGTACCGGCTCACCGAGGCCGAGTGGTCGGAGCTGATCGCCTCGCGGCTGGTGCGCGGCCGTCACCTGCACGCGGCGTAGCTTCGACACCGTTTGGCATTGCGTAGTTCCCCGCACCCATGTTGCGGCGAACGGCCGTATCTTGGCCTCCTCGCAGGGAATACCGTGGGGCAACTCCAAGGGAGTGGGGAACGGGACCGGTTCGGGGGGACCGGTCCCTGCTTTCCGAGCTTCAGTCGCGCGAGCCGGCGCGTCTAGCGCTCGAAGGCGCCGACGTCGGGCCGGCGGTCGCGCTTGCGCCCGCGCTGGTCCTTGGCGGGGGCGGTCGAGCGCTTCGCCTCGCCGATCGCCGGGCTGCCCTTCTTGAGGGCGACCGTCTTCGTCGGGCCACCGTTTCGCGCGAGCTTGCCGAGCCTCGGGTTCTTGCGCACGAGGTTGCCCGGGCCGTCGAGCTCGCAGAGCGACAGGCTCGAGAAGAGGTTGTGGCCGGACGAGTCGATCGCGCCCTCGCCGGCGCAGTCGTTGCGAGTTGACCCGCCGCCCGGGCCGCCGAGCCGGTTCAGCGCGATCAGCGAGTTCTCGATGCTGAGCCCGTCGCCATAGAGGATCCCGCCTCCGCGCCCGGGGAGCGTGCCGTCCGAGTTGCCGACGTTGCGGACGACGGTGACGGCGTTCATCGACATCTCGCCACTCAGAAAGTCGATGCCGCCGCCGTTGCCCCTGGCGCGGTTGCCGCTGATCGTGGTGTCGGTGAGGCTGAGCGGCTCCGGGTCGTGAACCTCAATGCCGCCGCCCCCGTCACCGGCCCGGTTGTCGCTGAAGGTCGACCCCGTCACACGCAGCCCGCCCAGGTCCACGTAGAGCCCGCCACCGTCGGAGTCGTTGCGCGCCGGCCCGGTCGAGTTACCCGCAAAGGTGCTGTTCTTGATCGTCGACAGAAATCGGGGCGCCGTCTTGAAGTACATGCCGCCGCCGGAGGGGATGAAGTCGCCGAAGCTGTCGATGCCGCCCCGGTTGCGGGCGATCGTGCTGCGAATCATGGTGAGCGGACCGCCGGTGCCGAAGCAGCTGTTGCTGACGCCACCCCCTTGCGCGGACTTGTTTCCGACCACGCTCGATCGGATGATGCGAAGGGGATAGCGGTGATGCGTGTGGATGCCGCCGCCGCAGCTGCCGGACTCGTTCCCCTTGATCACCGAGTCGACCACGACCACCCGGGCTTCCGCCCTGATCGCGCCGCCGTAGCGCAGGGCCTTGCCGCGCGTGAGCACCAGCTTCCGGACCGTGATCGAGGCATACGCGTCAAACACGCGGTCGATCATGGCTCCGCTGACCTTCGCCCTTCCTTTGCCCCGGTGGACGATCTCGAGCGGGGAGTTGATATCGAAGTCGCCCGTGGCACCCTCGTCCTCGAGGCCCCCGGGGACGCCGAGCCGGTACGGCTTGCGGCTCGGAAGGACGACACGATCGGCCACGCCGACGGTGCTGTTGGCCGCCTGGATGGCATCGCGGAGGGTGCAATCGGCCGGCGAGCAACCGTCGGGGGCGTGATCGCCACGCTTCGTGACCCGGTAGGTCGCCGCTTGGGCGACGCTCGCCACCGCGAGCACGGCCCCGACCGTCATGAGTAAGGCCCCCTTACGCACCGGCGACAGCCAATCAGGTTTGCTCGAGGTCTGCAACCAATTCGCCGAGCTTCAGTTCCTTGAGCGCGCCCGAGACGGCTTCGAGCTCGCCCTTGCAGAAGACGATCAGCTCCTTCGCCTCGCTGCAGAGCGCGAGCGTCTCGCGGAGCTCGGCCTCGCCCGAGTCGAGGCGCTGGATGATCTGCTCGAGGCGCTCGACCGCCTGCTCGTAGGTGCTCGGCCTCTGCGCCTCGTCAGCTCATCGTCGGGATCCTCGATCCGCGCGCGGACGGCATCGTCGGCGAACCGGACGCGCACGCGCTCCTCGGCCGCGCGCCGCCTCGGCGCTGGTCACCGCCTCGCCGGCCTCGGACTCGACCAGCGCGTAGCCGCGCTCGAGCGTCCGCTGCGGGTCGTGGCCGCGGACCGCCGCGTCGAACGCGGCGAGCTTCGACTCGGCCTGGGCGGGATCCGAGCCCGCCGCCGCCTTGCGCGCGGCGACGAGCGCGAAGCGCGAGGCGAGGGCGTCGCGCGCTCGCCGATCCGGCGGGTCGCCGAGGCTCGCACCTCGCGGAGCATCTGGTGAAGCCGCGCGCGCTCGTCGCGGACCGTGCGCTCCGGCGCGCCCGCGAGCTGCGCCAGCCGCTGCCCGCGCGACCGACCGCGCCGGCGCCCGCGCGCGCCGCCAGCTGCGCGCCGGCGCGAGAGCTCCCTGCGCGCCGCCGCGCACGTCGACCCGCACCAGCTCCTCGGCGGCGTGCGTCGGGGTCGAGCAGCAGACCGCGCTGACGTCGTCGATCAGCGTCCGGTCGGACTCGTGGCCGACTGCGCTGATCACGGGCAGCCGCAGCAGCGCCACCGTCCGGCAGAGCGATCTCGTCGCAGAACGCCCAGAGGTCGGCGAGCGAGCCGCCGCCGCGGCAGACGACCGCGACGTCCACCGACGGCTGCTCCGCGAGCCCGCGCAGCGCCGAGGCGATCGCGCGGCGCCGCGCGGCGGTCCTGCACCGGCGCGTCGGCCCAGACCAGCGTGCCGCGCCAGCCGCGGCGCTCGAGCCCGGCCAGCAGGTCCTGGCAGGCGGCGCTGCCCCGGGCGGTGACGACGCCGATCGTCTTCGGCAGCAGCGGACGCTCAGCTCCTTCTGCGGGCGGAACAGACCGTCGGCCTCGAGCTGCTTGCGCAGCGCGGCGAGCCGGGCGAGCAGGTCGCCCTCGCCGGCCAGGCGCAGGTGGGTGACGCGGAACAGAACGAGGGGGAGGAGGTGGCGCTGCCCGGGTAGTAGTCGAGCCCGCCCCCGATCACGACCCCCGCGCCGTCGACCAGCAGCGAGTCGTCGATTCCGAGCCCGTCGAGGTCCGAGAGCCACATCGAGCACGGCATCGCGCCCTCGGCGTCGCGCAGCTCGAAGTAGGCGGCCTTGCGCGCCTTGCGAAACCCGGTGATCTCGCCCATCACCAGCACCTTCGCGCGCCGGCGCGAGGAACGCGCGCAGGTCGCGGCGTAGCGGCCGACCGGGAATGGCCCGGGCAGGTCCGGGTCGAGCGGCTCGGCTTGTCGAGGGAGGAGGTGTCGAAGAGCTCAGCGATACGAAGAGCTTGCCACGCTAGGCAGCGGCTGCCGCCGCTTTGCGGCCGGCGCCCGCGGCTTCCGCCCTCTCCGCATTCGACACGATCGCCTCGATCATCTGCGCCCCAGCACGTGGCGCGGCAGGTCGTGGCCCATCTCGTCGATCCGTCAGCATCGCGCCCCGGGGATCGCCTTCGCGGTCGCGCGCCCGCCCGAGGGGCGCACGAGCCGGTCGGACTTGCCGTGGATCACGAGGGTCGGGGCCTTGATCTGGCGCAGGAGCCTCGTGCGGTTGCCGGACTTGAGGATCGCGCCGAGCTGGCGGCCGGCGCCGGCGGGATCGTGGCCGCGGTCGTACTGCTGCGCCGCGATCTCGCGGATCTCGTCCTGGTCCGAGCCCGCCGTCCCGATCAGCGTGAACAGCTTGACCGAGTGCTCGATGATCCCTCGCGGTCGTCGGGCGCGCGTTTCAGGAGCTCGCGCATCGACGCTGAGCGCGGGCTGGCCCGTGATCCGGGAGCCGGTGTTGGACATGATCGAGGTGAGCGAGCGGACGAGTTCGGGGCGCCGGGCGGCGAGCGTCTGGGAGATCATCCCGCCCATCGAGGCGCCGACGAGGTGGACCGGGCCCAGCTCGAGCGCCTCGATCAGGCCGGCCGCGTCCTCGGCCATGTCCTCGAGCCGGTACTGCTCGGCGGTGAAGCGCCGCGCGACCATCTGGCCGAGCGCCGGCGGACTGAAGTCGAAGAGCGTCGAGTGGCCCGTGTCGCGGTTGTCGTAGCGGGTCACGTGGAAGCCGCGATCCGCGAGCTCGCGGCAGAAGTCCTGGTGCCAGCCGACCATCTGCATCCCGAGCCCCATCACGAGCAGGACCGGCGGGTCGGACCGGTCGCCGAAGCTCTCGTGGCAGATCGTGATGCCGCGGCCGACGTCCGTGAGCTGTTCCTCTGGCACGCGTCAAGCGTAGAGAAACCGACCGGCTGGTCAGCTGGTACCTGCGATGCGGTAACCGCCCCGGGCAGACCGTTCGGGTAATGCGCTTCACCCATTTGGGGCGGTATGTTCTGACTCGCCCAATGGCATCGGGGGGCACAAGTGCGGGCGCCGTGACTTCGGCGCGTAGGGGATTCAGGGCGGCGATTGCCGCCCTTGTCGTCGCGCTCGCCGTTTCCGTGCCCCTCGCGCTCGCCGATCCGGGCGACTTTGACGATGAGTTCGGCACCGCCGGCTTCGTGAAGCTCGGCTCGGACCGCTTCGAGGCCGTCGACGCGCCGATGGTCCAGGCGAGCGGCCGGATCGTCTTCGCGGGGCTCCTCAAGAACTCATCCGATCGCGTCTTCCTCCACGCCGTCACGCAGACCGGCGCCACCGACGCCACGTTCGGCACCGGCGGCGAGGTCCACACGAACTCGGTCGCGCCGCATCGGATGGCGGCGACGGCGCTGGCGCCCGACGACGGCATCCTCGTCGCCGGCGGATCGAGCTCCAACGGCAAGATCACGGTCGAGCGCTTCACCGAGGACGGCGCCAGGGACATGACGTGGGGCTCGGCCGGCAAGGTCACCGTCGACCTCGGCGGGCACTACGCGAAGCCGACCGGGATCGCCCCGGCCGGCGACGGGGCCGCCTACGTCATCGCCCGTGCCACGAGCGGCGGCAGCGACGTCTTCACCCTCGCGAGGGTCACGGCCACCGGGCTCGACCCGGCGTTCGCCGGCGGAGGGATCGCCCGCGCCACCTTTCCGGGCAAGGACGCGGTCGCCAACGATCTCGCCGTCCTGGCCGACGGCAAGGTGCTGCTCGCCGGCTCGGTGAGCGCCGACACGGGACTCGCCCGCTTCAACGAGGACGGCACGCCCGACTCCGGCTTCGGCTCAGGCGGGATCGCCGTCCACAACCTCCACTCCGGCGAGGATTACGCGGCGGCCCTCGCGACGCTCGCCGACGGGCGCTTCCTGGTGACCGGCCCCGCGGCCGGGGTGGGGATGGTCGCGCGCTTCGACGCCGGTGGCGCGCTCGACCCCTCGTTCGGCTCGGGCGGGAAGGTCGTCGGCGGCCTGATGTACCCGGGCCTCGGGTTCGAGCCGGCCGACATCGTGGTCGACTCGACGGGCCGGCCGCTCGTGACCGGGTCGAAGGTCCACGGCTTCCCGAAGCACTACCGCTGGGCGGTCATGCGCCTGACCGAGAACGCGACGCCGGTGCTGGACGACGGCTTCGGTGACGGCGGTCGCGTGCTCTTCGAGCAGTGCGGGAACCTGGTGGGCGCGGGCCCGACCGGGCTGACGCTCGACGGCTCGAAGATCCTGATCCTCGGCGGCTGCGACCACGGCGCCCGGACGGCGCTCGCGCGCCTGATCGGCAACACCGGCCCGCCGTCGGGCCCGATCGAGCTCGCCGTCGACCCCGGCATCGACGCCGCCGGGCACGAGCGGATCCCGCTCTCGGCGCTCGACCCGACCGCCGCCCTCGACGCCGCCGAGGACGCCCAGGCCGCGCCGATGCGCCGCACCGCGATGCGCCGCACGGCGATGCGGCGCACCAACATCGCTTCGGCCGCGATGCGCCGCACCCCGATGCGCCGCACCGGCCTGCTCTCGGCGCCGATGCGCCGGACCGCGCTGCGCTTCGCCCTGCTCTCCGAGATCGGGCTTCGCAACACGACCTGGCAGGAGCTGCTGGGCATCGACGCCCCGCTGCAGACGCTGACGATGGAGGACGCGCTCGAGATCAACCCGGACGGCGTCGGCGCGCTGACCCTGGAGGACATCGACCTCAACTCGACCGCGATGCGGCGCACGAGCCTGGCGGCGATCGTGCTCGGGATCCGGCCGCTCGCGGCGCTCCCCGAGCCGAGCGGCGGCTGGTGCGACTTCCTCGCCGGCCAGCCGTTCGACTGCACCAGCGGCGTCGTGCTCTCCGAGACCACCCTTGTCGACCTCGAGATCCTCGGCGACGACCTCTCCGCCTACTTCTCAGAGCCGATCTCGCTGCTCGACGTGGACCTGGGCGCCGGCGACTCCGCCGCGCCGCTCGCCGACTTCCTGCTGAGCGAGCTGGATCTCTCCATCGAGCCGTTCCGCAGCGCGGAGGCGTCCCAGTTCGCGTCGATCCTCAACTGCGGCGCGTGCAACGGCCGCACCCTGGGCGACCTGACCGACGCCGAGCTCGGCGGCGCGACCGTCGCGCAGCTCGTCGGACTGCTCCCGCAGCCCAGCCTGCAGGACCTGAGCGTCGGCGACGTGGTGCTCGCGATGCTCGACCACTCCGAGATCCCGTACGAGTCGCTCGACCTCGCCGGCCTGCTCGGCGAGGCGGACGTCCGCGACGCGGACCTGATCACGTTCACCGCGACGTTCTCGATCGACTGCAGCCAGGCTTCGAGCGCCCGAGCCGTCTTCACCGCCCCGGGCACCGCCCGCCCAGCACCGGGCGGGACGACGCTGGCGCTCGACGGTGGGCCCGCGCGCGACCTCGGCGTCGGTAACCCCGCCGAGGGCACGAACGCGGGCCCGTTCACGTTCCAGCTGGCGCCGGGATGCCAGGGGCAGAGCGGCGTCCACCAGGCGACGATGGTGATCCGCGTCGAGCCCGGGTCGGTGCTGGGGCCGATCGACGGAGCAAAGCTGACGATCGAGGGCGGCGGCTTCTCGGTCGAATCGAACGAGGTAGTTACCTCGGTCGACGACTCGCGCGACCCCGGGGATGAGCCAGGCGGGGCGCGCGAGATCGGTGAGGAGGCGCTCTTGACCGGGCACCTGGACAGTGCCGGCGACTCGGACTTCTTCACCTTCACGCCGGGAGCGGGGCGGACCACGATCTCGCTCTCGCACCTGCCGGCCGACTACGACCTCCTCGTCTACGGCCCCGAGGTCGGCCCCGACCCGACCCCGATGCGGCGCACGGCGATGCGGCGGACGGCAATGCGGCGCACCCCGGTGGGCGATGCGGCGGAGGAGCCCACCGACGAGACGATCCTCGCGCCCGACCAGGTGCAGGACATCGCGATGCGCCGCACGGAGCTGGAGGTCCGCGGCAGCTCGATCCAGCGCGACACCACCGAGGAGTCGGCCAGCATCGTGGTCGGCCCCGAGGAGGCGGGGCAGACGTTCATCGCCCACGTCGCCGCCTACAACGGCGCGTCCTCGCCTGACCCGTACGTGATCCGCCGGACCGACGCGCCCGCGGCCGCGGTGCCCGACTGCCCGGCGCGCCCGCTCAGCTCGGGCGTTCAGATCCCGTTCCCGTCGAGCGTGCCCTCCTCGACCAAGGCGCTTTACCTCGTCGACCCGGGGCGGATGGCCGCGCGCGACGGCGCCGCCGCGACCCAGTCCGCGCTCGCCGAGCTCGAGACGCTGGCCGCCGAGACCGACGGCGTCCTCGTTCCGGTCCAGAGCAGCCCGGGCGTGCCGACCTCCGCGGCGTTCACCGCCTGGGACCAGGATCCGTGCTCGCCCGAGCTTGCGAACGAGGTCGTGACGCAGATCAACGCCGTCGTCGACGACCTGCGCGCCGACAACGGCGGGCTGCCGGAGCTGCGCTCGGTCGTCGTCGTCGGTCCCGACGACGTGATCCCGCAGGCCCGGGTCGAGGACCGGACCGCCATCGGCAACGAGTCCGAGTACGCGGACGACGCGACGCTCGACCGAAACGGCGACGGCGCGCCCGACGACAACGCGGTTTCGTCGGCGTTCCGCCTCGGCTACATGCTGAGCGACGACCCCTACGGCGACTTCGACCCGACCGAGTTCGGCTTCTCGCCCGACGTGGCGCTCGGGCGCCTGGTCGAGACGCCGGAGCAGATCGAGGCGCAGGCGCAGGCATTCCTCGACGCCGATGGGATCGTCGAGCCGGAGCGCTCGTTCGTCACGGGCTACGACTTCCTCTCCGACGGGGCGACCGAGATCTTCGACACGCTGTCCGCCGCGGCACCCGGCTCGCCCGACAGCCGGATCGACGAGACCTGGACGGCGGCCGACGCGCTCGGCGGCCTGAACGCCGCCGGCCCGGGCTTCCTGTCGGTGAACGCCCACTACGACCACTACCGCGCGCTCCCGGCCGCCGCCTTCAACGGCACGAGCCCCGATCTCCTGCCCGCTTCGCAGGCGAGTCCCGAGGCGGGCAGCCTCGCCTTCACCGTCGGCTGCCACTCCGGCCTCAACCTCGCGGTCGGCGACGCCTCGTCCGCGTCCGACCCGCGCCTGGGCGACTGGGCCGAGCGGATGGCGACGCAGGGCGTGCTGTACGCCGCGAACACCGGGTTCGGCTACGGCGACGATGCGGCGGTCGCCTACTCGGAGCGGGTCATGGCCGACTACGCGGCGGCCCTGGCCGCCGGCGACGTGACCGCGGGCCAGGCGCTGATGCTGGCCAAGCAGCAGACGTTCGCGCAGGTCGGGGTGACCGACGTGTACTGGACCAAGGCGTCGGCCGAGGCGACCTTCTATGGCCTGCCGATGTACCGCGTGGGCGCCGACGGCGGCGAGGGCGAGAGCGTCCTGCCGCCCGACCTCTCGGGCGACGACCCGACGGACCCGACCACGCGCTCCTCGACGGACTTCTCGGCCGATCTGCGCGACCGGCTGAACGAGGTGGAGGACGAGCGCGGCACCTACTGGCGGGTCGACGAGCAGGAGCCGCTGGTGGTCCAGCGGCGCCCGATCCAGCCGAAGCTCACCGAGGACGTCACCGCCGACGCGGGCCCGGCGCACGGGTTCGTGCTGGAGTCGCTCACTACCGCCGACCAGTCACCGGTCGACCCGGCGATCGCGCGGGCGACGGTGGACCTGGCCGAGCACGAGCCCGAGCCCGAATCGACCGAGCCGTTCTTCCCGGCCACGGTGGCGACGGTCGAACCCCAGGCGACGCCCGAGGGCCGGCGGGACGTCCTGAGCCTGATGGCCGGGTCGTTCCGCGACACCACACAGCGGCTCAACCTGGAGATGGGCGGCCGGGTGCTGCGCTCGAGCTCCGACGACTTCGAGCCACCGACGATCCGCCGGGTCGACGGCCTGGTGGCAAACGGCGGCTTCTCGATCCGGGTCGAGGCCGAGGGCGACGACCTCCTGGGCGGCACCGTGATGTTCGTGACCGACGCCGACCTGGCCGGCGGCGGCGAGGTCGAGTGGCACCGCTCGGACCTGTCGCTGATCGCGCCGGGCGTGCTCTCGACAGGCGGTCTCCTGCCGTCGGGCACCAACATCCCCGAGGCGATCGTCCAGGTCTACGACCGCTCCTACAACGTCGCCTACTCGAACAAGAAGGTCGAGGGCCACACCTTCGCGCCGCTGCCCGTCGCCGGCGAGGGCGACCCGCAGGTCGTCTTCAACCCCGGCACGCCCGGGTCCGGCTACCACTCGGCGCCGCCCGAGATCGATCTCGACAAGGGCGAGCACCAGGACGCGACCTTCGAGGTCTCGGTCGACGGCAGCGAGTTCCAGCCGTTCAACGGCCCGTTCACCGCGGGCGAGCCCACGGAGGGCGAGCACCTGGTGGTCTTCCGCGGCTCCGACGACTCGGCCGCGATCGCGCGCTTCGCCGTCGACCGCGAGGGCCCGACGATCGTCGCCGAGGCGGACCGCACGGCGAACGCGAACGGCTGGTACAACGCGCCGGTCACCTTCAGCTTCACCTGCGCCGACGCCGTCTCCGGCGTGCCCGAATGCCCGGGAGCGGTGACGCGGTCGCAGGCCGGCCGCAACCAGTCGGTCTCGGCGACCGCCACCGACCGGGCCGGGTTCTCCGCCGAGGTCACGGTCGGTGGGATCAACATCGACCTCGCCGTCCCCAAGGTCCGGATCACCACGAAGGCGGGCCGGAAGCTGCGCGGGACCGCGTCGGACGAGCTGTCCGGAGTCGCCGGGATCCAGGTGACCTACACGAACAAGCGCGGGCGGATCGTGCTGCGCCGGGCGAAGGCGCTCGCGTGCAGCCCGAACGGGAACTGCAGCTGGACCGCCCGGGTCCCGCGCAAGGGCAGGTGGCGGGCGACCGCGAAGGCCACCGACCGCGCCTCGAACGTCTCGCCGCCGACGCCGAGCTTCCCGTTCAAGTCGCGCTCACGCTAGAGATAAGCCGCCTCAACAACGGCGGGGCTCGGCTTCGTCCTTCGGACTCCGCCTCACAGCCCCGTGGCCGGCGGGTCGATCACGTCGAGCCGCTCGAACAGCTCGGCCGCCCGATTTCGGTCCGCCTCGCCGCCGCCCGCCTCGGCCAGCGCGTCGAGCGCGAGCGCCTGGTCGTAGAGCGCGTCGACGCTCTCGGCGAGCTCGACGCTCTCGCGCAGGAGCTCGATCCCCGCATCGCGGCGGCCCGCGACCACCGCCGCCAGGCCCATCACCCGGGTCAGGAACGCGGGGAGGGAGGGGATCACGTCTACCCGGCGCGCGGTCGTCTGGACCCGCTCGGCCAGGAGCTTGGCGCCCTCCGGGTCGCCGGTGAGCAGCAGCCGCTTCGCGTCGTAGGCGTCGAGCTCGCAGACGGCGCCGTCGATGCCGCCCTTCACCAGGGTCTCGCGCCCGCGCGCAAGCAGCTCGCCGGCGCGCTCGAGCTCGCCGCGGCGGGTCTCGATGCGGCCGAGGTTGCGCAGGGCGACGCCGATCCCGAACGCGAATCCCGATGCCCGCCACGTGGCGAGCACCTCGCGGAGCAGGAGCTCGGCCTCGTCCACGCGGCCCTGCTCGAGCCGGATCTCGGCGACGTTGTTGAGGTTGAACGAGGCGCCGATCTCGTCGCCCGCCTGCTCGGACGCGGCCCGCGCCCGCTCGTACAGCTCGAGCGCCTCGTCCCAGCGGCCCTCGTGGTAGGCGTTCACACCCAGGTTCGTCAGAACCCGTCCCTGCTTGTCGAAGTCGCCCAGGTCCTCGAAGATCGGCAGCGCGAGGTCGCGGTAGCGCTGGGCCCCGGGGTTGCCGAGATCCGTGTGCGCCCAGTCGAGCAGGTAGTACGTGTGGGCGAGCGTCGCGCGGTCCCCCGCTCGCTCGGCCTCGCGGGCCGCCTGCTCCAGGAGGGGCAGCGCCTGGCGGTGCTTGCCGCCGTGCAGGCGGGTCGCTCCCTCGGCCAGCACGAGCCGGGCGCGGACCGATCTGGCCTCCTGCGAGCGCCGGGTGCCGATCGCCTCGATCCCGCGGCGATAGTGGCGAAGGGCCTGGGAGACGCCGGCCGACCCCTCGCGCAGACGACCCTCGCGCAGGAACAGCTCGGCCTCGGCCACCGGATCGCCGGCGACGAGCTTGCGCGCCTTCGCGTAGGCCTTGCGCGCCTGGTCGTACGAGCCGGCCAGCTCGGCGGCCTCGCCCAGCCGCGCGGTGACGGCCGCCAGCTCGGCCGCGTCCACGTCCTTGACCCAGCGCGCCGCGGCGACCGCCGACGAGAGGAACCCCGCCGCCTCGCGCGGGGCCGCGCGGTTGAGCGCCCGCTCGCCAGCCACGCGTCCGTACTGCCAGGTCTCCGGCCAACGCCGCGCGGCGCCGAAATGGATCGCAAGGATCTCGTCCAGCTCCTCGCCGCCGCCCTCGCGGATCGCCTCTCCCGCCAGCGAGTGCAGCTCGCGCCGGCGCCGGAAGGGAAGCGCCGAGTAGGCGGCGTCGTGGAGGAGTGCATGTGAGAAGCGCACCGTCCCTTCGCGCACCGGCACCAGGAAGTCCGACAGCCGGTCCGCGGCCGCCTGGACGGCGGTGGGGTCGCGGCCGGCCACCTCGGTCAGCAGGTCGAGCGTGACCTCGGTGCCCAGCACCGAGGCCTCGCGCAGGAGACGCCGGTCCCCGCGCGGCAGGGTGTCCATGCGCGCGTTCATCAGGGCCTCGACCGAGTCGGGCAGGGTCTCCAGCGAGCCGCCCGCATGCGCCGCGGCGACCAGCTCGCCCAGGAGCAGCGGGTTGCCCTGCGCGCGCGCGACCAGCTTCCTGCGGACGGCGGCGGGCAGCGCGGCGTCGTCGGCGCCTCCGGGAGCCAGTAGCTCGGCCACCGCGTCGGCGTCGAGCGGCTTCAGGGAGATCCACTTCAGGCCGGCGAGGTCCTCGAGGCCGCTCGGCTCCGGCCGGCGGGTGATCAGCGCGAAGTAGCCGTGCTCGGCGGGGGTGTCGGGCGAGTACTGGTCCCGGCTCTGGCCCAGCAGATAGCGCAGCAGGCCGACCGAGGCGCCGTCCAGCCAGTGCGCGTCCTCGACCAGCACCAGCATCGGCTGAGAAGGCGAGGCGACGTCGATCAGGCGCCCCAGCGCGCCCGCCATCCGCGCCGCGGCGAACTCGGGGTCGAGCGCCTCGGTCTCCTTGGTCGCCGGGTACTCGACCCCGAAGGCGACGCCGATCAGCGGCAGCCAGGGCTCGAGCCTCGGGTCGAGCTCTCGCACGCGTTCGGCGAGCGGCCCGGCGACCTCGTCGGCCTCGTCGAGGTCCGGAAGCACCGCCGCCCGCAGTCCGCGGCGCATCGCCATGTACGGCGTGCGCGCGGCGTACGGGCCGCATTGGATCGGCAGGACGTTCATGTCCGCCGCCGCCTCGCGGACGGCGCCGGCCAGGCGCGACTTGCCGATGCCCGGCTCGCCGACCAGCTCGACCAGGCGCCGCTCGCCGGCTCGCGCGGCGTCGAGCGCCGCGTGCAGGATCGCAAGCTCCTTCTCGCGGCCGACCAAGGGCGTCACCGCCGGCCGCTCGCTCGCCCGGGCGCCCGTGGCCGGGCCCACCGCCTCGGCGCGCACCGGAGCGGACTTGCCCTTGGCCTTGAACGGCTCGACCGGGGTGCGCTCGAAGTCGTCTCGGACCCGGCGCAGGGCCGCCGGGGTCGCGAGCACGGCGCCCGGCTCGGCGTTCGCCATCACCCGCGCGGCGAGGTTCACGGCGTCGCCCATCAGCGACCAGACTCGGCGGTCGGGCTCGCCGATGTCGGCGCTGAACACCGGGCCGCGGTTGACTCCGGCGCGGACCTCGAGCGGCCAGTCGCGCCCGACGACGTCGCGCAGCGCATGCAGCATCCGGTCGTCGTCGTCGGGCGAGGCGACCGGGGCGCCGGCGCTCAGGATCAGCTTGCCGCCGTCGCGGTCGACGTCGGAGGAGACGTAGGCGACCTCCCACTCCGCGCACGCCCTCGCGGTCGCGCCGACGATCTCGTCCAGGGCGGCGGCGAGCGCCTCCGGCCCGCGGCGCGCGAGCAGCCGGTCGGATCCCCGGAACTGGAGGAAGGCGACGGTCACGTTGCGGTGCTCGCCCAGGTCGGGCTCGTGGTCGCGCATGTGCGGCGGCAGGCCGGGCGTGGGATCCGCGTCGGGGCCGGGCGTCGGGGGCTCGACGCGTTCGCTCGCCGGGCGCGCGGTGAGAAGCGTGCCGACGCGCTCGTCGGCCGGCGTCGTGCAGCCGTCCGGGAGCGCCGCCGCGGTCGCCGTCGCCAGCAGGACCTCGCCCGGCTCCGCCTCGCCCTCGCGCGCGACGACCTCCGAGGCAAGCGGCCCGGCGACGACCAGGTCACGGGGATCCTCGCCCGCAAGGAACAGATGCGCCGTGCCGGAGGCCACGCCGACGGACATCGCGAGCCGCTGTGCCGCGCGCGGCGCGCCCGGTACGCGAAGCGTGGCAATCACGCCCTGGACCCCAAGGGCCGCTGCCGCGCCGCGGGCCTCGTGCCCGGGCCCGGTGAACATGGCCAGGATCGCGTCGCCGCCGAACTTGAGGATCTCGCCCCCCTGGGCGCGGACCGCTGCGCGGAGCGCGACGAACACCGCGCTGATCGCATCGGTCAGCGTCTCCGACCCCACCCGGCCGCGGCGGGCGAGCCGCTCGCCGAGGGCCGTGAACCCCGAGACGTCGCCGAAGACGTAGGTGGCATCGAGCTCACGCCACGCGTTCTCGGGCTCGGAATCGAGCCAGATCAGATGGGTGGGCGCCAGATATCCGGCGAGTTCCGGGGCCCTGGCGCCCGCCTCCCCCGGCTCGCCACGCACGCGCGTGGTGATTGCCACGAGCGAATGATCGCCGAAACGTTAAGCGGGCGCCTTACCGGGCACGCGAGTACGAGCGGGATGCACCGTGCGGCATCCCGCTCTGAACGAGATAAAGGAGGTCGTGATGACCACGCAGACGAAGGCGGACCGCCAGGCGGCCGCGCAGAAGGCCGCCGCGACCCGCAAGCGAAACGAGCAGCGCGAAAGCAATCAGGACGCCGGGCGCAAGGCCGCGGCGACGCGTCACCAGAACGACGCGGTCAAGGCCGCGAAGCGTGCGCGCAAGGACGCCGGCAACGGGCTCGCGAACCTGGGCTCGGCCGCCAAGTCGGCCCGCGACGCGACCGTGCACGCCGGCAAGTCGGTGGCGACCCGCGTCGGCATCGGCCCGAGCGACTGACGGCTGGTTCACTGGCGGCGATGAACGGCAGCGGGGGCGAGAGGCTCGGATTCGGCGGGATCACCATCGTGGTCCACGCCGACGCCGAGGACACCGGCGGCACCTTCTCCGTACTGGAGGAGGTCCCGCCGCTCTCGGACACCCCGCTGCATATGCATGCCGACGAGGACGAGTTCTTCTACGCCGTCGAGGGCGAGCACGTGATCACGGTGGGGGAGCAGGAGCACCGGTTGGCGCCGGGTCAGGGCGTGTTCGCGCCGCGCGGCGTGCCGCACGCGCAGCGCCGGGTCGAGTCCGGCGTCGGCAGGATGCTTCTGGTCACCGCGCCGGCCGGGCTCGAGGGCTTCTTCCGCCGCCTGGCCGAGTCCGATCGGGCCGGAAACCTCGACGCGGCCGCTTACGCGGCCGCGTCGCAGGAATTCGGGATTACGTGGCTCTAGCGAGCTAGGCCGCGGTGCGGAAGCCGGTCAGCGAGCCGTCGCTGGCAAGGCGCCGCAGGGCGCTGGCCTCGAGCTTCGCCGCGTTCTTCTGGGTCACGCCCAGGTCGCGCGCGACGTCGCGGATCGACTTCGCGGGACGCCCGCCGGTGCCGAATCGGCCGCGGATTACCTCGGCCTCCATCTCGGGCAGCTTGCGCAGGGCGTCCTCGACGGCGCTCTCCTGCTCGCGCTCCAGGACCTCGTCCTCGAGGTCGGCGGTGGCCTCCGCCCGGAGCTCGCCCAGGGTGGTGTCGCCGTCGTCGCCGATCGGCTGGTCGAGACTCGACGTGACGCGGGTGAGGTCGCGGGTCGCCATGACCTCGTCGAGCGGCAGCTTGGCGCGGTCGGCGACCTCCTCGTCCGTCGGCTCGCGATCGAACTCGATCGCCAGCTCGGCCGAGATCCGGTTGACCGTGCGCTCGCGCTGCGCGACGTGGGCAGGGATCCGCACCGCGCGCCCCGTGTTGTCGAGGCCGCGCTGGATCGACTGCTTGATCCACAGCACCGCGTAGGTCGAGA
The DNA here is from genome assembly GCA_963807755.1 of uncultured bacterium. Lineage (GTDB taxonomy): Bacteria > Actinomycetota > Thermoleophilia > Solirubrobacterales > 70-9 > JALZKA01. The sequence goes on along the minus strand of CAWECM010000001.1, from coordinate 310,519 downwards.
ACTTGTAGCCGCGACGCCAATCGAACTTCTCGGCGGCGCGGATCAGGCCCAGCATCGCCTCCTGGACCAGGTCGCCCATCGGCAGGCCGTGGCCCTGGTACCGGCGGGCGAACTTGATCACCAGGCGAAGGTTGGAATTGATCAGCCTCTCCTTGGCCTCGAGATCGCCCTTCTCGATGCGCTTGGCGAGCTCGATCTCCTCCGGACCCGTGAGGAGGGGGTACTTGGCGGCCTGGTTGAAGAAGAGCTGAAGGCTGTCGGTCGTGTGCTCCGCAAGCTCATGCGCAGCATCGCCACGCCGGCGCGCGCGGGTAGCGGCGCTCTCGGCGGCGTGCTCGCCGCGAATGCGGTGCGTCTGCGTGTCGTGGCGCTGGTTTTCGGCGCCGTGGGTACGCGGCATACGATTCCTTCCGGGTTCAGTCATCTCGTTCTTAGCTTCACAAAGTATAGCGAACTTTTGTTCGCCATGCAACTACGCAAACCCGCTTGTTCATGCGGAATCTGCGCTCCTCGAACACCTCGATTTTCGAGCGTTCTATGCGTTCCTGCGGGCGGGCGCGACGACTGGATCAGCGACTTTGCGCCAGCCTTGGAGGGATCGAACAGAGTACGGATTGAAGGCCGATTAGTCAAGCCTTTCTCGCATATTCGTGCCGGATTCGTACCTTGCGGGCCCCTCCCCACGCCGAACGTCCCGCAGCACACCGCATAGGGGGCACCGCGGGACGTTCGGCCCTGGGGCCGTGGTCAGGCCCGGGCGGGTTCCGGTGTGAGGGTGCCGTCGTGGGCGGGTTCAGCCGCCGGCTCGCCCTGCAGGCCGAAGCCTCGGGGGACCAGCAGCGCCAGCACGGCGCCGATCGCCAGGACGACGACCGCCACGGGCAGCGCCGCGGTGACGCCGTCGGTGAACGCCTGCGGCGACTCATAGCCGCCGTTGGCCGCGAACACCGAGGCCAGCACGGCCACGCCCATCACGCCGCCGATCTCGCGGATCGCGTTGTTCGCGCCCGACGCCTTGCCGGCCTGGTCGGGCCGGACGGAGGCGAGCACCGTCGCCGCCGCGGTCGGGAAGATCAGCGACATCCCGGTGCCGGTGATCGCGAACGGTGCGATCAGCTCGACGAACGGCGTGTCCGGCGCGGAGACCATCCCGATCCACGCCAGGCCGACGGCCTGGAGGGCGAGACCGGCGACCATCAGCGGCCGGGTGCCGTAGCGCTGGCCGAGCACTCCGGCGATCGGCGCGACGATCATCGGCATCCCGGTCCACGGCAGCGTCCGCAGCCCGGCCTCGAGCGGACCGTACCCCTGAGCCGTCTGGAAGAACTGGCTCAGCAGGAAGATCGCTCCGAACGATCCGAAGAACATCGCGAACGACAGTCCGTTCGTCGCGCTGAACGCGCGCGAGCGGAACATGCGCATCGGCAGCATCGGCTCGCGCGCCCGCATCTCGTGGGCGACGAACGCCGCCAGGAGCGCCACGCCGGCACCCAGCGCGGTCAGCACCGTGGCGCTGGTCCAGCCCAGCGACTCGCCGCGGATGATCCCGAACGTCAGCCCGAAGAGCCCGGCGCCGGCGAGCGCGAGCCCGCGCAGGTCGAGCGCACGGTCGGGCCCGGTCGACTCGGTCAGCATCCTCCCGGCGAGCGGGATCAGGGCGAGCCCCAGCGGCACGTTCAGCCAGAAGATCCACTGCCACGAGATCCCCTCGACGACGAGGCCGCCGACGAATGGACCGACCGCGACGCCGAGCCCGCTGATCCCGCCCCAGATGCCAAGGGCGGCACCGCGCCTGGAAGGCGGGAACGCCTCGGAGACCAGGGTGAGGGTTAGCGGGGTGACGATCGCCGCGCCGAATCCCTGCAGGGCACGCGCCGCGATCAGGGCGTCGATCGAGGGCGCCAGCGCTGCCAGCGCCGAGGCGGCGGTGAAGACGCCGAGCCCGATCCCGAACATCCGCTTGCGCCCGAAGCGGTCACCGAGCGCCGCGCCGGTGATCAGCAGCACCGCGAACGCCAGCGTGTAGGCATTCACGGTCCACTCGAGCGACTCGATCGACCCGCCGAGGTCGGCGCGGATCGACGGCAACGCCACGCCGACCACGAGGTTGTCGAGGGCGGTCATGAACAGCGCCGCCCCGGTGATGCCAAGCGTCCACCGGGCCGCTCGCTTGCTGTGGGTCTTGGTTGACATCCGATCCTCCAATCTTGTGTGTGATTAGTCACTCATTCTCGTTGCCTGAGAAAGGGCGGCACGCCGCCGCCCAATGCAAAGCTCTGTCCTAGTCCTTGTCCTCGCGTCCCTCCGAGTAGGAGAGGACCTTGGCCCACTCCTCGTCGAGCTTGTCGATCCCGGTGGCCGCGGTGACGTCGCACAACATCCCGTGCGCGAACCAGGCCTGGATCTCGTCACGGTCGGCGCCGGACTCGCGCTTCACGAGCTCGTAGACGGCCTTGAAGCACTGCTGGATCGCGTCGCGGACGAGCGGCAGCCGGCTTGCGGCCACGCGGGCGTAGAGCTGGACCATGAGGACGTCGCGCTCGCGCTCGAGGAGCTCGTCGTAGGCCTGGCCCATCCCGTACAGCGGATCGGACCCGTCCTCGCGTGCCCTGGCGGCCGCCTCCTGGAAGGCGACCATCATCCGCCGGCTCGACTCGTGCGTGACCGCGGCGAAGAGCTCCTCCTTGGTCGGGAACAGACGAAAGACGTAGGCCTGCGAGATCCCGGCCTCCTTGGCGATCTCGGTGGTCGGCGCGGCGGCGCCGTGCTCGGCGAACACGCGCATCGCGGCGTCGACCAACTCCTCACGCCGCTGCTCGGCGGTCGAGAGGGTCCGCGTGGGTGCTTGGGCCGTTGACATGTGAGTGAGTATGCACTCACTCACTCCCTTTGTCAAGTCCGATTTCGAGGAATCTCAGGAAGCGTGGACGCGAACCGCCGTGCCCTTCGGCCCCGAGCGGATCTGCACGAGGTTGCAGAGCTGGTTCACGAGCCACAACCCGCGACCGCGTGACTCGTCGACGTGGGGGCGCAGGCGCCCGACCAACGGGTTGTCCAGGACTCCCTGATCGCGCACCTCGAGGACCACCGAGTCCGAGTCCGACCAGGCGGTGATCGTCCCGCCGCCGCCGCCGTGGAGCACGCTGTTCGCGGTCAGCTCGCCGGCGGCGAACACCACGTTCTCGACGCCCTCGGGCCGCAGCCCCTGGACGCGCGCCGCCTGCTCGGCGAACGCGCGCACCTCGCGGCCGCTCCCGGAGGAGAAGGCCAGCTCCGCCGCATCCGCCGGCGGCGCGGGCAGCTCCCCCGCGAGCACCCCCGCCGCGTGCTCGTAGCGGTGGCTGGGGTGCTCGGCACCACCCTCGGCGATCAGCGGATGGGTGGCCCGCGCGTCCTCCAAGACCGACTCCGGCAGTGCCTCGGTGTCATATGGGCAGAGCAGCCACATGTCGCGGCCACCGCTGAACGCGATGTTGAGGAGCGCCTCGTGGCGCCGGCACTCGTCGAGCGCCTCGGGGCTCCGGCGGCCCCCCGTGGGCTCGCCGACGCCGCGGAGCGCGGGGCTCCGAGGATGCGCGGAGGCGAACCGCCGGCCGTTGGCGATCAGGCGGGCGGGATTGGCGCCGATCGCCGCCATGTCCTCGAAGAAAACGTCGTAGGCGTCGTCGCCCAGGGCATCCTCGAGCCAGCCGATCTTCTCGCGCTCGAGCACGGCCAGGACCGGCTCGTCCGCGCGCAGCCCCTCACGGATGAACGGCACGGTCGCTGCGAGAAAATCCGCCTTCCCCCCATAGAGCAGAGCCTCGTGTCTCAATGATGCCGTCGGCCCGACGGTCCTGGTCCAATTCATTGTCTGCACACCTCCCCGTGTGCATCAACGAGTCTAGGGGGGAACGTGATTCCTGACTAGGGCTTTCCGCTAGGCCGTGGCTGATCGGGCGCGGGCACCGACCCTGTCCGGGTCCCCCAGCCAGCGGTCGGCGATCCTGGCGCAGCGCCGGCCCTCGGCGATCGCGGTGACGATCAGCGACTGGCCGACCCGGGCGTCGCCGCAGGCGAACACGCCGGGCTCGGAACTGGCGAACACCGGGGCGGCCACGTTTCCCCGGGTGTCGAGCTCGAGGCCGAGGCCGTCCAGCAGCGGGCGCTCCGGGCCGGTGAAGCCGACCGCGATCAGCACCAGGTCGGCGGGCATCGCGAACTCGGATCCGGCGACGGGCTCCAGCGAGCGCGACGACGTGCCCGTCACCTTGCGGCCGATCAGCTCGCGCACGCCTCCGGCGTCGTCGCCGCGGAGCTGCGTCACCTGGGTCCCGAAGCGCCGCTCGCCGCCCTCGTCGAGCGCGTAGGTAGTGACCGAGCGCTTCAGCGGGAGCGGCCACGGCGTGTCGTCGTAGCGACCGCCGACCGGGATCTCGGGATAGACGTCGAGGAGGATCGCCGACTTCGCGCCCTCGCGGTTGGCGTTGGAGATGCAGTCCATGCCGGTGTCGCCGCCGCCGATCACAACCACGTCCTTGCCCTCGGTGATGATCGGCACCTCGGGGTCGGGCCCGGGCACGCCGCCGTCGGTGATCGACGCGACGTAGCGGTTGCGGATGTAGAGGTAGTCCATCGCCATGTGGACGCCGTCCAGCTCGCGGCCCGGCACCTCAAGCTCGCGCGGGATCCGCGAACCGGTCGCGATCACCACCGCGTCGTGGGCGGCCCGCAGCTCGTCCGCAGGCAGCGCGGCGCTTCCGACGTCGACCCCGTAGGAGAAGTGGATGCCCTCCTCGGCCAGCACCTTCACGCGGCGGTCGATGATCCACTTCTCGAGCTTCGCGTCGGGAACGCCGAAGCGGATCAGGCCGCCGGGCGCCTCGTCGCGCTCGTAAACGGTCACCTCGTGGCCGACGGCGTTCAGCTCCTGAGCGGCGGCCAGGCCCGCCGGGCCCGCGCCGATCACCGCGACCGACAAGCCGCTCCGCGTCTCCGGCACGACCGGCTTGACCCAGTCCTCCTCGAAGGCGCGCTCGATGATCGCGTACTCGATCTGCTTGATCGTCACCGGGTCGTCGTTGATGTCGAGCACGCAGGCCGACTCGCACGGCGCGGGGCAGACGAGGCCGGTGAACTCGGGGAAGTTGTTGGTGGCGTGGAGCTGGTCGATCGCCTCGCGCCAGCGACCGGTGCGGACCAGGTCGTTCCAGTCCGGGATCAGGTTGCCGAGCGGGCAGCCGTGGTTGCAGAACGGCACCCCGCAGCCCATGCACCGGCTCGCCTGGCGCTTCAGCTCGGGCTCGGGCAGGACCTTGTAGATCTCGCCGTAGTCGTGCACGCGCTCGGCCGGGTCGCGCTCCGGCGGGATCGCGCGCGGGACGGTGATGAACCCGCGGGGATCGGGACTCATGCCGTTACCCCAACCGTCGCCAGCTTCGCGCGCTCCTCCATCACCCGCTTGTACTCGCGCGGCATGACCTTGACGAACCGCTCCGGGCCTTCGCCCGGGCTCGCCAGGATCCGCTCGGCGACGCTCGAGCCGGTGCGCCGGTGGTGCTCCAGCAGCAGGTCCCGCAACTCGACCCGGTCCTCGGCCACGAGCGGCTCGAGGTCGACGAGCTGGTGGTTGCAGCGCTCGGTGAACGTGCGATCGGCGTCGTAGACGAAAGCCATGCCGCCGGTCATGCCCGCGGCGAAGTTGTAACCCGTGGGACCGATCACCACGACGATGCCCCCGGTCATGTATTCGCAACCGTGGTCGCCCACGCCCTCGACCACGGCCTTCGCGCCCGAGTTGCGCACGGCGAAGCGCTCGCCTGCGCGACCGCGGAAGAAGGCCCGGCCCGCCGTGGCGCCATAGAGCGCCACGTTGCCGAGGATCACGTTGTTCTCCGGCTTGTAGGCCGCTTCCTCGGGCGGCCGAATCGAGAGCACCCCGCCGGAGAGGCCCTTGCCGACGTAGTCGTTCGCCTCGCCGCGCAGGTCGATCGCGACGCCGCCGGCGAGCCAGGCGCCGAGGCTCTGGCCGGCCGCGCCCCGCAAACGGAGCTTGATCGTCTCGTCGGGCAGGCCGGCCGGGCCGTGAGCGGCCACCACCTCGTGCGAGACGACGCCGCCGATCGCGCGGTGCAGGTTCAGGATCTCGCGCTCGATCACCACCGGCTCACCCGCCTTGATCGCCTCGCGCCCCTCGTCGGCCAGCCCCAGGGGGTCGAGCGCCTCGCGCTCCGGCACGGCCGTCGGGTCGTGGCGCGCCAGCTCGCCCGGCTCGGCGGCGTCGGCCAGGAGGTCGGAGAGATCGACGCCGTGCGACTTCCAGTGCGCGAGCGCCTCACCCGGCTCGATCAGGTCCACCCGGCCGATGAGCTGTTCGAGGCTCCGCATCCCCATCTGCGCGAGGAACTCGCGGACCTCCTCGGCGACCATGAAGAGGTAGTTCACGACGTGTTCGGGCTTGCCGTTGAAGCGCCGGCGAAGCTCCGGGTCCTGGCTCGCGACCCCCACGGGGCACGTGTTCAGGTGGCAGACGCGCATCATGATGCAGCCGGTCGCGATCAACGGCGCGGTCGAGAAGCCGAACTCGTCGGCGCCCATGAGCGCGGCGATCATCACGTCGCGGCCGGTGCGCATCTGGCCGTCGATCTGCAGGACGACGCGCGAGCGCAGGTCGTTCTCGAGCAGCGTCTGCTGGGTCTCGGCCAGGCCGATCTCCCAGGGCACGCCGGCCGACTGGATCGACGACAGGGGCGAGGCGCCGGTGCCGCCGTCGTGGCCGGCGATCACCACGTGGTCGGCGCCGGCCTTGACGACGCCCGCGGCCACCGTGCCCACGCCGACCTCCGAGGCGAGCTTCACCGAGATCGTCGCCTTCGGGTTCGAGGTCCGCAGGTCGTAGATCAGCTGCTTGAGGTCCTCGATCGAATAGATGTCGTGGTGGGGCGGGGGCGAGATCAGCTCGACGCCGGGTGTCGAATAGCGAAGCTGCGCGATGTACTCGCCGACCTTGGCGCCGGGGAGCTGGCCGCCCTCGCCGGGCTTCGCGCCCTGGGCGATCTTGATCTGGATCTGCGCGGCGTTCGCGAGGTAGTGCGCGGTCACGCCGAAGCGGCCGGACGCCACCTGCTTGATCGCCGAGCGGCGCCAGTTGCCGTTCCGCTCGCGCAAGTAGCGCCGCGGATCCTCGCCGCCCTCGCCGGAGTTCGACCGGGCGCCGATCCGGTTCATCGCGATCGCGAGCGTCTCGTGCGCCTCCGGGGAGAGGGCGCCCAGGCTCATCGCCCCGGTCGAGAAGCGCTTGACGATCTCCTTGGCCGGCTCGACGTCGTCGAGGGGCACCGGCGGGCTCAGCTTGCGCATCCGCAGGAGCCCGCGGATCAGTCCGTGCTGGGCATTCTCCTCGTTGACCCGCTCGGCGAAGGCCGCGTAGTGAACCCGGCCGTCGCCGTTGCCCTGCGCGGCGCGCTGGAGGCTGGAGATCGTCTCCGGATCCCACATGTGGCGCTCGCCGTCGCGCCGCCAGGCGTAGACGCCGCCCTGGGGCAGCAGGTCCTCGTGGGCGGCGGGAAGCAGCGCGCTCTCCACGTGGCCCGCCCGGCTCAGCCCGTGGGCGTGAGGGAAGGCGCGGGCGTGGCGGGCGAGCGCCTCGGTGGCGAGGCCCTCCATCCCAACTCCGCCGATCGTCGACGTCGTGCCGGTGAAGTGCAGGTCGACGAAGTCGCGGTCGAGCCCGACGGCCTCGAAGATCTGCGCCGCGTTGTACGACTGGATCGTCGAGATGCCCATCTTCGACATGACCTTCAGAAGCCCGGTGTTGAGCGCGAGCACCGCGCGCTGGCGGACGATGTCGGACCCGAGGCCGTCGAGCTCGTGCTGGTCGGCCATCTCGGCGACGGTGTCGAGCATCACGTACGGGTTGATCGCGCTGGCGCCGTAGCCGATCAGCGCCGCGATGTGGTGGACCTCGCGGGGCTCGCCCGACTCGACCGCCAGCCCGGTGCGCACCCGGTCGCCGGAGCGGACCAGGTGCTGGTGCACGGCCGAAGTGGCGAGCAGCGAGGGGATCGCCGCGCGCCCCTCGTCGAGCTCGCGGTCGGAGAGGACGATGATTGTGGCGCCCCCGCGGACCGCCTCCTGGGCGTCGGCGCAGAGCCGCTCGACCCCCGCCTCCATGCCGGCCGGCCCATCGGCGATCGGCCAGGTCATGTCCAGGACCTCGGCCCGCAACCCGCCCCAGTCGAACGCGCGGAGCACCGTGGCCTCCTCGTTCGAGAGCACGGGCTGGTCCAGGACCAGCTGCGGCGAATTGAGCTCACCCCGCTCGAGCAGGTTCTCCTCCGGGCCGAGGCCGGTGCGGAGGCTCATCACGACGTACTCGCGGACCGGGTCGATCGCGGGGTTCGTGACCTGGGCGAAGCGCTGTTTGAAGTAGGTGAACAGGCTCGGCGCGTTCTCGGAGAAGAGAGCCAGGGCGACGTCGTTGCCCATCGATCCGGTGGGCTCCTTCGCGTCCCTCGCCATCGGCGAGAGCACCACGCGGAGGTCCTCCTGCGAATAGCCGAAGGCGAGCTGGGCCTGGCGGAGCTCCTCGGGCTCGGGCTCGCGCTGCGGCGGGATCCGGTCGCGGGGGGCGTCGTCCATGCGGACCGTGCGCTCCGTATCCCACCTCCCCCAGGGCTCGGCGTGGGCAACCTCGCGCTCGGCGGCGCCCCGGTCCAGCACGATGCCGCGCTCGAGGTCGACGCAGAACATGCTGCCCGGGCCGAGGCGGCCCTTCTCGGCGATCGTCTCCTCCGGGACCTGGAACGAGCCGGCCTCCGACGAGACTGCGATCCACCCGTCGTGGGTGATCAGCCAGCGGCCGGGCCGCAGGCCGTTGCGGTCGAGCGTGGCGCCGACCAGGCGGCCGTCGGTGAAGACGATCGCGGCGGGTCCGTCCCACGGCTCGATGAGCCGGCCGTGGTAGTTGTAGAAGCCCTCGAGCTCGGGCGAGACCGAGCCCTTCCGGTTCTCGTGGACCCGCGGGATCATCATCATCGCGGCGTGGGGGAGCGAGCGGCCGGCCAGGCACAGCAGCTCGAACACGTGGTCGAACGCGAGCGAGTCCGACGTTCCCGGCGCGACGAGCGGCAGGCAGCGCTCGAGGTCGTCCCCGAACAGCGGCGAGGACAGAATGGCCTCGCGCGCCTGCATCCAGTTGATGTTCCCGGCGATCGTGTTGATCTCGCCGTTGTGGGCGCTCATCCGGTGCGGGTGCGCGAGGGCCCAGCTCGGGAAGGTGTTGGTCGAGAACCGCGAATGGACGATCGCCAGCGCGCTGAGGAGCGCCGGGTCGCGGAGGTCCGCGTAGAAGTCGGACAGCTGGGGCGCGCTCAGCATCCCCTTGTAGACGACCGTGCGCGACGACATCGAGGGGAACGCGATCTCGGTCGTCCGCAGCTCGGTGGTGCGGCGGATCACGAACAGCTTGCGTTCGAACGCGTCCTGGTCCGGGGTGTCCGGCCCGCGGCCGATCAGGAGGTGGCGGATGACCGGCATCGCCTCGCGCGCCGTGTTGCCGCAGCGCTCCGGGTCGGTCGGCACGTCGCGCCAGCCAAGGGGGATCTGGCCCTCGTCCTCGATCCTGGCCTCCAGCCCCTTCTCGAGCGCCCGGCGCCGGCCCTCGTCGCTCGGCAGGAAGCAGACCGCCAGCGCCACCTCGCCCGGCGGCGGCATCTGCGCGGCGTCGAGCCCGAACTCGCCCGCGTGCTCGCGGAGGAACTCGTGCGGGAGCTGGATCAGGATCCCGGCGCCGTCGCCGGTCTCGGGATCGGCGCCCGCGGCGCCGCGGTGCTCCAGATGGTCCAAGGTCGAGAGCGCCCGCTGGACGACCTCGTGAAGCGGCTTCCCGTCAAGGCGGGCGATGCACGCGACGCCGCACCCATCGTGCTCATGGGCAGGGTCGTAGAGACCGGCGGCCCGGGGCGGCGAAGGCTCCGGAACCACCTTGGCGGGGCGGCGGTCCACGCGGGCGATTTTAGGGACAAATCACGCGTTCGTGGAATCGGTGCGCTCAGGCGTCCTCGACCGGCATGTGCACCGGCTCGATCGAATCGGCCAGGCCGCGGTCGTTCACGTCCACCACCACCGCGTTCACCCAGATGTCTTCGTCGGCCGTCTCGAACCGCTGCGGCATCTGGGTCCGGAACCCTTCCAGCGCCTGCTCCCAGCGCACGCCCAGCACGCTCGCCTTCGATCCAGTCATGCCGACGTCGCTGATGTACGCGGTGCCCTGAGGCAGGACGCGCGCGTCCGCGGTCGGCACGTGGGTGTGGGTGCCCAGCACCGCGGCGACGCGGCCGTCCAGATGCCAGCCCATCGCGACCTTCTCGCTGGTGACCTCGGCGTGGAAGTCGACGACGAAGGCGTCGGCCTCCGACGCGAGCCGGTCGAGCAGCGCGTCCACCTCCGCGAACGGGGAGCGGGCCGCCTGCATCTGAACCATCCCGATCAGGTTGATCACGCAGACGCGCATCCCGCCGGCCTCCACGATCACGTGGCCCCTGCCGGGGCTGCCGGTCATGAAGTTTGCCGGCCTGATCACGCGCTCGGCATGGTCGAGGTACTCGTAGGCCTCGCGCCGGCGGTACGTGTGGTTGCCGAGGGTGATCACGTCGAAGCCCATCCCGAACAGGTCCTTCGCGGTGCGCTCGGTGATCCCGAGGCCGCCCGCGGAGTTCTCCCCGTTCACGATTGTCAGATCGGGCTGGTGCCGCTCGCGCAGCTCGGGCATCGCCCGCGCGAGGCCCGCTCGGCCTGGCTTCCCGACCACGTCGGCGACGAACAGCAACCTCACGGTGCGGAGGCTACCTGCGCTCTTTGGTCTGCCATCCCGGCCTCGGTGGCCGCGCCTCGAACCGCGCGACCCAGCGGCCGTCCTCCGGCTCCAGGCGCAGGCCCTTCACGACCTCGAACCCGAACCGCATCACCCGCTCGGGCGGCAGGTCGCCCGGCGCCCGCCAGCCGATCACCCAGCCGACGTCCGCCATCAGCTGCCACCCCTGGGGGGTGGTGACACCGCGCTCGCCGAGGGTCGGGATCAGCTCCTTGCCCGGCTCGAACCCGGTCGTCGTCACAACCAGGTTCAGGACCTTCTCCTCGATGCCGAGGTCCACACTCACGTCGGGCTCGCCGCCGGACGGCTTCGCAGCGATCCAGCGATAGCTCCTGCTGAGCCGCTCGAAGCGCCCGGGCGGCCCGGTCAGCTTCTCGATCAGCGGATCGAGCTGCGACAGGTCCGCGGGAGTGAACTCGGTGCCCTTGCTCCTGGCCACGCGTGCACGGTAACCGTCTAGCGTTGCCGCTCGTGATCGAGGTCCGTGATCTCTCGCACTCGTTCGGCGGTCGGCCGGCGTTGCGCGGCGTTTCGTTCGACGCCCGGCCGGGCGAGCTGCTCGCGGTGATCGGGCCGAACGGGGCCGGCAAGACGACCCTGCTCACGATCCTCGCCGGGATCCGGGCCGCGGACGAGGGGTCGATCGAGCTCCCGGGCGAGGTCGGCTGGGTCCCGCAGCAGGCCGCGCTCTATCGCCGGCTGACGGTCGACGAGAACCTGCGGCTCTTCGCGCGGCTCGAGGGAGTGGAGGACGTCGACGGCGCGGTCGACCGCATGCTCGAGCAGACCGGCCTGCACGACCGGCGCGACGACCAGGTCGTGACGCTCTCCGGCGGCAACCAGCAGCGCGTGAACATCGCGATCGGGTTGCTGTCGAAGCCGGCGGTGCTGCTCCTTGACGAGCCTTCGACCGGGCTCGACCCGCGCCAGCGCGAGCGCCTCTGGGAGTTCGTGCTGGGTCTGGCAGGCGGTGGAACAACGGTGATCTACACCACCCACCACCTGGTCGAGGCCGAGCGCTACGGCAACCGGCTGCTGGTCCTGGCCGACGGCGAGGACGTGTTCGACGGCACGGCCGCCGACCTGCACGCCGCGGTTCCCGACTCCGACGGCCGCGACTTCGAGGCGGCATTCGTCGCGTTCCTTCGCGAGCGGGGTCACTGACCCGCATGCGCTGGCTGCTCCTCAAGGACCTCCAGATCCTCCGGCGCTCGCCGCTGATCGTCGTGCTGCTGGTCGCCTACCCGGTGGTGATCGGCGTCCTGATCGGGTTCGCGCTGTCCGGCGACGAGGGCAAGCCGAAGGTGGCGTTCCTGAACGAGGTCGAGGAGGAGGAGGCGTTCGACCTCGGGACCGGCGAGGGCGAGTTCGGCGCGGAGCAGGCGCGCGAGGAGCTGTGCAAGCGTGTCGAATGCGTGGACGTCGACTCGCGCTCCGAAGCCGAGGAGAAGGTGCGTGACGGCGAGGTGCTCGGCGCGCTGATCCTGCCGCCCGACCTGCTCGACCAGCTCCGGTCCCTGACGAGCCTCGACCCGGAGCAGCCGGTGGTCGACGTGCTCGTCAACGAGGACGACCCGGTGAAGGCGCAGCTCGTCGACGACCGGATCTCCGCGCTCGTCACCGAGGCCAACCTGATCCTCTCGCAGCGGATCTCCGGCCAGGCGGCCGACTACATCGACCTGCTGATCGAGGGCGGCACGTTCTCGATCCCGCTGCTCGGCGACGACATCGACATCCTTGGCCTCGCCCGTGCGGGCGAGATCCTCGAGCAGGTCGAGCGCCAGATCGAGCCGGGGCCGGCGCGCGACGCGCTCGGCGAGGTGGCCGAGTTCGCGCAACTCGCGCAGGAGAACCTGGACTTCGCCCTGCCCCTGCTCGGCGCCGTCGCGCAGCCGATCGAGGTCGAGAAGATCGTCGTCTCCGACGCCACCGCGTCGCTCGACACGTTCGCCATCGCGGTGGCCGCGACGGTGACGCTGATGTTCGTCACCGTGCTCCTGGTGGCCGGATCGCTGGCCCTCGAGCGGGAGGAGAACGCGTTCACCCGGATCACTCGCGGTGCGGTCGGGCCGGGCGGGCTGCTCGTCGAGAAGCTGGCACTGGGGGTGGTCGCGTCACTCGTGGTGACGCTGGTGATGCTGCTGGTCCTGACGCCGTTCGTTTCGATCGCCTGGGAGCGGATCGGGCCGATCCTGCTCGCGATCCTGGCCGGCGGTGCCGCCTTCGCGGCGTTCGGCGCGGCGATCGGCTCGGCGGCGCGCGAGGTGCGGGCGAGCTCGCTCCTGGCGTTCATGGTCTCGTTGCCCGTCGCGTTCCTCTCGCTCGTCCCGAGCGGCACGGTCAGCGCCACGGTGTTCGACCTGCTCGAGATCTTCCGGGCCCTGTTCCCGTTCCATCCCGCGCTGGACGCGATGGAGTCCGGCCTCGACTCGGCGGCGCCCGGGATCGCACTGCCTCTGCTGCATCTCGCGATCCTCGTCGCCGCGTACGGGCTGCTCGCCAGGCTTGCCCTGCGCCGGTTCGCGGCATAGGATCGCCGCGCTCAACTATCAGGGAGGAAGCATGAACCGGGTGGGACGGATTGTGGCGCTGTGTGGGCTGGCTTCGCTGGTCGTGGCCTCGGTAGCGCTCGCGCGCGGGTTGCCGATCAACTGCACCGGCGGCGTCTGCACGGGAACGTCAGGTTCCGACTCGATCAACGGCAGCAACTTCAAGGACGACATCAGGGCGCTGGCGGGCGACGACGCGCTCTTCGGCAACTTGGCGGACGACATCCTCCGTGGCGGCATCGGCCGGGACCTGCTGTCCGAGGAGGAGGAGCCCAGTGAGGACCGCCTCCTGGGCGGCAAGGGCGGCGACTACCTCGAGGGCGGTCTTCAGGCGGACGTGCTGCGCGGCGGGGCGGGCGACGAGCGCGAGCAGGGACTGATGCGCGGCGACCCGCTGCCGGACTTTTACGTCGTCTCGATGTTCGGGGACCCGGGGAACGACACCCTTGCCGGCGGATCTGGGAACGACTCGATGGAAGGCGAGGAGGGCCGCGACAAGATGTCCGGCGGCGCCGGAAGCGACTATTTGGACGCGATCGACGATGACCCGCCCGGGACCCGGGACAAGCTGAAGTGCGGCAAGGGATTCGACCGCTTCCGCGCCCGTCCCGAGGACGAGGTGGCCGACGACTGCGAGAAGCGCGTACCGGCTCCCCTCGCACCCTGACAGGTAGGATCGCGGCGCTCACGACGCGGGAGGGAACATGAGGACTAAGGCGGGACTGGCGGCAACGCTCGTGGCGGCCACGATCACGGCGGGCGTCGCCTGGGCGGGTCCAACCGACATCGACTGCACGATGGGCGGAGCCTGTGCGGGCACTCCCAACTCCGAATTTCTGCAAGGGGGCCCCCTGCGCGACCAGATCTCGGCCCTCGGGGGTAACGACTCGATGGAGGGCGAGGGGTCGGTCGACCTGCTTCGGGGCAACGGCGGCATCGACGTGCTCGAGGGCGGCGAGAAGGGCGACACCATGCGGGGCGGCCCGGGCGGCGACGTCGGGAGCCTCCTTGCCCGACGCGGGTTCCCCGGCCCGGACACCTTTCCCGGGTTTTTCGGCGACGAGGGCAACGACAAGATCTTCGGCGGCGGCGGCGACGACCACCTCGAGGGCGAGGAGGGCCGCGACGTCATGGAGGGCGGCACAGGCACCGACTACCTCGACGCGATCAACGACGACACCCAGGGCACACGCGACGTCCTCGACTGCGGCAAGGGGTTCGATCGGTACTCCGCGCGGAGCGGCGACAAGGTCGCCGACAACTGCGAGCGAAAGATCCCGTCGAGTGACGGTCCGATCCGGCAGGGTTCGCGCTAACGGAACGACGCACGGCGCCCGCTCCCTAGAATCCCGCGCGTGAGCTTCCCCGCCACGCGCATGCGCCGCATGCGCGCAACCAAGGCCCTGCGGGACCTGATTCGGGAGACCGATCTGTCGCCGCGCCACCTGATCCAGCCGCTGTTCGTCGTGGCCGAGCAGGGCACGCGCGAGCCGGTGGAGTCGATGCCCGGGATCGACCGCTTCTCGATCAACGAGCTCGTGGAGGAGGCGGGCGTGATCCAGGCCGCCGGCGTTCCCGGCGTGATCCTGTTCGGGATTCCGCAGGCGAAGGACGAGGTCGGCTCGGGGGCCTACGACGACGAGGGCGTCGTCCAGCTCGCCGTCCGGGCGCTCAAGGAGGCGCACCCCGACCTGACCGTGGTCACCGATGTCTGCCTGTGCGAGTACACGTCACACGGCCACTGCGGCTTCGTCCGCGAGGGGGAGATCGACAACGACATCACGCTCGAGCTCCTGGCGAAGACGGCGATCTCGCACGCGGAGGCGGGCGCGGACGTCGTCGCCCCCAGCGACATGATGGACGGGCGGGTCGGGATGATCCGCCACCAGCTCGACGAGGAGGGCCACCCGAACACGCCGATCATCGCCTACTCGGCCAAGTACGCCTCGGCGTTCTACGGCCCGTTCCGCGAGGCCGCGGAGTCCACACCCGAGTTCGGCGACCGCCGCAGCTACCAGATGGACCCCGCCAACGCCGACGAGGCCGTTCGCGAGGCGAAGCTCGACCTCGACGAGGGGGCCGACGTCCTGATGGTGAAGCCCGCCACTCCGTACCTGGACGTGATCCGCCGGATCAAGGACGAGCTGGAAGCGCCGGTCGCCGCCTACCAGGTCTCGGGCGAGTACTCGCAGATCAAGGCCGCCGGCCAGAACGGCTGGATCGACGAGCGCGCCGCGGCCCTCGAGACGCTGACCGGCATCCGCCGCGCGGGAGCCGACCTGATCTTCACCTACTACGCGAAGGAGGCCGCGGGGTGGCTGGAGGAGCGCGGAGCCCGACAAGAAGAGCCTGTGTCTAAGCGGAGCGCGAACTAATGGGAGTGAAGGCGCCCCAGCCCAAGCTGCGCTCCCGCAAGGGCGGCGCCGCGATTCCGCTCGACGACACCGACAAGCGGCTGATGAACCTGCTGCAGTCGAGGTTCCCGCTCACCGCCGAGCCGTTCGCCGGGGTCGCGTCCGAGGCGGGCCTTCAGACCGAGGAGACGCTCGAGCGGACGCAGCGGCTGCTCGACGGCCGGATCATCCGCGAGATCACCCCGATCTTCGATACGCGCGCGCTCGGGTTCGACTCGATGCTGGTCGCGGCGAAGGTGGACGCGGAGAACCCGCACCGCGCGGCGAAGATCATCAACGCGCACCCCGGCGTCTCGCACAACTACCTGCGTTCCCACGAGTTCAACCTCTGGTTCACGATCGCGACCCCGCCGGACTCGGAGCTCGGGTTGCAGGGCTCGCTCGACGTGCTCCAGCGACTGACCGGCGCCGAGTCGATCCGCCAGCTCCCGACCCTGAAGCTGTTCAAGATCAACATGAACCTGGAGATGGAGAGGGGCACGGAGGCGCTTGCCTCCATCGCCGAGGCCGCGACGCCGCGCGAGCTCGAGCGCCAGCCCTACGACGACTTCGACGTCGCGGTGATCCGCGCGCTCCAGGGTCCGATGGCGGCGGTCGAGCGCCCGTACGACGCCGCCGCGGACGAGGTCGGTATGCCCGTCGAGCGGTTCCTCGAGCACCTCGAGGGGATGGTCGGGCGCAAGATCCTGCGCCGGGTCGCGGCGATCCTCTACCACCGCCGAGCCGGTTTTTCGGCCAACGGGATGGGCGTCTGGCGGGTGCCGGACGAGCAGATCCTCGAGGTCGGTAGCCGGATGGCTTCCGTCCGCGGGATCTCGCATTGCTACGAGCGCCCGACCTACGAGGACTGGCCGTACTCGGTGTTCACCATGGCCCACGGCCGCTCGAAGGAGGAGTGCGACGCGATCCTCCAGTCGATCGCCGACGAGCACGAGCTCCACGGCCCTGACCGCGCGACCCTCTACTCGTCGACCGAGTTCAAGAAGATCCGCCTCCACTACTTCACCGAGGACTACGCGCGGTGGGAAGCCGAGAACGCGTAGCCCCGGACACTCGAACCTCGGAAGTCATCTACGCGCGAGCCGTGGGGTTGCTCCCCGGCGGGGTCAACTCGCCGGTCCGGGCAATGAAGTCGATCGGCCGGGATCATCCGCTCTTCATCGAGCGGGGCGAGGGCTTCGAACTGATCGACGCCGACGGCCACCGGTACGTGGACTGGGTCTGCTCGTGGGGGCCGCTGATCCTGGGCCACGCCCATCCCGACGTGGTCGAGGCGGTGCAGGAGGCCGCCGAGAAGGGGACCTCGTACGGGGCGCCGACGGAGGCGGAGGTGGAGCTCGCGGCCGAGGTCTGCGACCGCTTCCGTTCGGTCGAGATGGTGCGGATGACGTCCTCGGGCACCGAGGCTTCGATGAGTGCCGTGCGCCTGGCGCGCGCCGCGACCGGGCGCGACGCGATCGTGAAGTTCGCGGGCGCCTACCACGGCCACGTCGACGGTCTGCTGGCCGAGGCCGGCTCCGGCCTTGCGACTCAGGGCATCCCGGCCAGCCCCGGGGTTACGGCGGCGCAGGCCGCGGACACCGTGGTGGTGCCGTGGAACGACGCCGACGCGCTGGCCGCCGCGCTGGATGAGCGCGAGGTCGCCGCGATCCTCGCCGAGCCGCTGCCGGCGAACATGGGGCTGGTGCCGCCCGCTGACGGCTACCTGGAGCGGGTCCGGGAGCTGGCCGACCGGCACGGCGCGCTCCTGATCCTCGACGAGGTGATCTCAGGCTTCCGGGTCGCGCGCGGCGGCGCGCAGGAGCTGCTCGGCGTGTCCGCCGACCTGACCGTGATGGGGAAGGTCCTGGGCGGCGGGCTGCCGGCCGCGGCCTACGGCGGGCGCCGCGACCTGATGCGGACGGTCGCTCCCGCGGGCGACGTGTACCAGGCGGGAACGCTCTCCGGGAACCCGCTGGCGGTCGCCGCCGGGCTGGCGACGCTCGAGCACCTCGACGCCAAGGCGTACGAGCGCCTCGCAGAGCTGACCGCGACGCTGGCGGCAGGGCTGCGCGACGCTGCGGGCGAGCTTCCCGTGAGCGTGGTCTCGGTGCCCGGCCTGGTGACGCCGTTCTTCGCCGCCGAGCCGCCGACCGACTTCGCCGGCGCCGCGGCCTGCGACCTGGACGCGTACGGCCGCTTCGCCCGCGCGCTCCTCGACCGCGGCATCTACCCGCCGGCCTCCCAGTTCGAGGCGTGGTTCGTCTCGCTCGCGCACGACGAGGCGGCGATCGAGCGCACCTGCGAGGCGGCGTACGAGGCGTTCGCCGCCGCGCTCTCCTGAGCCGCCTCGCGCCGCACTTTGCCAAGCCCTAACGAAGGCTTTTCCGGCTCGTTGCGGTGGCCTGGCCGTGAGCTTCAACGCGCCGGTGATCCTGGCCTCATCGGAACTCAACCCAACCAGATGGAGGCTCAGATGAGGATCAAGACAGGAAGGACGCGAGCGGCTCTGGTGGCCGTCGCCGCCGCGGGAACGCTGGCGGCCGGGGCCGGGGTGCCGGCCCAGGCAGCGGCGCCGGTGGACCACGACGGCAAGGTGCTGTCCAAGGAGTCGAAGGGAACGAACTCGTTCCGGCTCAAGGACGACGAGACCGGGCAGAAGCTTCGGTTCCGCGTCAACTCGAACACGCGGTTCGAGCGAATCCGCGGCGGCTTCAGCGGCCTCCGGCGAGGACTCGTGATCAGCGTCGACGGCCACACGGCCCCCAACGGCCTGGTCGCGACCGAGGTCGAGCGCGATCGGAGGAATGACTGATGAGGAAGGCAATCCTGATCGCCCTGGTCGCGGGCCTGTTGGGCGGCGGCGCTGCCGTCGTCGCGGCCCAGGTCTCGGACGATTCCACGACGACCACGTCGACGACCGACGACACGACCTCGACGACCGAGACCACGTCCGGCGATGACATCTCCGGACCGTGCGACGAGGCGGAGCACGCCAACGACCCGGAGTGCCTGCCCGGTGGCGAGGACTTCGAGCAGGCCCGTGACGATCGCTTTGACGACGATTGCGGGTTCGACGACGATGACGGCGTCGACAACAGCGGCCCTGGCAGCGTGAGCTCCGGCCACGATGACGACGACGATCACTTCGACGACGACAGCTCGGGCCACGGTTCGAGCGGCTCGGATGACGACGGCGATGACGACTCGAGCGGCCCCGGAAGTGGCGACGACGACTGATCGCAGAGCCGCAGACCGCGGTGCGGACGGGGCGGCCGATGGCCGCCCCGTCGCGTCGCGCGCCTACGATTCGGACGTGATGGAACGGCGGAAGGTCCTGCTGGTCGAGGACGAGAGATCGATCTCGGGTCCGCTCGCCGCGGCGCTCGAGCGCGAGGGGTTCGACGCCACGGTGGCCGGAACGGCGAGCGAGGCGCTCACGCTGGCGTCGGAGGTCGTTCCCGACCTGGTTCTGCTCGACCTGATGCTCCCCGACGGCTCCGGCTTCGACGTCTGCCGCGAGCTGCGCCGCACCAGCGACGTCCCCGTGGTGATGCTGACCGCGCGCGCCGACGAGGCCGATCGCATCGTCGGCCTCGAGCTCGGCGCGGACGACTACGTCGTCAAGCCGTTCAGCGCCCGTGAGGTGATCGCCCGCGTCCGGGCCGTCCTGCGCCGGACGATCGCGCCGGCGCGCGGGGCGGAGGAGGGCGGGCGCCTGGAGATCGGCGACCTGACGCTCGATCGGGAGCGGCGCTCGGCGGCGCTCGCGGGCGAGGAGCTTGACCTCTCGCGCAAGGAGTTCGACCTTCTGGAGCGGCTGATGCGCGCCGCCGGCACGGTGGTGACGCGTGAGCAGCTCATCGAGGACGTGTGGGACATGAACTGGTTCGGCTCGACCAAGACCCTGGACGTGCACGTCTCGGGCTTGCGGCGCAAGCTGGGCGACGATGCCGCCGAGCCGCGCTACATCCACACGGTCCGTGGCGTCGGCTTCCGCTTCTCGGCGCCGTCGGATCTGACCGGGTAGCCGGATGAGCCTGCGGGTCACCCTGCTCGCGGCGTTCACGTACGCCCTGCTGGCGGTATTGATCGCCCTGCTCCTGCCGCTGACGCTGAACATCTCGCGCCGGGTGGACGCCGAGATCAAGGCCGAGGCGCTCGGCCAGGTGTCACTGGTGGCGACCTCGGCCGCGGACGAGATCAACCGCCCGGACCGGCTCCGTGACCTGGTCGAGGGCTCGGCGGAGTCACTGGGCGGGCGCCTGATCGTGACCGACCAGGAGGGCCGGATCGTCGCCGACTCGGCCGGCACCGGGCTCGAGGGAGCCGATTACGGCGACCGTCCCGAGGTGGCTGCCGCGCTCACCGGCGAGAACTCCCAGGGGCGGCGCGACAGCGAGTCGCTGGGGGAGGAGCTCCTGTTCACGGCGGCGCCGGTGATCGAGAACGGGCGGACGGTCGGGACCGTGCGCGCCACGCAGAGCGTGGCCGCGGTGAACGACGCGGTGCGCGACGACGCGCTCGTCCTGGTGGGCGCCGGAGCCGCGGCTCTTCTGCTGGGCGTGGGCGTCGCCTGGGTGCTCGCGGGCTTCCTGACCCGGCCGCTCGAGTCGCTGACAGCCGCCGCACGCCGGGTCGCGGGCGGCGACCTCGATGCGCGCGCGCCCGAGCGGGGGTCGCGCGAGCAGCAGCAGGTGGCGACCGCGTTCAACGAGATGACGACCCGGCTGCAGGGCGTGCTCGAAGCGCAGCGCGAGTTCGTCGCAAACGCCTCGCACCAGCTGCGCACCCCGCTGACCGGCCTGCGGCTTCGGCTCGAGGCGGCTGGGGACGCGACCCGCGACGCCGGTGTTCACGATGAGATCGTGGCCGCCGAGGAGGAGGTCGAGCGCCTCACGGCGCTGCTCTCGAACCTTCTCGTGCTGGCGCGAGAGGGTCAGGAGCCGCCGGAGCCCGAGCCTGTCGATCTCGAGCGCAGGGCGATGGAGGCGCGCGAGCGCTGGGATGCCGAGGCCGGCGCCGGCGGACACCGGATCCGGCTCGAGGGCGACCCGGGAGTGCGCGCCATGGCGTCGCCGGCCGACGTCGGGATCATGCTCGACAACCTGATCGAGAACGCGCTCAAGTACACGAACGAGGGCGGGGACGTCCTGATCGAGTGGGGACGGCGCGGCGATCAGGGTTTCGTCGCGGTCTCCGACCAGGGCCCCGGCCTCGAGGCCGGGGAGCACGAGCGGGTGCTCGACCGCTTCGCGCGGGGTCAGGGCGCGACCGCAACGGGCACCGGTCTCGGCCTCGCGATCGTCTCGGCGCTCGCCCGCCGCTGGTCGGGCTCGGTCGAGCTCCGCGACCGCGATCCGCACGGATTGCGCGCAGAGGTAACCCTGCCTTTGCCGTCTCCTAACCCGGCTGGTTCTAGCCTCGACTGAGAGATGCACCGACCCGCCGTCATGATCGCCACGCTCGCCGTCCTCGGCCTCGTCGCCGCAGCGGGAATCGGCCTGCTCGTGAACGAGGTCTCGGGCGACTCGATCGGGCTCGGGGCCGCCCCGCTGAGCGCCGCCCCGCTCGCCCCGCCCGAGGCTTCGGAGGAGGCGGTCGAGCGCCGCCGCGAGCGTGCGGAGGAAGCGCGCGAGCGCGTGCGCGAGCGGGCCGAGCGCCGGCGGGAACGCCTGCAGGAGCTGCGCGAGCAGCAGGAGCAGACGCTTGCGCCCCCGGACGACGACTCATTCGACGATCACGGCGGCGAGGACAACAGCGGATCCGGCTCCGAGAACTCCGGGTCCGGCTCGGACGACTCCGGCTCCGACGAGGCCGAGTTCGAGGACGACTAGCCCCGGGCACGCCGTGAATGGTGTCCCGTTCGCCATAGTTGGTGGATGGCCCAGGTCGTTCAGATACTCGGCGCGCTCATGGTCCTCGCGGGCTTCGCAGGCCTGCAGCTCGGCAAGATCAGCGCGGTCTCGCGCGTCTACCTCGGCCTCAACCTCGTGGGCTCGGCCGTGCTCGCCGGCCTCGCATGGCACGAGGAGCAGTGGGGCTTCCTCCTGCTCGAGGGCGTCTGGGCCATCGTCTCGGTCTGGAGCCTCGCCCAGGTCCTGCGCGGCCGCCCCCCGACGATCGCGCACTGACCAGAGCCTCGATCGTCGCCACCGTCGCGGCGGGCTCGCCGGATACCTGTGCATGGGTGAGCGGAAGGACGGCGTGCCCGGCTGCCATCAGCCGTGCGCGCTTCTCGTGGTCGCGCTCGAACTCCCGCCTGCCGGAGTGGAACTCCCAGCTCTGCAGCTCGACGACGAGCCGTGCCTCGGGCCAGTACGCGTCGACGGGCGACGGATCTCCATCGACAACGACGTTGCGCTGATACAGCGGTAGCCCGGACTCGCGGACGAGATCGTGAAACAGCCGCTCGAGCTCGGACCATGCCTCTGCCGCCGGCGTCGGGTCGTAGTCGAGCAGGGGAAGCAGGTGCTTCAAGCCGCGACGGCCGTTGCTGCGCTCGACCAGTGCGCGAAGCTTTGCGTGGTCGATGATCCGGAGCTTCTCGGCCTGCTCGTAGGCGCGTTGAAGCTGGTGAGGGAAGGCGACCTCCGCGAGGTCGAGGAGCGTTCGCTCGGCCGACGTGACCGGGATGCCGTCGATGGTTGTGATGTCGTCGGGGTGGAACGAGCGCGTGCGATGGACGGTGATTCCGTCGTGCTGGCGGCGCGTGCTCCCGGGCACGGTGACGTCAACGGAGGCGCGGTCGGTTCTCCGCATGTCCCAGAGCATCGCCCCGTGTCGGTGGCTTAGAGCCGCACTGTCTCCACAGGCAATGACGGCGGCCAGCCACCTGCCACGAAGGGACGGCGGCGGCGGTCCCACGAGGTAGACGCCTCGGTGGAGTTGCGTCAGGCGACCCTCGCTGACACGCCGTGAAATTGCCGACTTGTCGAGCCCGATGACGCCCAGCTGGCGTCCCGACACGATCCGATGATGACGTCCACCCTGACGCGCTACACGGCGATCGCGGTCAGACATCGCGGGTCCGGTCAGGGGGTGGTTGACGTAGTTCTCGAATAGCGAGAGGAAGGGCGACCACCCCCCAACCCTGACCCGGTTCGACGCACGAGTCGCACACGCGGAGACCCGAAACGCACGCGCAATCCACACTCCCAATCACTGCCACCGGCCAACGCTCCAGATCGCGCCCACCCCCGAACGGAGCGCCACCCCCGAACGGAGCGCCACCCCCGAACGGAGCGCCACCCACACGCGCGCCCACCCCCGAACCGCACCGCCACCCACTACCGTCCGCCCCATGCCCGCGCAGACCCTCCGCACCCTCGCGGACCAGCTCCGCTCCGAGGACTCGGTCATCTCGCCCTACGCCGCGGACTCGGCCGATCCCGCCGCACTGGGCGAGCTCGCCGCAGCGGGTCCGGCGGCCGCCCAGGACCCGACCGCCTACGCGCTGGTCGTCGAATCCGTGCGGGAGGGCTACCTCCTCCACTACGGCGAGCCGCGCGTGGTCGTGGGCGCGGACGCCGACCTTCGACTGCTCGCGGGCGACTACCTCTACGCCCTGGGGCTCGAGCGGCTCGCGGGGCTGGGCGACCTGCCGGCCGTGCGCGAGCTCTCGGATCTGATCTCTCTCGGCGCCCAGCTGAATGCCGAGACACCCGGCCCGCCCCCGCCCAGCGCGGGCGAGGCTCTGTGGCTGGCGAGCACCACCGCGATCACCGCCGGCGACGAGTCCGGCCTCGACGAGGCGAAGTTCGCGCTGCGAGCGGGCAATCCCGGAGCCGAGGCCGCGCTGGAGGCGGGAGCGGGGGCGATCGCGGCCCGCGCGGGCATCGCCGAGGCGCTCGCTCGCGCGTCCGGGGCAATAAACTCTCGCCCAGTCCGACGCACCTGAATTTGGCTGATCGAGCCGACATCCCAGAGGGGCCCAACGGCGGGAGCGGGTCCGAAGAGAAACCCAAGCCCGCCGGCTACTACGAGGGCGAATCCATGACGCGCCGCGGCGTCTTCATGGTGGGTGGCCAGGCACTCGGCGGCGTGGCCGCGGTAGCCGTGCTCCTGCCGGTCGTCGGCTTCGCGGCGGCTCCGATCTTCGAGACGCCCGATGAGGTCTGGACGAGCGTCGGCGCGGCCGACGAGTTCGTCCCGACGTC
This sequence comes from uncultured bacterium, assembly GCA_963807755.1. Taxonomy (GTDB): domain Bacteria; phylum Actinomycetota; class Thermoleophilia; order Solirubrobacterales; family 70-9; genus JALZKA01. The sequence continues at coordinate 286,566 of CAWECM010000001.1, read as the reverse complement.
CTACAAGGCCGTGACCCTGACGGTCGTCAGCGGCATCGGCGAGGCCGGCAAGACCACCGCGTACGTGCGCCAGGGCGCCGAAGACCTCGGCGAGGATCCCGAGGGGTACATCGCGATCTCAACCCGCTGCGCACACCTCGGGTGCCCGGTCCGCTTCTTCGACGCGGCGGGCACGTTCATCTGCCCCTGTCACGGCGGGGTCTACGACTTCGAGGGCAAGGTCATCGGGGGGCCGCCCGTCCGCCCGCTCGACCGGTTCCAGACCCGGGTCGAGGGCGACGAGGTGCAGGTGGGCTCCCGCTACAGCGTCACCTCTGATCTCGAGCCCGTCCGCGCCCGCGACCCGGGCGAGTTCACGGGCGGCATCTGGGAGTACCTCTACCCGCCGCGGCCTTCGACCCCGCCGGCTCCCTGATGCCGAAGCTCCCGGTTCCCAACTTCCTCAACAAGCCCGGCAAGCCCGGCGAGAACGGCCCGCGCCCGAACGGCAACGGCGCCGGCCCGGCCGATGCCCTCAAGGAGGGCGGCACGGACCTGGTCGGGTGGGTCGACGAGCGGACCGGCGCGACCCCGTTCCTCACGGGGATGCTGTTCCGCAAGGTCCCCAAGGGCACGAACTGGTTCTACACGCTGGGCTCGGCCACCCTGTTCGCGTTCGTGGTCCAGGCCATCACGGGCGTGTTCCTCGCCATGTACTACACGCCGTCGCCGGTCGAGGCCTACGCCTCGATCACCCACATCACGAACGACGTCTTCCTCGGCGAGTTCGTCCGCGGCATGCACAAGTGGGGCTCCACGGTGATGATCATCGTGATCTTCCTGCACATGGGCAGGGTCTTCTTCTTCGGCGCCTACAAGTACCCGCGCGAGCTCAACTGGATCATCGGCGTCGTCCTGATCGTCCTGGTCCTGGTGATGGGACTCACCGGCTATCTGCTCCCGTTCGACCAGCGCTCCTACTGGGCCACGATCGTCGCCATGAACATCAACGCCACCGGCCCGATAATCGGCCCCTACCTCTCGGACTTCCTCCGCGCCGGGGCCGAGTTCGAGTCGACCACGCTCGCGCGGTTCTACTCGCTGCACATGCTGCTGGTCCCCGGCGCGATCATCGCGCTGATCGGCGCGCACCTGTACCTGGTCGTCAAGCTCGGCACGACCGCCCCTCCGTGGATCCGCGCCGACACCAAGCCGAAGTCGCTCAGGACGGAGAAGGTCTAGCGCGATGAACCACGCCGAGAAAGAGGCCTACCTCCGCGAGTACGAGGTCCTGAAGAAGAAGGGCAAGCCGTTCTTCCCGTACGCGGTCTTCAAGGACTCGGCGATGTTCCTGATCGTGGTCGTCGTGATCATGGTGATGTCGATCATCCTCGGCGCCGAGCAGGGGCCGAAGGCCGACCCGACGACCACCACCTACGTGCCCCGCCCGGAGTGGTACTTCTTCTTCCTGTTCGAGCTGCTGCGGGTGATCAAGCCGCCCGAGCTGACTCCGCTCGCGACGATCGGCATCCCCACATCTGCCCTGGTGCTGCTGCTCCTGCTCCCGTTCTACGACCGCAATCCGGAGCGCGACCCGCGCAAGCGCCCGGTGGCGACGATCGCCGGGATCATGACCATCATCGCGATGGCGTACCTGACCTTCCTCGGCGCCGAGGCCGGCTCGCCCGACCGAGATCGAGATGGAGGTCGCCGGCGCAGTACGAGGAGGGCAAGCTCGCGGTCGCGGGCCAGGGCTGCCTCGCCTGCCACAAGATCGGCGAGAACGGCAACGACGGGCCCGGGCCGGAGCTGACCGAGATCGGCGCCAAGCTGCCCGCGGCAGGCATCGCGCGCACGCTGATCAACCCGTCCGGGATCATGCCCCAGTACGGGGACCTGCCGCCCGAGAAGCTCGACGCGATGGTCGACTTCCTCGCGTCACTTAGCGCTCGACCCCGGGACCGGCGCCGCCGACAGCCGCCCGCGGCCGGACGCCGAGTTCTCGGCCGAGGTGCGGGGGATGTTCGACCGCATCGCCGGCGTCTACGACCTGATGAACTCGGCGATGACCGCCGGGCCTCCACCACGGCTGGCGCGCGCGCGCCGCCGACCGGGCCGAGCTTAGCCGCGGGCGACGCGGCGCTCGACCTCTGCTGCGGCACCGGCGACCTGGCGCTCGAGCTGCGCGCGCGGGTCGGGCCCGGCGGGCCGCGTGGTCGGCTCCGACTTCTCCGAGCGGATGCTCGAGCTCGCCAGCGAGAAGGCGCTGCGAGCGCGGCCTGCGCGACGTCACCTTCGAGTGGGCCGACGCGCTCGAGCTGCCCTACGCCGACGCATCGTTCGACGCCGTCACGGTCGGCTTCGGCGTCCGCAACCTCGCCGACCTCGACGCCGGCATCGGCGAGATGGCCCGCGTCCTGCGGCCCGGGCGGGCGGCTGGTGATCCTCGAGATCACCCAGCCCCAGCGACCGCCGCTCTCGACGCTTCTTCTCGCTCTGGTTCGACCGCATCGTGCCCCTGCTCGGCCGGTTCGCCGGCGACCCCGAGGCCTACAGTACCTGCCCGAGTCGGTGCGCAGCTTCCCGCCGCCCGCGGGCCTCGCCGCGATCATGGATCGCGCCGGCCTCGAGCGGATCCGCTACACGATCCTCGCCGGCGGGATCATCGCGATCCACTCCGGTGCCCGCGCGCCTGAGCCGCCTGCCCTGCAGGGATGTATCTAGTGAACCGCTCCGCAGTCCCGCCTCCCGTCACACAGGTGATGGACGCCGCGCAGGCGTGGCTGCCGGCGCATGATGGCCAGGTCGAAGCCACGGCTCGCCGAGCTGGTCGAGGGGCACGGCGACGAGCTCGCCGGCGACGCCGCGGTCCACGCTCAAGGCCGGCGGCAAGCGCCTGCGGCCGATGCTGGTGCTCCTCTGCGCCGGGCCGGGCGCCGGCGAATCCGCGCTCCGGGCCGCCACCGCGATCGAGCTGGTCCACATGGCGACGCTGGTGCACGACGACGTCCTCGACGCCGCCCCGCTTCGGCGAGGGCTGCCGACCGTCGTCGCGACGTCCGGCCGCGAACGCGCCATAGCGGTCGGCGACCTGCTGCTTCTCGCGCGCGTTCGCCGAGCTCGCGCAGGGCGATGGCCGCGCGGAGCGTCAGGTCGAGCTGCTCGGCGCGCGCGTCGGTCGGGCTCGCGATGGGCGAGCTCGCGCAGCGCCACGACGCTTTCGACCTACGGATCAGCGCCGAGCGCTACCAGCGACCGCTGCCGACTGAAGACGGCGCGACTCTTCGAGTGCGCGTGTCTGGTCGGCCGCGCCGCGGATCCCGATCCCGCGGCCGACGCGCTGACCGTGTACGGACGGGAGATCGGGCTCGCCTTCCAGCTCCTCGACGATGTCCTCGACGTGGCCGGCCCGCCCGAGCGCACCGGCAAGGCGCGCGGCACCGACCTGCTCGACGGCACGGTGACGCTGCCCCTGATCCTCGCCCGCGAGCGCGACCCGGAGCTGCTCGACCTCGACCTCGCGCGCGCTCGACGCCAGCGGGGCCGAGGCGGTGTGCGACCGGATCGCCGCGACCGGAGCGCTCGAGGTGGTCGCGCGGACGAGGCGCGCGAGCCGGCGAGTCGAAGCGTGGCGCAAGCAAGCGATCGCAGCTGCCTGCGGACCTGCGATCGGACGAGGCAGCGCGGATCTGCTGGCCGACTGGTCGGCCGACGGAGTCGTCGAGCCGCTACGCCTAGAAGTCTTCGGGCAGGATCAGGTCCGCGGCGAGCGCCTCGACGAAGACGCTCGATCGCGCTCCTCCATGTTCGCCCGGGTCAGCAGCTCGAGGTCGTCCAGGACGGACTTGCATGCCGTCGTCGAGCGCCTCGTCGAAGCGGTCGACCACCTCCTGGTCATAGACGCCGCCGCCGATCCACTCGCACTCGGGACAGCGCAGAGCGACGCTCCATCGACGCCGGCCCGCCGGCGCCCAGTCGACGGGGTAGACGAAGTCCCGGCCGCAGCACGGGCAGACGGTCATGTCGTCGGCGGATGCGGATCGGCGGCAGAACCTGCCTGACCGCACGCCGCGTCGAGCTCCGTCTCGACGCGCAGCCCCGTCCGCTCTTCCCCGTCGCTCCCCGTTGGTCCGACATCCTGCGCCCTATCGGCATGAGCCCCTCAGTCCTTTAGGGGCTGGACCCTAGTAGGCCGGGAGCACAGCTTTTCCGCAAGAGATGGCGCTTTTTGCGGGTACGAACGTCCAGATGGTCGCCGGTTTCGCGCATAGACTGCGCCGCCCGATGATCCTCTCCGACAGGCACGATCCGCGAGGAGCTCGAGGCCGGCCGCATCGTCATCGACCCGCTCGACGAGGCGCTGATCCAGCCGTCGTCGGTCGACCTCCACGTCGACCGCTCTTCCGCGTCTTCCGCAACGCACACCACCCCGTACATCGACCCGAAGGCAGCCGCAGGAGGACCTCACCGAGCTGGTCGAGGTCGAGCGACGACGAGCGCGTTCATCCTGCACCCGGGCGAGTTCGTGCTCGGCTCCGACGCTCGAACGGGTCGCGCTGCCCGACGACCTCGTCGCCCGGCTCGAGGGCAAGAGCTCGCTCGGCCGGCTCGGCCTGCTCATCCACAGCACCGCCGGCTTCGTCGACGCCGGCTGGGACGGCCACCTCACGCTCGAGCTCTCGAACGTCGCCAACCTGCCGATCGCGATCTATCCCGGGCATGAAGATCGGCCAGATCTCGTTCCTGCGGATGACGCTCGGCGGCCGAGCACCCCTACGGCGGCGGACGCCACGGGCTCGAAGTACCAGGGCCAGCAGGGCCCGACGCCCTCGCGCTACTACCTGAACTTTCCCGAGGACGATCGCCACGGCTGATCCGAATCCGGTGTAACTCTCGTTACCATTCGTAGCGATGCCGAATATTGGACCCCTAGAGCTGGCGATCGTTCTCGTGATCGCGCTGGTCATTTTCGGACCGAAGCGTCTGCCCGACCTGGGCCGCTCGCTGGGGTCGGGGATGCGCGAATTCAAGGACTCCATCACCGGCAAGCACGACGACGAGGACGAGCCGACCGAAGGCCGAGCTGTCCGAGCCGCAGGCACCGACGACCGAGTCGGTCGAAGCTGACGTCGTCAGCGAGCCCCGCCGCTAGTCCCCGGACCAGGCGCCGCACGGGCAAGCCTTGGCACGCCGACGCCTGAAGCCCGCCCAGTTCGACGAGCGCATGACGCTCGTCGAGCATCTCGACGAGCTCAGAAACCGGATCATCTTCTCCGGCATCTTCCTCGTCCTGGCGATCGTCTTCTGCTTCTGGCAGGAGGACGCGCTCCTCGACATCGCCAACGAGCCGCTCCCCGCGGGCTTCGAGCCCCTCACGTTCAGCCCGACCGAGCCCTTCTTCACGACCGTGAAGCTCTCCGTCTACGGCGGCATCCTGATCGCGCTGCCCGATCCTGCTCTACCAGCTCTACGCGTTCGTCCTGCCGGCGTTCGCGCCGGAGGAGAAGCGCACGCTCCTCCCTCCTGATCATCTCGGTGCCGATCCTGTTCATCGGCGGCGCGGTGTTCGCGTACGCGTCGTCATGCCCGCCGCGTTGGAGTTCCTGCTGAATTTCAACGAGGACTCGTTCAACATCGAGGTCCGGGCGTCGGACTACTACGGCTTCTTCATGCTGACCCTGATCGCGGTCGGCGTCCTGTTCCAGATCCCCATCGCGGTGCTCTCCGTCTGCCGGCTGGGCATCGTGACCCCGGAGCAGCTCGCGCACAACCGCCGCTACGCGGTGCTCGTGATCGCCGTCGCCGCCATGCTTCTGCCGGGCACCGACCCGGTGACGATGCTGATCTCGATGCTGCCGCTGTACCTGCTGTTCGAGTTCTCGCTGCTCCTGGCGAAGCGCTGGGGCCGACCACCGGACGAGGTGACCTCACCGGGCGTTTAGCTCGATTCTCTAGGCTCTCGCGCGCATGCTTTTCGATCTCTCCAGCCCTCGCCGCAAGAACGTGGTGCGCGTCGTCTACGGCGCGCTCGCCCTGCTGTTCGCCGGCGGCTTCATCTTCTTCGGGATCGGCAGCGAGGGCGGAGGCGGCGGCCTCTTCGACGGCATCTTCGGTGACGGCGGCAGCGGCTCGACCGCCGAGCAGTTCGAGCAGCAGGTCGAGGACGCCGAGACGAAGCTGGAATCCGACCCCGAGGACCAGCGCGCGCTCCAGGAGCTGGCCTACTACCGCACGCAGTCGGGCATCTCTCAACTCGAGCAGGACGAGGCCACGGGCCTGCCGGTCGTGAACGAGGACGCCAGAGGCGAGCTGGAGGCCGCGATCGATGCGTGGAACCGCTATCTCGACACGAATCCGAACAAGCCCGACCTCGCCACCGCCAGCCAGATCGTGCAGGCATACGTGCTCTTCGACGACGCCAGTGGTGCGGCCCGGACGCAGAAGGTCCTTGCCGAGGCGGACCCCAGCAGCAACACGTTCGGGACCCTCGCGAACTACCTCTACGCCGACGACGACTTCAAGGGCGGTGACGCGGCGGCCCAGCGTGCCGTCGAGCAGGCCAAGCCCGCGGACAGGAAGTCGATCGAGAAGCAGCTCGATCGGCTCCGCGAGCAGTGGCAGAAGCGGCAGAAGCAGCTCGAGAAGCAGGCGGAGGCGGGGCAGGCTGCGGAGGGCGCCGAGGGCGCGTTGAACAGCCCCTTCGGCGGCGTCGCTCCGCAGTCCGGCGTGCCCCCGACAGGCCCTTAGCGGGCGCATTACCCCCGCTATCCTGCCTCCGGGCCATTAGCTCAACTGGCAGAGCAGGAGACTCTTAATCTCAAGGTTGAAGGTTCGAGTCCTTCATGGCCCATTCGTTTAAGCCACCAAAGCAGGGGTTTTGGGGTCGATAGGGTCCACCCATGACCGAGCCTGGGGTAGCGCGCGTACTCAAGGTCGATGACCTTGCCCCCGCCCCCGGGAGAACCGGCCGCTTCGAGGGCCACGAGCACGGAGCGAGCGTGTCCTTCTTCGTAAGCCGCATTCCCGCGGGAAGGGGGGCGGGACTGCACGTGCATCCGTACGAGGAGACGTTCGTGATCCACGAAGGCTCGGCCACGTTTGTCGTGGGCGCGGAGACAGTCGAGGCGGAGCCCGAGATGATCAGCTTGAGGCCTCGGCGTTGAAACCACGCCACCCTCTGCTTTCAGGTCCGCACCTCACCCGCAGATAGCCGCAGATCGTGCTCCTGTCGGTTCTACGCCCGTCGCCTAGTAGTAGTGGCGCCGGCCGCCCACTGCGCGGCCTATCGCGCCCAAAATCCAGAAGATCAAGCCCAGGACGGCCAGGATGCCACCGAGTACCCAGAGGATGGCGCTGTCGAAAATGAGGGCGAGGATGATGAAGACGATTCCAACAGTGATCACAGGGGTCCCTCCCATGCTTGGGGGCAGTCGGCAGCATCCGACCCTATCCGCCGAGGCGGCCCCCCGCGTTCCAGGGGAGCGCTAGCTCTCGACCTTCTCCGCCTCCGCCGCGTCCGCGGCGGCGCCGACGTCCTCAGGCTCCAGGCCCGGCTCCGAGCGGGCGGCCCGCTCCTCGTATGCGGCCCGGACGTTCGCATCCGCGCCGGCCAGCACCTGGTCGGCCTTGAGTGCGCGGGCGATGGCCTCGCGCCCGGAGCGCGGGAGCAAGGTCATCACCTTGGAGATCGCGCCGGTCACTCTGGGCACCCAGACGTCGAACTTCGGGGCCTCCAGTGCGTCGACGATCGCATCGGCGACGTCGGACGGCTCGGAGACCTTGACCCCACGGGCCTCGACCAGGCCGGAGCCCAGCTCGGTGTTGACCACCGCCGGCATCACGACCGAGACCTCGACGCCGGTGTCGCGTAGCTCCGCGCGCACCGCCTCCGAGAGCCCGACGACGGCGTGCTTCGTCGCGCAGTAGGTGGCGCCGCCCGGGAAGCCGCCCTTGCCGGCCGTGGATGCGATGTTCACGATGTGGCCGGAGCCGCGCCGGACCATGCCCGGGATCGCCAGCTTCGTCCCGAAGATCACGCCGTGCAGGTTGATGTCGATCATCCGCCGGGCGGTAGCGTCGTCCTCATCGACGAAGGCGCCGACCGGCATGATCCCCGCGTTGTTGACGACGACGTCGACGGGCCCCAGCCGCTCCTCGACCTGGGAGAGGAAGTCCTCGAACGACTGGCGGCGGGTCACATCAAGCTCGAGCGCGATCGTCTCGCCACCGAGCGCTCCGGCGGTCGTCTGCGCGAGCTCTGAGTCGAGGTCGCCGATCGCGACCTTTCCGCCCTTCGCCGCGATCGCCCTCGCGGTCGCCTCGCCGATCCCGCGGGCACCGCCCGTGATCGCAACTACCCTGCCGGCGAGCGAACGCCGCTCCTTCGCCATCGAAAAGCTCCTCTCGGAAGTGGTCGAAGCGCAGTCTACGGAGCGAGCGGTACGCGCGTACCGGTGGCCGCGGCGCCTACGAGTGGCGCGTCTCGCCGGTCACCTGGTAGCTCACGTACCAGGCGAGGTGCCGGCAGGCGCCGATCCCGAGATTGAAGGGGACGAGAATCCGCTTCACACGGCCGCAATCTAACGTGGCTGTCGGTGGGAACACGCTGGTTCTAGGCTTGCGGCCATGAACGCGCTGGTCGTCGGACACGCGGAGCCCGCCGCGGCGCTCACCTCCGCGCTGTCCGAATGCGGCATCGAGGCGGAGCTCCACGCCGTGCCCCGCCCGCCGGAGGACCGAGCCGTGGCGAGCCTCGCCGAGTCGCTGGTCGAGCTGGAGCAGCGCCTCACCGACGAGCGCCCGGCGTTGGCGATCGGCGTCGGGACGGGCGATGCATCGCTCGCGCTGGCGATCACGGCGGCGAAGCTGGGCGTGCCGCTCGTCGCGTGGATCGAGGAGACGCACGCCCAGGGAGACGAGCTCGAGGCGGCCGAGGGCCGGATCCTGAGCACGCTCGCCGATTTCGACGCCGGCCCCGTGGGCGACGGCACCACGGCCTTCGAGGCCGCCGAGCGGATCTCGTCCTGGGCGAACCTAGAATTGGTCAAATGAAGGTCGGGATCATCGGGATGGGCTACGTCGGCCTGCCGCTGGCCGTCGCGTTCGCCGAGGCCGGCTCGCGAGGTGGTCGGGCTGGACGTCGATCACCGGGTGGTGGAGGGCATCGCGCGAGGCGAGAGCTCGGTCGAGGACGTGCCCTCCGAGCGCCTCGCACCGCTGGTGGGCGACCGGATCGAGGTGACCACCGAGCACGCGCGGCTGGCGGACTGCGACGCCGTGATCATCTGCGTGCCGACGCCGCTCGCGCATCGCCGCGAGCCCGACCTCGCCTACGTCGACTCCGCAGGCCGTTCGCTCGCGGCGGTGCTGCGCAAGGGCCAGCTCGTGGTGCTCGAGTCGACGACCTATCCGGGCACCACCCGCGACCGTCTCGCCCCCTTGCTGGAGGAGTCGGGCCTGCGTGCGGGCACCGACTTCCACGTCGCCTTCTCGCCGGAGCGGATCGACCCGGGGCGCACCGACCACACGATCCGCACCACTCCCAAGCTGGTCGGCGGCCTGACGCCGGCCTGCCTCGATCGCGGCGCCGAGCTCTATTCGCTGATCTGCGATGAGGTCGTCGGCTGTCGTCGCCCGAGGCGGCCGAGCTGGCGAAGCTCCTCGAGAACATCTTCCGCTCGGTCAACATCGCCCTGGTCAACGAGCTGGCGATGCTCTCCGACCGCATGGGCATCGATATCTGGGAGGTGGTCGACGCCGCCGCCACCAAGCCGTTCGGGTTCATGCGCTTCGAGCCGGGGCCGGGGATGGGCGGCCACTGCCTCCCGATCGACCCGTTCTACCTCGCGTTCAAGGCGCGCGAGTACGACTTCCCGACCGAGTTCATCGAGCTGGCCGGAAAGATCAACCAGCAGCAGCCGCACTTCTGCGTGGACAAGGTGGTGCGGGCGCTGAACGACGTCGGCAGTCCCGCCCGCGGTTCGCGCGTCCTGCTGCTCGGCGTCTCCTACAAGACCGGGGTCGGCGACCTCCGCGAGTCTCCGGCGATCCGGATCGCGGAGCTCCTGCGCGAGCTCGGTGCCGAGGTCAGTTACCACGACCCGCACGTGGACACCGTCCCGGAGCTGGGCCTCCGCTCGCTCGAGCTGGGCGAGGCAATTGCCGAGTGCGACGTCGCGTGCGTCGTCACAGCCCATCCCGAGGTCGACTACGAGCGGGTGGTCGCCGAGGCGCCCCTGGTCGTCGACTTCCGCGGGGTCACGCGAGGGATCGAGGCCCCGAACCTCGTCCGCCTCTAGGGATGGCCGTGGTCACCCTCCGCCGACGGCGATCGCCGGGTCTGCTTGACGACCGGTGGGTGCGCGGCCTCGCCGCGGTCGCCGTCGGCACGGCGGGCACCGTGATCGGCGGGGAGCTGCTCCGGCTCGCCCGGCGCCGGCGCCGCGAGGCGGAGGCCGACCCTGAGATCGCCACGCCGGCCGGCGTGCTCGAGTCCGCCGAGATGGCGCTGTTCTCCACTGGACAGGCCACTCAGGACACGGTCACCGTGGCGCTCGAGGGCTACGCCGCGACGCCGCGCCACGAGACGGTCCTGTTCAACCTCCTGAGCGGCTTCCTCGGCTCGTTCGCACTGATGCGGCTCTCGACCGCGGGCATCCGTGCCGGCTGGTGGCCGATCGGAAACGTCAGCGTCGGCGGCCGCCACATCCACCACTTCGTCCCGGGCATCCTGATCGCGTTCGCCGCGGGAGGCACCGGTCTGCTCACCCAGAACGAGAAGCTCGAAACCGCGCTCGCGGTCCCGTTCGGCGCCGGGGTCGGGATGACCGTGGACGAGGCCGCCCTCCTGCTCGACCTGCGCGACGTCTACTGGACGCGCGAAGGGGTGCTGAGCGTGCAGCTCTCGCTCGGGGCGCTGGCGCTGATGGGCGGCACGATCCTCGGGCTCCGAATGCTGCGGCGCGGCGAGGAGAAGGCCGAGGAGGCCGAGTGAGATCCCGCTCGCCGGCTTCGGTTACTGAGCCCTACACAGACGCCACGCGATACCGCGCGAACAGCTCGTCCGTCTCCGGCTCGGCGACCAGCCAAACCAGCTCGAGCGGCCGCTCCGCCTCCGGGAGCCCGGCCACCAGGCCAGGCCCCTCGCCGCCGGCCAGCTTGGGCGCGTGCGTCACGAACACCTCGTCGACCAGCCCGGCCTGGAGGAGCTGCGCGTGCAGGTGCGGGCCGCCCTCACACAGCAATGACCGCACGCCGTGCTCGGTCCGCAGGTGCGCGAGCGCCGCCGTCATGTCCACGAGGCCTTCGTCGGTGCGGACGAGCTGGACCGGGGTCTCGGTCGGCGGCGGGTCGGCGTCCGACGCGGTGAAGATCAGCACCTGCCCGCCCCCCTCCGTGAACAGCGGCGCCTCCCAGGGCAGGTCCAGGCGACCAGAGACCAGCACCATCAGCGGGTCCTGCGGCAGGCCGTCCTCCTCGCGGCGCTCGCGCTTGGCCGGGTCGGGCATCACCCGCCCGTAGCACTCCTCGCGCATCGTGCCGGCGCCGATCATCACCGCGTCCACCCGGGTGCGCAGGCCGACCAGCATCTGGGTGTCCCGCCTGGTGCCGATCGGCCCCGAGACGCCGCCGATCGTCGCCTTGCCGTCCAGCGTCAGGACGAAGTTCGTGATCACATGCGGGCGGTCCTCGCCCGGATCGTCCGAGGGGCGGAGCTCAGCGATCAGCTCGGGAACGGTGACGTCAGCGGCGGGCTCGGGCAGCAGGCGGCGCATCCGCGGGAAACTACCGATCGCCGCCTTCGATCTCCCCCAGGTGCTCCACATTCGCCCGATCGTCGGCTTCGGCGCTCGGCTCGGCGCCGAACCACGCGTCGAGGATCTCGGCCAGCTCGGCTTCGGACGTCGCCCGCAGGCTCAGTGCGAGGGCATTCGCATCGTTCCACTGCCGCGCACCCGCGGCCGTCGCCGCGTCGGCGCAAAGCGCCGCCCTGATGCCCTCGACCTTGTTCGCGGCGATCGAGGCTCCGGTGCCAGTCCAGCAGCACACCACCGCCTGGTCGGCCCGGCCCTCGGCGACGTCGCGTGCCGCCGCCTCGCTTGCCCATGCCCAGTCGTCCCGCTCCTCGGCGCTCAGCGCCCCGTGCACGATCGGCTCGTGCCCACGCTCGCGAAGCGCCTCGACCACAGCTCCCGCGACGCCGGTGAGCTCGTCCGCTGCGACCGCGATTCGCATGCGCAAACGGTAGCGCCGTTCCTCACGGCGCTCCCTCGACGCCTCAGAGGTTCCAGCCGAAGCTGCGCCCCGCGAGCTGCTCGAGCTTGGCGACGTCGTCGCGGAACTGCGCCGCCAGCCGCTTGCGCAGCTCCGGGTCCAGCTCCGGCTTCGCTGCCTCCCCCGCGCCGGGGTCGTGGACGAGGCGCTCGACCAGCCAGCGCATCCGCTCGGGCAGGCGGTCGAAGTTGCGGTCCAGGGCGCGCAGGCCGGGCAGCCGGACGGCGCGGTCCATCACGCGGAAGCCGCCGGACCCCTTGCCGCTGCCGGTCTCCCACTCGCGGTCGAACTCGGGCGAGGTGAAACCGGGATCGACGCCGGCGAACGCGAAGGCCCGCCTGATCGTCTCGTCGCGGTCGGAGCCGAGCTCCTCGCGCGAGACGATCAGCACCCGGTCGCTGCCGAATGCCTCCAGGTAGGGCTCGAGCTGGAACGCGTAGAGCCCACGCTGGACGTACGCGCTCTGCGGATCGGCGACCGCGTCCGGGAGCTCCCTCGACTCGTAGCCGCCGCCGACGTTGTGCAGGTAGTGCGAGAGCAGGCGGTCGAGCGGGTCGCGGACCATGTGGACGATCCTCGCCTCGGGCCCGAGCGTGTCGCGCATCCGACCGGCGACGCCCTCGAACCGAGGGCGGTTCGTGTAGTGCGGCGAGGTTTCGCCGCGGACCGCGGCGCCCGCCGGAAAGTGCGAGCGGTACCACTCGACCCCCAGGCCCCAGTTCAGCTCGGCCACGAAGAAGTTCAGCTCCTTCGGCCGGGACATGCCGATCTGCGGATGGAGGTTCAGATAGTGATGCAGGCTCGTCGTGCCGCACTTGAGGCCGCCGATCACGATCAGATTGGGCAGCGCCCCGCCCTCGTAGGCCGCGCCCCGGGCCGCGCGGCGACGGTCAGCGGCGAAGCGCTCGTGGGCGCGCGCGACCATCGCATCGTCCGTAAGGTCCCGGGGTGGCGCGTCAGGCGCCATGAGGCAGCTACTTCGCGCCGAGCTTCGCCGCGGCCGCGCGGAAGGTCTTGACCTCGGCGTCGGGCTTCTTGCGGCCCTCGAGCTTCTCGCCGTGGCGATTCACCCAGATCACCGGCACCTTCATCTTGAGGAGCGGCGCGATATCGGCGTCGTACCCGGATGCGATGTGGACCCAGCCCTTCTTGCCGCCGAGCCGGCGGGCGCACTCGCGGAAATGGGCCTCGTCCGGCTTGTAGGAGCGGACCTGCTGCGCAGTGACGACGATGTCGAGGTCCGTACGCAGGTGGCGGCGGGACACGCCCAGCAGCTTGTCGTCGATGTTCGCCACGATCCCCACCTCGTAGCGGCCCGAGAGGCGGTCCATCGCGGCGTTCGCCTCGCGAAACGGCGGCCAGTAGGCGACGGAGTCCGGTACGAACTGGGCGCGCGAGGGCTCGAGCTCCCAACCGATCTCCTTCGCGACCTTCACGGCCGTGCGGCGCAGGACCTCCGCGTAGAGCTCGTACGAGCCGCTCATGATCTCCGCCTGGACCTCGAAGAACCGCTCGAGGAAGGCTCCCTCGTCGAACGAGAAGCCATCGCGTTCGGCCTCCCTGCGGAACCCGTCGCCCAGGCCCTTCTCCCAGTCGATCAGGGTTCCGTAGCAGTCAGTGGTCACCCACTTGATGTCTTTGAGCTTGGGGAGAGGCATAGGGGGCGGGTGATTATAGGAAGGGCCGCCTGACCCGCTTTGGATAGGCTGCGCCGCGCCTTCATGGACCTACTCGAGTATCAGGGGAAGCAGCTCTTCGCCAAGCACGGGGTGGTGACCCCGTCGGGCATCCACGCGACGACCGTCGACGACGCGGTCAAGGCCGCGAACGAGATCGGCTATCCGTGCGTGGTCAAGGCCCAGGTCGCGATCGGGAAACGCGGCAAGGCGGGCGGAATCAAGATCGCCAACGACGAGGCGGAGGCCCGCATCCACTCGGAGGCGATCCTCGGCATGGACATCCGGGGGTTCACCGTCCACGACCTCTGGATCGAGGGGGCCTCGGACATCGCCAACGAGTACTACGCCTCGGTCATCCTCGACCGTGGCGAGAAGAAGCTGCTGGCGATGCTGTCGCGAATGGGCGGGATGGACGTCGAGGAAATCGCCGAGTCCGACCCGACCGCGATGGTCAGGCGCCACGTCGAGCCGAGCGCATCGCTCGACCTCGAGGTGGCACGCGAGATCGCCCACGAGGCGCAGATCGACGACGACGTCGTCGACGGAGTCGCGGAGATGCTCGCCCAGCTCGCCGACCTGGCGGTCGCCGAGGACGCCACCCTGATCGAGGTCAACCCGCTGATCGTCACCGCTGCCCGGCAGGTCGTGGCCCTCGACGCCAAGATCACGATCGACGGGAACGCGATGTTCCGCCACGAGGACCTGGCCGGCTATACCGACCGGTCGGCACAGGACCCGCAGGAGGCGATGGCCAAGGAGAAGGGCCTCACCTACGTGAAGCTCGACGGCAACGTCGGGATCCTCGGGAATGGGGCCGGGCTCTGCATGTCGACGCTGGACGTCGTCGCCCAGGCGGGTGGCGACCCCGCGAACTTCCTCGACGCCGGCGGTGGCTCGAAGGCCGAGGCGATCGTCGACGCACTCGAGGTGATCACCTCGGACGAGAAGGTCACCGCGGTCCTGTTCAACATCTTCGGCGGCATCACCCGCTGCGACGAGGTGGCGAAGGGAATCATCGAGGCCTCGCAGCAGATCGAGTTGAAGATCCCGCTGGTCGTCCGGCTCGACGGCACCAACCAGGAGGAGGGGCTGAAGCTGCTGGCGGATGCCAACCTCCCGAACCTGCACCAGGAGAAGACGATGCTGGGCGCGGCCGCGCGGGTCGTGGAACTCGCATGAGCATCATCGTCGACGGCGATACGAAGCTCGTGGTCAGCGGCCTGACGGGCCGCGAGGGCACCTTCCACGGCCTCCGGAACCGCGAGTACGGCACCGAGGTCGTCGCCGGTGTGACGCCCGGCAAGGGCGGTCACGACGTTGACGGCGTGCCCGTGTTCCACACGATCAAGGAAGCCGTCGACGAGTGCGGCGCCAACACCTCGATGGTCTTCGTGCCGGCGCGATTCGCCGCGGCGGCGATCGACGAAGCGATCGACTCCGGCGTCCAGACGGTGATCGCGATCACCGAGGGGATCCCCGTCCACGACATGCTGAAGACGTACTGGAGGGCTCGCGAAGCCGGGGTCCGGCTGATCGGCCCGAACTGCCCCGGGGTCCTCTCGCCCGGCAAGGCCAACGTCGGGATCATCCCCGCCCAGTTCTTCGAACCCGGCCCGATCGGCGTGGTGTCGAAGTCGGGAACGCTGACCTACCAGATCGGCAACGAGCTGAAGCAGGCCGGCGCCGGCAACTCGACGATCGTCGGCATCGGCGGCGATCCGATCGTCGGCTCTGACTTCATCGACGTCCTCACCCTGTTCGAGAACGACCCCGACACCGAGCTGATCGTCATGGTCGGCGAGATCGGCGGCGACGCCGAGGAGCGCGCGGCGGACTTCATCGCCGAGAGCGTGACCAAGCCCGTCGTCGGCTACATCGCGGGTTTCACCGCCCCGCCGGGCAAGCAGATGGGCCACGCGGGGGCGATCATCTCCGGATCGTCGGGCACCGCCCAGGCGAAGAAGGACGCACTCGAGGCGAAAGGCGTCCGCGTCGGCACCTCGCCGACCGAGGCCGCGCAGATCGCGGTCGAGGTCCTGAAGACGGGCGCCTAGCCGCCGCCGCAGCAATCAGCCCGCTCATCCGTCGCCGAACTCATGCGATCAGCCCTTCTTCGAGCTGCCCTCGGTGGACACCGAGGTCGTGAACTCCTGGTCGTCGGCGCTGGCCTCCAGGTCGGATTCGTAGCTCACGTCGGCGACCAGCGGATTTGAGCGGTCGCCTCGGATCTCGCCGCTCTCGGTGAGCTCGCCGGAGAACTCGACGTCGTCGATCTCCTCATGGATCGGGGTCTCGCCGCTGACCTCGATCACGTAGCCGTCTTTCGTCAGCTCGGTCAGCTCGTACGTCGTCTCGGTGACGATCGTCGGCCCGCCGTCGGTCGCGAGCTCTTTGACGGCCACCCACCGGGCGCCGACGCCCACGGGTTCATCCGGGAAGACCCGTTGCGAGCCAGAGCCCTGGAAATCCTCGAATTCGGCAGGCAGGGGACCGCCGTCGGAGCGCTCGACCGGGCCGACCTGCATGCCGTTCTCGTCGTAGGTCGTCGCCAGAACCGCACCCTCGAGCTCGCTCAGCTGATAGAGCTGCGGGCTCGCGGCGGCCGCCTCCCCGGAGTCGATGACGAACGAGTCGATCGTCTGCTCGACCGTCGCCTGACCGCCGTCGACGCTCGCCACCTCCGACGTGGCCGCAAAGTCGACCGTGACGTCGACGTCGATCCCGCCGCCACCGATCTTCTGTGTGGTCGAGAAGGTGTTCTCGGCTGATTGACCGCGCTTGTAGGGCGCCGGGAGGTCGACGAGGTCGCCGGTTCCGGCGTCGAGGAGTTCGACCTCTCCGAGCGAGACGTTGGCGTCGTCGTCACCGCCGCACCCCGCACCGAGGGCGGAGCCCACAACCAGCAGGCCAAGGAGGACGCCCCGCAGAGGGCCAACGGGCTTCGTGCTCGCGAGGTGCTTGGGATTCGAGTGCATCTGTGTCGTCTTTTCACTGCGCACCGAAGCCAAAACGCCTCTGTGTCGTCCTTCACGCTGCACCGCGGACGAAGACATCGGGGCGCTACTTCCCGGCGAGGGTGGTGTTGGAGCAGGTGCTTCGACCAGGGAGGTGCGTCGGCAGTGCAGGCAGGGAACGTGTTCGCCTTCAAGAGAACAGGTCTGGGAATCGCCGCGGGCATCGCCGCCGCGGCGCTGGCTGCGGGCTTGATCGGCTCGGGGGCGGCGGCGGAGGCGGGCACCGCGCCGGCCCGGCCCAACATCGTCGTGATCCAGAGCGACGACCAGACCGTCGACTCGATGCAGTTCATGGACCGCACCCGCGCTCTCATCGGCGAGCGGGGCGCCACGTTCCAGAACCACTACGTGAACTGGCCGGTCTGCTGCCCGTCGCGGGCGACCCTGCTCACCGGGCAGTACTCGCACAACCACGGCGTGCTCGGCAACTCGCCGCCGGAGGGCGGCTTCCAGGCGTTCGACAACGACAACACCACCGCGCTCTGGCTCCAGGCCCGGGGCTACACGACCGCGCACGTCGGCAAGTTCCTGAACGGCTACGGGAACGGGGAGGGCGCCGACGTGGTCCCGCCCGGGTGGGACGAATGGCACACGACCGATGGGGCGACCCAGTCGGTCTACAACTATTCGCTGAACGAGAACGGCGCCCTGGTCGAGTACGGCCAAGAGGTCGCCGACTTCAAACAGGACGTCATGACCGGGCGGGCGGTCGAGCTGATCGACGAGCACATCGGCGCCGGGGAGCCGCTCTACCTCCAGCTCGATTACACCGCCCCGCATTCGGGCGGCCCCGAGCCCCTGCCGCAGCCGCCGGCCGACTGCCAGAACTCGGCCCGTCCTGCGCCTCGGCACGCGACCGCGTTCGACTCCGAGCCGCTGCCGCAGGACGCGTCGTTCAACGAGGCCGACGTCTCCGACAAGCCGCCCTCGATCCAGGAGCTTCCACTGCTCGACCAGGCGGCGATCGACAACCTCACGCGCCGCTACCGCTGCCGGATCGAATCGCTGCTCTCCGTGGACGAGGGAGTCGCGGCCGTGATCGACGCACTTCGGGACGAGGGCGTCCTTGGGCAGACCTACGTCTTCTACACCTCGGACAACGGCTTCTTCACGGGCGAGCATCGGGTCGCCAACGGCAAGACGCGGGTCTACGAACCGTCGAGCACGGTGCCGCTGCTCGTCCGCGGGCCCGGGATCGCGGCCGGCGTGAGCGTGCGCGACCTGACGATCAACGCCGACCTGGCCGCGACGATCGTCGACGTGAGCGGCGCGACGCCGACGCTCGCAATCGACGGACGGTCATTGCTGCCGGCCGCGGAGCGCCCGTGGGTCGAGCGTGGTCGTGAGCTGCTGATCGACACGGCCCAGTACGAGGCGATCCACACCCAGCGCTACGTCTGGGTCGAGCACGACACGGGCGAGTTCGAGCTCTACGACCTGCGCGAGGACCCGTTCCAGCTGCGAAGCGCGCATGACGATCCGGACTACACGGCCGTGCGCAACCGGCTCGCCGACCGTCTCGACGATCTGCGCACGTGCGCAGGGGCGACCTGTCGCCGGAGTCCGGCGCTGCGCCTCGTGCTCCGTGGCGAGAAGGGCGGTAAGGGATGCACCCGGCCGCCGGTCCGCGCCTCCTTCGCCGGTGGCGATCGCACGGAGATCAGGCGCGCCCAGTTTTTCGTCGGCTCCCGCACGGTGAAGACCGACAACCAGGCGCCGTTCGAGCATCGGTTCAGCCGCCGGTCCCTCGGCAGGGGCAGGGTCCTCGTCCGAGCCCGCGCGGAGCTGGCCGACGGCCGCCGGATCGGCTGGGAGCGCTCGCTTCGCGTCTGCCGTCCGCGCTGAGCACACCTATACTCGGCCGCCGATGGCCGGGACCGACACGATCAGCTTCGCTCGCGGCGCGCCCAGCGCCGACATCCTGCCCGCCGAGGCGGTTCGCGAGGCTGCTGCGCGGGCGCTTGAGGGCGACTGGCAGCGCGCGCTCTCCTACGGAACCGGAACCGGCCACAAGGGCCTCGGCGAGTGGATCGCCAACCTCCACGGGATCGAGCCCGAGCAGGTGATGGTCACCAACGGCTCGATGGAGGCGGCGGCGCTCCTGTTCCAGTACTCGCTCGAACCGGGCGACCGTGTGATCGTCGAGCAGCCCACCTACGACCGTACGCTGCTCTTGCTGCGCCGCGCCGGGGTCGATTTGGTGCCGGTGCCGCTCGAGTCCGACGGCGTCTCGGTCGAGGCCGTCGAGGCCGCCCTCCGCGGGGGCCCTGTGAAGCTCGCGCACATCATCCCCAACTTCCACAACCCGGCCGGTTGCACGCTCTCGGCCGAGAAGCGCACCCGGCTCGTCGAGCTCGCCGCGGAGCACGGCTTCACGCTGTTCGAAGACGACCCGTATCGCCTGGTGCGCTTCGGCGGCGACGAGCACGAGACGATGCTGTCCCAGGATGGCGCGGGCCGGGTCATCCACGCCTCGTCGTTCTCCAAGACCGTCAGCCCGGGCGTCCGGGTCGGCTATCTCGCCGGCGAGCCCGATGAGATCGCGCGGCTCGCCAAGCGGGCGGGCGAGACCTACATCTCGCCGAACATGCTGGCCGAGTCGATCGTCTTCGCACTCTGCCAATCGGGCGGCCTGGAGCGGAACATCGAGTTCGTCAACGGCGCGCTCCGCGACCGCCGCACCGCGCTGGTACGCGCGCTCGGCGAGCTCATCCCGGAGGCCGACTACGTCGTTCCCGAGGGCGGCTATTTCCTCTGGCTGACGCTGGCCGACGACGTCGACTCGGTCGCCCTCCTGACCGCGGCGGCGGAGGAGGGCGTCTCGTTCGTAGCCGGGCCCGACTTCCTGATGGAGGGCGGGGCGAACGCGCTGCGCCTCTCGTTCGCGAGCGTTCCGGTCGAGCGGGTCCAGGAGGGCGTGGCTCGCATCGCCGGCGCCCTCGAGGGCCTGCGTGCAGGCCGCGCCGCAGCCTGACAATAGTCAATACCCATTTCCCTACCGTTTTAGTAGAGAAACGCTAGACTCTTCCTTTACGCGGACGTTACAACCGCGAAAGGCAGGCGCCGTAGCCTCGCCGAGAGGGAGAAATCGAAGACGGAGGAGGTGGCGTGATGAGCCCCGTATGGATGATCGAGGGAACCAGGGAGAAGCTCGATCCCGTGAGCGAGCGGAATCTGGCCGAGCGCCGCTTCTCGGCGCTGGCGGCCGCGGTACGGGAGCATGAGGCGAACGTGCGCAGGCGGGAGTTCTCGATGCGTCCGCAGGATCAGCACCTCTACCGGAGGCTGCGGCAGATCTGCGGCGACGTCTGAGCGGAGATGAGCCGCGAGGGCGCCGGGCAGTGGCTTGCCCGGCGTCCGGGCCGGCCTTGTAGGCTGCCGCGCCAAGCATTCGAACTCGGGAGGGAACATGGGACTACGACGGATGACGATCGTTGCCGCGGCCGCGCTTGCCGGCCTCGGCATATCGGCCGCCGGCGCGAGTGCGGCGCGCGTGGTGAACGGCGACTTCGAGCGGGGCAACCTGAGCGGCTGGCAGAAGGATTTCGCCGGACCGGGAGGGTGGTTCGCGTACGAAGGCGTCTTCACTCCCCTACGAGGGCCCGTTGTCGGCTCCGTTCCCGCACCGCCGCAGGGGGAGTTCGGCGCGATCAGCAACCAGGGCATGCCGAGCCGGATGATCCTCTCGCAGGTAGTCGATCTGAAGCCCGGCAAGAAGCACAAGCTGAAGTTCAAGCTTGCGTACAACAACACGAATACGGGCGGACCCAGGCTGCGTCGGGGCGCGTTCGAAGGATTCTTCACGCCCAAGAGCTTCAAGTTTGGCATGGCGGCCCGTCCAAACCAGCAGTTCCGGATGGACGTGATGAAGCCCGGCGCTCCGATCAAGTCGCTGAAGGACAAGCACGTGCTCGACCGCGTCTACCGCACCGATCGCGGGGACCCGAACCGCCGGAACTACCGGACGATCAAGGCGGACCTGACCGACTACGCAGGTGACAAGGTGCGGCTGCGGTTCGCCGTGGCCGTCACCGAGGCCGTGCTGAACGTCGGCATCGACGCGGTCAAGATCAAGACGAAGAACGACTGACCAGCGTCAGCGGCCGTAGCGGTCGCTGGAGATGACCAGCTGATCCGGCAGCGGCGCCCGCGGCGCCGGCGCCGGGTCGGCGCGCACCGACACGGTCTCGGCGACGCTGCGCGAGATCGCATGCTCGCCGTCGCCGGAGCTGACGACGATCTCGTCATCGCCGGACGAGGCGAGCTTGCCCTCGAGGCCGGGATGGAGCCCGGTCGACTTGAGGTAGTGGAGGAGCTCCTCCGCCTCGTTCTCGAAGCGCAGCACGACGACGCTGGCGCCGGGCTCGACGTCGGCCAGGAGCGCGCCCTCCTCACGGATGCCCTCGACGATCGGGTGGCCGTGCGGGCAGGTCTTGGCATCCCCGATCGCGGCGAGCATCCGCTCCTCGAGGACGGGCGACATCGCGTGCTCCATGCGCTCCGCCTCCTCGTGGACCTCGTCCCAGGGGATGCCGAGGACGTCGGTCAAGAAACGCTCGATCAGCCGGTGGCGCCGCACGATCGCGGTTGCCTCCTCGCGGCCGTCCGAGGTGAAGTCGAGGGACTTGTCGGCCGCTCGGCTGACGTACCCGTCGCGCTCGAGTCGACCGATCATCTCGTGGACGGTCGGCGGCGAGAGCTGCATCGCGCGGGCGATGTTGGCGCCGGTGATCGGCAGCCCGGCCTCCTCCAGCCAGAACATGATCTGGAGGTATTCCTCCTCCGCGACCGTGGCGTGATCGTGCGACATCCCCACAGGATCCTACTCAGGCGGTTTGGTCCGCGACCGGGGTGCGACCGCGTCGCAGAAGGCGTCGAGCTGCCCGGTAGTCAGGCCCCGACCAGGGTGGACACGACGGCCTCGTAGAAGCCCTCGCCCATCGCGCCCTCGGTGACCGTGGCGTTCGCGAAGCGCGGCAGTGCCTCCCGCAGGTCCTCGTCGTGCTCCGGGCCGTTCGCGACCACGAAGAAACGTCCGACCGAGGCCGACGCCTCGAGGTCCTCGATCGAGTCGCCGATCGCGATGCAGTCCTCCGCCTCGTAACCCCGCGCGCGGCGATGGGCCTCGACCCCCTTCGCCTTGCTCGCCCCGCCCGGGACGAGGTGGTAAGCGTGGGTGCGGCCCTCGATGGCGTCCATGGGCCGCCCGATCGCCCCGTTGTCGAGAAAGCGGAGGTCCTCGTGACCGTTCTCGGCGATCAGTGCGTTGGCCTCGTCGACGTCCACCTTGCCGCGCATCAGGAGCGACAGCACCCGGCCCGTGTGCCACGGCGCGTGCCACTCCAGCCTCGGGCCGAACCGCTCGAACAGCAGGTCGGGGATTCCGGCATCCATCATCTTCTCGGCCGGAGTGCCGTTCTCGTCAGGC
This sequence comes from uncultured bacterium, assembly GCA_963807755.1. Taxonomy (GTDB): domain Bacteria; phylum Actinomycetota; class Thermoleophilia; order Solirubrobacterales; family 70-9; genus JALZKA01. The sequence goes on along the minus strand of CAWECM010000001.1, from coordinate 264,193 downwards.
TGCCAGTCGCCGGTCAGGAAGGTGCGCTCCCCGTCGATCACCATCCCGCACCCAGCCTCGTAGATGTAGGAGGTCTGCCCGAGCAGGCGCGCGTCGGCCATCACCTGCGCCTCTCGGCGGCCGGACATGATCACGACCTCCACGTCCGCGCGGTGGCAGGCTTCGAGCGCCCTGGCCTGCTTGAGCGAGAAATTCCCGTCCGGGTCGCGGAACAGGGAACCGCGCGGCCCGAGGAGGGTCCCGTCAAGGTCGGTGTAGACGCAGCCGAGGTTCACGAGGGGGCTACGGTAATCCGGATGCAGTGTTTGGCGGCTCCGTGACGGTCTCGAGTTGAGCTTCCCACCGCCCCTGGCGGCGGGCGTCGTGAACGTGACCGCCGACTCCTTCTATTCGGGCGCCAGAAGCGTCACACCGGAGCAGGCGGTCGCGGACGGCCTGCGGCTGGTGGACGAGGGGTTTGAGTTGCTCGACGTGGGGGCCGTCGCGGCGCGCAGCGGGCCGCCGGTCGATCCCGCCGATGAGGCGGCGAAGCTCGCCCCGGCGATCGCCGGGCTCGTCGAGAAGGCCGGGGTGCCCGTCCTGGCGGACACCTTCTCCGTCGAGGTCGCGCGGGCGGCGCTCGACGCCGGCGCCGCGGCGATCAACGACATCTCCGGCGGCTCGGACGAGATGTTCGCGGCGGTCGCCGAGGCCGGGTGCGGCTACGTCCTCATGCACATCGAGGGCCCGCCGCGCGAGGACCGGACGCCCCCACGCTATGACGACATCGTGGCGCACCAACTCACATGGTTCTCCGAGCGGATCGAGGCGGCGCTTGCCGCGGGCGTGGCGGAGGATGCGATCGCGCTCGATCCAGGCCCGGACTTCGACAAGGGCGTCGACGACAACGTCGAGCTGTTGCGCCGGCTCGGCGAGCTCCGCGCGCTCGGCCGCCCGCTGTTCGTTGCGATCTCGCGTAAGGATTTTCTCGGCGCCCTGGTGGCGGGATCCTGGGAGGGTCGCGTCGGGGCTGAAGAAAGGGGGGCGGCCACCGCCGCGGCCGCGACGCTCGCCACCTCGGCGGGGGCGGAGATCCTGCGCCTCCACGACGGCGAGGCGCTCGACGCGATGCGGGTCGCTTACGCGATCGCGGATTCTGCGTGAGCACGGCCACGCCCTCGATCGATCGCGCCTGGCGCAACGTGATCGCGAACGGCGCCGACGACGGGCGCCTGGTGGCGACGTCGTTCGACCCGCCGCGCGAGGCGGTCCGCGTCCCCCTGCCGAACGACCTCCCGGAGCCGCTTGCCCACGGCCTCCGCGGCGCCGGGATCGACGGCCTCTACGGACACCAGAACGAGGCGCTCGGCGAGGCCGGACAGGGCAACGTGATCGTCACCTCGGGCACCGCATCGGGAAAGTCGCTCTCGTTCAACCTGCCGGTGCTGGAGCGTCTGGCGATCGACCCGAAGGCGCGGGCGCTCTACCTCTACCCGACGAAGGCGCTGGCCCAGGACCAGGCGCGCAAGCTGTCGCAGCTCGGGCTGCGCCTACCTGCGCCACGCGATCTACGACGGCGACACCCCGCGCGAGGACCGTCCGGGGCTCCGCCGCCGCTCGAACCTGATCCTCACCAACCCGGACATGCTCAGCATGGGCGTGCTGCCCCACCACAAGGGCTGGGGCGACTTCCTCACCAATCTGGAATGGGTGGTGGTCGACGAGGCGCACACGTACCGGGGCGTGTTCGGCTCGCACGTCGCCAACGTCCTGCGGCGACTCCAGCGCACATGCCGGCTCTACCGCGCGGATCCGCGGTTCGTCATGGCCTCGGCCACGATCGCCAACCCCGGCGAGCTGGCGGAGCGGCTGGTGGGCGAGCGGGTGGCGGTCGTGGACTCCGACACGGCTCCACGCGCCGGACGGCGAATCGTCATGTGGAACCCGCCGCTGATCGAGGAACGCACGCAGCGGCGCCGCTCGCCGCTTTCGGAGGGCGCCGAGTTGCTCGCCGACCTCGTCTCCGAGGGCATGCGGACGATCTGCTTCCTGCGGTCGCGCAAGGGCATCGAGCTGATCCAGCGGTTCGCCCGGATGCGGTTGGAGGAGCGCGGGCAGGCCGATCTCGCGGCTCGGATCGCCCCGTACCGCGCCGGATATACGCCGCAACAGCGCCGGGAGATCGAGGCTCGACTGGCGGCCGGCGACCTGCTCGGAGTCGTCGCGACGGACGCCCTGGAACTGGGGATCGACATCGGCGAGCTCGACGCCTCGATCTGCGTGACGTTCCCGGGCACGGTGGCCAGCCTGCGCCAGATGTGGGGGAGGGCGGGCCGGCGCAGCGAGGGGTTGGCCGTGTACATCGCCGGAGACGACGCGCTCGACCAGTTCTTCTGCCGCCACCCGGACGAGTTCCTCGATCGCCCGGTCGAGGCGGCGATCCTCGATCACCAGAACGAGCGGATCCAGGGGCCCCATGTACTGGCGGCCGCCTATGAGGCGCCACTTGGCGGAAGGGACTCGCAGCCGGGCGGCGACGACGACCGCATTCTCGGATCGCTCTGGCGCGAGCGCGCGGACGAGCTCGTCGGCGCCGGTGCGCTGCGGCGAAGCTCGGACGAGCGCTACCTCCCGTGCGGGCCGGGCTTTCCGGCCGGCGAGATCTCGTTGCGCTCCGCCTCGCGCGACTCGATCGCCGTCGTCGACGTGAGCTCCGGCGAGATGCTGGGGACCGTCGAGGCGGAGAGAGCGTTCGGCACGGTCCACCCGGGCGCCGTCTACCTGCACATGGGGCGGTCGTACGAGGTGCGCGAGCTCGACGTCGAGATGCGCCGGGCGATCGTCGAGCCCTTCGACGGCGACTGGTACACGCAGCCGAAGAAGGAGACGAACGTATTCATCGAGGCGCTGGGCGAGGGAGCTTCGGCGGAGGGCGTTCATCCCGGTGTCGATCTCTACTTCGGCGACGTGTCCGTGAGCGAGCAGGTGATCGCGTACCAGCGCAAGCGACTCTCCGACCATGAGGTGATCGATCTCACCGCGCTGGAGCTGCCCGAGCAGAACTTCCCGACCCAGGCGCTCTGGTACGTGCTGCCCGACGAGCTCGCCGGCCCGGGCGCCCTGCCTCCGGAGGTGCAGCTCGGAGCCCTCCACGCCGCGGAGCATTCCCAGATCGCGGTCCTGCCGCTGCTTGCGATGTGCGACCGCTGGGACATCGGGGGGCTCTCGACCAACGTCCACTTCCAGACGGGCCGCCCCACGATCTTCATCTACGACGGCCACCCGGGCGGTGTGGGCATCGCACGCCGCGGCTTCGATGGCTTCGGGCGGCTGGTCGGCGATGCGCTGCGACTGGTGTCGAGTGTCCATGCGAGGCCGGCTGTCCCTCGTGCGTGCAGAGCCCGAAGTGCGGCAACCTGAACGACCCGCTTCACAAGGCTGGCGCGATCGAGCTGATGCGGGGCGTGCTCGCCCGGTGACGGTCGCTCGGACGCTCCCGGCCGAGGTCGCACCGCGGTTTCGCAGCGCCGCGCGGGTCCTGATTCGCACGGGCGAAACGTCGTTCGAGGCGGTTGTCGCCGAGCGGTTCGGGCTGCGGCTGCGCGGGCTTGCCGGACTCGCGCTGGGCGACTTGGTGCCGCTGCTCTTCCCGCGCTGCAGGTCGCTGCACACCCTCGGGATGCGCACCGAGATCGACGTCGTCTGGCTCGAAGTCGCGCCCGATGGCCATGCGTCCGTGCTGGCCATCGAAGCGCGGGCGGAGCGGCGCCGGTTCCTGCGCGCTCCAAAAGGCGTAAAGCTCGAGCGCGTGACCGCGCTCGAGCTTGCGCCGGGTGATGCAGTGGCGCTGGGCTTGCTCCCCGGGCGACGATTCCAGCTGGGTTAGGCCTTGACCGCTGCGATGTCGAGGATCAGCTTCACCTTGTCGGCGACGACGGCGTTGCCGCTGCCGAGGGCCGCGTTGAACTTCATCTCGTAGTCCTTGCGGGAGAGCCGGCCGGTGGCCTCCAGGCCGACACGGTCCTCGCCCTGCGACCCGATCTCGGTTCCGCCGACCTCGGCCTCCAGCTCGAGCTCGTTGGTGACGCCGTTCATCGTCAGGTTGCCGACGACCCGGAACGTGTCCTCGGCGATCTGCTCGATGCCGGTGGACTCGAAGCGCAGCTCGGGGTTGGCCTCGGCGCCGAAGAAGTCCTCGGAGCGCAGGTGCGCGTCGCGCTGCTCCTGATTGGTGTCGACGGAGCCGGCGTTGACGGTGCCGTGCACCCGGGAACCCGCCAGGTCCTCGCTGATTTCGAGCGCGCCCTCGAACTCGCGGAACTCGCCGCGCACCGTGGTGACGCCCATGTGCTTGACGGCGAAGCCCAGCTTCGAGTGCGCCGGATCCACGTGCCAGGTGCCGGTGGGGATGAGGGGCTTGGTGAGGGTTTCCGTAGTCATGTCTCGTCTCCTTCGTAAGTCGTTGCGTGTGCAAGCAATATAACAGAAAAAGCTTGCGCTTGCAAGTAACCCGGCTAGACTCCAGCCCATGGCCGACAGCACAAGACAAGCTCCACAGCTCGCGGACGAATCGATTCCAGGCTTGGCGACCTGGAGGAGCTTCCTACTCGCCAACTCGAGGCTGCTGGCCGCCCTGGACGACGATCTGCGCCGGGAGCACAACTTCAGCATCGGCGACTACGACGTGCTGATCCAACTGGCCCGGGTGCCCGAGGGACTTCGCATGTGTGATCTCGCCGCGGCGGTGGTGCTCAGCCCGAGCGGCCTCACCCGCCGGGTCGACCGGCTCGAGCGCGCCGGGCTTGTCCGGCGCCACCGCAGCGCGAATGACGGCCGCAACGTCGAAACGCGGCTGACACCTGCCGGTCGGCGACTCTTCAAGCGCCTCCGTGGCACGCACGTGGCAGGTATCCAGGAGCGCTTCCTCGACCACTTCTCGGACGAGGAGATCACGGTGCTGGGCGAGCTCCTGGACCGTCTGGTCCCGGACCAGCGACCCTGACTCCTGGTCGGCGTACCCTTTTTCACGAGATGAGGCTCAGGGTCGGCGACGCACGCGCGCTGCGAGACGGCCTCCTGGTGGGGGCCGCGCTCGTCGCGGCGACCACCGCCCTCGTCTACCCGCTCAAGGAGGTCGCGCCGGTCGAGGCGACGGGCGCGGTCTATCTCATCGCCGTGATGGCGGTCTCCATCCGCTGGGGCACCGTCGCCGGACTGGGCGCAGCAGTGCTGAGCGCCGCCGCCTGGAACTTCTTCCACATCCCGCCCACCGGGCGGTTCACGATTTCCGAGGGCGAGAACTGGGTCGCGCTCGCGGTCTTCCTCGTGGCGGCCGTCGTGGTCAGCCGGCTGGCGGACGACGCGCGCCGCCGCGCCGACGAGGCGGAGCGGCGGCGCGCCGAAGCGGCGCTCCTCGCTGATCTCGCGCGCGAGATGCTCGGCACCCGCACCGAGGCCGAGGCCAGGGCGGTCCTGGCGTCGCGCCTCGCCGATGCCCTCGGGCTCGCACCGGACGAGGTGCAACTCGATACTCGCACGGTCAGCGGCGAGCGCTGGCTCGTGCGGCTGGAGACCGAGGGCCAGCGCCTCGGCGTCATCCAGCTGCCCGCGGGTCTGGGGACGGCCGAGCGTGAAACCGTCGAACGCCTGGCTCCGTCGCTCGCGGTGCTGCTTGCGGCCGCAAGGCGCGGGGCCGAGCTCGAGTCCGAGGCGATCGAGGCGGCGGCGCTGCGGCGCTCGGACGAGGTGAAGACGACGTTGCTCCGCGCGGTCTCGCACGACCTGCGCTCGCCGCTGACCGCGATCTCGGCGGCTGCTGACGGGCTGGCGGGCGGCGGTGCGGGAAGCGAGGAGCTGATCGACGTCATTCGGGCCGAGACGGATCGCCTCGGTCGCCTGGTCGCCGACCTGCTCGACCTCTCGCGGCTGGAGACGGGGACCGCGCGCCCCACCCTCGACTGGTGTTCGCTCGAGGAGGTGGTGGCCGCCGCGATCGGGTCGCTCGGCGAGCGGGGCGCCAGCGTCCAGGTCGCCATCGATCCCGGTCTGCCGCTGGTCGAGGCGGACGCAGCCCAACTCGAGCGCGCGGCCGCCAACCTCCTTGACAACGCGGTCCGTCACGGGGCCGGGAAGCCCGTCGACGTGCGGGCGCGACGCGTGCAATACAGAATTCGGCTCGAGATCTCGGATCACGGTCCCGGCATCCCGCAGCACGACCTGGAAACCGTGTTCGAGCCGTTCGTCCGCGGCGCGGCCGCAACCGGCTCCGGCTCGGGCCTGGGCCTGGCGATCGCCCGCGGTTTCGTCGCTGCTTCCAGCGGCCGCCTCTGGGCGGAATCGCGGCCAGGAGGCGGGGCCACGTTCGTCATCGAGCTTCCGGTCAGGGTGGCGCCGCGCGAGCCGCAACCGGCGAGGTCGGCCGAGTGAACAGCGCGAGCCGCCGGGTGCTGGTGGTGGACGACGAGCCGCAGATCCTGAGGGCGCTCAAGGTCGTCCTCCGCAACGAGGGGTTCGAGGCCGTGCCGGCCGCGACGGTTGCCGAGGCGCTGGACGCGGTGGCGGTCGATGCCGCCGGACGCGGCGATCGTCGACCTGGTCCTGCCCGACGGCGACGGCGTGACCGTCTGCGAGCGGATCCGGGAGTGGAGCGAGATGCCGATCGTCGTGCTCTCCGCGGTCGGCGACGAAACCGAGAAGGTCCGAGCCCTGAACGCCGGCGCGGACGACTACGTGACCAAGCCATTCGGGTCACAGGAGCTCGTGGCACGACTTCGCGCGGCGCTGCGCCGGGCGCCGGGAGGCGGCGAGGAGGCGCGCGTCGAGGCCGACGGGCTGCTCGTCGACATGGCGGCGCGCCGGGTCCTCCGGGAGGGCGAGGAGGTCCACCTGACGCCGACCGAGTTCGAGCTGCTCCGAATCCTCGCCTCGCATCGCGGGCGCCTGATCACCCACACGATGCTGCTCTCCGAGGTCTGGGGCCCCGCCTACGCCGAGGACACGCACGTGCTCCGCGTCCACGTCGCGAACCTCCGCCGCAAGATCGAGCCCGATCCGAGCCGCCCCCGCTACATCACTACCGACCCGGGCGTGGGCTACCGCTTCGCGGCGTAGCCCTTCTTGACGAAATCTGAACGCGGGGAGCCCGCCGCCTTGACGAGGCCTTGACGCCGTCGGGCGCACGCTGAGTGCGTGGACCTGATCTCCATCGCACTCGCCGTCGTCGCGTTCGTCGCCTTTTACCTCCTGATCGAGGGGCTCGACCGCGTATGAGCGGCGCCGACGTCCTCGGCCTCGTGGTCGCGGCCCTGCTCGCCCTGTACCTGCTCTACGCGCTTCTGCGGGGTGAGCGTCTGTGAGGCGGAGCGCGATAGCGCGTAGCCGATCCGCGCCGCCTGAGAGGCGCCTGAAATGACGCTCCAGGGCTGGCTCCAGATCGCGTGCTTCGTCATCGTCCTGACCGCCCTGACGCCGCTGCTCGGCGGCTACATCGCACGGGTGTTCACCGGCGAGCGGGTGTTTCTGACGCCGGTCGTGGCGCCGGTCGAGCGCGGCTTCTACCGGATCTTCGCGCGGCCGCGAAAAGCGCGAGCAGGACTGGAAGGCCTACGCGCGGAGCGTGCTCGCCTTCAGCGCGATCTCGTTCGGGCTCCTCTACCTGATCCTTCGCACCCAGGGGATCCAGCCCTTCAACCCCGCCGACTTCGACTCGATGCCCTGGGAGGTCGCGTTCAACACGACCTCCTCGTTCGTATCGAACACCAACTGGCAGTACTACGGCGGCGAGGCGACGCTCTCGTACTTCGCGCAGATGGCCGGCCTCGCGGTGCAGAACTTCCTCTCCGCGGCCGTCGGCATCGCCGTCCTCGCCGCCGTGATCCGTGGCTTCGCCGCCGCGGGGGCGCCGCGCTGGGGAACTTCTGGGCCGACGTCACCCGCGTGACGCTGTACATCCTGCTGCCGCTGTCGATCGTGGGCGCGCTGATCCTCGTCTCCCAGGGCGTGGTCCAGTCCCTCTCCGACTACGTGACGGCGACGACCCTGACCGGCGCCGATCAGGTGCTCGCCCGGTGGGCCGGCGGCGTCGCAGATCGCGATCAAGCAGCTCGGCACCAACGGCGGCGGGTTCTTCAACGTCAACAGCGCGATGCCCTTCGAGAACCCGACCCAGTTCTCGAACTTCGTCGAGGTCCTCTTCATCCTCATGATCCCGGCCGCTCTGACCGCGACCTACGGGCGCATGGTCGGCAACCGCCGCCAGGGCTGGGCGCTCTTCGCGGCGATGGCGTCATGCTCGTCGTCTCGATCGCCCCCACGTTCGGCGGTGAGTCGGAGGCCTCGCCCGCGCAGGACGAGGCCGGCGTCGTCGCCGAGGCGGACGACGGGACGACGGGCGGCAATCTCGAGGGCAAGGAGCAGCGCAACGGGATCGCCCCAGCGCGCTCAATGGGCCGCGGTGACGACCGCCGCCTCGAACGGGTCGGTCAACTCCGCGCACGACTCCTTCACCGGCCTCGGCATCACCGCGCCGCTGGTCAACATGCTCGACCGGCGAGGTGATCTTCGGCGGGGTCGGCTCGGGCCTCTACGGCATGCTGCTCATGGTCCTGCTCGCGGTGTTCATCGCGGGGCTGATGGTGGGCAGAACGCCTGAGTACCTCGGCAAGAAGATCGAGGCGCGTGAGGTGAAGCTCGTCGCCGTTGGCACGCTCTTCGTCCCGCTGGTCGTGCTGGTCACGACCGGGGTCGCGATCGCGACCGACTACGGCCAGGTCTCGATCTATAACTCCGGCCCACAGGGCTTCTCCGAGACGCTCTACGCCTACACCTCCCAGGGCAACAACAACGGCTCGGCCCTGGCCGGGTACACGGGCTTCCTGCAGCCGAACGCGCCGGGCAATGTCGGCGCCTTCGGGATCACGTTCGCGAACCTCGCCGGTGGCCTCTCGATGCTGGTGGGCCGGTTCGTGCCGATGATCGCGGCGCTCGCCATCGCAGGCGGCCTGGCCCTGAAGCGACCGACCCCGCCCGGCTCGGGAACCTTCCGGACCGACACGCCGACGTTCGTGTTCCTGCTGATCTTCGTGACGTTGGTCGTCGCCGCGCTGGCCTTCTTCCCGGCGCTCCTCCTCGGCCCGCTCGTCCAGGCGCTCACGGGAGAGCTGTTCGTGAGCGGCCTGGGACGGGACATCCGCACCGGCCTGATCGCGGTCGTCGCCTTCACCCTGCTGCTCGGTCTGGCCTACCCCCTGGCCATGACCGGCGTCAGCCAGGTGGTGTTCGGAAGCAACGCCGATGGCAGCCTGGTCGAGCGTGACGGCGAGACCATCGGCTCGAGCCTCATCGGGCAGGACTTCTCCGACGACGAGGGCTACTTCCAGTCGCGTCCCTCGCAGTCGGACTACTCGGCCGAGGTCACGTTCTTCAACAACCTCGGCCCGAACAGCCGCAAGCTCGCGCGGCAGATCTCGAAGCGGGTCGATGCCTACCTCGCGCTCGAGGGCGAGCACACGCCCGGGCTCGAGGCAGCCGACGTGCCGGTCGACGCGGTCACGACCTCGGCCTCCGGGGTGGATCCGCACATCTCCGAGGCGAACGCGCTGATCCAGGCGAATCGCATCGCGGAGGTGCGTGGGATCGATGTCGGCCGGGTCGAGGACTTGATCGACGAGCACACCGACGGCCGCTTCCTCGGCCTGCTCGGCGAGCCCGGCGTGAACGTGCTCGAGCTGAACCTCGCCTTGGATGAGGAGGAGGGGGCATGACCGCTCCAGGGCCCACCGGACTTCGTGACCGCGCCGTGCTTCGCACCGCGGCCGTCGCCTCGCTCACCAAGCTCGACCCGCGGCACCTGATCCGCAACCCGGTGATGTTCGTGGTCGAGGTCGGCGCCGTGATCACCACGGCGGGCTGGCTGAGCCAGGCCGTCGGCGGCGGCCCGCTGGGCGGCGGCTCCGAGCCCGCGTGGTTCACGTTCGCCGTCGCGGCGTGGCTGTGGCTCACGGTGATCTTCGGGAACCTCGCCGAGGCCCTGGCCGAGGGACGCGGCAAGGCGCAGGCCGACGCCCTTCGCGCGCTGCGGACCGAGACCACGGCCACGCTTCGCGATGGCTCGCAGAAGCCTGCCGCCGAGCTGCACACCGGCGACGTCGTGGTTGTCGAGGCCGGGCAGCTGATCCCCGGCGACGGGACGATCATCGAGGGCATCGCGTCGGTCGACGAGTCGGCGATCACCGGCGAGTCGGCGCCGGTCGTACGCGAATCGGGCGGTGACCGCAGCGCGGTCACGGGCGGCACCAAGGTCCTCTCCGACCGGATCGTGGTCGAGATCACGCAGGAGCCCGGCCAGAGCTTCCTCGACCGGATGATCAAGCTGGTCGAGGGCGCCGAGCGCCGCCGGACTCCGAACGAGATCGCCCTCAACATTCTCCTGGTCGGTCTCACCCTGGTCTTCCTGGTGGTCGTCGTCGCCCTCCGACCGATGGCCGACTTCGCGGGTACCACCGTCTCGACCGCGACCCTGATCGCACTTCTCGTGGCCCTGATCCCGACGACGATCGGGGCCCTGCTCTCCGCGATCGGGATCGCCGGCATGGACCGCCTGGTGCGCCGCAACGTCCTTGCCCTGTCGGGCCGCGCGGTTGAGGCGTCCGGCGACGTCGATGTTCTGCTTCTCGACAAGACCGGAACGATCACCCTGGGCGACCGGCAGGCCCGCGAGCTGGTCCCGCTGAGCGGCGTCGAAGAGCACGAGTTGGCCGAGGCGGCGCAGCTCGCATCACTGGCGGACGAAACGCCCGAGGGCCGCTCGATCGTCGTGCTGGCCAAGCAGTACGGGATCCGCGAGCACGACCTCGAAACCCGTCATGCGCACTTCGTCCCGTTCTCCGCCGAGACCCGGATGAGCGGCGTGGACATGAACGGCTCGAGTCTCCGAAAGGGTGCGGGCGACGCGATCGAAGCGTTCGTCCGCGAACGCGGCGGTCAGCCCCCGGCGGAGCTGGCGGGACACCTGGATCGCATCGCGCGCGGCGGCGGCACCCCCCTCGCCGTCGCGCGCGACGACCGGGTGCTCGGCGTAATCGCCCTGGAGGACATCGTGAAGGAGGGCATGAGCGTCCGCTTCGACCACCTCCGCGCGATGGGAATCCGCACCGTGATGGTTACCGGCGACAACCCGCTGACCGCGGCCAAGATCGCGGAGGAGGCAGGGGTCGACGACTTCCTCGCCGAGGCAAAGCCGGAGGACAAGATGGACCTCATCCGCCGCGAGCAGGGCGAGGGTGGCATGGTCGCGATGACCGGCGACGGCACCAACGACGCGCCCGCGCTCGCGCAGGCGGACGTCGGAGTGGCGATGAGCTCCGGCACCCAGGCCGCGCGCGAGGCAGGCAACATGGTGGACCTCGACTCGAACCCGACGAAGCTCATCGAGATCGTCGAGGTCGGCAAGCAGCTTCTGATCACCCGCGGCGCGCTGACCACTTTCTCGATCGCCAACGACGTGGCGAAGTACTTCGCGATCCTGCCCGCGATCTTCGTGGCAACCTACGCGAGCGGCGGCGACGGCACCGGTCCGCTCGAGGACCTGAACATCATGTCGCTGGGCACGCCCGAGTCGGCGATCCTCAGCGCGATCGTCTTCAACGCGCTCGTCATCCCCCTGCTGGTCCCGCTGGCGCTGCGCGGCGTTCGCTACCGGCCCGTGGGCGCGGCCGCTCTGTTGCGTCGCAACATGCTGATCTACGGCCTCGGCGGGATCGTCGCGCCGTTCCTCGGGATCAAGGGAATCGACCTGATCATCCACAACCTCTTCGGGGCCTGACCACGAGGACAATGGAACGGCCATGGCGCGATCGGCAAGGCACAAGGTCTTCCTCGGGATGGCCGCCGGCGTCGGCAAGACGTACCGGATGCTCCAGGAGGGGAACGTCGAGGCCGAGAACGGGCGGGACGTGGTGATCGGCTACCTCGAGCCCCACGGCCGCGCGGAGACCGAGGCGCAGGCTCGCGACCTCGAGCGGCTGCCCCGGCGGCGCATCATCCACCGCGACCTGAGCATGGACGAGATGGATCTGCCCGCCATCCTCGCCGCGCGCCGGAGCTCTGCCTGATCGACGAGCTCGCCCACACGAACGCGCCGGGCGTCGAGCACGCGAAGCGCTACGAGGATGTCGCCGCGTTCTGGCAGCCGGAATCGACGTGTTCTCGACGGTCAACATCCAGCACCTCGAATCGCTCAACGACCAGGTCGCCGAGCTGACCGGGGTCCACGTCCGCGAGACCCTGCCGGACCGCGTGCTGGTCGAAGCCGACGAGGTGGTGATGATCGACCTCACTCCCGAGGCCCTCCTGCTTCGGCTGCGCGAGGGCAAGGTCTATCCGCAGGAGACGGCTCGACTCGGCGCCTGAACAACTTCTTCAAGATCGAGAACCTGCAGGCCCTGCGGGAGACGGCGCTCCGGCAGGTCGCCGAGGCCGTGGGCGAGAACCGCCTGACGCGCGAGGTGGTCGGCACTCGCGACGACATGGCGGCGGGGATGAGCCAGGCCGTGGGCGAGCGGCTTCTGGTGATGTTCGAGCCGGGCCCTTCGGCGCAACGCCTCGTGCGCCGCGCCTGGCGCTCGAGCCGCAGGCTCGGGGCGCCGATCGACCTCTTGTGGGTCAGGCGCCCCGGACGCGAGCTCACCCCGGAGGAGGACGACGGCCTGACCGCGATCCGCCGGTTGGCCGGGGTGCTCGGGGTGTCGGTCCTGGTCGAGGAGGGCGACGACTTGGCCGAGACGGTCGCGCGGGTCGCGAAGGAGCGGGGGGCCACCTACGTGCTCCTCGGCCGGCCCGAGGCCCGCCGGGGCCTCGACCGACTCGGCGAGAGCCTGCCCGAGAAACTGACCAAGCGACTCCCCGGCGTGGACATCCGCCTGGTGGCCGAGCGCTCGACGGAGGACCGCTCGTGACCGCCCTGTTGATCGTGCTCGCGCTGCTGGCCGGCGCCGGGATCGGCGCGGGAATCGTTGTCGCGCGCCGGCGTCGGGCCGAGGCCGCGGCGGTCCCAGAATCGCCCCGGATCAAGCGGATCCTGCTCCCGTTCACCGGCCCCTCGATCTCGCTCCGCGCCCTCGACGCCGCGCTGCGCCTATCCAGGGCGGAGAACGCGACCCTGGTTCCGGCCTACGTCGCCACGGTCCCGATGGCGCTCCCGCCCGAGGCGCCGGTGCCCGAGCAGGCCGACATCGCCCTGGCGATGCTCGAGGCGATCGAGCAGCGCGCCTGTGCGGCCGGGATCCCCGTGGACTCGCGGGTCGAGCGCGGTCGGACGTTCCGCGACGCGCTGCGCCACCTTATGGCGGAGGAGCGCTTCGAGCGAATGCTCGTCCCTGTCTCCGGCGGCACCGAGGCCGGCTTCACGACGGAGGACATCGCCTGGATCCTCGAACACGCTCCGACCGAGGTCGTGGCCTTCCGAGCCGAGCCCGAATCGGAGCGCCTCCGCGCCCTGAACGGGCTGCGGACGCGGCCGGGGCCGGGTCCATCCCGCCAGGCTGCCACGCGCTCGCCGGACATGCGCATGGCGCTCGCACGGCGCTAGCCTTACGCGCCGCGGGCGAGGTAGCTCAGTTGGTAGAGCACACGACTGAAAATCGTGGTGTCGCCGGTTCGATTCCGGCCCTCGCCATCTCGCGGCTGCGGCGCTCGCCTGGCGTCGTCGTCGGTCGCTCGCCTGCGGAGCAGGCCACGCTCCCTGCCTCCTGGCCAGGCGGGCGCCTCGCTCGCGAGATTGCGAGGGCTTCGCCCTAGCCACTCGCGTTCGCGTCTTGCGGTTCCGAGAGGGGGTCGTCCGTGTGAACTACTCGGAGTCGGATGCCTCGTCGAGCAAGCCCTCTCGATAGCGAGTGGTCCGGGGCGGCGGGAACCGCGCGTAGGCCAGCTCGCCGTCCTGCGTGGTCTCGGGCGAGCCCGCGTTGTAGCGGGCGGCCGTCTCATCGGCGCAGTAGAAACCCCAGGGCCCATCCTTCTGGAACTGCCGCGAGCTCACGCACAGCAGCACGCACGGGCCGTCGCCCGCGCCCACGAAGGCGTGCCGCGTCTCGGGCGGACAGTGCACGAAGTCCCATTGCCTCAAGCGGCGTTCCTCGCCCTCGACGATCAGGACCGCCTCGCCCGAGAGGACGAGGAAGTCCTCCTGCTCGGTCTCCCAGTGGTACGTGTCGGTCGGTTCGCCCGGGCTCACGATCCGGATCGCCATGCCGAGCATCGGGAAGAACGTCTCGGCCTCGTGCTCGTCGTAGCCCGTGAGCGGCAGGCTGTGTCCGCGTCCAGGATTCTCGAACCAGCGCGCATCGCGGGCGTTCATGACGAACCAGCCCGTGCTCGCCGGCACGAGTCCCGCCTCGGTCTCCTCGAGCTTCGCCTCGGGCACCATGGCGGGGATGGTACGCACGAATCCGGGGTCAGGCCGAGCGTGATCGCCAGGGCACGGGGCGACCCAGCCTCGATGCGCTCGCCGCTCCTGGATCGGGGTACTCTCGGGTCGATGTTCACCGCGATCTTTCCGATCATCTCGACGCGGGATCTCGACGGTGCGCTCGGGTTCTACCGGGACCTGCTCGGGGCGAGTGTGAGCTACGAGTTTCCGGGTCCCGACGGCAAGGCGGCGTACGTCGGGCTCGAGCTCGGGGAAGCCCATCTCGGCATCGGGCTTGATCCCGACGCGCCTCCGGAACCGAGTGCCCGGTTCAGCCTCTGGGCCTACGCCGACGACTGCGACGCCGCAATCGAGCGGTGCCGGGCCGCCGGCGTTGAGATCGTCGAGGAGCCGACGGACCAGCCATGGGGCGAGCGGGTGGCTCGCGTGCGCGATCCCGACGGCAACCTCGTGCTGATCGCTGAGCGAGCGGCCTGACCCGCAACGGGCTCCTGGGCCGCGCACGGCTCGCTATGCGTGCTCCGAGCGGGTATTCATTGCCCATGGCATCTCCGCTCTCCCGAATCGCGAAGGCGCGCCCGGTGCGCGCGGCCCGCGGGCTCGCCGGCGCCTACGGCCGCCTGAGCCTGGGGGATCACGCGGCGGCGCTGACCTACTACGCCGTCCTCGCGGTGTTCCCCGGGATGATCGTGCTCGTTGCCCTGCTCGGACTGTTCGGCGACCAGGGGACGGTTGATGGACTGCTGCGGATCATCGAGGAGCTGGCGCCCGGTTCGGCCGCGGACACGTTCGAAGGGGCGGCTCAGACTGCGATCGAGGGGAGCGGAGCGGGCATCGCACTCCTGATCGGCGCCGCGCTCGCGCTCTACAGCGCCTCGGGCTACATCGGTGCCTTCAACCGCGCTGCGAACTCGATCTACGAGGTCGACGAGACCCGGCCGTTCTGGAAGAAGCTCCCGCGGCAGGTCGCGCTGACGCTGTTCCTGCTCGTCGTGCTGGCGATCACGCTGGGCGCGCTGCTCCTGACCGGGCCGCTGGCCGAGGCGATCGCCGGTGAGATCGGGCTCGGCGATACGGCCGTGACGGTGTGGTCGATCGTCAAGTGGCCGTTCCTGGCAGGTGTGATCGTGGTCCTGTTCGCGGTGCTCCTGCACGAGGGCCCGAACGTCGATCACGAGGGCTTCCGGGCGCTGATCCCGGGCAGCGCCCTGGCGATGCTGATCTGGCTCATCGCCTCCGCCGGCTTCTCGTTCTACGTCGCCAACTTCGGCGCGTACTCGAACACCTACGGGAGCATTGCCGGGGTCATCGTTTTCCTCATCTGGCTCTGGCTCTCGAACCTCGCGCTGCTGATGGGGGCGACCTTCAACGTCGAGTACGCCCGCACCGGCTCGATGGTGACCGAGGCCGAGGCGATGACCGGCGACGAGCCGGCCGAGCGGCCGCCGAGCGCGACCGCCGCGTAGCCCGCGGCGCGTCAGGTTTCGGCGCTGCAAACCGACTTTCAGGGAAGAGATGGCCGTCCGGCCGCCTCTCTACCTTGAAAAAGACATCCCCTACCGGGGAGGCAAACATGGTTTCGCGCCTTACGTCGCTCATTCAATAACTGATGAATTCACCACCCAGATTGGCCGTTCAACCGTCGCTTGGCGCCGCCGTCGCCAACGCTGGCGGGCGCGTGTTCGTGCGCGATCTGGCGGACGGCGACCAGGTCCGGGGCGCGTTCGCGGTCCGTGAACGGACCCGGCGATCCCGTCGCAACGGCGACGACTTCCTGAAGCTGATCGTCGCCGACATGAGCGGCACCGTCGAGGCGGTGGCGTGGGAGGACGTCGACGTGTGCTTCGACTGCTCCGCTCCCGGATGCGTCGTGTTCATCGAGGGCAAATTCTCGATCCATCCCCGTTACGGGTCCAAGATCACGATCGATTCGATCCGCGAGGCAGCCGAGGGCGAGTACGAGCAGACGGACCTCGTGGAGGGCTCGCCGGTGCCCGTGGAGCGCCTCGAGACCGGGCTCCGCGACCTGCTCGACACCATCCAGAACCCGCAGCTGCGCGCGCTGCTGGATCTGTTCTTCGCCCCGGGCTCGCGGATCTGGGAGCGGTTCCGCGTCGCCCCCGCGGCCAAGTACTACCACCAGGCCTTCACCCACGGGCTGCTGGACCACTCGCTCTCAGTGGCCCAGGCCGTGAGCGCCGCCGCGGCCGCGTTCCCCGGCCTCGACCGCGACCTCGCGGTCACCGGCGCCCTGCTCCACGACGTCGGCAAGACCCAGGCCTACAACGACGATCCGCTCGCAATCGACCTCACGGACGCCGGCCGCCTGCAGGGCGAGATCCCGCTCGGCTACTACCTGGTCCGGCGCGCGATCGAGTCGATCGAGGGCTTCGATCGCGAGCTCGGCCAGGCCGTGCTGCACATCGTGCTGTCGCACCACGGCGCGCTCGAGCACGGCTCCCCGGTCGTCCCCGCCACGCGCGAGGCCACGCTCGTCCACGCGATGGACAACCTGGGTGGCAAGCTCGGCAGCTTCGACCGGATCGAGCGCGAGCTGCCCGACGGGGAGGCCTGGTCGAAGTTCGACCGCGGCCTCGACTCAGCGGCGTACTTCAGCGCGAAGCGCGCCGCCTGAGACTCAGTCGCCCGCGTCCTCGCCGGTTTCGTCGTCGGCGTCGTCGCTGGTCAGATCGCTGACGCCGATTCCCCCGCCGGACGCCTCATCGGGATCCGGCACCTCGATGTCCTCGGCGTCGCTGCCCGCTTGCTCGAGGCGATCCTCCATCTCCTCGCCCTCGCGGGTCAGCTCCTCGATTCGGTCGTCGACCTCGCGTTGCGCATCATCCTGAGAGCCCTCCTGCTCTTCCATGCGAAGGACCTACCCCACGCGACGCCGGGCCAATCGTCGCTATGGCGAGAACCGGTCGACGCAGCGCTGAATCTTGACCGTGTTGGGCTGCGCTCTGGTGATGCAATCCCCGAGCCTCGAAGCGTCTGACTTTTCGGTTCCTTCGAGAGCCTCGTCGACCTGATCCTGGATGTCGGCCGGCAGGTCGTCGAATGTTTCCGAGAGGCCGTCCAGCCCGAACTGGTCGAACGCGTTGTTCGTCGTATCGAGGGCGGGCTTCACGAAGAACAGATAGATCGCCCCGAGGATCACGACCGTGGTCACGATCTTGATGATCGGATTGATGATTGTCCCCGCGCCGATCATGTGAGGCGGAGGGCGGAGCCCAAAGCCGAGCCCCGCCGTTGTTGAGGCGGCTGATCCATGTCCCTGAGCGCGGACAGCTTAGATGACTCGGCAGCGTTTAACGCGCAGTTTGCGGCACGACCCCCGAGTCCACGTACACCACGCTCAATCCGGGCACACCTGCCTCAATATCCTGCGTCGCGATGGCCAAGGACACCGAGAAGCTGATTCGACAGCTCTCGTTGATCTCGTTCTTGATGGCCAACCGGCGCCCCGTCTCGGCGCTGGAGATCAAGCGCGAGGTCGAGGGGTACAGCTCAATGAACGAGGACGCGTTCGCGCGCCGCTTCTACGCGGACCGCGCCGAGCTGGAGAGCCTCGGGATCTCGCTCCAGGTCGACAAGCCGGCCGAGGGGTTCTTCGAAGCAGAGCTGTACGCGCTGCCGCCCGAGAACTACTACCTGCCGGCGATCGAGTTCACCGACGGCGAGCTCGCCGCGCTGCGGACGGCGCTCGGCCTGCTCGACGGCGAGTTCGCCTACGCCGAGCCGCTCCGCCTGGCGCTCCAGCAGGTCTCGTGGGGGCGCTCGAGCCCACTGAACGAGGGCGAGCCGGTGCCGATCGACGTGCGGCTCTCCACGAACGGCGGCGGTCGCGAGCTCTCGCAGCGCCTGGCGAAGATCGAGACCGCGATCTCGCGCCGCAAGACGATCGAGTTCAGCTACTACACGATGCAACGCGACGAGGTCTCCGACCGCAAGGTCAACCCGTACCACCTCGTCTTCCGCGACGGCCAGTTCTACCTGATCGGCCACGCCGCACGAGCGCGACGCGGTTCGCGTCTTCCGGCTCTCGCGGATCAAGGGCAAGGTCTCGTACGCGAGCAAGGCCGAACACGACTTCACGCCTCCGGAGGACTTCGACCGACGCGACTACGCGTCGCGGGCCGAGTGGCAGATGGGCACCCTCGAGGGCACGGCGCGGGTGTTCGTCCGCGAGCGGATCGCCTGGCTGGTCGAGCGCGACTTCGGCAAGTACGGATCGCTTCGCAAGGTCACCAAGGCCGACGGCGTCAAGGGGCGCGGCATGGTCTACGAGACCGAGTACGCCTCGATCCGCCAGATGATCTCCTGGGTGCTGAGCTGGCGGGAGAACGCCCGGCTGATCTCCCCCGAGGAGGCGGCGGGCGAGGCGGCCGAGCGCCTCGAGCTGCTGCGCGACCGCCACCGGGGCCGGTTCGACGTGGCGTCCACGGTCGCCCGTCCCGTGCTGGAGGCCGATGGCCGGCCGAGCCGCTCGAACGGCAGCCGCGGCCGCTCCGAGTCGGTGATCCGCCCGGAGCGCTTCGCGCGGCTGGTGACGCTCGCCGGCCTTCTCATCGGCGCCGCCCGCGACGAGGACACGCTGCCGGTCGAACAGGTGCTGCGCGAGCTGAACATCTCCCCGGACGAGCTTCGCGAGGACATCGACGTCCTGAACGTGGTCAACTTCGGCGGCGGCACCTACGTCCTCTACGCGGAGATCGTGGGCGACGAGATCGAGGTCGACCCGGACACCTACGGGGACAACTTCGCGCGCCCCGCCCGTCTGCTGCCGCTGGAGGCCAAGGCGCTGGTGGCCGCGATCGACCTGTTCGGCGACCACCTGCCGCAGGCCGGGCTGGCCACGGCGCGCGGGAAGATCGTCGCCGCCCTCGGCCACGACCCGTCACAGGAGGGCCTGGAGATCGCTCCCGGGCGGGACGACTCGCACGTGGTCCGGACCGTGAACGAGGCGATCCACCTGCACCGGATCCTCGAGCTCCACTACTACAAGGAGAACGAGGACGAGTTCGTCAAGCGCGAGGTCGAGCCGTACCAGCTGGTCAACGGCCCCGAGGGCTGGTACCTCGGCTGTTACGACGTCGGCCGCTCCGACACCCGCCATTTCCGGCTCGACCGGATGAAGGAGGCGCGGATGACGGACGAGGAGTTCGAGCCGCGGGAGGGCATCGACGAGCGCCTCGCCGAGCAGGAGTGGCTCGCGCACGGCGAGGTCGCGAGCGCCGGCGTCGCGCGGGTCTGGGTCGCCCCGGAGCGGGCCCGCTGGCTGCGCGAGGAGCGCACGGTCGTCGAGGAGCTCTCCGACGGCGCGGTAGTCGTCGAGGTCCCGTACGGGTCCACGGACTGGTTGGTCCGCGAGATCCTCAAGGGCGCCGGTGACCTGGTCGCCCTCGAGCCGGACGACGCTCGCGAGGCGGTCCTCGCTGCCGTCTCCTCCTGACTTCTGCGCTCGGACTTCGATCGTCCGCTTCGAACCCCGGGCCGATGACGCTCGGCGGGACGAACACCTACGTGGTCGGGCGGAACCCGGCGTATGTGGTCGATCCGGGGCCGGACGACGAGGGCGCATCTGGATGCCGTGCGGCGCGAGGGGGAGGCTCGGGGTGGGATCGAGGGGGTCGTGCTGACCCATGGCCATGCGGACCACTCGGCTGGAGTTCAGGCGTTGGAGGCGCCGCTGCTGCTGGGAGTAGTCAGTGACGGCGACGAGACCGCGGCGCTGGCACGGGCCGGGGCGGAAATCGAGCCTCCCGCGCCGAACGTCGAGAAACCGGACATGGTGTCGGGTAACACGACGTTCGCGGTTGGTCCGCTGAGGTGGTCGCGACGCCGGGGCATGCGCGGGACCATGTCGTGTTCGTGTGGCAGGACGTTTGCTTCTGTGGGGATCTGATCCTCGGGGAGGGCTCGTCGATCGTGCCGCCCGCAGCCTTCGGCGGCTCGCTCGCGGATTACATGCGGTCTCTGCGGCGGGTCCGCGAGCTGGATGTCGTCCTTCTCGCCCCGGGCCACGGGCCGCTGATCACCGCTCCGAAGGCAAAGATCGACGAGTACATCGCCCACCGCGAGGAGCGCGAGGCGCGGCTGGTTGCGGCCCTCGACGCCGGCGAGCGCTCGCGCGCAAGACTGCTGGACGCCGCTTGGGACGACGTACCTGAGATCCTCCGACCGGCGGCAGCGATGGCGATGCAGGCTCATCTGGAGAAGCTCGAAGCGGAGGGGCGCCTGACGGCGTCACAGCTCGAGGCATGAACGGGATCGTCCGCAAGGCCGGGATCGCGTCGGCGCCTGTTCGGGGGCCTGGCCACGACCACGGCCGCGGGGCTCTGGTGGCAGCTCTTGCGGCGACCGCGCCCGCGCACCGAGGGCACGATCCGGCTCGCCGGCCTCGACGGGGCGATCGAGATCGCCGTGACACGTGGGGAGTGCCCCACGTCACCGCCAAGACCCGGCACGACCTGTGGTTCGCGCAGGGCTTCTGCCAGGGCCAGGACCGGCTCTGGCAGCTGGACCTCTACCGCCGCGTCGCGGACGGCCGCCTCTCCGAGATCGCGGGGCCGGCCGGGCTTCCGTCGGACCGGTTCATGCGAACGCTCGGGCTGCGCCGCGCGGGGCTGCGAGAGGCGGCCGAGGTGGATCAGGGGCTCCGGACCGACCTCCAAGCGATGGCAGCCGGGGTCAACGCCGCGGCCGAGGCGGCCCCTGCGCTCCCCCTGGAGCTGCAGCTGCTGCGGCTCGAGTTCCGGCCGTGGACCGCCGCCGACTCGCTGGCCATGCAGAAGCTCCTCTCGTTCGGCCTCTCCACGAACTGGGAGCGCGAGCTCATGCGCGCCGACCTGGCGCGCGAAGTCGGCGCGGAGCTGGCGGCGAGGCTCGATCCCAGCTACCCGCCGGACAACCCACTCGTGCTGACCCCCGGGATCCCCGCCGGCGCCGGGACCGAGCTGGCCGAACGGGTGGATTCGATCCGCCGGTTCCTCGGGATGTCGGTCGAGGCAACCGGCTCCAACAACTGGGCGGTGGCGCCGTCGCGCTCGGCCACGGGGGGTGCGCTGATCGCCGGGGACCCGCACCTCTCGCCGACGATGCCGGGCATCACCTACCAGATGGCTCTACGCCTGGACGACCGGATCTGCAGGGGCGCGTCGCTGCCGGGCACGCTCGGCATCGCGTTCGGCCACAACAACGACGTGGCGTGGACGCTCACGAACGCGATGGCGGATGTCATGGACCTGTTCGTCGAGCGGGTCGAGGGCGACCGCTACCTGTTCGACGGGGAGTGGCGCGACCTCGTGGACCTTCGAGGAGGAGATCGAGGTCCCGGGGCCACGACGCGGTGACGATGCAGGCCCGCGAGACCCACCACGGCCCGATCGTGAACGAGGCGCTGCGGCGCGGACGAATCCGAGCCGCTCGCGCTGGCGTGGATGTCGCGCTCGCCGCCCGCGATCTCGGCGGCGCAACACGGCGGTGCTCGACGTACGCAGCGGGCCCGAGCTCGTCGACCTGATGGAGGCTCACGCGACCCGGTCTCCAGCCTCGTCTGGGCCGACTCGAAGGGCTCGATCGGCTACAAGACCGTCGGCCGCGTCCCGACGCGAAACGGCGGCTCGCCGGACCTTCCGCGGTGCCGGCTGGACCGGCGAGGACGAGTGGGGGCTGGGTCCCGTACGACGAGATGCCGGAGGTCACCGATCCCGACAGCGGCTACGTCGTGACCGCGAACAACCGGATCGAGCCCGAGGGCTTCGCGCACCACATCACGCAGCGACTACTTCGACGGCTTCCGCGCGCCCCGGATCGAGCAGATGCTGGAGGCGAGCGACGTCCACGACCTCGACACTTCGCCGGCATGCAGATGGACATGCTGCTCGCTGCCCGGGCTGGAAACGGCGCACCGGCTCTCGCGCCTGCGCCCCGCGACCAGCGGGAGACGCGCGCGATCGAACGGCTCCGCAGCTGGGACGGCTTGATGGACCGTGACTCGGTCGCCGCCAGCATCTACCAGGCGTTCACCCTCCGCTTCGCCCGCGAGCTCGCCCGCGCGGTGATCGGCGACCGCGACCTGGCCGAACGCTGGTTCGATCGCGCCCACAACGGCTTCATGGCGCACGTCTCCTCGCCGTGGCGCTGGCAGGCGCACATGCTGGCGCTCTGGGAGGAGGGCGACGAGGAGCTGATCGGCCGGTCCTGGGAAGGGCTGGCGCTCGACTCGCTGCGTGGCGCCCTCGACGACCTGGCGCACCGCTTCGGCGACGACCCTGCGGATTGGCGCTGGGGCCGTGTCCATGAGCTTCACTTCCCGCACGCGCTCGGCGCGGCGAACCCCGCGCTCGGCTGGCTCCTCAACCGCTCGCTCCAGGTGGGCGGCGGGCAGGAGACGGTCTGCCAGGTCGGCTGGGACCCGAACGATCCCTACGAGGCGATCTGGGCGCCGTGCTGGCGGATGGTCGCCGACCTCTCCGAGCCCGAGGGCTCCCGCTGGCAGCAGTTCACGGGGAACTCCGGGCATCCCGGCAGCTCCAACTACGACGACCTTCAGCCGCGCTGGCGCGACGGCCTGATGCAGCCTTCCGCCGGCGAAGGTCCCTGGAAGACCCTGGTGCTCGAGCCGGGCGCGTGAGCCGCCGCGGCCAGATCACCCTCGACCCGGACGAGCAGCTCGAGCTGCTCGAGTCCGGCGCGAATCGTGATCGTCTCGACGATCGGGCCGCGGGGCTGGCCGCATTCGATGCCGATGTGGTTCACGCTGCGCGAGCCGGACCGAGGGGCCGCCGCGCGAGCTCTGGTGCTGGACCTATGCGAAGTCGCAGAAGGCCCGCAACCTGGAACGCGATCCCAGGGCGACCCTGCTGATCGAGACCGGCGAGGAGTACCTGGAGCTGCGCGGCGTCCAGATCGAGGCCGAGGCCGAGCTCATCCGCGATCCCGAACTCGTCCTCGGGTTCGGCAAGGAGCTGACCGTCGCGCTACAGCGAGGGGATCGAGTCGATCGAGGGCGACGCCGCCGCAGCACTGCAGGCACAGGCGGCCAAGCGAGTCGCGATTCGCTTCCAGGCCAGGCGAATCGCGACCTGGGACCACCGCAAGCTCGGCGGCACCTACTAGCGAGAATCGCGCCCGGCGGTCAGCCGGCGATAGCCTTCCCGCGCCGATGGAGACCCTCAAGGGCCTGATCCTCTCGGGCGGCGCCGGCACCCGGCTGCGCCCGATCACCCACACCTCCGCCAAGCAGCTCGTGCCGGTGGCCAACAAGCCCGTGCTCTTCTACGGGATCGAGGCGCTGGTCGCGGCCGGGATCACCGAGATCGGGATCGTGATCGCGCCCGAGACCGGCGACGAGATCCGCGAGGCCGCCGGCGACGGGTCGCGCGTTCGGCGCCGCGATCACCTACGTCCAGCAGGAGGCGCCGCTCGGCCTCGCGCACGCGGTCCTGACCGCCGAGGAGTCCCTCCGGGGCGAGCCCGTTCGTGATGTACCTGGGCGACAACCTGCTCCGCGACGGCATCACCGAGCTCGTCGAGGCGTTTCGCGCCCACGAGCCCGACGCGCTGATTCTGCTCACCAGGGTCCCGGACCCGGGCACTTCGGCGTCGCCGAGCTGGACGGCGAGCGGGTCGTGCGCCTGGTCGAGAAGCCGGAGCGACCCGCCGAGCGACCTGGCGCTCGTCGGCGTCTACCTGTTCGGCCCCGAGATCTTCGACGCCGCGCGCGCGATCGAGCCCTCGGGGCGCGGCGAGCTCGAGATCACCGACGCGATTCAGCGCCTGATCGACGACGGCTAGCAGGTCGAGTGCCGCACGGTCGAGCGGCTGGTGGAAGGACACCGGGCAGCTCGACGACATGCTGGAGGCGAACCGCCTGGTGCTCGAGGACATCGAAGCGCCGGCATCGAGGGCGAGCTGTCGACTCCAGGTCGAGGGCGGGGTGGTCGTCGAGGCCGGCGCCCGAATCGAACGGCTCGCATGGTCCGCGGCCCGGCGATCATCGGCGCCGAACGCCACGCATCACCGACGCCTACGTCGGTCCCTACACGTCGATCGGCGAGGGCGTGACGATCGAGCGCTCGGAGGTCGAGCACTCGATCCTGCTCGCGGGCTGCAGCGTGTCGCGACCTCGAGCGCGCGGATGGAGGCGAGCCTGCTCGGCCGCAACGTCAAGCTCACGCGCGGCGACGGGCTCCCGCAAGCACCCTGAGCATGATCGTCGGGGACACGGTCGGAGATCACGCTGCCGTGAGGACGCTGGTCGCAGGCGCCGGCGCGGAATGTTGGGACGCGACGTCGTCGACGCGTGTGCGTGTCGCGCGGGCATGAGGTCTATCGGCCGTCGGGCGCGACGGAGCTCGACGTCACCGACGGCCGCCAGCGGTGCGAGGAGGCGCTCGCCGAGGTTCGCCCGGAGGCGGTGATCAACTGCGCTGCCTGGACCGACGTCGACGGCGCCGAGGACGCACGAGGACGCGGCGATGCTGGTCAACGACACGGGCGCCGGCCTGCTCGCCGCCGCGGCCGCAGCAGTGGGGCGAAGGTCATCTACGTCTCCAGCGACTACGTCTTCGGCGGCTCGCAGCAGCGGCGCCCCTACGTCGAGTCCGACCTCACCGAGCCGATCTCCGCCTACGGCCGCTCGAAGCGGGCGGGCGAGACGCTCGACCGCGGTCGCGAACCCGCTCCACCTCATCGTCCGCTCGTCCTGGCTTTTCGGGCTGCACGGGCACAACTTCGTCGAGACGATGCTGCGGCTCGCCGGCGAGCAGCCCGAGGTGATCGTGGTCTCCGACCAGGTCGGCTGCCCCACCTACACGCGCCACCTGGCGCCGCGCCCTGGCGGAGCTGGTCGAGGGCGAGGAGTGCGGGATCCATCACTCGCGGCGGCGGGGCGCTGCTCGTGGTTCGACTTCGCGCAGGAGATCTTCGACCAGGCGAGCTCGGAATGCCGCGTGATGGCGGCACCACCGAGATGCTCGCCCGCCCGGCGCCCCGGCCCGCCTTCTCGGTCCTCGGCCCGGAGCGCCACGAGCGCGCCAGCGCTTCCCGACTGGCGGCAGGGCCTCCGCCGAGTACCTCGCGCGAGCGGCAGAAGGTCGCCGCATGAGCGGCTCCTCGTAACCGGCGGCGCCGGGTTCATCGGCTCCGCCTACGTGCGCCACCGGCTCGCCGCGCATCCCGGGCGACTAGATCCGCGTGCTCGACAAGCTCACCTACGCCGGGCCGCAGCGAGAACCTCGAGGGCCTCGAGGACGCTGCGAGCTCGTCGAGGGCGACATCGCCGACGCCGAGGCGTCGCCGAAGCAATCGACGGCTGCGACGCGCTCGTCAACTTCGCTGCCGAGTCCCACGTCGACCGCTCGATCGAGGCGCCGGGCGAGTTCATCCAGACCGACGTCTTCGGCACCTTCGTCCTGCTCGAGGCCGCCGCGACGGCCGGCATCCGCCACCTGCAGATCTCGACCGACGAGGTCTACGGCGTCGATCGACGAGGGCTCGTTCACCGAGGCCTCGCCGCTTCGATCCCTCCTCCCCGTACTCGGCGTCCAAGGCCGGCGGCGACCTGATCGTCGGCGCCTATCAGCCACACCTACGGGACCGAGTCCCTGATCGTGCGCGGATCGAACAACTACGGCCCCCGCCAGCACCCCGAGAAGCTGATCCCGCTCTGCATCCTGAACGCGCTCGCGGGCGACCCGCTGCCCGGTCTACGGCGACGGGCATGCAGGTCCGCAACTGGCTCTGGGTCGAGGACTTCTGCGCCGCGATCGACGCTCGTGCTGGAGCGCGGCGAGGCCGGGCGAGGCCTACAACGTCGGCGGCCCGGACGAGCTGCCGAACATCGAGGTGGTGACGCGCGATCCTCGAGCTGACCGGTCGCGACGAGTCGCTGATCGAGTACGTCACCGACCGCCTCGGCCACGACCGCCGCTACTCGCTGTCGTCCGAGAAGGCCGAGGCGCTCGGCTGGGAGCCGCGGTCGGCTTCGACGAAGGGATCCGGCGCAGCCGTCGACTGGTATCGCGAAAACGAGGCGTGGTGGGAGCCGATCCGCTCGGGCGAGTACCGCGACTACTACGAGCGCCACTACGGCACGAGCCCTCGGCTGATGCCCGCCGGCTCGAGACCGCAGCTCGACGGCCTCGTGCTGATCGAGCCGACGCGCACGGCGACGAGCGCGGCTTCCTGGTCGAGACCTTCCGCGACGACCGTCTGGCGCGAGCTCGGGATCGACGTCGAGTTCGTGCAGGAGAACCACTCGCGCTCCGGGCGCGGCATCCTGCGCGGCCTCCACTTCCAGACCGCCCGGGCCAGGCGAAGCTCGTCCGCTGCGCCTGCGGGGCGCGATCTGGGACGTCGCCGTGGACCTCCGCCGCGACTCGCCGACCTACCGGCGCTGGGAGGGCTACGAGCTCGACGACGAGAGCCACCGCCAGCTCTTCGTGCCGGTCGGCTTCGCCCACGGCTTCTGCGTGCTCAGCGAGGAGGCCGACGTCGCCTACAAGCTCTCGAGCTACTACGACCCGGACACCGAGGCGGGGATCGCGCTGGGACGACCCCGAGCGTCGGCGTCGAGTGGCCGATCTCGCGACCCGCTGCTCTCGGACCGCGACCGCGAGCGCCCCGCGCCTGGCCGAGATCGCGGACTCGCTGCCCTGGTAGCCGAGCTGCGCCCAGTCTAGACCGGGACGTGTCGCGTCCGATCGGTCCGTAAGATCGGTCGGTTGAGCCACTGGCAACCCGAGACTGCGAAGTCCACCCCGCTGGACGCCGTTCAGCGACCCCGTCAGGCGCTGGTTCGAGGCGTCGTTCGAGGCGCCGACGCCTGCCCAGGCGCAGGGCTGGCCGGCGATCGCGTCCGGCGCAACACGCTGATCTGCGCGCCCACCGGCTCGGGCAAGACGCTGACCGCGTTCCTGTGGGGGATCGACAGCTCGTCGCGTGAGAGCCGCGAGCGCGCTCGGCGCAGGGCGTGACGGCATCGTCTACGTCTCGCCGCTGAAGGCGCTCTCCTACGACGTCGAGCGCAACCTGCGCGCGCCGCTGAAGGGCATCGGGGCGCCGATCTCGGTCGGCCTGCGCACCGGCGACACCCCGCAGCAGGACCGCCAGGCGATGCTGCGCAAGCCGCCGGACATCCTGATCACGACGCCGGAGTCGCTGTACCTGATGATGACCTCGCGGGCGCGGAATCCTCGACCGGCGTCGAGGCGGTGATCGTCGACGAGATCCACGCCGTCGCGCAGACAAGCGCGGCGCCCACCTGGCGCTGACGCTGGAGCGGCTCGAGCACCAGGTCCGAGACCCACGAGGACGGGCGCGGCGCGGACGCCGACGTCCAGCGGATCGGCCTCTCGGCCACGCAGCGGCCGCTGGAGCGGATCGCCTCGGTTCCTGGTCGGCCCGCAGCGCGAATGCGAGATCGTCGACGCCGGCATCCGCAAGGAGCTCGACCTGGAGATCGTCGTCCCGGTCGAGGACATGACGCGAGCCCGACGCCGCGATCGAGCAAGCGCCGGGACGGACGGCGACGCCGAACTTCGACGCCGCGCCCGACCGCCGCAGACTCGCATCTGGCCCGCGATCTACCCGGAGCTCCTGAAGCTGGTCCGCGAGCACACCTCGACGATCATCTTCGTCAACAACCGCCGCGGCGCCGAGCGGCTCGCCAAGCGCCTGAACGAGCTGGCGAACGAGGAGCCCGAGCAGGAGCTGCCGGCGACGGAGCACGCGGGGAACGCGACGCGCCGAGCGTCCGCGCGCAGGAGGGCTTCGTCGAGATCGCCCGCGCCCACCACGGCTCGCTCGCGCACGAGGAGCGCCTGGTGGTCGAGGAGCTGCTCAAGTCGCGGCCAGCTCCCCTGCCTGGTCGCCACCTCGTCGCTCGAGCTCGGGATCGACATGGGCGCCGTCGACCTCGTGATCCAGGTCGAGTCGCCGAAGTCCGTCACCCGCGGCCTGCAGCGGGTCGGCCGCGCCGGGCCACACCCTCGGCGAGATCTCGAAGGGTCGGATCTTCCCGAAGTTCCGCGCCGACCTGCTCGAGTGCGCCGTCGTCGCCAGGCGGATGCGCGAGGGGGAGATCGAGGAGACGGTGATCCCGCGCAACCCGCTCGACGTCCTCGCCCAGCACATCGTCTCGATGGTCGCCGACGACGAGTGGGAGGTCGACGAGATCGAGCGGCGTCGTCACCGCGCGCCGAGCCGTTCTCGCGAGCTCGGCCGCGAGCAGCTCGAGAACGTCCTCGACATGCTCGACGGCCGCTACCCGTCCGAGCGCTTCGCCGAGCTGCGCCCGCGGGTGGCCTGGGACCGGACCGGCGGGCACCGTGCGCGGCCGCAAGGGCGCCCGCCAGCTCGCCGTCACCAACGCCGGCACGATCCCCGACCGCGGCCTCTACGGCGTCCACCTGCCCGGACGGCCGCCGGGTGGGCGAGCTCGACGAGGAGATGGTCTACGAGGCGCGCGCGGGCCAGACGTTCCTGCTCGGCGCGACGACCTGGCGGATCGAGGAGATCACCCGCGACCGGGTGATCGTCACGCCGGCCCCGGGCGTCCCGGGAGCGGTGCCGTTCTGGCGGGGCGACGGGATCGGCCGCCCGGCCGAGCTCGGCCGGGCGATCGGAGCGTTCGCCCGCGAGGCCGTGACGCGGACGCCGAAGACGCTGGCGAAGGACTACGACCTCGACCGCCGCGCCGCCGAGAACCTGCGTCGCCTACCTGCGCGAGCAGCAGGCCGCGACCCGCGTCGTCCCCTCCGACGAGTCGATCGTCGTCGAGCGCTTCCGCGACGAGATCGGCGACTGGCGCCTGTGCGTGCTCTCGCCGTTCGGCGGGCGGGTCCACGCCGCCTGGGGCCTGGCGCTCGCGGCGAAGATCCGCGGCCAGCTCGACCTGGAGGCCGACGCGATCTGGTCCGACGACGGCATCGTCGTCCACCTGCCCGACGCCGACGAGGTGCCCTCGGCCGACCTGGTCCTGCTGGAGGCCGACGAGGTCGAGGATCTGGTCGTCGCCGAGCTCGGCGGCTCGGCGCTGTTCGGTGCGCGCTTCCGCGAGAACGCGGCGCGCTCGCTGCTCCTGCCGCGCGCGCTATCCGGGGAAGCGCACGCCGCTCTGGCAACAGCGGCTCAAGTCGCAGTCGCCTGCTGGAGGTGGCCAAGGACTTCCCGCGCTTCCCGGTCATCCTCGAGACCTACCGCGAGTGCCTGCGCGACGTGCTCGACCTGCCGGCGCTCGAATCGCTCCTGGCCGATCTGGGGTCGCGGCGGATCTCGCTGGTCGAGGTCGAGACCCAGTCGGCCTCACCGTTCGCCTCCTCGCTGCTCTTCGACTACGTCGCCACCTACATGTACGAGGGCGACACGCCCAACGCGGAGCGCAGGGCCGCGGCTCTCGCGCTCGACCGCGACCTCCTCCGCGAGCTGCTCGGCCAGGAGGAGCTGCGCGACCTGATCGACCCCGAGGCGCTGGAGGACGTCGAGCGACTGCTCCAGCACCTGAACGAGGAGGGCCAGGCAAAGGACCGCGACGCCCTGCAGCAGGTGCTCCGCCGGCTCGGAGACCTGACGCCCGATGAGTGCCAGGAACGCGTGGTGCGAGGGCTATTCGGCGAAGTCGATGCTGGAGAAGCTCGAGCGCGAGCGGAAGGTCGCCCTGGTGCGGATCGCCGGCGAGGAGCGCTGGATCGCCGCCGAGGATGCCGGCCTTTACCGGGACGCCCTCGGCGTCCCGCCGCCGCCCGGCCTGCCGGAGTCGTTCGCCGACGAGGTCGAGGACGCGATGCTCGGCCTGGTGCGCCGCTACGCCCGCACCCACGGTCCGTTCCCGACCGCGCAGCTCGACACAGCGCTACGGCGTCGACCCCATGCCGGCCCTGCGCGAGCTCGAGCGCTCGGGCGACCTCGTGCGCGGCGAGCTGCTGCCCGGCGGCACCGAGCGTGAGTGGTGCGACGCGGACGTCCTGCGCAGGGTGCGCCGCGCGTCCCTCGCCCACCTGCGCCAGGAGGCCGAGGCCGTCGACCAGGCCGAGCTCGCCCGCTTCCTGCCGAGCTGGCAGAACGTCGACGCCCACCGCCCGGCCGGCGCCGGACCGGACCGCCTGCGCGAGGCGCTCGTGCCGCTCCAGGGTGTCGCGCTGACGCCCGAGGTCTGGGAGCGCGACGTCCTGCCCCGCCGGCTCGGCGCCTACAGCCCGGGCTGGCTCGATCAGCTCACCACCGGCGGCGAGATCGTCTGGATCGGCGCCGGCGCCGTCGCCCGCTCGGGCCGGGTCGCGCTCTACTTCCGCGAGGACGTCCGCGTCGCCGGCCCGCCGCCCGCCAACGCGAAGCTCGAGCGCCGCGAGGGTGAGCTCCACGACGTCCTGCGTGAGCGGCTCGGGGAGTCCCCGTGCTTCTGGATCGACCTCGCTGCCGAGATCGAGGCCGCGCCGGAGGAGCTCCACGAGGCGCTCTGGGACCTGGCGTGGGCGGGCGAGGCGACGAACGACGCGTTCGCGCCGCTCCGCGGCCGCCGGCTCTCGGCCGTCAAGGGCCAGTCGCGGGCCGGCCGGCGTTTCTCGTCGCGCCGCGCCGCTGCCGGCGGCACCGTCCAGGGCCGGTGGTCGCTCACCGCGTCCCTGTTCAGGGCAGCGCCCGACCAGGGACCACGGATGCGCGCCCAGGCCGAGCTGATGCTCGAGCGCTACGGGATCGTTACGCGGGAGACCGTCCTCGCCGAGGGAGTTCCCGGCGGCTTCGCGGCGCTCTACGGGGAGCTCGCGAACCTGGAGATGCTCGGCACCGCCCGCCGGGGCTATTTCGTCGAGGGCCTGGGCGGCGCACAGTTCGCGCTGCCCGGTGCGGTCGAGCGCCTGCGCAGCCTGCCCCGCGCCGAGGACGAGCTGCAGTCCTCGCCGCCACGGACCCGGCCAACCCGTATGGCGCGTCGCTCTCCTGGCCGCGGCGCGAAGAGGGACGGCGCCCGTCCCGCAGCGCCGGCGCCTACGTGCTTCTCCGTGACGGCGCACCGCTGCTCTACGTCGAGCGCGGCGGCCGCGGGATCCTCCGCCTGGCCCGGGTGGAGGGCGAGGAGCTGATCGACGCTGTCGCACACCTGGCCGAAGCCGCACGCGAGGGCGTGATCCCGAAGCTGTCGATCGAGCGTGTGGACGGCGAGCCGGTGATCGGCTCGGGCTACGAGGACGCGCTGATCGAGGGAGGCTTCAGCCGCCAGCCCCGGCGGCTCGTGGCCTCGGCCTGAATGCCCGAGGGCGACACGATCCACCGCACCGCCCGGCGGATGCAGACCGCCCTGGGTGGCAGGGAGATGGCTCTCGCCGACGCTCCCAACCCGCGCTCGCCGATCCATGGGCGCGCGGGGCAGCTTCAGGGCCGCGTGCTGGAGCGGGCGGAGGCCCGGGGCAAGCATCTGCTCGCGCACTTCTCGGACGGGGTCGCCCTCCACAGCCACCTCGGCATGAACGGCCGCTGGCGCATCAGGGCCGACGGGCGAGCTCCTTACGGCAAGCCCTGGCTGATCCTCTCGTCGGGCCGCGGGTTCGCGGCGCAGTCGGGCGGGCAGATCCTGCGCGTCGTATCCGAATCCCGGCTCCGCAACGACCCGGTGCTCGCGCGGCTGGGTCCCGACCCGCTCGCGCCCGGCTTCGACCTCGAAGCGGCCGCGGCCCGGCTGCGCTCGGCGGGCGCCGGACTCGAGATCGGCGAGGCGCTGCTCGACCAGTCACTCGTGGCGGGGATCGGCAACGCGATCCGGAACGGCGGCCTCTGGGCCGCTCGGATCAGCCCGTGGCGGCGGGTCGGCGACCTCGAACCCGCCGAGGTCGAGCGAGCCCTTCACCACTGCAGCCGGATCATGGAGATCGCGGTTGAGCGCGGCCGGCGACCCGAGTCCATCTACCGAGCCGAGCGGCGCGGATGTCCCCGGTGCGGCGGGCCGGTTTCGGTCCGGGGCCAGGGCGATGCGAACCGTGCCTCGTACTGGTGTCCCACCTGTCAGACCTAGTCTCCACTTGTTTTGGGTGGATAATCCTCTCGAGGACCCCCCGGAAGACCTGACGATGGCCCCCAACGACACCGTCGAACTCCTCGGCCGCGTGCCCCTGTTCGCCGAGCTCTCCCAGCAGGAGCTCGAGCAGGTGGTGTCGGTCGCGATCCCGCGCTCGTTTGAAAAGGGCGTTCGGGTGTTCCATGAGGGCGACGACTCCGATGCGTGCTACATCGTCCGCTCCGGCGACCTCCGGGTGACCCGGGAGCACTCCGACGGCCGGGCGATCGCGCTGGCAACGCTCAGTTCCGGCGACTTCTTCGGCGAGCTCGCGATGCTCGACGGCGGCGCTCGCTCGGCCAGCGTGGAGACGCTGTCCGACGCCGAGCTCCTCGCCCTGCCGGCGATCGACATGCGCCGCGTGATCGCCGCCCACGGTGAGATCGCGGCGAAGCTGATCGTGGCGCTGACCCGCCGCCTGCGGGAGACCAACGAGCGCGTCGCCCGCCAGTCGTTCCAGACGGTCCCGAGCCGGGTGGCCGGGGTGCTGGCGCAGCTGATCGCCGAGGAGGCGATCCCCGAGGACCGGGACGGCATCACGGTCCGGATGACCCAGGCGGACCTCGCACAGCTCGCCGGGACGTCGCGGGAGAGCGTGTCGCGGTTCCTCGCGACCCTCGAGCGGGCGGGAGTCGTGATCGTCGGCCGCGGCCGCGTGACGATCGTCGAGCCGCGCCGGCTGCGGTCGTACATCTTCTGAGTGAGCGACGTAAGGCGCGAAAGCGTGTTTGCCCGCCTGGTAAGGATTTTTTGATCATGGACGCCGCCGCAGCCCGGGCGGCGATGGTGGAGCGACAGCTTCGCGCGGGCGGGATCCGCGACGAGCGCGTGCTCGCCGCGATGGAGGAGGTGCCGCGGGAGGCGTTCGTGCCGGAACGCATTCGCGACCGCGCGTACGAGGACGGGGCGCTGCCCATCGGCCACGGCCAGACGGTCTCGCAGCCCTGGGTCGTCGCGGCGATCTGCGAGGGGCTCGAGCTCGCCGGCGACGAGGAGGTGCTGGAGATCGGCACGGGGTCGGGCTACTCGACCGCGATCCTCGCGCTGCTCGCACGCCAGGTGCGCTCGATCGAGATCGTGGACGAGCTCGCCGAGCGCGCCGCCGCAACGCTGGCGGATCTGGGCTACTCGAACGTGGAGGTCCTGGCCGGCGACGGCAGCGGCGAGGTCGCGGGCCCGCAGTCGGTCGACGCGATCGCGGTCCACGCGGCGGCACCCGCGCTGCCCGGGGGCCTGGTCCGCGCCCTGCGGCCCGGCGGGCGGCTGGTCATCCCGATCGCCGAGGGCGGCGCCGATCTCCTCGTCGCGTTCCGGCGTACGGACGACGGCAGCGGCGACGAGCCCGAGCTGCGGCGGAAGGCGATCGCGCCGTGCCGATTCGTGCCATTGATCGGCGAGGGCGGCTTTCCCCGGTAGGCTGCCCGGCAGGTGACCGGCCTCCTCTGTCTCAACTTCTTCTCGCCGGCGTTCATCGACCAGCTCAAGCGCGGCCGCAAGACCGCCACGATCCGGCTGGGCGACAAGGCGCGCAAGTACCAGCCCGGCCAGGTCGTGTGGATCACGGTCGGCTACCAGCACTCCCCGCGCGAGAAGATCTTCGCCGCGGTCATCGACGACGTCGAGGTGAAGCGGATCAAGGAGCTCTCGCCCCGCGACATCGAGCACGACAACCCCGAATTCCGCCGGGTCGACGAGGAGATCGCGTTCCTCAAGCAGATCTATCGCCGCGAGGTGACCCTCGAGGACACGTGCACGATCGTGCGCTTTTCGCAGATCATCGAGCCGGCGAGCCCGCAAATGGGCAACGGCGGGACTCCGCACCGGAACTAAGGAGCATCCGGGCGTGGGGGAGTACCGGTTCCTCACCACCTGGCTTCTGGAATGCGATCGCGAGCGCGTCTGGGATGCGATCTATGAGTCGGAGCGCTGGCCGGAGTGGTGGCGCGGGGTCAAGACCGCCGAGCGCCTGGAGCCCGGCGATGCGACAGGTGTTGGTCAGGTCGGCCGCTACGTCTGGCGCAGCAAGATCCCGTACCCGGTCGAGTTCGAGATCGTCACCACTCGGGTCGAGCGACCGCACGTGCTCGAGGGCCATGCAAGCGGCGGGCTCGAGGGCGTCGGCCGCTGGCGCCTCTTCGAGCACGGAGGCGTGACGGCGGTCGTCTACGAGTGGAACGTCGCGACGACCAAGGCGTGGATGAACCTCATCGGCCCGATCGCGCGCCAGATCTTCGAGTGGAACCACGACTGGGTCATGCGGAACGGCGGCGAGGGCCTGTCGCGGCTCCTGGGCTGCCGGCTATTGGCGAGCGACTAGCGCCGACTTTCTGCCGCCGTGCCCCTGTGAGGGGGTCTGAGGGAGAAAGTCAGCCGGCTACGTCTTCTCGCCGAACCCCGTCGGGTTGCGTACCAGCTCGCGGGAGTCGATCACGCGATCCGCGAGCCCGTACTCGACCGCCGCGTCGGCCGTGAAGAAGCGGTCGCGCTCCATGTCGTCGTGGACGCGCTCCTTCGGCTGACCGGTGTGCTTCGCGTAGATCTCCTCGATCCGATCGCGCAGGTGGAGCGCCTCGCGGGCGTGGATCTCGATGTCCGTTGACTGGCCCTGGAAGCCGCCGGTCGGCTGGTGGATCAGGATGCGCGAGTTCCGCAGCGCCATCCGCTTGCCCGGGGTGCCGCCGGCCAGCAGCAGCGAGCCCATCGACATCGCCACCCCGAAGCAGATCGTCTGGATGTCGGGCTTCACGAACCGCATCGCGTCATAGATCGCGAGGCCCGAATACACCACGCCTCCCGGTGAGTTGATGTAGAGGGAGATGTCCTTGTCCGGGTCCTCGGACTCGAGGTGGACGAGCTGGGCCACGATCAGGTTCGCGATCTCGTCGTCGACGGGCTGGCCGAGGAAGATGATCCGCTCGCCCAGGAGCCGGGAATAGATGTCGATACGAGCGCTCGCCGCGAGCGGTCTGCTCGACGACCATCGGGACCATTGGCATGACGCGCACCTCCTTCGGATAGTGCAACCGTCCGGTTGCGTATCAGAAGGCTATCATCCGCAACTGCAGAGTTGCGCAAACGGAGGAGGCGGCATGAGCGA
This sequence comes from uncultured bacterium, assembly GCA_963807755.1. Classification (GTDB taxonomy): domain Bacteria; phylum Actinomycetota; class Thermoleophilia; order Solirubrobacterales; family 70-9; genus JALZKA01. Next base: position 228,640 of record CAWECM010000001.1, on the reverse strand, counting down.
AGTGCGGCGCGAGACGACATTCCCCAGCGACCCGGACGATGTCTGGCACGCGATCAGCGACGAGCGCGAGCTCGAGCGCTGGCTCGGCGAGGAGGTCGAGCTCGACCCGGTCGAGGGCGGCGAGGTCCGCGTCGTCACCGACGGCGAGGAGCGAAGCGGACAGGTCGAGGAGATCGACCATGGCAACCGGCTCGTCTTCACCTGGGCGCGACCGGGCGAGGATGACTCGCGCGTCGAGTTCACCGTCTCCCCGCACCCCGACGGCGCCCGTCTCGTCGTGGTGGAGAGCGCCCCTTCGACGACCGGCCCGGTGGCGTCCGCGGCGGAGTGGACGCGAAGCCTCGCCGCGCTGCACGACGCGGTGCGCCTGGTGCTCGCCTGACCCGGATGCCGGCGGCACCGGACGCAGTCTTCTCCGCGCTCGCGGATCCCACGCGCCGCCACCTGATCGAGGCGCTCGCAAGCAGGCCCGCGAGCGCCACCCGGCTCGCCGCCGACCTCCCGATCACCCGCCAGGCGGTGGCCAAGCACCTCGCCGGCCTGCAGGCTGCGCGCCTGGTGAACGTCGAGCGCGCCGGGCGCGAGGCGCTCTACTCGCTCGATCCGAGGCCGCTCGGCGACGCCGCGGAGTGGATCGCCCGGGTTGGCGGCGAGTGGGACGCGCGGCTCGCCGACCTGCGCCGGACCCTCCGAACCTGAAGCATTCCGCAGAGCGCAGGATCTGAGCGCTGCCCGCTCAGATCCTTGAGCTTTCACCGCCTGTTCACTACACTCCGGATCCCTGTCTGGCACTCTCCTAAGTAGAGTGCCAAGGCACCCGGGGCCACGCCCCGACGACTTGACCACCAAACCCCAACACGGAGGTACATACGCGATGAAGCTCAAGCCTCTCGGCGATCGTCTGATCGTCCAGGCGATTGAGGAAGAGGAGACGACGGCCTGGGGCCTCGTGCTGCCCGACACCGCCAAGGAGAAGCCGCAGCGCGGCAAGGTCCTCGCGGTCGGCGACGGCAGCTGGGACGAGGACGGCGAGAAGCGGATTCCGCTCGACGTCGCCGAGGGCGACGAGGTCCTCTACTCCAAGTACGGCGGCACCGAGCTGAAGGTCGACGGCGACGACGTGCTCGTCCTGCGCGAGTCGGACGTCCTGGCCAAGGTCGTCTAACCGGACTTAGAAAGAAAGGAAGCAAGACATGGCTCACAAGGAGCTGAAGTACGACGCGGATGCGCGCCAGGCCCTACAGGCCGGCGTCGACGCGGTCGCGAACGCGGTCAAGGTCACCCTTGGCCCGAAGGGTCGCTACGTGGTGCTCGACAAGAAGTTCGGCGCCCCGACCATCACCAACGACGGCGTCACGATCGCTCGAGAGATCGACATCGAGGACGTCTTCGAGAACCAGGGCGCGCAGCTCGTCCGCGAGGTCGCCACGGCGACCAACGACGTGGCCGGCGACGGCACGACGACCGCGACGCTGCTGGCCCAGTCCATCGTCCGTGCCGGCCTCAAGAACGTGGCCGCCGGCGCCAACCCGCTGGCGCTGCGTCGAGGCATCGAGACGGCGGTCGATCAGGTCGTCGAGCACCTCCGCGAGAAGCAGTCGCAGGAGATCGCCGGCAAGGAGCAGATCGCCCGCGTCGCCGAGATCTCGGCGGCCGACGAGGAGATCGGCAACGTGATCGCGGACGCGATCGAGAAGGTCGGCAAGGACGGCGTCGTGAACGTCGAAGAGGGCCAGACCTTCGGCATGGAGCTCGAGTTCACCGAGGGCATGCAGTTCGACAAGGGCTACATCTCGCCCTACATGGTCACCGACCAGGAGCGGATGGAAGCGGTCCTCGAGGACCCCTACGTCCTGATCGCCAACCAGAAGATCGGCTCCGTGCGGGACATGCTGCCGGTGCTCGAGCAGGTGATGCAGTCGGGCAAGCCGCTCGTGATCGTCGCCGAGGACGTCGAGGGCGAGAGCCTCGCGACGCTCGTCGTCAACAAGCTCCGCGGCACGTTCACCGGCGTCGCGGTCAAGGCACCCGGCTTCGGCGACCGCCGCAAGCGGATGCTGGAGGACATCGCGATCCTCACCGGCGGTGAGGTGATCACCGAGGAGATGGGCCTCAAGCTCGAGAACACACAGGTCTCGCAGCTCGGGCACGCTCGTCGCGTCGTCGTCTCCAAGGACACGACGACGATCATCGACGGCGCCGGCGAGAAGAAGGAGATCGAGGGCCGGATCAACCAGATCCGCTCCGAGATCGACAACACCGACTCCGATTTCGACCGGGAGAAGCTCCAAGAGCGCCTGGCGAAGCTCGCGGGCGGTGTCGCCGTGGTCAAGGTCGGCGCTGCCACCGAGACCGAGATGAAGGAGAAGAAGCACCGTGTCGAGGACGCCCTGCAGGCGACCCGTGCGGCGCTCGAGGAGGGTGTCGTCCCGGGCGGCGGCGTTGCGCTGCTGAATGCCCAGGACGCGATCGATGCTCGAAGCCTGGAGGCCGACGAGGCCACCGGCGCCGAGATCATCCGCAAGGTGCTCGAGGAGCCGATCCGCCAGATCGCGGAGAACTCGGGTCTCGAGGGCTCGGTCGTGGTCGAGAAGATCCGCGGCCTCAAGGCCGGCGAGGGTCTGAACGCGGCCACCGGCGAGTACGGCGACCTGGTCAAAGACGGCGTCATCGACCCGACGATGGTCACGCGTTCGGCGCTTCAGAACGCCGCGTCGATCGCCAAGAACATCCTCACCACCGAGGCCATCGTGGCCGAGATGCCCGAGAAGGACGGCGCGCCGATGGGCGGCGGCGGCATGCCCGACATGGGCGGGATGATGTAGTCATCCGCAGATCTTGCGCCGCTCATCATGCGGCGTGAGCCGAGGCGCAGCGGTCATCCCCCCGGCCGCTCGTCTCGACGAGAGGCCCGGGCCCATCGAGGGTCCGGGCCTCTCTCTTTACCCGTTCGCCCGCCGCGCCTCACGGTCGCGCGCGCGGCGCGTGCGCTCCGTCGATCGCGCTCTCGGACGCGGCGCGCACGGTCCTCGAACGGGTCGTACGCCCGCTCTGTCAGCCGCTCCATCGCGGCGCGGATTTGCCGGGTCGTCGCAGATCTCGATCAACGGGAGGTAGCTCGAGACCTGCTGCGGGTGCACTGACTCGACCCCGTCGAGACGTTCGATCAGCGAGCCGCTGCCGCGAAACGGCCATGCGTCCACGTTCTCGCCGAGGAGCAGCCACGTGCACCATGGTGCGGACGCACTTCTCGCACTCGCCGCAGTTTCCGGTCTCCGCGCGGTTCTCCCAGCACACGCGGATGTGTTCCCGCACGAGCGGGCTGCGGACGATCGCCTCCAGCTTCTCGTCCCGCGTGTACGCGTCGCCGTAATGCGTGACCTTGAGCCGTGAGGAGGACCAGCCCGGGTCCGTGTCCCAGGTCGATCCCCAGTCGTTGCCGCTCGCGCGGGTGTAGGCGGACGAGATCAGGATCTCGCCGAGCTCGCCGCTGCAGGCGTGGCCGAGCGCCGCCAAAGCCCCGCCGTGCGTGCGCCCCCAGCCGGCGCCCTTGAACGGACGACGGCGCCGGAGGTTGGTGCGGACGATGATTGCCCGCGCGCCCACCTCGGCGGCGACCGCTCGGGCGGACGCCTCCGCCGCCTCGAAGCGCCGGTCGTCGTCGATCGAAATGTCGTAGCCGTGCGCGAACACCAGGTCGTCGATCTCTCGTCCCGAACAGAGCAGCGTGTGGAACGCGTCGACGCCGCCGCTGAAACAAAGCCCTACGCGACCGGCGGGCTGGCCGTCGGAATCGCCCCGCGGCGCCTCGAGCACGTCGTCCAGCACGTCGGGGGTCTGCCACCACCGCGCCCAGATCGCGAGGATCTCCCGCACGCCGGCCAGCCATTGCACGTCGACCGGCTCGGGGATCCGCAGCTTCCAGTGGCGTTGTGCCACCGCCGGGATGAGCGCGGAGCCGAATACCTCCGGCGGCGCTTCCAGCGGGAGATCGCCGCTCTCGAAGAAGATCTCGTTGTTGCCGAGGATGGCGCTGACACGGCTTCGCTCGCCATCCCTCGTGACGGTCACGTTCTCCACCGTCACTACCCGGCCCGCTTTCCCGTTCCCCGGGCTCATGCGAGGACGTCCTCCATCCGCCGCGGGTCGACCCCGAGCGCCCGCACGTCGGCGTCGCCGCGGGCGCTCATCATCGGCACCTCCATCAGCTCCGCCTCCTCCCAGGTGGCGAACGCCGCGTCGCCGACGACCCGGCGCAGCCCGGAGGCCGAGGCGCACGACGCCGAGCGGCACGTGGACCAGCGGCCGCTTGCGCCCGATCGACCGTGCGATCAGCTCGCGCCATCTGCTCGTAGGTGAGCGTCTCGGGGCCGGCGAGCTCGTAGCGGACTCCGTCGCCGTTCGCGTCGCGTCCCAGCGTCCGCGATCACGCAGCGCGCGACGTCGTGCGCCCAGATCGGCTGGAACGCCGCGTCGCCGGAGCCCGAGATCGGCAGCACCGGGAGGAGCGCGAGCCGGCGCATCAGCGCGCACCCAGGGGTCGTCGCGGTCGTAGACGATCGAGGGGGCGAACACGGTCGTGTCGCAGCGGCGAGCTGCCATCACGGCCGACTCGGCGAGCGCCTTGGCGCGGAAGAAGCGCGTGCGCTGGAACTCGGTCGCGCCCAGTGCGGAGAAGAACACGAACCGCTCGACGCCCGCCTGCTCGGCGGCGCGCAGCAGCCGCGCGGTGGCGAGGCCGTTCAGCTCCTCGACCTTCGCGGCGGGCTGGTCGCGGATCGCGGCCGCCAGGTGGATCACGTGTCCGACCCCGCGCAGCGCCTGCGCTGCGAATCCTTGGATCGCCCATCTCGGCGAGGTCGCCGAGCGCGATGCTGCACGTCGACGCGATGGCGGCCGAGGCCGCGCGGATCGCGCACCAGCGCGCGCACCTGCTCGCCCGTCTCGAGCAGCTGCGGGAGCAGCGCCTTGCCGACCGTCCCGGTCGCGCCGGTGAGCAGGATCACGCGCGGGACTGCTAGATGGTCGATTCCAGATACCCGGCAGGCCCGGCGGCGACGCCCCGGCCTCCGTAATATGCGTTGTCCACCCGGGGCCAATGGATCGGTCGGAACGAGCAAACGAGCGAAGGAATCCCGCACCGTGGCCTACGTGATCGCCGAGCCCTGCATCGGACAGAAGGACAACTCGTGCGTCGAGGTCTGTCCCGGTCGACTGCATCCATCCGACGCCCGACGAGCCCGACTACGAGGCGGTCGAGCAGCTCTACATCGACCCCGACGAGTGCATCGACTGCGACGCCTGCGTCGAGGCCTGCCCCGTCGACGCCTGCTTCGCCGAGGACCAGCTCCCCGACGAGTGGGCCAAGTACACCGAGATCAACGCCGAGTACTTCTCCAGCTGAAGCTGGAGAAGTACGCCCATCGCGGCTGCTCCGCTTCGCGTCCGCTGCCGCGGGCGTACGGGCCCGTTGCCGGGCGGCAGGCTGTAGGCCTCAGCCTTGGACGACGGGCAGCTCGGTGCCGCTGATCGGCGCCGCTGCCGGCCATCGCGGGCGGCTCGGCCTGCATCACCGGCAGCTCCTGCGGCGTCGCGGCGACGATCCCGCGCGCCGCCTGGCGCGATCGCCTGCGCGGCGGGGCGTCCGGGCTCGTCGAGCACCAGCGGCTCGCCGGCGTCGGCGTGCGCGCGCAGCTCCTCGGACAGCGGCACCTTGCCGAGCAGCGGCACGTCGAGCTCGTCGGCGAGCAGCTGGCCGCCGCCCTCGCCGAAGATCGTGATAGCGCTGCGCCGTCGGGCGCGGTGAAGCCGGACATGTTCTCGATCACGCCGAGCAGCTCGAGGTCGACCTTGCCGGCCATCTCGGCGGCGCGGCGGGCGACGCTCTGGGCCGCCGGCTGCGGCGTGGTGACGATCAGGATCTTCGCCTGCGGCAGCAGCTGGGCGAGGGTCATCGAGACGTCGCCGGTGCCGGGCGGCAGGTCGAGCAGCAGGTAGTCGAGCTCGCCCCAGTCGACGTCCTCGAGGAACTGCTGGATCGCCTTGTGGAGCATCGGCCCGCGCCAGACGACGGCGGCGTTCTCCTCGACGAAGAAGCCGATCGACATCACCTTGACGCCGGCGGGGCCCTCCAGCGGGATGATCTTGCGCTGCGCGTTGACGTCGGGCTTGCCGTCGACGCCGAGCATGCGCGGGATCGAGTAGCCGTAGACGTCGCAGTCGAGCGCGCCGGCGGAGTGCCCGTCGGCGGCCAGCGCGGCGGCGAGGTTGGCGGTCATCGTCGACTTGCCGACGCCGCCCTTGCCGGAGGCGACGCAGATCACGTTCTTGACCTGGGCGAGCGCGCCCTCGGGGAGGCTGGCCGCGGCCGAGCGCTCTGCTGCAGGCTGGACTTCTCCTCGTCGGAGAGGACGTCGAAGCTCGACCGCGACCGCGGTCGACGCCCTCGAGCTCGCGAGACGTTCTGGGCGACGGCCTGCTGGAAGTGGGAGCGGATCGGGCAGCCGGGCGTGGTCAGCGAGACGATCACGCCGACCCGGCCGTCGTCGGCGATCTCGATCGAGCGGACCATCCCGAGCTCGACGATGTTGCGCCGCAGCTCGGGGTCGATCACCGCGCGCAGCTTGTCCGTGACCTGTTCCTTGGTCGGAAGAGTCATGTCCAGACATTCTGACAGGGCGCTCAGAAAGAGAGCCGGCCCAAGAGAGGCCGGCGTCCGGGAGGAGAGGTGCTGTTCTGCTCGCGAGGTATGGGGCGGACAGCTTCTCCGGGCGCGCCGCCTCTCGCGGCGGCCCGGGCTAAGGGTCCTAGACCAGAGCGCTCCGACCCGCTCCTGGACCGGTCGGACTGGACGTCCTTGACGGCCTTCTCGGCCTTGACGCGGTTGTCCTTCACGCCGTCTCGGCCTTGGTCCGGTTCTGCTTGACCGTCCGCTCGACGCGGTTGCGGCGCTGCTTGAGCTCGCGCTCGACCCGGTTGCGCGTGCTGCGGACGCGCGGTCGTGGCCTTGCGGCGGGCCTGGCCGCCGCGACGCTCGAGCTTGTTGAGCTCGCGCTCGACCTGCGTGCGGAGCTGCTTCAGCTCCTTCTCGCGGCCGGTGCGGCTGGTCCAGGGCTTGACGATCTCGTTGACGCGTTGTCGGCGACGGTCAGGGCGGCGCCGACGGGGACGTCGACGGCGCGCTCGGCGGTCTGCGCGGACGTAGGCGACGGCGGTGTCGATGCTCCGGCTCGTCCTTCGTGGCGGCGGTGCTCGGTCTGCGTGGCGCTTCTTGGTGGCGGTGCTGGCGTTTGCGGCCATGCTGCTCGAATCACTTCCTCTGGGTGGTGCGTGGTGCCTAAGTTCCTTACTTCTAAGGATGTCGAGTGTATCAAGGTGACCCGAACACAGTGTTTGTAACCGCGGAGTGCTGGCGCGAGTTACGCCACGGCCAGCAGTGTACAGTCGGCAGTCGTCAAGAGCCGGCGGACGGCTCGTGTCTGACGGCTGATGCCGAGACTGACGCTGACGCGCTCGAGCCAGTCGCGCAGGCGCCTCGAGCTCGGCCGGCGATGGGCAGCGACGTGCCGGCTCCGCCCAGACCCGGTTCAGTCCCGTCGATGCCGGCCTCGGCGACGACCTCGTCGCACAACGCCTTGCCCAGCTCGTACTGGCGGAGCTTCATGCCCATGCCCGAGCGCCCGCGCGATGACGTCGCCGAGGCCGCCGCGCTGCGCTCGGTCGCTGCGTCCATGCGCGCGCGCATCCGGGCCAACCCCGGCGTCGTCCTGCGGCCGCGGCGTCCATGACGTGCTCGGCGTAGCCCTCGACACCGCCATCGTCGCCTGGAGCTCGTCGAGGACCGCCGCCTGCTCCGGGCCCGCGAGGGCTCGGGTCAGCTCGCCGCGCAGCGCCTCGCGCAGCGCGCGCCGGGGGTCGGTGGAGACAGGCGCCGCTTGGCGAGCGCGGCGAGCGCCGCCACGTCGACCTCGCCGCGCGTTCTCGATCAGCCGGCCGACGAGGCCGGCGACATGGTCGCGCAGCCAGGGCACGGCGGCGAACTGGACGGAGTGCGTCTGCTCGTGGATCGCGACCCACAGCAGGAAGCGCTCCGGGTCGGCGTCGAGCTCGCGGCGCCGCGTCGGCGAGGTTCGGCCGCACGCAGGAGCATCCGCGGCGCGCTTCGGCTGCCCGCTCAGCGAGACCTGGTACTGGCCGAGCACCCGGCGCGACGCGTAGCCGACCACGACGCCGGCCTCGAGCCCGGCGTCGCCGCGCCAAGGCCGCCGCGCACGATGCCGCCGAGCGGGCGCGGCAGGGAGATCTCCGCGGCAGCCCGCTGCTCGAGCGGGGCCGCCAGCGCCTCGCAGCTCGGCAGAGGTTCGACTCGATCCACTCGGCGCGCGCGACCATCTCGACCGCGGGAAGCTCGCGCGCCGGGTCCAGGCCGGTGTAGCCCAGGACGCGCATCGAGCCCGGCGTCGGACGCCGACGGATTGCGCCGTCGCCGAGCGCCGGGCTCGGCGCCGTCCGTCGCCGCGCGCGAGCGCGCCCGCCACGCGCCGGCCAGCCCCCAGTCGACGATCCCCGTGCCGCTGTCACGGCTCGCGGCGCCCGCGCCTGGGCCGCGCGCACCGTCGCCAGCATCGTCCGGGTCGAGCGCCGGCCAGGACCGGATAGCGGGCGTCGAGGCCGAGGTTCGCCTCGCTCGAGCGCGAAGCCCGCGAACTCCACCTGGCCGCCGGCCTCGCGTGACGATCAGCTGCGCCGCCGCGGCGTCGACCGAGCGGCAGGCTCGCGCGCTCAGCATCGCGTCGAGGCGGCCGGCGGCGACGTAGCAGAGCGTGATCGCGATCGACCCGATCACGCGCACGCGGTAGGCCCGGCCCACCAGCGCCTCCACCACCGGGGCGATCCGCTGCGGGTCGGCTGACTCGAGCCCGACCACCTCCAGGCCGTAGCCGGGCCCCTCGGCGCGCAGCTCGCGACCGTCGAGCTGGGCGCCCGCGCCGCGCCGGGCGACGAACTCCTCGCCCGCGCCGAACGTCGTGGACGAAGCCCCACTCGACGTCCGCCATCGACGGCCCCGGAGGCGACCGCGACGCTCAGGGAGTGCGCCGGGATCGTCCGGCGGGTGTTCAGCGAGCCGTCGATCGGGATCGATGACCACGCGCCACGGGCGAGGCCGGATCGCCGAACGCGACCTCGCCGCGCTCCTCGGAGACCGCGACGAAGCTCGTGGCCCGAGCCTGTGTACAGCTCATCGAGCTCGGCGAAGACGATCGTCCTCGCAGCGCCGGTCGAGTGCCAGCGCGTGGTCGCCGCCCTCGCCGACGCCCTCGTAGACGGTGCGCCCGGCGATCGTCGGCTCGGCTTCGAACAGCGCGCTGCTGAGCCTCCGCCGCGCGCCGCATCGCTCCAAGCCAGTCGAGGTCGAGCATTGCCGTGACTGTAGTGAGGCGGAGGGCGAAGCCCGAAGCCGAGCCCCGGCGTTGTGAGCCGGCTTGGGGTGAGGAGCGCGCTACGGTTGGCCAAGGGATGGAGGAGCGAGCACCGAACGACGACGACGGCGCTCAGGCGCGGGGCGTCGCCGACCGCTCGGGATCGCTGCTGATCACCGGGCGCCGCCGGAACCGGGCGCTCCGAGGCGCTGGTCCGCCGGTTCGCCTCGCTGGTCGCGGAGGGCAGTCCGGGCCGAGCGGATCCTCCTCCTCGCGCCGCACGCGCGCCGGCGGCTGCCGGACTGCGCCGCCGGGTCGACGCGCCGCTCGAGCGCGCCCACGAGGAGCTCTGGATCGGGACCTACGAGGAGGTCGCCGAGCGCCTGCTTCGCGAGTACCCGGTCGAGGCCGGCCTCGATCCCTTCTTCACCACGGTGGCCGCCGCCGACCGCCTGGCGATCCTGCTCGACCGCGTCGACGACCTGCCGCTGCGCCGGCACGAGATCCGCGGCAACCCGGCCGGGCTGCTGGCCCGGCTCCTGCGGCGGATCGACCTGCTGAAGCTCGAGGGCGTGAGCGCCGAGCGGCTGCGCGACTGGGCGGCGGCCCGCGACCGCGAGGCCGGGCAGTCCGGCGCAGCGCGAGCGGGCGCGGCGCGAGATCGAGTTCGCGGAGCTCTACGCCCGCCACGACCGGATCCTGCGCGACGCGGGAAGCCTCGACGGCGGCGACCTCGTGGTCGAGGCGGCGCGGCTCCTGGCGCGAGCGAGCCGACGTCGCCGACGAGGTCCGCGAGCGGCTTCGACACGTGATGGCCGACGAGCTCGAGGACGCGGCGCCGGCGCACACCGAGCTGCTTGGAGTCGCTTGTGCGGCCGACGGCGGCACCCTGGTCGCCACCCACGACCCGCAACCAGGCGATCCGGCGCTTCCGCGGCGCGGCGGAGTGCTCCGACGCATGGTTCCTGGCCACTCACCCCGAGGCGGACGACCGTGGCGCTCGATCGCCAGATGCGCGCCGGGCCCGACGATCGCGCGCCGCGCTTGCGGCCCTCGTCGTCCGCGACGGCGCGCCGAATCGGCACGAGGCCGGATCGCGGGTCGCGTTCGCTTCTGGCGCTGCCAGGGCGAGCGGGCGGAGGCGCAGGCCGCCGCGCGCGAGATCGAGCAGCTGCTCGCGGCGGGCGAGACCCAGCCCGAGCGGATCTGCGTGATCGCCGCCTCCGGCTGGCGCCAGGGGCGGCTGGTGGCCGCCGCGCTCGAGGAGCGCAGCGTGCCGTTCCGGGTGGCGGGCGACGCCTCGTTCTTCCAGCGCCCGGAGGTCCGCGACGCGCTCGCGTGGCTGCGGATGCTCGCCGACCCCAACGACGCCGCCGCGGTCGTCCGCGCGCTGACCCGGCCGCCGGTCGACCTGCGCTCGGCCGACCTGGCCCGGATGCACGACGATCGCCCGCCGGCGCAAGCTCGACATGGTCTCGGCCCTCGAGGCCTCGCTCGAGAGCCCCCAGCTGCGCCCCGAGGCCCGCGATCGGATCCAGGCGTTCCTGAAGCTCCAGCGTTCGGCGGCCGCAGCGATGGAGGCGATGCGCCCGGACGTGTTCGTGCGCCGGCTGATCGAGCGGGTCGGGATGCGCCGCCATCGCCTCTTCGCGGCCACGCCCGAGACCGCGGAGCGCCTGGTCAACCTCTCGCGCCTCGCCGAGCTCGCGGCGGACTTCTCGCGGCGCGTGCCCGCGCGGCTCGGTCCGCGACTTCGTGCGCCACATCGCCGCGGTCGCCGAGGCGGGGGACGTCGCTGCCGGACGAGGTGGATCCGCCCGCGCCCGGGTCGGTGATGGTCGCCGAGCCCGGGCAGGTCAAGGGCCTGGAGTTCGACCGCGTCTACCTGCTCGGGCTGCACGCCGGGTCGATGCGCGTGGCGCCCTGGGAGGACCGCTGGGTCCCGGAGGAGCTGGCGGTCGGCCCGCTCCCGGAGCCCGGCGAGGAGCTGGTCGCCGCGCGCCAGCGCCGGCTCGCCTACCTGGCGATCAGCGCGCGCGTCGCGCTCCGCCGTGTTGTCGTGGCCCGAGGAGGCCGGCCGCGAGACCTCGAGCCCGGCGCCGTTCTACGAGCGGTGCGCGCGCGGCGCTTGGAGCGCCGACGAGGAGATCCACGAGGAGGAGGTCTTCGGGCCGGCCGAGGGCCTGCACTCGACCTACCGGATGATCCGCGACGAGGTGCTCGAGGCGTCCTGGCGGGCGGGCTCGGCGCTGTCGCGAGATGCGCCTCGACACGGCCGAGGACGTGAACCGCGCGGTCGCCCGCTACCTCGAGCTGATCAAGCTCGCCGCGCTCCTCCAGCAGCCCGGCCAGGAGGCGGCACGCGAGGCGCTGGCCGCGCTCAACGAGCTGCTCGGCCGGGTCGCCTCGCCGGAGCAGCGCGCGGCGCTCGAGACGTCGGCCCTCGACGAGTACGTGCTCGGCGAGGAGCGCGAGCGCGAGGCCCGCGCGGAGCTGATCGCCGACCCGGCGCGAGCCCTCGCTGGAGCAGTTCATCCCCCGGCGCGGCGACGGCCTGGCCCTCTCGGCATCGGACCTCGACCTCTACCGGACGTGCCCGCTCAAGTACAAGTTCGCGCGGCGTCTTCGCCATCCCGCAGGAGCCGACGATCAACCAGCGCTTCGGGATCCTGATCCACAACGTGCTCGAGCGCTTCCACTCCGAGGAGATGCGCTCCGGCGAGGGAGGCGAGAGCTTCGGAGGCGCGCGCCCGGGCAGCCTCGACCGCCTGCTCTCGCTGTTCGAGGCCGGCTGGCGGCGGACCGGCTTCGGCGCCTCCGACGACGAGCTGCAGTACCGCGACCGGGCGGTGGCCGCGCTGGCGCGCTACCACGAGCGCCATGTGGGCGCCGATTCACAGCCCGGTCTGGCTCGAGCGCAGCTTCTCGTTCGCGATCGGCCAGCACCAGCTGCGCGGACGGGTCGACCGAGTCGACCAGCTGGCCGATGGCGCCTACGAGCTGATCGACTACAAGACCGGCGAGCGCATGGCCCAGGAGCGGCTCGCGGGCGATCTCCAGCTGGCGCTCTACCGGCTGGCCGCACGCGAGGCCTGGGAGCTCGAGGCGGCCCTCGGCACCTACTGGTACGTCCTCGCCGACGAGCGCGTACCCGTCCCACCCGCGCCCGACGACGCGGAGCGGGTCGAGCGCACGGTGCTGGAGGTGGCGGCGGGGATCGAGGCCCAGGACTTCGAGCCACGACCCTCGTACGAGATCTGCAGCTGGTGCGACTACCGGCTGATCTGCCCGGCCTCCGAGGCTTAGGAGTCCTGGACGGGCCGCACCGCGTCGCCGACGCGGATGAGGCCCTCGGAGAGGATGTCGGCGCGTAGGCCGCCTCGATGGACCAGCGCCCGCAGCACGGGGCGTGAGGCGTAGCGCTCGACGACGGTGCAGGGCTCGCAGAGGCGCATGCCGCGGACGCGGACCTCGCCGACCGCGAACTCGTGCCCCACCAGCGCGTTCAGGTCGATCCCGCGGGTCACGATGTTCCGCCGGTGCTCGCTCGCCTCGAGGGGCGGATCGAACGACTCACAAACCTCGGCCTCGATGAGGGTCAGCGCGCTGCCCGGCATCCCCGAGGGGAACGTGCCGTCTCCGGTGGTGTGCCGGTCGCCCTCGAGGCCGCTGCCGGGCAACGCCCGACCCTCGGTTCGGGCCTCGGCCGGCGCCCCGGCTGCCGGGGCGACGAAGATGGCCGTGACCGCGCCCTCGGTATCCGGCGACTCGGGCAGGGCCGGACGCGCCTCGGCGACATCGAGGGCGGCAAGGACGAAGCCGCCCACCAGCTCGGGCTCGTCCGCATCGGCGGTCCCGCCCGGGTCCCAGACGACGCCCGAGGGAACCCCGTACATGACCACGGCTCGCCGCTCTCCGTCTGCGTTCACCAGCCCGATCCACGGCCCCGCCCATTGGAACGTGGCGGCGTCGCCCACGGGGACCAGCCCGACCCCGAGGCCGCCGAGCCACCGCATGGTGCGCCAGCCCGGCAGGTCCTCGCCCGGCTCGGGCGGCGGAACCTCGTCGTAGGAGAGCTCCAGGATCGTCGCGATGCAGGCGGCGAACGTGGATGCCTCGGTTGCCGTGCCGGCGGCGGGCGCGACCTCCCGCACGGGTCAGTCCTCGTCGGGCTCGTCGCCGCGCTGCCTGAGGAACCGCTGGAAGTCCCGGGCCAGGGTGTCACCGGAAGGGACGTCCTGGGGCAGCTCGAGCTCGTCCTCCTGCTGCGACTCCAATCGCTGGACGAGCTCCTGGATCTCCGGGTTGGCCGCCACGGCGCGGTCGATCTGGCCCTCGAAGCGCTCCATGGCGTCCTCCAGCTCAGATGCCTCCAGCGCGATCCCGGTGATGCCCTCCAGCCGGCGGAGGAGCGCGAGCGCGGCCTTCGGGTTCGGGACCGCGGCGACGTAGTGCGGGATCGCCGCCCACAGGCTCGCCGACGAGATGCCACGCTCGCGACACTGGTCATGGAGGACGCCGACGATCCCGGTCGGGCCCTCGTAGTTCGAGCGACTCAGGTTGAGACGCTCGACGAGGTCCTCGTCCGTGGCCAGCCCGGTGATCGGCACGGGGTGGCTGTGGGCCACATCGGCGATCAGGGCGCCGAGCGAGACCAGCATCTCCACGCCCAGCCGCTCGGCGGCGTCGAGGATCGCCGAGGAATAGGTGCGCCAGCGCAGGTTCGGCTCGACCCCGCTGAGCAGGACGAGGTCGCGTTCGGCGCCGGTGGTCTGCGCCGAGACCAAGGTGTTGGCGGGCCAGTCGACCTGCCGCGTGCGCCCGTCGACCAGCCTGATGGTGGGGCGGTTTACCTGGAAGTCGTAGAAGTCCTCGGGGTCGATCCGGGCGGTGACCTGCGAGTCGAGGCCGGACGCGACCGATTCGAGTGCCGTGCTCGCGGCGCTCGCAGCGTCGTTCCATCCGGCGAAGGCGCACACGAGTACCGGGGAGCGAAGCTCCGGCGGGTCGCCCTCCCAGATCACGTGGTCCACAGGTCCGAGACTATCCAGAAACCTCCTTCGCGCCCCACGGCGCGGCGTCCGGCTCGATCTCGACAATCGAGGGATGAGGCCAGCCGCGGCAACCGCCCCGCGCGCCCACTCCCGCGAAGACGCCCATCCAGGTCGCGGACCTCCGTGCCGGTCAGCGCTTGGAGGGCGAGTTCGCATGCTTCCGGAAGGACCGTCTGACCGCACGGAGCGGCTCGGTCTACCTCGCGCTCGAGTTGCGCGACCGCAGCGGGTCGGTGCCCGCCCGGGTGTTTCGCGAGGTCGACCGGGCGGGGCTGCGCTTCGAAGCCGGCGATGCCGTCGCGGTCAGGGGCCGGGTCGAGCGGTTCCGGGGCGAATTGGTGGCCGAGCTCGATGAGATCCGCCGGCTGGAGCCGGGCTCGTACGACCCGGCTCGGTTCCTGCCCGCTGCGTACCGCTCCGTGGAGGAGCTGGAGGGCTTCCTCGAGCATTTGATCGGCGAGGTCCACCACGACGGCCTTCGCGGCACCGTCACCAGCCTGATCGTCTCGGGCCCACACGCCGCGGAGTTCCGGCGCGCCCCCTGCACGAGGGGCGGGCATCACGCGTACCTTGGCGGCCTGATCGAGCACACCGTCGCCGTGGGCACGCTGGTGCTCGAGACGTGCCAGCTCCACCAGCGGCTGAACTCGGACCTGCTGATGGCGGCGGCGCTCGTGCATGACATCGGCAAGGTCAGGGAGTTCACGTACGGCGCCGAGTTCGGGATCTCCGACGAGGGCCGGATGCTCGGTCACCTTGCGATCGGATCCGAGCTGATCTCGGGCGCCGCTGCGGGCCTCGAGGACGAGCTGCGCCTCGGTCTGCTCAATTGCGTGCTGTCGCACCACGGCCCGGACGGCGCCGGGCGCTCCGGGAGCGGCGGATTCGCTCGCCCGAAGCGCTCGCGCTCTACCGGATCAATGCCCTGGACGCATCGGTCAAGGGCGTTCTGGAGCACGGCGCGCCTTGAGCACGAGCTGAGTGGCGATCACCAGCGCCAGCGCCGCGAACGCGACCTCGAGCGTTCGCTCCGAGACCTCGTTGGCGATCACCACACCCAGGGCGACCCCCAGCGACCGAGAGCACGCCGATCACCGCGGCGTCGCCCATGCCGCACGTTGCCGTAGGTGCGCTGGCGCCAGGTCCCCGCGATCGCGACGATCACGATCGCGAGCAGGGAGGTCGCCTCGGCTCGAACCTGGGGCTCGTCGAGAAAGATCACCAGCGCCGGGACGAAGAGGACGCCGCCGCCGACTCCTACCAGGCCGCCGACACGCCGCCGGCGATCCCGAACAGGATCGCGAGGAGGATGTCCATCAGGAGCCGCGCCTCAGAGCGAGCAGGTCAACCGCCATGGCGAAGAGGACCAGGGCGAACAGGTAGGAAACGGCGACCTGCGGGATCCGCTGCTGGAACGCGGTCCCGGCGATGACGCCGGCGACGGCCGGGATCCCGATCGCGATGCCCTTGACCACGTCGACGTTCCCGTATGCGCCCTGGCCGATCGCGGCGAGCGCGGCGATGATCACGATCGCGGCGAGGCTGGTGCCGGTTGCCTCACGCTCGCCGTAGCCAAACCAGATGATCAGCAGCGGCACGATGACAGTGCCGCCGCCGACGCCGAAGAGCCCGCTGAACGCTCCGGCCGCGGTGCCGATGGTGGCGAGCTTGAGGTACCGGGCGTCCACGGCGGGCGATACTAGTTTCCTCCGTGATTCCCGCCCCGCTCGAGCCCTTCCTCGCGCGCCTGCCGAGCCGGTGCGCGGCCTCCTGACCGACGTCGACGGCACGCTCGCCCCCATCGTCGACCGGCCGGAGGATGCCCGGGTGCCGGCGCAGGCCACCGCGTTGCTCGGGCGCTTGGCGGAGCGCTACGCACTGGTCGCATGCGTCACGGGCCGCCGGGCCCTCGACGCGCGGCGGATGGTCGGGGCCGAGCTCGTCTACGTCGGCAATCAGGGGTTCGAGCTGCTGATGCCGGGCGACGACGAGCCGGCGCTGGATCCCGCCGCCCGGCCCCGCGGGCACCGCGCCGCGGAGTTCGTCGCGGGCCTCGACCGGGACCGCCTCGCCGCCCTGGGCCTGCGGAGCGAGGACAAGGGACCGATCCAGGTGCTGCACTGGCGCGGGCGCCCCTGACGACGCCGCCGCGGAGCAGGACGCGCGCCGGATCGCGGCCGCGGCGCGCGACCGGGAGCTGATCCCGCTGTGGGGCCGCAAGGTGCTCGAGCTCCGCCCGGTTGCCGGAATCGACAAGGGCTCGGCGGTCCACCGGCTGCTGGTCGAGCGCGCGCCGCTCGACGCGGCACTGTTCGCCGGCGACGACCGCACGGACCTCGACGCGTTCCGGGCGCTGCGGCGCGCTCGCCGGCAGCGCCGCGGCTGGGCAGCCGCGGTGCGCGTCGGCGTGGCCTCCGAGGAGAGCCCGCCCGAGATCGCCGCCGAGGCGGATCTGGTCGTCGAGGGCACGGAGGGCGTGCTGGACATCCTCCGAGGCGCTGGACGGCAGGCGCTGATGCTGTTCTCGGAGCTGCTGCGCATCACGGTGCTTCTCGTCGCGGGAGTCGCCACGGCGCTCGCGGCGCTGTCCGGTGCTGGTCGATCCAGAACGAGGACTCCGACATTCGCTGCGATCTTCGGCGGGGGCTGGTGGCTGATCGCGACCGTCCTCGGCCTGGTGCTGGGAACGTCGGCGCGGGCGGCCGAGGCGATAGCCCCGGCGCTGCCGCGGCGCGGACGGCGACGAGCCTGCCGTCCGAGAGCGACGCGCGGATCGCGTTCATGCGGCTCTGGCCGATCGGGGCCTTCGCGATCGTCTGCGGGGTGGCGGGCGTGGTCTTCCCGCAGGTCGCGGCGATCGGGGCCGGCTACGCGATCCTCATCGCTCTGCTCTGGCGCCGGCGCGAGGACGCGGTGCGGGCGATCGAGGATCGCGACGGTGTTCGCTTCTACGTCGAGCCGACCTCGGCGTTCGAGCCGATCCGTCTCGTTCGCACGCCCGGCCTCTATCGGGATCGCGTCGCCGCAGCCGAAGCCACCGCCTCCACCCGCCGGAGCGACGCTGACGGGCGACTCCGAGGCACGAGCGAAGGCGAACCGCGCGCCGACCGCGGCGGTCAGCGCCGCGAGCGCCACGCCATCACCAGCGCCGCCCGCGGGCCGAGCGCACCCGAGAGCAGGCCCGTGATCGGGCCCGCCGATCGGCGTCGAGCCCGAGGAAGACGATCGAGTAGAGGGCCATCACCCGGCCGCGCATGTGCGGCTCGGCGCGAGCTGCAGCGTGGAGTTGATGCCCGCGGCGAAGGTGACGCTGGCGGCGCCGAGCGGCACCAGCGCGAGCGCCGCGAGGCGTCAGCGTCGGGGCGGCGGCCGCGAGCAGTGCGAACGCGCCGAACGCCGACCGCGGCGCCGACCAGGAGCTGCTCGCCCGATCTGCGCCGCGGCGCCGGTCACGAGCGCGCCCGCCACCGCGCCGGCGCCCATCGCGACCGACGAGCGCCGAGTAGGCGGTTGCGCCGCCGGCGAAGGTCTCGCCGGGCGAGGAGCGGCAGGAGGACCTGGAAGTTGAAGCCGAGCGTGCCGACCACCGCCATCATCCCCAGCGGGATCGCCAGCTCGGGCGTCCGGCGTCACGTAGCGGAGGGCCGCGCGGATCGCGCCGGGCTCGCGCGTCGCCAGCTTCGGCGGCGCGAGCTCGCGCGGTGTCCAGCGAGCGGAGCGCGAGGATCATCGCGCCGAACGAGAGCGCGTTGAGCAGGAAGCAGAGCTCGATCCCGCCGCCGGCGATCAGCAGGCCGGCGATCGCCGGGCCCGTGATGCGCGACGTGTGGATCAGGACGCTCTTGCAGGCCGACCGCGTTGACGACGCGGTCGGAGCCGACGATCTCGATCACGAAGCTCTGGCGCGCCGGCATGTCGACCGCGAGCACGAGCCCGCGCGCGAAGACCAGCCCCATCACCATCCACGGCGGCGACGTCGCCGGTGGCGGACGAGCGCCGAACAGGGCGAGCGCGGGCACCGCCATCAGCGCCTGGCGTGACGAGCAGCAGCCTGCGCTTGGACATCGAGTCGGCGACGAGGCCGCCCCAGGCGCCGGCGAGCAGGATCGGCAGGAACTGGAGCGCTGTGGTCAGGCCGACGGCGAAGGCGCTGCCCGTGAGGGTCAGCACCAGCCACATCTCGGCGACGATCTGCATCCAGTTGCCGCTGACCGAGACCAGCTGCCCGGCGAACCAGCGCCGGTAGTTCGGTACCTGAAGCGAGCGACGGAACGGAGCGGCGCAGCGCCCCGCGCGGCGAACTGCGCGCGCTCAGCGCTTCTCACCTCGAGCATTCGCTCGAGGACTTCGGCGGCGCGCTCCAGCGCCTCGACGTCGTCGTCGTCGAGCTCTCGCAACCGGCGCGAGAGGTATGCGTTCTTACGCCTGCGGAGCCTGCGCAGCAGTGCGCGGCCGCGCGGGCTGATGCTGAGGAGCGACGCCCTGCCGTCGCTCGGGATCCGGGGCGCGCACGATCAGCTCGTCCGCCTCCAGGGAGGCGGCGATCCGGGTCGCGGTCGGCCGCTTGATCCGCTCGACCTCGGCCAGCTCGCTTGGCGTCAGCGGCCCGTGGCGCTCGACGGTGGCAAGGGCGGCCGTGAGCGTGGGCGAGAGGTCGGGGCTCGCCTCCTGGCGCATGCGGCGGGCGGTCCGGACGATGGCGAGGCGCAGCCTGGAAGCTGCTTCAAGTAGCCGATCGTCAGAGGTAGTTACCACTGCTAATTAGCTTAGCAAACTACTCGTTTTCGAAGCTTCTGAAACTTGCGACCCCCACGGCCGTGCGTTCGCGATGTCGGCCTTGGTCAGCCAGGCGCGGCGGGCGGTGGCGATGCCGTAGCGCATGTTCTCCAGGGTCGAGACCCGGTGGGCGTCGGTGTTCAGGCAGATCTTCACGCCGGCGTCGGCGACCACGCGCGCATTCTGCTCGGACAGATCGCGCCGGTTCGGGTTGCCGTTGATCTCGATCAACGTCCCGGCGCGCGCCGCGGCCTCCGCTACCGCCTCGATGTCGAAGTCATAGCCCTCGCGGCGCAGAAGCATGCGCCCGCTCGGGTGGCCCGAGGCAGTCCACCAGCGGGTGTTCGACCGCGGCGACCATCCGCGCCGTCATGTTCGCCTTCGTCATCCGGAACGACGTGTGGACGCTGGCGACGACCCAGTCGAGCCGCTCCAGCAGCGAATCCTCGTAGTCCAGCGAGCCGTCGGGGAGGATGTTGACTCTCGGTCCCGGCCAGCACGCGAAAGCGGCTCGAACCGATCCGCGCGTTCAGCTCGGCGATCTCCTCGATCCTCTCCTCCAGCCGCTCCGGGGTCACGTCGTCGCCGAAGCCGTGCGTGGCCGAGTGGTCGGTGACCGCGAAGTAGGCGTAGCCCTTGGCCTTCGCGCGCCTCGGCCATCTCCTCCAGCGTGTTCTTGCCGTCGGAGAGCGTGGTGTGGGAGTGCAGGTCTCCGCGGATGTCGTCGA
This sequence comes from uncultured bacterium, assembly GCA_963807755.1. Lineage (GTDB taxonomy): Bacteria > Actinomycetota > Thermoleophilia > Solirubrobacterales > 70-9 > JALZKA01. The sequence goes on along the minus strand of CAWECM010000001.1, from coordinate 208,663 downwards.
GCTCGATCAGCTTCGGAAGCTTGCCGTCCGCCGCCGCCCTGATCTCCCCGCGGCCCTCCCGTAGCTCGGGCTCGATGTAGGAGAGCCCGAGACGCTTGTAGACGGCGGCCTCGGTCGTGTGGCGTGAGACCTTGCCGGTCTCCGTGTCCTTGATCCCGTGCTCGGAGACCGACAGGCCCATCTTCACGGCCCGCTCGCGAAGCTGGACGTTGTGGGCCGCCGAGCCCGTGAAGTGCTGGAGGAGGTTGCCGTACTCCTTCGGGGTCACGATTCGCAGGTCGACCGCCACGCCGTTGTAGGTCGTGATCCGCGCGCCGTTCGAACTCGGGTTGCCGGACGCTGCGGCCAGCGGGTGCTCGACCAGGGCCGTCGCGAGCGCGACCGGGTCGGACGCGGTGGCGATCAGGTCGATGTCCTTGCAGGTCTCGGCCATACGGCGAGCGGATCCGGCGATGTCGACCGCTTGCGACGCCGGGTGCTCTCGCAGGACCTCGGCCAGCCGCTCCGCGATGGGCAGGGCATCGGAGAGGAGGACGCGCTCGGACGGCCCCTCGTCACCGAGCTTCTCGAGCTGGGCGGCGATGTTCTCCTCCGCTTTCGGACCGAGGCCCTTCAGGGCGCGGATCCGCTGCTCGGCCGACCGCGGCGCGCAGATCGTCGAGGGTCGCGATCCCCAGCTCGTCGTGAAGCCGTGCGAACGGTCTTGGCGCCGAGTCCCGGGATCAGCGTGACCTCGACGAGGCTCGGCGGGAACTTCGCCTTCGAGCTTGTCAGCGGACGGAATCGAGCCCGTCTCGAGCAGCGCGACGATCTTCTCCTCGATCGTCTTGCCGATGCCGGGTAGCTCCGTCACCCGACCCGCGCGGGTCGAGCTCGGCGATCGAGACCGGGCTCTGCTGGATCACCTTCGCGGCATCGCGGTACGCCAACACGCGGTACGAGATCGCTCCGTCCAGTTCGTAGAGCGTTCCCAGCTCGGTGAAGGCGTCGGCGATCTCGCCGTTCGACATTTCTTTCTTCGCTGCCATCGCCGCCTCGTAGTCTCACCCAATGACCGCCGCCGCCGACGTCTGGCTCGTGCTGCCCACCTACAACGAGGCGGAGAACCTCGAGCCCCTGGTGCTGCGGCGCGGCTGCAGCTGCCAACGGGCAGCCGGATCCTGATCGTCGACGACGGCTCCCCCGACGGCACCGGAGCGATCGCCGACCGCCTCGCCGCCGACGACGACGACTTCGAGGTCCTCCATCGCCCGGACAAGCAGGGTCTCGGGCCCGCGTACGTTGCGGGCTTTCGCCGCGCGCTCGCCGGCGGCGCACGCGTCGTGGTCCAGATGGACGCCGACTTCTCCCACGACCCGGCGGACATCCCGCGGCTGCTCGCGGCCGCGGCCGATGCGGATCTCGTGCTCGGCTCGCGCTACGTCGATGGCGGGAACGTCGCCGACTGGGGACCGCTGCGGCGAACGATCAGCCGCGGGGGCAGCGCCTACGCTCGCGGCGTGCTCGGCGTGGAGTTCCGCGACCTCACCGGGGGCTTCAAGGCGATTCGCCGCGAGGTGCTCGAGGCGATCGACCTGGACTCCATCTCCTCGCTCGGCTACGCGTTTCAGGTGGAGATCACCTATCGCGCGGTCGGCGCCGGGTTCCGGGTGGTCGAGGTGCCGATCACCTTCCGCGACCGGCGGGTGGGGGAATCGAAGATGACGGGTGGGATCGTCGTCGAGGCCGCGCTGGGGGTGCCACGGATGCGGATCCGCAGGCGGTGAAACGAATTGCGTCCTCGTGGTACTTCACTTTGTATAGTAAAAGCCACGCGGTGATCGGAGACACCCTCCGCCACCGCATCGGATACAAAGGACGCCCCAGTTGACCCTTCAAGCAGGAGACCAAATGGCCGGCAAGCTGCCCGACGTCACCGACGCCAACTTCCAGAGCGAGGTCCTCGAGTCCGGCGAGCCGGTGCTCGTCGACTTCTGGGCGCCCTGGTGCGGGCCGTGCCGCGTGGTCCACCCGATCCTCGAGGAGATGTCCGGTGAGCGCGAGGACGTTCGCATCGTCTCCCTCAACATCGACGACAACCAGCAGACCGCCGCACGCTTCGACGTTCTCTCGATCCCCACGCTGATCCTCTTCAAGGACGGCGCCGAGGCGAAGCGCATCATCGGCGCCCGGCCGAAGCGCAGCCTCGAGGCCGAGCTCGAGCCAGCGCTGGCCGCCTAGGCCGCGTCTCGGATCGGGCGGGCCCGCCCGATCCGTGCAACAATCGCGCCATGCGCATAGCGGGGGGAATCGCAGGAAGCTTGTGCGTGATCTTGCTGTTCGCGTTGCCCGCCACCGGCGATGCCAAGCCGCGGCTGGCCGGGGTCTTCGACGTTTCCGAGATGCCCGGGCAGATCACCCGCGGCTCCGGCGGGACGATGTGGGCCATCGTGGGGAGCAAGCTCGCGCGTGTCCGGCCCAACGGCGACGTCACCGAGTTCGAGCCCCCGGAGCTCAGCGCGCCGGAGGGGATCACTCTGGGGCGCGACGGGAACCTCTGGCTGACCGGCAATCAGGAGGTTGTCAAGGTCCCTCCGAGCGACCCGGAGAACGCCGCCGAAGAGTTCGCCGTCCCGGCGATCGGAACTCCGCAGCGCATCGTCAACGGGCCTCAGGGCAAGCTCTGGACCGCGAGCGGCGACCAGCTCGTTTCGTTCGACCCGGCCGACCCGCTCGGGTTCGACGCGCGGACCATCGACGATATGAACGCCCGCGGGATCGCCGCCGCCGCCGGGAAGATCTGGATCGCCGACTTCGGCGGCAAGCGGATCATCAGGACGAAGCCGTCCGGGGGACTGAAGAGCTTCGCCGTCGGCGGCGGGCCGCAGGAGGTCGCCAGGGGCCCCAAGCGGCGCGCGGCGTACACGAACCAGGGGACCGATCCGCACACGGTCGGCCGGATCGTTCCGGGGCGGAAGCCGATCAAGAACAAGGTGGACGACACCGACCCGTTCGGCATCACCTTCGCCCCGGACGGCAACTGGTGGGTGGCCAACTTCGCGTCGAGCAACCTGACGATGCTCCCTTCCAAGGGCAAGCCGAAGCAGCGGCTCAATGCCCTGCCCGACAACTCCGGTCCGCGCCACCTGGCCCCGGGCGCGAAGGGGACGCTCTGGGTCTCACTCGAAACGTCAGAGCAGATCGCGCGGATCAGAGGCGTGAACCGATAACTTCCGTTTCATGCCGTTCATTCACATCCACTGGTACGAGGGCCGCTCGGACGAGCAGAAGGTCGAGCTCGCCCGCCGCATCACCGACGCGATGGTCGAGGTCGGGAAGACTCCGGCCGACCACGTCTGGATCCGCTTCGACGACTCGAAGAAGTCGGACTGGGTGATGGGCGGCGAGCAGCAGGGCTGATTTAGCTGCCGGCCGGGCCCGCCTACGCGCGTTCGACGTAGATCTGGAGCTTTCGTCCCTCGATCTCGGCCGGCTGGCCGAGGCCGACGTCGTACTCGACCGCGGTGGCCAGCGTCTCGCCGGCGACGTAGTCCTGATGGCTGCGCGCGGCGTCGAGCAGCGTCTCGTCGCCGTCGAGCTTCAGCGTGATCCGGTCGGTGACGTCCAGCCCCGCCTGCTTGCGCGCGTTCTGAATCGCGTGGACGACCTCGCGGGCGAGGCCCTCGCGCCGAAGCTCGTCGTCGAGGTCGAGTGAGAGCGCGACGGCGCGGCCGGCTTCGGACTCCACCTCATAGCCGTGGAGCGGCTCCATCGCGAGGATCAGGTCGTCGGGCTCGAGCCGGTGCTCGTGGCCGTCGACGTTGATCCCCACGGCCCGTTCGCCCTTTGCCGCCGCGGCCGCCGCATCGGGATCGAGCGCGTCGATCGCCGCCGCCACCTGCGGCATCGCCGGGCCGAAGCGCGGGCCGAGCGTCCGGTAGTTCGGCTTCACGCGATAGGCAGACGAGCTCGGCCTCCTCGGAGACGAACTCGAGCTCCTTTACGTTGAGCTCCGCGCGCACGATGCTCCCCGAGGCGCTCGATCTCATCGCGCTCCGCCTCCGGTCGCGACGATCACGGCCTTCGCGAGGGGCTGGCGGACCTTCACCTTCGCGGCAGCGCGCGCGCGGCCCGCCCCAGCTCGATCGCCCGCAGCATCGCCTCCACGCCTGCCTCCAGCTCCGGGTCGCGCCTGGCGGCGTCCGGCTCGGGGAAGTCCGGCAGATGAACCGACTCCTCGTCCCCGGTCAGGTTCAGTGGATCTCGTCCGCGACGAAGGGGTGAAGGGCGCCAGCAGCTTCGCGACCCCCAGCAGGCAGTCGCGGAGGGTGGCGAGCGCAGCACGATCGCCCTCCCAGAAGCGGCGGCGATTGAGGCGTACGTACCAGTTCGAGAGCTCGTTCGACGAAGTCGGCGATCGCGCGGCCCGACGAGGTCGAGTCGAAACCGTCCATCCCTCGCGCACAGCTGCGACGGTGCCCTCGAGCCGCGAGACCACCCAGCGATCCAGGTCCGTGGGCTGGGACCGGTGGCCGGGGCCTCGCCGAGGTCCGCGGGGCCGAGCCCCTCCGCGTTCGCGTATAGCACCCAGAACGAGTACGTGTTCCAGAGCTGGTTCAGGAACTGACGGACCGCCTCGCCAACCGTCTCGATCGAGAAGCGGTAGCCGGCCCAGGGCTGCTGCGCGGTGAAGTAGTACCAGCGGAACGCGTCCGCGCCGTGGGCGGAGATCACCTCCCACGGGTCGACCACGTTGCCCCTGCTCTTCGACATCTTCTGGCCTTCAGGATCGAGGATCAGGCCCAGGCAGACGCAGTTCTCGTAGCTCGTGCGGTCGAAGAGCAGGGTCGAGACCGCCAGCAACGAGTAGAACCAGCCGCGCGTCTGGTCGATCGCCTCGCAGATGTAGTCGGCCGGGAACCGCGCCTCGAACTCCGCCGACCCCTCGAAGGGGTGGTGGAACTGCGCGAACGGCATCGAGCCCGAGTCGTACCAGGTGTCGATCACCTCGGGGACGCGGCGCATCTCGCCGTCGCAGCCCGAGGCCGCGCAGGCGCAGGACGACGTCATCGATGTAGGGGCGGTGGAGGTCGTCGGGCACGTCGCCGCCGCGCTCTCGAAGCTCATCCAGCGAGCCCGCGCAGAACGCCTCGCCGCAGTCCGGTTCCTGGCAGCGCCAGACCGGCAGCGGGGTTCCCCAATAGCGCTCGCGCGAGAGCGCCCAGTCCACGTTGTTCTCCAGCCACCGCCGAAGCGCCCGTGCTTGATGTGCTCCGGGTGCCAGCCGATCGTCTCGTTCTCGGCGAGCATCCGGTCGCGGACCTCGGTCGTGCGGATGTACCAGCTCGACTTCGCGTAGTAGAGGAGCGGCGTGTCGCAGCGCCAGCAGTGCGGGTAGGAGTGCTCGTACTCCTCGGAGCGGTAGAGCCGTCCGGACTCGTCGAGCGCGGCGACGATCTCCGGGTTGTGCTGGAACACCATCTTGCCCTGGAAGTCGGTGACCCGTTCGTCGTAGGTGCCGTCGAGGCGCACCGGGTTCTGGAGCGTCATCCCACGCTCCTCGCCGAGCCGGAAGTCGTCTTCGCCGAAGGCGAGCGCCGTGTGGACCAGGCCGGTGCCGTCCTCGGTTGTCACGAAGTCCGCGGTCAGCACGGAGTGGCCGAGCGGGCCGAAGTCCTCACCGTTCACGTAGTCGAACGGCGCGCTCGTAGCGGGTGCCCTCGAGCGAGGAGCCCGGGAACGAGGCCAGCTCGGACCAGCCCTCGCCGAGCACGCGGTCCGCGAGTGGGCGAGCCACGACGACGACCTCATCGGAGCCCGGCGGCTGCGCACGGACGTACTCGATCTCCGCGCCGACGGCCACCGCCGCGTGCGAGATCAGGGTCCAGGGCGTCGTCGTCCAGACCAGCAGGTTGTCGCCCTCCTGGACGCCGCTCTCGGGGATCTCGTCGGCCGGCGGCACGGCGGTCACGGGCAGCCTCACGTAGACCGAGGGGTCGACGACATCGTGGTAGCCCTGCGCGACCTCGTGCGAGGACAGGGCGGTGCCGCAGCGCGGGCAGTAGGGGACCACCTTGTGCCCCTCGTACAGCCGGCCCGAGTCCCAGATCCGGCGCAGGGACCACCACACCGATTCGATGTAGTCGTCGGTGAGTGTCACGTAGGGGTCGTCGAGGTCGATCCAGCACCCGATCCGCTCGGTCAGGCGGTTCCACTCCTCGACGTAGCGGAACACGGACTCCCTGCACCGAGCGTTGAACTCGGCGATCCCGTATTCCTCGATCTCCGCCTTCGAGGAGATCCCGAGCTCCTTCTCGACCTCGAGCTCGACCGGCAGGCCGTGACAGTCCCAGCCGGCCTTGCGCGGCACGTGGTACCCGGCCATCGCCCGATAGCGGGGGTAGATGTCCTTGAACACCCGCGGGAGGACGTGGTGCGAGCCCGGAATGCCGTTCGCCGTCGGCGGGCCCTCATAGAAGCTCCAGGTCTCGGCTCCCTCGCGCCGAGCGAGCTGCTGGTGGAAGACGTCGTCACGCCGCCAGCGCTCGAGGACTTCCTCCTCGAGGGCCGGAAAGCTCTGCTTGGGGTCAACTGCTCGGAAGCCGCTCACGGGCGCCGGATTCTGGCAGCCGTCGCTCAACGCGAACGGCCCCGCCGGGGGCGGGGCCGTTTGCCGAGGGTTCGCTTGTTGGGTCGGTTAGCTCAGAAGCGCACCGTGGACAGGTAGTCCCAGCCCGCCTGAGCGCTTGCGAACGGGTCGTACGTCGGATCGTCAAACATCGGATCCTGCTCGTAGATGTAGTACTTGACCTTGGCCTTCTCCGCCGCCCTCAGGATCGGCTTGAACTCCATCTCGCCTTCACCCATGGGTACCGGAGTCGCGTCCGCGGGGTCGGCGATGTTGATGCCGTCCTTGATGTGGAGCAGCTGGATCCGCTTCGGGTACTTCCTCAGCAGCTGCGCCGGGTCGGCGCCGCCATCAGCGGCCCACATCGTGTCCACCTGGAACGCGACGTACTTCGGGTTGGTGTTCTCGACCAGGATCTGCCAGGCGCTCTTCAGCTCGCCGGTGTCCGGGTCCTCGTACATGGTCCGGAACTCGCCCTGGTGGTTGTGGCCGAAGAGCTTCCCGGTGCCGTTCCGCACCGAGCGCTTGCCGAGGCGGTTCATCGTCTCAGCCGTGGCCAGGGTGTCCTCGTAGCTGCCGATGCCGGGAGCTGGGAAGCCTCCCGACCCCGTGTACTTCTGGTTCAGGACCTTCGCGTCGGCGAGGTGGGTGTCCCAGGTCGCCTCGTTCGTGTCGCCATGCCGGGACGGAGCCCGCAGGTCGTACTTGCGGAGCAGCGCCTTGAACTCCCGTGCCGTGAGGCCGTTGAAGTCGTACGGCTCGACGTTGCGGTAGCCGATCTCGCTGATTCCGGCCAGCGCCTCCTCGAGGCGCTGCTGGTTCTCGGGCTCGCTGCCGAAGCCGATGTACGACGAGAAGGTCCAGAGCTGAATCGAGATCTCGTTCTTGGAGAGCTTGTCCTTGTGCTTGTCGTGCCCGCCGTGGTGTCCCGACGACGCCGAGCCGGCGGTGGCACCCGCCACGACGAGCAGCATGCTGAGGACCAGCGCCAGCCAGGCACGGGTCCCGCGGTAAGCCTTCATCCGATCTCCTCCTCCGGCACCGCCCTGCATGGCGGCGCCACATTTAGCGGCCTGAAGGCCTAAGTGCCCGACTTTGGCACTCGTTAACCAGAGAAATGCGTTTCCTGAAAACAAACTCGGGTACGAGGGACGGCGCACAGCAGGCGACGGAGGAGGCAGAATCGTGCGGAGTCGGTCTACGGGGGCCCGGAATGGTTTGTTTGGAGGACTGACTCTCGTGCTGGGGGCGGTGATCGCGTCGCTGTCGATCGGCGCCACCGCCGCCGCGCAGGCGCCGCCGGACTCCGAGTTCGAGAAGGTGACGCTGAACGACACGCCCGGGGAGCCGATGGACCTCGCGGTGCTGCCCGACGGGCGCGTCCTGCACACGACCCGCCCCGGCGAGCTCTGGCTCCACGATCCGAAGACGGGCCTGAACACCCTCGCCGCCGAGTTCGACGTCTACCAGCACGACGAGGAGGGCCTGCAGAGCGTCGCCCTCGACCCGGACTTCAAGAAGAACAAGCGGATCTACGTCTACTACTCGCCGCCGCTCGACACCCCGGTCGACGATCCCGCAACCGCGGAGAACGAGGGCGATGCGCCCGAGTTCGGGACCGAGGAGGACTGGGAGCGCTTCCGCGGCTTGATCCGGCTGTCGACCTTCAAGTGGCAGAAGGACGAGCTGAAGATGAACTCGGAGCGGGAGATCATGGACGTCCCGGTCGACCGCGGCGTCTGCTGCCACGTCGGCGGCGACATCGTGTTCGACAGCGACGAAAACCTGATCCTCTCGACCGGTGACGACACGAACCCGTTCGAGTCCGACGGGTACATCCCGATCGACGAGCGCCCCGATCGCAACCCTGCGTATGACGCTCAGCGCACCGCGGCGAACACCAACGACCTGCGGGGCAAGATCCTGCGGATCACGCCCAAGCCGACGAGGGGCGGGTACGAGATCCCGGAGGGAAACCTCTTCGAAGAGGGCACCGAGGGAACCAGGCCCGAGATCTACGCGATGGGCTTCCGCAACCCGTTCCGGATCGAGATCAATGCGGTGAACGACGAGATCTACGTCGGCGACTACTCGCCGGACAACCCGGAGGCCGACCCGCTCCGCGGCCCCGCCGGCCACGGCAAGTGGACGATCCTCCGCGAGCCCGGCAACTACGGCTGGCCGTACTGCGCCACTCCGGAGCTGCCCTATGTCGACTACGACTTCGCCACCGAGGAATCCGGCGAGGAGTTCGACTGCGCGAATCCCGTCAACGAGTCGCCCCACAACACCGGGCTGACCGAGCTGCCCCCGGTCGTGCAGCCGGACGTCTGGTACTCGTTCGGCCCGTCCGCGGAGTTCCCGGAGCTCGGCGAGGGCGGCATCGGCCCGATGGCCGGCCCCGCCTACAACTTCGATCCCGGCCATGGCCATAAGCGCGGCAAGGGCAAGCACCCCCACCACGGTGGCGGACAGGGCCTTGCCTGGCCGGAGTACTACGACGGCGTGCCGCTGTTCTACGAGTGGACCCGGGACTACATCAAGGCGTTCCCGCTGAACGACGCCGGCGAGCTCGCCGCGATCGAGCCGGTGCTCGACCAGGTCGGTCCAGCGAACGGCGATGAGGCCACGCTCGACAACGGGATGGACATGGAGTTCGGCCCCGATGGCGCGCTCTACACCCTCGAGTACGGCGACGGGTTCTTCTCGGAGAATCCCGACGCGCAGCTCGCGCGGATCGACTACATCGGCCCTGACGGTAATCACGCGCCACAGGTCGAGGTCGCGGCCGATCCCGACAGCGCGTTCGAGCCGCCGCTGACGGTCCAGTTCTCGAGCGAGGGCACGGCCGATCCCGACGGCGACGAGATCTCGTACGAGTGGCGCCTCCAGGGCAAGAAGAAGGTCGACTCGACCGATCCGAACCCGGAGTTCACCTACGAGAAGGAGGGCATCTACCTGGCGACTCTCAAGGTCACCGACGAGCACGGCCGCTCGGCGTCGAACCACGTGCGCATCGTCGTCGGCAATCAGGAGCCGGTCGTCGAGTTCGTCGCGCCGCAGGGCGACCAGGCATTCTCCTGGGGCGACTCGGTCGACTTCGAGATCGCCGTCGAGGACGAGGAGGAGATCGACTGCTCGCAGGTGCTGGTCCACCACCTCGTCGGCCACGACCAGCACGGCCATCCGGTGTCGACGACCAGCGGCTGCACCGGAACGATCGAGACGTCGTTGCCTCAGGGCCATGCGCCCGGCGAGACGAGCGCCGTGTTCGTCGCCGTCTACACCGATCCGGGCGGCCTGAGTGGCAGTGCGCAGGTCGCGCTCGAACCCGCGGCCGCCGCCCCGGAAGGGTAAGCCTCCGCAGGACGGCTGGGGCCGAGCGCTCCGGCCGTCCTGCGCTCCACGCCTCGTAGCATCGGGGTGATGAAGCGCGGGATTCTCGCGGCCCTCGCCGGGCTGCTGATCATCGGGTGCGGCGGCGACGACGAGGCCGGCGCACCGGCGGCCTGTCTCGGTGGGTCGGACGCCTTCCTCGCGGCGCTCGAGAGCGCGCCCGAGGACGTACGCATCGAGGGATCCACGCCGATCTCGGACTGTGTGATCGACGGCCAGGCCGGCGGTGAGCTCGCCCAGGTGGGGGAGGGCATGGTGGGCGCCGCGACCGAGCTGAACCGACGCGCGCAGAAGGATCCGGCCGGCATGGCGACCGTCGAGCTCGGCTATCTCATCGGCGCCGTCCAGCAGGCGGCGTCCACCACCGGCGGCATCCACGAGGACCTCGTGATCCGCCTCGACGCCGCCGCGCGGTTCACCGGCGGCGAGCAGGCATTCCCGGCGTCGTTCGAGCGCGCTTTCGGGGCCGGCTACGCGGCCGGCCAGCGCTCCGGCTGAGTAGCCTGAGCGGTGAGCACCTGTCACCGAGCGGAGGGCTGATGTCAGAGCAACTTTGGGGCGACGAGACCGCCAAGGCGGTCGAGAACTTCCCGGTCTCCGGCCAACCGGTTCCGACGCCCGTCGTCCGTGCGCTCGGCCGGATCAAGGCCGCCGCGGCACGAGCGAACGCGGAACTGGGCCTGATGGAGGCGGATCTCGCCGAGCGGATCGCGGCCGCCGGTGAGGCGGTGGCCGCTGGCGAGCACGACGACCAGTTCCCGGTCGACGTCTTCCAGACCGGCTCCGGCACCTCGTCGAACATGAACGCGAACGAGGTGATCGCGAACCTCGCCGGCGACACTGCCCATCCCAACGACCACGTGAACATGGGTCAGTCGTCGAACGACGTGTTCCCCTCCGCCGTGCACGTGGCCGCCCTCGGAGAGGTCCACGCGGACCTGCTGCCAGCCATGGACGCCCTCGCCTCAGCCTTCTCCGCGCGGGCCGGAGAGTTCGCCGACATCGTCAAGACCGGTCGCACGCACCTGATGGACGCTGTGCCGGTCACGCTCGGGCAGGAGTTCGCCGGATACGCGGCGCAGGTCTCGCTGGGCGCCGACCGCGTGCGCGCGACGCTTGCCCGCGTCGGACAGCTGCCGCTGGGCGGGACCGCCACGGGGACCGGGCTGAACACCCACGAGCGCTTTGCCGAGAAGGTCCGGGAGCTGATCGCGAAGGAGACGAACCTCGAGATCTCGGCTCCGCTCGATCGCTTCGAGGCGCAGGCGAACCGCGACTCCCTGGTGGAGCTCTCGGGCGCCCTCAAGGTGGTCGCGGTGTCGTTGATCAAGATCGCGAACGACCTGGCGTTGATGGGCTCCGGCCCCCGCGCCGGGCTCGCCGAGCTGCGCCTGCCCGAGCTCCAGAAGGGTTCCTCGATCATGCCCGGCAAGGTCAACCCGGTCATCCCGGAGGTCGTTATCCAGGTCGGCGACCAGGTGATCGGCAACGACGCCGCGATCACCGCCGCGGGCAGCCAGGGCCAGTTCGAGCTGAACGTCAGGGTGCCGCTGATCGCCCGGAACCTGCTGGACCAGATCAGGCTGCTCTCGGCAGCCTGCCGTCTGCTCGACGAGAAGTGCGTGGCCGGGCTCGAGCCGAACCACGAGGCGCTGATCGCGCACAAGGAGTCGAACCTTCAGGTTGCGACAGCCCTGAACCCGATCATCGGCTACGACCGTGCGACCGAGATCGTCAAGGAGGCCGCCGCCTCAGGGCGTACCGTGCGCGAGGTGGCGATCGACAAGGGCGTGGATGCGAACGAGCTCGACGACGCGCTCGACTACACGGCAATTGCGCGGCCGCACGGCTAGGGGCCGTGGACTCGCGGCTGCCGGTGCGCTGATGACGCTCGCCGCCGTTTCGGTCGCCGCCGGGGATCGCGCGCCGGGGCCGAAGGAGCTGCCGCGAGGAGGCAAGAGCGTCCTCCCGCAGAACCGGGTGATCGGCTTCTACGGCGCCCCGCAGGCCGACAGCCTGGGCGAGCTGGGAATCGGCTCGCCCGCGAGCGCGGCGAAGCGGCTGCGCCGGCAGATCAAGCCGTACAAGTCGCGCAGCCGCCAGCCGATCCTGCCGGTGTTCGAACTGCTCGGGTCGATCGCCCTGGCGAACCCGGGCCCGGATGGGAAGTACCGCGCGCGTCAGCCGAACTCGATCATCCGCCGCTACTCGAAGACCGCGAAGCGCAACCGCTTCCTGCTGATGCTGGACATCCAGCCGGGTCGGTCGCGGTTCAGCAAGGAGGTCAAGCACCTCGAGCGGTGGCTGCGAAAGCCCTTCGTTTCGGTCGCGCTCGACCCGGAGTGGAACATGGGCCGGGACGGGGTGCCCGGCCAGGGCATCGGCAGCGTGTCGGCCAAGATGATCAACCGGGTCACGCGGTATCTGACCCGCATCGTCCGCGACCACGACCTGCCGCAGAAGCTCGTGGTCGTCCACCAGTTCACCGATTCGATGATTCGCCACCGAGACGACCTCAAGACCAGGCCCGGGGTCGACCTCGTTCTGAACGCCGACGGGTTCGGCACCCCGGACGCGAAGCGCTCGAAGTACGAGCAGCTCTCCCCGTCGCGCCGGTCTGGCCTCTTCCCGGGGTTCAAGCTGTTCTACGAGGAGGACACGAACCTGATGGGGCCGAAGCAGGTCATGCGCCTGAACCCGCGGCCCTCCTTCGTCGTCTACGAGTAGGAGCTCTGGGTTGCAGGCCGTCACCGTCCGGGAGATCGAAGCCGCCGCGGGGACGATCGAGGGCGTGGCGCGACGCACGCCGGTCCTCGAGGCGGGCGAGGTCTCGCGGCGCGTGGGCGCGCCGGTGACGCTCAAGGCCGAGTGCCTGCAGGCGACGGGCTCGTTCAAGGTGCGTGGCGCCTTCAACGCGATCGCCGCGCTGGGCGACGCCGATCTCGAGTCGGGGGTGGTGACCGCCAGCGCGGGCAACCACGCCCAGGCCGTGGTCGCGGCGGCCAGGCGCATGGGCGCCCGGGCGGACCTGTTCATTCCCGCGGCCGCGCCGCTCGCCAAGGTCGCTGCGGTGCGACGGCGCGGAGGGGAGGTCCACCTGGTCGAGGGCTCGTACGACGAGGCCGCGGAGGCCGCCCGGGAGTTCGCCGGAAGCCACGGCGCGACGTTCGTGCCGGCGTTCGACCACCCCGCGATCGTCGCCGGGCAGGGCACGATCGGGCTGGAGATCGCCGCACAGGCGCCCGAGACGACGCTGGTGCTGGTCCCGGTGGGCGGAGGAGCGTTGGTCGCGGGGATCGCGATCGCGATCAAGGCCCGGCACGAGGGCTGCCGCGTCGTCGGTGTCCAGGCCGAGAACTGCGCGCCGTACCTGGAGTCGCTCGCGGCCCACAAGCCGATCGGCGCCCGCTCGGCGGGCACCATCTGCGACGGCATCGCGGTCAAGCGCCCGGGCGATCTGACGCTGCCGCTCGTCGACGAGTGGGTGGACGAGATCGTGACGGTCACCGACGACGAGGCCGCGGAGGCGATGGTCTTGCTGCTCGAGCGGTCGAAGCTCGTCGTGGAGGGAGCGGGCGCGGTCGGGGTCGCGGCGCTCCTGAGCGGCAAGGTGGAGGCGCCCGCCGAAGGTGCGGTCTGCGCCGTGCTCTCGGGAGGAAACGTCGACGCGACCCGCCTGTCCGAATGCATCGCGCTCGGCGAGACCGTGGCCGGCCGGCGGGTTGTGGTGTCGGTCGTGATGCCGGACCGGCCCGGCGCGCTGTCGGGGTTGCTCGGCGTCGTCGCCGAGCAGGGAGCGAACGTGATCGACGTCGAGCACCTGCGCGAGGGCCTCGATCTCCATGTCGGCGAGACGGCGATCACCCTCGTCCTCCAGACGAAGGGCCGCGACCACTCCGCCGAGCTGCTGCGCGCAATCGAGTCCGAGGGCTTCGCGAGCCGGGCTCAACCGGGGTTCGGGTCGTAGCCCGGCGGTAACGTTGCGATGATTGGGAAGACAAACTCCTCGGAACCACTAACGAGGTGAATGAACCTGATGACCGAGATCGAGACGAGCCCCGAGACGACCTCCGAGACGACCGAGAAGGCGACGTTCGGCGCCGGCTGCTTCTGGCAGGTGGAGGACGAGTTCCGCAAGATCGACGGCGTCATCGACACGGCCGTCGGCTACGAGGGCGGACACGTCGACAACCCCACGTACGAACAGGTGTGCAGCGGCAACACCGGACACGTGGAGGTCGCGCAGATCGAGTTCGACCCCGCCAAGGTGTCGTTCGAGGAGCTGGTCGCGAAGTACTTCGCGATCCATGACCCGACCCAACTGAACCGGCAGGGCCCCGACGTGGGCTTCCAGTACCGGTCGGTGATCTTCGCCCACTCAGACGAGCAGGCCGAGACCGCGCGCCGGGTGATCGAGCAGACCCAGGGGCGGTATCGCGACCCGATCGTGACGACCATCGAGCCCGCCGCCCCGTTCTGGCGCGCCGAGGAGTACCACCAGTGCTACGTGCAGAAGCGCGCCGAGCGCCCGGGACTCCTGTCGTCGCTGCTCGGGCACTGACAGCTCTCACGGCGCTCGCACTCCTCGTCGCCGGCTGTGGCGACGAGGGGGACGACGACTCCGCGGTCAGCGAGACGGCCACGGAGATCCACCTCGCGCTCGACCCCGACGGCCCCGGCGGCACCAAGCCGCAGGCGGCGACTATCAGATGCGAGGCGGCGGACGGATCGGAGTGCGGAAGGTTGAAGGCCACCGACTTCGCGCCGACCGACCCGCAGACGCCTTGTACCGAGATCTACGGCGGCCCGGACGAGGTGGCGCTGGAAGGAACGATCGCCGGCGAGCCGGTCAGCACGACTCTCACCCGCGCCAACGGCTGCGAGATCGACCGCTTCGACCGAATCACGCCCCTGCTACGCGAGCGGTTCCCGGATTACGAGCCGGGCGCTTAGCCGGACCCGGCGGCCGCGTCCGCCCCGCTGCCGAGGTCCATGTTCTCCGGCACGAACTTGCTCGCGATGAACGTCGCGCCCTGCGGGTCGCGGATGACCGTCACCCGGACCCAGGGGGCGTCGGCCGGCGGGACGATCACCTGTCCGCCGAGCTCGGTGGCCTTCGCGGCCGCGGCGTCGGCGTCGTCGACCGCGAAGATCACGCTCCAATGGGCCGGCGTGTCGGGTTCGTCGTCGCCGATCGGCTTGATGCTCGCGACGACATCCTCGAACCCCGGCGGCGCGCCCGCATCCGCCATCTGCCCGCGGAGGTCCGGGTTGTCGCGCTCGAGAAAGTCGCCGAAGCCGGGCTGCGTCCACAACTCGGGCCCGCCGGCCAGGGCCAGCGTTCGCCAGCCGAAGACCGAGCCGTAGAACGACTTCGCGCCTGCCACGTCGCGGGTGTTGAGGCCGTTCAGGTTCAGCGAGCCCGGCTCGTTGACGAGTTGCGCGCCCTTGTTCTCCTTCGCCTGCCAGACCCGGAACTCGACTCCCTCGGGGTCGGTGAGGACCGCCATCCGGCCGGCCTCCGGCTCGACATCCATCGGCTCCATGACGACGACACCACCGGCATCGCGGACCTTCGACGCGGTCTCGTCGGCGCTCTCGACCCAGAAGTAGGTTCTCCAGCTCGCCGTCTGCGGCGTGCCTTCCGGGATCGATCCGACCGCGGCAACGTCGCGGCCGCGCAGCCGGGCGACGAAGTACTTGGCGTCGGATTCCGGCGGCATCACGTCTTCGAACTCCCAGCCGAAGAGGCCGCCGTAGAAGTCGACCGCGGCCTCCGGGTCGGGCTGGCCCGTATCCACGGCGCAGGGAACGCCGGGGATGTATCCGTCGCGTTCAGGCACCAGGCCGGGCATGTGCCGATCGTCGGGCATTGGTTTGCTTCCCTTCCGGTCGTTGACGGGTCGGTGCACGCTATCCGCTGTTCAGGTCCGGATCTGTCCTCATTTCCACCTGTCGAGGAGCTGCCCGCTCAGGCGCGAGCCGCCCGCTCAGACGTTCACCGCGACGTACTTCGTCTCGAGGAACTCGTGGATGCCCTCGTTGCCGCCCTCGCGGCCGATGCCCGACTGCTTGACGCCGCCGAACGGGGCGCCGGCGTTCGAGACCATGCCCTGGTTGAGGCCGATCATCCCGGTCTCGAGGCCCTCGCAAACCCGGAACGCGCGCTTCAGGTCGCTGGTGAAGACGTAGGCGACGAGGCCGAACTCGGTGTCGTTGGCGGCGGCGACCGCCTCCTCCTCGGAGCCGAACGAGGCCACCGGCGCGACCGGGCCGAAGATCTCCTCGGTCAGGACGCGGGCGCCGGCGGTCACGCCCGAGAGGACGGTGGGATCGTAGAAGTAGCCTGCGCCGTCGCGCCGAGAGCCGCCGACGACGGCTTTGGCGCCCTTGCCGACCGCGTCTGAGACCAGCTCGGCGACCTTCGAGCGCTGGGCGTCGTCGATCAGCGGCCCGACCTCGACCCCCTCCTCGGTGCCCCGGCCGACCTTCATCGCGCCCATCCGCTGCCCGAGCTTCTCCGCGAACTCGTCGGCGCGCGACTCGGCTACGTGGAAGCGGTTGGCCGAGGTGCAGGCCTCGCCGACGTTACGCATCTTCGCGATCATCGCCCCCTCGAGCGCCGCGTCGAGGTCGGCGTCGTCGAAGATCAAGAACGGCGCGTTGCCGCCGAGCTCCATCGAGACCTTCAGCACCCCTTCGGCGGCCTGGGCGATCAGCTTTCGCCCGACCTCGGTCGAGCCCGTGAACGAGAGCTTTCGCAGGCGCGGATCGGAGATGATCGGCTCCGAAACGCTCGAGGACGAGGAGCTCGTGATCACGTTCAGAACCCCGGGCGGGAGGCCGCATTCCTCGAGGAGCTTCGCGAGGGCCAGCATCGAGAGCGGGGTCTGCTGGGCGGGCTTGACGACCATCGTGCAGCCCGCGGCGATCGCGGGGCCGATCTTGCGCGTGCCCATCGCGTTCGGGAAGTTCCAGGGCGTGATGAAGTAGCACGGGCCCACGGGCTGGCGCATGACCAGCACCCGGCTCAGGTTGTTGCCGGCGGTCTTGAAGTAGCCGTCGATCCGCAGCGCCTCGCCCGCGAACCAGCGGAAGAACTCGGCCGCGTAGGCAAGCTCGGACTTCGACTCGGCAACCGCCTTGCCCATCTCGAGCGTCATCAGGATCGCGAGCTCGTCGGCCCGCTCGTTCAGCTCGAGAAAGGCCCGGTGGAGGATCTCGGAGCGTTCGTTGGGGGGCGTCGCGGCCCAGCCCGCCTGGGCGTCGCAGGCGGCGTCGAGCGCGGCCTTCGCGTCCTCCGGGGTCGCGTCGGCGACCTCGCAGAACGGCTCGCCCGTCGACGGGTCCTCGACCGCCAGCGTCGAGCCTCCGGACGCATCGCGCCACTCGCCGCCGATCAAGAGCTGCTTGGGTGCGGCGTCGACCGCGGCCTGCTCGTTCGTGGCGATGCTCATCCGTGACCTCCTGCTGGGATTACCCGCATAGGTGTATCCGAAAAGGTGTCTTGGGCCATTCGGCGAAACGCGACTTTGGACGCCCGTAGGGTTTGTCGATAGGGGGTGGGGGACGGATTCATGAAGGGACGCGTGCCAACAACGCTCACGCTCGCGGCCGTCGCGGCCGCGGTCTGCCTGCCCGCGGGCGCCGCTGGCAAGTGGGTCGTGCCCGGCAAGGGCTATGGCCACGGCGTGGGGATGAGCCAGTACGGCGCCTACGGCCAGGCGAAGAAGGGCAAGGGCTACAAGAAGATCCTGCGCCACTACTACACCGGGGTCAGGATCGGGCGGGCCAAGACCCGCGGAGTCCGCGTGCTCCTCACCACCGGCCTGAGCGCGATGCAGTTCACGGAGGCGCGCAAGGCGTGCGGCAAGACGCTGAACCCGGATCGCACCTACTCGTTTGGGGCGACCCGCGGCGGCGGGGTCGAGCTGAACCGCTCCAGCGGCCGCAGGATCAAGAAGTGCGGCAACGAGGGCGCCGCGTCGGGCGGCTCCGTGCGCTTCTCCAGCGTGGGGTCGTACCGCGGCAAGCTGATCGCACGGAATGTGGGCGGCGCTCTCTACGCGATCAACAAGGTCGGGATCCAGCCCTACGTCCAGGGAGTGATCCCGAACGAGGTGCCGTCGTCCTGGCCCGCGCACGCGTTGCGGGCCCAGGCCGTGGCAGCGCGTTCGTATGCCCTGAACACCCGGCTGAACGGCAGCGGCTACGACCTCTACGACGACACTCGAAGCCAGGTCTACGGCGGGCGATCGTCCGAGACCGGGGCGACGAACCGCGCGACCAAGAGGACCGCCGGGCAGGTCATCAAGGCCGGCGGCGGAACGGCCACCGCCTACTTCTTCTCGACCTCGGGCGGTGAGACCGAGAACTCGGAGTTCGTCTTCGCCGAGTCGCGCTCGTACCTGAAGGCGGTCAAGGACCCCGCTGACCGGCGCTCGCCCGTCCACCGCTGGAGGGTCCGGCTCTCGAACTCGGAGATGGAGTCCAAGCTCTCGGGCCTGTTCTCGGGCAAGCTCAGGAAGATCCGGGTGTTGAAGACGGGCCGCTCGCCACGGATCGTCCGAGCGAAGGTCGTCGGTTCGCGCGGCTCGACCAAGGTCTCGGGTGACACCCTCCGCTTCCGGCTGGGCCTGCGCTCAACCTGGGCCCGCTTCCACAAGCGCTAGCCGTCGGTATACGGCTGGAGCGGCATCCCGTGGTCGGTGTCGCGGGTGCCGAATTCGTATGCCGCCGCGCGCTCGACGCCGAGGTGGGCGTGCGGCCTGCCCGCCCGCTCGACCTTGAGCTCGAGGTCCGCGATCGAGCAGTTGAGCGTTGAGTGCTCGGGACCCTTGGGGTCGGCATAGATCCACGCGACGAAGTCCTTGGCGGGCGCGCTCACCCGCCCCTTCACGTTGATGCCCTTGCCCGGGATCGTGAACTCGCAAGACGTCGGCGATTCTGAGAGCTCGGTCCCGTAGGTGCCGCGAAAGCCGCCGACCCGGTACGGCTCGCCGTCGATCACGATGCACCCGTTTGCGACCCAGGGCGTGGTCCAGCGGCCCACCTTGATGCGCCCGGCGGCGACGTCGATGTAGTCGCCCTCGTTGCCGTCAAGCTCCGAAGCCTGGATCCAGACCCAGCGCTCGGCGTGCTCGGCGCCCCAGTTGTGGCCGATCATTCCAGGCCAGCCGGCGATCTCGACCGTCTCGTCGCCCAGCGCCACCACTCCGGTGAACTTCGCGGTCGGATAGGGGCTCAGGAACTTCGTCTTCGGCAGCTTCGTCCGGTACATCAACTCGTGCGGCAGATGGTGAAGCGGCTCGGAGCAGTCCGTGAAGCTGAGGTCCCAGGTGGCGGCCAGCGAATCGCTCGTAGCGCTCCCCTGGGCGCTCCCGGGCTCCAGCACCGCGCTGCCGACACGGATGTAGCCGTCGTCCGGGAACGAGAGGTCGTCGCGGCCCACCGTCTCCTTGGTCGCGCGCGGCCCCGTGGCGTCGGAGTCGAAGTAGGTGAACCACAGCGAGGCCCTCGCCGGCTCGCCCGGACGCCGGTGGATCGTGTGGCGGATCCAGATCCCGCGGCCGCCCCCGGGCTCCGTGGCCTTGATGTAAAAGCTCTCGTAGTGCCCGGCGCCGGCCGGTATTTGCGGGAACTTCGCCTCCGTCCTCACCGGCGGGAACCTACCTGTCTAGCCTGGAAGGCGTGAGTCGCCAGCCAGTTGCGGCGGCCCTGATCACCCTGGCCATGGTCGCGGCCGCCGGCGCGCTTGCCGCCCTGGTGCTGGCGCTCGGCTTGGGCGATTCGGACCCGCCCGAAGTCGAGGTCGCGCAGATCGTGGACGCCGCCCGGTCCGGCGGCGGCGCGGGCTCCGGCGATCCGTTGGCCTGGTCGGCCTCGAAGAGCGAGGACCTCGCCGAGCGGGCGACGCTCGGGACCTCGCACGTGATCTATGCGAAGAGCCCCGGCGGGGTCGTGCTCGCCGCCGAGCGCACGGCGGACTGGCGCGGCAAGATCGAGGACGGCGGCCGACGACCACGGCGTGGACCCGGACGTGCTCGAGGCGATGGTGTTCCTCGAAAGCGCCGGGCGCCCCACGGTGATGGCCGACGGCACGCCCCGCTCTGCCACCGGCCTGGCGCAGATCATCCCGTCGACGGCGACCGACCTGCTCGGGATGGAGGTCGACCTGGCGCGTAGCCTGGCGCTGACGCGGCAGATCGCGAAGGCCGCCAACCGGGGCAAGCCCGAGCTCGCCGTGGAGCTCAGCCGCGAACGGGCAGAGGTCGACCAGCGGTTCGATCCCGAGGCCGCCCTGGCGGGCGCGGCGCGCTATTTGCAGATCGCCGAGGAGCGGTTCGGGTCCGAGCAGCTCGCGGTGGTCTCGTACCACATGGGCATCGGCAACCTGGAGAACGTGATCGGCGCCTACACGGGCGAGGAGGTCGCCGGAGGGCGGCGCGGCGGAACTGGTGGACGACCAGGGACTCGACTACCCGCGGCTCTTCTTCGACTCGTCGCCCGAGAGCCACGCCGAAGCCTGGGACCTGCTTGCCGGGTTCGGCGACGACTCCTCCCTCTATTACTGGCGGGTGCGTGCCTCTCAGGAGGTGATGAGGCGCTGGCGCGACGATCCGGACGCCCTGGACGAGCGTGGCGACCTGATCACGGAGAAGGCGACCCTCGAGGAGCTCTACCACCCGGAGGAGGACACCGACTCCTTCGAGACCGCGGACGACGTCCTCGACGCCCGGTCGGACGGGAACCTCGTGGCGCTCCCGGCCGATCCCTCGCTGGGATTCCGGGTCACGGAGCAGGCGGGCGAGATGGCGAACGAGCTGGGCTCCGACCCCGAGCTCTACCGGGCGCTCCGACCCGAGGCGCTGGCGGCCCTCGTCTATCTGTCGGCGAAGGTCAAGGCGATCTCCGGCGAGCGCGAACCCCTGAAGGTGACGAGCGCCACCCGTGACCAGGCGTACCAGGACCTGCTCGTCGGGGTGAACCCCGAGGCGACGCAGGAGTACTCGCTCCATACCACGGGGTGGTCGTTCGACATCCGCCGCGACTACGCCTCGGACGCGCAGGCTGAGGCCTTCCAGTTCGCCCTCGATCGCCTGCGAGCGCACGCGATCCTCGACTACGCCTACGAGCCGGCGGCGATCCACGTCACCGTGAGCGAGAACGCGAAGACGCTGGTCGACTGAGCTTGCCGCGGCGACGCCGTCGGTCTACCATCGATCCGATGCCAAAGCGAGCTCAGGCGGCGGTGATCAGCGTGGTCGTTCTCGCTCTCGCCGGCGCGGCGGTGACGGCCGCGCAGGGAGGCGGCACGAAGCCGAAGCTCGTGCAGCTCTCCTACGAGGAGTCGGACGACGGCAGCTCGCAGCCCAAGGCGTTGAGTGCGTTTTTCCGCCGGGCGGAGGGGGTCAAGTTCGTGACCCGCCACGACGGCCACCGCGCCCGCGGGGACTCCCGCTACAGCGAGAGCATCACGGACACCGACCTTAACGGGGAGGCCAGCCATCCGTGGCGGCTCATCCGCCGCGGCGGGGGCAAGCGGGTTCTGAAACTGATCCACAGGTCGCTCGTGGACACGGGCAAGGCCAAAGTTCGCGTGATCGCGAGAGGCAACGGGCGGCGAACGGTCGACAACGTCGTGATCGCCCTCGCCGACTGCGCGCAGGACCCGCCGCTCTACCCGGTGAGCTGCGAGGTCAGGCCCTAGATCTTCACGGTCATCACGTCGCCGTCGGCCATCACGTAGTCGCGGCCCTCGAGGCGGAGCTTGCCGCGCTCGCGCGCGCCCGCGTAGCCGCCGGCGTCGACCAGGTCGCTCCAGGCGACCACCTCGGCCCGGATGAAGCCGGCCTGGATGTCGCCGTGGATCTTGCCCGCGGCCTCCCAAGCGGTCGAGCCGCGGCGGACGTTGCGTGCCATCGCCTCCTTGTCCTCATCGGCTGTGAAGAAGGTGATCAGGTCGAGCAGCGAGAAGGCCGCATGGATCACGCGGTCGAGCCCGGATTCCGAGACGCCGAGCTCGGAGCGTAGCTCGTCGGCGTCGGTCGGTTCGCCGATCTCGGCGAGCTCGGACTCGATGCGCGCGCTCACCGCTACTGCCGTGGCGCCCGCGCCCTGCGCGTGCGACGCGACCGCGGCCGGGACCTCGTCCGACCCCTCGTCCACGTTCGCGACGTAGAGGATCGGCTTCGACGTGAGCGCGTGCAGCAGCCGCGGGGCATCGGCCGCCTCGGCGGGGACCGGCACCTCGCGCACCGGGCGACCGTCCTCGAGCGCGGCGACCACCGACTCGAGCCAGTCGCGCTCGGCGACCGCGGCCTTGTCGAGCGACCGGGCCTGCTTTGCCACGCGGTCCAGGCGGCGGCGGGCCTGTTCGAGGTCCGCGGCCAGCAGCTCGAGCTCGATCAGCTCGATGTCGTCACCCGGGTCGATCCGCCCCTCCGGATGGGGGACGCCGCCGGCAGCGTGGGCACGCACGACATGACAGATCGCGTCCGTCTCCCGGATCGCGGCGAGGAACCGGTTGCCGAGACCTTCACCCTCGGACGCGCCGCGGACGAGGCCGGCGATGTCGTGGAACTCGATCGCCTCGAGCACGACCTCCGACGAGGAGACGGTCTCGGCGACCCGCTCCAGCCGCTTGTCCGGAACCGGGACGACAGCGACGTTGGGATCGATCGTGGTGAAGGGGTAGTCACCCGTTTCGGCTCCACCGCGGGTGAGCGCGTTGAAGAGGGTGGATTTTCCCGCGTTGGGAAGCCCGACGATGCCGACCTTCACTGAGCCTCGCCAGAGTCGTCGCCCGCCCGATCGTTCACGAAGTCCTGCATCCGCTCCTCCAGCGTGCGCTCGCCGACACCGGGGACCAGGCCGCCGATCAGCGTGCCGAACACCACGCCGGCCAGGACGTCGGACGGGTAGTGCATCCCGAGGTATGGGCGCGAGAGGCAGATGCCGGCGGCCAACGCGTACAGGGGAGGCCTGGTGCGGGGCTCGACGCGCCCGAGAGCCGTGGCGGCCGCGAACGAGGAGGTGGCGTGGGCAGATGGGAAGGAGAGCTTCGAGGGCGCTCGAGCAAGCGGCGGGTGGTCCTCGATCAGCGGGCGCTCGCGGCCGATCGCCACCTTGATCGCGTAGTTGACGACGACCGCGCCCGGGCCGGTGGCGGCGCCGAGCAGCCAGCGGCTACGGCGGGGCTGGTCGGCGGCCGCACCGGCCAAGCCCACGGTGACCCAGACGGCCGCGTATTCGCCAACCGCACCCAGAGTCTTGAAGGCCGCCTCGGTGGTGCGGTCGTGCGGCGCCTTGGTGCGCAGGAAGCGGAGCACCGCCTGGTCGGCTGCGCCAAGGGCGCCCAGCACGCCAGGGCGTCGCGCCGGTGCGCGCCTGGTGCGTAGCCGAGCGGGAAGCAGGCTGCGCCTGCGCTTGGTGGGCGGGGAAGGCACGCGGCGAGGATACGGAAGGGCCCGGGCTCGGCCGGAGGCTCAGAGCTCGCGCCGAAACAGCCGCATCGCGGCCTCCGACGCCCGCGCCCCCGGCCCGCGGCCGTCCCAGCGCGCCGGATCGATCTCGTCGGCGCGCCCGAGGTCGCGCTCGTACTGCTCCGTCAGCAACCCGGCGAAGTGCTCGTCCCAGACGCACAGGGTCACCTCGTCGTGAAGCTGAAAGGAGCGGTTGTCGAAGTTCACGGTGCCCACCGAGGACCACGCTCCATCGACCACCATCGACTTGGCATGGAGCATCGTCGGCTCGTACTCGAAGATGTGCGCTCCGGCCTCGAGCAACTCGGCGTACGCGTCTCTGCCCGCGATGCGGACGAAATCCTTGTCGGTATGAGATCCGGGGAGCAGGATCCTGAGCTTCACGCCGCGGCGCGCGGCGTCGGCGAGCGCGTCGGTGAACGCGGGGCGCGGCGCGAAGTAGGCGGCGGTCAGGTCAAGCGACTCCCGCGCCGAGGCGATCGCGAGGTAGTAGAGCGATTCCACGTTCGTGTCGCCGACGCCGGAGCGGGAGCGGACCACCTGCATCCGGGCGCCGTCGCCCCGCTCGTCGAGGTGCGGCAGGTAGTCCTCGCCGCTCAGGACCTCTCCGGTGGCCTCCAGCCAGTGTTCGGCGAAGGCACCCTGGAGTCCGCGGACGATCGGCCCACGCACCCGGACATGGGTGTCGCGCCAGTGGTCGGGGTCCTGCGCGTCGCCCGTCCATTCCTCGGCGATGCCGACGCCCCCGGTCATTCCCACCGCGCCGTCGGCGACGAGGACCCGCCGATGCGAGCGGTTAGCGAGACGCCGCAGCGTGTAGGGACGGATCGGGCGGAACCTGCGGACCTCGACCCCGGCGTCCTCCATCTCGCGGATCTGGTCGCGGTCCATGATCGCCGAGCCGAGCGCGTCGAGGAGCACCTTGCACCGGACGCCCGCCCGCGCCCTTTCGCACACCGCGCCGGCCAGCTCGTCGGTGATGTCTCCCTTCCAGTAGACGTAGGTCTCGAGGTTGAGCGTCCGTTCCGCTCCCTCGATCGTCTCGAGGATCGCCGGAAAGATCGCGTCGCCGTTGACGAGCAGGTCGACCTCACTGCCCTCGGAGATGGGAGCTCCGGTCAGCGCCTCGGCGGTCCGCATGAAGTCGGGCGAATCGACCTCGATATCGGACCCGAGGTCGTAGCCGAACGCCCCCTCACGCCTGTGGCGGAGGCTGTCGGAGACGTACCACCCTGCGACCGCCGCCCCGACGCCGGCGGGCCAGACCCATCGCGGCGCGCGGATCATCCGACCACCACCGAGACTGCGCGCGGCTCGACCTCGAAGCGGCAGCTGCCGGATTCGACGAGCTCGCCGTCGACGTTGAACGCATGAGTGCCTTCGAGCGTGACCTCGGCCGAAGCGCACCGCAGGGTGTGTACGCCGGGCTGGCCCTCGATGTCGCCCGCTCGCAGCCCGTAGGCGTGACGCACCAGGCGAGCGCGCGATTCCGCTTCGATCGCGACGACGTCGAGACGGCCGTCGGCGGGATCGGCATCGACCGACGAGCCGCCGCCGAACGTCCCCGTGCAGGCCACGGTCACCTGCCAGGCCTCACCCTCGAAGATCTCCTCGTCGTCGCCCGTCACGAGGCAATCGACCGGATCCGCCTCGACGCCGGCGCGCAGCGCGCCGGCGGTGTAGGCCAGCGAGCCGAGCGCTCCCTTGAGGCCCGACGCGTGCTCGGCCGCCGCCGGCGACAGCCCCAGGCTCGCGACGTTCAGGAACGGCCGCTCGTCCATGTGCCCGATGTCGACGCCGCGCGCCTCAGCGCCGTCGACCGCAAGCCGTACGGCCTCGCCGGTGTCGAGCGGGATCTCGAGCGCCCGGGCGAAGTCGTTGGCGGTGCCGGTGGGGATCACGGCGAAGGGCAGGCCCGCGCGGGCCGCGGCCGTCGCGACGCTGCCCAGGGATCCGTCGCCGCCCGCCACGGCGAGTCGGACCGGCCGTGCGGCGATCGCCGCGTCGATCTCGTCGAGGCCGAACGTCGCGACCTCGGCTCCGAGGCCGCGCATCGCCTCCGCCACCTCGTCCGCTTCGCCCCGCCCGGAGTCGGGGTTGGCGAGGAGCGCGATCAAGAAAGTCCGCTCTTGAACGCCGGGGCTCGGCTCCATCCCTTCGGGATCCGCCTCACACGGGCGTCTTCGAGCGTCCCTCGCGCCCCTTCTGGGCGCTCTTGTTGGTCGCCTTGCGCGAATGCTGGAACGGCTTCTTCAGCCATTCGCCCAGCTTGCCGGGGGCGGCGCCCGCGGCGCTCTCGCCGGTGCTCAGCGTGCGGTCGACGCCGCGCTGCGGGTGGCGCGAGAGTCGCGGCAGCAGAAATGCCAGGATCGCCAGGACGATGCAGACGGCGATGATGATCGCGATGGTCATTCAGGGATTCCCTTCCTTGCAGGTTCGGGCGCCGGGTACCCCTGCGCACAGTGTCTAATCGCTCCGCCTGAGCGGGCTCTACCGTGTCCACGGAACCTGCGGCTGCGCCCGTCTTCGAGCGCATAGTCTTCGCCGCATGGAGGAGCTTCGGTTTCCGGACCGCGACATCACCTCGTTCGTGCTCGAGCGAGCCGCTGAGCTGGGCGACAAGCCGGCGCTGATCGACGGCCCGACCGGGCGGACGATCACCTTCGCCGAGCTCGACGGGGCGACTCGCGCGCTTGCGGCCGGCCTCGCGGCGCGAGGCTTCGGCTCGGGCGACGCGCTCGCCGATCTACATGCCCAACCTGCCCGAGTACGCGATCGCGTTTCACGGCGCCGCCTCGGCCGGCGGGCAGGGCGACGACGGCGAACCCGCTCTACACCGCGCGGACGAGCTCGCGCACCAGCTCGCGCGACTCCGGGCGAAGCTCCTGTTGACGGTCGCCCCGTTCCTCGACGTCGCGCGCGCGGCGGCGGACGCGGCCGGCATCGAGGACGAGGTCTACGTGGTCGGCGAGGCCGAGGGCGCCGGCGCCGCTTCACCGACCTGCTCGGCGACCCGTTGCCGAGGCGCCGGACGTGGTATCGACCCGGGCGCGGACCTCGCGGTGCTGCCGTACTCAAGCGGCACGACCGGCCTGCCCAAGGGCGTGATGCTGACCCACCGAACCTGGTCGCGAACCTGGTGCAGATCCAGGACGCCGCTCCCGAGCTCGGACGAGACGACGTCCTGATCGGGTGCCTCCCCTTCTTCCACATCTACGGGCATGAGGTGATCATGAACCTGGGCCTGCGCAAGGGGCGACGATCGTCACGATGCCGCGCTTCGACCTCGAGCAGTTCCTCGACCTGATCGACCGAGCACGGCGTCACCCGCGCCTACGTGGTGCCCCCAATCGCGCTGGCGCTCGCCAAGCACCCGGCGGTCGACGAGCACGACTCTCAGCTCGCTCGACGTGATCATGTCCGGCGCCGCGCCGCTCGGGGCCGATCTCGTCCGAGGCAGGTCGCGAGCGCATCGGCTGCCAGGTCATCCAGGGCTACGGCCTGACCGAGACGAGCCCCGTGACGCACGTGCATTCCGCCCGCACGGCGAGAACCGGCCGGGCTCGATCGGCCCCGCCGCTGCCGAGCACCGAATGCCGGATGGTCGACCCCGACACCGGCGAGGATGTCGCCGAGGGCGAGCGCGGCGAGCTCTGGATCCGCGGCCCGCAGGTCATGGAGGGCTACCTCAACAACGCCGAGGCCACCGCCGCCACGATCGACTCCGACGGATGGCTGCACACCGGCGACATCGCGGTTCGCGACGCGGACGGCTTCTATCGATCGTCGACCGGCTCAAGGAGCTGATCAAGTACAAGGGCTTCCAGGTCCCGCCGGCGGAGCTCGAGGCCCTCCTGATCGCGCATCCCGACGTGGCCGACGTGGCCGTGATCGGCGTCCCGGACGACGAGGCGGGTGAGCTGCCGAAGGCGTTTGTGGTGGCGGCGGGCGAAAGCCTCGACGACGACGCGCTGATGGAGTTCGTCGCCGGCGCAGGTCTCGCCGCAGAAGACAGATCCGCCTGGTCGAGGAGATCGACGAGATCCCGAAGTCGCCGTCCGGCAAGATCCTGCGCCGGGTCGCTGAGGGAGCCGCGAGGGTGCTATGCCACGGCGACGGTGCCGGCGTTCCGGCACCGTCCCGGGCAACCACTGCGGCTCGACCGCGCTGCGGAACCTGCTCGCCTTCACGGGGTCGAGCTGACCGAGGAGATGGCCTTCGGCCTGGGCGCCGGAGCCTGCTTCTACTACATCGTGCTCGACGGCCAGTCGCCGTCGCGGTTCACCAACGGGCGGGTCTCGCGTCTCGAGGAGCAGTTCGTCGAGCTGACCGGGTGCGCCGCTTCGAGCTGACGACCTTCGACGACGCCGAGGCGTCGCTGGGATGGCGCGAAGAGACGCGTCGGGGACGGGCCGGCCGGCGCTCCTGCTCTCCGACCTCTACTACCTCGACCACTACGGCAAGTCGGCCCACTTCCCCGGCCATGCCGTCGTCCTCGCCGGCTACGACGACGAGTTCGGCCTACCTCTCCGACACGGCCTTCGAGGAGCTGCAGACCACGCGCCTGGAGAGCCTCGCCAAGGCGCGCCACGGGAACCATCCGATCTTTCCCGCTCGCCGGCCACATGTTCACGCTTCGATCCGGAGCGCCGAGATGGGCGACGTGAGCGACGCCGCTCCCGGGGCGATCGCCCGGAACTCGAAGCGGATGATCGATCCGCCGATGGGCGAGTACGAGGGCCTGCCCGCCCTGCGGCGCTTCGCGACCGAGGTGGGCGGTGGCCCGAGGCGGTCGAGGACTGGCAATGGTGCGCGCGCTTCAACTACCAGATGATCGAGCGCCGCGGCACGGGTGGCGGCAACTTCCGGCTGATGTACTCGCGCTTCCTCGAGGAGGCGGGGTACGAGCAGGGCGCCGAGGCCGCGGCGGCTGCTGCGGCATGGACGGCGCTGGCGGGGGCGCTTCAGGCGGCGAGCGAGGAGGACGACGCCGTCTCGGAGCGATGGGTCGGGATCGCGGCTCGCGCCGGCGCCGTCCTCGAGATCGAGGAGCGGCTCTGGGACTCGCTGGCGAGCGCTAGCCGCTGAACCCGATCGAGTGCGTCGCGTCGTTGACGCGGATGAACATCACGGTGGCGAGGTTGAGCGCCACTGATCCCTCGTCGGTCTTCAGGTCGTACCAGCCCTTGCCTGACTCGACCGCCTTGCGCAAATCCGACAGCTCGCCCTCGTCGAGCTTCGCCGAGAGGACCTGGCCGAGCCCGAATCCGATCTCGACCTTGGTCTGCTCTGAAGCCATTCGCGGTACCTCTCAGTTTTGGTTTGCGGGTTGAACGATTTCGGTGAGCACGCCGCCGGTCGACCGCGGGTGCAGGAAAGCCACGCGGCTCCGGCGGATGCCGGTGCGGGGCTCGGCGTCGATCAGCTCGATCCCGGCCTCGCGCAGGCTCGCGAGCGTTGCGTCGATGTCGTGGACGCGGTAGGCGACGTGGTGCAGGCCGGGCCCCTTGCGCTCCAGGAACTTGCCGACCGGGGTGTCGGGGGCGAGCGGCCGGAGCAGCTCGACGTGGCAGTCTCCGACGTCCAGGAGCACGGCCTCGACCCCCTGCTCGGAGACCGTCTCGCGATGGGCCAGCGGCATCTCGAACGAGCCCTCGTACAGCTCCAGGGACGCGTCGAGGTCGTCCGTTGCGACGCCGATGTGGTCGATCAGCCCGAACACGGGCCCGAGTCTAGTTAGAGCGCGGCGCGTCCTCGGGCGGCTTGCTCGCCATCACGGCGGCCTGGCCGAGCTCCTCGAGATCTCCCGCCCCCGGGCGCTCGCGGTGGCTGCGCATGATGTCCTGGATCTCGTCGCGCTCGATCGACTCGTTCTCAAGGAGCCGCTCGGCGACCTGGTCCAACAGATCGCGGTGATCGGTCAGCAGCCGGTGCGCGCCGCGGTAGGCCTCCTCGGCGATCGCCTGGACCTCCTCGTCGCGGGTCCGGCGCAGCGCCTCGGAGGCGCCGAAGTCGTCACCCTGGACCTGGTGTGAGCGGATCTGCGTTCCCATCGCGTACTCGTAGACCATCGACCGCGCGATTGCCGTGACCCGCTTCAGGTCATCCGCGGCCCCCGTAGTGACCCTGCCGAACGTGATCTGCTCGGCGACCCTGCCGGCGAGCAGCATCTTCATGTAGTCGATCAGCTCCTGCCGCGACTTCAGGTAGCGGTCCTCCTGGGGCAGGTTGAGCGTGTAACCCAGCGCCTTGCCGCGGGGCACGATCGAGACCTTTTGGACCGTGTCCACATTGGGGAGGAGCTCCGACACGATGGCGTGCCCGGCCTCGTGCCAGGCGACCACGCGCTTCTCCTGGGCCGTGATCACCTTGCGCGACTGAAGGCCGGCGACCACGCGCTCGAACGCGTCGTCGAAGTCCGACTGCACGATGAATTCGCGAGCGTGGCGGCCGGCCAGGATCGCTGCCTCGTTGGCCAGGTTGGCGAGGTCGGCCCCGGTCAGGCCCGAGGCGTGACGGGCGACCCGGTCGAGGTCCACGTCCTGGGCGAGCGGCTTCGTCTGTGTGTGTACCTCCAGGATCTCCTTGCGCCCCTTCATGTCGGGCGGGGGGACGAAGACCTGGCGATCGAACCGCCCGGGTCGGAGCAGCGCCTTGTCGAGCTTCTCGAGCATGTTGGACGCGGCCATGACGACGACGTCCTCCCGGGCGTTGAAGCCGTCCATCTCCACGAGCAGCTGGTTGAGGGTCTGGTCGCGCTCGCCCGAGACGTCGGAGCCGCGCTCCGCACCGACCGCGTCCAGCTCGTCGATGAAGACGATCGCCGGCGCGTTGTCCCGCGCTTCCTTGAAGAGGCGGCGGATTCGCGCGGCGCCGAGGCCGGCGAACATCTCGATGAACGACGAAGCCGACTGGGAGAGGAAGTTCGCGCCCGACTCGTGCGCGACCGCCTTGGCCAGCAGTGTCTTTCCGGTCCCGGGCGGGCCGTGAAGCAGGATGCCCTTCGGCACCTTGGCGCCGAGTCGCTTGAACCGCTTCGGATCCGAGAGGAACTGAACGACCTCCTGGAGCTCGGCCTTGGTCTCGTCGACGCCGGCGACATCGGCGAACGTGACCTGCTGCTTCGACTTGGCCGAGATCTCCTGCGGCTTCGTCTGCGGCATCAGCTTGATCGTGCGCCACATGAAGTAACAGATGAGGCCCAGGATCAGAACGGGCGCCCAGAGCGGGACGTACCGCTCGATGTCGTCATATCCGAAGGCGATCAGGAAGCTCATGATCAGACGGGCGCGACCCCCACGGGGGAGCCCTCTTCATCACTATCGGCAGGCGGGGCCTCGACCCGTAGGAGCTCGCGCACGGCCGCCTCGCCCACCTCCAGCTGTTCGGCCGTGGGCTCGCGGGTCGAGATCAGGCGCTGGATCTCGTGACCCGTGCCGTGCACCGCCTTCGAGATCGTCGCCTCCGGGTTCCGCTCGGCGTAGGCGAAGACCTCGACAGCGGCGCCGGTGGCCGCCAGCGACGCGGCGCCGCGCGCGATCGAATTCGGGCTCTCGAGCACCCCCTCCACGATCACCTGCCCGGCGACGCTGAAGGCGAGGAGCGGGCCGATCAGGTTCGAGCCGCAGCGCTCGTGCTCCTTCGGCTCGTCGGCTGCGGGGCCCCCGGACTCGTACGCCCCGATCGCCTTGTGCTCGGCGCCGTGGTAGGCGGCGAGGTCGCGGTCGCGAAGGGCGGCCAGCGCGGGGAGCATGCCGATCAGCGCGATCGCCGTCTCCCTGGTGGCGCTGCCGCGCGCGAGCTTGCGCGCGACCGCGCTGGCGGCGGTCGCGGCCGAGGGCGGCGAGCACTACGCGAACGTCCTCGAGCGGGAGCCGGGCCGCGGGCAGGCGGCATCCGGGCCAGCGGGATCACGAGCAGGGCCTCTCCCAGGCGCAGCGGGCCCCGCAGCACCGGGAGCGTCCCGAGCCGCCCGCGCGCGAGGGTGGGCTTGGCGCCTGAGGCGACCTCCACTCGCCGGCGGAGTTGCGCACCGCGATTGCCCACGAGGTGGGGCCGTGGACGAGCAGGCCATTGCGCAGCGCCATCCCGCCCAGACGCAGGCCGCTCTGTTCGGGCCTCCAGCCACCCAGGAATCCTCCGCGCGAGCCAGGCATAGAAGTCCGCCGCGAGCTCGATGTCGTGGACGGCGGCGCGCTCGTCGGCCCCGTGCACGAGCGGTTGGGCGGTGAACAGGTCCAGCTCGCGCTGGGGGTGAAAGCCGTATACGACCACCGAATCGAACGCCTTGCGGAACCAGTGGCTGTCCGAGAATCCGGGCATCACCATGGGCACCAGTGTCGCGCCGGGGTCGACCTCGGCCAGCCATTCCCGGATGGCGGTCGGCGAGCTCGGTGTCCAGCGGCGACTCGTTGCCGATCGTCATGGACTTGAAGTCGACCTCCACGTGGTCTCCGAGGTCGCCGAGGACGGGGGCGATGCGCTCGCGCACGTCCGCCTCGTCGAGCCCCGGCGGCACCCGGCTGTCGATCAGCGCCTCCGCGACCGACGGGATCACGTTGTCGCGGCTGGACGCCCTGGCCTGGGTGGGCACCAGGGTGACCCGCAGGATCGGCTCCGCGAGGAACGCGGCGAGCAGCGGGAGTGGGAGCGCAGCTCGTCGAGCGCGGCCACGAGCTCGTCCGCGCTCGCGCCGACGGTGCCGCCCGAGCACCCCGCTCAGGAACGCCACGCCGGCGGGTGTGGCCTCGAGCGCGGGCTGTGCCTCAAGCCGGCTCAGAACCGGCGCCAGGCGCAGCAGCGCGTTGTCGCCCAGGCTGGGAACGCTGCCGTGCCCGGCCCGGCCGCGGGCGCGAAGGTTGAAGCGGAAAATGCCCTTCTCGCCGACCGCGACGCCGTAGAAGCGCCGACCCTCGTACTCGAACATCGCGCCGCCGCCCTCATTGATCACGAGGTCGGCGTAGGCCTTGTCCGGGTGCGTCTCGCACAACCACTTGGCACCGAGATGAGCGCCCATCTCCTCGTCCGCGGTGACGATCACCTTCAGCTCGCCGCGCTCCGGTCGCCAGCCCGAGCGTGCGAGATGGGCGGCAGCGGCCACCTCGGTCGCCACCTGGTCCTTCATGTCCTGGCCGCCGCGGCCGAGGACGAAGCCGTCGCGGACGTCGCCGGACCACGGGTCGAACGTCCACTCGTCCGGATTCGCGGGAACCGTGTCGACGTGGCTGATGAATGCCAGGACGGGGCCGGCGGAGCCGCTGGGCAGGCGGGCGATGAGATTTGGCCGCCCCGGCTCGGCCTCCAGGATCTCGACGTCGAATCCGGCCTCGCCGAGGATGCCGGCGATCAGGTCCTGAGCCGGCCCCTCGTTGCCCGGCGGATTGACGGTGTCGATGCGAAGCAGCTGCGAGAGCAGGTCGACCGCCTCGTCGCCGAGCGCGCGCTCCCCGACCGTGCCCGTCCTCTCCATGCAAGGAGATTACGAGAAGCCCTTTAGAGGAGGCCCTCCAGGATCATCGCTGCACCGGTGATCACGAGCACGGCGGCCATCGCCCTGATCAGGGCCGCCTCGTCGAGGCGGCCGGTCAGCTTCGAGCCCAGATAGGCACCCGGCACGCCGCCCGCCGCGCCCGCCCAGAGGATGTCCCAGTCCACGCCGCTCGGCAGGTGGCCGAGGAGCCCGCCCGATGCCGACGATCACGCCCACCGCGGCGTTCGTGCCGACGGCGGCGAGGGGCTCATCCCGACGTACTTGATCATCGCGGGCAACCGCATCGAGCCGAGGATCAGGCCGACGAAGCCGCCCAGCAGCCCTACGCCGAAGCCGACGCCTGCGCGTTCAGCGATGTCGGCGCGCCCGGTTTCCGGCGGTGGCGCTTCGGGCGCTGCGATAGCGCGAGACCTCCCAGGCCCCGTAGAGCACCACCAGGCCGATCGCGACCGAGCAGCACGTCGCCCGGAAGCACGCCGGCGATCAGGCCGCCGGCGACGGCGCCGGCGAGCGACGGTGGGCGCCATCCAGGCGAAGAGCCGCCAGCTGACGCGCCCGGCGCGCGCGTGGGCCCAGGCCGAGGCGACCGCGGCGGCGCCCGAGATCGCCACGTTCGCGCCCGCTCCGGCGGCCGGGGACGTCGAGAACGGACCACCACCGGCAGTCGCAGGTTGCCGAGCACGAGGCCCGACCAACCCGCCGATCGAGCGAGACCACGAACGCCCAGACGCCGACCACGATGAGCTCCCGAGGCTTCCACGCACGCGGCAGGCTAGTCGATACTCCCCGGCATGGAGAGCCTGTTCGACAGCGGCGACGAGCGGAACCGCGCCGAGGCGCCGGCCGGAGGCCCCGCTCGCCGTGCGCATGCGGCCGCGCACCCTCGACGAGCTCGTCGGCCAGGAGCACCTGCTGGCGCGCGGGGTCGGCGCTTCGCACCGCGGTCGAGTCCGGCGAGCCCCACTCGGCGATCCTCTACGGCCCGCCCGGGCACCGGGCAAGACGACGCTTGCGCGGATCATCGCCGGCCCAGCCGACGCCGCGTTCGAGGAGGAGTCGGCCGTGAACGCGGGCAAGGCCGAGGTGCGCGCGGTGATCGAGCGCGCCGACGAGCGGCGGCGCGGCAACGGGCCGCCGACGATGTTCTTCCTCGACGAGATCCACCGCTTCAACAAGGCCCAGCAGGACGCCCTGCTGCCGGCCGTGGAGGAGGGCCTCGTGACGCTGATCGGCGCCACCACCGAGAACCCGTACTTCGAGGTCAACTCGGCGCTCCTCTCGCGCTGCCAGATCTACGAGCTGCGCGAGCTCGCGGCCGAGCGACGTCGCGGCGCTGCTGCGGCGCGCGCTGGCCGACCCCGAGCGCGGGATCGCCGACCCGCCGACGGTCGCCGACGAGGCGCTCGAGCTGCTCGCCGACGCGCTCCGGCGGCGACGCGCGGACGGCGCTCGGGGCGCTGGAGCGCGCGGTGGAGACGCGCGCGCGGCCGGCGACGCCGGTCGACGTGCCGACCGCCGAGGACGCGCTGCAGCGCAAGGCCGTTCTCGTACGACCGCGAGGGCGACCGCCACTACGACTACATCTCGGCCTGGATCAAGGCGACCCGCGGCTCGGACCCCGACGCGTCGCTCTACTACCTGGCGGTGATGCTCGAGGGCGGCGAGGACCCACGCTTCATCGCCCGGCGGATGGTGATCTTCGCCTCCGAGGACGTCGGCAACGCCGACCCTCAGGCGCTCGCCGTCGCGACCGCCGCAGCGCAGGCGGTGGACCGGGTCGGCCTGCCCGAGTGCGCGCTCAACCTCGCCCAGGCGGCGGCTTACCTGGCGCTCGCGCCGAAGTCGAACGCCTCGACCACGGCGATCTCGGCGCGCGATGCGCCACGTGCGCGAGCACGGCGCCAAGCTGCCGCCGGACCACCTGCGGGACGCGCACTACCCCGGCGCCAAGAAGCTCGGCCGCGGCGAGGGCTACGTCTATCCCCACGACGAGCCTGACGGCGTCGCCGACCAGCCGCTGCTGCCGCCGGAGCTGCAGGGCGTGCGCTTCTACGAGCCGACCGACCGCGGCCTCGAGGCCCGGATGCGCGAGCGAATCGACGAGCTTCGGCGCCGCTGGGACGCCTGAGTCGGTTTCAGGCGCTCGGGCCCCGGGCACGCGAGTCGGTGGTCCGATGCTCACCGCGAAAGGGGAAGTCGCCTTGCGTTCACCACGCCGCATGCCGCTGGTTCTCGGCCTCGTCGCCGTCCTCGCGCTCGCCGTGCCCGCCGCCGCCAAGGCGGAGTACGGCGCGATCGCGGTCAACCCCTCATCGGGGGCCAGCGGGGTCAGCTTCAACTACAACAAGAAGGGGCCGGCGCTGAGGCGCGCGCACCGCGAGTGCCCCGGCCGCTGCCGGATCGCGATCTGGGTCCGCAACCAGTGCGGCGCCCTGGTCGTGAACAGCGTGCGGTACGTGCCCGCGGCGGGCAGGACCAAGAAGGCCGCGATCCGCAACGCCCACCGTCGCGCACCCGGACGAGACCGGCTGGTGGCGTGGACCTGCAGCGGCTGAGCGCAATGTGACCTGACTCACTTGATCGCGTGCCGAGCCACGTTACCGTTGACCGCCTAACCACGAATGGGAGGGAACGATGACGGTCACGGGGCGGTTCGAGCGGGTTCTGGTCTTGGGCGCGATTGCGGTGCTGGGCGCCGTTCTGCTGGCGGCCGACGCCCTCGCCAAGAAGGACCGCACGAGCCTGGTGAGCCGGCAGAGCGCGTCCGCCGGCGGCGGCGGGGGCGACGGCTTCTCGGACGACCCAGCGGTCTCGGCCGACGGGCGCTTCGTGGCGTTCCAAACCGATGCGGACAATCTCGGCGGCCCCGCGGAGGACGTCACGAACATCTACCTGTACGACCGCGACCGCAAGAAGGTCGAGCTCATCTCCCGCCAGTCGAAGTCGGCGGGCGGCGCCGGCGCCGACGGCTTCGCGAACGATCCGTCGATCTCGAATGACGGCCGCTATGTCTCCTTCGAGACCGACGCCGACAACCTCGGCGGACCGATCGACACGAGCGTGGACAACATCTACGTCTACGACCGCGAGCGGGACAAGGTCAAGCTGGTCTCGCGGCGCTCGCAGAACGGCGGAGGGGCAGCCGGAAACGACTTCTCGAACGACCCGTCGATCTCGGGGAACGGCCGCTACGTCGCATTCGAGACCGAATCCACCAACCTCGGCGGCCCACTGAACACGGTGGCCGGGGAGGACAACGTCTACGTCTACGACCTCGATCGCAAGAGGGTCGAGCTGGTGTCGCGGGCGAGCAACGGCGAGGGCGGCGACAGCCTGTCGCGGACCTCCTCCGAGGGGGGCGGCGCGATCTCCAGGTCGGGCCGCTTCGTCGTCTTTCAGTCGCTCGCCGACAACCTCGGCGGACCGATCGACACGAACGTGGACAACATCTACGTCTACGACCGCAAGCGGGACAAGGTGAAGCTCGCCTCGCGGCGCTCCCGTAGCGCCGGCGGAGCCGGCGCCGACGGCGACAGCGAAGGGCAGGTCATCTCCGCCAACGGACGCTTCGTCGCGTTCGACACCGAGTCGACCAACCTCGGCGGCCCGCTGAACAACGTCCCCGGCGACGCGAACGTCTACGTGTACGACCTCGACCGGAAGAAGATCCAGCTGGTGTCGCGGCGGTCGAGCTCCGCCGGCGGCGCGGGCGCCGACGGGTTCTCCGAGCAGGCGTCGATCAGCGCCAACGGCCGCTTCGTAGCGTTCGAGACCGAGGGCACCAACCTCGGCGGCCCGCTGAACACGCTGGCCGGGGAAGACAACGTCTACGTCTACGACCGTGGCCGCAAGAAGGTCGAGTTGGTGTCGCGTCAGTCGAAGCCGGCTGGAAACCAGGGCGCCGACGGTACCTCGCAGACCGCGGCGATCTCGGGGTCGGGGCGGTTCGTCGTGTTCGAGACCGCGGCGACCAACCTCGGCGGACCGCTCGGGAACCTGGCGGGCGACGACAACATCTACATCCGCGACCGCGGCTAGGCGGGCTCATCCCCGGCGTAGACTCCGCCGGGGATGGGGCAGCTCGAGTCGCACAATCCCGCCACCGGCGCGCTGGTCGGCACGGTCGAGACGATCGAGCCCGGCGAGGCTGACGGCGTCGCCGCAGAGATCGCCGAGCTGCAGCCGTTCTGGGCGCAGCTCACCCCCGCGGACCGCGGCCGCTATCTCAAGCGGGCGGCGGACGTCCTGGTCGACGAGATGGAGTCCGTCGCTGAGCTCCTGACCGCCGAACAGGGCAAGCCGCTCGCCGAGAGCTACACGATGGAGATCCTGCCCACCATCGACACCCTGAACTGGTGCGCGGAGGCCGGGCCCGAGATCCTGGCCGACGAGCCGATTCCGTACACCCAGGTCTTCCTGAAGACGAAGAAGGGCTTCTTCTCGTACGAGCCGATCGGCGTGGTCGGCGTGATCGCGCCGTGGAACTATCCGTGGTCGATCCCGCTGGGCGAGATCGCGATCGCCCTGATGGCCGGCAACGGCGTGATCTTCAAGCCCGCCAGCCTGACACCGCTCCTCGGCGAGCGGATCCAAGAGATCTTCGAGAAGGGCGGCCTCCCGGAGGGACTGCTGCGGACCGTGCACGGCGGCGGCGCGGTGGGCCAGGCGATCTGCGAGTCCCCCCGGGTCGGCAAGGTCTTCTTCACGGGCTCGGTCGAGGTCGGCCGGAAGGTCGGCGAGATCTGCGCGGCGCAGCTCAAGGGCTCCGTGCTGGAACTCGGGGGCAAGGACCCGCAGATCGTGTGTGAGGACGCGGACCTTGCGAACGCGGTCTCCGGCTGCGTCTGGGGCGGGTTTGCGAACGCCGGCCAGACCTGCTCCGGGATCGAGCGCACATACGTCGTCGCGAGCGTCGCCGACCGGTTCATCGAAGGAGTCGTCCGCGAGACCGAACGGCTGACGGTTGGCGACCCGACGAGCTGGCAGACGGAGATCGGCCCCATGGTCTCGGAGGGCCAGGCCGATGCCGTGACCGAGCTGGTCGACGACGCGATCAAGGGCGGCGCCGAGCGGGTCACCGGCGGCCCCCGCGAGGTCCCGGGCTTCGGCGGCCGGTTCATCGCGCCCACGGTCCTCGCCGGGGTCGACGACGAGATGCGCATCATGCGGGAGGAAATCTTCGGGCCGGTGGTGCCGATCATCGTGGTGGCGAGCGAGGACGAGGCGCTCGAGCGCGCGAACGACTCGAACTTCGGGCTCGGCGCGTCGATCTGGACGACCGACCGCGCCAAGGGCGAGCGGATGGCGCGCCGGATCGAGTCGGGGATGGTCTGGATCAACGACCACTCCTACTCGCACGGCGCGGCGCAGACCTCATGGGGCGGGGTCAAGGAGTCCGGGCTGGGGCGCTCGCACTCGAAGTTCGGGTTCTACGAGTGCGTCAACGTCAAGCACGTGGCCTGGGAGCCGGGCCTTACCCGCGACTTCTGGTGGCAGCCCTACGACCGCACGCTCGGCGACGCGCTCCGGTCCTCCGCGCGCCTGATCTATGGCCGGAACGGTGCCCGGCTGAAGGCGCTTCGGGAGGGCCTGATACCGCTCGCGAAGGTCGGCGCGCGGACGCTCCGCAAGGGGCGCTAGCCGGCGGCGATCCGCACGTGCAGGTGGTTGTCGTGGTTCGCCAGCGGCACGACCACGCCTGATGGGCCCGTCAGCGGGGTATTCGGGCCGACATAGATCACGTCGGCGCCGGCCTCGACGAACCGGTCCACCAGGTCCTGGGCCAGGCGCATGCGAATCTCGTCGACGCGGAGCGGAGCCCGCTCCGCCTCAGGCTCGATCGGGTAGTAGACGTCCGCGTCGAGCCCGTTCTGGTGGGTTGCGTGGCCGATGCCGCCGCCGATCTCGGGCCCGAAGTAGCCGCCCTCGGGGAGGCTCAGGTCACCGATGCCGACGCGGGGAGCGCTGGGATGAGCGCGAGCGTACTCGTGGATGACCCGCATGACGACCCGGACCAGGTCGTCCGTCCCCCAGCGCCGCCAGGGTGGGCTCGGGCTCACGCGCTTGACCGGGTCCCACGTGAAGTAGTGGCGACCCTTCGGCGGAATCTTGACGCCGCGGACCAGGGACCCGGCTCCGGGGGAGCCGATCGCCTCGGATGCCCGGTACTCCACCGGGGCGCGGACCGGCTCGTGAACCGGCTCGGGCCGCGGTTCCGGGATGCCCGCGAGGAGCGCCGCCGCGAACGCGGCCGTTGCAGCTGCGAAGCCCATTCAACCTCTCTACGGCGAGTCGCGGGCGCGAGGTCCGCTTCACGCGCAGATTCGTCTGCTCCAAGGCGCCTGGTTGCTGGGAGAATTCGCGGGGTGCCAGCGCCGACCGCTGTCGAACGCGCAGCCGGTGAGGATCCGGCGACCCCGCCCGCCGGCGAATCCGGCGCGGCCATCGATGCGCGTGGGCTTCGCCGGGACTTCGGCGACGAGCCCGTCCTCCGAGACGTATCGCTGACGCTCGAGGCGGGCGCGACCCTCGTCGTGCTGGGCCCGAACGGCGCGGGTAAGTCCACCCTCCTGCGGATGCTGGCGACCCTGCTCCGCCCGACGGCGGGCGAGCTGCGGGTGCTCGGAGCGGAGCTGCCGAGGCACGCATGGCGGGCGCGGGGGCGGATCGGCTACCTCGGCCATGACCCGCTGCTCTACCGCGACCTCACCCTCGTCGAGGCGCTCGAATTCCACGCGCGGCTGCACGGGCTCGAGGAGCCGGGCGCGCGCATCACGGGGCTGCTCGAGGTCGTCGGGCTCGAACGCCGGCGGGATCAGCTCGTGCGAACGCTTTCCGCCGGGCAGGTCCAGCGGGCGGCGGTGTGCCGCTGCGTCCTGCACGCACCCCCGCTGCTGCTGCTGGACGAGCCGGGGGCGCACCTGGACCCGGCTGGCATCGAAACGGTGGATCCGCTGATCGGCCGGGCCGCGGGCTTGACGCGCGTGGTCGTGACCCACGACTTCGAGGGCGGGCTCGCCGGTGCCGATCGGGCGCTCGCGCTGCGCGCCGATGGGACCGTCGCCTACGAGGGGGAAGCGGCAGGCCTCTCGCCTGGCGACGCGCGCTCGGTGTACACAGGTGTCCAATGAGCGACGCAAGTCGCGAAACAGGGTTGACCCCCCCGGTAGGGGAGGTTTCCTGATGGCTGCCTTCCGCACGATCCTCGCCAAGGACCTTCGAGTCGAGCTGCGCACGCTCCAGTCGCTCCCGGCGATGGCGCTGTTCGCGGTCACGACGTTCGTCGTCTTCCGGTTCGGGCTCGACCGCACCTCGCTCGAGGGCAGTCTCGCGGCGGGCGTCCTCCTGGTGACCGTCCTGTTCGCCGCGCTGCTCGCCATCAACCGCCTGTTCGTGGCCGAGCGCGACGAGGGCGGGTTCGACGCGATGCGCCTCGCGCCGATCGACCTCTCGGCCCTGTTCGCCGCCAAGGTGGTCGCGTTGTTCGTGTACCTGCTCGTGCTCGAGGCGATCGCCCTGCCGGTGTTCGCGGCGTTCTTCCTCGACGACGCCGCTGGGCTGCTCCCGCTCGCCGGCGTGCTGGCCCTGGTGAACCTCGGACTCGCGGCCACCGGCGCGGTCGTCTCAACGGTCGGCGCCCACTCACGCGCCCGCGACCTGCTGACCCCGCTCATCCTTCTCCCTCTCCTGGTGCCGTTGATGATCGCTGCGGGCGGCGCGGCCGAGCCGTTGCTGGCTGCCGGCGGCCCTTCCTACGACGAGGTCGGGAAATGGGTGGGCACGCTGGCTCTCTACGATCTGGTTTTCCTCCTGGTCGGATATGCCGTTTACGACTTCCTCCTCGAGGACTGACGCGGAATGAACGTGAAGATGCCAAGCCTGCGAACGATGGCTCTCGCCACCGTGGTCGTCCTCGGCGGCGCGTTCGCGCTGGCGTTCTTCTATGCGCCGAACGACGCCGACCAGGGTTTCGTCCAGAAGATCTTCTATCTGCACGTTCCGATCGCGATCTGCGCGCTCGGCGGCTTCATCCTGGCGGCGATCTACGCGATCGCGCACCTCCGTACCGGCAACCCGATCCACGACGTCCGCTCATACGTGTCGATCCACATGGGGATCATCTTCGGCACCGCGGCCCTGCTCACCGGCGCGATCTGGGCCCGCGCCGCCTGGGGCAAGTGGTGGGTCTGGGAGGAGCCGACGCTGGTCTCGTTCCTGATCGTCTATCTCCTCTACGCGACCTACTACCCGCTGCGCTACGCCATCGAGGACCGCGAGCGCCAGGCGCGCTACGCGTCGGTCTTCGCGATCACCGCGGGCGCCTTCGTCCCTCTCAACTTCATGGCCGTGCGGCTGGCCGAGTCGCTGGTGCACCCGCGCGTGTTCGCCACCAGCGAGGGCGGCCTGCCCGCCGAGATGCTGTTCACGTTCCTGGTCGCGCTCGCGGGCATGGCCCTGCTGTTCGTGACGTTGATGCGCTTCGAGCTCGCGGCCAAGACGACCCGCGGCCAGATCTCGCGATTGCGCCGGGCGCTGGACTCCGAGGCGCCCGCCGCCCCGGCCTCTCGCATCGCGCCGTCCGGAGGGTCGGGCTGATGCCGGCGCTGCCGCTCGACGAGGCGGGCAAGTACGTGGCGGGCGCGTACGTCGTCTTCGTCGCGCTGTTGCTGATCTACGTCGCGATCATGGCGGTGCGAACTCGACCGCATGCGCGAGGAGCTGAGTGAGCTGGCGGATCTGGCCGAGCGGAGAGCACGCGGCTCGCAGCCTGAAGCCGGCGGACCACAGGCTGAGTCCGAGGTGGTCTCTCGTGAGGTGGTCGGCTGATGGCCGAGGTGCTGACGCTGGGTGTCTCGCACAAGACCGCTCCGCTCGAGCTGCGCGAGCGGCTCGCGTTGACCGAGGGGCGGGCCGTCAGCGTGCTCGGCGAGCTCGTCGGCGCTCCCGGGATCAGCGAGGCGGCGGCGATCTCCACCTGCAATCGCACCGAGCTCTACCTGTTCGCGAGCGATCCGGTCGGCGCCGAGTCGCACGCGCTTTCGGTCCTCGCGCGTGTCGCCGAGACGCGCCCGACCGAGCTCGTCTCGCACCTCTACTCGCTCCGCGGTGGTGAAGCCGCCGAGCAGCTCTACCGCGTCACGGCCGGCCTCGATTCCATGATCGTCGGCGAGGCCGAGGTCCAGGGGCAGGTGAAGCGCGCCTACGAGCTGGCGCTCGTGGAGGACGCCACCGGCCCGATCCTGAACCGCATGTTCCGGGGTGCCCTCGCCGCGGGCAAGCGCGCGCGGACCGAGACCGCGATCTCCGAGGGCGCCCTCTCGGTGCCCCAGGTGGCGGTCGAGCTCGCGCAGCGGACGCTGGGCGACCTCGAGGAGCGCAGCGTTCTGGTCATCGGCGCGGGCGAGACCGCGGAGCTGACCGCACGCGCCCTGGCCGCACGGGGAGTGGACGCGATCTTCATCGCCAACCGCCACTACGACCGCGCGATTGGGCTGGCCGAGCGGTTCGGCGGCCGCGCCGTGCGTTTCGAGGAGCTGCCCGGTCTCCTGGTCGACGCCGACATCGTGGTCTCCTCGACGAGCTCCCCCCACCACGTGATCGAGCGCGAGTCGCTCGCCGAGGTGATGCCGGAGCGCGACGGAGCGCCCGCTGCTGC
This sequence comes from uncultured bacterium, assembly GCA_963807755.1. Lineage (GTDB taxonomy): Bacteria > Actinomycetota > Thermoleophilia > Solirubrobacterales > 70-9 > JALZKA01. Next base: position 166,031 of record CAWECM010000001.1, on the reverse strand, counting down.
TGATCGACCTGGCGGTCCCGCGCGACATCCACCCCTCGTGCCGCGAGCTCGCCGGCGTCACGGTTCACGACATGGACGACCTGCAGTCACTGGTGGAGCGCAACACGTCAGGCCGCGAGGCGGAGGCCCGTCGCGCCGAGCAGATCCTGGACGCGGAGCGGGGCCGGTTCCAGGAGTGGCTCTCGGGCCAGGAGGTGACGCCGACGGTGGCGGCGCTCCGCATCCGGGCGGATGAGATCGTCGAACGGGCGTTGGCCGAGAACGAGGACCGGCTGGGAGTCCCTCACCGAGGCCGACCGCGAGCGGATGCGGGCGATGGCGCGGGCGATCGCGAGCCGGATCCTGCACGAGCCGACGCTGCGCCTGAAGCGCGCGGCCGGCGACGACGGCCTCTCCCCGCACGTGCACGCGCTGCGCGAGCTGTTCGGACTCGATCCGGCCTCCGACTCGCTGGAGCGTGCGGACGCCGAGGTCACCGAGCTTGACTCCGCGCGCGCCCGCACGGTGGGCGGAGCGAAGCAAAGCCGAGCCCCGGCGTTGTTGAGCCGGAGCCGCCTAGCGCACCCGTTCCAGCGCGCTGGCGGTGGCCCAGGCCGAGGCGATATCGGCCGCCCTGGGCGGCGCGGAGCTGGTCACCGTCTCGAACGTCGAGGGCGAACCCGGCGACAAGGCCCGGTTCGTGCGGTCCGTGGAGCGCGCCCTGCTGGAGGGAGGGGCCGACCTGGGGTGCATTCGGCGAAGGACGTGCCCGGCGAGATGGCGGACGAGCTCGCGCTGGTCGGCGTGCCCGAGCGCGAGGATCCGGCGGACGCCTTCGTGGGCGACGCCGGCGCCCTCGATGAGCTTCCCGACGGGGCGACGGTGGGGACCGCCAGTCTGCGCCGTCGCTCGCAGCTGCTCGCCGCTGCGCCCCGACCTTGACGTCGTCGAGGTTCGCGGCAACGTCGACACCCGCCTGCGGAAGCTCGCCGAGGGCGAGCTGGACGGCATCGTCCTGGCGGTCGCCGGGCTCCGGAGGCTGGGCGCGAGATGCCGAGATCAGCTTCCGGTTCGGCGCCGAGGTGATGGTCCCCGCGCCCGGACAGGGCTCGCTGGCCCTGCAGGCCCGGGCCGGTGACGCCGGGACGGCCGCGGCGGCGGCGGGGATCAGCGACCGGGAGGCCCTGGTGGAGTTCACCGCCGAGCGAGCGGCCACCGCGGCGTTCGAGGCCACCTGCGAGACGCCGCTCGGCATCTGCGCGCGCCATATGGAGGGGACCCTGGCGGTGGCCGGCTACGCGGGGCTGCCAGACGGCAGCGAGTGGGTCCGCGACGCGGTGCGGGGCGATCCCGAGCAGCCCGCGGCCGTGGGCCAGGCCCTCGCCGAGCGCATGCTGGCCGCGGGCGCCGGCGACATCCTCGAGCGTGCGAGGGAGGTGTCCGCGTGATCGCGCGGGCGGGGGTGGTCTACCTGGTCGGCGCCGGGCCGGGCGATCCCGGCCTGATGACCGCGCGCTCCCTGGAGCTGATCGCGGCTGCGGACTCGATCCTCTACGACCGGCTGATTCCGTCCGCCGCGCTCGCGGGCGCCCGCGCGGACGCCGAGCTCCGCTACGTCGGCAAGGAGCCGGGCGACGCCTCCGTCCCCCAGGACCGCATCCACGAGGAGCTGGTCGAACGCGCGCGCCGGGGGCTCTCGGTCGTGCGTCTGAAGGGCGGCGACCCGTTCGTCTTTGGCCGCGGGGGCGAGGAGGCTGAAGCCCTGCGGGCCGCGGAGGTGGAGTTCGAGGTGGTGCCGGGCGTGACCGCGGGCGTGGCGGCGCCCGCGTACGCGGGCATCCCGGTCACGCACCGCGACGACGCCTCGGCGGTCGCGTTCGTCACCGGCCACGAGGATCCAGGGAAGGACGAGACCGCGCTCGACTGGGAGGCGCTCGCTCGGTTTCCGGGAACGCTCGTCATATACATGGGTGTCAAGAACGTGCCCGAGATCGCGCGCAGCCTGGCCGCGGCCGGGCGGGATCCCGACGAGCCAGCGGCTGCGGTCGAACGGGGAACCCTGAGCGGTCAGCGCCAGGTAGGCGCCACCCTCGAAACCCTGGCCGATGCGGTGATCGAGGCCGGCCTGAAGGCGCCGGCAGTCCTGCTGTTCGGCCCGGTGGCGGCGCGCCGCGACTCGCTCGCCTGGCTCGAGCGCAGGCCGCTGCACGGCAGGCGCGTGGTCGTCACCCGCGCCCGCGCTCAGGCGAGCGGGATGGCCGCGACCCTCGCGGCGCTCGGAGCGGACGTGGTGGAGTTGCCGGCGATCCGCATCGAGTCGCGGATCGACGCGCCCGAGGTGCGTGACGCGGTCGAGGCGCTCCACACGTACGCGCTGGTTTGCCTGACCAGCCCGAACGGCGTGCGCCTCCTGTTCGACGCCATGGAGGCGACGGGACGCGACGCGCGGGCGCTCGCCCAAGCCCAGGTGGCGGCGATCGGACCGGGAACCGCCGCGGCCCTGCGAGAGCGCGGCGTGATCGCCGACGTCGTGCCGGAGCGGTCGATCGCCGAAGCGCTCGTTGCGGCGCTCGAACCGCTTCCGGTAGCGGGCAAGCCGGTGCTGGTCGCCCGGGCGGCCGAGGCGCGCGACGTCCTGCCGGACGCGCTTCGCGAACGGGGCGCCGATGTCGACGTCGTCGCGCTCTATGAGACCGTTCGGGAGGACCCCGCCCCGGAGGCGGTGGAGGCGGCGATGGGGGCCGACTACGTGACCTTCACCTCGTCGTCGACGGTCCGGAACTTCCTCGAGGTCACCGGCGGGCGCATGCCAGAGCGCGCACGGGTGGTTTCGATCGGCCCGGTCACGAGCGCGGCGCTCGCCGACGCGGGCTGCACCGCCGACGTCGAGGCCGACCGCCACGACCCGGAGGGGGTCGTCGAGGCCCTGCTCGCGGATGTCCGTTGAGTGCGCTCCCTGTCACCTTCCTGTCCGACTACGGCTACGAGGACGAGTTCGCCGGGGTCTGCCGGGCGGTGATCGCACGGCTCGCGCCCGGGGTGCGGGTGGTCGATCTGACCCATGGGGTTCCCGCCGGCGATGTCCGCCGCGGTGCCCTGGCGCTGGAGGCCGCGGTCGCCCACGCGGGCGCGGCAGTCCACCTTGCGGTCGTCGATCCCGGCGTCGGGTCTGAGCGGCGCGGCGTCGCACTCCGCGTGGGCGACGGCTTCCTCGTGGGCCCCGACAACGGGGTGCTGGCGCTGGCCTCGGTCCGCGTCGGCGGCGTGGACGAGGCGATCGACGTCTCGTCGACCTCGCTTCGCCTCGAGCCGGTGGCGCCCACCTTCCACGGCCGGGACGTCTTCGCGCCGGTGGCCGCTCATCTGGCGGCCGGCCGCCCCCTCGCCGCCGTGGGTGAGGCGATGGACCCGGGCTTGCTCGTGGCGCTCGACCTACCGGAGCCGCGACGCGACGGTAACGCGCTGGTCACCCACGTCCTCTACGCGGACCGGTTCGGGAACCTGGTGCTCGACGCGAGGACGGACGATCTCGGCGCGAGCCCCTCTCCACTATCGATAGCCGTGGCCGGGCGCGAGTTTCCGGCCGCCCGCGGCGCGACCTTCGCGGATGGTGCCGGCGGGCTCGTCGTCTACGGCGACTCCTCGGGCCGGCTCGGGATCGCAGCGGACCGAGGCAGCGCCGCCGAGCTGCTCGGGGCCGGACGCGACGACGAACTGAGGCTGAGTCCGGCGTGAGTCTCGACGGGCCGCGCCGCCACCACCGGCGCACCGACTCCACCAACGACCGCGCTCGGGAGCTGGCGCTGAACGGAGCCGAGTCCGGAACGTTCGTCACCGCGGAGGAGCAGACGGCCGGCCGGGGCCGCCGGGGCAGACGCTGGTCCGCGCCGCCCGGGGCGGCCCTCCTCTGCTCGGCGATCGTGCGTCCCCTCGAGGCACGCCACACGATGCTGCCGCTCGCGGTGCCCGTCGCCGTCTGCGAGGCGGCCGAGTCGCTGGCGCCGGTCGAATGCCTGGTCAAGTGGCCGAACGACGTCTGGCTTCGCGAGCGCAAGCTCGCCGGTGTCCTGATCGAGGCCCGGCCGCCCGAATGGGCCGTGATCGGGATCGGCCTGAACCTCGCGGTGGACGACGGCGAGTTCCCTGACGACCTGCGCTGGCCCGCGACCTCGCTTGGACACGGCGTGGGGGCCGATCAGGCGCTGGCGGCGCTCCGGGAGTCGCTCGGCAGGTGGGTGGCGGCGGAGCCTGGCGCCGTGGCGGGCGCGTTCGCTTCGCGCGATGCGCTACTGGGCCGCGAGGTCGCTTGGGAAGGGGCTGGTAGCGCCGGCGGCTCGGGGCTGGGCACGGCGGCGGGCATCGACGTGCGCGGCAACCTGATCGTGGAGACCGCCGCAAGCGAGCGCGTCACCCTGGGCTCGGGCGAGGTCAGCCTTCGTCTGAGCTGACGTCCTCGGAGGCCTCGGCCTCCGCGGTTTCCGCCTTGTCGGCCTTCGCCTCCACTTCCTCGAGCTTCTCGCGCTTGCGCTTGCCGTTGCCGTCGTCCTTGGACTTGGCGTCGGCATCGGCCTTGCCGCCGCTCTTGCCCTTGCGCCGGCGCCGGCGCTTCGAACCCGGCTTCGGGAAGTTGCGGAGCAGTTCGCGGGCAACCGCGGAGGGCTTCCGGGCCATCCGCATCCGGGCGCCGCGCAGCACCTCCTCGGCCTCCGGGGTGTGGGCGACGGCGGCGGCGAGCAACGAGATCGAGAGCCGGCGGTCCTGCTGGCGCGCGGCGGTCACCAGCCGGCGGGCATTGCGGCCATGGGCGCGGCCGGACGAGTTGACGAACAGCCCCAGCAGGCGCTTGGTCTCCGGCCACCGCTGGACCGCGTACTGCTCGTGGAGCTCGCGCGTGGTCGCGGCGAGCCGCCACACCCAGGCCTGGGCCTGGTCGCGGCGGCCGATGCGCCGCTCGGCGAGCGCCTGCAGCAGGACCTTGGCGCCGGAGCGGCGGTCGTCGCGCCCCCAGGTGGCGACGATGTCCACGCAGTCGTCGAACGCCTCGGCGTCGCGGAGGGCGGCGACCTCGGCGAGAGCCTTGAGCCGCAGCTGGTGGTTGCGGTTGCGCTGCACGCAGGTCAGAAGGAAGCGGCGGCGCAGCTCCTTGCCCTCGTCGTGCTGGATCATCGCCTTGGCCCGGCGCCACTGGTTCGGCGTTACGCGGGCGCCGGCCAGGGCCGCCCAGGCGTGCTGCTCGGAGTAGTTCAGGTTCTCGACCGCGATCCGCCAGAGCTCGCGCTCGAGGACGACCAGGCGGCGCTCGGGCTCGGCCGCAACCGGCACGACACGGCGCTCCACACGCACCCGCCGCCCGCGTCCGCGCCGAACGGGACCCACGACGATCGCGCCGCCGCGATAGACGTCGCGGTCGAGCAGGGAATGGAGGGTGACGATGGTCTCGTCAGAGGTCGTTGCCGGGTGCACGAAGTCGATGACCAGGCCGGCCTCCTTGCCGGGGGCGCGGCGGGTGACGCGGCCGACCCGCTGCTGGTAGACCCGGCGTGACGCGGTCGGCGCGAGGTGCATACAGAGCGTTGCGCGCGGCGAGTTCCAGCCCTCGGCAAGCAGCATCGCGTTGCAGAGCACGTCCACGTCGCCGCGCTCGAAGCCGGCGAGGATCTCGGCCAGCTCGCGCTTCGGCGTCTCGCCGGAGACCGCCTGCGCGTTGATGCCGACATCGCGCAGCGCTGCGGCCACGTTGTTCGCGTGCTTGACGCCGGCGGTGTAGAGGACGCCGGGGGCCTTGCGGAACCGCGACTGGTAGAGGTCGGCAACGGCCACGTTGAACGGGCCCTGGTCCAGCAGCTTGGCCAGTTCCTCCTGATCGAAGTCCTGGTCCACCTCGCCGCGGCGCAGCGGCACCTTCGCGAGCGAGCGCACTCCGGGCCCGGGGGGGATCCGCAGGCAGCGGAGCGGCGCGATGACGCCCCGCCGGGCGGCCTGGGCGAGGTCGAAGCGGGAGGTCTGGGTGGGGAAGAGGTCGGTGACGTGGCGCGCGATCAGCGCGCCGGTTGCGGTCATGCCGATGAACACCGGTCCCGGCATGTCGCGGATGCAGGCGCTGGTCTTCTCGCCGAGGGCGGTGTGGGCCTCGTCGCAGATCACGATCGAGTAGGCGCCCGAGATGCGGCTGTGGTTGCGGACGAACCACTGATAGGTCTCGACGGTGACCGGGCCGTAGGGGTGGTCGGCGCCGTCCAGGAGAGGTGGCGAGAGGCGCTCCTTGTAGCCGCGGTCGGAGATCTCGCCGATGAACTGGTCGACGAGGTTGCGGCGGTGGGTGAGGATCAGGATGCCGCCGGTGCGGGATGCCTCGACGAAGCCAACGGCGGCGACGGTCTTGCCCGCGCCGGTCGCGTGCTCGAACCAGAAGCGCCTGCTCGCGCCCGGGTCCTCGGGCGCCTCGGCGACAACCTCGTCCTCTGCGTCCGCGGCCTCGTCCTCCCAGTCCTGCGGCTCCTCGTCCGGCTCAAGCTCCTCGTCCAGCTCGGCGTCTCCGTTGAGGCCGTTCTCCGTCTCCGCCGCCTCGGGCTCGGCGGTCGTCCCGCGCGCTCCTTGGCCGTTGCCGTTCACCTTGCCGTTCGGGCTCTCGCCCTCCTCGACCTCGGCGATCAGCGCGGCGAGCGTGCCCGACAGCGCGTCGACCTGGTGCTCGTTCAGCTCGGCCCCGTCGAGCAGGGTCGGAGGCTCCATCGAGAGGAAGCGCTCCAGCCCGAGCACGAGCGAGTACTCGCGCCGCCATTCGACCGAGGGCTCCTCGGCGCCGGCGTCGAGCTCGGCGATGGCCGACCGCAGCGCGAGCATGCGTGCGCCGTCCGGAGCGAGGTCCGTGAGCGACTCGCCCTCGAGCAGGATCGGCTCCCGGGTGAAGGCTTGCGCCCGCTCCAGGTCGGCTTCGCTGGGAATGCGTGCCGCCGCAGCGGCAACGTCGGTGGTGTTGGCCATCGAAAGGCTTTCGGTGAGGTGCCGTCTGGGCGCTTGAGCGCGCGGAGACGAGCGATGTAAGCTCGTGGAGGCGGTCGGCGCGGCTTTCCCCTCTGCCTGGCCGGTGCCCCCGCAACCCCTTGCGGGATCACTTGAAAAGTACCACTCCAATGCGGCGGATGAGCTCTCGAGCAGCGAAAAGCACCTTTGCATGCGGGTTGGCGGCGGCTGCCCTCGCCCTCGGGGCGTGCGGTGGCGGCGACTCGGGCGACGGTGCGGGAAACCCCGAATCAGAGCTGACCGCGGATCAGGCCCAGGCTCCGATCGAGGAGGCCCCGCAGGAACTCGCAGCGCTGCGCGAGGACGCGAACCAGATCCTGGATGAGGGGCTGGACGGGTTCGAGTCCCGCCTCGCGGAACTCGAGGGCACTCCCGTCGTCGTCAACAAGTGGGCGTCCTGGTGCGGCCCCTGTCGGGAGGAGTTTCCGTTCTTCCAGGCGCAGGCGATCGAGCGCGAGGACGAGGTCGCGTTCCTCGGCCTGCTCTCCGACGACGGGGCGGAGACGGGTGCCTCATTCCTCGAGGAGCTCCCGCTGCCGTACCCGAGCTATCTGGATCCCGACAAGGAGATCGCCGACTCGTTCAACGCCGGCCGCGAGTTCCCCTCGACGTTGTTCATCGACGCGGCGGGCGAGGTCACCTTCACCAAGCTCGGCCCCTACACGGACGAGGCCAGCCTCGCCGCCGACATCGACCAATACGCTGCGCCACGGTGAAAGCTACGGTTCGGTAGCAACTGCCTCGGGGGGATGTCACAATGAGCCCGATGGAAGCCATTCGCAGCACCGGCCGCTTCGTGTGGCGGGTCGTCCGCTGGCCCCTCGCCGCCGTCGGGATCCTGGTGTTCGGCGCCGGCGTTCCGTATCTCTGGGTCTGGGTCGGATCACAGCTACAGGGCGGGACCGCGCCGTCGTTCTCGGGCCTGGGCGTCGCTCTCTTCGGGATCATCATCTCCTACTCGCTGCTCGCCTTCGGCCTGGCCTGGCTCAAAGCATGGGTCATCCACGACGAGGGCAAGCCCGTGCGCTACGCCTGGAACCGCAGCCTCTCGTCCGAGCGCTACACGGGTCCCAATACGCACCCGATCGAGGACCTGATCATGACCGCGACGATCCTCGTCGGAATCGTCTGCACCATCTGGTTCCTCCTCTTCGGCAGCCCCGGGGTCCCCGTAGCTCCGTAGGCGGATAATGACCCGTGTGCGGGCGCTTCCTCTCAGTCGATCCCTGTCGCTGGTCGCGGTGGCGGTCGGCGGGTTGCTGCTGGCCGGCGGTGCGCCCGCTCAGGACGACTCCGGGATCGCCGTCTCGATCGAGCTCCCGGGCTCGATCGACCCGGCCACGGAGGCGTGGATCTCCGGTGCGCTCGAGGACGCGGCCGACGACGGCGCCGAGCTCGCGATCATCCGGCTCGACACGCCGGGCGGCCTCGACACGTCGATGCGCGAGATCGTGAAAGACGTGATCGCCGCGCCGATGCCGGTCGTGGTCTATGTGTCTCCGAATGGCGCCCGGGCCGCGTCGGCCGGGCTCTTCGTCACCCAGGCCGCGGACGTCGCAGCGATGGCTCCGCAGACGAACATCGGCTCCGCCTCCCCGATCTCGATCACGGGCGCCGACATCGACGAGGTGCTGGGCCGAAAGATCGAGAACGACGCCGCCGCTTACGTCACCGCCCTTGCCGAGGAGCACGGGCGCAACGCCGAGCTGGCGGAGGAGATGGTGCGCGACGCGACCAACGTGAGCGCGTCCGAGGCGCTCGAAGCGGGACTCATCGACGTGATCGCCGGCAGCGAGGACGACCTGTTGGCGCAGCTCGACGGTTTCGTCGTCAAGGGGCCGAAGGCCGGGGAGCTCGACACGGCCGGCCTCGAGATCGACGAGCGTGACATGCCGCTGCAGTACGACATCCTGCAGCTGATCGTCAACCCGAACGTGGCGTTCCTGCTGATCCTGGCGGGAATCCTGGGGCTGGCGATCGAGCTCTTCAGCCCCGGCCTGATCCTGCCCGGCGCCCTCGGCCTGGTCTCGTTCGTGCTCGGCCTCTACGGCTCGGCCCAGCTTCCCGTGACCGCCGCCGGAATCATCCTGCTGGTCGTGGGCGTCGGCCTGATCATCGCCGAGGCCCAGCTGCCCACGGGCGGCATCGTCGGCATCGTGGGCGTCATCGCGCTCGCGATCTCGGGCCTGATGCTCTTCGACACGGACGAGGGGTTCGAGATATCGCCGCCACTGGTGATCGGCGTCGCGCTGGTGCTGGGCGGGCTGCTGGTGGTGGCCGTCAAGAAGGTGGTCGAGGCGCGGCGAAGGCCGGTGTGGGCAGGCGAGGAGGAGCTACACGGGGCCGAGGGGGACGTGCGTGTCGCGATCGACCCCGTCGGCCAGGTGTTCCTGCACGGCGCGCTTTGGCGCGCGGAGCCGGCGGCCGGCCGTGACGAAGGCCCGATCTCGGTCGGCGTTAGAGTCCGAGTGGCGTCGGTCGAGGGACTCACCCTGATGGTGGAGCCGCTGGCCGACCAGGTGGATGTATTTGATGAGCGACGCTAGGCGCGAAACCAACTTTGCCCGCCTGGCAAGGCTGTATGTGAGCGAAGGAGTCGGTTAATGGCAGCACTCATAGTCGTGGCGGTCCTCGCGGTCCTGCTGTTGATCCTGCTCGCCGCGGCGATCCGCATCCTGCGGGAGTACGAGCGCGGCGTGATTTTCCGCCTCGGCCGGCTGATCGCCCAGAAGGGCCCGGGGCTGATCATCCTGATCCCGATCATCGACCAGATGGTCCGGGTCGACCTGCGGACGGTGACGCTCAACGTGCCGCCGCAGGAGGTCATCACCAAGGACAACGTCACGGTCCGGGTGAACGCCGTCGCCTACTTCCGCGTGGTCGACCCCAACAAGGCGATCACCGACGTCGAGAACTACCTGCTCGCGACCTCGCAGATCGCCCAGACCACCCTGCGCTCGGTGCTCGGCAAGGCCGAGCTGGATGCGCTGCTCGCCGAGCGCGAGCGGCTCAACATCGAGCTCCAGCGGATCATCGACGAGCAGACCGAGCCGTGGGGCGTCAAGGTCACGACGGTCGAGGTCAAGGACGTCGAGCTGCCCGTCGACATGCAGCGCGCGATCGCGCGCCAGGCGGAGGCCGAGCGCGAGCGCCGCGCCAAGGTGATCGCTGCGGACGGCGAGTTCCAGGCGTCCGAAAAGCTCAGCCAGGCCGCCGAGATCATCAGCAAGAACCCGGCGACCCTGCAGCTCCGCTACCTGCAGACGTTGCTCGAGATGGGCGTCAACCAGAACACGACGATCGTCTTCCCGCTTCCGATCGATCTGCTCAAAGCGTTCGTTCCGGGCAGCGGCCCGGCAACAACCGCGCCGCTGCCGAGTTCCGACGCCCCCTGACCGCGCCCGAGATTCGCATAGACCAGCTGACCGGACTCCGGGCCATCCTCGCCCCCGGCCGGTCAGAACGCCCGGACGCGTTCGCGCCGACCCCCGCGGAGTCCAGGCCGGACGCCGCTGAGAACTGCCCGTTCTGCGACGACCGCGAGGACCGCACCCCGCCCGAGGTCTGGGCAGATCGGCCGGGGGGCGGGGGCGCGGATGCGCCCGGGTGGCGGGTCCGGTCGGTTCCGAACCTATATCCGGTGCTGGGGCGGCAGGCAGCGGGCAGCGCGCAGCATGCACAGGGTGAGACCGGCCTCTCGAGCAGTGCGGATCCGCTTGCCGACTCGCGGCGGACCGGTGATCCCGATCTGTTTGCTCGGCAGCCGGCTGCGGGTTCGCATGAGGTGATCGTTTCGACGCCTCGGCACGAGACTTCGCTCGCGGGGCTCAGTGAGGACGAGCTTGCCGTCGCGGTCGGGGCGTGGCGTGAGCGGATGCGCGTGATTGGCGACGACGCCTCCTACGTGCACCTGATCGTGAACGAGGGGCCGTTGGCGGGCGCCTCGCTCGAGCACACTCACGCCCAGCTCTACGGCCTGCGGTTCGTGCCGGCCGAGATCGCGCGGGAGCGCGAGCGGACCGCGGCCTACCACGAGCGGACGATGGGCTCTCACCTGCTCGGCGACGTCGCTACCGAGGAGGTGCGCCGGCGCGAGCGCCTGGTCGCGATCGACGACGAGGCGATCTTGATCTGCCCGTGGGCCTCGCGCTCGCCGTTCGAGCTGCGGATCGTGCCGCGCCGTCCGGCGCCCTCGTTCGAAGCGGAGGGCGAAGCCGGCGCCGCGATGCTGGGCACCGCCCTGCGGGCGCTGGCCTCGGTGTTCGGGACCCTGCCGCAATACAACCTCTGGATCCGCACCGCGCCGCGCAGGACGGAGGAGTTCTGCTGGCATATCGACCTGTCACCACGCCTCACCATCCGTGCCGGCTTCGAGCTCGGAACCGGCGTCGACATCAACACCTACGCGCCGGAGCGCGCGGCGTCGGACCTGCGCGAGGCGCTCATCTAGGCTTGTCCACCCCATGAGCCCACCCACCGCCCGCCCGTTCCCCCGCTTCATCGCCGACGCCTCGCAGGAGGGCAAGGCGCAGGGCCGCTTCGCCGAGCGGCTGACCGCCGAGTTCGCGAAGGCTTGCGAGGAGCTCGCCGCCGAGGCCGGCTCGCCGCTCGACCCGGAGACGATTCGCTGGTTCCCGGACCGCGCCTGGGGCGGGCGCGTGTACGTGCCCGCGACGGCGCGCGCCCAGGAGCCATCGGTGCCGGGCGATTCCCCGGAGGACGCCGAGCCCGTGCTGGTCGAGTACTACGGTTGGGTCTCGTTCGTGCGGCCCCCGGAGGGCGAGCCGAGCGACTTCGCGTCGACCGCCGACTTCACTGACGTCACGTCCGAGGACAACCCTGAGTGGCAGGTGGACCTCTCCGACGACGTCATCGGGGACTGGAGCTCCGAATCGGGCCGCGGTGGCGATGTCACACTGGTCTGGGGACTGCCGCTGGTTCGCGGCGCGGTCGCGGTGACGGCCGAGCTGGACGGCGAGGTCGTCGACCAGGCGCCCGTTCACGACGGCGACTTCACGCTGATCGCGGTGGACGCGGTCCACGGCTTCGGCGACGACGTCTTCCTGCAGGTCAAGCTCTGGGATCGCCGGCTCGGCGAGGTCGCGGCCGAGAGCCTCTACGACGATCCCGACGCCGAGTCCGAATAGCCGGCCGCGGCTGATCCGGGTAGTGTCGGACGAGCCGCGACTTCAACGACAGGAGGATCGATGTACGCCAGCGTGCGCAAGTACCTCGTCGACGGCGAGCACGTCGACGACCTCATGCACCGGGTCGACGAGAAGTTCGCCCCCCGGCTGGAACAGATGCCCGGGTTCGTCTCCTACCAGGTGATCGCCGCGGGCGAGGACCGGACCGGGAAGGGGATGCTCTTCTCGATCACCCTCTGCAGCGACCGCGACGCTGCCGATCGATCGGTCGAGATGGCCGGCGAGTTCGTCGGCAGCGAGCTCGGAGACTTGGATATCGAGCGGGTCGAGGCAGCGGGCGGAGAGGTGGGCGTGAGCCGCGCGGTCTCCGAGGTGCTCGAGGCCGAACACACGTAAACGGGCGAAGCTCCGGTCGGCGGAGCTCGGGTGAAACCCACGCCTAACGCCGCCGCCTACTCGCGCGTTTCTCGTCGCGTGGCCGAGTCGCCCTGATCACGCCGAGGGTCGCGATCGCCAGCCGGGAGGTCGCCCCGATGCTGCGTGCGTGAACATGAGGCGGTGCGAGACGCCGGGGTGGTGGGGCGCCCGCACCGTCGCGACGGCGAGGTGCCCGTTGCCTACGTGGCGCTTTCGGGGCCCGCTTCCAGCGATGAGCTCGCCGAATTCGCCGCCGCCCGCCTCGCAAGCCACAAGCGCCCTCGGGACGTCCGCATCGTCGAGCGGATACCTCGCGCGCCGAGCGGCAAGCTTCTGCGACGGTTGCTCCTCGACCCTTCTCGCCGTCGAAGGGGCTAGCGCGCGCCGCCGCCCGGCGCGTCTGCCAGGGGCTTGCGGAAGATGAGGAACTCACACGGGACGGCGAGCTGGGACGCGAGATGTCCCGCCACCTCCTCGAACGGCGCCGAGCGGACGACCTCGTAGCCGAGCCGGTTGTACCAGCCGCGGAGGCGGGCCTTCTCCGGATGGACCCATCCCTTGGGGACGAGCAGCTCGAGCTGCATCGTCGTCACGCCGCGCGACCGGATCAGATCCTCAGCGGAGCGCACCAGCTCGCGGCCGATGCCGCTGCCCCACCGGTCCGGCGCAGCCGAGATGAGGCCCAGATCCGCCGTGTGCGCGTCCACCGGATGCAGGTACGCGCAGCCCACGAGGCGGCCCTGGAGCCCAGCCGCCAGCACTCCGCCGCTGCGGATCGCCTCGGCGATCTCGCCCGGGCCGGTCCGCGTCGTCCCCTCGAGCCACAGCCCGGCCTCACCAACGGCGTATGCAGCGTTGATGAGGTCGACGAGATCCGCGACCAGAGCCTCGTCGCGGGCGTCGTCGGGACCGAGCAGCGCGACCTCGGCCGTCACCATGAACGCTGGGCGCCGATCAAGCCTCCCCGGAGCGCGAGACGGGGCAACAGCCGGCGGCGGCGCGGCGCGGCGCCGGAGGCATGCCGTCGGGTCGCGTACTGGCGCAGGAGCTCGACGAGGTGCAGCGAAGGGACGAATGGGTCGGCCACCGTGCGGCCGGTCGACACGCACAATGCCGCGACGATCGCGCCGTTCACCTCGGCGACGAGCGCGGGACCCGGCAGCGGGCGCGCGCTATCCAGCGCGGCCAGGCGGATGAGGTCGTCTTCGTCGTCGCCCCGCCCCGTGCGCAGGAGCACGCGGTCCAATCGGGGCGGGGTGGCCGGCGTGGACATGGGCCCACGGTGACACGAGGAAATCCATCGCGCAATGCGGAGATTCGCCAACACTTAGAAGCAACCGCGATAAATCCGCTCGCGTGTTTCCGCAACATCGTCAAGCCGTAAGCTGACCGCAGCCCCGATAGCTCAGCTGGATAGAGCGACTCCCTCCTAAGGAGTAGGCCCCAGGTTCGAATCCTGGTCGGGGCGCTTCCCTCAGACCAGCGGCGCCTCGAGCGTCGTCCAGCGGTCGACGTCGGGCAGCCCGAACTCGTGGAGCTTCTCGACCTCGCCGACGCGCTCGTAGCCGAAGTGGCGCTCGTACCAGGCGATGGTCTCCGGTCGGTCCGCGTTGGTGATCACCCTGGTCGCTCCCGCGTCGCGCATCAGGTCCATCCGCAGGCTCTGGAGCGCCCTCCCGATCCCGAGCTCGCGCTGGTCGGGGAGGACGGCGAGCAGGGTGGTCTTGCCGGCAAGGCCGGGCCCATCGCGCAGGATCCGGTGTCCCGCGACGCCGACGATCTCGCCGTCCACCTCGGCGACGAACCACTCCCCGACGTCGAAGTCGTCCATCTCGGGGGAGGGGACGCGGTGCATGTTCGCCGTCTCGAGGACATTGAGCATCGGCTGCCGGTCCTCGGGCACCCGGGCGGGCCGGATCCGGTAGCAGGGCCCCTTGCGCTCCGGTAGGCCGAGTAGCTCGCGCGCCTCGGCCGGGGTCGCGACACGGCGGCCCGCGAGGTCGGCGAGGGCGACGGCCCGCGCGATCAGCGCCGAGTTGGTGGTGACCTCGGTGTCGCCGGCCCGCAGGCGGGCGGAGTCCTCCAGGCCGGTGCGGACGTGCCCGCCCGCGAAGGCGGCGAGCGCGTTCGCCTTGAGCTGGAAGTCTCCGATGCCGCCCGCCGCCCAGACGGTGCCGGGCGGCAGAGAATCGACCAGGTGAGAGAGCTCGCGCATCGTCGCGGGCGCCGTGTGGTGGCCGCCGAGCATCACGTTCGCGTAGAGCGGCTCACGGATGAGCCCGCGCTGGAGCAGGCGGCGCGCCTCGTTCGCCATGCCTGAGCCGAACACCTCCAGCTCCGGCCGGATCCCGGCGGCAAGCATCCGCCCCGCAAGCGCCTCGACCGTCTCGGGCGCGTTCACGCTGGGCCCGGTGGCGAAGTCGAGCGACCCCAGGGTGAGGCTGGCCATGTCGGGCTTCGCGTCGCCCTCGAGGCCCAGCACCGCCGCACGCCGGTCGAGCTCGGAATGCGCGCGGCCGCTCGTGCTCGCGCACAGCACCGCGTCGGGGCATTCGCTCCGCACCGCCGAGATGATCTCCTCGTACGCCTCCGGTCGCCAATCGGGTCGGCCGTCGGCGTCGCGCGCGTGCAGGTGGATGACTCCGGCGCCCAGGTGATAGGCGACCCGCGCGTCGCGCGCGATCTGCTTCGCCGTGACCGGCAGGCTGGGTACTCGCTCGCGCGAGGCGACCATGCCGGTGATCGCCGCGTTGACGATCAGCGGCGGATAGGGGGTGCGAGGATGGGGTGGATGGACGGCCTCCATGGCGGACCACAGCCTAGAGACAAGGAATTGCTCATCTAGGCTGGCGTCGTGCCTCGCGTCACGCCCGCCCTGCTCGTCGTCCTCGTCTGCGCGGCACTGCCCGCCTGCGGCGCCGAGGACGAGGATGCCGAGCCGGCCGCGCCGGTGGTCGATCGCAAGCCGGAGACCCGCCAGGGACTGCCGGAACTGCCCGGCGGCTTCGAGCCCTACCGGAGCCGAGCCCACGGGCTCGCGTTCGGCCGGCCGCCGGGCTGGAAGGCCACCAGGCGAGGGCCCGCGACGCTGCTGATCGCCCCGGACGAGCTGGTGGTCATGAGCCTGTCGGCGGACCGCAGCGACCAGGCGGTGAGCAGCGACATCGAGAGGCTTGCCGTTGACACGTTCACGGCGCTCGAGGGGTACAAGGGCAAGCTGAAACCCTCGAAGCCGCGGAAGTTCGCCCACCGCTACACCGGCTATCAGGTACGGGGCGACGCGAGGGCCAAGAAGACCGGAGTGCCCCAGCGCCTGCGGGTGATCGTCCTCGAACGCGAGGGCCGGACGGTGGTGACCGCCGTCATGGCCGAGAACTCCAAGGAGAAGGCGCCGGACGAGGTCAAGCAGGCCTACCAAGCACTCCGTTCGCTGCGGACCGGCCCCCCTGCCAAGGGGCAATCTCAGCGGTCCGGTCGGTCCGGATAGACGTCGTCGATCGTCGTCGAGCGCCGTGAACGGCGCGTCCGCGGCCGCGGCGATCGCCTCGGCGCCTCCCGCAAGGCGGTCGACCACGCAGAGAGCCGCGACGATGTCGAGGCCCTCGGAGCGGATCCGCTCGATCGCGCTGACGGTCGAGCCGCCCGTGGTCACCGTGTCCTCGACGACGAGCACCTTCTTCCCCGGCTCCACCGGCCCCTCGACCCAGCGCTGGAGCCCGTGCTCCTTGCGCTCCTTGCGGACGAAGAAGCCCACCAGCCCGTCGCCGCCGGGCACGGCGATCGCGGCGCAGGCCAGCGGGATCGCCGCCATCACGGGGCCGCCGACCGCGCTTGCCCCGGCGCCGGTCGCGGCCGCCGCGATCAGCTCGCCCGCCGCGCGGAACCCGGCCGGGCGCATCAGCGTCCGGCGCGCGTCCACGTAGTACTGCGCGGTCCGGCCGCTCGAGAGCGTGACCTCGCCGATGATCAGCGCGTGCTCGCGAAGCTCGGCGACCAGGGTCGCCCGGGCGCCGTCGAGATCGGCGTCCACGCTAGCCGTAGACGTAGAAGACGTCGCCCATGTCGATCCAGTTGTAGATGAACAGGGCGTTCGCCGGACGGGTTGCGCAGGCAGCCGTGGCTGGCCGGATAGGTGGGCACCGAGTGGTAGCCGTGCGTCGCGTAGCCGCGGATGAAGTAGACGGAGTGGATCATCCCGAGGCTGTTCGTCCCGTAGTCCTTGCGGTAGGTGGGGAACTTGCCGCGGATCGTCGGCGTTGCCGGCGCTCCGGAGGAGATGTGGAAGATGTGCTTGGCCTTGCCGTTCTTGATGAGCGCCATGACCTGACGTGAGAGGTCGGCCTCGACGTGCTTGCCGCCGCTCTCCCACTTGACGTTGAAGCCGCCCTTGCCGGCTGCCAGCTTCTGGAAGATGCCGGGCGTCGCGTTCTGGGTCCGGCTCATGTTGTTGACCTTGCGGAAGGCCAGGATCGCGCGGCTCGTGGCGCTGCCGTAGGAGCTGCCATTCGCGGTGTAGTAGGCCTTCTTCTTCAGGAGCTCGTTGAGGAGCTTCACGTTCTTGCCGTGATCGCCGGGGTCGAGGTCCGGGTAGTCGACCTCGACTCCGCGCGAGGCCCGCAGCGCGCGCTGCTGCTCGGGCGTGGGGAGCTTGTTCGCTCGCACTCGATAGTCGCCGGGCTTGATCACCTTCGGGCTGCGGATGTCGAAGCGCCCGATGTTGCCCTCCTTGCCGCCGCGCTCGACGGGCTTTGTGAGGCGCTTGACCGTGTGGCCGTCGCGCTTGACGAGCAGCAGGATCTCCTGGTTCGGAGACGAACGGCCCGACGGTGCCGACGAGCGCTGAAGCGCTTGCCGACGTCGACCTTCCCGCTCTGTATCCCCTTGAGCTCGAGCTTGATCCGTGCTCTCGCCGGCGCCTGCGCGCCGCGCTGCTGTCCCTCGCCGGCGGCCGGGTTGGGGTTGGCCGCCGCCGTTGCGCGGTCGGCGTCGGTCTGGGTTGCCGGGGCCTGGGCCATGGCGCCGGGCGTAGCGATCAGCGCCAGCGAGACAACCCCCCCGAGGATGCCGCGAGTTCTCACGCGCGGGATTGTGACACGCACGACCGACGACCGCGACCCCGGTGCCTAGCCGGAGGCCAGGACCGCGAACGCGATCGCGTTGTTCAGCATGTGGAGCGCGATGCACGGCCGGATCGAGCCGGTGCGCTCGTATACGGCGGCGAGGATCACGCCGAACAGCGAGAGCTGCAGGACCACCGGCCATGAGCCCTCGCCGGTGAAGTGGAACAGCCCCCAGATCCCGGAGGAGACCAGCGCCGCCACCAGAAAGGAGCCGTGCGAGCGGATGCCGGCGAACATGAAGCCGCGGAAGAAGATCTCCTCGGCCACCGGCGCTGCGATCACGATCAGGAAGAAGGCGGCGATTGCGCCAAGGACGCCTTCGTCGACGCCGAGCTCGCGGGTGATGTCCTCCTGCTCGGGCGAGAACAGCGCCGAGATCACGAGCGCGCACGCCAGGTAGGTGATGTAGCCGATCACCGCGGTCGAGACCGGGGCGCGCAGCGACGGGCCGAGGCCGAGCTCGGCGGGCCGCGCGTACCCCTCGGCCTTCGCGACCTGAAACGGCACATAGACCATCGCGGCTGCCAAGAGGCCCTGAAGTACGAGTACGGCGCTCAGCGTCTCCAGGTCCGGGTCGAAGGCGGAAGCGATGAGCGCGGCCAGGAGCGAGATCAGGAGCAGCAGCACCAGGCCGGCGAGGACGCGGGCGCCGCCCCACTCGGCGCTCTCGTTGGGCGCGGCGCCGGCCGGGGCCGCGAGCCGCTCGTCGGCACGCAGGCGGAGCACGACCGTCTTCGCCGCGCGGTCGCCGAGGCGCTGGCGATGCTCGGAAGTGGGCACCGTGAAGAAGATCGCGATCAGGTCGGGCAGGCGCAGCAGGTTTCGGGCGAGCGCCGCGTTCCAGGTCAGGTGACCCCCGCCGAGGCGCACGACGCGGATGCCGAGGGCTGCCTTGCCGATCGTCCGCCCGAAGCGCCACTCGGCGAAGACCATGTAGTTGATCCAGATGCTCAGCGCGATCAGGATCGCGATGCCGGCAGACTGCTCCTGCGAGCTGGTGAGCGTCTCTGACTCGATCTCCGGAACCGCCGCATAGACGACGATCCCGACCAGGAGCCAGCCGATCCCGAGGTCGATCAGTCCCGCGAGCCACCGCCGCCCGAGGCCGGCCGGCTCCGGCTCGGCCGTGCTGCCGGGTGGCCCGGCCGAGGAAGCCGGGCGCGCTTCGACGCCCGGCTCGTCGAGCCGCTCCTCGGGCCGGGGCGGCGGCAGTTCGCTCACGTGTCGCCACCCAATGCGTCAGCGACCTCGGCGAGCGAGCCGAGATCGCCGCTGCCGTCGCGGTCGAGCAGCAGCGCGCGGATCCCGGCGGCGTCGGCGCCGGCCACGTCCTCGTCGAGCGTGTCGCCGACATGGAGCGCCTCGTGCGCCGAGCAGCCCGCGATCTCGAGCGCCTGGGAGAAGATCACCGGGTCGGGCTTGCGTGACCCGGAGCCGGCCGAGGTGACGACCCCGTCGAGCAGGTTGTCCAGGCCGCAGCGCTCGAGCACCTCCGTCAGCGACACGTCCCAGTTCGAGACACACACCAGCCGGATGCCGCGCGAGCGGAGCTCGGCCAGGGCGGGCGCGACGTCCGGGTACGGGTGGAACCGGATCGAGGCCATCATCGTCTCGACGGTGACCTCACGGTCGAGCTCCCACGAGAGGATGTCCGCGCAGCGCGCGCGCAGGGCGGCGACGGAATCCGCGTCGCGTCCCTCGTGCGAGTGCTCCTTGTAGTAGGCCATCTCCTTGCGAACGGCGCGGACGAGGTCGCTCGTCGTCGGGCTCCCGCTCAACCTCCGCCGCCAAATGCACCCAGGGCGGCTCGAGCTCGACCAGGGTGCCGAGGGCGTCGAGAAAGACGGCGCGGACCGTTGAAGATGCCATCAAGCGGCGCAGCTTGACAGGATCGGGATTGATGGAGGACCAAAGCTTCTGGCAGCAGAACGAGGACGTGATCGGCGCGGTCATCACGCTGGCCGTCACGTTCCTCGTCGCGTACGTGGTCGACAGGTTCGTCCTGGCCCGTGCGGGGCGCGTCGCGGACCGTGTCACCGAGGCCGGCGTGTCGCGCGCCGCGAGGACGCGGTTGCGGGTGGTGCGCAGGCTGATCTTCGTCGTGATCGTCCTGATCGGCTGCCTCCTCGCGCTGAATCAGTTCACCAAGCTCGACCGGCTGGCCACCGGGCTGCTCGCGTCGAGCGCCGTGCTCGGCATCGTGCTCGGGCTGGCCGCGCGGCAGGTCCTGGCCAACCCGCTCGCCGGGATCCTCCTGGCCTTCACCCAGCCGATCCGGATCGGCGACACGATCACGATCGATGACGAGACGGGCCGCGTCGACGACCTGACGCTCTCCTACACGTACATCGACACCGGCGACGGCCGGCTGATGATCATCCCCAACGAGCACGTGGTGACCTCGACCGTTTTCAACCGCTCGACCGGCGATCACAGCGCCCCGGCGGCAGCTGCCGTCTGGCTGCCGCCCGGCGCCGATCTCCAGGCCGCCCGCCAGGCGCTCAGGCCGCTCGACGCATCGGGAATCGAGGTCAGGGAGCTCACGCCCGAGGGCGTCAGGCTGGTCGTACACGGCCCGCGGAGCGTGGGCGGAACCGGCGTCGGCGGCGAGGAGGCAGCGCTGCGCGAGCGCGCCCACCAGCTCCTCGCCGAGGCGGGCATCCTCGCCCGCGACGAGGAATAACCTGATCTGACGGCGAATCCCTCTCGTTACCCTTCTCGGGTAACCGACCATGTCTGCGCGGGCACGACATCGCCGTTCGAACGGGGGCCCCTCGGTAGGCAAGAAGATCCTGCTGGGGGTTTTCGTGTTCCTCGGGATCCTCGGGATCGCCGCCGCGGTCGGCGCTGGTTGGGTCTACAACGTGATGGCCGGCGCGCCGTCGATCGAGAATCTGAAGCCGCTGGACAGCGGCGAGAACTCCGTCGTCTACGACGCGACCGGCGAGCGCCTGGGGTTCATCGACGCGGACATCGTCCGCGAGCGCGTCCAGTTGAAGGAGATCCCCAGGTCGCTCAAGGAAGCGACGATCGCGATCGAGGACGAGAACTTCTACGAGCACGACGGCATCGACGTCTCGGCGATCGTCCGCGCGGCGGTCGAGAACGTCGAGGCCGGCGACATCGAGCAGGGGGCGTCCACGATCACCCAGCAGCTCGTTCGCAACCTCTACATCGCGAAGCCCGAGGACACGCTCGAGCGCAAGCTCGAAGAGGCGCAGATGGCGATGGACTACGAGGACCGCTACTCGAAGAAGCAGATCCTGGAGCAGTACCTGAACACGGCCACCTACGGGACCAACGCGGGCGACACCGCCGTGGGTGTCGAGGCCGCCTCGCAGGTCTACTTCAACAAGCACGTCTCGGACCTGAACGTCCGCGAGTCCGCCCTCCTGGCCGGGCTTCCGCAGGCGCCGTCGCAGTACAACCCGTTCATCAACCCCGAGCGTTCGGCGCAGCGGCGCAACCTCGTGCTCAACGCGATGCAGGAGCAGGGCTATCTCGACGCGACCGAGTACCAGAAGAGCGTCGCCGGGGGCCTCAGCCTCGAGCGGGGCACGCGCTACGACGTGCGCAAGGAGCAGTACTTCTTCGACTACGTCCAGCAGGAGCTGATCGACGAGTACGGAACCGACACCGTGCGGCTCGGCGGGCTCGAGGTCTACACGACGATCGACCCGCAGCTACAGATCCTTGCTCGCGAGGCGATTGCGAACCATCCGGTGACCGATGCCGCGGCGGCGCTTGTTTCGACCGACACGCAGACCGGCGAGATCCTGGCGATGGCGTCGTCCACCAACTACGACGAGGATCAGTTCAACCTCGCCGCCCAGGGCGAGCGTCAGCCCGGCTCCGCCTTCAAGCCGTTTGCGCTGACCGCTGCTGTCGAGCAGGGCATCGACCCAGACTCGACCTACTACTCCGCGCCCGACTCGATCACCCTGACGCCCTGCGACGGCTGCCCGCCGTGGCCCGTTTCGGGCGGCGGCGGCGGCACGATGAGCCTCCGCGACGCGACCGCCGAGTCCATCAACACGGTCTTTGCCCAGCTGGTCCTCGACATCGGCGCCGACTCGATGGTCGAGACCGCGGAGAAGATGGGCATCACCGCCGACCTCGGCGGGTATCCGGCCGAGGTGCTGGGCGGCCTGACGCGCGGGGTCTCGGTCCTGCAGATGTCGAATGCCTACGCGACGCTCGCCAATGGCGGCGTCCATCACGACCCGACCGCAATCAGCCGAGTCGAGTTCCCCGACGGCGAGGTCGACGAGCCCAGTAAGGCCGAGGGCAAGCGGGTGTTTTCCGACGGGGTCGCATACGAGGTCGCAGACGTGATGACCGGAACGTTCGACTACGGAACCCTCACCTGCTGCGACATCCCCTGTCCGGCCGCCGGCAAGACCGGCACCACCGAGCTCCAGTCCGATGCGTGGACGGTGGGGTACACGCCGCGGGTCTCAACCGCGGTGTGGGTTGGCAACCCGGACGCTCGCGTGCCGCTCCCGGGCTACAGCTTCGACCTGGCCGGCCCCATCTGGCACGACTACATGTCGGTTGCGGCTGCTGAGCCATGCGACGACTTCCCCGAGCCCAAGGACCCGGTCAGCCTGTCCGCCGGCGCCGGCAGCTACAGCGTCTCGCCGGACGAGACCACCACCGATCCGACCGATCCGACCGAGGCGGTCGAGCCGACCGACACGGATGGCGACGGCCAGGCCGACGGCTACCCGGACGACACCTACGCCCCCGGCGCCGGCCAGGAACCACTGCCGACGCCCGGTGCGGGTAACGGCGACGGCGGCGCCGCGCCCTAGCCGGCACGTACGAGCTACTGCCCACGCCGATCCACTCGTACGTCGCTGGGTTGAATCGGCGTAAGGTCGAGACATGCGCGGCGAGTTCGAGCTGATCGACCTCCTTCGCGAGCGGATCGCGGATGCGGGCGCCGGATCCGGTGAGCGCTTGGTCGTCGGCAGCGGCGACGACGCTGCGGTCACGGCTCCCGGCGGGGTCACGGCGACCTCCGTGGACGCGATCGTCGACGGCGTCCACTTCCGGCGCCGCACGTTTCCGCCCGAGGCGATCGGCGCGAAGGCGATGGCGTCGGCGCTTTCGGACCTCGCGGGCATGGGCGCGGGACCCGGGGAGGCTTACGTGCAGGTGGGCCTGCCCGACGACCTGACCGAGGACGATCTCGCCGGCATCGCCGACGGGCTCGCCGCATCGGCGGTCGAATCCGGCGTGGTGGTCGCCGGCGGCGACATCGTCGCCTCGCCGGTGCTGTTCCTCGCCGTCACGGCCGTCGGGCATGCCGACTCGGCCGGCGACCTGGTGACGCGCTCGGGTGCCCAGCCCGGCGACGTGTTACTGGTGACGGGGCCGATCGGGGGAGCCGCGGCCGGCCTGCGCCTGCTCGAGCGGCCCGAGCTGGCCGACGCGCTCGACGACGAGACCGCGGGCGCGCTTCGCGCCCGCCAGCTACGTCCCCGCCCCCGCCTCACGGCGGGGCGGGCGCTCGCTGCCGCCGGGGCGACCGCGATGATCGATCTCTCGGACGGCCTCGCGGGAGACGCGCGCCACGTCTCCGAATCCGGCGGGGTGCGGCTCGCGGTCGAGATGGGCGCAGTGCCGGTCCAAGCGGGGGTCTTCGCGGTGGCCGCGGCCGTCGGCGAGGACCCGGAGCTGCTGGCCGCCTCCGGTGGAGAGGACTACGAGCTGCTGGCGGCGTTGCCGCGGGATCGGATGGACGACGCGGTTGCGGCACTTCGCGATGTCGGCCTCGGCCCCGCCGTCGTGGGCGGGGTCGAGGCCGGGGAGGGTCTGGCCCTGCGTAGCTCTACAGGCCGCGAGCTGGACGTGCGGGGGTACGACCAGGTGAGCTCACGAGTTCCTGCCGAGCCCACTTGAGCATCCGGGCCTTGCGGAGGATCTCCCGCGCAACCTGCTCTGAGTCCACCTCGTAGCCCTCGGCGATACGCCTCTTGATGTCGGCCATCCTTGGGTCCTCGATCGGGTCGGTTCGGTCGTCAACGTCCATGTTGGGGCTTGCCGCTACTTGCATTACAAGCTGCTCCGTACCCAGCCATCGTCTCTTCCATGCCGGACGTTGATCCAACAACTGTCCAGCCCGAGTCCATTCAGGGTCGCCCCCTAGGCGCGGTCTGAGGCGCGGCACCCAGGGCGGAGGTCCCTGAGCGGAACGTCGCCCTCACCACGGCGACCACCGCGGCGAGCGCCACCGCCAATGAGGCGGTTGCGAAAAGACCCAGGCCGCCGCCGGCGATCAGGACGACGAGCTGCCAGGGCGTGGAGGCGCCCCAATCGAGCGCTCCGGCGACGTCCAGGACCACCGCGGTCACCGGCAGCGCCGCGACGAGCGCCAATCCGACCGCGGCGCCGGTCGCGAGCCGGCCGGAGATCGCGTGGACCATCACCACGTGCGCGAGCGGCGACATCGCGAGCGCCAGGAACGGATTCGCCACCCACGCGACGAAGCAGGCGGCGAGGCAGAGCGCGCCCGCCGCGGCCCCGAGGACGGCGCGGTCCGGGCGTGCCGGCGCGCGGCGCAGGCCGAGCATCCACCATGCGGCCAGCACCAGCCCCGCGAAGAACACCATCGCGATCACCTCCGCCGGACCGACCGCGAAGCGCCCCGGGTCGTACGGGACCTCCGGCCGCGGGATCAGCCCCGCGAAGGCCAGGAGGTAGAGCGCGACGAGCGGTGTCAGGGCGACGACCGCCCATTCGGCCGCCCAGCCGAGGGCGAGACGGCTGCCTCCGCCCGCCCTTGCGCGGGCGAGCGCCAGGCCGACCGGGAGCGCCGGCGGGACGAGCAGCGCGAGGGCGAGCAGGGAGATCGCCCAGCCCGGGATCGTGTTGTCGCCCAGGCGGACATAGGACTCCGGCTCGGAGACCGCCGGAGCCGGAGCCGTGTCCAGGGCTCCCACCAGAGCGAGGACGGTCGCGCCGAAGCGCTCGACGGACTCGGGCGAGAGTTGTCCGTCGCCCGAGTCCTCCGGGGGCAGGGGGACCTCGCCGGCCCCGCTGATCGCCACCGCGTCGACGCCCTCGGCCAGCAGGGCCGCCTGGGCGCCTGCCGCCGCGGGCAGCGCGAGACGCGCGACCTGGCCGAGCGCGGCGTCCAGCCCGGCTCCCGCCTGCGCGCGGGAGGCCAGGGTCTCCTCGCCGGTCCGGATCAGCGACTGGGAGGGCCGCACCTCGCCGCCCGAGCTGGTGACGAGGTGCGGCTCCGACGGTTGCGCGGTTCCGGGCTGGGAGATCACGACCGCGGCCTCCAGGCTCAGGCGCTCGGGGAGGCCGTTGACGAGCTCGCGGGTTCCCTCCGCCTCGCCGCCCGCGCCGTCGATCGAGCCGAAGATCAGCGTGCGCTGCCGCCCGGCCACGCCGAGCTCCGCGGCGAGCTCCACCAGCACCCCGGTCGCCGAGGCGCTCGATGCGGCGCCCGAGCCGGAGCGCGTGTCGCGCTCGGCCATCACGAGGATCGCGCGGTCGCTGCTCCCGGGCAACGTCAGGATGACGTTCCGAAGCTCGACGTCCTCGTCGTTCACTGAGGCGTCGAACGTCTGCTCGGCGACCGAGCCTGTGGCGATCTCCGCGAAGCTCTTGCGCACGAAGTCGGCGCCCGCGGCCGCGTCTTCGGAGCCGGCGCGTCGATCGGGAGCCACGCGCGCAAGGTCGCGCGCCGAGTCGGCCGCGGCCTCCGCGTTGAACTCGATCGTGCCGACGGCCGGCTCCTGGGGCTCGGGCACGCCCTGCAGGGAGAACGCGACGATGACGAGCGCTGCGAGCAGCGGTGCGAAGCCGAGTCTGTATGCGTTCAGGTCCAACACGGGCGCGTACCCTTATTCATATGACCGGGGAGGGCTCGCCGCGCATCCTTTTGGTGGACGACGAACCGGCCGTTCAGACGCTCCTCACCTACCCGCTCGCCAAGGACGGCTACGAGGTGGTGTCGGCCGTGGATGGCCGTGAGGCCCTGGAGCGTTTCGCTGAGCAGCGGTTCGATCTGGTTGTGCTGGACATCATGCTTCCGAAACTCGACGGGATCGAGGTCTGCCGCCGGCTGCGAACCCGCAGCCAGGTGCCGATCATCATGCTCACCGCGAAGGACGACGAGATCGACAAGGTCGTCGGCCTCGAGATGGGGGCGGACGACTACATCACCAAACCGTTCTCCGTCCGCGAGTTCCGCAGCCGCGTCCGCGCCGCGCTCCGCCGCGCCGAGATGGGGGGCGGGCAGGCCGGCGACGAGCCGATCGTCGCGGGGGACCTCGAGATCGACCTCGAGCGGCGCGCGGTCAAGATGCGGGGCGATCAGGTGAAGTTGACCTACGTCGAGTTCGAGGTGCTCACCGCGCTCGCGTCCGCCCCGGGGCGGGTGTTCACGCGCGAGACGCTGCTCGGGCGGATCTGGGGCGACTCGAAGTACCGGGACCCGCGGACGATCGACGTCCACATCCGGCACCTGCGGGAGAAGCTGGAGCGCGACCCGCGCCGGCCCGAGTACCTGTTCACCGTCAGAGGGGTGGGCTACCGGTTCCGCGACGGCGACGGATGAACGCCGGCACCAGCGACGAAGTCGCGGTAGGGACGCCTACGACCTGCCGGGTCAGGCAACATGCCCGCGCCCGGCGGCAGCGGACGCGAAGCGGAGCAGCCGCCGGTGTTTAGCTCCGTTCGTAATCAGCTCGTCCTGCTGTTCTCGCTGATCACAGCGGCGGCGATCGGCTTCATCTACCTGTACGTCGTCCCGCAGCTCTCGTCGAGCCTGACGGCCGAGAAGCTCCGCCGCCTCCAGGACGAGGCGGCCGAGCCCGGGCGGGCGCTCGCGGCGGTGATCGAGGACGGCCGCTCGCCCGCACAGCTTCGCCGGCTGACGCTCGAGCTCTCCCAGCGCGCCGGCGCGCGGGTGACGGTCCTCGGGGTCCGCGAGGAGCCCTCGGGCCTGCGCCCGTCGTTCGTGGTCGCCGACTCGGACGTCGAGCAGACCGCCCTCGCGCCGAGCTATCCTGCCGCCACCGCCGCCCTACAGACGGGCGCCGCGGCCAGCGCTGTCGAGCGGATCTCGGGCGCACGCTTCGGCGAGACGGCCCAGACACTGTCCGCCCGCGGAGACCCGCGCTGGGTCGTGGTGCTCTCGGACTCGCTCGCCGACGTGGACGACAACGTGGCCCTGATCAAACGGCAGATCCTGATCGCCGGCGCCATCGCGCTGGGGGCGGCGCTGGCGGCCGGGTTCCTCGCCGCGCGTGCGCACTCGCGCCGCCTGCGCCGCCTCGATCTCGCCGCGCAGCGCGTGGCGGAGGGAGATTTCTCGACACCCATTCCGGTGGACTCCGCCGACGAGGTCGGGGAGCTGGCGACGACGCTGAACGAGATGCGCGAGCGCCTCAACCGCCTCGATCGGGCGCGGAAGGAGTTCATCGCCAACGCCTCGCACGAGCTGCGTACCCCCATCTTCTCGCTGGGCGGCTTCATGGAACTGCTGGACGAGGAGGACCCGGACCCGAGGGCGCGGGCGGAGTTCATGGCGACGATGCGGGGCCAGGTCGACCGGCTGACCAAGCTCACGACGGACCTGCTCGACCTGTCGAAGCTCGACGCCGACGCGCTGCAGGTTGAGGCCGGGCCCGTCGACCTGGCCGACGTGGCCGAATCGGTCGCCGCCGAGTTCGCACCCTCTCTGGAGCGCCGCGACTCCGTCCTCGAGCTGGAGCGAGAGCCCGGGATAGTGGCCGGCGCCGATCCGGACAGGGTCGCGCAGATCATCCGTATCCTGCTTGACAACGCGATTTCGCACACTCCGGAGAACACGAGGATCACCGTGACAGCCGAGCTCCAGCACGGAGCGCCCACCCTCACCGTCCGCGACGACGGGCCGGGCATCGAGCCCGCCCACCGCGAGCAGGTCTTCGAGCGCTTCTTCACCGCCGACGAGGTCTCGGGCTCCGGCCTGGGCCTGGCGATCGCCCGCGAGCTCGCGCGCCTGATGGCCGGCGACCTCCTGCTTCGTTCCCGCCGAGGGCGCACGGAGTTCGTCCTGCGCCTGCCGGCGGCTGCGAGGGTTCGAGCGTGACCCGCCCGATCGCGCTGGTTCTGGCGACGGTCGTCGCCACGCTCGGGGTGGCCGCGTGCGGTGAGGACGATGAGGCGACGACCACGACGGTGGAGAGCGAGACCTCCGAGGCGCCCGACACCGGTCGCCTGGTGATCGAAGCGGAGCGCGGCGCGTTCGACGCACAGGCGGTGTACGAGACCGCGGCGCCCAGCGTGGTGACGATCCGCTCGATCTTCTCGGCCGGGAGCAACCCGCTCGGCGGCGTGGGGCCGCAGGCCGGCCAGGGCTCAGGGTTCGTGATCTCCGACGAAGGCGAGATCGCCACCAACGCTCACGTCGTCACCGACGGCGAGGCACAGGGCAGCGCCGACGTGAACCCCGCACGGGAGGTCTTCGTGCAGTTCGCCGACCGGAACGTGGTTGAAGCCGAGATCGTGGGCTTCGACCCGTTCGGGGACGTTGCGCTGCTCAAGGTGGATCCCGAGGGTCTCGACCTCGATCCGATCGAGCTCGGGGATGTCGATGAGGCATCCGTCGGGGATCCGGTCGCGGCCATCGGTAGTCCCTTCGGCGAGCGGCAGTCACTCTCCGTCGGTGTCGTCTCGGCGACGGATCGATCGATTCCGTCGTTGACCGACTTCGCGATCGACGGGGCCATCCAGACCGATGCCTCGATCAACCCTGGGAACTCCGGCGGACCGCTGCTCGACGCCGAGGCCCGCGTGATCGGGATCAATCAGCAGATCGACACGACGTCCGGCGGCAATCAGGGCGTGGGCTTCGCGGTGCCGATTGATCTCGCCAGCCGGTCGATCGACCAGCTCCGCGACGGCGGCGACGTCAACTACGCGTACATCGGGGTGGAAACGCAGCCGCTCTATCCGCAGCTCGCCGAGCGGATCGGCGTCGATGTGGACGCCGGTGCGCTGATCGCGACGGTGACCCCTGACGGCCCTGCCGACGACGCCGGCATTCAGGCCGGCGACCAGGAGATCACCTTCCAGGGCATCCCCTACACGATCGGCGGTGACGTCATCGTTGCCGTGGAGGGTGAGGAGATCCTCGCCGAGACGGACCTGCCTCGCATCATCTCCCGTCTCGATCCCGACGCCGAGATCTCGGTGGAGCTGATCCGCGACGGCGAGCACGAAGAGATCACCGTGGCGCTCGAAGAGCGCCCCGATGACGTGCCCCGGCCGGAGTGACGGACGTACACACGCTGACCCGCGAGCTCGCGCTCGCGCTGCGCGAGCAGGTGCTGCCGGGCCTGGGGTCGCACGCCGGCCGCGAGCACGCCGGCGCGGGCGAGGGTGGCGATGTCACATTCGCGATCGACGAGGAGGCGGAATCGTTCCTCGAGGAGTACCTGGCCGAGCGGACGCCGGACGTCGCCTTCTACTCGGAGGACCGGGGCCTGGTGCAGGGCGACGGGTCCCCGGAATGGGTGCTGGTCGTCGACCCGATCGACGGGACCCGGCCCGCGATGGCCGGGCTCGAATCAGCCTGTGTCTCGGTCGCGGCTGCGCCGGTGGGCGGCGGCGAGCCGGCGATGGGGGACGTCGAGGCCGGCTGCGTCGTGGAGATCAAGTCGGGCGCGGTGTTCGCCGCGACGCGCGACGGCGCCGTCGCGCCGGAGCCGCGGCTCTCGGCGAATACGGATCTCGACCGGCTGTTCTGGAGCTACGGGTTTCGCGGGCGGCCGGTCGTGCCGACGGTCCGGGTGCTGGAGGAGCTGATCGACGGCTCGTCCGTCGGCGGCGGGACGTTCGACCTGGGCTCCGCCACGTTCGATATGACGCGGATCGTCACCGGCCAGCTCGACGCGTACGTCGAGCCCGGGCCGCGCCTCGTCGCCGACGTGCCGGGGATGCGTGAGGAGTTCGAGCGCGTCGGCGGCGGCGTGCTGCTGAACAATTCGCCGTACGACCTCGCCGCAGCGGTCCTGATCTGCGAGCGCGCCGGCGCGATCGTCACCGACGCCTACGGCAACCGGCTCTCCGACCGCCCCCTGCTCGGCTCCGGCGCCGACTTCCAGATGTCGTGCGTGACGTCCGCCAATCGCGAGCTTCACGATCGGATCCTCGGCGCGATCGACCGCGGGATCGGAGCGCTCGCCAACGCTTAGGTAGCTTTCCGCGGATGCTTCAGGAGGTCGCTCTCGGCCAGCGGTCGCTGGCGGACTACACGCACATAGTGGGGAAGGACCTGATCGAGCAGGCCCGTGCGCTCGCCGAGCCGCTCGAGGGAAGGCGCGTGCTGCACGTCAGCGCCACGGCGTTCGGCGGCGGCGTTTCCGAGATCCTCTACACGATCGTCCCGCTGATGAGGGACATCGGGCTCGACGCGCACTGGCACGTGATCCTCGGGCGCGAGGAGTTCTTCAACGTCACCAAGCTGATGCACAACTCGCTCCAGGGCGACGAACAGTCGATCTCGGACCAGGAGTGGGAGGTGTTCCAGGCATACAACGCGATGAACGCGCGGGACCTGGAGGAGGGGTGGGACGTGGTGATCATCCACGACCCGCAGCCGGCCGGCCTGCTCATGAACGCGCCGGACAAGTCCCGGCATTGGATCTGGCGCTGCCACATCGACCTCTCGACGCCGAACCCGGAGACGCTCGCGCGGCTCCGGCCACTGATCGAGCCGTACGAGGCGAGCGTCTGGCACATGCAGCAGTACGTCCCGGAGGGCCTCGACGGCGGGGTGCGGATCGTGCCGCCGGCGATCGACCCGCTCTCGCCGAAGAACATGGCCCTCTCCCCTGACGACGCGGCCTTCGTCTGCGAGCAGTTCGGGATCGACCCCGAGCGCCCGCTGATCACCCAGGTTTCGCGGTTCGACCCCTGGAAGGACCCGATGGGGGTGATCGACGCCTATCGCGCCGTCCGCGAGGAGATGCCGGAGGTGCAGCTCGCGCTCGTCGGCTCGATGGCCACCGACGACCCCGAGGGCTGGGACTTCTTCAACCGCACCGTGTCCCACGCCGATGGCGACCCGGACATCAAGATCCTCAACAACCTGAACAACGTCGGAGCGATCGAGGTGAACGCCTTCCAGTCGCAGGCCGACGTGTGCATGCAGAAGTCGACCCGCGAGGGGTTCGGACTGACCGTGACCGAGGCGCTCTGGAAGGGACGGCCGACGATCGGCGGCGACGTCGGGGGAATCCCGCTGCAGATCATCGACGGCGAGTCAGGCTTCCTGGTCTCCTCCGCCGAGGAGGCGGCCCAGCGCACGCTCGAGATCCTCCGCGACCCGGAGCTGGCGCGAAGGATCGGCAAGGCGGGCAAGGAGCACTCGCGCAAGAACTTCCTCAGTCCGCGCCTCCTGCGGGACTGGCTCCAGCTCTTCGGCGACATCGACGTCTGATCCGGGCTGGCCACCCTCGAATACCCTCCTGCGCGATGGGAGAGCAACGGCTCGTGATCGTTTCGAACCGGGGGCCTGCCCAGTTCGAGCGCTCGGAGACGGGCGAGCGGATCGTCAGCCGCGGCGGCGGCGGCCTGGTGACGGCGCTGACCGGCCTGGTCGCGAACCGGGGAGCGCTGTGGATCGCGTCGGCGATGACCGAAGAGGACGCGGAGGTCGAGCGCGAGTCGGGCGGCGAGCCGGTCTCGGTCGAGCTCGACGGGATCACATACGACGTGCTGTTGGTGGAGTCGGACCCGTTCGCCTACGACCGCTTCTACAACGTGATCGCGAACCCGATCCTGTGGTTCATCCAGCACTACCTGTGGGACCTGTCCAACGCGCCGGACATCCGCCGGGAGGAGGCCGAGGCCTGGGACGAGGGCTACGTGGTGGTGAACCACGACATCGCCGAAGCCGTCCTTCGCACGATCGAGGGCGACGACGAGCCGCTCGTGATGCTGCACGACTACCACCTCTACACCTGCCCCGGCGAGATCAGGGCCGCGCGGCCGGATGTCTTCCTCCAGCACTTCGTGCACATCCCGTGGTCGCAGCCCGACAGCTGGCGGATCCTGCCGACCCGGATGCGCGACGCGATCTACACGGGCCTCCTGGCGAACGACATCATCGGGTTCCACACGACCGCCTACTGCCGCAACTTCCTCCACTGCTGCCGGGAGCTGATGGAGCTCGAGGTCGATTACCAGCGTGGTGCGGTCCTCCACAACGGGCGCGAAACGTGGGTGCGCGCCTATCCGCTGGGGATCGACGCGGCGCGGCTTGAGCGGGCGGCGGCCTCGGACGAGGTGGTGGAGTACGAGAAGGAGCTCCTGAAGCGCCGCCGCGACCACCTGATCATCCGGGTCGACCGCGCCGACCTCTCGAAGAACGTGCTCCGCGGGTTCACCGCGTTCGACGTGTTCCTCCAGCAGCACCCCGAGTTTCGTGAGCGGGTCACGTTCATCGCCCACCTGCAGCCCTCGCGACAGGACGTGCCCGAGTACGCCGAGTACCTGGAGCGGATCGAGGCCTTGGTGGCGGTCGTGAACCACCGCCATGGGACGACGGACTGGATGCCGATCGACCTGCGGATCTACGAGAACTTCCCCGAGGCGGTGGCCCGCTACAAGCAGTTCGACCTGCTGATCGTCAACTCGCTGTTCGACGGGATGAACCTGGTCGCCAAGGAGGCGCCGGCGGTGTCGACGCGCGACGGCGTGGTGATGCTCTCCGAGAACACCGGCGCGCACGAGGAGCTGGGCGACTGCACGCTGTCGGTGAACCCGTTCGACATCCAGGAGCAGGCCGACACGATGTACCGGGCGCTCACGATGGACGACGAGGAGCGGCGACTACGGGCATCGCGGCTGCGCGAGATCGTGCGCGAGCGCGACCCCGGAGTCTGGATCGAGGAGCAGCTCGCCGACATTCGCGCGAAACGCGAGTCGGAGGTCTGACACAGCGGTCGTTGCTTCCGCTAGCCGGTGACCGTCGTCCGCCTGATCGCCGATCGTCCGGCTGCGTACGGGTAGCCCGGCTGCTTCGGGACGCGGGCGCGGAATGCGTAGCGGCGGTCCCCGGTTGTGGAGCGGAAGCGGTAGCCGCCCCGCCAGTTCCCGCTCACCGATGTTCGCCCACCGGCGATCCGAATCCAGCGGCGCCCGGCGCGGGCTTGGACGACGACCCTCCTGCTGGCGGCCGCGGGCCCGGGCAGGCGGACGCCGAAGCGGACGCGCTCGCCGTTCGCGAGGCGGCGGCGCGGGCGAAGCCGGAGGCGCGGGATCGCGCGCGAGGTGAGCGACAGGTAGCGCTCGTGCGCACGGTCCGCGTTCGGCCAGTGCGCGATGCGGATCTCGCGGCTTGGGCCAGCCGGGATCCGGGCGGTGAACGATCCGCGGGCGTCGGTGGTGGGGGTCGCGATGATCCGCTCGAGCGCACCGGTCCCGCGGACGCGAGCGGCCACGCAGACCCGCGCGCCTGCCACCGGCCCGGCAACGCCGGTGAGCCGGCCCGTGACCAGGGAGCGGCGGTCGCTGCGCGTGCCCAGCCGGGCGCCCGCGCCCTTGAACCGGGCTTGGAGGCTGGAGCCGCGCACGTCGGAGATCGGGCAGAGGTTGTCGATTCGCACGGTCCGGGCCAGGCAGGTTCGGTTGCCGGTCCCGCGAGGCGAGTAGTCGCTGCTGCACACCCGCAACTGGTTCGGGCCCTGCCGGAAGTGCTCGGAAGTGGTCGCAAGGTCGTACGCCGAGGCCGCGCTCACCGGGCATGGGCGCAGGCGGAGCGCCACGCGGTCGGCCAGGTGGCAGTCCACCCGGCGCGTGACCAGCGGATCGCCGTTCAGCTCTACCGTCATCGAGCGGACGCCGGCGCCCGCGTCGGTGCCAGCCACCCGGAGGGCCTGGAAGCCGCGGCGGGAGCCGGACGCGAGCAGCTCGCCGCTGGGGGTGACGGTCGGCTGGGCGAGATCGCGGAGGGTGAGGGCGATGCGGCGCAGGTGGATGTGGGCTCCGCGCCCGGTGCCGCAGCGCCGCTCATGGGTGCAGGCCAGACGCGCGGTGAGCGCCCGCCCGCCGTCGCCCGTCCAGCGCACGGAGTGGCCCGCGCCGCGGAGGTCGGGGATCGGGCTTCGAGCGCCGTTCGCCAGGCCGACGTGGAGCTGAGGAGCGTGCCAGTCGGCTCCGGCCGCGCTGACTCCGGCCGCAACGCCGACGATCGAGGCGCCGCGAGGAGCGGCGAGCGTCCACGACCCGAAGTGGCCGCCCGACGTGCGACGGCGGCCTGGATCGTGCCTGATCCCGAGCCCTCTGCCCACGCAGTCCGCGTCGGCGACGTAGCGAGGTGAGCTGTTCGAGAATCTCGCGTCCGCGCGCCCGGCGCCGAGCGCCTCGTGGCATTGGACCGCTCGGTACGTGCCGGCGGCAGCCTTGGGCGAGAGCGCGATCGCGAATGCCGCGACGGTCAGGAGCGCGACGGAGATGGCGACGCGCCGGTGACGCACGAGCGCGGCGGGAGGATTCGGGGGTTGGGTCATCCGGGTCCTTTCGGGGTCATCGTTCGAAGCCGAACTCGGGCGGAGTCGAGGGCGCAGGCGAAGGCGAGGGGGCCGGAGGCGGCGCTGGTGGTGCGGGGCCCGGCTGGTAGGTGACTGCGGGCGGCGCCGGGGCGGAAGGTGCGGGAGGCGGCGGGGCGGGGGCCGGCGCCCGGGAGGGCGTCTCACGTTCCTCGTCGCGCTTGTGCTTCAGGCGCGGCGGACGGCGCGGGGTGGAACGCTGCTGTCGAGCGTCAGGCCGCCGACGCGAGGAGCGTGTCGACGAGTCGCCGCGGGCGCTCCACGGGGGGTCCCAGGCGCCCCCGGGGCGCTCCTCGCCGGCCGGGGAGGGGGTGGCCGGCGAGGAGGCGCTGGGGCCGAGGCCCACGTCGGGGGGCACTGGAGGAGGAGCAGGCGGCTCGAGGGCGCTCGCGAGTACGGCGACCGCCGCGACGGCGGCCAGTCCCAGCCCGGCAAACCGGGCCGCGCTGGTCCATCTGATCGCCATTGAGCCGGCCATGCGAACGGGTGAACCCCACCCCTGCGGGCCACGCCCCCTCCGCTATCCTCCGGCGCCGCATGGCCAAGCCCGCTCCCGAATACGAACTCGTCCTGATGCTCGACCCCGAGGCCACCGACGAGCGCCGCGACGAGATCGCGGTCGAGGCGCGCCGCCGCATCGAGAACGGCGGTGGGCTCAAGCAGGAGCGCTCATGGGGCCTACGCAAGATGGCCTACGAGATCAACCAGCGGACCGAGGCCGACTATCGGTTCTTCCGCTTCGACACTGGCGGTTCGGTGCTCGACGAGCTGAACCACAACCTGAAGATCACCGACGGCGTTCTGCGCTTCCGGATCTTCAAGGTCGACTCCGGCGCGCCGGTGATCGACCCGCCGCCCCCGATCTCGCTCGCGGCAACCGCCGCGCCGCGCCCGTGGCGGCCGCCGCCGCGACGACGACCGCCCGCCCCGTGGCCCCGAACCCGCGCAGGCGGCAGCGCCCGCGCCCGCCGCCGAGGCCCCCGCCGCCGCGGAGACGCCGGCTCCGGCCGACGAGCCTGCTCCCGCCGAAACGCCGGCTCCGGCCGAAACGCCGGCTCCGACTGACGCCGAGGCCCCCGCCGAGGCCACGCCAGAGCCCGAGGCTCCGGCCGCCGAGGCCGCCGCCGACGAGCCCGCCGAGGGCGCGCCGGCCGAAGAGCAGTCCTAGCTCTCCGCGCGGCTGTTCCCGCTATTTACGCGATTGCCTCCCACCCGGGGGCGAGAACACGCCGATCCGCTCCTTAGACTCGGGAACGAGGAAATCATCAAGTCTTGGAAGGGGCTGATGCCCACATGGCCGCCAGCAACATCAACGTAGTCAGTCGTTACCGGGAACCTGACCCGCGATCCCGAGCTCCGCCAGCTGCAGAGCGGCACGACCGTCTGCAAGATGCGGATCGCCGTGAACACCCGCCGCAAGAGCCAGGACGGCAACTGGGAGGACAAGCCGAACTACTTCGACGTCACCGTCTGGGGTGCGCAGGGCGAGAACTGCGCCTCCTACCTCTCGAAGGGTCGTCCGGTCGCCATCAACGGCCGGCTCGAGTGGCGCGAGTGGGAGGGCCAGGACGGCAACAAGCGCCAGTCCGTCGAGATCATCGCGGACACCGTGCAGTTCCTCGGCAGCCGTGACAGTTCAGGCGGCGGTAACGGGAACGGGAACGGCGGCGGCTTCACCGGCGGCTCCGACCTGCCCGCCGACACCTCGGACTTCGACTCCGCCTCCCCAGCGGGTGTCGGCTCGTCCTCTGCAGCGGACGACGACATCCCGTTCTAATCCCCCCCGTTCCGCAGGGCCCGCGTCGACGACGCGCGGGCCCTCGCGGGACTCGCGCCCCGCTACAATCCGCGTTCCGCGTCGCCTCTCCGGCGGCGCATTCGTGTGAGATGAGCCAGAACGCCTCGACAAGCGAGCAGGCCGCCTGATGGCGCGCAAGTCCTCCCGCCCGTCCCCGGGCGGCAGCTCGAGTTCCGGCTCCGGCCCTCGTCGCGGGGGACCGGGCGGCCGCCGCGGTGAGCGCATCCGCCCCCGCAAGTACACGCGGATCAACTCCGAGAAGATCGACTACAAGGACCTGCTCCTGCTCCGGCGCTTCATCTCGGACCGCGGCAAGGTCCGCTCCCGCCGCGTCACCGGCCTTTCCCGCCAGCACCAGCGCGAGCTGGCACTCGCCGTCAAGCGCGCGCGCGAGCTGGCGATGCTGCCGTACGTCGGCGAGCGCTGAACATCTAGCCGATGCCGCAGGCGATCCTCCTCAAGGATGTCGAGAACCTCGGCGAGGCCGGTACGGCCGTCGACGTCTCCGCGGGCTACCTCCGCAACTTCCTGATCCCGCGCAAGCTCGCCCAGCCGGCGACGAAGGGCGCGCTCGAGGAGGCCCAACGCCGCCGCGAGGCCGCCGAGCAGGCCGCGGCCGAGGCCGAGGCGCGAGCCGGCGAAACGGCCGCCCTGCTCTCGAAGACCGTGCTGACGATCCAGCACCGCGCGGGCGAGGACGGCAAGCTCTTCGGATCGGTCACCAACGCCGAGATCGCCGACGCGATTTCCGAGGCGCGCGGGCTGCGAATCGACCGCAAGAAGATCAAGCTCGAGGACCCGATCCGCGAGGTCGGCACCTATATGGTCGAGATCGAGCTCGGCGGGGGCCAGACGGCTCGCGTCAAGACGATCGTCGCCGAAGCGCACTAGCGCCGCTGGGGTTGCGATCGATGACGACGCTTGTGCGCTTCCCGTTCACGCCATGCGCCGGCGGGTCGCATGCCGCCCCAAGGGCTACTCCGACAGACCCGCAGTTTCGAGGGCTTCCGCTCTCCCGGCGTGGACCTCGATCCGCTTGACCCTCCCGTTCCGGAACTCCCTCGCTACCCACGTCGTGAGATCGCCGGCGGCGAGGCCGCTCCAAGTCTGCCGAACAACCACCCAGTCGCCCTTTTCCCGAGCCTGATCCACCCTGAAGAACGCGGCTGGAGATTCCTCCCAGAGCTCGACGAAGTGCCGCCGCAGCTCGTCGCGCCCGCGAAGCCTCGTCGACTGCCGAGCATCTCGGTGCTCGATCGCCTCGTCCAGGAGCGCCATCAGCGCGTCGAGGTCGTGACGCTCGACCGCGTCGGCAATCGCGAGGACGACATCGGCGTTCGTACGCGCCATCACGCTCCACTCACGCAGGACGCGCGTCGCCGAAGCGCACCAGGTTCGCGTTGATCAGCTCGCCGGCGCTTCGGGCGGCGCGGGCGGTACGGCGGGAGCGACTGACTCCGCCGCCGCTCGACCCCCGCCGAGGTCGAAGAACATCAAGCTGACCGCCAGCGCGAAGACCGGCGCGGTGATCACGCTGGAGATGATCGTTGCGACCACCGTCGCGCCGTCCCCGATCGAGGCCCCGATCACGCCGAGGATCACGCCGATCACGATCAAGATCAGCAGGACGACCACGAGGGTTCCGAACACGGACCAGGCATCGCCGCGAACGAGGCGCCAGCTGCGCCCGAAGGCGGCGATCGCTCCTTCCTTCTCGACGACGATCGCGGGGGCACCCACCGCCCACATGGTCAACAGGATGAGGCCGGGGATGATCAGAAGGACGAGGCCGATCCCGACCCCGAACCCGAAGAGGATCCCGAAGATGATCAGGGCGCCGATCGCGGGGGTGGCCGAGGAGAAGAGATCGCCGACGGTGTGGTCGCGTTTGCCGTCCCGGACGTCCTGGACGAGCTGGACGACGAATCCGGTGTAGAGCGCGTACCCGGCCAGCTGGACGATTGCGCCGATGACCCCCAGGACGAGGCCGCCAGCGGCCTGCAGGAGCCCGGCGGCCACGCCGAAGAGGACGAAGACGACGATCGCGCCCCCGATCAGGGGCATCGCGTTCTCGCGGTAGACCGAGAAGGTCTCGTTGATGACCTTGCCGACGCTGATCCGCTCCGCCGGTGCAGTCGTCGCTTCCACGCCGACGATCCTACGCGTGTCGAACGGTTCGCGTCGACTCCCTCGTCCTGGGCGACGATTCGCGTCGAACGTCCCGGAGCGCTACGTATACGGGGCACTGCGGGACGTTCGGTGTATTCCGGGGTTCCGCTTCCCACGAAGCGGAACAATGACCCGAGCCTCTTCATCGGCCGGCGCGTTCGAAACCGCGGCGAACGTTCTCCCAAAATCCCGATTCGTCGATTCGCGGGAGCCTCGGCGTTCTGCTTCGATCGTCCGGGGCAGCTTCGCGGGGGCGATTCCGCCGCCGTCGGCCCTCTAATTAACGGAGACCCATCCCTCGCCAGGGGGGCGACCTGGCTTCGCGACGAAGTCGCTCACCGAGACACCTATGACAACAGCCGACGCCTACGTCCCGCCCCAGAATCTCGAAGCCGAGGAGTCGGTCCTCGGCGCGATGATGGTTTCGGAGACGGCAGTCGCCTCCGTGATCGTCGACGTTCACCTGACCGACGTCGATTTCTACCGCGAGCGCCACCGGCTGATCTTCCGGGCGGTCCACTCCCTGCACGCGCGAGGGGAACCCGTGGATGCCCTGACCGTCAGCGAGCAGCTCACTCAGATGGGCGACCTGACCGAGGCCGGCGGCAAGGACCATGTTTCCAGCCTCGCGTCGACGGTCCCCGTGGCCGGAAACGCCGACCACTACGCCCGCATCGTCAAGGCCAACGCGATGCTCCGGCGTCTCCTCGAGGCCTCGCACAAGATCCAGAAGTCGGTGCACGAGCGCGAGCGCGAGCCCCGCGATCTCGTCGAGCAGGCCGAGAAGATGATGTTCGAGGTCGCGCACGACACGGCGTCGCAGGACTTCGCCTCGCTGACCGAGATCCTCGAGCGGGAGACGACGCGCCTCGAAGAGCTCTCGGAGGGCAAGCGCGACCTGACCGGAACGCCGTCCGGGTTCGTGGATCTCGACAAGATCACGGGCGGCTTCCAGCCCGGCAACCTCGTGATCTTCGCGGCCAGGCCTGCCATGGGCAAATCCGCCCTTGTCGCGAACATCGCCGACTTCGTCGCCGTCGAGAAGGACCTTCCGGTGGCGTTCTTCTCGCTGGAGATGTCGGAGACGGAGCTGGCGCACCGCTTCCTGGCATGCCGTGCGGGCATCGCCGGCGACAAGCTCCGGAAGGGCCAGGTCAAGACCCTGTGGCCCAAGGTCCTCAAGGCATCGAACAAGCTCGCCGGCGCACCGATCTGGATCGATACCTCCTCGGACCTTTCGACGCTGGACGTGCGCGCGAAGGCGCGCCGTCTTCACTCCAAGGAGGAGAACGGCCTCGGGCTGATCATCGTCGACTACATGCAGCTGATGCGCGCCGACGATCCACGTCAGAGCCGGGTGGAGCAGGTCGGCGCGATCTCGCGCGGCCTGAAGCTCCTCGCCGGCGAGTTGAACGTGCCGGTCCTGGCCCTCTCGCAGCTCTCGCGCGCCCC
Source organism: uncultured bacterium (assembly GCA_963807755.1). Classification (GTDB taxonomy): domain Bacteria; phylum Actinomycetota; class Thermoleophilia; order Solirubrobacterales; family 70-9; genus JALZKA01. Next base: position 126,364 of record CAWECM010000001.1, on the reverse strand, counting down.
CGAGCTCCGTCCCGACAAGCGGCCGATCCTGTCCGACCTCCGCGAGTCGGGGAACCTCGAGCAGGACGCGGACCTCGTCTGCTTCATCTTCCGCCAGGAGTACTACGAGAGCGATCCGGAAGAGGACGTCAGGGGCAAGGCCGAGCTGCTGCTCGCCAAGCACCGCAACGGTCCGATCGGGAACGTCGACCTCGCGTTCCAATCGCCCTACCCACGCTTCCGCAACATGGCGCAGAGCTACCGCGAGCGCGAGGCACCGCCGCCTCCGCCGGGCGATGCGTTCGACGCGGACGACCCGATCGATCCCGGCGATGAGTTCTGAGCCCGCGCGGAGCCGCGGCGTGGACCGCCCGAGGCGGGGCGGCACCGTCGTGCCGCTGCGGCCGGACGACGGCTCGAGCGTCGCCTGCCCGCTCGCCAAGTGCGACGGCACCGGCTGGATCGATGCCGAGGGCGGCGCCGTCGAGCCGTGCGAATGCCGCTCGCTCACCCGCCACCGCTCTCGCGCGCGCGGCCTCGCCTCGACGATCCCCGGTCGCTACCGCGGCGTCTCGCTGGACCGGCCGCCGCTCATCGACATGGCGCGCCAGCCGGAGACGCGCGCGGTGGTCGCTCACGTGCGCGAGTACGTCGAGAAGCTCGAAGCTCACCTGGACACCGGTGACGGCCTGTGGCTGAGCGGCGACGTCGGCACCGGCAAGACGACCCTGGCGATGCTGGTCTCCTCGGCGGCGGTGGAAGCCGGCCGGTCCGTCGCGATCTATTCCCTGCCGCGGCTACTCGCCCGTATCCGCCGCACCTACGACGCCGACGCCACCGAGGACTCATACCTCTCGTTCTTCGAGCGGCTGACCTCGGTCGACCTGCTCCACATCGACGACCTGGGCGCCGAGAAGCGCTCCGACTGGGTGCTGGAGCAGCTCTACGCGATCGTGGACGAGCGCTATGAGACCGAGCGCGCGATGGTCGTCACCACGAACCTGGACGAGGCGGCGCTGGAGGAGCAGATCGGACCGCGGACCGTCTCCCGGCTGGTCGAGATCTGCGGCGATCCGCTCACGCTGTTCGGCAAGGACAAGCGCTACCGGACCTGAGCGGAACCAGCGCTCCGCCCGCATCGCCATAATCCGCCGCCGTGCCTGGAGTGGTGATAGTCGGTGCCCAGTGGGGCGACGAGGGCAAGGGCAAGGTCGTCGACCTGCTCGCGGAGCGGGCCGATGTGGTGATCCGCTTTCAGGGCGGCAACAACGCCGGCCACACGATCGTCCGCGACGGGGAGGAGTTCAAGTTCCACCTGATCCCCTCGGGGATCCTCTATCCGGGCAAGACCTGTGCGATCGGGAACGGCGTGGTGGTCGACCCGAACGTGCTGATCGGCGAGCTCGACGGCCTCCGGCGCAACCGGATCGACGTGTCGGGCCTTCGCATCTCGGCGAACGCGCACCTGATCATGCCCTACCACGTGATGCTCGACACGGCGGGCGAGGCGAAGCTCGGCAAGTACGAGATCGGGACGACGAAGCGGGGCATCGGCCCGTGCTACACGGACAAGGCGGCGCGGCTCGGCATCCGCGTGCAGGACATGCTTGACCCGAAGATCCTTCGCAAGAAGATCTTCGCGGCGATGGAGCCGAAGAAGCAGCTCCTGCGCCCGTTCGAACGGGACCCCCGACTCGACCTCCACGCGATCACCGAGGAGTACCAGCGCTACGGCCACCGGCTGGAGCCGCACATCGCCGATACGGCGAAGATCTGCTGGGACGCCCTGGACGGCGGCGGGACCGTGCTCTTCGAGGGCGCCCAGGCGACCCTGCTCGACCTCGACCACGGCACCTATCCGTTCGTCACCTCCTCGAACCCGGTCGCCGGGTCGGCCTGCGTGGGCGCCGGAGTCGGCCCCACCGACATCGACGAGGTCTGGGGCGTCTGCAAGGCGTACACGACCCGGGTCGGCGCCGGCCCTTTCCCCACCGAGCTCGACGACGAGATCGGCGCCCACCTGCGCGACAAGGGCCACGAGTTCGGCACCACGACGGGACGCGAGCGCCGGTGCGGCTGGCTCGATCTGGTCGCGCTCCGCTACGCCACGCGGCTCAACCGGCTCTCCGCCGTCGCCATCACCAAGCTCGACGTCCTTGCCGGTCTGGATCCGATCCGGGTCGCCGTCCGCTACCGGAGCTCCGAGGGCGCTGTGCTCGACGAGTTCCCCTACCACCAGACCGTTCTCCACGGTGCCGAAGCCGGAGTACGAGGAGCTTCCCGGGTTCTCGGAGGAGATCGGCGACTGCCGGAAGCCGGACGACCTTCCGAAGGAAGCGCGCGATTACCTCGCGTTCATCGAGGACCACGCCGGCGTGCCGATCCGCATGGTCGGCGTCGGCCCGGCCGCGACCAGGGAGCAGATGGTGCGGTTCGGCGACGCGGACTGACCCCTCGCGGCTACATAGACTGCGCCGCCATGTTCGAGAAGGTCCTGGTCGCGAACCGCGGCGAGATCGCGATCCGCGTCATGCGCACGCTGCGCGAGATGGGCATCGGCTCGGTCGGCGTCTACTCGGAGGCCGACCGCGAGACCCCGGCCGTTCGCTTCGCCGACGAGGCGTACCTGCTGGGGCCGCCGACGCCGGCTGAGAGCTACCTGAACATCGAAAGGATCATCGAGGTCGCAAAGGAGGCGGGTGCGGAGGCGATCCACCCGGGCTACGGCTTCCTCGCGGAGAACGCGGACTTCGCCCGAGCGCTCGACGAGGCGGGGCTGGTGTTCATCGGTCCCGCCCGCGGCGGCGATCGAGGCGATGGGCTCGAAGACCCGGGCTCGGGAGATCATGCAGGAGGCCGGCGTCCCGATCGTCCCCGGGCTCGACCGAGCCTTCGCCCGACGTGGAGGCTGCCCGCAGGACGGCGGAGGAGATCGGCTATCCCGTCGCGTGCAAGGCGGCCGGCGGCGGGGGCGGCAAGGGCTTTCGCGTCGCGACGAGCGAGGACGAGCTGGCCGACGCGTTCGAGGGCGCGGCGCGCGAGGGCGAGAAGTTCTTCTCCGACGACCGGGTCTACCTCGAGCGCTACCTCGAGGACCCGCGCCACGTCGAGGTGCAGGTGCTCGCCGACTCCCACGGCGACGTGATCCACCTGGGCGAGCGCGACTGCTCGATCCAGCGCCGCCACCAGAAGCTGATCGAGGAGGCGCCGGGGCCGCTCGTCGACGCAGACATGCGCGAGCGCATCGGCAAGATCGCCACCGACGCGGCCGCCGCCGTCGACTACCGCGGCGCCGGGACGATCGAGGGCTTGCAGGTCGGCGAGGACTACTTCTTCCTCGAGATGAACACGCGCGTCCAGGTCGAGCACTGCGTGACCGAAATGGTCACCGGCGTCGACATCGTCCGGGAGCAGATCCACATCGCCGCGGGCGAGTCGCTGTCGATCGCCCAGGAGGACGTAGAGCTGCGTGGGCACGCGATCGAATGCCGGATCAACGCCGAGGCGGCGCACAAGAACTTCGCGCCGGCGCCGGGGCCGATCGAGAGCTACATCGAGCCCGCCGGGCCTGGCGTGCGCGTCGACTCGGGCCTCGAGGCCGGCGGCGAGGTGACGCCGCTGTACGACCCGATGGTCGCGAAGCTGATCGTCTGGGACGTCGATCGCGCCGCAGCCACGAGCGCGGATGCTTCGCGCGCTCTCCGAGTACCGGATCGAGCCGCTCACGACCCTGATCCCGTTCCACCAGGCCGTGCTGGCCTCCGAGACTGGGCCGAGGCGTCGACCCTACGCGACAAGATCGGCGACAAGAAGTGGCTCAAGGCGCTGGCGCCGGAGGCGCCGCCAATCCCCGCCGACGACGACTCGGAGCCCACGACCGAGCGCAGCTACCAGGTCGAGGTCAACGGCCGGCTCCACTCGGTGAAGGTGATCGGTGCCGGCGCACCGGCCGGGGCCGCCGGCCCGGCCACGGCCAAGCGCCCCCCGAAGCGCGAGCGCTCCTCCGGGGTCGGATCCGCGGCCGGCGGGCCGGAGCTCCCCTCGCCCCTCCAGGGCACGGTCCTCAAGGTCGCTGTCGAGCAGGGACAGGAGGTGGCGGAGGGCGACCTCGTCATGGTGATCGAGGCGATGAAGATGGAGAACGAGATCACCGCACACAGGGGCGGCAAGGTCGCTGAGATCAAGGTCGCCGAGGGAGCCTCGGTCAACTCGGGCGACATACTGGCGATTATCGAATGAGCGACGTAGGTCGCGAAACGGCATTGGCCCCCGCGGTAGCGGCGTATCTTCCAGCCCTATGACTCCTGGTCTCGAGGCCCTGCCATGGCGTGGCCCCGGGCCGGGCCGCCCCGACGACCTGCGGCTGCCGCCCGAACGGCGCCTTCGTCTGCGAAAGGCGGGAACCTTGCGCAAGCGCTGGCGCTACCTGGGTGCGTTCGCCGACGAGTTCCTGCTCTGCGCGGCGCGGGTCAAGGTCGGACCGTTGATGCAGACCTTCTGGGCCCTGTATGACCGGCGCGAGGATCGCTTGCTCGAGCAGACCGTGACCCCGCTGCCCGGCGCGCGCGGCGAGGTCTGGAGCGAGGACGGGCGAGGGCGCCGGAGTCCATTCTCGCGCACAGACGGCGGGACGCTGACGCGAATCGAGGCCACGCATCCCGAGGCCGGCGACGTGCGCGCTTCCTGCGTGCCGGTTCGCGGCGTCTGGGTCGAGTCGGTCTGCCCCAACGGCGCCGACGGCGTACGTTTGGACCCGCAAGGAGCGATCGTGCCGGTCACCTGCGACATCCGGATCGGCGAGCAGCGACTCGAGATCGAAGCGACGCGGGATCGAGGACGAGTCGGCGGGCTATCACCCCCGCCACACGGTCTGGAGCTGGTCTGCCGGCGTTGGCCGGCTGACCGACGGTCGCTCGGTCGGCTGGAACCTCGTGGAGGGCCTCAACGACCCGCCCGAGCGCTCGGAGCGCGCGATCTGGGTGGAGGGCGAGCCCTTCGAGCCGGCGCCGGTTGAGTTCGAGGGCCTCGAAGCCGTGACTTCGACGACGGCTCGCGCCTCGAGTTCGCGGCCGAGGCGGAGCGGGTCGCGAGCGAGGACCGCCGGCTGGTGCGAGTGAGCTATCGCCAGCCGTTCGGGACGTTCCGCGGAAAGCTCCAGGGCGGCCTCGAGCTCGAGCACGGCCTCGGCGTCATGGAGCACCAGGACGCGCTCTGGTAGCCGCTCAGGGCGCCAGCTCGTACGGAAAGTCGGTCAGCACCTCGCAGCCGGCATCGGTCACGAGGACCAGGTCCTCGAGCCGAACGCCCCCCGAATCGCGCCGGTAGGTGCCCGGCTCGAGCGTGACCACGTCGCCGGGGAGCAGCGGGTCGCGGCCCGAGCGCCCGAGGGCCGGGTCCTCGTGCACCTCGAGCCCCACTCCGTGCCCGAGGCTGTGGTTGAAGCCGTCGCGCAGGACCTCGCCCTCGTCCTTCGTCCGTTGGGTGGGATGGCCCGCCGCCTCGTAGACGTCGCAGGCGATGTCGTGCAGCTCCCTTCCCGGCACGCCCGCACGAGTGGCTTCCGTCGTCCGTCGCAGGGCATCGAGCGTGAGCAGATGCTGCTCGACGACGTCGGCCGGGGGCTGGCCGATCACGAACGTGCGGGTCATGTCGGCCCAGCAACCCGAGGCCTCGTCCTGCGGCCAGAGGTCGATCACGATCGGGACGCCGGCGGGCAGCGGTCCCGAGCCGGCCTCGTGCCCGGCCGCCTGGGCGCCGGGCGCGACGATGATGTCCGGTGGCGCGGGCGCGCCGTGAGCGGCGCAGGCGTCGCGGATCGCGCCACGCACGGTTTCCGACGTGAGCGTGCCGTCACCCGCGTCGCTCAGAAGCTCCGCTGCTGCGGCCATTCCCGCGTCCGCGGCCAGCTGTGCCCGCCGGATCCCCGCCAGCTCGGCCTCGCTCTTTGAGCGCCGGCGCCGGTCGAACAGCGCCTGGTCGGGCTCCACGCCCACTCCCTCAGCCCGCAGGCGGTCGGCCAGCGCGAGTGGGAAGTCGCCCGGCACCGTCGCGTTACGCACGCCCAGCTCGGCGACGGCGCGCACGGAGAGCTCGGTGTCGATCTCCGGCCAGCGAAGCCCGGAGACCGCGAGCTCGTCGACCCCAAGGGCCTCGGGGCTCAGAGCTTCGAGTTCGGGGACGGCATCGAGCACGCGGTCGCGCTCGAGCACATTGAGCACGGCGGCGGTGCGATCGTCGGACTGCACCCACAGGAACGGATCCACGATCGCGAGCGGGATCTCGTGGCGCAGCGCGGGGGAGCGCTGGGTTGAGCCGAATATGAGCAGCGCATCGCTCATGACGGCTCTCTCTAGCAGAACGCGCCCGGTCACCCCGGATAGACGCTCTCCACCTGCCAGCGCCAGGGCGGCTCCTCGTTCGCCGGGAACTTCGCGTGGTTGCGGCCGGCGAGTGTCTCCAACGGCACCAGCCGCGGGTGGTCGGTCTCGAGCAGCGGGGTCTTCGCGTGTTCGGCGACCGCGCCGGCACCGGCCGTGCGCCGGACGCGTTCCCATCCGAGCGTCGGCCGGTAGAGCCAGTAGTCGAGGAGGACCGTGCCGCCCGCTTGGCGGCGGTCGTCGACCGCCAGGAACGAGGTGACGCGCCGGTTCGATGCGGTCAGCTCCGGGCGTTCGCCGGGAAGCGCGCAGCTCGCTTGGCGGCAGCGGCGGAAGTCGACGGGCAGGAGGCCCGCGACCGCGACAGGAACGGGCGCCAGCGCCCGCGCGAGCGCCGCCGAGCGGGCGCCCGTATGCCTCGGTCAGCGGGTCCCGCCAGCACGGGCCGGGCAGCCGCGGCGCGCAGCGCATCTTCCGGGCGATCGGCGGCGCCGAGCTCGCGCGCCTCGCCTCCGGCGGGCGCGCCGCGAGCGCGGCGACGCCGGCAGCCGACCAGCAAGCGCGATCAGCAGGACAAGCCCGGCGTGCTCGACCGTGGCGGCACCGCGCTGCATCGACGCGGGGCCATCCGGCCACGGCTAGGCGCATGTGGTCGCGGGTCGCGCGCGCTTCGCGCCGGCTCAGGAAAGACCCTCGCGCGCCTCGCGCACGAGGGTGACCGCCTCGGGGAAGACGATGCGGATCGCGTCGCGGACCTGCATCGCCTGCTCGTCGCTCGCCCCCTGCAGGTTCGAGGCGGTTGACCGAGGCCACCGTCATCTCCACCGCCAGCTGATCGCGTTGTCGGCGAATGAGACGCGCTGCGCGCCCTGCATCTGCTCGGCGAACTCGCCGAGCCGGCGGCGGAGCTCCTCGGGATCGCCAAACGGGTTGAACGGCTCTTCCATCCCGACGAGCATAGAGAGCATCGGGGCCCGGCAGGATTGCCTGGGATAGCCTCCGGCGGTGGCACTTCCCGACCCTGCCGGACCGCCAACGGCGCTGGTCACCGGCGCCTCCTCGGGGATCGGCGAGGCGATCGCCCGCCGAGCTGGCCGAGCGCGGCCACGGCGTGACCCTGGTCGCGCGGCGCGAGGACCGGCTTCGCTGCGCTGGCCGACGAGCTCGCCGACGAGCATGGCGTTCGCGCCGAGGCCATCGGCGCCGACCTCGGCGCTCGAGGCCGGCCGCGACGAGCTGCTCGCGCGCGTTCGCAGGGCCTCGGCCTCGAAGTCGAGATCCTCGTGAACAACGCCGGCTTCGGCGGATCGGGAAACGTGCTCGCAGCGACCCGGCGCGGCTCTGACGCGATGGTCCGACTCAACTGCGAGGCGCTGCTCGACCTCCAGGCCAGCTACACTGCCGCCGATGGCCGAGCGCGGTCGCGGCGCGGTGATCAACATCGCCTCGACCGCCGCGTTCCAGCCGATTCCGGGCACCGCCGACCTACGCGGCGACGAAGGCCTTCGTGCTAGCGCTCTCCGAGGGCACCAGCTCCGAGCTCTCCGGCAAGGGCGTGACCGTCACCGCCGTCTGCCCGGGCCCGGTGAAGACCGAGTTCGCCGAGGCGGCCGGCGTGGGCGAGGCCCACGAGAAGGTGCCGGGGTTCATCTGGACCGACGTCGAGGACGTCGCCAGGGAGGCGGTGGAGGGAGCCGACAAGGGCCACCGGGTGGTCGTACCGGGCCTGATGAACCGTGCCGGGGCGCTCCTGGGGCAGCACACGCCGCGCGCACTCGTGTTGCCGGTGGCCAAGCGCGCGTGGCGCCAGGCCCTGTAGCCGAGGTCCACGCCTGGGAGCGGGGCTCGGGCCCTCATGCGGCCCTCTGCCTGCACGAGACCGGCGCGACGAGCGCGGTCTGGGAGCCGCTCGCCGGACTGCTCGCGCCGAGCGCCCGGGTGATCGCCTACGACCGCCCCGGCTGGGGCCGCAGCCCAGCACCGGAGACGTACGTGCGGACGACGGTGGGCGAGCAGGCCACCCTCGCCGAGGCGGTGCTGGCCGATCGCGGCGCAGCGCCTGCGGTCCTGATCGGAGCAGGGCTGGGAGCCGTCGCGGCGCTGGACCTCATGGTCCGCAGCCCGGACCTGGTCGTCGGCACCGTCCTCGTGGAGCCACCACTGCTGGCGTTCGTGCCCGAGGCGACCGAGGCGCTGTCCGAGGCTGCCGACCTGGTGCGCGCCGTCGTCGCGGAAGGCGGCCGGGAAGCTGCCATCGAGCGCCATCTCGCCGGCGGGCTGGGTGTTCTCAGCGCCGGCGCCGAGCGGATCCCCGAGCCCGCCCGGGATCACGGCGAGCGTGCGGCGCAGAGCCTCTTCGCCGAACTGGCGGCGGTCCCCGCATGGGAGCTGCCGCTGTCCGAGATGTCCGTGGCGCCCCGCCCGAGCGTGGTCGTGGTCGGGGCCGACCGGCGCCGCTCGTCCGCGAGGCCGCGAGCCGGCTCACCGATGCGCTTGCCCGATCCGAGCTCCGCGACGTCGGCGGCGGCCTTCCGCATCACGACCAGGCGGCGGACCTGGCCGCGCTCGCGGTCGAGGTCAGGGAAGGCACCTAGGCGATTCGCCTGGTCGGTCGCCACGGGGTGCCCCAACGCCGAACGTCCCGGAGCCCCCCGCCGAGGGGGCACTGTGGGACGTTCGGCGGTTCCGCCCCCGTCCCGCGCCGCGGGACTAAGCCTTCGGGCGCGTGCGAAGCACCATCCGGCCCCCGCGCCCGACGAGGGCCGCCAGTGCTTCGAGCGGGATCGAGAGCAGCCCGATCAGCGGCGTCGCCAGGGTGCTGGCGATGGCGTCCGCGAGGAACGAGAACCGGCCGCGCGCGTTCGCGGGCCGCAGGCGCCCGGCGAGCACCTCGCTGGCGAAGTTGGGATGCAGGGTGATCCCGTTGAGGATCGTCTGCCACATCCAGCGCTGGTTTGCCCCCCACGGCGGAAACGCCGGCTTGGCCGGCTCCATCCCGGTCTCCTCCAGGAGCAGCTCGAGGCCGCGCGGCGTCGGCAGGATCCGCCCGGGCCAATCCGCGAGCGCCGCCCAGCCCTCGCCGCCGATCGCCGCCTGCCAGCTGCCGCGGTTCGGTGCCGACAAGGTGCGCTCGCCGCCCGCGGTGGCCACCGTCAGTCCCTCGAGCTCGGCCTCGAGGTTGATCGGCGGTCCCTGCTCGATCCCCGAGGCGCAGTTCTCGCAGCGATTCACGAGCCGGGCACGCTCGGCCGCGGCGGGATCCTCGGGGTCGACCGGTGAGGCCAGGCCGACCGTTGCATCGGTCCCTGGGAGCGGCACGCCGATCCACGGAAACGCGCGCGCTCCGCACAGCGGACAGCGAACCGTGGTGTCTTCCCGGGGAGGCATGAACGGGGCAGGATTTCAGCTACCGGACGACGAGAGCAGCTCGTGCGAGCGCGAGGCCCGAAGGCGGCCGATCGGGCCGCGTCGGCGCTCGCGCCTGAGCGTGCGCATGTACGGCAGAAAGTCGACCTGGATCGTGTGGCGCTTCGACGCGACATAGCGCTTCGCCATCCGCGCGTCCTCGCGGTCGATCACCCTGTGCATGCGGCGGCGGTTCGGCAGCTCGGCCGCCCCCTCGAGCAGGTCGGCGACCCACTCGGATTGCGCCTCGGCGATCGGCATGATCGCGCCGAGCGGCTGGACCAGGCCGATGAAGTAGAGGCCGGGCAGGTCGGGGTGGACGACCCGGCGGTAGAGCGGGATGCGGTTGTCGGGCGCCTCGAGCAAATCCGGGTCGAAGAACGGGAAGGTGATCTTGTAGCCGGTGCAGTAGATGATGACGTCGATCTCTTCCTCTGAGAAGTCCTCGAACCGGATCGTCCGTCCGCCCGTGAACTCGGAGATGTTGGGCTTCACCGCGATGTCGCCGTGGCCCAGGCGGGGCAGCAGGTCCGAGGAGATCGTGGGGTGGGCCTCCGCCAGCTTGTGGTCGGGCTCGGGCAGGCCGTAGTCGGTCGGGACGCCGACGGTGGTCTTGAGGATCCGCTTGTAGAACGCGCGCTGGACGGCCAGCGGCAGGCGGGTGACCAGTTCGGTCGCGAGCTCGTCGGTGGGCTTGCCCTTGATGTACTTCGGGATGATCCAAGCTCCCCCGCGCATCGCCAGGAACGTCGCGTCGGCGACTGCGCGAGCTCTCGACCGCCAGGTCCGTCGCGGAGTTCCCGATCCCCAGGACCAGGACGCGCTTGCCGCGGAGCATCGTCGGGCTCGCGGTAGTTGTGGACGTGGATCTGCTGGCCCGAAAAGGCGTCCTGGCCCGGGAACGCGGGCTCGGGCCATCGAGCGTCCCAGTGGTGGCCGTTCGCGACCAGCACCGATTCGTACAGGCCCGATCCCTTCTCGCCGCTCGCCAGGTCGCGCCAGCGCACCCGCCAGCGCGGCCACTCTCGCTCGACGCCGGTGACCTCCGTCCGGAACGTGATCCTGTCGCGGAAGCCGAAATGGTCGACGTAGTCATCGAAGTACCGCGCGATCTGGAAATGGTCCGGGTAGTCCGGATAGTCCGACGGCATGGGGTAGCTCGCGTAGCCCATCGCGTCGCGCGAGGTGTTGATGTGCAGCGAGCGGTAGGCGGACGACATCCCGTTGTCGTTTTCGTACCGCCAGTTCCCACCCACGCCGGAGCCGGCCTCGAAGCAGTCGAAATCGATGCCCCGCGCGCCCAGCACCTGACACGAGGCGATTCCGGAGGAGCCGGCGCCGATCACGCAGGCCTGTGCGGTCAGGGCGGCCTGGGCGGCCGGGGAGGTCTGCGGGAGGACGGCGCTTTCCATGAGAGGGAATGTAATGGAACGGCGCCGCAGGTGGTACAGGCGTACCAGGGAGAGCCGCATGCTAAGAATCGCGGATGCGATCGACCCCCGAAGAGTTGCGACTGCGCGAGCGCTTCGAGGGCGTGATCGGGCTCCTGGCACCGGCGCTGGACCTCGTGCTCGCCGCCGGGGACCGGATCTCGCGCATCGCCGGGCCCGAGGACGAGTACTACCCGATCCGCCCGCCCGGCGAATCCTTCAAGCTGGCACCCGCCTCGCCCCCTCCGGACGACCCCGCGGACGGAGGCGCGGACTCGCCGGATAACCGGCGCTAGGGCGCGTCGGAGTCGAGCTCGCGCAGCTTCACCTCGACGGAGAGGGCGTCGCCCGCCCGCTCGAGCGCGGTCTCGACGTCCTCGGTGGTGGCGCCGCCCAATGCGATCTCGATGAGCATCACGTAAACCGGCGCCTCCGGCGTCCCCGCGAGCTTGGTCTCCAGGTCGGTGATGTCGACGCCAAGCCCGGCCAGGGCGGCGCTGACCGAGTGGACGATTCCCTTGCTGTCAGCCCCATAGACGCTCACGACGTGCGAGGGTGCGACGGGATCGGCGCCGGCTCCGACGGGCGAAACCGTGACGGCCTCGAGCCCGAGCTGGTCGCGCACCTCGCCGAGCCGCTCGGCGAGCCGCTCGTGTTCCACGTCGTCGGGAACCTGAACGAGCAGCATCACCGCGAAGTGGCCGCGGAGGATCGACATCTGCGAGTCCTCGACGTTGCCGTCCAACTCGAGCAGCGCGCCGCTCACCGCCGCGACGATGCCGGGCCGGTCCTGACCGATCGCGGTTACGGCGAACTGGGCCACGACGCGAAGGCTACCCGCGTACGGCGACTAGGATTCGCTCCTCTTGAGCCGCCAGCAGATCATCGAGCGCGAGTCGAGGCTTCGGCCCTGGGTCGCGGCCGCCTGCTTCATTCCCCTCGTCCTCTACATCATCGCGCTCGCGATCGAATCCGGCGGCGGGATCGAAATCGGCGGGCTCGAGACCGAGGAGCTGCGCTCGATCGACGAGAACTCGGGCGCGCTCCTGTTCGCGACGATCGCGCGGTCACTTGCCTTCGCCGTGATGGCCGTTCCGCTGTTCTTCCTGTTCCGGGCCGCTCAGGCCCGGAGCGACCGCATGCACAAGATGCTGATCGGCCTCGTCGTCATCGGTCCCGCGGTCCTCGCCATCCAGGGCCTGATCACGTGGCAGGCCCAGACCGACGTCGCCTCCCAGTTCGTGGAGCAGGCACCCGGCGTCGGGGACATCTACTCGCTGGCCGAGAACCTGCGGGAGGAGTCGGGCGGCCTGCAGACCGCGGCGGGCTTGCTCCTGCCCGGGATGCTGGCCCTGATCTTCTCGATGATCTACACGCCGCTGTGGGCGGTCCGCACGGGCCTCCTCACCCGTTTCTTCGGGACGTTCGGCATGGCGCTGGGCGCGTCGCTCCTGTTCATCCTCCAGGTCGCGCTGCTCGGGATCCTCTGCTGGCTCCTCTACTTCGGCATGCTGCTGCTCGGCCGCGTTCCGGCCGGCCGGCCCCCGGCGTGGGACGCCGGCGAGGCGGTCCCGTGGCAGCCGCCGGGGCAGCAGGAGGAGCCGGCGGCGGCGGGAGCGGGCGGGGGCGTGATCGAGAGCGACGCGACCGAGATCCCCGGCGTGGCCGAGAACCCCAACGCCGCCCGTCGCGAGCGCGCGAAGCGCCGCAAGCGCAAGCGCCGTCAGTGAGGCGGAGCGAAGCGAAGCCGAGCCCCGCCGTTCTTGAGGCGGCTTGTCTGAGGCGGAGCGAAGCGAAGCCGAGCCCCGCCGTTGTTGAGGCGGCTTATCTGAGGCGGAGCGAAGCGAAGCCGAGCCCCGCCGTTGTTGAGGCTGTATGAAGGTCGCGGTCAGCGGGGCCGCGGGAGACTTCGGCACCGTCATCCTGCGCCGGCTGCTCGCCGACGACCGGGTGGACGCGGTGGTGGGGCTGGACGTCCGGACGCCCCGGGTCGAGGACTCCAAGCTTGCCTTCTCAGAATGCGACGTCCGCTCCGGGCGGGTCGCGGAGCTCGTCGCCGGATGCGACGCCGTCGTCCACCTCGCGTTCATCCTGATCCCGGGACGGGACCGGGCCGAGTCCAGCTCCATCAACCAGGACGGAACGCGCAACGTGCTCGAGGCCTGTGCGGCAGGCGGCGTGGGGCGCCTCGTGGTCGCATCGAGCCTGTCGGCCTACGGATCCCCCGGCAAGGGGGTCGGCCCCGCGGTGGAGGGCGAGCTGCCCGCCGATCCCGACCGTCGCTTCTATTTCCGGGAGAAGGCAGAGGTCGAGCGGATGCTCGACGCCTGGGAGTCCGAGCACCCGGACGGCGATCTGGTCGTCACCCGGCTCCAGCCCGGGTTCGTCTACGGGCCCGATTTCTCGAATCCCGCCCTGGCGCTGATGGGCACGCCGTTGGCCGTCCTTCCCGACGACGACGGCCGCACGCACCTGATCCATCAGGACGACATCGCCCGCGCCTTCTGCGACGCGTGCTTCGCCGACCACCCGGGGCAGTTCCTCCTCTTGACAGACGAGTCGATCGGCCAGGAGGACCTCGCCGAGCTCTCCGGCGGGCGCGTGGTTCGCGTGCCGGTCCGCCCCGTCGAGGTCGCTCTCGACGCGGCCCACGCCCTTCGGCTCTCCCCGGTTTCGTCCGACTGGGCGGTCTCGGGCGACCGCGACGCCCGGCTCGGCCGCGCGCGGACGGAGCTGGGCTGGGAGCCCTCGATGACCTCGCGTGAGTCCGCCCTGGTGCTCCTCGCGCAGCAGGGTCGCCGGCTCTCCTACGCCGACGGGCCGCCGCGGCACGAGGTGGCGGAGCGCATGCTCGAGGTGACGACCGCGTGGATTCGCGATGCGGCCGGGCGGCTCCCCGGGCTCGCCGGCGTCGACCTGGACGCAACCCTCGAGCGGCTCGAGCACGGGTGGATCGGATACCGCGGCGAGCGGATCCATCTCGAGGTGCACGAGGCCTCGAATCCAAGCGCGACGGTGGTCTTCGCCCACGGGCTGGGCGACCACGCCCGGCGCTCGACGCCGCTCGGCGGCGCGCTGGCCGACGCCGGGCTGAACGCGATCCTGATCGACCGCCGCGGGCACGGGATCTCCGAGGGCCGGCGCGGGGATGCAACGCTGGAAGCCGATCTGGGAGTGATCGAGCAGGCGATCGCGCACGCCCGCCGCCGCTTCGGCGGGCCGGTCGTGCTGATGGGCGACTCGCTCGGCGGGATCATGGCCTGGTACCTGCTGACCCGTGAGCCCGATGTCGAGGCCGCCGTCTGCCACTGCATCGGCCACCCGGACGTTCAGCACGATCCGACGATGCGCTGGAAGGCGCCGCTCACGCGGGCGCTCGCCCGAGTGGCCCCGACCGCACCGATGCCCGTCGAGCAGATCGCCGACTACAGCCAGGTCGCGCTGGAGCCGCTGACGAACCGCTACTTCACCGAGCGCCCGGACCGCCTCTTCAACTTCCGGATCTCGCTGCGAGCGGCCGCGAGCTACCTGGCGTTCGAGCCGCGAATCCCCTGGGAGCGGGTCGCGACCCCGGTCCTGGTCACGATCGGCGACGACGACCGTATGGTGTCGCGCAGGTTCACGGAGGATTGCCTTGACCACGCGCGCACGCCGCGGACGACCTTCATGCCGATGGCGGGCATGGGCCATCAGCTCTACCTCGACCACCTTGCCGAGGCATTGCCCCCGACCTTGGAATGGATCGAGCGGGCGATCGCCGGCCAGCCGGTGCCCGCGGAGGAGGCGGCGGGATGATCGATCGCCGCCGTCTCGAGTTCCGCGCCGTCCTCTACGTGCTCGGCGGAATCCAGCTCCTGAACGGGATCTGGATCACGCTCTCTCCGACCTCGTTCTACGACGACTTCCCGCTCGGGCGCGGCTGGGTCGAGGCTCTCCCGTCGTACAACGAGCATCTGATGAGGGACGTGGGCGGCCTGTTCATGGCCACCGGGCTGGTGCTCGTCGTGGCCGGGCTGTGGCTCGAGCGGCGCGTCGTCATGCTCGCGCTCGGGTCGTACCTCCTGTTCACGATCCCGCACACGGTCTACCACCTCCTGAACCTGGAGCCGTACGGGACCGGGGACGCGATCGGCAACGTGATCGCCCTCGGCGCGACGGTGGTGCTGCCGGTGTACCTAGTGGTGCTGCTGGCGCGCGAGGGCGGAGCTACGCGGTCGAGGAAACCTGCTCCTTCAGCTCCTCGACGACGCTCGGGTCGCGCAGCGTGGTGACGTCGCCGAGCTCGTTGCCCGGCGGCGATGTCGCGCAGGAGGCGGCGCATGATCTTCCCGGAGCGGGTCTTCGGCAGGTCGTCGGCGAACGCCGATCCGCTTCGGGCGGGCGAGCTTGCCGATCTTCTCGGCGACGTGGTCGCGCAGCTCGGCCGCCAGCTCGTCGTCGCCCTTCTCGTCGCCCTCCGGGGTGACGAAGGCGACGATCGCCTGGCCGGTGTCCTCGTCGGGGACGCGCGATCACGGCGGCCTCGGCGACCTTCGGGTGCGAGACCAGCGCCGACTCGACCTCCATCGTCGAGAGCCGGTGGCCGGAGACGTTGATCACGTCGTCGATGCGGCCGACGATCCAGAAGTAGCCGTCCTCGTCGCGCCGCGCGGCGTCGCCGACCAGGTAGGTGTCGCGTGCCGTAGCGGTCCCAGTAGGTCTCGATGAAGCGGTCGTCCTCCTTGTAGAGCGTGCGCGCCATCGCCGGCCAGGGCCGGGTCAGGACCAGGGTGCCGCCGCCCTCGTCGATCTCGTTGCCCTCGGAGTCGTAGATCTTCGCCTCGATCCCGGGGAACGGGACCGTCGCCGAGCCCGGCTTGGTCGTCGGTCAGGCCCGGCAGCGGCGTGATCATGATCGCGCCGGTCTCGGTCTGCCACCAGGTGTCGACGATCGGGCAGCGGCCGCCGCCGATGTTCTCGTGGTACCAGAGCCAGGCGCGCGGGTTGATCGGCTCGCCGACCGATGCCCAGCAGGCGCAGCGAGCGAGAGGTCGTGCTTCTCGGGGTGCTCGACGCCCCACTTCATGCAGGCGCGGATCGCGGTCGGCGCCGTGTAGAAGATCGTCACGCCGTAGCGCTCGATGATCTCCCACCAGCGGTCCTCGGCCGGGTAGTTGGGCGCGCCCTCGTACATGACGCGACGTCGCGCCGTTGGCGAGCGGCCCGTAGACGATGTAGCTGTGGCCGGTGACCCAGCCGATGTCGGCGCCGCACCAGTAGACGTCGTCGTCCTTCAGGTCGAAGACGAGCTTGTGGGTGGCGCGTGACCCGGGTCAGGTAGCCGCCGGTGGTGTGCAGGATCCCCTTCGGCTTGCCGGTCGAGCCCGACGTGTAGAGGATGAAGAGCGGGTCCTCGGCGTCCATCGGCTCGGGCTCGCACTCGGCGTCGGCGTCCGTCGACGGCCTCGTGCCAGAAGACGTCGCGGCCCTCGGTCATCGGCGGGTCGGTGCCGCAGCGGTTGACGACGACGACGTGCTCGATCGTCGGCAGGTCGCTCGAGCGATCGTCGTCGACCGTTCTCCTTCATCGGCATCGGCTCGCCGCGGCGCAGCGTCGCGTCGGCGGTGACCAGCGCCTTCGCGTCCGAGAACTCCATCCGCTCGCGCACCGACTCGGCCGAGAAGCCGCCGAAGACGACGTTGTGGATCGCGCCGATCCGGGCGCAGCGCGAGCATCGCGGCGGCCGCCTCGGGCACCATCGGCAGGTAGATCCCGACGACGTCGCCCTTGCCGACGCCGAGGCCCTTGAGGACGTTGGCGAAGCGCTGGGTCTGGTCGAGCAGCTCGGCGTAGGTGACCTCTGCGCCCCGTCGCCGGCTCGTCGGCGTCCTCGCCCTCCCAGTGGAAGGCGACGCGGTCGCCGTTGCCCGGCCGCGACGTGGCGGTCGAGGCAGTTGGCCGAGGCGTTCAGCTTGCCGCCGGCGAACCACTTCGCGAACGGCGGGTCCGACCAGTCGAGGACCTGCGTCCCAGGGCTCGATCCAGTCGAGCTTCTCGGCCCAGCGACGCCCACCAGGCCTCGGGGTCGGCGTCGGCGCGCTCGTAGATCCCGGGATCGGAGGCGTTCGCCTGCGCCGCGAACTCGGGCGGCGGCGGGAAGGTCTGCTCGGTCTTCAGCAGTACGTCGAGCTCGGATTCTGCCGCCATGCTCCTCCTTCGTAGCCGTGGGCTGGCTCGGATCCTATGGCTCACGACTACCCTGTCGCGGGTGGCCCATTCGTGCCGGGCAATGACGCGCTTCGTGGCGCTGGCGGCTGCGACTCTGCCTCGCGGCTCCGGCCGGCGCTGACGCCGAAGCGGTCGCCAGCCGGTCGCTGGAGCAGACCACGCGGGACGTCCGCGAGTACTGGACGCCCGACCGGATGGCGAGCGCCAGGCCCGCTTCCGAGCTGCTGGCGGGGATCCCCGCTCCCGCCGATCTCCTGGGCGGCCTCCTGGGCGGCGGCTCGGCCGCGGCACGCTCGCCGGCGCGCCCTGTGATCAACCCCGCCGCCCGGCCCTTCCGCACCCACGGCAAGGTGTTCTTCCACCTGCCGAGCGGAAACTACGTCTGCTCGGGCACCGTCGTACGCGCCCGGAACAGGCGCTTGGTGGTCACGGCCGGCCACTGCGTCTTCGGCGACGGCGTGTTCGCCGACAACTGGATGTTCGTACCCGGCAAGGACGGTGGCCGGGAGCCGTTCGGGCGCTGGGCGGCGGCCAAGCTCGCTGCGCCCGGCCGGTGGCAGGCAGGTGAGGACATCCGCTACGACGTCGGGATGGCGACGATCCGGAAACGCGGAGGGCGCCGCCTGCAGAAGGTCGTCGGAGCGCGGGGCATCGCCTTCAACAAGGGCCGCGACCTCCGTTTCGACGCATTCGGGTATCCGGCGGAACCGCCGTTCGACGGCGCCCGCCTCTGGCGCTGCGACTCCACGCACAGGGCCCCGACAACGGCGTGCCCCCGCCCAGGCCGACCCGGATCGACTGCGACATGACCGGCGGCTCGAGCGGCGGCGGCTGGGTGATCGGCGGCCGCCGGGTCAACTCCGTGGTCTCCTATGGGTACGAGTGCACGCTGCCCGTGCCGCCGCTGTGTGACGACTCCGAGGCGGGCAAGCTCTTCGGCCCGTACTTTGGGCCCGCGATCGAGCGGCTCTACCGCACGCAGCGCCGCTAGGCCGGCGCCGCCCGCTTGCGGTGGGCACGGATCTCGCTGAGGATCCGCTCGAGGCGCGGCTCGGTCGAGGAGTCGACGTGCTTCATCGCCGCGGCCACCGCCGGGTGGACGCCGGCGATTCGCTCGTGCATCGCCTGCGCGACGGCGCGGTAGGTGGGGTGCCCCTCGCGTCCCGAGCGGAGCTCGCAGAGGTGCATCGCCTCGCGGGCGTTGAGGTCGAGCACGTAACGGATCCGGTAGCCGAGGCAGAGGGCGTACGGGGCGGCCTCTGCCAGCCCGGCGGCCTCGAGCCGGTCGAACTCGGTTCGCGAAGCCTCGAGGCCGTGGCGGTAGGCGTCGCCCGCTCCGGCATCCTCGACCTCCTCGGGCACGCCGGCGCCGAGGTCCGGCCCCAGTCTCTGCCACTGGCAGGTCAGCATCCGGTGGCGCTGCAGGTCGCGGAACCCGCCGTAGTCCGAGACGATCTCGAAGCGGTAGCGGACCGCCTCCCATCCACGCCCCGGGCGGTGGCGGCGGTTGGCACGCTCGCCCACGAGCTCTCCGATCAGCTCCGCGCGCTCGATCGGGTCGAGCGCGTCGACCCGGCCGCGGATCTCGGCATCGCTCGCGCCCGAGGACTCGTACAGCGAGGCGGCGAGCAGGTCGGCCTCGCTGCCGTCGACGTGCACGAGCTCGACCGACGGCACACCGCGCCGGCTCGCGCCGGTCGAGCCCCAGGCGGGCGACCGCGCGCTCGGTGGCCTCCCGGCGCCCGCGCAGGTAGGCGATCCACTCGCCTCCGCGGTCCGGCCGATCGACCCGGGCGACGAAGCTGGGGATCACCTGCTGAAGCTCGGCGAGGATCATCTCGCCAAAGGCCCGCGCCTCGGGCAGGGGCGAGGCGAAGAGCCGCAGCAGCAGCTGCTCGTAGGCCTGGCCCGAGGCGAAGATGCCGACGTGACTGAGCGTGGAGGCGGGGAGGAGGCCACGCATCAGGTCGAGCGCCTTGGCGCGGATCGAGCTGCGCCAGGCGCGCTCCGGCTCCTCGCCGCGCGGCCAGCGGTCCTCTGCCCAGGCGAGTACCTGCTCGAGCCCGGAGGAGTAGTCGCGGAACAGCGAGTCCATCGTCTCCGCGTACTCGGGACCGAGATCGGAATCCGCGTAGTACCGGTAGGCGCCCCCGGGCTCGACCGGCTGGTCGTAGGCGATATAGCGGGTGGACTGCTCCAGGTAGGCGGCCAGGCGCCCGCGCTGGAGCACCTTGGTGAGGATGTTCGAGACCCATTCGCACCCCAGATGCGCCCCGCCAACCTGGGCGATCGAGTCGTCTCCGAAGCCCACGAAGATCCGCTCGTACAGGCCGGCGGCTCGCTCGCCCTCGGCCCCGTCGAAGGGGCGGTCGGAGCCGGGCATCTCGGCGGCGAACTCGTCCAGGTAAAGGCGGCGAAGCGTGCCTCCCCAGCGCGAGTACCGGGCGAACAGTGCGCCCTTGACGGTCTCCGGCAGGTTCGTGAGGGCGAACACCGGGCGGTCGAGGTTGGTGAAATGCGGGGCGAGCAGCGCCCGCTCCTCGTCTGTGAATTCCTCGACCGGGTAGCGCACGGGACGGCCATCCTAGAGAGCGCACCGGCGGGCGCTCGGCGCCTGCCGTCGGCCGGATGTACTTAGATCCCGGTATCGGATTGAACAACGGCGAGGCAAACCAGGGGGCCTTCGGAGCGATCGCCGGCGAGGAGCTGCGCCGGCTTGGGCGGTTTGCCGGAGTCCTGCTGGTGGTCGGGGCGCTCGTCTCGTTCCCGGCGGGCGTGGTCCTCGAGCCGGCGCCGGACCCAGCGGCCCATCTGATCGGCCTGGCCACCCTGCTGACGGGCATCACCGCGATCTTCGCCCCGTGGGAGCGGATGTCCGTCAACTGGCTCCACCTCGGGCTGATCGTCACGACGGTCGAGATCGCGGCAGCGGTGGCGGCGTTCAGCGACGACTTCGCGTTCTTCTACGTCATCGTCGGGATGTTCGCCGCCTACGTGATCCGCGACTCCGCGGTCCTGATCGGCTACATGCTGTTCTTCGCCGCGGCGCTGCTCGCGCCGCTCGTCTACGCGGACGACGACCTGAGCGACCAGGTGCACCAGATCCTGATCGTGGTCCCGGTGTTCGCGATCGCGGTGTTCATCGTTCGCTACCTCCGGGACACGCTCGAGCTGCGCGAGCGCGAGTACCGGTACTTCGCCTTCGAGGCGGTGTCCCTTGCCGAGCGAATCAGGGGCCGTCCCGACGGAGGCCTGGAAGGTGACCTCGAGGAGCGCCTGGGCCGCCTCGCCGAAGGGTCCGAGGAGGATCAGAGGACCAGGATCCGCGGTTGAAGCTCGCGCTCAGTGGGCCCGGCTACTCGAGCCCGGCGATAATCGAGTCGCCGGCGCCGGAGACGAAGTCCACCAGGGGCGACGGGATGATCCCGAAGAACACGGTCGCGGCCGCGGCGAGGATCGTCAGGCCGATGATCACGGGGCAGCGGATGCCGCCGATCCGGCTCTCGCCGCGGACCACCTGAGTCCCGGCGAAGTCGTCCGCCCCCGCTTCGGGCGAGCCCCCGGCCATCGCCGGCAGTGTCCGGTGGCCGGCCTCGGGGGTGGGGTCGGCGTGGTAGGCGGGCCGCATCCACACGGCCGCGATCACGCGGAGGTAGTACGCCAACGAGATCATCGTCCCCACGGCGATCATCACCGCGAGCCACGTGTAATCGCCGTCCACAGCCGCCTCGATCAGATACAGCTTGCCGATGAACCCCGCGGTCCCAGGCAGGCCCGCCAGCCCGAGCATCGCGATCGTCAGCGGCCAGGCCAGCTCCGGCCGCTCGCGCCCGAGCCCCTGGACGGAGCGGATGTCGTCGCCGAAGCCGGTCTCGCGCTCGCGGATCGTGATCACCGCGAACGCCGCCAGGTTCATGAACGCGTACGCAGTGAGATAGAAGAAAAGCGCCTGCACTCCGGCTGCGTTCGCGGCGACGATCCCGACCAGCATGTAGCCGGCCTGGGCGACGCTGGAGTACCCCAGCAGCCGTTTCAGGGAGCTCTGCGTCAGCGCGCCGACGTTGCCGACGATGATCGAGACGGCGGCCAGCGCGGCCAATGCCGGCTGCCAGTCGCCGACCGCGGGGCCGAGGGCGATTTCGAAGAAGCGGGCGAAGACCGCGAATGCGGCCGCCTTGGTTGCGACCGCCATGAACGCGGTGACCGGGGTCGGCGCGCCCTGGTAGACGTCCGGCGTCCACTGGTGGAACGGCGCGATCGAGATCTTGAACGCCAGGCCGGTGGCCATCAGGGCGATCCCGATCAGGATCAGCGGGTCCTCGGCGAGGCTCGGCCCGATCCCGTCCCGAATCCCGGCGAAGTCCGTGGAGCCCGAGCCGCCGTAGATGAAAGCCATCCCGTAGAGCAGGGTCGCTGAGCCCAGGGAGCCGATGATCAGGTACTTGAGGCCCGATTCCAGCGACTGCCGGCGCCTGAGGGCCGACCCGCAGAGCACGTAGAGCGGGATCGAGAGCAGCTCGAGCCCGACGAAGAAGGTGATGAGGTTCTGCGACATCGCCAGCATCGCCATGCCCAGGACCGATGCGATCAGGAGCCCCTGGAACTCGCCGTGGCCCGCGGGCCCGGGCGCGTCGTCGGCGGCCTCCTCGCGCCAGCTCAGCGGAATCACGAACGCAGCGCTCGCGATCGCGATCAGGGTCGCGACCAGGCCGAGGTCGTCGACGCGGAGGGCGCCGGACACCAGGTCCTTGCTCTCACCGAACTGCCAGATCACGAAGCCCGCGGCAGCCCCGAGGGTGATGAAGCTGAGACACGACACCAGCCGGCGCTGGGCGCGGCCGACGAGCCCCGCGAGCAGAACCACGACCAGGCCCGTCGTGAGCGCGATGATCGGCGAAAGACCGGCGTAATCGATGTCCGGGGCGGTGAAGGTCACGGTGCCACCGACGCCTCGAGCCGTTCGTCGCTCGCCGCCGCCACGGCGCCCACCTTGTCCTGCACCGACGACTCACCCCGCTTGAGGACCGTCCCCGGGGACAACGCCAGGATCAGGATCACCCCGACGAGCGGCACCAGGATCAGGGCGTCGCGGACTCCGACCTCTCGCGACGTCGCCCCGGCTGGCAGCGGATTGTGCATCGTGCGCTGGTAGAGGCGCAGTGCGTAGAACGCGGCCATCGCGATCCCCGCCGTGGCGACCACGGCGAAGCCGGTCTTGTCGTCGAAGAGCCCGTTCAGGATGTAGAACTCGCCGATGAAGTTGGACGAGCCCGGCATCGCCAGTGTCGCCAGCGTCACGATCAGGAAAAGGGCGGCCAGCAGCGGGGCGCGCAGCGCGGCACCGCCCATCTGCCGCAGGTCCTCGCCACCGAAGCGCTCCGCGAGCAGGACGATGATCAGGAACAGCGGGACCACCACCAGCGCGTGGTTCACCATCTGGAGAATCGCCCCATTCGCCCCGTCGGCGCTGAGCGAAAAGACCCCGAGGGTGATGAAGCCAAGCTGCGCGATCGACGAGTAGCCGACGATCAGCCGCACGTTCGTCTGGGTGAACGCCATGACCGAGCCGTAGAGAACGGAGAGCACGGCGATCACCAGGATCAGCTCCTGGAACTGGAGGGTTGCGTCGGGGAAAATCGGCAGCACGACCCGCAGGAAGCCATAGGCGGCCACCTTCGAGAGCACGCCCGAGAGCAGCGCCAGGACGGGCGGCGGAGCGGCGAGATACGCGTCGGGCATCCAGCCGTGCAGCGGGAACGCCGGCATCTTCACCAGGAACGCGGCCGCGAAGAAGCAGAAGATCCAGTCCTGGCTGCCGTCGGGCAGGACGCTCGCGCGCAGGTCGGCCATCGCGAAGGAGAGCTCGCCCGTCTCGTTCGCGGCCAGGATCGCGGTGGCGATCGCGCCGACCAGCATCAGGAGCGACCCGACCAGCGTGTAGACCATCATCTTGATCGTCGCTCGCACACGATTGCCGGTGCCGTACGAGCCGATCAGGAAGAAGAACGGAACCAGCATCAGGTCGAAGAACAGGACGAACAGCAGCAGGTCCTGGGCGAGGAAGGCGCCGAGCGTCGCGAACTCGCCCACTCCCAGCATCAGGAAGTAGTTCTTCGGGCGGTCGGGCATCCGGAATGCGGACCAGGTGAAGCACGCCGCCCAGAGCAGCGCGGTCATCACAACGAGGAACAGGCTGATCCCGTCGACGCCGAGCTGGTAGCGGACGCCGAGCTCCGGAATCCAGCTCTCGTCGACCACGTGTTGGAGACCGGGCAGGGCCGAGTCGAAATCGAGGACCAGCGCCAGGGCCAGGGCCAGGGTGACCAGGCTGCCCGCGACCGACAGCACCCCCGAGAATCGCCGCGGGGCGAGAGCGACGAGCACCGCGACCGCGAGCGGGAGCCAGAGCAGTGCGTTCAGCATCAGAGAACCTGCCTTGCCAGGCGGGCAAACATGCTTTCGCGCCTTACGTCGCTCATCTAATTGCTCACCACCAGGAAGTACAAGGCGAGTGCCGCGAAGCCGCCGAGCACGAGCAGTGCATACGCCCGGATGAAGCCGGACTGCGCGCCGCGGACCAGGAGCCCGAGTTCGCGGACCGCTCCCGTCGTCGCGCCGACGATGCCGTTCACCAGCACCCGCTCGACGACATCGTTTGCGAAGCGCCCGACCCGGATCACAGGGCGGTAGACGAGGGCGTCGATCAGCTCGTCGAAGTACCACTTGTGCTCGAGGAAGTTGTGGACGGGCTCCATCCTCGAGCGCAGGCGCGCCGTGAGCCCCGGGTTGCGGACGTAGCAGACGTAGGCCAGCGTGATCCCGGAGATCGAGATCAGGCCGCCGATGAGCAGCCCGATGTACGACGCCTCGGTGGAGGGATGGATGTGGAACAGCGGGGCGTCCTCGAACGTCCCCTCGAGGAAGTGGCCCAGCCCGTCCGTGACGCCTGGGATCTGGATGACGCCTGCGAACAGCGCGAGGAACCCGAGGACCGCCATCGCGATCCGCATGGGCAGCTCGCGCTCGGCGATGTGGTGCTCGGCCCCCGGGTAGCCGACCTCGATGTCCTCCTTCTCGCCGGTGGCGGGGTTCTCCGGTTCGCCGTGGGCGAGGTGGCCCTGCTCGAGCTCCCTGGCCTCCTCACAGGGATCGCCCGTGACCACTCTGAAGCCGATCCGGAACGCGTAGAAGGCGGTCAGGAATGCGCCGACGTAGCCCCCGATCGCGAAGATCCAGTACATCCCGCCCCGGTCGGCGGCGAACGCCAGGATCTCGTCCTTCGAGAAGAAGCCCGAGGTCCCCGGGAACCCGGCCAGGGCGAGCGCGCCGATGATCAGGAGCAGTGACGTGAACGGCAACGCACGCCGGAAGCCGGACATCCGGTCGATGTTCTGATTGTTGGCCATCGCGGCGATGACCGAGCCGGCGGCCATGAAGAGGAGCGCCTTGAAGAAGGCGTGGGTCATCAGGTGGAAGATCCCGGCGGTGTAGGCGCCGATCGAGACCCCGACGACCATGTAGCCGATCTGGCTCATGGTCGAGTAGGCGATGATCCTCTTCAAGTCGGTGACGACGAGGGCGATCGTCGCCGCGACGAGCAGCGTTGCGAGGCCGATGAACGCCGAGATGTCCGCCGCGGTCGGCGCCAGGTCGAACAGGGGCCACATGCGGGCGATCAGGTACACGCCGGCGGTCACCATCGTCGCGGCGTGGATCAGTGCGGAGACGGGCGTCGGGCCCTCCATCGCGTCGGGCAGCCAGGTGTGGAGCGGCAGCTGGGCCGACTTCGCGACCGCTCCAACCAGCAGCAGCAAGCAGATCGCGACGATCGTGCCGTCGTTCGGCGAGAAGCGCCCACCGGCGGTCTCGAACACGTCCAGGTAGTCGAAGGTCCCCAGCTCGCGGAAGATCAGGAAGGCGGCCAGCACCAGGCCGACGTCGCCGATCACGTTGATCACGAACGCCTTCATGCCCGCCTTCGTGGCCGTCCCGCGCCGGTACCAGAACGAGATCAGGGCGTACGAGGCGAAGCCCACGAAGGCCCAGCCGACGATCAGCAGCACGAAGTTGGCGGCGAGGACCAGCAGCAGCATCGAGAAAACGAAGAAGTTGAGATAGCTGAAGAACCGCGTGTAGCCGCGGTCCGACCCCATGTACGCGACGGAGTAGAGGTGGATCAGCGTCGAGACGCCGGTCACCACGAGGCACATCACCACCGCGAGGGGGTCCACCAGGATGTTGATGTCGATGCCGAGCCCGATCGAGGACGCGTAGTCGTAGAGCGTGGCCGTTACCTGGCGGTCGTCCGTCGGGCGGTCCAGCATTGCGACGAACGCTCCGATCGAGCACACGAACGCGGCGCCGATCGCGGCCGTCCCGATCCAACCCGCAAGGCGGCCCGGCCAGAACCGCCAGCCGAGCCCGAGCACGATCGACCCGGCCAGCGGGAAGAACAGGATTAGCCAGCCGAAGTCGGTGGGGCTCATGAGCGGTCACCCCAGTCGTCGGTGGGCGAGCGAAAAGCAAGCAGGCCAAGGACGCAGGGCGCAGCCTTTGCTGGTTGCAAAGGCAAGCCCGAGGACGCTGGCCTGCGCAGCTTTGCAGCCGCCCAACGGCGGCTGGGGTGGCGTTCATGAGCCCTGCTCATCCCCTGAGGCCCCGCATCTCATCCACGTTGAGCGGCAGGCGCCGGCGGAACATCGCGACGATCAAACCGAGGCCGACGACCACCTCACAGGCCGCAACGACCATCACGACCAGCGCGAAGATGTGCCCGTCCTGGTTACCGATCGAGCGCGAGAAGGCCAGCAACGCCAGGGTGCCCGCGTTCAGCATCAGCTCCAGGCAGAGCAGGATCACCAGCGGGCTGCGACGAAGCAGCACCCCGGCGGCGCCGATGGCGAAGAGCAGCGCGGACAGGACGAGATACCACTCAACACTCACCTGCCCACCACCTCCTCCGCTTCGCGTCCGGGGGTGTTGGGGTCCGCGGCGCTGCCGACCACGATCGGCGGCTCCTGTTTGCGGCGGGCGGCCAGGACGACGGCCCCGACCGCGGCGATCAGCAGCAGGATCGACGCCGCCTCGAACGCGATCAGGAAGCGTTCCAGCATCAGCTCGCCGATCGCGGCGGGCGATCCGAAGCCGGCCGCAATGGTCGGGCCCTCGCTGCTGATCGCCTTCAGCCCCGTGCCCAGGATCGCGATCGAGAGCTCGATGAAGAGCGCCCCGGCCAGAACCGGCGCCAGAAAGCGCTGGCCTGCGATCGGTTCCCAGATCGGCTCCTCGACACCGCCGACGTACGCGGCGACGAACACGTAGAGCACCATGACCGCGCCCGCGTAAACGACCACCTGCGCGGCTGCCACGAACTCTGCGTGGAGCAGGAGGAACAGACCGGCCAGCGCCACCAGGTGCACCACCAGCGCGAGCACGCTGTAGAAGGGGTTACGAAGCGCGATCACGGCGATCGCGCCGCCCAGGGCACCGATCGCTCCCGCGAAGAAGGCAACCTCCTCCATCGCGGCGCATCCTATTCGCGGCGCACGCCTCGAAGAGGGTCGCCTTTCGAGCGAATTCGCACGAGAGGCAACCCAGCCTCGGTCGTCAGCGCGCGAGCTCCCCGATCGCGTTGGCGACCACGTCAGGGCACTCGATCTGCGGTGTGTGGCCGATCCCCTCGAGCATCTCGATCCGGGCGTGGGGAAGCAGGTTCGCGACGTCTTCCGCGCCGGCCGGGATGCAAAGCCGGTCGCGGTCGCCCCACAGGACCGTCACGGGCGCATTGATCCGCTCGGGGTCGAACGGGTCGTCGAGGTTCGGTCGGACGCGCTTCGCGTAGTCGATCCTTGTGCGGATCACGGCCCGGTCGGCGGTGAACCGGGTGAACCGGTCGACCACCGCCTGGTCCACACCGGCGGGGTCGCCGAACGCCAGACGGCGGTAGAGGCCGCCCGCGACTGAACGCACCACGCCCTCCGGCACCGGCGCCGGCAACGAGATCAGCTGCGATACGGCAGGGATCCGGTCGGCCGTGAAGAACAGCGGCGCCATCCGGATCCCCGCCGGGCCGATCGCGACGACGCCCGCGATCGGCAACTCCGAGTGCTGCGCCAGGCGAAGGGCTGTCCAGCCGCCCAGGGAGTTCCCCACGAGCACGACCGGCTTGCCCGACCGCTCGGCCGCCCGGATCACCGCGCGGGCGCCGAAGTCGACCAGCTGGTCCAGCACCTCACCGGCGGGGTCGAGCGGCGGTGCCACGCCGAAGCCCGGCTGGTCGTAGGCGATCGCCGCGATGCGCCGCGCCGCGAGCAGATCCAGAACCTCGAGCCAGGTGTCCGAGTTGTCCATCCAGCCGTGGAGAAGCACGGCGGAGACGCCGTCGCCGGCAGACCAGGTCGCTCGCGTTTCGATGCCGCCGACCGTCACCCGACGCCGGCGAAGCCGATTGATCGGCTCAGGCGGGTCCGCTTCGCGACGCGGGCCGTCGCGATCCCCGAGGCGGATGGCCGGGCTCATGCGCCAAGTTCTACAGCCCGTATGTCTTCGCGATGATCTCGCGCTGGATCTCGCTGGTGCCGCCGTAGATCGACATCACGAGCGTCGAGCGGACGTGGCGCTCCATGTCGTACTCCGACGCGTAGCCGTAGCCGCCCATCATCTGCATTCCCTCGAGGGCCGTCTTCTTCGCGACTTCGGTGGCCTTCAGCTTCGCCATCGATGCCTCTCGGGGCAGCATCTTGCCGGGATCGGAGTCGACCTTGCGGGCGACGTCGTAGACGAGGAGCCTGGTGCACTCCAGCTCGGTCGCCAGGTCGGCGATCCGATGCTTGAGCGTCTGGAACGAGCCGATCGGCCTGTCGAACTGCTTGCGCTCCTTGATGTAGGCGAGCACGTCGTCGAACGCCCGCTCGGCGATCCCCAGCGCGCTCGCCGCCAGGATCAGCCGCTCGACGTTGAGGCCGGCCATGAGCTGCATCCAGCCGCCGTCGACCTGGCCCAGCACCCGGTCCTCCGGCACGTAGCAGTCGGTCAGGAAGATGTCGTTGACCTCCTTGCCGCCCATTGTCTGGATCCCGCGGATCTCCAGTCCCTCGGCGTCCGTGGGGACCGAGAGCATCGTCAGCCCGTCGTGCTTGGAGCCGGACGGGTCGGAGCGCGCGATGACCAGGATGTGGTCGGCGATGTGGGCCGCCGAGATCCAGGTCTTCTGGCCGTTCAGGACGAAGCCGTCGTTCCGGCGCTCGGCCTTGCAGGAGAGGCTGCCGACGTCCGAGCCCGCCTCGGGCTCGGACATGGCGATGGCCTCAACGCGGCCCTTGGTGATGCCGCCGAGGATCTCCTGCTTCTGCTCGTCTGAGCCGAACCGCTCGTAGGCGCCGGCGACGATCAGGCTGACGCCGTATCCGGCGATCGGGACCAGGCCGCGCAGGGTCTCCTCGAGAAAGATGCACGCGTCCACCATCCCGCCGCCGGACCCGCCGTACTCCTCGTCGATCGAGACGCCGAGCCAGCCGAGGTCAGCGAGCTTCTCGTAGATCTCCTGGTTGTGGAACTCGGTGTAGCCCTGGGTCAGCCGCTCGCGCTGCTCGGACGTGCCGCACTCGCGCTGCGCGAAGTCGCGGATCGCCTCGGCGAAATCGCGTTGCTCGTCGGTGAAGCCGAGCGTGGTCTCGGTTGCCGTCGCCATCAGGCCGTCGCGGGCTTGTAGACGCTTACCACCGCGGCGCCGCCCAGCCCGATGTTGTGCTGGAGCGCAACCTCGGCGCCTGAGACCTGGCGGGCGTCCGCCGTTCCGCGGAGCTGCCACGTCAGCTCGGAGCACTGCGCGAGCCCGGTGGCGCCGAGCGGGTGGCCCTTCGAGATCAGGCCGCCCGACGGATTCACCACGGGGCCGTCGCCGCCGTAGGTGGTGGCCTCGGCGTCGACCAGCTTGTGGCCCTCGCCCTCGTCGGCGAGGCCGAGCGCCTCGTAGGTGATCAGCTCGTTCGCGCTGAAGCAGTCGTGCAGCTCGACCACGTCGACCTCGTCCGCGGAGACCTCGGCCTCCTCGTAGGCCTGGCGCGCCGCCTCTTTCGACATGTCGTAGCCCACGATCTTGATGCAGTCCGTGTCGTCGGCGAAGGTCGAGGAGAGGTCGGTCACCATCGCCTGGCCGGCGATCTCGACCGCCTGGTCCCAGAGGCCGTGCTCGTCGACGTAGCCCTCCGAGGCGACGATCGCGCAGGCCGCGCCGTCCGAGGTCGGCGAGCACTGCAGCTTGGTCAGCGGCTCGTGGATCATCCGCGCGTCCTTGATCTCCTCGATCGAGTACTCGTCCTGGAACTGCGCGTACGGGTTGTTGACCGAGTGCTTGTGGTTCTTCCAGCCGATCCAGGCGTAGTGGTCGGGCTCGGAGCCGTACTTCTGCATGTGGTCGCGCCCGGCGTTGCCGAACATCTGCGGGGCGAACGGCGACTCCTCGGGCGAGCGGAGCTCGAACATGCGGGTCATGTGCTTGTCCAGCGCCGGGGTGCGGTCCGTGTACTTCATCCCCAGTGATCCCTTCTCCATCTTCTCGAAGCCCACCGCGAGCGCGCAGTCGGCGATGCCGCCCTTGACGGCTTGGCGTGCCAGGTAGAGGGCCGAGGAGCCCGTCGAGCAGTTGTTGTTCACGTTGACCACGGGGATCCCCGTGAGGCCGAGCTGGTAGACCGCCCGCTGGCCGTACGTGGAGTCCCCGTAGCAGTAGCCCGCGTAGGCCTGCTCGACGTCGTCGTAGGAGATTCCCGCGTCCGAAAGGGCCTTCTCGCCGGCGTCGGTCGCCCACTCCGGGTAGTCGCCGTCCTTCGTGCCGGGCTTTGAGAACTTCGTCATGCCGACGCCGATCACGAAGGTGCGGTTGCCCTTGCCGTTCTTGCTCATCTGGTTCCGGGTGCCTTTCGTTGAGTTTCGTGAGAGTCTCAGGCAAAGATACAGAACGACTGTTCTGTTTGTTACCCTCGCGCGAACGAGGCCGAGCGAGGAGACGAACCAGCGTGACCACCGAAACCGCAACCTTCAGGTCCGACGCGATCGGCAAGGCCGGCGAGCCCGTGAGCTTCTCGGTCGAGCGCGAGCGGATCGCCGCGTACGCCGCGGCGACCAACGACGGCACCGCCCAGCACGCCAAGGGCGAGCTGGCGCCCCCCGTGTTCTCGATCGTGCCCTCGTTCCAGGCGATGGGCATGGCCGCGATGTCCGTGATCCCGCAGGAGCTGCTCGGCGCGATCCTGCACGGCGAGCAGGACTTCCACTTCCACCAGCCGATCGAGCCGGGGATGGAGCTGGAGACGACCTCGACCCCGATCGGCATGCGCCAGCGCTCGTCCGGCGTCACCGTGGTGGTCCGCTCGGACACCCGCGACGCGAGCGGCGAGCTGGTGACCGAGGGCTACTCGACGACCTTCGTGCGCGGCGCCAACGGGGTCGAGGACGTCGGAGACGAGGCGCCGGAGCACCGCTTCGACGATGGCCTGCGCGAGCGCGAACCCGACGCGGAGGTTGCGCAGACCTTCGACGCGGACCAGACGTTCCGCTACGCCGAGGCCTCGGGGGATCCGATGCAGATCCACCTCGATGAGGATTTCGCGAAGTCGGTCGGCCTGCCGGGGATCATCATCCACGGCCTCTGCACCATGGCCTTCACCTCGGTCGCCGTGATCGAGCGGTTCACCCCGGACGATCCCTCAAGCCTCCGCCGCCTGGCCGTGCGGTTCGCCAGCATCGCCCTGCCCGGGCAGACGATCACGACGAAGCTCTGGGCCGCGGGCGGGCGCGAGGGCCGCGAGTGCGTCGCGTACGAAACGACCTCGGACGCGGGCGCGGTCGTCATCAAGGACGGGTTTGCCGAGATCGGCTAGTGGACGCGCGTGAGCAGAAGCCGGCGCAGGGCTCCGATGGCCGCCGGACGCAGTCCGAGCGCCGCGCCGAGACACGGGGCCGCCTGCTCGAGGCCACGATCGAGAGCCTGATCGAGGTCGGCTACGCGGGGACGACGATTCGGGCCGTCACGGAGCGCGCCGGGGTGTCCCAGGGCGCGCAGTCACACCACTTCCCGCACCGCGTCGACCTCGTCGCGAGCGCCTTCGAGCACCTGGCCGAGCAGCGGAGCGCCCGCTACGCGGAGCGAGCCGGCGAGCTGTCGGGCGACCGGGCGATCCGCTTGCGGGCGCTCCTCGACATGCTCTGGGAGGACTTCTCGAGTCCGCTCTTCACCGTCGCCGCGAAGCTCTGGGTGGCGGCGGCCGATGACGAGGAACTGCGGGAGCGGCTGATCCCAGTCGAGCGCCGGATCTATGCGGGGACGTCCGACGTCGCGAAGGAGGTCGCCGGCGACCTCGGTGCCGAACCCGGCTTCGAGCGCAAGCTCGCGGTGGCGATGAACACGGTCGCCGGCCTCGCGCTGGTGCGTGAGTTCGACCCGTCGGGCCGCGCGAGCCGCGGCAACCAGTGGCCGTACCACCGCGAGGCGCTGGAGCGGATGCTCGAGGCGTAGGGCGCATACTTGCCCGCCCTTGGACGATCCGGTCGGTGGGCGAAGGGCGCGCTCGACGACCTGAACGGCCTGGTGCCCGAGACCATCCGGACGCTCAGCTCTCCGCGCGCCAGTCGGGCCGGTACGTCTCGATGCGCGTGATGAGCGCGTTCGCGATCGAGAAGAAGTGGATCGCCGGGAGCGAGCCGCTCCGCCTGATGGCCCGCAGCGTGCCGCGGAGGCGCACGGACGCCTCGACTCGGCCCGGCCGGGCGTCGAGCGAGAGCACCCACACATCGTTGTCGGCAACTAGTTCCTTGATCTCCGCGAAGAAGGTCGTCGCCTGCGCGTGGCCGCGGAACCGCTCGCGCTCACCGCCCGCCCGCTCGTCACCGCCCACGATCTCGACGTCGGGGTCCAGCGTGGCGATGATCTCGGCCACGTCGTCGCGATTGAACGCGTCGTAATGGCGGCGGACCAGCGCCACGTCGCGGCCCGTGGTGCGGTCGAGGCCCGCCCGACGGACGGCCTCGCCCGGGTCCGAGTGGGCCTGCCCGAAGGTGATCTGTCCGTCCCGCACGACCCAGTGCCAGCCGACGCGAGTGTCGATGTCGGCGCCGCTCGTTCGGGCGCTGGCCTTCAGGCGGCCGATCACGACGACGTTCTCGCCATCCTCGTGGATCTCGTCGGGCTGAAAGTTGAGCTCCGCCCAATCCCGCTGGAGGTCCTCGGCGACCGCGCGCGCACCCTCGGGGCCCACGTACCTCGTGTCCTCGAGCTGCGCGCGCAGGGGCCGGAGCTCGGCGTCGGGCGCGATCAGCGCAGCAACGCTGTCAGGGTCGCTCTCCTGCCACCCTGCCAGCGCCGCAACCGGGATCCGGGCATTCATCCGGCTCACTCGCCTGAGTATTGCGGGCGCTCCCCTTGACCGAACGCCCGGATGGTGGTCGAATGCCCTCGAACAGCATCGACCCGAGAGGGGGCACCATGCAGCAGTACGCGATCCTTCGACGCTCCGGCTGGCGGTCGGCCGGCGATCTGGAGGAAGCCGCCGGGCGCTCGACCAAGGCGGGCGAGGAGATGCCGGACGACATCCGCTGGATCCGCAGCTACGTCCTCGCCGAGGATGGCGGATCGGTCGGCACCGTCTGCATCTACCAGGCGACCAGCGAGCAGGCGATCCGCGAGCATGCCGATCTCGCGGACCTGCCGGTCGACGAGGTGATCCCGGTCGCGGACACCGTGATCGTCCGGCCCGACCCGGAGCCCGCGGCGGCCTGACGAGTCGCGTGGGCGGCGCGGCCCCGGGCGGCTAGTCGCCCTCGTTGCGCAGGGGCGTCCGCTCGATCGGCTCGGCGAGCAGCATCTCCTTCGTGAAGATCAGGTCGCCGCGGTTGTAGTCGGCCATCTCGTAGTCGTGGCCCATGGTGATCGCGTCGAACGGGCAGGCGACCTCGCAGTAGCCGCAGAAGATGCACCGGGCGAGGTTGATCTCGTAGACGGAGGCGTAGCGCTCGCCCGCTGACACCCGGTCCGCCGGGTCGTTCTCCGCCGCCACCACCCGGATGCAGTCGGCGGGGCAGGCGGCGGCGCACAATGAGCATCCGACGCATTTTTCGAGCCCCGTGTCCTCGAAGCGGTGGAGCTTGTGCCGCCCGCGGAAGCGTGGGTAGACGGCGGTCTTCTCCTCGGGGTACTGGACCGTGACAGGTCCCTCAACCACGCGCGCCATGGTGGTTTTCAGGCCGCGGAGGGTCTCGCCGAACACGCGGTAGGCGCCCTTCGGGCCGCCGGGGTCGGGCCCGCGCTGGACCTCGACGATCGAATCGTCCTTGAGGTACGGGAACTCGCTCACCTAGAACCGCCTCGCGCGAGCGACGAAGTCGCGGTTCCAGCGCCTACGACCTGCCGGGTCAGGTAACGCACCCTAACCCGACAGCAGCGGACGCGAAGCGGAGCAGCTGTCGGAGGTATCTCGCTCATCAGAAAACCGTCACCAATATCGCAGTTATGAGCACGTTCACGGTTGCGAGCGGCAGCAGGATCTTCCACCCGAGGCTCATCAGCTGGTCGTAGCGGACCCGCGGGAGGGTTGCGCGCACCCAGAAGAACACGAACATCAGCGCGAGGATCTTCAACAGCATCCAGATCGGGTCGAGCCAACCGGGGCCAGGGCCCATCCAGCCCCCGAGGAAGAAGGTCACCGCGATCCCCGAGATCACGAACATCTCGATGTACTCGGCCATCATGTACGAGCCGAACCGCATGCCGCCGTACTCGGTCTGGTAGCCGGCCACCAGCTCCGCGTCCGCCTCGGGCAGGTCGAACGGCGCGCGGCTCGTCTCGGCGAATCCGGCGACCATGAAGCAGAGGAAGCCGACGATCTGAGGGATGACGTACCAGACGTCGCCCTGCGCATTCACGATGTCGGTGAGCGAGAGCGACCCGGCCATCATCACCGCGCCGAGCAACGCGAGGCCCATCGAGATCTCGTATGAGATCAGCTGGGCGGCCGACCGCATCGCGCCAAGGAACGAATACTTCGAACCCGAGGCCCAGCCGCCAAGGAGCAGCCCGTAGAACGAGATCGAGCCGAAGGCGAAGAAGTAGAGGACGCCGATCGAGACGTCGATTCCGTAGAGGCCGACCTCACCCGAGCCGATCTCCTGGGTGTTGCCCCAGGGCAGGATCGCCAGAGTCGCGACGCCGCTGAAGACGACGATCGCCGGCGCCGCGGCCCAGAGGAAGCCGGTGGCGTTGGCCGGCTTGTACGGCTCCTTGCCGACCAGCTTGAGCGCGTCCGCCACCGGCTGGAGCAGGCCGAACGGGCCGATGCGGTTGGGTCCGTAGCGCGCCTGGAAGCGCCCCAGGATCTTGCGTTCGACCACGGTGAGCACCGGCACGATCGCGAAGATCAGCGCGAAGATGATCACCGACTTGAGGATCAGGACCCAGGTGGCCTCTGCGAACGAGGGGTCCGCGACGATCACTCGGACACCCTCGTGACCTCGACGGACTCGGCGCCTGCCAGCACGTTCGCGCCCTGTTCCGCGAGGCCCTCGATCAGGAATCCGGCCCCGGGCCGGATGCGCTCGCGCACGGCCACCCTCGCCCGGACGCTATGGCCGTTCGAGCGCACGTCCACCTCGTCGCCCTGGGCCACCCCGAGCCGCTCCGAGTCGGTGAGCGAGATCTCAAGCGTCTGACCGGGCACCAGGAACCGCAGCGCGGGCGACCGCTCCGTCACTTCGGTCGCCCAGAGATCGCGGTAGGTCCCCAGGCGGAGCCGTCGGCCGTTGCTCGGCTCGGTCGGGTGCCGGGACGAGATTTGCGACGCCGCCCGGGCGGCAGGCTCGGCCGCGGGAACCGGGACTTCGTCCCTAGTCCAGGCCGAGGCTTGCGGTCGCTCCTGCCAGCGGATGCCGCCCCCGCCGATCTCTTCGTGGGTGAGGCCGGCGTAGAACGGGACGTCGGCGGCGAGTGCGGAGAGCGCCTCGGGGGCGGAGTCGATCCCGGTCTCGTCGCCGAGACGGGCGGCGAGCTCCGCGAGCCACTGCCACCCGTGGCGCGTCTCGTCCGGGTGCGGCACGCTCGGGCGGAGGCGCTGCACGCGGCCGTCGGGGTGGGTGACGGTGCCCTCCTTCTCGGCGTGCGTCTCGGCGGGGAGGAAGACGTCCGCGCCCGACCGGCCGAACATCCCGACCTCGCAGATGAACTTCGCGGCGGTGAGGGCTTCCTTCCAGCCCTCCGGGTCGGGCAGCTGGCGGAGCGGGTCGACGTCCCAGAGGATCAGCGCCTCGATCTCGCCGTCGATCAGCCCGCTCTTGATCTCCTCGGCGTTTCCGCCGGCCGGGACCTCGGAGAACCCGGGCCCCGCCGTGGGCAGGCAGCCCACCTCGCGCAGGCCGCGGGCGTTGGTGGTCTCGGGAACCTCGAGCAGGCCGGCGCCGTCGGAGTCCAGGCGCAGCGCCTTGGCGCTTGCGAGCAGCCGGTCGAGGGCCAATCCGCCCTGGGGGCCGTGGCCGATCCGCTCGCCGAAGACGATGACAGTCGAACCGGGCCGCAGCTCACCGGCAATCCTCTCGGCGTCCTCCTTGCCGCTCCCGGCATCGCTGCCAAGCTCGGCCGCGAGGTCATCGAGGAACTGCGCGGCGCGGCCGGGGGCGTAGCGCACTGTCTCCTCGGCGCCGCCGTCAAGCGCGGTCGGGCGATCCGAGGCGATCACGACGCGGGTGTTGGTGCGGCGCATCAGCTTGCGCAGCCGCAGGTCGAGGATCGGCATCGAGTGCATCGGGTCGGTTCCGATCACCAGGACCGAGTCCGCGCGATCGAGATCCTGCATCGCGGCACCGAGCTCCGGCGTGGACAGCGTGACGGCGGTATCCCGGGCGAGCGGCGCCCCGCCCCGGGAGTCCACGTGCGGCGCGCCAAGCGCCTGGCGCGCGATCCGCTGCAGGAGGTAGCCCTCCTCGTTCGCCGCCTGGCTGCCGACCAGGACGGCGGTCTTCGGGCCGGCCGCCTTCAGCCCGGCCGCGGCCTTGTCCAGCGCGTCGTCCCAACTGGTGCGGCCGAGGACGCCGCCCGTGCCCACCATCGGGCTCGTGATCCGGTCGGGGGAGTGGAACATCTGGAAGCCGAATCGGCCCTTGTCGCAGAGCCAGCCGTCGTCGACCGCCGCGTTGTCGCGAGCCAGGACACGGGCGACCTTCTCGTCGCGGACGGTGAACATCACGTTGCACTGCGAGGGGCAGAGGGTGCAGACCGAGCCGGCGTCCTCGATGTCCCACGGCCGGGCGCGGAAGCGATACGCCTCGGACGTGAGAGCACCCACGGGGCAGAGCTCGATGATGTTGCCGTGGAATGGCGCGATATACGGGCGGTCGTCGAAGGTGCCGACATAGGAGCTTGCCCCGCGATCGAGTAGCTGCAGCTGCTCGTCCTCCGCGACCTCCTGGCTGAAGCGGACGCAGCGGTAGCAGAGGATGCAGCGCTCGCGGTCGATCCGGACCAGTGGCGAAAGGGGCACCGGCTTCTGGAAATGGCGCTTGGCGTCGGTGACGCGGCTGCGTCCGGCTCCCCAGCCCATCGAGATGTCCTGCAGCGGGCACTCGCCGCCCTTGTCGCAGACCGGGCAGTCGAGCGGGTGGTTGACCAGCAGGAACTCGACGACCGCGTTCTGAGCCTCCTTCACATGCTCGGTCTGGGTGTACACCACCATCCCGTCGCGGACCGCGGTGGAGCACGCGGTTTGGAGCTTCGGGATTCCCTCGATCTCCACCAGGCACATCCGGCAGGCGCCAACCGGGTGGCCCAGCTTGGGCTCGTAACAGAAGACCGGAATCTCCACGTCGCCGCCCTTGGCGGCGTCGACCAGCATCGCGCCCTCGGGGGCACGTACTTCGACGCCGTCTACGACGAGCGTGATCTCGTTGCCATTCACGCCGCCATCTCCACCTGTCGAGCGGTTTCGATCACGGCTTCGAACTCGCCGCGGAACTTCTTCACCATCGCGCCGATGGGCATCGCCATCGAGTCGCCCAGGACGCAGAGGCAGTGGCCGATGATGTTCTCCTGGACGGAGGAGATGATGTCCAGATCCATCGGGGTCGCCTCGCCGCGCACGACCCGCTCGAGCATCTTCACCGTCCAGTTCGTGCCCTCTCGGCACGGCGTGCACTTGCCGCACGACTCGTGGTGATAGAAGCGCGCGGTCCGCAGCGCCAGTTCCGGCACCGAGACCGTGTCGTCGCCGATGATGATCGAGCCGGAGCCCAGCATCGAGCCCGCCTCGGCCATCGCCTCGAAGCTGTACGGCAGGTCGAGGTCGTCGCCGGTGAGCACCGGAGACGACGAGCCGCCGGGGAACCAGACCTTCACCTCGCGGCCCTCGTCCGGCCCGCCCGCGAGCCCGTAGATGATCTCCCGCGACGGGATGCCGAGCTCGACCTCGTAGTTGCCGGGCCGCTGGACGTGGCCGGAGACTGATACGACCTTCGTGCCCGACGACTGCTCGCTGCCGAGCGCGGCGAACCACTCGGCTCCCCGGTTGACGATGTGCGGCACGTTCGCGAGCGTCTCGACGTTGTTGATCAGGGTCGGCCCGCCGTAGAGGCCCTGGATCGCCGGGAACGGCGGTTTCAGCCGGGGGTTGCCGCGCTTCCCCTCGAGCGAATCGAGCAGCGCGGTCTCCTCGCCGCAGATGTAGGCGCCGGCGCCGCGGTGGACGACGAGCTCCACCCGGTGGCCGGAGCCGAGGATGCTCTCGCCGAGATAGCCGGCCTCGTACGCCTCGCGGACGGCGGCGTCGAGCACGTCGGCGACCTCCCAGTACTCGCCGCGGATGAAGATGAAGGCGTAGGTGGCTTCGACCGCCCGCGCCGCGATCGCGATGCCCTCGATCAACCCATGCGGGTTCTTGAACATCAGCTCGCGGTCCTTGAAGGCTCCGGGCTCGGACTCGTCCGCGTTGCAGCACAGGTACTTGGTCATCTCGCCGTGCGGCAGGAACGAGCCCTTCTTGCCCATCGGGAACCCGGCCCCGCCCCGCCCGCGCAGGCCCGACGCCTCGATCGCGACGATCAGCTCGTCCGGGTCCATCCGGTTGACGGCATGCTCGAGTGCCTGGTAGCCGCCGCGGCCCTTGTAGACCTCGATGCCGGCGAGGCCCGGCTCGTCGAGGTTCTCGAAGAGGACCCGAGTCTCAGGCATCGATGTCACCCGCCAGCGGTCGCTTCTTGATGTCCTTCTCCGGGAGCGGGTCGGCGCCCGAGCGGAGCTGCTCGACAAGGGTCCTGCCGTCGCCCGGCTCCAGAGGCCCGTAGTACGTCTCGCCCACCGAGAGCATCGGCGCGATGTCGCAGGCGCCGAGGCATTCGAAACCCTTGACGAAGAACTCGTCGTCGGCGGAGTTGGAGCCGCCGTGCTCGGCCTCGTGGGGGTCGCAGCCGCTTGCCTCGCAGAGCTCGACCAGCAGGTCGTCGGCGCCGCGCAACCAGCACGAGATGTTGTGGCAGACGAGGATCCGGTGCCGGGCGGTCGGCTCGAGCCGGAACAGGTCGTAGAAGCTGGCGACCGATTCGAGGTACGCGGGCGTCAGTCCCATCACGGCGGCGGCCTGTCGAATGCCCTCGGGGGTGCACCAGCCGTAGTGCCGCTGCACGGCCCAGAGCGCCGGGATCGAGGCCGAGCGGATTTGCGGATAGCGACCCATCGCCTCCTCGATCGTCTGCTTGAGCTCGGGCGGGACGTCCACCTCGTGCAGCTCGGGCACGCGCTGGGCGTCCTCGGGCCGCATCGAGTGGATGAGCGCCTCGCGCTCGACGGCCGGCATGTCATCGGTGGGCCGCAATTCGGGCTCTCTCTTCATCGGTCGGCATCCCTTACCAGGGGGGTCAACCTGCTTTCGCGACTTGCGTCGCTCATCGATCAATACCTCCCAGAATCGGGTCGAGCATCGCGAGGTTCATGATCAGGTCCGCCACATAGCCTCCGACGGACATGTCGCGAAACGCCTGCAGGTTCACGAACGAGGGGTCGCGGAAATGCACGCGCGCCGGCTTCGCCGAGCCGTCGGCCAGAATGAAGCAGCCAAGCTCGCCGCGCGGCGACTCGATCGCGTAATAGGCCTCGCCGGGCGGGACGCGGAAGCCCTCGGTGACCAGCTTGAAGTGGTGGATGAGCGCCTCCATCGAGGTGCCGAGCTCGTGGCGCGGTGGCAGGACGATCTTCCGGTCGTCGGCCAGGACGGGTCCCTCGGGCAATCCGTCGAGCGCCTGCTCGATGATCCGCACGGACTGGCGCATCTCCTCGATCCGGACCTTGAACCGGTCCCAGCCGTCGCCGACCGTCCCGATCGGCACGTTGAAGTCGAACTCGCCGTAGGCGAGGTAGGGATCGGCCTTGCGCAGGTCCCAGGGCTCGCCCGCGGCGCGCAGCAGCGGTCCCGTGACGCCGAGGGCGAGCAGCCGCTCGCGCGGGACGACCCCGACGCCTTTGGTGCGGCGCAGGAAGATCTCGTTGTTCGTCAGCAGCGCTTCGAACTGGTCGATTCGCGAGGGGAACTCCGCGCAGAACTCGCGCACCTTCCGCTCGAACCCGACCGGGATGTCCTCGAAGACGCCGCCGACCTGGAAGTAGCGCGTGTGCATGCGCTGGCCGGTCGACATCTCGAACAGGTCCAGGACCTTGTCGCGGTCGCGGAAGCAGTAGAAGAACATCGACATCGCGCCGAGGTCCAGCGCGGAGGTGCCGAGCCAGACCAGGTGCGAGTGCAGGAGGTTCAACTCCATGTGGATCACCCGCAGGTATTGGGCGCGCGGGGGGATCTCCAGCCCCACCATCTTCTCGACGCACCCGACGAACGCCTGCATGTTGTGGAAGTAGGTGAGGTAGTCCATGCGCTCCACGAACGGGATCGCTTTCCAGTACGACTTGTCCTCGCAGTTCTTCTCGATGCCGGTGTGGACGTAGCCCATGATCGGCTTCAGGTCGATGACCTGTTCGCCCTGGAGCGAGACCAGCAGCCGCAGCACACCGTGTGTGGCCGGATGGTGCGGCCCCATGTTGATGGTCATCAACTCCTGTTCGGGCTCCAGCGCTTGCTCTGCCCCGGTGCGCTCGATGATCGAGGTGCCGACCACCTCGGCGGACGAGCGCGCGAGGACATCCTGGCCGTGTGCGGGAGCGGAGCCTCTGGTCGCACTCATATAAGCCGCCTCTCGGGCCGCGGGGCTCCGCTTCGCCTACGGCTACGCGTCACGCGTACCACCCCGGCACTTCCTTCTCGGTGTTGGTGAAGATCACGGGCTCGCCGCCAACCGGGAAGTCGCGCCGCTGCGGCCAGCCCTGGTAGTCCTCGGGCAGCAGGATCCTCCGCAGGTCCGGATGGCCGGTGAAGACGATCCCGAAGAAGTCGTAGACCTCGCGCTCCTGGTGGTCGGCGGTCGGCCACTCGTCGCAGACGCTCGGGACCTCGGGCAGCTCGTCGCCGCCGGGATCGGCAACGGCGGCTCGGACCCGCATCCGCTCGACGCGAGCCATGTTCAAGAGCTCGTAGTGGACGCCGAACCGCGGCTCCGACGGCAGGTAGTCGACCCCGTGGACGCTGGCGAGGAACGTGTACTCCTGCCCGGGGGTGTCGCGCAGCCACGCGAGCGTGTCGCGGATCTGCTCGGGATCCGCG
Organism: uncultured bacterium; assembly: GCA_963807755.1. Taxonomy (GTDB): domain Bacteria; phylum Actinomycetota; class Thermoleophilia; order Solirubrobacterales; family 70-9; genus JALZKA01. The sequence continues at coordinate 85,290 of CAWECM010000001.1, read as the reverse complement.
ATCAGGCAAGCCTGGTCGCGGTCGTGGTAGGTGCCGAGGACCGAGCCGGGGTGCGCCTCGTTCAGCTCGGCCGCGATCAGCTCGAGGCCCGGTGCATCAGGCACGGTTAGATGAACCTCCCGCGGTCGCGCTCGAGGCGGTCGCGGCGGTCGGGGACGTCGGCGCGCTCCTGGGGCGGCCCGGGCACGTCGACCGGGGTCTCGGGAGCGCCTGACACGGGCTCGCCAACGGCGTCGGCGATCTCGCGGGCGGCGGCGTAGGCGTCGAGCGCCTCCGGCGTCACCTCGCCGAGGTCACGCGCCCACTCCTCGGTGCCATGCGCGTTGTAGCGGGTTCGCCACCCCGGATCGGGGTTGCCCATGATCATCCGCTGGAGCTTGTTGAAGCCGTACAGCAGCGCCTCGGGACGCGGCGGGCAGCCCGGAACGTGGATGTCCACCGGCATGAACTTGTCGGCGCCCTGCACGACGGCATAGTTGGCGAACATCCCGCCGGACGACGAGCAGGCGCCCATCGCGATCACCCACTTGGGCTCCAGCATCTGGTCGTAGAGCCGGCGAACGACCGGCGCCATCTTGGTCGCGACGCGACCGGACAGGATCAGGAAGTCAGCCTGGCGCGGCGAGGCACGCATCGCCTCGGCGCCGAACCGCGCGATGTCGTAGCGGGGGCTGACGATCGACATCATCTCGATCGCGCAGCAGGCCAGCCCGAAGGTGGCCGGGAACATGGCGTTCGCGCGACCCCAGTTCAGAACCTTCTCGAGCCGGGTCGTGACCAAGGCCTCCTCGACGAACTCGTCGAGGTCGACGCCCTCGAGATCGCCGCGAAGCATGTCGCGGGCGCGCATCTGCCTGACTCGCAGCCGGTCGTTCGCGCCCGGCTCGTCGAGCGGCAGCGAAGACCGGATCTTCTCCCTCTTTATCTCCAATCGAGCGCACCCCGCCGCCAGACGTAGACCAGCGCGACGAAGAGGAGCGCCACGAAGATCAGGATCTCGACGAGGACGAAGACCGAGTCGGCCCCGTTGAGGATGACCCCCACCGGATACAGGAACACGACCTCGATGTCGAACAGGATGAACAGCATCGCGACCATGTAGAAGCTGACCCCGAAGCGGAACGTCCGCGACACCTCCGACGGCAGTCCGCACTCATACGGCTCGGACTTGACCTTGCCGGGACGGCGCGGCCCGAGGAGGTGGTTGACGCCAACCAGAGCGGTGCCGACGATCAATCCGAGTCCGGCGAAGACGACGACGGGAAGGTAGCTCCGGAGCACTGCCTCGGTAACGATATACCCCTTGTGCGGAGTTGCCACATAGTGTTTTTTCGCATCAGAATGCCGAATTCCGACTATCAGGTGGGGAAATGAGCGACATCTGGCGCGACAGCAGGTCTGCCTCCCCGGCAGAGGATGGTTCTTGAATGGACACGGTTCACCTGATCATGGGAGTCATCGTCCTGGTGACAAATCTCGGGGCCGCGGTATGGGGCGGGATCGCGTGGTTCCGCCAAGCGCCGTCGCCGGGGTTCTGGTACCTGCTGCGAACCGCGCAGATCGCAGTGGTGGCGCAGGTCCTCCTCGGCGCGATCCTCCTGCTGCTCGGGCGGTCGGCCACCGACGGCCTGCACTATCTCTATGGCGTCCTCCCGATCTTCGTCTCGATGCTGGCCGAGGCCGCCCGGGCAGGAGCGGGCGCCCGCGAGCTCGAGGGGATCGATTTCGACGCGCTGCCCAAGGAGCGCCAGCGGCTCGTCGCCCTCGCGATCTTCCGCCGGGAGACGGGGATCATGGCCGTCTCCGCGTTCGTCGTGTTCTTCCTGGCGCTGCGGGCCGCCGGGACGACCGGCGCGCTTTTCTAGTCCAGCGGCCGGTAGCGGCCGGCGTGGAACAGCAGAGGCGTCCCGTCCCGGGAGCCCAGCGATTCGACCAGGCCGGTGACGATCACGTGGTCGCCCCCGTCGAGCAGGTCGCGGAGCTCGCAGACGATCCAGACGATCGCCTCCTCGAGGATCGGCGCACCGGCGCGCTCGGAGACGGGCACCCCCTCCCACTTCTTGGCGTGGGGAACCGGCGTCGCGAACGTGCGGGCGTGGCCCTCGCCCTCGGCACCCAGGACGTTCACCGCGAACCGCCCCGCGCTTCGCACGGCGGCCAGCGTCCGCGAGCGGCGGTCGAGGCAGACCAGCATCAGCGGGGGGTCGAGCGAGAGTGACGCGACCGCGTTCGCGGTGGCGCCGGCGGCGACGTCTTCGCCGGGTGCGGTCACGACCGTGACGGGGGTCGGCACGAGCGCCATCGCGCGACGCAAGTCGTCTGGGGTGGGGGCGGCCATAGGGGCGGAGGCGGAGACTAAGCCTTGCCAGGCGGGCAAACATGCTTTCGCGCCTTACGTCGCTCGACACAAACTATGATGCCGCCGCGGTGCGTCCCGTGCTGGCCATGACATTCGCGCTCGCGGCTGCCGCCGTGCTCGCAGCGTGCGGCAGCGAGGGGATCCAGGTCGCCGAGACCGATGAGAACCACGAGGGCGCGGTGCTGTTCCAGGAGCGCTGCTCCGGATGCCACACCATGAAAGCCGCCGGATCGTTCGGCTCCGCGAACCGCGCGCTTCGCAACCAGGGCCCGAACCTGGACGAGCGCGAGGAGTCCGTCGAGGACGTCCTCTACGCGATCCGCAACGGCGGGTTCTCGGGCGCGATCATGCCGCAGAACATCGTGGTCGGCGAGGAAGCGGAGGCCGTCGCGGAGTTCGTCGCCGCCAACTCGGGCGACGAGATCGACCGGCCCGAGCGGCCCTCTGAGTAGGCGGCCAGGCAGCGCCCCCGGCGCCCGATGCTCGACCTGAAACGCATCCGCGAAGAGCCCGAGGCGGCTCGGGCGGCGCTCGCACGGCGGGGCGCGGCGGAGTCGCTGGACGAGCTGCTGGCGCTGGACGCCCGCCGCCGAGAGCTCCTACCTCGGGTCGAGGAGGGCCGGGCGCGCCGCAACGAGGTCTCCGACGAGATCGCGGCCGCAAAGCGGTCGGGGGAGGACGCCGAGGGGCGGATCGCGGAGATGCGTGAGCTGGGCGGCGAGATCAAGCGGCTGGAGGGAGACCTCGCCGAGGTGGAGACCCGGCGCGACGAGCTCGCGGCGACGCTGCCCAACCTCCCGCATCCGGACGCTCCTGACGGCGGTGAGGACGACGCGGTCACCCTGCGCGAGGTCGGTGAGCGGCCCACATTCGACTTCGAGATCCGCGACCACCTCGACCTGGGCCTCAAGCACGGCTGGATCGACATGGAGAAGGCCGCGGCCGCGTCGGGCTCGCGATTCGCCTACCTGCTGGGCGACCTCGTGCTGGTGGAGCAGGCGCTGATGGCCCTGGCTCTTGATCACGTGCGAGCCCAGGGCTTCGAGCCGGCCGTTCCACCCGTCTTGGTGCGCGAGGAGGCCCTCTTCGGGACCGGCATGTTCCCCGGAGAACGCGGCGATATCTACGAAGTCGAGCGTGACGAGTTGTTTCTCGTCGGGACCTCGGAGGTCTCGCTTGCGGCCCTCCACGCCGACGACATCCTCGACGCGGATGACCTTCCGCGCCGCTACGCCGGTATCTCGACCTGCTTTCGCCGCGAAGCGGGCGCAGCCGGCAAGGACACACGTGGGATCTTCCGGCTGCACCAGTTCAACAAGGTCGAGATGTTCTCCTTCGTTCACCCCGACGAGTCCGCGGCCGAGCATGAGCGGCTGCTCTCGATCGAGGAGGGGATCATCCAGGCCCTGGAGATCCCGTACCGGGTGGTTGACATCGCTATCGGGGACCTCGGGGCGCCGGCTGCCCGCAAGTTCGACTGCGAGGGCTGGATCCCAAGTCAGGCGCGATACCGCGAGCTCACCTCATGCTCGAACACGACCGACTACCAGGCGCGGCGCCTCGGGTCGCGCTTCCGTCCCGGCCCCGAGGCCGCCCCGGAGCCGCTTCACACACTGAACGGGACCGCGGCCACCCATCGCTTCCTCGTCGCCCTACTTGAAAACGGCCAGCGCGCGGACGGGAGCGTGGCGCTGCCGCAGGCGCTCGTCGATGCCGGCGCACCCCCTGTGATTGGGGCGGGCTGAGACCGTGGCGAAGCTGCCGAAGATCGGCGCCCACGTCGACCAGACCGACCCGCTGGGCGCGGCGGCCGAGCTCGGTGCCGACTGCGTTCAGATCTTCCTGGGCAAGCCTTCGGGGTGGGAGAAGCCGCCCGAGCGGGGGGACGCCGACGAGCTGCGGAGCTCGCCGGTGGACCTCTACGTGCACGCGCAGTACCGGATCAACGTCTGCTCGCCGCAGAACAACATCCGATACGGCGCGCGCAAGATGCTCCAGCAGCAGTGCGACGCGGCTGCGGCGATCGGCGCGAAGGCGCTGATCGTGCACCCCGGCCACGCGGAGGACGGCATCCCGGCAGGTGTCGACCGCTGGCGCCGCACGCTCGAGATGACGAAGTCCGAGGTTCCCATCTATCTCGAGAACACCGCGGGCGGCGACAACGCCGTCGCGCGGAAGGCGGAAGCGCTCGCGCTCCTCTGGGAGGCGGTGCAGTCGGCCGACACCGAGATCGAGGTCGGCTTCTGCTTCGACACCTGCCACGCGCACGCCGCAGGCGAGGATCTGACAGACGTGGTCGACCGGATGCGCGCGATCACCGGCCGGCTCGACCTCGTCCACGCCAACGACTCGCGCGACCCGGCGGGCACCGGCGCCGACCGCCACGCCAACCTCGGCGCGGGCGAGATCGACCCGGATCACCTCCGCGGAATGATCCGCGCAGGCAAAGCGCCGGTTCTGGTCGAGACGCCGGGAGGCATGGCCGGCCTCGCCGCGGACATGGAGTACGTGCGCGAGGCGCTCGCCTAGCCCGCCGCCCTTAGGCTCGGTCGACTCCCATGGCCATCTTGCGCACGCCGGCGGGGCGAACCGTCAAGGTCTTCGAGCGCGGCGACGGTGCTGCGGCCGTGTTCCTGCACAGTGGGGTCGGCAGCGCCGGCGAGTGGCGGGAGGTGTTCTCCTTGTGGCCGGACGGGTACCGGCTGATCGCGGTGGACGCGTACCGTGACGGCGACGGCCCCGGCGCAACAGGGGAACCGACCCTGGACGACTACGCCGACCAGGTCCATGCCGTCGTGAACCACGTCGGTGAGCCGGTTCACCTCATCGGGTTCTCCTGGGGCGGGGCAACCGCACTGCACCTGGCGGTCACGACGCCGGAGGTGCTCGCCTCGCTGACGGTGGTCGAGCCCGAGGCCTACTCGCTGCTCAGGACGGAGCACGCAGAGGCCTTGGCCGAGATCACCGGACTGCGCGACCGTTGGCGCGAGCACGCCCGTGCCGATCGCTGGTACGAGGCCTTCGAGGAGTTCGTGGACTACTTCAACGGACCGGGCTCGTTCGCGCGTTGGCCGGCCGAAAGGCGCGAGGCGTTCCTCGACGACCAACGCGCTCGGGGAGACCTGTGGGATGTGCTCTTCGATGCCCCGCTGACCGGTGAGGCACTGAGGACGGTGCCGGTGCCGGTGCATGTCGTGGAGGGGTCGGTGACGGACACCGTCGACCGAGCCATCTGTGACGTGGTGCTCCGGCACGCACCCCAGGCCGAGCACCACGTCATCGAGGGAGCGGGACACATGATGCCGCTCAGCCACGCTGCAGAACTCGCTCGAATCCTCGTCCCGATCGTCGCCCATGCGGCACCGCCAGGCGCTGCCCAGCGCTGACGACTGTCCTCTCCTAGCCTCCGCTCAGACCTCGATCCGCTCGGTCGGCGCGCCCTCGGGATAGCCCTCCTCGCGGACGCCGGCTCGGCTCGCCGCCGTAGCCTTCCGGCCGGCGGCTGGAACCAGCGTCGTCGCCTCGCCGAGCCCCTTCGGCGGCATGTTGTTGTAGACGCACTCGTAGCTCCCGGCGGGGACGAGGTACGTCTCGTGCCAGATGCCGACGTCGCCGCTGGAACCGATTCGCTTGTTGAACGCCACCCAGGCGGGCCAGTGCTCCGCGTCCTTGCTGCGCGCGTAGGTCTCCAGGTGCTCGAACGAGCGCCAGTACTGAACGAGCAGCGGGCTTCGCGGCCCGCCCATGTATTGGGCGGCGCCGAGAAAGCCCGCCTCGGGGCTCTTCTCCAGCTCGCGGATCATCCGGGGCATCGCGACGAACACCGGCCACCACTTCCACACCTTCCACAGTCGGTTGATCCGCATCCCGATCAGGAAGACGACGAAATCGCCCTCGATGTGGGCGGTCACGCGCCTGTCGATGATCTCCGCGATGACTCGACCCTAGCCTTCGTCACGCTCCAGGTCGAGCGAGCATGAATTCAGGCAATAGCGCAGCCCGGTCGGGTTCGGCCCGTCGTCGAACACGTGGCCCAGGTGCGAGCCACACTGCGCGCAGAGCACCTCGGTGCGGCGCATGAACAGTGTGTTGTCCGGCCGGGTCTCGACCGCGTCCGACTCCATCGGGTCGAAGAAGCTCGGCCAGCCGGTCCCCGAGTCGAACTTGGTGTCGGATGAGAACAGCGCGTGGCCGCAGGCACGGCAGCGGTAGACGCCGTCCGCCTTCTCATCCCAGTATGCGCCGGTGAACGCGCGCTCCGTTCCCTTCTCGCGAAGCACGTGGTACTCCTCGGGCGAGAGCTCATCGCGCCACTCGGCCTCGGACTTCTTCACCTTCTCCATCTGTTCATTGCTCCTTTCGGGACTTCCATCAGGTTAGTCGCGACTCACGGCCCGCCGTTACGGCGCGTCCTAGGATCGAGTGGTGGAGCGCCCGCCGACACCGGAATACCTGGATCCCGCCCCGGCCCCGGGCGGCCTGCGGATCCTGCAGCCCCTGCGGATCCGGGACTTCCGCCTGCTGTTCGCCGGCGTCGGGACGTCCCTGCTCGGCGACGGGGTCTACACGGTCACGATCGCGTGGCAGGTCTACGAGCTCTCGAACGCACCGACCGCCCTCTCGGTGGTCGGGGTGGCCTGGACGCTCCCGATGGTCCTGTTCCTCCTGATCGGCGGCGTGCTGGGCGACCGGATCGACCGGCGGCGCCTCCTGATCGCCTCGGACCTGATCCGGGCGGCCGCAGTGGGCGCCATGGCGGTCCTGGCGCTGACCGGGGTGATCGAGCTGTGGCACCTGGTCGCGCTCGTGGTTGTCTACGGCATCGGGCAGGCGCTGTTCGCGCCGTCGTTCCAGGCGATCGTGCCCGAGGTCGTGCCGCCCGAGCGCCTCGTGCAGGCGAACTCCCTGCAGCAGCTCTTCGAGCCGCTCGCGTTCCGGCTCGCGGGCCCCGCGCTCGGCGGGCTGGTGATCGGCGCGCTCGGCACCGGCGAGGCGTTCCTGATCGACACGCTGACGTACACCGTCTCGATCACCTGCGTGTCGATGATGCGACCGCTCCCGCGGGGCACGCGCTCCGAACACCCCTCGATCGGCTCCGAACTGCGCGAGGGCATGAACTTCGTCCGCTCGCAGACCTGGCTGTGGGCGACACTGAGCGCGGCCGCCGTCACGCTCCTGCTCTGGATCGGGCCGCTCGAGGTGCTGCTTCCGTTCGTCGTGAAGAACGAGTACGGCGGCGGAGCCGCGGGTCTCGGCCTGATCTTCGCTGCGATCGGGGCCGGCGCGATCGGCTCGGCCGCGGTCATCGGCCAACGTGGCCTCGGCCGCAAGCACGTGCTGTGGATGTACCTCGGGTGGGGCGCGTCGACGCTGGCGCTTGCCGGCTACGGGATCGTCCACGAGGTCTGGGCCGCGATGATGATCGCCTTCGTCGCCGGGATCGGCGAGGGCATCGGCAGCATCACCTGGGTCACCCTCATGCACCGGCACGTCCCGGACCGCCTGCTCGGCCGGGTCTCCAGCCTGGATTGGATGGTCTCGATCGGGCTCGTGCCCGTGTCGTTCGCCCTCGCAGGCCCGGTGGCCGAGTGGCTGGGCGTCGAGGCCACGATGATCGGCGCGAGCGTGCTGGCAACGGGCGCGTTCCTGACGTTCCTCGCGATCCCGGGCGTCCGCGCCCCCGAACGCTGGGCGCCTGACCACCAAGCGGAGCCCGAGCCCCAGCCGGCACCGATCTAGGGGTGGCGCCGGCCGGGTCGGTCTTGCCGCCGGCCTTCGGGCGCGCGCCGTCCGGGCTATCAATAATGGAGAGGGAGGCTGGAGGGGCGCCGCCCTGGTGCTCGTCCGCGTGCCTTTGGGCCGGGGGTTGCTGCAATTGCTTCCGCTATCCGGAAACAACTGCATTCACCCCCCACGTATCGAGGGGGTGGTCGACGTTCCTCTCGCATAGCGAGAACAAGGTCAACCACCCCGATACGAAATCCCCACGAGCAGCACCCACGCAGCGCTTACGCAGGCGTCATCGGCAACCGCCAACACCACGCACCCCCTACCCAGCCAAACCCGGCCGGCGGAGGACCGGTCCACGTCCGAGCTCTCAGGCCAAGCGGACGACCGCCCCGGCCGGAGCCCTACGATCCGCACCGCGTGCCCACCACCGAGATCCCACCCCCCGGTCACTTCTACGATTTCGACGGCGAGCTCGCCGTGCCGAGCGAGCTGACGCGCGGACCGTGGGACGAGGGCTATCAGCACGCCGGGCCGCCCGCCGCGCTGCTGGGCCGTGCGCTCGAGCGGCTGCCCGTGGACGACGAGATCCCGATGCGCGTCGGGCGCGTGACGTACGAGGTGCTGCGACCCGTGCCGATCGCGCCGCTACGGGTGGAGGCACGGGTGGAGCGCGGGGGCCGGCGCGTGCAGATGCTCGGGGCGAGCCTTCATGACGGGGACGAGGAGGTCATGCGCGCCCGTGCCTGGCGCCTCCGCACCGAGGAGGTGGAACTGGCGGCCGAGTTCCCGCGCGAGGCGCCGGGCCAAGGTCCCGCCGACGGCGACGAGGCCCCGTTCTTTCCGACCGGCGTGAGCGACGGCTACCACACCGCGGTCGAGTACCGCTTCATCCGGGGCGGGTTCGTGGAGCCCGGGCCCGCCGTCGTCTGGATGCGCTCGCGCGTCCCGCTGGTGGCGGGCGAGCCCCTGTCGCCCCTGCAGCGCGTGCTCGTGGTCGCCGACTCCGGCAACGGGGTCAGCGCGACGCTCGATTGGCGGCGGTTCCTGTTCATCAATGTCGACCTGACCGTCCACCTCCACCGGCTGCCGGCGGGAGAGTGGGTCTGCCTCGACGCCGTGACCACGCCGGAGGCAGACGGGATCGGCCTCGCGGACACCGTGCTCTCTGACGAGGGCGGGCGGATCGGCCGAGCGCTGCAGACGCTGCTCGTCGCGGAGCGGTGAGTCGCGCCGGCGAGCCCGGCTCCCTGGCGGCTCCGTAGTTCGCCGCACGGGGCATCCGTGCGCTTCGCTGATGTTGGTAGGACAAGCGGGTCTTAAGCTCAGCTGCACGGATGAACGGTCCTGCGGCTACCCCTGCGTCGAGCAACGCCGGCGCCCCTGCGTCTGACGTGATCCACATCGTCCTGGCCGACGACCACGCCGTGGTGCGCAGCGCCCTCCGGATGCTGCTCGACGCGGAGCCCGGCATGGAGGTCGTGGCCGAGGCGGGGGACGTCGACGGCGCGATCCGCTACGTGCGCGGCCACACGCCGGAGATCCTGATCCTCGACCTGAACATGCCCGGGCGGGCGAGCCTGGAGGCCCTGCCCGACATCGCGGAGGCCTCCCCCGAGACCCGGATCGTGGTTCTCACGATGCAGTCCGAGCCCGCGTTCGCGCGGGAGGCGATGCAGGCCGGAGTGCTCGGATACATCCTCAAGGAGGCCGCCGACGCCGAGCTGGTCAAGGCCGTCCGCCTGGCGGCCGACGGGCAGACCTATCTACAGCCCGACCTCGGTGCGCGCCTGGCGGCGGAGCCCGCCGGCCCGCCCGACGACCTCTCCGCCCGCGAACTGGAGATCCTGCGGCTGATCGCCCTGGGTCACACCAATGCGGAGATCGCCGATCAGCTCGTGATCAGCGTCCGCACCGTCGAGTCCCATCGCGCGCACATCCAGCAGAAGCTGCGCGTGTCGAAGCGCTCCGAGCTCGTTCGCTACGCGCTCGAGCGCGGCATGCTCGACCCCGAGTAGCCGTCACCGTCCCGCTGGGGGCGGATCGGGATCCGCCCGCGCACCTCGGTCCCGGCGCCGGGGCTGGAGACGATCGCGAGGCTGCCGCCCTGCAGCGCGATCCGCTCGCGGATGCCCACCAGGCCGAACCCCCGGCCTCGATCGTTCATGTCGAAGCCCGCGCCGTCGTCGCGGACCACGATGAGGAGCGAGTCCGCGTCCTCCGCCACCTCGATCCAGACCCGGTCCGCGTGGGCGTGCTTGGCGACGTTCGTGAGGGCCTCCTGGATGACCCGATAGATCGCCGACTCGAGCTCACGCTCGAGTCGCTTGGGCGCCACGCCGTCCTCGTGCGCAAGGGCCAGGTCGAGGTTCACTTCGAGTTCGGTCGCCGCCGCGTGGCTCTCCGCGAGGCTCTCGATTGCCGCGCCCAGCCCGAGCTCGTCGAGTGCGGCCGGGCGCAGTTCGGTGATCAGGGACCTCAGGTTCGCGATCTCGTCCTCGATCTGGGCGACGGCCTCGCGCACGGCCGCGTCCACCCGTTCCGGGCGCCCCTGGCGAAGCGATGCCGCGAGGCGCACGCGAAGCGCGCCGAGCCCCTGGAGGGTCTCGTCGTGCAGCTCACGCGCCCAGCGAGCCCGCTCGCGTTCCGCGACCTCGATGCTCTCCCGCAGCCGGGCCTCGGCGATCGACCGCATCGGGGCGACCGCCATCGCTGCGCTGGCTGCGAAGCCGGTCAGGACGTTCTCGTCGCTCTCCGTGAAGGCGGGTCCCCCTTCCTTGTCGAACGCGGCGATCAATCCGATCGCCCGCTCGCGCACGATCAGCGGCACCAGCAGAGCCGTGGTCGCCTCGATCCCGCTCCCGGCCAGGGCCGCCGCCAGCCGGCCGGTGATCGACGAGATCCGCTCCGGCCGGTGCTCGCTCATCACCCGCCGCCAGGCGGCGCCGTCGGTGGGCTCGCGCATCGCTGGCGCCTTCGGCCCCACCTCGCCGGCGGTTGCCGCCACGACCAGGTGGCGCCGCTCCTCCAGGAGCAGCAGCACGGTCTGCGCCTCGACCAGCCGCTGCGCCTGGTTGACCGTGGCCTTTGCGATCGGGTCGAGCGTCTCCGCACCCAGCGTGTGCGCCAAGGCCGAGGTCGCTTCGAGGAGCCGCTCCATGAGCCGCTCGTCCTGCGCATCCGCGCCGGGCACGGTCTGGAGCGCCCGCTGCTCTCCCATGTGGTGGATTATCCCCACGATGCGACTCGTTTCCTACCGACAACCGGACGGCGCAGCACGCGTCGGCAGCCTGGAGGACGGCATCGTGCGTGCTCTGGAGGCGCCGACAATGCTCGCCTGGCTCTCGGGCGACCGGGGCGACGCGACCGGCGAGGAGCACCCGTTCGAGGCCGTCACGCTGCTCGCCCCCGTGCCCGAGCCGCCCAGCGTGCGCGACTTCTTCGCCTACGAGGGGCACGTCGCGACGGGCTGGCGCAAACGCGGGTGGCGAGATCCCGGATGCCTGGTACGAGGCGCCCGCCTTCTACTTCTCGAACCCGGCGTCCATCCACGGCCCCGGCGAGCCGATCACGCGCCCCGATGCGACGCGCGAGCTCGACTTCGAGCTCGAGATCGCCGCGGTGATCGGGCGGCGACGGCGAGATCGCCGGGTTCACGCTGCTGAACGACTGGAGCGCGCGCGACGTCCAGCGGCGTGAGATGACGGTCGGCCTCGGCCCCGCCAAGGGCAAGGACTTCGCGCTCTCGCTGGGCCCGTGGCTGGTGACGCCCGACGAGCTTCCCTACGAGCGACGGGCGGCTTCAGACTCGAGGCGACCGCAGCGGTCAACGGCGACCGAGCTCACCCGCACGAACGCGGCCGAGAAGCACTGGTCTCTGGCCGGAGCTGGTCGCCCACGCGGCGCGTGACACGCGCCTGCGTGCCGGCGACGTGCTCGGCTCGGGCACGCTGCAACCGCGGCTGCCTGCTCGAGCTGGGCCCGCTCGAGGGCGAGCGCTACCTCGAGCCCGGCGACCAGGTCACGATCGCGGCCGAGGGCCTCGGCACGCTCGTCACGCCGATCACCTAGGAGCCGGGTCGGCTTCGAGCTTCGCCCTCCGCCTACTCCACCGGCCGCTCGAAGAGCGTCGAGAGCACGACCTGCGTCTGGGTGCGAAGGATCCCCGGCGCGTCGCGGATCCGCTCGAGCGCCTCCTCGAGGTGCTCGGTGTCGCGCGCGTGGAGGTGCAGGATCGCGCTCGCCTCGCCGGCGACGGTGTGGGCGGCGGCCACCTCGGGGTGCCGCCCGGCGGCGGCCAGGATCTCCGCTGCCGGCATCCGGCCCTCGCAGAACAGCGAGACGACCGCGTGCGTCGCCCAGCCGAGCGCGACGTGGTCGAGCACCGCCGAGTAGCCGCGGATCACGCCCGCCTCCTCGAGCCGGTCGACCCGGCGCTTGACCGCCGGGGCGCTCAGCGAGACGCGCGAGCCGATGTCCTGGAACGAGCGCCGGGCGTTCTCGCGAAGCAGCGCAACGATCTGCTGGTCGATCTCGTCCAGTTCATCCTCTGGTAGGCATCATGACGCAACGAATCGCGCGTTGTAGGAAGCCATCGAACCAGGGAATCATAAAGTCAGCCCGGATCCAAGGAGGAGACGATGCCGCCAGCGGCACCGCCGACCGCCCGCGCACCGCGCCCGCCGAGTCGCCGGACCTCATGCCGCTCGAACGGCATCGACCACGTCGAGCTCTACGTCGGCAACGCCGCCCAGGCCGCCTACTTCTTCGAGCACGCCTTCGGCTTCCGCCGCGGTCGCCTACGCCGGGCCTCGAGACCGGCCTGCGCGACCGCACCTCGCACGTGCTCGAGCAGGGGCGGATCCGGCTCGTGCTCACCGGCACGCTGCGCTCCGGCACCGAGATCGCCGCGCCACCACGCGCTCCACGGCGACGGCGTCCGGTCGATCGCCCTCTCGGTCCCCGACGTCGACCACGCCCACGCCGAGGCGGTCGCGCGCGGCGCGCGCAGCATCGCGGCGCCGATCGACGGTCACCGACGAGCACGGCACCGTCCGCCGCGCGACGATCGCCGACCTACGGCGACACCGTCCACACCTTCGTCGACCGCTCCGCCTACGACGGGCCGTTCCTGCCCGGCTTCGAGGCGCGTCGACGCGCACGCCGGCGGCCGCGGACGAGATGCTGCTGGCGATCGACCACATCGTCGGCAACGTCGAGCTCGGCCACATGGAGGAGTGGGTGCAGCTTCTACGAGGACGTCTTCGGGATGACCGAGATGATCCACTTCTCCGACGAGGCGATCTCGACCGAGTACTCGGCGCTGATGTCGAAGGTCGTCGCCTCCGGCAACGGCCGGATCAAGTTCCCGATCAACGAGCCCGCCGAGGGCAAGCGCAAGTCCCAGATCGACGAGTACCTCGAGTTCTACGAGGGCGCGGGCGCCCAGCACATCGCGGTCGCCACGCGCGACATCGTCGGCACCGTCGCCGAGCTGCGCCGCCGCGGCGTCGAGCTTCCTGCCGATCCCCGACGCCTACTACGACGAGGTGCCCGAGCGGGTGCCCGAGGTCGCCGGTCAGCTCGACGACCTGCGCAGCCAGGGCATCCTCGTCGACCACGACGACGAGGGCTACCTGCTGCAGATCTTCACCAAGCCGATCGGCGACCGGCCGACCGTCTTCTTCGAGATCATCGAGCGCCACGGCGCCACCGGCTTCGGCGCCGGCAACTTCAAGGCGCTGTTCGAGGCGATCGAGCGCGAGCAGGAGCGGAGGGGGAACCTCTGATGCGCTACGCGAGCCTCGGCAACGTCCCGGCCAAGCGCCACGTCCAGTTCCGCGAGAACGGGACGCTGCTCACCGAGGAGGTCCTCGGCTTCGAGGGCTTCTCGGGCAACGAGTCGATCCTCTACCACCTGTGCTCCCCCTGCCGGGTGCGGGAGGTCGGCGACTTCCGAGCCGATCGCAGCGCGACGAGTGGGTGCCCGACACCCACGTCCACCGGCTCACCGACACCAACCCGGTCGCAGCCCGGCGGCGACTGGCTCGACGGGCCGCCGGCTCCTGCAGTTCAACAGCGACATCGAGGTCTCGATCTGCAAGCCGACCGAGGACCGCGACGGCTTCTACCGCAACGGCGAGGGCGACGAGGTGCTGTTCATCCACCACGGCACCGGCACCGTCGAGACGATCTTCGGCGACGTCCCCTACCGCCCGCACGACTACGTCGTGATCCCGCGCGGCACCACCTACCGGGTGCGCGACGGACTCGAGGGCGACCAGGTCTGGCTCTGCTTCTACACGCCGGGCGAGATCGAGACGCCGAACCGCTACCGCAACCGCTACGGGCAGCTGCTCGAGCACGCGCCGTACTCGCAGCGCGACTTCCACCCGCCGCAGCGAGCTGCAGACCCACCGCGACCGCGGCGAGCACCGAGCTGACCGTCCGCGTGCGCGACGGCTACCAGGACTACGTCCTCGACTACCACCCGTTCGACGTCGTCGGCTGGGACGGCTACGTCTACCCGTACACGTTCAACACCGACGACTTCGAGCCGATCACCGGCCGCATCCACATGCCGCCGCCGGTGCACCAGACCTTCCAGGGCCAGAACTTCGTGATCTGCTCGTTCTGCCCGCGCGAGCTCGACTACGACCCGCAGGCGATCGCGCTGCCCTACCACCACTCGAACGTCCAGTCCGAGGAGGCCATCTACTACGTCGACGGCCAGTTCGGCTCGCGCAAGGGCGTGGACGTCGGGATGATCACCCTGCACCCGAGCGGCCTGCCGCACGGGCCGCAGCCGGGCCTCGTCGAGGCCTCGCTGGGCGCGCGGCGGACCGAGGAGCTCGCGGTCATGTGGGACACCTTCAAGCCGCTGCGGCTGACGACGCTCGCGCGAGAACTCGACCAGCCCGACTACGCGCTCTCCTGGTACGAGCCCGAGCGCCGAGGCCGGCGGCGACCACGACCGGATGAGCGAGGCGGCTGGATGTTCGAGGAGGCACAGCTCTACTCGCCCGTCACGACGGACGACGACGGCGAGGTCACGGTCCACCTCGGCGACGACCACCCGGGCGTCAACGACCCGCCAGTACCGCGAGCGGCGCAACGCGATCGCCGCGGCGGCGCTCGCGTGGGAGCCCGGGCGAGCCGATCCCGCGGATCGACTACACCGACGCCGAGCAGGAGGTCTGGCGGACCGTCTGCCGCGAGCTCGCGCCGAAGCACGAGCAGCTACGCCTGCCGCGCGTTCCGCGACGCCGTCGCCGCGCTCGACCTGCCCGCGCGACCGCATCCCGCAGCTCGACGAGGTGACCGACGGGCTGCGGCCGCTGACCGGCTTCGAGTACGTGCCGGCCGCGGGGATCGTGCCGCTCGACGAGTTCTACGGCTCGCTCGCCGACCGGCGCTTCCACTCGACCCAGTACGTCCGCCACCACGACGCCCCGCTCTACACGCCCGAGCCCGACCTGATCCACGAGGTGATCGGCCACGGGCACCTGCTCGCCGACCCGCAGTTCGCCGAGCTCAACCGGCTGGCGGGCGAGGCCGCCCGGCGGATGGAGACCCCGAGGGCCTGCAGATGGTCGCCGACGTCTTCTGGTTCACGATCGAGTTCGGCGTCGTCCGCGAGGACGGCGAGCTGCGCGCCTACGGCGCCGGGATCCTCTCCTCGTACGGCGAGATCGAGGAGTTCCGCGGGCATGGAGATCCGCCCGCTCGACTTCGCCGCAGATGGCGACGATCGAGTACGACATCACGCAACTACCAGCCGATCCTCTTCGGCGCCGAGTCGATGGACCACCTGGTCGACGCGGTCGGCTCGTTCTTCGCGGACTGCGACGACGACACCCCGGTTCGGTTCGGAATCGAGAGCGCAGCGGTCGGCCAGCAGGGCTGAAGCAGTTCGCGGCGGCCCGCGCGGCGGGCCGGCTCTCGCGCGTGCCGGGAGCGGAAAGCCGATAGGCATTCAGGATCCCCCCGCACCTGCGCGCCAGCGTCACAGTCGTCTTCGCGCTGAACGGCATGCTGTTCAGCAGCCTGTTCGCCCGCATGCCTGCGATCAAGGCGGACGTCGGTCTGAGCGACGGCGAGGTCGGGTTCGCGCTGCTCTGCGGGGCCGCCGGGCTGATCCTGTCCCAACCGATCGCCGGTGCGCTCACCACCCGCTTCGGCAGCCGGCCCGTTAGCGCCGCCGGGATCGGGCTCTTCGGCGCGTTCACCGTGCTGCCCGCGCTTGCGCAAACGCTTGGCCCGCTCGCGCTCGCGTTTTTCGCCGTCGGCGTCGGGTCCGGGCTGCTCGATGTGGCGATGAACGCGCAGGGAGCCCTGGCCGAGGAGCGTCATCCCCGGGCGATCTTCAGCTCGTTCCACGCTGCGTTCAGCTTCGGCGCGATGGGCGGTGCGGCGCTGGCCGGCGGCATGGCGGCGCTCGACGTGGATCCAGCGGCGCATCTCGCCGGCCTCGGCCTTCTCGCGATCGCAGTCGGGCTGCTCGCAACGCGGTGGATGCTGCCTCCGAGCGCCGATGCCACCGATGACGGTCGGCTGTTCGCGCGGCCGACCGGGCCGCTCCTGGTGCTGGGAGCGGTCGCGTTCTGCGCCGCGGTCAGTGAGGGAGCGGTGGCGGACTGGAGCGCGATCCTCCTGGCCGAGTGGCGTGACGCTTCCGAGGCCACCGCGGCGATCGGACTGACGGCGTTCTCGGCGACGATGGGATTCGGCCGGCTGGCGGCCGACCCGCTCCGCGAGCGATTGGGCCCGCAGCGCCTGATGCGTGCAGGAGCCACGGCGGTGCTGGTCGGGCTCATCCCGGTCCTGCTGCCGTTGGGGGTGCCCGCGGCGGTGGCCGGCTTTGCGCTCGCCGGCGCCGGCCTCGCCTCGCTGTTCCCGCTGGCGCTCCTGCTCGGCAGCCGCACTCCAGGGCAATCTGCTGCCGCGGGGATCGCGGCGGTCTCGACGGCGGGCTATGCCGGCTTCCTGGCCGGACCGGCGACGATCGGCTTCCTGGCGGACGCGGCGAGCCTCCCGGCCGGGTTGGCGATCCTGATGCCCCTGGCGCTGGTCGTCGCTGCCCTCGCACCGCGCGCCTGCGCGGTGAGCGAGGCGGTTTAGTCGAGACCGAGCCAGCCTGCAAGCAGGTCGAGCTCTGCGCGGAGCGCTTCGCCGATCTCGGGCGGCGCGTGAGGCTCATGGTGCGTGGCCTGCACGAGGAGCCTTCCGGCCTTGCGATCGGCCTTCAGGTCCACGCGCGCCACGAGGCGGTCGCCGAGCAGGAACGGCAGGACGTAGTAGCCGTGTACGCGCTTCGGCTTCGGGACGTAGATCTCGAGCCGGAAGCTGAAGCCGAAGATGCGCTCGACGCGGGGGCGGACCCACAGCAGCGAATCGAACGGCCCGATCAGCGCCCGCGCGTCGACCGAGCGCGGGATCCGCGCGTCGCGCCAGAGGTATCCCTGCGTGCGCCCCCAACCCTCGACCTCGACCGGCAGCAGCTCCCCGGACTCGACCAGCTCGGCGACGCGGAGCTTCGCCTCGGCGGTCGGCAGGCGGAAGTAATCGCGCAGATCCGGTTCGGCGGCGACGCCCAGTCCCCGGGCCGCAATCCGGACCAGCTCGCGCTGTGCGTCAGCGACCTCGGGTGTGGGCGCGCCGAGAACGGCGGCGGGTAGGACCCGCTCAGGGACGTCGTAAAGGCGCTGGAAGTTCCGCCGGCCGGCCGCCGTGATCCGCCCGCTCCAGAACAGCCACTCGACCGCCTTCTTGGAGTCGCTCCAGTCCCACCAGGGGCCGGTGCGCCGTGGGGTCTCCTCGGCGAGCTCCGCCGCCGTGAGCGGGCCGTGGTCCGCGATGCGGGCGAAGACCTCCTCGACGAGCTCCGGCCGCTCGCGCTGCACGCGGACCATGCTGCCCCACGCGTCGTCCGCCGCGCGCTCCATCCGCCAGCGCAGAAGCGGCTGCGTCGCGACCGGGAGCAGCGACGCCTCGTGCCCCCAGTACTCGAACAGCTTCCGTGGCGCTCGGTGCGATGCGTCGTCGAGCAGCGCGCGCGGATACGGCCCGATCCGGCTGAAGAGCGGGAGGTAGTGCGCCCGCTCGAGCACGTTGACCGAGTCGATCTGGAGCTGGCCGACACGCCCGAGGACGCGCCGAAGCGCCCAGCCGTCGGGTTTTCCGTCCGGCCGAGGCCGGCCGAGACCCTGCGCGGCGAGCGCTATCCGCCGCGCCTCTGCGGCGGAGAGACGCTCGCGAGGACTCATCGACCTGAAGCTAACGTCATCGCCCTGTCCCAGCTCCGCAACATCGCGATCGTCTCCCACGTCGACCACGGCAAGACCACCCTTGTCGACGCGATGTTGCGCCAGGCCGGGACGTTCGGCGCACACGAGGAGCCGGTCGAGCGCGTGATGGATTCGGGCGAGCAGGAGCGCGAGCGCGGGATCACGATCCTCGCCAAGAACGCGGCCGTGCGTTGGAGCTCGCCGGAGGGCGAGATGAAGCTGAACATCGTGGATACCCCGGGCCATGCCGACTTCGGCGGCGAGGTCGAGCGCGGGCTGACGATGGTGGACGGCGTCCTGCTTCTGGTCGACGCCTCCGAAGGGCCGCTGCCCCAGACCCGGTTCGTGCTGCGGAAGGCCCTTGAGCAGGGCCTGCCGGTGATCCTGGTCGTCAACAAGGTCGACCGCCCCGACGCTCGGATCGACGAGGTCGTCGACGCGGTCTATGAGCTGTTCCTGGACCTCGACGCGCGTGACGACCAGATCGAGTTCCCGATCCTCTATGCGTCTGCGCGAAGCGGCTGGGCGTCGACCGAGCAGGGTGTGGAGGGATCGGACCTGACCCCGCTGTTCGCGGCGATCATCGAGCACGTTCCGGCGCCGGACGGCGACGCGCGCGGAACGCTCCAGGCACTCGTGACCAACCTCGACTCCTCGCCGTACCACGGGCGGCTCGCGGTCTGCCGGATCCAGCGCGGCACTCTGAAGAGCGCCCAGGAGGTAGCACT
Source organism: uncultured bacterium (assembly GCA_963807755.1). GTDB lineage: Bacteria > Actinomycetota > Thermoleophilia > Solirubrobacterales > 70-9 > JALZKA01. The sequence goes on along the minus strand of CAWECM010000001.1, from coordinate 66,190 downwards.
CTGCACCCGCGGCGGCGACGTTGTCGGCGCCAGGATCGCGGCGCTCTACGTGAGTGAGGGCCTCGACCGCGTCGAGGTCGATCGAGCCGAGGCAGGGGAGGTCGTGGTGGTCGCCGGCATCCCCGAGGTGACGATCGGCGAGACGATCGCCGACCGCGAGAACCCCGAGCCGCTGCCGCTGCTCGCGGTCGACGAGCCGGCGCTCTCGATGACGATCGGGGTCAACACCTCGCCTCTGGCCGGGCTCTCCGGCAACAAGCTCACCGGCCGGCAGATCGAGGAGCGGCTCGAGGCTGAGCTCGTGGGCAACGTGAGCGTGCAGGTCGAGCCGACGGACGGGCCCGACGCCTGGGAGGTGCAGGGCAGGGGCGAGCTCCAGCTCGCGGTGCTGGTCGAGACGATGCGCCGCGAGGGGTTCGAGCTGACCGTCGGCAAGCCGAGGGTCATGACCCGCGAGCTCGACGGGCACCTTCACGAGCCGGTCGAGCGGCTCTCGATTGACGTGCCCGAGGAATACATGGGCGTCCTCACACAGCTGCTCGCGCTGCGGAAGGGGCGCCTCGAGCACATGGTGAACCACTCAACGGGCTGGATCCGGCTCGAGTTCCTGGTGCCCGCCCGTGGCCTGATCGGCCTGCGATCCGAGTTCCTGACCGAGACGCGCGGCACCGGGATCCTGCACTCGGTCTTCGAGAAGTGGTCACCCTGGTTCGGCGAGATCAAGACCCGGCCGACCGGCTCGCTGGTCGCCGACCGGCACGGCAGGACCGCGGGGTTCGCGCTGATGAACCTGCAGGAGCGCGGCCGGCTCTTCGTCGGGCCGGGCGAGGAGGTCTACGAGGGCGCGATCGTCGGCGAGAACGCCCGCTCCGACGATCTCGACGTGAACCCGACCAAGGAAAAGCAGCAGACCAACATCCGCGCTGCGGGCGCCGACGAGGCGATCAAGCTGGTGCCGCCCCAAAAGTTCTCGCTCGATCAGGCGCTGGAGTTCATCTCCGAGGACGAGTGCGTCGAGGTGACCCCGGACCGGGTGCGCCTGCGCAAGGCGGTGCTGCCCGCGAACCAGCGCCAGAAGCTGGCGCGCGCGGCTAAGCCGAAGGCCTAGCGGTGATCAGCGCCGCACGACCGGCTGCTCGCGAGTCGGTGGCTTGTGGAGCCGGCCCTCGCGGTGCTGCGCCCGGGCGCGCCGCGGTGCCAGCAGGTGGTGGCGCGGGACCGGCGTGCGTCCCCACTCCGCGCGCAGCGCGTATTCGATCAGCCGGTCGAAGTACGCCGGCAGCGCCGGCGGCTCGATGCCGCTCGGCGCCAACGCTGCCCGCGCAGCGGAGTCGTCGTACGTCGTGTCCATCGAGAAGTATGGGAAGAACGGCTCGCTGCTCCGGAGCGCTTGCCGGCGCCGCTCGCTGCCGGTGCGCACCAGGACGGGGTGCAGGAAGCGCCGGTAGAAGGCGGGGGACAGGAGGCGCGGCGGGCGCCGATCGAGCCGGTCGCAGGCCATCGCGATGAGGTCGTCCAGGCTCGACGCCCGGTCCGCCGCGGTCAGGTGAAACGTTGTTCCCGGCCTGCCACCGAGCGCGAGGAGGGCGTCGGCGACGTAGTCGACGGGGACCACGTCGACTGGCGACGTCCGCGTCGCGGGCAGCGCCGGGTAGCTGCCGCGGGCGAACGCCCGCAACGGCCAGTAGAGAACGTTGAACGCCGGGGTCCAGCCCGTCCGTGAGTCGCCGACGACGATGCTCGGCCTGAACACCTGGACCGGCAGGCGGCCCGCCCTCGCCTGCACCTCGACCTCCGCCTCCAGCTTCGTCCGTTCGTAGGGGTTGCGGTGGTCCTGGTCGAGGTCGAGGTCGCGCTCGGAGAACGCCCCCGGGTGGGTGCCGGCGACATACGCGGTCGAGACATGGGAGAAGCACTGCAGCACCCCCCGCTCGTGCGCGAGCTCAGCCACCTCGAGCATCCGGCGTGTGCCGTCGACGTTGATCTCCCGCGACTCGGCGAGCCCGAGCGTGAACGACACGGACGCCGCACAGTGGATGACCCATTCGGCCCGCTCGGACAGCCACTCGAGCTGCGGCCGGCTGAGGCCAAGGCCCTCGCGGGTCAGGTCCGCGGGAACCGCGACCACCCGGCTCGCCCAGCCTCTGGGGTCGCCCATCAGCTCCGCCAGGGTCGCCCGGACGCGCTGTCGAGCCGCGGCCTGGCCCTCGGCCCTGACCAGGACATACACGGTGCGGTGGTCCTGTTCGAGCAGTCGCGCGAGCAGTTCGCCGCCCAGGAATCCGGTGCCGCCGGTCAGGACGACGCCGGGCGAATGCCCGATCGAGTCTCTCATCCCACTCATGCGGCTAATCGAAGCGCGGCCGGTTAAACATCGGGTGAGGATTACGTGAAGATGGGCGCCTGGCGATGGCCATCGGGCCAGATCGGGCCCCGGCGGACCGTACGGGCGGACGAGGACCCGCGAGTTTCTCAGCCGCCGAGCCATTCCTTGACCGGCACACGCTCGCCGAACGCGGCGAACGACCCGGTCTCGCGCATCTCCTCGGCCACGCGCGCCAGCGCACCGGCGGCCACCCAGGTGAGCTGGCTGCCGACGCTGATCCGCTGCCCGCCGGCCTCGGTGATTTCGCCGAGGGTCAGCCCGGCGTGCGCCAGCACGTTCTGGGGCTTCGACGTCGCGTCGGAGACTGCGCGGATCTCGTCGCCGCTCGCCAGGCCGGGCGCGTAGACGACGTCGGCGCCGGCGGCCTCGTATGCCTGAAGCCGGGCGATCGTGTCATCGAGGTCGGCGTTGCGCCGGAGTTGATTCTCGGCGCGGGCCGTGAAGGTGAACGGGAAGTCGAGCGCCCGGGCTGCTTCGGCCGCGGCCGAGACCCGTTCGACGGCGTGGTTCAACTCGTAGATGCCCGATTCCGAGTCCCAGTCCTCGATCGAGCCCCCGACGGCTCCCGCCTCTGCGGCGCGCATGATCGCCCGGGCGGCGTCTTCAGGGGCCGGCCCGTATCCGTTCTCGAGATCGACGGCGACCGGTAGCGCGCTCGCCTGGTCAAGCGCCCGGGTGTGCTCGGCGACCTCGTCGAGCGTCACGTCGCCGTCGAGGCGACCGAGCGTGAACGCGAAGCCGCCACTGGTGGTGGCCAGCGCCTTGAACGCCAGCGCCTCGAGCACCTTGGCCGACCCGGCATCCCAGGGGTTGGGAAACAGGAACGGTTCGCCCGCGTGGAGCGCTCGGAACGTCTCGGCCTTCTCGAGTTGGGTTGGCATCCGGTGACCTCCTGGCTTCGCTGGCTCGCTTGCTGCATCATTCCGCGCCCTTGAACGAGTTGCCCGAGCATGTGTTGCGTAACCGCATCCAGTGGGACGCGTGGGCGGCCGAATACGTGAGGCCGGGACGGGAGAACTGGAAGGCAGAGGAGCCGCGCTGGGGCATCTGGCGGATCCCGGAGTCGCGGGTGCGGATGCTGCCGCCCGACCTCGAAGGCCGGGACACGATCGAGCTCGGCTGCGGGACCGGGTACGTGAGCGCCTGGCTTGCGCGCCGCGGCGCGAGTCCGGTCGGAATCGACAACTCGCCCGCCCAGCTCGAGACCGCGCGTGCCTTCCAGCGCGAGTTCGGCCTCGACTTCCCGCTGCTCCACGGCAACGCGGAGGAAGTGCCGTTTCCCGACGGGAGCTTCGACTTCGCGATCTCCGAGTACGGGGCCAGTATCTGGTGCGACCCGTACGAGTGGATCCCGGAGGCGGCGCGGCTCCTGCGGCCCGGCGGCCGGCTGGTCTTCCTGGTCAACTCGCCGATCCTGATGCTGTGCTCCGGCGACCTCGTGGACGACCAGGCCGGCGAGCGCTTGGTACGGCCGTACTTCGGCATGCATCGCTTCGAGTGGCCGGACGACGACTCGATCGAATTCCACCTGCCGCACGGCGAGCTGATCGCGCTGCTGCGCCGCTCGGGATTCGAGATCGAGGAGCTGCTCGAGCTCCAGCCCCCCGAGGACGCGACGACGCGCTACGAGTACGTCACGCTGCACTGGGCTCGGCGCTGGCCGAGCGAGGAGGCCTGGAAGGTGCGGAAGGCCCGCGGCTAGGCCGGGCTGGTGGCGCCCGGCTCGTCCAGCTCGGCCAGGAGCTGCTTGGCGCGGACGGAGTGCTCGTGCTCGACCTGGACCTCGTACTTCTCCGCCTGTGTGGCGCGCACCGAGGCAAAGTCGCGGCGCCCGCGCTGGGCTGCTTGCGCGACGGCGGCGAAGACCGAGCCGAAGATGGTTCCGGCGACGAGCCCGTAGAGGACCACGCCGAGGAAGTCCGGGCCTTCGAAGAAGAGACTGAACAGCAGCCCGAAGAAGAGCCCGATCATCGCGCCCTGCGCGGCGCCGGCGAGGGCTGCCTTGCCGGTCGTGAGCCGCCCGGCGACCTGCTCGACGGTCTTGAGGCCGGTCCCGACGATCGCGACTTTCTCGACCGGGAATCCCTTGTCGGAGAGGTAGTCGACGGCGCGCTCCGCCTCCGGGTAGTTGGCGTACGTGGCGACAGTGGTCTTCGGGGCTGGGCCCGTGGCGGCTTCCATGCGCCGTGCATCCTAAGCGGTGCGCGGTCCGGGCGCACGGACCCCCGACGCCTCCGGCCCAGGCTGACGGTGCCCCGGTGCGTCTTGCGATGTAATGCGGGCCGATGGAACGCGCTGACGTGGATCGCTGGCTGGAGGCGTACGTCGCCGCGTGGAAGAGCTACGACCCAGGCGAGATCGGCGCCCTATTCGGCGAGGACGTCCGCTACCGGTACTACCCGTACGACCCCGCGTTCGAGGGCCGTGAGGCGGTCGTCCGCAGCTGGCTGGGCGAGAACGAGGCGGAGGGAGCCTCGGGCCGCGACGCCGAAGGCACCTATGACGCCTCTTACGCCACGGTCGCGATCGACGGTGACGTCGCGGTCGCCACCGGGACCAGCACCTACCTCACGGAGCCGGGCGGCGCGGTCGAGAAGGTCTACTACAACTGCCTGGTGATGCGCTTCGATGCCGATGGCCGCTGCTCGGAGTACACCGAGTGGTTCAACAAACGGCCGGATCCGTAGAGCGTTGAAAAGCAGAACATGCCTGGGCACCACGGATACTGTGCGTGCGATGTCCGCGGAGAAACGCGATCTGGTCGATTCGCTGGTGCTGCGAGCGCCCGCCGTCGGAACGGTGCTTACGGCGGCCTCGTCCGGCTCAAGCTCGGATCGCCGCTCAGGGGAACGGTTGATGAACGCGGTGGTCAAGCGGGGTCGGGGCAAGATCATGCGCCAGGAGTGGTTCGTCGCGCAGAACGGCTGGCAGCGAACCCTCGAAGCCGCCGGGCTGTCGGAGTAGCGCTTTGCACGAGAAGCGACCGGGCGTCTCAGGCTTCGAGCATCCCCCAACTCTGGATCAGGGTGAAGGTCGTGCCCCATCTGCCCGACTCGGCCAACTCGGTCTCGGCCTCGCTGCGTAGCGCGACAAGCTCGTCCTCGCTCAAGGTCTCAAGTAGCCGCGACTCGAGCGCGGCGCTGAACTGAACCGGCAGACCCAAGTATGGGTGGCCTGGTTCGAGCGCGACGACGTGCGCGTCAATCTCTGGCTCCTCGATACCGATTTCGCGGAGCAGTTCCGGAAGTCCGCGGCCCGCCTCGCCGCCCAGGTCGGCAAAGATCTGGGAAAGCAATCGGATCAATCGCTCGGTTGCGGGAGCGGGCGGATTGAAGTGCCACGAGCCCAGATCCCACTCCTCCAGAACCAGTGAGCCACCGGGCCGGACCAACCGCTGGTGTGCGGCCACCTGCTCGTGGGCGCGGCCGAGCGGAGCGATCAGGTAGCGGGCATGGACGAGATCGAAGGATTGCGGCTCGACCTTGCTGTCGAACAGATCATCGACGACGAGCTCTACGTTGGAAATTCCCTCTGCCTCCAGAAATGAACGAGCTGCTGCGAGCAGGCGCTCGTCGACGTCCCCGCCTACCACCTGGCCGGAGGCGCCGACCCACTCGCCGAGAATCCGAAGCCAGCCCAGGGCGCCGCAGCCAACGTCCAGGGCGCGCCCGCTTGACCCTCTGTCGATCTTCGAAAGGAGCTGCCGCCCGGCGGGCTCCCACACCCGTGATTGCAGCTGCAGACGCTCCAGCTCCGAGCGTTGGTTGGCCAGCAGGTACTCATCCTGCGACACGCCGGCAGTATCTCCCGTCCGGCCTGGGGGCGCAAGGCCACCGAGCCGGCGGCTGGGTTAGTCCGCTGTGGACGAGAACCGGCTAGCGGATGCGCTGGTTGCCGCGCCACTCGTCCTCGAGAACTGCGAAGAGGAGCTCGTCGCCCCATTCGCCTTTGAAGATCTCGCTGTGAACGAAATGCGCCTCCTCGCGCAGCCCGAGGCGCCGCAGCAGGCCGGCTGACGCCTCGTTGCGGGCGTCGGTTCGCCCGAACACCCGGTGGAGCCCGACGGCTCCGAACGCGAGGTCAAGGATGGCGGCGGCAGCCTCCCGCGCGTAGCCTCTCCCCTGCACCTCGGGATGGAAGACGAAGCCGATCTCCCCCTGTCGGTGCTCGGCGCTGCGGAGCCACAGCGTCATCTCGCCGATGACCCAGCCGTCGTCGCGCCGCTCGGCCGCGAGGCCCAGTGCGTCGTCGTCGTCATAGAGCCGGTCCTCGCCGGCGCGTTTCATTACCGCGCGCTCGGCCTCTGCTTCTTCCCACGGATCGCCGTAGAGATAGAGCGCAACCTCGGGCCGCGACCTGATCGCATGGACGGCAGGCGCGTCCTCGACCGTGAACGGCCGAAGCAGCAGGCGCTCGGTTTCGATCGGTGCGTCCAGCCGGAAGCGCGGCACGCCCGAGCTAGGTGACCCCGATTTGTCGTCACTGCTCACCCGGAGGAGCCTGCCACAGCGGGCGACGATCCCAGCGCTCCTAGAGCAGGGCGGATGCGGCCCAACTAGATCACCGACTTGCCGACGGCCCGCCCCGGAGTCCCCGCGGTGCTTGAACGTCGATCGGAAGGCGGCTAGGCGAATGACCGCTTTGCATGGAAAGCGGCCAATTGGACCAGCGACGCGAGATACTGCGGACGATGTCGCAGGAGACGGTCGAGGTGGTGAGGCGCTCTCTCGAGCTGTGGTTGCGCGGCGATGTGGCCTGGCTCGAGACGATCGACCCGGACATCGGCTGGGACATCTCCACGCATCCTTTGCCCGACGTCCCAAACCACGGTCGAGGTCGCGAAGCGTTCGCAAAGGACATGGCCGCCACCTACCTGAGCGGGTGGAACGACTACTCGGCCGAGCTGACGGAGGTAGTCGATGCGGGCGAACAGGTCGTTGTGGTGCTCCATGAAATGGCCAAGATGGGCGAGACCGGCGTGGTTATCGATCGGGATCTGGTGCATCTTTGGACGGTCCGTAATGGGCGCGGGAACTTCCTGAGGGTCTTCCATACGAAACGTGAGGCCCTCGAAGCCGCTGGGCTGTCGGAGTAGTCACTTTGGACGAGAAGCGCCTAAGTCGCTATGCAGGGAAAGCGAAACTCCCGGCGGTAGGGGCGAGGCATCATGGGGTAGCCGCCTTTCGTCCAGCGGATCTCGCGGCGAGGCGAAGGAGGCCCCTGTGGATGGTGCAGTCATGTATGCGCCCGGCGACGTGCGCGTCGAGGAGCGACCCGACCCCAAGATCATCGAAGCGACCGACGCGATCATCCGCGTCTCTGCGGCGTGCGTCTGCGGCTCGGATCTCTGGCCATACCGAGGAATCCAGGAGATGGAGTGGCCGGCACCCATGGGCCACGAGTATGTCGGCATCGTCGAGGAAGTCGGCAGCGAAGTCACGACGATCAGGTCAGGCCAGTTCGTTGTCGGCTCATTTTGGGCCTCCGATAACGCCTGCGAAATCTGCCGCTCTGGCTACCAGAGTGCCTGCGTCAATCGAGTCAACATGGGCGCGTTGGGCGCTCAAGCCGAGGTGCTGCGCGTCCCGCTCGCGGACGGGACCCTCGTCGCCACGCCGGACCTGCCAGCCGACGATCTGATTCCGAGTCTGGTCTCAGCGTCCGACGTTCTCGGCACCGGCTGGTTCGGCGCGGTAGCGGCCCAGGCCGGACCGGGCAAGACCGTGGCGGTGGTGGGTGATGGCGCAGTTGGCTTGCATGCCGTGCTCGCTGCCAACCAGCTCGGCGCGGATCGGATCATCGCCATGAGCCGCCACGAATCGCGCCAGCGTCTCGCGCGCGACTACGGCGCGACGGACGTCATCGAGGAGCGCGGCGAGGAGGGCGTGGCCGTGGTCAAGGAGCTCACGGACGGGCTCGGAGCCCACTCCGTAGTGGAGGCCGTCGGCACACAGGAAGCGATGATGCAGGCCATCCACTCGGCTCGTCCAGGCGGGCACGTCGGCTTCGTTGGTGTCGCACACGACGTGAGCATCCCTGGCATGGACTTGTTCTGGAGCCTCGTCCACCTCCACGGAGGACCCGCTCCGGTCCGCCGATTCCTGCCCGAGCTGATCGACCTGATCTGGAGCCGTGAGATCGACCCTGGCAGGGTCTTCGACCTCGAGTTGCCACTCCACCGGGCAGCTGAGGGATACGAAGCCATGGACCAGCGGCGGGCGATCAAGGCGCTGATTCGCCCGGGTCGATGACGGCCAGACGGCTTAGCCGGTGAGTTCTCAGCGATTGAGAGACGTCGGCCTGCGGGCACCGCCCCGATACACCGTCCAGTGCACGAGGCGTGGGAACACTCTGCCGAGGTGGTGGAACGCCGTGTACATCGCCGGCGCCGTCGCGAGTCTGCGCTCTCGATCGACGGCACGGACGACCACGTCGGCGGCGCGTTCCTCGCTCAGCGTCGGAATGATCCGGTCGACCCAGGGCATGCGGTCCTCGGAGCCCGGGTTGTTCTTCCAGTAGCTGCTCGAGATCCTGGCCATCACCACATCGGTCACGGATACCCCGGTGCCCCGAAGATCTGCCCGCAGCGCGGTTGAGAATCCACGCAACGCCCAGCGCGCTGACGAATAGGCGACCGAGCTCGGCCACGGAAACCAGGCGCCCGGCCCGTTGATGTTGCAGATGTTGCCGCTGCCGCGGCCTGCCATCTCGGCAATGAAAGCCTTGGTGACGCCGAAGGCCGCGAAGTAGGGCAGCGCCATGTCCGCCTGCATCTCGTCGAGCGGCGTCTCCTCGATGAACAGCCAGCGACCGATCCCCGCGTTGTTGACGATCACATCGGGGATAGTGCCGGCGGTCTTGATCGCGTCGGTGGTGGCGACGAGCGCATCGGGGTCGGCGAGATCGACTGCAAAGGTCGCGGCGTGCCCTCCGGCGCTCTCGATCGAGTCGGCCACCTCACGCAGCTTGTCGTCGGTGCGGGCGAGGAGAAGAACGCGAGCTCCGCGGGCCGCCATCGCCCGCGCCGTCGCTGCTCCAAGCCCCTGAGAGGCCCCGGTGATCAGCGCCGTCTTGCCTGTCAGTTCCACGACTCTGCTCGAGCCTATCCGGCGATGGCTCACAGGCCGTCAAGCAATGACCACTGCCACAGATAGACGCAACCGGTAAGGGCCTCGGGCATGCTCCCGTCCGAAGCGTCGGCAGCGAGCCTTGCATCCCAGCAGGAGCTATTTGGCTTCAGCCGGACCCGGTAGGTCGCTCCACCGCTGCCCTCCTGATCGGTTACGGAGCACCGCCAGATCAGGTTCCTCAGCTCGCGGCAGCGCCCGTCATCGTCGAGCGCTTGACCCGCCGAATCGGATTCGCGCTCCACCGCTGTCGCAAGGGAGCTACTGGAAACCGAGCCGTGGATCACAAACCTCGCCAGGATCGCAAACGTCGCTACGACAACCAGGGCCAGCGCACAGATTGCGAACGCCCTTGGGAGATGCCGCACGGATCGATGCTATGTCGCTTGGACGAAGCGCGTCAGCTCCGCATGCAAGGGCGTCTGGCACAGTCCGAAGGGATGTAGAGAAGACGAGGTGACGTGTGAGCGTTCCCCGGGACGCTCACACGGCAACTCAGCCGCAGCCCGTGTTGTTACCGCACGAGCTGCACGTGTAGCACGAGCCGGTCCGCTGCATCATGCCGCCGCACTGCTCGCAGGCGGGCCCGAGCTCGAGGCCGGACATCCGCGCCGGGCGGACCGGCGGGGCATCCGTCAGCGCGGACGTCGGGGCGACCGCGCCCCCTGACGCCGGCTTGGCGGTGCCGTTGCCGTTCGCGGCCTTGGGCTCGGTGGAGCCTTCCGACTCCGAGCCCTCGTCCGCCGCGGCCGCCGGGCCCTCGTTCACGAACAGCGCCTGCTGCGCCTCCTTGCGGGCCCGGACCTCCGGGGTCAGGATGCCCAGCTCCTCCTGGTAGTCCGCGTCGAGGTACCGCGAGGCCAGCCAGCGCATGATGTAGTCCGGCAGTGACTTCGCGAACGGGATCTCCGGGTTGCGGGTGATCCCCTCCGGCTCGAACCGGATGTACGCGAACTTGTCGACGAACGTCTCGAGCGGCACGCCGTACTGGAGGCCGATCGAGATCGCGGTCGCGAACGCGTTCATCAGACCCTTGATCGTCGAGCCCTCCTTGCCGATGTCGGTGAGGAAGATCTCGCCGACCGTGCCGTCCTCGTACATGCCGGCCGTGATGTAGCCCTCGTGGCCGCCGAGCGAGAACTTGTGCGTGATCGACTGGCGCTCGACCGGCATCTTGTGCCGCGCCGGAACCGGCGCCGCGCCCTCGGCTGCCTCGACCTCGGCCGATGCCTTGTCGCCGGCATCGGTCTTCAGCGCCTGCGCGGTCTTCGAGCCGTCACGGTAGATCGCGAGCGCCTTCAGGCCGAGCCGCCAGCCCTCGGTGTAGGCCTCGGCAATGTCGTCGACGGTGGCCGTCTCGGGCAGGTTCACGGTCTTCGAGATCGCGCCCGAGATGAACGGCTGCGCCGCCGCCATCATCTTGATGTGGCCCATGTGGCTGATCGCCCGCTCGCCGACGGCGACGTCGAACACCTCGAGGTGTGCGTCCTTGAGGCCGGGCGCGCCGACGATCGTCGAGTGCTCGTTGATGTGCGCCTCGATCTGGGCGACCTCCGACTCCGAGTAGCCAAGCGTCCGCAGCGCCGGCGGCACCGAGCGGTTGACGATCGTCATCTGCCCGCCGCCGACGAGTTCCTTGAACTTGACCAGCGAGAAGTCCGGCTCGATGCCGGTCGTGTCGCAGTCCATCAGGAACGAGATCGTCCCCGTCGGCGCCAGCACCGTTGCCTGTGCGTTGCGGTATCCGTGCGCCTCGCCCAGCTCGACGGCCTCGTCCCACGACCGCTGAGCGGCGGCCAGCAGGTCGCCCTTGATCCCGGTCGGGTCGATCTCGTACGACGCGTCACGGTGCATCCGCATGACCGCGTTGTGCGGCTCGCGGTTCTCCGCGTACCGCTCGTACGGTCCCATCGCGGCAGCGACCTCGGCTGACTTGCGGTACCCACGACCCGTCATCAGCGCGGTGATCGCGCCGGCGACGTTGCGTCCCTCGTCCGAGTCGTAAGGGAGGCCATCGGCCATGAGCAGCGCGCCGAGGTTCGCGTAGCCCAGCCCGAGCTGGCGGAACGCGCGGGCGTTGTTGCCGATCTCCTCGGTCGGGTAGCTCGACGGCGAAACGACGATCTCCTGCGCGAGGAACACGACGTCCACGGCGTGCTCGAAGCTCTCGACGTCGAAGCTGCCGTCGTCCGAGCGGAACCGCATCAGGTTCAGCGACGCCAGGTTGCAGGCCGAGTCGTCGACGTGCATGTACTCGCTGCACGGATTCGACGCGTTGATTCGACCCGACACCGGGCAGGTGTGCCAGCGGTTGATGATCGAGTCGTACTGAACGCCCGGATCGGCGCAGCGCCAGGCCGCGTCGGCGATCTGGTTCATGAGGTTCTGCGCGTCGATCGACTCCACCACGCTCGAGTCCTTGCGGGCGATCAGGTCCCATTGCTCGCCGGCCTCGACCGCCTGCATGAACTGGTCGGTCACGCGAACCGAGTTGTTCGCGTTCTGGTACTGAATCGAGGCGAAGGCGTCGGAGTCGAGGCGCATGTCGAACCCGGCCTGCTGCAGGGCAAGCGCCTTGTCCTCCTCACGGGCCTTGCACCAGATGAAGTCCTCGATGTCCGGGTGGTCGACGTCGAGCACCACCATCTTCGCCGCGCGCCGGGTCTTGCCGCCCGACTTGATCGTGCCGGCCCAGGCGTCGGCGCCGCGCATGAAGCTGACCGGGCCGGAGGCGAGCCCGCCCTTCGAGAGGTGCTCCTGCGAGGAGCGGATGTTGGAGAGGTTGATGCCGGAGCCGGAGCCGCCGCGGAAGATCATGCCCTCCTTGGTGTTCCAGTCGAGGATCGACTCCATCGTGTCCTCGACGCTCAGGATGAAGCAGGCCGAGCACTGCGGCTGCTCCTCGAAGCCGACGTTGAACCAGACCGGGCTGTTGAACGCAGCCTTCTGGTGCAGGAGGATGTGGGTGAGCTCGGCCTCGAAGGCGTCGGCGTCCTCAGCGGACGCGAAGTAGCCGCCCTCGCGCCCCCAGCCGGCGATCGTGCCGGCGACGCGGCCGATCATCTGCTTGACGGACGACTCGCGCTCGTCCGAGCCGATCCGTCCGCGGAAGTACTTCTGCGCGACGATGTTGGTCGCGTTCTGGGACCAGCTCTTCGGGAACTCGACGCCGCGCTGCTCGAACGCGGGATTCTCGGGGTCGCCGATCACCGCGTCGCGGATCTCCCACTCGATCTCGTCGAAGGGGTGGATTCCGGGCGTCGTGTGGCGACGCTGGACGGTGATTCCTCCGGTCTTTGCGGCTGCTACTGCCATGTTTTCTCTCCTGTTTGGTCCTCGAAGTCCGTTCTAGCTGGTAACGACGAACTCAACCGATTCACCCGGACGGAACCGGCTCGGTTGATTCACCCAAATTGCGCGGCGGCTCGACCCCCAGTCGGCGGAGCTCGCCCGTGAACTCCCCGGGGTCTTCGAAGCCCTTGTAGACGGCCGCGAACTGGAGGTACGCGATCCGGTCGAGCTCGCGGAGCCCGATGAGGCACATCTCACCCACCGTCTCCGCGGGCAGCTCGCCGCCGGCGGCCTCGGCGGCGTCCTCGATGCTCGCGACCAGCCGCTCGACCGCCGCCGGCTCGACCGGCCGTTTGTGCGCGGCGCGGAGGAGACCGCCCGCCAGCTTCGCCCGGTCGAACCGCTGGCGCTCGCCGTCGCGCTTGATCACGAAGAGGGGCTCGCGCTCGCGGCGCTCGAACGTCGTGAACCGGCGCCCGCAGGCCGGGCACTCGCGGCGCCGGCGGGTCGCTGCGCCGCCGTCGGCGCGGCGGCTCTCCAGGACGCGGGTGATGCCGTTGCAGGAGGGGCAAACCATTGACCCTGATTCTACTAGTCCTAGCGTTTTCCTGCACGAATATAACGCTATATGTGGCGTTACAGGCGGAAGCGCAGCGAAGACCCCGCAAGCTCCGCTACATTCGCCTCATGGAGTTGGGCGACAGGGGCACGGCAAGGCTTGACGAGGCCGCTGAACGGTTTGCCGACGCCCGCGAAAACATGGCCGGTCGAGCCGCTGACGCGCGCGACGCCATGGCGGAGCGAGCCGCTGACGCGCGCGAGGCGATGGGCGATGCCGCGGCCGACGCGCGCGACCGGGCAGCTGAAGCGATCGCCAAGGTCAAGCCGCGCCTGCGCGGCGTCACCCATGAGTACGCGTTCTTCGTCTCGCTCGTCCTCGGCGCGGTCCTGATCCTGCTGGCCGAGGGCACCGAGGCCACCGTTGCCGTCGCCGTGTACGCGGCCAGCCTGTCGGCGCTGTTCGGCGTCTCGGCGCTCTATCACGTGCACAATTGGGAGCGCCCGACCGCCCGCCGCTGGATGCGGCGACTCGATCACACGATGATCTTCTTCCTGATCGCCGGCACGGTCACGCCGTTCGCGCTCCTGGTGATGGACGGCCCGTTCGCGACGGCGCTGCTGATCGCGGTCTGGGCCGGCGCGCTCGCCGGGACGATCGTCGAGCTCGTCTGGACCGACTCGCCGAAGTGGGTTTCGGCCATCGTCTACATCGCGGTCGGCCTGATCGGCGCCGTCGGGTTCCCGGCGATCCTGATCGAAGCGGGCATTGTCGCCGGCCTGCTGATCGCAGCCGGCGGCCTTCTCTACGCGGCCGGCGCGGTGATCTACGCGCTGCAGCGGCCCGACCCCAGCCCGACCGTGTTCGGCTACCACGAGATCTTCCACGTCCTGGTGATCGCCGCGGCGGCGGCCCACTTCGCGGCCGTCGCGCTGTTCGCGGTGCCCGCAGCCTGATGTAAAGGTCGCTTGACAAACGCATGGTGTCAAGGTAACTTGACAACCGTGCAGAACGCAATCAGAGAGAAGCGGGCCGAGCGCGGCATCTCACAGGCCGCGCTGGCAGAGGCGCTGGGCGTCTCGCGCCAGACCGTGAACGCGATCGAGACCGGCCGCTACATGCCGTCGTTGCCGCTCGCGTTTGGGCTCGCCCGCTTCTTCGAGACCTCAATCGAGGGTTTGTTCGAGCCCGACAAAGGAGATCTGTGATGAGTAGAGAGATGGAAGCCAACCGCGTCCTCATGGCCGGGGGTCTGGCGATTGCGATCGCCGTGCCGGCGGCCTTCTTGATCGTGCAGGGGCCGCTGGAAGCGGCGATCGCCGCAGCCTGGGCGCTCGGCGCCCTTGCGGTGTTCCACTTCGGCCGGCGCCGCAGCGAGACCGTGCGGACGATGAGCGGGGAGGGCGACGAGCGGACGCGCACCTTGAACGTGCGCGCCCTGGCGTTCAGCGGGTTCGTGATGTGGGCGGTCGTGATCGGCTGGTGGCTGGTCTCATCGATCGCCGGCGACGAGAACAGCACGGTCGGTGTGCTGGCAGTCGTGTTCGCGACCTCGTACATCACGGCGGCGGCTTACCAGTCGCGCCGCGGCTGAGCACGGGCGGGTCGGCCGCGGATGGGTCAGGCGGCGGTCACGTCGCCCTGGACCACGCGGTCGACCACGTCCGGCGCGAGCACGTGCTCGATCACCATGATCGCGGCACCGATGATCCCGGCGCGGTCGCCGAGCTCTGAGGGGAGCGTGCGCAGATCGCGCGTCGCGAGCGGCAGCGAGCGCTGGAAAGTCACCTCGCGGACGCCCGCGAGAAGTTGCTCGTGGACCTCCGCCATGTCGCCGCCGATCACGACTACCTCGGGGTTGAAGAAGTTCACGCAACCGGCGAGGACCTCGCCGAGCGAGCGGCCGGCCTCGCGCACCATCCGGACTGCGCTCGAGTTGCCCCCGCGCACCAGGTCGACCACGTCGCGGCTGTTGACCGCCTTGGTTCCCGCTTCCGTCAGCGTTGCGGCCAGCGCATGCCCGCCGGCCACCGCCTCGAGACAGCCGATGTTGCCGCAGTGGCAGATCACCTCGTCCCGGCCGGAGACCCGGATGTGGCCGATGTCGCCCGCCGCGCCCTGCGCGCCGCGATGGATGTGCCCGCCGGCGACGATGCCGCAGCCGATCCCGGTGCCGACCTTGATCATCAGGAGGTTCTCGGTGTCGGGGAAGGTCGTGAAGTGCTCGCCGAGGGCCATGATGTTGACGTCGTTGTCGACCAGCACCGGTGCGTCGTAGCGGCTCGCGAACCAGCCCGGGATCGAGAAGCCGTCCCACCCCGGCATGATCGGCGGGTTGACGGGCTGGCCGGTGGAGAACGCCACCGGGCCCGGCACGCCGATCCCGATGCCGCGCACGTCCGCGTCGGTCCGTCCGGTCTCCTTCAAGAGAGCCTTGAACTCACGGTTGACCCACTCGAGGACCTTCTCGGGGCCGAGGCCGATGTCCTTGTCGGCGACCACCTCCGCCAGCGGCGAGCCCGCGAGGTCGCTCACCGCGAGGTGCGAGTGGGTGGCTCCCAGGTCGGCGACCAGGGCTACACCCGCCTCGTGGTTGAACGCCAGCACGGTGGGCGGGCGGCCGCCCGTGGACGCGCTGCCGCCGGCCTCGAGCACGAACTTGTGGGCGATCAGCGCGTCGACGCGTTGCGCGACGGTCGAGCGGGCCAGCCCGGTCACCCGCGCCAGATCCGCGCGCGTCACGGCTTCGCCGCTGCGGATCAGGCCAAGCACCGTGCCGGCGCCGGGTGGGGACGTCCCGCGGGCGCTGTCGTGCAGCTCGGCGCCCCTCATGGCCGCAGTAAATCAGGGTTCGCAGCTGTTTCGACCGGTTTGATGAGGGACTTTCTTCTCACCGATTCTGCATACTAGCGCCGCGAAAGCGAAAGTGGCGATCTTTTGCTTGACAACCGATCAAAGCTTGGATACGTTCGCCGCGAACTATGGCCCTGCCACTACGGGTTGCCATTGCCGGTACAGGCTTCATCGGCGCTGTCCATGCCAGGTCTGCCCAGCGGGTGGGCGCGCGGCTGGTCGGCGTCGCTGCGTCCTCGCCCGAGCGGAGCGCCGCCGCCGCCGCGGCGCTCGGCGCCGAGCGGGCATTCGACACCGCGGAGGAGCTCGTCGAGTCCGACGATGTCGACGTCGTCCACGTCTGCACGCCCAACTACCTCCACGTCGAGCTCGCCCAGCGCGCGCTCGAGGCCGGCAAGCACGTCGTCTGCGAGAAGCCGCTCGCACTCGACGCGGGTGCCGCAAGGCGCCTCACCGAGGCGGCGCTCGAGGCGGGTGGGACGCACGCGGTGCCATTCGTCTACCGCTACTACCCGACCGTCCGGGAGGCCCGCGAGCGGGTGCGCGCCGGGACCACCGGTTCGCTGCGACTGATGCACGGCACCTACCTCCAGGATTGGCTCCTCTACCAGGACGACGACAACTGGCGCGTCAACGAGGAGGCCGGCGGAGCGTCGCGCGCCTTCGCCGACATCGGCTCGCACTGGTGCGACCTCGTCGAGTTCGTGTCCGGCCACCGCATCGCACGGCTGGTCGCGCAGACGATGACGGTTCATCCCGAGCGGCTCTCGGCGACTCATCGCGCTGCGTTCGCGCGTGACGGCAACGGCGGTGAAGGCGGCATGTTGCGCCCGGTCGGCACCGAGGACGTGGCCGTTGTCCAGTTCGAAACCGACCAGGGCGCGGTGGGGTCGACGGTCATCAGCCAGGTCTCCCCGGGCCGCAAGAACCGCCTCTGGCTCGAGCTCGACGGCGAGCAGGAATCGTTGGTGTTCGACCAGGAGAACCCCGAGACGCTGTGGTGCGGGCGCCGTGAGCACGCGACCGTGATCCACCGCGACCCGCTGGTGCTCTCGCCCCCGGCGGCACGGCTCGCGATCCTTCCCGGCGGCCACCCCCAGGGTTATGGCGACTGCTTCGACGCCTTCGTCGCCGACGCCTATTCCACGATCCGAAACGGCGAGGTCATCGATGGCCTCCCCGGCTTCGCCGACGGGCTTCGGGCTGCCGAGGTCACCGACGCGGTGCTGCGCTCGGCGCGCGAGCAGGATTGGGTGGAGGTCGCGACGCACCCGGTGGGAGCCGCACCGTGAGGCTGGGGTTCCTGACCTCCTGCATGCCCGAACGCGAGCTCGACGACATCGCGGCGTGGGCGGGCGAGCACGGGTTCGAAGCACTCGAGCTCGCCGCCTGGCCGAGTCTGGGCGACCGCCCCTTCACGGCTTCACACCTCGCCGCGGACCGGTTCGACCAGGGAGAGGCCGAGCGTGTCCAGGGGATCCTGGACACCAACGGCCTGGAGCTGTCCGCGCTCGCGTATTACGACAACAACCTGCACCCCGACCCGGAGGAGCGCCGCCGCATCCACGAGCACCTCGTCGCGTGCATCGACGCGGCGGCGGCGCTGGGCGGGGTGCCGGTCGGCACGTTCATCGGACGCGACCCCTCGCGGAGCGCGGCCGACAACCTGCGCGAGGCGGAATCCGCGTTCAAGCCCCTGCTCGACCACGCGGGAGAGCGCGGGGTGACGATGATGATCGAGAACTGCGTGATGGAGGGCTGGACGGCGGACGGCGGGCCCGGCAATCTCGCCTATTCGCCGGAGCTCTGGGAGTGGATGTTCGACCTCGGCTTCTACCTGAACTTCGACCCCTCCCACCTCCTCTGGCTCGGGATCGACCCGGTCGCGGCCCTGCGGCCCTACGTGGACAAGGTCGCCCACGCCCACGCCAAGGACGCCGAGACGTTCCCCGAGAAGCGCAATAAGTACGGGTTCTTCGGCCGCCTGGGCGACCGCGACCGCGACCCCTGGGACATGGGCTGGTGGCGTTACCGGATTCCGGGCCTCGGCGAGGTCGACTTCCCGCACTACGTCGACGCGCTATACGAGGGCGGTTTCGACGGGTTCCTCTCGATCGAGCACGAGGACCCGGTCTGGGGCGGCACCCCAGAGAAGGTCGAGGCCGGGCTCGAGATCGCGCACCGCAACCTGAGGCCACTCGTCCTGTGAGGTTCGACCCGTGAGCGTCGCTGACGAGACAGCCGAGAACCAGGCCCGCGGGAACGGAGGCGGCGCTCCGCTGATCCGGATGAGCGGGATCGGGAAGGAGTTCCTCGGCGTCCGGGTGCTCGAGGGCGTCGACCTCGACTGCACGGCCGGCGAGGTTCACGCGATCGTCGGGGAGAACGGCGCCGGGAAGTCAACCTTGATGAAGATCCTGTGTGGCGCGTACCGGCCGAGCGAGGGCGAGATCCGGATCGAGGGCGAGCCGGTCGATTTCCATCACCCGCTCGAGGGGCAGCAGGCGGGCGTGGCGATCATCTACCAGGAGTTCAACCTCCTACCCGATCGCACGATCGCCGAGAACATCTTCCTGGGCAGGGAACCGCGGCGGGGCGTCCTGATCGACCGGCACGGGATGGAGGAGCGCTCGGCCGAGCTGCTCGCCGAGCTGGCGCCCGACGATCCGATGTCGCCGCGCGACCTGGTCGGGAACCTGCCGGTCGCCCGGCAGCAGACGGTCGAGATCGCGAAGGCGCTGTCGCTCGACTCGCGGATCATGGTCATGGACGAGCCCACGGCGGCGCTCGCCGCCCACGAGGTCGAGCAGCTGTTCACGCAGGTCCAGCGGCTCAAGGACCGCGGCCTTGCGGTCTTCTACATCTCGCACCGCCTCAAAGAGGTGTTCCAGATCGCCGAGCGGATCACGGTGCTCAAGGACGGGAAGCTGGTGAAGACCGTCGCCAGCGACGAGGTGACTTCCCCGCAGCTGGTCCGCATGATGGTCGGTCGCGAGCTCGACCAGTACTTCCCCCCGCGGGCCGAGTCCGGCGCCCGCGGCCCGGTCCGCCTCAAGCTGCGCGGCGCGGGCAACGACCTGCTGTCGGACATCGACCTGGACGTGCACTCGGGGGAGATCGTCGGCATCGCGGGCCTCCAGGGGTCGGGCCGGACCGAGCTCGCGCGCGCCATCTTCGGGGCCGATGCGTTCCGCCGCGGCACGCTCGAGCTCGACGGCGACGAGCGGCGCATCGGGTCCCCCCGGGCCGCGGTCGCCGCCGGGATCGGGTTCGTGACCGAGGACCGAAAGGCCGAGGGTCTGGCGCTCTCGCAGTCCATCCGCGACAACGTGAGCCTCGCCTGGCGCGGGCTGCGGCGCTCGCTCCGGCGCGAGCACGAGCTCGAGGTCGGGACGCTCGTCAAGGCCGTCGAGCTTCGCTTCCGCGGGCTGGGCCAGGAGGTCCGGTTCCTCTCGGGCGGCAACCAGCAGAAGGTCGTGCTCGCGAAGTGGCTCGCGACCGAGCCACGGCTCGTGATCTTCGACGAGCCGACCCGCGGCATCGACGTCGGCGCGAAGGCGGGCATCCACGACCTGATCCGCGGTCTCGCGGACGAGGGCGTCGCCGTGGTGATGATCTCGTCGGAGCTCCCTGAGGTGATCGGGATGAGCGACCGGATCATCGTCATGCGCCAGGGCGCGATCGCGGGCGAACTGGAGGCCGGCCCGACGGAGGCCGACATCATGTTCCTGGCGACCGGCGAGCGCGACGTCGCGACCGAATCGCCGGCCAAGCCGACCGACGGAGCCGCTGAATGAGCGCAATTTCCGAGGGCACCGCTCAGCGGCCTGCCGGCGGCGCGCTGAGCTGGGTGGGCGACGCTTTCCGGCGCCTCGCGGGGAGCACCTCGGGGCCGGTCTTCATCGTCCTGATCGTCGTCTTCATCGCCTGCGTGATCGCGGTGTCGATTGACACGGACAGCAGCACGAGCGAGTTCCTGAGCGTCGACAACATCCGCGACATGCTCGTGCGCTCGGTCGCGCTGGGCATCGTTGCCGCGGGCCAGACGCTGGTGATCCTCGGCGCATCCCTCGATCTCTCGGTCGGCTGGGTCGTGGGGCTCGGGTCGATTCTGGCCGCCGAGACGATGAACGGCCAGGACTCGCGGATCATCCTCGGCATCCTCGTCGTGCTGCTGTTCGGCGCCGGCGTCGGCATCGTCAACGGGCTCGTCATCACCAAGCTGCGCGTCAACGCTTTCATCGCGACCCTCGGCATGGCGCTGATCCTCCGGGGGTACGTCGAGGCGAACTACGCGGGGCCGGTCACAGGCGTGCCGGAGGGCTTCCAGAAGCTCGGATTCGAGAGCTGGGGCCCGATCCCGATCTCGGTCGTGCTGCTGCTCGCGGTGGTTGCAGGTGCCTGGTTCCTCCTGCGCTACAGCCGCTTCGGCAATCGGCTCTACGCCGTCGGCGGGGACGAGGACGTCGCGAAGCTCTCCGGCGTCCGGACCCACCGGGTGATCATCATGGCGCACGTGCTCTGCGCGGTCGCCGCCGCGATCACGGGTCTGTTCATCGCCAGTCGGCTCGGTGCCGGCAGCCCGACGATCGCGATCGAGGGCGGCTACGACCTCGAGTCGATCGCCGCGGTGGTGCTCGGTGGCACATATCTGCTGGGCGGCCGGGGCGGGGTGCTGGGCACGCTGGCCGGCGTCTTCATCCTGGCCCTCCTCGACAGCACGTTCAACCAGCTCGAGGTCGACGCGTTCCTCAAGGACGTCGCCCGCGGCGTGATCATCATCGCCGCCGTGGCGGCCTACTCGGTGCGCTGGACCCGGAGGCGCCGTGAGGAGGCGCAGGCCGCCACTGGACAAACCCCCGGACCCGAGCCGGCCGTCGGTGGTGCGGCGCCATGAGTACCGGAGCGCCGGCACCGGCCCCGGAGCCGCCCGCCGGCGCGGGCGAGCGTCCGGAGTGGCTCACCACCGCGGTCGCCGCGCTGCGGGCGATCCCGGTCGTCTGGATCCTCCTGATCATCGTCTTCGCCTGGATCGCGTGGGAGGACGAGAACTTCCTCACCCCCGAGGGCTTCCTCGCCTACCTGAAGACGTCGGCGCCACTCGCGATCCTCGCCATCGGCGCCTACTTCGTGCTGGCGTCCGGCGAGTTCGACCTATCGGTCGGCTCGCTGGTCACGGTGATCGCCGTCGTGGCGGCGAAGCAGATCGACGGCGATCCGTCGAACACGGTTCCCACGATCATCCTCCTGTTCGCGATCGGGGCGGCGGTCGGCCTCTTCAACGGGTTCGCGACCACGATCCTCAGGGTCCCGTCCTTCATCGTCACGCTCGCGATGCTCCTGATCCTGAACGGGGCGGTCTTCCTGTGGACCGGGGGAGCACCGGTGGGGGACCTCGCCGACAACTTCCGCGCCATCGGCCGCGAGGGAATCGAGGGCTTCCCCGTCCTCGAGGAGCTGCCGTACTCGGCGATCGTGCTGATCGCCTGCGCGGTGCTCGCCGTGATCGCCGCTCGAGGAAGCTTCGGACGCCGCATTCTCGCGGTCGGCGACAACGCCCGCGCGGCCGCGCTCTCGGGCGTGAACGTGAAGCGCGTGAAGACCGCCGCGTTCGTGATCTCGGCGACCTCGGGAGTGATCGCGGGCATCCTGCTCGCCGGCTTCGCCGGGGTCACCTCGCAGGTCGGAATCGGCCTGGAGTTCCAGGCGATCACGGCGGCTGTGCTGGGCGGAGTCGTCCTCGGCGGCGGCCGCGGCACCGTGATGGGCGCCGTCGCCGGCGCCCTGGTCCTCGAAGCGCTTTTCAAGCTGCTCAACCTCTACGGCGTGGACCGCGCGTTCGAGCAGGCCTTCACGGGCATCGTGATCGTGGCCGCCGTGTCCGTGGCGGCATTCCGCGTCCGGAGGGGCTGAGGATGGGTCTGGGGAAGAAGCCGAAACCAATCACAAGGAAGTTCAATGAGGAGGAGGACCTAGATGAGTAGGCCTAATCACTGGCTGCGGGCGGCGTTGATGCTGTTCGCAGCAGCGGTGCTGGCGTTCGGCCTCGCAGCGTGCGGGGACGACGATGACGACAGCGGAGATGACGGCGGCACCGAGCAGTCGTTCACTCCGGAACACAACCCGGATTTCTTCGACCAGGCGGCGATGGAAGAGGAACTCGCCCAGCGCGACGTCGAACCCGAGGATTTCGGGGCCGGTGACGACCCCTGGGTCCAGGCGATCGAGCCCGAGCTCGTCGACACAGCCGAGTACAAGACGCCCGGACCGTGGAGCATCTGCTTCTCGAACGCCGCGGTTGACAACCCCTGGCGGGTGGTCGGCTGGCAGACGATGCAGGCCCAGGTCGAGGCGCTCGGTGACGAGATCAGCGACTTCACCGCCGTTGATGCCGAGGCGAGCGACGACAAGCAGATCTCGGACATCCAGTCGCTGACGCGCGGCGACAAGTGCGACGCGCTTATCGTCTCGCCGAACACCACGGCGACGCTGACGCCGGCCGTCGAGCAGGCGTGCGACACGGGAATCCCGGTGATCGTGTTCGACCGCGGTGTCGACACCGATTGCCCGGTCACGTTCATCAAGCCGATCGGCGGCTATGCGTTCGGCGCGGACGCCGCTGAGTTCCTGGTCGACAATGTCGATTCGGGAGGCAAGATCCTCGCGTTGCGGATCCTGCCCGGAGTCGACGTCCTGGAGACGCGGTGGTCCGCGGCCCAGGAGGTGTTCGCCGACTCCGACCTGGAGATCGTCGGCAACGAGCAGACCGAGGGCGACGCTGCCAACACGAAGCAGATCGTCTCGGACTACATCGCCCGCGAGGGTGAGCTCGACGGCATCTGGATGGACGCCGGGGCGACGAGCGTCGCCGCCGCGGAGGCCTTCGAGGATGCCGGCCAGGAGATCCCGCCGATCACAGGTGAGGATCAGCTCGACTTCCTGCGCAAGTGGCAGGAGGACGATCTGACCGCGATCGCGCCCGTCTACTCGAATTTCCAGTGGCGGACGCCGATCATCGCGGCGACCCGGATCCTCAACGGCGAGGAGGTCCCGAAGGAGTGGATCCTCCCGCAGGAGCCGGTCACCGACGAGGAGCTCGACGACCTCGTCACGGCCAACGAGGGCCTGCCGGACCTGCACTACGCACGGTGCGGCTGCGAGGACCTGCCTGGTTACCCGGACGATTGGGAGTAACGAGGCAGAGAGTCAGTACCTCTCTCACCGGGAAGCGGCCGGGCGTGGCACCAAGCCACGCCCGGCCGCCACTCCCGGTTCTCTGAGACGTGACGGCGATCGGGGCGAACATCTGGATCTGGGAGTCGCCGATCACCGATGCGGCGATCGCCCGGGTCGCGCCCCGAGTTTCAGAGCTCGGCTTCGACCTGCTCGAGCTGCCGGTCGAGGAGCAGGGGCAGTGGGACCCGTCCCGCACGGCGGAGCTGCTCAACGACCTCGGCCTGGGGGCATCCGTCTGCTGCGTGATGCCGCCGGGTAGGGATCTCGCGGTGGGCGACGACGAGGTCGTCGCGGCCACGATCGAGTACCTGCGGCACTGCGTGGAGACCGCCGCCGCGGTCGGCTCGGGCGTGGTGGCGGGCCCGATGTACGCCGCGGTGGGCCGGCTCTGGCGCCTCGCCGGAGACGAGCGTCCGGCGGTGCTGGCGCGCGTCGCCGACGGCCTGCGGCCCGTTGCCGAGCACGCCGCCGGGCGCGGTGTGAAGCTCGCGATCGAGCCGCTCAACCGCTACGAGACGAGCCTGATCAACACCGTTGCGCAGGGCATGGAATTGCTTGAGGTCGTCGACCACCCCGCGTGCGGCCTGCTTCTCGACAGCTTCCACATGAACATCGAGGAGAAGGATCCGGCGGCTGCGGCGCTGTCCGCGAGGGGTCGGATCGCCCACGTGCACGCCTGCGGGACGGACCGCGGGTCTCCGGGGGCTGACGCGTTCGGCTGGCCGGCGTTCCTGGCTGCGCTCGGCGAGGCCGGCTACCACGGCCCGATGTGCATCGAGTCGTTCACCGCGGCGAACGAGGTGATCGCCACCGCCGCATCCATCTGGCGGCCGCTGGCGCCCTCTCCGGACGCGCTGGCCGCGGACGGCCTCGCCTTCCTTCGCGCGAACGTCCCACACCCCCTGCCGTAGCGCGCCTTCCGGGACGTTCGGGGGAGGGTGTCCGGACGCTTGACAGGTGGACGGCGGCGTGGGTAATGTGACCAATTGTGGTAAACGTTTTCCAACCGGGCGAGGACGTCGCCTCCCGCCGGGTGGGCGTGATCCTCAACGGCGTTACGGGGCGGATGGGGATGAACCAGCACCTCCTGCGCTCGATCGCCGCGATTCGCGAGCAGGGCGGCGTGCCGCTTGCCTCCGGCGAGCGGATCTGGCCCGAGCCCGTGCTGGTCGGCCGGCGAGCGGACCGCCTGCGTGAGCTGGCCGACCGTAGCGGTGTCGAGCGCTGGACGACGGATCTCGGCGAGGTCCTGTCCGACCCGTCGTTCGAGATCTACTTCGACTCGCTGGTGACCAGCGCGCGACCCGCCGCGGTTGAGGCCGCGATCGCTGCCGGCAAGCATGTCTACTGCGAGAAGCCCATCGCGCCGGACCTCGAGACGGCGGTGCGCCTGGCGCGGCTTGCCCGGGACGCGGGGGTGAAGCACGGGGTGGTTCAGGACAAGCTGTTCCTGCCCGGGCTGATCGAGCTGGCCCGGCTCGTCGACGGTGGCTTCTTCGGCCGCATCCTCTCGGTCCGTGGCGAGTTCGGCTACTGGGTCTTCCCGGGGCCCGAGCCGCCGGCCCAGCGCCCGAGCTGGAACTACCGTCGCGAGGATGGCGGCGGGTTGATCGTCGACATGTTCTGCCACTGGCGCTACGTGCTCGACAACCTGTTCGGCCCGGTGCGGACCGTGACGGCCCTGGGGGCCACCCACATCCCCGTCCGCTACGACGAGCGGGGCGAGGAGTACGCGGCGACCGCCGAGGACGCCGCCTACGCCTACTTCGAGCTCGCGGGCGGCGCCGTGGTCCAGTTGAACTCGTCGTGGTGCACGCGGGTCGATCGCGACGAGCTGCTCGAGCTGCACGTCGACGGTACGGACGGCAGCGCGGTCGCCGGACTGCACGCCTGCCGGGTCCAGGCGGCCGCGGACACGCCGACCGCGGTCTGGAACCCGGATCTGCCCAACGCCATCCCGTTCCGGGAGGCTTGGAGCGAGGTTCCCGACCGGGGTCCGTACGACAACGGGTTCAAGGCCCAGTGGGAGCTCTTCCTTCGCCACGTGGTCGCCGACGAGCCCTTCCCGTGGGGCTTCGCCGAGGGCGCCAAGGGCATCCAGCTCGCCGAGCTCGGCATCCGATCCTCGGAGGAGCGCCGGACGCTGGACGTGCCGGAGATCGAGCTATGAGCGCCGCGACCGGCGCCCGGCTCAACCTGCCCGGTGACGACGGCGCTCTGACCCCCTGGTCGCCCGGGCCCGTCCCGGAGCTACCGGCTCCCGACGGGCGGCTTCCGCGGACGCGCGCGTGTTTCGCCGCCGCGCACGTCGTGGCGGACCCGGCGGCCCCGGGCGACCCGGTGGCGGAGCCCGCGGTGGACTGGGAGGCCACCATGGCGTTCCGGCGCCATCTCTGGTCCTATGGCCTCGGAGTCGCCGATGCGATGGACACCGCGCAGCGGGGCGGCGCGCTCGGCTGGCCGCTCGCCCGGGAGCTGATCCTGCGAAGCGCCGCCGAGAGCCGGTCCAGCGGCGGCCTGCTCGTGTGCGGGGCTGCCACGGACCAACTCGAGCCGGGCGCGCCGGCCTCGCTGGACCGGATCCGCGACGCGTACCTGGAGCAATGCGAGCTGATCGAGGCCGAGGGGGCCACGGTCGTCGTGATGGCGAGCCGGCACCTCGCCGCCGCCGCCGAGGGAGCGGCCGACTACCGGGCGGTCTACGACGTGGTGCTCGAGCGAGCGCGCCGCCCCGTGATCCTGCATTGGCTGGGCGCGGCGTTCGACCCCGCGCTCGCCGGCTACTGGGGCGCAAGGGATCCGGCGGATGCGCTCGACGCGGTTGCCGGCCTGATCGCCGACCACGCCGAGCGAGTCGACGGGATCAAGGTCTCATTGCTCGATGCCCCCGTCGAGATCGCGCTGCGCGACCGGCTCCCCAACGGCGTCCGCCTCTATACGGGTGACGACTTCCACTTCCCGGAGCTGATCCGTGGCGACGCACGCGGGAGCAGCGACGCCGTGCTGGGCGTGTTCGACGCGATCGCGCCGGTTGCGGCCGCCGCCCTCCGCGCGCTCGACGACGGGGATCCGGAGCGCTTCGATCGCCTGCTGGCTCCGACGGTGCCGCTCGCGCGCCACATGTTCGCCGCGCCGACCGCGCACTACAAGGTCGGGGTGGTCCTGCTGGCGTACCTGAACGGGCACCAGGACCACTTTCGGGTGCTGGGCGGCCTCGAGGGCGCCAGGTCGATCGCCCATTTGGCCGACGTCGTGCGGCTTGCCGACGCCGCGGGCGCGCTCGCCGATCCCGAGCGCGCGGCCCGACGGTTCCGCCCCGTGCTCCAGCTCGCCGGGGTGGACCAGCCGTGAACGATCGCGGCCCGGAGCCGGGGCGCCTCAGCTTCAACCAGATGACCGCCGACCACCTGAGTCTCGAGGAGGTGGTTGAGGGGTGTGCGAGCGCGGGCATCCCCTGGGTGGGGCCCTGGCGCCACAAACTGGAGCCGGGGTCCGCCGCGCTGATCCAGGCGGCGGGGCTACGGGTCTCGAGCCTCTGCCGGGGCGGCTTCTTCCCGGCAGCGAGCGAGGCCGAGCGCCGCGAGCGCGACGCCGACAACCACCGGGCGGTGGAGGAGGCGGCCGAGCTGGGCACCGACGTCCTCGTGCTGGTCTGCGGCGGCGCCCGTGGTCCCGACCTGGAGGACGCCCGCGCCGCGGTCCTGCACGGCATCGAGCGGCTCGCGCCGCACGCGCACGATTGCGGTGTGGCGCTGGCGATCGAGCCACTGCACCCGATGATGGTGGTCGAGCGCTCGGTGGTCGTCACGCTTGCGCAGGCCAACTCGATGGCCGAGCGGTTCGACCCCGACCGGGTCGGGGTGGTCGTCGACGCCTATCACGTTTGGTGGGACCCGGACGTCGAGCGCGAGATCGCGCGCGCCGGCGAGCGCATCCTCGGATTCCATGTCTCCGACTGGCTCGTGCCGACCACCGACCTCCTGGCCGGCCGGGGAATGATGGGCGACGGCGCGATCGACCTGCCGCGGCTGCGCGGGGCGGTCGACGGCGCCGGCTACCGCGGCCCGATCGAGGTCGAGGTGATCAACTCGGAGCTCGCCCGGGAGCCGGGCGCGGAGCTGATCCCGCGGGTCCGCGAGCGCTATCTGGCCTACGCCTAGCGATCATGCCTCGCGCCGCGCGGTGGTCGAGCGCGGCACCAGGCGGTGCGGGAGGACGGTCTCGGCGGGGCTCGAGTCAGCCTCGTTCGCGATCACCCGGCGGGCCGCGATCGCGCCGAACTGATAGAGCGGGATGTTCACCGTGGTCAGGTCGCTGAAGCGGGCCAGGCGTGTGTCGGTCATGCCCGCGACGGAGATGGTTCCGGGGATCGCGACCCCGG
This sequence comes from uncultured bacterium, assembly GCA_963807755.1. Lineage (GTDB taxonomy): Bacteria > Actinomycetota > Thermoleophilia > Solirubrobacterales > 70-9 > JALZKA01. The sequence goes on along the minus strand of CAWECM010000001.1, from coordinate 38,357 downwards.
CCTGCCGGAGCGCGGCGATCGCGCCGATCGCGGTCTCGTCGTTGGCACCGATGACCGCGTCGGGCAGTTCAGCCGCGGCCAGCATCCGCATCGCCGCGGCGTGCCCCAGGTCGTAGGTGAAATCGCCCTCGTACAGCGCGTCGCTCTCCAGGCCCGCGCGCTCCGCGGCCGCTCGGAACCCGTCCAAGCGCTGGCCGGAGGTATGGAGGCCCGGAGGGCCGCCGATGAACGCGATCCGGCGATGGCCGAGCGAGGTGACGTAGTCGGTCAGGTCGTAGGCGGCCGCGCGGTTGTCCACGAGCACCCGCGGGCAGTCGAGGTCCCGGGTCGCGAGCGAGAGGACGTTCATGCCGCGCGAGCGCGCGCGGTCCACGAGGCCGGCGAGCTCGGCGCCGCGCTCGTCGTCGGCGTAGCCGCTCCCGGCGAAGATCACGCCCTCGGCGTGGTAGTCGATCAGCAGCCGCATCTGCTCCTGCTCGAGCTCGGTCCGGCGGTCGGCGTTGCAGACGATGGTCAGGTAGCCGGCCTTGGCGCCCACGTCCTCGATCCCGCGCGTGATCTCGGCGAAGTAGGGATCGACGATGTCCCCCACGATCACGCCGATGATCCGGCTGCGCTGGGTCACCAGGGCGCGGGCCAGCGCGCTTGGCGAGTAGCCGAGGTCCTCGGCCGCGGCGAGGACCTTCTTCCGAGTCGCCTCGGCGACCGGGTGGCTGGAGCGGTTCAGGACCCGCGACGCGGTTGCGATCGAGACGCCGGCCCGGCGGGATACCTCGACCAGGGACCCCTTCGGCGGTTTCTGCTTCTCGGCCATTTCGGGTCGCGCCGCGCGGTCCGGCCCGGGGCGCCGAGCAAGCGTACTACGGCCGCGGGAATCGTTTTCCCCCCACCGTGTAGCTCCGCTTGACACTGCTGCGCGGGCTTCGTTAGTGTGACGGAAAACGTTAACCGTCCCGGTTTCAAGCGCGGCGGAGCCGCGGTCGGGACGCGCCGAACGCGCGAGGAGAGGTGGATCGGATGACGACCGAGCTCGAGTCCAGGCCCTGGGCCGGCAAGATCTTCGTCGACGGAGAGTTCCGCGACGCCGAGGGAGCGGCGGCCGCGCCGGTCCTCGACAAGGGCCGTGGCGAGGAGCTCGCCCGCGCCGGGGTGGCGTCGGCCTCCGATCTCGAGGGAGCGGTCGGCTCGGCCCGGGCCGCGCAACCCGGCTGGGCCGCCGAGCCGTACGACGTGCGAGCCGGCCTCCTGCGCAGCGTCGCCCAGCGAGTCACCGACCGGGGCGACGAGATCGCCGAGCTGATCGTCCGCGAGACGGGATGTATCCGCGGCAAGGCGGACTATGAGGTGAACGCGGGCGCGAACGAGCTCTGGGAGGCGGCGGCGCTGACCTCGCGAGCGACCGCCGAGGTGGTGCCCTCCCACAACCCGGGCAAGCTGAGCCTCGTCCAGCGCGTGCCGGTGGGCGTGGTCGGCGCGATCACCCCGTGGAACTTCCCGTTCGTCCTCGGGATGCGTGTGGTCGCCCCCGCGATCGCGCTCGGGAACACGGTCGTCATGAAGCCCGCCCCGCAGACGCCGATCACCGGCGCCCTTCTGATCGCGGAGATGTTCGCGGAGGCCGGGGCGCCGCCCGGGATCCTCCAGGTGGTCGCCGGCGGCGACGAGATCGGCGAGCACCTGGTCGCGCACCCCGCGGTCCGGATGGTCCACTTCACGGGCTCCTCCGAGGTCGGCCGCGCGATCGCGAAGATCGCCGGCGGCCAGCTCAAGCGGGTCTCGCTGGAGCTCGGCGGCAACAACGCCCTCGTCGTCCTCGAGGACGCCGATCTCGAAGAGGCCACGATGATCGGCGCCTGGTCCTCCTTCCACTACCAGGGTCAGACGTGCATCACGGCGGGCCGGCACATCGTCGACGAGAGCCTCTTCGACCGCTACGTCGAGCGCCTCGCGGAGCGCGCGAAGGCGATCACGCTCGGCGACCCCGCGGCGGAGGAGGTGGGTCTCGGCCCGATGATCAGCGAGGAGCAGCGCGATCGCGGCCACGACATGCTCGAGCGCTCGATCGCAGCCGGCGCCCGCGTGGTGGAGGGCGGTACCTACGAGGAGCTCTTCTACCGGCCGACGGTCGTGGTCGACGTGACGCCGGACATGCCGATCTGGCGTGAGGAGATCTTCGCGCCGGTTGCGCCGGTGATGGCGGCGGCCGGCGACGAGGAGGCATTGGAGCTCACCAACGACACCGAGTACGGCCTCGTGAATGCGGTCCTGACCGGATCGACCGAGCGGGGCCTCGCGTTCGCCGAGCGCGTCCGGTCCGGGATGGTCCACGTCAACGACTCGACCTGCCTGGACGAGGCGCACGTTCCGTTCGGCGGAATGGGTGCGTCGGGGCTCGGCGGCCGCTCGGGCGGCGAGGCGAACCTCGAGGAGTTCACCGAGCGGCGGTGGATCGGGATCCAGCGCTCGGCGGTGGAGTACCCCTACTGAGAATGCGGGCGAGGGCCCAGCGCACGTGACCTGCGACCTGCTGGTGATCGGCGGCGGCGTCGCCGGCGCGACCGCCGCCGCCCACGCGGCCGAGGCGGGCGCCGAGGTCGTCGTGGTCGAGAAGGACTCGCGGCTGGGCGGCTCCGGAGCGCTTTCCGCGGGCATCCTCTGGACGGCGCCCGACCACGAGACGGTCCGCAGGGTCTGCCCGCGGGCAGACCCGGAGCTCGGCGAGGTACTCGTCGACGGATTCGACGCGGCGGTGGAGCGGACGCGCGCGGCAGGCGTCGAGGTCAGCCGGCGGTGGGACGGTCAGATGGGCTTCGGCGTCGCCCACCGGATCGATATCCACGGGTGGCTCGAGGCGGCTCGCGAGCGAATCGAGAGAGGGGGCCGGGTCGCGTTTGGCCACGCGGCCGAGGCACTTCTCGTCGAGGGGGACGTGGTGCGCGGCGCCCGGGTCAGCGGCCCCGGCGGGACGGAGGAGCTGCGAGCGGGCGCCGTCCTGCTGGCGACCGGCGGCTTTCAGGGCAGCGCGAACCTGACTCGCCTGCTGATCGGCGTGGGAGCCGAGCGCATGCCGGTGCGCGCCAACCCCAACAGCGTCGGGGACGGTTATCGGATGGGCCTCGACGCCGGCGTCGCCCCCGGCGGCGCGCTCGACTCGTTCTACGGCCACCTGCTCCCGAGCCCGCTCCGGCGCCTCCGCCGGGAGGACTATCTGCCCCTGACGCAGTACCACTCGCACGCCAGCGTTGTGGTCAACCTGTTCGGACGCCGGTTCGCGGACGAGTCGCGCGGAGACGAGGTCACGAACCAGGCGCTCCTGCGGCAGGTGGGCTCGCGCGGCGTCCTGCTCTGCGACGAACGCATCCGGGTGGAGCACGCGGTGGGGCCGCCGTACCCGCACGGCCAGGACATTGACCGGTTCGCGGCGGCGCGGGCAACGGGCGCCCGTGTGGTGAGCGCGGACTCGCTCGACGAGCTGACCGACCGTGTGGGCAGCTGGGGGGTGAATGCGCCGCGCCTCCACCAGACGCTCGCGGACGTCGAGGCGGCGGCGGCCGGCTCGCCGCCGGCTCCGGACGAGGTCCTGATCGAGGGATCGCCACCGCCCCTCCGCGAGGCGCCCTTCCACGCGGTCGAGGTCCAGCCGTCGATCACGTTCACCTTCGGCGGGTTGCGCGGCGACGCCGACGGCCGCGCGCTCGACCCGCAGGGCCGGCCGGTGCCCGGGCTGTTCGTCGCGGGCGCCGACCTTGGCGGAGTCCAGGAGACCGGCTACCTGGGCGGGTTGGTGCTCGGCCTCGTCTTCGGTCCGCGCGCCGCCGACGCGGCGCTGGGCGCTACGGAGGCGGTGGCCAATGCCTGACGAAACTCCCGACGTCCTGATCATCGGAGCAGGGGCTTCCGGCGCGGTCGCGGCCAAGCGGCTCGTCTCCGAAGGCTTCGATGTCGTCTGCCTCGAGCAGGGCGATTGGCCGGACTACACGCTCGCGCGCGCCGCCCACCCCGACTACGAGCTGACCGCCTCTCGGGACTGGAACTGGGACCCGAACCTCCGCGCGGCCCCGGCCGACTACCCGGTCGACGACTCGGACTCCGACATCACGGCGCTCATGTGGAACGGGGTCGGAGGCGGGACGGTGGTGTACGCGGCGCACTGGCAGCGCAACATGCCGTCCGACTTCCGGGTTCGCACGCTCGACGGGGTCGCCGACGACTGGCCGCTCACCTATGAGGACCTCGAGCCCTACTACGTGCGCGTCGAACGCGACTGGGGCGTCTCCGGGCTCGCCGGCGACACCGGCTTCCCGGCCGGGGAGGGGCCGCCGATGCCGCCGGTCCCCATGGGGGAGATGGGCCGCCGAGTCGCGCGGGCGCACAACGAGCTCGGCTGGCACTGGTGGCCCGCGCCGAACGCGATCGCGACGCGACCGTATGGCCGCCTCAACGCCTGCGTCCAGCGGGCCACCTGCCTGCGGGGCTGCGCCGACGGGGCGAAGGCGAGCGTCGACATCACGTACTGGCCGGACGCGATCGAGCGCGGCGCGAAGCTGCGCACGGGCGCTCGCGTGAAGCGCCTGATCGTCGGCCCCGACGGGCTCGTCGAGGGCGCCCTCTACGTCGACTCCGAAGGTGTCGAGCAGGTGCAGCGCGCCGCGGTCACGATCCTCTGCTGTAACGGCGTGGGCACACCCCGCCTGCTGCTCTGTTCGGCGACCGACGAGCAACCCGACGGGCTCGCGAACTCGTCGGGGCTGGTCGGGAAGCGGCTGATGATGCACCCCTTCGGCACCGTCACGGGACTGTTCGAGGACGACCTCCGGTCCAACCAGGGCGCCTGGGGACAGCACATCCATTCGCTCGAGTTCTACGAGACCGATCCGGAGCGGGACTTCGTCCGCGGGGCCAAGTGGGGGCTGCAGCCAACGGGCGGTCCCCTCGCGATGACGCAGGCCTACCCGTGGGGCGACGAGAACTCGATCTGGGGGCCGACGTTCCACGAGGAGATCCGGCGCCGCCTCGGCCACTCCGCGATGTGGGGGTTCATCTTCGAAGACCTGCCCGAGGAGGCGAACCGGGTGGAGCTCGATCCGGAGCGCACGGATGACCACGGGATCCCGGCGGCAAAGCTCTACTACGAGATGTCCGAGAACTCGCGGCGGATGGTGGAGTTCCACGAGCAGCGGGCGGAGGAGTCGCTGCGCGCCGCGGGCGCCTACGACGTGATCGTCGCGCCCCAGATCCGCGCGACCGGCTGGCACCTCCTCGGCACCTGCATCATGGGTGCGGACCCCGCGAGCTCGGTGGTCGATCCCTGGGGCCGCACGCACGACGTGCCGAACCTGTTCATCTTCGACGGCAGCGTCTGGCCGACCTCCTCGGGCATGAACCCGACCGCCACGATCGCGGCGATGGCGCTGCGATTCACCGACCGGCTGATCGCCGATCGCCGTGAGCAGGTGCGCCCGCTGTGAGGCGGAGTCCGAAGGACGGAGCCGAGCTCCCGCCGTTGTTGAGGCGGCTCGCATGAGGGGCGAGGATGCGATCGGTGTCGAGCTGCGGGGAGTGTTCGCGGGGCTCGCCGACGTGCTGATCCCGGCGGGCGAGACGATGCCTTCGGCCGGCGAGGTCGCGCTCGAGCAGGGTGCGCTCGACGCGGTGCTGGCGGTGCGCCCCGATGTCGTAGCCGACCTCACGCAGCTGCTCGAGGCGGCGCGGGGGGTGGAGCCGGACGCCGAGGTCGCCCGCCTTCAGCGTGCGGACGAGGCCGGGTTCCAGCTGCTGACCACCGTCGTGGCGGGCGCCTACTTCCTGGATGAGGGAGTGCGAGCCGCGATCGGCTACCGCGGGCAGGAGGCGGTGCCGGTCGAGGACCTCGACCCACCCGACTACGAGCGGGACGGGCTCCTGGCCAAGGTGGTCGAGCGCGGGTCGATCTACCGGCCGACACCGGGCTCGTAACCACCTCGCCGGCCGGTTGCCCATCGCGGCCAACCGATGCGTATCATCTCCTCGGCGTGATGCGGAAGCAACGTTCCACAATACAGAACATGGTGTGATCTTCGAAAGGAGCGGGTCGATGGGGACAGCCACCGAGATCGAGGTCGGAGGGGAGATTGGGGGCGAAGCGCAGCGGGTGCTGACCAGCGACGCACTCGAGTTCGTGGCGCGGCTGCACGAGCGGTTCGAGCCGCAGCGACGCGGTCTGCTGGAAGCCCGGGCCGAGCGCCAGGCCGCCATCGCAGGGGGCGCGATTCCGGGTTTCCCCGAGGAGACCGAGGAAGTGCGGGCGGGCGATTGGCGGGTCCCAGCGGCGCCGGCGGACCTCGAGGATCGCCGGGTCGAGATCACGGGGCCGGTCGAGCGCAAGATGATGATCAACGCGCTCAACTCGGGCGCCAAGGTGTTCATGGCAGACTTCGAGGACTCGCTGACGCCCACCTGGCAGAACGTGGTCGAGGGCCAGGCCAACGTGATCGACGCGGTCGCCGGGACCATCTCCTTGACCACCGAGGACCGGGAGTACCGGCTCGCCGAGCAGACCGCGACGCTGGTCATCCGCCCGCGCGGCTGGCACCTGCCCGAGCCGCGGGCGCGGGTCGGCGGCGAGCCCGTCTCGGCATCGCTGTTCGACTTCGGGTTGTTCATGTTCCACAACGCGGCGGCGCTGGTCGAGGCCGGCAGCGGGCCCTACCTCTACCTCCCCAAGCTCGAGGGCCGGCACGAGGCCAGGCTCTGGCACGAGGTGTTCGCCTGGGCCGAGGACGCGCTGGGGCTGGAGCAGGGCACGGTCCGGGCGACGGTCCTGATCGAGACGATCCTCGCCGCGTTCGAGATGGAGGAGATCCTGTTCGAGCTCGGCGAGCACGCCACCGGGCTCAACGCTGGGCGCTGGGACTACATCTTCAGCATGATCAAGAAGTTCCGCGACCTGCCCGGGTTCGTCCTCCCCGACCGGGCCCAGGTGACGATGGCCGTGCCCTTCATGCGCGCGTACACGGAGCTCCTGGCGCGCGAGCTGCCACCGCCGGGGCGCACATGCGATCGGCGGGATGGCGGCGTTCATCCCCAGCCGCAGAGATGCCGGGGTGAACGAACGGGCGATCACCCAGGTTCGCGCCGACAAGGAGCGCGAGGCGAAGGCCGGGTTTGACGGCAGCTGGGTCGCCCATCCCGATCTCGTGCCGCCGGTCCGGGAGGTGTTCGACTCGGTGTTGAGCGAGCGCCCGAACCAGCTCGGCTTCACCCGGGACGACGTCGATGTGGCCGCGTCGGAGCTTCTTGACGTAAGCGTTCCCGGTGGGCGGATCACCGAAGCCGGCCTTCGCAACAACATCAGCGTCGGGATCCGGTACATCGCTTCCTGGCTCCAGGGCAACGGGGCCGCCGCCATCTTCAACCTGATGGAGGACACGGCCACCGCCGAGATCGCCCGCTCCCAGGTCTGGCAGTGGATCCGGCATGAGGCGGAGCTCGACGACGGGCGTCGGGTGACCCCGGAGCTCGCGCTCGGGATCCAGGACTCAGAGCTCGCGAGCCTGCGTGATTCGCTCGGTGACGACGCGTACGACGCCGGGCGTTACGCGGAGGCCGCGGAGCTCTTCACGCAGGTGGCGCTCTCGGAGGACCTGGCCGAGTTCCTCACGACTCCGGCGCTCGCGCGGATCTCCTGAGAGCGGGTCGAGAGGCGGTTCGAGGGCGGAATCCACATTGCGGAATTGCAGTCCCGTGATGGGTAATATGAGACCGTGGCAGCTCGGCGCGACAGCGTGCAGTCCGTTTCGCGGGCGTTCGACATCCTCGAGGCCCTGGCCGGCAACGACGAGTTGGGGGTGACCGACCTGGCCACGCGGACCGGGCTCGTACCGAGCACCGCCCACCGGCTGCTGGCGACGCTCGCCAAGCGCGGCTACGTCAGCCAGCGTGCGGACTCGGGCCGCTACGCACTCGGCTACAAGCTCGTCGAGCTCGCGAACGGCCTCGAGCAGGAGCTCGCCCGCCTGCGGCGCGTCGCGCGGCCCCACCTGGAGGCGGTCCAGGGTGCTACGGAGGAGACGACCAATCTGGTCGTCCTCGACGGGGATCGAGTGATCTACGTCGATCAGGTCCAGGGGAGCCGAAGCGTCCGGATGTTCACGATCGTCGGAGCGGACGCGCTCGCCCACACGACCGCGGCGGGCAAAGCGATCCTCGCGTTCGGCTCGTCCGACGCCGTGGCAGCGCTCTACCCGGAGCGGGAAGCGCTCGAGCGCCTCACGACCCGCACTCTGGCGACCGTCGAGGCGCTCGAGGAGGACCTCGCGCGGACGGCCAAGCGCGGTTATGCGATCGACAACGAGGAGCACGAGGAGGGCGTGAGCTGCTTGGCGGCGCCGGTCCTCGACGGCGACGGTCGCCCGCGGGCGGCGATCAGCATCTCGGCTCCGACGGCGCGCGTTCTGCATCCGGACACCGCCGAGCTGGGCGCGCTCCTGCGCGTGCACGCCGACCGGATCTCGGCGGCCCTCGGTCGAGGGGCGCAGGACGGCGACCGCGCGGCAGCGACGTAGTCCAGCGGGGCGATCGTGCCTGTCGCCGAGCTGCTCGCGGACCTCGAAGCCACGTATCCCTCCGAGCGGGTTCTGACCGAGCCCGCCCGGCTCGCCCCGTACGAGTCCGATGCGCTGACCGCCTTCCGGGCGCGACCCGAGGCGGTCGTCCTCGCCGACACGAGGCAGGAGGTGATCGACCTGGTCCGGCGCTGTCACCGCGAGCGCGTGCCGTTCGTGGCGCGTGGCAGCGGCACCAGCCTCTCCGGCGGCTCGCTGCCGGTCGAGGGCGGCATCGTGATCGCGCTCAACCGCCTGAACCGCGTCCTGCGCGTCGATCCCGAGCAGCGCGTGGCGGTGGTCGAGCCCGGCGTCATCAACCTGCACGTCAGCGCGGCGGCCGCGCCGCACGGCCTTTCTACGCGCCCGACCCCTCGAGCCAGTCGGTCTGCACGATCGGCGGCAACCTCGCGTTCAACTCCGGCGGCGCGCACTGCCTAAGCACGGGATGACCTGCAACCACGTGCTCGGGCTCGAGGTCGTGCTGCCCGACGGCGAAGTGCGTCGACTCGGCGGCGACAGCACCGAGCACGTCGGACCCGGACTGGACCGGGCTGTTCGTCGGCTCGCGAGGGCCTCTTCGGGATCGCGCTCGAGGTCGACGCTGCGGCTGCTGCCCCGACCGCCGAGGCCACGCGCACGGTGCTGGCCGCCTACGACAGCCTCGAGGCGGCCGGCGACGCGGTCGCGGCGATCGTCGCCGCCGGGCTCCTGCCGGTGGCGATGGAGATCATGGACGCGCTCGCGATCGAGGCCGCCGAGGCCTCGGTGCGGCCGGGCTACCCGCGACGGCGCGGCGCTCCTGATCGTCGAGCTCGAGGGCGAGCGCGAGGCCGTCGAGGCCGACGTTCGAGCGACTGCGCGCGGTGATCGCACGCCTCGGGCGCGACTGCGGTGCGCGACGACGCAGGACGCAGCCGAGCGGGCGCTGATCTGGAAGGGACGCAAGAGCGCCTTCTCGGCGGTCGGCTGGCTCTCGCCCGACTACATCGTCCAGGACGGCGTGCGTGCCGCGCACCCGGCTCGGCGAGGCGCTCGCGCGAGATCGAGCGGATGAGCGCCGAGCACGGCCTGCGGGTCGCGAACGTGTTCCACGCGGGCGACGGCAACCTGCACCCGCTGATCCTGTTCGACGGCCGCGAGCCGGGCGCCGTCGAGCGCGCCGAGGAGCTCGCCGGCGAGATCCTCGACCCCTGTGCGTCGCGCCTCGGCGGCTCGATCACCGGCGAGCACGGCGTCGGGCGTCGAGAAGCGCGAGTACCTGCCCGGATGTTCGCGCCGGCCGACCTCGCCCTGATGCGCCGCCTGCGGCGATGCGATCGACCCGGCCGAGCTGGCGAACCGCGGCAAGATGCTCCTGCCGGTCGCCGAGGCCGGCAACGGCAGTGCCGCTCCGCCGCGAGCCGCCACGCGAGGCCAAGAAGTCCAGGCCGCCGTCCGCGAGGCGAGGGCGAGCGGCGATCGCGGTGCTGCCCGCGCGGCGGCGGCACCAAGCCCGCGCTCTCCGCGCCGCCCGGCCGACGTCGTCCCGCTCGAGTCTCGGTGCCTGTCCGAGGAATCGTCGAGTACGACCCGGCCGAGCTGACCTTCACCGCGCTGCGCCGGCACGCCGTTGGCGGAGCTCGACGCGACGCTCGCCGCGCACGGCCAGTACCTGCCGTTCGACCCGCCCCTGGCTCGCGCCGGCGCGACGCTCGGCGGCACGGTGGCGGCCGGGCTCACGGGCCCGGGCAGCTACCGCCACGGCGGCATCCGTGACTTCGTCATCGGCGTCCGCTTCGTCGATGGCACCGGCGAGCTCGTCACGCGGCGGCGGCAAGGTGGTCAAGAACGCGGCCGGCTTCGACCTGCCGAAGCTGCTGCGTCGGCAGCCTCGGCCGCCTCGGCGTGATCGTCGAGCTCTCGATCAAGGTGCTTCCCGGTGCCGCCGGCGTGGGCGACGCTGCGCGTCCAGGCGGACGGCCTCGACGCGGCGCTCGCGGCGATGCGCCGCCTGCGGCGAGCGGGCTCGACATCGAGGCGCTCGACCTCGAGCCGGCCGGGACGGCGTGCCGTGCGCCTCGGCGGTCCGGCGCGATGGCCTCGAGCGGCGGCTCGATCGGCGTCGCGCTGGAGCTCGGCCTCGACGCGGGTGCGCCGTCTCGGATCCGCGCGAGGCCGACCGCTGGCGCCGCTGCGCGTGAGCTCGAGTGGGCGCCCGATGGGCCTCCGCGCTGGCGAAGATCGTCGCTCACGCCGGCGCGCGCCATCGCCGCGCTGGACGCGCGACGCTGCGAGCGCGCCGGCGCCGCGCGCCGCTACAGCGCCGGCGCCAACGTCTGCCTGGATCGCCTGGCCCGCGGACGCGCCGCTCGAGCGACCTCGATCGGATCGCTGGCCGGCCGTGGGCGGCCGGAGCGCGTCGCGCTGCACCGGCGCGCCGCGAGCGCCGCCCTGCTCGGCGCCGACCGCCGGCGGCGAGTTCGCCAGCCGGGTCGCGCGCGCGCGACTCGACCCCGACGGCCGTCTTCGCCGGATCTGGATCGCTGCGGACGCATGCAGCACGAGATCCAGCTCGACGCGCTCGGCGCCGCAGCGGCGCGCCGATGGCCGACGCGATCGAGTCCTGCGTCCACTGCGGCTTCTGCCTGCCGACCTGCCCGACCTACGCTGACGATGGGCGAGGAGATGGACTCGCCGCGCGGCCGCATCGTGCTGATGAAGGAGGTGCTCGAGGGCACGCTCGAGCTCGAGCGAGGCGCTGCCCTACGTCGACAACTGCCTCGGCTGCCAGGCCTGCGAGACGCGCCTGCCCGTCGGGCGTCCAGTACGGCGACCTGATCACGCCGTTCCGCGCGCTACGCCGAGCCGCGCCGTGCGCGCCCGCCGGCCGAGCGCGTGCGACGCGCGCTGATCGCTGCGACGCTGCCGCTACCGCGCCGCTTCCGCGGCCGCGGCGCGGCTCGGCGTGCTCGGCGCGGCCGCTCGCGCGCGCTCGCGCCGACGCGGCTGCGGCCGATGCTCGACCTGCTGCCCGACGCAGCTGCCGCCCGCGCACGCCGCTGCCGGCGATCATCCCGGCCGAGGGCCAGCGCCGCGGCGCGCGTCGCGCTGCTGGCGGGCTGCGTGCAGCAGGTGCTCGCGCCGGAGATCAGCTGGGCCACGCTGCGCGTGCTGGCGCGCAACGGGGTCGAGGTGGTCATCCCCGCGCGCGCAGGGCTGCTGCGGCGCGCTCGGATGCACGCCGGCGCGGCCGCGCCGCCCGCAAGCTCGCCCGCGCGCAACCTCGCCGCGTTCCCCGACGACGTCGACGCGATCGTCACCAACGCCGCCGGCTGCGGCTCGGGCATGCGCGAGTACGGCGCTGCTGTTCGCCGGCGAGCCCGAGCGAGGACGCGGCCGCAGGCGTTCGCCGCGCGCGTCGTCGACGTCAGCGCGTTCCTCGACGAGCTCGGCTCGTCGAGCCGCCGCCGCTGCGCGCGGCCGCTGCGCGTCGCCTACCACGACGCCTGCCACCTGGCCCACGCCCAGCGCGTCCGCGCCGCGCCGCGGCGACTGCTCGCCGCGATCGCCGGCGTCGACGTGCTCGAGTCCGCAGAGGCCGAGCTCTGCTGCGGCTCCGCCGGCACCTACAACCTCGAGCAGCCCGAAATCGCCGCGGAGCTCGGCCGGCGCAAGGCCGAGCGCCTGCTCGCCACCGGCCGACCTGATCGCGGCGGGCAACATCGGCTGCCTCACCCAGATCCGTACGCATCTGGCCCAGTCGGCGGGCGTCGAGACGCTGCACACGGTCGAGATCCTCGACCGCGCGTACGGCATCCACCCGGAGACTTGACAGGCGCCGCACCCTGGGGTAGCGTGACCGACGTGCTGCGGAATGCTGGTTCCGCATTACGAAACGCAGGGGGGTCTCACAGGAGGAGGAGATCCATTGGTTTCGACGTCTTGGCACCGGCCCGCGTGGGCTCTGACGCTGCTGCTCGGCCTGCTGGCCCTTGTTGCCGGGCTCTCCACGTACGCCGGCTCCCCCTCCGTGGCGACGGCCCAGGGCGAGGAAGGCCGTTACTCGGCCCTCGTCTTCTCCCGCACCACCGGCTTCCGGCACACGGCCGCGATCGCCGCCGGCCATGACGCGCTCGACGAGATGGCGGCCGCCGAGGACTTCGACGTCGTCCACTCAGAGGACGCCGCGGACTTCACCAGCCACAACCTGCGCAACTACGACGTCGTCGTCTTCCTCAACACCGACGGCGAGGGGATCCTGAACGCCGAGCAGCGGACCGCGTTCGAGCGCTGGACCCAGAACGGGGGCGGCGCGGTCCGGATCCACGCCGACGCCAACGCCGACAAGGCCTGGGACTGGAAGGAAGACATGATGGGCGGCGGGTTGTTCTCGAACCACCCGCCGATCCAGCAGGCGACCGTCGAGGTCGCCGACGCGACGCATCCCGCGACCGACGACCTGCCGCCCACCTTCACCTGGTCGGACGAGTGGTACAACTTCGACGAGGACCCGCGCGAGGACGTCCACGTCCTGATGACGGTCGACGAGTCGACCTACGAGGGCGGCGAGCACGGCGCGGGCCACCCGATCGCCTGGTGCTCGGAGTACGACGGCGGGCGGAACTTCTACACGGCGATCGGACACGCCGACGGGGACGCCACGCCCGCGTGGTCGAACGCCGACTACCTCGCGCACATCTCCGGTGCGCTCGAATGGGCGGCCGGCGAGGAGCCGGGCGACTGCGGCGCGCCGCGCGACGGCATCCCGACCGAGGCCACGCTCAACAAGGTCACGCTCGACGACGAGACCGAAAACCCGATGGAGCTCGCGGTCGCCGACGACGGCAGCGTGTTCTTCATCGAGATCGGCGCGGGAGCCCTCGACTCGTTCGACTCGGCCGTGAAGATGTACGACCCGGAGACGGACCAGACCTACGTCGTCGGCGAGATCCCGGTCCACCGTCGCAACGAGAACGGCCTGCTCGGGATCGCCCTCGACCCCGAGTTCGCCACCAACAACTTCATCTACCTGTACTACAGCGTTCCCGGCCCGCAGAACGAGATGGGGACACAGCACCTCTCGCGCTTCACCTTCGACCCGGCGGCCGGAGAGGTGGGGCAACTCGACATGGCCTCGGAGGTCGTGCTGCTCGAGATCCCCCATCAGCGCCGGACCTGCTGCCACTCCGCGGGATCGCTGGCGTTCGGGCCGGACAACTTCCTCTACCTGACCACGGCCGACGACACGACGCCGTTCCAGACCAACGGCTTCGCGCCGATCGACGCGCGCGAGTGCGGCCCGGAACCGGGCTCGGAGGGTTGCATGCTCACCGACCCTGAGGACGCGCGCCACGCGTTCGACGCCCGGCGGAGCTCGGGCAACACAGCCGACCTGCGCGGCAAGCTGATCCGGATCGACCCGCTCGAGGCGGCCGCGCCGTCCGACCCGCCCGGCGTGGGCTCGACCTACGACGTCGACGACCAAAACCTGTTCACCTCGGGCGAGTACGACCATCTGTTCCCCGGCGGGACCTACGACCCGGCGCTGGGGCGCCCGGAGATCTTCGCGATGGGCTTCCGCAACCCGTTCCGGTTCACGGTCGACCCCGAGACCGGCTTCGTGTACCTCGGCCAGGTCGGCCCCGACGCCGGCAACGACTGCTTCCCGGCCAACGGCGGCGGGTGCGCGACCAACCCCCGCGGCCCGCGCGGCTACGACACGATCAACCAGATCCGCGAGGCGGCGAACATGGGCTGGCCGTACTGCCTCGCCGGCCAGGGCTACTACGAGTACGACTACGAGACCGAGACCTCCGGTGACCAGTACGACTGCGAGGGCGGCCCGACCAACGACTCGCCGCTCAACACCGGAATCGACACCCTGCCCCCGGTCACCGAGCCCCTGATCTGGTACCCGTACGGCAGCTCCCCGGAGTTTCCCGAGATCCCGCCGTCGGGCGCCCGCGCGGCGATGGGCGGACCGGTCTACCACTTCGACCCCGATCTCGACTCCGACGTGAAGCTCTCCGAGTACTTCGACGACAAGCTGATCTGGGGCGACTGGACGCGCAACCTGCTGATGGTCACGACGTTGGACGAAAACGGCGACTACGTCACCAGCGAGGAGTTCATGCCGAACGCGGAGTTCCGCCATCCGCACGACATCGAGCTCGGTCCCGACGGGGCCCTCTACATCATCGAGTGGGGCAACAACTTCAACTTCGCCGCTGAGGGGATCAACCCCGATTCCGGCCTCTACCGGATCGAGCAGCGCGAGGGCGGCCTGCCGGCGCTCGCCGAGGCCGACGCCAGCCCGACGTCGGGCGTGGCGCCCCTCGAGGTCCAGTTCAGCGGTGAGCTGTCGGACCGGGGTGCCGAGGACCCGCCGACCTACGCGTGGGACTTCGGCGACGGCGCGACCTCGACCGAGGTCAACCCGACCCATACGTACGAGGAGCCCGGCACCTACGAGGCCACGCTGACCGTCACCGACGCGGCCGGCACGACCACGGACACGGTGACGGTCAACGTCCGCACCGATGTGCCGTGCGGGCCTCCGCTCTCCGACTCGTTCGACGGGGATGCGCTCGACGAGCGCTGGGAGGTCATCCGTCGCGACGACGAGCGCCTGTCGGTCTCCGACGGCGCCCTCAACCTGGTCTCGGCGCCGCAGGACATCTTCCAGGGTGAGACCGGGATGCCGAACATCGTCCTGCAGGAACTGCCCGGCGGCGGCGGCGAGCCGTGGAGCGTCACCACGGAGATGACCTGGGATCCGACCCAGAACTTCCAGAACGCCGGGCTGGTGGTCTACGGCGACGACGACAACTACATCAAGACCGGGATGGTGTGGAACGGCTCGCGCAACTTCGAGCTGATCAAGGAGCTCGACGGCGGCGCCGAGTTCCCCGGCGGGGCACCCGCCGGGGACACGCCGGAGACGTATTTCCTGCGGCTGGTCTCGGGTGACGGCGACTCGGTCGCGTCCGAGTTCTCCGCCGACGGCGAGACCTGGACGGAGATCGGGACCACCGACCTGACCGGGATCGAGAATCCGAGGATCGGCGTCTACGCGACCGCGTCGACCCAGGGGGGCGCCGGCCAGCCGACCGCGAGCTTCCACTCGGTCACGATCGAGCCCGACCGGGCGGAGTGCCCGAGCGAGTGCCCGACGGACGAATTCGACGGGGCGGAGCTCGACACCGACAAGTGGAGCTTCCTGCACCCGAGCACCCAGACCGCGCCGTTCGTCGAGGCCGGCAATCTCGTCTTCACGCTGAGCGACTTCAGCTTCGACGCCGACCGTGCCGGACCGGCTTCGGTCCTGGGCCAGCAGATGCCGCAGGACGACTGGGACGTCGTCGCGAAGATCAGCGCTCCTGGGCTGAACGAGGACGACACCGGCCAGAGCCAGTTCACAAAGGTCGGCCTGATCGTCTGGCAGGAGAACACCACCGATCCGAACAAGCACTTCATCTCCTATACGCACAACCGCAACGGGGACGATGCGGGGGCGACCACGTTCTTCGAGGCAGGGGCTCAGAACGGTCCCGGGGCCGGTGACCGGATCCTGGGCGACCGGGTCGGCGCCGCGCCCGCGGAGGAGAACCTCGCCGGTCCGTTCTGGATCCGGATCACCCGGACGGGGGACGAGATCGAGGGCTTCTACTCGCTCACCGACCCCGAGGTCAACCCCGAATGGACGTCGCTCAACGCGGGCTCCGCGACGGACCTGAACATCGAGGAGATCATGCCCGCGGCCGAGGGACCGATCTACATCGGGCCCTACGGCGCGAACGGGTCGATCGAGACGACGTACGACTACGTGCGCTTCACGCCGGAGGGTCCGGGGTGTGAGGACCCGGGCGACGATGAGACCGCGCCCGAGACCGACGTGCAGCTCAACGGCGCGGACCCGGTGGCCGGCTACGACGGGCCGGTGGACGTGACGCTCTCGGCGACCGACCCAGCCGGCGGAGGCGGCGGTGGCGACCCGGAGACGCACCAGGTCGAGGCGCAGCCGGCGGCCTGGAACCCGGACGAGGTCGAGCTTGCGCTCGGCGACGAGATCCAGTGGAACTTCCCCGCGAGCGCGAACTTCAACCACGACGTCTGGCGGATCGCGCCCGGCGAGCCTCCGGATTCTGCCGGCACCCAGGTCACGGACGGCCCGGTTCCCGCCGGCGGCGACCCGGTCTCGGCTACCTTCGAGGAACCCGGCAGCTGGACGTACATCTGCAAGATCCACTCGTTCGTCAACGGAGGCGCCTGGGAGGGCATGGTCGGCACGGCGAACGTCGCCGAGGGCGGCGGCGGGGAGGCCTCGGGCGTCGACTTCACCGAGTACTCGGTCGACGGCGGCGAGCCCGTGGTGTCCGAGAACGAGGGCGGCGACGACCCCTTCGTGACCGAGTTCACGGTCACCGAAGCGGGCGAGCACGTGGTCGAGTACGGCTCGGTCGACAACGCCGGCAACGAGGAGCCCACGCAGTCCGTGGAGTTCGAGATCCTCGATGACGGCGAGAACGCTCCGCCCGTGATCGACTCGATCACCGCCGACCCGAACGAGGGGCTTGCGCCGCTCGAGGTCGACTTCACCGCCGAGGCGTCCGACCCGGACGGCGACGAGCTCGCCTACAGCTGGGACCTCGACGGCGACGGCACCGAGGACTCGACCGAGGAGAGCCCGACCCACATCTACGCTCTCCCCGGCGACTACGAGACCGAGCTCACGGTGTCCGACGGCGCGCTCGAGGCAAGCGACACGGTGACGGTCACGGTGACCGGGGATGGCGGCGGCGAAGCGGAGCTGAGCCTCGACGTCATGCCCAGGCGCGCCTCGGTCAAGGCCGGCAAGCGCAAGACGTTCCGGGCCAGGGTGGGCAACACGGGCGACGCCCCGGCCACCGACGTCCGGCTCTGCGCCGAGGCGCCGAAGCGCAAGGCGAAGGTCACCGGCCGCAAGTGCTTCCGCTACCCGACCCTCGCCGACCCGTACACGGAGACCGCGCGGTTCAAGGTCAAGGCGAAGCGCCGGGCGGCCGGCAAGAAGGTCAGCCTGCGCTTCGTCGCCACGGCCGCGAACGCGGACAGGCAAACCGCGAGGGCGACGCTGAAGGTCAAGAGGAAGAGGTAGCGTCGGGCTCGATTCGCCCGCGATCGCGGGGTTCCGTTAAGGGGCCGTGAAGGTTTCTCCACGCCTTGACGGCCCCCTCATCGGTATGTAAGGATCGTCCCGCGTATCGCGGAAAGGCTGTCCCGTAGTTCGGAAGATTCCGTTTGGCAGCGCACGAGGAGGAGGCAGAGAAGCTTGACGGCGAGGTTGACTTGGCGGCGCTCCGCGTTACGGATCTGAGGCCGAAGGTCGACGATGTCGTTCGCCGGGGCGGGGCGAAGGCGATCGTCGGTGGCGCCCTTGCGTGCGTCGTGCTCGGCTGGCTCCTGACCAAGGCGGTCGGCGATTTCGGCCAGTTCGTCACGGTCACGCTGAACGGCATCACGCTGGCGGCGCTCTTCTTCGTCGTCGCCAGCGGGTTCACGCTGATCTTCGGCCTGATGCGCACCATCAACATGGCGCACGGCTCGCTCTACCTGCTCGGCGGCTACCTCGCGTTCGAGATGCAGGAGAGCTGGTTCGCCGAGGACACGGGCTTCGAGCTGAGCATCAGCCAGGGCGGCGACGTCGACTACGGCCTCTTCGGCTGGCTGGTGCCGCTGATCCTGGCCGCGCTCGCGATGGGGGTCCTGGGCGTGATCATCTACCAGGTCCTGCTGAGCTGGAACCAGGGCCAGGAGCTGCGTCAGGCGCTGATCACGATCGCGCTCGTGATCATCCTCGCCGACCAGATGCTCGCCCACTTCGGCGGCATCGCCAAGGACATCAAGGCTCCGAGCTCGTGGCCGACCAGCGTCAACCTGCCCTCTTGGACGGGAGCATCGGGTTTTTCCGGCTGACGATCGTGCTCGGCTCCGCGCTTCTGATCGGGGGCTTGCTCTGGTGGATGGTGAAGAGGACGCGATTCGGCCTGATCACCCGGGCTGGGGTCGACGATCGTGACATGGTCGCCGCGCTCGGGATCAGGATTCCCCTCGTCTTCGCCGGCGCGTTCTTCATTGGGTCGTTCCTCGCCGGGTTCGGGGGAGTCCTCGGCGGCACGATGCTTTCGCTCCAGCCCGGGCAGGACACCGCGTTCCTCCTCAACTCCCTGATCGTCGTGATCATCGGCGGCATGGGCAGCCTCGCCGGCGCCGCGGTTGGGGCGCTGGCGCTCGGTCTCGTCCAGGCCTACGCGGGGGCGTTCCTGACGTTCGGCGGCACCGACCTGACGAACTACTCGATCCTGCTCACGTTCGGGCTCGTCGTCGCCGTCGCTCGCCGTCCGCCCCTACGGGCTCTTCGGGAGACCGGCGTGAGCGCCGCCCCGTGGGCCGCATGACCCCGCTCGGGTGGGTGGGTGCCGGCGTGCTGGCGCTCGTGCTCGGTCCTCGCGCCGCTGATCTTCTCGAACTTCTTCTACGGGGTGCTCCTCACGAAGGCGCTCTGGCTGGGGCTGGTGGCGATGAGCATGATCTTCCTCTCCAGCTACGGGGGAATGGTCTCGCTTGCCCAGGTGGGGCTGTTTGGCGTGGCTGGGTTCACGATGGCGAACCTGGTCGCCGCCGACGGAGGGCTCGCGACGGCGATCAATCCGTGGATCGCCGTCCTGATCGGGCTCGGCGCAGCGGTCGATCGTGGGCTTGATCTTCGGCGCGATCGCGGCTCGCAGCGAGGGCATCTACTTCCTGATGATCACCCTCGCGTTCGGGGTCATGGTCTTCTACTTCTTCGGCCAGGTGACCCAGCTCTCGGGCCTCGGCGGAGTCAACAACGTCGAGCTGCCGGCGTTCCTCGGCGACACCGTGTCGGACCCCGCGCCGCTCTACTTCGTGACGCTCTGCGGTCTCGGTGCTGGTGTTCCTTGGCGTGCGCTATCTGGGCGGTGCGCCGTTCGGGCTCGCGATGCAGGGCACGCGCGACGACCCGATCCGGATGCGCGCGCTCGGCTACCACGTCGAGGCTGCACCGGACCCTCGCGTTCGGTGTCGGCGCCCTCATCGCGGCGGTCGCCGGGATCCTGTCGGTCTGGTACAACCGCCGCATCGCGCCGGGGTCGATCGCGCTCGGCCAGACGATCGACGTCCTCGTGATCGCGGTCATCGGCGGCCTCTACCGCCTTCAGGGCGCCTGGGTGGGGGCACTCGTCTTCGTGCTGCTCGACAACTACTCGCGGAGTAGACGCCCGAGATCGGCACGGTGCTCGGTCCCGAGCGGCTTCAACACCCTGCTGGGCCTCATCTTCCTCGTGATCATCCTGATCTCCCCCGGCGGCCTTGTCGGGGTCTGGGAGCAGCTGCGAGACAGGCTCGCGGCAGGTCTCGGTAGCGGCCGGGGGGACGGGCGGCCCTCCCGCAGCGAAGCCGCTTGAACCAATCGAGCGAGCTCACGCCGCCGATCGAACCGGCGTCCCGTGAATCGAAGTGCAACCCCAACCAGAGGAGGACAGCGCAAATGAGCAAACACGAGGAGAGGATGCGCCGCAGGCGCCTGCTCCCGTTGCTCGCGATCGTCGCGGCCGTAGGCCTTCTGATCGCCGGATGCGGGGACGACGACGACGACGACGGCGGCGAGAGCGGCGATACG
The DNA here is from genome assembly GCA_963807755.1 of uncultured bacterium. GTDB lineage: Bacteria > Actinomycetota > Thermoleophilia > Solirubrobacterales > 70-9 > JALZKA01. The sequence continues at coordinate 18,113 of CAWECM010000001.1, read as the reverse complement.
AGCAGCGATCCGATCAAGGTCGGCTTCCTGTCGACCTGCGAGGGCGCGTTCGGTGCCTTCTACGAGGCGACGGCGGGCGGGTTCAACGTGCCGTTGATCAATCGCGGCGCCGAGGCCACCTCGGAAGTCCCGACGGACGGGATCGAAGGCGCGGAGATCGCGGGCCAGCCGGTCGAGATCGTTGGCTACGGCTGCAGCGACGAGACGCCGGACATGGCCGTTCAGGAGACGCGCCGGCTGATGGAGCAAGAGGACGCGGACATCCTGATCGGCCCGCTCTCGGGCGACGAGGGCATCGCGGTCGGCGAACTACGCCAAGGAGCACCCGGACAAGACGTTCATCAACGGTGCCTCCGGTGCACAGGACACGACGCTGAAGGTGCAGGCGCCGAACTTCTTCCGCTACCACACCGACGGCGCGCAGTGGTCGGCCGGCGCTGGGCGACTACGCCTACAACGAGCTCGGTTGGCGGACGGCCGCGGTGATCGGCGACGACTACTCGTTCCCGTACACGTCGCTCGGCCGGCTTCATCGCCGAGTTCTGCGCGGTCGGCGGCGACGTCACGAAGCGGGTCTGGCCGCCGCTCGGAGAGAAGGACTACTCGTCCTTCATCTCGCAGATCCCGGACGACGTGGACGGCCTCTATCGTCGGCATCGGCGGCGCGGGCCTGATCTCGTTCCTCAAGCAGTACGCGAGCAGAAGGGCCCGATCGACCCCGAGAAGGTCATGGGCAACGTGTTCTGTCGACGACCCGCTCGTGCTCAAGGAGATCGGCGACCGGCTGATCGGGGCGCGTCACCGCGGGCGCGACGGCCGGCGACTCGACCGAGCCGGAGGCCGAGGACTACGTGACTCCGAGATCGAGGCCGGTGTACCCGGAGGTCGCGGCCGGCGGCTGCCTGGTGTTCGTGCTACAACTACTACACGGCGACGGAGGCGCTGGCGCAGGCGCTCGAGGAGCGTCGACGGCGACATCTCCGGCGGCCAGAAGGAGTTCCAGGAGGTGCTGGCGAACATGAGCTCTCGGCTCCGACGCGGCGTACGGCCACATCACGCTCGACGAGAACCGTCAGGCGATCGCCGACAACTACGTCAAGCAGATGTGTCGAGGGCCACCGACGGACCGGACCGTCGAGACGATCGCGCGCATCCCGGAGGTCGACCAGACGTTCGGTGGCTTGTTCAGCCCCGACACCCCGGCGCCGATCGCGAGAACCCGCAGTGCGACGAAGGCGGACCTGCCGTGGGCTGGGCAAGCCGAGCCGGTCAACTTCGGCGGCTGACAGGATGCGGTGACGCCGTCCTCCTCAAGCAGCCACCGAGCGCGCCGAGCCGATCCTCCGCTTGCGGGGGGTCGGCCGGCGCTTCGGCGGCGTCCACGCCGTCCGGGAGGTGGACCTCGACGTCGACGCCCGGCGAGCGCCGGGCGATCCTCGGCCCCAACGGCGCCGGCAAGACCACGCTGTTCAACGTGATCTCGGGCGAGTTCGCCGCCGAGCGTCGGGGTCGATCGAGCTGTTCGGCTCGGGACGTGACCGCGCGAGCCGGCGCGCAAGCGCGCCCGGCTCGGGCTGTCGCGCACCTTCCAGACTTCGCGAGCTGTTCCTCGGCATGTCGGTCGAGGACAACCTCTACCTGGCGCTGCTCGGCGTCGACGGCGGCCACCTGCGCCCGTGCGCTCGCGCAAGCGACGGCGAGATGCGCGAGCGTGCGCGTCCGCCGCTGGCCGAGATCGTCGGCCTCGAGGGCGCAGCTCGACCGCGACTGGTCGGCGAGCTGTCGCACGGCGAGCAGCGCCAGCTCGAGGTGGGCATGGCGCGCGCCACGGATCCCAAGCTGATGATGCTCGACGAGCCCGCCGCCGGGCTCTCGCGGGGCGAGCGCGGGCGCTCACCGAGATGCTGCGCGAGCTCGACCCGCAGATCACCCTGATCCTCATCGAGCACGACATGGACGTCGCCCTCGGCGTCGCCGAGTGGGTGACGATGATGCACGACGGCAGCGTGATCGTCGAGGGCACGCCCGGAGGAGATCCGCGCCAACGAGACCGTGCACGAGCTCTACCTCGGCAGCGGAGAGGCGGCCATGCCTGACGACCGCTGCTCGAGGTGCGAGATGCTGAACGGCTACTACGGCAGCGCCCACGTGCTCCAGGACGTGAGCTTCTCGATGGGCGACGAGCCGGTGGCCGTGATCGGACGCAACGGCATGGGCAAGTCGACGCTCTGCGCCGCGCTCACGGGCCCGCTCGGCTCGACCCGCGGCTCGGTCGCGCTTCGAGGGCAGCGAGCTCATGGGCACGCCGCGCCTACAAGATCGCGGCCGTCGGGCATCGGCTTCGTGCCCGCAGGGCCGGCGGCTGTTCCCGTCGCTGACCGTCGACGAGCACCTGCAAGCTCGTCGCCGGCCGCGGTAACGGCAAGCGCTGGACCCCCGACGCGCATCTACGAGCCCTTCCCGCGCCTCGACCGAGCGCCGGAGCAACGGCGCCGCGCAGCTCTCGGGCGGCGAGCAGCAGATGCTGGCGATCGCGCCGCGCGCTGCTGCTCAACCCGAAGCTGCTGATCATGGACGAGCCCTCGGAGGGTCTGGCCCCGGCCGTCGTCGAGAGCCTGGTCGAGACCATCCGGGCGCTGCACGACGAGGGCACGGCCCTGCTCGTCGTCGAGCAGAAGCTCGGCGTGGCCACGGCGCTCGCCGAGCGCCAGCTGGTGATGGTGGCCGGCCAGATCGCCGCCGAGACGACGGCCACGAGATCGAGACGACGCGGACGCCCAGCGTCGCTACCTGGGAGTGGAGCCACTTCGCCAGGAGACGAGCCACGATGGAGCAGTGATGGAAGCCGTCGATCAGCGAGCACAGCCGGTCCAGTCCTTCGACTGGGGCGTGATCAAGTGGTTCGTGACCCCCGACGACACCGACGGCGCGAACGCTGACCTTCGGCGAGGTCGTGCTGCTGCCCGGCAAGGGCCACGACCGCCACAACCACCCGGAGTCCGAGGAGGTCCTCTACGTCCTCGCGGGCGAGGGCGAGCAGATGCTCGACGACGGCGGCGAGAACACGTTCCCGATCAAGGCCGGGGACACGATCTACGTGCCCACGGCGATGTTCCACTCGACCGTCAACACCGGCTGGCAGCCGCTGCGCCTGCTCGCGCTCTACAACCCGGGCGGCGCCGAGAAGGCTCTGCGCGACCTGCCCGACTTCCGCGAGGGCGACGGGCCCGGACTGGTCGCTCGCAGGCTGAGCCGGGAGCCCGATGAGCGGCCCGTCCTGCTGATCGGGACCCTCGACACCAAGGGCGACGAGTACGCGTTCCTGCGCGATCGCCTGCGCGACGCCGGGCGTGGACGTGCTGCTGGCCGACGTCGGCACGCTGGAGGCGCCGCGGATCGAGGCCGGACATCACGCGCGAGGAGGTGGCGGCGGGCACCGGCGCCGACCTCGGAGCGCTGGCCGAGGCCGGCGACCGCGGCGCCGCCGTGACGGCCATGGCCGACGCCGCGGCGGTCCTGGCGCGGCGGCTGCACGACGAGGGCCGCATCGACGGCGTCCTTGCCGCCGGCGGATCGGGCAACACCGCGATCGCCACGCGGGCGATGCAGGCGCTGCCGGTCGGCGTGCCCAAGCTGATGGTCTCGACGATGGCGGCGGGCGACACGCGCGACTACGTGGGCTCGCGCGACGTGACGATGATGGCGTCGGTCGCCGACGTGGCCGGCGTCAACCCGTCTCGGCGCGGGTGCTGGCCAACGCGGCGGCGGCGATGGCGGGGATGGTGCAGGCGCCGCCCGTCGAGCTCGCGGAGGAGCGCCCGCTGGTCGGGGCGACGATGTTCGGCGTCACCACGCCCTGCGTGACCGACGCGCGCGAGCGGAGCTGGAGGCGCGCGGCTACGAGCCGGTCGTCTTCCACGCCACCGGCGTCGGCGGGCAGGCGATGGAGGGCCTCATGGAGTCCGGCTTCCTGCGCGGCGTGCTCGACGCGACGACCACCGAGCTGTGCGACGACCTCGTCGGCGGCGTGCTGTCGGCCGGCCCCGACCGGCTCGAGATGGCCGGCCGGCTCGGGCTGCCGCAGGTGGTGTCGGTCGGCGCGCTCGACATGGTCAACTTCGGCGCGCGCGACACCGTGCCCGAGCAGTTCGAGGACCGCAACCTCTATGTGCACAACCCGTCGTCACGCTGATGCGGACGACGAAGCGAGGAGAACGCGGAGCTCGGCCGCCGGATCGCGCGCGAAGCTCTCGGCCGCGACCGGCCCGACGGCGCTGTTCGTGCCGCTCGGCGGCGTCTCGATGATCGACGCCGAGGGCCAGCCGTTCCACGACCCGGAGGCCGACGCGGCGCTGTTCGAGGAGCTGCGCAAGGCGTCGGCGACCGCGTGGAGCTCGTCGAGCTCGACGATGCACATCAACGACCCCGAGTTCGCGCACGGCGATGGTGGCGAAGCTCGACGAGTACATGCAGACGAGGACGGCGGCGATGACCGGCGACGAGGCACGCGCGAAGCTGCGCGCGACGCTCGACTCGCGGCGGGGTGATCATCGGCGCCGGCGCCGGGCACGGGACTGTCGGCCAAGTGCGCCGAGGCCGGCGGCACGGACCTGATCATCATCTACAACTCGGGCCGCTACCGGATGGCGGGCCGCGGCTCGCTCGCCGGGCTGATGCCCTACGGCGACGCCAACGCGATCGTCATGGAGATGGCGGCGGAGGTGCTGCCGGTCGTGAGCGACACGCCGGTGCTGGCGGGCGTCTGCGGCACCGACCCGTTCCGGCTGATGCCCGAACTTCCTGCGCGAGGTCGCGCGACGCGGGCTTCGCCGGCGTCCAGAACTTCCCCACGGTCGGGCTGATCGACGGCACCTTCCGCGCCAACCTCGAGGAGACCGGCATGGGCTACGACCTCGAGGTCGAGATGATCCGCGCAGCCGCCGAGCTGCGGCCTGCTGACCACGCCCTACGTGTTCGACCCGGAGTCGGCCGCGGCGATGACCGGCGCGGGCGCCGACGTGCTCGTGCCCGCACATGGGCCTGACGACCAAGGGCACGATCGGCGCGCACACGGCGCACAGACGCTCGACGAGTGCGTCGAGCGGATCCAGGCGATGCGCGACGCCGCCGTGGCCGTCAACCCCGACGTGATCGTCCTCTGCCACGGCGGCCCGCTCGCCGAGCCCGAGGACGCCGCCTACGTGCTCGAGCGCACCACGGGCGTCGTCGGCTTCTTCGGCGCCTCGAGCATGGAGCGCCTGCCGACCGAGGTCGCCATGACCGAGAACATGAAGCGCTTCAAGGCGCTCGCCGGCGATTGACCCCACCGCAGGCCGAGGACGAACTCACTCCGCGTTGAGCGGCGCGTACCGCGGGAGCGACAGCAGGTTGTCGCTCCGGCCTCGCCGGGCCGATCCGCGGTAGTAGACGGTGAAGCCGCCGCTCCTCGGAACGGCGGATGCGCTGGTAGGCGAGGATTTCGAGGATGTCCTCGTCCTCCAGCGCCGCGAACTCGCGGGCGCATCGAGATCGAACCGCAGCAGCGGGGCGATCGCCTCCTCGAGGAGCTGAGGCAGTTCCTCCTCGCCGAACGATCTCCTCGGCGGTGGCCACGCAGGTCGTCGAGGCGGTCCTCGAGTTCCTCCTCCGACCTCTTCATCCGTGGGCGTCTCGCCGTTCTCCTGCTCGAGCTCCTCACGGATCTGCTCGCGCAGCTCGTCGCCCTGCTCGGCGAGGATCTCCGCGCGCGTCCGCTCGCGAAAGTCCTCGAGCAGCCGACGTCGTTGTTCCGCGATCTCAGTGTCGCTGATGCATCTCATCAGGCGGATCTGATTGCCCTCGACGAAGATCTCCTTCGGCACGTAGCCGATCTGCTTGCGGATGCGCGACTCTTCGATCCGGTCGCGGACCTGCTCGAGCGTGAGGCGAACGAGGTCGAACTCGTCGTCGTCCTCGACGCGCTCGAAGTCGCGGCGATCAGTGGCGGGGAAGACGTGAAGAAGTCGGCCTGGAACTCGAAGATGTCCGGGACGCGGTACCAGAGCTCGCTGATCGTCACCGTCGTCATCCCGCGCCTCGGTGCGGATCACGGCATCCGCGATCGGGTCCGGCTCCTTGTCGAGCACCGCCCTGCCCGAGAACGCGATCCCTCGTCCGTGATCTGGATCGCCTCCATCAGAGCGACGACCTCGTGCTTCGTCGCGTATAGCGCATCCCAGTGGCGGCGCTCGGCCGTGACCCGGTGCGGCAGCGACTCGAGGAAGTTCGCGTCCTCGAGTGCGTCGTCCGCCTGCTCGGACACCCTCTCAGCAACAGCGGCTCGACGATCAGCTCCTGCGCCCCTAGTATGACCAGCGCCATGAAGCCGGCACCGCCGAGTCCCGAACAGACCAGCCCGCCGATGCGATCGCGATCAGGAACTCGCCGAACAGGTCGACGTCGAGGTCGTGCTCGGCCGGGGGCAGCGTGAGCAGTCCGTCCTCGATCTGCGGCTTGATGTCGAACCTGAAGCGGAAGTCGGGATCAGGCAGGTTGTCGAGGAAGGCCTCCCCATCGACCTCGATCCGGAGCGCGTCTCCGCCAGAGCGCCGACACGGAGATGTCCTTGATCCGCGCCCTGATCTCGCTGTCCGGATCGGACGCGTCCTCGCGGAGCGGAAAGCGAAACTCGCCGCTGCCCGGTCCGAGGTCTCCTCCGCCATGCGAAACCTCGCGTCGGCGCCTAGCTTGGGGTAGAGCGAGCCCGGCAAACCGAAGGCGAGGTCCTCGCCGGGCGGCAGGAAGTTCTCCGCGTCTGCGAGCTCGCCCCGGTCTTCGAGGAACTCGTCGTCGTCGGGCCCGTTGCGCAGCCGCAGATTCAAGTAGACGCCAAGCGCGTCCGGATGGTCGCCGCTGGAGGCGAGCGTCTGCATCTCGATGCGCTGCAGCCGCTCGTCCTCGCCGGCGACCCCGAGCCCGTCTCGCGGTCGACCACCTGCTGCATGTCGGGCAGGATGTCGTCGGGCGCCTTGCCTGCCGGCTCCAGCGCGCGCGCGAGCAGCGTGTCCAGCTCCAGCTGGACGACCTCGAGGCGGAGCTGGGGTCCCTCGGGATCCCGTCCTCGTCAACCGTCGTTTCGAGCGTCAGCGTCATGAACAGGTCGAGGAACTGCTCCGGAATCTGCTCGCCGCTGTCGCGGACGTGGCGTCGACGATGGTCCGCACGCGTAAATCGGCCTCCCGAGGGTGGTCGAACTGGATCTCCGTCCCGAACGCGCCGGATGGAGACCGGCGGCGGCAGCGGCTCGGCATCCGGATGCGGCTCGTACAGCCGCTGGTAGTCCTCCGGCGGCCGATCGTGAAGTCGAGGCCCGGGTCATTCGATGGGCACCTGCACCGGAAGCGCTCCCGGTGTCCAGCGAGCTGAGCAGCAGGTACCTGAGGTACCGCGGACCCAGCAGCATCTTACCGTCGAACCCGGACCTGAAGAAGTGATTGATCGACCATCCTGCCTCCCTGCGCGGTGCTTTCGCCTCGCGAGGCAGTGTGCTACCGAGGCAGTCAGGCGTTTGTGAGGTGGTTCACGGAGTGCGTCCGCGCAGGACGAGCGCCCAGGCAAGGCAGCCGAAGGCCGCCGTCGATGCCAGCGTCCGGACGATGTCCCAGGCGACCCAGGGGGTCACGAAGTCGTCGCGCACAGCGGCGAGATTCTCGATGCGGGCGGGGTCACCCGCCTTCTTCAGGTCCTCGTTGAGCGGGAAGTGGACTGCGAAGGTGACGACGACCATCACCGTGTAGAGGGCGAGGCCGGCGACGATCCAGCGCTGCGGTCTTGGCCGAGCCGGAGCGACGCGCCTGAACGAGGGCGACCGCGGCGAGCGCCGGAGCACCGAGGAAGGTCAAGAAGAAGGCCGGGTTCTCGATCTTGTCGATCATCTGTTGCATCGCATCGACAAGCGTGCGGTCGTCGGCCGCGGTCAGGGCCGGCATGACGGCGATCGAGGAGAAGTAGAAGAGCCCCGCCAGCAGGCCCATGGCGATCACGGCCGCGCCCAGCACGATGTCCGCGTTGCGGTCGGCGTTCGTCGGTGTCGTGCTGCTGGCCATGTTGGCCTCCTTCCGCCCCGTGGGGCTGTTGTGGGTGTCTGGATCCGGATGACGTCAAGCGGCCCGGGTGGCCCTCGGGTTCCAGATGCCGGTGGCGGCCGCGTCGCGTGCGTAGTCGCTGAAGTCCCGCGGCTCGCGGCCGAGGGCGCGCTGAACGCCGTCGGCCAGGCGGGCGTTGCGGCCGTCGAGGACCTCACCGAAGATGAAGGTCAGCATCTCGACGACCTCGCTCGGAACGCCCTGCTCGGCAGCGGCGGCGGCGAAGTCCTCGATCGAGATCGGGACGTAGCGGATCTCGCGGCCCACCGCCCGGGAGATCTCCAGGACCGCCTCCGCGAACGTGAGGAGCCGGGGCCCGGTGAGCTCGTAGAGCTCGCCGATGTGCCGATCGTCGGTCAGCGCCGCGACCGCGACGTCGGCGATGTCGTCGGCGTCGACGAACGGCTCGGGCGTGTCTCCGGCCGGAAGCGCAACCTCGTTGCTCTGGACCTGTTCCCGCCAGTAGTCCTCGCTGAAGTTCTGGGCGAACCAGGTCGAGCGCAAGACCGTCAGCTCGGCGCCGGAGTCGCGCACGGCCCGCTCCCCACGCTCGGCCTCTTCCTCGCCGCGCCCGGACAACAGAACGAGACGCGGAACGCCGCTCTCCACGGCCAGCTCGGCGAACGAGCCCAGCGTCTCCGCGGCGCCCGGAATCGCGTCCCAGTAATGGGAGACGTAGGCCGATCCGACCCCTTCCAGAACCGGGCCCCAGGTCGAGCGGTCCTCCCAGTCGAAACGAGGCTCGCCCGAGCGCGAGCCGATGCGAACGGGCAGGCCGCGTGCGGTGAGGCGCTCCACCACTCGGCGGCCGATCTTGCCGGTGCCGCCGAGTACCAGCGTGGGTTCTTGTCTCGTGTTGCCGGTTCATGCTCGGACCTCCAGCGGCCGCGGCGCCGATCGCGGTTGACCGCGGCGCCTCGCGAGCCAGGCCAGCGGTGCGAGGACGATGCGCTGCAGCCAGCGGGGCGGGAACGCTCCCTGCACCTCGTCCTCGAACTCCTCGGTGAACAGGGCGAGGTCGAGCGGCCTCGGGATGCCGCCCAGCATCGTGCGGCCCTGCTCGGCGAGGCCGACGGCGGTCTCGAAGAGCTGCTCCATCTTCAGCGCCGGGCGCACCTCGACGCGGACGAGCGCGTCATCGTCGCCGACATTCGCGAAGTCGTGCTTCTGGCCAGGCGGGGACGACGACCACCTCGCCGGGCCCCGCGACGACCCGCTTGCGTCCCATCCTGAAGCGCATCGTGCCCTCGACGACCTCGAAGCGCTCCTCCTGGTTCGGGTGGATGTGCTGGCCACCCGGGACCCGTCGGTTCGCGGGAAGCTCGAGGTCGATCGCCAGCAGCTCGCCGCCCGTGTTCGCCGACGTCTGGCGGAACGTGATCCGCTCTCCGCTGGCCGGGTTCTCGAGTGTCTGTCCTCTGTGCGCCATGGTCGCTCCGATCTGGTCGTGAATGCAACACGTCCAGTCTTCTGCGTGTCGCAGCAGGACTGTCTATGACCGAAACGAGCTAGATACATGCTCGATCGTCCACAGCACTGGACGATTCGGGTCAAGACCGTGCATACTTGGCGTCATGGAAGCGCCCGACCCCTTCCCGCCGGCGGATCCCCTCGGCGAGGCACTGCACTTCCTGCGGATGAACGGCGCCTACTACTGCCGCTCCGAGCTCACCGCACCCTGGGGACTCACGCTGCCGCCGATGCCGGGGTACCTCTGGTTCCACGTGGTCACCTCGGGCCGGCTCTGGCTCGAGACCGGGGAGGAGGAGCAGGGATGGATCCAGCTCGGAGACCTCGCGCTCGTGCCGCACGGGGAGGGCCACGTCCTGCGCAGCGAACCGGGCGCTCCTGCGCCGGGGATTCTCGACCTCGAGCGTGAGGCCGTCAGCGATCGCTACGAGATCCTTCGCCACGGCGAGGGTGGCGCGCCCACCGGCCTCATCTGCGGGGCCGTGCGCTTCGCGCACCCGGCCGCCGGCAACCTCATCGAGATCCTGCCGCGCGACGATCCACATCGAGGCGTCCAGCTCGCCCAGGCTGGAGTGGATGCAGAGCATGCTGCGGCTGATGGCCTCCGAGGCCGGCGAGCTCCGGCCCGGCGGCGAGGCCGTGATCACGCGCCTCGGGGACATCCTCGTGATCCAGGCGATCCGGGCCTGGATGGAGAGCGATCCGGCCGCGCAGACGGGCTGGCTGGGAGCGCTCCAGGACCCCCAGATCGGCCGCGCCATCTCAAACATTCATCGCGACCCCGCTCGGAACTGGACCGTCGCCTCCCTGGCCCACGAGCTGGCGATGTCGCGCTCGGCGTTCGCCGCCCGCTTCACCGAGCTCGTCGGCGAGCCGGTGATGAGCTACGTCGCCCGCTGGCGCATGCACGTCGCGGTAGCCGCGCTGAAGGAGGAGGGCGCCACGGTCGGCCAGCTCGCCGACCGGCTCGGCTACCGGTCCGAGGCCGCGTTCAGCCGCGCCTTCAAGCGCGTCATCGGCGTCTCGCCGGGCGCGATCAGGAGAAGCGCCGGCGAGCAGGACCGCGCCGGCACCCCAGCGGGAACTACCGCCCTGGTGTGATGACCTGCCCCTGCATCGAGCCCTCGACCGCAGCTACGTAGGCGAGCGCCACATCGTTCGCGGGAATGCCGCCGGAGCTGTCCATCCCGAGCTCTTGGAGACTTTCACGCACCCATCCGGGGCTGACCGCGTTCAGTCGAAGTCCACGCGGCATCTCGACGGCGGCCGCCCTCACGAAGGCCTCCAGGCCGGCGTTGACCAAGGCGCCGCCGGCGCTTCCCGACGTCGCTTCGGGGATCCGGCCGCTCGTCAGGGTGATCGAGCCTCCATCGCGGAGATGCTCGACGCCCTGCCGCACGCACTCCACCTGTCCCAACAGCTTCGTCTGCAGGTTGGGGACGAAGCCCTCGTCCGAGAGGGGCGTGAGGGGGGCACTTGCGGCGCAGCAGACCACCGCATCCGTCTCTCCGGCGGGGGCGAAGAGATCGGCGATCGCCCTCGGATCGGCGAGATCGACCCAGGGATCGCCTCGCCGCGACGCCCGTACCACCTCGTGTCGCGCCTCCAGGGCGACGCCGACCGCGGTGCCGATCGTCCCGGACGCACCGATCACGATCACGTTCATCGCCGGATCCTAAGCGCGTCGCTTCGCATGGTCTTGTCTGTCCAGGAAGCCGGACAAATAGGCTGGTCGGCGTGCCGAGCGAGGCAGACGAAATTGGGGGCGATATCGAGGACGCCCCCGAGGCCCAAGAGCCGCCCGATCCGCAGCAGCTCCTCACCGCGCTCAGCACCGAGCACTTCACCCTCCAAGGGGCCAGGTCGCAGACCATGAGCGAGAGCTCCGCGCGCGCGTCGATCTACGTCTTCGCGGTCTCCAGCGCGCTCGTCGCCCTCGGCTTCATCGGCCAGGTCTCCGACCTCGGCGACGTGTTCAACGTCTTCGCGCTGACGGTGCTGCCGACCCTCTACGCACTCGGCGCAGTCACCTTCGTGCGGCTGGTCGAATGCGGCGCCGAGGACTTTCGCTACGGCCTCGCGATCAACCGGATCCGGCACTACTACAAGGAGATCGCCGGCAGCCGGGCGAACCTCTTCCTCCTGTCGGGGCACGACGACGGGGTCGGCGTGTTCGAGAACATGGGCGTTCCGGCCGCGGGCCGCAAGCCGTACTTCGCGTTCTCCACCGCCGTCCTGGTCCTCAACAGCGTGGTCGGAGGAGTAGCGGCGGCGCTCGCGCTCGGCGCGTTCGCGGACGCGTCGCTCGGCCTGGCCGCGGTGGTCGGCGGCGCGGTCGCGATCGCCTCGGTGCTGGCCTGGCTGCGCTACGCCGATCGCCTGCTCGACGCGAGCGCCAGGCAGGTCGAGCCGCTCTACCCGTCGCCCGCGCGGGTCGGCGAGCAGTCTCGCGGGTGATCTACCGGAGCTGCTTCCACTCCCGGTTGTGGACCTCGACCTCGACCGTCTCGAACTCCTTCAGCGCGGCGGCGAGGTGGTCGGCGTAGCGATCGTAGGTCTTGAGCCCCTTCTCGGCCGAGGCGCGGAACGGATTGCCGATCACCCCGCTCGGGGTGAAGTCCGCGTGGTCGTTGGCGAAGACGAAGAACTGGTGCCCCTCGAACTCGACGTCGGGCGCGCCGTCAGGCTTGATGAAGCTGTCCGGGAACCAGTCCGGGCGCTCGGGGACCTGATGCACGGCGCGATCCATGCGGACGAGGCTCTCGTCCGCGGCCATCACCTGGGAGGTCTCGAGCTCTGACGAGTGCCAGCCGGGGGTCTCCTCGGGCGGGTTCTCCATGATGTCGTCGATCAGCGCCAGGTAGCGCTCCGCGAACAGCTTCGACATGACCACGAAGGCGCCGGTGTCGTAGCGGATCCGGCGCAGGAGCGGCTCGATGATCTTGTTGTTGGAGCCGTGGTTGTTGACGAAGACGAGCTTCGAGAACCCGTGGTGGATGAGGCAGCGAGCGATGTCGTAATAGAGGTCGAGGAGCAGCTCGGGGCGGATCGTGATCGTCCCGGTTCCCTCGCCGACGGCGTACATGTGCTGCGGGGAGTAGCCCATCCAGACCGACGGCGTGTAGAGGACCTGGGCCCGTTCGGCCGCCCGATGGGCGATCTCCTCGGCCTGGATCGTGTCGGTGAGAAGCGGCAGGTGTGGGCCGTGCTGCTCGAGGCTCGCGATCGGGATCATCACGATGTCCTTCTCCTCGAGATAGGCCTTGATGTCAGGCGGCGCCAGCTTGCCCATGTCGTAGGTGGAAAGTTCCATCGCTAAGCCTCCTTCACGGCCGGTTGTCCAAATCAAAGTCCGAGCTTGCCCGGGTTCATGGTCCCGGTCGGGTCGAGCGTGCGCTTGATGCTCTCGAGCAGCGACCACGCGGAGCCGTACTGGGCGGCCATGTCGTCGGCGAGCTTGAGCCCGACTCCGTGGTGGTCGTTGATCACGGCGCCCTCGCGCAGGATCACCTCGGAGCTCCGCCTCCAGATCTCGTCGTAGATCGCGATCGCGGCGTCGACGTCGTCCGGCGGCTCTTCGAGCACGAAGCGGCCGTAGACCATCGTGCCCCACGTGTACCAGTGCGAGAAGTGGCCGGTGAAGACGAGGCCGTAGCTGCCGTAGTCGGCCAGCATCATCTCCCTGACCGCCTCGAACGCCGGCGGGTCCGGCCGAACGTGGCCGCGAGGTCGATCGTGCCCCAGACGCTGGGCAGCTCGGGGCGGAACGGCGGGTAGTAGATGCGAAACCGGTTCTCCCACCAGTTCCGGGCCAGGTCGGGCCCCTCGTCGACTCCGCCGTTGGCGGTCAGTGAGCGCAGCACCTCGCGCTCCTCGGTCTCGACCAGGGGCTGCGGCCCGTCGAAGACGAGCACCAGCTTCACGCCCGAGACGTCGACGTCGAGGACCCGGGCGAGGTTCATTCTGGTCGCCTCGGGGTCGTGGAGGCGAACCGCGGCGGGCCGCCAGCCGGCCTGGAGGACCCGACGCACGGCGTCGATCGCTGTGGCGAGGTCCTCGAAGCCGACCACGCGAAAGCTGCGGTGCTCGGGCGTCGGCGTGACGAGCAGCGTCGCCTCCGTGATCACGCCCATCGTCCCCTCGCTGCCGATGAAGAGCTGGTTCAGGTCCGGGCCCACGGCGTGCCGGGGGATCGGCACGTCGCCCAGCTCCCCGACGGCAGCGCGACCTACCATCGAGGCGACGAGGTCCTCGATCTTCCCGTATTCGTCGAGAGCACGCCGGAGCCCTTGGCGGCCAGGTAGCCGCCCACCTGGGCGAGGTGGAGCGAGGCGGGGTAATGGGGGAAGGCGTACCCCTGCTCGCCGAGCCACTCCTCGAGGGCCGCCCGGGCTGCGGCCTGGGCGCGGACAGTGAGAGCGGAAGTGTCGAGCTCGAGGATCTCGTCTAGCGCCGAGAGGTCGAGGACGATGCCGCCGATGTCGGCCACCGCCCCTCCCTGGCTCCCGGAGCCGCCCCCGCGGGGAACCACCGGAACCCCTTCGGCCGCCGCGGCCGCGAGGGTGCTCGCGACCTCCTCGGCGGTCCGCAGCCCGGCGACGGCGTCGGAAGGAGACCGCGGCCGTCGCCGGCCAGTGCCGCCGCCTTCCAGTAGGTGTCGAGCGACCGCTCGCGGATGCCCTCGGCGTCGGTGAGCACCGGGACGTCGCCCAGACGTCCCCGCAGCCGCTCGATTTGCTCGCTCGCCACCCCCGGGGTTGCAGGTGCCTTCGCCATCGCTCTCCCTTCCTGCCGGCCTACTTGATCAGCGGTAGGAGCTCCTCCGAGCAGCGCTCCACGAGCCAGCTGTAGAACGCCTCGCTGAACAGGTCCGACCCGTGGTCCTCGATGAACTTGCGCTGCTCGTCGCTGATGTCGACCGGGTCGGTCTCGAGCGCGTCCGGGAACGGGTTGGCCGGGGTGCGGTCGATCGGGGCGACGAACTCCACCGTCAGCGCGCCGTCGTAGCCGCTGTTCAGCGGTCTCGACCACCCGGCCCAGTCCCAGCTGCCCATCCCACACGCCAGCCGGTTGGTGTCGGCGACGTGGAAGTCCACCAGCCGGTCGCCGGCACGCGAGATCGCCTGGAAGGGGTCGGCTCCTCGATGTTGAGGTGGAACGTGTCCAGGCAGACCCCGACTTCGGGCCCGGTCGCCTTGGCCAGCGCCAGCGCCTGGTCGGCTCGGCTGACGAAGTAGGTCTCGAAGCGGTTGAGCGGCTCCACCGCGAGCCGGACGCCCGCCTTCTGGGCGTAGTCGTAGATCTCCTTCATCCCGTCGACGGCCCAGCCCCACTCGGCCTCCGGCGTCGACGCGGGTACGACCTTGCCGACCTCGCCGGGCACGATCGTGACCTCGTGGCCCTCCAACTCCTCGACCATCGTCACGCAGTCCTTGACGTACTGGACCGACTCCGCGGGCCCCTCCTCGCCGGCACGAGGTTGCGGCCGTCGAGCATCAGCGTCATCGCGCCCCAGCAGCGGATGCCGTTCTCCTTCAGGTCCCGCGCACTTCGCTGGTGTCGTACTGTCGGGCTCGCCGCTGATCTCGATGCTCTCGTAGCCGTACGCGAGCCGGCGGACCGTGACCTCCAGCGGCTCGGCGCGCATCCAGTTGTGCATCGACAGGTGCATCGGTCCTCCTCCTTGACGCGCGCCGGTTCGTCTCCATCTTGCGCGAACCAAGCATCAAATCGGCGCCATCCTAAACAAATCGCGCGAAACTCGTCATCTTTCTTGCATAATCTCCCTTGTGATGGCGAAGGGCGGCCCTCGGATCGCGGTCCTCGGGACCCTCGACACCAAGGGGAAGGAGATCGACTACGTCCGCGGTCGGATCGCCGCGCTCGGCGGCGAGCCGGTCGTGATCGACACCGGGATCCTCGGTGAGCCCGGCTGCGCCGCAGACGTCACCCGCGAGGAGGTCGCGCGGCCGCGGGGCACGAGCTCGAGGCGGTCCAGGCTGCCGGCAGCCGAGGCGCGGCGGTCGAGTTCATGCAGGACGG
Organism: uncultured bacterium; assembly: GCA_963807755.1. Taxonomy (GTDB): domain Bacteria; phylum Actinomycetota; class Thermoleophilia; order Solirubrobacterales; family 70-9; genus JALZKA01. The sequence goes on along the minus strand of CAWECM010000001.1, from coordinate 2,478 downwards.
CGCCCGCCGTGTCGTCCGCGACCTCTACGACCGCGGCCAGCTCGACGGCACGCTCTGCCTCGGCGGCGCCGAAGGCGCGCTGATCGGGGCGGCTGCGATGCAGGAGCTGCCGGTCGGAGTGCCCAAGGTGATCGTCTCCCCGAGCGCCTCGGGCCCCCGCGCGTTCGCTCCGTTCACCGGTCGCCGCGACGTCACTGTGATGCATTCGGTGATCGACATCCTCGGGGTCAACCCGATCTCGCGCGCGGTGTTCGACAACGCCGTGGCCGCGGTGGTCGGCATGGCGCGGGATGCCGGGGCGGCCGTGACGGGCCTGGGCGCGCGCAGCGTTGGGGTGACGATGCTCGGGCAAACGACCCCCGGCGCGATGGCCGCCTGCGATGCCCTCGAAGAGGGGGGATGGGAGCCGGTGATCTTCCACGCGAACGGCGTCGGCGGGCCGGCGATGGAGGACCTGATCGCGAGCTCGTCGCTCGCGGGCGTGATCGAGCTCAGCATCTCCGAGCTCGCCAACACCCTGTTCGACGGCGTCCACGCAACCGGGCCCGACCGGCTGACGGTCGCGGGCCGATTCGGTATTCCTCAGGTCGTCACGCCCGGCTGCGCCGACTTCTTCAACCAGGGCGCGCTCGACTCGCTGCCCGAGCGCTGGCGCTCCCGCCCCCCCTACCGGCACAACCCGGTCGCCACCCTGGTTCGCCTGTCACGCGAGGAGATGGTCGAACTCGGCCGGATCATCGCCGGGCGGCTCAACGACGCCCGCGGCCCGGTGGCCGTTGTCGCCCCGACCAGGGGGTACTCGCTGATCGATGTCGAGGGGGGGCCGATGTGGGATCCCGAGGCGGACCTGGCCCTGATCGAGACGCTCGAGCAAGAGCTCATCGACACGGTCCCCGTGGGGCGGCACCCTCGATCTGGCGGTGAATGACCCCGAGTTCGGCACACGGGTGGCGCGACGGTTCATCGAGCTCGCGGAATCGGATGAGGAGGGACCGGCGCGCATCGCGACGGGGGGATGATGAAGGGCACGCTTCGACGCTCAGCGATCTTGGACCGGATCCGGCGCGACGGCGCCGCCGCGGTCGGCGAGCTCGCGCGCGACCTCGACGTGTCGCCGGCGACGATCCACCGCGACCTCGGCACACTCGCGGACGAGGGCTTGGTCGAGCGCGTCCACGGCGGCGCCCGGCTGTCTGAGAACGAGCGCGCCAACCGGACGGCGTGGGCTAGCAGGCGCCCGCGCAACGCAGCCGCCAAGGCGCAGATGGCGCAGCGGGCGCTCGAATGGATCGAGGAGGACTCGACCGTGTTCATGGACACGTCGACGACCTGTGCGGCGCTGGCGACCGCGCTCGCCGCGAGCTCGGTGCGCTCGCTCACGCTCGTCACGAACTCGCCGGCGATCGCGGCGGAGTTCGACCACGAGGGCATCCATCTGATCGTCGCCCCGGGTGAGGTCGATCAGAACCTGCGGATGATCGGGGGGCGCTGGACGGTCGAGTTCCTGAGCGGACTCAACTTCGCCACGAGCTTCATCTCGGCGATCGGGATCACGCCCGACGTGGGGCTCTCGACGGCACAGCGCAACATCGCCGACGTCCTGCGCACCATCCACGGAGTCTCGGCGCAGACCGTCGGCCTGCTCGACTCCTCCAAGTACGGGGTGCAGTCGCTGTTGCCGGTGCTGGGTGTCGACGAGCTCGATGCCGTGATCGTCGACGGCGACCTTCCGGACGTGCAGCGGGCGGTCCTTCGTGATGCCGGCGCCCGGCTCGAGATCGCCGGCGAGGGCGCGATCCGCACGGGCTGAGGGTCGCGCGCGCCAGCAACTCTTCGGGCGTTCGTGACACATCTTGCAAGGAGTTGCAATGAATCGGGCGGGCTAACGACAGGCCCGAACCCGGCGAAGCTTGACTCGCGGACGGCCGCTGGTAGGAACGATCCTCGATAGGAGGAGATGGCGGGAACGGTCCGGTCGCGGCCCCGGCAGGTGGGAAGCGCGTTCCGGATCCCCAGAGAAGGAGAAGCGGGTATGCGTCGGTTGTTGACTCCGGTTGCGGCAGTGCTCGGGACGCTGGCGGGGCTCTTGATCTGCACTGCGCCGGCGTTGGCCCAGTTCGAGGCCGACGAGTTCGAGAAGACCCAGCTCGTCGACACGACGCTCAACCCGATGGAGATCGAGGTCGCTCCCGACGGGGACCGTCTTCTACGTCGAGAAGCGCGGCGTGATGGGCGCCTGGGACCCGGTGTCCGACGCCTCCAGCGAGATCGGCAGCGTCCCGGTCAATACCAGCCACGAGAACGGCCTGCTGGGAATCGCCCTCAAGCACCGACTACGAGACGAGCGGCTGGATCTACCTCTTCTACTCGGCGAACAGCCCGGCGAACACGCAGCGGATCTCGCGCTTCCAGCTCGACGGCGACGGCGATCTCGACCTCGGCTCCGAGCAGCAGATCTTCGAGTTCCTCCACCAGCGC